>CAVOGG010000001.1:0-143636 GCA_963695175.1 uncultured Actinomycetota bacterium
TGGGCCGGTGCTCCTCGTCTCCGCCAACGTCAACGGCATCCGCGCCGCGTCCCGCCGCGGCGGGGTGACCTGGCTCGAGGCCGCCGCTCCGGACGTCGTGACGATGCAGGAGGTGCGCGCCGACGACGACCAGCTCGCCGCCGCGCTCGCCGGCTCGACCTTCGAGGGGTGGCACGTGGCGCACGCCCGGTGCTCGGTGCCGGGGCGCTCGGGCGTGGCCGTGCTGTCGCGCTGGCCGTTCGCCGAGGTGCGCACCGACGTGGGGGAGGAGTTCGCCGGGTCGGGCCGCTGGGTCGAGGCGGACGTGGTGGTCGACACGGCTGAGGGTGCGGTCGTGGTGACCGTCGCCTCGGCGTACGTGCACACCGGCGGCGCGGGCACCCCGCGACAGGAGGAGAAGATGCGCTTCCTCGCGGCGGTGGGTGAGCGGCTCGAGGCGTGGGCCGCCGACGGCCGGCGTGCCGTGCTGACCGGGGACCTCAACGTCGCCCACCGCGCGGAGGACATCAAGAACTGGAAGGGCAACCGCGGCAAGTCGGGCTTCCTGCCGGAGGAGCAGGCCCAGATCGACGGGTGGGTCGGCACCCACGGCTTCGTCGACGTGCACCGGCACCTGCACGGCCCGGGGCCGGGGCCGTACACCTGGTGGTCGTGGCGCGGGAAGGCGTTCGACAACGACTCGGGCTGGCGCATCGACTACCAGCTGGCGTCGGCGCCGCTGGCCGCGCGGGCGGTGAGCGCGCAGGTCGGGCGGGCCGCGGCCTACGACCAGCGCTGGAGCGACCACGCGCCGGTCTCGGTCACCTACGACCTCTGAGCGTCGCCACAACTTTCCCGCCCGATGGTGGAAGCTTCACCTCGACACCCGAACCGTTCTGGTGCTGACGTGAAGCTTCCCGCATCGGGCGAAAAAGTTGAGCCCCGGTTTCAGGCGTCGTGCGGTGCCGTCACGGGTGCGGGGTCAGCGCACCCTCCCGGCGGTCCACTTCGAGGTCCACAGGGTGGACAGCTTGACGTGGTCGCCGGTCTTGGGGGAGTGCCAGATCCGGCCCCCACCGGCATAGACACCGACGTGGGAGACCCTCGACGGCGTGCTCGAGTAGAAGAAGATCAGGTCACCCGGGCGCACCTGGCTCTTCGCGACGGGGATGCTGGCCCGCTTCTGGTCCGACGCGGTGCGCGGCACGCTGTGGTGCAGCCGGGTGGAGAAGACGTACTTCACCAGCCCGGAGCAGTCGAACGCCGAGGGCCCGGCGGCGCCGTACCGGTACGGCTTGCCCTTCTGGGCGGCCGCGACGGAGACGGCCGTGGTTCCGAGGGTGCTGGCGCTGGCGTGGGGGGCCGGCGACACGATGATGAGGGACACGACGGCGGCCAGGGCTGCCAGGAGGGTCCGGACGGCTGTTCGCCGTCCGGGCATGGTGGTGCGCTCGAGGGTGGTCATGGGGGTTTCCCTTCCAACCGCCTGCGAGGTCAGCTGTCGGGTTCGGGCGGAAGGCGCCCGGCCGCGCACTGCGCGGCTTCACCCCGAGGCCGGCGAGAACCGACCGAAATGGGTCCCCCGTTCCTGCCCGATTGTGAATCCGAGGGCGGCGACAGGGGGACAGGACTCGGCGGCTGTCGCTCGCACCGGTCGCTGCCGACCGGTCCATCCAGAGTGCCCGCCGGTTCGCGCCGATGCACGCCGACGTTCTCAGCGATGTGCCAGAATCCGAGCGGGTCAGGAGTCGCGGCGCGCGGCGCCACCGGCCGTGACGACGAAGCTGCGCGGCTCGGTCCAGCCCCGCTCGGCGAAGGCGTCGAGGATGCCGTGCCGCGCCTCGTCTACCCCGTCCACCTGCACGAGGGCGATGCTCGAGCCGCCGAAACCGCCACCCGTCATCCGGGCTCCGAGAGCCCCGGTCGCGCGGGCCGCGTCGACCGAGACGTCGAGCTCGGCACAGCTCACCTCGTAGTCGTCTCGCAGCGACGAGTGTGACGCGTCGAACAGTCGCCCGACCTCGCCGAGGTCGCCGGCGCGCAGGGCCTCGACCGTGGCCCGCACCCGCGCGATCTCGGTCACGACGTGGCGGGCGCGGCGGCGCAGCACGTCATCGGAGAGGCGGGCGAGGGCGTCGTCGAGGTCGCCCGGGTCGACGTCGCGCAGGGTGGCGACCCCGAGCTCGGCGGCGGCCTGCTCGCAGGACGCGCGGCGCTGGCCGTACTGGCCGTCGTTGAGGCTGTGCTCGGCGCGGGTGTCGGTGACCAGCAGGACGAGCCCGGATGCCGTGCCGTCACCTGATGCCGCGCGGTCACCTGACGCCGCGCGGCCACCGGCGAGGTCGAAGGGCACCTGCTCGGTGGCGCCGCTGCGGCAGTCGAGCAGCAGGGCGTGGTCGGCCCGGCAGAGCAGCGACGCCGACTGGTCCATACCCCCGGTGGGGGCGCCGGCCACCTCGTTCTCGGCCCGCACGCAGGCCGCCGCGAGCCGGGCCCGGCCGGCGTCGTCGGCGAGCAGCCCGAGGTCGAACAGGTCGCTGGCCGCGGCCCCGACGGCGCACTCGAGCGCGGCCGAGCTCGACAGGCCGGCGCCCACGGGCACCGCGCTGTCGACGGTGACGTCGAGCCCCCGCACGTCGTGGCCGTCGGCACGCAGCGCCCACAGCACGCCGGCCACGTAGGCCGCCCAGCCCTCGGGTCGCCCCGGCCCGACGTCGGCCAGCGCCACCTCGACCAGCTCGTCGGTCTGCACCGACCACACCCGAAGGAGGTCGTCGGCGCGCGGCGAGCACGCGGCATCCGTGCGGTGGGGAAGGGCGATCGGCAGCACCAGCCCGTCGTTGTAGTCGGTGTGCTCGCCGATCAGGTTGACCCGCCCCGGTGCCGACCAGACCCCCTGCGGGTCGGATCCGAACACCTGGCGGTGTGTGTCGACGACCCGGGTCATGCCGGTGAGTCTAGGGGCCGGGCCCCTGACACAATGTGGCCATGTCCACCCCCGCAGCGGCCGCTTCCGCACGCCCGCGCATCCTCTCCGGGATGCAGCCGACGAGCGACTCCCTCCACCTCGGCAACTACCTCGGTGCCCTCGTGAACTGGGTCGGGCTGCAACGCGACTTCGACGCCTACTACTTCGTCGCCGACCTGCACGCGCTCACCGTGCCGACCGACCCGGAGGTGCTGCGTCGCCGCACCCGGGTCACCGCGGCCCAGTTCATCGCCGGTGGGGTCGACCCCGAGACCTCGGCGGTGTTCTGCCAGAGCCACGTCAGCCAGCACGCCGAGCTCGGCTGGGTGCTGGCCTGCCAGACGGCGATGGGCGAGATGAACCGGATGACGCAGTACAAGGACAAGACGGCCAAGGGGCACAACGCCAACGTCGGGCTGTTCACCTACCCGGTGCTGATGGCCGCCGACATCCTGATGTACGACGCGGCGTTCGTGCCGGTCGGCGAGGACCAGCGCCAGCACCTCGAGATCACCCGCGACCTCGCCGAGCGGATGAACGCGCGGTTCGGCCCGGTGCTCACCGTGCCCGAGCCGTACATCCTCAAGGAGTCCGCGAAGATCATGGACCTCCAGGAGCCCACGGCGAAGATGAGCGGCTCGCTGTCGAGCGACAAGGGCCTGGTGCTGCTCAGCGACGAGCCGGGGCGGATCGCGAAGAAGATCCGCTCGGCCGTCACCGACACCGAGGCCGAGGTGCGCTACGACCCCGAGACCAAGCCCGGGGTGTCGAACCTGCTCGTCATCCACTCGGTGCTGTCCGGCACGCCGGTCGCCGACGTCGAGGCCGACTTCGCCGGGCGGGGCTACGGCGACCTGAAGAAGGCTGTCTCCGAGGTCGTGGTCGACGCCGTGACGCCGTTCCGCGAGCGGATGGCCGAGCTGCTCGCCGACCCGGCCGAGCTCGACCGCATCCTGGCCCGCGGCGCCGAGCGGGCCGCGGTCATCGCGCACGCCACGATGGCCCGGGTCCGCGACGCGGTCGGGTTGCTGCCCGCGGCGGAGTAGGGTCCCTGCCCATGCCGCACCACGGCGTCGCCGTCACCGTTCCCGAGCCCTGGTCGACCACCCTCCAGCAGGCCCGGGAGGACTTCGGCGACCCGATGGCGTCGGCCATCCCGCCGCACGTGACCCTGCTGCCTCCCACCGCGATCCCGCAGGGCGACATGGACGCGTTCCTCGAGCACCTGCTCGCCGTCACGGCCTCCGCGGCGCCGTTCGACATGGTGCTCTCGGGCACCGGTACGTTCCGGCCGGTCTCGCCGGTGGTCTTCGTGCAGGTCTCGCGCGGCATCCCGAACTGCGAGGCGCTCGAGCGGGCGGTGCGCTCGGGGCCGGTCCAGCGGCCGCTCGACTTCCCCTACCACCCGCACGTCACGGTGGCCCACCACCTCGACGAGCCGGCGCTCGACCGCGCGTTCGAGTCGCTGGGCGACTTCCGCTGCGCCTTCCGGGTCGCGTCGGTCGAGCTCTACCACCACCACGACGACGGGGTCTGGCGGGTCATCGACAGCTTCCCTCTCGGTGGCTGACCTCGTGACGAGCATCCCCGGCTTCTGGGCCGTCGTGCCCGCGGGCGGCGCCGGCACCCGGCTGTGGCCGCTGAGCCGCGCCGGCCACCCCAAGTTCCTGCTCGACCTCACCGGCAGCGGCCGCTCGCTGCTGCAGACCACCGTCGACCGGCTCGAGCCGCTGACCGCGGAGCGGGTCGTCGTCGTGACGGGCGCCGCCCACGCCGACGCGGTGCGCGCCCAGCTGCCGGGCCTCGGGGCCGAGCAGGTGCTGGCGGAGCCGTCGCCGCGCGACTCGATGGCCGCGATCGGGCTGGCCGCGGCCGTCATCGAGCGCCGCGACCCGGATGCCGTGATCGGCTCGTTCGCCGCAGACCACGTCATCCCCGACCAGGGTGCCTTCGAGGCGGTCATCCGCGAGGCCGCGGCCGTGGCGCGCGACGGCCACCTCGTGACGATCGGCGTCGAGCCGACCTGGCCCGCCACGGGGTTCGGCTACATCCGCGCGGGTGACGCGCTGGCCGGTTCGCCCACCGCCCTGCACGCCGTCGAGTTCGTCGAGAAGCCGGATGCCGAGCGAGCCGCCCGCTATGTCGCGTCGGGCGAGTTCCGTTGGAACGCAGGAATGTTCGTGGTCCGGGCGACGACACTGCTCGACCTGCTGGAGCAGTGGCACCCCGAGCTGACGCGTGGGCTGCGGGCCATCGCCGCCGACCCGGCGCGACTCCCGGAGGTGTGGCCCGGCCTGACCAGGATCGCCATCGACCACGCCGTGGCAGAACCCGCGGCGGATGCCGGTCGCGTCGTCGTCGTTCCCGCCCCCTTCGAGTGGGACGACGTCGGCGACTTCGCGAGCCTGGCGACGCTGCTCCCGGCATCCACGGGTGGTGCCCCGACCGGGGACGGTGGCGACGGCATCCACGACCTGCGGGTGCTCGGCGACCCGGCCGACGTGATCGCCATCGACGCCGGGGGAGTGGTGGTGCCCGGGGGTGGGCGCCGCATCGCGATCGTGGGGCTGGACGACGTCGTGGTCGTCGACACCCCCGACGCCCTGCTCGTGACCACCCGGGCGCGGGCCCAGGACGTCAAGGCCGTCGTCGACGCCCTCAAGGCCGAGGGCCGCACCGACCTCACCTGACCCGCCCCGGTTCTCGGGGCGAGGTGCCGGGTCAGGCGACGTCGCGGCGGTTGTACGCGGCGTACCCGCCGACCATGAGCGCGAGCGCGATGAGGGTCAGCACCGCCGCCGAGACGACCTCGAACGATCCACCGGGCAGGGAGGACAGGTGCGTGAACGGCGAGAGGTCCATGACCCACGAGGGCAGCTTCGTCAGCGGGCCGATCTCGGTGATCATGAACGTCACGAGGAGCACGCCCCACGAGAACGGTGCGAAACGGGGAGCCGCGCCCGCGAGCGCCGCGGCGACGCCGATCAGCACCCACACCGCGGGGACCGCCGCCAGGGTGGCGCCGACGGCCGCGCCGAAGGACGGGGCCCTCGGGCTGGCCGAGGGGCCGACCATCCCGACCACGGCACCGAGCAGCGCCAGCAGGGCTGCCGTGAGCAGGATCGGCAGCAGGACGTGCGCGCCGAACCACCGGGCTCGGCTGGTCGGAGTCGACAGCACCACCTCACCGAGGCCCGACCGCTCGGAACCCACGAGGCGCAGCACGAGCGCGATGCCCGCAGCGGCGACGGCGACAGCGACGAAGTGGATCTCGGTGGCGACGTAGACGTCCTCGATCGAGCCGGTGGTGCCGCCCAGCTTCTCGAGCAGGTCCTGGATGGCGGGGTCGGAGACCATGTCGGCCACCGAGCCGAGCAGGGACCCCACGACGACACCGCCGAGGACCATGCCGACCGCCCAGCCGATGATCGTGCCGCGAGCCAGCGTGGTGACGAGCGACAGCGGTCCGGCGAGCAGGCGGCCGGCCCGGCGCGGGCCGCTGCGGGCCGGGATGACGCCGGCCCCCAGGTCGCGGCGGTCGAGCACGGCGAGGGCGACGGCCACACCCACGACGAGGGCGAGCACGCCGAGCAGGAGGATCCAGGTGTGGTTCGCGCCGTAGGCCTCCACGTGACCGGCCCAGCCCAGCGGTGACAGCCAGCCGAGGGCATGGACGAAGGTGCCGGGGTCGGCGGAGTCGGCGACGGCCCGGAGCGCGAACACCGCGCCGAGGAAGCCGAAGCCGAGCCCGGCTGCACCGCGCGTGGTCGAGGCCAGCTGCACGATGACGGCGCTGACTCCGATCATGGCGAGGCCGGCCGTCATCCAGGCGATCGCGAACGCGATGCTCCCGGTGACGTCCATGCCGAGGGCGGCGAGCCCCGCACCGGTGAGCACGCTGGCGGCGACCACGGCGATCGTCGCCAGCGTCACGGCGGCGGCGAGCGCCGACCAGCGGCCGACGACGCCGGCGCCGAGCAGCTCGAGACGCCCCTCGTCCTCCTCGGTGCGGGTGTGCCGTCGCACCACGACGAACCCGAGCACGGCGGTGAGGAAGGCACCCATCATCAGGGTCTTGAACACGGCCAGGGCGTCAGCGGTGTGCGCGGCGACCGGGCCGTAGAGGGCGAGGACCGACGGGTTGCTGAGCACGCCGGCCAGACCCGTGGACGCCGCCTCGTCGGTGGGGTAGAGCGCGAGGGTCGCCTGCGCCGACCCCACGGCCAGCACCACGAGCCCGAGCACGCTGCTCGGGATGAGGATGCGGTCGCGCCGCCAGGCCAGGGCGAGCAGGTGTGAGAACCCGGCCAACCGGGTGCCGAGGGAGATCGTCGAGGCGAGCTGCCCCGTCGGGGCGGTGGCGGCGGTCATGCCGGCTGTTCCTGAGGGGCCTGGGGAGCGGCCGGAGCGTCGGCCGGCTCGCTCTGGTACCGGGCGAGGAAGAGCTCCTCGAGGGTGGGTGGCTGGCAGGTGAGGCTCGAGACGCCGCGGTTGCCCAGGGTCGCGACGAGCGCGCCGAGGTGCTCGGCGTCGACCGAGCAGCGCAGGTCGGTGCCGTCGAGCGCCACGTCGTGGACACCCCGCCAGGAGCTGACCTCCTCGAGGGTGGGCGCGGCGTCGAGCACGGCGTGCACCCGGCTGCGGGTCAGGTGGCGCAGCTCGGCCAGGCTGCCGGAGTCGACGATGCGGCCGGCGCGCACGATGCTCACCCGGTCGCAGGCCCGCTCGACCTCGCTGAGGATGTGGCTGGACAGCAGCACCGTGCGGCCGTCGTCCTTCAGCGCGGTGAGCTCGCTCTGGAAGACCTCCTCCATCAGCGGGTCGAGGCCGGCGGTCGGCTCGTCGAGGACGAGCAGCGGCACACCGCTGGCCAGGGCCGCGACGAGGGCGACCTTCTGCCGGTTGCCCTTGGAGTAGGCCTTGCCCTTCTTGGTCTCGTCGAGCTCGAAGCGCTCGACGAGCCGGCGGCGGCGGTCCTCGTCGATGCCGCCGCGCAGCCGGCCGAGCAGGTCGATGACCTCGCCGCCGCTCAGCGACGGCCAGAGCACGACGTCGCCCGGAACGTAGGCGAGCCGGCGGTGCAGCTCGGTGGCGTCGCGCCACGGGTCACCGCCGAGCACCGTCGCGGTGCCGCCGTCGGCGCGCAGCAGGCCGAGCAGGATGCGGATGGTGGTCGACTTGCCCGCCCCGTTGGGGCCGAGGAAGCCGTGCACCTCGCCCTCACGGACGGTGAGGTCGAGGCCGTCGAGGGCAACGGTGCGGCCGAACGACTTGCGCAGGCCGGAGACGGAGATCACATCGGACATGTCCACAGACGCTACACCTGTTTCAGAAGTATGTGAATGTTGTAATGTTCCCGTATGTCGTCCGCTGCCGTGCCGTCGCAGGTCCCCGACCCGCCGCTCGACGACCCGCGCCTGCACGACGTCGTGGAGCACCTCGGTGGCGCACTCGCGGATGCCGGGCTGCCGCGACTGCCGGCGCGAGTCTTCGCCGCGCTGATGGCCAAGGAGGACGGCCGACTCACCTCTGCCGAGCTCGCGACGCTGCTCGAGATCAGCCCGGCGGGGGTGTCTGGTGGGGTGCGCTACCTCACCCAGCTGCGGATGATCCGGCGTGAGCGCGAGCGCGGCTCCCGGCGTGATGTCTACGTGGTCATGGACGACGCCTGGCACGACATGCTGATGCAGCACGACCAGCTCTACGCCCCGATCCTCGCGGCGCTGGTGGCCGCCCGCGGAGCGCTCGGCGAGTCGACCCGGGCAGGGGAGCGGATGCAGCTGTCCGTCGAGTTCCTGGAGTTCGTCACTCGTGAGATGGACGGGATGGCCGAGCGCTGGGAGCAGTACAAAGCCGCACGCGGCTGACGGCATCCGCCCTCCTTTGTCCCTCGTGCGACGTGCCTACGGTTCTCGCGCGCGGCCCGGCCGGAATGCGTGGGGACAGTCGCACGAAGTCGGGGTGTGGCGAACTCGGAAGGCGGCCCGGGGCGCCACCGCGTCCGAGTAGAGTGAACGCCTGATGAACGACGATGCCCTTCTCGCCGCACTCGGCGAGCGCATCTCCTCACTCGCAGCCGAGCTCATCGACATCCGGCGGGACTTCCATGCCCATCCCGAGCTGTCCCGCGAGGAGACGCGCACGACCCAGACCGTGGCCCGCCGCCTCGACGCCGCGGGCATCGGGGTGCGTCTGCTGCCCGGCACCGGCCTGCTCGCCGACATCGGCGCGCCCGACGCCGAGCACCGCGTCGCGCTGCGTGCCGACATGGACGCCCTGCCGGTGCGTGAGCGCACCGGCCTCGACTTCGCCTCCCTCACACCGGGCGTCTGCCACGCGTGCGGCCACGACGTGCACGTCGTCTCGCTGCTCGGGGCGCTGCTCGCCCTCAAGGCGTGCGAGCCGGCCCTGATCAAGCGCGGCGTCGCGGTGCGCGGCGTGTTCCAGGCCGCCGAGGAGGTCATCCCCGGCGGCGCCCACGACGCCATCATCGCGGGGGCGCTCGACGGCGTGGACTCGGTGTACGCCATCCACTGCGACCCCAGCCTCGACGTCGGCCAGGTGGGGCTGCGCGAGGGCCCGCTGACCGCGGCCTGCGACCACGTCACCGTGTCGCTGCACGGCCGCGGCGGGCACACCTCACGCCCCCAGCTCACCGAGGACCTCACCTACGCGCTCGCCAAGGTCGTCACCGACGTGCCGGCGGCACTGTCGCGGCGGCTCGACCCGCGGGCCGGTGCGGCGCTGGTGTGGGGCACGATCAGCGCGGGGCGGGCGAGCAACGTCATCCCGTCGACCGGCGAGTGCCAGGGCACCCTGCGGATGCTCGACGCGCACGCGTGGCTCACCGTCGGCCCGCTGCTCGAGGAGATCGTCCACGCGGTGGTGCAGCCCTACGGCGTGCAGGCCAAGGTCGAGCGGGTCAAGGGGGTGCCGCCGGTGGTCAACACCGCCACGGGCATCGAGGCCTTCCGGCTCGCCTCTCTCGCTGGTGGGATGCACCCGGTGCCCACGTCGCAGTCGCTCGGCGGCGAGGACTTCTCCTGGTACCTCGCGCACACCGACGGCGCGATGGCCCGGCTCGGCACCCGCACCCACGGTGGCCCGACCTACGACCTGCACCAGGGCGACCTGGTCGTCGACGAGGACGCCATCGCCCTGGGGGCCCGGCTGCTCTCGTCGCTCGCGGTGCTGCGGCGGCGTGCCTCCTCCCGCCACGCGGCCACGGCGCTGGAGGCGTCATGACGGCATCCGGGCAGGACGTCGACTGGGAGGCGCTGCGCACGGAGGCGGTGCGGATGACGACGCTCGCCTACGCGCCCTACAGCCACTTCGCCGTCGGCGTCGCCGGGCTGGTCGACGACGGGCGCATCGTGTCGGGGTGCAACGTCGAGAACGCGGCCTACGGCGTCACCCTGTGCGCCGAGTGCGGCCTGGTCTCCGAGCTGCACGCGACCGGCGGCGGCTCGCTCGTCGCGGTGTGGTGCGTCGACCAGAACGGCGACACCCTGATGCCCTGTGGTCGGTGCCGGCAGCTGTTGTGGGAGAACGGTTCTCCCGACACGGTGCTGCAGACGCCCGAGGGTGTGCTGACGATGCGCGAGGTGCTGCCGCAGGCCTTCGGGCGCGACACCCTCGACGCCGTCGCCCCGGTCGACTGACCCGTCCCAACTTTCTCGCCCGATGCGGGAACCTTCACCACAGCACCACTTCGGAACCCCTGCCCAGGTGAAGCTTCCGGTGCGGAGCAGGCGGCTCCGGGCGAGTGACCGAGCGGCCCGCGCCCCTGCCATGATGGCTCGATGACCGAATCCTTCGACGCCGTCGACGTCATCACCACCAAACGTGACCGCCACGAGCTCTCCGACGACCAGATCCGCTGGGTGATCGACGCCTACACGCGCGGAATCGTCGCGGAGGAGCAGATGAGCGCGCTCGCGATGGCGGTGCTGCTCAACGGGATGACGCGTCGCGAGATCGCGACCTGGACCGCGGCGATGATCGCCAGCGGCGAGCGGATGGACTTCTCCGGGCTGTCGCGCCCGACCGCCGACAAGCACTCCACCGGCGGGGTCGGCGACAAGATCACCCTGCCGCTGGCGCCGCTCGTCGCCGTGTTCGGCGTCGCCGTGCCGCAGCTGTCGGGCCGCGGCCTCGGCCACACCGGCGGCACCCTCGACAAGCTCGAGTCCGTCGCCGGCTGGACGGCATCGCTCTCGAACGAGGCCATGATGCGCCAGCTCGAGGACGTCGGCGCCGTCATCTGCGCCGCCGGGTCGGGGCTGGCCCCGGCCGACAAGAAGCTCTACGCGCTGCGCGACGTCACCGGAACGGTGGAGGCGATCCCGCTCATCGCCTCCTCGATCATGAGCAAGAAGATCGCCGAGGGCACCGGCGCGCTGGTGCTCGACGTCAAGGTCGGCAGCGGTGCGTTCATGAAGACCCGCGAGAACGCCACCGAGCTGGCCCGCACCATGGTCGACCTCGGCACCGACGCCGGCGTCAACACCGTCGCGCTGCTCACCGACATGTCGACGCCCCTGGGCCGGACCGCCGGCAACGCCCTCGAGGTGCGCGAGTCGGTCGAGGTGCTCGCCGGTGGCGGCCCGGCCGACGTCGTCGAGCTCACCGTCCGTCTCGCGCAGGAGATGCTGGATGCCGCCGGGCGCGGTGGCCAGGACGTCGCCGCGGCGCTGGCCGACGGTCGCGCCATGGACGCCTGGCGCCGGATGATCGCGGCCCAGGGCGGTGACCCCGACGCCCCGCTGCCGGTCGCGACCGAGCAGCACGAGGTGCGCGCCGGAGCCGCGGGCGTGCTCTCCGAGCTCGACGCGTATGCGGTGGGTGTCGCGGCGTGGCGCCTGGGCGCCGGCCGCGCCCGCAAGGAGGACCCGGTGCAGGCGGGGGCCGGCATCGAGCTGCACGCGAAACCGGGTGATGCAGTGCGCGAGGGAGACCTGCTGCTCACCCTGCACACCGACGAGCCCGAGCGCTTCGACCGGGCCCAGGGCGCCCTGCAGGGCGCGATCACCATCGCCCCCGAGGGCACCACCGTCGAGCGCACCCCCATCGTCATCGACCGGATCGCCTGATGGCCGGCACCGGGGCCGTCACCCCCACCATCGTCGCCCGCGCCCCCAAGGCCCTGTTGCACGACCACCTCGACGGTGGCCTGCGCCCGGCCACGGTCGTCGAGCTCGCCGAGGCGTCGGGCTACGCCGGCCTGCCCACGACGGATGCCGTGGAGCTGGGTCACTGGTTCCGTGACGCCGCCGACTCGGGCTCGCTGGTGCGCTACCTCGAGACGTTCTCGCACACCGTCGCGGTGATGCAGACCTCCGAGCAGCTGACCCGGGTGGCCCGTGAGTGCGCGCTCGACCTGGCGGCCGACGGGGTGGTCTACGCCGAGTCGCGCTTCGCGCCCGAGCTGCACATCGAGGGCGGGCTCTCGCTGGACCAGGTCGTCGAGGCCGTGCTCGCCGGGTTCCGCGAGGGTGAGGAGGAAGCGGCCGCCGCCGGCACGCCCATCCGGATGCGCACCCTGCTCACCGCGATGCGGCACGCCGCCCGCAGCCGCGAGATCGCCGAGCTGGCCGTGGCCTACCGCGAGCGCGGGGTCGGCGGGTTCGACATCGCCGGTGCCGAGGCCGGCTTCCCGCCCACGCGCCACCTCG
The DNA here is from genome assembly GCA_963695175.1 of uncultured Actinomycetota bacterium. Lineage (GTDB taxonomy): Bacteria > Actinomycetota > Actinomycetes > Actinomycetales > Dermatophilaceae > Fodinibacter. The sequence goes on from CAVOGG010000001.1 coordinate 12,622, forward strand.
ACGCCTTCGAGTACCTGCGCCGCGAGAACGCCCACTTCACGATCCACGCCGGTGAGGCGTTCGGGCTGCCGAGCATCTGGGAGGCGCTGCAGTGGTGCGGCGCCGACCGGCTGGGCCACGGCGTGCGGATCGTCGACGACATCACGACCGGCGACGACGGCATCCCGGTGCTCGGTGGGCTGTCGGCCTACGTGCGCGACTGCCGCATCCCGCTCGAGATGTGCCCGAGCTCCAACATCCAGACCGGCGCGGCCGACTCCGTTGCGGCACACCCGATCACGATGCTCAAGGAGCTGCGCTTCCGGGTCACGGTGAACACCGACAACCGGCTGATGAGCGGCACCTCGATGAGCCGCGAGATGCAGCTGCTCGTCGACGAGGCCGGCTGGACCCTCGACGACCTGCGCTGGGCGACGATCAACGCGATGAAGTCGGCGTTCCTGCCGTTCGACGAGCGGCTCGAGATCATCGAGCACGTCGTCAAGCCCGGCTACGCCGCCCTCGGCGCCGCCAACTGACCCGCGGGGACCCCCAGGTGGGTCAGCGGGGGGTGGTGAACGGGTCGGCCGGGACCACCCGGGCGCGCAGCTGCTCCTCGCGCCACAGCCGCTCGAGGTCACGGCGCCGGCGCTCCGCCACGACCGCGGCGAGCACCACCTCGGGGTGGTGGCCGCCGGGCGGCGGCGGGCTGACGTAGGGCAGCGTCGAGTGCAGCAGCTCGACGCCCAGGGTGTGCCGTGACTGCGGGGACAGCCCGGGCGCCCGCGACAGGAACTGCCGCACGGCCACGGTGAGCCCCGACGGCAACGTCGCCACGTCGGCGGTGTGCGCCCAGTGCGCCAGGGACGGCGGCATCATCGGGGGAGGGGTGAGCCGCAGCCGGGCCCGCTGGGTCACCACGACCGTGCCCGCCGCCATGTCGCCCAGCCGCTTGGCCTTCGGGTGGATCATCGACGTGACCAGCGCCGGGATGCCGAGCAGCAGGTAGATCTCGACGTACCCGATGAGGGCGCGCACCAGGGCGTGCCGGGCGGTGGCCGGCCCCCCGTCGTCGCGCACGACCCGCAGGCCGAGGGTGACCTTGCCGAGCGAGCGGCCGTGGCTCATCGTCTCGATGATGGCCGGCATCCCGATGAAGACCACGGTGCTGAGCACGATGCCGACGATGCCCTGGACGGCCGCGGACGACTCCGCCGTCAGGGCACCGAAGACGAACAGCCCCGCGACGAGGACGACCACCACGAGGACGACGTCCATGACGCAGGACGCCATCCGCGCCGCGACGCTCGCGACGGGCACCTCCACGGCGACGCCCTCGCCGGTGACGAGGTCGTCGGTGGCGTAGCTGCGGTAGCCCCCGGGGTCGGTCACCCGGCGATGCTAACCCGCCCGGGCGGAGGGGGACCGGCGGTTACGCTTCCCGGGTGGACCTCGACGCGTACCTCATGGCGCACCAGGCCCAGTGGCAGCGGCTCGAGGAGCTGACCAGTCGGCGCCGGCTGACCGGGGCCGAGGCCGACGAGCTGCTCGACCTCTACCAGCGGGTCTCGACCCACCTGTCCGTGGTGCGCTCGGCCAGCCCCGACCCGTCGGTGGTCACCTACCTGTCGGCCCTGCTCGCCCGCGCGCGGGGCGCCTCGGCCGGCGCCCGCACGTCGACGTGGGCCGACCTCCTCGGGTTCTTCACCCACACCTTCCCGGCCGCGCTCTACCGCACCCGGTGGTGGTGGGGAGCGACGGCCCTGGCGAGCGTCGCGCTGGCTGCCCTCGTCGCCTGGTGGTCGGTCGACCACCCCGAGGTGTGGACCAGCCAGATGACGCCGGCCGAGATCCAGGCCTACGTCGGCACCGACTTCGAGCACTACTACTCCGAGTTCCCGCACGGTGAGTTCGGCACGCTCGTGTGGGTCAACAACGCCCGGGTGGCGGCGCTCTGCATCGCCCTGGGGGTGTTCGGCCTGCCGGTGCTGATGCTGCTCGCCAGCAACGTCGTCAACGTGGGCATCGCCGCCGCGCTGATGCTCACCCACGACCGTGGCGCGCTCTTCTTCGGCCTCATCCTGCCGCACGGCCTGCTCGAGCTGACCGCGGTGTTCGTGGCCGGCGGGGTCGGCCTGCGGCTGTTCTGGTCGTGGGTCGAACCGGGCGCGATGGGCCGGGTGGAGTCCTTCGCCAGGGAGGGCCGCACGGCCATCGCGGTGGCCCTCGGGCTGATCGCGGTGCTGTTCGTCAGCGGCTCGATCGAGGGGTTCGTGACCCCGTCGGGGCTGCCGACCTGGGCCCGAATCGGCATCGGCGTCGTCGTGGAGTCACTGTTCCTGGCCTACGTGTTCGTCGTGGGCCGGGCTGCCGTGCACGGCGGCGCGACCGGCGACGTCCTCGCGCAGGATGCCGGCGACGTCGCCCCCGCGAGCGCCGCCTGAGCCGACCGTCGCGCGGTCGGGGCGGACGTGCCACGATGGGCGGATCGGACGAAGGAGCTGGCCATGTCCACCACCCGGATTCCCCGCACGAAGGTTCCGCCCGACTCCGTCACGGGCGTCGAGGGCTACGCGGTCGGCGACAACGGCGAGTACTTCGCCGTCGGGCGCCGCTGCCGGCACCTGCGCGCCGACCTCGGCGAGGGCACCATCGACGCCGACGGCTGCCTGGTCTGCCCCTGGCACCAGGCGAAGTACGACGTCAAGACCGGGCGGATGACGCGTGGTCCCCAGGGCGTGTTCGCGAAGATCCCCGGCGTCGACGCCGGGTACATCGCCCTGACCAAGGCGTGGCCGCTCCACCTCGGCACGGTCACCGTCGCCGGGGACGAGCTGGAGATCGACTGAACGGTCGACCCGTCGACCCGTCGACCGGATGCCGCGGCGACGCGACGAACCGGGTCAGCGGATGCCGGGGGTACCGACCCGCGCGAGTGGCCCGGCGTCGCGCACGTGCACGGGCTGCCAGGGGGAGGCGAGGTAGAGCCCTCCGCCGAGCAGGGCGAGCACGGTTGCGATCGAACAGATCTGCGTCATCACCGTGGCCGTCCGGGCGGCGAGCGTGTGCCGGGCGAGGGCGAGCAGGCCGAGCCCGACCAGGCCCCCGACGGTGTTGACGATGACGTCCGTGGTGTCCGACCTCCCGACGGCCAGGACGTACTGGGTGACCTCGAGGGCGACGCTAGCCCCGGCGATCGTGCCCGCGGCCGCCCACCACGGCCACCGTGGCGCGAGCAGGCCGAGGTAGATGCCCAGCGGGACGAAGAGCACGAGGTTCGCCACGACCTCGACGGGTGCGCTGGCGCCGGCCCCGTCTGCGGCGACGAACGGAACGAGCTTGACCATCGTGTCCCCACCGGTCCACGGGACCTCCAGCTTCCACAGCACGGTCCACACCAGGACGACGAGGTAGACCACGAACAGCGCGACCAGTGCGGTCCGGGTCGGGGGCCGCGTGCGGCCCGGGTGACGCGGCCGGCTCACTGCTGCATCCTCGGGTCGTGTGACGGGTCGGCGTACCTGACCGGGCAGCCGCGGTCGACGGCGTGGGGCCGCAGCTCGAAGTGCCAGGGCTCGTTCCGGAAGATCTGGCACAGCCCGTACTCGGCGCCGTGCTTGGTGAGCCAGGCCGTGGCGTCGGAGTTGCCGATGTCCACCGCGTCCCCCGACACGTGCGGCGACGTGGCCGGCGTGGCGACCCAGCGGGCTGCTGCAGTCCTCGAGCCGTACGTCGAGATGGCCTCGTCGAGGAGCTGCTCCTGGTAGGCCCGGGAGCGCCAGCCGCTGTTGACCTCGAGCTCGACCCCCGTGCGCCTCGCAGCGGTCGCGGCCGTGCGGAGCGCGCCGAGCAGGTCGGGGTCGAGGTTGGCCACCGCGGGGTACTGGTCGTCGAAGACGGTGGCGCCGTCGGGGACGCGGCCGTCGGCGACGCCCAGCACTCCGCCGGTGGGGCCTTCAGGTCTGTCGGCGTCGGCGCCGACCCGCTCGTCAGAGGTGCGCGACGGGTGCGAGGGGCGCGCGGGGTGCGAGGGGGAAGGACGCGGCGTGGTGGACGCGACCCGCGGTGGCGCTGCCGCCGCCACCTCCGCCGGCGAACCGCATCCCCCGACAGCGGCGAGCGCGGCCACCACGGCCAGGACGGAGAGGATGGTCGAGTGGGGGCGGTGCCGTGCGGTCTGCACTGGCTTGCTGGATGGCATGCCACCCAGTCAAGGCAGTGTGCTGTTGCCACGACGTATGAGGTTCTCGATACGCCGGCGATATGGGCTGCGCCATGGCGTCGAGTGCTCCCTCACCCACCGCACGGGACGGGGGGCGTGCGCCACGGTGCAACCTGCCTACAGCAGGCCCTGGCGCTTGAGCATCAGGTAGTGGTCGGCGAGCCGCACCGGAAGCTCGTCGGGTGCGGCGTCGATGACGTCGACCCCGAGCTGCTCGAGGGCGGATGCCGTGCGCCTCCGGAGCGCGACCGTGCGCTCCGCCGCGGCCGCGTCGTACACCTCGCGGGTCGTCGTGTGCGCCCCACGCATCACCGCCAGGGCGGGGTCGCTGACCGAGGCGACGACCACCCGGTGGTGGGCGGCGAGCGCGGGCAGCACCGGCAGCAGCCCCTCCTCGATCGCCGAGCTCTCGAGCGAGGTGAGCAGCACGACCAGCGCCCGGTGCGTGCCGAGCCGCACGACCTCGGTGGCCAGTGCCGACCAGTCGGCCTCGACCAGCCGCGACTCCACGGGCGCCAGGGTCGAGATCGTGTCGTGCAGCAGGCGGGCCCGGTCGGTGCCCGAGATCCGGGCGTGGACGACCCGGTCACCGGCGAGCACCTGCACCCGGTCGCGCGCGTGGCCGGCGAGCGCGGTCAGCAGCAGCGCGGCATCCATCGCGGCGTCCAGGCGCGGGGCGTCACCGATCCGACCGGCGCTGGTGCGCGAGGTGTCGAGCACGATGACCACGCGGCGGTGCTGCTCGGGCTGCCAGGTGCGCACGACGAGGTGCTGGCGCCGGGCGGTGGCGCGCCAGTCGATGGAGCGGACGTCGTCGCCGTCGACGTAGTCGCGCAGGCTGTCGAACTCGGTGCCCTGGCCGCGGATGCGCACCGCGGCGCGGCCGTCGAGCTGACGCAGCACGGCCAGTCGGCTGGGCAGGTGCTTGCGCGAGGGGAACGCGTGCAGCGCCCGGATCGACCCGGGCACGGGGATCGACCGCTGCCGCGCGGCCAGCCCCAACGGCCCGAGCACGCGCACGGTCACCCGGTCGGCGAGGCGGTCACCGCGCCTGGTGGGCACGAGGTGGGTCGTGAGGCGCACCCGCTCGTGCGGTGGCACGGCCAGCTCGTGCACGGCATCCACCGCGCCGGCCGACGGGGGCCACGCGTCGCGGAGCAGGCCGCGCACGCCACGCCCCGAGGTGTTCGTGACCCACAGGCTGCTCGTCGTCGTCTCGCCGAGCCGCACCTGGGTGGGCTCGCCGCGCACGATGCTCAGCACCCGCGGGCGGCTGGCCAGGAGCACGTCGAGGGCCACGAGCACGACCACGAGGAGCAGCCACCACCGCACCGTCGACCCGTGCGGCCACACGGCGACCGGTGCCAGCCCGAACAGGGCCAGCACGACGGTGCGCCAGGTGATCGCCATCAGCGCGGGACGGGCACCGAGCCGAGCGCGCTCTCGAGCACGGCGCCGACCCCGACGCCCTCGAGCTCGGCCTCGGGTCGCAGCGAGAGCCGGTGGGCCAGGGTGGCGTGCGCCAGCGCCTTGACGTCGTCGGGGGTGACGAAGGTGCGGCCGGCCAGCCACGCCCAGGCCCGGCTGGTCGCCATCAGCGCGGTGGCACCACGCGGCGAGACGCCCAGGGCGAGCGAGGGGGACACCCGGGTGGCACGGGCGATGTCGACGATGTAGGTCGCGACCTCGTCGGAGATGGCCACCTCGCGCACCGCCGCGACGCCGGCGTCGAGGTCCGAGACGGTCGCCACCGGTCGGATGCCGGCCGCGGCCAGGTCGCGCGGGTCGAACCCGCTCGCGTGCCGGCGGAGCACCTGCACCTCGTCGTCACGCTGGGGGATGGGCAGCACCACCTTGAGCAGGAACCGGTCGAGCTGGGCCTCGGGCAGCGGGTAGGTGCCCTCGTACTCGACGGGGTTCTGGGTGGCGGCGACCATGAACGGCGAGGGCAGCGGGTGCGGCTGGCCGTCGACGCTGACCTGCCGCTCCTCCATCGCCTCGAGCAGGGCCGACTGGGTCTTCGGGGGAGTGCGGTTGATCTCGTCGGCGAGCATCAGGTTGGTGAAGACCGGCCCGGGGCGGAAGGTGAAGTCGCTCGAGCGGGCGTCGAACACCAGCGAACCGGTGAGGTCGCCCGGCATCAGGTCGGGGGTGAACTGCACGCGCTTGGTCTCGACGTCGAGGGCGGCGGCCAGGGCGCGCACGAGCAGCGTCTTCGCCACGCCGGGCACACCCTCGAGCAGGATGTGGCCGCGGCAGAGCAGCGCCACGAGCAGGCCCGCGACGGCGGCGTCCTGGCCCACGACGGCCTTGGCCACCTCGGCCCGCACGGCCAGCAGTGCGGAGCGGGCCCGCTGGGCGTCGGCGGACGGTCCGGGCGGCGCGGCGGTGCGGCGTACGCCGCGTACGCCTCGGGGGCTTGGGGTGCCGCGGGGGTTGGAGGAGCTGCCGGTGCCGGGGGCGCTGCGGGTGCCGGGGCGCTGCGGGTGCCGGGGGTGCTGCGGGTGGCGCTGCGGGTGCCGCGGCCGCGGCGGGTGGCGGGCTCACGGCATCCGGTTGCGGCGCAACGGGATCGGGGGCGAGCGGGCTGGTGGGCTGGTCGGTCATGGGTGGCGGACCCTCTCCTCGAGGTCGGTGAGCTGCTGGGCCAGGTGGATCAGGGCGACGTCGTCGGGCGGTGCCGGCCCGAACAGGATGTCAGCCACCTCGCCGGGTGGGAGCCCGGTGGCGAGCGAGGCCGCGTGCACCATGGCTGCGGGCCCGGCGCCGCGGCCCACGGCCAGCCGGCGGGCGAGGCGCTCGGTGGTGCCGGAGCGCAGCACGGCCGCAGCGCGGGCCCGGTCGCCGGCCCGGCGGTAGAGACGACCGCGGCTCTCGGTGGTCTCGATGGCGCGCACCACGACCGGCAGCGGCTCACGCACGAGGCGACCGAGGCGGCGGCCCCGGGCGAACGCCAGGAGCACGACGGTGGCCAGCAGCAGCGCGATCGCCGGGGTGGTCCACGGCGGCCAGACCGACAGGTCGTCAGGGGTGTCGAGGTCACCGGGCCCGGGGGCCAGGGCGTCGTCGGTGCCGGGTTGGTACCAGACCAACCGGGGCGTGGAGCCGAGCGCCCGCACCGCCGTGCCGGCATGGCTGTCGTGGGTGATGTTCTCGTTCGTCCAGGCCGGGCCGAGGCCGGCGACGACCGTCGCGGGGTGGGCCCTGGTGGCGTCGAGCTGCACCAGGACCGCGCCGTGGGCGGCGTCGGGGTCGGGCTGGTCGGGCGGGCCGTCGTCCGAGGGGAGGACGAAGCAGGAGCGGGCGCCCGCGGTGTCCTCGGTCAGCACGTAGCGGCCGTCCCACACCGAGACCACGTCGTTCGAGCGGGCCACCTCGGAGTCGCAGTCGGCGACGAGCTCGTCGCCACCGCCGCCGAAGGCCTCGACCGGCAACCCGAGCAGCTTCAGCTGCTCGCTCTCGACGCCGACGAGCACCAGCCGGCCGGCCGACCGGGCCGTGTCGGCGAGCCGGGCGGTGGACCCCGGGCCGAGGTTGGTGGGGTCGCCGACGAACACGGTGGTGTCGGCATCCGGTTGGGCGTCCTCGAGTGCGTCGATCGAGCGCACCACCTCGACCTCGACGCCCTGCTGGCGCAGCACCTCGGCGAGCGCCCGGGCGCCGTCCGGCCCGGTGCCCTCGGGGTCGAGGTCGGCGGTGGGCCGCTGCGCCGAGAGGGCCAACAGCACCACGAGCAGCAGCCCCAGTGCGACCACGCCGACGAAGGCGGCGGTGCGCCGCACCCGGTTCCGGTCCCAGCGACGGCCGGCCCCTGGCCGGGTGGGCGTCTCGAGCGTGGCGCTCATCGTGGGCCTGCTGCGGTGGCCGGGTCGGGCAGCAGGGGTCGGGTTCGCGCGAGGTCGGCGTCGAGCGCGATGAGGTCGCGGGCCGACTCGGGGCGGGCGGTGCGCCGGCCGTAGCGCACGGCGTCGAAGGTGTCGGCCGCGACGGCGAGGGACGAGGCGGATGCCGGGAACACCGGCCCCAGCGCGACCGCCACCTCGTGCGCGGTGCGGCCGGGCAGGTCGTCGAGCAGGGTCCGCTCGACGGCGGACCGGGTGAGGGCGCGGTAGGCCTCGAGCACCGCGGTGTCGGCGTCGCCGGCCTCGAGCGCGCGGGCGGCGGCTGCCCGGTGCTCGGCAGCGGTGCGGGTCGGCCCCTCGAGCACGCCCTCGCGGCGCACGCCCGTCATCCGGCGTTCGGCGTGGATGGAGCGCACCAGCACCAGGGCGACCACGGCCGCGATGACGGCGACCGCGATCCAGATCGTCCAGCCGGCGAGCCCAGCGGTACCGCTGCCGGCGCCGGAGATGAGCTCGTTGAGCCAGTCCCAGATCCGCTGCAGCAGGCCCTTGCGCTCGTGGTAGATCCCCTTGCGCAGCTCGTCCTCGAGCCATTGCCGCGCCTGCGGCGACGTGGGGTCCAGGGGTGGGTCGAGTCGCACCGGGTCAGCGGGCCCCGGCGGCACTCGGCCACGGGGCTGGTCCGCCCTGCTGGGCCGCGTGGATGAGCTGCACGTCGAGGCCTTCGCGCCGGATCCGCTGGTCGATGGCCATCAGGGCGTCGACCCCGGCCGTGAACGGGGTGGTGAGCGCCCCGCTGATCAACGTGGCCAGCCCACCCAGCACGGCCTGCCACATGAAGAAGTTCTGCTCGTCGCCGGCCGCGAACACGATGACCACCCCGACGATGGTCAGGGGCAGGGTGATCAGGTAGGCCGCGGTGCCGACGATCAGGCTGGTGAGCAGCCGGATGCCGAAGATCCGCCAGAACGCCACGCCGGTGGTCAGCTGCCAGGACCGGGCGAAGGCGGAGACCACACCGCGGCCCTCGAGCACGATCACCGCGGTCACGAACGCGAGCCGGGTCCACAGCCACACATAGAGCAGTACCGAGGCGAGCACACCCAGCACGAGCAGGAGGATCGGCCCGGCCTCGGCCTGACCCACCGCGACCAGCCAGGCCACCGGCAGCCCGATGAGCGCACCGAAGATGAGCAGGGCTCCGACGATCGTCAGCGCCACGGCCCCGGCGATCGCGGGCAGCCGCCGCTTGGTGCCGTCCCAGGTCTCGCCGATGCTGACCTTGCGGCCCATGACGGCCTGGCCGATGACGTAGGCGAGGAAGCCGGTCAGGGCGATCGAGGAGACGACCGAGCCCAGGCTCGGCAGGTAGTTGCCGATCAGCCCGTTGACCCCGAAGCTCTCGCTATCGATCGTCAAGGTCTCCTGGCTCGCGATCCAGGCCCCGAGCGCGGTGGTCGGCACGAGGCAGACGAGGGACGTGACCAGGGCGAGGCCGATGGTGGCGGCGACGTTGCCACGGATCGCCTTGGTCACGGCGCCGTAGAGGTCGCCAAGGGTCAGCGGTCGCAGCGGGATGATGCCGGGCCGAAACTCCAGGCCCGCTAAGTGGGGGGCGGCGCCGGGCGGGGGCGCGGGGTAGCCCGGGGGCGGTGCTGCGGCGTACCCCGGTGGGGGCGCGGGGTACCCAGCGGGCGGTGCGTATCCGGGTGGGGGGGCGGCGTAGCCGGGAGGCGGGGCGGCATACCCGGGAGGCGGGGCGGCGTACCCGGGCGGTGGGCGCGGCGTACCCGGGAGGTGGGGCGGCATAGCCGGGGGGTGGCGCGGCATACCCGGGAGGCGGCATCGGGGGAGGCTGTGCCCCCTGCTCCGGGGGCGGTGCCGACCCGGGAGCGACCCACGGGCCCTCACTCATCACGCGTCCCCTCGTCGACCACGGGTCGACCCTAACCGACGGCGTCGGCCGCCGTGGCGAGGTCGCGTTCGATGTCCGTGGGCCTGGCCGGACGGGCGCCGAGCGCCGTCTGGCGCCGGACGATCTCGGGCTCGGCCCGCATCAGGGCCAGACCGCGGTGCACCAGCACCGCCGGGGGCTTGCGGCGCTCCTTGAGGTCACGCGCCAGTCGCCGCACGAACGTCACGGCCGGCCGGTGGTGCACGCACCAGGCGCTGTGCAGCACGCCGCACTCGCGCAGCTGCTCGACCACCTCCGCCGCGAAGATGCCCTCCGCGACGACCAGGTCGGTCGCGGCCGCGGTGACCTCGTGGTGACCGACCGCCCGGCTCGTCGAGATGTCGTAGACGGGGGTGTCGGTGCGCCCGGTGTCGACGAGCTCGCACAACGAGGCGACGGCGCGCTCGGCGTCCCAGCTGTCGGGGTGGTCCCAGTCGATGATGCCCAGGCCCTCGCTGCGGGGCATCGAGGGGTCGTCCTCGTCGCGGTAGAAGTCGTCGAGGCGGAAGATCGGCCAGCCGTGGGTGGCGTGCAACCGGGTCGCGAGCCGCGACTTCCCGGAGCCGCTCGGCCCGGCGAGCACCACGACCCGCTGGCGCGACCCCGGGGTCCGCGGCCCCTCCCGCGGGAGCGTCACGTCGTCAGCCACGGGCGTGAAGTCTACGGCCGACCGGGAGGTGGGTGATCCGCAATACGTCGACGTCGGTCAGCGGCCCTTGGGGTGCCAGACCGTCTTGGTCTCGAGGAAGGCGGTGAGCCGGGAGAGGTCGGGCGTCGCCGAGAAGTCGGGCTCGACCGCCTCGGTGCCGGTGCCGCCGGGGCGCAGCACCCGCTTGAGGTTCTCGGCGGAGGCCTCCTCCAGCGCACCCCAGTCGACGCCCTCGGCATCCGCGGCCCCGGTGAGGTCGATCGCGTTGACGTCACGGTGGCTCGCCAGCCACGGGGCCATCTCGGCGGTGCGGCCGGTGACGATGTTGACCACGCCCCCCGGCACGTCGGAGGTGGCGAGGCACTCGGCCAGGGTGATCGCCGGCAGCGGGCGGTCCTCGCTGGTCAGCACCACCGCGGTGTTGCCCGACACGATGACCGGGGCCACGACCGACACCAGCCCGAGCAGGCTGGACCCCTGCGGCGCGAGCACCGCCACGACGCCGGTGGCCTCGGGGGCGGAGATGTCGAAGTAGGGGCCGGCGACGGGGTTGAGCCCGCCGAGCACCTGGGTGAACTTGTCGGACCACCCGGCGTACCAGACCCAGCGGTCGATCGCCTCGGACACCACGGCCTCGGCGCGCGCTGCGGTGAGGCCCTCGCTGTCGCGGACGTCCTGCACCAGCTGGGCGCGACGCGACTCCATGACCTCGGCGACCCGGTAGAGCACCTGGCCACGGTTGTATGCCGTGGCCCCCGCCCAGCCCGGCTGCGCCTTGCGCGCCGCGACGACGGCATCCCGGGCGTCCTTGCGGGAACCAAGCGCGGCGTTCGCGAGGAACTTCGGTGCGCGAGAGGCGGACCCGCGCCGCGCAGCGGCACCGGACGGCGCGGCGAACACCTCGTAGGAACGCCCGCTCTCGCTGCGCGGGAACTTGCCGCCGATGTAGAGCTTGTACGTCTTGCGGACGTCGACCCGCGTGCTCACTTGGAACCCCCACTCGTGACGTAGGCCTCGAGCCCGTGGCGGCCGCCCTCGCGGCCGTAGCCCGACTCCTTGTACCCGCCGAACGGCGAGGTCGGGTCGAACTTGTTGAAGGTGTTGGCCCAGACGACCCCGGCGCGCAGCTGGTCGGCCATCCAGAGGATGCGGCTGCCCTTCTCGGTCCAGATGCCGGCGGACAGGCCGTAGGGGGTGTTGTTCGCCTTCGCGACGGCCTCGGCCGGCGTGCGGAAGGTGAGCACCGAGACGACCGGCCCGAAGATCTCCTCCTGGGCGATGCGGTGCGTCTGGCTGACCCCGCTGAACACGGTGGGGCGGAACCAGAAGCCGTTGGTCGGCAGCGCGCAGCCGGAGTCCCAGCGCTGTGCGCCCTCGGCCTCGCCGACCGCCACCATCTCCTCGATGCGGTCGAGCTGCTTGCGCGAGTTGATCGCGCCGACGTCGGTGTTCTTGTCCATCGGGTCGCCGACGCGAAGGGTGGCCAGCCGCCGCTTGAGGCGGTGGTCGAGCTCCTCGGCGATGTTCTCCTGCACCAGGATCCGGCTGCCGGCGCAGCACACGTGGCCCTGGTTGAAGAAGATGCCGTTGACGATGCCCTCGACCGCCTGGTCGATGGGGGCGTCGTCGAAGATGATGTTCGCCGCCTTGCCGCCCAGCTCGAGGGTGGCCTTCTTGCGGGTGCCGGCGATCGAGCGGGCGATCATCTTGCCGACCGCGGTCGAGCCGGTGAACGCGAGCTTGTCGATGCCGGGGTGGTCGACGATGGCCTGGCCGGTGGCGCCCGCGCCGGTGACGATGTTGACGACGCCCGGGGGCAGCTCGGCCTGCTCGCAGACCGAGGCGAAGAGCAGGGCCGTGAGCGGCGTGGTCTCGGCGGGCTTGATCACCACGGTGTTGCCGCACGCCAGGGCCGGGGCGATCTTCCACGCGAGCATGAGCAGCGGGAAGTTCCACGGCACGATCTGGCCGACGACGCCCACCGGCCGCGGGTTCGGGCCGAGCGAGGCGTGGTCGAGCTTGTCGGCCCAGCCCGCGTGGTAGAAGAAGTGCGCCGCCGCCAGCGGGAGGTCGACGTCGCGCGCCTCCTTGATCGGCTTGCCGTTGTCGAGCGTCTCGAGCACGGCGAACTCGCGGGCCCGCTCCTGCAGGATCCGGGCGATGCGGAACAGGTACTTGCCGCGGTCGGCGCCGCTCATCCGCGACCAGACCCGGGTGTATGCCGTGCGGGCGGCCTTCACGGCCGCGTCGACGTCGTCGGCGCTCGCCTCGGACACCTCGGCGAGCACCTCCTCGGTGGCCGGGTTGACCGTCTTGAACGGCGCTCCGCCGGTGGCCTCGACGAACTGGCCGCCGATGTACAGCCCGTAGCTGCTCGCGATGTCGACGACGGCCCGGGACTCGGGTGCCGGCGCGTACTCGAAGGGGGACATGGTTCTCGTTCCTCGATCCGTGGTGCTCGGTCGCGGTGAAGTCAGTAGAGGCTGGGGGAGTCGTCGGCCACGTAGTCGCCGCCGGAGTAGGCGCCGGTGCGCATCCGCTGGCGCTGCAGGATCAGGTCGTTGAGCAGGCTCGACGCGCCGAAGCGGAACCAGTGGTTGTCGAGCCAGGCCTCGCCGGCGACCTCGTTGACGCTCACCAGGAACTTGATGGCGTCCTTGCTGGTGCGGATGCCGCCCGCGGGCTTCACGCCGACCATCTCGCCGGTCGTCTCCTGCCAGTCGCGCACGGCCTCGAGCATGATCAGGGTCACCGGCAGGGTCGCGGCGGGTGAGATCTTCCCGGTGGAGGTCTTGATGAAGTCGCCGCCGCCGAGCATCGACAGCCACGAGGCGCGACGCACGTTGTCGTAGGTCACCAGCTCGCCGGTCTCCATGATCACCTTGAGCCGGGCGCTGCCACAGATGGCCTTCACCTCGGCGATCTGGTGGAAGACGGTCAGGTAGTCACCCGCGAGGAACGCACCGCGGTCGATGACCATGTCGATCTCGTCGGCGCCGGCCTTCACGGCATCCGCGACGTCGGCCAGCTTGACCGGCAGGCTCGCGCGGCCGCTGGGGAACGCCGTGGCGACGGCCGCGACCTTGACGCCGCTGCTACCGAGGGCCTCCTTGGCCGTGGCGACCATGTCGCCGTAGACGCAGACCGCGGCGGGGCGCGGGGTGGTCATGTCGGTGGGGTCGGGCACCAGGGCCTTGGCGGCCAGGCCACGCACCTTGCCGGGGGTGTCGGCGCCCTCGAGGGTGGTGAGGTCGATCATCGAGATGGCCGTGTCGATGGCCCAGGCCTTGCTGGTGGTCTTGATCGAGCGGGTGCCCAGCGCCGCCGCCCTGGCCTCGCAGCCGACCTGGTCGACGCCGGGCAGGCCGTGCAGCCAGCTGGTCAGGGCTCGGTTGGTCAGGCGGGACACTCCGAGCAGCTCTCGGGCGCGCTCCGTGGGGTCGACAGCGGTGGCGGTGCTCACCGCTCGAGCATACGGGCGCACCCTTGCCGTGGGCACCGCCGCGGGTGGCAGCACCCGACGACCCTGGCCACCGGGTTCTGTCACCTCTCGCCGGGGGCGATCGCGCGGTCATGCCGGTGTCCTCACTCCCAGCTGTCGGGTGGGGCGAACTGGCTGGCGGTGAAGACGGCACCCTGGGGGTCGCGGATCGCCGCCTCCTTCGTCCAGCCGGTGTCGATGGTGCCGAGCACCGATCCGCCGAGGGCCTCGGCCCGAGATGCAACGGCGTCGCGGTCGTCGACGGTCAGCACGACGGACCAGCCGGGTGCCTCGTCTCCCGCGGGTACGAGCGCCCCGATGACGTCCTCGAAGCCCTCCGGCGCCGAGGCCTGGCGGGAGCGGATGTCGGGGTCGACGGTGGCTTCGAGGTGGTCGCCGTACCCGGGGACGCTGATGGCGGTCGCCCACCCCTGGTCGTCGAAGCGCCAGGGGAACAGCTCCCCGTAGAAGCGCCGGGCGCCCTCGAGGTCGGCGCTGCGCAGGTTGCTGAAGTTCCAGGACCCGGGGGCGTTGACGAGCTGGGCTCCCTTGCGCCGACGCGCCTGCCACAGCCGGATCTCGAGGCCCGCGGGGTCGCGCAGCACGGCGCTTCGGCCACCGGGGCCGGCATCCACCGCAGGTGACACCACGCTGGCGCCCAGGGACAGGGCTCGCTCCACCGCGGCGTCGGCGTCGTCGACCGCGACGTAGGTGTTCCAGCCACCGGCCGTCTCCGCCTCGGCGAGGGCTGCGACGTCGAGACCACCCAGGGTCGCGATGACGTAGCGCGCCGGCGCGTCGGGCGGCGTCGCGACGGTGAACTCCCAGCCGAGCAGGCCGCCGTAGAACTCCTGGGCGGCGTCGACGTCGGGCTGCTCGACGTCGATCCAGCAGGTGACTCCGTGCGGGTAGGTGCGGTCCATGCGCTCGACGGTACGACGGCCCGCTGACACCAGGGCCGGGGCAGGATCGACCAACAGGTCAACGTTGCCCCGGGGCAAGATCGACCTATTGGTCGAAGTTGTCCCAGCCCACGGGTCCGGGGCGGGCGCTACAGGGCGGTGGCGGCCTCGAGGTCGGCGCGGATGCCGGCCAGCCGGGTCGCGGCGCGCTCGCGGGCACCGCGCAGGTCGTCGCCCGCCACCGGCTCGACGACCTCGAGGTAGACCTTGAGCTTGGGCTCGGTGCCCGACGGCCGCACGATGACCCGCGAGTCGTCGGCGAGGTAGTAGCGCAGCCCCTCGGTCGGCGGCAGCCCGCCGTCGCCCCGCGCGAGGTCGTCGGCCCGGGCGACGGAAACGCCCGCCACCGAGGTGAGCGGCGCCGAACGCAGCCGGTCCATGATCCGGCCGATCAGCGACAGGTCCTCCACCCGCACCGAGAACGCGTCGGTGGCGTAGACCCCGTGCTCGCGGGCCAGGTCGTCGAGCCGGTCGACGAGCGAGCGCCCCTCGGCCTTGAGCGTGGCCACCAGCTCCGCGACGAGCAGGGCCGCGGAGACGCCGTCCTTGTCACGCACCCGGCCCGGGTCGACGCAGTACCCGAGCGCCTCCTCGTAGCCGTACCGGAGCCCCGGCACCCGTCCGATCCACTTGAACCCGGTGAGCGTCTCCTCGTGCCGCACCCCCGCCGCGCGGCACATCGCCGCGAGCTGGCGCGACGACACGATCGAGTTCGCGAAGACGCAGTCGGCCGAGTCCGGCAGCACGCCGCCGGCCGCCCCACGGGACAGCACGTGCGAGCCCAACAGCGCCCCGACCTCGTCGCCGCGCAGCATCCGCCAGCCGCCGGGGCCGGGCACCGCGACGGCGCAGCGGTCGGTGTCCGGGTCGTTGGCGACCACCACGTCGGGTGAGGTCTGCTCGGCGAGCTCGAGCGCGGCATCCATCGCCCCCGGCTCCTCGGGGTTGGGGAAGGAGACCGTCGGGAACATCGGGTCGGGCTCGGCCTGCGAGGCCACCGGGATCGGCGCCGCGAAACCGGCCGCGAGGAACGCCTGGCGCACCGTCTCGGACCCCACCCCGTGCAGGGCGGTGTGCACCACGGTGACCTCGCGGGGGCTGTCCGGCAGCACCACCGTGCGCACGTCGTCGAGATAGGCGTCGAGCACCGAGTCGTCGAGCGTGTGCCAGCCGTCGTCGGGCATCGGCACGGACGCGACCGACGCGACCTTCGCGATCTCGGCGGCGATCAGCCCGTCGACCGGCGGCACGATCTGCGAGCCGTCGCCGACGTAGACCTTGTAGCCGTTGTCCTCCGGCGGGTTGTGCGACGCGGTGACCATGACCCCGGCATCCGCGCCGAGGTGGCGGATCGCGTAGGCGAGCACCGGGGTCGGGAGCGGGTGCGGCAGCACCGACGCCTGGCCGCCCATCCCGACGACCACCGCGCAGGTGTCGTGCGCGAAGACGTCGGAGTTGGTGCGGGCGTCGTAGCCGACCACGACGAACGGCTCGGGGTCGACGGTCTTCAGGTAGGCCGTGAGACCGGCTGCGGCGCGGATGACGACCGCGCGGTTCATCCGGTTCGGTCCGCCACCGAGGCGGCCGCGCAGCCCGGCGGTGCCGAACTCGAGCATCCCGGCCATCGCGTCGGCGAGCTCGCTCGCCGCGGCCTCGTCACCCGACTCCGCGGCCGTGGCGAGGCCGTCGAGCTCGGCACGGGTCACGGCATCCGGGTCGTCGGCGGCCCAGGCCCGGGCGGCGGCGAGGAGGTCGGCGAGCGGTGCGTCGGCGGCGTTGCCCATGGCCGGGCTCAGATCCGTCCGACGACGGCGGCGAGCAGGCGACCGCAGCGCTCGGAGGCCTCCCGGCCGGCGTCGAGGACCTCCTCGTGGTTGAGCGGGGTCGTCGAGATGCCGGCGGCAGGGTTGGTGACGAGCGAGATGCCGAGCACCTCCAGGCCGCTCTGGCGGGCCGCGATCGCCTCGAGGGAGGTCGACATGCCGACGAGGTCGCCGCCCATGACGCCGGCCATCCGCACCTCGGCCGGGGTCTCGTAGTGCGGCCCGCGGAACTGCACGTAGACGCCCTCGTCGAGCGTGGGGTCGATCTCCTTCGCGACGGCGCGCAGCCGGGGCGAGTAGAGGTCGGTGAGGTCGACGAAGTGCGCGCCCTCGATGGGCGAGGTGTCCGTGAGGTTGATGTGGTCGGAGATGAGCACGGGCGTGCCTGCCTCCCACTCCCTGCGCAGCCCGCCGCAGCCGTTGGTGATGACGACCGTGCGGCATCCCACGGCGGCGGCGGTGCGGATGCCGTGCACGACCGCGCGCACGCCGCGCCCCTCGTAGTAGTGGGTGCGGGTGCCGTAGACCAGGGCCCGGCGGCCGGTGTCGCCGATCGCGACCGAGCGCATGACGCCCGAGTGGCCCGCGACGGCCGCTTTGCCGAAGCCCGGCACGTCGGTGTTGTCGATGGTGCAGAGGGTCTCGCCGATCAGGTCGCCGGTCTGCCCCCAGCCGGAGCCGAGCACGAGGGCGACGTCGTGCGCTTCCACCCCGGTGCGCTCGCGGATGACGGCGGCGGCGGCCTCGGCGACCGCGAACGGGTCGGTCGAGGGGTCGGACAGGTCGTGGGCGGCGGCGGTGTCGGTCACGCAGCGCAGCGTAGCGAGGCCGGAGCCGACCCGGCGACGCCCGGGTCGGCCACCTCGTGCGGCTTGGGTGCGGTTTCCGGCGCGGACGGCGCCCGGAACCGTAGGTAGGTCGCACGAGGTCGGCAAGGGTGAGAGCGGAACCGGCCGGGGTATGGGCCTTGACGCTGCAAGTTGCATCTGCAAGTCTTGGGGACATGCCCTCACTCGCCCACGAGCTGCACCTCCTCGTCGCCCTCATGGACCGCCGCGCCGACGCCCTGCTCCAGCGCTCGGGCTGCGAGCTGTCCTACGCGCGCTTCCTCGTGCTGCTGCACGTGTCCGACGGCGGCGGCATGACCCAGCGCGACCTCTCGGCGCGGCTCGGCACCAGCGAGGCCGCCGTGTCGCGGATGGTCGCCGGCCTGGCACGCGACGGATACGTCGACGTCGCCCGGGGCGCGGGCAACCGCCGCAGCCTGTCGCTCACGGCGCACGGGGGGCGTGCGCTCGCCGCGGCCGGCGAGGCCCTCGGCGACGGCTTCGACCGGCTGGTGCGGAACTCCGGCACCGACCCGTCCGTGCTCGCGGCCTCCGTGCGCACGATCGTGGCTGCCCTCCAGCAGCTCACCCCCGGCACCGTCCCCCAGGAGGTCTGACGTGCACGCCTGGACCCTGCTCATCGTCACCCACGTCGTCGGCGCCCTGACCAGCGTCGTGCTCGGCGGCTACCAGGTGTGGCGCCGCCCGAAGGGCGACACCCGGCACCGCCTGCTCGGTCGCGTCTGGGTCGTGCTCATCCTCTGGACCGCGGTCTCCTCGTTCTGGATCCGGCACATCAACGAGGGCGCCTTCAGCTGGCTGCACGTGCTCTCGGTCGTCACCCTCGTGACGGTGACCCTCGGGGTGGTCAACGCCGTGCGCGGCAACGTCCCGGCCCATCGCGGCAACATGGTCGGCAGCTGGCTGGGGGCGTGCGGCGCGATGGTCGCGGCCACCGCCGTCCCCGGCCGGATGATCCCCACGTATGCCGTCGCCCAGCCGAGCGGCGCCCTCGCCTTTCTGGTCTCGGTGCTCGTCGTCACCGCGCTCCTCGTGGCCGCCGGCTCCCGGCTGGCCGTCGTCATCGACCGACGCGCCGAGCGCAAGGGGAGGCCCGAGCGGAAGGGTGGGGTCGGCATCCGAGCCTGAGGCCAAGGGGGGCGCAGGGAGCCGATCAGACACTTGTCGAAAGATTGTCGAAGGAAGTGCATCCACCGGAGCCCGGCCGGCGGAAGAGGAGGTGTCAGACCACCTCCTCGAAAGGACTCCTCCCATGCGACGCATCTTCCCCGTGGCCGCCGTGCTGGCCCTGGCGCTCACCACCGCAGCGTGCGGCAGCGACGACGCCGACACCGCCGCCGCGAGCTCGGCCCCGATGACCACCTCCGCCGCTCCGTCGCCCTCGCCGTCCGAGTCGATGGCCACGGCAGACATCGTCGACACCGCCGTGGCGGCCGGCAATTTCACGACCCTCGCCGCGGCCCTCCAGGCCGCCGGTCTGGTCGACACGCTCAAGGGCGACGGACCGTTCACGGTGTTCGCGCCGACCGACGACGCCTTCGCCAAGCTGCCGGCCGGCACCGTCGACACCCTGCTCAAGGACCCCAAGGGCGACCTCACCCAGATCCTGACCTACCACGTCGTGCCCGGGAAGGTGATGGCCGCCGACGTGGTGAAGCTCGACGGCCAGAAGGTGAAGACCGTGCAGGGCGGCGAGCTCACCATCGGTGTCGACGGCGACAAGGTCACCCTGACCGACGCCACCGGCAACACCGTCAACGTCACGATGACCGACGTCGAGGCGAGCAACGGCGTCATCCACGTCATCGACGGGGTGCTGATGCCCAAGTGACCCGGCCGACCTGCCGGGTGGACGACCCGGCAGGTCAGTCGAGGTGGGCCAGCTGCGGCCAGAGCCGCGCCCACGGCAGCACCGGGTCGCGGCAGAGGGCCACCGGTGCCCCCTGCTCCTCGTTGTCGACGCCCACTCCGTTGTCGAGCCGGGCGAGCACCGAGCAGGAGCCGAAGAGGTGGGACACGTCGTCCAGCTGCCACCCGACGAACACCACCGTGCGGGTGCCCTCCGGTGGGGCGCGGCCCGGGTGCCGAGGTCGTTCTGCCCGCTGTACGGCGCGGGCAGCCCGAGCGCCGGGCCGTACCGCGCCACGGCCCCGGCCTCCCCGTAGTTCGAGGTGATGATGACCGCCCCGGGGTCGTCCGCCTGCGCCGCCACCGAGGCGACCTGGCCCACGTACCGCGGCCACCCCACCTGGTCGGCGACGAGCGTGCTGAGGTCGGGCAGCGCCGTGCCACCGAGTGCGGTCACCGGCACCACGGGCAGGGCGACGACCACCGAGACCACGGCGTTGAGCGCGATCAGCCCGACCACCACCACCCGGCGCCAGGCGTGGTTGCCGACCCAGCGCGACAGTGGCAGGCAGCCCACGGCATAGAGCACCGCCAGCATGACGAGCGGGTAGTGCGGCTGGGCAGCGGTCACCACGGTGAAGACGAGCAGCACCGCCGCCGGGGCGAGCAGCCAGCGGGCCAGGGGCAGCCGCCACGCCTGCCACGCACCGGCCAGCCAGACCACCACGAGCGGTGGGCCGATCGCGATGGCGAGGATGAGTGGCAGGTCGGCCCGCACGTCGGCGGCATTCGACTCCGACAGTGCCCGGCCCATCGCCAGCTGGGGCCAGTCGTGCGACCACTGGTAGACGAGGTTCGGCGCCCCCACCACAGCCGCCACCGCGGCCCCCAGCCACGGCCAGCGGGTGCGCAGCGGCGCGCGCGGCCCGAGCACCGCCAGGCCCAGCACGACCCCGAACCACACCAGAGGCACGAGCAGCCGGTTCCAGGTCGCCACCCCCGCAACCGCCCCCGCGGCGAGCCACCAGCGTGGGCTGGTGCGCAGCGCCAGCAGCACGGTCAGCACCACGGCCAGGGTCAGCGGTAGGTCGATCGTCGAGGTCAGCAGCACGTGACCCAGGGCCAGCGGCAACCCGGCGAACGCGGCGCCCCACGCCGCGAAGGCCACCGCCCGTCGGTCACCCCCGAGCTCACGCGTGATCAGGCCGAGGAGCACGACGGATGCCGCGCTCGCCAGTGTCGCGGGGATGCGCACCGCCCACGCTTCGTCAGCCACCACCGAGGTGAAGGTGCGGGCCAGCCACGGTGTCAGCGGTGGTTGGTCGACGTAGCCCCAGGCCGGCGGCAGCATCCGGAAGTAGAGCTCGTCGCGGTGGAAGCCGTAGCCGACGCTGCCCACGGTGAGCACCACCAGCTGCGCCGCGGCGGCGAGCAGGGCGGGCCGGATGCCGGTCACGGCCCCGGTGGCCGTGGCACCTCCGCCGGTCGCGTCCACCACGGCCACCCGGGTGCGTCAGTCCGCGACGGCCAGCGCGGCGTCTCCGCGCGGGGACAGGCTCACCGGGTCACCCGGGGCGAACCCGGTCACCTCGGTGTTGGGCACCTGCACGGTGACCAGGGTGCCGTCGGGGGTGCGCACGATGACCCGCCCGTGGCCGCCGAGGAAGCTGGCGCTCACCACGGATGCCGTGCCGTCGGCCGCGTGCGCGATGTGCACCCCCTCGGGGCGCACCAGCACGAGCGCCTCCGGCCCGGTCGCCGACCCCGGCAGCAGCGGCACGCTGCCACCGAGGAGGTGGGCCGTGGTGCCCTCGACCCTGGCGCGGATCCGGTTGGTCAGGCCGACGAAGTCGGCGACGAAGGGCGTCTGCGGCGAACTGTAGAGCTCGGCCGGGGCGGCCAGCTGCTCGAGCCGGCCGACCGACATCACGCCGACCCGGTCGGCGACCGCGAGGGCCTCCTCCTGGTCGTGGGTGACGAACAGGGTGGTCGTACCGACTTCGAGCTGGATGCGGCGGATCTCGTCGCGCAGCTGGGTGCGCACCTTGGCGTCGAGGGCCGACAGAGGTTCGTCGAGCAGCAGCACCTGCGGCTCGATGGCGAGTGCACGGGCGAGGGCGACGCGCTGCTGCTGGCCGCCGGACAGCTGGTGGGCGTACTTGTCGGCGTGCGTGGCGAGGCCGACGAGGTCGAGCATCTCGGCGGTGCGGGCCCGGCGGGTGGCGCGGTCGCGGCCGCGCAGCTCGAGGCCGAACTCGACGTTCTGCCGCGCGGTCATGTGCGGGAACAGGCTGTACGCCTGGAACACCATCCCCATGTCGCGCTTGTTGGCGGACACCCGGGTCAGGTCGTGGCCGCCGACCTCGATGCTGCCCGAGTCGGGGTCCTCGAGACCGGCCAGGCAGCGCAGCGCGGTCGTCTTGCCGCAGCCGGACGGGCCGAGCAGGGCGACGAACTCGCCGGGCTCGATGTGCAGGGTGAGGCCGTCGAGGGCCGCCACCCCGCCGTAGACCCGGTGCAGGTCGGTGAGGCGGACGGCGGTGCCGCGGGTCGGGGCGTCGGTCATGCGGCGGGCTCCTTGCGGTCGGCGCGGGAACGCCGGAGGCGGGCGAGGGGGGAGGTGCCGGCGGCGCCGCTGCCGACGAAGGACATCACGAAGAGCACGAGGAAGGCGAACACCAGCGAGATCAGGCCGACGGCGACCGAGATCTTCGCGTCGGACTTGCCCAGCTCGTACATCGCCACCTGGAGGTTCTTCTTGCTGAACAGGCTGGCGATGGTGAACTCGCCGAGCACCAGGGCGACCGAGAGGAACGACGCCGAGAGCACCGCCGAGCGAAGGTTGGGCAGCACGATCCGGCGCATCACGGTGAACCACGACGCCCCGAGCGACCGGGCGGCCTCGGACAGCGTGCGGACGTCGATGGCGCGCAGCCCGGCATCCAGCGACCGGTAGGCGTAGGGGAGCACGAGCACCACGTAGGCCAGCGAGAGCCACAGCGTCGACGACCCGAGCAGGTAGTAGACCCACGCGTAGACCGGCGTCAGGCCGACGACGAGCACGATGGCCGGCACGGTGAGGGGCAGCAGGCAGATGAACTCGACGGTGCGGGACAGGCCGGGCAGCCGCAGCCGTACCCAGGTCATCGTCGGCACGAGCAGGAGCAGCATGACGATCGGGGTGAAGATCGCGAGGCCGATGGATGCGAGGAAGCCCTGGCGCAGCGCCGGGTAGTCGGTCGTCACCTTCGAGACGTCGACCAGGGTGCGCCAGGTCTGCGCGGTGTGGCCGATGCCGCCGGGCCCCTGCGTGGTGAACTCGAACGCTCCGAGCAGGGGAGCGGCGAAGAACGCGACTGCGAGAACCAGTGACGCCCACCGGAACACGGTCTGCCGGCGACGGAGGGCCGCGCGCTGGCCGCTCATCGCGGCATCCAACGACTGGCGCGTCGGTCGAGGAACACGTAGGCGGTCATGACGACTGCGACGACCACGATCATCGCCAGGGCCATCGCCTTGCCGACGTTCTCCTGGCCGAGGATGACCTCCGAGCTCATCGTGCCGGCGATCTGCAGCGGCAGCAGCGGCGTGCCCTGCGAGATGAGGGCCTTCGCCGTGGCGTAGGCGGAGAAGGCGTTGGTGAACAGCAGCAGCATCGCGCCGACGAACGACGGCAGCAGGATGGGGCCGGCCACCCGTCGCCAGAACGTCCAGGTCGTGCCACCGAGGGTCTCGGTCGCCTCGCGCCACTGGGGGCGAAGGCCCTCGACGGCGGGGAGGAACACGATGACCATGAGCGGGATCTGGAAGTAGAGGTAGACCAGCATCAGGCCCTTGTTCCACTCGTAGATCCAGAACCCGGTGCCGGTGTCGATGCCGATCGCGTTGAGCCACAGGGTGATCAGGCCGGTCGCCCCGAACGACGCGGTGAACGCGAAGGCCAGCGCGACACCACCGAACTGGGCGAGCACCCCGCACAGCGAGGTGATGAAGCGCTTGGTGACGCTGCTCGCCCGCGCCGTGCTCACGGCATACGCGAGGATGCCGCCGACCACCGCACCCGCGAACGCGGTCACGCCCGAGAGCACGACGGAGTTGCGCAGGGCGCGCAGCACGGCCGGCGACGACAGCGCCTGCACGTTGGCGAGCGTGAACCCGTTGTCACCGTCGAGGAACGCCCCGATGAAGACGACGAGGGTCGGGATCAGCAGGAAGATCGTCGTGTAGGCGAAGAAGGGGACGACGCCCAGGAGGGCGCTCGACGGACGGAACCCGCCGAGCGCCCTCCTGCGTGGTGCCTCAGCCAACCGCGTTGGCCCAGTTGGCGGCCAGGTAGGTCTTGCCGGACTCGGCGTCGGCCTGGGTCGGCACGATCGGGGTGCCCTCGACCGGCGGCAGCGCGGCGGCTGCAGTGGCGTCGAGCGTGCCCG
The DNA here is from genome assembly GCA_963695175.1 of uncultured Actinomycetota bacterium. Taxonomy (GTDB): domain Bacteria; phylum Actinomycetota; class Actinomycetes; order Actinomycetales; family Dermatophilaceae; genus Fodinibacter. The sequence goes on from CAVOGG010000001.1 coordinate 36,660, forward strand.
CGGCCTTCATCGCTTCGGCGCGGATCGGCCGGGCGCCACCCTTGAGCCACAGGTTCTGGCCCTCGTCGGAGTAGAGGTACTCCTGCCACAGCCGCGCGGCGGCGGGGTGGGGGGCGTCGGCGTTGACGGCCTGGGAGTAGTAGCCGGCGATGACCGACTCCTTGGGCACCATCACCTTCCAGGTCGGCAGCTTGGCCGTCTGGGCGGCGTTGAGGTAGTCCCAGTCGATGACGACCGGGGTCTGGCCCGACTCGACCGTGGCGGGGGTCGGGTCGACCGGCAGGAAGTTGCCGGCCTTGTTCAGCTGGCTGAAGAAGTCGACGCCCTTGGTGAGGTCACCGACCGTGCCACCGTTGGCGACCGAGGCCATCTGCACTCCGGCGAAGGCCGCGCCGGCCTCGGTCGGGTTGCCGTTGAGGGCCACCTTGCCCTTGTAGGCGGCCTTGAGCAGGTCGGCGACCGAGGTCGGCGCGGGCACCTTGGCCGAGTCGTAGCCGATCGCCATGTAGCCGCCGTAGTCGTTGACCCACAGGCCGGTCGACTCCTTGAAGTCGTCGCCGATGTCCTTCCAGGTGGCCACCTGGTACGGCGCGAACATCGCGGTGTTGGCCAGGGCCACGGCCGCACCGAGGTCGAACACGTCCGGGGCGCCGGACTGGCCCTTGAGCCGGGTGGCGGTGGAGATCTCGTCGGCGCTGCTGCCGTCGGGCTGGTCGCTGGTGATCTTGATCTCGGGGTACTTGGCCTGGAAGCCCTTGATGACCTCGCCGTAGTTCGCCCAGTCCGGCGGCAGGGCGATGACGTTCAGCGCACCCTCCTTCTTGGCGGCGGCGACCAGCGCGTCCATCCCACCGAACGCCGCGGCCGAGGTCGCGGTCTTCGCGTCGGCGGCACCCGAGGAGCCGGAGGCGGCCGGGGTCGAGGTGTCGTCGCTGGGCGGGGAGCAGGCGACCACGGTCGCCGCGGCGAAGCCGATCATGGCAAGGGCGCCTGCGCGCCGGGTGAAGGGTTGGGTCATCGTGGGCCTCCGGGTCATGGGCGGCAGGTGCCGGAGCCTCGTGATGGAGGCCCGTTCGCACTCTAGGGACCAGCGCACGCGGAGGGAACACCTCTCAAGGGCGTTCCGGGAGCCGCAACTCAAACGTGACCGGTGCTCCAGCAACAGTCCTCCGGCCGTCCTCCGGCCGTTCACCGGTCGGCGACCGGACCGCTGGGGTGGCCGACGTCGGGGTGGGCCACGAGGCGGCCAATGGTTGGATGGGAGACGTGAGCGCGCGGTCGAGCAGAGTCGTCATCCTCGGTGGGGGGCCCGGTGGGTACGAGGCCGCCCTCGTCGCCGCGCACCTCGGTGCCGACGTCACGGTGGTCGAGCGCGACGGCCTCGGTGGCGCTGCGGTGCTCACCGACTGCGTGCCGAGCAAGACCCTGATCTCGACCGCCAACTACCTGAGCGACTTCCAGACCGCCAGCGAGCTCGGGGTGCACCTCGAGGACGCCGGGGGCGAAGAGGTGGAGGATGCCGTGGCCGACCTGCGCGAGGTCAACGCGCGGGTGCTCGACCTGGCCGCCGCCCAGAGCGGCGACATCGCCACCCGCCTGGCCGAGGTCGGTGTGCGCGTGCTCGCCGGCCGGGCCGTCCTCACCTCGCCCACGACGGCGCGAGTCGAGACGGCCGACGGGGTGCACGAGCTCGAGACCGACGTCGTGCTGGTCGCCACCGGCGCCACCCCGCGGGTCATGGACACCGCCCGCCCCGACGGCGAGCGCATCCTCACCTGGCAGCAGATCTACGACCTCGACGTCCTGCCCGAGCGGCTCGTCGTCGTCGGATCGGGCGTCACCGGGGCCGAGCTGGCCCAGGCCTACCTGGGGCTGGGCTCGGAGGTCGTGCTCGTCTCCTCGCGCGACCGCGTGCTGCCCGGCGAGGACCCCGACGCAGCCCTGGTCATCGAGGACGTGTTCACCAAGCGAGGCATGGAGGTGCTCGGTCGCTCGCGGATGGCGTCCGTCGAGCGCACCACCGACGGTGTCCTCGTGCGCCTCGAGGACGGCCGTGAGGTCGCCGGGTCGCACGCCCTCCTGGCAGTCGGGTCGGTGCCGCACACCAGCGGGATCGGGCTCGAGGACGTCGGGGTCGAGCTCACGGCATCCGGGCACGTCGCCGTCGACCGGGTCTCGCGCACCTCTGTGCGGGGGGTGTACGCCGCGGGCGACTGCACCGGGGTGCTGCCGCTCGCGTCGGTGGCGGCCATGCAGGGACGCATCGCGATGTCGCACGCCCTCGGGGATGCCGTCGCGCCGCTGAACCTGCGCGTGGTGTCCGCCAACATCTTCACCGACCCCGAGATCGCCACGGTCGGGGTGTCCCAGAAGGACGTCGACGACGAGGTGGTCGACGCCGAGGTCCTGATGCTGCCGCTCTCGCGCAACGCCCGGGCGAAGATGCTCGGCATCACCGACGGCTTCGTGAAGCTGTTCGCGCAGAAGGGTTCCGGAGCCGTGGTGGGCGGCGTGGTCGTCGCGCCGCGTGCCTCCGAGCTGATCTTCCCGGTCACCCTCGCCGTGCAGCACCGGCTCAACGTCGACCAGGTGGCGTCGACGTTCACCGTCTACCCGTCCCTGTCCGGCTCGATCGCCGAAGCCGCCCGCCGCCTCCACGCCACCGACTGACCGCACCCCAACTGTAGGAGTCACCGTGAAGAACAAGATTCGCGCCGCAGCCGTCATCGCCGTCGTCACGACGGCCGTGAGCCAGGCTCGGGACTACGCCCGGGAGAATCCTGACGAGGCCGCTCTGACCCTCGACAAGGTCGAGGAGTTCGTGCGGGGGAAGGCGGCCCCGAAGCACGGCGCCTACATCGACAAGGGGAGTGCGGCGCTGCGCCGGAGCCTCGGCCTGCCGCCACGCAGCGCCGGCGCGAGCGCCGCCGGCGCGCTACCGCCGCTGGCGCGGCGAGTACTGCGAGTGCGGCGAGCGCCACGACGGACCCCTGGCTGACCGACCCCGACCCGGACACGACGGAACCGCCGGCCTCGTACGGCGTGGGTGACTCCTTCGCGCCGAACCCCTCCCCGGGCACCACGGACGACCCCCAGCCGCGGCGCCAGGACGACGACCCGGCCCCGTTGACGCCGGGGGAGCGCCCGCGCCACTGAGCCGGCGTGGCGCAGAGCACGCCCGGCGGATGCGAGGCTCGCGGGTCTCGCGTGGGACGATGGACCCATCGAAAGGTGGGTACTCGCATGGACTGCGCAGCCCTTCTCCTGGAACACCGGTCGAGCATTCTCGATGAGAGCTACACGGTTCTCGAGCGCTCGCACGTCCACCACTACGAGGCCGCCGGTGAGGAGTTCACCCGCACCCGACTCGAAGGTCTCTTCGACCTCGTCGTGACCGCGATCGGCAACCGCGACCTCGCCGGCGTCAGCGCCTACGCCGTGAACGTCGCCGAGGAGCGCTTCAAGGCCGGCTTCGACATCAGCGAGGTGCAGGCCGCGTTCAACGCCCTCGAAGAGGCCATGTGGCGGCAGATCGTCAAGGCGGCTGCACCCGAGGACCTCGCCGAGGCGACCGGGCTGATGAACACCGTGCTCGGTTTCGGCAAGGACGTCCTGGCGCGCACCTACGTGTCGCTCGCCTCGCGGCGCCACGTGCGCTCGCTCGACCTCACGGCCATGTTCGCCGGCACCCAGGCCCGCCCGGAGCAGACCGAGCACCTCAGTTTAGGCCTGGCCCCCCGAGGGAGTCGAGAGCAGAGCACGCGCCGTGTGACGTGGTCGTCACACGGCGCGTTGTCTACTCTCGACCGGGGCGCAGTCGCCCGGAGTCTCACCCCGCCTTGATCTCGCAGAGCACCGCGCCGTTGGAGACCGTGGCGCCCACCTCGGCCGCCAGCCCGGTCACCGTGCCGGCCTTGTGCGCCGTGATCGGCTGCTCCATCTTCATCGCCTCGAGCACGACGACCAGGTCGCCCTCGGCGACCGTGGCGCCCTCCTCGACGGCGATCTTGACGATGGTGCCCTGCATGGGGGCGGTGAGGGAGTCACCGGATGCCGCCGCGCCCGCCTTCGCGGCACCCGAGCGCCGTGGTGCCTTCTTGCGGGCCGCGCCCGCGCCGGAGCCGCCACCGAGGGACAGCCCACCGGGCAGCGAGACCTCGAGCCGCTTGCCGCCGACCTCGACGACCACCGTCTGTCGCTCGTCGGCCTCCGCAGCGTCGGCCGACCCACCGGCATACGCGGGGATGGTGTTGTCGAACTCGGTCTCGATCCAGCGCGTGTGGATCGTGAACTTCTCGTTCGGGTCGGCGGGCGCGAAGGCCGGGTCGGACACGACGGCGCGGTGGAACGGCGTGACCGTGGGCATGCCGTCGATGACGAGCTCGTTCAGGGCCCGGCGGGCCCGGGCGAGCGCCTGCTGACGGGTGCGGCCGGTGACGATGAGCTTGGCGATCATCGAGTCGAACGCGCCGGCGACGGTGTCGCCCTCGAGCAGGCCGGAGTCCCAGCGCACGCCGGGGCCCTGGGGGACGCGCATCGTCGTGACGGTGCCGGGGGCCGGAAGGAAGCCGCGGCCGGCATCCTCGCCGTTGATCCGGAACTCGATCGAGTGGGCGTGCGGCTCGGGGTCGGGGTAGTCGAGGGACTCGCCGTCGGCGATGCGGAACTGCTCGCGCACGAGGTCGATGCCGGTGACCTCCTCGGACACGGGGTGCTCGACCTGGAGGCGGGTGTTGACCTCGAGGAAGGAGATGTCGCCCTGGGGCCCGACGAGGAACTCGCAGGTGCCGGCGCCGACGTAGCCCGCGGCGCGCAGGATCTCCTTGGACGCCCGGAGCAGCTCGGTGTGCTGCTCGTCGGTGAGGAAGGGGGCGGGGGCCTCCTCGACGAGCTTCTGGTTGCGGCGCTGCAGGGAGCAGTCGCGGGTCGAGACCACGACGACGTTGCCGTGCTGGTCGGCGAGGCACTGGGTCTCGACGTGCCGCGGGTGGTCGAGGAAGCGCTCGACGAAGCACTCGCCGCGGCCGAACGCCGTGACGGCCTCGCGGACCGCGGACTCGAACAGCTCGGGGATCTCCTCGAGGGTGCGGGCGACCTTCAGGCCGCGACCGCCGCCGCCGTAGGCCGCCTTGATGGCGACCGGGAGGCCGTGCTCCTGCGCGAACGCGACGACCTCGTCGGGGCCGTCCACCGGGTTGGCGGTGCCGGGCACCAGCGGGGCCTTGGCGGCCAGGGCGATGTGGCGGGCCTTGACCTTGTCGCCGAGGCTGTCGATGGCCTCCGGGCCGGGGCCGATCCACACGAGGCCGGAGTCGATGACCTTCTGGGCGAAGCCGGCGTTCTCGGCGAGGAAGCCGTAGCCGGGGTGGACCGCGTCGGCGCCCGCCTGGTGCGCGATCTCGATCAGCTTGTCCTGCAGCAGGTAGGAGTCGGCCGGCGTGCTGCCGCCGAGGGCGTAGGCCTCGTCGGCGACGGTGACGTGGAGCGCGTCGCGGTCCGGGTCGGCGTAGACGGCAACGGATCCGATCCCGTGGTCCGAGCAGGCGCGGGCGATGCGGACCGCGATCTCACCCCGGTTGGCGATGAGGACTTTGCTGATGGCCATGTCTCGGACTCTATCGGTATGCCGACCCCCTCACCGGGGTGGTCGGACCTGCCGCGAGCACCGGTGTGACGCAGTACACGGCCGGTCGCGTCAGACGCCGAGCGTCGTCGCCAACCGGCCGAGCAGTGCGGCCAGGGCGGTGCGTTCCCCGGGCTCGAGACCGGCGAGCAACCGGGCCTCGTTGACCACGTGCTCGTCCATCGCCGCGTCGATGACGCGGTGGCCCTCGCTGGTCAGGACGACGGTGCGCGACCGGCCGTCGGTGGTGCTCGCCCGCCGCTCGACCAGACCCTTCGCGGCCAGCCGGTCGACCCGTTTCGTCACGGCTCCGGAGGTCACCATGGTGCGCTCGCCGAGCTCGCCCGGGGTCAGCGCGTAGGGGGCGCCCTGCCGGCGCAGGGTGGCCAGCACGTCGAAGTCACCTTCGCCCAGGCCGTGCCGCGCGTAGACCTCGACGAGCTCGGGGGTGAGGGCCAGGGCGATGCGGTGGATGCGGCCGATGACGAGCAGGGGGGAGACGTCGAGCTCGGGCCGCTCGGTGCCCCACTGCTCCACGATCGTGCTCACGTGGTCCATGCCCTCGACTTTATCTTCCACGGAAAGTATTGTGTCTTCCATGGAAGATGAATCTGCGACGACGGGCACGATCGCCCTGACCGCGATCCCCGCCATGGTCTGGGGGTCGACGTACGCAGTGACCCAGCTCTGGCTGCCGGCGGACCGACCGTTCTTCGCGGCCGCCGCCCGGGTGCTGCCCGCCGGCCTGATCCTGCTGCTCTGCGTGCGACGCCTCCCGCGGGGTCGGTGGTGGGGTCGGTCCGTGGTGCTGGGCGCCCTGAACCACGGCCTGTTCTTCGGCCTGCTCTACGTGGCCGCCTTCCGCCTGCCCAGCGGGCTCGGGTCGACGATCACCGCGCTGTCACCCCTCGTCGTCATGGGCGCGGCCTTCCTCGTGATCGGCGAGCGCCAGCCCCGGGTCACCCTGCTCGCCGCCCTCGTCGGCGTCGCCGGGGTGGTCACCCTGGTGTCGCAGGGCGACCGGTCCGGCGCCGTCGACCCCATCGGGGTCGCCGCCGCCGTGGGCGCCGTCGTGTCCTCGGCACTCGGCTTCGCCCTCGTCAAGCGCTGGTCACCGCCCGACGACGTGCTCGTCACGACGTCCTGGCAGCTGGTCGCCGGGGGGCTCCTGCTCGTGCCGGTCGCGGCCGTGGCGGAAGGCGCTCCACCCGCCCTCGACCTGCCCGCCGTGCTGGCGCTGGCCTACCTCGGCCTCGTCGGCTCGGCTCTGGGCTACGTGCTGTGGTTCCGTGGGCTGACCCGCATGGATGCCGGTGCCGTCGCCGTCGTAGGTCTGGTCAACCCCGTCGTCGGCACGGCGCTCGGCGTGCTGCTGCTCGCGGAGCCGTTCGGGCCGGTGCACCTCGCCGCCGCGGCGGTCACCCTCGGCAGCGTGCTGGTGGCCCAGGGCCCGGTGCGCCACCGTCTCACCCGTCTGCTGGGGCGCGGGGCGCGGGCGCCACGCCCTACCGTGGGGTCATGCCCCACGTGACCACCGCCGACCTCACCACACCCACCGGCCCGGTGCCGATCCCGACCATCGGCTTCGGCGTCTGGCAGGTGCCCGACGACCAGGTCGACACGGCCGTCGTCGCGGCCCTGGCCGCCGGGTACCGGCACGTCGACACCGCGCGCCTGTACGACAACGAGGCAGGGGTCGGCCGCGCCCTCGCCGCCAGCAACCTCGCGCGCGACGACGTGTTCGTGACGACCAAGGTCTGGAACAGCGACCACGGGCGCGACGCGACGCTCACGGCATTCGACGCCTCGATGGGGCGCCTCGGGCTCGACGTGCTCGACCTGTTCCTCATCCACTGGCCGACGCCGGGCCGGGACCGCTACGTCGAGACGTGGCAGGCGATGCGCGAGCTGCGCGACGACGGGCGGGTGCGCGCCATCGGCGTGTGCAACTTCCACCCCCCGCACCTGCAGCGGCTCTTCGACGAGACGGGCGAGTGGCCGAGCATCAACCAGGTCGAGCTGCACCCCTACCTGCAGCAGACCCCAGTGCGCGAGTTCGACGCCGCGCACGGCATCCTCACCGAGTCGTGGAGCCCGCTCGCGTCGGGCCAGCGGGTGCTCGACGACCCGGTCATCGGGCGGATCGCGCAGCAGCACGAGGCGACCCCTGCCCAGGTCGTCATCGCCTGGCACCTCGCCCTCGGTCTCGTGGTGCTGCCGAAGTCGGTGACACCGTCGCGGATCGTCGAGAACCTCGCGGCAGCCGACCTCACGTTGACCGACGCCGACCTCGTCGAGATCGCCGCCCTCGACCGTGGCTTCCGCACCGGCCCGAACCCGGACGCGTTCAACAAGGCCTGAGCGGTCCGGGGGAGCCGCCTCCCGGGGTCAGGCGCTGTGGGGCATGCGGGTGCCGCGGTCCGGGTGCTGGTGGAGGGCGAGGACCTGCGTGGTGGTGGTGGCGTCCTGGCCTCGGCCGACGACCTTCGGCTGGCACGTGTTCGTGGCCGATGGGCATGGGGCCGGGTACGGCGCCGCCTACGGCGCAGTACTCGTTGTGGAGGCATCGCTTCCTGCGCGGTAGCCCGCGTCATGACACGCCTCGTGAACCTGCGGTCATCGGACTGCGCGGAGCGCCTCTCGAGGTGCCTCCCCCCGACCGAGCCGGCGACGCGACGCGCTGAGTAGGCGTGCTCATGCCCCCGGCGCCGGCGGGGCACCACCATGGGGGCGCACCCGTTCGTGGTGACTCGCCCGACACCGAGGAGCCCGCGATGACCGCGCCGCCCACCGCCACCCCCACCGCTCCCGGCCACCGCGATCCGGCAGTGCACCCCGCGACCCCGGCCCAGCTGCACTGGCTCGAGGGGGAGCTCGCGCACTGGCAGGCCGAGGGTCTGCTCGCCCCCGAGACCGCCCAGGTCATCCGCGGGAGGTACGTCGCGAGCCGTCGGTTCACCCTCTCGCGCATCGTGCTCACCCTCGGCGCCTGCTTCGTCGGCCTCGGCCTGGTCTGGCTGGTCGCCGCCAACCTCGACGCCATGTCGCCGCTGGCCCGGTTCGCCCTCATGGTCGCGATCTGGCTCGGCTTCGTCGTCGCGGCCGAGGTGCTCGCGGTGCGGCGGACGCGGGCCGGGGACACGGCATCCCCGGTCGTCGGCGCGCTGCGGCTGCTCGCAGCGGCGGCGTTCGGCGCGGTGGTCTTCCAAGCCGCCCAGAGCCTGCAGGTGCCCGCCTACGAGCCGCTGCTCGTCGGCATCTGGGGCCTCGGCGCCCTGCTCTGGGCGTACGCCGTGCGGGGGGTCGCGCCCCTGGTGCTGGCCGTCACCCTGCTCGCCGTCTGGTTCGTGTGGGCCGTCGTGGATGCGGGCGACGGGGCCTTCACGGTGTCCACCGCGATCGCCGCCGCCGCGCTCGCCGCCGTGTCCGTCGGGGTGGGCCACCTGGTGCTCGGCCGGCGAGACCTGGCCGACCCGTGGCGCGAGATCGGGGCAGCCCTGGCCCTGCTCGCCCTGTTCATCGCGGCGCTGCCCTACGCGTGGGGCGAGCCCGACGCCAGCGTCACCCTGCTCGTCGGCCTCGGCATCGCGATCGTCCTCGCTGGTGCCGCGTTCGTGCGCGGCGACCGCGTCGACCGGCTCGAGGTCGGGCTCGCCGCCCTGGCCCTGGCGCTCACCGTCGGACTCTCGCTGTGGCGGTTCGACGAGAACCTGCTCGACACCGCAGACCTGCCGGCCGGGGCGTGGCTGCGCGCCGTGCTCTCGGTCGTGGCCTACCTCGCCGTCGCGAGCGGGTACGCCGCCCTCGGTGGGATGCGGGACTCCTCGCGGCTGACCTGGCTCGCCACCGCGGCCCTGGTCGTCTTCGTGACCGTGCAGGCGTTCGCGGTGTTCGCGCCGATCGTGTCCGGGGCCGCGCTCTTCCTCATCGTCGGTGTCGTGCTGCTCGGCACGGGCATCCTGGCCGACCGCGGCCGACGACGGCTCGTCAGCGAGGCGAAGGAGGCCGTGGCATGAGCGCCACCTCTCAGCGTGCCGTGCGCGTCGGCGCGGTCGTCCTGGCCCAGCTCGCGCTCGTCGGGGTGGCCGTCTGGGCGCCGTTGTCCGCGCGGCTCACCGGCGAGACGGTGGTGCTGCGGGTGGAGCCGGTCGACCCGGTCGACCCGTTCCGTGGGGCCTATGTGCAGCTCGCCTACCCCGACCTCCCGGACCAGGCCGGTCAGGACGAGGGAACCCTGACCGACGAGCAGCTGCAGGCGCTCGACGACGCGCGCGGCACGGCATACGTGCCCCTGACCCGGTCCGGAGAGGTGTGGGTCGGAGGGCCCGTGCAGCGCACCCCGCCGGCCGACGGGCTCTACCTCACCTGCGACGACTCGAGCTGGCAGCTCGAGTGCGGCATCGAGAGCTGGTTCCTGCCCCAGGACGAGGCGGCGGGCCTGCAGGACGCCGTCCGCGGGGGCACGGCGGTCGCGACGGTGAAGGTGGACGCGGCCGGCCACGCAGCCCTGGTCGACGTCACCACCCGTTGACCGCCGTCGGCCCAGTAGTCCTCGGGATGCAGGCGAACCGGATGTGGAAGGTTGGGGCCATGACGGCGCTGTCACTACCCCAGACCCCATCCGCTCAGACCGTCGGCCTCCACCGCCGCATGTCCCGCATCACCGACCAGGCCGGCCTGATCCGCACGATCGCGATCGACCACCCCGACAACTACCTGCTGCTCTTCGACGACGACCTGAGCAAGGTCACCTTCGAGGAGGTCGTGGAGTCCAAGCTCGAGATGATCGCCGAGCTGTCCCGGCACGCCACGTCGGTGCTGGCCGACCCGGTCTACTGCTTCGGGCAGAGCATCGTGACCCGGGCCCTGCCCGGTGACGTCGGGGTCATCTCCGGCATCGAGGACCTCTACTACACGCCCGCGACCAGCCCGGTCGGCTTCGACACCGCGCTGCGGCTCAAGGAGGGGTGGGACCCCGCGAAGCTCGCCGCCCTCGGTGCCGACGCGGCCAAGCTCGTCGTGTTCCACCGTGAGGACGGCGAGCCCGCCGAGGTCGCGCACCAGCACGAGGTCGTCGCGCAGGCGGCCGCCGACTGCCACGCGGTCGGCCTGCCGCTCATCGTCGAGCCGCTGTGGTTCCCGGTGGCCGGCGAGTCGATGGACGACCCGGAGGTCCGCGAGCGCCGCCGGAGCAGCGTCATCAGCTCCGCGCGCAGCTTCCACGACGTCGGCACCGACATCATGAAGGTGGAGTTCCCGGTGCTCGACCTCACCGACCTCGACGCGGCCCACCAGGCCTGCGCCGACCTCGACGAGGCCGTCGACGGGCCGTGGGTGCTGCTCAGCGCGGGGGTCACCTTCGAGGGCTTCCGCACCCAGATCGACGTCGCCGCCGACCACGGCTGCAGCGGGTTCATGGCCGGGCGCGCCATCTGGGGGGACGCCGTCGGCCGGATGGGCGCCGAGCAGCGGGCCGCCGGTGCCGCGCTCGCCGCCCGTCGCCTCGACGAGCTCGCCGAGGTTCTGCACGGCCGTGGCGCCCCCGCCTGGACCCCGGTGCCGATGGCCGACGCCGCCTCGGTGGTCGGGCCCACCTGGTACCGCTCGTACGACGCGACCGGCGCGTGAGCTGAGCGGCACGCCGGGGGGCCGGGCGGCCGGCGGCCGGCGGGGGGCGGCAGCGGGGGGCGAGCACCCGGCATCCCGCGTCGTCGACCGCGACGGGATCGACGTGCTGCTCGACGGAGGAGCGGACCCGGGGGGTGTCCTGCGCCGCGGTCCTCGCTGCGGTGTGACGGGGCACAATGCCCCCATGAGCGAGGATGCCGCGGCCGTCGACCGAGCCCAGCGCGTGCTGGAGGAGGGGATCTCCACCGACTTCGCCCAGGCGATGTCGTACGGCGACTACCTCGACCTCGACACCCTGCTGTCGGCGCAGCACCCGCGCAGCCGGCCCGCGCAGCACGACGAGCTGCTCTTCATCGTGCAGCACCAGGTCGCCGAGCTGTGGATGAAGCTGCTGCTCCACGAGCTGCACTCGGCCCGGTCCCTGATGGCGGCGGACGACCTCGGCCCGGCGCTGAAGCGGCTGGCGCGGGTCAAGCACGTGCAGAAGCAGCTCGTCGAGCAGTGGGACGTGCTCGCCACGCTCACCCCGAGCGAGTACGCCCTGATCCGGCCGTTCCTCGCGACGAGCTCGGGCTTCCAGAGCCACCAGTACCGCGCGGTGGAGTTCCTCCTCGGCAACAAGAACGCCGACATGGTGCGCGTCTTCGAGCACTCCCCGGCCGAGCACGACTCGCTTTCGCGGTTGCTCGAGGAGCCCACGCTCTACGACGAGTTCCTGCGCTACCTCGCCCGGCGCGGGTATGCCGTGCCAGCGGCGGTGCTCGAGCGCGACGTCACCCAGCCGTACCGGCTCGACGCCGACCTGGTCGACGTGTTCGCGGAGGTGTACGCCTCGCCGGCGACCCACTGGGGGGTGTACGAGACCTGCGAGGAGCTCGTCGACATCGAGGACCTGTTCCAGCAGTGGCGGTTCCGGCACCTGCAGGTGGTGTCGAGGGTCATCGGGCACAAGCAGGGCACCGGCGGCTCGAGCGGGGTCGACTTCCTGCGCCGGGCGCTCGACCTGACCTTCTTCCCCGAGCTCTACGCGGTGCGCGTCCACGTCGAGTGAGGCCGCAGTGGAGGTGATGTGCTGGCCCGAGGCGCCGGAGCACCACCTCGACTCCACGATGGTCACGGGCATACTCGGCGCATGCCTCGCGTCATCCACACCGCCCAGGCGCTCGTCGACGCCGTCATGGAGGTGCCGGCGCTGCCGTCGCGCGGCGGCAACGTGATGGCCGGCTCGTACCGGCAGTACGCCGGCGGCGCCGTCACGATCCTGCTGGCCGCAGCCCGATCGGGGGCGTCCTGCGTGCACGCCGGCGCGGTCGGCACGGGACCCAACGGCGACCTCGTCCGGGCCGCGCTGGCCGCCGAGGGGGTCACCCTGTCCTCGCCGCCGGTCACCGACGTCGACACCGGCGTCTGCGTCGTGCTCGTCGAGCCCACCGCCGAGCGGTCGTTCGTCACCACCCAGGGGGCTGAGCGCCGGATCAGCGTCGAGTCGCTCGCGAGCAGTGCGCCGGTGGCGGGTGACCTGGTCTGCGTCAGCGGATACTCGCTCGTCGGGCGCACCCGTGACCCGTTGCTCGCGTGGCTCGACACCCTCGACCCCGGCGTCGTCGTCGTGCTCGACCCCGGCGCGGCCTTCGCCGACCTCGACCCCGCGCTGCGCGACCGCGTGCTGGCCCGCACCTCCGTGTGGACCAGCAACACCGACGAGGCGGCGGCGCTCACCGGCGTGCACGGCATGCGCGAGGGCACCCAGGTGGTGGCCACGCTGTTGCCCCCGGATGCCGTGACGATCGTCCGCGACGGACCGCGCGGTTGCGCTGTGCGCGAGGCCGGCACGACGAACTTCCTTCCGGGACACCCGCAACGGCCGGTCGACACGAATGGCGCGGGCGACACGCACACCGGCGTGCTGCTTGCCGAGCGGGCCGCGGGGGCCTCGTGGTCGCACGCCGCGGCTCGCGCCAACGCCGCCGGCGCCATCAAGGTCACCCGGCGCGGGCCGGACACGGCTCCGACCCGGGCGGAGATCGACGACTTCCTCGGCGGATGACCGGTGACCTTCGCAGAACCAGTCAGGAACGTCAGTGACGAAACGGCTCAGGGTCGCCACTGACGAAACCGTCCGCAACGTCAGTGACCAGCCCGGTCCGGGTCGCCAGATGACGAAACCGGGCCGATGAATGGTAAAGAAAGAGTAAAGAACACGCCAGTGCGCTCTTGGCGTTCAACCCCGGACCGGGCAGGATGGCTTCATCAGACCCGGCCCGCAGGGGCGGATGGCTGGCCTCACGGCCATGGTTCCGTCCGCCGACGACCTGGCCTGACGCGACGGGGGTGGCGCTTCGAGGCGGGGTGCCGCCCCCGCCGTGACACTCGACGCTCGCGGTGGTCAGTGACTAGTCAGCGAATGGTAAAGAGATAGTCAAGGCGGGCCATGGGCGCGGAGCCCGTCCAGCGGCATGATCGGCCGCAGCGGTTGACCATGCCGGCCAGGCCCCGAGGCGTCCCGACCACTGGCCGCGACACGAGCGTCTGCAGGAAGAAGCTCATGGGTCCTCACGTGAACCGGAAACCCCTCGTCGCTGTCATCCCCCTCCGACGGCGAGGAGGCAAGGGACGACAGGGCCGGCACCTGGAGGCGGGTGCCGGTCCTGTCGTCGGGTCGACGCGCCGCTCGCCCGCGGCCGCGGGGCGTCGACGGGCTCGCGGTGCAGGCCTGGGTCAGCGGTTCGACTCCCGCACGACCCGACGACGCCCGGCCGCGACCCGCACCCAGGTGCCGACGAGCCACACCGCGAGCCCGGCCTGCATCGGGAAGAGCGCGGCGGGGGCCAGGCTTCCTGTCGCCGCGATCAGCGGTGCGGATGCCGCGTAGCCGAGCCCGCCCACGACGGCGGGCACGGCGAGCGCCCAGGCCGGCACGGTGCGTGCCGCGCGCGCGACGGCGATCGCCAGGGCCGCGCCGGTCAGCCCCATCAGTGGCGTCGCGACGACCTGGAGGGCGACGTGCAGGTCGAGCACGGGCGTGGCGTGGTGGTGGGCCAGGCTGTCGGCGTCGCGGATGGCGACGAGGTGAGGGACGAGCTCGACCGCGGCCAGGCCCCACCCGACCGCCGCGGCCACCAGCCACCGTTCCACCTGCGCCCCGAACACCTCGGCCCGACGGGTCGTGACGAAGCCGACGGTGGCGATCGCCGTGCCGAGGAGGAGCAGCAGGTGGGACGGCAGCCAGGTGCCGCTGCCCAGCATCGACGCGAGGTAGGAGTCGACCGTTTCACCCGACCCGTGGGGGTGGAGCTGGCCTCCGGCCGCCATGAGCAGCCCGCCCACCCCGAGGGGGAGGGTGGCCAGTCGGGCGTCGGTCCCGGGCCTGCGGCGGGTCGCGGTCGTGACGGTGGACGGGCTCGTGGTGCGCTGCGTCGCGGTCGTCATCTCAGGCCGCCACGATGGTGTTGTGGGTGGAGGCGACGAGCCAGCCGGCGGGGTCGGCGGCATCCGGCACGATCACGCTGGTCGACCGCGCCAGGGTGGTGCCGGCCAGGGGCCCCGTCGGGCAGACGAGGGTGTGCTGCGAGCTCGCCACGAGCGACCCGTCGCCGAGCGCGCGGACCGCCACGAGCTCCATCTGGTTCGTGCTCCCGGCGTAGATGGTGCGGAAGATCTGGGCATGGCCCTCGGCGATGGCCCGGCGGCCGGGGACCCACTCGCCCCGGACCGTGACGAAGGTGGCGTCGTCGGTGTAGACCGCCCCGAACGCCGCTCCGTCGCCGTCGTTCCATGCCTTCTCGAGTCGACCGAGAACCTCGGTGGCCACCTGCTGTGCGTTCATCGTGTGTCCCTGCTTTCGGTGAGTGTCTGCTGATTCATTCATGCGATGCTCAGTGAATATAGAGGGACTCAGCGATTCTGTACAGTGGTTCCATGAGCTCTTCGCGGACCTACCGGTCAGAGCTGCGCGACCAGCAGGCGCAGCACACCCGCGCCGTCATCGCGCGCGAGGCGCGGGCCCGCTTCGTGGCGAAGGGGTGGGCGGGCACGACCGTGCGGTCGGTGGCCGAGGCCGCCGGCGTCTCGGAGGCCACCGTCTACAACGTCTACGGCAGCAAGGCCGGCCTGGCCGTGTCGCTCATCGACGCCGCCGAGGAGGCGGCGGACGTTCGTCGCGCGGCGACCGACCTGGTCGCGCACGACGGCGACCCCCGGGCCCAGCTGGCCGCGTTCGTCGGTTTCGACCGCCGGCTGTTCGAGCACGGGGGAGACGTGCTGCGTGTGCTCGCCGAGGGACGTCGGCAACACGCGGAGCTGGGTGACGCCTATGACGAGGGTCGCCGCCGCGGGGACGCCGAGCGTCGCAGGGTCATGGACGGCTGGCCGACATCGGTGTGGCGCAACGGTGTCGACGTCGAGCGGGCCCTCGCCATCTACGCGATGGTCGCCTCGCTCGAGAGCTACGACGTCGCGGTGCGCGAGCGCGGCTGGTCGCCGGCGCAGGTCGAGGCCTGGTGGCACGAGGCCCTGGCGGACCTCCTGCTCAGGCCAGCCGGCCGAGGTCGGAGCGGCAGCGGCGCTCGAACTCGGTGAGCTCGGACAGCGCCGCGTCGATGTCGCGGCGGCGCTGCTCGAGGTCGGCACGGCGCTCGTCGATCTGCCCCAGCACGTACTCGAGCTGGCTGCGCCGCCCACGGGGGACGTCGTAGAGGTCGATGATCGTGCGGATCTCCTCGAGCGGGAACCCGAGCCGCTTGCCGCGCAGGATCAGGGCGAGCCGGGTGCGGTCGCGACGGTGGTAGACCCGGGCCGTGCCGCGGCGCTCCGGCGAGATCAGCCCGAGCTCCTCGTAGTGCCGCACCGTGCGGTGGGTGACCCCGAACTCGTCGGCGACCTCGGCGATCGACCAGGTGGGGCCACGTTCGCCGGCGGCGACTGCGGCGGGGGAGCCCACGGCATCCGTGGTGGGGGTTGGCATACCGGTGAGTATTGCTTTACGTTGACGTCAACGTCAAGAACGTGACGGCACGCCGCGCCCCGCGACCCGGGGTCGGGACCACCTGCGCGAAGGAGCGCCGATGTACGAGCTGAGCAAGGACCACGAGGACTTCCGCAAGGTGGTCCGCGAGTTCGCGACCGAGGCCGTCGAGCCGCACGTCGCCCAGTGGGACCGCGAGCACCACTTCCCGGCCGACCTCGTGCCGCGGCTGGGTGAGCTGGGCCTGTTCGGCCTCGTCGTGCCCGAGGAGTTCGGCGGGTCGCTCGAGGCGTCCGACGGCGGTGCGTTCACCAGCCTGTGCATCGCGATCGAGGAGCTCGGCCGGGTCGACCAGTCGATCGGCATCACCCTGTCGGCCGGGGTGGGCCTGGGCATCAACCCGATCCTCACCTACGGCAGCCAGGCCCAGAAGGAGCGCTTCCTGCCCGACCTCGTCGCGGGTCGTGCGCTCGCGGGCTTCGGGCTCACCGAGCCGGATGCCGGTAGCGACGCGGGTGCCACGCGCACCAAGGCGGTGCTCGAGAACGACCAGTGGGTGGTCGACGGCTCGAAGGCCTTCATCACCAACTCCGGCACGGCGATCACGTCGGTCGTCACGGTCACGGCGCGCACCGGTACCGGCGACGACGGCCGTCCCGAGATCTCGGCGATCATGATCCCCTCCGGCACACCGGGGTTCACCGTCGAGGCGCCCTACGACAAGCTCGGCTGGAACATCTCCGACACCCACGGCCTGGCCTTCGCCGGGTGCCGGGTGCCCGAGGACCACCTGCTGGGCCAGCGCGGCCACGGCTTCCGCCAGTTCCTCAAGACCCTCGACGACGGCCGCATCGCGATCAGCGCCCTCGCGCTGGGCCTGATCAGCCGGATGCGCGAGGAGGCCACGACCTACGCGAAGACCCGCACGGCGTTCGGCAAGCCGATCGGGGTCAACCAGGGCATCGCCTTCCCGATCGCCGACCTGGCCGTCATGGAGGACACCGCTCGCCTGCTCACCTACCGGGCCGCCTGGCTCAAGGACGAGCAGGAGAGCGGCCGGCGCTCGGTCGCCGAGGTCAAGCAGGCCGCGGCGGTCGCCAAGCTCTACACCTCCGAGGCGGCGGTCTCGGCGACGCGGATCGCCACCCAGGTCTTCGGCGGCAACGGCTTCATGGAGGAGTACCCCGTGGCCCGGTTCTACCGTGACGCGAAGATCCTCGAGATCGGCGAGGGCACCTCCGAGGTGCAGCGCATGGTCATCGCCAAGGGCCTGGGCCTCCCCACGGCCTGACATCCTCGAGTCGGGTGCTCGGGTGCCTGCCCCGGCAACCACCTGAGCACCCGCCTCGGACACAACGAAAGGTATGCCGGTGACCCCGGACCTCGAGCAGCCCGCCACCACGACGCCGGACCCGGTGCACACCGCCGTGCCAGGCGCGGAGTCCGTCGTCGGCGACCCGCGCGTCGCCGACGTGCGGGCGCGGCTGGAAGCCGCGCACACGGCATCCGAGCGACCGACCGAGAAGGCCGCCGCCAAGCTCGCGAGCCAGAACAAGCTCTACGTGCGCGACCGGATCGCCCTGCTGGTCGACGACGGCAGCTTCGTCGAGGACGGTCGGTACGCGAACTCGCGGGCGGCCGGGCTGCCCGCCGACGGGGTGGTCACCGGGCGTGGCACGGTCGACGGGCGGGCCGTCGTGGTCATCGCCAACGACCCCACCGTCAAGGCGGGGTCGTGGGGGGCGCGCACCGTCGAGAAGATCGTGCGTGCCACGGAAACCGCACTGCGCGAGGAGCTTCCGGTCTTCTGGCTGGTCGACAGCGCCGGTGCCCGGATCACCGACCAGGTCGAGATGTTCCCGGGTCGGCGAGGGGCCGGGCGGATCTTCCACAACCAGGTGGCGCTGTCGGGCAAGGTGCCGCAGATCTGCTGCCTGTTCGGCCCGTCGGCGGCCGGCGGGGCGTACATCCCCAGCTTCTGCGACGTCATCATCATGGTCGAGGGCAACGCCTCGATGTACCTGGGCTCACCGCGGATGGCCGAGATGGTCGTCGGCGAGAAGGTCTCCCTCGAGGAGATGGGCGGCGCCCGGATGCACTGCACCGTCTCGGGCGTCGGCGACCTGCTCGCCCACGACGACACCGAGGCCATCGAGCTCGCCCGGCTCTACTTCTCGTACCTGCCCGGCAGCTGGCGCACCCCGCTGCCGACGTACCACCCGGAGGAGCCGGCGCAGCCGCTGACCCGGGCGTCGGTGCCCGAGCGCGAGAGCCAGCCGTTCGACGTGCACGACTTCATCGACGGGCTCGTCGACGACGGCAGCTTCTTCGAGGTCAAGCCGCTGTTCGCGGCCGAGCTGGTCGTCGGCTTCGCCCGGATGGACGGCGAGACGGTCGGCATCGTCGCCAACAACTCCGCCGTCAAGGGCGGGGTGCTGTTCAGCGACTCGGCCGACAAGGCGTCGCGCTTCATCTGGCTGTGCGACGCCTTCTCGGTGCCGCTGGTCTACCTCGCCGACGTGCCCGGCTTCATGATCGGGTCCGAGGTCGAGCGCGGCGGCATCATCCGGCACGGCGCCAAGATGGTCTCGGCGGTGGCGTCGGCGACGGTGCCGCAGTTCTGCGTGGTCGTGCGCAAGGCGTACGGCGCCGGGCTCTACGCGATGGGCGGGCCGGGCTTCGGGCCTGACGCCACGATCGCGCTGCCCACCGCCCGGATCGCCGTGATGGGGCCCGAGGCCGCGGTGAACGCGGTGTACGCCAACAAGATCGCCGAGGTCGAGGCCGCCGAGGGGGCCGAGGCGCGCGACGCGTTCGTGGCCGCCCGGCGCGCGGAGTACGAGGCCGACGTCGACCTCGAGCGGCTGGCCGCCGACCTGGTCATCGACCAGGTCGTCGAGGCCGACGCCCTGCGTGGAGAGCTGCTGCACCGGCTGCGCTACGCCGCCCGGCGCGACCGCCACTTCGCCGACAAGCGCCGCGACGTCCCCCCGGTCTGACCGGTCGCGAGAACGGCGAAGTCAGGAGCACTTCGCG
Source organism: uncultured Actinomycetota bacterium (assembly GCA_963695175.1). GTDB lineage: Bacteria > Actinomycetota > Actinomycetes > Actinomycetales > Dermatophilaceae > Fodinibacter. Next base: position 55,910 of record CAVOGG010000001.1, read on the forward strand.
GGGTCAGGATCGGATACGGCCATGACTGCGCGAACTGCTCCTGACTTCGCGAGAAATGAGGGGGTCAGGCGTCCCCGACGGGGGTGCGCAGGTCGTGCCAGGCGACGCCGAGCTCGCGCACCAGCTCGCGCAGCAGCGGGAGCGAGACGCCGATGACGTTGCTCGGGTCGCCCTCGATGCCGGAGACGTAGGGCCCGCCCAGGCCGTCGAGGGTGAAGGCGCCGGCCACCCGCAGCGGCTCCCCGGTGGCGACGTAGGCGTCGACCTCCGCGTCGTCGAGGTCGGCGAAGTGCACCGTCGTGGATGCCGTGCCGCCCACCATGCCGCCGGAGCCGCCGGCGTCGGTGTCGCGCAGGTCGACCAGCCAGTGACCGGTGTGGAGCACCCCCGTGCCGCCCCGCATCCGTCGCCATCGTGCCGCCGCCTCGACGGCATCGGCCGGCTTCCCGTGCACCTCGCCGTCGAGCTCGAGCACCGAGTCGCACCCGAGCACGAGGATGCCGTGCGGCAGGTCCGCGTCCGCCTCGCCGAAGGTGTCGTCGACCTCGAGTGCGGCCACCACGTCCTCGGCCTTGGCCCGCGCCAGCAGGAGGGCCACGTCGGCCGCCTCGAGCGGCTCGCCGGCGACGTCCTGCGCCGCCGCCACGACGGCATCCTCGTCGACCGACGACACCTGCACGAGCGGGTCGACCCCGGCGGCCCGCAGGGTGCTGCGGCGGGCCGGCGAGGCGGAGGCGAGGAGCAGCGCGAGGGGTGCGGACGGCATACGGCACAACCTAGTGCGGGGGCCGCGGCACCCGCCCCGTGGGTGCGGTGGCCAGCGCCTCCAGGAACATGCAGTCGAGGGGCTCTGACCCGGCCCTGAGCATGGCGGTGGGCCCGCAGGGGCCGACTGCATGTCACGGGACGCACCCCCTCGAAGGCTCGCCGCCACCAGAGCGCCTCGTGCGCGGTCGGGCTCAGCCGACGATCTCGTCGACGTAGCACCAGCGCCACGCCTCGCCTGGCTCGATGCTGCGCATCACCGGGTGGCCCGCCTCGTGGAAGTGGGCCTCGGCGTGCTTGCCGATCGAGGAGTCGCAGCAACCCACCTGCCCGCACTCGGCGCAGGCCCGCAGGTGCACCCAGGTGAGGCCCTCGGCGATGCACCGCGGGCACCCCTCGGCGCTGGACGGGGCCTTGGGTGTCTCGGCGGCCGCGAGGTGCTCGCACGCGCCGGCGATCCGGTCGGGCGGGCGCAGCGGGGAGCCGCGCACGGCGCCGGCCCGCGTCGCCCCCCAGATCAGCGCGGACTCCTCGGCGTCGAGCTGGCCCAGGACGGAGGTCAGCACCTCGTGGTCGACCCCGCCACTGTCCCGGATGCGGAGCAGCTCGGCCCGCTCCTCGCGGATCATCTCGGTGCGGACCCGGGCCCGCGCCTCGCTCGGCGTCTCGTCGTCCCCGGGCCCGAGGGTGCCCAGGCGCTCCCAGCTGCGGTTGACCCGGGCGGTGGCCTGGTCGCGGATCGCCGCGACGGTGGGCTCGTCGGCGGACGGGTCGGACTCGATGAGCCGCAGGCCGGCACCGGTCGTCGCGCCGAGCACTGTCGCCTCCTGGAGGGCGTCCTCGCGGGGGTCGGGGCCGCGCACGTCGAGGGCGCGGGCGAGCGCGGGCAGGGTCGCGCCCTGCAGCAGGAGGGTGCCGACGGTGACGACCAGGGCGATGACGACGAGCTGGGCCCGCAGCGGGGTCTCCTCGGGAAGGGTCAGGGCGGCAGCCAGAGTGACCACCCCGCGCATGCCCGCCCACGACCCCACGAGCGCGCCGCGTAGCCGGTCGCGGCGGTCGACGCCGGCGTCGGCACGCCGGTTGCTCAACAGCGTGAAGGGGATCATCCACACCGGCCGGAGCACCAGGCAGGTGACGAGCACGGCCAGGCCGACCGCGAGGGTGCGGGCCACCGAGAGCTCGTCGTCGTTGGCCACGTCGTCGAGCAGGCCTGCGATCTGAAGCCCGATGAGCAGGAACACCGCGTTCTCGAGGATGAAGATGATGCTCGACCAGTTGATCCGCTCCGACAGCCGGGACGGTGCGGTCTGGAGGATCGGCGCCTTGTGCGCGAGCAGGAGGCCGGCGGTGACCACCGCGAGCACCCCCGAGGCGCCGACCTGCTCGGCCGGCACGTACGCGAGGTAGGGGGCGACGAAGGACAGTGCGGTGTCGGCCGGCACCTCGGTGAGGTGCTTGCGCATCAGCCCGATGACGAAGAACGCGACCACGCCGATGGCCACGCCGCCCACCGACGCGATCAGCAGGTCGATGCCGACCGACGAGACGGTCACCTCCTGGGCGTCCTCGCCGCGGCTGCCGACACCGTGGGCGACGACGAGCCCGGCGGCCGCCAGCGCGGTGCGCAACGTGACCAGGGCGGTGGCGTCGTTGAGCAGCGACTCACCCTCGAGGATGGTGGTGATCCGCCGCGGCAGCCCGATCTGGCGGGCCACGGAGGTGGCGGCCACGGCATCCGGCGGGGCGACGATCGCACCCAGGGCGAGGGCCAGTGCGAAGGAGATCGGCAGCAGCAGCCAGGCGACGAGCCCCACCCCGAGGGCGGTGAAGAGCACCAGCCCCACCGACAGGCTGAGGATGGCGCCGCGGTGCGCCCGCACGTCGAGCAGCGAGGTCGACAGGGCGGCGGCGTAGAGCAGCGGTGGCAGCAGCCCGTAGAGCACGAGCTCGCTGGACAGGCGCACCTCGGGTACCCCGGGCACGAACGACAGCACGGCTCCGACGACGAGCAGGGCGATGGGCGTCGGGATGCCGGTCGGCCGCAGCCGGCTGACCAGGATGACGACGAGGACGATGGCGACGACGAGTGCGGCGAGCTCCACAGGGAGGATTGTCGCTGCTACCGGGGCTTCGGGGAGAGATCGCCCGTCAGGTAGTGCTCGAGGACCGGCCCGATGGCCGCGACGAGCTCCTCGGGGGAGGCGTCGACGAGGCGTGGCACGCCGACCACGTGCCGGGCGAAGGCCAGGCCCGCCATCTGGGCGGCGGTGAGCGCAGCCCGCAGCTCGGGCTGGTCGCCACCGAGGTGGTGGGCCAGCGGGCCGAGGAGGCGTTCCATGAGCAGGTCGCGCACCCGCTCGGCCGCTTCCTCCTCGGAGGCCGCGGCGCGCAGCAGGCCGGTCATGGTGCGACGGGCCTCGGGCGTGTCGAGCATCCCCACGGCGAACGTGGCGAGCCGGAAGCCGACGCCCTCGCGTCCCGGGGCGAGCAGCGCCGGCATCACCTGCTCGGGGTCGAAGGGCAGGTCGACGACCGCGACGAAGAGGTCCTGCTTGCTGCCGAAGTAGTGGGTGACCAAGCGGGCGTCGACCCCGGCGTCGCGCGCGATGGCGCGCATCGTGGTGCCCGGGTAGCCCTGCTCGGCGAAGGCCCGGGACGCCGCGGCGAGGATCGCCTCACGCGTGCCGCTGCCCGCAGGCCTGCGACCCCTCGTGCCAGCAGCCACCGCGCCTCCTCGTCGACATTCCTCACGTGGGGAAAAGTATGCCGTGTGGGGGCCGCCTGCGGTTCAGGCGAGGATCGCGTCTCGCATGACGTCGAGCCCGACCGAACCGAGGTCGAGCGAGCGGCGATGGAAGTCCTTGAGCGAGAACGCATCTCCCTCGCGGTGCGCGACCTCGTCACGCAGCTGCAGCCACAGCCGCTCGCCGATCTTGTAGCTCGGGGCCTGGCCCGGCCAGCCGAGGTAGCGGTTGAGCTCGAAGCGCATCATCGCCTCGCCCTCGTTGGCGTGGGCGGTGAGGAAGCTCCAGGCCTTGTCGTAGGTCCAGTCGCCGCCACCGACCTCGGCGGGGGCCTCGAACCCGCAGTGCACGCCGATGTCGAGCACCACGCGGGCGGCGCGCAGCGACTGGCCGTCGAGCAGGCCGAGGTAGTTGCCCGGGTCGTCCATGTAGCCGAGCTCGGCCATCAGGCGCTCGGCGTACAACGCCCAGCCCTCGCCGTGCCCGCTGACCCAGCACATCATCCGGCGCCACCGGTTGAGCAGCTCGCGGCGGTAGACCGTCTGGGCGACCTGGAGGTGATGCCCCGGCACGCCCTCGTGGTAGACGGTCGTCAGCTCGCGCCAGGTGCCGAACTCGGTGACGCCCTTGGGCACCGACCACCACATCCGGCCCGGGCGCCTGAAGTCGTCGCTCGGCCCGGTGTAGTAGATGCCTCCGGTGTGGGTGGCGGCGATCCGGCACTCGATGGTGCGCACCGGCCCGGGGATGTCGAAGTGCGTGTCGGCCATGTCGACGATGACCTCGTCGGCGCGCTCCTGCATCCAGTCGCGGAGCGCATCGGTGCCGTGCAGCATGTAGCGCGGGTCGTGGTCGAGGTGCTCGATGGCCTCCTTCACCGTGCCGCCGGGCAGGATCCGCTGTGCGGTGGCGACCATGTCGGCGGTGATCCGGGCGAGCTCCTCCTGGCCCCAGGCGTAGGTCTCCTCGAGGTCGATGGTGGCGCCGAGGAACTGGCGCGACGCGAGCTGGTAGCGCTCGCGACCCGCCGCATCCGCCTCGGGAGCGCGGTCGAACAGGTGGGTGCGCAGGTCGTCGCCGATGCGCTGGTAGGCCGTGGCCGCCGCCGCGACGCCGCGCTCCAGGTCGGCGCGCACGGCATCGTCGAGCGGGGTGCCGTCGGCCGACGCCCCGGCGACGAAGGTGGAGAAGAAGCCGTCGGGGGAGGTGAGCTCGGCGCACTGGGCGATGCACTCGGTCACCTGTCGCCGCGGGGTCACCAGGCCCCGGTCGGCCGAGTCGCGCAGCGTCGCGGTCCACTGTTCGAGAGCGGCCGGCACCTTGGTGAGTCGGGTCGCGATGGTCGCCCAGTCGTCCTGGGTCGCGGTCGGCATCAGGTCGAAGACGTCGCGGCACCCCTGCAGCGGCGACGCGATGACGTTGAGCTCCATCCGGTCGTAGCCGGCCTCGTGCAGCTCGATGCTGAGCCCGAGCCGCTCACGCATCGCCGCCACGGTGACCCGGTCGACCGCGTCGACGGCCTCGACGGTGTCGAGGCGGGCCAGGGTGTCGCGGGCGATCTGCGCGTGGTGGGCGTAGCCGTCGGGCGACAGGTCGTCGAGCTCGCTCTCGGCCCCGGGCACCCCGAGGTGGGTCGCCTCGATCGGGCTCGCGGCGACCACGGCGTCGAAGTGGGCGTCGGCGACGGCGTCGACGGCGGTCGGCTGGCGGGGCGTGGACGTCGGTGCGGTCATCCGTCGGACGCTACCGGAGGGCGCCGCCGTGGTCGCGTCGCTTTTCCCGCCGAGTTGGTCGGTGGTTGGCGGCCGCGGTCACGGGGGGCGCGCGTGCCGACATAGCCTCGTGCCCATGCAGCCCGTGGTGAGGTCGGTCAACATCGGTGGCCCGCGGGCCGGCATCCGGCGTGGGGGCCTGGACACGGCGATCGACAAGCGCCCGGTGTCGTCCGCGCAGGTCCGTGACCCGGGGCCGAAGCGCGGCGGCCTCGGCAGCGGGGTCGTCGGCGACGACGTGGTCAGCCGCAAGCACCACGGGGGCTCGAGCCAGGCGGTGTATGCCGTGGCACGCGAGGAGCTCGACTGGTGGGGCGCCGAGCTGGGGCGTGACCTGGCCGACGGGCTGTTCGGCGAGAACCTCACGACCGAGGGGCTCGACGTCGACGGGGCGGTCGTCGGGGAGCGCTGGCGGGTCGGGTCGGCGCTGCTCGAGGTGACCGGGCCGCGGATCCCCTGTGCGACGTTCGCCGCATGGATGGGGGAGCGCGGCTGGGTGCGCCGGTTCACCGCCCGGGGTCGCACCGGCGCCTACCTGGCCGTCGTCGAGCCCGGCGTGGTGAGCGCGGGCGACGCGGTCGAGGTGCTGGACCGGCCGGCGCACGGCATCACCGTGCCGGAGGTGTTCCGTGCGTTCACCGGGGACGACGACGCGGCCGCGCGGGTGCTGGCGGCGGGGGTGCTCGCGCCGGACGACCACGCCTCCCTCGAGCGCCGCCTGACCCGCCGCACCACGATCGACCCGTAGCCCAAAAGGTTGCCCCGCGGCGTTGGGGCAAGATCGACCAATAGGTCAAAGTTGCCCCATGGTGGCTTCGGCGCCAGGTCGACTCACGCAGCGTTGGTCATGATCCGGAAGTGACGGCGCCATTCCTGGGACAGCGCGGCCGGGACGGGGAGGCCATGTGCCCGAAGTGCCGACGCGAGTCGCTCGAGAAGCTGCTCCGGTTGCTCGTAGAGGTCCTCCGCACGAACGACCACGAACGTCCAGCCGTCCTCGGTGCTGAGCCCGGTGCGCCGGGACTCGTCGCGCTCGCGCTGCTCGTCGACGTCGTGCCACCGGCCGTCGTACTCGATGGCCAGTCGAACCCCCTCGTAGCCGAGGTCGATGCGGAACCGAACCTGTCCGTCGGCGTCGTGGATCCGGATGTCCACCTGTGGTTCCGGGAGTCCGGCAAGCACCATCAGCAGCCGCAGCGCGGTCTCGGGCACGGAGTCGACCCGCTCCCGGACCAATCGGGCCGCGCCAAGAGCCTCACCCCGACACTGACCGGGCCAGGCGTCCGCGTAGTCGACGAGCTCAGATGGTGTGCACCGGCCCTTCTTGACGAGCCGGTCTCCGAGCGCCACGAGGTCGACCAGACCGAGGTGCTTCGCGAGGTGACAGAACGTCTGCGCCGGGGAAGTGACCGGCAGACCGTGTCGACGCTTGATGTCCAACCGATGCCGGAACCGGTGGTGCTTGATTCCCCGTACCCGGAACCGGACGTCGCGCATGAACGAGATGTGCGTCCATTCGTTGTCCGGCACCACGCCACCCCACAGCCTCGCTGCGGTCCAGTGGCTGATCACCGCACCCTCGGGCGCGAGGAGCAGGGCGCCACGAGCCCTCACCACCACCGTGTCTGGCACGACGGAGGCAACCGACACCCCAGCGAACACCGAGCGGAACTCGGAGGTTGCAAGGCGCCGCCGGGACACGCCCAGCGCGTGACCCTCGCGCGTCAAGAACGGCGAGATCGGAACGCAGCGAGTCGCTCCCGGCATCCGCCCAGCGTGGCAAAGCGTGCGGGATGGGCCGGCTGCTTATCCACAGGTGAGGCAACTTTGACCTATTGGTCGATCTTGCCCCGGCGGGGGGTGGGGCAACTTTGACCTATTGGTCGATGTTGACCCGGTCAGGGGCGCAGGGAGGTGCGCCAGGCTCCGGGGCCGTGGCTGACCGGCTGGCGCATCGCCGCCGTGCGGGTCGCCCAGGTGGACGACGTGCCCTCGGATGCCGGTTCGTCGCCGCCCGATGCCGCCGACAGCACCGCGACCAGGGCCGCGAGCTGTTCGGGCGTCGCGTCGCCGCGCACCACGATCGCTGCCGCCGCGGGGGCCGCTTCGGCGTCGATCGCGCCGGACTCGGCCGCCTGTGAGGAGGTCATAGGGCGGGGTCCCATGAGCTCTGAGCCTGTGAGGAGGTCATAGGGGGATGTTGCCGTGCTTCTTGGGCGGCAGCGAGGCGCGCTTGGTGCGCAGTGCCCGCAGGGCCTTGGTGACGTTCATCCGGGTGTTCGACGGCGTGATGACCGTGTCGATGTAGCCGCGCTCGGCGGCGACGTAGGGGTTGGCCAGGGCGTCCTCGTACTGCTTGATGAACGAGGCGCGGGCCTCCTCGACGGAGTCGCCGGCCGCGGCCGTCTTGGCGAGCTCCTTGCGGTAGAGGATGTTGACCGCACCCTGCGCGCCCATGACGGCGATCTGCGCGGTGGGCCACGCCAGGTTGATGTCGGCCCCGAGGTGCTTGGACCCCATGACGTCGTAGGCGCCGCCGTAGGCCTTGCGGGTGATCACGGTGACGAGCGGGACGGTGGCCTCGGCGTAGGCGTAGATGAGCTTCGCGCCGCGCCGGATGATGCCGTCCCACTCCTGGTCGGTGCCCGGGAGGAAGCCCGGCACGTCGACCAGGGTCAGGATCGGCACGTTGAACGCGTCGCAGGTGCGCACGAACCGGGCCGCCTTCTCGGAGGCGTCGATGTCGAGGGTGCCGGCGAACTGCATCGGGTTGTTGGCCACGACGCCGACCGAGCGGCCCTCGATGCGACCGAAGCCGATGATGATGTTCGGCGCGAACAGCGGCTGCACCTCGAGGAACTCGTTGTCGTCGACGATCCGCTCGATGACCTGGTGCATGTCGTAGGGGACGTTCGGGCTGTCCGGGACGATCGTGTCGAGGAACCGGTCGTCGTCGGAGACCTCGAGGTCGTTCTCGTCGCCGAAGACCGGCGGGTCCTCCATGTTGTTCGACGGCAGGTACGACAGCAGGGCCTTGACGTACTCGACGGCGTCGTCCTCGTCGGTGCCCATGTAGTGCGCGACACCCGACTTGGTGTTGTGGGTGCGGGCGCCGCCGAGCTCCTCGAAGCCGACGTCCTCACCGGTGACGGTCTTGATGACGTCGGGTCCGGTGATGAACATGTGCGAGGTCTTGTCGACCATGACGGTGAAGTCGGTGACGGCGGGGGAGTAGACCGCACCGCCGGCGCACGGGCCCATGACCAGCGAGATCTGCGGGATGACCCCCGACGCGTGGACGTTGCGGCGGAAGATCTCGCCGTACAGGCCGAGCGAGACGACACCCTCCTGGATGCGCGCCCCGCCCGAGTCGTTCAGCCCCACGACCGGGCAGCCGACCTTCATCGCGAAGTCCATGATCTTGACGATCTTCTCGCCGAACACCTCGCCCAGCGACCCGCCGAAGACCGTGAAGTCCTGGGCGAACACGGCGACGGTGCGGCCGTCGACCGTGCCGTAGCCGGTGACGACGCCGTCGCCGTAGGGACGGTTGTGGTCGCCCCCGAAGGCCACCGAGCGGTGCCGGGCGTACTTGTCCATCTCGACGAACGTGCCCTCGTCGAGCAGCATCTCGAGGCGCTCGCGGGCGGTCTTCTTGCCCCGCGCGTGCTGCTTCTCGATGGCCCGCTCGGACCCGGCGTTGGCGACCTCGGCGACCCGACGCTTCAGGTCCGCGAGCTTGCCCGCCGTCGTGGAGGTGTCGATGTCCTTCGGGACGTCAGTGCCGCCGATGGACTGGGCGTCGCTCTTGGACATGCTCCGAGCCTAGCCTTGCCCTCGTGGACGCGATGCCTGGACCCGAACCCCTCGACGAGCGATCCGTCACACCCGGTGACCCGTGGGGACCGGTGGAGGTCTTCGACCGCCTCGGCTCGACGAACGACGAGGTCCGTGCCCGCCCCCGGACCTGGCGCGTGGTGGTCGCAGAGGTCCAGGATGCCGGTCGCGGTCGCCTCGGGCGCGCGTGGACGACGACCCCCGGCACCGCACTCGCGGTCTCGGTGCTGGTGCCGCCCCCGGCCTCCGGCGCCTCGTGGGTGCCGCTGCTCGCCGGCGTGGCCGTGCACCGCGCGGTCGAGGAGGTCGCCGGCATCGTGACGGCGCTGAAGTGGCCCAACGACGTGCTCGTGCCGGTCGACGAGGACCGCAAGCTCGCCGGCCTGCTCTGCGAGTGGACCGAGGCCGGCGTCGTCGTCGGGCTCGGCCTCAACGTCGACACCACCCGCGGCGACCTGCCCCTCGACACCGCCACCTCACTGCGGGCGGCCGGGACCCCCGGGGTCGACCGTGCGACGCTGCTCACGGCCTACCTCGTGCACCTCGCGCGGGTGCTCGCGGAGGACTCCGGCCCCGGCGGCGCAGCCCAGCTGGCCTACGTCGCCGCCTGTGCCACGGTGGGCCGCGACGTCGAGGTGCACGAGCCGGGTGGGGTCGTGCGCCAGGGAGTCGCGACAGGTGTCGACGATGCGGGCAGACTGACCGTGCGCTCCGCCGAGGGCAGGTTTGCCGTGTCCGCCGGCGACGTCATCCACGTCCGGTCACGCTGACCGCTCGGAGAGGAGGCCCGATGTCCCCGCAGGATGTCGGCCTGCCCCCCGACGCCGAGACGCCGGACGACGTCGCCGGCCGGATCGAGCGGGTGCTGCTCGGCCGCCCCGCCTCGATGGGACGCCGCGAGGTGTCCGACGGGGCCGGCGTCGCGCCCGCGACGGCCCGCCGGTTCTGGCACGCGATGGGCTTCCAGAACGCCGAGGACGAGGCGATGTTCACCGAGGCCGACCTCGAGGCGCTCAGGCGGGTGGCCCGGATGATCAGTGACGACCAGGTCAGCGAGGAGCTCGCGCTCGGCATGACCCGGGCCTTCGCGCGCACCTCCGACCGGCTCGCCGTGTGGCAGACCCAGCTCGTGGCGGAGTCGCTGACCCCGCCGCACTCCGAGGAGCTCGAGGGCCGCGACAGCCGCTCGGTGCCCGAGCAGCAGGTCGCCGCCGACGCCGCCGTGCTGCTCGCGTCGATCTGCGACGACATCGAGCCCCTGCTCGTCTACGTCTGGCGGCGCCACCTCACCAACGCGATCGCCCGCATGCTCGCGGATGCCGACCCGACGGTGCACTCCGACCCGTCCGCGCCGATCCGGGTCGTCGGCTTCGCCGACCTGGTCTCGTTCACCTCCTTCGTGCGCCGGATGAGCGAGCGGCAGCTCGCGCGCGTCGTGCAGCGGTTCGAGCTGCTCGCCAGCGACGTCATCACCGAGCACGGCGGCCGGGTCATCAAGACGGTGGGGGACGAGGTGCTCTTCGTGCACACCGAAGCGGCCGCGGCATCCGCCATCGCCCTCGACCTGGTCGACGCCATGGCCGAGGACGAGCTGCTGCCGCCGGTGCGCGTCGGGCTGGCGCACGGCCGGGTGGTCTCCCGGCTCGGGGACGTCTTCGGGATGACGGTCAACAAGGCCAGCCGGATCACCGCCGTCACCCCGTCGGGGCACGTCTACGTCGACGACGCCATGGCGCGGGAGCTGGGCTCGGTGTCGGGCTTCTCGGCCATCGAACGGCGTCGCCGCGTGCTGCGCGGCATCGGCGTCGTGACCCTCCACGAGCTGCAACGCGCACCGGGAGGTCGTCGCCCTACGGCGTCTGAGCCCTCGGCGTGACTACGATCGAACCCATGACCAAGGTGCTCCTCGCGGAGGACGACCCCGCGATCTCCGACCCGTTGGCCCGCGCGCTCCGGCGCGAGGGCTACGACGTCGACGTGTGCACCGACGGCGTCTCCGCCCTGGAGGAGGCCCTGCGATCGCCTGACCTGCTGGTCCTCGACCTCGGGCTGCCGAAGATGGACGGCCTCGAGGTGTGCCGGCGGCTGCGCCAGCAGGGCAGCACCGTGCCCGTGCTCGTCCTCACCGCCCGCGCCGACGAGGTCGACACCGTCGTCGGCCTGGATGCCGGAGCCGACGACTACGTCACGAAACCGTTCCGACTCGCCGAGCTGTTGGCCCGGGCGCGGGCCCTCCTGCGGCGTGGTGTCGTGGAGCCCCCGGCCCCCGAGGCCCTGGTCAAGATCGACCCCGAGGGCCGCCGCGTGTTCCTCGACGGCCAGGAGGTGCAGCTCACCGGCAAGGAGTTCGAGCTGCTCAAGGTGCTCGTGGCCAACGAGGGCAAGGTCGTCTCCCGCGAGAAGCTGATGCGCGACGTCTGGGACAGCGCCTGGTACGGCTCGACCAAGACCCTCGACATGCACATCTCGGTGCTGCGCCGGAAGCTGGGCGACGACGCGTCGCACCCCAGCTACATCACCACGATCCGAGGGGTCGGCTTCCGCTTCGACGCCCCGGAGGACTGAGGCCGGGGTGCGCCGACTGCTCTGGGTCACCGTCTCCCAGGCGGTGGCGATCACCGCTGTGCTCGTGGGAGCGGCGGTGGGCGCCCTGTTGCTGTGGCCGGGTGACCCGCTGAAGTCCCTCGCGCCGCTGTCCGACCAGGACTTCGAGGGCACCCCGCCCGTTCCGGCCGTGCTCGCGGCCCTCCTCGCGGCGGTCCTCGTCGCCGGTGGCCTCGCCCTGGCCATCGCCGCGCTGGTGGCCGACCGTCGCGCGTCCCGCCTCGCCCACTTCCTGGCGACGCTGGGGGAGCGCGCCGAGCGGCTCGGCCCCGGCGACCCGCGCCCGGTGCCGCTGCGCTCCGGGATCGAGGAGGTCGACCGCCTGGACGCGGCCCTGGCCCGCGGCGCGCAGCAAGGGGCCAAGCGGCTGGCCTCCGAGCGCGACTTCGCCGCCGATGCCTCGCACCAGCTGCGCACGCCCCTCACCGCGCTCCTCATGCGGCTGGAGGAGATCGCCAGCACCGACGACCTCACCGTCGTCGAGGAGGAGGCCACCATCGCGATCGACCAGGTCGAGCGGCTCAGCCGGGTCGTCGACGACCTGATGAGCCGCACCCGCAGCGGCACCGAGACCACCCCGGCGGTCTCGCTCGACTCGGTGCTGGCCTCCCTCCAGCGTGAGTGGCAACCGGCCTTCGCCGGGGCACGCCGCAGCATCCACGTCAGCGGCGAGCGCGGCCTGGGCGTCCGGGCGACGCCGACCGCGCTGGCGCAGATCCTCACGACCCTGCTCGAGAACTCCCTGATGTACGGCCGCGGCACCGTCGAGATCGCGGCCCGCCGGGCCGGCCCGTCGGTCGTCATCGAGGTGGCCGACGAGGGCGACGGCGTGTCGGCCGCGATCGCCCCGCACATCTTCGAGCGGTCGGTGTCGTCGTCGGGCAGCGGCCTCGGGCTCTCGCTGGCGCGTGACCTCGCCGAGGCCGCCGGCGGCCGGCTCGAGCTGGTCCGCGCGAAACCGCCGCTGTTCGCGTTGTTCCTCTCCGCCAGCGCCCTCTGACCGCACGGTCGCCCGCACGCCGGATCCGCGGGCACGGCCATGGCCACGGCCCGCCACAGCGGTCTACGGTGGGGCGATGGGCCCACGGACACCGTGGCTCGGGCTGATGGTCACGACACTCCTCGTCGGCCTCGGGCTGACCGAGGACGCCGATGGCGCGCGCGGCGTCGAGACCGGTGTGGTGCTCCCGGTGGGGGTGCTCGTCGGCGGTGGGCTCCTCGTGCTCGCCGGCACCATCCTCGAGGGGGTGCTTCCCGGCCCGGCCCTGGTCCTGACCGCGCTCGGGTGCGGCGCCAGCATCCCGGCCGCACTGTGGACGGTGGTGGTGCCGATGCTGCTGGTCGCCCTCTTCGTGCGGCGCGCCTGGCAGCTACCCGAGATGCTTCCCCAGACCGCGTCCGTCACACCGGGGCCCCTCGACGGACGACGCGAGGCGGCAGCAGCTCGGTAGGTGCCCGGCAGCGGGTGCGAAGAGCCCGCGAGGGTGTCAGCGTCGGTCGAAGGTCCAGCGGGTGGGGTGCACCTGGTCGCGGATCGGGAACGCGTAGCCCGTCACGGGGACGACCTCGTACACCTGGTAGGGCGGACCACCGGACGTCGGTGCCCCGTAGTCGGCGTCGAGCTCGTCGCCGACCACGCGGGTCGGCCAGCCGTAGACCTCCCGCATCGCGGTCGACGCCGCGGCCAGCCCCTCGGGGTCGGTCACCCGGGACGCTCGCCCCTCGACCACGACGTGCAGGTCGTCGAGGGCCACGCTGAGCGAGATGTTCGGGTGTCGTCGAAGGTGCGCGGTCTTGGCCGCCGAGGACTTGCTGACGAGGTAGAACGACGTGCCGCCCCAGGCGGCGAAGACGGGTCGGACGTGCGGCGGCTCCTCCGCGCGGCTCACGCTGAGCCAGAACGGGCCCACCTCACCCGAGCGCAGCACTGCGGCCACCCCGGCCCAGTCCGCGACCGACACGTCGCCCACGCCGCCCTCCGGTGTGGTCCCGCGACCGCGCCGCGCGATGGCCTCGGCGGTGACGACGAGCTGCATGCGAACCTCCGGCCTCTTCACCGACCGCCCGCGTGCCTCGTTGCGCCCGGGCCGGTCGGCACCGATGGGCCGATTCTGGCACCCGGCGAACCGGGTCGGGCAGGTCAAGGGCGCTCGAGCTCGAGGTCTGGCTCGAGGTCGAGCAGCGCTGCGAGCGAGCGGATCTCTCGGGCCACCGCAGCCCGGGCGGATGCCGTCAGCGGCTCGTCCTCGTGCAGCGCGTCGACCCGCAGCAGCCCGGCCTCGGGGTCGGTGGTGGCGTCGAGCTTGCCCACGAGGCGGTCGCCGTGGAGCACCGGCATCGCCCAGTAGCCCCACCGCCGGGCGGCCGCCGGCTTGTACATCTCGAGCTGGTAGTCGAACTCGAAGAGGTCGGTCATCCGCTTGCGGTCGAAGACCAGCCGGTCGAGCGGCGAGAGCAGAGCGGTGCGGCCGCGGAACGGCCGGTCGAGCTGCTCCGGGTCGACCCGCCAGGTTCCGCGCACGCCCTCGACGACCGCCGGCTCACCGGCATCCGCGACGTCGTTGGGTTCGCCGAGGGTCTGGGTGGCACGGGCCCGGGCGATGCCGAGTGACGCCAGCCGGCGCCGGTCGCGCTCGGCGGCGGCCTCCTGCCAGGGCACGGCGGGGTGGTCGGGCAGCACCCGGTCGGCGAGGTCCCACAGCCGTTCGCGCCCCTCGCGGGAGGAGACCGCCACCTCGCCCCGGCGCTCCATGCAGTTCAGCAGCATCAGCACGTTCTTGCCGGTGTTCCAGCCGCTGGACCGCCAGGGCACCACGCAGGTGTCGGGCAGCTCGCGGGCCGGGAGCGGCCCCTCGGCACGCAGCAGCTGCAGGATGTCGTCGCGGCAGACGGAGTTGGCCTCGACCCAGTCGGCGGTGTCCTCCTGCCACTCGCGCAGCGGTGGCCGGCCGGGCCAGTCGTGCATGTCGGCGCGGAACAGGGCCATGTCGTCGGCGGCGTGGAGCATGCCGTCGTACTCGACGACGTCGCGGTCGAGGAGCACGGCGTCGAGGTCGTCGGGGCGGTAGGCCCGGCCGAGACGGCTCCACAGCACGAGGTCGGCGCTGGGGGCGACGGCCGCGGTGAGGTCGACCTGCACGCCCCACAGCCGACGCACCACCTCGAGCAGGTCGGTGGGGCGCTCGGCGTCGAGCAGCTGGGCCCGAACCGCGATGCGGCGGGCCTGCTGGCGGGTCAGCCGGTGCACCATGCCCCGACGCTAGGGCAGGCCGCCGACGTCGGCGGCCGAGGGGTCAGAGCGGCTCGCCCGAGAAGACGAACTTGCGGTAGGCCCAGAACCGGAACAGGGTGCCGAGCCCGATGCCGATGATCGTCGCGACGTTGTCGGCGAGGATCGTGGTGAAGCCCAGGGCGTAGTGCGAGATGGTCAGGGTGATCGCCGAGATGCCGAGCGCGATGCCGTTGACGCCGAAGAACAGCAGCACCTCGTGGTGGGCGGGCCGGCTGCGTCGGTGGCGGAAGGTCCACTGCCGGTTGCCGACCCAGGAGAAGAGGGTCGCGACGGTGCCCGAGATGATCTTGGCCGTGGTGACCTTGTCGGAGAGCACGGTGGACCACAGCAGGTTCGCGAGGCCGATGTCGATGACGAACGCGAGCAGGCCGACGACGCCGAACTTGATCATCTCGCGGTAGATGACGTCCACGGCGCCGCGGGCCGATTCGAACAGGCGGGAGATACCGCCGGTCGGAGGCGGTGCGGTCGTGGGCACCGCAGCAGACTACCCACCGGTGGTCGCTATCCTCGCCGGGTGACCACCCCACGTCGCACACCCGGAGGTTTTCCCGTCGTCGGCATCATCGGTGGTGGTCAGCTCGCCCGGATGTGCGCCGGGCCCGCGGCCGAGCTGGGGGTGACCCTGAGCGTGTTCGCCGAGGCCGACGACGCCAGCGCCGCGCTCGTCGTGCCGAGCTCACCGGTCGGCGACCACACCGAGGCCGCGGCCGTGCACGCCTTCGCCCAGCACTGTGACGTCGTCACCTTCGACCACGAGCACGTGCCCGACCACGTGCTCGACCTGCTCGTCGCCGAGGGGGTCGAGCTGCACCCGCGCCCGGAGGCGCTCCGGTTCGCCCAGGACAAGCTCGCGATGCGCGAGCGGCTCACTGCGCTCGGCATCCCGTGCCCGCGGTGGGAGCGGGCCGACACCGCGGCGGAGGTCACCGCCTTCGGCGACGCCGTGGGCTGGCCGGTCGTCGCCAAGACGCCGCGCGGCGGGTACGACGGCAAGGGCGTGAAGGTCGTGGCGGATGCCGGTGAGCTCACCGAATGGCTGGAGCGGGCGGCATCCGAGGGCACCGGAATCCTGCTCGAGGAGCGGGTGCCGTTCCGTCGCGAGCTCGCGGTGCTGGTCGCGCGAAGCCCCTCCGGCCAGGCCGCCGCGTGGCCGGTCGTCGAGACCGTGCAGACCGACGGCATCTGCACCGAGGTGCTGGCCCCCGCCCCCGAGCTGGATGCCGGGCTGGCGGCCGCCGCCGTGCACGCCGGGCTGCGGGTGGCCGGTGAGCTCGACGTCACCGGGGTGCTGGCCGTCGAGCTGTTCGAGGTCGAGGGTGCCGACGGTGCGCCCTCGTTCGTCGTGAACGAGCTGGCGATGCGGCCGCACAACTCCGGCCACTGGTCGATGGACGGCGCGGTGACCGGGCAGTTCGAGCAGCACCTGCGGGCCGTGCTCGACCTGCCGCTCGGGTCGCCCCGGCCGCACGGGCGGTGGACCGTGATGGCCAACGTGCTGGGCGGCGACTACGCCGAGCTGTACCCCACCTACCGTCACGTCATGGCGCGAGACCCGGAGGCGAAGGTGCACATGTACGGCAAGGGCGTGCGGCCCGGGCGCAAGATCGGGCACGTCAACATCAGCGGCACCGACCTCGCCGACCTGCGTGAGCGGGCCCGGCACGCGGCGGACTACATCCAGGGAGTGGTGACCGAGTGAGCACGCACACGGACGGCGACGCGGCGGGTGGCGCGGCAGTGGTCGGCGTCGTCATGGGGTCGGACTCGGACTGGCCGGTCATGGAGGCCGCGGTGGTGGTCCTCGAGCAGCTGGGGGTCGCGTGCGAGGTCGACGTGGTGTCGGCGCACCGGATGCCCGAGGAGATGGTGGAGTACGGGCGCTCGGCCGAGTCGCGAGGGCTGCGGGTGATCGTCGCCGGCGCGGGTGGCGCGGCCCACCTGCCCGGGATGCTCGCGTCGGTCACCTCGTTGCCCGTGATCGGTGTGCCCGTGCCCCTGAAGTACCTCGACGGCCTGGACTCGCTGTTGTCGATCGTGCAGATGCCGGCGGGGGTGCCCGTGGCGACCGTGTCGGTGGGTGGGGCGCGCAACGCCGGGCTGCTGGCGGCCCGGATCCTCGGTGCGGGCGAGGGTGCGCAGGCGGCTCGGCTGCGTGGTGCGCTGGCGGACTTCCGGGAGGGGTTGCGGCACGAGGCGCAGGCCAAGGGCGCCGCCTTGCGGGAGCGTCGCGCGGGGTCGTGACTCGGCCGAGCGGCACGAGCCTGGCGGTGACGAACGAACCTCGGAGACCGGCGGCTCGCAGTCAGGCGCCGGGGATCACCCCGCGGCGGAGCAGGTCGTCGAGCACCCGCTCGCCGGCCCGCCCGTCGTCGTTCGGGCAGAACCGTTCCGGAAGTCGCGGACGGCAGCGGCGTACTTCACGTCGCTGCCGTCGCTCCAACGCGGTGACCAGCTCGCCCGTCGTGCGCACGAGCGGGCCCGGAGCGCGAGGCCTCGAAGTCGAAGTAGAAGCCGCGCAGGGTGTCGCGGTACTTCTCCAGGTCGGGCACGAAGAAGATCATCGGACGCTCGAGCACGGCGTAGTCGAACATCACCGACGAGTAGTCGGTGACCAGGACGTCGGCCGCGGCCAGGAGGTCCTCCATCTCGAACCCACCCCCGGCGTCGTGCACTCCCCATGGGAAGCCGCACGTTGCCCCGGATGATCGGGTGCAGCCGGACGACGATCTCGTACTCGTCACCGATCGCCGCCGACAGCGCGGCCAGGTCGATGGGCAGCGTCGAAGGTGAACCGCTTGCCGGTGCGCTGGTCGTCGCGGAAGGTGGGCGCGTAGAGCAGCACCTTCTTGGATGCCGCGAGCCCGAGCCGCTTGCGGATCCGCTCGGCCCGCTCAGCGGTCGTGCCGTCGGCCAGGGCGTCGTTGCGGGGGTACCCGACGTCGAGCATCTCGCCGCTCGTAGCGGAACGCCGATCGCAGCCGGTCGGCCGCCCACGGGCTCGGGGCGAGCAACAGGGACCACTCGCCGATCATCCGGTCGACCCGGCCGACGTAGCCGGCGTCTCGGCCGACGACGCTGTCGAGGTCGTGCAGCATCCGCTTGAGCGGGGTTCCGTGCCACGTCTGCAGGTAGAACGTGTCGGTGGGGCGCCGCATCCACGAGGGCATGTTCTGGTTGCTCACCCAGACGCTGGCCCGGCCCATCGCCCACAGGTACCGCCAGCCGAGCCGTTCGAGCCGGACGCTGCCCTCAGGGACCGGCGCCGCGGTCGTGGACACCCACCCCGTTCGTCACCGGCAAGCCCCCGGTCGCGCAGGGCCCGGTGGATGGCGCCGGGGCTGTCGCCGTAGTCGGCGCCGAGGTTGCTCTCGAAGACGACCAGACCACTGCGCGGCAGCGGTGCGGGCGACCGCGGTAGACGCCGGTACGCAGCGGCCCGCGCACCCGGTCCTGGACGGCGACGACCGCGGGGCGGCGCTTGACCCGGCGCCGACCAGGCGTCGACCCGTCGCGATCGCGTCGCGCAGCTGCGGCGGGTCGATCCGCCGGTGCGGCGCGTGGACCGCCGCGGTCACGATGCGCTCCCTGGCGTCGGTGTCGCGGTGGGCGATGAGGGCGGACGCCTTGCGCTGCGCCTCGGGATGGATCGCGAAGTCACGCTCGGCGGCGCCGGCGAGCGCGCGCATCAGCTCGCCGCGGGTCGCGACGATCTCGCCGGGCAGCTCCTCGTCGAGGTCGAAGTGGGACGGTCGCTTGCCGAGGAAGCGGGTCCGGTCGAACTGGTAGTAGAAGACCGGGCGGTCGAGGAAGGAGAAGTCGATCGCCGCACTCGTGTAGTCGGTGATGACGGCCATCGAGCGCAGCAGGAGGTCCTGGATCGCGACGTCGCCGTGCCGGATCACGTTGACGTGGCTCAGGTCGAACAGGTCGGCGTAGGGCTGCAGGTTCGCGTGCAGGTACAGGTCCGCGACCAGGCCGTGGGTGTCGAGGAAGTCCCAGAACTCCGGGGAGTGCAACAGCCCCTCCCAGCGGGCGTAGAACTCGCTCGCCCTGACGTCGTCAGGGCCCCTCAGCCAGTCGCGCCAGGTGGGCATCACGAGGATCCGGCGCTCGGGTGGGGGCATCGGCTCGAACAGGCGGTCGTGCCGCGCCAGGCCGGTGACGAACACCCGGCGGGACGGCCAGCCGAAGTCGTCCTCGATCATCCGGCGCTCGCGCTCGGAGCTCACGATGAACGCGTCGGCGGTGAACCCCGGTGCGGCGTAGCCGTAGTTGGCGACCATGTTCTTGGTGCCCATGACGCCGTGCTGGAGGAAGACCCGGGTGGCCTTGACGTTCCGCTCGAACCTCGGCCCCCGCCCCGGAAGCAGGTACTCACTGTGGTGCGAGCCGAGGATGCGGCGCGCCGCCAGTGCGGACTCGACGTGCTCGCGGCTGCCGAACATGACCGCGCTCGGGTCGCCCGCGACCCGCTCGAGGTCGGGGGAGTCGCGGGTGATGACGTACCGGGCGTCGATCTCGGGATGGGCGTCGCGCAGGTACTCGTAGAGCGCGACGCCGGTGTCCTGCGCCGTCTCGGGGCGCTCGCCGACGACCCAGACCGGGCGGTGGCGGGTCTTCCAGCGCAGCGCCTTGCCGGACCGCCACGGGGTGCGTGCCGTCTCGACGGCGTCGGCGTCGAGCGGGCGGAACTCGAAGGCGAGCGAGCCGGCCTTGAAGGTGCGGTACGCGTGCAGCTCGCCGGCGTGCTCGCCGTCGGTGAACACCGAGGCGGGCGTGACCAGCCGCGCGCGCGGCGCGAGGCGACGCACCCGCAGGTCGAGCGGCTCGGCGTAGCGGCCAGACGTGCGGCCGTGAACGGGCGTCGAGGAACTCGGGTCGCTGGAAGCGGCCGAGCAGGTCAGGACTGGTCGAGGATGGCGGTGAACCGGAGCCGCCGCTGGCCGACCAGCGCCTCGGGCGGGTCGGTCCGCACGACCGTCGTCGGCAGCACGATGCGCTCACCGGACCGTCGCGGCGACCAGCACCAGCGAGCCACCGGTCAGGGCGAAGCTCTGCGACTCGACCTCACCGGTGAGCTGTCCACGCCGTCGTGTCGCGGCGCACCCGCAGGATGCTTGCCGCGGGTGCGCGGCACCGGCCGCCCGGGACCGAACGCGAAGCTGATGCCGCCGCTCTTGCGCGGAAGACGGTCAGGTCGCCGCTGCGACGAGGGCAGCGGACGGGAGGCGTCCATCGTCGAGCGCTTGCAGTCGTCAGCGAGACGTAGTCGTGCAGTCCCCGGCCGGACCGAGCCCTGCTCGCGGTCGGACTCGAGCGTGAAGCCGAGGTCGGCGACCAGCGGCGGGGCGTCGCCGGTACCGCCCGGCGCAGGGCGACCTCGTCGCGGTAGGAGGGCCAGACCTCGCTCGAAGGCCTCGCGGAGCGCCGCCCGTTCGGGATGACGAACTCCGCCGCCTGGCCGTGCAGCTCCATCGACCACAGCAGGTCGCCCGTGGCGCGCCGCACCATGATGAACGCCCGGCGCAGCACCACCGGGCAGGCGACGCGCACCGTCACGGTCAGCCCGGAGGCGCCGTGCGAAAGGGACAGCTGCCGCAGGGGTTCCGACGGGGGGATGGATGCCAAGACGAGACCTCGGGTAGGGGGCGGGTGAACTTGGAATCTACCGTCGGCGCATGGCCCTCACGGACCCGGCGCCGGTCGCCGGTCCCTCAGCGCTGCATCCCGTCGTGGCGCATCTTCGGCCACTCGATCTTGGGGCAGGTGTCCATGACGACGTCGAGCCCGGCGGCTCGGGCCCGTTCGGCCGCCGCCTCGTCGACCACGCCGAGCTGCATCCAGATGGCGTCGATCAGCAGGCGGTCCTTGTTGCGGATGACGTCGTCGACGACCGCACCGACGTGCTCGCTGTTGACGAAGCAGTCGACGACCTTGATGTCCTGGTCGGGGATGTCGTCGATCGAGGCGTAGCCCTGGCAGCCGTGCACGGTCTCGGCCTTGGGGTGCACCGGGATGATCGGCGTCCCCAGCTCGACGTGCATCCACCGCGAGATCCGGTGGGCGGTGCGCTCCCGGTTGTTCGACAGCCCGACCACCACCCAGATGCCGGGATCCATGAGCAGCTCACGGATGAGGTCCGGGTCGTTCTGGTGCTGGAGGCCCATGGTCTCATCATGCCCTCGGCGACCCGGCGCAAACCGGGCGCCAACCGGGCGGAAACCGGCCGACGGGTGCGGCGTCAGTCGTTGCCGAACAGGTCGCGCGTGTAGACCTTGTCGGCGACGTCGCTCAGCTCGCCGACCATCCGGTTTGCGACGATGACGTCGCTGCGCCGCTTCAGCTCGTCGAGGTCGCGCACGACCTCCGAGCCGTAGAACCGGTCGTCCTCGAGCTCGGGCTCGTAGACGATGACCTCGATGCCCTTGGCCTTGACCCGCTTCATGACGCCCTGCACGCTGCTCGAGCGGAAGTTGTCGGAGCCCGACTTCATGATCAGGCGGTGGATGCCGACGACCCTCGGCGCGCGCGACACGATGTCGGCGGCCACGAAGTCCTTGCGGGTGGTGTTGGCCGTGACGATCGCGCTGACCAGGGTCTGCGGCACGTCCGCGTAGTTCGCCAGCAGCTGCTTGGTGTCCTTGGGCAGGCAGTAGCCGCCGTAGCCGAAGCTCGGGTTGTTGTAGTGCGGCCCGATCCGCGGGTCCAGGCCGACGCCCTCGATGATCTGGCGGGTGTCGAGGCCGTGCGTGGCGGCATAGGTGTCGAGCTCGTTGAAGAACGCGACCCGCATGGCGAGGTAGGTGTTGGCGAACAGCTTGATCGCCTCGGCCTCGGTGCTGTCCGTGAGCAGCACGGGCACGTCGTCGTCGAGGGCCGCCTCGGTGAGCAGGTCGGCGAACCGGCGGCCGCGAGGCCCCTGGTCGCCCACGATGATCCGCGACGGGTGCAGGTTGTCGTGCAGGGCGCGCCCCTCGCGGAGGAACTCCGGTGAGAACACGATGTTCTCGGAGCCGAGCCGCTGGCGCAGGCCCGCGGTGTAGCCGACCGGGACCGTCGACTTGATGACCGCGGTGGCATCCGGGTTGATCGCGACGACGTCGCCGACGACCTGCTCGACCGTGCTCGTGTCGAAGTAGTTGGTGCGCTCGTCGTAGTTCGTCGGGGTGGCGACGACGACGAACTCGGCACCGGCATACGCCTCGTGCTTGTCGGTCGTCACCCGCAGCCGCAGGTCGGGCGAGGCCAGCCGCGCCTCGATGTCCGGGTCCGAGATCGGGCTGCGCCGCTGGCGCAGCATGTCGATCCGCCCCTCGTCGATGTCGAAGGCGACGACGTCGTGGTGCTCGGCGAGGAGGACGGCCAGGACAGACCGACGTACGAGGTGCCGACGACGCAGATGGTTCGAGTCACGCCGGGCAACGATACGGGGCGGGAAGTTGCGTCACAGGACCGTGGCGGAGTTGGCTGGGCACGCGCCCGCCCCGCCGTGCGCGCCCGCCCCCGGGCGGGACGACCCACCGTGCGGCCCGCCCTGCGGGACGCGTGGCCTTCGAGAGGACCTCCATTGCAGTTCGGACTTTTCATCCCGCAGGGCTGGCGCCACGACCTCGTCGGCATCGACCCCGCGCAGCACTGGGGTGTCATGGCGGGTCTGGCCCGCCGGGTCGACGGCAACCCGGACTGGTCCTCGATCTGGGTCTACGACCACATGCACACCACGCCGCGGCCGAGCGAGGAGGCCACCCACGAGGCGTGGACCCTGATGGCCGCCTTCGCCGGCGTCACCGGCCGGATCCGGCTGGGGCAGATGTGCACGTGCGTCGGCTACCGCAACCCGGCCCACCTCGCCAAGGTCGCCGCGACCGTCGACGTCGTCTCCGAGGGCCGCCTCGAGATGGGCATCGGAGCCGGCTGGTACGAGCACGAGTGGCGCGCCTACGGATACGGGTTCCCCAGCGCCGGCGAGCGGCTCCAGGCGCTGCGCGAGGGCGTCGAGATCATGCGCGAGATGTGGTCCACGGGCCGGTCGACCTACAGCGGTGAACACTTCAGCACCGACGGCGCCCTGTGCTTCCCGCGCCCGCTGCAGGGTGACACGGTGCCGGGCAACCCGCACCACGGCATCCCGCTGTGGATCGCCGGCGGTGGCGAGCGGAAGACCCTGCGGCTCGCGGCCGAGTACGCCGACTACACCAACTTCTCCGGGATGCCCGAGGTGTTCAGCGCCAAGAGCGAGATCCTGCGCGCGCACTGCGCCGATGTCGGCCGCCCGTTCGAGGAGATCGTCCGCAGCGCCAACTTCAACGTGGTCATCGGCCGCGACGAGGCCGAGGTCAAGGAGCGACTCGACTGGATCCGCGACCACCTGACCTCGGCGGGCCTGCCCGTCGACGTCGTCGAGTCGACGGTGAAGATGTTCGCGGAGGGCCCGCTCGTCGGCACCCCCGAGCAGATCGTCGAGGCCCTCGTCGACCTCCAGTCCCGGGGCATGGACTACGCCATCACGAACTTCGTCGAGCAGGCGTACGACATCTCCGGCGTCGAGCTGTTCGAGCGCGCGGTGATCCCGGCGTTCATCAAGCAGGAGCAGCACAGCAACCTGTGGCACTTCATGCACGGGCGGTAGGTCCGGGTTAGCGTGTGGCGCATGTGGCCCGCGCTCGTCGTCCCCTACGCCGCGGCCGCCGTGCTGCTCGGCGTGGCGGGCGTGCCGAAGGTGCGCGACCCCGGTGACCTCGTGCGCGCGGTGCGCTCGGTCGGGATGCCGTTCGGCCGCGGCTCCGTGCGCGCCTTCGCGGTGGCCGAGGTCGTCGTGGCCGTCGCGGCGCTCGCCGTGCCGAGCCGGGTCACCGCGGTGCTGCTCGCGGCGATGTATGCCGTGTTCACCGCCTTCGTCGTGACCGCCCTGCGCCGCGGCGGCGTGCTGTCGAGCTGTGGCTGCTTCGGTCGGGCCGACACCCCGCCGACCCGGGCGCACGCGGTGGTGACCGGTGCGGCATCCGTCGTGGGCCTGCTCGTGGCGCTCGACCCGCCGGGGGCCGGCGCGTGGTCGGCCCTGGCCGACTCGGGTGCCTGGGCGGTGGTCGGCCTGCTGGCGCTGGTCGCGCTCGTCGGTTTTCTGGCCTGGCAGGTCATGGCCGTGCTGCCCACGGTCCAACCGTCCGCCATCCGCAGCCGTACCCGGGGAGGGGTCTGACCGTGCTCGCCGCCGTCATCGCCGAAGGAGTGGCCATCGCGCTGCTCGCCGTCCTGGTGCTCGGGCTGCTGCGCAGCCACGCCCTGATCCTGCGGGCCCTGCACGAGCTGGGCGCCGGCCTCGAGCTCGAGAAGGAGGCCACGGCCGCCGCGGGCCACGAGTCGTCGCCGGTCGGCCCGGTCGCGGTGCAGATCGAGCCCGGGGTCGTGCCCGCGACCCGGGCCGAGTCGAGCGCCGCGCACGACGTGGTCGGTGAGGACCTCGAGGGCGCGGCACAGGTCGAGCTCGCCGGCGCGGGCGCGCCGCACGACGCTCCTCGCGTTCCTCACCTCGGGGTGCAGCGTGTGCCTGACCTTCTGGGAGGAGCTCGGCCCGGACACCACCACGCCCGGCCGACGCCGACCTCGTGGTCGTGGTGAAGGGGCGCCCCGACGAGTCGCCGAGCCACGCTCGCCAGGCTGGCCCGCCCCGGAGTGCGCGTGGTCGCCGTCGAGCGAGGCCTGGGCCGACTACGACATCCCGGGTTCGCCCTACTTCGTGCTCGTCGAGGACGGCGTCGTGACCGGGGAGGGCTCGGCGACGTCCTGGGCAGCGTGCGCGACCTGCTCGAGCAGGCCGTCGAGGAGAGCGCCCACGCCCGGGCGGCCGCCGGGCGTACCGGCCCCGGGGCGGTGGGGTGAGCCACGGCCCGGGCGGGCGCGACGACCTGAGCCGGATCGACGCCGAGCTGCTCGCCGCGGGGGTGTACCCCGGGCACCCGCAGCCTGCACCGAGCCGCCCGACCCGCGACGAGCCGGTGGAGGCGCGCGGGTGAGCGCGCTCGTCGTCGTGCTCGCCATCGGGCTGCCGATGGCGGTGCTCGCTGCGGTGCGGGCGACCTGGTCGCCTTGAGGCGAGTCGATGCTCTCGAGCATCAGCCCGTTCGGTGAGCGGGCCCGCGCCTCCCGGTGGTGGCTGACCACCCTGCCTACGTCGTCTCCTCGACGCTCGGCGGCCTCGCCCTCGGCTTCGTCGCCGCCTCCCTCGGTGGACTCGTCCCGGACGGGTTGGGTGGTCGCCGGCCGGCTTCGTGGTCGCCGCGCTGCTGCTGGTCGTGGGCCTGGTGCTCGACCTGCGCCTGGGCGGGCTCTCGCTGCCGTCGTGGCACCGGCAGGTCGACGAGGCGTGGATCGGGCGCTACCGCGGCTGGGTGGTCGGGGTGGGCTTCGGGGCCCAGCTCGGCTTCGGCGTCGTCACGATCGTCACGAGCTCGACGACCTACGCCGTCGTCGTGCTCGGCCTTCTCTTCGGGAACCGCCGTGGGCCGGCCGCTGGTCGGCGGGGTCTTCGGGCTGGTCCGGGCGCTGCCGTCTGCTCCTGATGGCCGGGTCGACACCCGCGAGCGGCTCTGGTCGGCGCTGCTCCGGTCGAGCTGCCGCGCGCGGCTGGCCGAGTCCGTCGCTAGGGTGGGCCTGGCCGCGGGATCGCTGCTCCTGGCCTGGGCGGCGGTGAGGGGTGTGACGTGAGGAAGACCGGCTTCGGCATCTCGGTCGACGTGCCCACCGGCTGGGCCTCGTCGCGTCCATCGGCGCCCCGTCGACGCGCCGCTCGACGCGCCCCTCGGCGCGACCCCGTCACCCGAGCGCGCGGCCTCGCACCGCAGGCGCCCCTCGAACCCCGCGAGCGCACCCTGCCGGTCGTGCACCTGTGCAGCCGCCCGTCCCTGCAGGCGTCGGCGACTTCGGCGCGGGTGCCATCGAGGTACTCGGCACCGAGGACGTCTTCGTCGCGCTCGTCGAGTACGGCTCCGACCTCGCCGACGAGGGGCTGTTCGAGCGGCAGGGCTGGCCGCGGCTGGCCCCGTCGCAGTTCTCGACCGGCCCGGATGTTCCGCGCGATCCCGGGCGCAGCGCGAGCCAGCACTTCTTCACCGCCGAGGAACGGGCCTTCTGCCTGTTCACCGTGGTCGGCAGCCACAGCCGGCGGATGGCGACCGTCCCCCGCGCGGCCGACAGGTCGTGCGCTCGCTCGGTGCCGAGCCGGCCACGACGATGCCGCGCGGGGGGTGGTCGTGTGAGCACCACGACCACCGGGCGGACCACGAGCCCGACGTCCACGTCGCCCTCTCCGACGGCCGCGGCCGCACCCACTCGGCGCTGACGAGGCCCTCGAGTCCTCCTCGGCCTGGTGCGCCTCGTCGACGGCTGTCCCGGGGCCGCCGGATCGGTCGCGCGGCGTGCTGGTCGGGGCCGCGGTCGCCGGGTCGGCCCTGGTCACGGATCCCGAAGGCCTACGCCCTGCTGCCGCAGACGGCCTACGCGACGATCTGCGGGCCGGCCAACACCGCCTCGAGCGGCTGGTCGATCTTCTGCGCCACGGTCAACAAGGGCGTCAACGCGTGCCCGCCCGGCAGCTTCACCGCGGGCTGGTGGAAGGCCGCCGACTCCTCGTGGTGCGGTGGTGGCTACCGCTACATCGTCGACTGCAACGCCACCTGCACGAAGTGCACGAGTGGGTGCACCGACCACATCTGCGACGCGAAGTGCTGGAGCTGCTCGTGCCGCAGCGGGTCCACCGCGACGTGCGACCAGCGCAAGGAGTGCTGCAACGCGTTCCGGTACGGACAGTGCAACACCCAGGTGAAGTGCAGCGGCGGTGTGCACTGCCGCGTCGTGTCGTGCGTCCCGCCGTACCGCTGGACGACGTGCTCGACGACGTCGTTCCGCAGCGACGCCACGGCCGAGCACAGCTCGTCCGTACCTGCCGCGTGGGGCCCGATGGAGCAGCTCTACACGGCGATGGGCGGCCCACCGGTCCTACCTCAAGGCCTCGACCGGTCCGATTCGCACGATCGCCGACGGACGTGGTCGGTACGTCACTATACCAGGGCGGGCGGATCTGGTCGACGAGCACGACCGGCGGTCGGCCATGACGCACGTTCGTCGTCGAGCCGTACGCCGCGCCACGGCGGGCGCCTCGACGGCTCGGCTACCCCAAGGCCGCGCGCATCACCGGCCTCACTGACGGCGGGTGGATCCACGTCTTCCAGAACGGGGCCATCACCGACAGCGCGTCGACCTCGACCCACTCCGTGCACGGCTACCGCTGGACGATGTGGCTCGACAGAGGGCGCGAGAACGGCCACTGCAGTACCCCGTCGCGCGGATCGAGGACCGCACCGACGGGTCTGGATCCAGCGTCTTCCAGACCGGCTGCATCGTCGTCAGCCCCAGACGGTGACAGCGGTGGGGGGATCCGCTGACCCGTGGGTCGAGGCGGACGTGACGGTGGCTGGTACCCGGGCCGCGTGGGTCGCCCGCGAGCAGGATCCAGCGCTTGGGCTTCTCGCAGCGGCCGCCACCGAGGCGCGAGGCCTCTGGCCCGCCTGGCAGCAGCGGCCGGGAGTCCGGGGTTCTCGGCTCCCGGTCGGGCGGTGGGGTCCCGGGCGGCACCGGTCAGCGCCCGAGCGCGCGGCATCTGGGGCGCCGGCTCGACGCTGGGCGGTGCGCGGTGGCGTGCTCACCGCCTGGGAGTCCGCGGGCGGCGTCGAGGGCCGCTACGGGTTCCCGACCGCGCACGTGGTGGCCAACGCCGACGGGACGCTGACCGGCATCTTCGAGGGCGGCACGATCACCGTCTAGGTCGCCCGGCCGGCCCGCAGCGTGCGGGTGCCGTCGGCGTGGCGGATCGTCACCGCCCTGGCGTCGAGCCGTTCGAGCACGGGGATGGCGACCCGTCGGCTGGTGCCCATCGCCCGCGCGGCGTCGCCGGGGGAGAAGCGTGCCGGGAGGGTCGCCAGCCGGCCGGCTGCCAGCTCGACCGTGCCCCCTGGCAGGGTCAGGCCGCCGAGCCGCACGGCCCGACCGGCCACCTCGGCCCCGGCGAGGTCGGCCGCACTGACGCCCTCGAGGAGCGCGGCGGGAGCCGGCTCGAGGGGGTGCTCGTCGAGCCACGCCAACAGGGCGACCAACGGCCCGGATGCCGTCGCCCCGTCCGGCGCCTTGCCGTCGTTCCCCGCCGATGCAGGCGGCTCGGCCGCGGTCCCGGAGCAGCGAAGGGTGCGGCGAGGGCGGCGGCCCGGCGCACGGCATCCCCCCGGCGGGTCAACGGCGGCGGCTGGGCGTCGAGCACGGTGGCACCGGCCAGCACCTCGTGCGCGGCGGGGTCGCGCAGCACGACCCGGTCGCCGGCGACGAGGGGTATCAGGTGCGCCCCGTCGTCGAGCGTGAGCCGGGCGTGCTCGCTGCCCAGGGGCCGCACCCGCACCGCGGCGGAGGTGGTGCCGACGTGGAGGGTGGCGTGCGTCGGCATCCGGTCGGTGAGCCGGTGCAGCACGACGTCGACCACGCCGGTCGGCGCCGGCCAGCCCGGGGAGAGCAGCGCGCTGCCGCGGGGTGCGGCGTCGGCCGGCACCGCGCGCAGGTTGACGGCCAGCCGGGTCGGGCCGTGCGCCGCCTCGACCGGCTCGCCGTGCACCTGCAGGCCGCGCACCCGCACCGGCCGACCGTCGAGCACGAGGGCGCCACCACGCCGGACCGTGCCGGTGGGCAGGGTGCCGGTGACGACGGTGCCCGCGCCGGCGACGGTGAACGAGCGGTCGACCCACAGCCGCACCGGGGCGTGCGGGTCGCCCTGCGGGGCCAGGTCGGCCAGCGCCGCCAGGGCGGCGCGCACGTCGGCCAGGCCGGCGCCGGTGCGGGCCGATGCTGCAGCCACCGCCACCGGGTGGATGCCGTGCGCGGCGAGCCGGGCGAGTGCGTCGGCCGTGGCGGGGCCGGGGTCGGCGAGGTCGGCCCGGGTGACGACGAGGGCGATGTCGGTCAGCCCCAGCGCGCGCACGGCCGCGACGTGCTCCTCGGTCTGGGCCCGCCAGCCCTCGTCGGCCGCCACGACGAGCAGCACCCCGGCCACCGGTCCGAGGCCGGCCAGGGTGGTGCCGACGAGGCGGTCGTGCCCGGGCACGTCGACCACAGCCACCCGGCGCCCGTCGACGTCGGCCCAGACGTGGCCGAGCTCGATGGTCATCCCGCGGCGGCGCTCCTCGGGCAGCCGGTCGGGGTCGGTGCCGGTGATCGCCCGTACGAGAGCGGACTTGCCGTGGTCGACGTGCCCGGCCGTCGCGACGACCGCCACCTCAGCGGGCGCCGGTCACGGCGACGACCGCCCGCGCCACGGCATCATCGTCCTCCGGTGCGAGCGCGCGCACGTCGACGAGGGTGTGGCCGGCCTCGACGCGGGCCAGCACCGCGGGCTCGTGCCGGCGCAGGAGGGCCGCGCACCCCTCGGGCAGGGCCACCGCCCAGCCCTCGAGGCGCAGCGCCGGTGCAGACCCGCCGCCGACCCGCCCGGTCGAGGGCACCACGTGCGCCGGTACGCCGGCGGCGACGAGGGCGGCGGCGATGGCCGTGCAGCGCGCGTGGAGTGCGGCCGGCGTGGCGTCGAGCGCGACCAGGGCCGGCGGGCTCGGCCCGCGCAGGGTCGCCTCCAGCGCGGCCAGCGTCGTCTTGCCCGGGCGCAGGGCGCGGGCCAGCGGGTGGCGCCGCAGCCGCTGCACGACGTCGGCCCGGCCGAGCACCAGGCCCGCCTGCGGGCCGCCGAGCAGCTTGTCCCCGCTGCAGGTGACGACCGCAGCGCCGTCGCGCAGGGAGGTCGCGGCATCCGGCTCGTCGGGCAGCAGGGGGTGCGGTCGCAGCAGACCGCTGCCGATGTCGTGCACCACCGGTGCGCCCAGGCCGACGAGGTCGGCCACCGGGACGGCGCTGGTGAAGCCACTGACCGCGAAGTTGCTGGGGTGCACCTTCAGCACCGCGCCGGTGTCGGGGCCGACGGCGGCCGCATAGTCGGCGAGGTGGGTGCGGTTCGTGGTGCCGACCTCGCGCAGCCGGGCACCGCACGACGTGATGAGGTCGGGCAGCCGGAAGCCGTCACCGATCTCGACGAGCTCACCCCGGCTCACGACCACCTCTGCGCCGGTGGCCAGTGCCGTCGTGGCGAGCACCAGGGCGGCCGCGCCGTTGTTGACGACCAGGGCGTCCTCGGCCTCGGGCACGGCGGCGAGCAGGGCCTCGCGCGCACCGGCTGCCCGCGGGCCCCGCCGGCCGGTGGCGAGGTCGAGCTCGACGTCGACCGTGCCGGCCGCGGCCACGAGCGCCTCCCGGGCGGCCGCGGACAGGGGCGCCCGGCCGAGGTTGGTGTGCAGCACGACGCCCGTCGCGTTGAGCACCGGGCGCAGCGTGGTGGCGCGGGCCGGCAGGGCCGCGAGCGTGGCGTCGACGACGCCGTCCGGGGTCAGGTCGCCCGCCCGCACGCGGCCCTGCGCCGAGGCCACGGCGGTGCGCACCAGGTCGCGGCCCAGGGCGCGAGCGGCGTCCTGCAGGCGCGGGTCGGCGAGCACGGTGTCGGTGCGCGGCACCGAGCGTCGCGGGTCGGGGGCGTCGGGCTCGGCCACCGCTCCTCCTCACGTCTGGCGGAGGCGGATGGGAATCGAACCCACCAAGCCGAGCTGCTCGACTTCACCGGTGTTGAAGACCGGGAGGGCCACCAGGCGCCTGTACGCCTCCGCTGGTGAGGGTATCCGAGGTGCTGGAAGGGTGGAGCCCATGACGGTGCGGATGACCCAGTACGCGGCGGGCGGCGGATGTGCCTGCAAGGTGCCGATCGGCGAGCTCGAACGGCTCCTCGAGGGGGTCGACCTGCCCGGTGGCCCGGACCTGATCGTCGGCGCCGACGGCGACGACGCGGCGGTCGTGCGGCTCGACGCCGGCCGGGCGGTGATCAGCACCGCGGACTTCTTCACGCCGGTCGTCGACGACCCGTTCGACTGGGGGCGCATCGTCGCCGCGAACGCCATGTCCGACGTGTGGGCGATGGGCGGCGAGTGCGTCCTGGCGATCAACCTCGTCGGCTGGCCGCGCGCGGTGCTCGACCTCGACCTGCTCGCCGAGGTGCTCCGCGGCGGAGCGGAGGTCGCGCGTGACGCGGGCTGCCCGGTCGCCGGCGGGCACACCATCGACTCCCCGGAGCCGCTGTACGGGATGGCCGTGACCGGCATCGGCGACCCGAACCGGTTGCTGCGCAAGGATGCCGCGCGTGCCGGCCTGCCGCTGTCCCTCACCAAGCCGCTGGGGGTCGGTGTGCTCAACTCGCGGCACAAGGCCACTGGCGAGGTCTTCCCCGAGGCGGTGGCGTGCATGGTCGCGCTCAACGCCGAGGCCTCCCGGGCCGCGCTCGCCGCTGGCGCCGAGGCCGCGACCGACGTCACCGGCTTCGGGCTGCTCGGCCACCTGGCGACGATGCTGCGGTCCTCCGGGGTCGGCGCGCAGCTCGACGTCGCGGCGGTGCCGCTGCTCGACGGGTCGCGGGATGCCGTGCGCGACGGTTTCGTCAGCGGTGGCACCCGACGCAACCTCGAGTGGGTGCAGCAGTTCCTCGACGTCGGGGCCGGGGTCTCGGACGACGACCTGCTGCTGCTCGCCGACGCGCAGACCAGTGGCGGCCTGCTCGTGGTGGGGGAGGTGCCCGGTGGGGTGGTGGTCGGGGAGACGGTCGCCGGGCCGGCCCGGATCGCCCTGTCCTGAACCGGGCGTGGCCGGGCGCCCTCGGTGCAGAATCGGGGCCATGAGCGGCGACGAAGTGGTCGAGGGAGTCGAGGACGTCGACGTCAGCGCCTTGGCGATCAACGTGACGGTGCCGGAGTCGCACCGGTGGACCGACACCCGGCGTGGCGAGGAGTTCGTGCTCAGCACGCTCAACGTGCGGATGCTGCCGGACGGCCACCTCGCCGTGAAGGCCTACGGCCGCCCGGTGGCCGGCGGACGTGGCGCCTACGTGTCGTTCCCCGTCCCCGACGACCCGGTGCTGGCCGAGCTCGTGGCCGCGGCTGCCGACCGCGCCGGTCAGATCTGGGGCGCCCACCGCGGCCTGCGCTGACCACGCCAGGCACCGGTACGGCCCGCCACCGGTAGCACTTGGCATACCGGCCAGTAACATGAGCCCCATGAGCGGCAACCCGGACTTCGACACCTATCGGCTCTCCGAGGACCACGAGGCGATCCGCGAGGCGGTGCGCTCGGTGTCCGAGGACAAGATCGCGCCGTTCGCGGCGGCGGTCGACGAGGAGGCCCGCTACCCGCAGGAGGCGCACGACGCCCTCGTGGCGAGCGACTTCTTCGCCCCGCACGTGCCCGAGGAGTACGGCGGCGTGGGAGCCGACGCGCTCGCGACGTGCATCGTGATCGAGGAGGTCGCCCGGGTCTGCGCGAGCAGCTCGCTCATCCCGGCCGTGAACAAGCTCGGGTCGATGCCGCTCATCCTGGCCGCGAGCGACGCCGTGAAGGAGCGCTACCTCACCCCGCTCGCGGCCGGCGAGTCGTCGTTCTCGTACGGGCTGTCCGAGCGTGAGGCCGGCTCCGACACCGCGGCGATGAAGTGCCGTGCGGTGCGCGACGGTGACGACTGGGTGCTCACCGGGCAGAAGTCCTGGATCACCAACGCCGGTGTCTCGCAGTACTACACGGTGCTCGCTGTCACTGACCCCGAGGGGCAGCGCGGCAACAACATCACCGCGTTCGTGGTCGAGAAGGGCGACGAGGGGTTCTCCTTCGGCGCGAAGGAGCGCAAGCTCGGCATCAAGGGCAGCCCGACGCGCGAGCTGATCTTCGAGCGCACCCGCATCCCCGGCGACCGCGTGGTCGGTGAGGTCGGGGCCGGCCTGAAGATCGCCCTCGCGACCCTCGACCACACCCGGGTCACCATCGGGGCACAGGCCGTCGGCATCGCCCAGGGGGCGCTCGACCACGCCCTCGCGTACGTGAAGGAGCGCCGCCAGTTCGGCTCGGCGGTCGGTGACTTCCAGGGCGTGCAGTTCATGCTCGCCGACATGGCGATGGAGCTCGAGGCCGCCCGGCAGATGGTCTACGTCGCGGCGGCCAAGTCCGAGCGGGGCGACGCGGACCTCCCGTTCTTCGGCGCCGCCGCGAAGTGCTACGCCTCCGACGTGGCCATGCGGGTCACCACGGATGCCGTCCAGCTGCTCGGCGG
Organism: uncultured Actinomycetota bacterium; assembly: GCA_963695175.1. Lineage (GTDB taxonomy): Bacteria > Actinomycetota > Actinomycetes > Actinomycetales > Dermatophilaceae > Fodinibacter. The sequence goes on from CAVOGG010000001.1 coordinate 89,147, forward strand.
GGCCGGGTACACCCGCGACTTCCCGCTCGAGCGGATGATGCGCGACGCGAAGATCACCCAGATCTACGAGGGCACCAACCAGGTGCAGCGCATCGTGATGGCGCGCCAGCTGCTCGCCGGCCGGGCGAGGCAGTAGTCGTCCCGCACCGCAACGGTTGAGCGGGTCGGATCCGGCCCTCGTCGAGCCGACCGTTCCGGGTGTAGATCCGTATTCCGGTTGCGCGTCGCTGCAGCAGCTCGCACCCGGAGCAAGGACTCGTCACCGGAGTGCGGATCTACGACGAGCCCGCTCCGCCACATCAGGAGCCCTCGCGAAGACCCGAACCCCCGGCATCCGGCGGAGTGTTCGCGGACCAGCTCAGTGCCGGGATCATCGCCCAGTTCCCGTCGCGCCTCCACTGAGCCGCGGACCCGGCTTGCACGAGCCCGAGCACCGGGACAGGGTGGTCGGATGACCAGCATCCAGGTCGGCTACTTCGTCGGCAGCCTGTCGTCCACGTCCATCAACCGAGTCCTCTCCCGGGCACTCATCCGACTCGCACCCGACGACATGGAGTTCACGGAGATCCCGATCGGCGGCCTGCCGCTCTACAGCCCCGACTACGACGACGACTTCCCACCGGAGGCCAACGCGCTCAAGGCGTCCATCGCCGCCGTCGATGCCGTGCTCTTCGTCACGCCGGAGTACAACCGGTCGATTCCCGGGGCCCTGAAGAACGCCATCGACTGGGCGTCGCGACCGTGGGGGCAGAACTCCTTCGACCACATCCCGGCGGCGGTGATCGGCGCCTCCGCCGGCCAGCTCGGCACGGCCATGGGCCAGCAGAGCCTGCGTGGCGTCCTCAGCTTCTGCAACGCCCGGCAGATGACCTCACCAGAGGCGTACATCCGGTTCTCACCCGAGGTGTTCCTCGACGACGGTGAGGTCACCAACGAGGCCACGAGGACGTTCCTCGCCGCGTACATGACCGAGTTCCGGACGTACATCGGCATGGTCCTGACCGTGCTGCCCCGGCGAGAGGGCAGCGACGACGCCTGAGCCGAAAGGTGGTCGGCCACACCGGCGACCAGGCTCAGGAGCAGATGTCGGTGTCGGCGTCCCGGGTCTGGATCGACTCGGTGGGGTTGGGCTCGGAGGAGATGCTCGGCGAGGGCAGCGGAGCGCTGCCGAGCCGGTTCGGCAGCTCGACGACCTCGGGCGCGCCACGGCCGAGGGTGACCCGCACCGTCGCGCCGAGGCCGCTGGTCTTCTCGACGACCGCACCGGGGAAGGCCGCCGCGACGGTGCGGGCGTCCTCGGCATGCTGGCCGGAGTACTCGACGACCACGGGCGCGGTGGTGGTGGCCGTGGTGCCGGTCGTGACCCCGGTGAAGCCCTGCACCTCGAGGGCCCTGGCGGCCTGGCGGGCCAGCCCGGACACCCCGGTCGCGTTGACCACGCTGACCTGGACGTCGGCGGGGGAGACGGTGAGCGGCGAGCTCGTCGGTGACGGGGTGGTGCTGGGCTTGGTGGCCTTGGCGCCGACCGCGCGGTCGGCGCGCAGGGCCGACCAGATCTGCTCGGCGGACTCCTTCCACTGCACCCGGTTCGGGTCGGGGGCGTAGGGCTCGTTCGGCACCGTGACGAACTGGATCTTGTCCAGGCCGATCCCCTTGACGCTGCTCGCGAGGTCACGCATGGTGCCGACCCCGAACTCCGGGTCGGTCGTGAGCGACTTCGTGGCGGCGTTGAGGAACGTGAAGAGCCTGGTGGGCTCCAGCAGCAGCTGGGTCGAGGTGGCCTTCTGGATCACCGAGGAGAGGAAGGCCTGCTGGCGACCGATGCGCTGCAGGTCCGACCCGTCGCCGACCGACTTGCGCACCCGCACGTACTGCAGCGCCTGGCGCCCGTCGAGGGTGTGCTTGCCGGGCGTGAGCTGCAGGTGGGTGTTCGCGTCGTCGATCGCCACCGGGGTGCAGACCTTCACGCCGCCGAGGGCGTCGACCATCTGCTTGAACCCGCGGAAGTCGACCACGGCGTAGTGGTCGATGAACACGCCGGTGTTCGCCTCGAGGGTGCGGATGAGGCACCCCGTGCCGCCGATCGAGTAGTTCTGGTTCCACTGCCGCATGTGCCACTCGCTCTTGGGCGCCGTCGCCGAGCAGTTCGGCGGGGCGAGCGTCATCGAGTCGCGGGGGATCGACACCACGGTCGCGGCGGAGCGGTCGGCGGACAGGTGCACCAGGAGGTTGGTGTCGGAGTGCGCTCCGCCGCCCAGCGTGCCGTCCCGGTCGGCGTAGGCGTCGTTGCCGGCACCCTCGCGGGTGTCGGACCCGATGAGCAGGATGTTGACCGCCTCGGTGGTGCCGGGCGCCTGGGTCGGGCGGTCGGTGCCGATCGCCGCCGACACGTCGAGCTTGGTGATGTTCGCGTTGAGCCGCCAGGCCGCGTAGGCCGTGCCCCCGAGCACGACGACCAGCACGGTGACCACCGCGACGACGGCCCAGGTGCGCCAGGTGCGTCGCGGGCGACCGTGCAGGTCGCGGCGGGTGAGGCCCTCGACGGAGGGGTCGGCGGCGTCGCTCACTCACCCTCCTGCTCGGTGGTCGTCGTGGTCGTCGTGGTCGTCGCCGTGGCCGTCATCCACGACCACCGACGGCAGCCGCGGCCGGATGATTCTAACGGCCGCTCTGGGTAGGTCGTCCAGGCACGTGGCGTCTGTGAGCACGCTCAGCCGCCGCTCGGGATGCCGTCCGTCCCGGCCGGAGCACCGTCGATCGGGTCGCCGTTGCGCAGCATCGTGAACAGCGCGACGGCCCGCTTCTCGTCCCAGAGCACCGAGCTGCCGGCGCTGGTCGTCGCGTTGGTCGTCGACAAGGGAACGACGAGGCTGAGCGCCTGATCCGACGACACCTTCTTCATCGTCGAGAGCACCCGGTAGGTGTCGACGAGCGAGGTGTCCTCGCCGACGATGACGCTCGACGCGGCGGTGTGGGTGAAGCCCCACCAGCGCCACGGGAGGAGCACGGTGGCCGGGGTGGCGGCCTTCTTCATGATGGCTCCGAGGAACTGGCGCTGCCGCTCGGCCCGGCCGAGGTCACCCTTCGGGTCGGAGTAGCGCGCCCGCACGTAGCCCAGGGCGTTCTTGCCGTCCAGGGTCTGGCAGCCCTTTGTGAGGTTGATGTGGGCCTTGGCGTCCTTGATGTTGCGCTTCACGCAGACCTCGACACCGTCGAGGCTGTCGACGACGCCGGCGAAGCCGCCGAACCCGATCTCGACGTAGCCGTCGATCGGCAGGCCGGTCGCCTGCTCGAGGGTCTTCGCCAGCAGCTTGGGGCCACCGATCGCGAAGGCCGCGTTGACCTTGTTCTTCCCGTGCCCGGGGATCGGCAGGTAGCTGTCGCGGGGGATCGAGATGAGCACCGGCTTCCCGGACCCGCTCGGGGTGTGCACGAGGATGATCGAGTCGGTGCGCCGGCCGCTCGCGTCGCCGCCCACGCCGAGGGCCTTGCGCTGCGCGGCGGTCAGGCCCTCGCGGCTGTCGCTCCCGACCAGCAGGTAGGTGTGTCCGTCGGCGTCCGCGGGGCGGGTGCCGGTGGGTGTGGTGTCCTCCCGGGTGACCTGCGACCACGCGTGGACCGGCGTGACCACGATGAAGGCCGCCCAGGCGAGCAGAGCCACCACGACCACGGTCATGACCCGCTTGGTGCGGCCCGGCCGGGGCGTGCGGGGCTCGCGGGGGGCGGACGGAGCGCGCGGGCCGGTCGGGGCGGCGGGCGGTGCCGTGCCCCCGGCGCCCACTGGACGGCCGAGCTCGTCGTAGGCGCCCGGGTGGCCGGTCGGTGGCGCCGTGGCCGAGGACGGCTGCGCGGGCGCCGCTGCGCGGTCGCCGCGGTCGCCACGACGGCGTGACCCGCGGCGGGTGTCGACGACGTACACGTCGTCGTCGGCGGGCGGCTCGGGCCGGTTCCCCTGGGGGATCGGCCGGGCGTGGTCGTCGTTCATGGGGCTCGGGGCGCTCTCTGCGGGGTCCGGGGGGCGCCCCAGTGTGCCAACAGAGTCTGGGATCCCACGCCACGGCGGTCTCGGGCACCCCGATCTCGGGCACCCCGGCGCGCCTGAGTCACGACAGCCCCACGCGCCCCGATACTCACAGGCCATGGGACCTCAGCGCGGCTCCGCGGTGCTCGAGCGCCAGGAGATCGAAGCGCCGATCCGCGTCGACACCCGCACCCCGGGTGACGCACGCCGCGGTCGGCGCCGTGCCGTGACCCTGCTCGCGCTCACCGTCGTCATGCCCGGCACCGCCCAGGTCGCGGCCGGCAACCGTCCGCTCGGCCGGTTCGCCCTGCGCGCGTGGCTGGGGATGTGGGCCGCCGTCGTGCTCGTCGCGCTGCTCGCCCTGGTGAACCGCACCGCCGCCCTCACCGTGCTGACCCACCGCTGGACGCTGCTCGCCATGCAGGTGGTGCTGCTGGGGTTCGCGGCCCTGTGGGTGGTGCTGCTCATCGACGCCTGGCGACTCGGCCAACCCGACCGGCTGCCCCGGCGTGACCGCCGGGCGCTGCTCGTGGCCCTCCTCGTGCTGCTGCTCGTGCTGCCCGGCGGCGCGGCCTACGCCGGCGTGAACGTCGGCGCCGCCCGGGCCGCCATGACCTCGGTGTTCGCCAGCGGCGAGGCGGCCGGGGCCGTCGACGGCCGCTACAACATCCTGCTGCTCGGCGGCGACAGCGGCGCGGGCCGCGTCGGGCTGCGGCCGGACAGCCTCCAGCTCGCCAGCGTCGACGCCGAGACCGGGCGCGCGGTGCTCTTCGGCTTCTCGCGCGAGACCGAGAACATCCGGTTCCGGCCCGGGTCGGTCATGGCCGGGCTGATGCCGCAGGGGTGGACCTGCGGCGACGAGTGCCTCCTCAACGCGCTCTACACGTGGGGCACCGTCCACGCGAAGGAGTTCCCGGCGGGCACCAAGGACCCCGGTCTGCTCGCGACCACCGAGGCGATGGAGGCCCTCACCGGGCTCGACATCCAGTACTACGTGCTGGTCGACCTCAAGGGCTTCCGCAACCTCGTCGACGCGGTGGGCGGGCTCGACATCGCCGTGCAGCGGCGGACGCCGATCGGCTCGCAGCACCTCATCAAGGGGTGGATCGAGGCCGGTAACCAGCACCTCGACGGCTACCACGCCCTCTGGTACGCCCGCAGCCGCGCCAACTCCACGAACTACGAGCGGATGGCCCGCCAGCGCTGCGTCGTCACCTCGATGGTCAACCAGCTCGACCCGCAGACGGTGGTGCTGCACTTCGCCGACATCGCCAGGGCCACCAAGGGGGTCTTCCGCACGGACATCCCGCAGGAGGCCCTCGCCAGCCTCGCCACGCTCGCGGTGAAGACCAAGACGCAGAAGATCACCTCGGTCAACTTCGTGCCGCCGCTCATCAACCCCTGGGACTACGACCCGCAGGTCGTGCGCGACACCGTCGCGACGACGATCGACAAGGCGGAGAAGGCCGACGAGCGCAAGGCCGCGGCGTCGTCGGCCGGCGCGGCCGCGGCATCCGGCGGTGGCACCGGCTCGACCACACCCAAGAAGCAGGCGGTGATGGAGCGCCCGGCCACCGACCCGGACGCCAACACCAGCGACCTCGCGAGCATCTGCTCGGCCGGCTGACCGGCCCGGTGGTGGCCACCGGCGGATGCGAGCCGAGCAGGCCGCCTTTGCCATACTGATCCGTGCACGCACTGCCACCGTTCCCGGGCGCTCGGCGGTGTGCTCCCACCCGCACCGGCACCCGCGCCCCCACGGACGGATCGTGATGCTCAGCAAGTCCTACTCGCTCCTCAACTTCCTCAACCGGTCGCACTCACCCGCGTTCCGGTACGGAGTGGGCGGCGCGGCGTACGCGGGCACGTTCGCGGTGACCGGGCGGCCGTCGATCGCCCGGCTGGTGCGCACCCAGTTCGTGCAGGACGAGACGAAGTACGCGTTCCGGCTCGCCGGGTGGGTGCTGCGCCGTGGCTGGCCCGGGGTCGAGACCGTCACCGACGACTTCTTCGACTTCACCCTCGGGGCGAGCCCCGCCGACCTCGAGGCCCTCGAGGGGTTCATCGACGCCCGGCGCGCCGGCCTGCCCGAGCACCTCTGGCGGGCCGACGACCTGTTCGTGCGCGCCGCCCGCATCCACGCCCAGCTCGACGCCGGCGCCCGCGACATCGAGGCGCTGCGGGCCGACTTCCGTGAGCACGCCGACGCCCTGCTCCCGCTGATCAGCACCGCCCAGGGCGAGCCGTCCGGCCCGGTGTCGGACCGCGAGGGCGACTTCTCGGTCGACGACGCGCGCACCGCCCTGCACGACCTCGCCGAGGCCCTGCCGGTGCAGCAGTGGCACTGGTACGTCATCTCGGGCACCTTCCTCGGCATCGTGCGCGAGGGCGGGTTCCTGGCCCACGACTACGACATCGACGTGGGCGTCACCTTCGACCCCGAGCACCCGGAGGTGCTCGACCGGCTCGTCGAGGCCCTCGAGCGGTCGCCGCGCTACGTCGTCAAGAAGCTCGACGACGCCCAGACCGTCGTCGAGACCGAGCCCGGTCGGTACGGCGTCGAGCGCGCCCCCGCCCTGGTGAAGCTGATCCACGAGAACGGCATCAACGTCGACGTCTTCGTGCACCACCGCGAGGGCGACCGGCTGTGGCACGGGTCGTCGATCCACCGGTGGGAGAACACCGTGTTCGAGCTCACCGACTACACGCTGGCCGACGTGCCGGTGCTCGGGCCGGCCGACGCCGACCGGTACCTCACCGAGAACTACGGCGACTGGCGCACCCCGGTCACCGAGTTCAACTGCACGACCGGCACCCCGAACCTCGTCATCAGCCGCACCTTCCGGTCGGTGGCCCTGTTCCTGACCCGGCTCGCGCACTTCGCGCACGGCGACCCCACCGAGTACGCCAAGCTGCGGGCGACCTTGGTGGCCGACGGCATGCTGCGTGACGACGGAGGCGTCCTGCGCCTCGAGCGCGACATCTGATGCCGGGTCACCGGCCCCCGTGCGGGTGTGCCGTATCCTCGCCACGGCGCCCTGACGGACGCCGGTCGCCCACCGTCCACGCTGAATCGAGGTCACCGCGTTGATCAGCCGGATGGCAGCGGTGACCCGTCGTCGGTCGATCCTGTGGACCCTCGTGCAGCGCGACCTGCGGGTTCGCTACTCGCGCAGCCTGCTCGGCTACGTCTGGACCGTCCTCGACCCGCTGCTGATGGCGTCGGTCTACTTCGTGGTCTTCACGTTCATCTTCAAGGCCGGCGGCCGGGTGGCCGACAAGCCGTACTTCCTCTACCTGCTCTCGGGCCTGCTGGCCTGGCAGTGGTTCACGGGCTCGGTCAACGACACGGCCAAGAGCCTGATCCAGGAGGCGCGGCTGGTCCGGTCGACCAACCTGCCCCGCGAGATCTGGGTGATCCGGTGCGTGCTCGCGAAGGGTGTCGAGTTCGTGCTGTCGCTGCCGGTGCTCGTCGGCTTCGTCCTGTACTACCTGATCGTCGGGCGCGTCGACCTCGACTGGGAGCTCGTGTTCTTCCCGCTCGGGATGCTGCTGCAGTTCGTGCTGCTCGTCGGGCTGGGCCTGCTCCTCGCCCCCGTGACCGTGCTCGCCACCGACATGCAGCGCGTCGTGCGCATCGTGCTGCGGTTCATGTTCTACCTGTCGCCGGTGCTCTACGGCACGCACGCCGTGCCCGGCTTCCTGCGGGTGGTCCTGGCGTTCAACCCGCTCAACGGCATCCTGTCGCTCTACCGTGGCGGCCTGTTCGCGCGCGGGATCTCCTGGGTCGACGTCGGGATCAGCACCGGGGTCACCGTCGTGCTGCTCGTCGCGGGCTTCTGGACCTTCTCGCGGCTCGAGCGCACCGTGCTGAAGGAGATCTGAGCCGATGAGCGTGGTGATCAGCGCCCAGGACGTCGGGATCGAGTTCTACATCTCCCGGCGCCGCAAGATGCAGGTCCGCGACCTGCTCTTCCACGGGGCCCCGACGACGACGTCCGACACCTTCTGGGCGCTGCGCGACATCAGCTTCGACATCCACGCCGGCGAGGCCGTCGGCTTGGTCGGCGGCAACGGCAGCGGCAAGAGCACCCTGCTCAAGGTGATCGCCGGGGTGCTGCTCCCCGACCGCGGTGAGGTCGCCGTCAGCGGGGGTGTCGCGCCACTCATCGAGCTCACCGGGGGCTTCCGCGGGGAGCTCACCTGCCGCGACAACCTGCACATCCAGGCCGCGCTGCACGGGCTCACCAAGGACCAGATCTCGGAGCGGTTCGAGAGCATGGTCGACTTCGCCGGGCCACAGGTGCGCGAGGCCCTCGACCGCCCGTACCGTCACCTGTCCTCGGGGATGCAGGTGCGCCTCGGCTTCGCCGTCATCTCCTCCCTCGACGAGCCGATCTTCCTCGTCGACGAGGTGCTGGCCGTCGGGGACAAGGCCTTCCGCGAGAAGTGCTACGAGCGCATGGAGAACCTGCTCTCGCAGGGGCGCACCCTCTTCCTCGTGTCGCACTCCGAGACGGGATCTCAAGCGCTTCGGCACCCGTGGCCTCTACCTGCGCAAGGGCGAGCTCGTCATGGACGGACCGATGGACGACGTCCTCGAGCAGTACAACGAAGACCTCGGCACCAAGAGCACCTGAGTCGGGGCGGTGCGCGCAGCGTCTATCCTTGGAGGCGAACCCCTGCCCCATGGAAGACGTGACGATGCCGCTTGCCGTTGACGCCGTGAACGCCGACGTCGCCCCTGCCAACGCCCCGGAAGACACGGCATCGGACCCCTTGAGGGGCACCCCGCCCACCAGGCGCGACATCCTGCCAGCCGTCGCCGTCGCGACCGTGGTCACCGTCATGGCGTGGGTGTGGCGCTCTCCCATGGTGCCCACGGACCCATACCACTACGTCGTCCAGACACTGCAGTTTCCGAGTGACAACTGGGTCGCGCTCGGGCTGTCCCGGTACGGGATCTTCCTCGCCAACCTCCTGCCGGCCTACCTGTTCAAGAACGCGGAAGCCACCTACTACTTCTGGCCACTGGTGTCCACCGCCCTCCTCGCGGCGATGGTGTACCTGATCGCACGCCGCTTCTGGGGGGTCACCGCGGGGCTCGTCGCCGTCGTCATCCTGTTCTGCAACACCTTGGTGCTGTACAACCTCACCCGCTTCTACCCCGACGTCATGGCCATCGCGCTCGTCTACGCGGCCGCCTTCGCCGCACTCATGGCGAGGGACCGGGGCTTCCGGGGTCGCTCGAGCGTGGTGTGGCTGCTCGTGACGGGTTTCTTGCTCGGCTGGAGCTTCGAGGTCCGCGAGACGGCCATGCTGAGCTGGCCCATCGTCATGCTCCTGCTGTGGAAGCGCGAAACGGTGGTGCGGGCCTTCGGTGTGGTCGCCATCACCGTCGGGCTGTGGCTCGCACTTGACGTCGGGATCAGCTGGTTCGTCTACGGAGATCCTCTGCTGAAGGCGCACGTCCTCATCGGTGAGAACCCGGCAGGTGCCGGGTACCCCGCGCCGCAGCGGCCGCCCTCGGCGGTGCTTGCAGAGCCGGTGCACCACTCACGGTGGGACTGGTTCCTCACCATCCCCCGGACCGCCCTCGCGGCGCGACCCGACGGAGTGTGGGTCGTCCTCGGTGGAGTCGTCGCCGCGCTGGCCGTCTTCGCCCGGAACCGGCCGTTGAGGCTGTTCGCCGCCGGCTTCATCGCCGTGTACGGCTTGAACCTGCTGGCGGGTGGCGTCCTGCTCCCGCAGCGTCCCTTCGGTGACCTCGCGAACTCCCGGTACTGGATCCAGTACTTCCCTGCCGTCGCCCTGGTTCTGGGAGGACTCACCGGGCAGGCCATCAGATGGCTGGGCTCCAGGCCAGTGGCCCGGCGTGGCCGGTGGGCCCGGTGGCTGGTGCCCGTCGCCGTGGCAGGTGCCGTCTGCGCCGTGCCGGTGTGGCAGGCGCAGCAGTTCCTCACGAACACCGCGGCGTTCGCTCCCAACGGCGGAGACGCCCTGGAGGAGTTGCGCGACTACGCGGCCGGCGCGGGGTTCACCGCCGACACCTTGTGGACGGACAGCCGGACGCTACGGCTGCTGCCCGTCGTCCAGCGGCCGGTTTTCGGCGGAGAGAAGCTCTGGACCGCGAAGGGGCGCACCCTCACCAAGGACTCGGTCCCGCAGCCGGGCGACGCGGTCCTGTTCTACAGCGCCCACGACACCGGGGTCTGCATCCACTGCAACTGGAACATGCAGGGCTGGCTCAAGGAGCACCCGCAGGTGCCGGCGAACTGGGACCTCGTGTACGCGACCGGTGACAAGAACATCGAGCTCTACCGGTCCGGTGACGGCTGACGGGCACCGCGTCCGGTGACGGGCACCGCGCCGTCGGCGCCTCAGGCCCCCTCAGGGTCGCCCGTCTGCCCGGGGGGCCCGGACCGCGGATGGTCCCGCTGCGAGGCCTCGTCCAGCGCGATCCGCCGGGCCAGGCGGGTGTAGTTGGTCTCCAGGTCACGGAAGCGCAGGTAGGTCGTCACGGTGAAGCTGAGGAAGGCGACCACCAGGGCGTAGAGCACGAGGTCGGTGCCGCGGCCGACCCCGACCAACCGGGCGCCTCTGCTCCAGACGTCCGGGAAGAGGATGGAGACCGCCGCGAAGGCCGCGAACACCACCAGCCCGATCCGTCGGATCGCCTGAGCCCGGGCCCCGCGCGAGCGGAAGAGCCGGGCGACGACCAGGATGACCACGACGATGAGCAGGACCTGGATGAGCACCACCGCGTTCATCGGAACATCAGCTCCACGAGGATGTTGACGGAGTTCCACAGGGACTGACCCTTGGACTTCGAGTAGTCGGTGTAGAGGATGTGCACCGGGCTCTCGCCGTAACGCACCTTCATCTCGCCGATCTGCGCGACCAGCTCGGACGCGTGCGCCATCCGGTTCTGGGTCAGGTCGATCCGGTCGACGACGTCACGGCGCATCACCCGCAGCCCGTTGTGGGCGTCGGTGAGCTTGGTGCCGGTAGTCACGTTCGTGTAGCCGACCGCCAGGCGCAGGATGACCTTCTTCATCAGGCTCGGCGTCGTGCGGTCGTCGAGGAACCGCGACCCGAACACGACCTGGAGGTCCTCGGCGCGGGCCTTGTCGAGCATCTCGAGCACGTCGCTCACCTGGTGCTGCCCGTCGGCGTCGAAGGTGACCACCCACTGCATCGACGGCACCGACCGCGCGTACTCGAACCCGGTCTGCAGCGCGGCGCCCTGGCCGAGGTTGACCGGGTGCCGCACCACGAACGCACCGGCCGAGGCCGCCGCATCGGCGCCGCGGTCGGAGGAGCCGTCATCGACGACGACGACGTTGGCGAAGGTGCGTCGGGCGTCGTGGACGACGTCAGCGATCACGGCCTCCTCGTTGAAGAGGGGGACCACGAGCCAGACGTCGTCGGTTGGGCTGCCGCTGGTGCTCATTGCGGCCAGCCTACGGTGACGCGCCCCGGATACCGGGAGGGCACTCGGGGGGCCGTCACCAGCCGGCTGCCTTCGCGGCGCGGGCCCAGTAGCGCAGCCCGTCGTACTTGACCCGGGCGACGGCACCGCGGCGGGTGCGACCCGTGGCGGCGTGCTCGGTGTGGCGGAGCACTGCGCTGGGCACGTACCGCACCTCGAGGTCGAGCCGAGCGCACTCCCGCGCGAACCACAGCTCCTCCCCGAAGAGGGCGAACGGGTAGTCGCACGACCCGCCGGCGGCGAAGAACCGGGGCGTGAGCACGATGCAGGAGCCGTGTCCGGCGAACACCGCGCTGCCCGGCTCGACCCCGCTGACGGTGCGCGAGCTGTGGCCTTCCTTGCGCAGCAGGAGCAGGTCGGCCACCTGCGGCACCCGGTGCACCGCCGCGAGGGCGCGCAACCACCGGGCCGAGGGCGGGGTGAGCAGGTTCGGGTTCTGGTCGACCCCGAGACTGCCGATGACCGCGGGAGCCAGCCACCCGGCATCCGGGAAGGCGTCGACCTGCCGCAGCAGCTCGGAGACCAGCCCTGGGTCGGCGACGAGGTCGCAGTTGCAGAGCACGACCGGGCTCGAGGTGTCGACGTGTGGGAGCGCGCGCTGCAGGGCGGGCAGGTAGCCGGGGTTGTCCTCGAAGGAGAGGACGCGCACCCGCGGGTCGTCGGAGAACGCCGCCGTCGCGGCCGCGGTGTCGCCGGGCTTGTTAGCGCAGAGCACGACCTCGAGCGCGGTGTCGGTGCCGAGCGAGGAGACCAGACGCGTGGCGTCGTCGACCCCCCCGTACGAGACGACGACGAACGTCAGTGCCGGGGTGCTCACCGGCCGGCCTCCGGTCGGTCACCCGCGGCCGTCGCCGGGGCGGCCGGGTCGTCGTGCCCGCGCCGGAAGAGCACGGCGTAGACCCGCTTGAGCAGGGTGGGCGGGATGACGCGGAACGCACCGCGCACGACCATGTTGCGGGCGAGCAGGACGTTGCCGATCGTGCCCGTGTCACGCAGCCGGCGCTGCACGTCCCACTCGTTGGGCAGCATCCGCCAACCGCCGCGCCGCGAGATCATGCCGTCGCCGGCGTTGAACAGCACGAGCGCCTCGTCGAGGTTCTCGGCGCGGCCCCCGGCGGCGAGCATCCTGGCGAACAGGTCGTAGTCCTGCATGTAGCGCAGGTCGGCATAGCCACCGGCGTCGAGCGCGAGCTGCCTCCGGAAGACCACCGTCGGGTTGTTGATGGGGTTGTTCAGGCGCATCCGGGCCGCGATCTGCTCGTGGGTGCGCGGGTTGCGCCGCACGCCGACCACGTGCTCCGGAGTGCCCTCGAACTCGATCATCGCCGACCCGACGAGGTCGAGCTGGTGCTGCTCGACGGCATCCATCTCGCGCTCCAGTCGGTGGGGGAGCGAGACGTCGTCGGAGTCGTGGCGGGCCACGAAGTCGCCGGTCGCGAGATCCAGGCCGTGCGCCGAGGCGAGGCCGCTGCCGAGGTTGCGGGGCAGCCGCTCGATGCGCATCGCCGGGTGGGTGGCGGCAGCGGCGGCGAGGGCCGCGTCGAGCGGCTCCGGCACCGGGCCGTCGACCACGACGAGGAACTCCTCCGGGGGCCGGGTCTGGCTGGTGATCGAGGCCACCGACCGCTCCAGCTCCTCGACCGTGGTGCCGTGGTAGGTGGTCATCAGCACGGTGAGGGTGGGCGGCACCCGACGATTCTAGGTGCTCGCGGGAGTCGTGCCGCGCCCGCGCACGGTCGCCCAGAGGGCGGCGACCTCGTGCCGGTTGAGCAGCACCCACGCCACCGCGAAGACCGCCGCGGCGGCCAGCTGGGCCGCCGCGCCGGTGGGGCCCTGGACCCGCCGGGCCAGCTCGGCCAGCACCAGCACGACGGCCGTGCCACCGACGAGCTTGGCCGCCAGGTCGAGCCAGTGGTGCCGCTCGACCCACCACACGGTGGCGAGCATGCCGAGGGAGGCCAGCCCCGACCCGATGAGGTACCCCAGCGCCACCCCGACGGTTCCGTGACCGGGTGCGAGGAACGGCCACACCGCGAGGCTCACGACGAGGCCGGCGAGGTTGACCATGGCTACGGCCCGGGGTCCGCGCACGCGGGTGGAGACCAGCGTCGTCGCGGCGCCGAGCGCGATCGACGCGAGCATCACCGCGACGAGGAGGATCGGGAGCACCGCGGCGGCCCCTGAGTACTCCGCGCCCCAGACCACCGCGATGGCGAGCGGGCTGACGATGACGAGCACGCCGAACAACCCGACGAAGATCGCGGTGAGCCGCCGTGCGATGGCGTCGCTCTGGGCGTGCACGGCTGCCCGGTCACCCCGGCCGGCGGCGGCGACCAGTGGGGGCACGAGCACGGTCCCCAGGGCCAGGGAGAGCATCGACGCCGGCGTGGCCAGGGTCAGGGCCGCCGCGAAGTCACCGGCTTCGCCGGGCCCGGCATAGGCATGCGCCGCGAGCTGGGAGAGCTGGAGCAGGCCGCCGCTCGCGAGCCCGCTGACGGCACCGAACATCACGAAGTGGTCGATCTGGCGCCGCAGCGCCGCGTCGACGCGCCCCGCGGCTCGGGCCGGCCAGGAGACGACGGCGAACAGGGCGTACCCGAGCGCGAGTGGCAGCAGGGCGAGCGCCGTGAGGTCGAGGGTGAGCACCACGGTGACGACCACGAGGGCCAGGCCCCCGGCGATGGTGTCCCAGACGGCCACCTGACGGAACCGCAGCTGGCCGTACTGGATGCCGCGCAGCGCGATGTACATGGAGTACGAGAACGCCAGCACCACCGTGCCGATCGTGTGCACCGGGCTGAAGCCGAGCCACAGCGACCCCACCAGGGCGACCGTCGTGGGGAGGACGAGGCTGATCCGGGCGGTCCGGATCGCGATGTGGCGGGCCACCACCGCGGCACCCTCCGGGTCGGCGAGGGTGGCTCGCGCGGCCACGAACCGGGTGCCCGCCGCCGACGCCGGGGCGCCCCAGAGCTGGCTGGCGAGAACCGACAATGACAGCGAGGTGTTGGTCTGGCCGAGCAGCTCGCGCGAGCCGAGGTGGCCGATGAGCACGCCGTAGAGAAGCCGGGCCAGGCCCTGTACCGCCGTGGCGTAGGTGCTCAGGGCAGCCCGGGAGCGCAGGCTGTCCCCGGCGGGGGGCGCGGGCGGGGCGTCCGGAGCCGGTTCGGAGGAGTCGGTCGCGTCGGGGTGCACGACGATCGGCGGGGGGTCGCCGGAGGGTGACGAAGCGACCTCGGGGCCGGGGTCGCGTCCGTCGAGCGCGGACGGCTCCTGCGGCATCCACGCAGCATACCGAGCCTTCTGGGTCACGATTTTCTGGTACAGGAGGTACGAATGTGTTCGCTGTGACACACTCGCCGGTGCAACCGCAGCACCCCCGGGCCCCCTGAAACCGTTCCGCCGCGGCCGACCCGACGGGTGTGTCACCGATCACGACTGGGTCGAATCATGAGAACTCTCGGCATCATCACTGCATCCACCCTGCTGGCCGGCGCCGCCGTCGTCGTGCCCGTCGTGTCCGTCGGTGCGACGCCACATGCGGTCAAGCCCTCGCTCCAGCGGGTGCCCATGCCCGCGGCACACGCCGCGGCGACCAGCGCGACCAGAGGCGCCGCCGGAGTGGCTCCCGGCGCAGTGCCGGGGACGGCGTCCGAGAGCGTGCTGACCCGCGACACCGACGGGGTCGACGTCGTCGGCGTCGGGTTCCCCGACCGGGCGACCGCCCAGGGCGTGACGGTGTCGGTGCGCAGCATGGCCGGTGGTCGGTGGGGTTCGTGGACCGAGGTCGGCCTGAGTGACTCCGCGCCCGACCCCGGCAGCGCCGAGGCAGCCCGGGCGAAGGTCGCGACCGAGCCGGTCGGCATCGCCGGGTCCGAGCAGGTCCAGATCCGGGTGAGCGCCAGCAAGGCCACCGCGCGGCTCGACCGCATCGAGGCCACGTTCGTCGACGGCGGGACCAGCGCGGCGGACGGGTCTCTGGGGCAGGCACCCGCCGCGACGGCCGGGGCAGCGGCCATGAAGCCGGCCATCATCAGCCGTGCGCAGTGGGGAGCCGACGAGAGCCTGCGCAACTGCTCGCCGGACTACGTCGACAAGGTCAAGGGCGCCATCGTTCACCACACCGTGAACACCAACACCTACACGGCCGACCAGGCGGCCGGTCTCGTGCGAGGCATCTACGCCTACCACGTCAACGGCAACGGCTGGTGCGACATCGGCTACCAGTTCCTCGTCGACCGCTTCGGTCGCCTCTACGAGGGCCGGTTCGGTGGGGACTACAAGAACGTCGTGGGCGCCCAGGCGCAGGGCTTCAACATGCAGAGCTTCGGCATCTCCTCCATCGCCAACCACGACCCCGACACCGCGGGCGCCGTCGCACCGTCGAACGCCGTGCTGTCGGCCATCGGCAAGCTGATCGGGTGGAAGGCCTGGCTCAACGGGTTCGACCCGTCGACCACGGTGAGCTACACCTCGGCGGGAAGCACGAGGTGGCCCGAGGGGACGGTCATCACCAAGCCACGGGTGTCCGGGCACCGCGACTTCAACCTCACCACCTGCCCCGGCGACCTGATGTACAGCCGGCTGGCGTCCGTGCGCTCCACCGCGGCCGCCACCTACACGGCCGGGGTCAGCGCGGCGTCGTCCGAGGCCGCCGCCAGCAGCGTGGTGGAGACCTACACCCGCCCGTCGGGAACCTCGTTCTCCCTGTCCGGTCGCGGCTTCGGCCACGGGCGTGGGATGAGCCAGTACGGCGCCTACGGTGCCGCACTCAGCGGCCTGACCCGCGACCAGATCCTCGACTTCTACTACCCGAACACCACCCGGTCCACAGCGGTCGGCAACCCCACGGTGCGGGTCAGGCTCACGGCGCTGGGCGCCACCTCGACGCAGGTCGTCACCGCTCCCAACCTCGTCATCACCGACGGCACCAGGACCGGACCGCTCTACGTGAACAACTCCGACGGCTCGCTGCGCACGCGGTGGCGCGTCGTCCCCGACGGCGCCGGGCTGACCCTGCAGTGGCTGCAGAGCGGCACCTGGCGCAGCGCGACCAGCTGGAAGGCCGTCACGAAGCCGCTGTCCTTCAGCGACACCTCGCTGGCCAAGGTCCGGGTCGTCATGCCCGACGGCACGCAGCGTGACTACCGCCGCGTCGTGCGCAGCGTGCGGTCCGGCACGGGCCTGATGACGCTGAGCGTCGTGCCGATGGACTACTACCTGCAGAGCGTGGTCCCCTCGGAGATGCCGCCGTCGTGGTCGGCCGCGGCCCTGCAGGTGCAGGCGGTCGCCGCCCGTACCTACGCGGCCTACGAGATGGCCCACCAGGCGTCCGGTTCCGCGTACGACCTGTGCGACAGCACCGCGTGCCAGGTCTACAAGGGCCTGGCCGGCTACACCTCCAGCGGCACCCTGGTGCCGCACGAGAACGCCTCGTCGACCGCGGCGGTCACCGCCACCAGCGGGCTGGGCGTCTTCTACGGCGGCGTCCCGGCCTTCACCCAGTTCGGCTCGTCGAACGGCGGCCAGACCGTGGCCTCCTCGCTGGCCTACCAGGTGTCCAAGGCCGACCCCTACGACGACGTGCCCTCGGGCAGCTCGAGTCGGTGGACCACCTCGCTGTCGATCAGCTCCCTCGAGCGGGCCTACTCGACCGTCGGCACCCTCCAGGCGTTGCGGGTCGACAAGCGCGACGGCCTCAATGCCTGGGGCGGACGCATCGCGAGCGTGACGATCATCGGCTCAGCGGGCTCCAAGACCGTCACCGGTGACTCCTTCCGCTCCACGATGGGCCTGCGCAGCACCTGGTGGACCGTCACCTCGGCGCCGGCGACGTCCGCGGCGTCCTACCCCAAGGACCTCGACGGCAACGAGCGGGGCGACCTGCTCGCGGTCGACACCGCGGGCGCGCTGCGGCTGCTCTCCGGCAGTGGCGTGGGCGCGTTCACCGCGAAGTCGATGGGCGGCGGCTGGGGCAGTCGCGGGCTGATCGCCGACGTGGGCGCCTGGGACGGCGACAACCGCCACGACGTCATCGAGCGCGACGGCACGACGCTCTACTACCACCCGGGCAACGGAGCCGGCGGTTTCCTGGCGCGGGTAGCCATCAGTCCCGGCTGGGACACCATCAACCTCGTCTCGGGTGCCGGTGACCTCGACGGCGACCGCCACACCGACTTCCTGGCCCGCACCACCTCCGGGCAGCTGAAGGTGTACCGCGGTGACGGCACCGGCAAGGTCGTCTCGACGATCCTCATCGGTTCGGGCTGGGGCGGCTACCGCGTCGTCCTGTCACCCGGCGACCTCACCGGGGACGGCAAGGGCGACGTGCTGGCGGTGCGCACCAGCGACAACGCGATGCTCCTGTACCCGGGCACCGGCACCGGCAAGGTCGGCTCGCCGACGACGGTCAGCGGATCGTGGGCCAGCTACAGCAGCTTCATGGCCTCCGGGGACGTCACCGGCGACGGTCGCGACGACGTCGTGGCCCGTAGGACCTCCGACGGCGCGCTCGTCGTGTTCGCGGGCAACGACATGGGCGCGCTGACCCAGCACAGTGTCGTCCCCGGCACGGCGACCTGGGCGGCCTGGACCCACTGGACCCCCTGACCCGACCACAGGTGGCGACGCCGGATGCCGTGACACGGCATCCGGCGTCGTGCTGTGCCGAGCTCAGGTCAGGTCAGGTCGACGGTGAACGGGGCGCCGGTGGCCTCGCGGACCTGCTCCTGGGTGACGTCGGGGGCGAGCTCGCGCAGCACCAGCCCGGCGTCGGTGAC
Organism: uncultured Actinomycetota bacterium; assembly: GCA_963695175.1. GTDB lineage: Bacteria > Actinomycetota > Actinomycetes > Actinomycetales > Dermatophilaceae > Fodinibacter. The sequence goes on from CAVOGG010000001.1 coordinate 107,439, forward strand.
GTCCATGACCGCCAGGTCGGTGATGATCCGCTGCACGACCTTCTTGCCGGTCAGCGGCAGCGAGCACTCCTGAACGATCTTGTGCGAGCCGTCCTTGGCGACGTGCTCCATCAGCACGATGACGCGCTTGGCGCCGTGGACCAGGTCCATCGCGCCGCCCATCCCCTTGACCATCTTGCCGGGGATCATCCAGTTGGCGATGTCGCCGCCGGCCGAGACCTGCATGGCGCCCAGGATGGCCGCGTCGACCTTCCCGCCGCGGATCATCCCGAACGACGTGGCCGAGTCGAAGAAGGACGCCCCGGGACGCAAGGTCACGGTCTCCTTGCCGGCGTTGATCAGGTCGGGGTCGACGGCGTCGTCGGTGGGATACGCGCCGAAACCGAGGATGCCGTTCTCGGACTGCAGCACGATCTCGACGTCGTCGGGCACGTAGTTGGGCACCAGGGTCGGCAGGCCGATGCCGAGGTTGACGTAGGCGCCGTCCTCGAGCTCGGCGGCGGCGCGGGCGGCCATCTGCTCACGGGTCAGGGGCATGGCTCAGGACTCCTTGCTCGCCGCGTCGGCGGCGGGGGAGGCGGGCGTGACCGTGCGGCGCTCGATGCGCTTGTCGGCGGCCTGCTCGGGGGTGAGCGGCAGTACCCGCTGCACGTAGATGCCGGGCAGGTGCACGGTGTCGGGGTCGAGCTCGCCGGGCTCGACGAGCTCCTCGACCTCGGCGATGGTCACGCGCCCGGCCATGGCCGCGAGCGGGTTGAAGTTGCGGCTGCTCTTGTTGAACACGAGGTTGCCGTGCCGGTCGCCCTTCCAGGCCCGCACCAGGCCGAAGTCGGCGACGATCGCGTGCTCGAGCACGTACTCGCGCTCCTCGCCGTCGCGCTCGAAGACCCGCACCTCCTTGGCCGGGGAGGCCACCGCGACGCTGCCGTCGGCGGCGTAGCGCCACGGGAGCCCGCCGTCGGCGACCTGGCTGCCGACGCCGGTCGGGGTGAAGAACGCCGGGATGCCGGACCCGCCGGCCCGCAGCCGTTCGGCGAGGGTGCCCTGGGGGGTCAGCTCGACCTCGAGCTCGCCGTGGAGGTACTGGCGGGCGAACTCCTTGTTCTCGCCGACGTACGACGCGACCATCCGCCGGATCTGGCCCGACTGCAGCAGGATGCCGAGCCCCCAGTCGTCGATGCCGCAGTTGTTGGAGACCACCTCGAGGTCGGTGACCCCGATGCGGTGCAGCTCGGTGATGAGCACGGAGGGGATGCCGCAGATCCCGAACCCGCCGACGGCCAGGGTGGCTCCGTCGGTGATCCCGGCGACGGCGTCGGCAGGGGTGGAGACGACTTTGTCCATGACCGGCACTCTAGTGAGCACACCGGGCCGTCCGCGCCGTGGGGAGGCACCACCCCGAGAGCGAAGAATGTGTTGCTTGGTGCGCGCGAAGCCGGAAATCATTCACCAGCGATGACCCTGTTGAGAAGTACATCCGTGTAATTAGGCCGATCCGATTGCGGGCTCCGTGTGACAGGTGGGACAAATAGGGGATCAGGTTGTCTGGTGTGGCGGATGTGACGTCTGTGACCTCCGTGACTCGAGCCGCCTGTGCGTCTTCTCCCCTGCCGAAGGCGCCCCCTGCATGAGGAGCACTCCGCCGTGTCCACACCTCAGACCGAGCTCCGCCGTGAGCGTCGCATGCCCGTGCGCACCATCGGAGCGGTGTCAGCGTCCGTCCTCGCGTTTCCCCTGCTCGCGTCGACGGCCGAGGCCGCGACGATCCCCTTTCCGAAGCCCTCGCGCACGCTGCCGGCTGCCCTCGACGTCGCCGCGTTCTACCAGGAGGGCACCCGCTGCCTGACCGAGAACCAGCCCGGGGCCGTCGCGTTCGCCAAGCTGCTCAACGCGACCTACGGGACCCACGTCTACGGCATCCTGCGCAAGTGCGCCGCCGAGCACGGTGAGGGTCGCGCGCTGGACTGGATGATCGACTCGACCAAGCCCGACAACATGGCCCTCGCCAACGCGCTGACCCGTTGGCTGGCCGCGCCCGACGCGCAGGGCCGCCCCGGCGCCATGGCGCGCCGCTTCGGCATCAACTACATCATCTTCAACCGCCACCAGTGGAAGGCGTGGGCGCCCGAGCGCGGCTGGACCAACTACTACGGCGTCTCGCCGCACACCGACCACATCCACTTCTCGTTCAACTGGGACGGCGCCTACCAGCGCACCTCGTGGTGGAGCGGCGTCGCGGTCACCAAGCCCCTCACCGGGCCCACCGGCTCGACGCCGGCCCCGACGCCGGCCCCGGCGCCCGCGCCGCGCCCCGTCGATCACGGCGAGCGGCTACCCGCTGCTCGCCCAGGGCGCCACCGGCGCCGACGTGGTGCTCGCACAGAAGGTCATCGGGGCCACCGCGGACGGCAAGTTCGGTCCGCTCACGGCGGCCGCGCTCGGCACCTGGCAGTCCAAGCACGGCGTGCCGGTCACCAAGAAGCTCGACAACCCGACCTGGGCGACCATGGTCTACCTCAAGCTGGTCCCCGTCCGGACCAGCCCGCTCTCGCCCTACCTCAACGTCGTGCTCCGCCGCGGTTCGACCGGCCCGGCCGTCAAGGCCCTCCAGACGGCGATCGGCAAGCTCACCGCCGACGGCTCGTTCGGGCCGGCCACCGAGACCCGGGTCAAGGAGTTCCAGAAGGCCAAGGGCCTGACGGTCAACGGTGTCGTCGACGGCAAGGTCTGGGCCACCCTGATGGGCGCCGTCACGGTCCCGGCTCCGGCTCCCGCGCCGACCGCCCCGGCTCCCGCGCCGACCACCCCGGCACCGACCCCGGCCACCACCAGCCCGCTCGCGAAGTACGCCGGCCTGACCCTGAAGCTGTGGTCGAAGGGCGATGCCGTGAAGGCGCTGCAGAAGGCGATCGGCGGCCTCGTCGTCGACGGCTCCTACGGCCGGCTCACCGAGGCGCGGGTCAAGGAGTACCAGAAGTCCAAGGGCCTGACCGTCACCGGCGTGACCGACGCCAAGGTCTGGAAGGCGCTGATGGCGTCTCCCACCACCACGGCCCCTGCGACCCCGGCCACCGCGCCCACGACCACCTTCGCCACCGAGTTCACCGCCGTGAAGGCGACGACGCTGAAGGTCGGCTCGACCGGTGCGGCGGTCAAGGTGCTGCAGCGGGCGCTCGGCGGGATGGTCGTCGACGGCAGCTACCGCACGGCCACCGCCGCCGCGGTCAAGGCGTTCCAGACCGCGCACCACCTGCCAGCCACCGGCGTGGTCGACGCGAAGACCTGGTCCGCGCTCGAGCTCAAGGTGCACCCGCTCCTGCCGTACTGGGGCAAGGTGCTCAAGCGCGGCTCGACCGGCGCCCCGGTGCTGGCCCTGCAGAAGGCGCTGCGGATCAAGGCCGACGGCAGCTACGGCCCCATCACCGAGGCCGCGGTCAAGGCGCTGCAGAAGGTGGCCAAGCTGACCCAGACCGGCGTCGTCGGCACGGTCACCTGGAAGGCCGTCGAGGCCCGGATGCCGCGCTGACCGACCCGTCCTTCGCCGCGAGTGCGGTGGTGGTCGCCCGGGCAGCCGGTTCCGCACTCACGGCCAGGAGCGGGGCCGTCAGCCGGAGCCGGTGACGCCCTCGGCCACCAGGCGCGACGCCAGTACGTCCGGGTCGGGCTCGCCCCGGGTCACCACCAGCGAGCCGTCGGCTGCCCACACCGTCAGGGCCAGCCGGAGGAACGCTGCCGTGTCGGTGGTGTCGGTGTGCAGCCGCTGTGGGCCGGCGGCTAGCGCGCCCTCCGGTGCCGCCACCAGGTCCGCGTAGACGACGACCTCGCCTGCCGCACGCAGGGCGGGGTCGCTGCCGTCCGGCTCGTCCCAGCCGTCGAAGACGTCACCGTGCGTCGCCAGCTCGCGGGCCTCGTCGACCACGCCGGTGGGCACCGGGCCGGCCGCTGACCGGGCCAGGGCGGCGAGGGTGACCAGCACTGCCTCGTCGGCCGCGGCGGCGACGTCCACGGCATCCGTCACGACGACGTCGGCCACAGCGTTCGTGGCGGCCAAGGGCGAAGGGCCGGGCCCGGCATCCGCGGTGGTGCGGTGCGCCGGCACCTCGACGCACGCGCCCACCGACCACGCCGCGACGGCCCAGTACGAGGGTGCGCCAGTGCGGTGGCAGGTCGAGCAGCACGACCGAGCCGGGGCCGGCGTCGAGGTCGTCGCGCAGCAGGTTGGCGGCCTTGGCCACCCAGTTGGCGAGCACCCGCGCGGACAGCTCGATGCGCTCGCCGCGGGTGGGGGAGTCGGTGTCGTCGTAGACGGTGACGCGGGGGCGGCCGGGGTCGGCGGCCACCAGCCGGCGCAGCAGCGCGGCGGGGCTCGCGGGTGGGGTGCTCACCGTGGCGACCCTAGTGCGCGGTGGCCCGGCGGGGGTCGGAGCGGCCACTAGGCTCACCCGCATGAGTGGACGCACGGTGATCACCTTCGGCACCTTCGACGTGTTCCACGTCGGCCACATCCGGGTGCTGCAGCGGGCCGCCGCGCTCGGCGACCGTCTCGTCGTGGGGGTCTCGGCCGACGAGCTCAACATCTCCAAGAAGGGCCGGGCGCCGGTCTACACCCAGGACGAGCGGATGGAGATCGTCGCCAGCCTTCGGGTCGTCGACGAGGTCTTCGTCGAGGAGTCCCTCGAGCTCAAGCGCGACTACATCCTCGAGCACCACGCCGACGTGCTCGTCATGGGTGACGACTGGGCCGGCAAGTTCGACTGGGTGTCCGACGTCTGCGAGGTCGTCTACCTGCCGCGCACCCCCTCGGTGTCGACCACCGGCATCATCGAGCACATCGCCAGCCTGGGGTCGTGAGGGCCCGCCTCCTCCCGGCACTCGCCGTCGGCGCGGCCCTCTGGGTCGTCGCGGTGAGTGCCGTCGCCGCGGGCCTGTCCGCCCTCGGCTGGTGGTCGCCGTGGCTGGCCTGGCCGGTGGCGGTGGCCGTGGCCGTCGGGTGCTGGTGGTGCGTACGCCTGCTCCCCGCGGTGCGGATGCCGGTCGCGGCGTCGGTCGCGCTCGTCGCCGTGGTCGTCGGCTTCACGGTGTGGGCGGGGGCGACCCACTCCGAGCAGGTGCTGCCCCGGCGTGACGCCGCGAGCAACCTGCAGGCCGCGGTGAGCCTGGCGACGACCCACTCGCGGGTGGTCTCGGTCGACCCCGAGTCGGTCGGCGGGTCCGGGGTGCTCGACCTGCCGGGTGTGACGCTGGCGAGCCCGGCGTTCTTCGAGGCGGGCTCGAGCGCGGCGCCGGCGGTGCAGCCGCAGTTCGTCGTCGGCCCGGCGGTGGTCTACGCCTTCGGGTGGTGGGCCGGGGGAGCGGGGGTGGCTTTCGTGCTGCCGGCGCTCGCCATGGGCCTGGCGCTGCTGGCCCTGGGGCTGCTGGTCGCGCGGGTGGTGGGCGCGTGGGCGGGGGTCGCGACGGCGGCCGTCACCGGCATCCTCTTCCCGGTGCTGCACACGGCGCGGGCCACCTACTCCGAGCCGCTGGCGATGCTGACCGTGACGGCCGGGCTGCTGGCGGCGACCCTCGCGGTGGCGGCTGGCCGGGATGCCGCGGGGCGGGGTGTCGCTGGGGCCGAGCCGGCCGAAGGGCGATGCCGGGTTCGTGGGCGACGCGTCCTCGCAGGGGATGGTCGTGGGGCGGGCGCCGCTCCGCTCGCTGCTGCTGCTCGACGCGTCGGCGCGGGCGGGGCTGCTGGCGGGCCTGCTCGTCGGCGGCACCGGTCTGGTGCGGGTCGACGCGCTGCGTGAGGTCGTGCTGCTGCTGCCCGTGGTGGCCCTGGGGGCGGCGTTCGGTGCACGCTGGCCGCGGCCGGTGCTGCTGGGGCTGGGGGTGTCGCTGCTGGTGTCGGCCGTCGCGGCCGTGGGGCTGTCGTGGCAGTACCTCGCGTCGATCGCCGGGAGCCTGGTGCCGCTGCTGGCCCTCGGGGTGCTCGTCGGTGGCGGCTCGTGGGCGGCGCTCGTGCTGTGGCGACGCGGCTGGCGGCTGCCGTCGGTCGTGGGTCGCTGGCTCCCGAACGTGGCGGCGGGCCTCGTGGTGGTCGTGGGGGTCTACCTCGCCGGCCGGCCGTTGTGGTCGGTCGTGCGCCAGGACCCGAACGACCCCGGCTCGCGGTACGTCGCGGGGATGCAGGCGCGCCAGGGGCTGCCGGTCGACGGCGGGCGCACCTACGCGGAGCAGACCGTGGCGTGGCTGTCCTGGTACGTCGGGCCGGTGGCGCTGGTCGTGGCGCTGGTCGTGCTGGCCGTGCTCGTGCGACGGGCCGTGCTGTCGGCGGGGTCGCGCCGGGTCGACGCCTGGCTGCCGGCGCTGCTGGTCGCGTCGGGGTCGACGCTGCTCACGCTGGCGCGACCCGGCATCACGCCGGACCACCCGTGGGCCGACCGCCGGCTGCTGATCGCGCTGCCCCTGGTGGTGGCGCTGGTCGTCACCGGGCTGGCGTGGGTCGTGCAGCGTGCGACCGCGGCGGGTCGGACCTGGCTCGGTGTGGTGGTGGCGGTCGTCGTCGGGGGCCTCGTGGTGGCGCCGGCCCTCGTCGCCACGTGGCCGCACCGCGCGGGAGGCGTCGAGCGCGGGTCCCTCGCGGCTGTGGAGTCGGTGTGCGACGCACTCTCGCCCGGCGACGTCGTGCTGGCCGTCGACTCCCGCGCCGCCAACGAGTGGCCCCAGGTGGTGCGCGGGATGTGCGGGGTGCCGGCGCTGTCGACGACGGCCGGGGTGCGCTCCGACCCCGCGAAGCTCGCCGCCACGGTGGCGGCGGTCTCGCAGGAGGTCGGGTCGCGCGGTGGCCGGCTGGTGCTGCTGGCAGCCGACTCGTCGGAGGCGCTCGACCGGCTCGGCGCCACGGCGGTCGTGGACACGACGGTCCGCGAGGACGAGCACGTCCTGGAGCAGCGGCCCTCGCACACCGACCCGCTGCCGATCCGGGTCTGGATCGCCCCGCCCCGTAGAGCGTTCTCGGAGTTGGGTGCTCAGCTGGGTGCTCAGGCGATCGTCTCGGCACCCAGCCCCGCGGATGCCGCGCGCCGGTCAGCGGGCGAAAATGGGTGCGACCAGGCGCTGCACCACGGCACAGGTGCAGCGGTCGGCGCCGACGACCAGCCCGGGGCGCAACGAGCGCGGGCCGTAGGGCGTGCCGTCGGGGTGGCCGACCGTGCCGCCGGCCTCGGTGACGAGCAGCGTGCCCGGCGCGTGGTCCCACGGGTTCGAGCGGCTGTAGACGATGTAGTCGGTGGCCCCTTCGATGAGCCGGGGGTAGTCGACGCCGCAGCAGACCCACGACAGGCGCATCGAGGGCAGGTCGCCGAGGCGGTGGTCGCGCATCGACCACATCGAGGTGACGCCCTGCGGCTCGCGCTCGTCCGGCACCGGGGTGGTGTGAACGCGAACGCCGTCGCGCCACGTGCCGGCTCCGCGCTCGGCCACCCAGGACACCTCGTGCTCCGGCTGCCAGATCCAGCCGCGCACCGTCTCGCCGCCGACCGTCTCGGCCACCATCACCGCGTGGTCGGGGGAGCCGTTGACGAAGTTCTTGGTGCCGTCGACCGGGTCGACCGTGAAGGCGTGCTCGGCGGCGAGGTAGCGGTCCATCAGCGAGTGGTCGGCCGCGAAGGCCTCCTCGCCGAGCACGACGGCATCCGGATAGGCGTCGTGGAGCCGGGCAGTGATGAGCACCTCGGCCTCGCGGTCGGCCACGGTGACGAGGTCGCCGGGGTTCTTCTCCATGACCTCACCCGCCGCGAGCGAGCGGAAGCGAGGGGTGATGACCTCTGCGGCGACCTCACGCAGAAGGTCGAGGACGGCGTCGCTCGACAGACCGGGCATGTAGCCAACCGTCGCACAGCGTGAGGATGCCGCCAAACCCGGTCGCGCTCAGGCGATGGCAGCGGGCCGGACGCCGGGCCCGGGCCGGCCGACGACCGCTCGCGGATCGTCGAGCTCGTGCAGCTCGGCGCACCGCAGGTGCACCTCGACCGGCGACCCGCAGTCGCGGTGGACGAACTCGATGGGCGGCCCGTCGTCATCGGCCAGGTACCGGTCGCCCCAGGCCGCGATCGCCACCAGCACCGGGGACAGCGCGAAGCCCTTCTCGGTGAGGCGGTACTCGTGCCGCTCCCGCTGGCCGGGCTCGCGGTACGCCTCTCGGCGCAGCACGTCCTGCTCGACGAGCAGGGCGAGCCGGTTGGTCAGCACCTGCCGGGGGATGCCGGTGTGGCGGCGCATGTCGTCGAACCGGCGGATGCCGTTGAACACCTCGCGCAGCACGACGAAGGTCCAGCGCTCGCCGAGGATCTCCATCGCCCGGCCGATGGTGCAGTTGTCCGTCGAGAACGCCAGGGCGGGAGGTGTGGGCATGACGCCATGCTAGGTCCACTTGACAGACCCAGCAAGGACCGGCGATGCTCGGTCCATGACGCAGACCCAGCCCGAGACCTTCCGCACCGAGTCGCGCACCTTCACCTGGGCCACCCCCGGCCAGGGTGACCCGAGCCTGCTGAGCGCCCTCGACGGCATCGGCCAGCTCCGGGCGATGGCCGCCGGCGAGCTCCCGGCGCCCCCGATCATGGCGACGCTCGGCTTCACCGACTTCCGCCCCGAGCCCGGGCGGGTCGTCGTCGAGATGCCGGTCGCCGAGTTCCACTACAACCCGCTCGGCGGCGTGCACGGCGGGGTCATCTCGACCCTGCTCGACACCGCGGCCGGCTGCGCCGTGCACTCCACCCTCGCCGTGGGGGAGGGCTACACCTCGCTCGACCTCACCGTGAAGTTCCTGCGGCCGGTCACGGTCGACTCCGGCCTGCTCACCTGCGAGGGCACCGTCATCCAGCGCGGCCGTCGCACCGCCCTGGCCCAGGCCCAGCTCACCGACCAGGCGGGCCGGCTCGTGGCGCACGCGACGAGCAGCTGCATGATCTTCGCCTGACCGTGGAACCCTGCTGACCTGCGGGGTTGTCGCCGTCGCCCGCGGGTAGGGTCCGAGACATGGCGCGCTTGCGGCGGGTGTCCCCGCAGATGAAGGGGTGGACGCGCCGGCGCGCGGGGAGGGGGTTCGCCTACCTCGACGCGGACGGCCGGCGACTCCCGGCCCAGGAGGTCGAGCGGATCCGCTCGCTGGCCATCCCCCCGGCCTGGCGCGACGTGTGGATCTGCCCCTACGCCAACGGCCACATCCAGGCCCTCGGCACCGACGACGCGGGTCGCCGCCAGTACCTCTACCACCCCGACTGGCGCACCAAGCGCGACCAGCTCAAGTTCGACCGGGTCAAGGTGGCGGGGGCGCGCCTGGCGCGCGCCCGGGAGCGGATGATCGAGGACCTGCAGGGTGAGGGGATGCCGCTCTCGCGCGCCGCCGCGACCGCCACCCGGCTGCTCGACCTCGGCTACTTCCGGATCGGCAGCGACGCCTACGCCGACGCCAACGGCTCCTTCGGCCTCACCACGCTCGAGCGGCGCCACGTGCGGCGGGTCAACGGTGACCTCGTCTTCAGCTTCGTCGGCAAGTCGGGCATCGAGCACTCGATCACGATCAGCGACCCGCACGTCATCGACTCGCTCAACCTGATGCGCAGGCGCCGCGGGGGGTCGGCCCGGCTGCTCGCCTACCGAGGCGAGGCGCGCTGGGCCGACCTCGACGCGTCGGCGGTGAACGCCTACATCAGCCAGATGGTGCACGAGGACCTCACCGCCAAGGACTTCCGCACCTGGCACGCCACGGTGCTCGCCGCGGTGGCCCTCGCGGAGAGCCCGCAGAAGGGTGACACCACGACCTCGAAGAAGCGCGCGGTGAAGGCAGCCATGGAGGAGGTCGCGGCCTACCTCGGCAACACCCCGACGATCGCGCGCAAGTCCTACGTCGACCCGCGGGTGATCGACCAGTACGAGCAGGGCGTCACGATCGCGCCCACGCTGGCCAAGCGGTACCGCGACGACACCAGGCGCCAGGCCGCCATCGAGAAGGCCGTCGCGCGCCTCATCGACAACGCCGACTGACGGTTCGACGTCGGCCCGTCGCGACTCAGCAGCGGAAGGTTCACCACCGCACCGGAACGGTTCCGCTGCTCAGGTGAAGGTTCCCGCATCGGGCGGGAAAGTCGTGGCGAGGGGCAGGCAGGTCGCGCCGGTAGGCTCACCGGCGATGACTGAGCACCAGCACGACCACGACGACCTGCACGCCGCTGCCACCGAGAAGATCTCGGTGCGCGCCGGCGAGATGGCCGGTCGCAGCGACGACCCGGCCGCGACCACCCGCATCCCCGGCCTCGCCACCGGCGCGGATGCCGTGCCGCCGGCATCCGAGAGCGGCGCGCCGGGCGCGCGGCCCGGCCACCCGTCCTACCCGATCGAGGACGAGCAGGCCGGAGCCGGCCCCGCCCCCTACGTCACCATCGTGCTGCCCTGCTACAACGAGGGCGCCCACGTGCTGCAGGAGATCGAGCGGATCACCGCGGCGATGAGCGCCAGCGAGCTCACCTACGAGGTGCTCTGCATCGACGACGCCAGCACCGACGACACCCTCGACGTGCTCCGCCACGCCCAGACCACGTACCCGCACCTGCGGATCCTGCCGTTCCGCCGCAACGGCGGCTCGGGCACGGCCCGCCGGATCGGCACCCAGCAGGCCCGCGGCGAGATCGTCGTGTGGACCGACGCCGACATGACCTACGAGAACGAGCGCATCCCCGAGCTCGTGCGCATCCTGCGCGACGACACCACCTACGACCAGGTCGTCGGCGCCCGCACCACCGAGGAGGGCACCCACAAGTGGGCCCGGGTGCCCGCGAAGTGGCTGATCCGCAAGATCGCCGAGTGGCTGACCAAGTCGAGGATCCCCGACCTCAACTCCGGCCTGCGCGCCTTCCGCCGCGACGTGAGCCTGCCCTACCTCCGCCTGCTGCCGGCCGGGTTCTCGTGCGTCACGACGATCACCATCGCGTTCCTCAGCAACCAGCACGACATCAAGTACGTCGAGACGAGCTACGCCAAGCGGGCCGGCGTCAGCAAGTTCCACTTCGTCAACGACGCCTACCGCTACATCCTCCAGGTGCTGCGGATGGTCATGTACTTCGACCCGCTCAAGGTGCTCATGCCGCCGGCGCTGTGGATGATCGTCATCGGCCTGGTCAAGGCGGTCGTCGACATGTTCCGGCACCCGTTCTACTTCCCGGCGAGCACGGTGCTGCTCATCGTCAGCGGCATCATGATCGCCAGCCTGGCGCTGCTCTCCGACCTCGTGGTGAGGTCGAGAGACGGTGTCTGACAGCGCCTCGCTCAAGGTCGCGCTCGTCGGGCCCACCCACCCGTACAAGGGCGGGGTCGCCGCGCACACGACAGCACTCGCGCACGAGCTGGCCGATGCCGGGCACGAGGTCACCCTCGTGTCGTGGAGCCACCTCTACCCGTCCGCGCTCTACCCGGGCGAGCAGTCGGTGCCCGGTGGCTCGGCCGACGTCGACCCCTTCCCGCGCACCCTGCGCGTGCTCTCCTGGGCGCGCCCCGACACCTGGGTGCGGGCCGGGCGCCGGCTGCGTGACGTCGACGTCATCGTCGTGGTGCACGTCATCCCCGCCGTGGTGCCCGCCCACCTCGCGCTGCTGCGCGCCGCCGGGGTCGGGCGCACCACCCCGACCGGTCACGGGCCGCGCACGGTGCTCATCACGCACAACGTGCTGCCGCACGAGGGCCACCCCGGCGAGCGGCAGCTGATGGAGACCCTCCTGCGCCGGGTCGACGCCGTCGTCGTCCACTCCGACGAGGAGGCCCGTCTCGCGGCCGAGCTCGGCGCGCAGCACGTGCGCGAGCTCGACCTGCCGCCGCACCTGCCCGGCGGTCCGCCGCACCCGCGCCCCGACCACGACGGCCCGCCGCGGCTGCTCACGCTCGGCATCGTGCGCGACTACAAGGGCGTCGACCTGCTCGTCGACGCCCTGCGGGACGTGCCCGACCTGCGGCTCACCGTCGCGGGGGAGATGTGGGGGGATGCCGGTCGCCGGGTCCGCGAGCTGGCCGCCGACCCGCGCGTCGAGGGTCGCGTCGAGGTGCACTCCGGCTACGTGCCCGCCGAGCGGATCCCGGTGCTGATGGCGCACCACGACGTCGTCGCGCTGACCTACCGCACGGCCACGGCCTCGCAGAACGCCCAGCTCGCCCTCAGCCACGGGCTGCCCGTGCTGGCCAGCGCGGTCGGCACCTTCCCCGACCAGGTGCGCGACGGTGTCGACGGCCTGCTCGTGCCGCCCTCCGACCGCGAGGCACTCGTCGCCGCCCTGCGCCGCCTCGCCGAGCCCGGCGTCGTCGAGCAGCTGCGCGCCGAGGTGCGCGCGCCCGACCTCGCCGGGCCCTGGGCCAACTACGTCGGTGGCATCGAGGCACTGGCCGCCGCGCCGGTCGACGTCGTGCCGGCCCGCCCGGTCGTGCCGCTCGGACCGGTCGCGCGGGCGCGGGCGACCGTGGCCGGCATCCGGGCCCGTCGTGGTCCCGTCGTCGACCTCGCCCCCACCGACATCCCCGAGCGGGTGCGGGCCACCGACCTGCTCGCCGTCGACGACGACGCCCGGGATGCCGTCGGCATCGCCCGCGCGCTCGGCCTGCCTCGGCCGGGCGAGCCGGTCGCCGCCTGGTCGGCACTCGGGGCGCTCGCCGCGATCGTGCGGATCCGCGACGACGGGCACCGGTCCTCGGTCATCGTCGACGAGAGCGGCAGCGGCAGCCCGATGGGCCGCTGGTCGCGCGCGGTCGGCTTCGCCCCCGTCGAGCTCGAGCTCACCGGGCGGCGCGCGGCCGTCGAGGTGCTCGACGTCGACACCGCCAGCCTCGACGTCATCACCCGGCTGCACCCGGGCGGCTGCACGGCCTCCGACGTCGACCACGCCATCGGCCAGGCCTCGTGGGCGCTGCGCTCGGGCGGGCTGCTCGTGCTCACCGTGCCGATCGGCGACGACGACCCGGACTTCGCCGTGCGCCCGGCCGACGTGCGCGGCATCCTCGCCCGCGCCGACGACCTGGGGCTGCGGTTGGTCGGCGACGTCGACGGCGACGTGCTCAACCGGATGCGCGACGCCCGCACCGAGGCCGCCGGCGGCGACGCGCCGGCGTACGCCGTGCTGCGGCTGACCTTCCGGCGCCGATGACCACGGGTGAGGCCTCGGTGACCCGGGCCAGGACGCTCAACGCCCTGCGGATCGGCCTGCTCGTCGTCATCGTCGCGGCCTGCGTCGTCGCGCTCTGGGCGAACTGGCAGGAGGTGTCCGGCCAGCTGCGCCGGCTCAGCGTGCCCGTCGTGCTCGGGTCGTTCGCCCTCGTCACCCTCGCGCCGATCCTCACCCTGATGGGCTGGCGGGTGCTGCTCGAGGACCTCGGCACCCACCTGGCCCTGCCGCCCGCGTCGAGCGTGTTCCTCGTCGGGCAGCTCGGCAAGTACCTCCCGGGGTCGGTGTGGACCGTCGTCGCCCAGGCCGAGATGGGGGCCAAGCTGGCGGTGCCACGACGGCGGATGGCGGTCGTCGGCATCCTCTCGATCGGGCTCGCCGTGCTCACCGGCTGCCTGCTCGGCATCCCCGCGGTGCAGCCGCTGCTCGCCTCACGGGGTGACGCGTTCTCGTGGTGGTGGGTGGTGATCGCCGTGGCACTGGGCTGCGTGCTGCTCTGGCCGCGGCTGCTCAACGCGCTGATCGCCCGCGGGCTGAGGCTGCTGCGCCGCGAGCCGCTCGAGCACGACCTGTCCGGGCCGGCCGTGGCGCTCACCTCGGCGTGGTTCGTCGGCGCGTGGGTCTCGACCGGGATGGGCACCTTCGTGCTGGCCCGCAGCGTGGCGCCGGAGGCACCCGTGGGGCCGCTGCTCGTGACCTGCATCGGTGGGTTCGCGCTGGCGTCGGCGGCCGGGATGTTCAGCATCCTGGTGCCCGCCGGGGTCGGTGTGCGCGACGGCGTGCTCGCGCTGCTGCTCGTCACCCTGATGCCGTTGCCCGCCGCGACCGCGGTGGTCGTCGTGGCGCGCTTCCTGGCCGTGCTCGCCGACCTGCTGCTCGCGGGGTCCGCGTGGGCGTGGGGACGTCGGCACCACCTCCTAGGATCGACGACGTGACCGAACCAGCCGGCTCCGGCGAGCGTGAGGAGCAGCTCGCCTACTCCGAGATCATGGCCAAGATGCTCGACGAGGAGGGGCGTCGCCAGAAGGCCGCCAAGATCGTCGCCGTGGTGCAGCACGCGCTCGGGGTCGAGTCGCTCGACGGGCTGCGGGCGGTCGACGTCGGCTGCTCGGCCGGCTTCATCGCCGACGAGCTCGCGCTCGCCGGTGCCACCACGAGCGGGGTCGACATCGACGAGCCGGGGCTCGAGAAGGCCCGGGCGCGCTTCGGGGAGCGGGTCGACTTCCGGCTCGCCCGCGGCGAGGACCTCCCCTTCGACGACGACTCGGTCGACGTCGCCGTGCTCAACCACATCTACGAGCACGTCGTCGACCCCGAGGCCGTCGTCGCCGACATCCACCGGGTGCTGCGGCCCGGGGGAGTCCTCTACCTCGGCATCGGGCACCGCTTCCAGGTCGTCGAGCCGCACCACCGGCTGCCGTTCCTGTCGTGGCTGCCCCGGGGTGTCGCCGACCGGTACATGCGGGTCACCGGCAAGGGCGACCACTACTACGAGCGCTACTACACGCCGGCGGGGCTCCGGCGGTTGTTCGCGGCCTACGACGTCTGGGACTACACCCTGCCGGTGCTCACCGACCCGGTGACCTTCGCCGCCGGTGACAACGTGCCGGCCTGGGCCGCGAAGGTGCCCCCGGCGGCCTTCCGGGCGGCCCTGCCGCTGGTGCCCACCTACGTGTGGGCGGGGTTCAAGGGGGCGTCCGCGCCCGCCGGGCCGTCGCTGCGCGTCCCGCCCCGCCACCTGACCTGATGCCGTCCGCCGGCCGCGAGCGGGTCGTGCGCACGTCGCGCCCGGTGCCGCTCGGCGCCGTCGTCGGCATCTTCCGTCGCGGTGGCGGCGACCCCACGAGCCGCCGCGACGACGCTGGCTGGTGGTTCGGCTGGCGCACCCCCGACGGGCCGGTCACGCTGCGCCTCGTCACGGCGCCCGACGCGGGTGAGGTCACGGCATCCGCCTGGGGTGGGGGCGCGGCCTGGGCACTCGAGCGGGTGCCCGACCTGCTCGGCGAGCGCGACGACCCGACCGGCTTCACGCCCGTGCACCCGCCCGTCGCTGACGCGTGGCGGGTGTTCCCCGGCTGGCGGGTGCCGCGCTCGGGGCTGGTGGTGCAGAACCTCGTGGCGTCCATCATCGAGCAGAAGGTCACCGGCAAGGAGGCCTTCGCCGGGTACCGCCGGCTGGTGCGCCGCTTCGGCGAGCCGGCGCCGGGGCCGGGGGAGGACCTCGGCCTCGTCGTGCCGCCCGACCCGCGTGGCTGGGCCGCCATCCCGTCCTGGGAGTGGCTGGCCGCCGGCGTCGACCCCGGCCGGTCACGCACCCTGGTGCGCGCCGTCGGCCACGCCGGCCGCCTCGAGGAGTGCGTCGACCTGCCCGCCGACCAGTCCCGCGCCCGGCTCACCGCGCTGCCCGGCGTCGGGCGGTGGACCTGGGCCGAGGTGGCCCAGCGAGCGCTCGGGCTGCCCGACGAGGTGAGCTTCGGCGACTACCACGTCGCCAAGGACATCGGCTGGGCCCTGACCGGCACCCCGGTCGACGACGACGGCCTCGCCGAGCTGCTCGAGCCGTACGCCGGCCACCGCTACCGCGTGCAGCGGCTGCTCGAGCTCGGGGGTCACCAGAGGCCGCGTCGGGGGCCGCGGAGGTCGGTCCCGACGCACCTGCCGGTGCGCGGCCGCTGACGCCCGAGAAGGTGGTGGTCGACCGCATCAGCCGTTCGGCCAAATTTAGGTCATCCGTTCGGCCGTGATTGGTGTCACAATGGGTGCATGACGTTCGACACGATTCGTCTGGGCCTCCAGTGGACCTTCTGGGTCCTGCTGTGGCTGATGACCGGTCTGCTCGCCTTCGTGCTCATCTTCGGCACCGTTCCCGGAATGCCGTCTGCCCTTCGCTGGGTGACGTTCGCTCTGGTGCTCGGGATCGTGGCTGAGGACGTCCGGCGCAAGCTACAACCCACCCCCGCGCGGTCCCGCCACTGACCGCTCGGCACGGTGGCTCAGAGCCTCCCGGCGACGGGGGGTCGTCCGTTCCCTGCTGACGGGCGGCCCCCTCAGCCGAGGGTCAGGCTCACCGTCGTGATCGAGCGCGCCGTGAGCGAGGCGCGCAACCCTTCCGACGCCGCTGCCACCTCGGTGCGCGCGACGAGGCGCCCGAGGTCGTAGGCGTCCGGGGCCCCCAGGGTCACCTCGGCGGTGCCCGACTCCGCGTCGACGCCGACGTCGGCCGAGCCCTCCGGCACGTCGAGCAGCGCGAGCGCCACGACCCGGCCGACCCGCACCGCGAGCGGCTCGCCGGGGAGCGCCGACCTGATGCCGACCTCCTCCGCCTGCGGCGCTCCCGGGCGCGAGGCCGAGCGCTGCGCGTACCGCCTCGACGTGACCGAGCGCGAACCAGTCGCCGGGGCCGACCCGCACGAGGGCGCGAGCGCCGGCGGCGTCGGCCGAGAACCACCTGACGTCCAGCCCGCGCACCAGCGCCGCGGGGATGCCGTCCGCCTTCCCCTTGACGAGGTCCGCTGCCGCGGCCACCTCGTCGGCCACCGCGCGCGTGGTGACGGCCAGTGGGCGGCCGTCGTGGTCGGTGGCCCCGCGCAGGTCCTCGAGCACGGTCAGGCCGGCGCTGCCGAGGGCCAGGTCGGTGAGGCCGTCGCGCCACGGCCGACCTGCGGTGTCGCTGAGCACGACGGCGAGGGGTGTGGCAGAAGGCAGTTCGAGCCGGGCGAGCAGGGCAGTGCGCAACCGGGCCGCCTCGGCGTCGGGGTCGTCGGGTAGCAGGAGCAGGTCCGCCGAGGGGCCGGTGTTGGAGGCGTCGACGCCCGCGGCGGCCATCACCGGGCCGGCCACCGACTCCACGACCCGGGTGATGCCGTCGGCGCCACGGCGCTCGGCGACGACGCGTACCGTGCCGGCCGCGACGGCATCCTCGCGAGTCCCGGCCCAGGTCAGGCCGAGGCTCTTGGAGACGACCTTGCTCGACACCACGAGGCAGTCGCCGGCGCCCAGCCCGGTGCCGGATGCCGTGAGCGCGTCCACGAGCAGACCCGCCAGGTCGGCGCCCGCCTCCACCTCACCCATCCCCACCACCGGCACGACGGCGAGGCCGCCGGCCGGGGAGGGCGACGGCATCCGTGCCTCGGTCACGCCGGCACCGCGGCGGCGATGCGCAGCGCGTGCTCGGCGATGCGGCCGGTCGCCTCGACGTCGCTCATCAGCAGCGGGCCGTCGAAGACCTCGACCCGGGCCCGGCGCAGGGTGGTGTCGGCGTCGGCCGGGTCGACCAGCCAGCCGTCGAGGAAGTCCTCGTAGAGCTCGCCGACGGCCTGCGCGCTGGTGTCGACCCCGATGGCCTCGAGGCACGCGTCGGCGTGGCCGCGCACCGGTCGGCCGGAGATCAGGGGTGAGACCCCGACGACGGGAGCACCGGTGCCGCGCAACGCATCTCGCACCCCGGGCACGCCGAGGATGATGCCGATCGACACGACCGGGTTGCTCGGCGGCAGCAGCACGACGTCGGCGCGACGGATCGCGTCGAGCACCCCCGGTGCGGCGCTGGCGCGGTCGAGCCCCGCGACGACGAAGCGACGTGCCGGCACGGCCGCCTGGTGCCGGACCCACCATTCCTGGAAGTGGATCGCGCGCTCCCCGCCCTCACCGTCGTCGACCACGACGTGCGTCTCGACCGGCACGTCGGTCATCGGCACCAGCTCGATGCGCTTCTCCGGCAGGCCCCACCTGGCCGCAAGCCGGGCGGTCACCTCGCTGAGCGAGGCGCCCTGCCCGAGCCACTGCGACCGCACGATGTGGGTGCCGAAGTCGAGGTCGCCGAGCGCGAACCACTGGGGGACGGCGCCGTAGGCGGAGAGCTCGCCCTGCACCCGGTGGCTCTCGTCGGCACGGCCCCAGCCCTGGCCCTCGTGCACCCCGTCGCCGAGGGTGTAGAGCAGCGTGTCGACGTCGGGGCAGACCCGCAGCCCGAACAGCGTGATGTCGTCGCCGGTGTTCGCGATGACGGTGACCGTCGAGTCCGCGAGGCCTGGCGTGGTGTCGAGGTGGTGGCGCAGGCCGCGGATGAAGCGGGCGCCGCCGACGCCGCCCGCGAGGGCCGTGATGTGCATGTGCGAGAGTCTGTCAGTCCCGTTCGCGGTGCCGCGAGTCAGCCCCGAAACGCCGGGGTCGCCGGGAAAATGGACACCAATAACACCAAGCGGCTTGACGTGAGGTGCATGACACGCGTGTAATTCCACCCATGTACTCCGGAATCCCTGCCGGAGGACGGGTCGAAGGGTCGAGGAGGGAAGCATGCACGAGCTCTATGTGATCGACGGGATGCTCGACGAGGGCGAGGCCGAGGACGGCGCTCTCTCTTGGCAGGAGCGTTCGCTGTGTGCCCAGACGGACCCCGAGGCGTTCTTCCCCGAGAAGGGCGGCTCCACCCGCGAGGCCAAGAAGGTCTGCGTCGGGTGCGAGGTGCGCTCCGAGTGCCTGGAGTACGCCCTGGCCAACGACGAGCGCTTCGGCATCTGGGGCGGCCTGTCCGAGCGCGAGCGCCGCAAGCTGAAGAAGCGCGCGGTGTGACGCGGGGCCCCGCCCCGACCCACCGCCACCACGGATGACTCTGGCTCCCGCGCGTCCCACGTCCACCCCGTCTCTCACGGACGGGGTGGACCCGAGCGTGACCGCAGTCGTCATCACCCGTCGCGACCCCGCCGGGCTGGCCGCCCTGCTCGACGCCGTGCTCGGCCAGAGCCTCACCCCGGATGCCGTGGTCGTCCTCGACCGCACGGCCGGCGCGGTGCTCCCGGCCGGGGCCGACCCTCGCGACCCCGTGCCCGCCGATGCGGCAATGGCCTCCCACGACTCGACCGCTCGGCCGGTTGCGGCTGACCACGAGTCGACCGGTCGCGCTGACGCCGAGCACGCCGCGGCTGACCGCGGAACGCTCGAGCACGCCTCTGCCACCACGACCACCACCGCCACCGTCGCCGACGTCGTCGACTCCGCTCGCCGCACCCACCGCGTGCCGATCACCGTGGTGGCCGTCGACCCGCGCACCCCGGCCCGTACCTCCGCCCACCGCGCGCTGCTCGACCACGAGCTCGACGGTGCGCCCACCACCCTCGCGTGGCTCCTGCCGGTCGGCACCAGCCCGGAGCCCGGCACGCTGGTCGCGCTCGTCGACACCTGGCGGCGCTCGCCGTCGGCCGGCATCGTCGGCCCCAAGCACCTCGATGCCACCGACCCGCACCTGCTGCGGGCCCTGGCCATCCGCACCACCCGCGGCGGCCGGCTGTTGTCGCGGCCCGCGCCCGGCGAACCCGACCAGGGCCAGTACGACCGGTCCAGCGACGCGCTGGGGGTGCCGTTCGCCGGTTCCCTCGTCGAGCGCGACCTGCTCGTCGACCTGCGCGGCTGGGAGACCTCCTTCGGCGACGTCGGCGCCGACCTCGACCTCGGCTGGCGCGCCCACAACGCCGGTCGTCGCGTCGTCGTGGTGCCGGCGGCGCGGATGCGCACCGAACCGGGCGTGGCACCCGCCGGCGCGAGCACGGCATCCCGCCGTCGTGCTGCTCGCCGGGTCGCCCTGGCCCGCGCACCCTGGTGGGTCTCGCCCTTCCTCGCGGCCTGGATCGCGGTCACCTCGGTCGCCGCCGCCCTGGGCCTGCTCCTCCTCAAGCGCCCGCGCTCGGCCGGTGCCGAGCTGTCGTCGCTGGCCTCGCTCGACCCGTTCCGCGGCACCGCGGCCCGCTGGCGCACCCGGCACCGCCGCGAGGTGAGCCGTCGCGACCTGCGGGCCCTGTTCGAGCCCCGGCGGGCCGTGCTCACCGGGTGGGGTGACGCCGTGCACGACGCCCTCGTGTCGCCGCGACCCCCGATCGGCGACGAGGCCAACGACCTCAACCCCCGCTCGTGGATGGCCAAGCTGGCGCGGCACCCCGGCGTGCTCGCCACCGTCGGCGCAGCGGTCGTCTCGGCCGTTGCCGGTCGCTCGCTCGGGGTCGGTGTCATCACCGGCGCGGGGTCGGGGCTGGCCGGCGGCGAGCTGATGGGCAACAAGGCCGACGCCACCGTGCTCTGGCACGCCTGGACCGACGGGTGGACCGGTGCCGGTCTCGGCGGCCCCGACCCGGTCGGACCGTGGGCGCCCCTGCTGGCGATGCCCACCTGGCTGGTCGACCACCTCCCGCTGCTGCCCGACCCCGGGTCCGCCGCGGGCCTGGTCGTCGCGATCGTCGTCGTGTTCGGGATGCCGCTCGCCGCCGTGAGCGCCTTCGTCTCCCTCCGCCCGGTGGTCACCACCCGCTGGGTCCGGGGCCTGGCCGCGTTCGCGTGGGCGACCACCGGTGTGGCCTCGGCGTCCGTGGCCCAGGGCCGACTCGGGGCGCTCGTCGCCCTCATCCTGCTGCCGCCGATCGCGTGCGGCCTGTGGCTGCTCGCCCTGCGCCGCTCGACCGCCACGAGTGCGTTCGCCACGGCGCTGGCCACCGTGGTGCTCGGCGCGTTCGCCCCGTTGCTGCTGGTGCTGGTCAGCGTGCTGGCCCTGGTGCTGGCCCTGGGCCGCTCGCGGGTGCGTGCGCACGCCCTGGTCGTCGCGCTGGTGCCCGTCGCCGTGCTCGCCCCGTGGTTCGACCGCCAGGCCGAGGCGTCCTGGCCCGTCCTCCTCGCCGGGGCCGGTCTGGCCCAGTGGGGCGGCACGACGCCCGAGGCCTGGCAGCTGGCCCTGCTCAACCCGGGTGGCGCAGGCGCGCCCCTGGTGTGGACCGCCGTGCCCCTCGTCGCGGTCGCCGTGCTCACCCTCCTGCGAGGTCGCGCCTGGGGCAGTGCGACGACCACGCTGACCCTCGTGGCGCCGGTGCTGTTGGCGCTCGCCCTGGTCGCACCCGGCATCCAGCTGGGCACCGTGCCCGCCGGGGTCGAGGGCGCCGGTGAGCCGATCACGCTGTGGTCGGGCGTGATGCTCCTGCCGTTCGCCCTGGTGGTCGTTCTCGCGGTCGCCCGTGGCCTCGACGGGGTGCCGCTGCGCCGGCCGAAGTCCGCCGGTCGCGTACCGGCCGTCGCCCGGCGCACCGGTGTCACGGTCGGGGTCGCTGCGGTCGTCGTCTCCGCGGCCGGCGTCGCATGGGCGACGCTGGGCACCGAGCTCGCCCCGTGGCAGGACCCGCGCCCGGCCGTCTCGGTCGACCAGGCCGAGGGGGCCTTCGCCACCCGGGCGCTGTTCGTCAGCCCCGGCAGCCGGGGTGCCGGCTACCGCTTCGTCGGCCGCGAGGCCTCCGAGCTCGTGCGACCGCTGCCGGAGGTGGCCGACGCCGACGGTTCGGTCGCCGACCGGGTCAGCGCGGCCCTGGGCGACGCCTCGACCGGGCCGGAGCTCTTCGCCGACACCGCCACCGACCTGCTCGCCGTGCGCTCGGGGTTGGTCCCCGAGGTGGCCCGCCGGCTCGACGCCACCGACGGCCTGCAGCGCATCGCCCCCCGCGACGGGTGGGACATGTGGCGGGTCAGCCCCACCGGGGTCGGGGTCGACCTCGTCGCGCCCCCGCGGCTGCGGCTCCAGACCCCCGACGGCGCTCGGCTGGTGACCACCACCGGGCAGACCGCGGCCACCCGAACCACGGTCGACGTGCCCCAGGGCAGCCGCCTCGTCGTCGCCGAGCCGCTCGGCTGGGCCGACCACGCCGTCGTCGCCGTCGACGGGGTGACCGTGGAACCGGTCGCCGGGGCTGGGACTCCCACCTACGTGCTGCCCGTCGGCACCAGCCGGCTCACCGTCACCGTGCCCGACCCGTACCGCTGGTGGCACACCGGACAGGCCCTGGCGTTCCTCGCCCTGGCCTTCCTCGCCGTGCCCTTCGGTCGCCGCGAGTCCCGAGTGGGTCGGCGATGAGCCGCCAGACCGGCGTGGGTGCCGGCATCCGACGCACGGCCCGGCGGATCAACGTCGCGGGCGTGGCACGGGTGGTGCTCGTCGCCGGCGCCGGAGTGGGCCTCGTGTACGTCGCCGCGAACCGCCCGGTCTCGCTCGACCTCGTCGCGGCCACCGGGGAGCAGCAGGCGCCGCTGGTCGGCACCTCGCTCGCCACGCGGGTCGCGCAGACCTGCCCCGGCCCCGAGCTGGTCGGCATCCCCGGCATCCCCGACGTCCCGGTGACGTCGTCCTTCACGGCCGCGGCCGGGCCGGCCGAGCTCCTGCCCGTCCCCGCGCGCGGCAGTGGCGGCTCGTCGCCACCTCCGGCTCGACCACGCTGCTCTCGCTCGACGAGCGCCCGGGCAGCGCCTTGGCGGTGGTCCCGGGCCGGACGGACGCGACGGCATCCGGCGCGTGGGCCGATCCTGCTCACCGGCGAGGGGTCGATGGCGCCCGCGGTGGCGGGCACCCAGGAGTGGCGGGTCGACACCAAGGACCTGCGCGGCCTGGTGACCACACCCTGCGGCGCCGGTGGCTCCGACCTGTGGCTGATCGCCGGCGGCGCCGGTCCCGGCCGCCAGGAACGGCTCATCCTCACCAACCCCGGCGCCAACCCGGTGACCACCGACGTCACCGTGCACGGCACCGCCGGCCAGCTCGGCGACCCCGTCGTCGAGACCGTGGCGCCGGGTGGCCGGGTCAGCGTGCTGCTCGACGCCCGGTACGGCGAGGAGGAGCACCCGGCCGTGCACGTCCGCTCCGACGGCGGCGGCGTCCAGGCCACGCTCGACCGACACGTGGGTCGACGGCAGCACCGCACTGGGCGCCGAGACGACCGTGGCGGCGGCGAGCCCCCGCCACGGTCCAGGTGGTGCCCGGAGTCGTCGTCGACGCGACGGGTGCGACCACGCTGCGGGTGGCCGTGCCCGGCGACCAGGATGCCGTCGTGCGGGTCAGCGTGCTCAACCGTGCCGGGCTCGTGCCCTGGACCGGCGAGAGCGTGCTCAGCGTCGTCGGGGGGGCGGTCGGCGAGCTTCCGCTCAGCGGGCTCCCCGAGGGCACCTACGCCATCGCGGTCGCGGTCCGACGTGCCCGTCGTCGCCTCGGCGTTCGTGCGCATCGGCAACGGCGCGGCCCCGGGCGAGATCGCCTGGTCGCCCTCGGCAACCGGCGTCGAGTCGGTGGGTGGCGCGGCCTTCTCGCCGGTCAGCAGCATCGACCGCACGCTGCACCTGGTGAGCACCGGCGGCAACAGCACCGCCGAGGTCACCACCGTCATCGCCGGCGCCCCCGTGACCCGCCAGCTCGACCTGCTCGCCGACCGACTCGCAACCGTGCCCCTCGACAACGCCACCTCCGTCTGGGTCCGCCGGATCACCGGCAGCGGCGAGCTGCGCGGCACCATCGTCTCCTCGAGCGGCACCGGAGCCGCTCGGATGCTCTCCTCCATGCCCCTCGAGGAGAGCGTGGTGACCTCCGAGGTCAGCCGCGCCTTCCCCCTTCCCTGAGGCGCGACTGCCCCGCTGACCTGCGGGGTCAGCTGCGGCTCGGCCTCACACTGCGCGAGGTGCGAGCGCGCCGCTGAACTGCGAGGGCAGCCGCGCCTTCGCCTTCCCCTGCCAGGGTGCGGAGCGCCCAACGTCATCTGCGAGGTCAGCCACCACGCCTTCCGCCTCGCCTCAGGTGCGAGCGCCCGGCGCGGCCAGGCGTCAGGCGTCGGGGTCCATCCCGGGGTCGATCTCCTGCGGAGGCACGCCCAGCAGGGCGGCGACCTGCTCGGTGACCACCTCTCGCACGATGTCGGCGAGGTCGAGGTCGTCCTGAGCCCTGGCCTCGACCGGTCGCCGGTAGACCACGACTCGGTTGGGCCTGCTGGCGGTGCCCCGGAGGAGCCGCCCGAGCGGGGCGGTCTGCTCCTCCCAGGGCGCGGGGTCCTGCGGAGGCACCTCCTCGACCGCGAACTCGAGCCCGGCGTAGCGCGTGCCGAGGTGCGGTCGCATCCGGTCCGCAGCGTCGAGCACCAGGGCGTCGAAGCGTGCCCGGCGGGTCTCCATTGCAGGCACCGGCGGCCACGCCAGCGGGCCACGGACCCCTCGCCCGTGGCGCTCACGACGTCGCGGACCTGTCACGACCGGCATGCTACGGCGTGGCTGCCGTGGGGTGTCCGTGGAGCCGCCTAAAGTCACTGGAGTGAACTTGTCCCGTCGGTGCTCCAAGACGGCGTGCCGCGGCCCCGCGGTCGCCACCTTGACGTACGTCTACTCCGACCAGGCGGCCGTCCTGGGCCCGCTGGCGACGTACGCGGAGCCGCACACCTACGACCTGTGTGGTGAGCACGCGAACCGCCTGACCGCCCCCCGTGGCTGGGAGGTCGTCCGCCTCGCGACCGACTACCCCGAGCCGCAACCGACCACCGATGACCTCCTCGCTCTGGCCGACGCGGTCCGCGAGGCCGGTCGACCCCGCACCCCAGCCCCGGACCCGGTCGACTCGACCCCCGCCGTCGTCCCCGGCGAGGTGCGCCGCGGCCACCTGCGCGTCCTGCGCGGCAGCGCCGAGGGCTGAACGGACCTACGCAGGCCCGACCCTGCCCTCGGTCCCATCACTGTTCCGCCCGTCGGTGGTCCCGGTCTGTGGTCGGCATCGTCCCGCGGGTGACCCGGCCTGGCTTGTCGTGCACGACCGGTCGACGCGATCGTCCGATGACGGAGGGCAGCCGTGCGACGACGCTCCCGCGCGTCGCCGACCTGGCGTGGACCACGCGCGTGCCGTCGGACGCGGAGCCGTCGCGTCGAGGCCGCCATCGTCTGCACGCTGCTGTTCACCATCGTCGCGGCATCGTCGACCTGTCGATGCTCTCCGCACGACTACGAGGTGAGCTCGGCCTCGCGACCGGGGCCCGTCTCGCGCCCAGGAGCCGCTGGCCACGACCTTGCGCGACGCGGCATCGGTCGCGACGGCGATGAGGACATGGACTACAGCGGGTGACCAAGATCTAGGTGACCGGGCCGACCCGAACTCGCCGACGCCGACCGACGTCGGGCAGCTGTCGGTGCGTGAGTCACGTGCTCGTATCGGCGTCGTGTGCTCGGCGGTGGTGGGGGCCGCACAGGGGACACCGAGGTGCAGGTCCGTGGGACCGCCCTTGGCCCAAGGGTCTTCGTGATGCAGGTCGGTCCACGCGTAGGGGCGGTCACAGTGTTCGGCAGCGCACTGGTCGTAGGTCGTGGCCAGGGCCACGCGTTGGGCTTCGGTGAAGAAGCGCTTGGTGCGCCGAGGTCGAGCGGTAGCGAGCTGCCGTCGAGGACCGCGGGCAGGACGCCGGCGGAACAGGCCAGGCGTCGGGCCTCGGCGGCGGACAGGTCGTGGCCGGTGTCGAGGTGGGCAGCGCCGAGCTGTTCGCGCAGCTGGTCGTGGTCGATGGTGACCACGACGGTGGCGGCGACCTTCCCGCTGCACCGGTGCGTGAAGTTCGGTGGAACGGCGCCAGTTCACGCCGACCTGCTCGACTGGGCTCGACAGCCAGAACGCTGCGTCGCCGGCTCGCCCGACCGGTCGGGGTGTACCTGCAGGTGCGGCACAACGCGATGACCCGGATGGTCTTCTCGACGATCACCATCCGTGAGGCGAACGTGCTCGGGCTCGAACCGATCCCGGCCTCGAACGGCTGCCGTGAGGAGGGCCACCGTGGCTCGACGCCGGTGCTCGCGTCCGCCGCGACGAGGGCGGCCATCGCTGTCACGACCGGCCTGATCCTGCTGGTCCTGATCGCCTCTCGGCGTTCGCCGTCGACGTCGGCAACTGGTACCTCGTCGGCCAGCGCGCACAGCGCGCGCCGACGCCGCGGCGCTCGCCGGCGTCGTCAAGCTGCCGGGGAACCAGGCCGGCGCCTTCGGCATGGCGCAGAGCTACTCGGCCGCCAACGGGTTCACCAACGGCGCGCCTCCACGGTCGTCAGCCCGTCGCTGAGCGGTGGCCCGACCCGGTGCGCGTCAACGCGAGCCGCACCGTCGACACCATCTTCGGATCACTGCTCGGCAGCCGCGACGACGATCACCCGCTACGCCATCGCCGACTACGCAGGCCCGGTGCCGTGGGCAGCCCGTGAACCGGTTCGGCGACGACCCGTCGCAGGGTCGATGGTCAGCGCGAGTCCGGCGACACGGGCGCGGTTCTCCGCGACCGCGCAGCTCGGCGTCTTCGTGGTCAGGGCCTTCCAGACGGCAGTGCGCTCGGACGGCAGCAGCGCCCGCCTGGCGGACCGGCGCCAAGGCCACGCCAGGTTGACGCGCGCGGCCTGCGCGACCAGGCGCGGCCTTCGACCTTGGCCCGTTCGGTGCCGGTCAAGGGTCTCGGGCAGCCGGCTGGTGGTGCCGGCGATGACCGCGGCGTGCTCGGTGGACAGGCGCGGCCGGTCGACCAACGCCTGTCGGGTGATCGTCATCCGCGCCCGGCCAACCTGGGACCCGACTGGCCACGCAACGACTCCTCGAGCGCTGCGGCCAGCGCAACGTCGGCCGCCGCCTGAGCGCCCCACGAACGGGTCTGCGCCGCCAACCACGCGCCAGTGCTCGTCATCCCGGCACGCTGCGCGACGCCCTGGCGGTGCGCCGCGGCGACCATCGACAGCTTCACCGCCGCAAGCCGGGTCATCGCCCGGTCGACCTCGGCCACATCACGCCCGGACACCTCGCCCACATCAGCAGCACCCAGCACGTCGATCGCCGCGTGCACGTGCGCGAGGCCCTCGACCACCGGCGTCGTACCGGTGGCCGAGGTCTGCGCCACGACAGCTGTCATGACCTCGACGCTATGCAGACCCGCATCCGACCAACAGCCACGACCGGAACCGTGGACAACTCGGGCCCGGCCGGAGCACTCCGCCTGTGGACGGCGACCGTCGACACGGACGCGGGCGGCCTCGGTCGAGGGCGACCCCACCCACCACCCGCAGACCGTCCGGGCAGCCACCGCTCCCGTAGGCTCTCCACCCGTGACTGCGATCTCCCTCGCCGACGTCGTGAAGGCCTACGACGTGCGCGGCATCGTCCCTGACCAGCTCGACGCCCGGGTCACCCGGGCCCTCGGAGCGGCCTTCGCCGAGGTCGTCGTCCTCGGCCGACGACAAGGACGACACAGGACGACAGCGCACGACCGCAGCACCAAGGCCGCCCCCGCCTGCGTCATCGGCCACGACATGCGCGACACCAGCCCCGAGCTCTCCCGCGCCTTCGCCGACGGCGCCCGCAGCCGCGGCGTCGACGTCACGCTGATCGGCCTGGCCAGCACCGACGGTCTCTACTACGCCAGCGGCGCCCTCGGCCTCCCCGGCGCCATGTTCACCGCCAGCCACAACCCGGCCGCCTACAACGGCATCAAGATGTGCCGCTCCGGCGCGCGCCCCGTCGGCCAGGACACCGGCCTCGCCGACGTCCGCGTCCTCGCCGAGCGCATCCTCGCCGGCGACTCCGACGCCCTCGACGCCGCCGCAGACCTCCCCACCGGAACCCTCGAGGAGCGCGACGTCCTCGCCGACTACGCCGCCTTCCTGCGCGGCCTGGTCGACCTGCGCGGCATCCGCCCGCTCACGGTCGTCGTCGACGCCGGCAACGGCATGGGCGGCCACACCGTCCCCGCCGTCCTCGAGACCGGCGCGGGCCTGGAAGCCCTGCCGCTCACCGTCATTCCGCTCTACTTCGAGCTCGACGGCACCTTCCCCAACCACGAGGCCAACCCCCTCGACCCCAAGAACCTCGTCGACCTCCAGGCCGCCGTCCGCGAGCACCACGCCGACATCGGCCTGGCCTTCGACGGTGACGCCGACCGCTGCTTCGTCGTCGACGAGCGCGGAGAACCGGTGAGCCCCAGCGCAATCACCGCGCTGATCGCCCGCCGTGAGGTCGCCAGAGCGGTCGCCGACGGCGCGGATGCCGCTGACGTCGCCGTCGTCTACAACGTCATCTGCTCGGCCCAGGTCCCTGAGGTCATCGCCGAGACCGGCGCCCGCGGGGTGCGCACCCGCGTCGGCCACTCCTTCATCAAGGGCGAGATGGCCCGCCACGACGCCGTGTTCGGCGGCGAGCACAGCGCCCACTACTACTTCCGCGACTTCTGGTTCGCCGACACCGGGATGCTCGCCGCGATGCACACCCTCGCGGCCCTCGGCGAGCAGGACGCCCCGCTCAGCGCCGTCATGGCCGACCTCGCCCGGTATGCCGCCTCGGGCGAGATCAACTCCACCGTCAGCGATGCGCCGGCCGCCACCGAGCTGGTCCGCGCCTGGGCGCAGCCGCAGGGCGTCGACACCGACGAGCTCGACGGGCTCACCCTCACCCACGCCGGCGGCGACGGCGACCCGATGTGGTGGCTCAACCTGCGCGCCTCCAACACCGAGCCGCTGCTCCGGCTCAACGTCGAGGCCGCCGACCCCGCCACGATGGCGCGGGTTCGCGACGAGGTGCTCGCGATCGTGCGGGGCTGACGCCTCGCCGCCCCGTCCGACGGCATCCGACATCCCGGATGCCGTTCGCCGGCCTCGCGCGCCCCTCACCGGCCGCTCCGAGGTCGCCGCGAAGTCAGGAGCACTTCGCCGGCTCAGGAGGTTCTCGCGGAGTCAGGGCCGTACACGACCCTGACTGGGCGAAGTGCTCCTGACTTCGCGCCGTGACAGAGGTCAGGCGGGGTCGGTAGTGCGGTGCTCCGGGTCGCCGGCCTTGGAGTGGGCTCGGCGCAGCGCGACGCGCTCCAGCCGCAGCGCCTCCGTGGCCGCGGCGCTCTCACCCTTCGCCTTGAGCACGCCCGCCAGCACCTGGTAGCTGAACGCCACCGAGAGCGGCCGGTCGATCGCGCTGAACTCCTCGATGCCGCGCCGCACCTCGTCCTCGGCCTCGTCGAGCCGTCCGAGGGCGAACAGCGCCCGACCACGGGTGCGCCGGGCCCGCGCGGTGAGGAAGGCGTCGCGCGACGCCAGGGCGCGCTCGTGGGCCCTGCTGGCCTCCTCCAGCGCCTCGTCGGCCCGCCCCGAGGCCAGGCTGACCTCGGCTCGGGCGTCGAGCGCGTACGAGTAGAGGTGCACGTCGCCGATCTGCGGCGAACAGCTGCAGCGCCTCGTCGATGAGCAGGCTCGCCGGGCCCAGCTCGCCCTGCCGCCGGCGGGCCCGCGACAGCTCGAGGGTCGCGAGCGCGTTGGCCACGGTGACCGGGCTGTCGGTCAGCAGGTCGCGCGCCCGGGTGAACTCCCACGCGGCGTCGGTCAGCTCGTCGTAGTCGTTGTGCAGCGTCCCCCGGGTGATGGCAGCCCAGGCGGCCAGGATGCCGTCCGACGCCTGGGCCAGCCACCCCTCGGCCTGGGCGACAGCGGCCTCGGCGTCGCCGCGCAACCCGAGCGAGGTCGCGGCCTGCGCCACCACGAGCGCTGCGGCCGCCGCCGGCCGGTGGGCGCCGATCAGCACCAGGTGCCGCCGAGCCTCCTCCGCGACCTCGCGAGCCACCCGAGACGCCGATCGCTGGCTCTGCAGCAGCCACGCGCGGCACAGCATCAGGTAGGCCGCGCCGAGCCGGCTGTCGTCGTCTGCGCCGGTCAGGGCGGCGCGCCACGACGCGCTCGGCGTCGAGCCACTGCTGCAGGTCCGACCGGGCGTCGTGCCCGAGTGCGCAGTCCGCAACGAGCCGCCACGACAGGTCCGGTCGCGAGGCGGCCAGGCGCACGGCGCAGGCCAGCAGCAGCGGGGTGTCGGTGCGCAGCACCCGCCCCGGCGGCCGCTGCCCACCCGGGCGCGCGGCATCCAGCACGCCACCCGCGAGGCCCGCACCGCCCCCGCCGCCAACGCCGAACGCCACCGACGCCACCCGCGCCACGCACACCATCGCCGACCGGTCGCGGAGCGGCCGGGATGAAGCGGGTCGGCAGCTGCGACAGGGCCGGCCCGTTGCGGGCGAGCGCAAACGTGGCCACCGCCACCAGCTCGGCGCCACCCGGCCCCGCCATGCCAACACCCGAATCCACCGATCGACCCACCCGGCCCCGCACGTACGCCCGCACCAGGTCGTGCAGGCGGTACTGCGTCTCGTGGTCCTCACGAACGACGGGGTCGACCAGGCTCGCCTCGAGCACCACGTCGAGCGCCGCGTCGCCGGCCCGTCGGTCACCGAGCACCGCCCCGGCCACCCAGCCGCTGAAGGTGTCGACCGGCAGGTGCGCCACCGCCTCGACCACGCGCCGGGCGCCCGCCGGCAGCCCGTCGAACACCCGGTCGAGCCCGGCGCGCAACACGTCCATGTCGTCGGGCACGTCACCGGCGAAGCCCAGCTGGTCGAGCCGGTGGGCCACCTCCTCGAGCGACAGGTCGGGCCGGTGCAGCGCGCGACCACCGACGATGCGCACGGCGAGCGGCATCCCCCCGGTCAGCCGGGCCACCTCACGGGCCCCCTCGGGCTCGGCGGCGACCCGCTCGGCGCCGACGATCTCGGTGAGCAGGGTCATCGTGTCGTCCGGGCCGAGCGAGCGGAGCGGCACGAGGTGGGTCGCGCCCAGCCGGGGGAGTGCCGCGCGCGACGTCGTGATCGCCATCGACCCGGCCGTGGCGGGCAGCAGGTCGGCGACGTCCTCGATGCCGTCGCCGGTCGACACACCGACGGTTGAGATGTTGTCGACGACCACCAGCACCCGGCGTCCGTCGAGCAGGGAGCGGAACAGCCCAGCGCGCGACTCTCGTTCTGCCGGAACGGCTTCCGGGTGCACGCCAAGGAGCCGTAGGAAGGTCGCCAACGCCGCCGCGACACCTCCGCCACGTGGGTCGTTGGCGGCGTCGTGGTAGAGCGCTCCGTCGGGGAAGCGTCGCCCGCAGCGAGTGCCCCGCCTCCAGGGCCAGCGCCGACTTGCCCACCCCGGTCAGCCCGGTCACGGCGACCACCACGGCCCGGTCCGCCGACTCCTCGGCCGCCGCCGCGAGCGCGGCCAGCTCGGCACCGCGGCCGACCAGCCCGGTCGGTCGCCGCGGCAGGGTCCGCGGCACCGGCAGCGCGGATGCCGTGGCGCCGGCTCCCGCGCCCGGCCCACCCGGCGCGTCACCAACGTCCCCCGCGTCCTCCACCCCGTGCTCGGCCAGCAACCCCACGGCGCCCAACCCCGCGCCGGTGAGCACCAGGTGCTGGGCGCGCCGCAGCGGCTCCGAGGGCCGCACCCCGAGCTCCTCGTCCAGGCGCACCTGGGCCGACCGGTACACCTCCAGCGCCCGCGACTGCTGACCCGCCGCGGCGAGCGCGAGCATGAACTGGGCGATGAACCCCTCGTGGAACGGGTGCGTCGCGGTGAGGGCGTCGAGCTCGGCCACCAGACCGTCGATGCGTCCCGACCGCAAGCGCGGCGTCGTGCCGCTCCTCGAGCACCGACAGCCGGGCCTGCCCCAGCCGGTTGCGCTCCACCTCGACGGCGGCGTTCTCGGGAACACCCTGCAGGGGCGCGTCCGCGAACACGGCCAGCGCCCGGTCGTAGTGCCCGAGCGCACTGGCCGCGTCGGTGGCCCGCAACGACCGCGCGCGGCCGACCTCGGCATCCCACTCGTTCTTGTCCACGACCACCGCGTCGCCGAGCCGGTAGCCGCGGCCGTCGGTGACGAGCACCGGTTCGCCGTCGGAGGTCTTGCGCCGGATGCCGCTCACCAGCGACTGCACCCGGTTGCGTGCCGACGCCGGCGGGTCGCCGGCCCAGAGCCAGTCGCCGAGCGAGTCCAGGCCCACCCGGTCGCGCAGCGCGGCGAGCGACAGCAGCCCGATCTCGAGCTCGGTCAGGCGCACCGGTCCGCCGGCCGTGACGAGCTGGACCCGCCCCAGCACGTCCAGCCGCGGATGCGAGCTCTCCCCGAGCGGTGACGACACCACACGGACCCTAGGTCGTGCCCGTGGGCCCGGCAAACGATGCACCCGCGACGCCCGCCCCGTGGACACCTCCCACCTGACCTGCGGAAAGCACCCACCGACCGGCGCCCACCACCCTGGCCCTCCCCACCGGCCGCCCGTGGGCCGTGTGGGAGGATCGACGTCGACCTCGACACCTGCCCCCAGGAAGGCCCCACATGAGCGAGCAGGCCACCCCCGCGTCGCCGATCGAGCCGTGGCTGCGCGAGATCCTGCGCTGTCCCGCGTGCCGCAGCGAGCTGCGCGACGCGACCGGCGACGGCGGCCCCGAGCTGGTCTGCACCTCCGACTCCTGCGGCCTGGCCTACCGGATCGACGACGGCGTGCCCGTCCTCCTCGTCGACGAGGCGCGCCGACCCGCCTGAGCGGGGGCGCGAGAGGACGCACCCGGATGCCGTGGGTCGACGAGAGCCGCCTGGACGACCCGGACGCGCTGCGCGTCCTCGACACGCGCGACTCGCTGCGCTCGCTGGCCTCGGCCGGCGCCCAGGTGCGGCGCGCGCTGGTGTCGGCCGACGAGGCCCGCGTCTCGCGGGCTGCCGGCGGTGAGCGCCCCCGGTCGGTGCTCGTCGCGGCCCTGGGTGGCTCCTCGCTCGTCTGCGACGTGCTCGACCTGCTCGCCGAGCCCGGCTCGCCCGTCCCGGTGACCACCCGGCGCGGCGCGCCGCTGCCCGGCTGGGTCGGCCCGCTCGACCTGGTCATCGCGGTCTCCCAGTCCGGGCGCGCCGCCGGCCCGCTCGCGCTGGCCGCCGAGGCGGCCCGTCGCGGCGCCTCGCTCCTCACCGTGGGCGCCGCCGGGTCCCCGCTGGCCGAGGTCAGCGCCCGGGCCCGCGGGGTGCACGTCGAGGTGGCCCTGCCGACCCCGTCGTCGCGCACGGCCCTGTGGTCGCTGCTCACCCCCGTGCTCCTGGCCGCCGACGCGATGGGCCTGGTGCAGTGCCCCGCCGGCGTGCTCGAGCGGGTGGCCGACGTGCTCGACGAGATCGCCGAGGAGTGCCGCCCCAGCTCGGAGGCCTTCGTCAACCCGGCCAAGATCCTCGCCATCGGCCTGGGCGAGACGGTGCCCATCGTGCTCGGCGACGGCCCGCTCACCGGTGTCGCCGCGGCCCGCGCCGCCTCGATGCTGGCCCGCACCGCCCGGGTGCCGGCCACCTACGGCGCGCTCCCGGATGCCGCGTCCCAGGTCGTCGCCTGCCTCGACGGCCCGTTCGGGGCAGGCCTCTCGGCCGCCGCCGGGGGAGCGGCGCCGAACGGCGGCGACATCTTCGCCGACCCCTACCTCGACGCCCCGCCCGCACCCCGGCTCGGCCTGCTCGCGCTGCGCGACCCCGACCTCGCCCCCCAGCAGGTCGCCCTGGCGGATGCCGTGGTCGAGTCGGCCCGCGAGTCCGGCGTCACGGTCTGGGAGCAGCCGGCCCGCTCGGGTGCGCCGATCGAGCGACTCGCCTCGCTGGTGGCGCTGACCGACTTCGCCGCCACCTACCTCGCGCTCGGCCTCGGGCTCGACCCGTCGGTGTCGCGGCACGTCACCGAGCTCAAGGACCGCACCTCCTGAGCAGCGACCCCTGCGGCAGGGCCGGAAGGCTCAGGAGGCGGTGAGGAAGCTGCCCACCCACTCCAGCGACCACGAGCGGTCCATCCGGAACACACCGCCGGTGCCTCGACAGAGGGCGTTCTTCCCGTACGACGTCACGCCGCCCACGACGTTGCTGCTGCCGACGAAGTTGGGCCCGCCTGAGTCGCCCTCGCACACCCCTCCGGTGTTCGCGTTCGCCGAGAGCAGCATCGAGTAGTCACCGGTGCCGGCCGTGTCGAGCTGCACCAGCCTCGGCTGCGCGACCATCCGCAGCCGCTGGCTCTCGATCTTGCGGCTCGCGGCGGGCGGGAACATCATCTGCACGCCGTAGCCCACCGCGGTGAAGGTGGTGTCCTGCTGCCCACGCCGCGGCGCCAGCGCGTCCAGCTGGTTCAGGGCAGGCAGGGCGCCGTACTGCGGCATCGTCATCGGTGCGTCGAGCACCACCACGCCGACGTCCCGGGTCACGAAGTCGGCCGGGTCGAAGTCGGGGTGCATGTACGTGGTGCCGTGGGCGTCCCCGGTGGTGGGGAAGTCGATCGCGGCGGCATCGGTCAGGTCGGACCCGAACCAGATCTCCGCCGAGACCGCCGGAGCCTGGGTGCAGTGGCCGGCCGTGAGGTAGACCGTGGGCGACAGCAGGGTGCCGGAGCAGCGCCACAGCGGGTTGCCACCGGCGTCCTTGGCCACCATCAGGCCGACGTAGGGGTGCCCGTCGCCGTCGAGCTCGCCGTGGGTGATGGCGTCGGCCGGCGCAGCGCTCAGCGTCGCGACCAGGAGGGTGGCGGCCAGGGTGGCGACCCCGGCGAACCAGCGGGTGAGAAGCGGGCGGCGCATGGGTCTCCTCGGGTCGGACCGACGTGATCACGACCCTAGGCCCGGCCTCGCCCGCTGCCAAGGATGTGCGTCGCACCGGCACTCGTGTCGGGGTGTGTGGCCCCGTTCTCGGACACCCCCGCGTGCGCTCCCTGCATGCCGCGTTCACAGGTCCGGCGGCCGAAGGACCGGTTCGGGTACGACTTCTCGGACGACCCTTCGGGAGACAGGCCCCGGACGTGCCGACACCTTCGTCGCCCAGCAGGTTTCTGAAGCGGGCTACGTCGAGCGCACCCACCCAACCACCGGTCCGGATCGGGCGATCTGGCGCCAGTCGCTGCTCGCATCCATGGCCCACGAGCCGCTCTGTTCCGGGTCGTCGACCCGCAACACGACGCAGGTGGCATCGGTGAACGGGGGTCCGTCAACCCTGTCCGCGGACAGAGTCCGAGGGGCCAGTGCGTTGCGTTCACGCCCCCAGTAGTCGGCCCGCCCGTCGTACCAGACGGGAATATCTGGTCGCAGCAGCACCGCAGCACTACCGGTACCCGGGTCCGAGAGCAGTCGACAGCCGGTGGGGAGGCGGTCGAGCACCGTGTGTTCGTCCATGGGTCGCGCGAGCGGCAGCGTGAGGAGCGCCACTCCGGGGAGCAGGAGCGACCCACACGGCCACCACAGGACGCCAATGGCTACCCTGCGACCAGAACCGCACTCGCCCGCTTCGGAAGATTCCCCGGGGCGGGACCTCGTTCGCTCGGGTCGCCACCCGATCCGCCACGTCAGTCATGGCGAGGGCAGCGCAAGGCGCCAATGCGAACGCCGCGACGCCGATGAAGCGCACTGCCGAGAAATCACCCAGTGCCGCCGGCAGGGCCAGCGTGGTCAGACCCGCGATGAGACCCAGGCGGGTGTCCCTGGCTCGGCGCGCCACTGGCGCACACACCACACGAGCGAGGCAATCGCGCCGACGGGCCAGCAGACCGAAGACCCCCCAACGCACGACGATTTCGGGGTGCAGCATTCCGAACCACTCGGAGAACCAGGTCTGCGCACGCCTTCTGCACAGCGAGGGTCAGCGCCACTGCTCCGGATCCGTACGGCCCAGGAGGATTCCCACCACTGCGCCGAGCCCGACGGCCATGGTCAGGCTCAGCCTGCGCGCGGTGTCCAAGCCCGGTCCCTACCTACTACACCACCGAACACGCGCAACGGCCACGACGGGGCCCAGGCCGAGCCACGAGAGGTGAAGCCACATGCCCCCAGTCGTGATACCGGCAGCGAGGACGGCAG
The DNA here is from genome assembly GCA_963695175.1 of uncultured Actinomycetota bacterium. Lineage (GTDB taxonomy): Bacteria > Actinomycetota > Actinomycetes > Actinomycetales > Dermatophilaceae > Fodinibacter. Next base: position 143,116 of record CAVOGG010000001.1, read on the forward strand.
CCCAAAATGGCCCCGCCCAGCGCGGGGAACCGTCGACCCCGGGCCCGCCAGGCGTCCGCCGCTGCGAGGAAGAACGCCAACGCCAGGGCTGGAACGGTCGCCCGAGGCGCAGGAAAGGGCAGTCCAACCAGCAATCGGAACCAGGGCGGCCAGCGTTGTCAGGGGGCGAGCGCCCAAGCGCCGCGCCAGCAGCAGCATCGACCCGAGCAAGGCCAGGATGGAGACGAGGCCGACCACGAAGATGCCGACGAAGCCCGCGGTCAGCCGCGCCCAGCACGGCGTTCCATGCCGGGGACGTCCACATGACATCTCCGGTGACGGTGCCCAACTCCACTGGTCGGCCTGCCTGAACGGTGCTCCCGCTATCCACTCCATCCCGGCTCGCGCCTGCCAGTATGGATCGCGTTCTTGGATGGTTCCGGCCCTGACAAGGGCTAGCTACCCGAACGACAGGTAGACGATGACCCAGTCCCGCCGCCCTTAACTCACCTACGGATTATGGATGAGCGGAACTCCGTCCG
>CAVOGG010000002.1:0-658699 GCA_963695175.1 uncultured Actinomycetota bacterium
TCAGAGGCGGTCGAGACCCAGCTCGCTGTCGTCGAGGCGGACGGCCTCACCCGAGCCGGGCCCGAAGGCGGCGTAGGTGTAGTCGTCGTAGCTCGGCATGGAGTACATCGCGGCCTTGGCCTCCTCGGTCGGCTCCACCGCGATGTTGCGGTAGCGGGGCAGACCCGTGCCGGCCGGGATGAGCTTGCCGAGGATGACGTTCTCCTTGAGCCCGAGGAGGGAGTCGGACTTGCCCTCCATCGCGGCCTCGGTGAGGACGCGGGTGGTCTCCTGGAAGGACGCCGCCGACAGCCACGACTCGGTCGCGAGCGAGGCCTTGGTGATGCCCATGAGCTCGGGACGACCCGAGGCCGGCTTGCCGCCCTCGGCCATGACGCGACGGTTCTCGTCCTCGAAGCGGCCACGCTCGGCGAGCATGCCCGGCAGGAGGTTGGCGTCACCCTCCTCGATGATCGTGATCCGGCGCAGCATCTGCCGCACGATGACCTCGATGTGCTTGTCGTGGATCGACACACCCTGCTGGCGGTAGACCTTCTGCACCTCGTCGACGAGGTGCACCTGCACCGCACGCGGGCCGAGGATGCGCAGCACCTGCTTGGGGTCGATCGACCCCTGGGTCAGGCGCGTGCCCACCGCGACGTTCTGGCCGTCCTGGACGAGCAGGCGGGCCCGCTTGGTGACCGGGTACGCGTGCTCCTCACTGCCGTCGTCGGGCGTGAGCAGGATGCGACGGGCCTTGTCGGTCTCCTCGATGGTGATCCGGCCCGAGGCCTCCGCGATCGGGGCGACACCCTTGGGGGTGCGCGCCTCGAACAGCTCGACGACACGCGGCAGACCCTGGGTGATGTCGTCACCGGCCACACCACCGGTGTGGAAGGTACGCATCGTCAGCTGGGTGCCGGGCTCACCGATGGACTGGGCGGCGATGATGCCGACCGCCTCACCGATGTCGACGAGCTTGCCGGTCGCGAGCGAGCGGCCGTAGCAGAGCGCGCAGGTGCCGACCTTGGAGTCGCAGGTGAGCACCGAACGGATCTTCACCGCGTCGACGCCGGCCGCGAACAGCGCACCGATGACCACGTCACCGAGGTCGATGCCGGCCGTGGCCAGCACCTCACCGTCCTTGACGACGTCCTCGGCCAGCGTGCGGGCGTAGACCGAGGTCTCGACGTCGTCGTGCACCGTGCGGTTGCCGGTGCGCTCGTCCGTCGCCGCGATCGGCATCGGCAGGCCACGGTCGGTGCCGCAGTCGTCCTCACGGATGATGACGTCCTGCGACACGTCGACGAGACGACGGGTCAGGTACCCCGAGTCGGCGGTCCGCAGTGCGGTGTCGGCCAGGCCCTTGCGGGAACCGTGCGTGGAGATGAAGAACTCCAGCACGGTCAGACCCTCGCGGAAGTTCGCGCGGATCGGTCGCGGGATGATGTCGCCCTTCGGGTTCGACACCAGGCCACGCATACCGGCGATCTGGCGCAGCTGCATCCAGTTACCACGAGCACCCGAGGACACCATCCGGTAGATGGTGTTGGTCCGCGGGAGGTTCGCCTCCATCTCCTTGGCGATCTCGTTGGTCGCCTGGGTCCAGATCTCGATGAGCTCCTGGCGACGCTCGTCGTCGGTGATCAGACCACGCTCGTACTGGGTCTGGACCTTGGTGGCCTTCTCCTCGTAGCCCTCGAGGATCTCGAGCTTGCGCGGCGGGGTCACGACGTCGGAGATGGCGACCGTGGTGCCCGAGCGGGTCGCCCAGTGGAAGCCGTACTCCTTGAGTGCGTCGAGGCTCGCGGCGACCTGCACCTTGCTGTAGCGCTCGGCGAGGTCGTTGACGATCGTCGACAGGCGCTTCTTGTCGACCTGGTCGTTGACGAACGGGTAGTCGAAGGGCAGCGTCTCGTTGAAGAGCGCGCGCCCCAGGGTCGTCTCGACGAGCAGCTCGGCCGCGTAGCCCTCCGCGTCGAGCTCGTAGCCCTCGGGCAGCTCGCTCAGCGGAGTCGGCACGACGTGCTTGAGGCGGATCCGCACGAGCGAGCCGAGCTCGATCTCACCGTTGTCGAACGCCATCCGGGCCTCGGACACCGTCGAGAACACGCGACCGGCGCCCTTGGCGTCCTCCACCTCGGTGGTGAGGTGGTACAGGCCGATGATCATGTCCTGGGTGGGCATGGTCACGGGGCGGCCGTCGGCCGGCTTGAGGATGTTGTTCGAGGACAGCATGAGGATGCGGGCCTCGGCCTGCGCCTCCGCCGACAGCGGCACGTGCACGGCCATCTGGTCACCGTCGAAGTCCGCGTTGAACGCGGTGCAGACGAGCGGGTGGATCTGGATGGCCTTGCCCTCGACGAGCTGCGGCTCGAAGGCCTGGATGCCGAGGCGGTGCAGCGTGGGTGCGCGGTTCAGCAGCACCGGGTGCTCGGTGATGACCTCCTCGAGCACGTCCCAGACCACCGAGCGCTGGCGCTCGACCATCCGCTTGGCGGACTTGATGTTCTGGGCGTGGTCGAGGTCGACGAGCCGCTTCATGACGAAGGGCTTGAAGAGCTCGAGCGCCATCTGCTTGGGCAGACCGCACTGGTGCAGCTTGAGCTGCGGGCCGACGACGATGACCGAACGGCCGGAGTAGTCGACGCGCTTGCCGAGCAGGTTCTGGCGGAAGCGGCCCTGCTTGCCCTTGAGCATGTCGGACAGCGACTTCAGCGGACGGTTGCCGGGGCCCGTGACCGGGCGACCACGACGGCCGTTGTCGAACAGGCTGTCGACGGCCTCCTGCAGCATCCGCTTCTCGTTGTTGACGATGATCTCGGGCGCGCCGAGGTCGAGCAGTCGCTTGAGGCGGTTGTTGCGGTTGATGACGCGGCGGTACAGGTCGTTCAGGTCGGAGGTCGCGAAGCGGCCACCGTCGAGCTGCACCATCGGGCGCAGGTCCGGGGGGATGACCGGGACGGCGTCCAGGACCATGCCCGCGGGCTGGTTGGTGGTGGTCTGGAAGGCGCTGACGACCTTGAGGCGCTTGAGCGCGCGGGTCTTGCGCTGGCCCTTGCCGGTGGAGATGATCTCGCGCAGCAGCTCGGACTCGGCGTCCAGGTCGAAGGTCTCGAGACGCTTCTGGATCGCCGCGGCGCCCATCCCGCCCTCGAAGTACAGACCGAAGCGGTCACGCATCTCGCGGTAGAGCACCTCGTCGCCCTCGAGGTCTTGGACCTTGAGGTTCTTGAAGCGGTCCCAGACCTGCTCGAGGCGCTCGACGTTGGCGTCGGCCCGGCGGCGGATGGCGTTCATCTCGCGCTCGGCCGAGTCGCGGACCTTGCGCTTGGCGTCGGACTTGGCGCCCTCGGCCTCGAGCGCGGCGAGGTCGTCCTCGAGCTTCTTGGCCCGGGTGTCGACGTCGGCGTCGCGACGGTTCTCGATCTCCTTCTTCTCGACCTGGATCTGCGCCTCGAGGGACGGCAGGTCGGTGTGACGCTGGTCGACGTCGACGCTGGTGATCATGTAGGCCGCGAAGTAGATGACCTTCTCGAGGTCCTTCGGTGCGAGGTCGAGCAGGTAGCCCAGACGGCTCGGGACACCCTTGAAGTACCAGATGTGGGTGACGGGGGCGGCGAGCTCGATGTGGCCCATCCGCTCACGACGCACGGCCGCACGGGTCACCTCGACGCCGCAGCGCTCGCAGATGATGCCCTTGAAGCGGACCCGCTTGTACTTCCCGCAGGCGCACTCCCAGTCCCGGGTCGGGCCGAAGATCTTCTCGCAGAAGAGTCCGTCCTTCTCGGGCTTGAGGGTGCGGTAGTTGATCGTCTCGGGCTTCTTGACCTCGCCGTGGCTCCAGGCACGGATTTGCTCGGCAGTTGCGAGGCCGATCCGGAGCTCGTCGAAGAAGTTGACGTCGAGCACGTGGTTCCTTCTTTCGTTACTTACGCAAGTCTTGGTCTGTCAGGTGTGTGTCGGGCTGGTGACGGGCCGGATGCCGTGCTGGACGGCATCCGGCCGCACACCTGTCAGACCTCTTCGACGCTGCTCGGCTCGCGCCGGCTCAGGTCGATTCCGAGCTCCTCCGCCGCGCGGAAGACGTCCTCCTCGGCCTCACGCATCTCGATCGTGGTGCCGTCGCTGGACAGCACCTCGACGTTGAGGCAGAGGCTCTGCATCTCCTTGATGAGCACCTTGAAGGACTCGGGGATGCCGGGCTCGGGGATGTTGTCGCCCTTGACGATGGCCTCGTAGACCTTCACGCGGCCGTTGACGTCGTCGGACTTGATGGTGAGCAGCTCCTGCAGCGCGTAGGCCGCGCCGTAGGCCTCCAGGGCCCAGACCTCCATCTCACCGAAGCGCTGGCCACCGAACTGGGCCTTACCGCCGAGCGGCTGCTGGGTGATCATCGAGTAGGGGCCGGTGCTGCGCGCGTGGATCTTGTCGTCCACGAGGTGGTGCAGCTTGAGGATGTACATGTAGCCGACCGAGACCGGCTCGGGGAACGGCTCGCCGGAGCGGCCGTCGAACAGCCGGGACTTGCCCGTGCCGTCGATGAGGCGCACGCCGTCGCGGGTCTTGGTGGTCGAGTCGAGCAGGCCGATGATCTCGTCCTCCTTGACGCCGTCGAACACCGGTGAGGCGACCCGCGTGCCGGCCGGGGCCGAGCGCGCGTCGTCGGGGATCAGGCGGGCCCAGTCGGGGTCGCCCTCGATGGCCCAGCCGCGGCTGGCGGCCCAGCCGAGGTGCAGCTCGAGGATCTGGCCGACGTTCATTCGACCGGGGACACCGAGCGGGTTGAGCACGACGTCGACCGGGGTGCCGTCCTCGAGGAAGGGCATGTCCTCGACCGGGAGGATCTTGGAGATGACACCCTTGTTGCCGTGGCGGCCGGCGAGCTTGTCGCCGTCGGTGATCTTGCGCTTGTTCGCCACGTAGACGCGCACCAGCTGGTTCACGCCCGGGGGCAGCTCGTCGCCCTCGTCCTTGTCGAAGACCTTGACACCGATGACGGTGCCGGTCTCGCCGTGGGGCACCTTGAGCGAGGTGTCGCGCACCTCGCGCGCCTTCTCACCGAAGATGGCGCGCAGCAGGCGCTCCTCCGGGGTCAGCTCGGTCTCGCCCTTGGGCGTGACCTTGCCGACGAGCAGGTCGCCGTCGCGGACCTCGGCGCCGATCCGGATGATGCCGCGCTCGTCGAGGTCGGCCAGGACGTCCTCGGAGACGTTCGGGATGTCCCGGGTGATCTCCTCGGGGCCGAGCTTGGTGTCGCGGGCGTCGACCTCGTGCTCCTCGATGTGGATCGAGGACAGGACGTCGTCCTGCACCAGGCGCTGGCTGAGGATGATCGCGTCCTCGTAGTTGTGGCCCTCCCACGGCATGAACGCCACGAGCAGGTTGCGCCCGAGCGCCATCTCGCCACCGTCGGTGGCGGGACCGTCGGCGATCAGGCCGCCGATCTCGACGCGGTCACCCTCGGCGACGATGACCCGCTGGTTGTAGGAGTTGCCCTGGTTGGACCGGTTGAACTTGTTGATCCGGTAGGTGCGGCTCGTGCCGTCGTCACCGGCGACGGTGACGAGGTCGGCGGAGACCTCCGTGACGACGCCGGCCTTCTCGGCGATGACGACGTCACCGGAGTCGACCGCCGCGCGGTACTCCATGCCGGTGCCGACCAGCGGCGCCTCGGAGCGCACCAGCGGCACGGCCTGGCGCTGCATGTTCGAGCCCATCAGCGCGCGGTTGGCGTCGTCGTGCTCGAGGAACGGGATCAGCGCGGTGGCCGCGGACACCATCTGGCGTGCGGACACGTCGATGTAGTCGACGTCGACGTTCGGGACGTACTCGACCTCGCCGCCCTTGACCCGCACCATGACTCGCTCGCCGGCGAAGTGTGCGCCGTCCTCGGTGAGCTCGGCGTTGGCCTGCGCGATGACGTGCTCGTCCTCCTCGTCGGCGGACAGGTAGTGCACGTCGTCGGTGATGCGGCCCTTGACGACCTTGCGGTACGGCGTCTCGATGAAGCCGAAGGCGTTGATCCGCCCGTAGGACGCGAGCGAGCCGATCAGGCCGATGTTCGGGCCCTCAGGGGTCTCGATCGGGCACATCCGGCCGTAGTGCGACGGGTGGACGTCACGGACCTCCATGCCGGCGCGGTCACGGGACAGACCGCCCGGGCCGAGCGCCGACAGGCGGCGCTTGTGGGTCAGACCCGCGAGCGGGTTGTTCTGGTCCATGAACTGGGAGAGCTGGCTGGTGCCGAAGAACTCCTTGATCGACGCCACGACCGGGCGGATGTTGATCAGGGTCTGCGGCGTGATCGCCTCGACGTCCTGGGTCGTCATCCGCTCGCGCACGACGCGCTCCATCCGGGACAGGCCGGTACGGACCTGGTTCTGGATGAGCTCGCCGACGTTGCGCAGGCGACGGTTGCCGAAGTGGTCGATGTCGTCGGTCTCGACGCGCACGGCGACGTCCTCACCGCGGCGACGGCCGGGCAGGGTGTCCTCGCCGGCGTGCAGGGCGACGATGTACTTGATCGTGGCGACGATGTCCTCGACGGTCAGCGTCGACTGCGACAGCTCGCTCTCGAGGCCGAGCTTCTTGTTGATCTTGTACCGGCCGACCTTGGCCAGGTCGTAGCGCTTGCCGTTGAAGTAGAGGTTGTCGAGCAGGGTCTGCGCGGCCTCCTTGGTCGGCGGCTCGCCCGGGCGCAGCTTGCGGTAGATGTCGAGCAGCGCGTCGTCCTGGCCCGTGGTGTGGTCCTTCTCCAGGGTCAGGCGCATCGACTCGTAGTCGCCGAACTCCTCGAGGATGCGGTCGTTGGTCCAGCCGAGCGCCTTGAGGAGCACGGTGACCGACTGCTTGCGCTTGCGGTCGACGCGCACGCCGACCATGTCGCGCTTGTCGATCTCGAACTCGAGCCAGGCGCCGCGGCTCGGGATGACCTTGGTGGTGTAGATGTCCTTGTCGGACGTCTTGTCCGGGGTGCGCTCGAAGTAGACGCCCGGGCTGCGGACCAGCTGGGAGACGACGACGCGCTCGGTGCCGTTGATGATGAAGGTGCCGCGCTCGGTCATGAGCGGGAAGTCGCCCATGAACACCGTCTGGCTCTTGATCTCGCCGGTGGTGTTGTTCATGAACTCCGCGGTGACGAACAGCGGGGCGGAGTAGGTCTGGTCCCGCTCCTTGCAGTCCTCGATGGAGTACTTGACCTCCTCGAAGCGGTGGTCACGGAAGCTCAGCGACATCGAGCCGCTGAAGTCCTCGATGGGGGAGATCTCCTCGAAGATCTCCTCGAGCCCGGAGCGGTCGGGGACGTCGTCCCGGCCCTCCGCCTTCGCCGCGGCGACCCGGGCCTGCCAGCGCTCGTTCCCGAGGAGCCAGTCGAAGCTCTCGGTCTGGAGGGCCAGGAGGTCGGGGACCTCCATGGGCTCACGGATCTTGCCGAACGACAGTCGACCAGTGATGGTCATTGCGGTGTTCATGTGCTTGGAGGTGCGCGAGGCAGCCAAGGAGGGTTCCTTCCACAGGCCTGTTCAGACTTCTGGGCTGGCCGCACCCCACCGGACAGGACCACCGAGACCACCGGTCGCGCTTCCACCCGGGAGAACCGGGGGCATGACGACACGGGGGCTCATCAGCGAGCAAGGGAAGGTAGGGGGCAGCGCAAAGAGATAGCATACCCGAGAAAGACACGACCGTCCAACCCGGTCAAGCCTGCCGGCCCGGGTGACGGCCCCCCGCCGGAGCGAGCGACGCGAACAGGATGGCGGTCCGGCCCCCTCGCGTCAAGGCTGTCGGCCGAATCGGCGCGTTGACGCGGCTCGCCCGCAGGGCCCTCGAACGGCCCGCCACGACGGAACGGGCGGGCCCGGACCTGGTGGTCCGGACCCGCCCGTTCGCGGTGGCTCAGTCCCCGTGAGGGGACGAGGTCACTTGAGGGTGACGGTCGCGCCGGCGCCCTCGAGCTGCTCCTTGGCCTTGTCGGCCGCGGCCTTGTCGACCTTCTCGAGGACGGCCTTGGGGGCGCCGTCGACGAGGTCCTTGGCCTCCTTGAGACCGAGGGAGGTCAGCGCGCGGACCTCCTTGATGACGGCGATCTTCTTGTCGCCGGCAGCCTCGAGGACGACGTCGAACTCGTCCTGCTCCTCGGCGGCCTCGGGTGCGCCACCGGCGGGGGCGCCGGCAGCGGCGACCGCGACGGGGGCGGCGGCGGTGACCCCGAAGGTCTCCTCGAACTGCTTCACGAACTCAGAGAGCTCGATCAGGGTCATCTCCTTGAAGGCGTCAAGGAGCTCGTCGGTGCTGAGCTTGGCCATGATGGCGTCCTTTCTGAACTGCGGTATGCCGTGAGTGGCGTTTACGTGGTGAGCGGACCCGGGGGTCAGCTCTCGTCGCCACCCTCGGCGACGTCGGTGGCCTCGGCCGCGGGTGCGGCGTCAGCAGGGGACTCGTCGGCCGCGGCCTCGACGGGGGCGGCCTGGGCCGGACCCTGCGTCTCGACCTTCGCCCGCAGCGCGTCGACCGTGCGAGCGGCCTGCGAGAGCGGAGCGGCGAAGAGGTAGACCGCCTTGCTGAGCGAGGCGTTCATGGCGCCGGCCAGCTTGGCGAGGAGGACCTCGCGGGACTCGAGGTCCGCGAGCTTGGTGATCTCGGCTGCGCTGAGGGCCTTGCCGTCCAGCACACCGCCCTTGATCACGAGGTGCGGGTTTGCCTTGGCGAAGTCACGCAGACCCTTGGCCGCCTCGACCGCGTCACCCTCGATGAAGGCGATGGCGGTCGGACCCACGAGCTGACCGTCGAACGCGGTCACCCCGGCGTCCTTGGCGGCGAGCTCGGTCAGCGTGTTCTTGACCACGGCGTAGGTCGCGTTGCCCCGCAGGGAGTTGCGCAGGTCGGTGATCTGCTTCACCGTGAGCCCGCGGTACTCCGTGAGGACGGCCGCGTTCGAGCTCTTGAACTTGTCCGAGAGCTCGGCGATGGCCGCTGCCTTGTCGGCACGAGACATGGGCGCCTCCTTCCGTCGTGTGGACCTCCGGTCGAGGGTCCGAACGAGAAAGAGCCCCGGCGCAGGGCACGGGGCTCATCAGGAGGCATTCCGGGGAGCGAGCTCCACGGCCTGCCGTGACGTGTTCGTGGCCTGCGCTGGTTGCCCGCTCTGTGCGGAACCTTCGGTCTCGTGCGGGTGCACGCGACAACCGGCGGTCTTTGGTCAGGTGACAGCGTACGGGTCGCGGCGCGGCGCGACCAAATCGGTTCTCAGGCGGTCGTCGCGCCCGGGGCGGGCGGCGGGACGACCTGCGGCGTGGCCTGGTCGTCGGGCAGGTGCTTGGCGGTGCTGCGAGCCGCGAGGGCGAGCACGACGAAGACCACGCCCCAGGCGATGGCGAGGATGCCGATGACGACCGCCACGACCTTGGCGACGTCCTCACCGTTGGTGACGAACAGGTAGCCCAGCACGAGGTCGAGCAGGGCGCCCAGCACGAGCAGCCAGCGCGGGGTGGCGACGGTGGAGGAGAAGGCGCCGACCAGCTCGAAGAGACCACGCACGAGCAGCCAGATGCCGACGACCCAGGCGACCGCGCCCACGGCTGTGCCGGGGTGGAAGATCGCGAAGAACGCCACGACGAAGGCCACCAGGGCCATCACGCCGAACAGCACCCGCTGCCCGGTGCCCGCGCCCTTGGCGAAGACCTGGGCGGCCAGGCCGATCCCGTCGATCAGCGCCCAGATCCCGACGATCAGCATGAGCACGCCGATGGTCGCCTCGGGCCAGGCGACGAGCACGATGCCGAGCACGATGCCGATGACACCGCGCAGGAGCAGCAGCTTCCATGCGGCGGTGAGCAGGTCCTTGGGCACGTCAACCTCCGGGTCGTCGACCGGGCCCCACGGCCCGTTCTGGGACACAGGGTAGCCACGCATCCGGGCCCGCTGTGGGAGGTCGGCCCGACGCCGAGAGCCCGCCGCCCCGGTGGGGGCGGCGGGCTCTCGCGCTGTCGCGTGGGCCGTCAGGCTCAGGCGTCGACACCGTCCTCGAGGAGGTTGCGGGTGCGGGTGAAGTCCAGCGGGATGCCGGGGCCCATCGTCGTGGCCAGCGTGGCCTTGGTGATGTAGCGGCCCTTCGAGGCGGCCGGCTTGAGACGGAGCACCTCGTCCAGCGCCGTGGCGTAGTTCTCGACCAGGTTCTTCTCGTCGAAGGACACCTTGCCGATGATGAAGTGCAGGTTGCCGTGCTTGTCGACGCGGAACTCGATCTTGCCGCCCTTGATGTCGGTGACGGCCTTGGCCGTGTCCATCGTGACGGTGCCGGTCTTCGGGTTCGGCATCAGACCGCGCGGGCCGAGCACCTTGCCGAGCCGGCCGACCTTGCCCATCAGGTCCGGGGTCGCGACGACGGCGTCGAAGTCGAGCCAGCCGCCGGCCACCTTCTCGAGCAGGTCGTCGGAGCCGACGTAGTCGGCGCCGGCGGCCTTGGCGGCCTCGGCCTTGTCACCGTTGGCGAAGACGAGCACGCGGGCGGTCTTGCCGGTGCCGTGCGGGAGGTTGACGGTGCCGCGCACCATCTGGTCGGCCTTGCGCGGGTCGACGCCGAGGCGGAAGGCGATCTCGACGGTCTCGTCGTACTTCGCCGACGCGGTCGACTTCGCGAGGCGGACGGCCTCGAGGGGGCTGTAGGCCTTGTCCGCGTCGATCTTCTCGGCGGCGGAACGGTAGGACTTGCTGCGCTTCATGTGCTGCTCCTGGTGTTTCGGAGGTGGAGTCGTGGTCGTCGGGCCAGCGCCGGCCCTGCCACTGGTGGGGCACCGAGGTGGTGCCCCACCCGGCATCCGTGCGGATGCCGTGGGTACCGGGCTCAGAGCTCGGTGTCGATGCCCATCTGACGAGCGGTGCCGGCGATGATCTTCATCGCGGCGTCGATGTCGTTGGCGTTGAGGTCGGGCATCTTGGTCTCGGCGATCTCGCGGACCTGGTCCTTGGTGAGCTTGCCGGCCTTGACCTTGTGCGGCTCGCCGGAGCCCTTCTGGACGCCCGCGGCCTTCTTGATCAGCTCCGACGCCGGGGGCGTCTTGGTGATGAAGGTGAACGAGCGGTCTTCGTAGACCGTGATGACGACCGGGATGATGCTGCCGCGCTGGTGCTCGGTCGCCGCGTTGTACGCCTTGACGAACTCCATGATGTTGACGCCGTGCTGACCGAGGGCGGGGCCGACGGGGGGCGCCGGCGTCGCGGCACCGGCCTGGATCTGCAGGTTGATGAACCCGGAGACCTTCTTGCTCTTGGGGGGCATGTTGTTCCTTCGTGGTGGTGGTGGGCCGACGCCGTGGGCGATGACCCCTTTGCAGTGTCCTCGTGACCCCGAGGAGGGGGTTCCTCAGCTCAGAGCTTGGAGACCTGGCTGAAGGACAGCTCGACCGGGGTCTCCCGGCCGAAGATGGAGACGAGCACCTTGAGCTTCTGGGTGTCGGGGTTGATCTCGGAGATCGTCGCGGGGAGGGTCTCGAACGGGCCGTCCATGACGGTGACCGACTCGCCGACCTCGAAGTCGACGACCGCGACCTCGCGCTGGCCGCCGGCCGCACCGGCCTGGCCGCCCGCGGCGGGGGCGCCCGCGGAGGTCTCGAGGTCGGCCGGCTTGATCATGCCGTAGACCTCGTCGAGGGTGAGCGGTACCGGCTGGTGCGCGTTGCCGACGAACCCGGTGACCCCGGGGGTGTGGCGCACGGCGCCCCACGACTCGTCGGTGAGGTCCATGCGGACCAGCACGTACCCGGGCATCCGGACCCGGCGGACCAGCTTGCGCTGACCGCTCTTGATCTCGGTGACCTCTTCCATCGGCACCTGGATCTCGAAGATGTACTCCTCCATGTTCAAGGAGGTGATCCGGGTCTCGAGGTTGGCCTTGACGCGGTTCTCGTACCCCGCGTAGGAGTGCACGACGTACCAGTCGCCGAACTTGCCGGCCAGGTCGTCCTTGAACGCCTTGACCGGGTCGACGGCCTCGAGCAGGTCGCCGTCCTCGTCGGTCGGCAGGGCGATCTCGTCGTCGGCGTCGGTGGCGGCCTCGTCGTCCGTGGCGACGGCCTCGTCCGAGTCGGTCTCGTCGGTGACTGCCTCGTCGGTGGCGACCTCGTCGGCGACGGCCTCGTCGGTGACGTCAGCGGCATCCGCGGCGTCGTCGGCGACGACCTCGGGCGACTCCTCGGTCACGCTCTCGGGCAGCACCTCGGGGGCGTCGTGGGACGCCACGTCGGGGTTGTCGGTCCACTGGTCGGACACGGGTGACCTCTTCCTTGTTCTCGGTATGCCGGGTGGTGCGGTCGTGAGGCGCGCGGAGGCGCTGCCTCAGGTGCCGAACACCAGCGCGACGAGCCTGCTGAAGCCGAAGTCGAGAACCGACACCAGCGCCATCATGAACGAGACGAACACGATGACCACGAGGGTGTAGTTCCAGAGCTCGTGGCGCGTGGGGCGCACGACCTTGCGCAGCTCGTCGAGGATCTGGCTGATGAACAGCGCGGTCGCTCGGTACCACCGGGAAATGGGGTTGCCGCCCCGCTCCTTGCCCTTGGGGGGCTTGGAGGGAGTCCTGGTCTGACCCACGTCAGTCACGGTGCCTCTTCACGTCGAGCTGTCTGTCGGTTTGCCTGGTGCGCGGCACGACCGCGAAGGCAACCGGAACGGCTGCAGTCGTGGACGAACCACACGTGTGACGCAGGGCAGGAGGGACTCGAACCCCCAACCGCCGGTTTTGGAGACCGGTGCTCTACCAATTGAGCCACTGCCCTACGGAGCGCCCGGTCGGGTGGGTGCTCCGCTGGCGCAACCATCACCCACCGGGCACGCCGAAGGATGGGTGATCACACCGAACGGCAAGCATACGGGACGCCCCGGCCACCGCGCGAACTCGCCCGACCCGGCCCCCGTCGCCTCTGCCACGATAAGGGCGTGAGCACCCAGACCCCCGCCACCGCCGACCGCACCCCCCTCGCCGAGCGCTCCCCCGAGGCGCTGGCGGCCTACCTCCAGGAGCAGCGCGCGGCCTATGCCCGGCTGCAGGAGCGCGGGCTCAAGCTCGACCTGACCCGGGGCAAGCCGAGCGTCGCGCAGCTCGACCTGTCCGACGGGCTGCTGTCCCTGCCGCGCGGCGTGAAGGACTCCGACGGGGTCGACGTGCGCAACTACGGCGGCCTGAACGGCCTGCGCGAGCTGCGTGAGCTGTTCGCCGAGCTGCTCTGGGTCGACCCCGACCAGCTGGTGGCCGGCGGCAGCTCGAGCCTGACGATGATGCACGACGTGCTCGTGCACCACCTGCTGCACGGGGGGGTCGACTCGCCCCGGCCGTGGAAGGACGAGGAGAAGGTCACCTTCGTCTGCCCGGTGCCCGGCTACGACCGGCACTTCACGATGCTCGCGTCGTACGGCATCGAGATGGTGACCGTGCCGATGCTGGACGACGGCCCGGACGTCGCCGCCGTCGAGGCGCTGGTCAGGGACGACCCGTCCGTCAAGGGCATCTGGATCGTGCCGACCTACGCCAACCCCGCCGGGTCGGTGGTGACCCAGGAGGTCGCCAGCCGGCTCGCGTCGATGCCGACCGCCGCGCCCGACTTCCGGATCTTCTGGGACAACGCGTACGCCTTCCACCACCTCACCGAGGTCGAGGCGAAGTCGGCCGACATCCTGTCGCTGTCGTCCGCCGCCGGGCACCCGCACCGGCCGATCATGTTCGCCTCGACGAGCAAGATCACGTATGCCGGCGCCGGCGTCGCGTTCCTCGCTGCCTCCCGCGAGACGGTCGCCTGGTACCTGGGTCACCAGCAGTTCGCGTCGATCGGGCCGGACAAGGTCAACCAGCTGCGGCACCTGCAGCTGTTCGGGTCGGCGCAGGGCGTGCGCGACCACATGGTCGAGCACCGCTCGATCCTCGCGCCCAAGTTCGCGGCGGTGGACGCGGCCCTGACGGACGGGCTCGCCGGGCTGGGCGTGGCCGAGTGGACCCGCCCCGCCGGGGGCTACTTCGTCAGCCTCGACGTCCTGGACGGGTGCGCGTCCCGGGTCGTGGCACTGGCCAAGGAGGCCGGCATCGCGCTGACCCCGGCCGGGGCGTCGTTTCCACACGGTCGCGACCCCCGTGACCGCAACATCCGGCTCGCGCCCTCGTTCCCCGAGCTGGCCGAGGTCGAGACCGCGATGGCGGGCGTCGCGACGTGCGTCGCTCTCGCGGCGGCGGAGCGGCTCGCCGACATAGGGTGAAGGCATGTCCGAACAGCAGGAGAACACCGCCAACGACCTCGGTGACTACAGCCTCGACGACGAGGACCAGCTCCAGCCCGAGGACACCCTGGACCAGGAGGACGTCGACGACGTGCTCGACCGCGGCTACTCCCCCGCCGACCACGCGCAGGGGTTCGCTCGCGCACGGCGTGACCGCCGAGGAACAGCACCGCGACGAGACGATCGAGGAGCGGATCCGCCAGGAGGTGCCGGACCCCGCATCGGCCTACGGCGCCCCGGAGAACGAGTCGGGCCTGGACGACGACGAGCGGATCGGCGGCGACGACCCCGACAGCATCGCGGCCGAGGACGACTGGCTGGGCGACGGCGAGGTCGGTGACGCACGGGCCGGCCGGCTCGTGGCACCCGACGGGGGAAACGGCATCGACGACGAGAAGGACCTCGTCGGCGAGGACGTCGGCGTCGACGGTGCGGCCGCCTCCGCCGAGGAGGCCGCGGTGCACGTCATCGAGGAGCCGTTCGACGAGGACTCCGACGTCGAGTGAGCGACGCGACCGCTGAGCGCCAGCGGTCCGTCACGGACCTGCCCAAGGCCCACCTGCACCTGCACTTCACCGGCTCGATGCGGGTCGCGACGGTCCGCGACCTGGCGGAGCAGCACGGCATCCGGCTGCCCTCGTCGCTGACGACCGACTGGCCGCCGCGGTTCGACACCGCTGACGCGCGCGGCTGGTTCCGGTTCCAGCGGCTGTACGACGCCGCCCGGGCCTGCGTGCGCGGCGAGGCGGACATGCGCCGGATCGTGCGTGAGGCGGCGCTGGACGACGGCGCCGAGGGGTCGCGGTGGCTGGAGATCCAGGTCGACCCGACCTCGTACGCGCCGTTCGTCGGCGGCATCACCCCGGCTCTGGAGATCGTGCTCGACGAGGCCCGTGCGGTGTCGGCCGAGCCCGGGGCTGCGGGGGTGGGGGTCATCGTGGCGGCGAGCCGGATGCGGCATCCGCTCGAGGCGAACACGCTGGCGCGGCTGGCGGCGCGGCACGCGGGCTCGGGGGCCGGCGAGGTCGTGGGGTTCGGGCTGTCGAACGACGAGCGTCGTGGGGTGACCGAGGAGTTCGCGCACGCCTTCGCCATCGCGCGCCGGGCCGGGCTGCTGCTCGTGCCGCACGCGGGGGAGCTGCTGGGGGCGTCGGCGGTGGCCGAGACGCTCGACGCGATCGCGCCGGAGCGGCTCGGCCACGGGGTGCGCTCGGTGGAGGACCCGCGGGTGCTGGAGCGGGTGGTGCGCGAGGGGGTGGCGCTCGAGGTGTGCCCGCTGTCGAACGTGTCGCTGGGGGTCTACGAGGTGGCGGAGGAGGTGCCGCTGCGCACCTTGGTGGATGCCGGGGCGCGGGTGGCGCTCGGCGCCGACGACCCGCTGATCTTCGGCTCGCGCCTGGCCGACCAGTACGCGACGGCGCGGGTGGACCACGGGTTCTCGGACGCCGAGCTGGCGTCGTTGGCGCTGGGGTCGCTGGCGGCGAGCCGGGCGCCGTCCGACGTCGTGGCGAAGGCGGAACGGGACATCGCGGCGTGGCTGGGGTCGGAGCGACCCTGAACGCCGGCGCGCGGCGGGCGCAGGGCTGAGCGATGACCCGACCAACGCCCAATGACCCCCAACCAGCCCCGGACAGGTACCTGTTCTCGGCGCTATTGGATGCTTCCCAGCAGTGAGCAACTTTGAAAGTTGCTCACTCCTGGTGAGCACCCAGCCCAGCGCTCGGTGACTGCGAGCAACTTTGAAAGTTGCTCGGTCCGGGCGAGCATCCAATAGTGCGCGCGCGAGAACATGTGGCGCGGCCGGCGCTGTCCCTGAGTCCAGCCGGGTCTCCGACTGGCGACAAGGGGCCCGCTCGTCCACAGTCCTCTGTCGCGCCGGGCCGAAATCCACAGGACTGGCTCGGCGCTGGCCTCGCGGACACGACCGCGATGGGGTAGCGGCATGGAATGGAAACCTCGCATGTGGCCCACCTTCGCGGCCGAGGTGCTCAGCGCACGCGCGTCACTTCGGCTCGGCGACGAGATCGGGCTCGCGTTTCGCGCTGAACGCCAGCGCCTCGGCATGAGCCAGCGCGCCTACGCCGCCCACCGGGGCTGGACCCTCGGCACCGTCATCCGTCTCGAGAGCGCCGCCGATGCGTTGAAGCTCGGTGACGTCGATTCGGCCCTCGCCGACACTGCGTTCCAGCTGTGCCTGTGCCATCGCCCCCCGGACGGCGAACCCGGCGCCGCCGCGCTCCCAACCCCCGACCCCGTCGGCCTCGACACACCCCCGTCCGAACCCGAAGGCGCGACGCCCCCACAGAACCGCGCCGGCGGGCGGCAGCCACCACGCGCGACACCACCCGACGACAACCCCTGGCCCCAGCCGGTCCACCCGGCGTACTGGCCGCGCGCCGAGCTCATCGCACGGGTGCGGGGCGGGCGGCGGCGGTTCCCCGCCCACCACGTCACCGAGCAGATCGGTACGGGACCGCCGTGGTGGTGGTACGCCGAGTCCAGCCGGGCAGGCACCGTGGCGCCCGACTGGTACGCACCCCAGTACACACAGCGCCGACCCTCGGCGTCATGACCTCAGAGCGAATGCCCTACCAGCACTGGCTCGTTGACGAGCGTCACGCCGAACGCGTCGAAGACTCCGTCGCGCACCTGGCGCGCCAGGGCCGCGACCTCGGATGCCGTCGCCTCACCCCGGTTGGTCACCGCGAGCGTGTGCTTGGTCGAGAGCGAGGCCGGGCCCGGCAGCCCGAAACCCTTCGGGAACCCGGCCCGCTCGATCAGCCAGGCCGCGCTGGTCTTCACGTGCCCGTCGGCGTCCGCGAACCGCGGCGGCGCGGGCGAGTCGCTCCCCAGGCGCGCGACGACCCGCGCCTCCAGGGCCGCGAAGTCCGAACCCGACAGGATCGGGTTGGTGAAGAACGACCCACAGCTCCAGGTGTCGTGGTCGGCGTCGTCGAGCACCATCCCCCGTCGTCGTCGCTGGGCCAGCACGGCCTCTCGCGCCTCCGCCAGCGGCACCCGCTCCCCCACCCCGATCCCGAGCTGCGCGGCAAGGTCGGCGTAGCGCACCGGCTGCGACATCGTGCCCGGGATCAGCTGGTACATGACGTCGATGACGACGAAGCGGTCGGTGGCCTTGAAGACCGAGTGCCGGTAGGTGAAGCGGCAGTCCAGCGAGGTCATCGTTCGCACCCGCTCCTCCCGCCGGTCCCACACCCGCACCCGCGCGACGGTCTGCGCGACGTCCTGGCCGTACGCCCCGACGTTCTGCACCGGGGTGGCCCCGGCCGAGCCCGGGATGCCGGACAGCGCCTCCACGCCCGACCACCCCTCCTCGACGGCGAGCGTGACGAACTCGTCCCAGTCCTCGCCGGCGGCGACGGTGACGTTGGCGCCGCCGCACTGGTCCTCGGAGTCGACCACCACACCTCGGGTCGCCACCTTCACGACGGTCCCGGCGAAACCGGCATCCGCGACGACGAGGTTCGAGCCGCCCCCGAGCACGAGCAGCGGCTCGTCGGCGTCGTCGACCTCACGCACGGCGTCGACGAGCTCGTCGGGGGTCTCGACGACCACCATGCGCGCGGCGGGCCCGCCGACCCGCATCGTGGTGTGCGCAGAGATCGGCTCGTCGTGCAGCTCCTGCATCAGTCGAGCCGGACGACCGCGATGCAGCGGCCCAGCACCTTCTCGTCCTGGCAGGTCGTGGTGACCTCGACCGTCACCCGCCCGGTCTCGGTGTCGACCGCCTTGACGACGCCCTCCACGACCAGCTCGTTGCCGGCGACGGGAACCACGACCGGCTTGGTGAAGCGGGTGCCGAACTCCACGACCCGGCCGGCGTCGCCGGCCCAGTCGGTGACGACGGTGGCCGAGGCACCCATCGTCCACATGCCGTGGGCGATGACGTCGGGCAGCCCGACCGAACGGGCGAAGGCCTCGTCCTGGTGGATGGGGTTCTGGTCGCCGGAGGCGTTGGCGTAGGCGACGAGGGTGTCGCGGCCGACGGGCACGGTCACCGGGCCGACGACGTCGCCGACCGAGACCTCCGAGAGCGGACGGGTAGCCATGCTCACTCCTCCCCGCCGCGGACGACGATCGTGGACGTCGACGTGGCCAGGGCATCGCCCGTGGTCGTCGACAGCTCGGTGCGGGTGGTCACCATCGCGTGCCCACCCGCGGACCGCACCGAGTCGACGGTGGTGGTGCCGAGCACCTCGTCGCCGGCGGTGATCGGGCGGTGGTGCACGAAGCGCTGCTCGCCGTGGACGACGCGGCTGTAGTCGATGCCGGCCTCCGGGTCGACGATGTAGGCGCGCTCGGCCGCCTGCGAGAACCGCACGGCCATCGTCGGGGGGGCGATGACGTCGGCGTACCCGGCGGCCCGGGCGGCCTCGGCATCGGTGTGCACGGCGTCGGCGGAACCGACGGCGGCGGCGAAGGCCGCGATCAGTGCCGCGTCCACGGCATACGGTCCACTGGGCGGATACGTCCGCCCGACGAAGTCTGGGTTCACGGCCATGGCGACCACTCTAGGAGACGGGCCGGGGACAGCGAGAGGCCGCCGGCACCCGGACGGGTGCGGCGGCCTCTCGGGCTGACGAAAGGTCAGCGAGTCTCGCGGTGCGCGGTGTGCTTCTTGCAGCGCGGGCAGAACTTGGCCAGCTCGAGCCGGTCGGGGTCGTTGCGGCGGTTCTTCTTGGTGATGTAGTTGCGCTCCTTGCACTCCGTGCACGCCAGGGTGATCTTGGGGCGGACGTCGGTGGCCTTGGCCATGGGGGCAACCTGCTCTCAGAAAAAGTGATTCGATCGAAGGGCGTCGGGCCAGCACACGAGGGCTCGCACGACACCAGCACAACAGGATACGCGGCCTCGGGCATTCCCCGAAATCGCGACCTCGGTAGCGGGAGCGGGGCTCGATCCCGCGACCTCACGATTATGAGTCGTGCGCTCTAACCAGCTGAGCTACCCCGCCAAGGGGGTTCGACCGGGTCTGCCTCTCGACGGCCCCGGCTGACCTGAGCCCCCTGTCGGAATCGAACCGACGACCTTTTCCTTACCATGGAAACGCTCTACCGACTGAGCTAAGGGGGCGTGCGCCACCAGCGGAGTCCGCCCGGGCGCGACGGAGACATTACACGCTCAGGATCGGTCCAGCGAAATCCGTGCGTCGACGAGCGCAGGGCCGTACCAGGTGAGCAGACGACCCGACACCAGCCGGGTGGGCAGGCGCCGGAACGCCTCCGGTCCGTCGCCCGGGGTGAACACGTAGGGCTCGTCCGGCAGCAGCACGAGGTCGGCCACCGCGGGGTCGTCCAGGGCGTCGAGGCCGACCGCCGGGTAGCGCCCCGACACCCCCGCCGTCGACACCTCGAAGCCGGCCCGCGCGAGCAGGTCGGCGGTGAAGGTCGGCCGACCCACCACCATCCACGGGTCGCGCCAGACCGGCACGACCACGCGCGCGGTCACCGGCGGCACCGGCCCGCACCAGGCCTCCTCCGCCTCGACCAGCCAGCCCGGGTCCTGCGCCACCTCGAGCACGTCGCGCAGCAGCCGCCGCATCGACGCGACCGCGGCAGGCACGGTCTCGATGTCGGTGACCCACACCGGGATGCCGCGCGCCCGCATCCGGCGGACGTCGAGCTCGCGGTTCTCCTCCTTGTTCGCGACCACCAGGTCCGGGTGGAGAGCCGCCACGGCGGACAGGTCCGGGTTCTTGGTGCCCCGCACCCGGGCCACCCCGCGGGCGGTCAGGTCGGCAGGGTGGGTGCACCAGTCGGTGGCCCCGACGAGCCGCTCCGGGCAGGTCGCGGCCAGGGCCTCGGTGAGCGACGGGACGAGGGAGACCACCCGCGCGACGGCTCCGGGCAGCTCCACGGCGTGCCCGAGGTCGTCGGTGAGGGTGCGCGGCATCCGGGTGGGACGGGTCAGCGCGGGGCCATCCGCAGGGCGCCGTCCATCCGGATCGTCTCGCCGTTGAGGTAGTCGTGGTCGATGACCGCGAGCGCGAGCTTGGCGTACTCCTCGGGGCGGGCGAGCCGCTGCGGGAACGGCACCCCGGCCGCCAGCCCGGCGCGGAACTCGTCCGAGACCGTCGCCAGCATCGGCGTCTCGACGATGCCGGGCGCGATGGTGACCACCCGGATGCCGTACTGCGCGAGGTCGCGCGCGGCCGGGAGGGTGAGCCCGACGATGCCGCCCTTCGACGCGCTGTAGGCGGCCTGGCCGACCTGGCCGTCGAAGGCGGCGATGCTCGCGGTGTTGACCACGACACCACGCTGCCCGTCAATCGGCTCGGTGGCGGCGATGGCCTCCGCGGCGACCGCGAGCACGGTGAACGAGCCGATCAGGTTGATCTCGACGACCTTGCGGAACAGGGAGAGGTCGTGCACCCCCTTGCGACCGACGATGCGGGCTGACGGCCCGATGCCGGCGCAGTTCACGACCGTGCGCAGCGGCCGGGCGGGGTCGTCGGACGCCCGCGCGACGGCGGCCCGGACCTGTTCCTCGGACGTGACGTCGGTGGGCGCGTACTCGACCCCCTCGACGGCGGGCCCGGACGCACACGCGTCCGGCAGGTCGAGGGCGACGACGCGGGCGCCCTGGGCGGCCAGAGCCGCAGCGGTGGCGGCACCGAGCCCCGAGGCTCCTCCGGTGACGATGGCGGTGGTGTTCGCGAGCTGCATGGCCGTCATCCTGCCACCGGCGGCAGCCCTCCCCCGGTGTCGGTGGCGGGCCGTACCGTGGGGGCCATGGAACTGCGTATCGGAGGGCACGTCGACCAGGCCGACCCGGTGGCGGAGGCCGCCGCTCGGGGGGCCACGCTGAGCCAGTTCTTCCTCGGCGACCCGCAGAGCTACAAGGGGCCGGTCGTGCAGTTCGCCGGCGGCGCCGCGGCGCTCAACCAGGCGGCGCAGGATGCCGGCGTCGACCTCTACGTGCACGCGCCCTACCCGATCAACGTCGCGTCGACGAACAACCGGATCCGGATCCCCGGCCGCAAGCTGCTCCAGCAGCACCTGCACGCGGCGGCCGAGATCGGCGCGAAGGGCGTCATCGTGCACGGCGGCCACCTCGGCAAGGACGAGGACTCCACGGTCGGGTTCGACAACTGGCGCAAGTGCGTCGACGGCCTCGAGATGCCGGTGCCGCTGCTCATCGAGAACACCGCGGGCGGCGACAACGCGATGGCCCGCCGGCTCGAGGCGATCGAGCGGCTCTGGGAGGCGATCGGCCGGGCCGAGGGCGGCGACACCGTCGGGTTCTGCCTCGACACCTGCCACGCCCATGCCGGCGGCACCGACCTCGGCAGCGTCGTCGAGAAGGTGCGGGCGATCACCGGCCGGGTCGACCTGGTGCACTGCAACGACAGCCGCGACGAGTTCGACACCGGGGCCGACCGGCACACCAACCTCGGCGCCGGTCACATCGACGGCGCCGACCTCGCCGACGTCGTGCGCGACGCCGCAGCCCCGGTGGTCGTCGAGACCCCCGGCGGCGTCGAGGGCCAGTCGGCCGACATCGCGTGGTTGCGCGACCGGCTCGCCGGATAAGGCCGGGGCGGCGCTGACGGCCCGCCGCCGGTCGGCCGTGGAACCCGGCCGGCTGCCTACGCCATGCTGGTGGACGTCCGGCGCTGGGCCGCGCTCGCGCCCCAGTGGCCGACGTCGAACAGCGCGGCGACCGCGACCCAGAACCAGTCCCAGCCGCTCAGGCCGCCGACCTGCCAGAGGATGACGTAGATCAGCGTCGCGAACGGCAGGAAGATCAGGCCGAGCAGCGGCCAGATGAACGAGCTGAAGGCCGCGTCCACCCGCTCCGGCCGGGCGACCCAGACGATGAACAGGGCCAGGCGGGGAAAGACCCCGGCGAGGACCGCGAACAGGCACCCCATGGTCAGTGGCCCGGGCCGGTGACGATCTTGGCCCGCTCCGACGGGTGCGCCCCGCCCTTGCGCGCCAGCGTGGCGCAGGCCTCCTCGATGTCGCGGGCGAGGGTGTCGACGTGCTCGCGGCTCATCGTCTCCTTGACCAGGGCCCGCATGATCGTGACGTCCTGCGCGTCCGGCGGGAGCGTGTAGGCGGGCACCATCCAGCCGCGCTCGGCCGAGAGCTGCCAGGCGATGTCGAACTCGTCGTAGTTCTCCTCGCCCGCGAGCCGGAAGGCGACGAGCGGCAGCTGCTCGTCCCCACGGCCGATGATCTCGAAGCGGCCCATCGCCTCGAGCTTGTCGGCGAGCACCCGGGCGTTCTCCTGCATGTTCTTCATGATGTAGGTGTAGCCGGCACGCCCGTACCGGATGAGGTTGTAGTACTGCGCGAGCACCATCGAGGAGCCGGTGGAGAAGTTCAGCGTGAAGGTGGCGTCGGTCTTGCCGAGGTAGTTCTCCTCGAACACCAGGTCCGGGGCCAGGTCGGACGTCTCGCGGAAGATCAGCCAGCCGATGCCCGGGTAGACGAGCCCGAACTTGTGGCCGGAGACGTTGATCGAGCGCACCTGCTCGAGGCGGAAGTCCCACGGCGAGTCCGGGTAGAGGAACGGCCAGACGAAGCCGCCGCTCGCCCCGTCGACGTGCAGCGGCACGTCGAGGGAGCGCTCCTTCTTGAGCCGCACGAGCAGGTCGTTGATGCCGACGATGTCGTCCATGTGACCGGTGAAGGTCGTGCCGAGCACGGCCGCGACGCCGATGGTGTTCTCGTCGACGTGCGGGGCGACGTCGTCCGGGCCGATCGTGTACTTCCCGGGGGCGAGCGGCACGATGCGCGGCTCGACGTCGAAGTAGCGGCAGAACTTCTCCCACACGACGTGCACGTCGCCGCCGAACACCAGGTTGGGGTTGGTCGTGGGCCGACCGGCGGCCTGCTGGCGGGTGCGCCAGTTCCACTTCAGCGACAGCGCGCCGAGCATGATCGCCTCGGACGAGCCCTGGGTGCGCGCCCCGGTGGTCTCCCCCGGCGCGTGGAACAGGTCGGCGAGCATCCGGATGCAGCGCTGCTCGATCTCCGCCGTGCGCGGGTACTCGGCGTGGTCGATGAAGTTGCGGTGCAGGTTCTCCGCGATGATCCGCTGCGCCGCCGGCTCCATCCAGGTGGTGACGAAGGTGGCCAGGTTGCGGGCCGGGTCGCCCTCGAGGGCGATGTCCTCGCCCACGAGGCGCATCGCGTCGACCGAGCTCATCCCGGTGTCCGGGAACGTCGTGCTGGGCACCTCCGCCGTGGCGAAGCGGTTGCCGAACAGGGCGGCGTCGGCGTCGGACGGGACGTAACTGGTCATGCGCTTCTCCTTGGGACGGGGCGGGTACGAGGGGCTAGGGGGTGACGGCCGGCGCGGGTGCGAGCGTCCGGCGCCAGGCGGGGAACATCAGTGCTGCGCCGACCAGGAAGCACACGGCGCCGAACAGGGTGCCGGCGACCGCCAGCCGGGTGTCGAGCGCCTCGTCGGTGGTGGGCAGCACGTAGCTCGCCAGCGCGGAGGCCATGAACAGCACCGAGCCGAGCATGTTGATCCACGCGATCCGCCAGGGCAGCGAGGCCGGGTCGAGCCGGAGGAACCGACCCGACACGGCGAGGATGCCGAAGGCGCTGGAGACGAGGAACAGGACCGACCCGAACAGGTCGGGCCGCCAGACGTAGCGGTTCTCCTCGCTGGCGCCGGTGTTGTGGATGAGCGCCGCGAACGTGCTGATGTTGAAGAACAGGGTGCCGGGGAACTGGGTGGCGGCGGCGAGCCAGTTGCGGTCGTGCGGCAGCCACGCCCACAGCCGCGCCCGGGCCGGCACGTGCTGGCCGACCGCGTCGACACCCGTCGTGTCAGGGCTCTGCGACTGGACCAGCTGGCAGAACGAGGCCGACGTGAAGAAGATCGAGCCGACGAAGTAGGTGATGCCGTCGACCGGCCCGCTGACCGCGGCGGCGTAGGCCGGCACCGAGCCGAGCACGAAGCAGGCCGACCCGACCATGAACAGCCACGCGATCGCGGCGTTCAGGCGCGCTGGTCGCACGGTCATCTGGTGGGCTCTCTGCTCGACGGGCCGGTCACCCCACTATCGAGCGGGCCCCACCGCCGCGGCTCACCCGCTCGGGGTGAGGTCCGGGCGAGCATCGTCAGGTGGCGGCCGCCTCGGCGAACCTTCGGCCCGGGTCGGGGAGCAGGGTGATGACGATGTAGGCCACCGCCACCGCGACGACCACCTGCGGTGTCACCGACAGCCCGTCACCGCCGAGCAGGAGGGCCGCCAGCAGCGTCGAGGTCAACGGAAGCTTGAGCATGGCGCAGGACAGCGCGCCGATCCCCATCCCGATCGCCGGCGCGAGGTCCATCCCGGGGAGTCCGCTGACGGCCATCCCCAGCACCGACCCGATGAACATGGCCGGGAAGACGGGACCACCGCGGAAGGCGCTCAGGGACAGTCCGTACCCGGCCGCCTTGCAGAGCCCCAGCACGATGAGCACCCCCACGGTGTAGTCCGGGGCGTCGGCGACGAGCGCCGGGAGTGCGTCCTGCCCGGAGAACAGCACGTGCGTGAAGCTGTTCCCGGTCACGAGCTGGTAGATCGTCGCGCTCAGGCCGACGAGCACGCCGAGTCCCGTGGTCACCAGGACCCGGTTGCGGTGGACGAGCGGGCGCAGCGAGAGCCCCAGGAAGCGGATGCCCCAGCCGATGAGGGCCCCGGCGACACCCATCGGAAGCGCCCAGCTGAGGGTCGCGAGCGTCGGCGCCACCTCGGGCGGCACCGAGGTGAGGGCGAGTGAGAAGGTGCCCAGCCCGGTCCAGTTGTCGAGGCCGACGAAGACCAGGGCGCCGATCCCGGACGCCAGGAGGCCGGGCAGCGCCACGAGGGTGAGGGTGGTGCCGGCGATGCCCGCGGCCTCCATGATGAGGAACGCGGCGAGCAGGGGGGAGCCGAACAGCGTGCTGATCGCCGCGAAGCTGCCGGCCGAGGCCATGATCGTCACGGCCATCGGCGCGACGTCCTTCTTCACCTGCCGGACCGCGAGGGCCGCGAGGCCCCCGCCGATCGCGATGAGCGGCGCCTCGGGGCCGAGCACCGCACCCAGGCTCAGCGTCGCGAACGCGGCGAGGATGACACCGGTCAGGTCGCGGTCGCGTGGCGGGCCTCCGCCCATCACGAAGCCCAGGGCGGGCGAGTGGCCCGCGTTGCCCGGCAGGTACCGGATGGTCAGCGCCGTCAGCAGGCCGGCCAGCGCCACCCAGGGCACCGGCCACCAGGCGGGTGCAGCCCCGGTGAACAGGTCTCCCGGCAGGTCGGTGAACAGCCAGTCCTGCATCTTCGTCACGAGCACGAGGAAGCCGTAGGCGACCGCCGAGATCGGGATACCGAGGAGCGCGGCGAGCACGAGGGCCGACAGGTACGCCTTGGACCTGATCACGGTGACCGGGTCCAGGACGGGCGGTCCGGCGGGGCCCGCGGGCGCGGGGGCCGGCGCGGGCGCCGGCTGGGGCGGGTCGGTCACCACATCTGCCTCCTCGGGGCAGCAGCGCGACGCTGCCGGCCCCACGCTAGCGAAGGCTCGACGGGGCCCCATCGCCCATCAGGGGCGACCGCACCGCGCCGTCCGGCTCAGACGTTGCGCCGGTACTGCCCGCCCACCTCGAAGAACGCCTCGGTGACCTGCTGCAGCGAACACACGCGGGCGGCATCCATGAGCACCGCGAAGACGTTCTCGCCGGACGTCGCGGACGCCTTGAGCCGGGCCAGCGCCTCCTCCGCCTCGACCCGGTGCTCGGCCTTGTACGCCGTCACCCGGGCGAGCTGGCCCTCCTTCTCGCTCTCGGAGGCCCGCGCCAGCACGACCTCCCGGGGGGTCTCGCCCTCGTGCGGGTTGCGGAAGGTGTTGACGCCGACGATCGGCAGCGACCCGTCGTGCTTGCGGTGCTCGTAGAGCATCGACTCGTCCTGGATCCGGCCGCGCTGGTAGCCGGTCTCCATCGCCCCGAGCACCCCGCCGCGCTCGGAGATCCGGTCGAACTCGGCGAGCACCGCGGCCTCGACCAGGTCGGTGAGCTCGTCGACGACGAAGGCGCCCTGCAGGGGGTTCTCGTTGACCGCGAGGCCCCACTCCTTGGTGATGATCATCTGGATCGCCAGCGCCCGGCGCACCGACTCCTCGGACGGGGTCGTGACGGCCTCGTCGTAGGCGTTGGTGTGCAGGCTGTTGGCGTTGTCGTAGATCGCGACGAGCGCCTGCAGCGTGGTGCGGATGTCGTTGAAGTCCATCTCCTGCGCGTGCAGGCTGCGACCGCTCGTCTGCACGTGGTACTTCAGCTTCTGGCTGCGCTCGTTGGCGCCGTACTTCTCCTGCATCGCGATCGCCCAGATCCGGCGCGCGACCCGGCCGATGACCGTGTACTCGGGGTCCATGCCGTTGGAGAAGAAGAACGACAGGTTCGGCGCGAAGTCGTCGATGTCCATGCCGCGCGCGAGGTAGGCCTCGACGTAGGTGAAGCCGTTGGCGAGGGTGAAGGCCAGCTGGCTGATCGGGTTCGCCCCGGCCTCGGCGATGTGGTACCCGCTGATCGACACCGAGTAGAAGTTGCGCACCTGCTGCGCGATGAACCACTCCTGGATGTCGGCCATCATCCGCAGCGAGAACTCGGTGGAGAACAGGCAGGTGTTCTGGCCCTGGTCCTCCTTGAGGATGTCGGCCTGCACGGTGCCGCGCACCACCTGAAGGGCCTGCGCCCGGATGCCGTCCGCCTCCTGCGCGTCCGGCTCGCGTCCCTGCTCGGCCGCCCACGCCTCGACCGCGCGGTCCATGACGGTGTTGAGGAAGAACGCGAGGATGGTCGGTGCCGGGCCGTTGATGGTCATCGACACGCTCGTCGTGGGCGAGGTGAGGTCGAACCCGGCATACAGCTCGCGCATGTCGTCGAGGGTGGCGACCGAGACGCCGGACGTGCCGACCTTGCCGTAGATGTCGGGGCGCTTGTCGGGGTCCCGGCCGTAGAGGGTCACCGAGTCGAAGGCGGTCGACAGCCGGGTGGCGGGCTGGCCCTGCGAGAGCATCTTGAACCGGGTGTTGGTGCGGAACGGGTCGCCCTCGCCGGCGAACATCCGGGCGGGGTCCTCGTTGTCACGCTTGAACGGGAAGACGCCGGCGGTGAACGGGAAGTAGCCGGGCAGGTTCTCGCGCCGCAGGAACGAGACGAGGTCACCGTCGTCGGCGTACCGGGGCAGTGAGACGCGACGGATCCGGTTGCCGGACAACGTCTCCCGGACCAGCGACGTGTGGATCTCCTTGTCGCGCACCACGACGACCTGTTCGTCGCCCGCGTAGTCCTCGACGACCGACGACCAGCCGGCGAGCTGCCGGGCGACCGAGAGCGGTAGGTCGTCCTGGGCCCGGTCGAGCAGAGCGTCGACGCCACCACGGTCGGAGCCGGCCCGCTCGAGCTCGCCACCGACCTCGGTGAGCCGCTGCACGCGACGCGCGGCGTCCGCGAACCGGCGGGTGTCGTCGTGGAAGCCACGCACCGTCTCGGCGATCTCGGCGAGGTAGCGCACGCGCTGCGGCGGCACGACCTGGCGCAGCACCGACGAGTGGCGCACGGAGACCGGAGTCAGCGCGCCCTCGGACACCTCGAGCCCGACCTCGCCGAGCAGGCCGCGCAGCTCCTGGTAGAGCGCGGTGACGCCGTCGTCGTTGAAGGTGGCGGCAGAGGTGCCGAACACCGGCATGTCGTCGGGCGTCTTGCCGAACGCACCCCGGTTGCGCACCATCTGGCGCCCGACGTCGCGCAGCGCGTCCATCGCGCCGCGGCGCTCGAACTTGTTGATCGCGACGACGTCGGCGAAGTCGAGCATGTCGATCTTCTCGAGCTGGCTGGCGGCGCCGAACTCCGGCGTCATGACGTAGAGGTTGACGTCGGCGAAGCTCGTGATCGCGGCGTCGCCCTGGCCGATACCGGGGGTCTCGACCACGACGAGGTCGAAGCCGGCGGCCTTGAGGATGGTGAGCACGTCACCGAGGGCCTCGGGCACCTCGCGGCCACCGCGGGTCGCGAGGGAGCGGAAGTAGACCCGGTCGCCGTCGAGCGAGTTCATCCGGATCCGGTCGCCGAGCAGGGCCCCTCCGCCCCGCCGGCGGGTCGGGTCGATCGCGACGCAGGCCACCCGCAGCTTGTCCTGCTGGTCGACCCGCAGCCGGCGCACCAGCTCGTCGGTGAGGCTCGACTTGCCCGAACCACCGGTGCCGGTGATGCCGAGCACCGGGGTCCGACGCGCCGCCGCCGCGTGCTGCAGCTCGGCGCGTAGCTCGTCGTCGAGGTGGCCGGTCTCGGCCGCGGTGATGGCCCGGGCGATGGCCGCGCGCTCACCGGAGATGACGGCCGCCGCCGTGGTCGGGCCTTGGTCCCACAGGTCGACGTCGCAGGCCGCCACGACCTGGTTGACCATGCCGGGCAGCCCGAGCCGCTGGCCGTCCTCGGGGCTGAAGATGGTGACGCCGGCGGCGCGCAGCCGGTCGATCTCGGCCGGGACGATGACGCCGCCGCCACCCCCGACGACCTTGACGTGCCCCGCACCCGACTCGCGCAGCAGCTGCACGAGGTACTCGAAGTACTCGACGTGGCCGCCCTGGTACGAGCTGACGGCGACGCCCTGCACGTCCTCCTCGATGGCGGCGTCGACGACCTCGCGCACGCTGCGGTTGTGCCCGAGGTGGATGACCTCGGCCCCCTGGGCCTGCATGATCCGCCGCATGATGTTGATCGACGCGTCGTGCCCGTCGAACAGGGCCGACGCGCTGACGATGCGCACCGGGTGCTCGGGCACGTGGAGGTCGGGAGTCGAGGGGGTCGGCTGCGCTGCCATGGGGGTCCCTTTCGTGGCGATCGTCCGATAGTAGGACGTCCTAGTACCTACTCGGAAGTCACCATCGGTCGGTCAGCGGGCGATGGCGGACGCGTACGGGTCCGGCGCGGCGGCGTCGACCAGCCACTCCGGCACCGAGCGCAGGAACGGCTCGTCGACCCGGCCCACCGGAACGTCGGCCTGCAACCGGCGCCACGACTCGGCCCGGTGCAGGCACGAGATCCGGTCAGCGTCGGCGAGCAGGCCGCGCAGGGTGGCGCGGTCCCACCGGTCGGTCCACGGCTCGAGGTAGGCGTCGACCGCGCGCCGCAGCTCGGGGCCGTCGGCCTCGAGACCGAGCCGGTTGCGCATGATCCACAACGGGATGCGGGCCGCCGTCAGCGGGTGGGTCCACAGCGCGTCGCCGAGGTCGATGTAAGCGATGCCTCCCCCGGGTCTGCGGAACGCGTTGCCCAGGTGCAGGTCGTTGTGCTGCAACGAGGGCGGGATGCCGCTGGCCGCGAGCCGCTCGGCGGCGTCGCGGATCCGCGGCACCCCGTCGGCGACCGCGGCGGCCTCGGCGTCGTCGAGCCGCCGTGGGTCGGACTCGGGCAGCACCCGCGAGGCGTCCACCATCGACTCCACCCAGCCGACGACCACGTCGGGCTCCTCGGGGAAGGTCGGCACCCCGGTTGCCAGCACGGTGTCGGCGCGACCGCTGAGCACCTCCTGCACCGCGGCAAAGCCCTGCACGACGTCGACCCAGTCGGACAGGGGCGGCACCTCGTCGTCGTGCCACATCGGCAGCCCGAGGTCGGCGGTGGCGAGCCAGCCGCGGTCGCGGTCGACCGCGAGCGGGGTGGCCACGGCATCCGGCACCAGCGCGTCGACGACCTCGACCAGCGCGGCCTCGAACGCCTGCGACGGCGCGTTCTCCTTCACCCACACCCGACCGGCGTCGGTCTCGACGCGGGCCACGACCGACCAGAAGCGCACCCGCTCACGCACGACCGGCGCGGTGGTGCGCACCCCAACGGCCGCGAGCGCCGGGGCCAGCCAGCCCTCGAGGGCGGCGAGCCACTCCTCGCTCTCCCAGCGGGCGGGCAGGTCAGCCTCGGGCACGGCGGTCCCCGAGCCACGCGATCGCCTCGGCGTAGCCCTGCACCCCGTGGCCGATGACGTGGTGGTCGCACACGTCGGCGAGGTAGCTGTGGTGGCGGAACTCCTCGCGGGCGTGGATGTCGCTGATGTGCACCTCGACGCGCGGCACCCGGCAGGCCGAGAGCGCGTCGCGCAGGGCGACCGAGGTGTGGGTGTAGCCCGCGGCGTTGACGACGAGGCCGGCGATGCCGGCACGGCCCTCCTGCACCCAGTCGACGAGGGTGCCCTCGTGGTTGCTCTGCCGGAAGTCGAGCAGCAGACCGGCTCGCCCGGCGGCCTCGAGGCAGAGCGCCTCGACGTCGGCGAGGGTCGCGCTGCCGTAGACCTCCGGCTCGCGCTCGCCGAGGAGGTTGAGGTTGGGGCCGTTGAGCACCAGCACCGTGCGGTCGTCCATGACCCGGAGTATGCCGGTCGGGTCAGCGCGGCGCAGGCGGCTTTCTGGCGGCGAGCCCTGTGTTCAGGGGCGGTAGTCGTCCGTCTGGTAGGCCGCGCACGAGGCGTCGGAGGTCTCGACCCCGCTCGAGGCCAACGACTCGCGCGCCGTTGCGGCCCGGCTGCGCCCGAGGTTCCACGCCAGCCAGTCGTCGGCCTCGGCCGTCGTGCCCGACGACGAGCCCGTGATGCACGACGCCATCTGGGCGGGCAGCCGGTCGACGATGACCGGCGTGGCGTCGGCGCCGAGGGTGGACAGGTAGCCCGTGTCGAGGCTCGAACCCGCCTCGAACCGGTCGATGTTGCGCCCGGCCACCCAGGCGTCCGGGTTCATGGCCGCGAAGCCGAGGGCGAAGACCGCGGCGGAGACGAGCACCGCGCGCGGCACCCACCAGCCCGACAGCCGCACCCCGGCGGCGAGGAGGAACACGACGACCAGGCCCAGCCACAGCTCGAAGCCGTCGACGAAGACGCGCAGCACGGTGTAGCCGAACGCGTCCTGGTAGAGCGACATCCGGTAGAGGGCACTGGCGACGACGGCGAGGGTGAGCAGGCACAGGGCGCCGAGGAGCAGGCGCAGCAACAGCCGGTCGCGGGCGGTCTCGCGGGACGCGGCGCGCATCGTCAGGGCGACGACGACCACCGTGAGGAAGGTGGCGACGGTGAGCTGGCCGAAGCCCTGGTGCACGTACTCGGCGTAGGTCAGGCCGGTGGTGCGCTCGAGGTACTCGTGGCCGCCCCACATCGCCGTGGCCTGGGCGACGAGGAAGCCGGCGAACAGGGCCACGACGATGCTGACGGGGACCCCCCACTCCCACCGGTGGGCGACCCGGCGGCGCTCGGGCAGCGTGACGCCGTCGACCGGCGGCGGGTTGAGGGCCAGGTACGCGCCGGTGAGGACGACCCCCGCGACCAGGGTCAGCACGAAGGTGCGCGCGACGATGGTGTCCCAGCCCAGGTCGGGCACGAGGGAGTCGGCCCAGGAGCCGAACAGCGCGTCGCCGGTCGCGAACAGCCCCCCGAACAGGGTCAGCGCGACTAGGGACAGTCCGATGGTGCGCAGGATCGGCCAGAGCTTGGACACCCGGCTCGTCGCGGAGATGGTGCGGCCCAGCAGCGGGAGCCCGCGCAGCGCGGACAGGGGCCAGGCGGCGACGCTGAGCGGGACCGACAGCAGGGTGCGGGCCCGGGTCGTGCCGGCCGCCGCGACGACGACCGCGATGAGCACCGCCAGGGCCACGACCCCACCACCGTCGCGGATCATCGTCGTCGTGGCGAGCACCGCGGCGAGCCCGGCGCAGGCGATCGTCCAGGGGTCGCGGCGGTGGCGCGCGACGACCCACATGAGCAGGCCGGCGGCGAGCATCGTGAGGCAGACGGCCAGGCCCAGGTTGCGCTCGGGCCAGGTCAGCGCCGCCCAGGCGCCGATGCCCAGGGCCGCCAGGACGGTCAGCGGCTGGACCGGCACGCCCTTCTCCGGCCACAGGCCGTCGAGCGCTCCACCGCCAGCGCCGGGGCCGGCGGGCCGGGGCGCCAGCGGTGGCAGCACGGGCGGGGTCGTCGCGGTCGTCGCGGTCGTGGCGGTCGTCGTGGCCGCGGCGGGTGCGACCGCCGGGACCGGCGTGGTCGGCGACGGGGCCTCGTTCGTGGGGGTGCTCGGTGCGGGCACGGTCCTGTCCTCCAGGAGGTGGGTGGGCCGACCGGCGCGGGCGCGCCGGGGCAGGACGGCGCGCAGGTGCGCGCCGGTGGAGCCGGACGGGGTGGGCAGCGCGATGATCGTGCCGCCGTGCAGCTCGCAGACCCAGCTCGCGATCGCCAGGCCCAGACCGGTGCCGCCGGCCGAGTCGCCGCCGGAGCCGAACCGGTCGAAGACCCGCTCGACGCGGTCGGCGGGGATGCCGGGGCCGTCGTCGCAGACCTCGAGCCACCAGGTGTCGTCGTCCACTCCGCGGGCCACCACCCGCACCTCGCCCTGTGGGGGGCTGTGCCGTACCGCGTTGTCGACGAGGTTGGCCACGAGCTGCGCGAGGCGGCCGGGGTCGGCGGTCACGGTGAGGTCGGCCGGGTGGGTCTCGTGGCGCACGAGCACCGAGCGTCCACCGACCATGGCCTCCGACACCCCCGCGCGAAGCAGCTCGCCGACCCGCACCTCGGTCAGGGCCAGCGGCGCCGCGCCGGCGTCGATCCGGGAGAGGTCGAGCAGGTCGCCGACCAGGGCGCTGAGCCGCTCGGACTGGGTGAGGGCGGCACGCAGGGCCTCGTCGTCGTGCTGGACCACGCCGTCGACGAGGTTCTCGAGCAGGGCACGCTGGGCGGTCAGCGGGGTGCGCAGCTCGTGCGACACGGTCGCCACGAGCTGCCGGCGTTGCTGGTCGGCGGTGGCGAGGTCGGCCGCCATCGCGTTGAACGCCCGCGACAGCGTGCCCACCTCGTCGGACGAGGTCGCCGTCACCCGCTGCGCGTAGTCGCCCGCCGCCATCCGGCGCGCCGCGGCCGTCATCTCGCGCAACGGCGAGGTCATCCCCCGCGCCAGCCACTGGGTGACGGCCAGCGCCGCCGCCACGGTGACCGGCACGCTCATCCACCACGGCACCTCGGCCGCCTCGCCCACGCCGGCCACGATCACGGCGACCACGACGCTGGCACCGACGAGCACGCCGAGCTTGACCCTGATGGAGGCGACACCGTCGAGCGGGCGCTCGGTGTTCACGGCGCGACCTCCAGGGCGTAGCCGACGCCGTGCACGGTGCGCACCCGGTCGGCGCCGATCTTGGCGCGCAGCGCCTTGACGTGGCTGTCGAGCGTGCGGGTGCCCGAGGCGTCGGCCCACCCCCACACCTCGCGCATGAGCACGTCGCGGCTGCGCACCGTGCCGGGCTCGGTGGCGAGGGCGCAGAGCAGGTCGAACTCGAGCGGGGTGAGGTGCACGTCGGCGCCGTGCACGGTGACCCGCCGGGTGGCGCCGTCGATGCCCAGGCCGCCGACGTCGGTGCGGGCGTCGCCGGCGGCAGCCAACGCCGCGGCCCGCTCGACGCGGCGCAGCAGGGCCCGGATCCGGGCCACGACCTCGCGCATCGAGAACGGCTTGGTGACGTAGTCGTCGGCCCCGACCGCCAGCCCGACGAGCAGGTCGGTCTCGTCGTCGCGGGCGGTGAGCATGAGCACGGGCACCGGGCGGGTGGCCTGGATGCGGCGGCACACCTCGAGCCCGTCGAAGCCGGGGAGCATCAGGTCGAGCACGACGAGGTCGGGTGCGTGCTCCTCGAACGCGGCGACCGCGCCGGGGCCGTCGTGCGCCTGCTCGACGGCGAAGCCCTCGGCGCGCAGCCGGTCGGTGACGGCCTGGTTGATCAGCGGCTCGTCCTCGACCACGAGGATACGCGCGGCGGCGGTCGTCGTCCCCTCGGTCATGCTGCGAGCGTAGGACCGGGCCCGGTGTGCCCCGTGGGAGCACCGTGTGGAGATCGTGTGAAGGGTGCGCCGTCGGCCGGGGCGGCCCGGTCAGGCGGGCAGGCGGCGCTGGGTGCGAAAGGCCGTGGGGGTGATGCCGGTGCAGCGGGTGAAGTGGTGGCGCAGCAGCGCCGCCGACCCGAAGCCGGCGTCGCGGGCGACGGCCTCGACCGGGAGGTCGGTGTCCTCGAGCAGCTGCCGGGCGCGCAGCACTCGCTGGTCGGTGACCCACTGGTGGGGTGTGGTGCCGGTCTCCGCGACGAACCGCCGGGCGAAGGTGCGCGACGACATCGCGGACCTGCGGGCGAGGTCGTCGACGGTGAAGGCCGTGCCGAGGTGCTCGAGCATCCAGGTGAGCACCGGCCCCAGGCTCTCGGCGGTGGTCGTGGGCACCGGCCGGTCGATGAACTGGCGCTGGCCGCCGTCACGGTGCGGCGGCACGACCATCCGGCGCGCGATCGTCGTGGCGACGGCGCTGCCGAGCTCGGTGCGCACGAGGTAGAGCGCGGCGTCGATGCCGGCCGCGGTGCCGGCACTGGTGATGACGGTGCCGTCGCGCACGTACAGCACGTCGGGGTCGACGTGGGCCAGCGGGTGGGCGGCTGCGAGCTCGGCGGCGTGCCGCCAGTGGGTGGTGCACTCACGCCCGTCGAGGATGCCGGCCGCCCCCAGGGTGAAGGCCCCGGAGCACACCGACATCACCCAGGCACCCCGGTCGACCGCGTCGCGCAGCACCTGCACGACCGCCGGC
Organism: uncultured Actinomycetota bacterium; assembly: GCA_963695175.1. Lineage (GTDB taxonomy): Bacteria > Actinomycetota > Actinomycetes > Actinomycetales > Dermatophilaceae > Fodinibacter. Next base: position 34,854 of record CAVOGG010000002.1, read on the forward strand.
GACGGTGTGCGGGCCGACGACGACGCGGGCACCGCGACGAGGTCGGCGTCGGCGGCCGCCTCGAGGCCGAACGCGGCGGTGACGGTGGTGCCGTTGCGCGAGTCGAGCGGCCCGGGCGTCTCGGCGCAGACCCGGTAGTCGAAGGGTGCGATGCCCTCGTCGGTGCGGTCGATGCCGAACACCTCGGCGAGTACCCCGAACTCGAACAGGGCCACCGGCTCCTGGAGCAGGACTGCGACGGACTTCAGTGCCATGCCGGACAGTATGGCAGATATTCGATGTACAGCGTCTTTTCCGCCACTCGTGGCAGGTATTGGTGGAGCGTCAAACTATTGCCATGGACACGAACAGCACCCTCGAGACCATCATCACCTTCGCCGCCATCGGCGGCCTCGTGGCCCCCGTGGCCTACCTGATGGAGCGCACCAACCGGCGCGAGCGGCGCGAGCACGGGGCCCGCACCACCTGGACGTGGACCCGGTACGACGCTGACAGCCGTCGGATCGCGAACGAGATCCACTCCCTCGACGGCGCCGCCCACCGTTGATCGGACGGGCCGACCAGCGGGTCAGGACCGACGGCGGCCGATCAGCCAGCCGAGCACCAGTCCGGCCAGCGCTGCCACGGCGTACGGCGCGTAGTTCTTGACGAGCACCGGCAGGACCGTCGCTCCCAGGTCGATGGAGTCGTCCGCGTCCGGCACGACGGCCGGGCGCGGCGGCCTCGTCGCGACGGGAGCGGCAGCCGGAGCGGGAGCGGGAGCAGCCGAAGCCGGCGCCGCCGCGGGCGCGGGCGCGGCATCCACCGGTGCGGGCTCGACGACGGGCTCGGGCTCGACGGGCGGCGCGAACTGGCCCTCGATGCACGCGACGAACTGCTGGAGCAGCTTGTCGGAGACGTCCTGCATGACCCCGCGGCCGAACTGGGCCGGCTTGCCGGTGATCGACAGGTCGGTGGTGACGTCGATGCGGGTGCCGTCCCCGGAGGGCACGAGCACCAGGGTGACGGTGGCACCGGCAGTGCCGTTGCCCCGCTTGTCCTTGCCCTTGGCCTCGATGACGGCCCGGTGCGCCGTGTCGTCGCGCTCGGTGAACTGCCCGGTGCCGGCGTACTGCAGGGCGATCGGGCCGAGCTTGACCTTCACCGTGCCGGCGAACCCGGACTCGTCCACGGAGGTGATCGTCGCGCCGGGGAAGCAGCTGCCCACCCGTTCGAGGTCCATGAACGTGGCCCAGGCGTCGTCGACGCTCGCCGGGACGGTGAAGTCGTGGCTCAGCTCCATGCGGTGGTCAGCCTCCCAGGGCGGTCAGGACGGCCCGACGGGTGAGCACCCGCGCGAGGTGGCGCCGGTAGTCGGCGTCGCCGTTGAGGTCGCTCGGCGGGTCGGTGCCGTCGGCCACCTGGGCGCAGACGTCGCCGAGGTCGGCGGCGGACCGGCCGACCAGGGCCTGCTCCACCCCTCGGGCGCGTACCGGGGTCGAGCCCATGTTGGTCAGCCCGATGCGGGCCTCGCTGATCGTGCCGCCGTCTGCCTTGACCGCCACGGCGACCCCGACGATCGACCACTGGTGTGAGACGCGCACGAACTTCTCGTAGTGCGACCCCCAGCCGGTGTGCTTGGGGATGCGCACCTCGGTGAGCAGCTCGCCCTCGGCGACCGAGGTCTCGAACAGGTCGTGGAAGAACTCGCTCGCCGGCACGGTGCGCTCACCACCGGCGCCGACGATGACCAGCTCGGCGTCGAGCGCGAGCACCGGCGCCCCGACGTCCCCGGCCGGGTCGGCGTGCACGAGCGCCCCGCCGATGGTGCCCCGGTGCCGGATCTGGGGGTCGGCGACCTCGGCGACGGCCTTCGCGAGCAGCTCCGCGTGCTCGTGCACGAGGTCGCTCTCGAGCAGGTCGCTGTAGGGCGTCATGGCGCCGATGACGAGGTGGTCGCCCGCGTCGCGGATGCCGCGCAGCGCCTCGATGCGGCCGAGGTCGACGAGCGTCTCGGGTGCGTTGAGCCTCATCCGCAGGATCGGCAGGAGGGACTGGCCCCCACCGATCACCTTGGCGTCGTCACCGCCCGCGGCGAGCGCCGCGAGGGCCTCGTCGACGGTGGTGGGTGCGAGGTAGTCGAATGCTGCGGGGATCACTGTGCCGCTCCGTCCGTCGCGCCCGCTGAGGGGTCCTGGTTGAGTGCGTCGTCCGCGAAGTGCGGCTGCGCCTGCCCGGTCACGTCGCCGGAGTGCGACCCGGCACTCTGGATCGCCTTCCACACCCGTTCCGGGGTGCACGGCATCTGGACGTCGTTGACGCCGAGGTGCCGCACGGCATCCACGATCGCGTTCACGACCGCCGGGGTGGAGGCGATGCAGCCGGCCTCACCGACCCCCTTGGTGCCCAACGTGTTGGTCGTGGAGGGGGTGACGGTGTTGTCGACGACGAGGTTGATCGTGTCGGCGGCCGTGGGAAGGGTGTAGTCGACGAACGAGCCCGTCACCAGTGTGCCGTTCTCGTCGAACTCGGCGCCCTCCCACAGCGCCTGCGCGATCCCTTGGACGATGCCGCCGTGTTCCTGTCCGGCAACGATGAGCGGGTTGATGATCGTGCCGATGTCGTCGACGGCGACGTAGCTGCGCATCGTCGAGGCCCCGGTCTCGGTGTCGACCTCCATCGCACACAGGTGGGTGCCGTGGGGGAAAGAGAACGTGTAGGCGTCGAACGTCGCGTCGGAGTCCAGGCTCGGCTCCACGCCGTCGGGCAGGTTGTGGCCCGTCCAGGCGGCGAGCGCCACCTCCCCGATCGTGACGCCCCTGTCGGTGCCCCGGACGCTGAACCTCCCGGCCGAGAACTCGACGTCGTCGACGCCGGCCTCGAGGAGGTGCGCCGCGATGGGCGTGGCCTTCTCGATGACCTTGTCGGCCGCCTTCACCAGCGCCTCACCACCGATGACGAGGGACCGCGAGCCGTAGGTGTCCATGCCCCTGGGCACGATCTGCGTGTCTCCGTGCAGCACCTCGATGTCCTCGAAGGCCACACCCAGGCGGTCCGCCACGATCTGGCTCCACGCGGTCTCGTGCCCCTGCCCGTGTGGGGTGGCGCCGGAGAGCACCTCGACCTTGCCGGTGGCGAGCATCCGAATGGTGGCGTGCTCCCAGCCGCCCGCCCCGTAGTTGAGCGCACCGAGGATGCGCGAGGGGGCCAGGCCGCACATCTCGGTGAAGGTCGAGACGCCGATGCCGAGCTGCACCGGGTCGTCGGCCTCACGGCGGCGCCGCTGCTCGGCCCTCAGCCCCTCGTAGTCGAAGAGCTCGGTGGCCCGTGCCGTGGCCGCCTCGTAGTTGCCCGAGTCGTAGGTCATTCCGGAGACGGAGGAGAAGGGGAACTCCTCGTGCGTGATCCAGTTCTTCTCGCGGATCTCGAGCGGGTCGACCCCCACCTCGGCGGCGAGCTCGTCCATGAGCCGCTCGATGGCGTAGGTGGCCTCCGGGCGCCCCGCACCTCGGTACGCGTCGACCCAGGTCTTGTTGGTGAGCACCGTCTGGCAGTTGAACTGGTAGGCGGGGAACTTGTAGATGGCGTGGAACATCCACGCCCCGAGCACGGGCACGCCCCCGCCGAGGATCGCCACGTAGGCGCCGAGGTCGGCGAGCAGCTCGACCTTCAGGCCAGTGACCGTGCCGTCCTTGGTGGCGGCAAGCGTGAGGGTCTGCCACTGGTCGCGCCCGTGGTGGCCGGAGACCATCGTCTCCGAGCGCGTCTCGGTGTACTTGCAGGGCTTGCCGAGGCGCCGTGCGACGGCCAGGGTCGCGAACTCCTCGGGTGTGGTCTGCAGCTTGCCGCCGAACCCGCCACCGACATCGGGGGCGATGACGCGGACCTTCGACTCCGGGATGCCGGTGGTCGCGGCGATGAGGAAGCGCAGGATGTGCGGGATCTGGGTGGCCGTCCAGATGACGATCTGCTCACCGGTCGGGTCGACGACCGTCGAGCGCGGCTCCATGAAGGCGGGGACGAGCCGCTGCTGGCGGTACTCCCGCTCGATGAGGATGCCGTTCTCGCGGGCTTCGGCGATGGCGGCCTCGACGTCGCCCCCGGTCCCGGCGGCGGCCGAGTCGAGCTGCCAGAACGCCGACTTGTTCGTGCCGAGGTCAGGGTGCGCCAGCACCTCGTCCTTGAGCGCTTCGCGGGCGTCGAGCACCGCCGGGAGCTCGTCGTAGTCGACGTCCACGAGCTCGGCTGCATCCCGTGCGGCTGCCGCGCTGCGCGCGGCCACGACCGCCACGATCTCGCCGGCGCACGCCACGTGGTCGACGGCGACGGGAAGGTGGGTGGGCGCCTTCTGCTCGTCGTTGAGCGGCCAGGCGTTCGCCACCACGCCCAGGCCCTCGGCGAGGTCACTGCCGGTGAAGACCCCGATGACCCCTGGGGCGGCCTTCGCCTGGGTGGTGTCGATGGCGGTGATGTTCGCGTGGGCGAAGGGGCTGCGCACCATGGCAAGGTGCAGCATCCCGGGCAGCTGGATGTTGTCGGTCCACTTGGTGCGACCGGTGATGAGGCGAAGGTCCTCCTTGCGCTTGCGCGCCTGGCCGATCTCAGCGGCCGGGCGGTCGTCGACGGCGGTCATGACGCCACGCTCGCGGAGGTCGTGGTCACCGGGGAGTCGTCCTCGACGGCGCCTCCACCGGCGGCCATCGTGCTCGCGCAGGCCGCGACGGCCTTGACGATGTTGTGGTAGCCGGTGCACCGGCACAGGTTGCCCTCGAGCCCGACCCGGATCTCCTGCTCGGAGGGGTTCGGGTTCTCCTTGAGCACGTCCAGGGCCTGCATGATCATGCCCGGCGTGCAGTAGCCGCACTGCAACGCGTGGTTGTCGTGGAAGGCCTGCTGCATCGGGTGCAGCTCGCCGCTCGTGGCAATGCCCTCGATGGTGGTGACCTCGTGGCCGTCGGCCTGCACGGCCAGGACGTTGCACGACTTCACGCTCCGGCCGTCGAGGTGGACGGTGCACGCGCCGCAGTTGCTGGTGTCACAGCCGACGACGGTCCCCACCTTCCCGACGGTGTCGCGCAGGTACTGGACGAGCAGCGTTCGGGGTTCGATGTCGTCGGAGCACAGGACTCCATCGACCGTGACGTTGACCCGAGTCATCGTTGACTCCTTCGGCAGTGTGGACCGTGACGTGTTCGTGATCCTCACGCGAACTGACCCGCGCCACAAGGGGTATGGACAGATCCGGCCGGAACCGCAGGTCAGACGTGTTTCCCCTCAGGAAACCTCAGCTGCGGCGTGGTGGTGGATGGACCCGCCGGTCTCCTGGAGCCGTTTGCCCCCACCGCCCCACTGCAGGGCGACGATCTCCGCCGCGATCGACACGGCGGTCTCCTCCGGGGTGCGGGCACCGAGGTCGAGCCCGATCGGCGACGACAGCCGGGACAGCTCGGCGTCGGTGAGCCCGGCCTCGCGCAGGCGCTCGAGCCGGTCGTCGTGGGTGCGCCGCGAACCCATCGCACCGACGTAGGCGACGTCCGGCATCCGCAGGGCCACCTCGAGCAGGGGCACGTCGAACTTCGGGTCGTGGGTGAGCACGCACACCACCGCGCGCCCGTCGAGACGTCCCGCCTCCACCTCCGCCGCCAGGTAGCGGTGCGGCCACTCGACGACCACCTCGTCCGCGGCGGGGAAGCGGGATGCCGTGGCGAAGACCGGGCGGGCGTCGCACACCGTCACCCGGTAGCCGAGGAAGGCACCGACGTGGGCGACGGCCGCCGCGAAGTCGATGGCGCCGAAGACGAGCATCCGGGGTCGCGGGGCGTAGGCGGCGACGAACACCCGCAGCCCCTCGCCCCGGCGCTCCCCGTCGGGCCCGTAGGTGAGCGTCTCGGTGCGCCCGGCCGCGAGCAGGCCGCGGGCGTCGTCGGCGACGGCGGCGTCGGCGCGGTCGCTGCCGAGCGAGCCGACCGGCATCCGGTCGGCGTCCTCGGGGCGCACCACGAGGCGCCGCCCGACCCAGGCCGGGTCGGGGTGGTCGATGACCGTCGCGACCGCCACCGGCCGGCCGGCCTCGATGTCGTCGGACACCTCGCCCAGCTCGGGGAAGGTCTCCTGCGACACGGTCTCGACGAAGACGTCGAGGATGCCGCCGCAGGTGAGCCCGACCGCGAACGCGTCGTCGTCGGAGACGCCGTAGCGCTGCAGCACCGGGTCGCCGGAGGCGACGACCTCCTGGCCCAGCTCGTAGACGGCGCCCTCGACGCACCCGCCGGAGACCGAGCCGACCGCCTCACCGCCGGGGCCGACGAGCATCGAGGCCCCCGCCGGCCGGGGTGCGGAGCGGAACGTGGCGACCACGGTGCCGACCCCCACCGACTCGCCGGCCCGCCACCACTGCATCAGCTCGGGCAGCACGTCACGCACGGGCAACCACCTCCGTCAGCTCCTCGAACGCCGCCAGGGAGTGCCCCGCAACGAAGTGGTCGACGTGGGGCAGCACTGCCATGATGCCTCCCTGCACCGGCTCGTAGCCCGCACGACCCCGATGCGGGTTGACCCAGACCACCCGGTGGGCGACCGCCCGCAGCCGGCGCACCTGCTCCCCGAGCGCCTCGGGCTGGTCGCGCTCCCAGCCGTCACTGAACACGACGACGACCGCACCACGCGCCATCCCCCGCCTGCCCCACCGGTCGAGGAAGACCTTGACGCCCTCGGCCAGGCGGGTGCCGCCGGACCAGTCCGGGATGGCGTCCCCCGCGGCCACGATCGCGCGGTCGGGGTCGCGCTGGTGCAGGGGGCGGGTGATCTGGGTGAGCCGGGTGCCGAGCGTGAAGACCTCGACCGGCACGCCGGCCACGCAGTAGGCGTGCGCGAGCCGGATCAGGGCGTCGGCGTAGCCGCTCATCGACCCGGAGACGTCGACGAGGAGCACGACCTTGCGCGCCCGGGTGCCGCGGCGCCGCCAGCGGACCTCGCCCGGCTCCCCCATCCGGCGCAGGGTCGAGCGCAGGGTGGCGCGGGCGTCGACGGACCCGCGCGGGGATGCCGTGTACCGGTGGGCGCGTCGGATCGGCGCCCGCGGGTGGAGGGAGCCGAACAGCGCCGCCAGCGCCTCACGCTCTCGCCGGTTCAGGGTCGCCACGTCGCGGTGCCGGAGCACCTCGGTCGAGCTCGCTTGGGCACGAACGACATCGGGGTCGTCAGCGCCCTGGCCGGCCGGGCTCTCGGTGACGCCGAGGCCGGGCTGGGCCACGAGGTTCGGCAGCGGGGGCCGGTCCTTGGTGCCGGCGCGCTGGCCACTGAACCACGCCGCGTAGACGAGGTCGTAGCGCTCGAGGTCGGCCGGCGACGCGCACAAGGTCGCGCGCCCGGCGAAGTAGACGGCCGGCTGGTCGTCGAGCCCGACGGCCGCGACCGCCTCGAGGTAGGTGCGCTCGCGGTCGGCCGTGACGGCGACGCCGGCGGCGCGCAGGGCACGGGCGAAGCCGAGGAGCACCTCCTCGGGCGGACGCACCAGGACGGTCATCGGGTCAGCATCACGTCGAGGGCCTTCTTGACCCGCTCAGCGTCCTCGCGGTACTTCACCGCCACCCCGAGGGTGGCGGCCGCGGTCTCGGTGTCGAGCTCGCGGGTGCCGAGCTCGTGCAGGGCTCGGGCCCAGTCGAGGGTCTCCGCGACGCCCGGCGGCTTGAGCATCTCGCGGTCGGCCCGGATGCCGTGCACCGCGCGGACGACCTGCTCGGCGAGGGCGGTCGAGACCTCCGGCGCGCGCCGGGCGACGATCGCCAGCTCGCGCTCGATGCCGGGGTGATCGAGCCAGTGGTAGAGGCACCGGCGCTTGAGGGCGTCGTGCAGCTCTCGGGTGCGGTTCGAGGTCAGCACGACCACCGGCGGCACGGCTGCCGTCACCGTGCCGAGCTCGGGGATGGTCACCTGCCAGGTCGAGAGCACCTCCAGGAGGAAGGCCTCGAACTCGTCGTCGGCCCGGTCGACCTCGTCGATGAGCAGCACCGCCGGGGCGTCGCGCAGGGCGCGCAGCACCGGGCGCGCGATGAGGAAGCGCTCGTCGAAGAGCCCCTGCTCGACCTCGCGGACGTCACGTGCGGCACCCTCGACCGCCTCGAGCGCCCGCACGTGGAGGATCTGCCGCGGGAAGTCCCAGTCGTAGAGGGCCTGGGTGGCGTCGATGCCCTCGTAGCACTGCAGCCGGATCAGCGGCAGCTCCATCGTCTCGGCGAGCGCCTCGGCCAGGGCGGTCTTCCCGGTGCCCGGCTCCCCCTCCATGAGCAGCGGTCGGCCGAGCCGCAGCGCCAGCCAGGCGATCGTGGCGAGGGCGTCGTCGGCGAGGTAGCCGGTCTCGCCGAGCGCGTCGGTCAGGTCGTGCGCCGTGCCGAACGTCGTCCGCGGGTCCATGGCGCCAGCATCCCTGACGACGTGCCGTTCACGGAAGCGAACGCTCATCCCGGCGTCCTGCCTTCAGGTCGAGTGAGTAGGACATGCCCGGGATCTGCGACGGCCACGGGCATGTCCTGCTCACTCGATCCCTCGCCCTCCCCGCCGCAGGTCGTCGAGGTCGCCCACGGTGTCGAGGTCGCGCCCGGTCGCGAGGTCGCCGCACTCGACGAGGTGGTGAGGGGTGTCCCGCAGGTGGTCGCGGGCGCCGCGGTCGCCGCGTGCCCTGGTCACCACCGCACCCCAGTGGTCGCGGCCGATGACCACCGGGTGGCCCGGCACGCCCCCGTAGGCCGCCCGCGCCAGCGCCGCGCGCCCCTCGCCCCGCGCAGCGCCCAGGAGGCGGCGCACCACCTGGGCCGTGACGTCGGGGAGGTCGACGAGGGTGACGAGCGCGAGGTCGTCGTCGCCCTGCGCGAGGTGCGCCAGCCCGGCCCGCAGCGACGCGCCCATCCCCTCGTCCCAGTCGTCGGCATGCACCACCCGCGCACCCGAGCCCTCCAGGAGCGCAGCAACCGCGTCGCCCCCGGCGCCCACGACGACGACCACCCGGTCGCAGCCACCCTCGACCACGCGGGCCACGGCCGTCTCCACGAGGGTCGGGCCACCGTCGGTGAGCCGCACGAGGGCCTTGGGCCCACCCATCCGGCGGCCGGCCCCGGCGGCGAGCACGAGCCCCACGGTGGTCACGCCGCAGCCCGTCCGAGCGCGGCGTCGACGAGGACGCGAGCCGACTGCGCGGCGCGAACGGCGGCCTCCGGGTCGGCGTCGAGCGCGCCGCTGGCCAGGCCGCCGTCGAGCAGGAGGGTCAGCGAACGGGCCAGCCCGCGCGGGTCGGGCGCACCGGCATCCGTGGCCAGGCCGGTGACCCAGTCGAGCACCGCGGCCTTGTGCGCGACCGTGCGGTCGTGGACGGGCGTGCCCGGCACGGTCTCGGCCGCCGCGTTGAGGAACGCGCAGCCGCGGTACCCGTCGCGTCGGCACGCAGCGCCGAGGGCGTCGAACAGGCCGACCAGCTCGTCGGCCGGGTCGGGGCCGGCCGCCGCGGCGGCGTCGTGCAGCTGGCCGCTCCAGACGCCGTCGACCGTGTCGAGGTAGGCGACGACGAGGTCGTCCTTGGCCGGGAAGTACTTGTAGAACGTCGCCTTGGCCACGCCGGACTCGGCGATGATCAGGTCGACGCCGACGGCCCGGATGCCGCGGGCGTAGAAGAGCCGGAACGCCGTGTCGACGATCCGGTCGCGGGCAGTGCTGGGGGCCATGCGGTTGATAGTAGACAGATCTGTCTGCTAGCGTCCATTTCGACGTAGACAGACCTGTCTACCGCCCGCCTCCCGGCCCACAGGAGCACCCATGAACATCGCAGTTCTCGGTACCGGCACCGTCGGCCGCGCGATCGCCGGCCGGCTCCACGAGCTCGGACACACCGTCGTCGTCGGCACCCGCGACCCGCAGGCCACGCTGGGCCGGGCCGGGCCCGACGCCATGGGCACCGCGCCGTTCGCGACCTGGCACTCCGACCACGCGGACGTGGCGCTCGCGACCTACGCCGAGGCCGCCGGCGGCGCCGAGCTCGTGGTCAACGCGATCCCGGGTACGGCCGCCCTGGAGGTGCTCGCCCTGGCCGGCGCCGAGAACCTCTCCGGCAAGCCCCTGGTGGACATCTCGAACCCGCTCGACTTCTCGAAGGGGTTCCCGCCGACCCTGTTCGTCAAGGACGACGACTCGCTCGGCGAGCAGGTGCAGCGGGCCTACCCCGACGCCAAGGTCGTCAAGACCCTCAACACCCTCAACGCCGACCTGATGGTGCACCCGCAGGCGCTCGGGGCCAGCAGCACGGTGTTCGTCTCCGGTGACGACGCCGCGGCCAAGGCGACCGTCACCGAGCTGCTGACCTCGTTCGGCCACGACGACGTCATCGACCTGGGCGGCATCGAGACCGCCCGCGGGGCGGAGATGATCCTGCCGGTCTGGCTGCGCCTGATGGGCGCCCTGGGCACCGCGCAGTTCAACTTCAAGGTCGTCCGCTGACCGCGCCCACCGCCGTGAGTGCGGAAGCAGTTGCCATGGCAGCCACTTCCGCACTCGCCGCGATGAGGATGGCGTCAGGGGTGGCGGTGGCCTCGATCGCGGCGATGATCCGCGGCCGCAGCTCGTGCGGCGCGATGACGGCGTCGACCGAGCCCACCTCGACGGCCCGGTGGATGTCGTGCACCCGGTCGAACTCCGAGGCGACCTTGCCGAGCATCTCGGCCCGCACCGCGGTGCGCACCGAGTCCAGCTCGGTCGCGAGGGCGGCGCGAGCGGCACCGCTGGCCTCCCCCACTCGGGCCTGGAGGTCCGCGACGCGGGGATCCGCAGCGGTGCGGGCGTCGACGTCGCGGGCGAAGACGACCGCCGCTGCCGGCGCCCCGCCGATGACCGAGGCGAACGACCCCTCGACGGCGAGCACCGTCATCCGCGGGTTGAGTGCCTTGGAGAACACGACGAACGCCCCGCCGTGGTATCGCGAGACCACGACGAAGACGATCGGCCCGTCGAAGTTCACGACCGCGCGACCGATCTCGGCGCCGTACTCGAGCTGCAGCGCGCGCATCGAGTCGGGTGACCCGTCGAAGCCGGACAGGTTCGCGAGCACGACCAGCGGCCGGTTTCCACTCGCGGCGTTGATCGCCCGGGCGGCCTTCTTCGACGACCGCGGGAAGAGGGTGCCGGCCGTGTAGACGTCCGGACCGTCGGTCGGGGGCACCCCGCGCCTCGGCACGTTCTTCGACTCGATTCCCAACAGGCACACCGGGATTCCGCCCACCCGTGCGTCGAAGACCACCGCGGTCTCGGCGTCGGCCATGCCGGCCCAGCGCTCGAGGATGCCGTGGTCCTGGTCGGCGACCGCGCGCATCAGGGTGCGGATGTCGAACGCCTTCTTGCGGTCGGCGTTGGTCGCCGGCGAGAAGATGTCGCCGACCGTGGTGAAGTCGCTGCCCGCGAGCTCGTGCGGGTAGGGCGTGACGTCGCGGTCGTGCGGGTCGCTGGTCGGTGCCCGGCGCGGGCCGGGCTCACCGGGTGCGACCCACGTGTTCTCGTAGTGCGCGAGCAGGACTCCGTAGGCGTCGACGAGGTCCTTGGCCCAGTACTGGGCCTGCCCGTTGGGCCCCATGACGCGGTCGTAGCCGCCGATGCCGAAGTTGTCCTCGGCCGAGACACCGCCGGAGAAGTCGAGCGACTGCTTGCCGGTGAGCACCATCGCGGAGTCGGGGGTCATGACCAGGATGCCCTTGGTGTGCATGAGCATCGTCGCCTCGGCGTTCCAGTAGGGCTGCGCGCCGACGTTGATGCCGGCGACGACGACGTTGATCTCGTGCCCGGCCTGGGTGAACTCGATGATCCGCTTGAGCGCCTTGGCGACCCAGTCCATGTTCTCGGTGCCGGAGTCCATCGAGATCCGTGCGCCGGCCGAGAGCGCGAACCACTCGACGGGCAGGCCCCGCTCCTCGGCGAGGTCGAGCGCCGCGATCACCCGGGCGCACTCCGGCTCGGCCACCGCACCCAGGGCGCGCAGCGGGTCTCCGCAGAGCAGCACCCGGCTCACCCCCTGCGGGTGCAGCGGCGTCGGCGTGGTGACCAGCCCGCAGATCAGGCCGGCGGTGTTCTCGCCGTAGGGCCGCGACACCGGGACGAGCCGGCCCGTGTCGTCGAGGTCGAGCTCCTGCACCGAGCCACCGGCGCCGGCGACCATCGCGACCAGCTCGTAGGGGTAGACCAGGCCGCGGCGACGCGCCCGGACCACCTTCTCGGCGTAGCCGTCGAGGGGCGCGACCCTGGTGGTGGCCGGCGGGTCGACGGTGAAGGTGACCCCGGACCCCGGCTGGTACGAGAAGCGCGCACAGATCGGCACGGTGCTGCCCTGCTCGCCCGCGATCGCGCCCTCGATGCGGACCTCCTCGATGCCGGCACCGGCCGTCATCGGGGCGACCTTGCCCTGCAGCGCGGTCAGCTGGTCGAGGTTGGCCTCCACCGGTGGCCAGATGTGCAGCCAGACGTGGTTGGTGTCGAGCCGGGCGCCGGCGCCGAGCGAGGCCCGCGCCCGCCGGATCGCCTCGAGGCAGTTGGCCAGTGCCCGCTCGATGTGCGGCAGCGCCGTGACCTTGCCGGTCTCGTCGCGCACGACGACGAGCTGGCGCACCTGGGCGAGCGCCACGAGCCGCTGGTCCTGGGGGTTGCCGGCGGCGACGGCGTGCAGGAGCAGCACGTCCTCGGGCGCCTCGAGCCGGGTGAGCTCGAAGTCGCGCAGCCGCCACAGGTTGAGCCGGCGACCGACCATCGGGTGCACGTCGCGCACCGGCCGGTCCTCCTCCATCGACCCGTCCGGCTGCGGGCGGAAGGTGAAGTAGCCGACCTCGCGCTCGTCGTCGGGCACGACGCCGACGGCGACGCGGCGCACCTGGGAGGCGAACGGCATCCGGGCCAGGCTGGCCGCGAGCGACGCGGAGGCCTCCTCCTGGTCGCGCGGGAGGTCAGCCCAGTGCACGTAGAGGTCGACGACGGCCTGGTGGTCGGCGGGGCGGTCGGCGACCAGTCCGGCGAGCAGCCGGGACAGGTCGGTGCCGTCGGCGACCTCGTCGATCGTCGCGGCCGTGCTCACCAGGTGCGAGCTCTGCCCGTCGAGGTGGTAGTCGGCCGTCGCCACGGCCCGGCCGTCGGCGGTGAACTCGCGCAGGTCGTGCAGGGCGTACTCGCGGTAGTGCCGCTTGACGAGCACCGCGAGCATCGGCTCGCGGGCGGCCACGCCGTGGCGCAGGCGCTCGCCGAGGAAGCGCACGATGCGCTCGGGGATGGCGGCCAGCGCGTCGACGCGCGCGGTGCGCTCGGCCCCCTCGGGCAGGGCGTCGATCTGCTCGAGCTCGTCGCCCACCGACCCGAGCACCGAGGCGCGGTCGGAGTCGACGAGTGGCTGGTCGAACCAGCGGAAGCGCACGCTGCGGGCAAGGTCGCCGACGATCGGGAAGCGCAGCTGGGTGGCGGACACCAGGCGGTCGAGCAGCTCTCGCGCGGCGGCCTCGTCGGCCGCGGGCGGCGCCGGCTCGACGAGCCACCGCTGCAGGATCGAGGAGGCCATCGACACCTCGGGCGCGGAGCGCTGCTGGGCGAGGAACACCCGGAACACCGCCCCCTCGAGGGCCTCGCTGCGCTCGACCCCGGTCACGCCGTAGTGGGCCAGCACCCGCTCGAGCCGCCCCACGAAGTCGGCCGGCAGGCCACCACGCTCCGGGTCGAGGGTCTGCAGGTAGGTGTGGAAGTGCTCGCGCGGGCTGTGCACCCGGTTCTCGATGTGGGCCTCCTCGCCGACCGGCCGGTTGCGGCTCAGCTCGGCGAAGTCGGCGAAGACGGTCAGCAGGTCCATCTCGTCGGTGACCGGTGAGCGCCCGGCCGCGGCCAGCTCGTCGCGGGACTGCAGGTAACCGGCCAGGGTGCGCTTCTCGTGTCCCGGGTCGAGGTCGTAGCCGAGCAGCATGGCGGAGAGGTCGGCACGGGCGTGCACGGCGCGCTCGGCGACGTCACCGTCGACGATGTCGGCGGGCAGGTCGAGGTCGGGCGCCTCCGCGGCCGTCTCGGCAGCCGCCGTGGTGTCGCCACCGGTGGGCTCGAGCCGGGCGAGCGCTGCACCGGTCTCGACCTGGCTGCCGGTGGCGACGTGCAGCTCCTTGAGCCGCGCGGCGAACGGCGCCGGCAGGACGGTCTCCATCTTCATGCTCTCGAGCACGAGAACCGGAGCTCCGGCGGCCACCTCGTCACCCACCGCGAGCGGTGTGGCGACGACGAGGGCCGGTGCCGGAGAACGCAGGATGCCGCCCTCGTCGCGGCTGACCCGGTGCGTGACACCGTCGACCTCGACGAGCTGCACCGGGCCGTGCGACGCGGTGACGAGGCGGTGGGTGCGCCCACCGACGCAGACCCGGCTGGCGAAGTGGCCGATCCTCTCGAGGTCGGCCTCCACCGTGATGACCTGCCCGCTCGGCTCCGCCACGGACACCCGGAAGCGGGCCGGGCCGGTGCGGTAGACGGTGACCTTGTACGCGGTGCCGCGCAGCTTGAGGTCGACGGCACGCCCCACGTCGTGCTGCACCTGGGGTCGACCGCCCCGGGCGGTCTCGAGCAGCCGGTGGTGCTCGACGGCCTCGGCCTCCTCGTAGGCCTCGATGCCTGCCACGACGAGGGCGACCCCCGAGTGCTCGCGCGCGACGAGCCGTCCCTCGCCCCGGACCCGGTCGATCCAGCCGGTGTCGGCCGAGCCGTCGATGACCTCCGGCTGGTCGAGCAGGTCGAGGATGAACGACTTGTTGGTGGCGCCGCCCTCGATGACGACCGTCGTCTCGCGCATCGCCCGGCGCAGGCGGGCCAGGGCCTCGTCGCGGTCGCGACCGTGCGCGATGATCTTCGCGATCATGGAGTCGAAGTCGGCGGGGATCGAGTCGCCCTCTGCCACACCGGTGTCCACTCTGATGCCCGGGCCGGCCGGCAGCTCCAGGTGGACGATGCGGCCCGGCGCCGGGGCGAAGTCACGATCGGGGTCCTCGGCGTTGAGCCGCGCCTCGACCGCGTGCCCGACCTCGCCGGGTCGTCGGCCATCGAGCTTCCCGCCGGACGCCACGTGGATCTGCAGGCGCACCAGGTCGGTGCCGGTGACCACCTCGGTGATCGGGTGCTCCACCTGCAGCCGGGTGTTCACCTCGAGGAAGGCGAAGAAGCGGTCGCGCGGGTGGTACAGGAACTCGACGGTGCCGGCGCCGGCGTACCCGACCGCGATGGCGAGCCGCTCGGCCGACGCCCTGAGCTCGGCCGTCTGCTCGGCGTCGAGCACGGCCGAGGCCGACTCCTCGATGACCTTCTGGTTGCGGCGCTGCACCGAGCAGTCGCGCACCCCGATCGCCCACGCCGTCCCCTGGCCGTCGGCGATGACCTGCACCTCGACGTGCCGGGCGCCCGTGACCAGCTTCTCGAGGAACACCACGCCCGACCCGAACGCGCGCTGCGCCTCGTCGCGGGTGCGCTCGTAGGCGTCGGCGAGCTCGGCGTCGGTCGTGACCTTGCGGATGCCGCGCCCGCCGCCCCCCGCGGTGGCCTTGAGCATCAGGGGGTACCCGATCGTGGCCGCGGCGGCGATGGCGTCGTCGAGGGTGTCGACGCCGCCCCGGCTCCACGGCGCGACCGGCACGCCGACCTCCTCGGCGATCAGCTTCGAGCCGATCTTGTCGCCCAGCCGGCGCATCGCCTCCGGGCTCGGGCCGATGAAGGTGACCCCGAGGCGCTCGCACAGCTCGGCGAAGGTGGGGTCCTCGGCCACGAAGCCCCAGCCGACCCACGCGGCATCCGCGCCGGTCTCGAGCAGGGCGCGCTCCAGCACGGCGTGGTCGAGGTAGGGGCGAAGCGACGCAGGGCCGAGGTCGTACGCGGCGTCGGCCTCGCGCACGAACATCGCCGACCGCTCGGCCTCGGTGTGCAGCGCGACCGTCTGGATGCGGTGGCCGCCCGGCCCCGCCTGCGCGTTGAGGTCGCGCACGGCGTGGATGAGCCGCATCGCGGCCTCCCCGCGGTTGACGATGGCGATCCGCTGGAACATCGGTGGTCCTCCCGGGGTCCGGTGTGGGCGCGTCGTCTCTCGGGCGGCCTCGGGGCCGCCGGCTCCCGAGCCTGTCACCATCTCGTGGTGACGCGCGAGTAATGAACACGACCCGCGTGGCTCGTCACCGGCCCGGCGGCGCCCACCGACGCGCTGACCTGCGACCATGCACCGCTGGGTGCAACCAGCCTCGCGGGCCGGCGCCCCGGCGGTAGCGTGGCGCACCCGAGCACGCCCGTTCGACGAGGAGCCACCGTGGAGCGCACCGTGACCCGACTGCGCCCACGGTTCCTGCTCGGGCTGGTGGCCACCGCCCTCGCCGTGCTCGTCGCTCCGGCCGCGAGCGCGAGCGCCGGGCTCGGGACCCCGGGAGCCGCGCCCACGGCATCCGCGATGACGAGCAGACGCTGGCCGAGCGGTACGCCCCGGTCGTGCGCCTCGTGAGGCAGGCGGAGAGCTGCGGCCCGGGCGAGCCGTTCGTGCCGACCGACGTCGACACGCTCCTCGGGAACGACACCGTCGCCCTGCGCGGGCCGTGGGACACCGACGACCTGGTGAAGATCGCCCCGACCGCCGACGACCTCAGGCGAGGGCTGACGGGGTACCACCTCGACTTCCCGGGGAACCCGCTCGACCCGGGCTGCTCGTACGAGGAGTGGGCCGACGAGCAGACCGACGGCTCGACGGCGACGACCTATGCCCGGGTGGTCACCGAGCCGGGCCGTGAGGGCCTGGCCGTCCAGTACTGGCTGTACTACCCGTTCAACGACTTCACCAACAAGCACGAGAGCGACTGGGAGATGGTGCAGGTCGAGTTCGCGGCGTCCGACGCGGCCACCGCCCTCACCCAGGAACCCACCCGGGTCGGCTACAGCCAGCACGAGGGGGTCGAGGTCGCGCGGTGGGGCGACGTCAAGCTCGAGGTCGTCGACGGCACCCACCCGGTGGTGCACCCGGCTGCGGGCTCGCACGCCAACTACTACGACGCCGCCCTGTACCTCGGCCGCTCGGGCCAGCAGGGGTTCGGCTGCGACGACACCCGCGCCCCGGGTTCGGGGCTGCGGCCCGCGGTCGCCCTCGTGCCCTCTGACGCCAGCGCCGTCGGAGCCGCCTACCCGTGGCTCGACTACACCGGCCGCTGGGGCCAGCGCGAGAAGAGCTTCTACAACGGCCCGACCGGCCCGAACACCAAGGACCAGTGGACCGCTCCGCTCACCTGGACCGACACCGAGGGCGTCGACACGGCGTACGCCGTGCCCGCCAGCGGGCTGTTCGGCACCCAGGCGACCGGCGCGTTCTGCGGGATCGTCGCCACCGGCTCGGACGTGCTGCGGGCGACGGTCAACAACCCCGCGTGGGCCGCGCTCGCGCTCGGGGCGCTCGCCGTCCTCATCGCGTGGCTGGTGCGCCGCACGACGTGGTCGCCCTCAGCCCCGCTGCGGCTGGCGCGCCGGCGCAGCACCGGCCAGGTCGTCGCATCGGTGTGGCGGATGTACCTGCGGCGTGTGCCGCTGTTCGCCGGCATCGGCCTCCCCATCGCCGTCGCGACGCTGCTTCCGGGCGTGGCCACCGTGTGGATGACGTCGACCGCCGAGTCGCTGGACGGCAACCAGACCTTCTACGGCGCGGTCGTCACCGTCGCCGGGCTGGCGCTGGTCCTGCTGTCCCCCATCACCCTGTCGATCGGCGAGGCGGCCGCGATGGTCGCCGTCCGTGAGATCGACGAGGGTCGACCGGTCGGCATCCGGCGCGCCTACCGGGGGGTCCTGCGGCGCGCGATCCCGCTGCTGCTCACCCAGGCCGCCATCGCCGTCGTGCTGATCGCGTGCACGGCCACCGTGGTGCTGATCCCGGTCGCGGTCGTCGCGCTGGTCCTCTGCCTGCTCGTGACGCCGGTCGTGCTGTTCGAGAGGTTGTCCGGGTGGGCGGCCGTCACGCGCAGCGCTGCTCTCGTGCGCCAGCGCTGGGTCAAGGTGGTGGTGCTGGTCGCGCTGACCACGTGTCTGGTGCTCGCCGTCGGGCCGCTGCTCGGCACCGTGCTCATCCTCGGCACGTCACTGCCGTTCGCGGTCAGCAACGCGGTGGCGGGCATCGTCTACGCGCTCCTGATCCCGCTCGTCGCGCTCAACACCCTCTATGTCTACGCGGACGTCGTGGTGCGTGAGCAGATCGACCCGCCGGCCGACGCGGTGAGCGAGCTCCCTGCCGAGGCCACCCTCGCCTGAGCCCCGGGCCTCAGGCGAGTGCCTCCTCCGTGGCCCTCGGTGCGCCGCGGCGCTGCACCGCGAGGTACGCCGACACCGCGAGCAGCACGATCAGCACCAGGCCGACGACGACGGCGTTGCGGCCGAGCGAGTCGGTGAAGGTCGAGACGACCGCACGCGCGGCATCCGCGGCGACCGGGTCCGTGAGCCGGTCCGTGGCGCCGGCGACTACGGCCCGAACGCCGATCGTCACGGCGGCCAGGGCGAGGAGCCCCGCGCCGGCGAACCACAGACCTGCCACCACGAGGTCGCGCACCAGCCACACGCCGGCCGCCGCGAAGGCCACCACGAGCAGGGGCCCGAGCCAGACCAGCACCTTGAGCAGCTGGTAGTAGCCCTGCCAGGTGTTCAGCTGCTCGACGGTCGCGATCGGGATCGACGCCTCGAGCGGTGGGATGCGGTCGACGAAGCTGAACCCCGCGTTGACCAGCTGGGCCCGCACGGCGTTGCCGACGGTGGCCAGCTTGATGCTCACCGTGTCGCCCTCGGTCACGATGGTGCCGTTGGTCTCGCCCTCCAGGGTCGCGACCAGGTCGGTGTGCGCGATGCGGGTGGCGTCCTCGAAGGCCTGGGCGAACTCCGGCGCCTCGACCACCTTGGTCACCACCGATGCCGTGCGCGACTCCACCGCCGACCCGACACCGGCGGCCAGGTCGCGCAGGAGGTTCTTGACCAGCGGAGGGGCGCTCATCGAGTCGATCGCCCCGTCGACCAGCGGCGCGGCCCGGTCGTCGATGACCGCTGTCGTGATCTGTTCGGTCATCTCCTGCTCGATGAGTGCCTGCACCTCGGGGGTCGAGGCCACCGGGGTCACCCGGGCCACGAAGGCGTCGGTGTCGGTCACGGTACGGGCGGCCCAGGTGGCGACCACGGCGACGGGGACGAGGAGGGCTGCCAGGACGAGCAGCACGATGCCACCGATCCTGCGGGCTCGAGGGGTCATGCCGGCTCCTTGCCGTCGTCGTGGTCGTCGGCACGGTCCGGTTCGTCGGGACGGCCGGGGTGGTCTGCGGGCGCCCCTGCCGCCAGGTCGGCCGGGCCACCACCCGGCTCGTCGTGGTCGCCCCAGCCCCGGTCAGCGCTGGGCGCGACCAGTGCGGCCACCCGCTCCTCGGTCTGTGCGGTCAGCTCGTAGCGCCGCTTGTAGATCTCGAGCATCTCCATCGCCGTGGCGGCGAGCGGCACGGCGAGCAGGGCCCCCGCCAGGCCGAACAGCTGGGCCCCGAGGATCGCCGAGCCGAACGACACGGCGGGGTGCACGTCGACCGCCCGCGCGGAGATGCGCGGCTCGAACGTGAGGTTCTCGACCTGCTGGTAGACGATCCCCCACAGGAGCACCCAGACGCCGAGGATCGGGTCGCCCGAGGTGAGGCCGACGATCGTCGGCAGGGCGATGGAGATGTAGGTGCCGACGTTGGGCACGAACTGCGCGACGATGCCGGTCCACAGGGCCAGCGGCAGCCAGTAGGGCAGCCCGATGAGGTAGAAGACGATGCCGCTGGTCAGCGAGTTGATGGAGGCGAGCACCACGCGCGCGGCGATGTAGCCGCCGACCTTGATGCGGGTGAGGTCCCACGCCGCGAGGAAGGGCACCTGGGCCCGGGGGTTCACCCGGTGGGCCAGCCAGCCGCGCAGGGCGGGCATCCCCACCGACATGTAGAAGACGAAGAACCCCACGGCGAAGAGCCCGAACGTCGTCGAGAGCACCGCGGCCACGAAGCCGATCACCCCGACCGCCACGTTCTGTGCGTACCCGGTCAGGTCGCCGGGGGTGATTCCCGCGCTCTCGATGAGCTGCTCGACGGTGTACTGCGAGCCGGTGACGTCGTTGAGCTTGGCGAGGACGGCGTCGGCCATGTCCGGGATGGCGGCGACGAGCTGGGACAGCTGGTCGACGAGGAGGCTGCCGAAGGCCCAGAAGAAGGCGACGAAGCCGATGATGAGGCTGACCATGACGGTGGTCGTCGCGAGGGCCCGCGGCATCCACCGGGTGAGGCGGGCGACGGCAGGCTCCATGGCGAGGGCGAGGAACCAGCTGAGGACGAGGTAGTAGATCATCGTCGCGCCGCGGCTGAGGACGAACGCCCCGGACGCCACGATGAGCAGCACCCCCACGACGAGCCAGGTGCGCTTCCAGTCGGAGCGCACCGGGGTGGTCGACTCGTCACCGGTCGGGCCGGCGACCACAGGGGTCGCGTCCATGGGCACAGAGTAGGCGCTGGTGCCCCGGCGTTGCGGGACCCTCAGTGCACGGCGAAGGGCCCGTCGGGACGCGTGGCGACCTCGGGCTCATACGGGCCCGAGGCCGCCACGGGCGACCTTCAGTCCAGGCCGTAGGCGCGGACCATCGTCTGGGTGACAGTGGCCCCGTCGGCGGTCGTGAGCTCGACCTTGAGGTGGACGTCCTCAGGCTGTGGGTCGGCTGGTGAAGCTGTGGCAGCCGGCGGAGACGGAGTGTGCGCTGCCGTCAGGCAGAACCACCTCGACGGGGGTACCTTCCGGCACGACCACGTCGACGGTGAAGCCGTCGACGGTCCGCTGCCACCCGCACTCGACGCGACCGTGGCGCGTGTCCAGGGCGCCTTTGGCCCAGTCCAGGCCCGGTCCGGGAGTCGGGGTCAGCCGGATCGTCGCGTAACCGGGGGAGGCGGGCTGGATACCGGCGACCACCCGATACAGCCAGTCGGCGACCGCGCCGAGTGCGTAGTGGTTGAAGGAGGTCATGTCGCCCGGGTTGATCGAGCCGTCGGGCAGCATCGAGTCCCACCGCTCCCAGATGGTGGTTGCGCCCATCGCGACGCAGTAGAGCCAGGAGGGGCATGCGTCGTTGAGCAGCAGCCGGTATGCGTCGTCGACGTGACCGGTCTGCGACAGGGCCCAGGTGACGAATGGGGTGCCGGCGAAACCGGTGGTGATGGTGTATTCGCGCGCGGCGACGACCTCGGACAGTCGCTGCCCGGCTCGAGCGCGTTGATCATCGTCGAGGAGGTCGAAGCAGATGGCCAGGGCGTAGACGGTGGCGCAGTCGGACACAATCGTGCCGTCAGAGTCGACGTAGTGCGCGACGAAGGCGCTCTTGATCTTGGTCGCCAGTGCGGTCCAGCGCGCCGCATCATCGGTCCTGCCGATCAGCCTCGCGGCCTCGGCGGCGAAGGCGACAGAACGGTAGAAGCTGGCCGTGGCCACGACTGCCTTGTCGGCCTTGGCGTTGTCCGGCTCGTCCGGGGAGGCGTCGGGATCGAGCCAGTCACCCAGCTGCTGGCCGGATTCCCACAGACCGTTCTCGGACAGATGCGGCTCGACCGACTCCAGGTGCGCCACGATGCCGGGGTAGTGGTCGGCCAACCGACCGAGGTCCCCGTAGGCGTTCCATAGTGCTTCGGGTACCCACGCCGCGGCGTCGCCCCAGATCGCCACGGGCCCGTGGAAGGGATTTTCGAAGCCGTCTCGGAAGTGCGCGTACTTCAGGACGTTGGGGACCACGAACGGGACCCCCTCCTCGCCGTTGTGCGCGGTCTCCACGGCGAGGTCGAGCAGCCACTTGTGCAGGAAGTCGGCGACGTCGAACTGGTAGGCGGCGGTGGCCGCGTACGCGGCGATGTCGCCGGTCCAGCCCAGCCGTTCGTCGCGCTGCGGGCAGTCGGTTGGAATGTCGAGGAAGTTGCCCTTCTGACCCCAGACTGAGTTGGACACAAGTTGGTTGACCCGCTCGTCGGAACAGGAGAACCAGCCGACGCGAGGCATCGCCGAGTGCACCACGACGGCCTCGAGGTCATCAGCAGTCAGCTCGCCGGGGAACCCGGTGATCTCGGCGTACCGGAAGCCATGAAACGTCAAGGTGGGCTCGAAGACGTCGTCGCCGCCGGACAGAATGAAGGTGTCGGTGGCCTTCGCCACTCGCAGCGGGCGGGTGCCGAGCTCGTCGTTCTCCAGCACCTCGGCGTGTCGGAGCACGATCTCGGTCCCGGCTTCGCCGTTGGCCCGCAACCGGATCCAGCCGACCAGATTCTGTCCGAAGTCGAGCAGGGTCTTGCCGGCGGGCGAGGTCCAAACCGCGATCGGCTTGATCTCCTCCTGCCTCATGATCAGCGGGCCGACCTGGTCAATGAGCGCGGTGCGATCGACCTCGATGCTGCGGACCGGTAGGGCATCGGTGTCGGCACGGCGCAGTCGCGTGTCGATGGTCTGGCCCTGGTAGAGGCTGTTGCTCGGGCTGTCGGAGACCCGAGCCGTCCAGCTGTCGTCGGTGGTGACCAGTTGACGGGAACCGTCGGCGTAGCCGATCTCCAACTCACCGAGAAAGCCGATGTCGTTGCCGTAGTTGGCGTTCGCGCCCTCGAAACCGAGGTCGCCGCGGTACCACCCGTTGCCGAGCAGCACCTCGATCCTCACCGTCGCCTCGCTCGACGCGGTGATCAGCTCGGTGACGTCAAACCGTTGGACCTGCAGCCGCCACTCGTACGCGGTCCACCCCGGGTTGAGCACCGAGTCGGTGACAGGCCGACCGTTGACGGAAGCCTGGTAGACACCGTAGGCGGTGGCGGTCAGCACAGCCTCGGCGATCTGGCTTGGGGACTGCTCGAGCGCAGCCGTCGCGCCCAGCAGGATCGCCGCCGCACGGTCGGTGTCGGCGGTGATCATGGAGGCGGTGCTGAGCATGTGTGCCGTCCTTGGGGTTGTGGAGGACCAGCCGGCAGTGGTGTCAGCCTGGGGCCAGACGAGTTCCTTCGGCTTGGGGAGCCGATCAGGCCGGCATCGTGGTCGTGGGCTCGGCGAGCTCGTCCTCCACGGTGAACTCGTTGCGCCGGCCACCGTGGAAGGCGAGGATCGCCGCGCCCATGCCGATGACGATCATGAGGGTCAGGATAGGGAACAGCCCCTGCGGCCCAGCCGCGGCGAGCCGCGGGGTGACCAGCGCCAGCGCGGCGGCCATCACCCGCGCGACGGAGATGATCGTGCCCTGGGCGGTGGAGCGAACTAGCGTCGTGAAGGACTCCTGGGACCACATCCGACCGGCTGCGTTCTGGTGGAAGGCGACGCAGAGTTTGTCGGGCCCGGTCGTCGCAACGATCTGGCACGTATCTGGCACGCGGCGCAAAGCAAAGACCCCCCGACCTCGCGTTTCCGCAGGTCAGGGGGCCTTTAGCACTGGTGGCAGGTGAAGGATTCGAACCTTCGAAGCTTTCGCGATGGATTTACAGTCCACTCCCATTGGCCGCTCGGGCAACCTGCCTGGTGCGCATGGAAGGATAGCAAGCCGGACCGGACACACCGAATCGACTGGAGGACCCGTGGCGGACAGCAGCTTCGACATCGTCAGCAAGTACGACAAGCAGGAGGTGGCGAACGCCGTCAACACCGCGGCCAAGGAGGTCGCGAACCGTTACGACTTCAAGAACGTCGGGGCCCGGATCGAGCTCGCCGGCGAGGTCATCAAGATCGAGGCCAACACCGAGGAGCGCTGCAAGGCGGTGCTCGACGTCGTGGAGACCTGGCTGATCAAGACGGGGCGTCTCGCTCAAGCACCTCGACGTCCCCGAGGCCGGGCCGCGCCTGTCGGGCAAGGAGTACAAGCTCGACATCCCCCTCAAGGAGGGCATCTCCTCGGAGAACGCGAAGAAGATCACGAA
Organism: uncultured Actinomycetota bacterium; assembly: GCA_963695175.1. GTDB lineage: Bacteria > Actinomycetota > Actinomycetes > Actinomycetales > Dermatophilaceae > Fodinibacter. The sequence goes on from CAVOGG010000002.1 coordinate 58,796, forward strand.
GATCATCCGCGACGAGGGGCCCAAGAGCGTCAAGACCCAGATCCAGGGCGACGAGGTGCGCGTCACGAGCAAGTCCCGCGACGACCTCCAGACCGTCCAGCGGCTGCTGAAGGACGCCGACCTCGAGGTGGCCCTGAACTACACGAACCGCCGCTGACCCGCGACCCTGCCGCAGCTGAGCGGCGTATTCGGCTGTCACCGACGGGTGCTGGTCGAGATCGGAGGCCCGATGGGGCAAGCGCTGCTCGGGCTGCTACCCCTGGCCCTCGCGGCTGCGCTGAGCACCATTCCGGTCACCGCGGCCATCTTCATCCTGCTGTCGGACAGTCGCCGTCGCTCCGGCTTGGCCTTCCTCACCGGCACGCTGCTCGGCACCCTCGTCGTGGTCACGCTGGCCACCCTGGCCAGCCAGGCGCTTCCGGGACGGACCCGCCAGCACGACGCTCTCATCGGCAGGCTGGAGATCGTGATCGGTGCGGCGATGGTGCTGCTGGGAGTGGTCACGCTGACGCGTCGGACCGTCTCGGATGCCGTCTCCGGTAGCCGATGGCTCGACGGCATCGGCTCGCTCGGAGTGCTGTCCGTGTTGGGCATCGCGCTGGCCCTGTGCATCCGCCCGAAGGCGGCGCTGCTCGCCCTGGCGGCGGGCCTGGCCATCAACCGGGCGAACCTGTCCGTCGAGGAGGAGCTCGTCCTCGTCGTGCTCTACACCGTGATCGGCACGTCCACGGTCGTCTTTCCCATCGTCGCGACGATCCTCTTCCCGCGGCAGACGGAGCCTCGCCTCGTCGCGGCGAAGCGGTGGCTCCTTGCCAACTCCACGGCAATCGGTGCGGCGATCATGATCCCGGTGGGCGCCTACGTCATCGCCCTCGGCGTCAGCTGAGCCCGCGTCACGAGGCACCGCAGAACGCCCCCGGCCGTGTCAGCCGGGGGCGTCTTGATGGGGCAGTCGTCAGGCCTCGGAGGGCGTGCCGATGAGCGGCTCGGGAGGCTTGCCGAAGAACAAGGACCAGGAGAGCATCAGCGCGACGATCGAGGTGAGCACGCCGAGCACACCGCCCGGTTGCTGGAGGAACACCAGCACGTACCCCGCGTTCGGGATCTGGTGGATGACCTCGCCCACGACGTCGCGCTCGGTCCTGGTGCCCGAGTCCGGCGTGGGGTTGGCGTCGCCCTTGGTGGTGATCTTGTCGCCTGCGACGCCCTGGACGCGGTGGGTGACCACCGGGTCGATGCCGGGAGCGGTCTTCACCTCGAAGGTGATGACGTCGCCCGTGACGTACGGCCCGGTGGGCGGTGCGTCGATGATCAGGTCACCGGGCGGCAGCCCCGGCGTCATGGACGCCGTGCGGACCGCGTAGGCCCGGTAGCCCTGGTGGTGGGCCAAGGTGGCCGCCGCGACGCCGCCCACGAAGGTGAGGACCACCAGCGCGAGCAGGAATCGGCCGGCCACCTTGCCCCAGCGCATCAGGCGCCCGGCTGAACGCCGACCTGAGTGGCCACGAGGTCGTAGTCGAGGTCCGAGCGACTGCGCGTTCTGGACGTTCTTGAACTTCGCGCCCGGCTTGAACGAGAACGTGAAGTCGCCGGTGTGACCCGGCTCCAGCGCGTCAGCGACCTTGATCTTGCTTGGGCAGCGGCGTACAGGTCGGGAGCGCCGTCGATGCCCGGGGTGCCGCTCGGGCAGTTGTCGTTCAGGTTCTCGCTGGCGAACCGCTCGGTGCCGTTGCTGGCGACGTGGACCTCGCCGTAGGTGCCGAGCGAGTTGATGCCGGTCTTGCCGTCGCCGTCACCCAGGTCCGTCGCCTTGAACACGACCCAGACGTCCTGGGCGTTCGCGCCGGTGTTCTCGTAGCGCAGCGTCGCGCTCTTCGTCTCGCCCGGCAGCATGTCGGTGAACACGACGTCGAGGTTGTTGGCGCCGGAGCCGTCGTGGCCCTCGACCTCGATCGAGCCCATGGTGCCGGTGATGTGGTTGTTCGCCTTGGTGTCCGAGAAGTAGGCACCGGTGCCCACGACTGCGGAAGCGACGAGGCCGCCGGTGATGGCGACGGTGCCGAGGAACCCGGCGACCTTGGTCTTACGGCTGTTCATGACAGCGTGCATTTCGTGTCCTTCATGATGCTGAGGGTGCGGGAGTCCGTCACGCGGCGGGGTACGAAGGACCCGCTGTGGTTGGTCGCCAGAGAGAGCCCTTGGGCCGCTGAGGAAGCGGTCGAACACCATCTACTTGCGGCCACTAAGGAGTCTATGAGGCTGCTATGACCTTACCTAATCGTGACAGTGTGATGTCCAGCACCGGACAGCATGTACAGTCTCGTCCATGGCGCGCCCCTATGCAGACCCTGTGGAGATCATTACCGCACCGGTCCCTGCCCAGTCCCCGTTCATCCCGCTCGACGCCAAGATCGTGGTGGGCGCGGTGGCCCCGGCCTCCCCGGACCCGATCCCCATCGTGCTGCTGCCCGGGTTCGAGTACCGGATGAGCGAGTGGCGCCACCCGGAGACCCACGACATCCACTGGCGGCTCGAGCGCCGAAAGGCCGCCCAGTTCGGCGACGACGACGAGTAGCCCGGCCAACCGCCGGGGAGCGCGCGTCCAGCACTCGCTCCGTGCACGAGACGGGTTCGACGGCCCCTCCCGCACACGCCGACCGTGACGTAGCGTGAGGCGATGAGCGAGCGTCCTGCCCCGACCACCGTCGGTGAGCTGCGCGCCTCCGGGCACGTCGCCCGGTCGGTGCGCGCCGAGATCCGCGACAACCTGCTCGCCGCCCTCGCGGCCGGGCGCGACCCGTGGCCCGGGCTGCACGGATTCGGCGGCAGCGTCATCCCCCAGCTCGAACGCGCCCTGCTCGCCGGCCACGACGTCGTGCTGCTGGGCGAGCGCGGCCAGGGCAAGACCCGCCTGCTGCGCAGCCTGGTCGGCCTGCTCGACGAGTGGTCCCCGGTCATCGCCGGGTCCGAGCTGGGCGAGCACCCGTTCGAGCCGATCACCGTGGAGTCGAAGCGGCGGGCCGCCGAGCGCGGCGACGACCTGCCCGTCGAGTGGCGGCACCGCGACGAGCGGTACGCCGAGAAGCTCGCCACCCCCGACACCAGCGTCGCCGACCTCATCGGTGACGTCGACCCGATGCGGGTGGCCGAGGGCCGCCGGCTCGGTGACCCCGAGACCATCCACTTCGGCCTCATCCCGCGCAGCCACCGCGGCATCGTCGCGATCAACGAGCTGCCCGACCTTGCCGAGCGCATCCAGGTGGCGATGCTCAACGTGATGGAGGAGCGCGACATCCAGATCCGCGGCTACGTGCTGCGGCTGCCGCTCGACGTGCTCGTCGTCGCCAGCGCCAACCCCGAGGACTACACCAACCGCGGCCGGATCATCACACCCCTCAAGGACCGCTTCGGCGCCGAGATCCGCACCCACTACCCGCGCCAGCTCGACGACGAGGTGGCCGTCATCCGCCAGGAGGCGCACCTCGTCGCCACCGTGCCCGACGCTCTCGTCGAGATCGTCGCGCGCTTCACCCGGGCCCTGCGCGGCTCGCCGGCGGTCGACCAACGCTCGGGGGTGTCCGCCCGGTTCGCCATCGCCGGCACCGAGACGGTCGCGGCCGCAGCCCTGCACCGCGCGACGACCCAGGGCGAGGAGCAGGCCGTCGCCAGGGTCGTCGACCTCGAGGCAGCGCTCGACGTGCTGCGCGGCAAGATCGAGTTCGAGTCGGGCGAGGAGGGCCGCGAGCGCGAGGTGCTCGCCCACCTGCTGCGCACCTCGACCGCCGAGACCTGCCGCAGGCGGCTCGGCGGCATCGACCTGCACCTGATCGTCGACGCGATCGAGGCCGGCGCCCTGGTCACCACCGGCGAGCGGGTCAGCGCCGGCGAGTTCCTGCAGGGCCTGCCGGTGATCGGCGAGTCCGACGTCTACGACGCCGTCTGCGAGCGGCTCGACGCCACCACCGACGGGGAGCGGGCGAGCGCCCTCGAGCTCGCCCTCGAGGGCCTCTACCTCGCCCGCCGCATCGCCAAGGACAGCGCCGACGGGGAGACGGTCTACGGGTGAGCGACTCGGGTCGCACGTCGCGGTACGCCCGGTACGCCGGGGGGCCTGACCCGCTCGCGCCTCCCGTCGACCTGCGCGAGGCCCTCGACGCCATCGGCGAGGAGGTCATGGCCGGTGTCTCGCCCGAGCGGGCGATGCGCGAGCTGCTCCGACAGGGCACCCAGTCGCGGGTCGGTCTCGACGAGCTCGCCCGGCAGGTGGCCCAGCGCCGTCGCGAGCTGCTCCAGAAGCACCAGCTCGGCGGCACCCTCGACGAGATCAAGAAGCTGCTCGACGACGCCGTGCTCGCCGAGCGCAAGCAGCTGGCGCGCGACCTCGACGACGACGCCCGGTTCGCCGAGATGCGGATGGAGGGGCTGCCGGCATCCCCGGCGGCGGCGGTCACCGAGCTCGCCGACTACGAGTGGCGCAGCAGCGAGGCTCGCGAGAAGTACGACCAGATCAAGGACCTGCTCGGCCGCGAGCTGCTCGACCAGCGCTTCGCCGGGATGAAGCAGGCGCTCGAGAACGCCACCTCCGAGGACCGCGAGCGGGTCGAGGAGATGCTGCGCGACCTCGGCGACCTGCTCGCCGCGCACGCCCGCGGCGACGACACCACCGAGCAGTTCAGCGACTTCATGGACAAGCACGGCGACTTCTTCCCCGAGGGCCCCGAGAACGTCGACGAGCTGATCGACTCGCTGGCCGCGCGGGCCGCCGCCGCCCAGCGGATGCTCGCGTCGATGACGCCCGAGCAGCGGGCCGAGCTGGCCGAGCTGTCGCAGCAGGCATTCGGCTCCCCCGGCCTGATGGACCAGCTCGACCGGCTCGACGACCTGCTGCGCGGGCTGCGCCCCGGCGAGGACTGGGACGGGTCGGAACAGTTCGGCGGTCAGCAGGGCCTCGGGCTCGGCGACGGCACCGGGGTGCTGCAGGACATCGCCCAGCTCGACGCGCTCTCCGACCAGCTCGCGCAGGCCCACCCGGGCGCGCGGATGGACGACGTCGACCTCGACGCGCTGGCCCGCCAGCTGGGGGACGAGGCGGCCGTCGACGCCCGGGCCCTGGCCGCCCTCGAGAAGGCGCTGCGCGAGAGCGGCTACCTCACCCGGGCCACCGACGGCACGCTGCGCCTGTCGCCACAGGCCATGCGTGAGCTCGGGAAGTCGCTGTTGCGCGACGTCGCCGGTCGGCTCTCCAACCGTTCCGGGGCGCGGGACGTGCGGGCGGCCGGCGCGGCCGGTGAACCCAGCGGCGCCACCCGCGCGTGGGAGTTCGGCGACACCGAGGCGTGGGACGTCACCCGCACCATGACCAACGCGCTCACCCGCACGGCCGACGAGGGCACCGCCCGGCCCGACGGCATCCGGCTCGACATCCGCGACGTCGAGGTGGTCGAGACCGAGGCGCGCACCCGGGCCGCGGTCGCACTGCTCGTCGACACGTCGTTCTCGATGGCGATGGACGGCCGCTGGGTGCCGATGAAGCGCACCGCCCTGGCGCTGCACCAGCTCATCTCGTCACGCTTCCGCGGCGACCACCTCGAGCTGATCGGGTTCGGCCGGCACGCCGAGGTGATGCAGATCGAGCAGCTGACGGCGCTGGACGCGATGTGGGAGAAGGGCACCAACCTCCACCACGCGCTGCTCCTGGCGAACCGGCACTTCCGGCGGCACCCGCACGAGCAGCCGGTGCTGCTGATCGTCACCGACGGTGAGCCGACCTCACACCTCGAGCCGGGCGGCGAGGTGTTCTTCGACTACCCGCCCCACCCGCGCACCATCGCGCTCGCGGTGCGTGAGCTGGATGCCGCGGCGCGGCTCGGCGCCCAGACCACCTTCTTCAGGCTGGGCGAGGATGCCGGGCTGGCCCGGTTCGTCGACTCGATGGCCCGGCGCGCCGGCGGCAAGGTCGTGGCCCCCGAGCTCGGTGACCTCGGCGCGGCCGTCGTCGGTTCGTACCTCGGGTCGCGTTCTCCCTCGACGCCGTTCGGCTCGTACCGCGACATGTTCGGCACGCGCGGCTTCTGGGCCGAGTGAGGGCTGCCGGACCTGTTCTCAGGAGTCGGTGATCGAGAAGTCGGTGAAGTTCCAGGTGGCCGGAGATCCACCGGTGGAGACGATCTCGACCCCGTAGCCGATCTGGTCGACCGTGTCGCTCGCCGAGCGCCGGCCCGTCGAGACCAGGTAGCTCAGCATGGCCTTGATGTCGATCGTGCCGGAGGGGTGGCGGGCCCCGTTGGACGGCACGAAGGCGATGTAGCCGTTGCCGCTCGTGGCGTAGACGTCCCAGGTGTACCCGCTGAGGCTGACCCCGGAGGCGAAGCGGGAGCCGGCGGGGTACTGGTTGCGGTTGTCCGTCCAGATCATGACCTCGTCGTTGGGCACGCCGTTGATCCACAGGTCGTAGGCGACGTTGTAGATGCCGACCGGCGGGGCGACCGCCGAGAACCTCGAGGTCAGTGTCGTGAAGCTCGAGATCTTCCGGCCGGAGTAGTCCTTGTGGACGTTCGGGTACGTCTTGACGGCTCCGTCACCGGTGTTGGTCGCGGTGGCCACGTGGTTCCACGAGTGGTAGGAGCAGACCGACGTCGTGCCCTTCGTGCCCGGGTAGCTGCCGGCGTTCCAGAGGTTGTTGTGCACGTAGTAGCCGCCGTCGGTGACGCCGCCGTTCGAGCTGCTCGTCGTGAAGTAGGGGTTGGTGCACGTGCTCCCCGTGGTGACCCTCCCCTCGCCCGGGAACCGGATGGAGTTCCACCCCGTGCCGATCGTGGGGTAGGGGGCGACCCAGCCGCCGGTGCCGTTGCCGCGGTACATCCGCAGGCTCCCGTCGCCCAGCCGGGCCAGGACGTCGCTGTGGCCGTCGCCGGACCAGTCCCCGACACCGAGCAGCCCGGTGAAGATGTTCCAGCCGGTGCCCACCACCCGCATACCGGCGAACCCGCCCGCGCCGGTGCCCCGGTACAGCCGCAGCTGCCCGGTGGCGGTGTTGCGGGCCAGGAAGTCGGGGGCGAAGTCACCATCGAAGTCCCCGGTCAGCATCAGCCCGTCGTAGCGGCCCCAGCCGCTACCGATCACCTTCATCCCCGAGAAACCGCCGCTGCCGTTGCCGCGGTACATCCGCATCGAGCCGTCGCTGCTGAGGATCGCCAGCAGGTCGTTGTGGCCGTCACCGTCCCAGTCGCCGGGAGAGAAGATCTGGCTGAAGACCTGCCAGCCGCTGCCGATCGTGCGCGCCGGCCCGAACCCGCCCGACCCGTTGCCCGGGTACAGCCACAACGCCCCCGTGCCCGGGTTGCGGGCCACCACATCGGTCCCGGCCACCCCGTCCCAGTCACCGACCATCCGGATCTGGTCACGCGAGCCCCACCCCGTACCCAGCCGGCTACGGGCCCCGCTGAAACCACCCACCCCGTCACCGCGGTACAACCACAAGACGCCGTCCGCGGTCGGCGCCACGACATCAGCCCGACCGTCACCGCTGAAGTCCGACGCGGCCGTGGCGTCGACAGCGGCACCGGTTGCGACCGAGGTGGTGGCGCCGGCCGGCGCACCGCCGAGGGCGACCACGCCGAGGACGAGCACCGCGACGACCGTCAGGAGGCGGCCTCGCCGCGGGCTCCGCGAGCGGCGGGCAGGCGTTCGCGCGGTGCAGGACTCCATGACAGGTCACCACTTCTCAGGGGGTCGCCGGCCGTCGCCGGCGTGGGTGCCCTCGAACGTACTCATTCCGCTTGGCATCGGCGCGGCCTCGCGCCCTCGTCCCTCAGTGGGCTCTCAGGAGGTGAGGCGGGTGGGCGCCCACGTGCCGCACCGCGCCCCTCACCCCCGGCATCGGCATCGGCATCGGCATCGGTCAGGATCGGAGAAGCCGGGTCCGCGCTCCACGCCTAGGGTCGGGACGAGCCACGGATCGTGGTCGTGACGTAGGGAAGGGACACCATCCATGAAGACGATGACGTGCCGGCAGCTCGGGGGCGCCTGCGACCTCCCGCTCACCGGGGAGACGGGCGACGAGGTCATCAAGGCGCAGGACCAGCACCTCAAGGAGATCGTCGCCGGCGGTGACACCGACCACGAGAAGGCGCTCAAGGAGATGAAGGGCCGCTGGAAGCACCCGGTCGCGGGGATGGGTTGGTACAAGCAGGTCAAGCGCGACTTCGCGGCGCTTCCCGAGAGCTGACCGAGGCGGTCGCGCGGCTGCACGCGCGCCACGTCGTTTGCCCCCAGGCCACGGGGTTGGTTGGGTGGGCCGATGGCAACCAACGGCATGTGGTCCGAACCCGGCACCGACCCCCGCGATGCCCTCGAGGCCGGCCGCGGCGAACGAGCGGTGCTGGCGCAGTACCTCGACCACTACCGGCTCACCCTCGAGCTGAAGTGCGAAGGGCTGACCGCCGAGCAGCTCGCCGCCAGGTCGGTCCCGCCCTCGACGATGTCGTTGCTCGGCCTGGTGCGCCACCTGGCCCGGGTCGAGCACTCGTGGTGGCGGCGGGTGCTCGAGGGCCGCGGCGACCTGCCGCGCCTCTACCGCACCGACGCCGACCCCGACCTCGACTTCAACGCCGCCCTCCCGGATGCCGACGTCGTCGCGGACGCGTGGCAGTCCTGGCGCACCGAGGTCGCCCATGCCCGCGAGGTCTACGCCGGCCTCGACCTCGACGCGGTCGTGACCGTGCACGGCGACGACGTCGAGGTGCGCGACGTCGTCGTGCACCTCATCGAGGAGTACGCCCGGCACCTCGGCCACGCCGACCTGCTGCGCGAGTGCATCGACGGCCGCACCGGCCAGTAGCGACCTACTCCTGAAGCGACGCCTCCTCGCGGGCGCACGCGATCGTCGCCGCCAGGTCGAGGCCGTGGGTCGAGCCTCCCCGGGCGTCGTACGCCTCGAGGCGGGCTGCACCGCGGTCCAGGAGCCGGTCGGCGCCGATGGCGTTGCCGCGGGCCGCGTGGGTCAGCCCGACACAGAGCTGGGCCAGGCCCTGCCAGAGGTCGCGTTCGTCGTCCGGGCCCGCCTTCCAGCGCGCTTCGAGCACCTCGTGCGCCGCGAACGGCCGGCCCTGGCGCACCAGCCCACGGGCCACCTCGAGCGTCTCGTGCGGGGGCAGCGCCTCCTCCGGAACCGGTTCGACACCGCTGTCGCCGTAGGCCAGCGGCCGGCCGAGGGCGTCACGAGGCCGCTTCTGCCGCGGGCGACCGGCCTCGTCCCGGTCCCGACCCGTGGTCACGGCCGGCTCCCGTCGAAGCGGCGGCGGCTGGCGATCGCCTCGCGCAGCTCGTGGTCGGCGTCCACGAACGCGCGACGCACCCCGGCGGTCAGGTCGTCGCGTCCGAGCAGGGCCGCGGATGCCGCGACGGTCGCGTCGTCGACGAGCCGGGTGGGGTGGATGGCGGTGACCACCCGGGAGACCGCGTCGTCACCCATCCGTGCCGACAGCGCCATGACGAGGTCGCCGACCTGTTCCACGTAGGGCCGGACCAGGTCGGGGTCGCGGCGTCACCCAGAACCCGCCGGCCACGGCGAGCGCCGCGTAGTTCGACAGCTCGGCGTCGTCCCGCAGCGTCGCCCAGGCCCACTCCTTGGCCGCGGCGGTCGGCCGCACGGCCCGGGCCCCGAGCGCCGCGAGGGAGCCGGCGAGGGAGTGGTCGGCGGCCGCGGCCAGCTCGATCTCGTCGTCGCCCAGGGCGTCGAGCGACGACAGCCGTCGCAGCACCGCCCAGCGGAAGTCGTGGTCACCGTCGAGCACCGTGGGGATGCCGTCGCCGGCCGCCCACCGCCGGAGTCGGCCGGTGTCGGAGCCGCTGGCCGCCCACACCCGGGCGGCGACGACCGCGAGCGCGTCGCCCGCGGCGCCGTCGACGGAACGAGCGTGCTCGAGCAGGGCGTCGGCGGCCCCGGCCACCCGGGCCATGGCGGCCTCCTGCTCGGTGGGCGGGAGGAACATCGGCACGACCCGGCTCGACATGGCCAGCGCGGTGCGCGAGAGCACCGCCGCCGACGTCTCGCGCGGCCACGCCTGCGCGAACACCTCCAGCGCCGTGCGGGGGTCTACCTCGGCACGGTGGACCTTTCCCAGCAGCGCGACCCAGAGCACGGCGCGGGCCTGGACGTCGGGCACGTCGGCCAGCCCGGCCGGCAGGGCGGCCACCGTCGCGGGGTCGAGCGACACCTCCGCCCAGGTGAGGTCACCGGCATTCGGCACGACGAGCGCACCGGCGGGCACGGCATCCAAACCGGGTACGTGGGTGCGCTCCCCCTCGACGACGATGTCGACGCGTACCACCTCGCGCCCGTCGGCGAAGGCCGCGACGTCGAGCGTGTGCGGGCGGTCGGCCGGGTGTGCGCGGCGGCGGGGTGCGGACGAGCACGCCCTCCTCGACGGCGAGCCGGTCGACGCCGGCCGTCTCCAGCCACGCGGCGCTCCACGCCGTCAGGGACCGGCCCGACGCGGACTCCATCGCGGCGAGGAACTGCGCCAGGTCGCCGTTGCCGTACGCGTGCGAGCGCAGGTGCTCGACCACGCCGGCCACGAACGCCTCGTCGCCGATGTGGGCGATCAGCTGGCGGATCACGGACGCGCCCTTGGCGTACGAGATGCCGTCGAAGTTGCCGAGCGCCGACCGGGCGTCGGGGGCCGGCGACCCCGCGATCGGGTGGGTGCTGGGAGCGCGCTCCGCGGCATACCCCCACAGCTTGCGGATGACACCGAACTCGACCCAGGCGTCGGTGAACTCGGTGACCTCGACGACCGTGCGGTAGGCCATGTACTCGGCGAACGACTCGTTGAGCCACAGGTCGTCCCACCAGGTCATCGTCACGAGGTCGCCGAACCACATGTGCGCCATCTCGTGGGCGATGGTCGAGCTGCGGGAGAGCACCTGGTCGGGCGTCGCGGCCCCGCGGAAGATCATCGTGTCGCGGAACGTGACGCAGCCGGGGTTCTCCATCGCCCCGGCGTTGAACTCCGGGACGAACACCTGGTGGTACTCCCCGAACGGGTACCGGATGCCGAACAGCTGGTGGTAGTAGTCGAAGCAGGCTCGGGTGGTCTCGAGCAGATGCTCGGCCTGCTCGCGCAGGTACGGCTCGAGCGACCGCCGCGCATGGACCCCCAGCGGGATGCCGTCGTGCTCGGCGCGCACGGACGCGTAGGGCCCGGCGCACACCGTGACGAAGTAGGTCGCGAGCGGCAGGGTGGTCGCCAGCTCGGTGCGGCCGGGGGCGACGACGGTGGCGGCGCCGTTGCCGAGGACCGTCCACTCCGCCGGGGCGGTGACCGCGACCGTGTAGGGCGCCTTGAGGTCGGGCTGGTCGAAACAGGCGAACACCGTCGGGGCGGCATCGAGGAAGAGGTGGCCGTAGACGTAGTGCTCACCGTCGGCCGGGTCGGTGCTGCGGTGCAGCCCCTGCCCGTCGTGGCTGTAGGCCATCGTCGCCTCGGCCTCGAGCACGTTGTCGGCCGCCAGGTCGGTGAGCTCGAGCCGCCCGTCGACCAGGGATGCCGGGTCGAGCGGCCGCCCGTTGAGCGTCACCGCGTGCAGCACCCGCGGCCGCAGGTCGACGAACGTCGACGCCCCCGGAGTGCGGCTGGTGAACCGGATCGTCGTGCGCGAACCGAACAGCTCCGCCCCACGGTCGAGGTCGAGGTCGACGTCGACCGCGTCGACGGTGATCAGGGCGGCCCTGGAGGTCGCCTCGGCGCGGGTCAGTGACGGCATCCCCCCACCCAACCAGAGCCGGCTGCGCCACACTGGGCAAAGCGACGGGCCGGAGGGCCGTCGACCTGCTGAGGGAGACGGCGATGAGCGGTCTGACGATGATCGTCATCGGGCTGGTGCTGGGCCTGGCCGGTGGGTGGTCGATCCGCACGGTGCTGATGCTCGTGGGCTTCGGCGCCGGCTGGTTGCTGGCGAACGTCTTCGACGCCACCCTCCTGGTGACCCTGGTGATCGGGTTGGTCGGCGCCCTGGTCGCGTGGCTCGTGGTGCGGCTCGCGGCCACCCTCGTGTTCTTCGCGGTCGGCGCCTTCTTGGGTCTGCTCGTGGGGGCGCGCCTGTTCCGCCTGCTCGAGGGTGACGACGGCAACCTGCTGCTCGCGGTCGTGTTCATCCCGGCGGTCGGCATCGCCGGCGGCTGGCTGGCCGAGAAGACCCGGGAGGGTTTCGTCGCGTGGGGCACCTCCATCGCCGGTGCGGCCATGGTCCTGGCCGGCCTCGGGGTGCTCGTCAGTGCGTTGGACTGGCTGCGCGACCCGAACCAGACCTGGGAGGCGGTGGCCGGCGCGGCCATCTGGATCGCGCTGTCGGTGTTCTTCCGGCTCACCCAGCGGGCCGTGGGGAGCAGCAGCCGGGGCTGAGTCCCGCACCCCGGGCGACCGGCACGGCCAAGGGACCCCGAAATCACAGGTCCGTCACAGGGCTTGTCCAGATTAAGTTAGTAAGGTTTACTAACTCTCATGTCCAGCGCAATGCCGCGCCGCGTGCGGCCCTCGGCAGCAGTCCTCCCCACGGACGGCCGCCGCCAGAACCTCTCGCTCGTGCTGCAGACCCTGCGCCGCCTCGGGCCGACCAGCCGCGCCCAGCTGGCCCGCGAGGTCGGGGTCACCAAGGTGACCATGTCGCACCTGGTCTCCGAGCTCATCGACGAGGGCCGCGTGCTCGACGTCGGCACCGCCGCGCAGGACGGCCCCGGCAAGCGGGGCACCCTCGTCGACCTCGACCGCGCACGGCTGCTGACGCTGGCCGTCGACCTGTCGGTGCCGGCCCGGCTGCGGGCCGCGGTGCTCGACATCACCGGCGAGGTCGTCGTGCGCGAGGAGCGCGCCGCCGCTGTCGACGCCGCCCAGGGCCGTGGCGTGGACCCCGCGGTCGTCGTCGAGCTGGTGCTCGCCACCATCGCCCGGTCCCCCTACCCGGTGCTCGGCATCGGCATCGGCACCCCGGGCCTGGTCGACCGCAACGGCACCGTGCGCACCGCCCCGAACCTCGGCTGGACCAACGTGCCGCTACAGGCTCTGGTCGCCGACGCGACCGGCCTGCGGGTGCTGGTCTCCAACGACTCGGATGCCGCGACCCAGGCCGAGCTGAGCGCCTCACCCGGCAGCGAGGACATGGTCCTGGTGCACGTCGGGCGCGGTGTCGGCTGCGGCATCGTCACCGGTGGCCGCCGGGTCTCCGGCGCCCACCACGCCGCGGGCGAGATCGGCCACGTCACGGTCGGCACCGACGGCGGCGAGGACTGCCCGTGCGGCAAGCGCGGCTGCCTCGAGACCTGGCTGTCGATCCCCCGGCTGCGCGCCGCGCTCGACTCCCCCGACGGCCAGGAGGTCGTCGAGGCCGGTGGGGAGCGCCTCGGCGTCGCCCTCGCCCCGATCGTCGCCGCGCTCGACCTGTCCGAGGTCGTGCTCGCCGGGCCCGAGGAGCTGCTCGCCCCGGTCCTGCCCGTCCTGGAGCGCACGCTCGCGCAGCGTCTGCTCGCGGACCCCGATGCCCCGCTGTCCGTCCGGCTCGCCGGGTCACCCCAGGACATCGTCCTGCGCGGCGCAGCGGCAGTGGTCCTGTGGGACCGACTAGGGGTCGTCTAGGCCCCACCCGAGAACCGACAACGCACCACCGGCTCCACCAGCACCGCCCGACACACAGCACAGCACCATCCACCACCACCCGCACCTCGGTGCACACCCCGGGGCCGACCGGCCCCACCGCCCGAAAGGAAGACCGAATGATTCGGCGCCTGCCCATCGTCGCGCTGACCAGCGCGGCACTCGTCCTCACCGCGTGTGCGAACGGCGGTGACTCGTCGGACACGCCGGCGGCCACCAGCTCGACCTCGAACGCCGGCAAGACGATCACCTTGTGGCTCGCCGGCGGGGACACCCCCGACGAGCTGCGCACCTACCTCACCGACACCTTCAAGGCCAAGACCGGTGCCACGCTGAAGATCGAGGAGCAGGCCTGGCCCGACCTCGTCACCAAGCTGACCACGTCGCTGCCCGACGCCGAGAACACCCCTGACGTCGTCGAGCTCGGCAACACCCAGTCCCCGACCTTCACCAACGTCGGCGCCTTCCTCGACATCTCCGACCAGTACCAGGCGCTGGGCGGCAGCAAGCTGCTCCAGTCGTTCGTCGACGCCGGTTCGGTCGACGGCAAGCAGTACGCCCTGCCCTACTACTTCGGCTCGCGCTACATGTTCATGCGCAAGGACGTCTGGAAGGAGGCCGGCGTCAACGCGCCGACCACCCTCGACGAGTTCAACGCGGCCGTCACCAAGGTCGCGCAGGACAACCCGCGCCACATCAAGAACTTCTCCGGCTTCTTCATCGGCGGCCAGGACTGGCGCAACGGCATCTCGTGGATCTTCGCCAACGGCGGCGACCTCGCCAAGAAGGAGAACGGGCAGTGGGTGTCGACCCTCTCCGACCCCAGCTCCGTCAAGGGCCTGCAGCAGCTCCAGCTGATCCAGAAGGCGGCCAGCAACGCGCCGGCCGATGCCAAGGACCAGACCCCGTGGCTGTACGTCAACGACGCCGACGTCATCACCGACGCCGACGGCAAGGCGACCGGCAAGACCTCCCTCTCCGCGGCCACCATCATGGCCCCGGGCTGGGCGCACTGGTCGATCGGTGACGCCGCCAAGAAGGACGGCAAGGTGGTTCGCGAGTGGAACCCGGAGAAGTTCGGCACCTTCGTGCTCCCGGGCAACGACGGCAAGCCGGCCCCGGTCTTCGCCGGTGGCTCCAACATCGCCATCTCGGCCAAGTCGAAGAACCCCGAGCTGTCCAAGGAGCTGCTGAAGATCATCTTCTCCGGTGACTACCAGAAGAAGCTCGGCGGTGCCGGCCTCGGCCCGGCCAACTCCGACTACGTCTCCTCGCTCGGTGACGACGAGTTCGCCAAGGCCCTCATCGACTCGGCCTCCAACTCCAAGCTGACCCCGGCCGCCCCGGGCTGGGCCGCCGTCGAGGCCTCGATGGTCCTCGAGGAGTTCTTCGGCAAGATCGAGGGGGCCACCGACCTCGCCGCGCTGGCGAAGGCCTACGACGCCAAGATCACCCCGATGCTCAACGGCAAGTGATGAACCTCCCCGGCGGCCGACGGGCGATCCCCGTCGGCCGCCGGGGACCCACCCCCACCTGAGGACTGCCATGACCACCGGGACGACGACGGCCCCGACCACACCCGGCACCGCAGCACCGGTGCACCGCAACCGGAAGCGGAAGAACCGGCTCCCCCTCGTCCTCATCGTCCCGGCGCTGGTCCTGCTCGTCGCCGCCCTCGGCTACCCGATCGGCTGGCAGGTCGTCACGAGCTTCCGCGAGTACGGGCTCTTCCAGCAGTTCGGCGCCCCGGCCCCGTTCGTCGGCCTGGACAACTACGTCGCGCTCGTCACGGACCCCTACATGTGGACCGTCGTCGTGCGGTCGATCGTGTTCTGCATCGTCACCGCCGTGGTCACGGTCGCCATCGGCGGCGCGATGGCCGTGCTGATGAACGCCCTCACCAGGTGGCCCCGCGTGGTGCTCCAGGTCGCCCTGCTCGTCGCGTGGGCGATGCCCGTCGTCGCCGCGATGACGGTGTGGATCTGGATCGTCGACTGGCGGCGCGGCCTGCTCAACTGGGCCCTCGTGCGGCTGGGCGTCGACGGCGCGGAGGGCCACAACTGGCTCGCCGAACCGCTGTCCTTCTTCGTCGTCGCCTCGGTGATCATCGTCTGGATGAGCGTGCCGTTCGTCGCCCTGTCGATCTACGCCGGCCTGACCCAGGTGAGCACCGAGGTACTCGAGGCGGCCGCGCTCGACGGGGCCACCGGCATCCAGCGGCTGCGGCACATCATCGTGCCGATCATCGCCCCGGTGCTCTCGATCGTCATGCTCCTGCAGCTGATCTGGGACCTGCGGGTCTTCACCCAGATCAAGCTCCTCCAGGATGCCGGGGGCGTCACCAACGAGACCAACCTGCTGGGCACCTACGTCTACCAGCTCGGCACCGGCAAGGGCGACTTCGGCACGGCCAGCGCCGTCAGCATCCTCATCCTCGGCCTGACCATCGCCCTCAGCGCCTACTACGTCCGATCGCTCATGAAGGAGGACGTGTGATGCACCGGTCCCGCACGAAGCGCAACCTGCTCACCGCCCTGGCCCTCGTCCTGGCCGTGGTCTGGGCCTTCCCCGTCTACTGGATGCTCAACTCGGCCTTCCTGCCCAACGTCGTGCTCCAGTCGGCCACCCCCACGTTCCTGCCGTTCGGCGGCTCGCTCGACAACCTGCGCGCCGTGGCCACCGAGCCGTCGTTCGGGTCGGCCCTGACCATCTCGCTCGTCGTGACACTGACGACCGTCGTCGCCGCGATCGCGATCGCCTTCCTGGGCGCGCTGGCGATCAGCCGGTTCCGCTTCCGCGGCCGGGGGTCCTTCGTGCTCGCCCTGCTGCTGATCCAGATGCTCCCGGCGGAGGGTCTGTTCATCGCGCAGTACAAGATGATGTCCTCGCTGGGGCTGCTCAACCAGGCGATCGGGCTGGCCGTGCTCTACACCGCCGCGGTCGTCCCCTTCACGATCTGGATGCTGCGCGGCTTCGTCGCCGGCGTTCCCGCCGACCTCGAGGAGGCCGCCATGGTCGACGGCCTGTCGCGCACGAAGGCGTTCCTCAAGATCACCTTCCCGCTGCTCGCCCCCGGGCTGGTCGCGTCGGCCGTCTACGCCTTCCTCCAGGCGTGGAACGAGTTCACCGTCGCCCTCGTGGTGATGACCGAGGAGCAGTCGCGCACCCTGCCGCTGTGGCTGCGTGGGTTCGTGCAGGCCAGCGCGAGCCGGGAGACCGACTGGGGCCAGGTGATGGCGGCCTCGACGCTCGTCGCCGTGCCCGTCATCATCTTCTTCCTCATCGTCCAGGGCCGGATGAGCAGCGGGCTCGTCGGCGGGGCGGTGAAGGGATGAGCCTCACGGCCGACGCCGCGGCGACCCTCCAGCCCGGCTTCCCGGGCACCGACGTGCCCGACTGGCTGGTGCGTGCCCATGCCGGGGGGTTGGTGTCGGTGTGCCTCTACGGCGACAACGTCGCGGGCCCCGACGGGCTGGCCGGGCTGTGCGCCGCGCTCCGCGAGCGGATGCCCGGCGTGCTCCTCGCCGTCGACGAGGAGGGCGGCGACGTCACCCGCCTGCACTACCCGGCCGGGTCGACCGCCGTCGGGAACGCCGTGCTCGGACGGCTCGACGACCCGGCGACGACCCGCGCGGTCGCGGCCGGCATCGGGCACGAGCTCACCGCGCTGGGCATCGGGCTCGACCTCGCGCCCGACGTCGACGTCAACTCCTCCCCGGACAACCCGGTCATCGGGGTGCGCAGCTTCGGCGACGACCCGGCGCTCGTCGCCCGGCACGCGGCGGCCTGGGTCGATGGCCTGCAGTCCACCGGCGTCGCGGCCTGCGCCAAGCACTTCCCCGGCCACGGCGACACCGTGGTCGACTCGCACCACGGCCTGCCCCGCGTCGACGTGACCGTCGAGGTGCTGCGGGAACGCGAGCTCGCGCCCTTCCGGGCCGCCGTCGACGCCGGGGTCGCCTCGGTCATGACGTCGCACATCATCGTCTCGGCCCTCGACCCGGACCACCCGGCCACGTTCTCGCGCACCGTGATCGGCGTGCTGCGCGACGAGCTCGGCTTCGACGGAGTCGTCGTGAGCGACGCCCTCGACATGGCGGGTGCGAGCGCCGACACCGGCATCCCGGAGGCCGCGGTGCGTGCCCTCGTGGCGGGCGTCGACCTGCTCTGCCTCGGCTCGGGCACGACCCCGGAGACCTACGACGCCGTGCACACGGCCATCGTGTCCGCCGTGCACGCGGGCCGGCTGCCCGAGCAGCGGGTGACCGAGGCCGCCGCGCGGGTGCGCTCCCTGGCGTCGACGACGGCACAGCGGATGCCGCGGCCCGGCATCCGCACCGACGTCACGTCCGCGACGCTGCCCGACGAGACCGTCGCACGTGCCTTCCGGGTCAGCGATGCCGCGCGGGCCTGGCTCGCCTCCCCCGCCCCGCTCGCCGTCGTGCAGGTGGGCAGCACCGCCAACCTCGCCGTCGGCGGTGTCTCGTGGGGCCCCGCCGCCCTCGGTGCGACGGTGACCGCGACCGCGGTGCCGGCCGGTGCGCGGGTCGCGGTCGTCGGCCGGGCCGTGGGCGCCGGCCACCCGGCACTCACCGTGGTCGACCGGTTGCGCGCTGCGGGCCACGACGTCGTGCTCGTCGAGTGCGGCTGGCCGCGCGGCGGGGCCGACATCGAGACCTACGGTGGCTCGCCCGCCGTGGCGCGCGCCCTGCTGGCCCTCCTCCGTGGTGAGGTGGGCCCGTGAGGCTCGGTATCGACATCGGCGGCACCAAGACCGCTGCGCTGGTTCTCGACGACTCCGGAGGAGTCGTCGCGCAGGTCGCGGCGCCCTCCGGGCAGGGCAACACGCAGGTGCTCGCCACCGCGGTGTCCGTCGCCGACCGCGCCGCGGCGCTGGTCGGGGGCTGGGAGCACATCGAGCAGCTCGGCGCCTGCATGCCCGGGCTCGTCGACCCGCAGACCGGCTGGGCCCGGCACGCGGTCAACCTCGGGGTGAACGCCCTCGACCTGGCCGGCGGCATCGAGGCCGCCACGGGGCGGCGGCCGAGCATCGACAACGACGTCAAGGCGGCCGCCCTCGGGGCGCACCACGCGGTGCGCCCGCAGGTGTCCGACGGCACGACGGCCTACCTCAACGTGGGCACCGGCCTCGCGGCCGCGATCGTGCGTGGTGGCGAGGTCGTGCGCGGCGTCGGCGGCGCTGCGGGCGAGATCGGCCACCTCCCGGTCGGCACCGGGGTGCCCTGCTCGTGCGGTCAGGACGGCTGCCTCGAGACCATCGCCTCGGGCACCGCGCTGCACCGGCTGTGGCCCGGCTCGGCGGCCGACCTCTTCCCGGCCGCCGGTGCCGGTGACGAGCAGGCGCGCGCCGTCGTCGCGACGCTCGCCCACGGCATCGCCCTCGCCGTGCAGGTGCTCGTGGTCACCGGTGCCGAGCTCGTCGTCATCGGCGGTGGACTGGCGCGTGACCGGGTCGAGCTCGAGGCGGCCCTCGCCGCCGACATCGACTCCCGCGCGCACGCCTCGCCGTTCCTCACTAGGCTCGACCTCGTGTCCAGGATCCGCGTGCTCGACGGTGACGTACCAGTAGCGGCGATCGGTGCCGCGCTCCTCGGGGGTTCGGAGGCCGCCGGCGCGCAGCCGGTCGGTACGGTGCTCTGATGGAGGTCGTCGTCAGCCGCACCGTGGAGGACACCGCCCGGGCCGCCGCCAACGCGGTGCTCGCCGGGCTGCCGCACGACGGCGGGCGTCCGCCGGTGCTCGGGCTGGCCACCGGCTCCTCACCGCTCGGGCTGTACCGCGAGCTCGGGCGCGCCGTCGAGGAGGGGCGTGCCGACTTCTCGGCGGCCCACGGCTTCGCGCTCGACGAGTACGTCGGGCTCCCGCCGGGCCACCCCGAGGGCTACCGCGAGGTGCTGCTGCGCGAGGTGTGCGGGGTCATCGGGCTGGCCCCCGAGCGCCTTGCCGTGCCGGACGGGTCGGGCCACGACGTGCCGACCCTGATGGCGGCGGCCGCGAGGTACGAGGAGCGGATCCGCGAGCTCGGCGGGGTCGACGTGCAGGTGCTCGGCATCGGGGCCAACGGCCACCTCGGCTTCAACGAGCCCGGCTCGGCACTCACCTCACGCACCCGGGTCAAGCGCCTGTCCGACCGCACCCGGCGCGACAACGCGCGCTTCTTCCGCGGCATCGACGACGTGCCCACCCACTGCGTGACCCAGGGCCTCGGCACCATCCTCAGCGCGCGCCGGCTGGTGCTCGTCGCGACCGGCGACGTCAAGGCCGAGGCGGTGTCCGCGGCGCTCGAGGGGCCGCTCACGGCATCCGTGCCGGGCTCGGTGCTGCAGTGGCACCCCGACACGGTGGTCTGCCTCGACGAGGCAGCCGCGGCCGGGCTACGCAACCGGCCGTACTACGACGACGCGGCGAGCGGCCTGCCCGGCTGACGGCGCCCGGCTACCGGACGTGCTGGGTGGTGAGGAGGTCCATCGCCCGCGACCACGCCTGCGCCGGAGGCCGCGAGGGGTCGCGAAGAGCGGTGTCTTCTCGCCTCGCCAGAAGCACCCATCGGTGGGAGTCTTGAGCGGCTGGTCGCACGGGGGTCCGGGCGGCCTCACGTGAGGAAAGGGGATCCGATGAGACACCCGAAGACGTCCTGGCCCGCGATCGGCCTGCTGGCCGGTGCCGTGGGGCTGGCGCTCGTGGCGGCCGTACCCGCGGCCGTCGCGGCGCCGAGCGCGAAGCACCATCAAGGACCACTGCCCGGCGGCTACACCAACCTCGTGGTCATCTACGAGGAGAACCACTCGTTCGACAACCTCTACGGCCAGTGGGGCCGCGTCGGCGGGCGCGTCGTCAACGGGCTCCAGAACGCCGAGGGCTCCACGACCCAGGTCGCGCAGAACGGCACGCCGTACGGCTGCCTCCTGCAGAACGACGTCAACCTCACCTCGCCCTCCCCCCTCCCCACCACCTGCACCGACCCGGCGCACGCAGTGCCGGCGAGCCACTTCGGCAACAGCTGGTTCACCATCGACAAGTACATCCGGCCGACCGACACGACCTGCCCGGCCCCCGGCGTCTTCGCCCCCACCGGGGTGCTCAACGGCACCGGCCTCCCCGGCGGCTGCACCCGTGACATCGTCCACCGCTTCTACCAGGAGCAGTACCAGCTCGACGGCGGCAAGCAGGACCGGTACGTCACGGGTTCGGATGCCGTGGGCCTCACCATGGGTCGCTACGCGACGCAGTCGCTACCGATCTACCGCTACCTGCACAGCAAGGGCGCGCCCAACTACGTCGTCGCCGACCGGTTCTTCCAGGCGGCCTTCGGTGGCTCGTTCCTCAACCACCAGTACCTCATCTCGGCTCGGGCCCCCGTCGACACCGGAGGTGCCACGCCCAAGGCACTCAACTCCGTCATCGACAGCAACGGCATGCCGACCTCCTACCCGCTCTACACCGCGACGAGTGCGGCGGCCAAGGACAACCAGCTCACCGTTGCCTGCAGCAACGGCAAGCCCTTCGACTACAGGGCGGCCTGCGGCAACATCGCCGTCAACACGGTGCAGCCGTCGAGCGCTCCGTCCGGCGGCGGGGCGAAGATCCCCCTCATCGACGACGCCGTCTACCCCAACATCGGCGACCGGATGAGTGACGCCGGCGTGAGCTGGAACTGGTACTCCGGCGGGTGGGACGACGCCGCCGCCGGCAACCCGGGCCCGCTCTTCCAGTTCCACCACCAGCCGTTCAACTACTTCAAGAACTACGCCGTCGGCGCGCCGGGCCGCTCGCACCTGAAGGACGAGACGAAGTTCATCGCCGCCGCCAAGGCGGGCACCCTGCCCCAGGTGTCGTTCGTCAAGCCCTACGGAGCCGAGAACGAGCACCCCGGCTACGCGAGCGAGCCGGACGGCAGTGACCACCTCGTCGACCTGCTCACGACGATCATGTCGGGCCCGCAGGCCAAGAAGACGCTCGTGGTCGTGACGTACGACGAGTTCGGCGGCCAGTGGGACCACGTCTCGCCGCCCACCGTGGACAAGTGGGGCCCGGGCACCCGCATCCCCGCGCTCGTCCTGTCGGCCGGCATGGTCAAGTCGGGGGTCGACAGCACGACCTACGACACGACCTCCATCATGGCGACGATCGAGCACAGCTTCCGGCTCCCCCCGGTCGCCCCTCGTGACGCGGGAGCCACCGACCTCAGCGCCGCGGTGCGGGTGGGCGACCCACGCCATCACGGGTCAGGCCGCCACTGACGGCTGCCCGACCTGACGAGGTGAAGGCCACCGCAGCGTCCTGCATCACGTGGACCCTGCGGTGACCCACCTCCGCTGTCAGGGGTTGGTGCGGTAGCCGTAGGCCATCTGCTCGAGCCGGGCGATCCGCTCCGCCATCGGGGGGTGGGTCGACATCAGCCGCGAGACGTCCTGGGCGCGGAACGGGTTGGCGATCATCATGTGGCTGGCGTCGACGACCTTCTGGGTCGGGGCCAGCGGGGCCTGGGCGACACCGATCTCGAGCTTGCGCAGCGCCGAGGCCAGGGCCAGCGGGTCGCCGGTGAGGGTCGCACCGTCCTCGTCGGCGTCGTACTCGCGGGTGCGCGAGATCGCGAGCTGCACGACCATCGCGGCGAACGGGGCGAGGATGGCGAGCGCCAGGCCGGCGATCGGGTTGCGGTCCTCGTCGCTCGAGCCGCCACCGAAGATCATGCCGAACGACAGGAACTGCCCGATCGTCGAGATGACACCCGCGACCGCGGCCGCCACCGACGCGGTGAGGATGTCGCGGTTGTAGACGTGCATCAGCTCGTGGCCGAGCACGCCGCGCAGCTCGCGCTCGTCGAGCAGGTTCAGGATGCCCTCGGTGCAGCACACGGCGGCGTTGTCCGGGTTGCGGCCGGTGGCGAACGCGTTCGGCGCCTGGGTCGGCGAGATGTAGAGCTTCGGCATCGGCTGGCCTGCCCTGGTCGAGAGCTCGCTCACGATGCGGTACATCACCGGGGCCTCGGCCTCGCTGACCGGGTAGGCGTGCATCGCGCGGATGGCGAGCTTGTCGGAGTTCCAGTAGCCGTAGATCGTCGTCGCGACACCGATCAGGGCGAAGACGAGCAGGAAGGCGCTGTTGCCGAGCCAGGTGGCGATCACCCAACCCATGACGAGGAGGAGGGCCCACATACCGCCGAACAGGGCAGCGGTCTTCAGGCCGTTGTTGTGCTTGTGCATGTCTGCTCCAACGACGGTGGGTGGGTGGTTCGTTCCGTCACGACAGCAGGCCCAGGAGCAGCCCCGGGACCACGCTGAGCAGCACGAGGATGCCGGTGCCGAGGGCCAGCACGGCGCTCGCCCCGCGGTGCGGCGGCAGGCTCTCGGCGGCGGCGCCCTCCGGGTCCGCCGTCGGGGCGTCCACCGCGCGGGGTTCGCCGATCAGCACGGCGAACCAGCGCAGGTACACCGCGATGCCGAGCACGACGGCCACCACGGCGACCAGGGCCAGCGGCCAGAGCCCGGCGTCGACGACCGGGCTCAGTGCCACGACCTTGGCAACCAGGCCGATGATGCCCGGCGGCAGGCCCGCGAGCACGAGCAGGGCGAAGGCCAGCGCCCCACCGGTCAGCCGGTCCCGGCGCAGCAGGCCACGGGTGCGCTCCAGCGACCCGGCTCCCACGACGGCGACCGCGGCGAAGGCGACGAGGGTGGCCACGGCATACACGAGCACGTACGCGGCGGACGCGCGCAGGCCCTGGGCGCTCAGCGCCGCCACCGGCAGCACGACCCAGCCGGCCTGCGACACCGTGGACCAGGCGAGCAGGCGGGTGGACTCGGTCTGGCGCAGCGCCATGACGTTGCCGAGCAGCATCGAGGCGGCCGCGAGCGTTCCGAGGACGACGCCCACCGACCCGGTGTCGACGGCGGCGCCGGCCAGGGCCTGCCCGACCACGAGCAGGGCGGCCAGGGCCGAGATCTTCGAGGCGCCCGCGAGCGCGGCGGCGGTGCCGACGTCGGCGGTGGAGTAGGCCTGCGGGGTCCACGCGTGGAAGGGCACGAGTGAGAGCTTGAAGCCGAGACCGGAGAGCAGCACCGTGACGGCGAGCAGGAGCACCGCCCGGCGTTCGGGGTCGGCCCACGCGGCGGCCACGGTGTCGGCGGCGAAGGACGCGTCGCCGGTCGCCGTGAGCCAGAGCGCCGCCCCGAGCACCAGCAGCGCGAACGACGTCACCGACGTGACGAGCAGGGTCAGGGCGCCGTGGGATGCCGTGCGGGTGCCGCGCAGCGCGACCAGCGCCACGACCGGCACGGTCGCCAGCTCGAGGGTGACCAGCCAGGTGCCGAGGTCGCGCGACGCCGCCACACCGGCGCCGCCGGTGGCCGCCGCCAGCAGCAGCGTGGTCGACACCGTCGTGTCGCGTGGCCCGCGCGCGCCGTCGTGGAGCAGGGCGAGCGCGGCCGCGGTGGCCAGCAGGATGCCGGCCTGCAGCGTGCCGGTCGCCGGTCCCGCCGTCCACAGGCAGGCGCCGTCGGGCGCGGGGAGGCAGAGGGTGCGCATCGGGTCGTCGGCCGAGCGCAGGCCGGTGGCCAGGGCGGTGCCGGCGGCCACGGCGAGAACGATCACGCCGAGCAGCGGCTGCCAGGAGCGGCGACCGGGCAGGACCGCGTCTGCGACGAGCACGAGCACCGCCCCGAGCGCGGGCAGCAGCGCCGGCGCGAGGACGACGGGGTCGACGGTCACGAGGTCGGCGGCGATCATCCGCCACTCCCGGCGATGAAGGCCGCCGCATCGGCGGTGACGGCCAGCAGCGGGCCGGGCAGCACGCCGAGAAGGACGACGAGGGTGCCGAGCACCGCGAGCACGACGAGCTCGACCCCGCGGGTGTCAGGGGTGGTGGCGGCGGCCTCCGGGTCCGGGCGGTCGCCCACCCACACGGTGCGGGCGACCCGCAGTGCGTAGCCCGCCGCGAGCGCGGCGCCGATGGCGGCGACCACGGCGCACCCGACGAACAGCGCGCGGGGTCGGTCGCCGGCGGGCAGCCACGCGGCGTAGATCGAGAAGAACTCACCCCAGAAGCCGGCCAGCCCGGGCAGCCCCAGGCTGGCGGCGAGGCCGAGGATGAACAGGAAGCCCAGCCGGGGCGAGGTCTCGCGCAGGGCGGGCCGGGCGACGGTGAGGTCGACACTGCCCCAGCGCTGCTTGAGACCGCCGACGAGGAAGAACAGCAGCGCCGAGATGACGCCGTGCGCGATGTTGGCGAACAGCGCCGCCTGCAGGCCGGTCTCGGACCCGGCGGCCAGCGCCAGGGCGACGAAGCCCATGTGCGCCACCGACGAGTAGGCGATCAGCCGCTTGAGGTCGCGCTCGACGAGGCAGACCAGCGCCCCCCAGACGATGCCGACGACGCCGGCGACGGCGAGTACCGGCGAAAGCCGTGCGAACCCGTCGGGAACCGTGGCCACCGGGAGGCGGACCAGGCCATAGGTGCCCATCTTGAGCAGCACGGCCGCCAGCAGCACCGACCCCGCCGTGGGCGCCGTGGTGTGGGCCGGTGGCAGCCAGGTGTGCACCGGGAAGACCGGCACCTTCACCGCCAGCCCGAGGACGAGCAGCACCGCGACGAGCAGCTGCCGGTCGGCGGGCAGGGCGGCACCCGCGCCCGCGGCGAGCTCAGCCAGGTCGGAGGTGCCGGCCGACGTGACCAGGGCGAGGATGCCGACCAGCATCAGCGTGGACCCGACCGCGGTGTAGAGGATGAAGCGGTGCCCGGCGTCGGTGCGGGCCCCCTCGTCGTGGCGGTCGCCGAACCGGCTGATCAGCACCCACATCGGCACCAGGACGAGCTCGAAGGCGATGAAGAAGAGCACGGCGTCGCGGGCGGTGAAGGTGGCGAGCGCGCCGGCCTCGACGACCAGCAGGCAGCCGAGGAAGGTCGCCGGGGTGCCACCCTCGGGCACGTCGACCCAGGCGTGCGCGGCGACGAGCACGCCGATGAGCGCCGTGAGGAGCACGAGCGGCACGGCGATGCCGTCGACGCCGAACGACCAGCGCACGCCGAGCTCGGGCAGCCACCCCACGTCGACGTCGGGCCGCGCGACGGTCACGACGACCGCGAGCACCATCGTGACGCCGGCGGCCGCGGCGGCCACGAGCCGGGCCCTGGCGACGTCGAGCGCGCGGCCGCCGGTGACGAGCCAGAGACCGACGACGACGGGGACGAGGAGCAGCAGGCTCACGACCACGCGAGCACCCCCGCGAGGCCGAGCACGACGACGGCCGCGAGGACGAGGCCGACCGCCGAGCTGGGCCGCTCGCCACGGAAGGCGCGGGCGCCCGCCCATCCGGCGGCCCGGGTGGCGACGGCGGTGCCGCGCACGTAGGCGTCGATGACCTCGGTGTCGAGGAAGGCGACGAGGCGGGCGAGCCGGAGCACGGGGGTGGCGACGAGGCGCAGGTACAGCGCGTCGACGCCCAGCCCACGGTCGGCGTGCGGGACGAGGCGGGGCGTGAGCACCTCGGCCGGGTCGCGGTCGAGGCCACCGCGCAGCGCCACCACCCCGCCGACGACGATGGCGAGCACCGTGATGAACACCCAGACCAGCGAGGTCTGGCCGACCCGGAAGGCGTCGGTGAGCAGCACGAGGCCGCCGACGACGCTCAGCACCACGAGCACCGTCAGCACGCCCCGGACGGCGGGAGGGACCGGCCCGCTCTCCAGGGCGGGGCGCACGTGCGCGGTGAGGAGGAGGTAGGCCCGGGTGCAGTACGCCGCCGTGACGGCGGCGGTGACGATCAGCGCGACGAGCACCATGAGGCCGGGGCCCGACTCGACCGCGCCCTCCCACGACACGGCCACGACGTGCTCCTTGGACAACCCGCCGACGACCAGCGGCACGCCGGCCAGGGACAGCAGCCCGAACAGGAACGACACGCGCAGCAGGGGCGCGGCCAGGGCACTGCCTCGCAAGGCCTTCGCCGCCGTGCTGCCGGCCACCAGACCGGCCCAGCCGATGACGAGGAAGAGCAGCGCCTTGAAGATGGCGTGCGACCACAGGTGGAACAGACCGGCATCCGGCCCGGCATCCGGAGGCGCCGCGGCCAGGGCCGACAACATCACGCCGACCTGGCTGACCGTCGACCAGGCGAGCAGGCGCTTGAGGTCGCTCTGCGCGAACGCGAGCACCGCGGCGAGCAGCATGGTCGCCGACACCGCGATGCCGAGCACCCAGCGCGGCGTCTGGCTCACCGAGAGCAGCGGGAAGAAGCCGGCCAGCACCACGGTGCCGGCAGCCACCATCGTCGCCGCGTGGATGAGCGCGCTCGCCGGGGTCGGGCCCTCCATGGCATCGGCGAGCCAGTCCTGGAACGGGATCTGCGCCGACTTGCCGAGCACGCCGATGACGACCAGCGTCAGGAACACCGCCCGCAGGGTGGCGTCCGGCGCGTTGCACGCGGTGAGGGCCTCGCCGAGCGGGGTGCCGGTGGAGACCAGGCTGTCGATGCAGGGGGTCGGCCGGTGCCAGACGGCCACCACCATCCCCAGGCTGGTCGAGTGGGCTCCTGCGGCGAGACCGATGATGCCCAGCACGAACCCGATGTCGGCCACCCGGGTGACGAGGAACGCCTTGTGCGCGGCCCGGCGGGCGCTGTGTCGTCGCGACCAGTGGCCGATCAGGAGGTACGAGCACCAGCCCATGACCTCCCAGCCCACGACGGTCAGCACCAGGTCGCCGGAGACCACGACGAGCAGCATCGCGGCGGTGAACAGTGACACCGTCGCGGCGAAACGGGGGTACCGGTCGTCGGTCTCGAGGTACCACGTGGAGTAGACCTGCACGGCCAGCGCGACGAGGGCGACGATGAACGCGACGGCCACCCTCGAGTGGTCGGTCACCAGGTCGAGCGGGACGAGCAGCTCGCCGGCGTGCAGCCCGGGGCCGGCGGACGTGACCGTGGACTCGCCCTGCATCACCCACGCGACGGTGGCGAGCAGCAGGGTGAGCGCGCTGCCGCCCACGGCCACCCCGCGGGCGAGACGGTCGTCGCGCCCGACGAAGAACCCGAGCACGGCGGCGACGGCAGGCACCAGCACGAGCGGCCACGCGTTCACGGCGCCTCCCCGCTCGGTTCGTCGAGGTCGACACGCGAGCGCTGCCGGAAGGCGGTGAGGATGATCGCGAGCGCGACCACCGTCTCGGCGGCGGCGATGGTGATGACGAACAGCGGCAGGACGCTGCCGGCCGACCACCGGTCGGCACCCGCGGCCTGGGTCGTGACGAGCAGCACCAGCGCGCCGCTGAGCACGAGCTCGACGCCGACGAGGAGCAGGACGGCGTTGCGGCGCACCGCGATACCGAACACGCCGAGGCCCACGAGGGCGGCGGCGAGCAGGTACGGGCCGGCGAGGTGGATCACGGGGCCACCTCCTGCTCGGCGCGGTGGTGCTCGCGCTGCTCCTCCCGCGGGATGCGCGAGACCGCCAGGGCGGCGACCAGGGCCACGAGCAGCAGCAGCGAGAGCAGCTCGAAGGGCCACACCCAGGTGCCGAAGAGCTGGCCGGCGACCTGCGTCGAGGTGACGTCGGCGCGCTCCACCGGCTCGCCCGCCAGCGGCAGCAGCACCGAGCCGAGCAGCAGCGCGACGGCGCCACCGAGGAGGGCTGCGCCGACCGTGCGCCACGGCCCGGCGGCGTGCTCGAGGTCGGGCCCGATCGGGGCCCGGGTGAGCATCAGCGCGAAGAGCACGAGCACGACGACCGCGCCGACGTAGACGAGCACGAGCACCAGGGCGACGAGCTCGGCGCCGAGCACCAGCAGCGAGCCCGCGACCCCGAGCAGCGCGACGACCAGCCACAGGGCGGCGTGCACGACGTGCCGGGTGGTCACGGCGAGGAGTCCTCCGGCGACGGCGACCAGCGCGGTGGCCGCGAACGCCGTGTCGAGTGCGGTCACGTCGCGTCCGGAGGTTCGGGCTCCGGGGACTCCGGCTCCGGGGACTCCGGCTCCGGGGGCTCGGGCTCGGCTCCGGTCGCGCGGCCGCGGGACGCGGGCGCACCGTGCGCGGCATCCGGGCCCCCGGCCCACCGGCGGCCGCGCCACCCGCGCCGACCAGCCCGGTACCGCGGGCCGGCTTGTTGGACGCGGCGATCTCGGCCGGCTCGGCCGACTTCTCGTCGAGCGCCGGCGGCGGCGGCACCGTCGCCATCCACCCGCCCAGCCGGTCCTTCTCGTGCAGCAGGTCGAGGATGTCGACCTCGGCGTACTCGAACTGGGGGCTCCAGTGCAGCGCGTCGAACGGGCAGACCTCGATGCAGATGCCGCAGTACATGCACAGGCTGAAGTCGATGGCGAAGCGGTCGAGCACGTTGCGCTGGCGCTCGCGCCCGCCCTCGGTGGTCGCCGGGATGGTCTCCTTGTGCGAGTCGATGTAGATGCACCAGTCGGGGCACTCACGGGCGCAGAGCATGCACGAGGTGCAGTTCTCCTCGAGCAGGGCGATGACCCCCCGGCTGCGCGGCGGCAGGTCGGGCGCGACGTCGGGGTACTCCGCGGTGTGGGTGGGCCGCAGCGCGGAGCGCGCCGTCGTGACCAGACCCTTGAGGATGCCGGGCAGCCCGCTCACCAGCCCATCACCACCCCGGCGCCGGTCAGCATCAGCTGGAGGAGGGCCAGCGGCACGAGCCACAGCCAGGCGAGCCGCTGCAGCTGGTCCTCGCGCAGCCGGGGCCAGGCGACGCGCACCCAGATGACGAGGACGGCCACGACGAGACCCTTGAGCAGCGTCCACAGCCAGCCCAGGGTGTCCTCGAAGGGGCCGTGCCAGCCGCCGAGCCAGAGCGCGGCGAACAGCAGCGACATCACGACGATGCCGGCGTACTCGGCGAGCAGGAAGAAGGCGAAGCGCAGCCCCGAGTACTCGGTCCAGGCGCCCATGACGAGCTCGGCGTCGGCCACCGGCATGTCGAACGGTGGCCGCTGCAGCTCGGCGACGGCGGCGACGAGGAAGACGACCGCCCCGGGCAGCTGCCACAGCATCCACCACGGAGACCAGCGGTCGGTGAGCGTCAGCAGCGACAACGAGCCGCCGGCCAGCGCCATCGACGCCATGGCGAGCACGATCGGCAGCTCGTACGACACGAGCTGCGCCGCCGCCCGCAGGCCACCGAGCAGGGCGTACTTGTTGGCGCTGGCCCACCCGGCCATCAGGGTGCCGAGGGCTCCGACCGAGGTGGCCGCGAGCACGAGCACGACCGAGCCCGGAACGTCGATCGCGGCCACCCCCGGGGCGACGGGGATGGCCGCGAGCGCGACGAGGTACGGGACCAGCGCCACCGCGGGCGCCAGCCGGAAGACCCAGCGGTCGGCGGCACGCGGGGTGATGTCCTCCTTCTGCACGAACTTCACCCCGTCGGCGACCAGCTGCGCCCACCCGTGGTAGCCACCGGCGTACATCGGGCCGAGGCGGCCCTGCATGTGGGCCATCACCTTGTGCTCGGTCTGCCCGACGAGCAGGGGCAGCACGAGGAAGGCCGCGAGCACCGATAGCGCCCGCACGGTCACCTCGAGCACGCTCATCGCGGGCCCCACTCGGGTGGGGGCACGCCCGGCGCCTGGACGCGGCGGCGGCTCGGCGACTTCGCGGACTCGTGGCCCTCGCCGGGCTCCTTGCCGCCGGGCCAGGGCTTGGAGGCGCGTGCGGCGAGCTGGAACGACTTGCGCAGGGGGGTGCCCTCGAACCCGTCGGGCAGCAGCAGCGGGCGGATCGGCAGGCCGCTGCCGTCGTCGAAGCCGGCGAAGTCGAGGCCGAACATCTCGTGGGTCTCGCGCTCGTGCCAGGCGGCGCCGGCGAAGACGCCGGTCACCGACTCGACCGGCTCACCGTCGGCGACCCGCGTCACCAGCAGGATGCCGTGCAGCGCGCCCCGGGTGCCCACGTCGACCAGGTGCGCGGTGACGTCGAAGCCCGGCGCGGCCTCGTCGTAGGTGCGGTCGACGGCGCTGAGCCAGTCGAAGAAGGTGAAGCCCTCGTCGCGCGCGGCCTCGAGGGAGGCGCGCCACGCCCCGGCCTCGACCACGCGCGTCTCGTCAGCCACGTCGGCAGCCTATCGATGCCGGTGCCCGCACCGCCCGCGGCGCGTCGTCCGATCGGCAGGAGACGACCCGTCACCTCCAGACCGGGGCCACCTCGCGCCGGTAGGTGCGGCCGAAGACGCCGGTGAGGATGGCGAACACCACCCCCGGGACCGGGATCGCGGCCCGGGCATCCGGGGTGATCCCGTCGGTGAGCCACGTGAAGAACTGGCCGCCGAAGGCCGGGCTCTGCTTGCGGAACTGGCCCTCCATGGCGCGGACCTCGGGGTGCTCGGCGTTCTCGACGTAGAACGCCTCGAGCTCGCGCTCCTCGTGGTCGAGGTGGGTGACGGTGGCCGTTCGCAGGGCCTCCATCGCGGCCCGGGCGGCCTCCGCGTGCTCCCGGGTGGGTTCGCGCTCCAGGTCGGCCATCGCCGGGCGCGCAGCGGCCAGCGCTGCTGCCATCACCTCGTGCTCGGCGTCCATCTGGTCGAGCAGCTCCCGGGTGATCCCGGCTCGCTCGAGGTGGGGCCACGCGACCTCGTGCTCGCCCTTGTGGTGGTGGGTCAGCTGCGTGTCGAAGTTGGCCCAGGCCCGGCCCAGCGCGGCCGCGCGATCGGCGTCCCCGTCCTGGAAGGCGTCCAACGCGTCCACGAAGCGGTCGAGGTCGCGTCGGAAGGCCCCGTGGATCACTCTGTTCATGCTCATCGTCGGCATCGCCCAAGAGTAGGGACGCGGGGCGGCGCTGAACAGGGTTTCGCGACAACACCGTTGGACCGCGATGGGCCCGGCGTCGGTCAGCCGCGCTCCGGGTCGGCCTGGGGCAGTGCGACCTGCGCGACGACGACCGCGATACCGGCGAGGCCGACGAACCAGCCCCACCACGGGTGGCCGACGGTGATCAGCCCGTAGGCCGTGCCGAGGCACAGCGCCGCCGACACGACCAGGCGCGGGGTGGTGGTCAGCCGCCGTTTCGCCTTGGGGGCCATGAGCAGGCCCCACACCACGAGGATGGCGGCCGTCGCGGCGGCCGCGGCCAGCCAGCCGGCGAGACCGCCACCGACGACCTCGTAGGCGATCGCGCCGACACCGCCGAACAGGGCCAGCTCGACCGCGAAGGCGACCACGGCGAGCGCCAGGAGGCTCGGCGTCGAGATCAGGTCGGCACCGTGACCCGGCGTGGGCGTGCGCCGCTCCGGGGCGTCGTGGTTCACGGCTTGGTCAGCAGCTCCCGGGTCACCTCGGCCGCCGCGGCGGTGCGGTGACCGGCATACCGGTCGGGCGCCGGTGCTCGCCCGGGCTGGCGGGCGGCGATCGAGGCGCCGCTGAGCCGTTCGTCGGCGATCTTCTCCTGCAGCCGGATGATGCCCTGCAGCAGGGCCTCCGGCCGGGGCGGGCAGCCGGGCACGTAGACGTCGACGGGGATGAGCTGGTCGACGCCCTTGGTGACGGAGTACGAGTCCCAGTACGGCCCACCGGAGTTGGAGCAGGCCCCGAACGAGATGACGTACTTCGGTTCGGGCATCTGGTCGTAGAGCCGGCGGATCGCGGGGGCCATCTTGTCGGTGACGGTGCCCGAGACGACCATCAGGTCGGCCTGGCGCGGGCCCGGTGCGAACGGGATCACCCCCAGCCGCATGAAGTCGTGGCGGCCCATCGAGGTCGCGATGAACTCGATGGCGCAGCAGGCGAGGCCGAAGTTGAAGACCCACAGCGAGTAGCGGCGGCCCCAGTTGAGCACGACCCGGATCGGCTTCGGGGCGTGCTCGGCGACGGGCCCCACCCGGGGCATCGGCAGGTCGACGCTCACGAATGGCACCCTAGCCCCATGGACCGGGTGCGGGCGGTGCGGCGAGGCCCGTCCTGGCGGATCGCGATGGCGGCGACGGAGGCCCCGGTCGGTGATGACGCGCTCCTTCCGGATGAGCGTGCGCTGATCGAGGGGGCCACCCCGGGACGGATCGCCGAGTTCGCCTCCGGCAGGCACTGCGCGCGGTTGGCGCTGTCCCGCCTCGATCCCGACCACGTCGGGCTGCCGGTGCTGCGCGACCGTCGCGGCGCACCCGAGTGGCCGCGGGGGGTGGTCGGCAGCATCACGCACTGTGCCGGGTGGACCGGCGCGGTCGCGGCTCGCTCGGGCGGGTCCCGGCTCGGGCGCGGTGTGCGTGCGCTCGGTCTCGACGCGGAGCCGATCGCCGCCCTGCCTGCCGGGGTGATCGACGTCGTCGCGTCGCAGGACGAGCGGGAGGCGCTGGCGCGGCTGGGAGGCGAGCAGCCCGGCATCCCGTGGGACACGCTGCTGTTCAGCGCGAAGGAGGCGACGTACAAGGCGTGGTACCCGCTGACCGGCATCCTGCTGGGTCACCAGTCCATCGACGTCGACCTGTCGCCGGCCGGTGGCTTCACCGGGGTGGCCGCGGCCCACGACGCGGACGGCCGGGAGGTCGTGCACCGGGTGCGCGGGCGGTGGGTGCTCGGGCCGCGTGTGCTCGTCGTGCTCGGCGTGGTTCGCTGAGCCGCTGGGCCGGTCAGCGGGCGGCCGCGGGCGCGGCGACCAGCGGCGGCAGGCCGCGCTCGCGCAGCCACGGGCCGAGCAGCGCGTCGGTGTCGACACCGGTCCGGGCGTGCACCAGCGCCTCGAAGTCGGCCGTCGTGACGACCCCGAACCGGTGGGTGTCGACCCACGAGCGGAGCAGGCCGAAGAACGCGTCGTCACCGACGGCGCGGCGCAGGGTGTGCAGGGTGAGCGCGCCGCGCTTGTAGACCCGGTCGTCGAAGGTGCGGTGGGCGCCGGGGTCGGTGAGCACGAGGTCCTGCGGTTCCCGGGCGAGGATGCCGTGGTGCCGCTGGGCCTCCTCCTGCGCCGTCGTGCGACCCACCGCCTCGGACCAGAGCCACTCGGCGTAGCAGGCGAACCCCTCGTGCAGCCAGATGTCGCTCAGCGACGCGGCCGTGACCGTGTTGCCGAACCACTGGTGGGCCAGCTCGTGGGCGATGAGGCGCTGCGCCTCCCAGACCCGGCTGAGGTGGTTGCTGCCGAAGGTCGACAGGGTCTGCGACTCCAGCGGGATCTCGAGCGCGTCGTCGGTGATGACCACGGTGTACGCGTCGAACGGGAAGGGCCCGAAGAGCTCGGCGAAGGCGGCGATCATCCGGGGCTGGTCGGCGAACGCGATGCGCGCGGCCGGCATCCGGGCCGCGGGGGCGACCAGCGCACTGGGGGCCGTAGCGCTGACCTGGGGCTCGAGCACGTAGCGCCCGACCTGCAGGGTGGCGAGGTAGGTGGCCATCGGCCGGCGCTGCTCGTAGACCCACTCGACCCGTCGGCCGACGCGGCGCTCCGCAGTGAGGCTGCCGTTGGAGACGACCCGGTAGCCGGGGTCGGTGCGCACCGTGACCCGGTAGGTGGCCTTGTCGGCCATCCGGTCGTTGCAGGGGAACCAGGTGGGCGCGCCGTGCGGCTGGGCGGCCACGAGCACGCCGTCGGTGAGCTCCTCCCAGCCCGTCGGGCCGTCCGGGCCCGGCATCGTCCGCGGCCGTCCCCGGTAGGTGATGGCCACGGTCAGCGCGGCCCCGGGCGGCACCGGGGTGCGGAGCCGGATCCGGATCCGCGACGAGCGGTGGGTCCAGCGCGCCACGTCGGCCCCGGTCACCCGCAGCGAGGTCACCTCGAGGGCGTGCAGGTCGAGGGTGAGGTCGGCGAGCGGCTCGAGGGCGCTGATCCGCAGCAGGGCCCTGGCCTCGAGGTGGTTGCTGTGGACCCGGTACTCCAGGTGGAGGTCGTAGTGCTCGACCTGGAACCGGAGGTCACCGTGCCCGGGCAGGTAGGGGTCGGCGCCGGTCACTCGTCCTCCGTCCACGGTCCGACAGGGTTGCCGATCCATCTCGTCTTGTCCGGTACCGACTCGCCGCGCATGACGAGGGAGACCGGGCCGACGGTTGCGTGCTTGCCGATCCGTGCGGCCGGCAGGATCACCGAGTTCGGCCCCAGCGTTCCGCCGTCCGCGATGGTGACACGGTCCATCGACAGGATGCGGTCGTGGAACAGGTGTGTTTGCACGACACACCCGCGGCCGACCGTCGCGCCGGCCCTCAGGTCGATGAGGTCGGCCTCGGGGAGCCAGTACGTCTCGCACCAGACGCCGCGCCCGACCCGCGAGCCCATGGCACGCAGCCACACGTTGAGCACGGCGGTGCCGGTGGCGGCGCGGGCGAACCACGGCGCCGCGACGACCTCGACGAAGGTGTCGGCGAGCTCGTTGCGCCAGACGAACGAGCTCCACAGCGGGTGCTCCGAGGTGCGCATCCGGCCGACGAGCAGCCACTTCGCGAGCACGGTGACGAGGCCGGCGAGGAGCCCGGCGGTCAGCAGCACCGGACCGCCGAGCAGCACCGCCCACCAGGGGCCGCGGTCGAGCAGGGCGGCCAGCGCCGCGACGACCAGGACGACGAGCAGCACGTGGAGCCAGACCGGCACGATGCGGCAGACCTCGACGAGGGCGCGCCCCACCCGCAGCCGCCGGGGCGGGGCGTGGGTGCGGGCGGCGTCGCCGTCGTCCCGCTCACGGCGCAGCGGGCGTGGCGGGCTGCCCAGCCAGGAGGTTCCGGCCTTGGCGGTGCCCCGCTGCGGCGCCGCGGAGAGCACGGCGACGAGGGCCTTCTTGGGGACGCGCCGACCGGGTGCGGCCATCCCGGAGTTGCCGACGAACGCGCCCTTGCCGACCCGCACGTGCTCGATGCGCAGCCAGCCCCCGCCGAGCTCGTAGCCGCCGACGAGGGTGTCATCGGCCAGGAAGGCACCCGACCCGACGCGCACGAACGGCGGGATCATCAGCACCGTCGAGGCCTCGACGTCCGAGCCGATGTCGGCGCCCAGCCACCGCAGCCAGGCCGGGGTCAGCCCCGAGGAGTAGAGCGGGAAGAGCCAGGTGCGGGCCTCGTCGAGCACCCGCAGGATCGACCACGCCTGCCACGCCTGGCGGCCGTGCACCGGGTGGTGGCCGACCTCGAGCCCCAGCGAGAGCAGCCGCACCGCGGCGAGCACCAGCAGGGCGAGCACGACGACG
This sequence comes from uncultured Actinomycetota bacterium, assembly GCA_963695175.1. Taxonomy (GTDB): domain Bacteria; phylum Actinomycetota; class Actinomycetes; order Actinomycetales; family Dermatophilaceae; genus Fodinibacter. The sequence goes on from CAVOGG010000002.1 coordinate 94,571, forward strand.
GCGACCACGGTCGCGAGGGGGAGCCACAGCACCGCCGTCGCCACGGCATCCGGGATGCCGTTCGCGTCGCGTCAGCGCGGGAGCCGCCACCGCGAGACCGGCGAGCACCGCGAGGATCGGGAGCAGCGACAGGCCGACGGCCGAGCCGGCGTAGGCGGCCAGCCACGCCGGCCGGTTCTGGGGGCGCTCGTCACCCCAGGGCCCGCGGGCCTTGCCGGAGTACAGGGCCGGGGCGCCCGACCATGCCTCCCCGTCGGGGACCTGTCCGAACACCGCGGAGCCGGCCGCGACCTCGGCGCCGTCGCCGACGTCCGCGCCGGGCAGCAGGGTGCTGCGGGCGCCGACGCGGGCGTTGGCGCCGACCCGCACCGAGCCGATGTGCAGGTGGCCACCGTCGAGCCAGTGCCCGGCGAGGTCGACCTCGGGCTCGACCGAGCAGCCGCTGCCCAGGGTGAGCAGCCCGGTGACCGGGGGGACGCTGTGCAGGTCGACGTGCTGGCCGACCGTGCACCCGAGCAGTCGGGCGTAGACCTTGACGAGCGGCGCCGACGACAGGCCGGTGGCGCCGAGCTCGTCGACGAGCCGCTCGGCCAACCACAGGCGCAGGTGCACGCTGCCGCCGCGGGTGTGCCGGCCGGGGCGGACGCCGAGGAGCACGACCCGGGCGGCGACGGCGCCCAGCACGATGCGGCCGAGCGGGTTGACCAGCAGCAGCCAGCCGAGCAGCACCCAGCCCCAGCCCACGTCCGGGAGCCAGTCGAGGTCGAAGACGGTGCGGCCCACGAGGGCTCCCACGCCGACCCAGGTGAGCCAGCGCAGCGCGCCGATGGAGCGGAAGCCGAGGGAGGCGAGCACCTGGGCGGCCTGGGTCGCGACCGGCACGGGGAGGACGGCGGCGTTCTGCCGGCCGGTCGGGGTCGCCATGTCGTCCAGGGCCGCGGCGAGCTCGGCGAGGCCCGGGTGGTCGTAGACGTCGGCGACGGTGACCTCGGGGAAGCGCTCACGCAGCCGGCTCACGAGCTGGGCGGCGGTCAGGCTGCCGCCGCCGAGGTCGAAGAAGTCGTCGTCGGGTCCGGACGGGGCGCCACCGAGGATGGCGGTCCAGTGGCCCGCCACCCAGGCGGCCGTGCCCTCGACCCCGGGTGCGGCATCGGATGCCGCCGCGCCAGGTCGCGGGGGCGGCGGCCAGGGCAGGGCGTCGCGGTCGATCTTCCCGGAGGTGCGGGTCGGGAGGGTGTCGACGACCGCCAGCCGCGGCACGAGGGCGGCCGGCATCGAGCCGCGCAGCCGCTCGACGGCGGCCTTGGCGTCGAAGCCGGGCTCGGTCGTGACGTAGCCGACCAGCAGGCTGTTGCCCGCCTCGCTGCGGCGCACGGCCGCCGCCGCCCCGCTCACGCCCGGGAGCGAGAGGAGCGCGCTGTCGACCTCGCCGAGCTCGATCCGCCGGCCGCCGACCTTGACCTGGTCGTCGGCCCGGCCGTTGAAGACCAGGCCCTCGCCGTCGAACCGCACGATGTCCCCGCTGCGGTAGGCGCGGTCCCAGCCCAGGGAGGGCATCGCGGCGTAGACGACCGCGTCCTTGGCCGGGTCGAGGTAGCGGGCCAGGCCGACGCCGCCGATGATCAGCTCGCCCGGCTCGCCGTCGGGCACCCGCTCGCCCTGGGGGTCGACGACGGCGAGGTCCCAGCCGTCGAGGGGCAGCCCGATGCGCACCGGCGGCTCGCCGGTGAGCCGGGCCCCACAGGCGACGACGGTGGCCTCGGTGGGGCCGTAGGTGTTCCACACCTCGCGGTCGGCGGTGGCGAGGCGGGCACCGATCTCGGGTGGGCAGGCCTCGCCGCCGAGGATGAGCAGGCGCACGTCGTCGAGGGCGGCCGCCGGCCAGAGGGCGACGAGGGTCGGCACCGTCGACACGATGGTGATGTCGTTGGCCAGGAGCCACGGCCCGAGGTCCATGCCGGACTTGACCAGGGATCGCGGGGCCGGAACCAGGCAGGCGCCGTACCGCCAGGCGAGCCACATCTCCTCGCAGCTGGCGTCGAACGCCACCGACAGGCCCGCCATCACCCGGTCGCCGGGCCTGATCGGCTTGTCCTGCAGGAACATCCGCGCCTCGGCGTCGACGAAGGCCGCGGCGCTGCGGTGGCTCACGGCCACGCCCTTGGGGGTGCCCGTGGACCCCGAGGTGAAGATCACCCAGGCGTCGTCGGTGAGGTCGGGGTCCTCCTCGGGGGCCGGCACGGCGGCATCCTCGGTCGAGAGGATGACGAGGTCGGCGGTGACGACCGCGGCGACCCCCGCCTCGTTGAACACGAGGCGGGCCCGCTCGTCCGGGTCGTCGTGGTCGACGGGAACGTAGGCCGCCCCCGTGAGCAGGATGCCGACGATGGCCACGTAGAGGTCGGTCGTGCCCGACGGGATGCGCACCCCGACCCGGTCGCCGCGCCCGACGCCCTCGTCGCGCAGGGCGGTCGACACGTCTGCCGCGGAGGCGAGCAGCTCGTCGTAGGTGAGCAGCTCGCGGCCGTTGTCGATGGCCGGCGAGTCGGGGTGGTCGTCGGCGGTGGCGCGCAGGATGTCGACGAGCGTGCGCGGGGTGGGGGCGCGATCGGCGCGAAGCAGCGGGTCAGGGTCCGCCCCGGGTGTCTCCACGGTGCCCATCATGCCGGGCCGGTCGCTCGAGGGTCAGACCGTCCAGCGCAGCAGGCCGCGGCGCCCGGCGTGGACCAGCCCCACGAGGATCACGCCGACGAACACGACCACCTCGACGAGCGAGGCGACGCCGAGGTCGGGGTCATGGATGACCAGCGCCCACGGGAAGAGGTAGACCGCGTCGACCGCGAACACCACGTAGAGGAACGCGAAGGAGATGTAGCGGATCTGGCTCTGCGCCCAGCCGACGCCCACCGGGTCGACGCCCGACTCGTAGGTTCGCAGGCCCTTCTCGGTGATCGCGCGGGGGGCGATCAGGCGGCGGGCGAGCATCGCCGCGGTGACCAGCAGGATGCCGGCCAGCACCACCGCCGCAGCCGCTGCGTAACCCTCCATGGTCGCCAGCGTAGCCACATCGCCGACCCGGGGCTTCTCGACCAGCTCGTGCCGATGTAGCGGCGGTCCGTGCGCACAGCGACGAAGTCGGGCGCTTGACACGATTCGCGCGACCTGCCGGCCTGGTTATGCGACGGTAGTCGAGAAGATCGTTGCCGGCACAGTCGGGTGTGCTCGTTGTGCCGGTCGTTGGCTGGGGTCTGTCGGTGGTCACCTCTAGAATTTCGGGTAAGGGAAGGGGGACGTGGTGGAGCTCGAGACGACGCCGACGCAGACTCGGTCCGGGGCGCCCGGCGAGCTGCTCGAGGTCCTTGCGGCCGCCGAGGCCTGCCTGGTCTCGATGCCGTCGGCGTCTCGGACCCGTGGCTCTCGGGCGCAGTGGGCGGCGGTCGTCGCCGCGTCGCAGCGGGTGGTCAACGCCGCCTGCGCGGTGCAGAACGACGCAATCGCGTCGCTGGCCGCGATCGAGCCGGCAGAGCTCGAGGACGGCAGCGAGGTCGAGACTCACCGAGCGGCCGGGCACGTCGCGTTGGATGCACCGGCGATCGTGTCCGGGGCCCTGGCGGTCTCGGCGGTGCACGCCGAGCATCGGGTTCGGGCCGCGGTCAGGGTGGCCGCCGACGGTCCGACCGGAACGGAGGCCGAGACCGGGCTCGGGGGTCTTCATGACGCGATGCGCCGCGGTGACCTCGACTCCTACCGGGCTGGTGTCGTGGCCGAGGAGCTCGAGGAGGCGCCTGCGCAGGTCGCCGCCGCGGTGGTCGCCACCCTCGGCGAGCACCTCGTCACCGACGCCGCGCCGCAGCTGCGCCGGCGGTGCCGCACCGTGCTGTCCCGGATCAGTCCCGACCTGGTCCGTCGGCGCGCGAAGCGGGCGCGCGAGCGCTGCGCCCTGCGGCGGTGGGCGGAAGAACCGGGCGTCGACAAGTGGGAAGGCACCTTTCCGTCCGAGGATGCCGCCCGCGCGTGGGCCGCGATCGATGCCCGCGCCCACCAGCTGGTCGCCGATGGCACCTGCGAGCGGATCGAGCGCGCCCGCTCCCAGGCCCTGATCGACCTGGTCACCGGCTCGGCGACGATCGAGACCATCGTCACGCTCACGGTTCCTGCACCCACCACGGACCCGGTCGACCACGCCCGGATCGACTACGCCCCGGACGCGTGCGCCTCGCCGGGTCGGTACCCCGGCGATTCGACCCCGGTCGTCGCCGCCGATGGGGCGGAGGGTGCCTGCGACCTGCGCGCAGCGGCACACCCGACGGGTTCGACCCCCAGCGTGTCGGCGCCCAGCGCGCCGACGCCCAGCGTGCCGAAGCCCAGCGTGTCGGCGCCCGTCGCCCCTGGTTCGCCGGATGACCTGATCGAGGTTGCGATGGGAGTCGAGGGGTGAGCGGGTCCTGGTCACCCGGGCCTTCCTGGACGTGGTCACCATGGGCGTGAACGCCACGATCACCCACCGCACCTGCCACCGCGATCACCGGCGCCCTGCTCGACCACACCACCAGCACCAGCTATCGGCCGAGCGAACGCATCGCCGCGCTGGTCAGGCAACGCGACGGGCACTGCCGCTTCCCCGGTTGCCACGTCAACGCCCGCTTCTGCGACCTCGACCACGTCAGACCTTGGCCGGCCGGCGCCACCACGGCCACCAACCTCATCTGCCTGTGCCGCCGGCACCACCGCGTCAAGCAACGCCTCGGCTGGCGCGTCCGGCTGCACCCCGACGCCACCCTCGTCTGGACTGATCCCACCGGCCGAGCTCGAACCACCCACCCCGTCAATGCCCTGGCTTCCCTCGTCCTCCCCGCCGCGGGCCCGGACCTGGCGAAGGACCCGGCGACGCGAGCACCACGGACGGCCCCCATCGACTCGGTCACCACGGCCATCCCGCCCATCCCGACCGGCCCGACCGGCCCGACCATCCCGACCGGCCCGACCGGCCCGACGATCTGGCGCACCACCGACCGGTTCAGCGCGCTCGAGTTCACCCTCGAACACACCCTCGCCGGCCTGACCCTGGCAGACCACGTACGCCGGGCAGAACTGCGGCACATCCCGCGGGCCTACACCACCGGCCAACACGGCCGGCTGCGGATCGACCTCCACCACCCACGCGACCCGGACTCCTCCACGACGCCCTTCGTGCTGGCCGAGGTCTGGGAGGGCCATCCGCGCCGCCGCACCGGCCCCCAGCGACGACGGCACGACCACGGCCGCGAGGGCGACGACCCACCGTTCTGACCCAGGACATGCCGATGCTGGGACGAGAGCCGGCAAGAAACCGAACCCGGAAACCGCGGCCCGGGCTCTCCCGGAGCCCGTCGTACGACCCACCCTCGCCCCTCCACATGGCGCGGGCCATGGCAAGCCCTCCCCCGTGGAGCCTCGACAACCGATGGGCACCTCGTGGACAGCCGTGATCTCACCCCTTGCGAGACGTACGATGGATGACGCTGCGCCCGCGGCACACACCCAGGCACAGCACCCATAGACCTTTCGCCGACAAACCAGGGTGAACAGTGAGCAGCAAGACCGTCCACACGCTCGACCGCGTGGTGATCCGTTTCGCCGGTGACTCGGGCGACGGGATGCAGCTCACCGGGGACCGCTTCACGAGCGAGACCGCCGCGATGGGCAACGACCTGTCGACCTTGCCCAACTTCCCGGCCGAGATCCGGGCCCCGCAGGGCACCCTCCCGGGCGTCTCCAGCTTCCAGCTGCACTTCGCCGACCACGACGTGCTGACCCCCGGCGACGCCCCGGACGTGCTGGTCGCGATGAACCCGGCGGCGCTCAAGGCCAACCTCGGCGACGTCCCCCGGGGCGCCACGATCATCGTCAACACCGACGAGTTCACCAGCCGCAACCTGGCCAAGGTCGGCTACACCGCGAGCCCGGTCGACGACGGCAGCCTCGACTCCTTCCACGTGCACCCGGTGGCCCTGACGAGCATCACCGTCGAGGCCCTCGCCGACTTCCCCGGCCTGACCCGCAAGGAGAAGGAGCGGGCGAAGAACATGTTCGCCCTCGGCCTGCTGTCGTGGATGTACACCCGCCCGACGACCGGCACCGAGAACTTCCTCACCAGGAAGTTCGGCGCCCGCCCCGACATCCTCGCGGCCAACCTGGCGGCCCTTCGCGCCGGCTGGAACTACGGCGAGACCACCGAGGACTTCGCGTCGTCCTACGTCGTCGCCCCCGCGAAGATGCCGCCCGGCACCTACCGCAACATCACCGGCAACACCGCGCTCGCCCTGGGCCTGGTCGCCGCCGCGCACCGCGCCGGCCTCCCCCTGGTCCTCGGCAGCTACCCGATCACCCCGGCCTCCGACATCCTCCACGCGCTGGCCGCCCTCAAGCGCCACGGCGTCACGACGATGCAGGCCGAGGACGAGATCGCGGGCATCGGCATCGCCCTGGGCGCCAGCTTCGGCGGGGCCATCGGCGTCACCACCACCTCCGGCCCCGGCGTCGCCCTGAAGTCCGAGTCGATCGGCCTGGCCGTCTCCCTCGAGCTGCCCCTGGTCATCGTCGACGTGCAGCGCGGCGGGCCCTCCACCGGCCTGCCCACCAAGACCGAGCAGGCCGACCTGCTCCAGGCGATGTTCGGCCGCAACGGCGAGTCCCCGGTGCCGATCGTGGCCCCCCAGACGCCCGCCGACTGCTTCCGGGCCGCGATGGATGCCGTGCGCATCGCCACGACGTACCGCACCCCCGTCTTCCTCCTGTCCGACGGCTACCTCGCCAACGGCTCCGAGCCGTGGACCGTCCCGTCCGTCGACGAGCTCCCCGACCTGCACGTCGAGTTCGCCAGCGCGCCCAACGGCACCGACCCCAAGGGCGAGCCGACCTTCCACCCGTTCCTGCGTGACGAGGAGACCCTGGCCCGGCCCTGGGCCGTCCCCGGCACCCCCGGGCTCGAGCACCGCATCGGCGGCATCGAGAAGGCCGACGTCACCGGCAACATCAGCTACGACCCCGACAACCACGACAAGATGACCCGGCTGCGCCAGGCCAAGGTCGACGGCATCGTCGTGCCCGACCTCGAGATCGACGACCCGAGCGGCGAGGCCCGCATCCTCGTGCTCGGCTGGGGCTCCACCTACGGCCCGATCGCGGCCGCCACCCGGGTGGTGCGCAACGCCGGGCACGCCGTCGCCCGCGCCCACCTCACCAACCTCAACCCGCTACCGAACAACCTCGGCAAGCTGCTGCGCGACTACGACCGCGTCGTCCTGCCCGAGATGAACCTCGGCCAGCTCGCGATGCTGCTGCGCGCCGAGTTCCTCGTCGACGTCCGCTCGCACACGTCGGTGCGCGGCCTGCCGTTCTCCACGGTCGAGCTCGCCGACGTCATCTCCACGACCCTCGAGGAGCTCTCGTGACGACCACCGACATCGGGATGCCGGTCAGCGGCCTCCGCTCGATCCCCCACCTCCCCGACGACGCCGGGAAGCAGACCAAGCGCGACTTCACCTCCGACCAGGAGGTGCGCTGGTGCCCCGGCTGCGGCGACTACGTCATCCTCGCCGCCGTGCAGTCCTTCCTGCCCGAGCTCGGCCTGAAGCGCGAGAACATCGTCTTCGTCTCCGGCATCGGCTGCTCGAGCCGCTTCCCGTACTACCTCGACACCTACGGCATGCACTCGATCCACGGCCGGGCGCCGGCGATCGCCACCGGGCTCGCGACCAGCCGCCGCGACCTGTCGGTCTGGGTGGTCACCGGTGACGGCGACGCCCTGTCGATCGGCGGCAACCACCTGATCCACGCGCTGCGCCGCAACGTCAACATGACGATCCTGCTGTTCAACAACCAGATCTACGGCCTCACCAAGGGCCAGTACTCCCCCACCTCCAAGGTCGGGCAGGTCACCAAGTCGACCCCCGTCGGGTCCGTCGACAACCCGTTCAACCCGGTGTCCCTGGCGCTGGGCGCCGAGGCGACCTTCGTGGCGCGGGCGATGGAGTCCGACCGGGCCGAGCTCACCGGCATCCTCAAGGCGGCCGCCGAGCACCGTGGCACGGCGCTGGTCGAGATCTACCAGAACTGCCCGATCTTCAACGACGGCGCCTTCGAGGTGCTCAAGGACCGCAGCCAGCAGGAGGCCCGCATCGTGCGGCTGCGCTCCGGCGAGCCGGTCACCGTCGGGGCGGAGGACGAGCGCAAGGTCCTGGTGCGCAAGGGATCCGGCACCATGAAGTTCATCGCCGAGGCCGAGGCCGCCACGGGCGAGTCCGGTGCCGTCGTCGTGCACGACCCCGCGCTCGAGGACCCGTCGCAGGCCTTCCAGCTCTCGCGGCTGGACACCCCCGAGATGTCGCACGTGCCGATGGGCATCTTCCGCCAGGTCGCGCGCCCGACCTACGACGACCTGGTCCGCGACCAGGTCGAGGCCGCCATCGACACGGCCGGTGGCCCGGCCACCGACGACGACCTCGCCGACCTGCTGCGCGGACGCGACACCTGGACCGTCGAGTGACCTCAGCGCCCCCACCGGTGACGGAGGGGGACGACGTTCCCGACCCGAGCGCCGACGGCGAGCTGCGCAAGGGCACGATCTACGGCTTCCTCGCCTACGGCATCTGGGGGCTCTTCCCGCTCTACTTCGCCGCCCTGAAGCCGGCCGGCGCGTGGGAGATCCTCGGCCACCGCATCCTGTGGACGCTGGCCGTCTGCGCGCTCGTGCTGCTCGTGCGGCGCGACCTCGGCTGGATCCGGCCGTTCGTCGCCCGCCCGCGGCTCGTCGGCGGCATCACGATCGCCGCCCTGCTCATCGCGACCAACTGGACGATCTACGTGCTGGCCGTGCTCACCGGGCGCACCTACGAGGCGGCCCTGGGCTACTTCCTCAACCCGATCGTCACCGTCGCGCTCGGGGTGGTCGTGCTCAGCGAGCGGCTGCGGCCGCTGCAGTGGGCCGCGGTCGCCATCGGCGCGCTGGCCTCGGTCTACCTCGCGATCGCCGGCGGGGTGCTGCCGTGGATCTCGCTCAGCCTGGCGTTCTCGTTCGGGCTCTACGGGCTGACCAAGAAGAAGGTCGGCGCGAGCCTGGAGGCGATGCACTCGCTGGCGGCCGAGACCACGGTGCTGGCGCCGATCGCGGTCGTCGTGCTCGGCATCCTCATCGCGCGCGGCGAGACGACCTTCCTCGACCACGGCACCGGGCACACCTCGCTGCTCGTGCTGGCCGGAGTGGTCACCGCGGTGCCGCTGCTCCTCTTCGCCGCCGCCGCCCGGCGCCTGCCGCTCGTGACGGTCGGCCTCATCCAGTTCGTCACTCCGGTGCTGCAGCTGCTCGTCGGGGTGCTCGTGCTCGGCGAGCACGTCAGTGCCCGCCTCTGGGTCGGCTTCGGCATCGTCTGGGTGGCGCTGGTGCTGCTCAGCATCGACTCGCTGCGCACCGCGAACGCCGCGCGCAGCGAGCGGCGGCGGGTCGCGGTCACCAGCGGGATGGCCGGCACCGACGCGCCGGAACCCTGCCCCTGACGCCGGAACCCTGCCCTGTCCCGGCCGGTCAGCCTCCTGGCCCGGGAGCATCCCGGCCGAGGAGACCGTCGAGCTCGTCGACGGCTGCCTGCTGCTCGGCCAGGAGCACTCGTAGCCGGGCGACCCGCTCTCGCGTGTCGTCCGCCGGTTCGGGCTGCTGCGCGTCCCCCGGCTTCGGCGCGAGGAAGAGGTTGGCCAGGTACCCGGTGAACGTCCCGAAGATGCCGACGCCGACGACGATGATCCCGGAGCCCAGGATGCGGCCCTCGTTCGTCACCGGGTACTGGTCGCCGTAGCCGACGGTCGAGATCGTCACCACGACGTACCAGAGGGCGTCCGAGGCGGTGGTGATGTTGGCGTCCGGAGCGTTCTGCTCGAGCGCGAGCATCCACAGGCTCCCGAACTCGAGGACGAGGATGCCCATCAGCAGCAGGCTGAGCAGCGCGCTGCCGGCACGGTTGCGCAGGAGGCGGTGACCGATCAGCCGGCCTCCACGGGCCCGCATCAGCCGGGAGACCCGCACCAACCGGAACAGGCGCAGGATCTTCAGCTGGGGGAACGGCAGGCTCGACAAGAGGTCGGCCCAGCCGAACAGCCGGAAGAAGTAGCCGGACCTCGATGGCGCGGTGAGCAGCCGGTAGACGAAGTCGATGAAGAAGATGATGCTCAGCACGACGTTCATGACGAGCAGCACCGTGTAGAGGCTCTCGGCATCCACGACGTACATCAGCAACAGGTTGACGATCGAGAGCACCGAGACCGCGGCCACGAAGATCTCGTAGCCGACGTCCTTCAGCTCGTGCCGCACCGGTGGGGGTTTGCCAGCCCTCCTCGACGAGCGGCGGCTCATGCCCCGGTCACCATGCCTCCACGGGTCACCATGGGCCACCATTGTGTCGCCGGGTGCCCCGCGTGACGCATCACCCCGCACGGGTGGACGGCACCGGCTCCAGCACGACGACCGCGGTCTCGCTCGGCCGGCGGGTCGCGTAGGCATCGAGGTTCGCGTCGACCTCGGCCCACTTGGCCCACAGCCGCGCCCGCTCCTCACCCTCGGCCGCTCGCCCCCTGACCAGGGTCTGCGACCCGGCGAGCTCGACACGCGCATGGGGCTCGGCCTGCAGGTTGAGCCACCACGCCGGCTCGGCCGGGTCCCACCCGTTCATCGCCAGGGTGAACAGGTTCGGGCCGTCCTCGAGGTAGCCGAGCACGACGTGGCGCTGCTGCCCGGTGCGCCGCCCCGTGGTCGTCAGCCGCAGGGTGCCCCAGCGCTTCGTCGGGTGCCACAGGCCGAGGCGACCACCCGTGCCGCGGATCACGGCCCGGTGCAGCTGCCAGAACAGCCGGATGAACCAGCGCGGCGGCAGGCGGGGCGGGCGCTGCAGGTCGGTGGTCATGGCGCTCCCTTCACCGTCGGCGCCGCTCGACGCGGGGCGCGGGCGCGGGCCGGCCGCTCCATCCTCCTCCTGCCCCGCGCCTCACGGCCCTCCCGTACCGTGGTGGCGCAGGGTGCGGCCGCGCGGCGGCACCCGGGAGAGGGACGTGATGCGCAGCCGGCTGGCCAGGTTCGTGCTCCGGGCCAGCCGATGGACCGCGGTCGGCGAGGTGCCCCGCACCGGGGTGCTCGTCGGGGCGCCGCACACGTCCAACTGGGACTTCGTGATGATGCTGCTCATCATGTGGCGCGGCGACGTCACCCCACGGGTGCTCATCAAGAAGGAGCTGTTCCGTGGCCCGCTCGGCTGGCTGCTGCCGCGGCTCGGCGGCATCCCGCTCGACCGCGCCAACCCCGGCGCCGTCGTCCGCGACCTCGTGCGTGAGGCGAAGAGCGGCGAGCCGTTCCTCATCGTCCTCGCGGCCGAGGGCACCCGCACCAGGGGCGAGTACTGGAAGTCCGGCTTCTGGCGGCTCGCGCGTGCGGCGAAGCTGCCGATCGTCCTGGCGTTCATCGACGGACCCTCCCGCACCTCGGGCTTCGGACCGACCATCACGGCCACGAGCGACGTCGTCGCGGACATGGACCAGGTCCGGGCCTTCTACGCCGACAAGCACGGCATCCACCCCGAGCGGCGCACCGAGCCCCGCCTGCGCGAGGAGCTCACCGCCGGTGGTGAGGGGCCGGCCTGACGCCGGTACTCCGGGTCAGCCGTCGAGCAGGTGCGCGACGTGGTCGTTGGTGAACAGGTGGCCCGGGTCGAGCCGCTCGCGCACCTCGCGGAAGGCGTCGAAGCGCGGGTAGAGCTCGCGCAGCCGCTGCGAGCCCAGGGTGTGCACCTTGCCCCAGTGCGGCCGGCCCTCGTGCTCGGCGACGATCGACTCGAAGGCGGCGAACAGCGGTCGTGGGTCCATCCGGTGGTACTGGTGCACCGCGACGTAGGCGTTGTCCCGCTCGTACGCCGTCGACAGCCACGCGTCGTCGGCGCCGATGAAGCGCACCTCCACGGGGAACGTCACGGGCGCGCTGGTCCGGGCGAACCAGGCGCGCAGCTCGGTGAGCACCACCTCGACCCGGTCCCGCGGCACGGCGTACTCGCTCTCGACGAAGCGCACGTCGCGCGCGGAGCAGAACACCTTCCACGAGTCGTCGGCGAACTCCCTCGAGCCGAGCATCCGCGCGCTGAGCCGGTTGATCGCCGGCACCAGCGTGGGCCGTGCGGCCGCCAGCCGGTTGCCGCCCTCGAACAGCCGGTTGGCGAGCAGGTCGTCCTCGACGCGCGACCGCCACGCGGGCAGGGGCGGGGGGCCTTCGCCCGCCCCGACGACGTCGTTGCGCTTGGCGAGCACCCGGTCGGTGTGGGGGAACCAGAGCAGGTCGAGGTGGTCGGTCGCGTCGGCCTCGATCTGGATGACGGGCAGCAGCTCGGTGAGCGAGGCGGCCGCCTCCTTCGCGTGCAGCCGGAAGGCCGGCACGCACTGCAGCTCGACCTCGGTCACGACACCGAGTGCCCCGAGACCGACCCGGGCCGCGCCGAACACCTCCGGCTCGACCTCGGCCGAGCACTCGAGCGTCGACCCGTCGGCGAGCACCAGGGTGAGCCCGCTGACCGCCGCGGCGATGCCCTGGCGCCGGGTGCCGGTGCCGTGGGTGCCGGTGGCGATCGCACCGCTGATCGTCTGGCGGTCGACGTCCCCGAGGTTCGGCAGCGCCAGCCCGAGGGCCTGCAGCGCCGGGTTGAGCACGTGTAGCGGGGTGCCGGCGAGGACGCGCACCCGGCGCCGCTCCCGGTCGATCCCGACCACGCCGCTCAGCCGGTCGACGCGCAGCAGCAGGCCGTCGGTCGCGACGAGCGGTGTGAACGAGTGGCCGGACCCGGCCACTCGTACCCGCAGCCCGCTCGACGCCGCCCGCCGCACGGCATCGGCGACCTCGTGGACCGACCCGGCGTCCTGCACCTCCGCCGGGGTCGCACTCACGTTGCGACCCCAGTTGCGCCACTCACTCACCCGAAGTTCCTTCCTTCACCACGGTACGACGGCACCGTCCCGACGAGCTCGCCCCCGGCCACCAGGTGCACCGCGTCGAAACGCTCGAGCAGCTCGCCCGCCTTGGCACCCCGCATCCACACCCGGTCCCCGATCCGCAGGCCGTCGGCATCCTCACCGTGCAGCGGTGTCTGCACCTCGCCGGTCGCCTCGGTGCGCACGAGGGACAGCCCGCGTCGCACCGGCGACGGCACCCGCGACCACCCCGGCTCCCCGCTGGAGACGTACCCCCCGCCGAAGGCGGTGACGTAGCCCCGGGCCGGTCGCCGCACGACCGGGAGGGCGAAGGCCATCGACGGGCGCGGCTCGAAGTCGTCGTAGCCGTCGAACAGGGTCGGGGCGTAGAGCCCGGACCCGGCCGCCAGCTCGGTCACGACCTGGTCGCCCCCGAACCGGTGCAGGCTGCCGGTGCCGCCCGCGTTGACGAAGCGCAGGTCGGCCTCGCCGCGAACGGCCGTCACCACGGCCCGCCGGCGCTGCTCGAGCTCACGCACCGAGCGCCGCTTCATGGTGCGGATGTGCGGCCCGGCATCCGGTAGGCCCGCGACCTGGGCGTCGTAGAACATCACGCCGCGCACGTCGAGGCCCACCCCGACGGCCGCCCGCACGACGGCGAGCGCCTGCTCGGCGTCGCGGGTCGGTGAGCGGCGCACCCCGAGGTGCACCCGGCCCACGCGAAGCGACGCGTCGCAGTCGAGGGCGACACCCAACCCGGCGACGTCGGCCCCGAGGGTGTCGCGCAGCCAGCGCACGTGCTCGACGGAGTCGATCGCCACCGTCACCTCGGCCCGCAGCAGGTCGTCGGTCGCGACCGCCCGCAGCGCCGCCTCGTCGACCGACGGGTAGGCCACGAAGACGTCGCGCACCCCTTCCCCGACCAGCCACACCGCCTCCGGCACGGCGTAGGCCATCACCCCGGAGAAGCCCGGCCGCGCGAGCACCCGGTCGAGCAGGGTGCGACAGCGCACCGACTTCGAGGCGACCCGGATCGGCAGCCCACCGGCCCGCCGGACGAGGTCGTCGGCGTTGGCGTCGAAGGCGTCGAGGTCGACGGCGACGAGCGGCGCCGGGAGGCCGGCCGTCGCTCTCGCCCAGTGGTCCGTGCCCGTCACGGTGCCGACCCTAGTGCGATGCTGGCCCGGTGACCCAGGACCACGGGACATTCGTCGGTGACCCTCCTCGCACGAGGTGGCACCGGGCCTGGCTCGTGGCCGCCGTCACCCTCGGCGCCCTGGTGGCGGCCGCGGCCTTCCGCAGCTCCACCGGCGTGCTGCTCGAGCCGATCGAGGCCGAGTTCGGCTGGTCGCGGGCGGTGACCTCGGGGGCGGTGAGCCTCAACCTGGTGCTCTACGGCCTCACCGCGCCGTTCGCCGCCGCCTTCATGGAGCGCTTCGGCGTGCGGTCCACCGTCGCCACCGCATTGGTCGTCGTCGGGGTCGCGAGCGGCCTGACCACCCTGATGACCCAGCCGTGGCAGCTGTGGCTGCTCTGGGGCGTGTTCATCGGCATCGGCACCGGGGCGATGGCCCTGGTGCTCGGCGCGATCGTCGCCAACCGGTGGTTCCACACCCAGCGCGGGCTCGTCGTCGGCATCTTCTCCGCCGCCAACGCCACCGGGCAGCTGCTCTTCCTCCCGCTCATCGCGCGCACCGCCGCCGACCAGGGGTGGCGTGCCGCGGCCGGCATCGTCGGCGTGCTGGCGCTGCTCATGGCCGCTCTCGTGCTCGCGTTCCTGCGCGACCGGCCCTCCGACCACGGCCTGCTCCCCTACGGCATGGAACCGGGCAGCGTGGTCGTCGAGGCCGAGCTGACCGGCGCATCCCCCGCACGGATCGCCGTCGGCGTGCTGCGCAAGGCGAGCCGCCACTGGTCGTTCTGGGCGCTGGTGCTCACCTTCTGGGTGTGCGGCTGGTCGACGAACGGCATCATCCAGACCCACTTCGTGCCCGCCGCCCACGACCACGGGATGCCGTCGACCACCGCCGCCGGGCTGCTCGCCGTCGTCGGCATCTTCGACATCGCCGGCACGGTGGCCTCCGGCTGGCTCACCGACCGGGTCGACCCACGCTGGCTCCTCGTGGCCTACTACGGCGGGCGCGGCATCTCGCTGCTGGCCCTGGATGCCGTGCTCGCACCGGGCATCGAGCCCGGCATGTGGGTGTTCATCGTCTTCTACGGCCTGGACTGGGTGGCGACCGTGCCGCCCACGGTCGCCCTGTGCCGCACCCACTTCGGGCTCGCCGACTCCGGCGTGGTGTTCGGCTGGGTGTTCGCCTCGCACATGGTCGGTGCCGGTGTCGGTGCCAGCGTGGCCGGGTGGGTGCGCACCGGCCAGGGCGACTACCACTGGGCCTGGGTGGTGGCCGCAGCGCTGTGCTTCTTGGCGGTGGCCATCACCCTGTCGATCCCGAAGGTCGTCAGCCGACCCGGGTGACGACCCCGGTCGCGAGCGCGTGCAGGGCGTCCTTGGCGTCGCTGTCGGGCAGCGTGGCGAGCACGTCCTGGGCCTGGCGCGCCACGGCATACGTGTGCTCGCGGGCCACGGCCATCGCCCGGTGTGCGCGCAGCAGGCCGAGGGCCTCGGCGAGAAGCGCGTCGTCCTCGAGGTCGCTGGTGAGCAGCTCCTGCAGGCGGGCGTCGGCCGGGTCGGTCGAGGCGAGCACGTGGAGCACGGGCAGCGTGCGCTTGCCCTCGCGCAGGTCGGTGCCGGGCGTCTTGCCGGTCTCGTCGGCCTCGGACTCGATGTCGATGAGGTCGTCGGCGAGCTGGAAGGCGACCCCGAGCCGCTCACCGAAGTCGCGCATCGTCTCGACGGTGGCGTCGTCACACCCACCGAACATCGCGCCGTAGCGCGCGGCGGTGGCGATGAGCACGCCGGTCTTGTCGGCGAGCACCGCGAGGTAGTAGTCGACCGGGTCGGTGTCGGGCGGGCACGGCCGGTCGTCGCGGATCTGGCCGGAGCACAGCCGCACGAAGGTCTGCGCCTGGATCTTGACGGCCTGCGGGCCGAGGTCGGCGACGATGTCGGACGCCGTGCCGAAGAGCAGGTCGCCGACGAGGATCGCGGTGGAGTTGCCGTAGGCCGCGTTGGCGCTCGGGGCCCCGCGGCGCACGTCGGCCTCGTCCATGACGTCGTCGTGGTAGAGCGACGCGAGGTGGGTCAGCTCGACGCCCGCCGCGGCGGCCACGACGCGCTCGTCGACGCCGTCGCCGAGCTCGGAGGCCAGGAGGGTGAGCAACGGGCGGAACCGCTTGCCGCCCGCCGCGGTGAGGTGCGAACCGGCCCGCGCGATGAACGGGTCGTCGTGGTCGACCCGCGCCGCGATGAGCGCGTTGACGGCGGTGAGCCCGTCGGCGAGCTGCACCCGCAGCCGCTCGGAGGCGCCCGGCAGCTCGAGCACCGAGGGCGTGCCGCGCTGGGCCGGTTCCGCCGTCACCCGCGTCACAGCAGGAACTGCGAGGCGTTGCTCGCGATCTCGAGCAGGAAGGCGGGCACGATCCCGAGCACCACCGTGGCGGCGACGCCGACGGTGATCGCGACCGTGGCCCCGATGGAGGGCGTCAGCACGACGACGACCTCCTCGCTGTCGCCGGTCGGCTCCGTGAAGTACATCAGCACGATCAGCCGGACGTAGACGAACGCCGTGACCGCCGAGGCCAGCACCGCGATGACCACGAGCAGGACGCCACCGGGCCCGGCGGCCACCGCGGGGGCGAAGGTGGCGTACTTCGCCGTGAAGCCGGAGGTCAGCGGGATGCCGGCGAACGCGAGCAGCAGGAACGAGAACGTCGCCGCGAACACCGGGTGGTTGCGGCCCAGGCCGGCCCACTGCGACAGGTGCGAGGCCTCCGAGCCGCCCTGGCGCACCATGGCGACCAGCCCGAACGCGGCCACGGTCGCGAAACCGTAGGCGACGAGGTAGAACATCACGCCGCCGATCGCGGCCTGCGAGAACGCCAGGACACCGACGAGGATGAAGCCGGCGTGCGCGATCGAGGAGTAGGCGAGCAGGCGCTTGACGTCGGTCTGGGTGACCGAGAGCACCGCGCCGACCACCATGGTCAGCACCGCGATGGCGTAGACACCGTTCTGCCAGTCCCACCGGTCGGCGCCGACGCCGACGAAGGCCACCCGCAGGATCACCCCGAAGGCGGCGAGCTTGGTGCAGGCGGCCATGAAGCCGGTGACGGGGGTGGGCGCGCCCTGGTAGGCGTCCGGGGTCCAGGAGTGGAACGGCACGGCGCCGACCTTGAACATCAGGCCGACGAGCAGCAGGACGACACCGGGCACGAGCAGGCCGTCGAGGTCGCCCGGCGCGCTCGAGATGGCCACCGAGATGGCCCGCAGGTCAGAGGAGCCCGAGTAGCCGTAGAGCAGGGCGGAACCGAACAGGAAGAACGCGCTGGAGAAGCCGCCGAGCAGGAAGTACTTCATCGCGGCCTCCTGCGAGAGCAGGCGACGGCGGCGGGCCAACCCGGTCATGACGTACAGCGGCAGCGAGAGCACCTCGAGGCCGACGAACATCGTGATCAGGTCGTTGGCGGTGAGGAAGACCATCATGCCGAGCACCGCGAACAGGGTCAGCGGGAAGACCTCCGAGGTGGCGTACCCGGTGCGGGTGGCGATGTCCTCCTGGTTCGAGCCCGGGGTCGAGGCGCCCATCGGGGTGAACGCGTCGGAGCCGACGCCGCCGAACCGCTCGCCCATGATGAGCACGCTGGTCACGGCCAGCAGCAGCAGGGCGCCCATCAGGAAGACCGAGACGCCGTCGACGACGACCGAGCCACCCAGGGTGACGGTCATCGAGTTGCGCGACCAGATCAGCAGGGCCGCGAACGCGGCGAGGAGCACCAGCGAGGTGAACCACACCTGGATGCCGTGCCGGGCGTGCCGGGGCGCGAACGCCTCGACGAGCACCCCGACGAGCGAGCCCGCCACGACGATGAGCATCGGGGCGATCGCCGCGTAGTCGACGGCGACGGCCTGGAACTCGGCGGCGGCGGCGGTCACTTGGTGCTCCCGGAGGCGTTGGTCGGCGTCGGATCGGTGACGCCGACGTACACCAGCGTCCGGTCCACGGCCGGGTTGAGGATGTCGAGCACCGGCTTCGGGAAGAAGCCGAGCAGGAGGAACGAGGCGATGATCGGCACCACGACGACCTTCTCGCGCACGGACAGGTCGCGCGGCGACTCGCCCTCGGCGAAGGTGGGCTTGGGCCCGGTCATGGTGCGCTGGTACATCAGCAGGATGTACAGGGCGGCCAGCACGGTACCCAGGGTCGCGATGACCGCGGCGGCCTCGTAGCGCATGAAGGTGCCCTGGAGCACGAGGAACTCCGACACGAACGTCGACAGCCCCGGCAGCGCGAGGCTCGAGAGCCCGACCACGAGGAAGGTGCCGGCGAGAACCGGCGTGACGCGCTGCCAGCCGCCGTAGTCCGGGATCCGCTTCGAACCGCGCCGGGCGACGAGGAAGCCGGCCAGGAGGAACAGGCCCGCGGTCGAGAAGCCGTGGTTGACCATGTACAGGGTCGACCCGGACCCGCCGACGGTGGTCAGCGCGAAGATGCCGAGCACCATCAGCCCGAAGTGGCTGATCGAGGTGAACGCGATGAGCCGCATCATGTCGGTCTGTCCGATGGCGAGCAGGGCGCCGTAGATGATCGAGATGACGGCCAGCGTGAGGACCACGGGCGTCGCCCACTTCGAGGCCTCCGGGAACAGCTGGAGGCAGAACCGGATCATCCCGTAGGTGCCGACCTTGTCGAGGATGCCGACGAGCAGCACCGCGGTCGCGGGTCGGGCCTCGGTCGCGGCGTCCGGCAGCCAGGTGTGCACCGGCCACATCGGCGCCTTGATGGCGAAGGCGATGAAGAAGCCGACGAACATCCAGCGCAGCGCCGTCGTCGACGCGTCGAGGTTCCCGGTGAGGTTGGTGATGAGGAAGCCGTTGTCACCGCCCGGGCCTGCGAAGTAGACCGCGATGACGGCCACGAGCATGACCAGCCCGCCCAGCAGGGAGAACAGGAGGAACTTCACGGCGGCGTACTGCCGGCGGGCGCCGCCGAACAGCCCGATGAGGAAGTACACCGGGATGAGCATCGCCTCGAAGAAGACGTAGAACAGGAAGACGTCGGTGGCGGCGAAGACGCCCACGATGAACGCCTCGAGCACCAGCATCAGCGCGAAGTAGCGCTTCTCGCGGCCCTCCCCCTCGTCGCTGACGTCGTTCCAGGCGGCGAGCAGGCAGACCGGGGTGAGGATGGCCGCCATCACGATCAGCGACAGCGCGATGCCGTCGACACCGACGGCGTACGACACCCCGAACTGCGGGATCCACGAGTGCACCTCGGAGAGCTGGAACTGCTCTGCGGCACCGGCGTCGAACCGCACCCACGCGAGCACCGACAGCACCAGCGTCACGAGCGAGAAGCCGAGGGCCACCGGCTTCGCGTGACGCGCCGCGCTCCCGGGCAGCACGGCGACGACGACGGCGCCGACCAGCGGCACCACCATCATCAAGGTGAGCAGGGGCAGGGAGTTCACTGGATCACCCACATCGCGCCGAGAACGGTGACGACACCGACAAGCATCGTCAGGGCATACGACCGGACGTAGCCGGTCTGGAGGTGACGCAACCTCGAGGAGAACCCGCCGATCAGGGCGGCCAGACCACCGACGGCCCCGTCGACCCCGCGGGCGTCGGCGAAGACCAGGCCGCGGGTCAGGTGGATGCCGGGGCGCATGAACAGGCCCTCGTTGAGGGCGTCCTGGTACAGGTCCTGCCGGGCCGCGACGGTGATGGCGGACCCCTTGGGTGCGACCTCGGGCACGACGTCCGCGCCGTAGCGCGTCCAGGCGTAGAACGCACCGGCCACCACGAGCACCAGGGTGACGGTCATGATCAGCCACACCGGCAGCACCGGGTGGTCCTCGACCGGCTCTCCGACGACCGGCGCCAGCCAGCTCGTGATGATCCCGGTCGGGCCGAGGATCAGGCCGAGGAAGGCCGAGCCCAGGGCCAGCACCATCATCGGCACCGTCATGGTGAGCGGCGACTCGTGCGGGTGCACGTCGTCGTCGTCCTCCCAGCGCTTCTCGCCGTGGAAGGTCATGAAGAACATGCGGGACATGTAGAAGGCGGTGATGCCGGCGCCGAGCATCGTGGCCCCGCCGAGCACCCACGGCTGCCAGCCCTCACCGACGAAGGCCGACTCGATGATCTTGTCCTTGGACCAGAAGCCCGAGAACGGCGGGATGCCGATGATGGCCAGCCAGCCGAGCCCGAAGGTGATCCAGGTGATCTTCATCAGCAGGGCGAGCCCACCGAAGCGCCGCATGTTGACCTCGTTGTTCATGCCGTGCATGACCGAGCCGGCGCCGAGGAACATCCCGGCCTTGAAGAAGCCGTGGGTGAGCAGGTGGAAGATCGCGAAGGCGTAGCCGATCGGGCCCAGGCCCGCGGCGAGCATCATGTAGCCGATCTGGCTCATCGTGGAGGCGGCCAGCGCCTTCTTGATGTCGTCCTTCGCGCAGCCGACGATCGCCCCGAAGATCAGGGTGACCGCGCCGACCAGTGCCACGGCGAGCCGCGCATCCGGTGTGGCGGTGAAGATGACGTCGGACCGCACGATGAGGTAGACGCCGGCGGTGACCATGGTCGCCGCGTGGATCAGCGCCGACACCGGTGTCGGGCCGGCCATCGCGTCGCCGAGCCAGGACTGCAGCGGGAACTGCGCCGACTTGCCGCAGGCTCCCAGCAGCAGGAGCAGGCCCATCGCGGTGAGCACGCCCTGGTTCGCGGTGGCCACGCCCGCGTCGACCGTGGCGAAGTCGACGCCGCCGAAGGTGACGAACATCAGCATGATCGCGATGGCCAGCCCGAGGTCACCGACCCGGTTGACGAAGAACGCCTTGTTGGCCGCGGTGGCGTAGGCCGGGTTCCAGTTCCAGAACCCGATGAGCAGGTACGACGCCAGGCCCACGCCCTCCCAGCCGACGAACAGCAGGAGGTAGGAGTTGGCGAGCACCAGCAGGAGCATCGACGCGATGAACAGGTTGAGGTAGGCGAAGAAGCGCCGCTTGTCGGGGTCGTGCTCCATGTAGCCGATCGAGTACACGTGGATCAGCGACCCGACGAAGGTGATCAGCATGACGAAGCACATCGACAGCGGGTCGATGAGCAGCCCGGCGTCCAGCTGGAAGGCGCCCGCCGGGATCCAGTTCCACAGGGTGAGGTTCATGGCCCGCTCGTCGGGCGCGAGCCCGACCAGCTGCAGCATGACCACGAGCCCGACGAGGAAGGAGGCCCACGACATCCCGGTGCCGAGCAGCGCCCCGAACCGGTCGGTGCGCCGTCCCCCGAGCAGGAGGATGGCGGCACCGAGCAGGGGCAGCGCGATGAGCAGCCACGCGTAGGCGGAGGCTCCGCTCGCGTCGGCCGCGACGATCGAGCCGCCCTCGGTCATGAGTGAGGTCACTGGTGCTCCTTACAGCTTCAGCAGGTTCGCGTCGTCGACCGAGGCCGACCGGCGGGAACGGAAGATCGCCATGATGATCGCGAGGCCCACGACGACCTCCGCCGCGGCCACCACCATGACGAAGAGGGCGAGGACCTGACCGTCGAGGTTGCCGTGGATCCGCGCGAACGTCACGAAGACGAGGTTCGTCGCGTTGAGCATGAGCTCGACGCCCATGAAGACGATGATCGCGTTGCGCCGGGTGAGCACCGTGGCCCCGCCGATGGCGAACAGGATCGTCGCCAGGTAGATGTAGTTGACGACGCTCACCGGTCGCTCCCCTCCTGCATGTCGCGTTCGATCTGGGCATCGGTCTCGCGGTACACCTCTGGGGAGAGGTTCTGCTCGCGGGCCGTGAGCACGCGCGACACCGACAGCTCCGACGGCGTGCCGTCGGGCAGCAGCGCCGGGGTGTCGACGGCGTTGTGCCGGGCGTAGACACCGGGTACCGGCAGGCCGGCGAGGTGCTCGCCCTCGCGGAAGCGGCGCTTGCTCCACTCGCGCTGGTTCGGGCCGCGGCCGAGCCGCTCGCGGTGCGCGAGCACCATGGCGCCCAGGGCCGCGGTGATGAGCAGGGCGCTGGTCATCTCGAAGACCCAGACGTAGCGGCCGAAGATCAGCTGCGCGACGGCCGAGACGTTGCCGGTCTGGGTGTTGATCGCGGTCACCCCGACCGGGTCGCCGAACGTCGCCTCGCCGATCGCCGAGGTGAGGATGCCGGCCAGCCCGATGCTGAGCACCGCGGTGGCCCACCGCTGCCCGGTCAGGGTCTCGACGAGGCTGTCGGAGGAGTCGACACCGACGAGCATCAGCACGAACAGGAAGAGCATCATGACCGCGCCGGTGTAGACGAAGATCTGGATGACGCCCAGGAAGTCGGCGTCCTGGGCGATGTAGAACACGCCCAGGATGATCATCGTCATGGCCATGCCGATGGCCGCGTGCACCGCCTTGCGCGCGAACACCAGGCCGAGGGCGCCGATGACCGCGAGCGGGCCCAGGATCCAGAACAGGACTGCCTCGCCCGTGCCGGTCACGAGGTCACCTCCGCGTCGTCGGTCGTGGGTGTGTGCGCCTCGACGTACTCGCGCTGGCCGTCGGTCGCCGAGGAGACCTTCCCGAGGTAGTAGTCGCGCTCCTCGAGGCCGTCGGCCATCGGGAACGGCGGCTGGAGCATGCCCTGCTGCAGCGGGGCGAGCAGCTGGTCCTTGGTGTAGATCAGGTCGGCGCGGTTGTTGTCGGCGAGCTCGTAGAAGTTGGTCATCGTCAGCGCGCGGGTGGGGCACGCCTCGATGCACAGCCCGCAGAAGATGCAGCGCAGGTAGTTGATCTGGTAGACGCGGCCGTAGCGCTCGCCGGGGCTGAACCGCCCGGCGCCGCCCTCGGAGTCGTCGTTGTTCGCACCCTCGACGAGGATCGCGTCGGCCGGGCAGGCCCACGCGCACAGCTCGCAGCCGACGCACTTCTCGAGGCCGTCGGGGTGCCGGTTGAGCTGGTGGCGGCCGTGGAAGCGCGGCTGGGTGGGGCGCTTCTCCTCGGGGTACTCCTCGGTGGCCACCTTGCGGAACATCGTCGAGAAGGTGACCCCGAAACCACCGACGGGGGCGAACAGGTCGGAGAAGAAGCCGGACTTCTTCTGCTCGTCAGCCACGAGCGGCCTCCTTGGTCTCGCTGCCGGAGGTCAGGACCGGTGCGTCGAGCGAGGGCTCGCGCAGGCGCTGGCCGGGCAGTGGCGGCACGGGGTAGCCCCCGGCGTACGGGTCGATCTCCTCGGGCACGGTGGGGTGCGACGAGGCGTCCCGGGCCTCGGCGCGGCGGTCCCACATCCAGCCGAGGACCAGCGCGATCACGGCGATGACGCCGACGAGCAGCAGGGAGGTGGCGGGGAAGACCCGCCCGGCGAAGTTGATGTTGCCGAGCCAGTCCTCGAACCAGCCGTTCTGGCCGGCGCGGAAGAAGGCGACGAGCACCACCCAGGCGAGCGTGGCGGGGATGAGGAACTTCCAGCCGAAGCGCATGAACTGGTCGTAGCGCACGCGTGGCAGCGAGCCGCGCAGCCAGACGAACACGAACATGAACATCCACAGCTTGACGGTGAACCAGAGCAGGCCCCAGTAGCCCTCGTTGAACATCCCGTCGTTGATCGCGGCGATGCCGGGGGGCGCCTGTGGCCCGCCGAGGAACATCGTGGTGGCCAGCGCGGCGACGGTGAACATGTTGATGTACTCGCCGAGGAAGAACATCGCGAAGCGCATCGAGCCGTACTCGGTGTGGAAGCCACCGGTGAGCTCACCCTCGCCCTCGGCCAGGTCGAACGGCAGCCGGTTGGTCTCGCCGACCATCGTGATGACGTAGACGAAGAAGCTGAAGAACGCCGGGATGATGAACCACAGGCCCCGCTGCGCGAAGACGATCTGCGAGGTCGACATCGAGCCCGCGTAGAGGAACACGGCGACGAGCGACAGGCCCATGGCGATCTCGTAGGAGATCATCTGGGCCGACGAGCGCAGGCCACCCATGAGCGGGTACGTCGACCCGGAGGACCAGCCGGCGAGCACGACGCCGTAGATGCCGATGCCGGCGACGGCGAGCACGAGCAGCACCGCGACCGAGGTGTCGGTGAGCTGGAACGGCGTGGTGTGCCCGAACATCGAGACCTCCCCGGCGAGCGGGATGATCGCGAACGAGACGAAGCACATGGTGGCCGTGATGAGCGGGGCCAGGGTGAAGACGAAGACGTCGGCCGCCTTGGGAGTCACGTCCTCCTTGAGCATCGACTTCATGCCGTCGGCCAGGGTCTGCAGCAGGCCGAACGGGCCGTTGCGGTTCGGGCCGGGACGCTGCTGCATGCGGCCGATGACCCGGCGCTCGAACCAGATGACGAGCAGTGTCGAGATGAGCAGGTAGACGAAGATGAACAGCGCCTTGACCAGGCTCAGCCAGAGCGGGGTGTCGCTGAAGTCGGCGACGGGGTTGTCGGTGTTCTCGGAGGCGAGCGAGACCACCTGCGGCAGTGCCAGCAGCGAGCTCATGCGGGGTCCTCACGAAGTATCTGGGGGAGCGGAGCGGAGGAGGAACTTCGTGGGGTGCATTTCATGCCTGGTCCTCCTTCGTGACGGAGACGAGGGCTCCCGGCGCACCGGCGAGGGCGGCCCGCAGGTCGCTGCCCACCGAGTTGGTCGGCAGCCAGACGACGTGGTCGGCCATCTCGGACACCAGCACCGGGGCGGTGACGGTCGTGTCGCCGACCCGCACGGTCAGCTCGTCGCCGTCGACGACACGGAGGTCGCCGGCGGTGGACGCGGACACCCGGGCCACCGGGGCCGGGGCGGTGCCCGCGAGGAACGGCTCGCCGTCCTGCAGCGACCCGCGGTCGAGCAGGTGGCGCCAGGTGGCGAGCACGAGGGTGCCGGCCTCGACGCTCGGGACGTCGCCGGGCTCGACGGCCGGGACGGCCGTGCGGGCGCCCTGCCACGGGCCGAGGTCGGCCATCTCGGCTCGCACCTCGCGCACCGTGCGGGTGCCGAGGAACTCACCCATCTCGTCGGCGAGCATGTCGAGCGCGCGGTAGTCGCTGACCTGTGCGGTCTCCAGGGCCGCCTCGAAGGTGCGGACCCGGCCCTCCCAGTCGACGAAGGTGCCGGCCTTCTCGGCGTGTGCCGCGACGGGGAGCACGACGTCGGCGACCGCGGTGACCGCCGAGGGGCGGATCTCGAGCGACACGACGAACGGGCGGGCGAAGGCGTCGGCGGCACCGGCCACGCCCAGGTCGGCGGGGTCGACGCCCCCGACGACGAGCGCGTCGAGCTCACCGGATGCCGCCGCGGCGACGATGCCGGCCGTGTCGCGGCCCGCGGTGCCGTCGAGGGACTCCACACCCCACGCGGAGGCGACCTCGGCGCGTGCCGCGGCATCCGCGAGCGGGCGGCCACCGGGCAGCAGGGAGGGCAGCGCACCGGCCTCGAGCGCGCCGCGCTCACCGGCCCGGCGGGGCACCCAGGCCAGGCGGGCGCCGGTGGCCTCGGCGAGGGCGGCCGCCGCGCTCAGCGCACCGGGGACGGTCGCGAGGCGCTCGCCGACGAGCACCACGGCGTTGTCGCGCAGGCCCTGGCCCGCGGCGGCGACGACGTCGGTGCCGGAACCCTCGGCGAGGGCACGCAGCACCTCGGGCTCGGTGCCGGGGGCGGTCGGGATGAGCGTGCCGCCCACCTTGGCCAGGCCGCGGGTCGCGACCGGGGCCACGGCATACACGGCGGTGCGGTGCTTGCGGAACGCCTTGCGCAGGCGCAGGAAGACGATCGGGCTCTCGTCCTCGGGCTCCAGGCCGACGAGCAGCACGGTGCCGGCCGACTCGAGGTCGGCGTAGGTGACCGCGCCGCCGTCGGGGCCGGTGGCCACGACGGTGGAGGCGAGGAAGTCGGCCTCCTCGGCGGAGTGCGGCCGGGCCCGGAAGTCGACGTCGTTGGTGCCGAGCACGGTGCGCGCGAACTTGCCGTAGGCGTACGCGTCCTCCGCGCTGACCCGGCCACCGACGAGCACACCCGTGGACTTGGCGGCGCGCAGGCCTGCGGCGGCGGTCTCGAGGGCCTCGCGCCACGACGCGACGCGCAGCTCACCGTCGGCGCCACGCACCTGCGGCAGCTCGAGGCGGTCGCCCAGCGAGGTGTAGGCGAAGGCCCAGCGGCCCTTGTCGCAGTTCCACTCCTCGTTCACCGCCGGGTCGTTCTGCGCCATCCGGCGCAGCACGCCGCCGCGGCGGTGGTCGGTGCGCTGCGCGCAGCCGCTCGCGCAGTGCTCGCACACGCTCGGCGTCGACACCAGGTCGAACGGGCGTGAGCGGAAGCGGTAGGCCGCGCCGGTGAGGGCGCCGACCGGGCAGATCTGCACGGTGTTGCCCGAGAAGTAGCTCTCGAAGGGCTGGTCCTGGTAGATGCCGACCTGCTGCAGCGCCCCGCGCTCGACCAGCGCGATGAACGGGTCGCCGGCGATCTGCTCGGAGAAGCGGGTGCAGCGGGCGCACAGCACGCAGCGCTCGCGGTCGAGCAGCACCTGCGAGGAGATGTTGATCGGCTTGGGGTAGGTGCGCTTGACGTCCTCGAAGCGGGAGGTCGAGCGGCCGTTGCTCATCGCCTGGTTCTGCAGGGGGCACTCGCCGCCCTTGTCGCACACCGGGCAGTCGAGCGGGTGGTTGATGAGCAGCAGCTCCATGACGCCCTGCTGCGCCTTGTCGGCGCCCTCGGACGTGTACTGCGTCTTGACGACCATGCCGGGGGCGACGGTCATCGTGCACGAGGCCTGCGGCTTCATCCGCCCCGGGGGGCCCTGCATCTGGGTGGGCTCGCCCGGCGCACCGTCGGGGCCGGGGCGACCCGGCATCCACACCTCGACGAGGCACTGGCGGCAGGCGCCGATCGGGTCGAGACCCGGGTGGTCGCAGAACCGCGGGATCTCGATCCCGGCCTCCTCGGCGGCCCGGATGATGAGGGTCCCCTTGGCGACCGACACCTCCCGGTCGTCGATCGTCAGGGTGACCAGGTCGGCCGCGGCGGGAGCGGCAGGCGTGGCGGTGGCGGGCGTGGTCGTCATGCGGGCACGCTGTCCTTGTCGTCCTTGGCGAACAGCGTCGACGCCTTCGGGTCGAACGGGCAGCCGCCGTGGGTGAGGTGCGCGACGTACTCGTCGCGGAAGTACTGGATCGAGCTGGTGATCGGGCTCGTCGCGCCGTCGCCCAGGGCGCAGAAGCTGCGGCCGAGGATGTTGTCGCAGATGTCGAGCAGCTTGTCGAGGTCCTCCTCGCTGCCCTCCCCCTGCTCGAGGCGACCGAGGATCTGCTTGAGCCACCAGGTGCCCTCGCGGCACGGGGTGCACTTGCCGCAGGACTCGTGCTTGTAGAACTCGGTCCAGCGGTCGACGGCGCGCACGACGCAGACCGTCTCGTCGAAGACCTGCAGCGCACGGGTGCCGAGCATCGAGCCGGCTGCGCCCACCGACTCGAAGTCGAGCGGCACGTCGAGGTGCTCGGCGGTGAACAGCGGGGTCGAGCTGCCACCGGGGGTCCAGAACTTCAGCGCCTTGTCGGGGTCGCGCATCCCGCCGGCCATGTCGAGCAGCTCGCGCATCGTGATGCCGAGCGGCGCCTCGAACTGGCCGGGGTTCTTCACGTGCCCGGAGAGGCTGAAGATGCCGAAGCCGGTGGACTTCTCGGTGCCCATGCCGGTGAACCAGTCGACGCCCTCGAGGATGATGCCCGGCACCGAGGCGATCGACTCGACGTTGTTGACCGAGGTCGGCCGGGCGTACAGGCCCGCGACACCGGGGAACGGGGGCTTGCTGCGGGGCTGGCCGCGCCGGCCCTCGAGGCTGTCGAGGAGCGCGGTCTCCTCGCCGCAGATGTAGGCGCCCGCGCCCGCGTGCACCGTGATGTCGAGGTTGGCGCCACTGCCGTGGACGTTCTGCCCGAGGTGGCCGGCCGCGTAGGCCTCCTCCACCGCGCGCAGCAGCCGGCGGTAGACGTGGACGACCTCACCGCGCAGGTAGATGAAGGCGTGCTCGCAGCCGATGGCGAACGAGCTGATCGCGACGCCCTCGATGAGCACGTGCGGGTTGGCCATCATCAGCGGGACGTCCTTGCAGGTGCCCGGCTCGGACTCGTCGGCGTTGACGACGAGGTAGCGGGGGCCGCCGTCCGGCGGGGCCATGAACGACCACTTCATGCCGGTGGGGAAGCCGGCGCCGCCGCGGCCGCGCAGCGAGGAGTCCTTGACGGCCTGGATGATGGCCGCCGGCTCCATGCCGAGCGCCTTGTCGAGGGCCTGGTAGCCGCCGTGGCGCTTGTAGGTGTCGAGGGTCCACGACTTCGGGTCGTCCCAGAAGGCGCTGAGGATGGGCGTGAGCGTGGTCGCCATCAGGAGCCCTTCTTCTTCTTCGTGGTGGGGCTGGGGGGCACCGAGGCGCTCTGCGCCGAGACGTTCGCGGCGCCGCCGGCCGCGTCGGGCTCGGCCTCCTGGGGCGGCACGGGGTCGACGGTGTCCTTCGGCGAGGGGACCTCGCGGGCCTCCCCGCTGACGCCGTCACCGGTGGAGGCGACCGGCGCGCCGGGCTCCTCGGTCTTGTCGGCATCGGGCGGCGCCGGCGTCGACGTGGTGGCCCGGTCGGCCTTGGCCTCGTCGTGGTCGGGGGTGACCTCGGTGTTGCCGGGAGTGCGTGCGGCGCGGCCCCCGGAACCGGAGGCCGCGGAGTCGCCCTCCGGTGCGGTCCAGCCCTGCTCGTGGGCGATCCGCAGGCCCACGAGGGATGCCGGGCCGGCGCCGACGCCCTGGTCGGCGAGGCCGTCGTGGAAGCCCGCGAGCACACGGCTGACCTCCTTGAAGGTGCCGACCTGCCTCGGGCCGCGGGTGGGGGCGACCGGCTCACCGGCGCGCAGCGCGTCGACGAGCTCGATCGTGGAGGCCGGGGTCTGGTTGTCGAAGAACTCCCAGTTGGTCATGACCACCGGGGCGAAGTCGCAGGCCGCGTTGCACTCGATGCGCTCGAGGGTGATCGCGCCGTCGGCGGTGGTCTCGTCGTGGCCGAGACCGAGGTGCTCGGACACGGCATCCCAGATCTCGTCGCCGCCCATGACCGCGCACAGCGTGTTCGTGCAGACCCCGACGGTGTAGGTGCCGTTGGGGTGGCGCTTGTACTGCGTGTAGAAGGTGGCGACGCCCGAGACCTCGGCGGTGCTGAGGTCGAGGAGCTCCGCGCACAGGTCGATGCCGCGGCCGGTGACGTAGCCGTCGACCGACTGCACGAGGTGCAGCAGCGGCAGCAGCGCCGAGCGCTTCTGCGGGTAGCGCGCGACCACCTCGGCGGCGTCGGCGCGGAAGCGCGCCTCGACGTCGGCGGGGTACGGCTCCTTGGACTCCTCACTGACGGTGAGGTGCCCGGACGCGGTCTGGAGGCCGAAGTCGTGGGACATCAGCGGTCGACACCTCCCATGACGGGGTCGAGGGAGGCCACGGCCACGATGACGTCGGCGACCTGGCCGCCCTCGCACATCGACGCCACGGCCTGCAGGTTGTTGAAGCTCGGGTCGCGGAAGTGGGCGCGGTACGGGCGGGTGCCGCCGTCGGACACGGCGTGGCAGCCCAGCTCGCCCTTGGCCGACTCGACCGCGGCGTAGGCCTGGCCCGGAGGCACCCGGAAGCCCTCGGTGACCAGCTTGAAGTGGTGGATGAGCGACTCCATCGAGGAGCCCATGATCTCGCGGATGTGGTCGAGGCTGTTGCCCTGGCCGTCGCCGCCGATGGCCAGCTGCGCCGGCCAGGCGATCTTCTTGTCCTCGACCATCACCGGCTGGCCCTCGGTGCGCTGCAGCCGGTCGAGCGCCTGCTCGACGATCTTGAGCGACTCGAACATCTCGTCGATGCGGATGCGCAGCCGGTCGTAGGCGTCGGATCCGGTGCGGGTGACCACGTCGAACTCGTAGGTCTCGTAGCCGCAGTACGGCGCCGACTTGCGCAGGTCGTGCGGCAGGCCGGTCGCGCGCAGCACCGGGCCGGTCATGCCCAGCGCCATGCAGCCGGTGAGGTCCATGAAGCCGACGCCGACGGTGCGCCCCTTGAGGAGCGGGTTCTCGTTGAGCAGCAGCTCGAGCTCGTGGATGCCGCGGCGCAGCTCGGTGATGACCTCGCGGACCATGTCGACGGCGCCGTGCGGCACGTCCTGGGACACCCCGCCGGGGCGGATGTACGCGTTGTTCATGCGCAGGCCGGTGACCGCCTCGAACACGCGCAGGATGCGCTCGCGCTCGCGGAAGCCGACGGTCATGACGGTGGTGGCGCCGAGCTCCATGCCACCGGTGCCGAGGCAGACCAGGTGCGAGTTGACCCGGGTCAGCTCCATCATCAGCACCCGGATGATCGAGGCGCGCTCAGGAATCTGGTCGGTGATCCCGAGCAGCTTCTCGATCGCGAGGCAGTACGCCGTCTCCTGGAACATCGGGGTGAGGTAGTCCATCCGGGTGCAGAACGTGACGCCCTGCACCCAGGTGCGGAACTCCATGTTCTTCTCGATGCCGGTGTGCAGGTAGCCGATTCCGGCGCGGGCCTCGGTGACCGTCTCGCCGTCGAGCTCGAGGATGAGGCGGAGCACGCCGTGCGTCGACGGGTGCTGCGGGCCCATGTTGACGACGATGCGCTCCTCGTGGAGCGCGGTGGCCTCGTCGACGAGGTCGTTCCAGTCGCCGCCGGAGACGTTGAACACGGGGGCGCCCTCGACGCCCTCGTGCACGGAGGCGCCGTAGGCGTCGGGAACCGTCTCGTCGGGGTCGGGCTGCCCCGACTCGAAGATCGTCGTGTCGTGGTCGTGGGTCGTCATCAGCTGTACGCCCTCCGCTGGTCCGGCGGCGGGACGGTGCCGCCCTTGTACTCGACGGGGATGCCGCCGAGCGGGTAGTCCTTGCGCTGCGGGTGCCCGGGCCAGTCGTCGGGCATCAGGATGCGGGTGAGCGCGGGGTGGCCGTCGAAGACGATGCCGAA
This sequence comes from uncultured Actinomycetota bacterium, assembly GCA_963695175.1. Taxonomy (GTDB): domain Bacteria; phylum Actinomycetota; class Actinomycetes; order Actinomycetales; family Dermatophilaceae; genus Fodinibacter. The sequence continues at coordinate 125,625 of CAVOGG010000002.1, forward strand.
CATGTCCCAGGTCTCGCGCTCGTGCCAGTCGTTGCTCGGGTAGACCGCAACGATCGACGGGATGTGCGGGTCGGCGTCCGGGGCGGTGACCTCGAGGCGCACCCGGCGGCTGCCGTGGGTGATCGAGAGCAGGTGGTAGACCGCGTGCAGCTCGCGGCCCTCCTCGCCGGGGTAGTGCACGCCGGAGACGCCCGAGCACATCTCGAAGCGCAACCCGGGCACGTCGCGCATCGCGCTCGCGACGGCGAGCAGGTGCTCGCGACGCACGAAGAGGGTGAGCTCGCCGCGGTCGACGACGACCTTCTCGACGGCGTCGTGGTAGCCCGGGCCGTCGGCCTCGGTGAGGGCGGTGCCGAGCAGGTCGGCGACCTCGTCGAAGTAGGAGCCGTAGGGGCGGGGGGAGGCGCCGGGGAACAGCGTCGGCGTGACGAGCCCGCCGTAGCCGGAGGTGTCCTGGCCGCGGGTGGCGCCGAACATGCCGCGCCGCTCGCCGACCAGGACGGGCTCGCGCTCGTCGTCGGACAGCTCGCGCCAGGTGGAGATGTTCGCCGAGTGCGCCGGGCGCAGGGCGTCGGGGTCGTCGACCGTGGAGGTCTCGGGGGTGTCGATCACCTGGTCGGGGACGGCCTGGACGTCGGCGTCCTCGAGCTCGGGACCGTCGTCGGTCCGCTTCTCGTCGCTCATGCCAGGAGGTTCTTCCCGGTCGGCGCGCCGAGGTGCGCGAGGTGGTCGTGGGTGGGGGCCATCAGCGAGGTGGGCGTCGCGGCCATCGCGGCCTCCTCGGCGGCCCGGGCGGCGGCCACGCGGTTGACGCCGAGCTTGCTGCCCTGGATCTGCTTGTGCAGCTCGATGATCGCGTTGAGCAGCATCTCCGGGCGCGGCGGACAGCCGGGCAGGTAGATGTCGACCGGGATGATGTGGTCGACGCCCTGGACGATCGCGTAGTTGTTGAACATGCCGCCGGAGCTGGCGCACACGCCCATCGAGATGACCCACTTGGGGTTGGGCATCTGGTCGTAGACCTGGCGCACGACCGGGGCCATCTTCTGCGACACCCGGCCGGCGACGATCATCAGGTCGGCCTGGCGCGGGGTGGCCGAGAACCGCTCCATGCCGAACCGGGCGATGTCGTAGTCGGGCGTGCCGACGGCCATCATCTCGATCGCGCAGCAGGCGAGCCCGAAGGTGGCGGGCCAGATCGAGGCCTTGCGCATGTAGCCGACGACGTTCTCGAGCGTCGTCAGGACGAACCCTGCGGGCAGCTTCTCCTCGAGTCCCATCAGGCCTCCTTCGCGATCGTGTGGGGTGTGGTGCGTCCGGTGGTCGTCAGTCCCACTCGAGACCCCCGCGCTTCCAGACGTAGGCGTACGCGACGAACACGGTGACGATGAACAGCACCATCTCGATCAGCGCGAACAGGCCGAGCGAGTCGAAGGCGACGGCGAAGGGGTACAGGAACACCGACTCGATGTCGAAGATGATGAAGAGCATCGCGGTGAGGAAGTACTTGACCGGCACGCGCCCGCCGCCCTCGGCGCGGGGGGTCGGCTGGATGCCGCACTCGTACGCCTCCATCTTCGCGCGGTTGTAGCGCTTGGGGCCGACCACGAGGCTGGTGCCCACCGACAGGGCCGCGAACGCGAAGCCGAGGCCTAGCAGGATCAGCAGCGGTACGTAGGGGTTGCTCATCGCAGGACAACTCCCCTTTCGGTGCTCGTGTGCGTCGGGTGGGCACAGGTCGTCGGGAGGACGGACGGCGACCCGCTCATCCTAGGGGGGTGACGGACGCCTCACCCGGTGAGGTCGGCTGTCGGGCAGGGGCGGCGGGCGCTTGTGAATGTCTTCACGAACGGCAGGAGTCTAGGACGGCTCCGGCGCGACATCGAAGTAAGGCGACCCTAACCTTCAACGGTCGGCGTGAGCGGCTTCGTCGCGCGGTGCAGGGCGACGACTCCGCCGGACAGGTTGCGCCATTTCACGCCCTCCCAGCCGCTGCCCGCGATGCGCTGCGCCATGTCGCGCTGGGCCGGCCAGGCCTGGATCGACTCGGCGAGGTAGACGTAGGACTCGGGGTTGCTGCTGACCTTGCGCGCGACGGCCGGCAGCGAGCGCATGAGGTACTTGCTGTAGACGGTGCGGAACGCCTTGTTCGTCGGCTGGCTGAACTCGCACAGCACGAAGCGGCCACCCGGCTTGGTGACCCGCAGGAACTCGCGCAGCGCGGCATCCGGGTCGGCGACGTTGCGCAGCCCGAAGCTCATCGTGACGACGTCGAAGGACTCGTCGGCGAACGGGAGGTTCATGGCGTCGGCCGCGGTGAAGCCGAGGTCCGAGCGACGGCGGTGGCCGACCCGCAGCATCCCGAGCGAGAAGTCGGCGGGCACGACGTCGACGCCGGAGTCGGCGAACGGCTCACTGCTGGTACCGGTTCCGGCCGCGATGTCGAGCACGACCTGGCCGGGAACGGCCTCGCAGGCCTGCACGACCGCGCGACGCCAGAGCCGGTCCTGGCCGAGGGAGAGGACGTCGTTGGTGACGTCGTACTTGCTCGCGACGTCGTCGAACATCGTCGCGACGTCGCGGGGGTCCTTGTCGAGGGAGGCACGGCTCATGCGCGACATCCTCCCATCGATGTCAGCGGCCTCGGGCCCGGGTCGTATCCTGCTGCGCGATGACCTCGTTGCCCGCGGGTGAGCCGCCGATCGACGCGATCGACTCTCCGGCCGCCCCCCTCGTCTCCCGCACCGTGCCGCTCGACCCCGAGCTCGGCGCGGCGCTGCTCGCGCTGGTCCCGCAGGGCCCGCCCACCGACGTGTGCTCGTGGGTGCGCCGTGGCGAGGGCATCGTCGGGTGGGGTCGCGCGGCGAGCCGCACGGCATCCGGGCCCGATCGGATGGCCGAGCTCGAGTCCTGGTGGACGGGCCTGGTGGGCAGCGCCGTGGTGCGCGACGAGGTCGACCGCCCGGGCACCGGGCCGGTGGCGTTCGGGTCGGTGTCGTACGCCGCCGACTCGGCCGCCGGCGCGACGCTGGTCGTGCCCGAGGTCGTCGTGGGCATGCGCGGCGGGGTGGCCTGGCTGACGACCGTCGGGGTGGAGCCGGCGCCGGCCGTACCGGCCGTTCCCGGCACGCCGTCGATCGCGCGGCAGCCCGCGCCGGGCGCGCCCGTCGACGTCGCGTTCGCCGACGGCGCCCTCTCCCCCGCCGAGTGGGCCGGCGCCGTGGCCGAGGCGGTCTCGCGGATCACGTCCGGGCGGCTCGACAAGGTGGTGCTGGCGCGCGACCTCGACGTGACGACCGGTGCGCCGCTCGACGTGCGCTGGCTGCTGCACCGGCTCGCGGAGGAGTACCGCACGACCTGGGTGTTCGCCGTCGACGGGCTCGTGGGGGCGACGCCCGAGCTGCTCGTGCGGTGCGAGAAGGGCCTGGTGACCTCTCGGGTGCTCGCGGGCACGATCCGGCGCACCGGGGACGACGACCACGACCTGGCGCTCGCCGCCTCGCTCGCGCGGTCGTCGAAGGACCTGGAGGAGCACGAGTACGCCGTGCGCTCGGTGGCCGACGCCCTCGCCCGGCACTGCTCGTCGATGAACGTGCCCGAGGCGCCGTTCGTGCTGCACCTGTCGAACGTCATGCACCTGGCCACCGACGTGGCGGGCGTGCTCGTCGACGACGCGTCGTCGCTGACCCTGGCGGCGTCGCTGCACCCGTCGGCGGCGGTGTGCGGCACGCCGGCCCCGGTGGCGGACGACGTGATCAGCGAGCTCGAGCACATGGACCGCGGGCGCTACGCCGGGCCGGTCGGCTGGATCGACGCCACCGGCGACGGCGAGTGGGGCATTGCGCTGCGTTGTGGTGCGGTGTCGACCCAGGACCCGTCGCGGATCAGGCTGTTCGCCGGCTGCGGCATCGTCGCGGGCTCCGACCCCGACGCCGAGGTGGCCGAGTCGTCGGCCAAGTTCGTGCCGATGCGCGACGCCCTCACGGCCGCGGCTCCCTTTCCCGCGTGACCGCTGCGCGGTGGGATGCCGTGGGCGGCCGTTGACCATCCGCACTCCTTCGCTGGCGCTCAGTCGCGCTCCCGCCAGACCCGTCCATCGGCTCGCCCACGGCATCCCGCCGCTCCGCTCCTTCCGCTGTTCTCGAACTCCCGTAGTCAGCTGAAGGGTGGGCTGGCGTCGATCGCGATGGAGCGGCGGCCGGCCCAGCGCCACACCCGGGCGGAGCGGTCGCGGTCCTCGTCGGTGACGAGGTTGCCCATCCAGCGCAGCGCGAGCGTCATCAGCCAGTCGCTGCGCATGCCGACCGGGCCGAGCGCGGCAAGCGTCTTCGGCACGGTGAAGATGCCGGCCAGGCGGCGAGCGATGGAGAACGCCTCGCCGTAGTGGTCGCCGAGCAGGGCGGGCCAGGTGACCGCGAGGTCGGTGTCGAGGTGGTCGACGACGAGCCGGCCGGTCTCGAGGCCGTAGTCGATGCCCTCGCCGTTGAGCGGGTTGACGCAGGCGGCGGCGTCGCCGATGAGCGCCCAGTTGGCGCCCGCGACGGTGCTGACGGCACCACCCATCGGCAGCAGCGCGCTCGTCGCCATCCGCTGCTCGCCGGACAGGCCGAAGTCGGCGCGGCGCTCGTCGGTGTAGCGCTTCATCAGCGGCTTGATCGCGATGTCGGCGGGCCGCTTGGTCGTCGCCAGCGCGCCGACGCCGACGTTCACCTGGCCGCCGCCGAGCGGGAAGATCCAGCCGTAGCCGGGCAGCGCCTCGCCGCGCTCGCCGCGCAGCTCGAGGTGGCTGCTGATCCACGGGTCGTCGGACTCAGTGGAGTCGACGTAGCAGCGGCCCGCCACGGCGTAGACGGTGTCCTTGTGCCACTCGCGACCGAGCACCTTGCCCAGGCCGGAGCGCACGCCGTCCGCGACCACGAGGCGCTCGCACTCGACCTCGAACGTCTCGTCACCGCGGGTGAAGGTCACCGCGGTGACGCGCCCGCCCTCGAGCCGCGCGTCCACGGCCTTGGCGCCCTCGAGGCCGGTGGCGCCGGCCTCGAGCGCCTCGGTGCGGATGCGGTCGTCGAGCTCGGTGCGCGGCACGGCCGAGCCGTGGTCGGGCAGGGTGCCGCCGGGCCAGGGCAGCAGGAGGGTCTGGCCGAAGCCGTGCGCCCGCAGCCCCTGGTTGACGGTGTGGTCGCGCACCCAGTCGCCCAGGCCGAGCAGGTCGAGCTCGGCGATCGCGCGGGGGGTCAACCCGTCGCCGCAGGTCTTGTCGCGGGGGAACACCGCGGCGTCGGCGAGCACGACGTCACGGCCGGCACGGGCCGCCCACGCCGCCGCGGAGGCGCCGGAGGGTCCCGCGCCCACGACGAGGACGTCGGTGCGCTGGGGGGTCGGGGTCACTCGGGCATTCTCGCAACCGGGTGGCACACCCCTGAAATCGGGCCGTCAGTCGGAGAGGCTTCGGGCGGCTAGGGCGCGCAGGTCGGCGTGCGCCTGCCGGTGGGTGCCACGGTCGACGACGACCTCGACGACCCGGATGCCGTGTGGCGGCTCGGCGACGGCCGCGGTCAGGTCGGCGGCCGTCGTCGCGCGGTCGTGGCGGATGCCGTGGGCGCGGCACAGTGCCCCGAGGTCGGTGGCCGTGGGGGTGCCGAAGACGCGCTCGAAGTGCGCCGCACGCTCGGGGGCTCCGTGCTCGAGCGTGGTGAAGATGCCGCCCCCGTCGTCGTTGACGACGACGAGGGTGAGGTTCGCCGTGGGCTCGTCGGAGCCGACGAGCAGGCCGTTGGCGTCGTGCAGGAAGGTGAGGTCACCGAGCAGGGCGTAGGTCGGGGCGGCGGCTCGGGTCAGGGCGATGCCGACCGCCGTGGAGACGACACCGTCGATGCCGGCGAGACCACGGTTGGCCAGCACCTCATCGGCGATCGGTCCGGCCACGGCGAGGTCGACGTCACGCACGGGGTTGCTCGAGCCGAGGACGAGCACGGAGTCCCCCGGGAGCCCGTCGACGACGGCGCTTGCGACCCCGAGGCCACTCGGCCACGGGAACGGTTGCGCGGCAACGGCATCCGCGATGCGTTTCCCGGCGGTGCGCCAGCTCGCACTCCAACCGTGGTCGTCACCGGGCGTGGTCGGGCCACCGAGGCGAAGGGCGTGCGGGGGGTGTACGGCGGAGGCGACGTGCGACGGGTCGGACCACTGGCCGCCTTCCGACACCACCTCGACGCACAGTCCGGGGCGGCGCAGCAGGGCGCCGACCGCGCGAGACAGGGTCGGCCGGCCGACCACGACGACTCGGTCCGGGGCGTGGGCGTCGAGCCAGTCCGTGGCCGTGAGCAGCAGCGGACCGTGGGGCACGGCGTCGGCGCGGACCACGCCGCTGCCGAACGGTTCGGCCACGACGGGGTGGCCGCGCTCCGTCGCCCACGCGACGGCACGCTCCCCCAGTGCGGGGTCGCGGGTGACGCCGACGACGACCAGCGTTCGCGCCACCTCGGTGAGCGCGGCCGCTTGCGCGGACCCCGACCCGCTCTCGCCAAACCCCACCCACGGCTCGCCGCCGTCCCGGCCCTCGAGGGCATCCGGCCACGCGTCGTCCGCCTCGTGGTTCTCGCTGACCGACCCTCCGCCGGAGGTGGCCTCGAGCTCGGGGGCCAGTGGCTCGCGCAGGCACACGTTGAGGTGGACCGGCCCCGACAGGCCGCCGGTGGCGCCGGTGGCGGCCGCGAGCGCGCGGCAGACGGTGCTGCGCCAGAACGGGCCGAGGCCCGTACGGACGACCGGCGCCGGGAGGTCGACGGCGTACCGGGTGCTCGCCCCGAAGATGCCGGGCTGCGCCGTGGTCTGGTTGGCACCGGTGCCGCGCAGCTCGTGCGGACGGTCGGCGCTGACCACCACGAGCGGGACACCGGCGTGGTGGGCCTCGAGCACCGCGGGGTGCAGGTTGGCGACAGCCGTACCAGACGTCGTCATCACCACCACCGGGGCACCGGACCCCAGGGCCAGGCCGAGCGCGAGGAACCCCGCGCTGCGCTCGTCGACCCGCACGTGCAGCCGGAGCCGGCCGGCCCGCTCGGCCGCGAGCACGGCGTAGGCCAGCGGTGCCGACCGGGAACCGGGGCAGAGGACGACCTCGCGGACGCCGTTCCTCACCAGCTCGTCGACGAGCACGGTCGCCAGCGCCTCGGACGGGTTCACGGCCGTGAGTCTGCCATTGCCCCAGGCCGCACGGGCCGAGGGTCGGGGCGAGAACCCCCGGGTCAGCGCGTCAAGGGTTGCTGGAGCTCGGTGACCCAGTCGGCCTGGTCGATGGCCTGGGTCCCGTCGGGGGCCGGACCGCCCCACGCGTAGCCGACAGCGACCTCCATGCCTTCGTCGACCTCGGCGTAGGTCGCGATGGGCGTGGCCAGGGCGCCGTCGACGTGGCGCAGGGTGGCGGAAAGCTCCTCGAACATCGGGCCGACGTGCTGGCCGATCACCTCCGGGTCGACGACCGCGCGGCGACCGACGGGGCGCACGGCGGGGAGGGTCTTGACGACGTAGTCGGGTGACATGGTGTTCTCCTTCTGGATCATCCTCAGCCTCGACTCGACCGCCGCCAACCGGGTGCCGACGGCGCGCGCCTCCTCCTCCAGCTCGGCCCGGCGCAGCCGGAGCATGCCTCGCAGCTCGTCGGCCCCCACGGGGTCGGCGAGGAGTGAGCGCACCTGGTCGAGCGTGAACCCGAGGTCCTTGAGGGCGACGAGCCGGTTGAGGAGGTGGAGCTGCTCGGGCGAGTAGGAGCGGTAGCCGCTGGCCGGCTCGACGTGGTCGGGCACGAGCAGCCCCAACGCGTCGTAGTGGCGCAGCATGCGCACCGACACCTGCCCGAGTCGGGCGAAGTCCGAGATCAACATGTCCCAGTTCTCCTCCCTCACACCGTGTCAGGGTCACGTCTGCCTGCGGACCACCTCCTCGGCCCCCGAACCGGAACGCTCGACGACCGCCTCGAACACCGAGCGGACCGGTCGACCCAGCACCCCGCCCGCCGAGGCCTGCCAGGCGTCGAGGCCGGCGACCGTGCCGCGTGGGGCGGCCTCCGCCACCCGGAGGGTGGCGACGTAACCCTCGAGGCGGTGCTCGCGCACGTCGACGGGGAGGTCCGTCGCCCGGCGTGCGCAGGGTGACCCACGACGAGCGGTCGGGGTTGGGCGTGAGGTCGAGCCGCGGCACGGGGTCGCCACCACGCTCGACGGCCAGCACCCGGGTCGTCGGGGGCACGGGGAACAGTGCGATCGGCGACCCGCTGGTCACGACGTGGCTGACCCGGTTCCGCCGGGTGAAGCCGGGGTCGCTCGCGAGCGCGGCCGCGAGGATGCCGCCCTGGCTGTGGCCGACGAGCACCACGGGGTCCCCGGGGGTCGACCGCGAACCGGCCAGGGACCGGGCCACCTCGAGGGCAACGGCCACCCCGGCCGCGGCGAGCGTGGTGTCGCCGGTGACGCCGCGGACGTCGGTGGTGAGGTCGAACGGGTTCGCTCCGGGGTGCGGCGACCAGGCCTGGGTACCCGGGACGACCACCACCCAGGCCGACCCGCCGTCACCGCGCGCCACCTCGACGACCCGGACCCTGCCACCGTCGAGACCCTCCCCGGCGGCGACGAGGTCGGCGGCGTGACGGAAGCCGTGGTCTCGGTCGAGCACCAGGGTCGGTGGCACCGGGGTGACCGTCGGCATCGACGTGCCGTCGGTCAGCCAGCCTCCGCGCGCCGCCAAGTCGGCTCCTGCCCCGACACCGGCGAGCACTGCCGAGACCGACGCCTCCACGCCTGCGTAGACCCGTGCCGCAGCCCTGAGCCGCACGGCCAGCACCTCGAGCGCGAGCGACTCCCCCCACAGGCCACCCGGACCGACGACCGCCAGCGTCTGCGCGTCGACCCGCGCCCACCGCGACGCCAGCACCAGGTCGTCGGGGCTGCGGATCCGTACTGGACCCGCGCGCGCCAGCGCAGCCACGAGCCGGTGCGCGCCGTCGCGTGTCGCGTCGGCGAGCTCGTCGACTGCCGCGGCAGCGGCGGCCAGCGCCTCCGACCGCACGGCCAGCCTCACGGGTACCCACCCAACCCGGCCTCGGCCAGCGCGGCGTCGTCGGCCACCTCCTCGAGCGCCTCCCACGCTTCGGCTGCCGCCTCCAGCCGCGCCGAGGCCACCGCCAGGGCCGCCACCCGTTCCTGCACCCGGCGCTGGTAGGCCTCCGCCGCCTCGCCCTGCCACCAGACGAGCGCGTACCGCGAGAGCGCCATCCGGCGCTGGTCGAGCTCGGCCGCCTCGGCGAGCAGCAGCATCGCCATCCTCCCTGCCTCGTCGGCCAGCACGGCGTAGCTCACCACGTCGCCCCCAGCCCCTTGTCCATCCGGCTCCTCCCCTCGTCCGACCCACCCTGTCCGCGCACCCCCGCCGGCCGACAGCCCCGCCGCGGACCTGTGGATGGTGCCGCCCCGGCGGGCCGCCTGTGGACGAGCGACGCCTACGCTGGCGCCCATGCCGCACCACGACCTCGTCATCATCGGCAGCGGCTCGGGGAACTCGCTGCTCACCCCCGAGCTCGACGGCCTCGACGTCGCGATCGTCGAGGGCGGGACCTTCGGCGGCACCTGCCTGAACGTCGGCTGCATCCCGACCAAGATGTTCGTGCTGCCGGCCGACCGGGTCGTCGAGGCCGCCGACGCGCACCGCCTCGGCGTCACGTTCGCCGGGCCGACCGTCGACTGGCCCGGCATCCGCGACCGCATCTTCGGGCGGATCGACCCGATCTCCGCCGGCGGCGAGGCCTACCGGCGCAGCCAGGAGCACACGACCCTCTACCGCGCACACGCCACGTTCACCGGCGAGCGCCGGCTCGCGCTCTCGACCGGCGAGGAGCTCACCGCCGACCGGCTCGTCGTGGCAGCCGGGAGCCACCCCGTCGGCCTCGACGTCGACGGGCTGCGCGGGCCCGACCCCGACCGCGGCGTGCACACCTCCGACACCGTGATGCGGCTCGACGCCCTCCCGCGCCGGATGGCGGTCATCGGCGGCGGGTTCGTCGCGTGCGAGCTGGCCCACGTGTTCTCGGCGCTCGGCGTCGCGGTGACCCAGGTGCAGCGCGGCCCGAGCCTGCTGCGGCACCACGAGGTGGAGGTGGCCCAGCGCTATACCGAGGCCGCACGACACCGGTACGACCTGCGCCTGTCGACGACCGCGACCTCGGCCCATCGGGTCGCCGACCTGTGGCGGATCGACCTCGCCGGCCCGGGCGGACCCAGTCACGTCGAGGCCGAGGTCGTGCTCCTGGCCGTGGGGCGCGTGCCCAACACCGACCGGCTCGAACCGGCCGCCGGACGCCTCGCACTGCACGACGACGGGCGGCTCGTCGTCGACGAGCAGCTGCGAACCACGGCACCGGGGGTCTGGGCGCTCGGCGACGTCTCCTCGGCGCACCAGCTCAAGCACGTCGCCAACCACGAGGCGCGGATCGTCGCGCACAACCTCGCCGTCGACATCGGCCGGCTCGCCGGTGAGCCGCGCACCACCGACGACCGCCCGGTGCCGCACGCTGTCTTCGGCCACCCGCAGGTCGCCGCCTTCGGCCCGACCGCCGCCGAGCTCAGCGAGGCCGGCACGCCCTTCGTCACCGCGACCCAGGCCGTCGGCGACGTGGCCTACGGCTGGGCGCTCGAGGACACCACCGGTCTGCTGACGGTCCACGCCGACCCCACCGGGCAGATCCTCGCGGCACACGCCATCGGACCGCACGCGTCGACCCTCATCCAGCCGCTGGTGCAGGCGGCGTCGTTCGGGCAGCGCGCCCTCGACGTGGCCCGCGGGCAGTACTGGATCCACCCGGCCCTGGCCGAGGTCGTCGAGAACGCCCTGCTCGGCCTGCCGTTGCCGGACCCGGCCTGACGCACCGCGTCCCCGCTACCCAGTCGGAGCGGTCGGGCTGCGGTCGGTGAGGCAGTAGACGCGCCCCACCGGGTCGGTCATCACGGTCCAGTCGTCGCGCACGGCGACGACCTGCGCCCCTGCGGCCAGGTGCCTGGTGAGGGACGCCTGCCGGTCGGCGCAGGCCAGGTCGGCGTGGGCCCGCACCGGGCCGGTCGGCTCGCCGAGCCGCTGGAACAGCAGCCGGAACGGGATGCCGGGTGGCCGCCCCAGCACGGACAGCTCCGGCTCGTCGACGTCGACCCACGACCAGCCGGTGAGTGCGGTCCAGAACTCCAGCTCGGCGTCGTGCACGTCGACCGGGCAGTCGAGGCCGACCTGGTCGACCAGCTCGACCGCCCCGGTGCGCACCTGCTCGCCGTCCCCGTGCCAGGGCGTGAGGCAGAAGGTCAGGCCGCCGGGCGAGCGCAGGATGACGACCACGTCGTCGATGCCCCCGATCCGGCTGGCGCCCAACCGTTCGGCCTCGCGGGCGGCGGCGTGCACGTCGAGGACGTCGAGGTCGAGGTGGATGCCGCCGGGCCCGTCGGCGACCGCCTGCACCTTGAGCCACCCGTCGCCACGCGGCGGCAGCAGCGTGGCGAACTCGTCGTGGTCGCCACGGGTCGCGGACAGCGGCCAGCCGGTGACCTCGGACCAGAACGCCCACGAACGCCTGGCGTCGGCCCGCGGGGTGTCGAGGAACAGCCACATCCACCGGATGTCGATCACCGGGTCGCCCCCAGCACGTGCTCGGCACAGGCGAGCACGCGGTCGCGCCACCACGCGACGCGCTCGGGTGGTGCGGCGAGCTGCTCGAGCCGTTCCGGGTCCACGACCACGCGACCGGCCGGCAGCGCGCCGGCCACCGGCACGAGCGGCGTGGCGGCGACGTCGCCGGCGAGCAGCGCGACCGTGCCCAGCCCGCAGGCGTGCTCGAGCGACGGCAGGGCAGCGGCGAGGGCGACCCCGGCCGAGATGCCGACGCTCGTGTCGAGCGCCGACGACACCACAGCGGGCAGCCCACAGGCCTCGACGACCGCGAGCGCGGACCGCACCCCACCGAGCGGCGCCACCTTGACGACGATGATGTCGGCGGCCTCGAGGTCGCGCACGCGCAGCGGGTCCTCGGCCTTGCGGATGGACTCGTCAGCGGCGATGCGCACGTCGATGTCGTTGCGCGCCAGTGCCATTCGCAGGTCGCGCAGCTCCTCCACCGTCGCACACGGCTGCTCGGCGTACTCGAGGTCGTGGGCGGCGAGGCGGCCGAGCGCCTGCAGGGCGTCGTCGACGGACCACGCGCCGTTGGCATCGACCCGGACCCTCGCCGTGCGCCCCATCACCTCGCGCACCGCCGCGACCCGGGCGAGGTCGTCGTCGAGCGACTGGCCGCGCTCGGCCACCTTGACCTTGGCCGTGGTGCACCCGGGGAACCGCGCCAGTACCTCGGCGACCTGCTCGGGCCGCACCGCCGGCACCGTCGCGTTGACGGGCACCGAGGTCACGCAGCGGTTCGGGCCAGCCGAGCCAGGCCGACTCAGCCGCCGAGAGCAGCCACCGTGACGCCTCCGCCGGCGCGTACTCCAGGAACGGCCCGAACTCCCCCCAGCCGGCCGGACCTTCGAACAGGGCCACCTCGCGCGTGGTCACCCCACGGAACGGCACCCGCATCGGGATGGCGACCACGTGGAGGGCAGCGAGCAGGTCACCGACGGGGGGCAGCGGCATGCGGCCACCGTATGCCCCTGCTCGAGCTCGCCGGGCGGGTCACGCGCACCCGGGCGTCGCGTCACCGTGACCCCGGGGTTCCCGCCCTCAGCGCCAGCGAGATGTCTCGCAGGGCGACGAGCGTGCGGCGGAACCGCGCGAGCAGGAGGTCGGGACTGCCGAGCGGGATCACGCTCGGCTGGGTGTCGTACATCCAGACCGGCCGGCCGTACCGCATCCCGCCCCCGCCCGACACGGCATGGGCGAAGGCGCTGCCACGTGACGACGGCGTCGGACACGAGCCCGCACACCTCCTGGATGACGCTGGCCCGCACCGGTCGGTTCGTGCCGACGAGGTCGTTGCCCTTGGCGACGGCCCACAGCACGGCACCGGTGGCCACGTCGTCGCGATCGCTGCGGAGCAGCGCTGGCTCCGCCGCCACGGCGCGGGTGAGCAGGCGTCGGGCGGCCGGCTGGCCCTCGTCGCCGAGGAGCACCGGAGCCCATTGCTCGAGTCGCACGTCGATGCCGCGGACCCGGTCTCGCAGGGACGGCCGCACGTCGTCGAGGCAGAGCTCCTCCGGCTCGAGCGGCTCCACCCCGAGTGCGCCGAGCGCCTCCTCGCCGCCCACGATGCGCGCCAGCCACGCCAGCTGTTGCTCGTACCCCGGTGGTACCGGTGGTGGTGCCGGGGGCTGCGGCCGCAGGAGCCCGCGGTCACGCAGCTCGAGTGTCGCGCACTCGTACCCGCTGCCGGCCACCGGGCGCCGGGCGCAGGGCACCACGTCGAGCACCTGGTCCCCGACCAGGATGACCTGGGTCAGGTCTCCCAGCCCGGTGTGTCCGTGCTCGCGATGTCGCTCGGACCGGTCACAGGTCGCGAACCGGTCGGACATCTCGAACCGGTCGTAGGACTCGTAACCGTCGTAGGACTCGTCCCGAGGCACCGGCTCCCGGTCGTACTCGTCCGGCGGGTCGAGCCCCTCCCGGGACCGGAACCTCAGCACGTCGCCGTCGTCACCCATCACCCTCCCCTGTCCGACCAGCCCCCCGGCTCGTCACCCGACGAGCGTGGCACGACCCGCCGACGCCACCGGGAAGTTGTCCACAGCCCACGCCGACTAGCCTTGCCGCCGTGAGCGCGATCCCCGGTGTCAGCGAGACCTTCGACCCCGATGCCTGGCAGGAGGTGCCCGGTTTCGAGGACCTCACCGACGTCACCTACCACCGAGCCGTGGGCCTGGGCTGCGTGCGCGTGGCGTTCGACCGGCCCGAGGTGCTCAACGCGTTCCGGCCACACACCGTCGACGAGCTCTACCGGGTGCTCGACCACGCCCGCCGCACGGCCGACGTCGGCGTCGTGCTCCTCACCGGCAACGGCCCCGGGCCCGAGGGCACAGGGAGCCACGGCAAGTGGGCCTTCTGCACCGGCGGCGACCAGCGCATCCGGGGTCGCTCCGGCTACCAGTACGCCGAGGGCACCACCGCCGACACCGTCGACGAGCGCCGGGTCAAGGCCGAGGGCGGGCGGCTGCACATCCTCGAGGTGCAGCGGCTGATCCGCACCATGCCCAAGGTCGTCGTGGCGGTGGTCAACGGCTGGGCGGCCGGTGGGGGCCACAGCCTGCACGTGGTCTGCGACCTCACGATCGCCTCGCGCGAGCACGCCGCCTTCAAGCAGACCGATGCCGACGTCGGCAGCTTCGACGGCGGCTACGGCAGCGCCTACCTCGCCAGGATGGTGGGCCAGAAGCGAGCCCGCGAGATCTTCTTCCTCGGGCGCACGTACTCCGCCGACGACATGCGTCAGATGGGTGCCGTCAACCTGGTCGCCGACCACGCCGCGCTCGAGGCCGAGGCACTGCAGGTGGCCCGCGAGGTCATGGGCAAGAGCCCCCAGGCCCAGCGGATGCTCAAGTTCGCCTTCAACCTCGTCGACGACGGGCTGATGGGCCAGCAGGTCTTCGCGGGCGAGGCCACCCGGCTGGCGTACATGACCGACGAGGCCGTCGAGGGCCGCGACCAGTTCCTCGAGAAGCGCGAGCCCGACTGGTCGCCCTTCCCCTGGTACTTCTGACCGGCCGGGTCAGCCCTGACCGGCGGCCTTGAGCACCGCGAGCTTGGCCCCGCTGTCGTCCATGAGGACCAGCCCGCCGTCCTCGGTCGTGAACTTCTTCGTTTCACCGAGGGCCTTGAGGAACGCCTGCTCCTGCTGCATCGCGTCGTCCGGGCCGGCCATCTGCGTCGAGGCCAGGGGGCCGAAGGTCAGCACGCCGTTGCTCGGGGCGTCGTAGGAGCCGTTGAAGGTGTTCACGCCCGCGTTGCCGGTGGCCGCACCGTTGTCCATCGAGAGGGTCGACGCCACGGCGGTGGCCGCAGCGGCACCGTTGAGGGTCTCGAGCTTCCAGCTGCCCTCGAGCTGCGTGGGTGCGTCGGAGGCGTTGTCCTCGCCACCGCAACCGGACAGCAGCGCGACGAGAACGACGAGGACGGCGGCAACGAGGGCCAGGGGCTTGGTGCGCTTCACGGCGTCCTGCACTTTCCACGGCGTGGGGGATAGCCGCGACGGTACTCCCGGGCGGATGCCGCGGCACAGGGCCCGCGGGCACCATCACCCGCCGAGGGTGATGGCCCTCAGGCCGGTCCGAGGTCGCCAACAAGCTCCTCCGGGGCGCGCATCCGCCACGCGTCGGTGACGAGCTCGGCGAGACGCTCGACCCCCACCCGGTCGAGCCGGAGCATCACCAAGGGAGAGCTCTCGTAGCCGGGAGCCGTGAAGAAGAGCTCGGGCTCGCCGAGCAGCAGTGCCTGCCGCTCCTCCAGGTCGCCGACGAAGAGCACCGCGACATCGGTGCGGATGACGCGTGGCCGGCCCGGCCGGCGCTCCGGGTAGGACCAGACGAAACCCTTGTCGGCGACCCGGAAGTCGAACCCTGCGCTGGGGATCTCCACCACGTGCGGCAGCGACAGGGCCAGCCGACGCACGTCGTCGGCGTCAGCCATCGACCCCACCCGCCGGGCACACCGCCTGCATCCGACAGACGCTACCCGGCACCCCGGACAGCGCCGGTGCCGTCGGCCGGTGGGCCGTCAGCCCGAGCCGCCGATGTCGACGGCGTACGCCTCGTAGATCAGGTCGGAGGTGCGCTGCCGGTGCCGCACCAGCCGCCCGAGCAGCCGGATGCACGCCTCACGGTGCGCGTCCACGGCATCCTCGTCGCGCAGCCCCTCGTCACGCTCCGCGAGCAGCCGCTCGACCTCGGCCAACGCCTCGGCGTGCTCGCCGAGCTGCACCGCCACGCCGTGGGTCAGCCGCGGTGCGGTCGCGCCGATGTCGGCGTAGAGACCACCGTCGGCCTCGGTGAGGGTCGCGTGCTCGCGCAGGTCGTGGGACAGCTCGGTGAGGGCCGCCCGAACTCTGCGACGCCACACCGGGCCCACCCCCGCCGGGAGGGTCAGGGCGGCCTCGAGGGCCGCCATCGACTCCCCGAGCTCGGCGCGCTGCCGCCGCACCTGCTCGAGGTAAGCCGGGAACGACTCGTCCATCGCGCCACCTCCTGCCGTGCGCCCATGGTCCCGCACGGCGACCCCGAACGCGACCCACGGCCACACCCGATTCCCTTCCGCGGTGCCCACGACCGCCCTATCGTGAGCCACGACCCCCGAGCACAAGGAGTGCGGATGCCGCCCCGGGCGACGATCCTCGCCGTCGACGACGACCCCCAGGTGTCCCGCGCCATCGTGCGTGACCTGCGCGCCCGCTACGGGTCGGACTACCGCGTGGTGCGTGCGACGTCCGGCGACGAGGCCCTCGGGGTCCTGGCCGAGCTGGCCCTGCGCTCCCGGCCGGTGGCCCTGCTCGTCTCCGACCAGCGGATGCCGGGCATGACCGGCATCGAGCTGATGTCGAAGGTCCGCGAGACGTCCCCGGACACCCGGCTGCTCCTGCTGACCGCCTATGCCGACACCGACGTCGCCATCCGGGCGATCAACGACATCGGCCTGGACTACTACATGTTCAAGCCGTGGGAGCCGCCCGAGAGCACGCTCTACCCGGTCGTCGACGACCTGCTCGAGGCCTGGGGCCAGGACCACCCGGACGCCAGCTCGGTGGTGCGGGTCGTCGGTCACCTGTGGTCCGACCGCAGCTACGACGTCAAGATGTTCCTGGCGCGCAACCACATCCCCTACAGCTGGCTCGACCTGGAGCGCGACGAGGAGGCCGGCCGCCTGCTCGAGCTCGCGGGCGCCGACCACACCGACCTGCCCCTCGTCCTCCTGCCCGAGGGTGAGCCGCTGCGCCACCCGTCCAGCGTCGAGCTCGCCGACGCGCTCGGTCTGCGCACCCGGGCCCAGCAGCCGCTCTACGACCTGTGCATCGTCGGCAGCGGGCCGGCCGGGCTGGCGGCCGCCGTCTACGCGGCGTCCGAGGGCCTGCGCACCGTCATGGTCGAGCGCGACGCCCCCGGCGGACAAGCCGGCCAGAGCGCCGCCATCGAGAACTACCTCGGCTTCCCGAAGGGCGTCTCCGGAGCCGACCTCACCCACCGTGCCGTCGCCCAGGCGTCGCGCTTCGGGGCCGAGACGGTGCTCGCCCGTGAGGTCGTGGGGCTCGAGCAGCGCGCCCCCGTGCTGGCCGTGCGCTTCGCCGACGGCGGCGAGGTCGAGAGCCGGGCCGTGCTCATCGCCACGGGGGTCGCCTACCGGCGGCTCGAGGCGCGCGGCGTCGACGCCCTGGGCTCGCGCGGCGTGTACTACGGCGCCTCGGCGAGCGAGGCCGCACAGTGCGCCGACCAGGTGGTGCACGTCGTCGGGGCGGCGAACTCGGCCGGCCAGGCGGTGCTCAACTTCGCCAAGGTGGCTCGCCGTGTCGTGCTGCTGGTGCGCGGAGCCCGCCTGGAGGACTCCATGTCGGAGTACCTCGTCGAGCGGATCAAGGCCGCCGACAACGTCGAGGTGCGGTTCCGTACGGAGGTCGCCGCTGCCCACGGCACCGACCACCTGGAGTCCGTGACCCTCGCCGACCGCGACACCGGCGTCGAGACCGACGAGGCCACCAACTGGCTGTTCGTCTTCATCGGCGCACTCCCCCGCACCGACTGGCTGGGCGACGCCGTGGTCCGCGACGGCAAGGGGTTCGTCGTCACCGGGCCCGACCTGCAGCTGCCCGAGCACGCCGGGGGCTGGCCCCTCCCGCGCACCCCCTACGCCCTCGAGACGAGCGTCCCCGGGGTCTTCGCCGCCGGCGACGTGCGGCTGGACTCGATGAAGCGGGTCGCCTCCGCCGTCGGCGAGGGTGCGATGTCGGTCTACCTCGTGCACCGCTACCTGGCGAGCGTCTGATGGACCTCGCCGAGCTTCGCCGGCTGCCGCTCTTCGACGGTCTCGACGACGGGCAGCTCGACGACCTGCTCGCGGCGAGCACCGAGCAGGTCACGCGCCGTGGTGAGCTGCTGTTCACCGAGGGCCGGCCCGCCGACAGCTGGTGGGTGCTGCTCGACGGGACGGTGGCCCTCATCCGCCAGGTCGGCACCGAGGAGTCGGTGCTGGGATACATGACCGAGCCCGGGCAGTGGGCCGGCGGCTTCGCCGCCTGGGACGAGTTCGGCGTCTACTTCGCCACCGGCCGCGCCGAGAACCCGGGCCGGGTGCTGCGCCTCGCCGCCCCGGAGCTGCGCCGCCTGTCCGAGCAGTGGTTCCCCTTCGGGCTGCACTTCATCGACGGGCTGGTCAACACCGTCCGCCGGATCGAGTCCACCGCTCGGCAGCGGGAGGCCCTGGTGGCGCTCGGCACGCTGTCCGCCGGCCTCGCGCACGAGCTGAACAACCCGGCATCCGCCGCGACCCGGGCGGTCGACGCGCTGCAGGGCACCTCCGAGCTCGTCCTGTCGTCGCTGGCGCAGCTCGCGGGCAGGGGCATCACCGCCGAGCAGTACACCGCGCTCGACGGGCTGCGGCTGCGGGTCAGCGGCCCCGAGCCGGCCCTGGCCGGGCTCGCCCTGGCCGACCGCGAGGACGAGCTGTCCGACTGGCTCGGCGACCACGACGTCGACCGCGACTGGGTGATCGCCCCGGTGCTGGCGGCCGCCGGCGCCGACCTCGCGTGGTGCGACGAGCTCGCCGCGACCCTGCCACCCGACTCCCTCGCGCCGGCCCTGGAGTGGATCTCGGCGTCGCTGTCGACGGCCTCGCTCGTCCGGGAGGTCAAGGAGGCCACCGGCCGGGTCTCCACCCTGGTGGCGGCGGTACGGTCCTACTCGCAGATGGACCGCGCCTCGCTGCAGACCACCGACGTCGTCGAGGGCCTGGACAGCACCCTGGTGATGATGGGCCACAAGCTCGGCTCCGGCATCACCGTGGAACGGCACTACGCGCCGGGCCTGCCGCCGATCGAGGCGATGGCCGGTGAGCTCAACCAGGTCTGGACCAACCTCGTGGACAACGCGATCGACGCGATGGACGGCACCGGCATCCTCACCGTGTCCGCCCGCCCGGACGCCTCCGGCTGGGTGGTCGTCGAGGTCGCCGACACCGGCGCCGGGATGCCACCCGAGGTGCAGGCCCACGCCTTCGAGCCGTTCTTCACGACCAAGGAGGTCGGCAAGGGCACCGGCCTGGGCCTGGACATCTCGCGGCGCATCGTTGTCGAACGTCACTCCGGTGACATCGACATCGAGTCGGGTCCCGGTGGCACGCTGGTGCGTGTACGCCTGCCCCGACGCCACCGGGGCACCAGCTGAGCCGGCGCGACGGAGGAGACCGATGAGCGAGACCGCACCCCGGGGGTTCGTGGACCCGACCGCGCCGCCGAGCGGGCCGGGGTGCGCCGACTGCGACGCCGCCGACCCCGCCGGCTGGTGGGTGCACCTGCGCCGGTGCGCCGCGTGCGGCCACGTCGGCTGCTGCGACAGCTCGCCGTCCCAGCACGCCACGGCGCACGCCGCCGCCACCGGGCACCGCGTGGTGCAGAGCTTCGAGCCGGGCGAGGACTGGTTCTGGGACTACGGCGACGAGTCGATGGTGGACGGGCCGGCCCTGGCGCCCCCCACCTCGCGACCGACCGACCAGTCGGTGCCCGGTCCGCGGGGCCGAGTGCCCGCGGACTGGCGCGAGCACATCCACTGATGCCGGTGCCGCAGCCGCTCGCGGTGCCGCTCGGGCCGGCCTGCCTGGCAGTCCTGCCCCGCCTCACCGCGGCGCTGGCGGGCGACGCCCCGGTGCTCCCGTTCGCCGCGTCCACACCGCCACCTGTTGTGCCACACCACGACCCGGCCGACCTGCCCGACGGTCTGGCCGTCGTCGTCGGCACCTCCGGCTCGACCGGCACCCCCAAGCGCGCGCTGCTGACGGCCGCGGCGTTGCGCGCGAGCAGCCGGGCCACGCACGAGCACCTCGGCGGCCCCGGGCAGTGGCTGCTCGCGCTGCCGGCCCACCACGTCGCCGGTCTGCAGGTGCTGCTGCGGTCGCTGGATGCCGGCACCAGCCCCGTCGCGATGGACCTCACCGACGGCTTCCTCCCGCAGGTGTTCGTCGCAGCCGCCGCGCGGCTCGAGCCCGGGCAACGCCGCTACACCAGCCTGGTGCCCACCCAGCTGCTCAGGCTGCTGGACCACCCCCGCGGGCCCGAGGCCCTGCGCACGTTCGACGCGGTGCTCGTCGGCGGTGCCGCGATGACACCGCAGCTGCGTCGCCGGGCCGAGCGGAACCACGTGCGCGTCCTCGCCACCTACGGCATGAGCGAGACCGCCGGAGGATGCGTCTACGACGGAAAGCCGTTGCCCTGCACCCAGATCGCCTTCGACGAGGAGAGCCGTATCCACCTGGGTGGGCCCACGGTCGCCCACGGCTACCTCGGTCGCCCCGACCTGACCGCCGAGGCGTTCGGCGTCGACGAGGACGGGATGCGCTGGTTCCGCACCGACGACGTCGGTCACACCGACGCACACAGTCGGCTGCACGTCGACGGCCGCATCGACGACCTGGTCAACACCGGTGGGCTGAAGGTGGCGCCCCGCCTCGTCGAGGAGGCCATCCTCGAGCACGTGCCCGGGGTCGCCGAGGTGGTCGTCGTCGGCCACCCCGACTCGGAGTGGGGGGAGGCGGTGTGCGCCCTCGTCGTGCTCGAACCGGGGGCGGTGCGCGCGGGTTTGACCGCGCTCGAGCTGCGGGCGCACCTGCGCGGCATCCTGCCCGACCACGCCCTGCCGCGACGGGCGCTGACGGCCCCCGCCGTGCCCACGCGAGGGCCGGGCAAGCCCGACCGGCGTGCCGTGGTCGCCATGTTCACCGTGGGATGATGGCCGCGTGCTCCGCTACGTCCCGGCCCTGCTCAGCCTCGCGCTGACGGTCTACTGCGTCATCGACGCCTTCCAGACCCCCGAGGTCGACATGCGAAACCTCCCGAAGATCGCCTGGATCATCGTCGTCCTGCTGTTCCCCGTCATCGGTCCGGTCTCGTGGCTCCTGTTCGGTCGCCCGACTCGGCACTCGATCCGGTCCAGCGGCCAGCGGCAGGTGGAGGAGCGTCGGCGCGACCAGGACCGCCGCCGGCCACGCGGACCCGACGACGACCCCGACTTCCTCAAGGACCTCTGAGCCCCCACATGGCCTCCCTCTCACAGTGGGTGGCGGGCGCCCGCCCGCGCACCCTGCCCGCCGCCGTCGCCCCTGTCGTCCTCGGCACCGCCGCTGCCCACCTGGTCGGGCGCGCCGACGTCGCGCTCGGCATCCTCGCGCTCGTCGTCGCCCTCGCCCTGCAGGTCGGGGTGAACTACGCCAACGACTACTCCGACGGCATCCGGGGTACCGACGAGGCCCGGGTCGGGCCGGTGCGCCTGGTCGGCCAGCGTCTCGCGGCGCCGGCCAACGTCAAGCTCGCCGCGATGCTCTCGTTCGCGGCGGCCGGCATCGTCGGCCTGGCCCTCGTCGCCCTCTCCGGGGCGTGGATCATGCTGCCCCTGGGGGCGCTGGCCGTGCTCGCCGCGTGGCGCTACACCGGCGGCGACAACCCCTACGGCTACCGCGGGCTCGGCGAGGTCTACGTCTTCGTCTTCTTCGGGCTGATGGCCACGCTCGGCACGCAGTACACCCAGGCGGATGCCGTGACGTGGTTCGGCCTGCTCGGCGCCGTCGGCGTGGGTGCGGTCGCCTCGGCGATCCTGGTCGTGAACAACCTGCGCGACATCCCCACCGACACCGAGCACGGCAAGCTGACCCTCGCCGTGCGACTGGGCGACCGGCGCACCCGGCTGCTCTACACCGGGCTCGTCGCCGTCTCGGTGCTGACCCTCGGCGGCATGGCGTTCTGGGAGCCCTGGGTGCTGCTCGGCCTGCTCGCGCTGCCGCTGGCGGTCAAGGGGGTGCGCACGGTGGCGTCCGGCACCACCGGGCGTGACCTGGTGCCGGTGCTCGCCGCGACCGGGCTCTACGAGGTCGTCTACGCCGTGCTCGCCGCCCTCGGCGTCGTCATCGGCGTCGCCCTGCGCTGAGTCCTCTCTCGGAGTCAGGGTGCGGTGAGGCGGACGAGGCGGGCCGCGCCGGACGGGTCCTCGAGAACGACGTAGTCGCCCGTCGCGGTACGGGCGGCCGACCGCACCGCCCGCGCGGGTGGACCGGTCCATTGCCGGATGCCGTCGCCGCCGCCGCTGCTGCTGACGCCGCCGCTCACCGTGAGCACGCGCAGCACACCGCCCGAAGCCAGGAGCACGGTCGACTCCTCACCGCGAAGCAGCGGCGCCGGCAGCAGGTCGTGCTCCCCCACGGCGAGCGTCGGCAGCCCGAGCGGCGTCACGGTGTCGTCGCCCGCGAGCGCCCAGCCCCGAAGGGTGCCGTCGACCTCGCCGACGACGGTGCAGCGACCAGCCTCGTCGCAGGTCGCCGAGTGGGCCTCCCCCAGCGAGCCGTCGCCCGGTAGGTCGGTGCGCGTCCACGGGCCGTCCGGGCCCGGTGCCCGCCACACCGCCGCCCGCTGGGTGACGCTGCCCTCGCCGAGCAGGGTCACCGAGCCGACCACGAGCAGCCCGGCCCGGTCGGCCGTGGCACCCCGGGCCGAGACCAGCGCCTTGGCACTGCTGGCCAGGGCCGTGCCGGCCGAGGAGGCCCGCACCCAGCGCTCCCCGTCGGGGTGCCACAGGGCGATGTCGAGCCCGGCGCCGCCGCTCTCCCACGACCCGACGATGACCGGGCTCGACGGGGTCTGCACGAGTGACACCAGGGCGCCAGCACCCCAGCCGCCGAAGGTCGCGAAGGGCTGCGGCAGCTCACGCACGGCGGCGGCGTCGCCGCGCCAGGTGCTCCACCGGGTGTTGGAGTGGGCCCCGGCCGGAGCGCCACCGACCAGGTCGACGGTGGCGCCCCGGGGTGCGGCGACGAGCCACTTCGCCTGGAACGCCGTCGGCGACACCGGGGTGACCTCGACCTCGTGGGACCCACCCGCCGGGTCGAGCACGGTCAACCGGGGGCGCGAGGCCGACCCCTCGGGAGCCCGCGACCCGACCAGCAGGTCCTGGCCCCACGGCGTGACGACCACCGGCTCGTCGCCCGGCGGCAGCGCCACGTCCGTGGTGGTCACCCGACCGACGGATGACGCCTCGTCAGCGGAGCCCGACCCCGACGTCGACCCGTCGCACGCCGCCACCAGCAGCAGCGCCGCGACGGCGAGCAGCCCCCACCAGGAGCGGTTCGGGACCCTCACGCTCATCCGGCCCTCACACGTCGATCGTCAGGCCGACGGTCACGGTGTCGCCGAGCTCGACCTGCTCGCGCCGGCGCACGTCCGCTCGCAGCGGCACGATGTAGGCACCGTTCTTCGGCCAGAGCGAGGTGGCCCACTGGCTCGAGCCGAGCCGCACGGTCACCGGGATCATCCCCCAGCCGTAGGTGACCAGCGCCGACGCGTCCTCGATGCCGCCGCACAGCTCCTGCGGCACGGACAGGAAGTGGTGCGGCGCCGGTCCGCGCCAGAACCACACCTCGCCGGTGAGCTCCAGGTCCATCGGCACAGGATAGGAGCCGGACCCGACAGGAACGGCTCAGCGGAAGGTGCCCTCGTCGCCGGAGACCTCGGCGTCCTCGGCCAGCTCGTCGGCAGAGGGGGTGCGCGGCGCCGCCCTCTTCGCCGCCGCCCGGGCCTCGAGCTTGTGCGCGACCTGCGCCGAGTAGTCCTCGCGGAACCGGCGCAGCGCGAAGTACGAGATGACCGCGGAGAGCAGGGCGGCGCCCACGACGAGGTACGGCAGCTGGTCCCGGTCGCGCAGGCCGGCGAGCCAGAGCACGCTGACGCAGCCGAAGAAGACGAGCAGGCGGAGCAGGCTGTAACGGACCATGGTGAGATCAGAGCCCCGAGTAGGAGTGTTGGCCGACGAAGAACACGTTGACGACGGCGAAGTTCAGGATGATGCAGCCGTAGCCGACCAGGGCGATCCACACGGCGTTCTGGCGCTTCCACCCGGTGGTGGCCCGGGCGTGGAGGTAGGCGGCGTAGACCACCCAGATGACGAAGCTCCACACCTCCTTGGGGTCCCAGTTCCAGTACGAGCCCCACGCCTGGCGGGCCCAGATCGCGCCCGCGATGACGGTGAAGGTCCACATCGGGAACGCGACGATGTGCACGGCATAGGTCAGCCGCTCCAGCGCGCGGGCGTCGGGCAGCCGGCTCATGAAGCTGCGCGGTCGCTCGGTCGCCGTCTCGAGCCGGTCCTGGATGAGGTACATGACGCCGAGCGAGAAGCCGATCGTGAAGACCGCCACCGACAACGTCGCGACGGTGACGTGGATGGCCAGCCACACCGACCGCAGCGACGGCATCAGCTCGGACGCGTCGGTGTACCAGACGGTGATCGCGAGCCCGAGGTTGAGCAGCACGGGGGTGACGACGAACAGGCCCAGCCAGCGCAGGTCGCGCCTCATCGACCAGCCGCAGTAGACCAGCAGCACGAACATCGCGCCGAAGACCGCGAACTCGTACATGTTGCCCAGCGGCCAGCGGTGCACCTCGAGCGCCCGCAGCACGACCCCGGCGACGACGAACACGGTGCCGAGCACGGTCAGGGTCCAGCCGATGCCGGCGGCCTTGCGCGCGCCGAGCGGCTCGGCGTCGCGCCCGGTCGGGGTCGTGGTCCCGTCCAGCCCGGATGCCGTGTCGGTCGCCTGGGTCTCCGCGGCGCCGCCGGCGGTCACGAGCTCGCGCTCGCGCGCGCTCTCCTGGGCCTCCTCGCGGGCCGGCACGAGCCGGGCGAGGTACACGGCATCCGCGATCATCGCCAGCGTGAGCACCACCATGGCGGAGTAGATCGCCAGGTTGGAGAGCTGGGCGAGGGTCTGGTCGGTCATCGCGTTCCTTCGAGTGCGGTCAGGACGGCCGTGATCTCGTCGGGCATCCCTTCGTCGTCGTCCTTGGCGAGGCCGCCGACGGACACCACAGTACGACCCGGTTCGGGCCCCGGACCAACCCGCACGAACACCCGTCGACGACGGATGACCAGCGAGGCGACCAGCCCACCGAGCATGAGCAGTGCCGACACCAGGGTCATCGCCTTGCCCGGGTCGGTGCGGATGGACAGGCCCGCGAACCGCTCGACCCGGTCGAAGGTGATCGAGCCACGGCCGCCGGGCAGCTCGTAGGTCTGACCCGGGCTCAGCAGGATGCGCAGCTGGTCGGCGCCGTCCTTGCCGGGCACGGCAGTCATCGAGGCGGTGTCGAGCGAGTAGACCGACTGCGGGCTGCCGCTGGGGAACAGGTCGCCCTCGAAGGCGGTGAGCGCCAGCTTCGGGTCGGCCGCGTCGGGGAAGATCGAGTGCGGGCCCTGGTCGTCGATGACGCCGGTGGGGAGGAAGAAGCCGGCGAAGCCGAGCTGCTTCGGCTCGGCGCCGGGCACCTTGACCGCGCCGACCGAGGTGTAGTTGTTGTCCTGCGGCAGGAACGGCGTCGCGTCGGAGTAGAGCACCGTGCCCTCGCCGTCACGCACCGTGATGACCGGGGCGTACCCGTTGCCGAGCAGGAAGACCGACCCGCCGCCCGTCTCGAGCGGGTGGTTGACCCGGATGCTGCGCGGCTCGCTCGTCCCGTCGGCGTCGGTGAACGTCGTGAACGCCTCGAAGTCGCGCGGCGCCCCGAACTGGCCGGGGCTCTTGGCCTGCGTCTCGAACGTCGCGTCGAGCCGGTCGACCTTGATCGTGTACGGGTCCAGGTCGTTGACATCGACCCACGGCCCGGGGTTGAAGGTGTCGTAGCGCGACAGGGTGTTGGCGAACGTCTTGCCCACGGGCACGATGACGTCGCCCTTCCAGCCGAGCAGGTGTCCCCAGGCGACGCCGATGAGCACCCCGATGAGGGCGACGTGGAAGACCAGGTTGCCGGTCTCGCGCAGGTAGCCCTTCTCGGCCGACAGCGTCTGGTCGTCGTGGCTGTGCACCCGGTAGCGGCGTCGCTTCAGGGCGACCCGCAGCCGCTCGCGCACCTCCTCGACCTCGCCGTCGACGGTCTCCTCGCGGTGGGCGGCGAGCCGGTCGAGGCGGCGCGGGGCGCGCGGCGGGGCCGAGCGCGCCTGGTGCCAGAGGATCTTGGTGCGCGGCAGCACGCAGCCGATGAGCGAGACGAAGAGCAGCAGGTAGATCGCGGCGAACCAGGGCGAGGCGTAGACCTCGAAGAAGCCCAGCCGGTCGAGCACCGGCCCGGCGGTCGGGTGGTCGGCGATCCAGGCCGTGGTGCGCGCCGGGTCGATCGAGCGCTGCGGGAAGGTCGACCCCGGGATCGCGCCGATCGCGAGCAGCAGCAGCAGGAACAGGGCGGTGCGCATGCTGGTCAGCTGGCGCCACATCCAGCGCAGCCAGCCGACCGGGCCGAGGCGCGGCTGCGCGACGTCGGTGCGGGCGCTCACACCGACACCTCGAAGCCGTTGACCAGCTCGGTCTGCAGCCAGGTGTTCATGCTCTGCCACAACCCGGTGACCATGAGCAGGCCGACCAGCACGAGCATGACTCCCCCGACGACCTGGATCGTGCGCTGGTGCCGGCGCAGCCAGCCCGACGCGCGCCCGGCCCGGTCGAGCCCGGCCGCGATCAGGAGGAAGGGCAGGCCCAGCCCGAGGCCGTAGGCCACGGCGAGGACGACGCCGCGCCAGACCTGCGGGTCCACGGTGGTGCTGGCCAGGACCAGCACCGCCGCGAGGGTCGGGCCGGTGCACGGCGCCCAGCCGAGCGCGAAGACGGCGCCCAGCACGGGGGCGCCGGCCAGGCCGGCCTTGGGGCGCCACGCGATCTTGGCCTCGCGCTGGCTCCCCACCCCGAGGAAGACCAGCCCCATGAGGATGACGACCACCCCACCCAGGCGCATGAGCAGCGTGCGGTGCTCGATGAGCGCCCGGCCGGCCGTCGTGACGAAGATCGAGCCGAGCACGAAGACGGCGGTGAAGCCGACCACGAAGAGCAGCGCGCCGGTGACCATCCGCCCCCGGGACTTCTCGGCGAGCGGCTCACCGGTCAGGCCGGTGACGTAGCCGAGGAAGCCGGGCACCAGGGGCAGCACGCACGGGCTGGCGAACGACACCAGCCCCGCGAACGCCGCCACCGCCACGGCCAGCGGGAGCGCCCCGGAGGTGACCGTGTCGCCCGCGGCGAGAACGGCCGCGGTACCGGCGGCAGGGGTCACGAGCCGGCGACGACGTCGTCGACGAGGCCACGCAGGGTGGCGGCGGTGGCAGGTCCGTTGACCCGGGCCGCGATCCGGCCCTCGGTGTCGAGCACGAGCGTGGTGGGCACGGTGGGTGCCTTGCCCTGCAGGGCCAGGATGGCGACCCCGGACTCGTCGCTCAGGCTCGGGTACGTGACGCCCGCCTTCTTCGCGAACGCGGCGCCGCGCGCCGGGTCCTCCCGGAAGTCGATGCCCATGAACTCGACCGGGGCCTTGTCGGCCTGCAGCCCGGCCCAGGTCTTCTGCAGGGCCGGGGCCTCGGCCACGCACGGCGCGCACCACGAGCCCCACACGTTGAGCACGAGCACCTTGCCGCGGGTCGAGGCGGCATCCCACGACGAGCCGTCCAGCATGGTGCCCTCGAGGTCGACCGGTGCGCCGCGCTTGTCCACGGGAATGGTCTCGACGGCGCCGTCACCGGAGACGTAGCCCTTCTGGTCGCCGGCCTTGGCCTGCGCGGCCACCGAGTTGGGGTCCTGCGTGCACCCGGCGGCACCGAGGAGGAGCGCAGCGGCCGCGACACCGACGGCCCACCGCGCGGTGGGTCGAACCGTCATGCGCCCGCCCCGGGCTGGGCCTGGTCGAGCAGCGAGACGGCCGGCTCGCTGTAGCTGAGCGAGAGCAGCTCGTCGTCGAGGAAGGTCAGCGAGGTGAGCGAGGCCAGCGAGCACTCGCGGTTCGCGGGGTTGTGCCACAGCGGCCGGCCCTCGGTGGCGAGCCGGATCATCCAGATCGGCGCCTGGTGGCTGACGATGACGGCCTCGTGGCCCCGGGCGGCGGTGCGGGCGTCGACGATCGCCAGGCGCATCCGCTCGACGAGCTCGACGTAGGGCTCGCCCCACGACGGCCGGAACGGGTTGAGCATCTTCGGGTAGAGCCGGGGGTGCTTGAGGATGCCGGCGCCACCGGCGACCGGCAGGCCCTCGAAGGCGTTCTCGGCCTCGATGACCCGGGCGTCGAGGGTGACCTCGAGGCCGTGGGCGTCGGCGATCGGCGCGGCCGTCTCCTGGGCGCGCTCCAGCGGGCTGGAGACCAGGTGGGTGATGTCGTGGTCGGAGAGGTGCTCGGCGGCGAGGTCGGCCATCCGGCGACCGAGCGCGGACAGGTGGTAGCCCGCCATCCGGCCGTAGAGGAGTCGGTGCGGGTTGTGCACCTCACCGTGGCGCAGCAGGTGCACCACGGTGCGCTGCGGGTCATCGGAGCCGGCGGCACCGACCTCGGGGGACGACGTCATGCGCCGATTGTCGCAAACCAGGCTGGGTGCTCAGGCACGCGTCCCGGCACCGGCTCCGGCGGCGGCCCGGGCGGCCGCCGGGAGGGCCGCGACGACCCGCTCGACGGCGGCGTCGTCGTGCGCCCCGGAGACGAACCACGACTCGAACGCGCTCGGCGGGAGGTAGACCCCGGCATCCAGCATCGCGTGGAAGAACCGGCCGAACGCGGCGGTGTCCTGGTCGCGGGCGTCGTCGTAGGTACGCACCGCCCCGTCGCGGAAGTAGACGGAGAACATCGAGCCGGCCCACTGGATGCGGTGCGGAACACCGGCATCCGACAGGGCGGCGGATGCCGCGTCGGCGATCGCGCGCGACACCTCACCGAGGCGGGCGTACAGGCCGTCGTCGCAGGCCCGCAGGGTGGCGAGGCCGGCGGCGGTGGCGACGGGGTTCCCGGACAGCGTGCCCGCCTGGTAGACCGGGCCGTCGGGGGCGAGCAGCGCCATGACGTCGGCGCGTCCGCCGAAGGCCGCGGCGGGGAAGCCACCGCCCATCACCTTGCCGAAGGTCATCAGGTCGGGGGCGACGTCGACGCCCTCGTGGCCCCACCAGCCGGCCCGGGCGACCCGGAAGCCGGTCATCACCTCGTCGGAGACCAGCAGGGCACCGTGCTCGGCGGTGACCCGGCGCAGGGCCTGGGTGAAGCCCGGGTCGGGCGGGACGACGCCCATGTTGCCGGCAGCCGCCTCGGTGATCAGGCACGCGATCTCGCCGCCCCGCGCCGCGAACACCGCCTCGAGGGCCTCGACGTCGTTGTAGGGGATGACGAGGGTCTCGGCGGCCATCTCCTTGGGCACCCCGGCCGAGTCGGGCAGGGCGAGGGTGGCGACGCCGGACCCGGCGCTGACCAGCAGCGAGTCGACGTGGCCGTGGTAGTGCCCGGCGAACTTCACGACGAGGCTGCGCCCGGTGAACCCGCGGGCCAGCCGGATGGCGCTCATCGTCGCCTCGGTGCCGCTGCTGACCAGGCGCACCTGCTCGACCGGGTCGACGCGGGCGACGATCTCCTCGGCGAGCAGCACCTCGTTCTCGGAGGGGGTGCCGAAGGAGAAGCCGCGCGACACGGCATCCCGCACGGCCTCGAGCACGGCCGGGTGGGCGTGGCCCAGGATCATCGGGCCCCAGCTGCAGACCAGGTCGACGTACTCCGTGCCGTCGACGTCGGTGAGGTAGGGGCCGCGACCGCTCGCCATGAAGCGGGGGGTGCCACCCACGGCGCGGAAGGCCCGCACCGGCGAGTTGACCCCACCGGGTGTCACCGCCCGGGCACGCGCCAGCAGGGCGGCGGATGCCGGGGCGTCGGTCGGGGTGGTCGCGTCGGTCGTCGTGGGGTGCGTCACCGCCCCATCCTCCCAGCCGCGGGTGGCACCCGCGGGCGGCGGGGTCGAGGCGGTCGGCGGCGGTCGGGAGTGGGTCAGCAGCCCTCGTCGGGGGTGGTCGGGTCGGCGGCGTAGGCGTCGCGGATGGCCTGCATCGCCTCACCCAGGGCCGCGAACTGCTGGGGGGTGAGGATGTCGACGAGGTGGCGCCGCACGCTGGCCACGTGCACGGCGGCGAACCCGGTGATCGCCTCCCGCCCCTCGTCGGTGAGCCGCAGCAGCACGCCGCGGCCGTCATCCGGGGCGGGGCTGCGCTTGACCCAGCCACGCCGCTCGAGGCGGGCGGCGGTGTGCGTGACCCGGCTGCGCGACTGCACGATCAGGGTGGCCAGCGCCGACATCCGCAGCTGGCCCATCGCTGCCTCGGAGAGCATCGAGAGCAGCTCGTACTCGGAGAGCGAGATGCCGGTGGCCTGCAGGTCACTGTCGAGGGCCACGGCGAGCTCGCGGTTGGCCCGCAGGTAGGCGCGCCACGAGACCTGCTCGGCCTCGGACAGCCACTGCACCCCCTCGCTCTCCATGCCACCCATCGTGGCACGTCACCGGGGGTCGGCGTGCGGACTCACGGGGCCGTGGCCCGTCGAGCAATCCCACATCGTGAGATCGCGGAATGGAGTCGCCAGTGCGTTTGGTTGAAGCGTCAACTAAGGTGTGATTTAACCGTCAACCACCTAGTCCCTGAACCCCACGAAGCAAGGAGCTCGACATGACTGCCATTGCCACCCTGAACACCCTCACGGCCGGCACCTGGGCCATCGACCCGACGCACAGCGAGGTGGGCTTCGTCGCCCGCCACCTGATGGTCACCAAGGTCCGCGGCTCGTTCACCGACGTGACCGGCACCGTGCGAGGTCGGCGATGACATCACCAAGTCCGTCGCCACCGTAGTCATCAAGACCGCCTCGGTCAGCACCGGCACCGCCGACCGCGACACCCACCTGCGCAGCGCCGACTTCTTCGACGTCGACACCTTCCCCGAGATCACCTTCGTCAGCACCTCCTACGACGGCGACACCCTCACCGGCGACCTGACCATCAAGGGCGTCACCAAGGCGGTCACCCTCGACGTCGAGTTCAACGGCGTCGCCACCGACCCCTGGGGCAACGACAAGGCCGCCTTCGAGGCCACCGGCGAGCTCAACCGCACCGACTGGGGCCTGACCTGGAACGCCAACCTCGAAAAGGGCGGCGTCCTGGTCTCCGAGAAGATCAAGCTCGTCATCGACGTCCAGCTCGCCAAGCAGGCCTGAACCACACCCACCCACACTGCGGACCCTCCACCGCAGCCACCAGGCCGCCGCCCTCCCCCACCCGGGGCAGGGCGGCGGCCTTGGTCGTCCCGGGGACGGTTCGGCACGATTTCGCCCAAACCGCCCGCATCGGCGCCGTCGGGGCGGGACCATTGCGCAAAACCAGAGAGGATCGACATGGTGTTGCCCAGTGACGACCACGTCATCCTGCGTCAGTGGTTGGCGACCCGCGGCGTCGACGCGGGCGAGCTGGCCGGCGTCCTGGTCACGGGCGACCTCGACGCCCTGCTCGCCGTCGCCGGGTCCGAGCAGCGGCTCTCCCCGCTGGACGGTCAGTGCGTGGCCGAGGCTCGGGCGATCGCACGGGAGAGCCCGGTGTGGCCGGAGCTGAGCGACCTCGGCACCGCCGCCTGTGAGCTGCGGGTGGCCGCCGTGCTCGAGCAGGTGTGTGGCGCCCTGGGCCGGGCCGGCGTCCCGGCAAGTCCGTACCAGGGCCTCGGGCGTCACGTGGGGCCACGAGCTGCTCGAGGCGCAGGTGGTGCTGCGCGACCTCGGCCCCCTGTACGCGCGGATGGCCTGGGACAGGTCGGGCCGCATCACCTGAGCCCTCGGACGTGGCGTGCGAGTGAGGTGCGCCGACGGACGGACAAAGCGCCGTCCGATCGGGCTGCCCCACGCTCAGCGCGATGCCCCGACCACCCGGTTGTCCGTCCACCGGCGCACCCGCCCGGCGGTCGCGAGGCGAACGGACGGCATCCCGCTCAGAGGCGGGCGGCGGCCTCGAGGGCGTAGTAGGTGAGGATGATCGACGCGCCCGCGCGACGGATGCCGGTCAGGCTCTCCATCATCACCCGGTCACGGTCGATCCAGCCGCGCTGCGCCGCCGCCTCGATCTGCGAGTACTCCCCGGAGATCTGGTAGGCCGCGACGGGGACCGGTGAGATCGCCGCGGCGGCCGCGATGACGTCGAGGTGCGGCCCGGCAGGCTTGACCATGACGATGTCGGCGCCCTCGTCGATGTCGAGCTCGAGCTCGCGCAGGGCCTCGGTGCCGTTGGCGGGGTCCTGCTGGTAGGTCGCCCGGTCGCCCACCAACGAGGACTGCACCGCCTCGCGGAACGGGCCGTACAGCCCGGAGGTGTACTTCGCGGCGTACGCGAGGATCACCGTGTCGGTGTACCCGGCGGCATCCAGCGCCGCACGCACGTACCCGACCTGGCCGTCCATCATCCCGGACAGCCCGAGCACCGGTGCGCCGGTGGCGGCCTGGGCCAGCGCCATCGAGGCGTAGCGATCGAGCGTCGCGTCGTTGTCGACCGAGCCGTCGGCGGCCAGCACCCCGCAGTGGCCGTGGTCGGTGAACTCGTCGAGGCACAGGTCGGCCATCACGACCAGGTCGTCGCCGACCTCCTGCACCAACCGCGCCAGTGCGACGTTCAGGATGCCGCCGGGGTCGTCGGCGCCGGACCCTCGCGCGTCCTTCGTGGTCGGCACGCCGAAGACCATGATGCCGCCGAGCCCGGCCTTGACGCAGCGCCGGGCCTCGACCACGAGGGAGTCCAGGGTGTGCTGCACGACCCCGGGCATCGCGGAGATCGCCACGGGCGCGTCGATGCCCTCACGCACGAACACCGGCAGCACGAGCTCGGCCGGGTGCAGCCGGGTCTCGGTCACGAGCCGGCGGATCGCCGGGCTCTGCCGCAGCCGCCGGGGGCGCGAGGTCGGGAAGCCTGCCACGCTCAGGTGGCCCGTCGGCGGCCGCCGGGACGGCGCTGGCTGGGGCGCAGCACGGCCTCCCCGGCCTCCTGCGCGGCGAGCGCGAGGGAGCGGCCGTGGTCGGCGAGCGCGTCGACGAGGGCCTCGGCGGTCGGCTCGGGAGCAAGTACGTCGACCCGCAGGCCGTGCTCCTCGGCCGTCTTGGCGGTGGCCGGGCCGATGCAGGCGACGACGGTCGTGGGGTGCGGCTTGCCGGCGATGCCGACCAGGTTGCGCACCGTCGAGCTCGACGTGAACAGCACGGCGTCGAAGGAGCCGTTCTTGATCGCGTCGCGCACCCGGGCGGCCGGCGGGGCGGCCCGCACGGTCCGGTAGGCGGTGACGTCGTCGACCTCCCAGCCCATCTCCTGCAGCCCGGCGACGAGGGTGTCGGTGGCGATGTCGGCCCGCGGCAGGAAGACCCGGTTGATCGGGTCGAGGTCGGGGTCGAAGTCGGGCCACTCCTCGAGCAGCCCGCGCGCGGACTGGTCGCTGGTCGGCACCAGGTCGGCGACGATGCCCCAGTCGCGCAGCGCCTGGGCGGTGACCCCGCCGACGGCCGCGACCTTCAACCCGGCGAACGAGCGGGCGTCGAGGCCGAACTCGTCGAACTTCTCGCGGATCGCGCGCACGGCGTTGACCGAGGTGAAGCCGACCCACTCGTAGCGACCGGTCACCATCCCCTTGACGGCGCGCTCGAGCTGCTGCGGCGTGCGGGGCGGCTCGACCGAGATGGTCGGCACGACGGCCGCCTGGGCACCGTGGTGCTCGAGCCGGGCGATCGTCGAGGCGGACTGCTCCTTGGTGCGCGGGACGAGCACCTCCCAGCCGAACAGCGGCTTGGTCTCGAACCACGACAGCGTCTCGCGCATGGTCACAGTGGACCCCACGACGGCCAGTACGGGGAAGCGCCCGTCGGCCATGGTCGCCGCGGCGGCACCCAGCGTCGTCACGAGGGTGCGCTGCTCGATGCTGGTGCCGCGCTCGGTGACGGCGACCGGGGTGGCCGCGTCACGACCGGCGGCGACGAGGGCGTCGAGCGCCTCCGCGGCCCGGTCGGGCGGGCCGAGCACGACGACGGTGACCCCGGGGTCGACCGCTCCGGTGAGGTCGGTGTGCCGCGCTCCGGCGACCACGACGTGGATGCCGGTGGACGTGCTCGACGTCAGCGGCACCCCCGCGTAGGACGGCACCGCGGTGACCGAGCTGACGCCCGGCACGACCTCGAAGGCCAGCCCGGCCTTGACGCAGGCGGAGGCCTCCTCGGCGAGGCCGTTGAAGACCGCCGGGTCACCGTCCATGAGGCGCACGACGAGGCCGCCGGGGTGGGCCTTGGCGGCCCGCACGACGAGCTTGGCGCGCACCGCGTGGGTGAGCCGCTCGCCGTGGTCGCCGTAGCCGGCGTCGACGACGCTGACGTCGGGGCGACACCAGCGCTCGACGACCGCCTCGCGGGCGACCTGGTCGATGACGACCGCGTCGGCGGCCGCGAGCAGCTCACCGGCGCGCACGGTGAGCAGCCCCGGGTCGCCCGGGCCGGCGCCGACGAAGACGACGCGGGCCGGGATCCGGGTGGTGGGAGGGGTGGTGGACGAGCGCGAGGGGCTCACGGGGCACGCTCCGTTGCGAGGTGGTCGGCGGTGGGCAGCGGGGATGTGTCGGACATGAGGTCGGCGGCGCCGTCCTCGAGCAGGAGGCGGGCGAGACGACGCCCGGTGGAGGCCGGGTCTGCGACGTCGCCCACGAGCGAGCGGCGCAGGTCGGCCGTGCCGTCGGGGGTCGTGACGACCGCGCGCAGCGACAGCTCGGGGCCGTCGACGCCCTCGACGACCTCGGCGAGCGCCCCGACCGGAGCCGAGCACCCCGCCTCGAGCTCGGCGAGCAGGGCGCGTTCGGCGGTCGTGCAGGCTCGCGTGTCGGCGTCGTCGAGCGCCGCCACGACGGATGCCGTGACGGTGTCGTCCGCGCGCACCTCCACGGCCAGCGCGCCCTGGCCGGGGGCGGGCAGCATCTGGATCGGGTCGAGCAGCTCGGTGGCCTCGTCGATCCGGCCGAGCCGGCGCAGCCCGGCCGCGGCGAGCACGACGGCATCCAGCCGGCCCTCGGTGACGGCCCGCATCCGGGTGTCGACGTTCCCGCGCAGGCCGGTGACGACCAGGCCCAGGCCGAGGGCCTCGAGCTGGGCACGGCGGCGTGGCGACCCCGTCCCGACGGTGGCGCCCGCGGGCAGCTCGCCCAGGGTGAGGCCGTCGCGGGCGACGAGCGCGTCGCGCGGGTCCTCGCGGGTGGGCACGGCGGCGATGGTGGTGGCGTCGTCGGGGGTGGTCGGGAGGTCCTTGAGCGAGTGCACCGCGAGGTCGACCCGGCCCTCGGCCAGCGCCGTGCGCAGGGCGGAGACGAAGACACCGGTGCCGCCGAGCCGGGCCAGCGGGGTGGTGCGGTCGAGGTCGCCCTCGGTGCTCACCTCGACCAGCTCGACCTCGTGGCCGAGCGCCCGCAGGCGGTCGGCCACCCAGGTCGACTGGGTGGTGGCGAGGGCGGAGCGGCGGGTGCCCAGGCGCAGCGCGGTCATCCGTCGTCTCCCGGGATCGTGGGCGGCGCGGAGACCAGCGAGACGTCTCGCGGGTCGAGGTCGAACAGCTCGGACAGGGCCCGGGCGTAGCTGCCGCCCTGGCCGTCGCGGGCGAGCTCCTTGACCCGGACGGTGGGCGTGTGGAGCAGCTTGTCGACGACCCGCTGCACGGTGCGGCGCACCTCGGCGCGCTCGGCGTCGGACATGTCGGGGACGCGGCGCTCGAGCCGGCGCAGCTCCTCCTCGACCAGCAGGGCCGCGTGGGTGCGCAGGGCGGTGACGGTCGGGGCGACGGCTTCGGCCGACCGGGTCACGAGGTACGCCGCAACCTCCGCGGTGACCAGGTCTGCTGCCTCGGCGACCTGGGGTGCGGAGCCGGCGTCGGCGAGGTCGTCGCCGAGCTCGCCCAGCCCGACCCGGGTCGCACCCGGCAGGTCGGCGACGGCGAGGTCGACGTCGTGCGGCAGGGCCAGGTCGACGTAGACCTGTGGGCGTCCGTCACGGGCTGCAAGGGCCTCGCGGACGTCGTCGAGCAGGACGACGCGGGCGGGCGCCCCGGTGGACGAGATGACGACGTCGGCGGCGGCGAGGGCCTCGTGCAGCCGGGACAGCGGCAGGGCCGAGCCCCCGACCCGCTCGGCGACGCTACGGGCCCGGTCGTGGTTGCGGTTGGCGATGACGACCGTGCTGGCGCCGGCCCGTGCCGCGGTGGTCGCGGCCAGCGCACCCATCCCCCCGGCCCCGACGACGAGCACGGAGAGGGCGCCGAGCCCACCGAGCTCGGCCTCGGCCCGGGTCAGCCCGGCCTGCACCAGCGAGCCGCTGACGAGGTCGATCGAGGTCTCGGTGTGCACCCGCTTCGCGACCCGCAGCGCCTGCTGCAGCACCGCGTTGAGGGCAGGCCCGACGTGTCCGTGCAGCTGGGCGCGGGCGAGCGAGCGCCGCACCTGGCCGAGGATCTGCACCTCGCCGACGGCCATCGAGTCCAGGCCCGCGGCCACCGAGAAGACGTGGGCGATGCCGCGCTCCTCGTAGTGCACGAACAGGTGCGGCTGCAGCTCGTTGAGGCCGACCCCGCAGGCGGTCGCGAGGGCGTTGGTGATGTCGCTGAGTGCGCCGTGGAAGGTGAGGCACTCGGCGTACACCTCGGTGCGGTTGCACGTGGAGAGCACGACCACCTCGGTCACGTGCTCGGAGCGCAGCACGGCGACCTCGAGTGCGGTGCGGGCGTCCGGGTCGAGGGCGACGGACTCCAGGAGGGCCAGGGGGGCCCCGTGGTGCGACAGGCCGAGGACGACGAGGCTCATGACGACACAACCTCCGCGACGGCGACCTTCTGCCCGTGGAAGGCGAGGATCTGCAGCTCGGTCGACAGGTCGACCTTGCGCACGACGACGCCGTCGGGCACGGCGAGCACGGCGGGGGCGAAGTTGAGCACCGAGCGCACCCCGGCGGCGACCAGGTCGTCGCAGGCCTGCTGGGCACCCTCGGAGGGGGTGGCGATGACGCCGATGGCCAGCCCGTCGTCGGCGACCAGCGCGGTCAGGTCGCCCATCGGGCGCACCCGCTGGCCGGAGACCAGCTCGCCGACGATGTGCGGGTCGCCGTCGAGCAGCGCGATGACCCGGAAGCCCCGCTCGGCGAAGCCGCGGTACGCGGCCAGCGCCCGGCCCAGGTTGCCCATCCCGACGATGGCCACCGGCCACTCCTGGGTGAGGCCGAGGGCCGAGGTGATCTCGGAGGCGAGCCGCTCGACGTCGTAGCCGACGCCGCGCACCCCGTAGGAGCCCAGGTGGGACAGGTCCTTGCGCAGCATCGCCGAGCTGACCCCGGAGGCCGTGGCGAGCTCCTCGGAGCTGACCGAGGCGATGCCCTCACGTGCCAGGGAGGTCAGCGCGCGCAGGTAGCCGGGGAGACGGGCCACCGACGCCTCGGGGATGCCCCGGCGGGCGGTCGCTGCGGCGGCGGACACAGGCGGTCACCGACTCCTTTCGCGGGCCCGCGAGGCCGGTGAAAGGGCGACGGTTGCGCGCTGCAGCGTGCCGACCCGCGGGTGAGGACGCCAGCGTACGGTCTTGTGAACGCCCGCACAAAGTCGCGCCGGACCCCGTGAGACGGGTCACGTCGACGGTGTGCTACAAGCGCGGTCAGCCGCTCGGCGGGGGTACGGCCAGGGCCGCGCGCAGCCGGGCCTCGTCGACCCGCCAGTAGTCGTGCTGCCGGCCGTCGACGAGGGTGACCGGCACCTGGTCGGACCACTGCTCGAGCCAGACGGGGTCGCTGTCGACGCGGCGTTCCTCCCACCCGACGCCCAGGTCGGCGGCGACCTTCTCGACGGTGTCGCGGGCGACGTCGCACAGGTGGCAGCCCGGCCGCCCGATCAGCGTGATGCGGACCGGGACACCCATCAGAAGAAGACCGAGCGACGCTGCATGAGCAGGGTGTACAGGGTCTGCTGGATGGTCTCGCGGACCTGGTCGGTGAGGTCGAACACCAGCATCGGGTCGTCGGCCGCGCCCGGGCCGTGGCTGTCGGTGGGGATGGGGGCGCCGAACTCGATGATCCACTTGCTCGGCAGCGGGATCAGCCCGAGCGGCCCCAGCCACGGGAAGGTCGGGGTGATCGGCGCGTAGGGCAGCCCGAACAGCCGGGCCACGGTGCCCATGTTGCCGATGATCGGGAAGATCTCCTCGGCGCCGACGACCGAGCACGGGATGATCGGCACCTGCGCGTGCAGGGCCGCGGACACGAAGCCGCCCCGGCCGAACCGCTGCAGCTTGTACCGCTCGCGGAACGGCTTGCCGACCCCCTTGAAGCCCTCGGGGAAGACCCCGACCAGCTCGCCCTGGCCGAACAGCCGCTCGGCGTCGGCGTTGGTGGCCAGCGTCGAGCCGGACCGCCGCGCGACGGTGCCGAGGAACGGCGTCTGGAAGACCAGGTCGGCGCCGAGCGCGCGCATCACCCGGCGCTGCGGGTGCTCGTCGTGGATGGCGAGCTGAACCATCAACGAGTCGAGGGCGATGGTGCCGGAGTGGTTCGACACCACGAGCGCGCCGCCGCTGGCCGGGATGTTCTCGATGCCGCGCACCTCGACCCGGAACCAGCGCCGGTAGATCGGCCGCAGCATCGGGTAGAAGACGTTCTCGGTGAAGTCGGCGTCGTAGCCGAAGTCGTCGACCTCGTAGTCGCCGTCGACCCGACGCCGCACGTAGGCGAGCACCTGGGCGACCCGGCGCTCGACGTCCTCGGGGGCGATGCCGGCGGCCTCGGCCCCGAGGCGGAGCATGCCGACGACCGCGTCGAGGGCGTCACCGACGTCGGGCAGGGGCAGGCCGGTGCGGGCCGGTGCCTCGTGCACCGTGGGGTCGAGCGGCGGCTCGGCGATCCGCAGGTGCGGTCGCTCGGCGTCGCGCCGGGCCTTCTCGCGGGGGTCGACCCGCGGCCGGCGCACCTTGGCGGCAGCCGGGTCGACCGGGGGCGGCGCCGCCGGCCCGCGGGTGCGGCGCTCACCGCTCTGCCGGGAGGCGGTGCGCGACGGGGCGGACCGCACCCGCGGGGCGGGGCGGTGCGGCCGTCGCGCCTTCGTGGAGGCGTCACCGGTCGGCTCGGATGCCGCGTGGTCGGCGGCCGTGGTCGCCTCCGGGTCCGGCGTGGCGGGCGTCGCTTTCGTGCTCGCCTTCGTCGCCGACGCCTTCGTGCTCGCGGCCTTCGCGGCCGACGCCTTCGTGCTCGCGACCTTCTTCGCTGACGCCTTCGTGCTCGCGACCTTCTTCGCTGACGCCTTCTTGGTCGACGCCGCCTTCTTCGGGGACGCCTTCCCGGTCACGACGGGGACCGGCGCGGGCACGGCATCCGAGGTGGGGTCCGGCGCGTCGGCCGGGACGATCGGCTCGGCGCCGATGAGCGGGGTGGAGCGGCGCTTGGCCCGCTCCCCCGACGCCCGGGCGGCGCCGGCGGCCAGGGCTCCCTGACGTGCGGCCATCAGTGACCCCTCCCGGTGCCCAGGGTGCGCAGCACGGCCTGGGTGGCGGTGCCGGCGACGCCGCTCACGGCATCCCCGACGACTGCGGCGGCCGGCACGGCCGGGCCGATGGTGCGGGCGAAGTCCTCGAAGGCACGGCGCGAGGTGAACTGCGGTTCGAAGCCGAGCACGCTGCGCATCCGGGTGGTGTCGAGGCCACGACCGAAGGCGAGGAACGACATCTGGTCGGGCGAGAAGTCGGCCAGGCCCACCCGGCGCGCCAGGCCGCCGACGAAGCCGGCGGCCGAGAGCGGCAGCGGTACCGCAGAGCGACCGGCGATGGCCGCCGCCTGGAGCACCGTGACCACACCGTCGCCGGCGAGGTTGACCACGCCGGTGGCGGTGCCGGTCG
This sequence comes from uncultured Actinomycetota bacterium, assembly GCA_963695175.1. Classification (GTDB taxonomy): domain Bacteria; phylum Actinomycetota; class Actinomycetes; order Actinomycetales; family Dermatophilaceae; genus Fodinibacter. The sequence continues at coordinate 165,552 of CAVOGG010000002.1, forward strand.
TCGCCAGCACGAGCGCGTCGATGGCGTCGTCCTCGTGCATGAACTGCATCCGGGCGTCGAAGCCGAGCGGCGCCGGGATGACCGGCAGGTTGAAGTAGTCGGTGATCGAGGTGCGGATGCGCGGTCCGATGATGTTGGCGAAGCGCAGGGTGAGGATCTCGGTGTCGGGGCGGCGACGGGCGAAGCCGCGCACGTAGCCCTCGACCTCGATGGAGTCCTTGCCGAACCCGCCCGAGGGGGTGCGCTTGGCGCTCATGTCCTCGGTGAACATCGCCGGGTCGCGCGGGGTGGAGCCGTAGACCGCGGCGGAGGACTTCACGACGAGGCGGCGCACGGTGCTCGACTTCTGGCAGGCCGCCAGCAGCTGCATCGTGCCGATGACGTTGATCTCCTTCTGCGGGGTGCGGCCCCCGACGAAGGTGGGCGTGGCGATCACGTTCATGTGCACGACCGTGTCGACGCCCGAGCTCTCGATGACCCGCCCGATCATCGGGTTGCGGATGTCGGCGCGCACGAACTCGACGTCGCCGACCTCCTGGGCCGGCGGGATGACGTCGACCCCGACGACGCGGTCGACCGAGGGGTCGGCCGTCAGCCGGCGCGCGAGGAGGCCCCCGAGGTACCGCGAGACCCCGGTGACGAGAACCACCGACCCCATGCGCTGCTCCTCACCTCGTGTTGCCTGTGCCGACCCTACCCAGTGCCCCCGGGAGCGGGGAGGTGAGCCCCGTCACCCGCCACCCACCCGCAAACGACAAAGGCCCCCGGAGTGCGGGGACCTTTGAAGCACGAGAGGTGACTCGAGGTCACTTCTTGTTGCGGCGCTGGTGGCGCGTCTTGCGAAGGAGCTTGCGGTGCTTCTTCTTGGCCATCCGCTTGCGCCGCTTCTTGATGACTGAACCCATGGGATGTCCTCAATGCTGGTGCGTCTGGTGCGGCTGCCCACCCTACCGGCAGGCGTGCGGTGCTCCCAAACCGTGGTCGGGGCGGGGTCGTGCGAGGTGCAGTGCTCGAGGGGCGGCCCGCCGTGCGGGCCGCCCCTCGAGACGTGTGCTGCTGCGTCGGTTCACGCGGTGTCGACGAACGAGCTGCGCAGGTACGTGTGCACCTCGTCCTCGGGCACCCGGAAGGAACGACCGACGCGGATCGCCGGGAGCTCCCCGGCGTGGACCATGCGATAGACGGTCATCTTGGAGACCCGCATGATCGTGGCGACCTCGGCGACGGTGAGGAACCGCACCTCCCCGAGCTGACGCTCCGTGGACATCGTGACCTCGTGCTTCTGCTCGTCCCCAGAGCCGGGACACCCCGGCATGGCGCATGTGGACTCGCAAGCGCAACCATAGGGGCAGATGTGACCCCTGTGGAAGCAAACGGACGACATTGGTCGGCGATGTCCAGCCGACACGCCGCGGCTGCCGACGCCAATCGCCGTCGCGGGCCGGCCGCCGCGGCCCCCGTCAGTCGAACCAGGGGTCCAGTCCGTGCAGCGGGAAGGTCGCCTGGCGGGTCGCGAGGACGGCCCGGTCGACCGGGTTCTCGGGGTTGTGCCCCACGTTCCACGGCTGCACCCAGATCGGCAGCGCGGCGGCCGGCAGGTCGCCCATCCGGGCCGGGGCCGAGCGCCCCAGGCCGCGCTGCACGTGGTCGAGCCACTCCTGCGGCACGGCCGTGTCGACCGGCACCGGCACGTGGGCGGCGATGGCGGTCAGGTGGGTCCACGACCGCGGCACGACCTCGACGAGCTCGTAGCCGCCGCCACCCAGCGCGACCCACCGCCCGGATGCCGTCTCGTGCGCCAGCTCGTGCAGGGTCTCGTGGGCGCGGCGCTGGGCGTCGACGGTGATGGCCAGGTGGGCCAGGGGGTCGTGCATGTGGGTGTCGCAGCCGTGCTGCGAGACGATCACGTCGGGGGCGAAGGCCCGCACCAGCGGCGGGACGACCGACTCGATCGAGCGCAGCCAGGCGGAGTCGCCGGTGCCGGGCGGCAGCGCGACGTTGGCGACCGTGCCGCGGGCGGACGGGCCGCCGATGTCGGCCGGCCAGCCGGTGCCCGGGAAGAGGTGCCGACCACTCTCGTGGACCGAGATCGTGAGCACCCGGGGGTCGTTCCAGAACATCCGCTCGACGCCGTCGCCGTGGTGCACGTCGATGTCGACGTAGGCGACCCGCTGGGCGCCGTGGTCGAGCATCCACTGGATGCCGACGCCGACGTCGTTGTAGATGCAGAAGCCGCTCGCGTGGGTGCGCATCGCGTGGTGCATGCCACCGCAGTAGTTGACGCCGTGCTCGATGTCGCCCTGCCACACCCCGCGGCAGATGTCGAGGGTGCCCTGGGCGATCCGGGCCGAGGCCTCGTGCATCCCGACGAAGGCCGGGTCGTCGTCGGTGCCGAGGCCCCGGTTGACGTCGGCGACCGTCGGGTCGGCGGACGCGCGGTGCACGGCCTCGATGTACGCCCGGTCGTGGACGGTCGCCAGCACGTCGTCGTCGGCCACCTCGGGCACCACGAGGGTGACGTGGTCGAGCACTCCGAGGGACCGCGCCAGCCGGGTCGTGAGGTCGAGCCGCACCGGGGCCATCGGGTGCGTCGGCCCGAAGTCGTAGGCCGTGAACACCTCGTCCCAGACGACGCTCGTCCCTACGGCCATGTCTGCACGCTACTCGTCGCACCCGTCGTGGCAGGCTGGGCCCCCACGACACCCGTGAGGGAGGGCATCACGATGGCACGCAACAGTGCCCACGACGACGACGTGCTCGTCATCGGGCTCGGCCGGTTCGGTGCTGCCGCGGCGCTCGAGCTGCGCCGCCTGGGCCACAAGGTCACCGCCATCGAGAAGGACGGCTTCCTCGCGGAGAAGTTCCTCGGCCGGGTCAGCCACGTCATCCACGGCGACGCCAGCGACGTCGGCGTCATCCAGGACGCCAAGGCCGGCCGGTTCCGGATCGCCGTGGTCGCGATCGGCTCGTCGGTCGAGGCCTCGGTGCTCGCGGCCGCCAACCTCAGCGACGCAGGGGTGCCCGACATCTGGGCCAAGGCGATGTCGCCGGAGCACGCCCGCATCCTCGACCGGATCGGCGTGCAGCACATCGTGCGGCCCGAGGCCGACACCGGGCGCCGGGTCGCGCACCTCGTCGGCGGCCGGATGCAGGACTACATCGAGTTCGACGACGGGTTCGCCATCGTCAAGATGCGCCCGCCGACCGAGGCCATCGGGTTCACGTTGGAGCAGAGCGCGATTCGCAGCAAGTACGGCGTCACCGTCGTGGGTGTCAAGGCGCCGGGCGAGGACTTCACGTATGCCGTGCCGTCGACCAAGGTCTCGGCGCACGACACGCTCATCGTCAGCGGGCCGTCGGCCCTGATCGAGCGGCTCGCCGCCCGCCCCTGACCCCGCGGAGTCACAACTTTCTCGCCCGATGCGGCAACCTTCACCTGCGCCGGGGAACCGTTCCCCTGCGAAGGTGAACGTCCTGATGCCTAGGGGGCCGCGGCCTCACCAGTTGGCGATGCCGCCGCGGTCGCCGGAGAGCGGGAGCGTCATCGCGAGCTCCTCCTCGCCGTCGTCCTCGGAGACCACGCGCATCGGCCGGCGCTCGGCCGTGGGGCGGAAGCCGAAGCCGCTGGCGAACGCGACGGCGCGACCGTTGTCGGTGCCGACCCAGTAGAGCAGCTGGCGCTTGCCGTCCTCGGCGGCGGTGCGGGCTCCGGCCCGGACCAGCTCGGTCGCGACACCGGTGCCCCGGGCCTCGGGGTGCACCCACAGGCCGAAGAGCTGGGCGGCCTCGGGCTGGTCCTCGTCGGCCGAGCCGACGCTGGCGATACCGACCGGTTGGCCGGCGCGCTCGGCGACCAGGCGCGTCGAGCGCTGCATCCGCAACCGCCAGAACTCCTCGCCCTCGGCGGCCTCCTCCTCGTGTGAGGCGACGAACGCGTCGGGCGACTCCTGCAACGCGACGAGACGCACGGAGCGGTACTGCTCCCAGTCGTCGACCCCCAGGGGGCGCACCGTGATGTCACTCATGGCGGCAACTCTCCCATGAGCCCTGTGGGCGACGGCAACCCGTGTCGGTGAACTTCAGTCGCCGACCGGCAGGTCGAGCACGAGCGTCTCCTCCGTGACCGAGGGGTCCCACGGCATCCGGCCGACCTCGCCGGTCGACCGGAACCCCGTTCGCGCGTAGAACGCACGGGCGCGGGCGTTCTCGTGCGCCACGTCGAGCACCACCCGCCGATGACCGGATGCCGCGGCGTGGGTCAGCGCGGTGCCGACCAGCCGGGTCGCGACGTCGGTTCCGCGCGCGACGCTGGCCACCCACATCCCGACGAGGCAGACCTCGTCGCTGGCTTGGTCGGGCGCCTGCCACAGCCCCACGGTGCCCACCGGGCGGCCGTCGTCGAGGGCCAGCCACGTGGGGGCGACGCTGGCGCAGCGCTCGCGCCACTCGTCGTCGGTGCGCCGGGCCTCGTCGGCGTACTGCGCCCAGAAGGCCCGCGGGCTGTCGATGAGCGCCGCCAGCCGCACGTCGCGGTAGGTGCGCCATGACGCGACGGTGACCCGGTCGAGCACCAGGCCGTCGGGCGCGCCCGGGTCACTCACCGGCGAGCTCGCGGGAGCGGTTGGCGGCGGCCTCCATCGCGGTGATGAAGGCCGCGCGCACCTTGTGGTCGTCGAGCTCGCGCAGCGCCGCGGCGGTCGTGCCGCCGGGCGAGGTGACCTGCTCGCGCAGCACGGTGGGGTGCTGGCCGGTCTCCTTGATCATCGTCGCGGCCCCGTAGAGCGTCTGCACGACGAGCTCGGTCGCGGTGTTGCGCGGCATCCCGAGCACGACGCCGGCCTCGATCATCGCCTCGACCACGTAGAAGATGTAGGCCGGGCCGCTGCCGGAGATCGCCGTGACGGCGTCCTGCAGCTTCTCGGGCACCTCGAGCACCTTGCCGGTGGCGGCGAGGAGGGCCTCGGCCTCGCGCAGGTGCTCGGGGTCGCAGTGCGCGCCCGCACTGATCGCGGCCATGCCCTGGTCGACGAGGGCGGGGGTGTTCGGCATGACCCGCACGACGGGGCGTCCCTGCGGCAGGCGCGACTCGAGGTAGGTCGTCGTGATGCCGGCGGCGAGGCTGACCACGAGGTTGCCCTCGGCCACGTGGTCGTGGATCTCGGCGAGCAGGCCGCCCATGTCCTGCGGCTTGACGACGAGCACCAGGGTGTCGGCGAGCTCGGCGGCCTCCTCGTTGGAGAGCACCCGCACGCCGTACTTCTCGGTCAGCTCCACGGCACGGTCGGCGCGGCGCTCGGTGATGACGAGCTGGTCGGCCGGGCGGCCGGCACGCAGCAGCCCCGAGAGGAGGGTCTCGCCCATGACGCCGGCACCGAAGATCGCAACCATTCCCATGTCAGGTGAGTATGCCGGGTGCAGCCGGGCTGCTCGCGCGGGTTTCGGCGCGCCGGTCAGCCCCGGTCGGTGGTGCTGACCTGGCCGGCCCAGCCCCGGCCCCGCGCGGAGAGCTCCGCGAGGCCGCGCCCGGTGAGGGTCGGCAGCAGGGGGTCGTCGCCCAGCACCAGGTCGAGGCGGAGCACGCCGATCAGCCGGGCCTGGTAGCGCAGCGTCTCCGGCAGGAGGCCGAGCCCGACGAACACCGTGCTGCCGTGCGGTGGCCGGAGCACGAGCACCGCGTTGGAGTCCTGCGCCGACTGCACCCACACGCGGTCCGGCTCGGGCGCGGCGGGCGTGGGGTCGTCGGCGTGCAGCGGACGCAGGCCGAGGTGCTCGGCGAGCCACGGCATCCCCGCCGACCCTGACAGGGCTGCCGCCGCGGCATCCGACACCTGCACGACCACCCCGCCGTCGTGGACCAGCAGGGCCACCTCGGCCGACGTGCCGTCGTCGAGCACGGCCCCACCGACGAGTAGGTCGCCCATCGAGGCGTACCCGAAGTCGGGCTGCCCGTCAGCGCCGATCACGGTCTCCGGGACGCGGAGCTGCTCGAGGTACCAGTCGTCGGGCCCGGGGTCGTCGTCCCCGGGACGTGCCGGGGCGCCGGCGTGCGCGTCGGGCATGGCCGGGGTCGCGCTCAGCCGTTCGTGGCGAGCGAGCGGAGGAAGAAGGTCAGGTTGGCGGGGCGCTCGGCCATCCGGCGCACGAGGTAGCCGTACCAGTCCTCGCCGAACGGCACGTAGACGCGCATCTGGTGGCCCCGGTCGGCGATCCGGGCCTGCTCGGCGGTGCGGATGCCGTGCAGCATCTGGAACTCGTAGCTGTCCGGTGAGCGGCCGTTGTGCCCTGCGAGGGCCTGGGCGATGTCGACCAGCCGGGGGTCGTGGCTGGCGACCATCGGGTAGCCGTCGCCGGCCATCAGCACCTTGAGGCAGCGCACGTAGGACAGGTCGACGTCGGTCCCGTCCTGGAACGCCACCGAGGCGGGCTCCTTGTAGGCGCCCTTGCACAGGCGCACCCGGCTGCCCTCACCGGCGAGGTCACGGCAGTCGGCCTCGGTGCGGTGCAGGTAGGACTGCAGGACGGCACCGACCCACGGGAAGTCCCGGCGCAGCTCGCGCAGCGTCTCGAGGGTGCGGTCGGTCGTGGTGTGGTCCTCCATGTCGAGGGTGACCGTGGTGCCGGCGGCCGCCGCCGCCTCGCAGATGGCCCGGGCGTGGTCCAGGGCGATGGCGTCGCCGTCCTGCGGGAGCGCCTGGCCGACGGCGCTGAGCTTCACGCTCACCTCGGCCGCACCGAACGCCGCGAGGTCCTCCCGCGCGAGCGCCTCGAGGAGGTGCACGTAGGTGTCGCGGGTGGCATCGGCGTGGGCCCGGTCGGTGGTGTCCTCGCCGAGGTAGTCCAGGCTCGCGAGCCGGTTGGTCGTGCGCAGCTCGGCGGCCACCGCCACGGCCTCGTCGACCGACTCACCGGCCACGTAGCGCGAGACGACCGAGCGGCTGACGGGCGCCTTGAGCACCGCGGACCGGATCAGGTCGGAGTCGGACATCTGGAGCAGGGCTCCCCGGAGCAGGTCACTGGCGTCCACGGCGACAGGCTAGCCGGGCCGGGGCCGCCGTCCGGCCCGGGGCACCCACCCGAGTGCGGCGTCCGACGTCCCGGGGGCTGTCGCGAAGTCAGGAGCACTTCGTCACGTCAGGGGCGAATGCGGCCCTGACTCCGCGAGAACCTCCTGAGCCGGCGGAGTGCTCCTGACATCGCACCAGCCGCGGTGCCGGATGCCGTGCGCGCGCGGCTTCGCGCTCGTGCTCGAGGTGCGACCCCCGGCTCGGGTCGCGCCTCCTGCTCTCGGGCTGCCCCCGGCTCGGGTCGCTGCTCCGCCGCTGCCCGATTTCTCACGAAGTCAGGAGCACTTCGCCAGGTCAGGGGCGTATGCGGCCCTGACTCGGCGAGAACCTCCTGCGCCCGCGGAGTGCTCCTGACTTCGCAGCAACCCCGGGCGGGTCGCACAGCCGGGCCGTCGCAGATGCGGGTTCCGGTGGCACCTACGTGCTCCCGTCGCAGATCCGAACTCCGGTCGCAGATGCCTGCTCCGGTGGTGCGCTGCTGCACGAGCGCCCCACCGGAGCACGGACTCCCCGCCGGAGCACGGACTCTCCACTGGAGCAGGGACTCCTCACCGGAGCGGCGGCCCGCTTCGTGCTGGCCTCAGGGGGTGCGGCGGCGCAGGGTCAGGCTGCCCAGGGCCAGCGACGCCGCGATCCACAGGGCGATGACCCCCAGGCTGGGCAGCACCTCGCCGAGCGGGTCGGCCAGAACGGTGACGTCCTTCATGGCGTCGACCGCGTACGACAGGGGCAGCACGTTCGAGATGGCCTCGAGGCCCGGTGGCAGCAGCTCGCGGGGCACGAGCAGCCCGCAGAGCAGGAACTGCGGCAGCACCAGCGCCGGCATGAACTGCACCGCCTGGAACTCGGTGCGCGCGAACCCGCTGGCCAGCAGCCCCAGGGCCGTGCCGAGCAGGGCGGTGAAGAGCGCGACGACGACGAGCAGCCAGAGCGGCCCGGCGATGTCGAGCCCGCACACCCACACCGCGAAACCCGTTGCCACCAGGGCCTGGAACACCGCCATCGCACCGAACGCCAGGGCGTACCCGAGCATCAGGTCGCCCTTGCCGAGTGGCGTCGTGAGCAGCCGCTCGAGCGTCCCGGTGGTGCGCTCGCGCAACGTCGCGATGCTCGTGACGATGAACATGACCACGAAGGGGAAGACCCCGAGCAGCGCCGGGCCGATCCGGTTGAAGATGTCGCCGGGCAGGTCGGCGTAGATCCAGGCGAGCAGCCCGAGCAGCACGCACGGCACGACGACCATCAGGGCGACGGTGCGGTGGTCGGAGCGCAGCTGGCGCAGGATGCGGGCCGCCGTGGTGCGCGTGATCCGGACGTTCATGCGGCCGCGCCCCCGTCGGTGCCGTCGGTGCTGTCGGCGTCGGCGGCGTCGGTGCTGTCGGCGGCATCCGCCGCGTCGATGAGCGCGAGGAAGGCCTGCTCGGCATCCGCGGTGCCGGTGCGCTCGAGCAGCTCGGCCAGCGTCGAGTCGCTGAGGATGCGACCGTCGCGCAGGAGCAGCAGCCGGTCGCACCGCGAGGCCTCGTCCATGACGTGGCTCGACACGAACACCGTGCGCCCCTCGCGGGACAGCCGGCGGAACAGGTCCCACAGGTCGCGCCGCAGCACGGGGTCGAGCCCGACGGTCGGCTCGTCGAGCACGAGCACCTCGGGGTCCCCGACGAGCGTGCAGGCCAGGCTGGCCCGCGACCGCTGCCCGCCCGAGAGGTTCTCGACCCTGACGTGGGCGTGGTCGGTGAGGTCGACGGACGCGATGGCGCGGTCCACAGCATCCGCACCGGCGCCCATGATCCGGGCGATGTAGCCGACGTTGTCGCGCACCGAGAGGTCGCCGTAGACGCTGGGCGCCTGGGTGAGGTAGCCCACCCGGTGGCGCAGCCCGGGCGAGCCGGCCTCCTCGCCGAGCACCGTGACCGTGCCGCCGGCGATGACCTGCACCCCGACGACGGCCCGCATCAGGGTCGACTTGCCGCCGCCGCTGGGCCCGAGGAGCCCGACGACCTGGCCGCGGGGCACCGAGAGGCTGAGGTCGGGCAGCACGTCCCGCCCGCCCCTCACGACCCGCAGGTGGTCGACGACGACCGCGTCGTCACTCGCTTTATTCGTCATGCGAGGAAATATGCCACCGACCCCGGCAAGCCGCAAGACCTCGCACGCTGGCCCACGCACCGCTAGCGTGCCGGGATGTCCTTCCCCAACGCGCTGCACCGGCCCTACCCGGCCGACCTCTACCGGGGCGAGAGCGGCGAGGTCAGTGCCTGGCTGCGCCGCGACGACACCGAACCCGAGATCACCTACCGCTCCGGCGGCTCCTGCGAGTACCTCGCCACCGGCGACTCGACCGGTGGCCACTACGGCCTCTACCGCTGGACCTTCGGCGACGCGGAGTCCGGCCCCGACGCGCACTTCCACCGCGCCATCACCGAGTCGTTCTACGTGCTCGAGGGCACCGTGCGGCTCTACGACGGCGCCGGCTGGGTCACCGCCGGTGCCGGCGACTTCCTGCACGTGCCCGAGGGTGGCCTGCACGGATTCCGTGGCGGCGGGGGCGCCCGGATGCTGTTGATGTTCACCCCCGGCGCACCCCGCGAGGACTACTTCGAGACCTTGGATGCCGTGGGCCGCGGCGCGCCGATGTCCGCCGACGAGCGGGTCGCGTTCATGCTCCAGCACGACACCTACTGGGTCTGAGGACCCCGGACGAGAGGGGACCGCCGTGTCCTTCCAGGCCTACCTCGACGCGATCGAGACCAAGACCGGCAGGACGCCGCAGCAGCTGGTCGACGAGGCCCACGCCAAGGGCTTCGGCGCCGACACGACGTCGGGCGACATCGTCGCCTGGCTCGCCGACGACTACGGGCTCGGTCGTGGCCACGCGATGGCGCTGGTGCACGTGGTGAAGAACGGGCCCGGAATCAGCGACAAGCACGTCGGCAGCACCGGCAGCCACCGCGACGAGTCCGACGTGCTCCGCCTCGACGGCATCGCCCACCGCGACCAGCCCGCCACCTGACCCGGCGGACGAGCCCTCAGGCCGTCGCCGCCAGGTGCAGCCGGGCGAACGCCAGCGCCTCGGCGAGGTCGAGCTCGCGCTGGGTCTCCCCCGCGCGACGGGTCGTGACCTCGACGACGACGTGGCCGGCATAGCCCCCGGCCGCGAGCGTCTCGAGCACCTCTCCGCACGGCTGGGTACCCCGCCCGGGCACGAGGTGCTCGTCGCGCGCCGACCCGACGCCGTCGGCGAGGTGCAGGTGCCGCAGCCGCGGGCCGAGCTGCCGCACCATCTCCATCGCGTCCGACCCGGAGGTCGACGTGTGCGACAGGTCGAGCGTCACGTGGTCGTAGGGCTGTGGCACCGGGTCCCAGTGCGGGAGGTAGGCCTCGAGCTCACGGGAGCGCGGCCCCCGCCACGGGAACATGTTCTCGACCGCGAGCCGGATGTCACCGTCCGCGTGGCGCCGGGCGACCCCGTCGACGAAGTCGCGGGCGTACTCGCGCTGCCAGCGGAACGGCGGGTGCAGCACGACGGTGTCGGCGCCCAGCTCGTCGGCCAGGGTCATCGAGCGGTCGATCTTCTCCCACGGGTCGGTGCCCCACACCCGCTGCGAGACCAGCAGCGTCGGCGCGTGCACCGACAGCACCCGGATGCCGTGCAGCTCCGACAGCGTGCGCAGCGCGCCCGCCTCGCGAGTGAGCGGGTCGGTCCACACCATCACCTCCACCCCGTCGTAGCCCAGGCGCGCGGCCAGCTCGAACGCGGCCGCCACCCCCTCGGGATAGACCGAGGCGGTCGACAGGCCGACCTGCGCGCGAGGGACGTCGACCGGCCGCCCCCGGCCCGCTCCGTCGTCACCGCGCGTGGGCACGGGTCAGCTCATCCTGTCCAGGTGCCGCAGGATGATGCCCTCGCGCAGCGCCCACGGGCAGATCTCGAGCCGCTCCAGGCCGAGCAGGTCCATCGTCGCCTCGGCCACGATGGCGCCGGCGAGCAGCTGGCGCGACCGCGACCCCGACACCCCCGGCAGCTCGGAACGCTGTGCGGCCGTCATCGCGGCGATCTCGGGCAGCCGGTCGGCGAGGGTCTCGCGCTCGAGGGCACGGGCGGCATACATGCCGTCGGCGCTCGGCGCCGCGCCGCAGATCCGGGCCAGCGACCGCATCGTCTTCGACGTCCCCACCGCGTGGTCGGGGGTGCCGGCCTTGGCCAGCGGGCGCAGCTCGGCGGCGATCGACGCGCGCACCTGCTTGCGGGCCTCGCGCACGAGCTCCTTGGCGGGCGGGTCGCCCTGGAGCAGGTCGCGGGTGACCCGCCCCGCACCCAGGGGCAGCGACACGGCGACGTCCGGGTCCTCGTCCATGCCCTGGGCCAGCTCGAGCGAGCCGCCGCCGATGTCGGTGACGAGCAGCGTGCCGGCCGACCAGCCGAACCAGCGCCGCGCCGCGAGGAAGGTGAGCCGGGCCTCGTCCTCGCCGCTGAGCACGTCGAGCGAGATGCCGGTGCGCTCGACCACCGCGGCGAGCACGTCGTCACCGTTCGGGGCCTCGCGGATGGCGCTGGTGACGAAGCCGCTGAGGTCCTCCACGCCCTGGTCCTCGGCGACGTCCTGGCACTCCTTGACGAAGTCGGCGAGCCGGTCGCGCCCCTCGTCGGCGATCAGGCCGTCGTCGGTGACGTGCTCGGACAGGCGCAGGTCGATCTTGTGCTTCGACGCGGGCAGCGGTTGGGCACCCGGGTGCGCGTCGACGACGAGCAGGTGGACCGTGTTCGATCCGACGTCGATGACCCCGAGGCGCATGCGCCCAACGTAGTGGCTGGCCGGGTCGGCCCCTAGGGTGGGGCGCGTGCCCGAGACACCCCTCGACATCGCCCGCACCTGGGCCGAGATGCCCGACCCCGCGAACCCCGGACAACGCTTCCGGGTCGACCTGACCTGGCTGACGTCGAGCTGGACGTGCATCTTCGGCTCCGGCTGCAAGGGCATCTACGCCGACCGGCCCGACGACGGCTGCTGCACCCTGGGTGCGCACTTCACCGACGACGACGACGTCGAACGCGTGCAGGCCGTGGTGGCCGAGCTCGGCGAGGACGAGTGGCAGATGCACCCGGGCCACGGCCGGTACGGCGAGAAGGACCCCGCCCGGCTCAAGGCCTGGACCGAGAAGGAGGACGGCGCCCGCAAGACCAAGGTGGTCGACGGCGCCTGCATCTTCCTCAACCGGCCCGGCTTCCCCGCCGGCGCCGGGTGCGCGCTGCACCAGCACGCGGTGCTGACCGGTCGACCGCCGCACGAGGCCAAGCCCGACGTCTGCTGGCAGCTGCCGATCCGCCGGTCGTACCGCACCGTCGAGCGCCCCGACGACACCTCCTACCTCGAGGTCACGATCGCCGAGTACGACCGCCGCGGCTGGGGCCCGGGCGGCCACGACCTCGACTGGTACTGCTCCTCGAACACCGAGGCGCACGTCGGCGCCGAGCCGGTCTACCGCAGCAACCGGGCCGAGCTCACCGCCCTGATGGGCGAGGAGGGCTACGCCGAGCTGGTGCTGCGCTGCGAGGCCCACCTCGACACCGTCAAGCGGGCCCGCTCGGCCGGCGCCCGCCAGCTCATCCCGCTGCTGGTGCACCCGGCGACGGTCGCGGCAGGCACGATCGGCGGACGGCGCACCCGGGTGCCCCGCAAGCGCACCACGGCACCCGTGCCGGGAGCCAACGAGGCGGCGCACCCGGTGCCGCCGGCCAAGGCCACTCGCACGGCCAAGGCGTCGCCGAAGAAGGCCACACCCAAGACACCCGCGAAGTCGGCGAAGGCCCCCACCAAGGCATCGAAGCCGCGCCGCTCGTCGTGATCCGCAGCCCGAACATCTGGGACTCCCCGGACGTCTACGAGCTGGAGAATCTCGCGTCCGACCGCGCCGGGGTCATCGACACCACGATCGACGCCCTCCACCCGCTCACCGGCGCCGACGTCGTCGACATCGGTTGCGGCACAGGCTTTCACCTGCCTCGGCTGGCCCGGCGTGGTGCCCGGGTCGTCGGCGTCGAGCCGCACCTGCCACTCGTCGCCAGTGCGCGGGCCAGGTTGGCGGATGCCGGCACGCGCGCGGCATCCGTGCTCGCCGGCGACGCCGAGGCCCTGCCCCTGGCCGACGCGAGCGTCGACGTCGTGCACGCGCGCTGGGCCTACTTCTTCGGCGCCGGGTGCGAACCGGGGCTGGCCGAGGTCGGGCGGGTGCTCCGCCGGGGCGGTGTCGCCACGGTCGTCGACAACGACGTCACCCGGTCGACCTTCGGTGCGTGGTTCAGCCGCGCGTACCCTGCCTACGATCCTGTTGCGGTGCAACGGTTCTGGGACCGCCAGGGGTTCACCACCGAGCGCCTGACCATCGACTGGACCTTCGACCACCGCGACGACCTCGAAGCCGTGACTCGCATCGAGCTCCCGCCCGGCACGGCCGACGAGGTGCTGGCCGCCCACGAGGGGCTCACCGTCGACTACGCGGTGGCCCTGCGCTGGAAACGGTTCTGACCGTCTCGCCGGTGTGAGGCCGGTCCCACCAGCGGGAACGGCGCCCGCCGCGGGAGGACGATGGGTTGTGGAGGCACGCACCGGGAGGCGGACCGTGAGCACTGGGACAGGCGTCGACGCCGCCCCGGCGCTCACGGTTCACGTGATGGGGATGACGTGCACCTCCTGTGAGAGGCGGGTCACCAAGGCGCTTCTGGCCGTGCCCGGCGTGCGGTCGGTGATCGTGTCGGCCGCTCGCGGCGTGGCGACCGTCCGCGGTGACGCGCCACTCGACCGCGACCTGCTCCACTCCGCGATCCGCTCCGCCGGCTACGAACCCGGCACCGCACCCTGGCTGACCCGCGACGGGTCGGTGTGGCGAACCGTGCTCGTCGCGACGCTGGCCGTGGGCGCGTTCGCCACGACGCTCACGCTCCTCGGCCCGGCCGACCTCACGTCGGGGCTGTCCGACCCGGGCCGCGGGGGCCTGCTCCTCGTGCTCGTCCTGGGCGTCACCGCAGGGGTCTCCACCTGCATGGCGATGGTCGGTGGTCTGGTGCTCGGCCTGTCCGCCTCGCACGCCGCCACCCTTGCTGCCCGCGGCCGCACCGGTCTGACCTTCATGACGCGGATGCGGCCCCAGCTGGCCTTCAACGCCGGGCGCGTCATCGGGTTCGGGGTCCTCGGCGCGCTGCTCGGCGCCCTCGGCTCGACGATGAGCCTGCCCACGCGGGTGACCGGGGTCCTTCTGCTGGTGGTCGCCGCGGTCATGTTCCTGCTCGGCATCCGGCTCACCGGGGTCTCCCCGCGGATGGCCGCGTGGTCGCCGAGGTTGCCTGCCGGCCTCGGGCGGGTGCTCGGCATCGAGGCTGCGGCCGAGGCCGACTACAGCCACTGGCGCACCGCCCTCGTCGGCGCCGCCACGTTCTTCCTGCCGTGCGGCTTCACCCAGGCCGCGCAGGTCTACGCCCTGTCGACCGCGTCGCCGCTGGCCGCGGGCGGCATCATGGCGACCTTCGCCCTCGGCACCACGCCCGGGCTGCTGGCCCTCGCGTCGGTGCCGGAGGTCACGACCGGCCGGCGCCAGGCCACCGTGCTGCGCGCCGTCGGGGTGCTGGTGCTGGCGTTCGCGCTCCTCAACGCCTCGAGCGGCCTCAACCTGCTCGGCCTGACGAGAGGCACGGCCAGCGGTAGCGGCGCGCACACGGCATCCGCGAACGTCACCGTCACCGACGGGGTGCAGACCGTGCGCATGACGCAGACCCCGAGGGGCTACGAGCCCGCGGACACCGTGCTCTATGCCGGCATGCCGACGACGTGGCTCATCGACGGCACCTCGAAGTTCGACTGCAGCGCGTTGCTGCGAGTGCCCGACCTGGGCGTCAAGGTCAACCTGGCCGAGGGTCCGAACACCGTGCGGCTGCCCGCGCTGGAGGCCGGCACGGTGCGCTTCACCTGCGTGATGGGCATGTACTCGGGCAACCTCCTGGTCGTCGAACCACCGGCCGCATCGGCCCAGACCGGTGGCGGGCACCCCCGGCGACTCCTACGCTGAGCGGGTTCGTCGCGCCGCTCACCCTTGCCGAGCGCGAGGCGACCAGGAAGGCCCCCTCATGACCACGTCACGCAGAGCCGTCGGCATCGCCCTCGCCGTCGTCCTCGCGCTGTTCGGCGCCCTCGTGATCCCGACGTCATCGCACGCCACCCTCGTCGAACGCGTCGACTACCAGGCGTACGTGCAGTCCGTCGGGTGGCAGCCGAGCGTCACCAGCGGGGCGACCGCGGGCACGACCGGCCGCGCACTGCACCTGGAGGCGTTCCGCATCAGGGGCCCCTTCCTCATCTACCGCGCGTACGAGCAGGGCACCGGCTGGCAGCGCTGGGTGACGACCCGTTCCGTCGCAGGCGAGCAGGGCCGGGGGCTGCGGGTCGAGGCGCTCGCGATCAAGGCGCCCGCGGACGCGCCCTACCGAGTCGAGTACCGGTCGCACCTGGGCACCCTCGGGTGGCAGCCGTGGGCGCACGACGGCGGCACCAGCGGAAAGCCCGGCGGTGGCCTGGACGTCCAGGCGATCCAGGTACGGCTGATCGAGAAGAACCCCCCGGCGACCGACCCCGTCACCTTCGCCGCGACCGCCGACAACGGCCTCGACGCGAACGCCCAGGCCGTCTTCGCCGGCATCGGCCGCAGCCCCGCCCAGGCGACGTTCGTGCTCGGCGACCTCGCCTACGAAGCCGCCAAGGAGGCGACCTACTGCCGCATGGTCACCGACCGGGTCGGCACCCCGGTCGAGCTGGTGGTCGGCAACCACGAGGGCGACCTCGTCGGTCAGGGCTCGCTGAGCACCTACGCCCGGTGCCTCCCCGACCGCCTCGCCGTCACCGGCAGCTACGCGAAGGACTACGTCGTCGACCGCGGGGCGGTGCGCTTCATCATGATCGCGCCCAACATCCTCATCGACGGTGCGCGCCGGACGTACGCCGACGGCACGGCCTCGCAGGCCTGGCTGCGCAGCAGGATCCGGGCCGGCCACGCCGCCGGGCGGTGGGTCGTCGTGGGTATGCACGAGGGGTGCTTGACGCTGGGGGTGCACGGCTGCGCCTCGAGCCCGGACCTGACCGATGCGCTGATCGAGGAGAAGGTCGACCTCTCGCTCGCCGGCCACGACCACAACTACGTCCGCTCCCACCAGCTCGGCGGCACCGTCGCCGCACCCAGGGTGGTCGACCGGGACAACACGTTCGTCGCCGGCGCCGGCACCGTCTTCGCGATCGTCGGCAACGGCGGCCACGCCCCGCGCACGGTGGGGACGAGGACGTCCATCTGGGCGGCCGCCTCGGGTACGAACAGCCCCGGCGGCATCACCTTCGGCTTCGCCCAGGTCACGGCGACCTCGACGTCGCTGAGCTACCGCCTCGTGCGCACCTCCGGCGGGACCCTGAGCGACTCCTTCACGATCACCCGTGACACTCCTGCAGGCTGAGGGGGCGCCACCATGACCGCTGCCGAGCCCGCCGACTCGGGGCCGCCGCCGGAGGTCCGTGCTGCGGCCGGGAGGGTCCGCGGCGTGCGCGAGGGGGGTGTGGCCGTCTTCCGCGGCATCCCCTACGCCCAGCCACCGGTCGGCGCGCTGCGCTTCGCCGGACCTGCCCCGGTGGTCGGCTGGAGCGGTGTTCGCGAGGCCCTCCACTACGGCCCGCCGCCCCCGCAGGGAGGCCACTTCGGGATGGACGCGCTGTCACCCGACCCGACGGATGCCGACTGGCTGACGGTCAACGTGTGGTCACCGGACCCCACCCCTGGCGCCGGGCTCCCGGTGATGGTGTGGATCCAGGGCGGCGGCTACGAGATCGGGCATGTCCGGCCTGCCCGAGTACGACGGCACTCGGCTCGCGCGGGAGGGCGGAGTCGTCCTGGTCACGCTCAACTACCGGGTCGGGATCGAGGGGTTCGCGCAGCTCGAGGGGGCCCCCGCCAACCGCGGCCTGCTCGACCAGGTCGCCGCCCTGGAGTGGGTGCGTGACAACATCGCGGCCTTCGGCGGCGACGCCGCCCGGGTCACCGTCTTCGGCCAGTCGGCGGGCGGGGGATCGGTCGCCGCCCTGCTGGCGATGGACCGCGCGGCTGGGCTCTTCCACCGAGCCGTCGTGCAGAGCATGCCGGGCACCTTCTTCTCGCCCGAGCTCGCCGCGGACATCGCCGCCGCCTGCGCCGCCGAGCTGGGGCTGAGGCCCACCGCCGCCGACCTCACCGGCGTCGCCCCACAGCGGCTGTCGGCCGCTGGTGACGCCGTCAGCGCCGCGATGGAGCAGCGGGCGTCGCGCTGGGGCCGCCCCGCGCACCGGCGGATCCCCTTCTCGCCCGTGGTCGACGGCGAGGTCCTGGCGGCGACACCCTGGCAGGCTCTGGACGATGGCGCGGCCCGCGACGTCGATCTACTCGTCGGCCACACGCGCGACGAGCACCGCCTGTTCACCGTCATCAGCGGGCTGCTCGGCGCGGTCGACGAGGAGCAGGCCGCGAGCGCCCTCGAGGTGTTCGCCCCGGGCCCGGACGGCGCCGACCGCTACCGCGAGGCCAACCCGGGTGCCGGCCCGGAGGAGCTCTACGAGCTGGTCCACTCCGACTGGCTGTTCCGGATGCCGTCGCTCCTCCTCGCCGAGGCCCAGACGTCCGGCGGCGGCCGGGCGCACGCGTACGAGCTGACCTGGCCGGCTCCCGGCATGGGCGGGGCCTTCGGCGCCTGCCACGGCCTCGACGTGCCGCTCGTCTTCGGCAACCTCGACCGTGGCCAGCCGGCGATGCTGATCGGCGACCCGCCGCCGCCCGAGGCCGAGGCCGTGTCCGCCGCGATGCGCGCCGCCTGGACCTCGTTCGCCGCCCACGGCGACCCGGGCTGGCCCGTGTACGACAGGGACCGGCGCCTCGTCCAGCGCTTCGACTCACGGTCAGGGGTCGCCGCCGACCCCGAGCGGGCGTCCCGCCTGATCTGGCAGGACCACGGCTTCCCCGCCCTCCCGCTCATCGGGTGACGTCGCCGAGGCCCGCGGACACCAGGGGCCGGGCAACCGACCGAGGAGTCGGCGGGTCAGTCGCCCTCGGGGTCGAGGTCGAGCGCGATGTCGAGGATCGGTGAGGAGTGGGTGAGCCCGCCGACCGAGAGGTAGTCGACCCCGGTCGCTGCGTACGCCGCCGCGACCTCGAGGGTCAGGTTGCCCGTGGCCTCGATCTCGACGGGCTCACCGGTGGCGCGCACGGCATCCACGGTCGCTCGCAGCAGGTCGGTGGACATGTTGTCGCACAACAGGAACCGCGCCCCGGCGCCGACCGACTCGATCGCCTCCGCGGTGGTCGTGACCTCGACCTGGATCGCGACGTCGGGGAAGGTGCGGCGCACCGCGTCGTACGCCGCCGTGAGCCCGCCGGCGGCCAGCTTGTGGTTGTCCTTGATCATCGCGACGTCGTACAGGCCCATCCGCTTGTTGGTGCCCCCGCCGCAGCGCACGGCGTACTTCTCGAGCGCCCGCATCCCCGGTGTCGTCTTGCGGGTGTCGAGCACCATCGCCCCCGACCCCTCGAGCACGTCGGCCCAGCGCCGGGTGTGGGTCGCGACGCCCGAGGTACGGGACAGGACGTTGAGGACGGTGCGCTCGGCGACGAGGGTGGTGCGGGTGGCTCCGCGCAGGGTCGCGAGCTGGTCACCACGCGCCACCCGGATGCCGTCGTCCACGACCCCCTCGACGGCCACCTCGCCGCTCCCGAGGCGGGCCGCGACGGCATCCAGCACGAGGGCGATGACCGGCAGGCCGGCGACGACGCCGTCGGCCCGGGCCACGAGGTGCGACACCGACCGCTGGGATGCCGGGATGGTCGCCATCGTCGTGACGTCGGTGCCGGTGGCGAGGTCCTCGTCGAGGGCGCGCTCGACGAGGAGCAGGGCGTCGGCAGTGGGGAATCCGTGGTCGGTCATGCCGGGGCCTCCACCGGCCGCTCGGTGACGACGAGCGCCCCGTCGGCCGGCCGGGTCGTCGTCAGGTGCAGCAGCCAGTGCGCGTCGTCGCGGTCGGGGAAGTCGGAGCGCACGTGCCCGCCGCGGGTCTCCTCGCGCCGGTGCGCCACGAGCGAGAGGGCCTGCCCGAGGTGCAGCAGGTTGGTCGTCTCCCAGGTGGCCGGGCCGGGCTCCGCCGTGCTCGGCGGCATCGCGGCGAGGTCGGCCAGCGCGTCGAGGGCGCCAGCGGTCGACGCGGCGGAGCGGACCGGGCCCGACCCACGGGTCATCGCGCGCTGCACGTCGAGGCGGTGGGAGGCGTCGAGCACCGCCGCATCCCCGGCATCGGGCGCCGGTGCCCGCAGCGGCAGCTCACCCGCGGCGAACCGGCTCGTGACGTCGTCGGCGATGCGGTGGGCGAAGACCAGGCCCTCGAGCAGCGAGTTGGACGCGAGCCGGTTGGCCCCGTGCACCCCGGTGCACGAGCACTCCCCGCAGGCGTAGAGACCGTCGACGGACGACCGCCCGAGCAGGTCGGTCTCGACGCCGCCGGAGGCGTAGTGCTGGGCCGGCGCGACGGGCAGCAGCTCGGTGGCCGGGTCGAACCCGAGCTCACGGCAGCGGGCGACGATCGACGGGAAGCGCTGCTCGAGGAACTCGGCGCCCAGGTGGCGCGCGTCGAGCCACACGTGGTCGACGTGCTGGTCTCGCATCACGTCGAGGATCGCCCGGGCCACGACGTCACGAGGCGCGAGGTCGGCGAGCTCGTGACGGCCGGCCATGATGCGCACCCCGGCACCGTCCACGAGGAACGCGCCCTCGCCGCGCAGCGCCTCCGAGATGAGCGGCTGCTGGCCGGTGGACCCCTCACCGAGGAAGAGCACGGTGGGGTGGAACTGCACGAACTCCAGGTCGGTGACCCGCGCACCGGCCCGCAGCGCGGCCGCCATCCCGTCGCCGGTGGCCACGGGCGGGTTGGTCGTCGAGGTGTAGATCTGGCCGAGGCCGCCGGTCGCGAGCACGACCGCTCGCCCGTAGGCGGCGCCGACCCCGTCGACCTGCCCTTCACCGATGACGTGCAGCGTCACCCCGCAGACCGCGCCGTCGTCGGCGGTGAGCAGGTCGACGACGAGGGCGTGCTCGACGACCTCGATGCCCGGGTCGTCGACCACCCGGTGAAGGGCGGCGATCAGCGCACGGGAGATCTCGGCGCCGGTGGCGTCACCGCCGGCGTGCGCGATGCGGTCGCGGTGGTGGCCGCCCTCGCGGGTCAGCTTGATCTCGCCCCCGGCGTCGCGGTCGAACTCCGCCCCGAGCGCGACGAGCTCGTGCACCCGGTCGGGGCCCTCGGTCACCAGGATGCGCACCGCCTCCGGGTCGCACAGCCCGACCCCGGCCACGAGGGTGTCGTCGAGGTGCTCCTGCGGGGTGTCCTCCGGGTCGAGCGCGGCGGCGATGCCACCCTGCGCCCACTGGGTCGAGCCCGCCGACAGCACGGTCTTGGTCACGAGCAGCACCCGGTCGACCCGCTCGCGCAGCCGCAGCGCGCAGGTCAGCCCGGCGATGCCCGACCCGACCACGACGACGTCGGCGGTCGTCGTCCACCCCGGTGCGGGGGCACTGAGGCGACGCGGCAGCGTGACGGGCGTGGCCGGCATCCCGTGCCTCAGACCTCGGCCCGGGTGTGCGACACGTCGGAGAACACGTCGAGGGCCCCACCACCGGGGCCGACGAGCACGGGCGAGTTGTCGATGAGGCGGGTCGTGCCGACCCGGGCCGCGACGGCGAGCAGCGCCTCACCGCGGTACCACTCCGGCACGTCGGCCAGGGTCTGCGGATGCACGAGCACGAGGTAGTCGACCAGGGCCAACGGCTCCTCGACGAGCACCTCGCGAGCCGCCCGGCGGATCGCCGAGGGGCCGTAGGCCGCGGCCTCGCCCCCGGCGCGCAGGGCCCGGCTCAGGCAGAGCGCGGTCTCGCGGTCGGACGCGGTGAGGTACATGTTGCGGCTGCTCATCGCCAGGCCGTCGTCCTCGCGCACGGTGGGCACCGAGACGACGTCGACGGGGAAGTCGAGGTCGCGCACCATCCGCCGGATGAGGAGCAGCTGCTGGGCGTCCTTCTGGCCGTAGTAGGCGCTCCGGGCCGCGGTGAGGTGCAGCAGCTTGCCGACGACGGTGAGCACGCCGTCGAAGTGACCGGGCCGGGAGGCACCCTCGAGCACCTCGCCGAGCGGCCCGGCCGACACGCGAACGCCGGGGTCGCCGTCGGGGTAGACCACGTCGGGGGTCGGCGCGAAGATCACGTCGACCCCGGCCGCGGTGCAGATCTCGAGGTCGGCGTCGAAGGTGCGCGGGTAGCGCGAGAGGTCCTCCTTCGGCCCGAACTGCAGCGGGTTGAGGAAGATCGTCACGACGACGTGGTCGTGCCGCTCGCGGGCGGCGCTGATCAGCCGGGCGTGCCCGTCGTGCAGCGCCCCCATGGTCATGACGACGGCGACGTCGCGGCTCGAGAGGGCCTCGCGGGCGGCCTTGAGCTCGTCGCGGGTGTGCGCGACGACGGGGACGGTGGTGGCGGCAGTCACTCAGTGCTCCTGGTCGGCGAGGATGTCGAGGAGGGGCTCGGCGACGACGGGCCGCAGGCGACCGCTGTCGAGGGCGCGCAGGGCGGTCGCACGGGCGAGCGCCACGTAGGTCCTCCGGATCTCGGGCGAGAGCCGGTCCAGCTCGCGCAGGTGGTCCTCCACCGTACCGACGTCTCCGCGGGCCACCGGCCCGGTGAGGGCCGCGTCACCCAGCCGCAGCGCGTTGTCGAGCGCGGCGCGCATCAGCGGGCCGACGACGTGGCGCGGCTCGGCGACCCCGGCCCGCGACAGCAGCTCCATGGCCTCGCTGGTCAGCGTGACGAGGTGGTTCGCGCCGTGGGCGAGGGCCGCGTGGTAGGCCACCCGATCCCCCTCGGCCACCCACACCGGGTCGCCACCCATCTCCAGCACGAGTGCCTCGGCGACCGGCCGCAGCGCCTCGTCGGTGGTGACGCCGAAGGCGCACTCGGTGAGCCGGTCGAGGTCCATCGCGGTGCCGGTGAACGTCATCGCCGGGTGCAGGGCCAGCGGCAGCACGTGGTGCGCCCGCGCCGGCTCCAGCACGGCGACCCCGTGCCGGCCGCTGGTGTGCACGGCCATCTGGCCGGCCTGCCAGGCGCCGGTCGCCGACAGGCCCGCGACGAGGTGCGCGAGCGCGTCGTCGGGCACCGCGAGGAGCACGAGCTCGGCCCCGGCGACGACCGTGGCGACATCGGCCAGCGGCACGCCCGGCAGCAGCTCGGCGGCCCGGGATCGGCTGGCGTCGGACACGGCGTACGCACCGGTGACCCGGTGGCCGGCCCGCGCGAGCGCCGCCCCGAGCACCGCGCCGACCCGGCCGGCGCCGACGACCCCCACGGTCAGCCGGGCCGGGTGCTCGATGCCGTCCACGGTCAGGAAACCTACCCCTCATCCGTCACCCGTGCGCCCGGGTGGCCGGCAGGGCGCCACCGCACCGCCGGCGCGGGGATAGCGTGCGGTTCGTGATGGTCCCCTGGCGCGAGGCGTGGCACGACGCGCTCTACGGCCCGCACGGGTTCTACCGCGGCGCGCCGGGGCCGGCCGGGCACTTCACCACCTCGACCCACGGGCCGCTCGGGGCCCCGTTCGCCGAGGCGGTCGGTCGCCTCGCCGACCGCGAGGGGGTGCACCACGTCGTCGACGTCGGGTGCGGCCGTGGCGAGCTGCTGGCCCACCTGGCGCAGCGGCGTCCGGACCTGCGGCTGACCGGTGTCGACGTCGTGCCTCGTCCGCACGACCTGCCGGCTGCCGTGGCCTGGCTGCGCTCCCCCGGCGGCGCCGCGTTGCCCCCCGGGCTCACCGACCTCGACGACGTGCTCGTCGTGGCGCACGAGTGGCTCGACGTCGTGCCGTGCACGGTGGCCGAGGTCGTCGCACCGGGCCGGCTCGCGGTGGTGCTCGTCGACCCGGACACCGGGCAGGAGGCGACCGGCGCTGCGCCGACCGACGAGGAGCTGGCCTGGTGCGCCCTCCACTGGCCCGTCGAGGGGCTGCCCGTCGGGGCGCGGGTCGAGGTCGGCCTGACCCGCGACCTGGCCTGGGCCGACCTCGTCGCGCGGGTGCGCGACGGCATCCTGCTCGCCGTCGACTACGCCCACACGGCCGGTGACCGGCCCATGGGCGGCACGCTCACGGCATACCGCTCGGGGTCCGTGGTGGTACCGGTGCCGGACGGGTCGTGCGACCTGACCGCCCACGTCGCGGTCGACTCCCTCGAGCACGACGAGATCACCACCCAGCGGGCGGCGCTGCACGGCCTGGGGCTCGACGCCCGCACCCCCGCTCACGACCTCGCCCGCACCGACCCGGCCGGCTACCTGGCCGCCCTCGCGGGCGCGTCGGCGGTCGGTGCACTGACCGCCCCCAGCGGCCTGGGCGGCTTCGCCTGGGTGCTGCGCCGCGTCACGCGGATGTGACTCCGGGCGGTGGTCCGTGGCACCGTTGTGGGGATGCGACTCCGGATGCCGTGTGCCCCCCTCGCGCTCGCCCTCGTGGCCGGCGCGGGCCTGAGCGCGTGCGGGTCGGACACCCCGCCGGAGGTCGTGGTGACCGTGACGGGCACCCCGTCCGGAGCGGCCTCGAGCGCCGGCCCGACCCCGTCGAGCACCGCCTCGGCCAAGGTCAAGGCGCCGACCAGCGACGTCAAGGGCCGAGCCTTCGACTTCGGCCAGGTCACCGGCGCGAAACGGGCCGGGGACGTCGACGTGCTCGTGCTCGACCGCTGGACCGACCCGAACGTCGACGACGAGGTGGTGGCGAAGCAGGGCCTGCCGGTGACCTCGTGGCAGGTCGGGTCCGACCGCTACGTCAACCAGAACGACAAGAAGACCTTCGACATCCCGGTGCGCGAGGGCACCACGTTCCTGCTGCACCACTGCACGGCTCCCGGCGAACCGCTGCAGACCCGCTCGGTCAGCGCGACCGAGCTCGCCGACGCCCCCGAGACCGACCGGCTGCTGCTCGTCACCCTCGACGGCAGCGGCTGGGCCACCGCTGGCGAGACCTTCGCCGGCTGCTGACCCCGGCCCGCGGGTGGCGTGCGGCAGACTGGCGGCGTGACCTCCGAGACCGGCCAGCGCGCGCTCGACGTCGGCCTGGGCGCCGGCGGCCTCGCGACCGCCGACATGGTGCTCAACATCGGCCCCCAGCACCCGGCGACGCACGGGGTGCTGCGGCTGCGCGTCGTGCTCGACGGCGAGCGGATCATCAGCGCCGAGCCGGTCATCGGCTACATGCACCGTGGGGCCGAGAAGCTGTTCGAGGTGCGCGACTACCGCCAGATCACCGTGCTCGCCAACCGGCACGACTGGCTCTCGGCGTTCAGCAACGAGCTGGGTGTCGTGCTCGGCGTCGAGGCGATGCTCGGCATGGAGGTGCCCGAGCGGGCGGTCTGGCTGCGCACCCTGCTCGCCGAGCTCAACCGGGTTCTCTCGCACCTGATGTTCCTCGGCTCCTACCCGCTCGAGCTCGGCGCCATCACGCCGGTGTTCTACGCGTTCCGCGAGCGCGAGGAGCTGCAGGCCGTCATGGAGGAGGCCTCCGGCGGCCGGATGCACTACATGTTCAACCGGGTCGGCGGCCTCAAGGAGGACGTCCCCGCCGGCTGGCTCGGCCGGGTCGAGGCGGCCGTCAACGGCGTGCGGCGACGGCTGCCCGAGCTCGAGTCGCTGATCTCCGGCAACGAGATCGTCGAGGCGCGCACCCGGGGCGTGGGGGTTCTCGACATCGAGACGTGCCTGGCCTACGGCGTCTCGGGGCCGATCGCGCGAGCCAGCGGGCTCGACGTCGACCTGCGCCGCGACGACCCCTACCTCGCGTACGCCACCCTGTTCGCGCCCGGCGGCCCCGGCCGGGTCGTCACCCGCACCGCCGGCGACTGCCTGGCCCGCCTCGAGGTGCTCCTCGAGCAGGTGCACGTCAGCCTCGACCTCGCGCAGGCCTGCCTCGACATGCTCGGGATGCTGCCCGCCGGCCCGGTCAACCAGCGGCTGCCCAAGGTGCTCAAGGTGCCCGAGGGCGAGCGCTACACCGCCACCGAGAACCCGCTCGGGTTCAACGGGTACTTCCTCGTCTCGCGCGGCGAGAAGACGCCGTGGCGCCTCAAGCTGCGCTCGGCGTCGTTCAACAACGTGCAGGTGCTCTCGCAGGTGCTGCCCGGCTGCCTCGTGGCCGACATGGTGGCCGTGCTCGGCTCGATGTTCTTCGTGGTCGGCGACGTCGACAAGTAGGCAGTGCGTCCCCTGAGCCCGGACCTCGCGGTCTACGCGGCCCGGTCGTTCGCGTCGTCGTCGTCCTCGTCGGGACGGTCGATGCGGCACCACCGCTGGGCCACGAGCCCGGCCGCCGCGAGGGCCAGGCCCGCGACGACGAGGGCCCCCAGGGGAAGCAGCCGGCCCTGGTTCGCCTCGAGCGAGAGGTCGGTCAGCACGACCACGAGCTGGCCGGCGTACCACCCCGCAGCCGCCGACCCGGTGAGGGCAGCGGCCTGGGCGAGCACGACGGTGCGTGCCGCGCGTAGCGGGTCGAGCGAGGTCGTCGCACGACCCTGGAGGTAGCGGCGCACGGGGCGGGCCAACCACAGCACGAGCCCGCCCATGACGACGAGCAGCACGCCCGACAGCAGTGACGGCTTCGGCACGAGCGTGCCGCTCCGGGTGATCACGGCGAAGATGGCGAAGCCGATGATGCCGGTGACTGCCGCGACCAGGACGAGCGTCTGCACGCGGATCTCTTTGCGCCGCATCAGTTCTCGTCTCCTCCGTCGGTGGTCGGGCTGGTGGGGTCGGCCGGGTGGGGGCGCACGCCGGCCGTGTCGAGTGCCGCCACGAGGTCGGCGACCGGCACCGCTCGGGCCTCGTGGCGCAGCACGGCGGAGGGGTCTGCCTCGAGCCACGGGACGAGCACGAAGGCCCGCTCGTGGGCTCGTGGGTGGGGCAGGGTCAGCCGCGGCCGGTCGGAGGTGACGTCGGAGCCGGATGCCGGGTCGCCGTACTGCACGAGGTCGAGGTCGAGGGTGCGCGCCCCCCACCGCACCTCGCGGCGACGGTCGAACGACGCCTCGATGCCGTGCAGCTCACGCAGCAGGGAGGTGGGCGACAGCGAGGTGCGGGCCGTGACGACGGCGTTGACGTAGGTGGGCTGCTCGGGGCCGCCCACCGGCTCGGTGTCGAACAGCCCGGACACGGCCACGACGGTGACGTCAGCGTGCTGCGCGAGCGCGTCGACGGCGGCCCGGGCGATGTCCTGCGGTCGCTGTTCGCCGCGCGGCAGGTTCGCCCCGACGGCCACGACCACCGGCACCGGGGCGCGGCGCCGGGTCAGCGTGACCGTGACGTCACCGAACGGCACCCCCACGGGCGCCTGGGGCTTGTGCACCGTGACGGTCACCTCGTCGACCGCGGCGTGCTCGAGGGCGTCCTGGGCGACCAGCTCGGCGAGCCGCTCGATGAGGTCGTGCGGCTCGCCCACGATCCGGGCCAGCACGGCGGCGCCGATCGCGCCGTAGTTGACCGTGTCGGCGAGGTCGTCACTCGCCCCGGCCGGCGCGAGATCGACGGCGAGCTCGACGTCGACGACGAACTCCTGCCCCTCGCGGCGCTCGTGCTCGAAGACGCCGTGGAACCCACGCCCACGCACACCGGACAGCCGGATGCGGTCGCGGGACTGGCCGCTCACCGTGCGCCCCCGAAGCCGTGCAGGGCCTCGACGACGTCGAGCGCGTCGACCGTCGCGACGACGTCGTGCACCCGCACGCACCAGATGCCGTGGCGGGCGACGTGCACGGTCGTGGCTGCGGTGACGACGTCGCGCTCCAGCGGCGGCCGGGCCGTGTCGGCGGTGCGCCCCACGGCGCCCAGGAAGGTCTTGCGTGACGTGCCGACGACGACGCGGTGGCCCAGCGCCACGAACTCGTCGAGCCGGCGGAGCAGCTCCCAGTTGTGTTCGGCGTTCTTCGCGAACCCGAAGCCGGGGTCGAGCACGACGGCATCCGGGTGCACCCCGGCGGCCGAGAGCACCTCGACGCGCTCGCTCAGCTCGCGCACCACGTCGGCGACGACGTCGTCGTACTGCGCCCGGGTCTGCATGTCGCGGCTGTGCCCGCGCCAGTGCATCGCGACGAACGGCACCGACCGCTCGGCGACCAGGGCGGCCATCTCGGGGTCGGCCAGGCCGCCACTGACGTCGTTGACGAGGGAGGCGCCGGCATCCAGCGCCGCGGCGGCCACCTCGGCCCGCATCGTGTCGACCGACACGGGCACCAGGGTGCTCAGGGCCTCGATGACCGGGATGACGCGGCGCAGCTCCTCCGCGGGGCTCGGCCGTTCCGCGCCCGGCCGGGTGGACTCACCGCCGACGTCGAGCAGGTCGGCGCCCTGCGCGACGAGCTCGCGGCCGTGCGCCACCGCCGCCTCGGGCGTGAACCAGGCCCCGCCGTCGCTGAACGAGTCGGGGGTGACGTTGACGACGCCCATGACGAGCGGACGGCCCGCCCGTGGTTCCGGCAGGGTCACCGGCAGGTCACCGCTTGCCGCCGAGCAGCAGCGACATCGCCTCGGCGCGGGTGGCGGGGTCGCGCAGCTGGCCGCGCACGGCGGAGGTGATGGTGCGCGAGCCCGGCTTCTGCACCCCGCGCATCGACATGCACAGGTGCTCGGCCTCGATGACGACGATGACGCCCTGCACCCCGAGGTGGTCGACGAGGGCGTCGGCGACCTGGGTGGTGATCTGCTCCTGCACCTGGGGGCGACGGGCGAAGACCTCGACGAGCCGGCCGAGCTTGCTCAGGCCGGTGACCTTGCCGTCCGGCGCCGGGATGTAGCCGATGTGGGCGACCCCGTGGAAGGGCAGCAGGTGGTGCTCGCAGGTCGAGTACATCGGGATGTCGCGCACGATGATGAGCTCTTCGTGGTCGATCGAGAAGGTCCTCGACAGCACGTCGGCGGGGTCCTGCCACAGCCCGGCGAAGAGCTCGCGGGCGGCGCGAGCGACCCGGCCGGGGGTGTCGATCAGACCCTCCCGGTCCGGGTCCTCGCCGATCGCGATGAGGAACTCGCGCACGGCCGCCTCGGCGCGCGCGAGATCGACGGGGCCCCGCGTGGTGGCGTCGTCGACGCCCTCCGGCTCAGGGCTCGACACGTCCACCGTCCGGCACCTCGATGACCTGCGTCGGGGGGTGGTCCCCCGCAGCCGGGTCGGCGCCGGCCCGGGCGGCCGCGTCGATCTCGGCCTGGGTGCGAGGGTCACCCGGGGTCACCGTGGAGCCGACGGGGGCGCCGAACCCGTTGCTGTGGCCGTTCATCGCGGCCTGCTGCTCGGCCGGGGTCAGCACCGGCGCGCGGTCGGACAGCGTGCGGTGCTCGCTGGACAGCCAGGTCGGGCGGACCGGGCGCTTGACGATGTCCTTGAACATGTCGGCGAGCTCGGCCGCGTTGAGCGTCTCGCGCTCGAGGAGCACGAGCACCAGCTGGTCGAGGATGTCGCGGTTGTCGTTGACCGCGCGCCAGGCCTCGTCGTGCGCGTCGTCGACGAGCTTGCGGACCTCCTCGTCGACCACGGCGGCGACCTGCTCGGAGTAGTCGCGCTGGTGGCCCATGTCGCGGCCGAGGAAGACCTCGCCCTGGCTCTGGCCGAGCTTGACGGCGCCGACCCGCTCGCTCATGCCGTACTCGGTGACCATCTTGCGGGCCATCGCGGTGGCCTTCTCGATGTCGTTGGCGGCACCGGTGGTCGGGTCGTGGAAGATGATCTCCTCCGCGACGCGTCCACCCAGCGCGTAGGCCAGCTGGTCGAGGATCTCGTTGCGGGTCGTCGAGTACTTGTCGTCGGTCGGCATCACCATCGTGTACCCGAGGGCGCGACCGCGCGGCAGGATCGTCACCTTGGTGACCGGGTCGAGGTGGTTCATCGCCGAGGCGACGAGGGCGTGGCCACCCTCGTGGTAGGCGGTGATCTTGCGCTCCTTGGCCGACATGATGCGGGTGCGCTTCTGCGGGCCGGCGATGACGCGGTCGATGGCCTCGTCGAGCACCTCGTCGTCGATCAGCTTCTTGTCGGTGCGTGCGGTGAGCAGCGCGGCCTCGTTGAGCACGTTGGCCAGGTCGGCACCGGTGAAGCCGGGGGTGCGGCGGGCGACGGCGAGCAGGTCGACGCCGGTGGCCAGCGGCTTGCCCTGGCCGTGCACCTCGAGGATGCGGTGGCGGCCGATCATGTCGGGGGCCTCGACCGCGATCTGCCGGTCGAACCGGCCCGGGCGCAGCAGCGCCGGGTCGAGGATGTCGGGGCGGTTGGTCGCCGCGATGAGGATGACGTTGGTCTTGACGTCGAAGCCGTCCATCTCGACGAGCAGCTGGTTCAGGGTCTGCTCGCGCTCGTCGTGGCCACCGCCGAGGCCGGCGCCACGGTGACGACCGACGGCATCGATCTCGTCGACGAACACGATGGCGGGCGCGTTGGCCTTGGCCTGCTCGAACAGGTCACGGACGCGGGAGGCGCCGACGCCGACGAACATCTCGACGAAGTCGGACCCGGAGATCGAGTAGAACGGCACCCCGGCCTCACCGGCGACGGCGCGCGCGAGGAGGGTCTTGCCGGTACCGGGGGGGCCGTAGAGCAGCACGCCCTTGGGGATCTTGGCGCCGACCGCGAGGAACTTGGCGGGCTCGGCGAGGAACTCCTTGATCTCGTGCAGCTCCTCGACGGCCTCGTCGGCCCCGGCGACGTCGGCGAAGGTGACCTTGGGGGTGTCCTTGGTCGCGAGCTTGGCGCGGGACTTGCCGAACTGCATCACCCGCGAGCCGCCGCCCTGCGCCTGGCTCATGAGGAACCAGAAGAGCCCGACGAGCAGGAGCACCGGGAAGAAGCTGATGAAGATCGTCCAGAAGGCGCTGTCGCCTTCCTTCTTGTCGTTGTAGCCGTTGGGCACGTTGGTGTTGAGCGCGGTGATGAGCTGCTCGGCGCGCGCGTCGACGTAGTCGGCCTGGACCTTGGTGGCCCCGCTGATGTCGGAGGCCGAGTCGCTGAAGGTCTGGCCCGGCTTCAGGTCGAGGGTGAGCACGTTCTCGGTCGTCAGGACCGCCGTCTCCACCTTCTTGTCGGTGATCAGCTTCTCGGCCTGGGCGGTCGTGACCGTCGTGTAGCCGCCGTTGCCGTCGAAGGAGAACACCGTCAGCATCACCACGATGACGGCCAGGACCCAGAAGAGCGGGGTCTTGAAGATGCGCTTGAAGTCCATGTGGGTGCGAAGCTCGCGCTCCGGTCCTCCTGCTCGTGGTCAATCGGCCGCCCGGAGGTCACACCGGGTGGAACGGGTACACGCTAGCAACGAGCCCCGTCTCCCCCGTGTTCCGCGACGCGAAGGTGGTTCGGCGCCCCCGGCACCGTGGGGTCAGCTGTAGACGTGCGGGGCGAGGGTGCCGACCACGCGCAGGCCGCGGTAGGCCTCGGCGTAGTCGAGGCCGTAGCCGACGACGAACTCGTTCGGGATGTCGAACCCGACCCACTTGACGTCGACCTCGACCTTGGCGGCATCCGGCTTGCGCAGCAACGTGCAGATCTCGACCGAGGCCGGGCTGCGCGACTCCAGGTTGGACCTGATCCACGACAGGGTCAGCCCGGAGTCGACGATGTCCTCGACGATCAGCACGTGCCGGCCGGTGATGTCGGAGTCGAGGTCCTTCAGGATGCGCACGACACCGCTGGACTTGGTGCCCGACCCGTAGGACGACACCGCCATCCAGTCGACCGGCGCGGTGACGGGCAGGGCGCGCATCAGGTCGGCCATGACCATGACCGCCCCCTTGAGGACCCCGACGAGCAGGAGGTCCTTGCCCGCGTACTCCTGGGCGATCTCGCCGGCCAGCTCGGCGAGCTTGGCCTGGATCTCCTCCTCGCTGATGAGGACACGTTCGAGGTCTGCTCCCATGTGGGCGGCGTCCACTGCGGCTCCTGGTGGGTGGGGCGCGGGCGGGTGGTGGTGCCTAGTCAACCCGATCGCGGGGGGCGATGGTGACCCGACCGCCGGATCGGGTGACGCGCAGGTCTCCGGGGGCGTGCACCGGGCCCTGCCCGTGCCAGGCGGTGAGCAGCCGGTCGCAGGCGTCGGTGTGCCGGGCGCCGACCTGGCCGGCCGGGGCGCCGGTTGCGACGAGCAGGCGCCGCCAGACCCGGGTTCGGACCGCGCGCGGGATGCCGGTCAGCTCCTCGACCGGCCACGGCTGCGGTCCCAGCGCGGCCACCGCGGCGTCGGCCAGGTCGGCGAGGTGGTCGGCGTCGTCACGCAGCAGGGATGCCGTGCGCGCCAGCGCCGCTGCCACCCCCGGCCCGAGGTCGCGCTCCAGGTCGGCCAGGGCCCCGCGGGCGCGGACCCGGGTGAAGGCCGGGTCCTCGTTCATCGGGTCGTCCCACCAGGCCAGGCCCTGCGCCCGGACGGACTCCCGGCACTGGTCGCGGGACACCCCGAGCAGGGGGCGCCGGAAGCGGCCGCGGGTGGCCGGCATCCCGGACAGGGACCGTGCCCCGGCGCCGCGGGTGAGGCCGAGCAGCACCTGCTCGGCCTGGTCGTCCAGGGTGTGCCCGAGCAGCACGGCCACGGCCCCGTGCCGGTCGGCGGCCGCCTCGAGCGCCGCGTAGCGGGCCTCGCGCGCGGCGGCCTCCAGCCCGTCCCCGGACGCGGCGACCTCGACCGTGACGACGTCGACGGGGTCGAGCCCCAGGGCGCTGAGCCGCTGCGCCGCCTGCGTGGCCACCTGGGCCGAGCCCGGCTGGAGGGCGTGGTCGACGACCACCGCTCCGGCGCGCCATCCGGCCGAGGTCGCCTCGAAGGTCAGGGCGGCGGCGAGGGCGAGCGAGTCGGCGCCGCCGCTGCACGCGACGAGGACGAGGTCACCGGGGACGAGGTCGGCGACCGCACCGCGCACGGCAACGCGGACCGCCGCCGTCGCGGCATCCGGTGACCCCCAGCGACGCTCCACGGCCCCCATCCTCCCGACGTCGTGCGAGTGTGACCCGGCGCTCAGCCGTGGACTCGGCGGACCCAGGCCTCGGGCTCCTCGATCTCGCGGGCCAGCGGCAGGGTGTCCGGGGACGTCCAGATGGCGTTGAAGCCCTCGACCCCGACCTTGTCCTGCACGCCCCGCACGAAGACGGCGCCGTCGCGGTACTGCCGCATCTTGGCCTCGAGGCCGAGCAGGCGGCGCAGCAGGCGGTCCGGGGTGCCACCGCCCTTGCGGCGCTCGCTGAACCGGGCCCGGATGTGGGCGACGGTCGGGATGTGCGCGGGGCCGACGTCGTCCATCACGACGTCGGCGTGGCCCTCGAGCAGCGACATGATGGCGGTGAGCCCGGCGAGCTTGTCGCGCTGCTCCGGGGTGGTGAACAGGTCGGCGACGCCCGTGCTGCCCTCGCGGAACAGGTCGGGCAGCTTCTCGGTGAGCCGGCCGGCGAGCTCGTGCAGCCGCTCGGGGTCGGGCGCGAGGTCGACGGCCAGCGAGCGGGCCTGCTCGACCAGGTGGTCGCGCAGCCACGGGTTCGCGGTGAACTGCACCCGGTGGGTCTCCTCGTGCATGCAGACCCACTTGCGGAAGTCGCCGCGGTCGACCCCGAGCTCGGTGGCCACGGACAGGATGTTCGGGGCGACGAGCAGCAGGGCGGGGGTGCCACCGGGCGCCAGGTCGTACTGCCCCAGCACCTTGCTGGCCATGAACGCGAGCAGGGCGCCGGCCTCGGCGCCCGTCACCTTTCCGCCGAAGGCCACCGCCGTCGCACCGGGCGCCTTGCCGCCGCGCTTGGCGATCATCGCGTCGAAGGTCGGGTCGAGCATCGCGCTCATCGAGTCGGCGTTGACCGAGATCCAGGTGGCCCGGTCCACGACCATGGCGTCCGGCGCCTCGGGCGGCGTCTGCATCCGGGCGGTCTCGGCCACCGGTTCACGAGCGACGCGGGCGGCCTCGCGGATCGCGGCCACCTCGGCCTCCGCCTCGTCCCGCGTGACGCTCGGGCCCGCGGGCACGAACGTCCTGCCGGTGGTCTTGGCGAACTCCCAGTCGACGTAAGCCACGCAGGTCCTGCCTCTCCTCGTGCCGCACTCAGCGACAGCCGCACCTGGTCAGTGCGGCCACGATCCGGTCCAACGAGGCCCGGGCACGCAGCGTTCCAGCGTAGGTCCTCGGGAACCCGTCGACGAGCAGCACGTACGTCAGCGGGCGCCCGTCGGCGTCGACGGTGGTGCCGGCCAGCGACGACCCGGCCCTCAGCGTGCCGGTCTTGGCGCGCGGCACGCCGACGACGTCCTGGGTCGCCTTCGCCTGGAACCGCCCGGTCAGGGTGCCGGACAGCCCCGCCACCGGCAGCCCGGCGACGACGCCCCGCAGCTCGGGCACCGCACCCGTGGCGGCCAGGCGCAGCACCCCCGACAGGGTGGCGGCGCTGGCCTGCTGCCCGGGGCTGAGCCCGCACGCGTCGGTGATGACCAGCCCGGCGGTCGGCACCCCGTCGGCGGTCAGCCGCTCCCGGATGAACCGGGCGTTGTCACCCTGCCGGGTCGTCGAGCGCCCAGCCGCGAAGGCCGCCTGCCGGGTGAGGTTCTCGGTGAGGGCGTTCTCGCTGTGGTCGATCGCGAAGTCGAGCACCTCGGCGTACGTCGCCGACTCGATGCTGCCCAGCACCTGCGCGTCGGTCGGTGCGGCCGTCGACCAGGTGCGTTCGGGGAGCAGGGTCGCGCTCACCCCCCGGGCCTTGAGCCCCTTCACGAGCGCCGTGGCGACCTCGCGCTCGGGGCTGAGCGGCGAGGGGTGCAGCGCGCGCGGCAGCTGGGTGGCCAGGCCGGTCATGACAACCGCCTGGGTGAACCCGTCGCGCACGTCGTGCGGGTTCCACGTCGACGGGTAGCGCGGCCCCGGGGCGTAGCTCAGGTCCAGGCGCAGCCGCACCCGAGTGCGCCCGGACGGTGCGAGCGAGGCCGCGACCTGGCCTGCGAGGTCGGCGAGCCCGGCCCGGCCGGCGATGTTGTCGGGGTCCCCGGCCCCCGGCGCGAGGAGGGTGTCCCCGCGCACGACGAGCACGACGTCGGTGGAGCCCGGGCGCGCGACGACCGAGGTCGCCATCCGGTCGCTGAGGTCGAGCCCGTCGGCGACCGCGAGGGCGGCCATCAGCTTCTGGGTGGAGGCGGGCACCCGGGGGGTGGCGGCATCCAGGGCCCACAGCTCCTCACCGGTGAGGCCGTCGCGCACGCTGATGCCGGTCGCGCCCTTGAGGGCGGGGTCGTCGGAGGCCGTGGTCAGCGCACGCTGGAGGCCGGCGCTGGTCGGCGCCGGTGCGTCCGCGCCGGTGTCGGTGAGCATCGGGTCGACGCTCGCGGCCGGCTCGGGCAGCAGCACGGGTGCGGGGGTGCCGGACACCGTCGGCGACGGCGCGGCGACCGGCCGGTCGAGCGTGAGGATGCCGGGCGCGACGTCGAACACGTCGGCGACGGCATACCCCGCGACGGCGACCAGGGCGACGGCCGACCCGACCACCGAGGCCAGCATGACCCGTCTCACCCGGCCTCCCTTCGTGCTTCGGCCCGCCCATGGGCCAGACTGTGGAGCGAGCCTAGGTCACCGCCGATTAAGGAGAACCCGCTGTGGAGTTCGACGTCACCATCGAGATCCCCAAGGGTCACCGCAACAAGTACGAGGTCGACCACGAGACCGGCCGCATCCGCCTCGACCGGATGCTGTTCACCGCGATGGCCTACCCGTCGGACTACGGCTACGTCGAGGAGTCGCTCGGCGAGGACGGCGACCCGCTCGACGCACTGGTGCTGCTCGACGAGCCGACCTTCCCGGGGTGCCTCGTGCGGGCCCGCCCGATCGGCATGTTCCACATGCGCGACGAGGCCGGCGGCGACGACAAGATCCTGTGCATCCCGGCCGGCGACCCGCGCAAGAACCACATCCGCGAGATCGAGGACGTCAGCTCGTTCGACCGGCTCGAGATCCAGCACTTCTTCGAGACCTACAAGGACCTCGAGCCCGGCAAGTCCGTCGAGGGCGCCCACTGGGCCGGCCGCGAGGACGCCGAGCGCTGCATCCACGAGGCCTTCGACCGGGCCAAGGCGGCCGGCCTGAGCACGGCTCGCTGGCGGATGCCGGAGCACGCCGTCGTGCTCGGCGCGGGCTACGCCCAGCGCACCGCCGACGAGATCTCGGCCGCGTCGGAGCGCGCCCGCAACGAGCTCGCGACGAAGGACAGGCCGCTCAGCGACGACTGAGCCACAACTTTCCCGCCCGATGCAGGGAACTTCACGTTCGCACCCGAACCGTTCGGGTGCGAACGTAATGCTTCCTGCGTGAAGCGGTCACCACCCCCACGAGCCGGGGCCGCCCTTGAACGGGCCGGAGACCCGTGCCGTGATCCAGCCGCCGTAGAAGCCGCCCTCCTGCGCCCGCACGACCTCACCGTCCACGGTGCACCGCTCCATCGCGCCCGGCATCACGGCGACGTACCCGGCGATGCGCTCGAAGCCGGGTGAGGGGGTCGGGTAGGTCCACGCGGCACGCGGCGCGACTGAATCCCCACCATGCACGTCGAAGTACGTCGCCCGGCCCTTGAACTCGCACCACGACGAGCCCTCGGTGGCGCGCAGCGCGCCGGGCGCGAAGTCGTCGACCGGCAGGTAGTAGCTCGGCGGGTGGCTGGTCTCGAGCACCCGCAGCGACCGGGTGGACGCCGCAATGCGTACCTCGCCGAGCCACACCTCGACGCTCTCGTCGCTGGGCTCGACCCGCGGCGGGCGGGGGTAGTCCCAGACCGACTCCTGACCCGGCCCCGAGGGCTCAGGGACCGGGCGAGGGGTCA
Organism: uncultured Actinomycetota bacterium; assembly: GCA_963695175.1. GTDB lineage: Bacteria > Actinomycetota > Actinomycetes > Actinomycetales > Dermatophilaceae > Fodinibacter. The sequence continues at coordinate 201,550 of CAVOGG010000002.1, forward strand.
TCGTCAGTCCCGCTCGACCCAACGGTCGACAGCCCACACGATCGCGAACGCCAGGCCCGGGTCGGCTCCGTCGGCGACGTCGACGGTGTACTTGTCCTTCAGCGTGACCCACTTCTGGCTGATCCGAACGACATCACGGCCCCCGCTGGTCACGGTGTAGTTCTTCTCGATGAACTGGCCGGTGAGCTGCCAGGGCTCGCCGTTGGCCATCTCCATCGTCATCTTGTCCTTGACGAGCGAGAACTTCTTGGACTTGAGCGACGCGACCTCGGTGCCGGCGGCGTCGGTGATCGACATCTTCTTCGGGATGCCGAGCAGGTGCCCCCGCACGCTGTAGATCACGCTGCCGTCGCCGCCCTGCACCTCGGCCTTGGGGCGCGGGCCCAGCTTGCCGTCGACGAAGAACAGCTGCGCCTCGGTGGTCGGGTCGAGCACCGCGAAGTCACGACCGGCGCCGAACTTGCTCTTCATGAGGAACCGGGTGAACCCGGGCGGACCGGCGGGGATGTCGCCCATGACGCGCCTCCATCGAGAGTGGGCGCCCAGCCTATCCACCCGCCGCGGGGCGGGCCGGGGTTGGTGAGCACCCCGCCCCGCCCCCGCGGGACGGTGGCGCTGCGGCTCGCCGGTCAGCTCCGGCCGAGGCGGCGCAGCGTGTTGATCCGCTGCTCGTACTCCTTCTCGTCGATGTCGCCCGCCGCGAATCGCCGGGCCAGGTCGGCCTCGGCCGACTGCACGGCGTCGCGGTGCTGCGGCGGGCCCCACCCCCGCCGGCGCCCGAAGACACCGAACACCAGGAAGAGGATGAACGCGAAGAAGAAGAACCCGAAGATCGGGACGAACGGGAAGAACGGGTACCACCCGTAGCCGCCGCCGTTCCAGGGGCCGGGGTGGGTGGACAGGGACTGGGCGAGGGTCGTGACGGTCGTCATCGGTCGCTCCTTGCTGGGTCGGTGATGTGGCACCACCCATGCTTCGCCGGATCGACCCGGCGCGAATCCCCCCGCGGGAGGCTCCTGCCGCACTCCCCCGGCGGTATGCCGAGGGCCGGTCGCCTGCGCCAAGTCAGGAGCACTTCGCGGGCTCCGGAGCTTTTCGCCGAGTCAGGGCCGTACACGACCCTGACTCGGCGGAGTGCTCCTGACTTCGGGGAGGCTTCAGTCGTCCGACCAGCCGGGGCGGACCAGTCCGGACTCGTACGCGAGCACCACGAGGTGGGCGCGGTCGCGCACCTGCAGCTTGACCATCGCCCGCGACACGTGCGTCTTGGCGGTGGCCGGCGAGACGACCAGCCGGTCGGCGATCTCGTCGTTCGACAGGCCCTCCCCGACCAGCGCCACCACCTCGCGCTCCCGCTCGGTCAGCGGTGCCAGCCGTTCCGCGGCCCGCCCCGCGCTCGGTCGGCTGCGCGTGGCGAACTCCCCGATCAGCCGGCGGGTCACCCGCGGCGAGAGCAGCGCGTCGCCGGCGGCCACGGCACGCACGGCCCGAAGCAGCTCGGTCGGCTCGGTGTCCTTGACCAGGAAGCCGCTCGCCCCGGCACGAATCGCCTCGAAGACGTACTCGTCGAGGTCGAAGGTCGTCAGCACGACGACCCTGGTCGCGGCGAGGGCCGGCTCGGCCGCGATGAGCCGGGTCGCCTCGAGGCCGTCGGTGCCCGGCATCCGGATGTCCATCAGCACGACGTCGGGGTGCAGGTCACGCACGAGATCGAGGGCCTGACGCCCGTCGGACGCCTCGCCGAGCACGGTGATGTCGGGCTCGGCGTCGAGCAGCGCGCGCAGCCCGGCCCGCAGCAGCGCCTGGTCGTCGGCGAGCACGACCCCGATCACTGGCGCACCGCCGTCGGGAAGCTCGCCACGACGCGCAGCCCCCCGAGCGGCGACGGCTCGAGGTGCACCTCGCCGCCGAGTGCTGCCGCCCGCTCACGCATCCCCCGGATGCCGTTGCCCTCGGTGAGCGCGTCGATGTCACCCACGCCGCTGCCGTCGTCGTCGACGGAGACGACGAGCCGGCCGGGTCGGTGCTCGACGGTGATCTGGGCCCGGTCCGCCCCGGAGTGCCGCACCACGTTGGTCACCGACTCCTGCACCACCCGGTAGGCCGCGAGCTCCACCCCCGGAGGGAGCGGCTCGGGCGTACCGGTGACGTGCGTCGTGAGGTCGAGCCCGGCATACCGGGTGCGCTCGACGAGGTCGTCGAGGGCGGCGAGGCTCGCCGCCGGATGGCGCGGGGCCGGGCCGTCGCCCTCGCGGAGCACCTCGATGAGCGAGCGCAGCTCGACCAGGGCCTCCTTGCTCGCGCCCTTGATGACGTGCAGGGCCTCGTCGACCTGTTCGGGGTGAGTGCCCCGCAGGTGCAGGGCGACCGAGGCCTGGACGTTGATCAGCGACATGTGGTGGGCGACGACGTCGTGCAGCTCCTGGGCGATCCGCAGCCGGTCCTCCCCGGCCCGGCGGCGGCGCTGCTCGGCCAGCGCTCGGCGATGGCTGAGCGCGCGCTCGCGGCGGACCCGCCCCACCTCGGCGAGGGTGAGCACGAGCAGCGCCCAGGCGAGGGTCGCCGTGGCCGCTCCCCACGACCACCCCCGGTCCGGGTCGAGCGCGGTGGCCACCCCGTGGGCGACCAGCACCCCGCCCGCGACGAGCCACGCGACCAGCCGGTGCCCGGTGAGCACGGCCGCCACGAGCACGACGACGAGCGAGAGCACCACCGGGCCGTACGCGTAGCCGAGCACGAGGTACGTGGCGGTGGCAGCACCCACGACGACGGTGACGACCGTTACCCGGGTGCGGGTCATCAGCGCCAGCGCGACCGGGCCGGTCAGCAGCAGCACGACGGCGAGCAGGTCGAGCGGTCGGCGCTCGGGCTGGGCGTGCGCCGCGCCCACGGTGCCGACGAGCTGCACGATCGCGAGCACGACGGCCAGGAAGACCTGCGGTGGCCGACCCGGCCCCCACGGGCCGCGGTCTCCCCACGGGGGTCCGAACCCGGCATCCGGCGCCCAGCCGCCGCCCACCGCGCGGTCGTCGACCTGCGCTGGCGTGGTGCGGGAGGTCGGGCCGGACATGCGCCCAGCCTAGGGACGAGCGGGGTCCGGGGTCGTCCCGCGCACGACGGAGGTGCGCCTACTCCCCCGGGAGTACGTCGTCGGAGGGTCGGACGCCCCGCACGGCGGGCCGGCCCGGACACCGGGTGGCCCCACGCCGCCCCGGTGTTGGCGCCCGAGCGGCGGGTAGGGCAGCGTTGGGCCCGTGAGCGACACGACCCGGGTGCTGGTGAGCGCGCTCGCCGTCGGCTTCCTCCTGGGCGCGGTCGGGCGAGCCCTGCTGCGCAGCCGGGTTCGCCTCAGCTGGTCGGACGCTGTCGTCGCCGGCCTCCTGGGCGCCGTCGTCGGAACCCTGGTCGGCGGTCTCGTGCCGGGCGGTCCACGTCCTTGGCTCGCCGGGCTGGTCGCCGTGCTCGGGACGGCGGCCGTGCTGCTCGTCATGGAGCGCCTGGCTGCCCGCCGGCGGGTGGTTCGCGGGAGCGTCGCCGACCTCGTGCGTGCCGGCGAGTCGGCCCGGGTGGAGTTCAAGTCCTCGGCCCGGTACAACCGGCACTCCGGCAAGCGTGACGAGCGACTGGAGAAGGCGGTCGCCAAGACGGTCGCCGGCTTCCTCAACGCGGACGGCGGCGTCCTGCTCATCGGGGTCGCCGACGACGGCTCCATCGCCGGCCTCGAGGACGACTACACGCTGCTCAAGGCGCCCGACCGGGACCGCTTCGAGCTGTGGCTGCGGGACATGCTGACCAAGACCATCGGCGTCGTCGCCACCAGCGACGTGCGGGTCGCGTTCGACGCGGCCGATGGGCACGACGTGTGCCTCGTCACCGCGCCCGCCGCAGGGCGGCCCGTCTTCGTCCACGGCACGGAAGGACACGACGCGACGCTCTTCGTCCGGCTCGGAAACGGCACCCGGGAGCTGGACGTCGAGGAGGCGCTCACGTACTGCGTCGACCGCTGGGGCCGACGCGCGCTGCGAAGTGCCGGGTCCGCGCGGCTTCTCAGCTGACTCCGTGGGCGACCAGCCCGTGCTGCTCCACTCCTGGCTCGGGCCGTACTGATCAACCAAGGGCGTCACGCGGACACCTGGTCGGCTCTGGTTGCCGCACAACGAGGTTGCACTGTCGTTCACCGCTGAGTGACTCGTTCATCCGCTGTCCTCGGGGCGCCGGACCGACGCCGCTGACGGCGACCAGTGCCTCAACGACCGCCCGCGACGACCCAGGCCGCGATCTGGGACCTCGAGCGGAAGCCCAGCCGGTCCCGGATCCGCTCCACGTGCGACTCCGCAGACCGCTCGCTGATCCCGAGGCGACCGGCGATGTCCTTGTTCGTCAGACCTTGGGCCACCAGCTGCGCCACCTCGTACTGGCGTGTCGTCACCGACGCGCCGGGGACCGACCGCAGCGGCGACAGGCCGAGGAACCTCCGGATGGCCTGCGCGACAGCCTGCCCGTCGCCGATGTAGGGAAGGTGGTCACGGCCGGTCAGCAGCTCCAGCTGCGCGCCCGGGATCCCGGCGCCCAGCGCCCGGCCCTGCTCGAGCGGCACCGCCCGGTCGTGGTCGCGGTGCAGCACGAGCGTTGGCACCCGGACCGTCGCGACCAGGTCGGTGATGTCGACGTCGTAGGCGACGGCGAGCATGGCGCGCGCGAGCTCTGGCGTCGCGGCCGCGCGCTGGTACCGCACGAAGGCCGCCCTCGTCGCCGCGTCGGCATCGGGGGTGAAGATGTCGGCGAGCACGTCCGAGCCGAGGCCCCAGTGCTCCCCGATCAACCCGAGGACGTGTTCGCGCACCTGCGCCGTCGCGATGTCGGCCCCGCGCAGCCATCCCCCGTAGAGGACCAGCCGCGCGACCCGAGTCGGATGCCGCGCGGCCCAGGTGGCGGCCACCGCGGCACCCAACGACGCACCGAACAGGTCGAACCGGGTGGCGCCCACCGCCCGAACGACAGCGTCGAGGGTCTCCAGCTCCAGCTCCATCGAGGGGGCCCGCTCGGTGGCCCCCGACAGCCCGCAGCCGGCCTTGTCGTAGCGCACCAGCGTGCGCCCCTGGGCCAGCGACTCGTACAGCGCCCGCTCCGGCGGCATCGCCCAGCTCAGCTCGAGGTGAGTGAGCCATCCCGGGGCATGGACCAGGACCGGCCCGCGACCGACCACGGCATACGCGATCCGCGACCCGTCGGCCAACCTGGTCGTGGAAACCCGCTGCTCCATTCTCGACGCCAGGTCACATGCCGGGGATCTCCATGAACTTCTGCGTCGAGATCGTCCCGCCCGCCGCGGTGTGGGGATGTCCCTCGAGCAGCCCATCGAGGTGCTCCTGCGAGTCGGCGTCGATGACCGAGTAGCCGGACACCTGGACGTCGGCGTCGCCGTCGTTCTCCAGCGGTGAGCCCATGTCGACCAGCCGATCTCCCACTCGCTCACCCCACGTCATCCAGTCCTGCATGCCGGCCGCCGACTGCTCTGGCGGGATCTGCGCCATCTGGTCGCGCATGGCGCTCGTGGTGTTGTAGAAGACCATGTACTTGGACACGACTGCTCCTTCGACGTGCGAGCCGGCACCGCGTCGGTGCCCGCCCACCGATCCTCCTCCCCGACGGCACCCAACGGAATGCCGTACAACTGCGGGGAGGGCTTGCGGCAGGGCACCCGTCGTGGCCCAGACTTCTCGGGCGTGGCGAGGAAGGCGAGGGGCGACATGAACGACGTGACGATCGTCGGGGGTGGGCCGGCCGGCCTGATGGTGGCGGGAGAGCTGGCGTTGGCGGGGGTCGACGTCGAGATCCTGGAACGGCGGTCGACTCCGGACCTGGTCGGCACTCGTGCCCGCGGGTTCCACTCGCGAACGATCGAGATCTTCGACCAGCGCGGCATCGCCGACCGGTTCCTCGGCGAGGGACGGACCGTGCAGGCGATGAGCTTCGCCGGCACCCCGCTCGAGGTTGCCGACCTCCCCACGCGTCACCCGTACACGCTGGGCCTGTCGCAGAGCCACATCGAGCGGATCCTGCGTGGCTGGGTCGACGAGCTCGGGGTGCCGATCCGTCGCGGGCTCGAGGTCACCGGCTTCACCCAGGACGACGTCGCCGTCGAGGTCCACCTCGCGCAGGGCGACCCCGTGCGCACCGCGTACCTGGTCGGGGCCGATGGTGGGCGCAGCGTCGTCCGCAGGGCAGCCGGCATCGAGTTCGTCGGTGCGGAGGCGACCCGGAGCCACCTGATCGCCGAGGTCGAGGTGACCGAGGAGACTCCGACCGGCATCCGATACGACGACGTGGGAATCCACGGGATCAACGTGATGGATGACGGGCGGACGGTGGGGATCGTCGTGACCGAGCAACAGGTCGGCCCCGCCACCGAGCCCACGCTCGCGGACCTCAGCGATGCCCTGCGGGCCGTGTACGGCACGGACTTCGGCATCCACGACGCCACGTGGATCTCGAGGTTCACCGATGCCACCCGGCAGGCAACCTCCTATCGCCGTGGTCGGGTGCTGCTCGCCGGGGATGCCGCGCACACCCATCCGCCGACCGGAGGGCAGGGGATCGGCCTGGGCGTGCAAGACGCGGTCAACCTCGGGTGGAAGCTCGCCCAGGTCGTCCGGGGCGTCTCACCCGAGGCCCTCCTGGACACCTACCGCGACGAGCGGCACCCCGTGACGGCTCGCGTCCTGAAGAACGTGATGGCGCAAGCAAGCCTGCAGAGGGGTGACGCGCGGACCGAGGCGATGCGCGACACGATCGCCGAGCTGCTCCGCTTCGACGGACCTCGTGCCCAGCTCGCGGGGCTCCTGTCCGGGCTCGACGTGGCCTACGACCTCGGTGAGGGACACCCGTTGCTGGGTCGCCGCGTGCCCGACCTCGACCTGGCCACAGCCCAAGGCCCGCGGCGGGTCTTCGAGCTGCTGCACCGGGCTCGACCCGTCCTGCTCAACCTCGGCGAACCCGGGAGCATCGACCTCACCGGGTGGGCCGGCCGGGTCGAGCAGGTCGACGCCGACCACACCGGGACCTGGGTGCTCCCCGTCATCGGAGTCGTCAGTGCCCCGGTCGCCGTGCTGATCCGGCCCGACGGTCACGTCGCGTGGGTCGGTGACGGCACGTCAACCGGGCTCAGCGAGGCGCTGACGACCTGGTGCGGACCACCCCCGACTGCGGACTCCGGATAGGCGGGTGCTCCCAGGGACGGACAAACGCGCCTCGTGGGCCGACGGCTGAGCGTGGTTGCCCCCGCCGGATGGCCGACTGCCCGTCCGTGGGCGCACTTCCCCAACCTGCCACGGCGACGCCAGGCGAGGTCAGCGGCCCCGGGCCGGCAGGTCACCAGGCGACGGGCATCGACTGACGCAGGCCGAGGATGTTCCCGTCGGCTAGCCGAACGGGGGTCTCCCCGTCCCAAGCCCCGCCGGAGCTGATCCGTCGCGCCGTTCCTAGAACGTCCGCACCTGTCGGACGGTCGCCCGTCGGGACACCATGTGAGCGTGGACTCCCCCGCGTTCCGGATCTGGCCACCCGTTGCCCTGGGTGTGCCGCTCGCCGCTGGGCTCGTGCTCACCGCGACCGTCGGAGATCCCGTCTCCATCGCGAGCGCGGCCACGCGATGGGTCGGTGGCACCTTGGCCATCGCGTTCGTCCTGTGGAACGGCTGGACCTTGTGGGTCATGGCGACCAACCGCACCGCGGTACTCCCCGGCGGGGCAACGGTTCTCATCCTTCGGTCAGGACCGTTCCGGCTCAGCCGCAACCCCCTGTACGTCGGGCTGATCGCCCTCGATGTCGCCGTGGCGCTGCTGGCCCCGTCGTTCTGGGCCCTGGTGTTCGTGCCCATCGGCGTTGTTGCCCTCTCCTGGGGGGCGATCCGACCGGAAGAGCGCTACCTGTCGGACAAGTTCGGCTCGGAGTACGACGGCTACCGGGCCCGGGTTCGCCGCTGGCTGTGAGGAGGGCCCGTCGCTCATCCCTGGGCGGCCAGCTCGCGCACCTTCTCGATCAGGCGGGTGCGCTCGTCGGAGCGCAGGGGCACCTCGAGCGTCGAGAGCCACTCAGCGATCTCGCCCTCACGCACGGGACGGTGCTCCGTCGGCTCCCCGGGGGTGCGAACCGTGAGCGACTCGTGGGTCACCGTGACGTGTCCGCCGGGCACGTGCTTCGCGACCATGAAGCCGGTGGTGAAGTGCGAACCGGGATAGGTGCTCGTGTAGTGGTGCCCCATCACGACGTCGACGGGCTTGACCTCGAGCTCGTCGGTGGTGTGGGCGAGCTCCCAGCCCTCCTCGCGCATCCGGGACAGCGCCCAGGCGCCACCATCGGTGCGGCGCACCTGGAATCGCCACCCCGGGAGGTAGTCGTCCTGGGCGTCGTCCGCCATCGCGATCGGTCGCAGCAGGCTCATCCCGAAACCGGGGTCGCACAGCAGTCGCTGACCGCCGAGATCCACCTCGACCACCATGTGGGTGCGCCCCTGCTGGCTGCCCGCTCCCGGGTCGCCGACCCGACCGAGGTGCCGCCGCACCCGGTAGCCGAGCCGTTCCAACGCGGCGGCGAAGATCGTGCTGTGCTCGAAGCAGTAGCCACCACGACCACGACCGACGAACTTCTCCTGGACGGCGCCGAGGGAGACGCCGGGGTGCTGGCCGAGCAGCACGTCGATGTTGTCGAAGGTGAACGCACGCACGTGCGCCTCGTGCAGCTCCGCGAGCGCCGCGCGACTGGGCTCGCGTACGGGTGTCCCGAGGCGGTTCAGGTAACCGGTGAGGTCGAGCACGTCTGTCTGCCATTCATCCGTCGGCATCCACCCAGTCAACCGCAGCGGTTGCCAGAGGGCACCCCCGGATGCCGGTGGGCGCGCGAGCACGCCGGGCGGATGCCGGTCGGCCGGCTCCCAACGGATCGGGGCGCCTCAGGCAGAGAGCACGGGGAGGTTGCGTTCGGCGAACTGGCTGCGTGCTCGCTCGATGAGCTCGGCGTCCGGTGCAGGGGTGTCCTCGAGGGGGAAGCGCAGCCGCAGGGCCTCGTACTTGTGCGCGCCGAGCCGGTGGAAGGGGAGGATCTCGACGCGCTCGACCGCGGGCCCGAGCTCGGCGATGAAGTCGGCCAGCCGGGCGACGTTGTCGGGGTCGTCGGTGACCCCGGGGACGAGGACGAACCGGATCCACATGGCCGCGCCTCGCTCGGCCAGCCGACGGGCGAAGCCCAGCGTCGGCTCGACGTCCTTACCGGTCAACCGGTGGTACGTGCCCGCGTCGAAGGACTTGATGTCCAGCAGCACCAGGTCGGTGACCCCGAGGAGGGCGTCGCCGGCGCGGACGCCCAGGTGCCCGGACGTGTCGAGCGCGGTGGTGAGCCCCACTGCCTTGCACTCGCCGAAGAACTCCGTGACGAACTCGGACTGCAGCAGCGGCTCGCCGCCGCTGACCGTGACGCCACCGCGCGCCACCAGGAGGAACCGCTGGTACCGCCGAAGCTCGTCCATGATGGCGTCGAGGTGCATCCGCCGACCGTCGCGCATGTGCCACGTGTCCGGGTTCTGGCAGTACAGGCAGCGCAGCGGGCAGCCGGAGAGGAACAGCACGAAGCGCGTTCCGGGACCGTCGACGCCGGTGGAGACGTCCCAGGAGTGAACCGATGCCTCCCTGGGGTCGGAACTCATCGCCCGGCTCTCACATGCCCTTGTGGAAGGTGCGGGAGATGACGTCGCGTTGCTGATCGGGAGTGAGCTTGACGAAGTTGACGGCGTAGCCGGACACCCGGACGGTGAGCTGCGGGTAGCGCTCCGGGTGGTTCATGGCGTCGACGAGGGTGTCCCGGTCGAGCACGTTGACGTTGATGTGGAACCCGCCGGCATCGAAGTAGCCGTCCAGGACACCGACGAGGTTGTCGATCTGCTCGCTGCGCGAGCGCCCCAGGCCGCCCGGGGTGATGGTGGTGGTCAGCGAGATGCCGTCCCGGGCCGCGTCGTAGGGCAGCTTGGAGACCGACAGCGCGGAGGCCACCACACCGCGGGTGTCGCGGCCGTTCATCGGGTTGGCTCCCGGGGCGAAGGGCTCTCCCGCGGCTCGGCCGTCCGGGGTGGCACCGGTGTGCTTGCCGTACACGACGTTTGAGGTGATCGTCAGCACCGACTGCGAGTGCTCGGCATCCCGATAGGTCGGGTGGCGACGAAGGCGATCCATGAAGCTCTCGACCAGCCCCACCGCGATCGAGTCCGCCCGGTCGTCGTTGTTGCCATATGCCGGGTAGTCGCCTTCCACCCGATAGCCCACCGCCAGGCCGCTCTCGTCCCGAAGGACGTGCACTCGCGCATGCTTGATGGCCGACAGGCTGTCCGCCGCGACCGAGAGCCCGGCGATGCCGCAGGCCATGAACCGGTGCACCGGGTAGTCGTGGAGCGCCATCTCCAGACGTTCGTAGGAGTACTTGTCGTGCATGTAGTGGATGACGTTCAGCGTGTCGACGTACAGGTCGGCGAGCCAGTCCAGCGACCTGCCGAACGCCTCCACCACGGTGTCGTGGTCGAGGACGTCGTCGGTGATCGGGGTGCTGGGCGGCGCCACCTGGTCGCCGGTGAGCTCGTCGCGTCCGCCGTTGATGGCGTAGAGCAGCGCCTTCGCCAGGTTCACCCGCGCTCCGAAGAACTGCATGTCCTTGCCGACGCGCATCCCGGAGACGCAGCAGGCGATGGCGGTGTCGTCCCCGAGCGTGGAGCGCAGGAGGTCGTCCGACTCGTACTGGATGGCGCTGGTGTCCATCGACACCTGGGCACAGAACCGCTTGAAGCCCTCCGGAAGGGTGGGGGACCACAACACGGTCAGGTTGGGCTCCGGCGCAGGCCCGAGGTTGTACAGCGTCTGCAGGAACCGGAAGCTCGTGCGCGTGACCAGCGGTCGGCCGTCCGACCCGACCCCTCCGATGGCCTCGGTCACCCACGTGGGATCGCCGGAGAAGAGCTCGTCGTACGCCGGAGTGCGCAGGAACCGCACGATCCGCAGCTTGATGACGAAGTCGTCGATGAGCTCCTGGGCCGCGGACTCGTCGAGGACTCCCTTGGCGATGTCCCGCTCGAGGTAGACGTCGAGGAACGTGGAGGTCCGTCCGAGGGACATCGCGGCCCCGTTCTGCTCCTTGACGGCCGCGAGGTAGCCGAAGTAGAGCCACTGCACCGCCTCCTGTGCGCCCGTGGCGGGACGCGAGATGTCGAACCCGTAGGACCGCGCCATCTCGGCGAGCTCGCCCAACGCCCTGAGCTGCTCCGCCAGCTCCTCGCGATCACGGATCACGGCCTCCGAGGACGGGACCAGGTCCAGCCGGGCCCGCTCGGCACGCTTGGCCTCGACGAGCCGGTCCACGCCGTACAGGGCCACGCGGCGGTAGTCGCCGATGATGCGGCCACGGCCGTAGGCGTCGGGGAGACCGGTGATGATGCCGGCCCGTCGGGCCGCCTTCATCTGGGGCGTGTAGGCGTCGAAGACCCCGTCGTTGTGCGTGCGGCGGTAACGCGTGAAGATCTCCCGGACCATGGGGTCGACGTCGTAGCCGTATGCCGCCAAGCCGTCTTCGACCATGCGCAGCCCGCCGTTGGGCATGATCGCCCGCTTCAGGGGGGCGTCGGTCTGGAGCCCGACGACCAGCTCCCTGTCCTTGTCGATGTACCCGGGCGGGAACGCGGTGATGCCGGCCGGCCTGGCCGTGTCGACGTCGTAGATGCCCCGCGCCCGCTCCTCGGGGAACAGTGAGCTGACCGCGCCCCACACGATGCCGGTCCGTTCGGTCGGGCCACTGAGGAAGCTGGCATCACCCTCGAACGGTGTGCGGTTTCGCCGCACGAAGTCGGCCACGTCGATGGTGGTCCGCCAGTCCCCCTCGGCGAAGCCGTGCCAGGCGCCGGCCTCCTGCAGAACCGAACCGGTTGTCATGACCGCTCTCCTCAGGTCGGGCCGCACGGCGACGGCGGACGACCCGCCCACCCTGGCCGACCGGCGAGGGGCATGGCCCGACCCGACGGGGACCGAACGTGAGCGGGACTCGCGGGTGCAGGCTCCGCGCTGACGGCAGAAACCGGGCGCGAACCCCTCTCCCATCCCGGACCCTACTCCTCGTCGTGCCCGGGGCCGACCCCGGCCAGAGGTCCCCGGACCGCCTTCGGCCGAGGGGGCCGGTGGCGGATCGAGGGCAACCGTCAAGGCCTCTCGACGCACGTCGTGTGGCCTGGCTCGTGGCTCTGAATCGCGCCTGCCCGTTGGTGACGGGTCCCACATCCTGGGACCAGGGAATGTTCTCCGCCCTACGATTAGTTGAACGGTCAACTAGCGAGGCTAGTCCCCGACAACAAGGAGTCCCTGCCATGACCACCACCACCCTGAACACTCTGACCACCGGCACCTGGGCCATCGACCCCACCCACACCGAGGTCGGCTTCGTCGCCCGCCACCTGATGGTCACCAAGGTCCGCGGCTCGTTCACCGACGTGACCGGCACCGTGCAGGTCGGCGATGACCTCGACCACAGTCGTCGCCACCGTAGTCATCAAGACCGCCTCGGTCAGCACCGGCACCGCCGACCGCGACACCCACCTGCGCAGCGCCGACTTCTTCGACGTCGACACCTTCCCCGAGATCACCTTCGTCAGCACCTCCTACGACGGCGACACCCTCACCGGCGACCTGACCATCAAGGGCGTCACCAAGGCGGTCACCCTCGACGTCGAGTTCAACGGCGTCGCCACCGACCCCTGGGGCAACGACAAGGCCGCCTTCGAGGCCACCGGCGAGCTCAACCGCACCGACTGGGGCCTGACCTGGAACGCCAACCTCGAAAAGGGCGGCGTCCTGGTCTCCGAGAAGATCAAGCTCGTCATCGACGTCCAGCTCGCCAAGCAGGCCTGAACCACACCCACCCTCGCCGCGGACCCTCCACCGCAGCCACCAGGCCGCCGCCCTCCCCACCCGGGGCAGGGCGGCGGCCTTCGTCGTGACCGATCTCAGATCCCGCCGCCCCCACCACCGGCGTCACCCACACCGGTCGGATAGCTGTTGTCGAGGGTGCCGTCGCGGCGGTACGTCGAGGGCAGGTCATCAGGGCCCCCGACGCCGGCAGATCCGCGCCGCCGGGCGGCGAGCACGGTGACCGCCGCGAACGCGACGAGGAAACCCACGATCCACATCCACCACACGGCTGGCCTCCCGGGGTCGGCCCGCCACGTGGGCGGGCAGTTCAAGGACGGTCCCACACGGCTTTCGGGGATGTCCAGCACGTCGCCGCACGACTCAGACCGTGCCCTTTCTGCGGGACAAGCTCGCGTTGCGATCCCTCCACACCGCCTGGCCGCCTACCCTGTGCGCGAGTCGACAAGGGCTCGGTGACGTCCGGAAGATCACTGTTCGATGGAGACCGCGTTGATGGAGACCACGTTGACGGAAGCCGCTTTGTTGGACATCCGCGTCCTTCCGTGGCGTCCGCGCAAACGGGTGTTGAAGCCGGACACCCTGCGCAACAGCGCGGGGGACTTCGCGTTCGCCGGCGACGACCTCGGCGGGATCGTCATCGGTCTGGCGCTGTGGCTGGTCATCATCATCGCCGCGCCACTGATCGTCCTCGTCCTCGCGGCCGGGCTGTTCTCCATCGAGCTTCCCATCGTTGTCGCCCTCGCCGTGCTCCTTGCTGTCGCTCGCTTCACCGGCCTCATCCCGTGGACTGTCGTCATCCTCGACACCATCAGCGGCGCCGAGCGTCGAGAGTCGTACCGAAGCATCTGGCGCGCCACCGCGCGGATCAGGGACATCAACGCGGACCGTCACGTCAAGGTGCGCTGGGCTTGGGCCTAGGCCGCCGGTACTCCCATGCCCGCGATCTGACTAAGCCTGCATGTAGCGTCGGCGGGTGCGCGAGATCAATGTTGACGGCGAAAGGTTCGAGGTCGGCCTGCAGCCCGGCAGCTCATACGTCTACGAGCTGAAGTGGGTGTCGGGACCGAACGAGGGTTATGGGTTCGCCTGCGCCGCGTACGGTGAGGGGCCCCTGGCCGACCACGCGATCGAGGACGCGATCCGCGACTTCCTGGGTCAAGTGGATCCCACCACCGGCTACATCGGCTGAGGCGGCGGAGCTGCCGCGCCGCTGCACCACGAAGCGCCCCCACTCACCGTCATGGTGGGCGGGGGCGCTACGTCGCAGTGGGTTCAGTCGCCCTTCACGTTGACGATCTGGCGCAGCGTGTGCCGCACCTCGACCAGGTCTGCCGCGTCCTGCATCACGACGTCGATGTCCTTGTACGCGCTGGGGATCTCGTCGATGAACTCGCGCGACCCGGACCACTCGATGCCCTCCATCGACTCGACGAGCTGCTCGTACGTGAAGGTCCGCTGGGCGTGCCGGCGCCCGTACTCGCGCCCGGCCCCGTGCGGTGACGAGTTCAGCGCCAGGCGGTTGCCCTTGCCGACGACCACGTAGGAGCGGGTGCCCATGCTTCCGGGGATGAGACCGGGGGTTCCTGCGCTGGCGTCGATGGCGCCCTTGCGCGACAGCCACACGTCCTTTCCGAAGTGCTTCTCCTTGGTCGTGTAGTTGTGGTGACAGTTGATGCGCTCCGACTCCTCGACGACCGAGCCGACCCAGGCCTCGAAGCAGGCGACGACGCGATCCATCATCTCCTCACGGTTCAGCAGCGCGAACGTCTGCGCCCACCCCAGCTCGCGGATGTACGACCAGAACTCGTCGTCGCCCTCGACGAGGTAGGCCAGGTCGGGATCGGGCAGGCTGATGTACCTGGTCGCGCACTGCTGCTGCGCGACCCCGATGTGGTGCGTGGCGATCTTGTTGCCGACGCCGCGCGATCCCGAGTGCAGGAACAGCCACACGCGGTCGTCCTCGTCGAGGCTGACTTCGATGAAGTGGTTGCCCGAGCCCAGGGTGCCGAGCTGCAGAGTCCAGTTCTCGGCGTACCGGGCGGGGTCGAAACCGCGGGACTGCGCCTGCTCGGTCAGGTGCGCGATCCGCTCGATGGTGTGACCCCGCGTCGCGTCAGCGTTGTACTTCCCGGCAGACAGCGGCACGTCCGCCTCGATGGCCTCCCGCAGCGGCTTCCGGTCGGTGGGCAGGTCCGCTGCGGTGTACTGGGTGCGGACGGCGATCATCCCGCACCCGATGTCCACGCCGACCGCAGCAGGCATGATCGCCCCGAGCGTCGGCAGAACGGCACCCACCGCGCAGCCCTTACCCAGGTGCGCGTCCGGCATCAGCGCGACGTGCGGGTAGATGAAGGGCATCTCGCTCGTGCGCTGCACCTGCTCGCGGGTGGCGTCCTCCAGGATGCTCGCCCAGTTCATGAACCGCGGCGTGACCTGCCGCATGGTCGACCCCTTACTCGTCGGCTTGCCCTCCTCCCGTGGTGGGCGGGCGATTTCGTGGTGAACGGTACGTCGTCGCGTCCGAGCGCGCCTCGAGTTTTCCGGTCGCCTCCTGACGTGAAGAACCAGCGGAGCCGCAGATGGCGCGGCCGGCTGGTGGCGTAGTGCTGCCCATTGCCACGAGGGTGAGGTGCGTCATCCGCGGGCGGTGGAGGTGTCGACGTCGCGGAACTCCGGCCGTCTGAGGCCGGCGGTGAGCCGGGTGACCAAGGCGTACGCCAGGTAGGCAGCGACGGCCGTCACGAGCGCGTCGGTGATGCGCACCCAGCCCTCGGTCCGCCAGGCCCGCAGGAACGCGAGCTGGTCCGGCTCGTCGAGGCCGTTGGCGGCCAACGCGACGGCGAAGTCGGTCACCAGCATCAGCAGGAACGCGGCCCACCACCAGGCGACTGACCTGGGGCGCGGGTCCGGCCGCTCATCACCCAGACCGGATCGGATCCCCGCGCGCAGGTCAGCCACGAGCCGGTACGGGCGGACCAGGTTCAGCACCGGGACGAACCACACCCCGACGGCCCACCCACTGCCGTGGGCGAGCAGTCTCGGGTCGACCCGGTCGCAGCGGTAGGCCGACCACAGCCACGCAACGAACACCACCCCAGCCAGGAGGTACACCCCGAACTCGACCAGCGGCACGACCGCGTCGAGTGTGTCGTAGGCGTTGGCCTCGTCCACCCCGTACCCGGCACCGTTGAGGGCCTGGTCGACCAGCGACAACGTCCACAGGCCCATGCCGAAGGAGGCCGCGGCCACAACGCCGTTCACGAGCAGCACGGCACGCAGGACCCCTGCCGCCGCGAAGAACCACCGCGGAAGCCGCGGGCGTGGCGGGTAGGCGCGACCGTGCCGGAGGCGATCGGTCCACTGCTGCCCGTCCCACCACCGCTGGCGGACCTTGCCGCCGGCCATGGGGTCGTCGTGCCAGCCGGGATCGCTGAACCTGGGCGCTTGCACCGCTCCCGCCCCGCCTCCGGCCGACATCCACGAGTCGGTCCAGCCTCGCCCGTCCCAGCGGCGCACCCTCGTCGGATCCTCCGGATCCGGGTACCAGCCCGGGACCGCCCCATCCATCAATGCCGTCATGGCGCCGATCATCGCGAAGGCCGGTGCGGCGCGCGACCGGTTCGGAAGAATGACCCGAAACACCTGGCGGGCCAGCGGTCGCCACGCCCACTCACCTCTGCGTCGCCTGCGGGGTGATGGCCCACAGGCCGCCTCAGTCGGCCAGCAGGCTGCGGAGGGTCGCGCAATGTTGCTGGTAGGCGCGGCGGCCGGCCTTCGTCACCTTGTACGCCGTCACCGCGCCTCGTCCACGTCCGATCTTCGTGATCGTCACGTAGCCGGCTGACTCCAGGGCGGCAGTCTGCTTGGAGAGGTCTGAGTCGCTGACGCCAAGGTGCTCTCGCAGGAAGGCGAAGTCCGAGGACGTCGAGCCGGCCAGCACCGCCATGATGGCAAGCCGCTTGGGGGCGTTGAGGATCGGATCAAGGCCGTCGAGGGCTGAGGGCGTTTGGGTCACGGCAGCCGCTCACGGATGCGCGTGGCGATGGCGGCGTACTCGTGCTCGTACCGCGCGACGACCGCCCACGTGCCGACGCCTGCGACAGCAGCACCCGCCCACACGGCGAGCTGCGCACCGACCAGCCAGGCCGCACCAGCGACGACGGCAGCTCCGAGCACCATGCGCAGCACGGCCCCGAGGAAGTCGCGGGGTGGCCGTCCGCTGGGATAGGTCCCTCGACGTCGCCGGTCCCACGCGATCATCAGGAACAGCGCCAGGACCAGGCCCAGCTGCGCGAACGCCTGCGCAGCATCCTCGAGCAGGCCGATCACCAAGGCGAAGGCCGCGGCCCACAGACCGAAGGCAACCGGCCACCAGGCGGGCGTGGGGGGAAGGGTGACCCAGGAGGCGAGCTCCCCGCGCTCGACCTCGTCAAGTTGCGCTCGAACCGAGTCCGGCAGACCGTTGCTTTCCATGATGGAAACCATAGGGAATGCTTTCCCGATTGGCAAGTGATGCGCCAGGGGACCCGCCATCGTCCGCATCCCAGGGCGGCAGCCGCCGCTGCCGGCCTGTGAGGTGTCACGATGACCTCGTGCCTGTCCCTTCACCGCGGCCGTCCGCGCGGACCGTCCTGTCTGGTCTGCTCGAGCCTGGTGACGTGACCTTCGACGAACGCCGGCCGCTGGCTGGCCCGCGACGCAGGCGGGGCGAGTTCGAGGCGAGCTACGCGGTCGTGGACGCACACGGCTCGGGGGTCCGGTTCCTCCTCGACGACGTCGACGTCACGTTTGCTGGCAGCACGTTCTCTGCCTGCGTGTTCGAGGAGAAGCGGACGTGGTTCGCATCGGGGTCGTTCGGCCACACCTCGGCCCGGTCCTTCTACCGAGGATGCCGCTTCGTGGGTGTGGATTTCGGCCTGCGGGGCTTCAGCCTCGGGTGGGCGAGATTCGAGGACTGCGCCTTCGAACGCTGCCGGACCCAGCACCTGTCCTCGGTCCGAGCGGACCTCGTCGGCTGCCGTTTCGTGGGACGGATGGACGACGCGCAGTTCCTCGGCGCCGATCCGGCCACCGGGATCCCCAACGAGGTCACGGACAACGACTTCACCGGCGCGCAGCTCGGTCGGGTTTCGTTCCAGTCCGGCGCCCGGCCCGAGCAGCAGCTCTGGCCGGCCGACGTCGTCGTGGAGGGTGACGAGTCGAGCTGGGAGATGGTCCTGACGGCGGGCGGGGAGCCCCCTACGCCGGGCGAGTAGCCAGCGGGATCCAGCTCGTGGGCGCGGTTTCGGGCCTTCGTGGCAAACCGTGTGCGGCGCGTCCCCGGTGGCAACTAGCCTCGTGGTGAGCGGCCGTCCAGCCGGTAAGGCGATTCACGGGTCGTCCCCGCAAGGGTTCGAGAAGGGCTGGAAGTAGACCCCGGAGTCGCGCCGCTCGGCGAGGACAACGGAACGGCCCCCTCGACCGGAGTCGTGGGGGCCAGACCTGTGGTGCTGCCGTGGAGCCGCCTAAGGGAATCGAACCCTTGACCTATTCATTACGAGTGAATCGCTCTGGCCGACTGAGCTAAGGCGGCGGGCACCCGAGCGGGCTCGGGCACGCCGGACGAGTATACGGAGTCGACCGTCACGACCGCGAATCCCGGCCGACCAGCGCAGGACGGGCTCAGCAGCGCAGGCCGTCCTCGGGCACCGTGCCCTTGAGGTAGTACCTGTCGACGGCGCCGTCGACGCACTTGTTCGACCGGGTGTAGGCGGTGTGGCCGTCGCCGTCGAAGGTGATCAGCGAGGCGTCGGCGAGCTGGTCTCGCAGCCGCACCGACCACTCGTAGGGGGTCGCCGGGTCACGTGTGGTGCCGATGACGACGATCGGGTCGGCCCCCTCCGCGGAGATCTTCTCGGTCGTCCCCGTGGCCTTGACCGGCCAGTAGCCACACGGCAACGAGCTCCACATGAGGAACGGGCCCCAGGTGGGCGCGTCCTTCAGCGACTCCTCGGCGAGGCGGTGTCGCTCGGCCAGGTCGCTGCTGTCGGCCTTGTCGAGGCAGTTGACGGCGTAGATGACTTCCATGATGTTGCCCGCGTACTGGCCGCCGGGGTTGCGGTCGGCGTACTGGTCGGCGAGCTGCATCAGGGCGGTGCCGTCCCCGCCGACGGCGTCGCCCATCGCATCGACCAGGGTCTGCCAGGCACCCTGGTCGTACATCGCCGCGGCGATGCCGAGCGAGGCCCAGCCCTCGGTCAGCCGCGGCACGGCGTTGTCGCCGGTACGGGGCAGCGGGCTCTGGTCCACCGAGGTGAGGAAGGTGCGCAGGCCCGTCATCACCTCATCCACGGTGTCACCCAGTGGGCAGTCGCCCTTCCTGACGCAGTAGGCCGCCCACTGCCGGGTGGCCAGCTCGAAGCCCTTCGCCTGGCCGAGGTTGAGCTCCTCCGGGGTGAGGTCGGGGGCGACGACGCCGTCGAGCACCATCCGGCCCACGTTCTTGGGGAACAGGCCGGCGTAGACCGTGCCGAGGTAGGTGCCGTACGACTTGCCGAGGTAGGTGAGCTTCTGCTCGCCGAGCGCAGCCCGCAGCACGTCCATGTCACGGGCGGCGTCCTTCGTCGACACGTGGGCCAGCAACGGGCCGGCCGTCGAGGCGCAGGACTGCGCGAGGCGCCGGGCGGTGTCCGCGAAGGTCTGCTCCTCCGCGGCGTCGTCGGGCGTGGGGTCGGAGCCCAGGTAGGCGTCGAGCTGGGTGTCGGTGACGCAGTCGATGGGTGAGGAGCGACCCACGCCGCGCGGGTCGAAGCCGACGACGTCGTACGCGTCACGCACACCCTTGCCGACGATGAAGTCGGCGGCGCGGGCGTAGTCGACCCCGGACCCGCCGGGTCCCCCCGGGTTGACGACGAGCGACCCGAGGCGCTTGGACTCCTTGCGCGCCGGCACCTTGACCAGGGCCAGCTCGAGGGTGTCGCCCTGGGGGTTGTCGTAGTCGACGGGAACCTCGAGGGTCGCGCACTGGGCCCCCTCGCAGTCGGTCCAGTCCAGACGCTGGGAGTAGAAGCGTGAGAGCGCCTCCGAGCCCGGAGGTGGGCTCTGCGGGGTGACCGAGACCGACGGGGCGGGCTCCGATCCCCGGATGCCGTCGATGACCGAGCACCCGCTGAGCACGAGGGCGGTGACCGTGGCACCCACGAGGGCGGCGACTCGGCGATGCTTCATGGGCGCACGATAGGCGAGCCGTCTGGGGACCTGCCTCGGGAGATGGTCACGAATCAGCAATGATCACCCCGTGATGGGGCAGCGCTCCCCAACGCCGTCCGTGCAGGTCGGAGCGGGTCAGGGCGCCGTCGCGGTCGGGAGGCTCCACCCAGAGCAGCCGGTGGGGCCCTATCTCGGGAGCCGCAGGTCCAGGGCCATCGCCTCGAGCGCGAGGAGCGGGTTGACGTTGGCGCCGATCCGCTCCCGGGCCGTGCCGATGGCGTCCATCGCGCGCAGCAGGTCGTCGGGCGCGAGCAGCTCGGACACCCGTTGCACCACCTGCCGGCTGTCCTCGTTGACCAGGGCCGTGCCCGCTGCTGTGCGCACCACGAGGGCGTCGCGGTAGACCGACAGCAGGTCGACGAGCGCCCGGTCGATGACGTCGCGGGTGAACCGGGTGGCCCGTGCCTTCTGCTCCTTCTCGAGCGAGCTGAGCTGGGAGCGGATGTGCGGCGGCTGGGTGCGCGCGCTCGGGTCGGCGCCGAGCACCTCCATCAGGCGCACCTTCTCGGCGGCGTCGCGCTCGCTGGAGGCAGCGGCGGACTCCTCGGCGGCGATCGTCATCAGGTCGCTGGCCGCACCGATCGCGTCGCCGACGCTGACGATGCGGGTCGCGAGGGTGATGACGTCGTGGCGCCGGATGCGCGCGTGCTCGTCACGCGCCAGCCGCGCGGCCAGTCCGACGTGCGACTGGGCGGCCCGGGCGGCGTACAGCGCCATCGACGGGTCGACGCCGTCACGGCGGGTGAGCAGGGCGGCGACCGCCTCGACCGACGGGGTGCGCAGCCGCACGTGCCGCGACCGCGACCGGATCGTGATGATGACGTCCTCGACGGAGGGGGCGCACAGCATCCACACGGTGCGCGGCGCGGGCTCCTCGAGGGCCTTGAGCAGGGCGTCGGCGGCGCGCTCGGTGAGCCGGTCGGCATCCTCGACGATGATCACCCGAAACCGCCCGACCGAGGGGCGGTGGGCCGCGAGCGCGACGAGGTCGCGGGCCTGCGCGACCGTGATCGACAGCCCCTCGGTGGCAATGACGTCGACATCGGCGTGCGTGCCGCCCAGCGCCGTGCGGCACTCGCGGCACTCACCGCACCCGCCGTCGGGGCAGAGCAGCGCCGCGGCGAAGGCCCGGGCGGCGACCGAGCGGCCCGACCCGGGGGGCCCGGTGAACAGCCACGCGTGGGTCATCGCCTCCGGGCTGCGGACCGCGTGCTGGAGGGTGGCGACCGCGCTCTCCTGCCCGATGACGTCGCGCCACACGCTCACGGGTCGACCAGCCCCATCGCCTCGAGCCGGGTCATGACCGCGTCGTGCAGCCGCTCGGGCGGCTCGGTGCCGTCGACGACGAGGTACCGCTCGGGGTGGCCGGCCGCCATCGACAGGAAGTGCTGGCGGATCGCGTCGTGGAAGGTGTCCTCCTCCGACTCGAGGCGGTCGTGCGTGCCGGCGCGTCGGCGCCGGCCCTCGGCGGCGGTGACGTCGACGACCACGGTGAGCGCGGGCACCAGGGCGTCGACGGCCCACATCTGCAGGTCGTGCACCTCCGCGGCCCCCAGGTCGCGCCCAGCGCCCTGGTAGGCGACCGAGGAGTCGGTGTAGCGGTCGGTGATGACGGCCTCGCCGCGGTCGAGCGCAGGGCGCACCAGCTGGTCGACGTGGTGCGCCTTGTCGGCGGCGAAGAGCAGCGCCTCGGCCCGCGGCGACACGTGGTCGCCGTGCAGCACCAGGTCGCGGATGGCCGCGCCGAGCTCGGTGCCGCCCGGCTGGCGGGTGACGACGACCTCGCGACCGCGGGCGCGCAGGGCCTGCGCGAGCAGCCGCACCTGGGTCGACTTGCCCGCGCCGTCGCCCCCCTCGAAGGCGATGAACAGCCCGTCGCGTCGCGTCACGGTGGCGAGCCTAGGCCAGCCCCGCGACACCGCGCGCCCACGGCATCCGGATGCCGGTCAGCCGCGGGTCAGGTTGTCGCGGGCCCACAGGGCCGCGCTGGTGCGGTCGAGCACCCCGATCTCGCGGAACACCCGGCCGAGGTGGGCCTTGACGGTGCGCTCGGTGATGCCGAGGGCTCGGGCGATCTGCTTGTTGGCCAGGCCCTGGGCGACCAGGCGCAGCACCTCGGTCTCGCGCGGCGAGAGCCCGTCCGCGGCACCGGAGCCGCCCGCGCCGGCGGTCGAGGGCAGCAGGGCGGCGGCGACCCGGGGGTCGATCGGCACGTGGCCCTTCGCGGCGGCGTGCACCGCGGCGAGCAGGTCGGCCGGCTCGGAGTCCTTGAGCACGTAGCCGATCGCCCCGGCGGCGAGCACCTCCTTGACCCGCTGGCGGTCCGAGAAGCTGGTCAGCACGAGCACCTTGGTGTCGGGCCGCCTCGCGAGCACGGCCCGGGTCGCCTCGACGCCATCCATCTCGGGCATCGAGAGGTCCATGAGCACCACATCGGGGCCCATCCCGGTGACCGACTCGACCGCCTCGCGCCCGTTGCGCGCCTCGCCGACGACCGTGATCTCGGGGTCCGACTGGAGCAGGGTGGTCACCCCGGCACGCACCAGCTGGTGGTCGTCGACGAGCAGCACCCGGATCACGAGAGGGCGCCGAGCTCGCCGTCGAGCACGAGCCGCCAGTGCGTGCCGCGGCCCGGGGCGCTCGACACCTGCAGCAGCGCACCCGGCACCGACGCGGCATCCGCCAGGAGCTGCAGGCCGAGGTGGCCCTCACGCGGTTGGATCCGCACCTGCTCCACGTCGAAACCCGCACCGTCGTCCACAACGTCGAGGATGACGGCTCCCGGGCCGTCGCGGTGGAGCGACACGGTCACCGTCGCCGGCCCGGCGTGCCTGGCCGCGTTGCGCAGGCACTCCTGGGCGACCCGGTGCACCAGGCGCTGGGCGTCGGGCGACATGGCGAGGTCGTCCTCGTCGGCGGTGTCGACCCGCACGACGAGGTCGTCCCGGCGGATGGTCTGGGCCAGGTCGTGCAGGGCGGTGACCACCCCGGACCGGGCCAGGCTCGCGGGGTAGATGTCGACGAGCAGGGTGCGCAGCGAGCGGATGCTCGAGCGAACGGCGGCGGCGGCCGCGTCGAGGTCCCTGGCGAGGGCGCGCTGGCCGTGGGCGCTCGCGGTGGCCGAGGCTCCGGCGACCGTGAACGACGTGGCAGCCAGCTCCTGCACCGGCCCGTCGTGCAGGCTGGCGGCGATCCGCCGGCGCTCGTCGGACGACGCGTCGACGGCGCGCTGGAGCAGGTCGATCCGCTGCTCCTCGGCCCGCCGCACGCGGCGCACCAGGTGCCACACGATCGGCGACACGATGACCACGAAGAGCACCAGGCTGCTCGCGGTGACCCCCGCGAAGCCGCGCCACAGCTGCGAGGTGCGCTTGCCGACCGGGTCGTACGAGGCGTAGATCTCGAACAGCACCACCTGGCCGCTGGGGGTCCAGACCGGGCGGTAGACCTCGACCAGGCGGTCGGCACTCTCGAACGCGTTCTCGGACAGGCTCAGGTCGGACACGTCGGCGACCGTCGCGGGCTGGGCCAGGGCTTCCCGCTGGTCCTTGCTGAGCGGGAAGCTGCGGCCGATCAGCTGGCTCTCGTCGGCGTAGAGCACCTTGCCCTGGTCGCTCCACAGCTTGACCCGCACGATCGACTCGCTGAGCAGCCGGTCGCGGGCGATGTCGTCGAAGGCCGCGATGGCCGCGGGGTCGCCGGCCACCAGCGCATCGGTGAGCGAGGGCTCGACGACCGCCTCCGCGAGCACGCCCGCCATCGTCGCGGCGTCGTTGGTCGCCTCGCGCTCGGCCAGCAGCCGCGCCGCCAGGGTGCCCACCACGCCGACGACCAGCAGGGCGGCGACGATCCCCATGGAGAGCTGCACGAGCACGCGGCGCGGGCTGAGCACCGACTCGAGCCGGGCCGGGCCGCCCGGGTCACCCAGGGTCAGCCACGCGGGGGCGACAGGGCCGGCATCCAGGTCGGTGTCGCTGTCGCTGTCGCGTGTCAGGCTCGGTGTCGGGGCCGGCGAACAGCTCCGCGAGCACCGAGACGTCCCCGGCCGCCGCAGGCGCGGCCGGGGACTGCTCCTGGGAACCCGCCTCAGTCGTCGGATCCGTGGCCACCCGAGTCGTCTCCGCTCCCGCCGTCGTCCGAGCCGTGGCCCGAACTGTCGTCGCTGGTGTCGTCCGAGCCGTGGCCCGAGCCGTTGTCGTCGGCGCTGGTGTCGTCCGAGCCGTGGCCCGAGCCGTTGTCGTCGCCGCCCCTGTCGTCGGCGACGGTGTCGTCGGCGCCGTGGCCCGAGGACTGCGAGCCGGGCCCGGAGTTGTCGTCGCCGGTGCGCGGACGGTCACCACCGTGGTCGTCGCCGGGCTCGTCGTCGGTGGTTCCCGGCGGGCGGTTGCCGCCGTGGTCGTCGCCCGGCTCGGACTCCGTGGGGCTGGGTGTCGGGGTCGAGCTCTCCGTCGCGCTCGACGAGGACTCGCTCGTGGGCGAGCGCACTGGCAGCCGCTGGGCGAACGAGGCGTTGCCGAGGAGACCGACTGCGGCCGGAACCGCGACGACGATCCCTGCGACCAGGGCGATGAGGAGACGGCGCATGGTGTGTCCTTTCGAAGATTCAGTGTGTCAGAGAGGTTCAGCCGGGGAACACGAGTCGGGCCGAGCAGGGCCTCTCGGACGTGCGCACCGTGGTGCCCGTGCCCGTGCCCGTGGCCGCGGCCGCAGCGGCGCCGTCGGCGGGGGCGCCGATCGGGGGGAGGGCGCGGCGTGTGCTGCTCATGGTGTCCTCCGAAGTAGGGGTCAGCCGGGGGTCCGGCGGGTGCTGTCACACCATGGATCCCGAGGATGGACAGCCGCCATCGACCCTTGGTCGTAGTACCCCCTCCGGCCCCGGGCGCACCGAATCAGGTCGACAGGAGGCAACACGCCCGGCCGGGCGCACCCGCGCCGTGCGTGTTGCCTCCTGTCGACTGCCTGGGCCCTTCAGGCCTGCTGCGCCCGGTCGGCGTTGGCGTGGATCGCGTCGTGCACGTACTGCGCGAGCCCGGGCGCCAGGTCCTCGTAGGTCTTGGTGAACCGCGGGTCGGCGAGGTACATGTCGGCCAGCCCTCGGTGGAACTCGTGGTCGAGGTCGTAGAACCACCGCTCGATGTGTGCGCGGTGTGCCTCGGCGGCATCCATCGCCGCCGCGGAGGTGGGGGGCGCACCGGACCGCAGCGCGGCCACGAGCGCCGCGTTCACGGCATCCCCCTCCGCCTTGACCTCGGCCCAGTCGGCCGCGGTGTAGCGCTTGGTGCGCCGGGAGGACTGCGTCCAGGCGTCGGTCTCGCCCCAGCGCTCCTGCGCCTCGGTCTGGTACTCCTCGCTGAATCCGTCGCCGAACAGCTCCTTGAGCTCGTCGGTGGTGGCGGGTTGCTGGTCCATCTCTCTCTCCAGTGCTCGGTCGATCGCCGTGACGAGCTGCTCGAGCTCGCCCAGCCGGGACACGACCGCGTCGCGCTGTCGGCGCAGGTGCTCCTGCGCCGACCCCTCGCCGTCGAGCAGGGCGCGCACCTCGGTGAGGGGCAGGCCGAGCCGCCGGTAGGTGACGACGGTGGCGAGCCGGGCCAGGTCGGCATCCGTGTAGAGGCGGTACCCGGCGTGGGTGCGCGCGCTCGGCACGACGAGGCCCTCGGCGTCGTAGTGGTGCAGCGTGCGCACCGTGACGCCGAAGGACTCGGCCACCTGGCCCACGGTGAGCTCCACCCGTGCAGTGTGCTGGCTCGTCGCGGTCATGTCACCACCGTCGCGCCTCACGTCGCGTGAGGGTCAAGCCGGGTCAGCCCTTGGGGGCCTCGAACCAGTTGGCGAGACCGCTGGCCATGCCGAGGTCGCCGCGCGCCTTGACCTTGCCCATCATGAACATCATCGCCGGGTTGCCGGTGCCGGTGATCAGCTTGAGGAACTCGGCCGGCCCGAGCATGAGCGACAGGTCGGGGGCCTCGCCGGCGCCCTTCTCGACGGTGCAGGTGCCGTGGTCGACGAGCACGCCGTAGGTGTCGCTGGTGCCGCCCGGGCCGCCGGTGACCCGGAAGTCGATGCGCGCCGAGCGGTCGCCGGCCTTGTCGGGGCGGAACTGGTGCGGGAAGCGCGCGAAGATCGCATCGAGCAGCGGGCCGCGGTGCTCGCCGGCGAAGTCGTCGCGGACCGCCTGGTCGGACATGCTCTTGACCAGGCGGACGAACTCGGCGGACGACATGGTCTCGAGCAGCTCGGGGTGCAGCGCCATGCGGGCTCCCGTGACGTGTCCGTGCCCCCATGGCCCGGACGGTCCCCCGAACCTACCCGCGGTGACCTCGGCCGCAAGCCGGTGCCCGAGCGTCGGAGGTGGCGCTGCCCACCGGCGTCCGGCGGCGCCCTGAGCGTCAGGCCTTCTTCGTGGCGCGCGGGGCCGCCTTCTTGGTCGTCGTCTTCTTCGCCGCCGTCTTGCGCGTCGTCGCCTTCTTGGCGGTCTTGCGGGCGGTCTTCTTGACCGGCCCGCGGGCCCGCTTGTCGGCGAGCAGCTCGTAGCCGCGCTCGGGGCTGATCTGCTCCGGGTCGTCGTCCTTGCGCAGCGTCGCGTTGGTCTCGCCGTCGGTGACGTAGGGCCCGAACCGGCCGTCCTTGACCACCACCGGCTTCCCCGACACGGGGTCGGTGCCCAGCTCCGCCAGCGGCGGCTTGGCGGCCGCCCGCCCGCGCTGCTTGGGCTGGGCGTAGATCGCCAGGGCCTGCTCGAGGGTGATCTCGAAGAGCTGCTGCTCGGTCTCGATCGAGCGCGAGTCGGTGCCCTTCTTCAGGTAGGGCCCGTACCGGCCGTTCTGCGCCGTGATCTCCTCGCCGTCCTCGGCGGCACCGACCACCCGCGGCAGCGACAGCAGCTTCAGGGCGGAGTCGAGGTCGATGGTCGCCAGGTCCATGTCCTTGAACAGGGATGCCGTGCGCGGCTTCGCCTTGACGGCCTTCGCCCGGCCCTTGGTCGGCGCCTCGTCGGCCTCGGGCAGCACCTCGGTGACGTACGGGCCGTAGCGCCCGGCCCGTGCCACGATCTCGTGGCCGGAGGCGGGGTCCTGGCCGAGCACCCGCCCGTCGTCGGCCGCGGCCTCGAGCAGCTCGCGGGCCATCGCCGGGGTCAGCTCGTCCGGGGCGATGTCGTCGTTGATCGTGGCGCGACGGGGGGTGGCGGGTGCGCCGTCGTCACCCAGCGCCGCGGCATCCGTCACCTCGCCGGTGGCGGGGTCGATGCCGGCCGGCACGACCTCCTCGACGTACGGGCCGTAGCGGCCCACCCGCACGACGATGCCCTCGCCGATGTCGATCGTGGAGATCGCCCGGGCGTCGATGTCGCCGAGGTCCTCGACGAGGTCGCGCAGGCCCTCGGCCGAGCTCGACTCGTCGCCGAAGTAGAAGCGGTGCAGCCAGGCCGCCCGCTGCTGGTCGCCGCGGGCGATGGCGTCGAGGTCCTCCTCCATGGAGGCGGTGAAGTCGTAGTCGACGAGCCGGGAGAAGTGCTCCTCCATCAGCCGGGTCACCGCGAACGCGAGCCAGCTGGGGATCAGCGCCGAGCCGCGGTTCGAGACGTAGCCGCGGTCCTGGATGGTGCCGATCGTCGAGGCGTAGGTCGAGGGCCGGCCGATGCCGCGCTCCTCCATCGCCTTGACCAGGGTGGCCTCGGTGTACCGCGGCGGGGGCGAGGTCTCGTGACCGTTCGCCTCGGTGCGCACGGTGCGCAGGGCGGTGCCCACCCCGAGCCGGGGCAGGCGGCGCTCCTCGGTGGCCTCGTCCTTGCGGCGGGCCGCCTGGCGCTCGTCGCGCCCCTCCTCGTAGGCCGCGAGGAACCCGCGGAAGGTGATGACCGTGCCGCTGGCCGAGAGCTCGACGGTGCGTGCCGGGGCGCCGTCGTCGAGGGTCGCACCGAGCCGCACGGATGCCGTGGAGCCGCGGGCGTCGGCCATCTGCGAGGAGATGGTGCGCTTCCAGATCAGGTCGTAGAGGGCGAAGTCCTCCCCCCGCAGGACACCCGCCACCTGGGCCGGCGTGCGGAAGCGGTCACCGGCGGGCCGGATCGCCTCGTGAGCCTCCTGGGCGTTCTTGACCTTCTTCTCGTAGTGCCGCGGGGCGTCCGGCACGTACTCGGCGCCGTACATCTCGCGCGCCTGGGTGCGGGCGGCGGTCAGCGCGGACTCCGACAGCGAGGTGCTGTCGGTGCGCATGTAGGTGATGTAGCCGTTCTCGTAGAGCCGCTGGGCGACCCGCATCGCGTTGCGGCTGTTGAGCCGCAGCTTGCGCGAGGCCTCCTGCTGCAGGGTGCTCGTCGTGAACGGGGCGCTCGGTCGGCGGGTGTACGGCTTCTCGGAGACGTCGGTGACGGTGACGTCGGCGGCGCGCAGGGCGTTCGCGATGCCGGTCGCGGCGGCCTCGTCGAGGGCCGTCGCCTTGGCGTTGGTCAGGGTGCCGTCGTCGGCGAAGTCGCGGCCGCTGGCGACCTTGCGGTCGTCGACGCCGGTGAGCTTGGCCGTGAACAGGTTCGACTCGGCATCCGGGGTGAAGTCGCCCTCGACGTCCCAGTAGCTCGCGGCGCGGAACGCCATCCGCTCCCGCTCACGCTCGACGACCAGGCGGGTCGCGACCGACTGCACGCGGCCGGCGGACAGCCCCGCCTTGACCTTGCGCCACAGCACCGGGCTGACCTCGTAGCCGTAGAGCCGGTCGAGGATGCGGCGGGTCTCCTGGGCGTCGACGAGCCGGGTGTCGAGGTCGCGGGTGGTGGAGGCCGCGCGCTGGATGGCCTCCTTGGTGATCTCGTGGAACACCATCCGCTTGACCGGGACCGTGGGCTGCAGCGTCTCGAGCAGGTGCCAGGCGATCGCCTCGCCCTCGCGGTCCTCATCAGTGGCGAGGTAGAGCTCGTCGGCGTTCTTCAGCAGGGCCTTGAGCTCGCGGACCTTCTTCTTCTTGTCGGCGTCGACGACGTAGTAGGGCTCGAAGTCGTCCTCGATGTTGACGCCGAACTTGCCGAACGGGCCCTTCTTGATCTCGGCCGGCATCTCGCTCGGGGTGGGGATGTCGCGGATGTGACCGACCGACGCCTCCACGTCCCAGTCACTGCCGAGGTAGCCGGCGATCGTGCGCGCCTTGGCGGGCGACTCGACGATGACGAGCTTGCGTCCTGAGGCCATGTTGTTCACCGTGTCCGTTTCCGTCTTCCACGTGCAGCGGATTCGTCGCTGCGTCGACGTGGTGACGCGGATGACGGTAGCGCCCGGTCCGTGGTTTTGCGCAAACCGGGCCGTGTCCGACCGGTTACTCCAGGCCCAGCGCCCTCGCCGCGGCGGCCCGCATGACGGCCCGGTCGGGCTCGACACCGGTCCAGTGCCGCACGGCCAGGGCACCCTGGCCGACGAGCATCCCGAGGCCGTCGAGGGTGCGGGCGCCACGCTCTTCCGCGGCCCGCAGGAGGGCCGTGCGCGGTGGGGAGACGACGACGTCGGCGACCACGAGGCCGGCGCGCAGGCTGTCGAGGTCGACGTCGACGAGGGCATCGGCGTCGCCGAACCCGATCGAGGTGGCGTTGACGACGACGTCGGCGCCCTCGGGCACGGCATAGGTGCGGTCCCAGGGCACGTACGTCGCGGGCACGCCGGTGCCCGCGGTCACGACGCGGGCGAGCTCCTCGCCGCGGCCTGGGTCACGGTTCACGACGGTGACGGATGCCGCGCCCGCGAGTGCCGTCTCGACGGCGACCGCGCGGGCGGCACCCCCGGCGCCGACCACGACGAGGTCCAGGCCGGTCGGGTCGACGACGGTGCGCAGCGACTCGACGAAGCCCTGGCCGTCGGTGTTGTGGCCGACCAGCCGCCCGTCGGTGGCCACGACGGTGTTGACGGCCCCGATCACCTCGGCCGATGGAGCCAGGCCGTCGAGGTGGTCGATGACGGTGACCTTGTGCGGCAGCGAGCAGTTGAAGCCGGCCCAGCCCATCGCGCGGGCGCCGGCGACGGCGTCCGCCAGCGCCGCGGGGGTGACCTCGCAGTTGAGGTAGCGGGCATCCAGCCCGTGGTGCCGGTAGGCGGCCTCGACCATGACGACGGTGGGGTTGCCCGCGGCGGGCGTGGAGAACGAGCCGGTGTGGATGCCGAGGAAGGTGTCGGTCACCGTCCCGCCTCGGACCAGGTGCCGGGGTCTGCGGGGTGTCGCGCCGCGACCCCCGTGGCGCGTTCGACCTCGGCGAGCCGCTTCTCGAGTCGGTCCACGCGCTCACGCTGCTCGTCGAGCCGCTGGCCCTGACGGTCGACCCGGCCGGTGAGCCGGGTGAGCCGCTGCCCCTGCTTGACCAGGCGCGACTCGAGGTCGCGCACGCCGATCAGCCGGCGGCGCGCCCGGCTGATCTGGCGACGCAGGGTGAGTGCGGAGTGGCCGAGCTGCCCGGCTGGCGAGGTCGTGGCAGGCGCGCTCGCGCCGGGTGCGGGGGTGATGGGGTCGTCCATCGGGTTCTCCTTCCTCAGGGGCAGGCGATGCCCTGCCGTCGTCGATGAAAGGTGTGTGCAGCAGTCTGGCGTCACCTGCGTCGCGACCCGGTGAGGTCGAGGGCGAGGTGGACCTCACCGTGCGCGTCGACCTCGCCGGTCGGCACGAACCCGAGGCCCTCGTAGAAGGGTTGGGGCGAGCCCGGGCCCTGGCCACAGCTCGTGTACAGCGTGTCACCCGCGTCGGCCCGCACGGCATCGGCCACGAGGCGGACCGCCGCCGTGCCGTGGCCGTGCCCTTGGTGACGGGTGTCGATGAGGAGTCGCCAGAGGAAGTACGGCCCCCAGAGCCGGTCGGGCACGGGCACCACGTCCCAGCTCACCATCACGAAGCCCACCGGCACCCCGTCGGCGACGACGGCGCGGATCCACGGATGGGCCTCGGGCTGGGTGGCGGCGTCGATGAGCGATCGGGCGACCCCGGAGACGAACTGCTCCTGCGCGGGCGCCACTCGCAGCGCGAGCACGGACTCCTCGATGTCGGGGCCGATCTCGCGAAGTGTG
This sequence comes from uncultured Actinomycetota bacterium, assembly GCA_963695175.1. GTDB lineage: Bacteria > Actinomycetota > Actinomycetes > Actinomycetales > Dermatophilaceae > Fodinibacter. Next base: position 232,784 of record CAVOGG010000002.1, read on the forward strand.
ACGTGGGGCACCCGCTCAGGAGACCATTGGAAGCCCCGCCACGTCGAGGGCAGGGTCGGACCAGAATTACGGTTGAATGTTCGACAACCATTCGCAGGAGGTCGCGTGTCCACCACCGCCGCAGGCCGGGCGCCCGTCGTCTACCTGAGCCACGGCGCGCCTCCGCTCGCGGACGACAGGCAGTGGACCGCCGAGCTCGCCGCGTGGTCCGACGACCTGCCCCGCCCCACCGCGATCCTGGTCGTGTCGGCGCACTGGGAGCTCGCCCCGATCGCGGTCTCGGCCACCACGGGCGACGTACCCCTGCTCTACGACTTCTGGGGCTTCCCGCAGCGCTACTACGAGGTGACCTACGACGCGCCGGGTGCGCCCGAGCTCGCCCGGTCGGTGGCGGGGCTGCTCTCCGGCGCCGGCGAGACCCTGCACCAGGACCCCACCCGAGGGCTCGACCACGGCGCCTACGTGCCACTGAAGGAGATGTTCCCCGAGGCCGACGTGCCCGTGGTGCAGCTCTCGATGCCGACCCTCGATCCCCACCGGCTGTTCGCGCTGGGTGAGCGCCTCGCGCCGCTGCGCGACGAGAACGTGCTGATCCTCGGGTCCGGGTTCACGACGCACAACCTCGGCTGGTTCAACCCTGGCGCCCCCTCGGACGCCGCGCCGCCCACCCCCTCGGCCGAGTTCGACCACTGGGCCGCCGAGACCGTCGGCCGGGGCGACGTCGACTCGGTGCTCGACTTCCTCGCCAAGGCTCCGGCCGCCCGCGAGGCGCACCCGCGCACGGAGCACTGGGCGCCGCTCTACGTCGCGCTGGGCGCGGCGGCCGCCTCCGGTGGGCTCGACTCGGAGAGCGTCGAGAGCGTCATCGACGGCTTCTGGTTCGGCCTGAGCAAGCGGTCCTGGCAGTTCGCCTGACGAGTGCCGTTCGGGCAACGCGGTCCGGAGTGCCACGACGGGAGGGCGCGTCCGCGAGGGCACACTTCCCTCATGACGCACGAGTCACCCACCGTCGAACAGCACCTCGCCGGCATCGACGCCGCCGTCGACCGGATGGCGGTGTGGTCGCGGGCCGCCGGGCCGGATGCCGAGGTGCCGACCTGCCCCGGCTGGACGGTGCGCGACCTGCTCGCCCACCAGGGGATGGTGCACCGCTGGGCGACCGCGGTCGTGCGCGGCGGCGACCCAGCCGGTGTCGACGACTCCGCCGTCGAGGCGGAGGGTCGCGCGGCCACCGACCCGGTCGGCTGGCTGATCGACGGAGCCCAGCCCCTCGTCGACGCCCTGCGTGCCGCCCCCGACGACCTCGACGTCATGACGTTCCTGAAGCAGGCCCCTGCGGCCCGGGCGTTCTGGGCCCGACGGCAGTGCCACGAGACGAGCGTGCACGCCCTCGACGCCCTGTCGGCGCTCGAGGCCAGGCCGCTGGTCGCCGCCGACGTCTGGCTCACCGACACCCTGGCGGCCGACGGTGTCGACGAGCTGCTGGTCGGATTCTGGCAGCGACGCACGAAGGGCCCACGCACCGAAACCCCCTACACCGCAACCGTGTCCATGACCGACGGCGCGACGTGGAGCCTCGACGTCAGCGACCAGAGCCCGGTGACGCGACGACGAGAGTCCGGCAACGGCATCCCGGCTGGGGCGCGCGTGCTGCGGGGCTCGGCCCCCGACCTCTACCTGGCCCTGTGGAACCGCGGCGGCACGGTCGACGACCCGACCGGCCTGCTCGACGCCTGGCGCGAGCGCGGTGCCATCACCTGGTGAGGTGCTGCCCGAGGAACTCCTCGATGCGCGCCCAGGCATCGCGGGCGGAGACCGGCTCCGGCCCGGCCCGCATCACGAGGCGCGACATCGGCGCGATGTACCAGGGCGCGTTCGCCGTCTCGTTGAGGAACGCGTGCCCGGCCTCCGGGTACACCTTGACGTCGTGCTCGACCCCGCGCTCGGCGAGAGCCGTCTCGAGGGTCGACGCGGCACCGCGCAGGTAGAGGTCGCGCCCGCCGTAGCTCGCGACCACGGGGCAGGCACCGTCGAGCGCCGCGAGGTCGTGCGGCAGCGAGCCGTAGTTGGCGGCAACGGCATCCCAGCCCGGACGTCCGGCGAGCACGAGGGCGAACCCGCCGCCCATGCAGAAGCCGATCACCCCGACCGAACCGTTGCATGCGGGGTCGGCGAGCAGCGCCGTGCGCCCCGCCTCGAGGTCGTCGAAGACCCGGCCCCTCCCCGTGCGCAGCGCGGTCATGGTCTGCGCCAGGCAGACGACCCGCCGGCCTCGGGCGAGCAGGTCGGGGGCGACCACGAGGTATCCCATGGCGGCGAGCGTGTCGGCGTGCCGCACCATCTCGTCGTCGAGGCCGAACAGTTCGTGGACGAGCAGCAGCCCGGGCCACGGCCCCTCGCCCACCGGCGACGCCCGGTAGGCCGGGAGGTCTCCGACGGTCGTCATCTCACCCATGGCGCGACCCTATGCCGCGCCGTGTCACCGCCCGGCGCGTCAGTGCGAGGGCCGCGGCTTCTTCTTCGGTGCCGGCCGGGTCGGGTCGTCGCCCACCGGCTCGACGTGCTCGGGCACCTTGACCGGCCGCAGGTAGGCCCACGCGATGAACCCCAGGCCCATGATGAGAAGCACGATGCCGGCGACGAGGTTGGCGTTCGAGCCGGCAGTCTGGTCGGACTGGGGCTGCGCGAACAGGCCCATCAGGGTGAGGATCACGCCGTAGATGGTGAGCAGGGCCCCGATGATGTTGCGGATGTCGAAGATCCCGGCCGTCTTCTTCTCTTGCTGTGCCATGACTGCTCCTGCTCAGAAGAGGATGTTGAGGATGGTGACCATGACGAGCGAGATCCCCGCGAGCGGCAGGGTACGCCGGTACCAGGGGTAGGTGTGCTCCAGCGGGTCCTGACGGACTTCCTTCGGTGTCTCCGAGTACACCAGGCCGACGAGGTCCTCCTGCGGTGTCGGCTTGGTGAAGAGCGAGATGCCCACGGAGAGCACCAGGTCGACGATGAACGCCGCGGACGCCGCCACGAACGCCGCGCCCTGGCCACCGAGCGGGATGACCCCGATGCTGAGCGACCCGAAGGCGTCCTCGGACAAGAAGGCGACGAGCACCGCAGCCAACGTCCCGGACACCAGCCCGATCCAGGCCGCCGTACCCGTCATCCGCTTCCAGAACATACCGAGGATGAACGTGGCGAACAGGGGGGCGTTGAAGAACCCGAACAGGGTCTGGAGGTAGTCCATGATGTTCGAGAACGAGCTGGCCAGCAGCGCCGTGAAGATCGCGATGACCGTCGCACCGAAGGTTGCGACCCGGCCGATGCGCAGGTAGTAGTCGTCGGTGCGGTCCTTGCGGATGTAGCGCTCCCACAGGTCGTAGCTGAAGACCGTGTTGAACGCCGAGATGTTCGCGGCCATGCCGGCCATGAACGCCGCCAGCAGGCCGGTGATCGCCAGGCCCAGCAGACCGTTGGGCAGCAGGTCGCGCATGAGGTACAGCAGGGAGTCGTTGAAGGCGACGCCCTCGCCCGACGCACCGCCCGGAACCGTCTCGCCGTTCTTGAGCTTGATGATCTCGGGCACGATGACCGCGGCGATCATGCCCGGGATGATGGTGAGGAACGGGACGAACATCTTGGGGAACGAGCCGATGATCGGCGTCTTGCGTGCTGAGGCGATCGAGTCGGACGCCATGGCGCGCTGCACCTCGACGAAGTTGGTCGTCCAGTACCCGAAGGACAGCACGAACCCGAGCCCGAAGACGATGCCCACGACCGACCAGAACCCCGAGTCGAAGCCGGTGAGGGCCTGCCCCGGCCACGAGTTCAGCTGGTCGGTGGCGGAGGGCACCTCGGCAGCGGCCGGGGCGGCGCCGGCCGCCGTGGTGATCTTGTCCTCCAACCCGCTCCAGCCGCCGACCCGGTTCAGGCCGACGATGGTGAGCGGCAACAGCGACGCGACGATGACGAAGAACTGCAGCACCTCGTTGTAGATGGCTGCGGACAGGCCGCCGAGGGTGATGTACGACAGCACGATGATGGCGGCCACGATGAGTGCCACCCACAGCGGCCAGCCGAGCAGCGCGTGCACGATCGAGCTGAGGAGGTAGAGGTTGACACCGGCGATGAGCAGCTGGGCCACGGCGAACGAGATCGCGTTGACCAGGTGCGCCTTGGTGCCGAACCGCCGGAACATGAACTCGGGGACCGAGCGCACCTTCGAGCCGTAGTAGAAGGGCATCATCACGACGCCCAGGAACAGCATCGCGGGGATGGCGCCGATCCAGAAGTAGTGCACCGTCGCGATGCCGATCTGGGCGCCGTTGGCGGACATCCCCATGATCTCGACGGCACCGAGGTTCGCCGAGATGAACGCCAGACCCGTCACCCACGCGGGCAGCGAGCGGCCGGAGAGGAAGAAGTCGAGCGAGTCCGACACGGAGCGCCGGGCGATCAGCCCGATGCCCAGCACGAACACGAAGTACGTCGCGAGGATGAGGTAGTCGACGGGGGTCGCGTCGATCAGCGTCGCGGTCCTCACCACCTCCGGTACGCCGTCTGCCACGGTCTGCGCGAGTCCCATCACTGCGACCACCTCGTCCACCCGGTCACCACCCCGGCGGTGGCGATCTCGTCACGCTAGTGGAGGGGGTGGCGCCTCATCGCCCGAGCGGACGCACGAGTTCTGGGGCACCGCCGACGGCACCCGGGTCCTCGTCGAGGTCGGTCACCGCGCCCTGGAACTGGGCGGCGTACAGCCTCGCGAACGCGCCTCCGGCAGCAAGCAGCTCGGCGTGCGAACCGCGTTCGACGATGCGTCCCTCCTCCATGACGAGGATGAGGTCGGCGTCCCTGATCGTCGAGAGCCGGTGCGCGATGACGAAGCTGGTGCGGTCGGAGCGCAGCGCCGACATCGCCTGCTGGACGAGCAGCTCGGTGCGGGTGTCGACCGACGAGGTGGCCTCGTCGAGGATGAGCAGCGACGGTGCCGCCAGGAACGCCCGGGCGATGGTGATCAGCTGGCGCTCGCCGGCGCTGATGTTGTCGGCCTCGGCGTTCAGCACGGTGTCGTAGCCGTCGGGCAGCGAGTGCACGAAGCGGTCGACGTAGGTCGCCCGCGCGGCCTCGAGGACCTCCTCGTCGGTGGCCCCCGGCCGGCCGTAGGCGATGTTCTCGCGGATCGTGCCGCCGAACAGCCAGGTGTCCTGCAGGACCATGCCGATCCGCGACCGCAGGTCGTGCCGGGTGAGGTCGGTGATGTCGACGCCGTCGAGGGTGATCCGGCCACCCTTGAGCTCGTAGAAGCGCAGCACGAGGTTGACCAGCGTCGTCTTGCCGGCGCCGGTCGGGCCGACGATCGCGACGGTCTGGCCGGGCTCGACGAGCAGGTCGAGGTTCTCGATGAGCGGGGTGTCGTCGCGGTAGGAGAACGTGACGTCCTCGAACGCGACCCGACCGCGAGGGTTCTCGATGGTGGCCGGGTGGGCGGTGTCGGGCTCCTGCTCCGGGGCGTCGAGCACGGCGAACACCCGCTCGGCGGACGCGACCCCGCTCTGCATCAGGTTCGACATCGAGGCCACCTGGGTCAGCGGCTGGGTGAACTGGCGCGAGTACTGGATGAACGCCTGCACGTCGCCCAGGCTCATGGTTCCGGAGGCGACCCGCAGCCCACCGACCACGGCGATGACGACGTAGTTGAGGTTCCCGATGAACATCATCGTCGGCATGATGATGCCGCTGATGAACTGCGCCCGGAAGCTCGAGTGGTAGAGCTCGTCGTTGCGCTCGGCGAACAGCCGGTCGGCCTCCTGCTGGCGGCCGAACACCTTGACCAGCTCGTGACCGGTGTAGGTCTCCTCGACCACGCCGTTGACCTCGCCGGTGCTCTTCCACTGCTGCACGAAGTGTTTCTGGCTGCGCTTGCCGATCATGGCGGTCACGACCATCGTGATCGGGATCGTCACGAGGGCGATGACGGCCAGCAGCGGCGAGATCCAGATCATCATCGCGATCATCGCGACGACCGTCAGCAGCGAGGTGAGCAGCTGGCTCAGGGTCTGCTGCAGGCTCTGCGCGACGTTGTCGATGTCGTTGGTGACCCGGCTGAGCAGCTCGCCGCGAGGCTGCTGGTCGAAGTAGGGCAGCGCGAGCCGGTTGAGCTTGTCCTCGACGTCGCGGCGCAGCCGGTAGATGGTGCGGTTCACCGCGATGGTGAGCATCCGCCCCTGCATCCACTGCAGCAGGGCGGCGACGGTGTAGAGCGCCATGACGAACATCAGCACCTTGGCCAGCGCCATGAAGTCGATGCCCTGGCCGGGTACGACGTGGTCCATGGCGGCGAGCATGTCGGCGAGGCTGTCCTGACCCTTGGTGCGCAGCGCTTCCGCGGCCTGCACCTGGGTGACTCCGGCGGGGATCTGCTTGCCGAACACGCCGGCGAAGATCAGGTCGGTGGCGCCACCGAGGATCTTCGGGCCGATCGCGCTGAGCACGACGCTGGCGACGGCCAGCGCCACGACGGTCCAGACGATGAACCGCTCGGGGTGCAGCAGGCCCAGCACGCGCTTGGCCGACGGCACGAAGTTCTGCGACTTCTCGGTGGGCACGCCGATCTGCATGTGGGGCGGCCCGCCACGCCGGGCGGCAGCCGGTCCGCGCCGCTGGTCGGCGGCCTTCTCCTCCTCGGTCTTGAGCTCGCTCATGCCGCCTCCTCCATCGCCTGCTGGCTCTCCACGATCTCGACGTACGTCGGGCAGCTCGCGAGCAGCTCCGCGTGCGTCCCGTTGCCCACGACCTGGCCGTCGTCGAGCACGACGATGCGGTCGGCGTGGATGATGCTCGACACCCGTTGGGCGACCACGATGACCACGGCATCCCGGGTCACCGGCCGCATCGCGGCTCGCACCCGGGCGTCGGTGGAGACGTCGAGGGCCGAGAAGGCGTCGTCGAACAGGTAGATGCCGGCCTTGCTCACCAAAGCCCGTGCGATGGCCAGCCGCTGCCGCTGCCCGCCGCTGACGTTGGTGCCGCCCTGCGCGATCGGTGACTCCAGCCCGTCGGGCATGTCCCGCACGAAGCCGTCGGCCTGGGCCACCTGCAGGGCGGCCCAGAGCTCGCCGTCGGTGGCGTCGGGGTCGCCGTAGCGCAGGTTCGACGCCACGGTGCCGGTGAACAGGTAGGGCCGCTGCGGCACCAGGCCGATGTGCGACCAGAGGTCCTCGAGCTCGGCGTCGCGCACGTCGACGCCACCCACGAGCACCTGGCCGTCGGTGACGTCGTGCAGGCGCGGGATGAGTCCGACCAGCGTGGTCTTGCCGGCACCGGTCGACCCCACGATGGCGGTCGTCGTGCCGGGCTCGGCGCGCAGCGACACCTCGCGCAGCACCGGCGCCTCGGCACCCGGGTAGGCGAAGGTGACGCCGCGCAGCTCGACCGTGACCGGACCGGGCGGGATGACGGCCGGGTCGGCTGGGGGGTGCACCGAGCTCTCGGTGTCGAGCACCGCCTGGATGCGGCCGGCCGAGACGGTGGCCCGCGGGATCATCATCGACATGAAGGTCGCCATCATCACCGACATCAGGATCTGGATCAGGTAGGACATGAACGCCGTCATGGCACCGATCTGCATCTGCCCGCTGTCGACCCGGTGGGCGCCGAACCACAGCACCGCGATCGTCGAGGCGTTGAAGATGATCATGACGACCGGGAACGCCATCGCCATCAGCTTGCCGACGGCCAGGGCGGTGCCGGTGTAGGTGCGGTTGGCCACGGCGAAGCGCTCGCGCTCGACGTCCTCGCGCACGAAGGCGCGCACGACCCGCAGGCCGGTGATCTGCTCGCGCAGGATGCGGTTGACCGAGTCGACGGCGACCTGCATCGAACGGAAGTGCGGCACCATCCGCGAGGTGATCAGGCCGACCGCGATCCCCAGGGCCGGCACGGCGACGGCGACCAGCCAGGCCAGCCCGAGGTCCTCGCGCAGGGCCATGAAGATGCCGCCGACCATCATGATCGGGGCCGACACCATGATGGCCAGGAACATGTAGGTGACCGTCTGCACCTGGGTGACGTCGTTGGTGCTGCGGCTGATCAGCGTCGGGGCGCCGAAGCGCGAGAGCTCCTGGGCCGAGAACTGGCCGACCCGCTGGAACACCGACGAGCGCACCTCGCGGCCGAGCGAGGCGGAGGTCTGGGCGCCGATGCGGGTCGCGCCGATCGTGGCGATGACCTGCACGAACGAGATCGCCAGCATCACCACGCCGGTCCTGAGGATGAACGTCGTGTCACCCACGGAGACGCCCTCGTCGATGATCCGGCCGAAGAGGCTGGGGAGGTAGAGCGAGGCGAGCGTTGCCACGAGCTGGAGGGCGAGGAGCACCCCGAGCATCGCCGAGTACGGCCTGAGGTAGGTGCGGACGAGTCGGTACAGCATCAGTGGGACCTCCGGGTGCCGTCGAGGACGACCGAGACGATCTGGGCCGGCGTGAGTGCGGGCCCCGGGAAGAACGGGTGGACGCTCGAGAGCGTGAGGTGCGACAGCACGTCGACGACGTCCTGGGCCGGGAGCCGGAGCAGCGGCCGCGTCGTCGCCGATGAGCTCGACGAAGATCGCGTCGACCGCGGGGTCGGAACCGCGGTGGGGCTTGTGGGTGGGGCCGTGGGGCGGCAGGGCGCCGGTCGAGCGCAGCGTCGACATCACCCCGATGATCCGCTCGACCCGGGTCTGCATGACGGTCACGGCGGCCACGAGGCGCTCGTCGAGGGAGAGCGAACGGTCGATGCCGCGGAGCTCGTCGAGCACGTCGGAGGTGTCGAACACCGCTGCCGCACAAGCCTGGACTAGCTCCTCCTTGCTGCCGAACGCCCGGAACACGGTGCCCTCGGCGATGCCGGCCGCCTCGGCCACCTGACGCGTCGTGAGGCCGGCTCCGTGCTCGCGCAGCAGGGGGATGGTCACCTCGACGAGCGAGGCGCGGCGGTCCTCGGGGCTCAGGGCGGGGGCACGTGGGGTCACCCGGACACTGTAAGTGAGTGAGCACTCACTCACAAGTCGATTTCACCAAACCCTTCGAATCTCGCGCGAGCGAGACCCCTGCTCCCGATGCGCGCTGCTGCAGCAGCGCACCACCGGAGTACGGATCTGCTTCGGGAGGAAGGATCTGTCCATCAGCAGCGGGACGCCGGGTGGCGACCCGTACGGGACGAGCGGAGCAGCGGGATGCCGTGGGCGAGCCGATGGACGGGTCTGGCGGCGGGTCCCACGCTCTGCGTGGGCGCGCCGAGTCCGCTCAGCGGGCGAGGTGCGGATGGTCAACGGCCGCCCACGGCATCCCGTTGCGCAGCGGAACCGACAGCGCGACCGGTGAACGGCCGCCCACCGCATCCCGTTGCGCAGCGGACGACAGCGGGACCGGTGGCGTCAGGGGCCTACCTGAGGAGGCCGTCCTTGACGGCGTCGCGCAGGAACGCCACGACCTCGGCCCGCACCTCGTCGCCGTCGAGGTCGAGCAGCCCGGCGATCGCCGCCGCGGCCGCCCGGGCGGTCAGGTCGCCGTCGGACACCGACGCGAACGCCGCCGTGACCGTGGTCAGGGTGAGGTGCCGGCGCAGCCCGCCGCCCTGGCGCAGCACGATCGCCGACGGGTCGACCGCGCCGGGCATCGTGTGTCGCTCCTCGTGCACGTCCGGAGCACACCGCCAGGCGATGTCGAGCACGGCGTCGTCGTCGTGCTCGGCCAGCCAGGTGCGGGCGTCGAGGCCCGCGAGCACGGTCGGGCCCATCGGCGCCTCCACCGGCCACGACACGTCCATCAGGTCGACGAACGGCGCCCGGTCGGTGCGCGGCCGGTGCAGGGTCACGACGCCGAAGCCGATGGCCTCCACCTCACGGGCCTCGAAGTCGTCGAGCCACGCGGCACACATCGCGTTGAAGTCGACCGTCCCCGGGTGGTGTCCACCATCTCGCGCCCAGGTCTCGGCGTACTCGGCGGGGTCCTGCACCTCACGCTGCACGACCCAGGCGTCGAGCCCGGTGCCGTCGAGCCAGGCACCCACCCGCTCGGTCCACGTCGAGCCGCGCGGCACCTCCCAGTTGCCGAGGAACTGCGCGATGCCGCCGCGCTCGAGGTGGTCACCCACCCCGCGCACGAGGTCACGCACGACGGCATCCCCGGCGGCGCCACCGTCGCGGTACTCGAAGAGCGGGATGGCCCCAGACCGGGGGGTGATGACGAACGGTGGGTTGCTGACGATCAGCCCGAAGCGCTCCCCCGCGACCGGGTCGAGCATCGACCCGGCGCGCACGTCCCAGTCGGCCTCGTCCAGGGCGGCGTTGAACCGCGCGAACGCCAGCGCCCGCTCCGACAGGTCGGTGACCACCACCTCGTCGGCGTGCCCCTCGAGGTGCAGGGCCTGCACGCCGCACCCGGTGCCGAGGTCGAGCGCTCGGTCGACGTGCGGCCGTGGGGTCCACGACGCCAGGGTGGCCGACGCGCCGCCGATGCCGAGCACGTGGTTCTCCCGCAGCGGGCGCCGGGTGGCCACCTCGCCGAGGTCGGAGGCCACCCACCAGTCCACGCCGTCGGCGGCGTACGGGCGCAGGTCGCAGCGGGCGACGACGGCATCCCCCTCGGGCTCGACCAGACCGAGCTCTACGGCGCCGTCGACCCCCACCGTGGGCAGCGCGGCCGCGGCCTCGGCGACGTCGACCGGGTCGCCCAGGGCGAACAGCCGCACCAGGGTCGCGCCGGGCGCGCTCGAGGCGGCCGTGACCCGCTGGGCGGCCAGCGCCTGGTCGCGGTCGAGGGCGGCGGTGGCCATCGGGCCGAGCAGCTCGGTGACTCCCGCGACCGTGTAGCGCGCAGCGACGAGGTCGGTGCGCAGGGCGGGGACGAGGGCAGGGTCGACGCGGGGCGGGTTCGGGGTCATCGAGGACGAGCGTATGCCGTTCGGGCCGGACTCAGCGGGTCGCGCGATGTCGTCCGGACATGGGCGAGGGGCCGGGTTCCAGCGGAACCCGGCCCCTCGGCATCCACGACCGACCTAGATGGACACCGGGTGCTGCTGCTCCGCGGATGCCGAGTCGGGGTCGTTGTCGTTGCCGATCGCGATGTCCTTGCTCTTGGAGTACGCGACCGCCGCGACGACGATGACGAAGGCGGCCGCTGCGATGCCGTAGCGGATCGGCGCCGAGGCGCTGGCGCCGACGGTCAGGGACACGATGGCCGGAGCGATCAGCACCGACACCAGGTTCATCACCTTGAGCAGCGGGTTGATCGCCGGGCCGGCGGTGTCCTTGAACGGGTCGCCGACGGTGTCGCCGATGATCGTCGCCTCGTGGGCCGCGGAGCCCTTGCCGCCGTGGGCGCCGTCCTCGACGATCTTCTTCGCGTTGTCCCACGCGCCACCGGAGTTGGCGAGGAACACGGCCATCAGCGCACCGGAGCCGATCGCGCCGGCCAGGAAGCCGGCCAGTGGGCCGATGCCCAGGCCGAAGCCCACGGCCACCGGCATCAGGGCGGCGAGCAGACCCGGCGTCGCGAGCTCGCGCAGCGAGTCACGGGTGCAGATGTCGACGACGCGGCCGTACTCCGGCTTCTCGGTGTAGTCCATGATGCCGGGGTGCTCGCGGAACTGGCGGCGCACCTCGAACACGATGGCACCGGCCGCACGCGTCACCGCGTTGATGGCCAGGCCCGAGAAGAGGAAGACGACCGCCGCACCGATGAGCACGCCGACGAGCACGCTCGGGGTGACGACCTGCAGGTCGAAGGTCGACACGACGAACTTGCCGGGCTGCTCCTTGATCTCACCGCCGTCGATGATCGCCTGCAGCTGGACCTGCCACGCGTCGCTGTAGGAGCCGAACAGCGCGGTCGCGGCGAGCACGGCCGTCGCGATCGCGATGCCCTTGGTGATCGCCTTGGTGGTGTTGCCGACGGCGTCGAGCTCGGTGAGGATCTGCGCGCCCTCCTCGTCGACGTCGCCCGACATCTCGGCGATGCCCTGCGCGTTGTCGGAGACCGGGCCGAAGGTGTCCATGGCGACGATGACGCCGACCGTGGTGAGCAGGCCGCAGCCGGCGAGCGCGATGAGGAACAGCGCCAGCGACACCGAGCCGAAGCCGAGGAGGAAGGCGAGGTAGACCGCACCGGCGATGATCGCCGCGGTGTAGACCGCCGACTCCAGGCCGACCCCGATGCCCGAGAGCACCACGGTGGCCGGGCCGGTGAGCGAGGTGCGCGCGACGTCGATCGTCGGACGCTTGTCGGTGCCGGTGAAGTGACCGGTGAGCCACAGGATGATGCCGGCGAGCACGATGCCGATGACGACGGCGAGGAACGCCGAGAGCCGCGGGTCGTGCTGGAGGGCCGCGATCTCCTGCTGCTTGTCGGAGAGGGCGGCGCCGTCCTCGAACAGCCCGCTGTACGTGCTGGGCAGGTAGGTGTAGGCCGCGATCGCGGAGAGCACCGCGGACACGATGGCCGCGATGTAGAAGCCCCGGTTGATCGCCTTGAGGGCGTTCTCGCCGGGCCGGGCCTTGGTGATGTACACGCCGAGCAGCGCGGTGACCGCACCGATGGCCGGGATGATCAGCGGGAAGACCAGGCCGTACTCGCCGAACGCGACCGAGCCGAGGATGAGGGCGGCGACCAGCGTCACGGCATACGACTCGAACAGGTCGGCAGCCATGCCGGCGCAGTCACCGACGTTGTCACCGACGTTGTCGGCGATGGTGGCGGCGTTGCGCGGGTCGTCCTCGGGGATGCCGGCCTCGACCTTGCCGACGAGGTCGGCGCCGACGTCGGCGGCCTTGGTGAAGATGCCGCCGCCCACGCGCATGAACATGGCGAGCAGGGCCGCACCGAAGCCGAAGCCCTCGAGGACCTTGGGCGCGTCGCCCTTGTAGAGGAGCACGACGACGGAGGCACCCAGCAGGCCCAGGCCCACGGTGGTCATACCGACCGCACCACCGGTGCGGAAGGCGATCTTCATGCCGTTGTCGCGGCCGTTCTCGTGGCGGGCCGCGGATGCGACCCGGACGTTGGCCTTGGTGGCCAGGCGCATGCCCAGGTAGCCGATCAGCGCGGAGAAGACCGCGCCGACGACGAAGAAGCCGGAGCGTCCCCAACGGACGCCGGCGGTGTCGGCGGGCAGCAGGAGGAGGAGCCCGAAGACGAGCACGACGAAGACGCTGAGCGTCTTGAACTGCCGGGCGAGGTACGCCTGCGCCCCTTCCTCGACGGCTGCGCCGATCTCCTGCATCTTGTCGGTGCCCGGATCTGCGGCCAGGACCTGTCCCCGGAAGATGAACCCCATGCCGAGCGACACGAGCGCGACGACCGCGACGGTGACGACGAGGGCGAGGTTCAGTCCGGTGAGGTCCAGGGCAGAGCTCGACGCAGCGGGTGCGAGCGCGAGGGGTGCCATTCCATCCTCCTTGACGGGTTTGAGGGCGTCCCGGGGCGATGTACGCCTGCGGCAGGGACGTTCGGGCGCACCTTACCTGCACGCGGGCGAACACGCTCCACCCGGGCTGGGGTGACGCAGGTCACCTCGGCCGAGGCGCATGGCGCGTCGCCGGCGGGGGTCAGGCCGCGAGGGCCTCCTCGAGCGACTCGTGGATGCCGAACACCTTGTCGAGCCCGGTGATCCGGAAGACACGCAGGATGCGGTCGTTCGAGCACACGATCCGCAGCCAGCCGGAGTGGTTGCGGACGAGCTTCAGGCGGCCGACCAGGACCCCGAGGCCGGTCGAGTCGAGGAATGAGACGTCGTCGAGGTCGACGACGAGCCGGGAGCGCCCGGCCCCGATCTCCTCGTCGAGGACGGCGCGCAGCTGGGCCGCGGTATAGACGTCGACCTCTCCGGCGACAGTGACGACACTGACGTCGTCCTGGCGAGACGTGGTCACGGACAGCTCCACGGGCGTGGCTCCTTGTGCTTACTGCAGGTCACGAGCCCGACCAGTGTGTCGGGACCAAGGATTACCGTAACCGTCGTGAGCAGTCCTGCACAGCACCTCGCCGTCTTGACGGCGCGTACGCAGGGCGAACGCCTCCTCCACGTCGAGCACGTCCCCGCTCGCACGGCCCGTCTGGCGCAGTGGCCGGGGTCCGTCGCGCCGGCCGTGCTGTCGGCCCTGCTGGCCGCGGGGATGGAGCGCCCGTGGTCGCACCAGCGGGCGGCGATCGACCTCGCCACGGCCGGCGAGCACGTCGTGATCGCGACCGGAACGGCATCCGGCAAGAGCCTGGGGTACCTCGCGCCCGTGCTGAGCGCGGCGTCCGAGGGTGCGGCCACGCCGGGGCTGCGGGGCGCGACGGCCATCTACCTCGCGCCGACCAAGGCGCTGGCCGCCGACCAGCTCGCCCGGATCGAGGAGATGGCGGTCCCGGGGGTGCGGGCGGCCACGTACGACGGCGACACGCCGCCCGACGAGCGGCGGTGGATCCGCGACCACGCCAACGTCGTGCTCACCAACCCCGACCTGCTGCACCATTCGCTGCTGCCGGGGCACGAGCGGTGGTCGCGGTTCCTGCGCTCGCTGGAGTACGTCGTCGTCGACGAGTGCCACGTCTACCGCGGCGTGTTCGGCTCGCACGTCTCGGCGGTGCTGCGTCGGCTGCGACGGGTCGCCGCCCGCTACGGCGCGTCGCCGACGTTCGTGCTCGCGTCGGCCACCGTGTCCGACCCCGCCACGCACGCGGCACGCCTGATCGGGATGCCGGTCACGGCCGTCACCGACGACGGCTCGCCGCGCGGGGCGATGACCTTCGCCCTGTGGGAGCCCGCGACGGTCGACGGCCACCGTCGGTCGGCGACGACCGAGGCCGCCGAGATCCTCGCCGAGCTGGTGCTCGACGGGGTGCAGGCAGTGGCGTTCGCACGCAGCCGCGCCGGGGCGGAGTCGCTCGCCACGAACGCGCGCCGGCGCGTCGAGCACGACGACCCGGCGCGGGCGGAGGGGGTCGCGGCCTACCGCGGCGGCTACCTGCCGCAGGACCGGCGCGAGATCGAGCGCGGCCTGCGCGACGGGACGGTGCGCGGGCTGGCCGCGACGAACGCGCTCGAGCTGGGCATCGACGTCAGCGGTCTCGATGCGGTGGTCATGGCCGGCTGGCCGGGCCGTCGCGCCAGCCTGTGGCAGCAGGCCGGCCGGGCCGGGCGCTCGGGCGAGGAGTCGCTGGCGGTGCTCGTGGCCGCCGACGACCCGCTCGACACCTACCTCGTGCGCCACCCCGAGGCGATCTTCGGCGAGCCGGTCGAGGCGACCGTCATGGACCCGCACAACCCGCACGTGCTGGCCCCGCACCTCGCCGCCGCAGCAGCGGAGCTGCCGCTGGGCGAGAGCGACCTGCCGATGTTCGGGCCTGACGCGCGCCGCCTGCTCGACACGCTGGTGACGAGCGGCATCCTTCGGCGGCGACCGTCGGGGTGGTTCTGGGCCCGTGAGGACCGCCCGGCCGAGCACATCTCGCTGCGCGGGGCGAGCGACGTGGTGGCGGTCGTCGAGGCCCGCACCGGTCGGGTGCTGGGAACCGTCGACGAGGCGTCGTCGCACGCCCAGGTGCACACCGGTGCCGTGCACGTGCACCAGGGCGACACCTGGGTGGTCACCGAGCTCGACCTCGAGGCCCGGGCGGCGCACGTGGTGCGCGGTGACCCGGGGTGGTCGACGCACGCGCAGTCGGTGAGCCGGTTCGACATCCTCGGCCGCGAGCGCAGCGCGCGACGGGCCAGGGTGTCGGTGTCGTTCGGCACGGTGCGGGTGACCTCGCAGGTGACCGGCTTCCTGCGGCGGCTGCCGTCCGGAGAGGTGCTCGGAACCCACCCGCTCGACCTTCCGGAACGGTCGCTGACGACCAAGGCCGTCTGGTGGACCGTGCCCGAGGAGGTGCTCGCCGCCGCGGGGGTCGAGGCCACGGTGGTGCCGGGAGCGCTGCACGCCGCGGAGCACGCCGCCATCGGGATGCTGCCGCTGGTGGCCACGTCCGACCGGTGGGACGTCGGCGGGGTCTCGACGGCTCTGCACCCCGACACCGGCGAGCCCACGATCATGGTCTTCGACGGCTACCCCGGCGGGGCCGGCTTCGCCGAGCGGGCGTTCGGGGCCTTCGAGGCCTGGGTGCGGGCCACCCGCGACGCCGTGCTCGGGTGCCCGTGCGGCACGGGGTGCCCGGCCTGCGTGCAGTCGCCCAAGTGCGGGAACGGCAACGAGCCGCTCGACAAGGCCGGGGCGGTGACCGTGCTCGAGCTGGCCCTGGCGCCGGCCCAGACCTGACCCGCTGTGGCGCCCTCGACCGTGCGCACATCGGCCGTCGCGCACGAGGTTACGGTCGCGGACCCGCGGGTAGGGTCGAAAACATGGTCCTGCTCGGAGTCATCCTCGTCCTGCTCGCTGCCGCCGCCGGCGTCGTCCTCGTCGCGGGCACCGCCCAGCTCACCGACTCCGTGCAGATCGACGTGCTCGGGGGCACGCTGAGCATCCCGCCGCTGACCCTCTTGATCACCGGCATGGTCGTCATCTCGGTGTTCTGGTTGGGCTGGGCGTTGCTGCGCAGTGGTCTGCGTCGCGGCAAGCGCCGCCGGGTCGAGGCCAAGGAGGCCGCGGCCGCCGCCGAGGCGCGGCACGTCGAGGAGCAGAAGCAGATGCAGGCCGAGTTCGCCACCCGCGAGCAGGCGCTCGTCGAGGAGCGTCGCCGCCGCGAGGAGGCCGAGTCCCTGGTGGCCGACCAGCGGGCCACCACCACCGGTCAGCCGGTGGCCGCGGACACGACCCGGGCGAGCGACTCGACCCGGGCGACCGAGCCGACGACCCGTGCGACGGAGTCGACCCCGCCCGCGACCGGATCGAGGACCGGATCGACGACGGAGACCGTGCGCGAGCCCTCGGACGCCGGGCCGCGGCAGGGCGACCGCCAGGCCTGACCGACCACGTCACCGGCCCTCACGGCGGTTCGGCGTCGACCACGCCGGCCCGGGCACGGGCCGACACCACCTGCAGGCAGGCCACCCCACCCCGGTGGCCAGTGCCGCCCGATGACCACGGTGACCACCACCGACCCGTCGGACTCTTGCACGCAGCGGGTCACGGCCGCCCCGTTCGCCGCGGCGACCGATGCCCCGGCCCGGCAGTCGACGTCGGCACCGCTCACGGCCGGACCGGCCGCGGCGAGCGCGGCCAGGTCGGCCGCCGCCCGGGCCCGGTGCACGTCGCGTACCGCGCCGACGACCACGAGCACCCCGGTCAGCACGAGCACGACGGCGGCCACCGCACCGACCGTGAGCACCGTGGCACTGCCCCGGTCGGATCTGCCCCTCACGGCACCCCCTCGAGCACGGCTTGCGCCGAGGCGCTCGGGGCCGGCAGCGCGCCGAGCGGGCGCAGGGCCGACGGCACGGCAGCGGTGACGAGCACCGACACCCGGGTGCCGGCGCTGGCCAGCGAGACCTCGGCACCGTCGGGCGCCGCGGCCCGGACCTCCGCCAGCACCACCCCCTCGGGCTCGCCCCGAGCGAGCAACCGGGCGCCGAGCCGGGCGGCATCGACGCACCGCACCTGGGCCAGGCCCAGGTCGACCGCCGCCAGGGCCAGCGCGAGGACGATGACCAGGCTGGGGAGCGCCACCGCCAGCTCGGCGGTGGCGGCACCCCCCTCGGCCCGGCGCCCGGACCTCACGACCCCGTGCCGAGCGCGGTGATGATGACCTTCGTCAGCGCGCTCTTGACCGGCCCCGACCGCACGATCGCGAGCAGGAGTGCCGCGAACGCCACGGCCGCCATGGTGCCCACGGCGTACTCGGCCGTGGTCATCCCCTCCTCCCCGAGCTCTCGCAGCCGCCGCCGGACCCCCCGGAGCCTGCCTGCTGACCTCACCGACATGGTGACCCTCCCTGCACTCAACGGACGCGGCTCTCGCGCCCCTGACCACTGTCGGTCGGCCCGGCGGCCGGGGCCAGCACCACCTCGAGCCTGTGGACGACCGGCCGCGGACGCACCGCCCTGTGGACGAACCCTCGGGGTGCGCCGGGCCGCGACCCCGGTGCACGGCAGGACACGGCACTCAGCGCGCCAGCCCGCCGAGCAGGTGGAGCACGACCGGGGCCACCGTCGTGGCGACGAAACCCGGGAGGAAGCACGTCCCGAGGGGCAGCACCAGCAGCACGCCCGCCCGGTGCACGGCCGCCTCGACCCGCCGGGACTCCTCGGCGCGCATCCGGCCCGCTGCGGCCGTCAACAGGCCGGCCGGCGCCGCCCCGGCGGTGTGCGCGGCGTGCCAGGCGACCCGGGCCGCCGCCCACCCCGGGCCGACATGGGCCCATGCCTCGTCGGGTGACTGGCCCCAGCGATGGGCGGCCGCCACCACGGCGAGCTCGCGCCCCGCGGGGCCGGGGTCGACGGCCGCGACAGCCTCCAGTGCCTCCACCGCACCGACCCCGCTGCGCAGGGCGGCGGCCACCAGGCCGAGCGCCGCAGCCGCCTCGTCGACGGTGGCCGGCCCCGACGGCGGCGGCTCGGGCTGCTCGCCCGCCGTCACCACCACACCGGCGCCGCCCGGCCAGGCGAGCACCGCCAGAACCACCAGCAGCGCCACAGCGCTCACAACGGATCACCGTTCGTGCTCACAACGGGTCACCGTCCGTGCGGCCCGGCCGGCGGGCCCGCCGCAGCAGCCCTCGGGCCCACCACCAGCCCACGGCGGTCAGCAACACCCCCACGAACGCGAGCAGGCGCGCGGGAACGGAGTCGTAGAGCCGGCCGGGCGGCAGCCCGATGAGCAGGGCTGCCGCCGGCCCGGCCAGCGGCAGGGCGGACAGCAGCAGCATCGACGCGCGCGGGCCTGCGACGACCACCGCCGTGCGGTCTGCTGCGACCCGACGCTCGCGCACCGACGCGGCCGCCGACGCCGTGACGGCGGAGGCGGCGGCACCCACCTCCTCGGCCAGCCGCCACGCGGCGACGAGCAGGGCGAGGTCGCGCCGCACCCCCGCGGGGAGGTCCGGGTCGCCGTCGAGCACGGTCGTGACCCCGCTGCCACCCTCGACCGATTCCCGCAGCCGGGCGCCCAGCCACGGTGCGCTCGCCCGGACTCCCGGGGACCGGGCCGACGCGAGGGCCGCCGACGGCAGGTCGAGCCCGGCGTCGAGCCCGACCGCGACGACCTCGGCGAAGTCCGCGACCCAGTCGTCCTCGGACCGCCGGGGCACCAACCGACGCGCTCGCGCAACGCCCCGTGCCACCCACGACGCACCGGTGTCACCGCCCTCGGGTTCGGGCGGCCCCGTGGCAGGGTCACTGCTCCGGCCCGGCCACACCAGGCAGGCGAGCACGGCCGCCAGGGCCGCGGTCAGCACGGGCCCAGCCAGCGACAGGCGGTGCCGACCGACGGCACCAGCCGGAGCAGCCGGTCGCGGCCCGGACCGGCGACCAGGCCGGCCTCGCCGCTCCTCGCCGCCTCGACGACGCGCACCACCCGCGCATCCGCGGGGTCGGGCACGACGACGCCGACCCGCTCGACGCACCGGGACCCCCCGCGGCGAGCGACGTGCACGACCACCCGCAACGCCTCGCGCAGCTGGGCGTGCACGGCATCGCGCGGCATCCCCGCCAGTGCTCCGAGGGCCTCGAACCGCGCCGGCACCTCCTCGGGCCCGTTGGCGTGCAGCGTGCTCATCCCGCCCTCGTGGCCGGTGTTGAGCGCGGCGAGGAGCTCGCGCACCTCGGCACCACGCACCTCACCCACCACGAGCCGGTCGGGGCGCATCCGCAGCGCCTGCCGGACGAGGTCGACGAGGGTGACCCCACCGACCCCCTCGACGTTGGGCCCGCGCCCCTGCAGCCGCACCACGTGGGGGTGCTCGGGGTCGAGCTCACGCACGTCCTCGACGACCACGACCCGCTGGTCGGTGGGGCACTCGGCGACCAGCGCCGCGAGCACGGTCGTCTTCCCGGCCCCGGTGCCGCCGGTGACCACGAGCGAGGTGCGGGCGGCCACCACCTCACGCAGCAGGGTCGCCATGTCGGGGGTCACGGCGCCGAGGCGACCGAGGGCCTCGACGCCACCTGGTCGGTGCCGGGCGAACCGCAGGCTGAGGTGCGGCCCGCCGTCCGCCAGTGGCGGGAGCACTGCGTGCAGCCGCACGCCGCCGGGCAGCACGCCGTCGACCCACGGCTGGGCGTCGTCGAGCCGGCGCCCCGCGACCCCGGCGAGCCGCACGGCCAGTGGCCGCAGGTCGGCGACCTCCACCCGCGTCGTCGCCCGCTCGACGCCGCGCCCGCGGTCGACCCAGACCACCCCGTCGCCGTTGACCAGCAGGTCGGTGACCGACCGGTCGGCGGCCAGCTCGGCCAGCGGCCCCAGGCCGACCAGCTGCTCGAGCATGCCCTGCGCCGCCCGCGCCCGGCCGTCGTCGCCGAGGGTGGCGGCGTGCTCCGCCACGAGCGCGTCGATCGAGGGGGCCGACGGCCCCGACCCCGCCCGGATGGCGCGGTGCACCGAGGCGTCGAGCGGACCCGCCCGCGCGTTCACGACGCGACCGCCACGGCGTCGACCGCGGCGACCACGGCATCCGCACACCGGCGGATGCCGTCGCGGCCGGTGCCGGGGAACAGCCCGCGCTCAGCGTCCCGCGACACGTGCGGGTCGTCGGCGAGGTGGTGCAGGTGGGCGACCCCGAGGTGGGCGACCACCTCGTCGACGACGTCGGTTCCGGCGCGACCGCCCCGCGTGACGAGGCGCAGGTCGGGAGGCACCTCGGGCGCCTCCGGCCCGTCGAGGAGGCGGGACACGGCCGCATCCGCGTCGGCGAGGGCCCGGGTGCGCAGCCCCACGAGCAGCACGACCAGGGCGCCACCGGCCAGCAGGTGCGGGAGCACCGGGCTGGCCAGGGGCAGGTCGAGGACCACCCGGGCCGGGCCGTGGGCCAGGGCGGCGACGACGTCGCGGGCCGCGACCTCCGGCACTCCAGGCGGCGCACCGCCCCGGGCGGAGAGCACCGCGCACCCCTCCTCTGCGGGGAGCAGCGGCAGCAGGGCCTCGGGTGGCACCCGGCCGCGTGCGTGGCGAAGGTCGTCCCACCGGCGCCCTGGCAGGTGCTCGACGCCGGCGGTCACCTCCAGGCCCCCGCGCAGGAGGTCGAGGTCGACGACGACGGACGGCGGCCCGGTCGCCGCGAGCCGGCGGCCGACCGCGAGCGCGAGCGTGCTCGCCCCGAGGCCTCCGGAGGCCCCGACGACGGCGGTCACACGCTGGTGGGAGGTCATCCGGACAGGCTCGTCGCCCCGCCCCGGGGGCGCCACGACAATCACGGACCTGTGGACGACGGCCCCGCGCGCGACCACCTGTGGACGACGCGTTCGAACCGGTCGAACGGGCGTCGAACGGGCCTGGGCAGGGACGTCATCCGGATATGGGACGGCCCCGGTCGGGGGGACAACCGGGGCCGTCGGCGAGCCGAGCTCCGGGGGGGAGAAGCCGGTCCGCCGTTCGCTCAACCCCGAGGGGGAGCGAGTTAGCCCATCGTGTCCCATGAGGCAGTCCCAGCGCAAGCCCCGGTCTCGACCTGCTGAGATCGCCCTCAGGAAGGCCCGTTCACGATGGAATCCGAAGGTTGGCCTCACCACGTTTAATCTTTGACCACCACCTGATCGGCCGTCACCACCCGATCAGTACTCGGTGGAGGCGCCCACCCGGCATCACCCGTCCGCGAGTCGCAAGACCTACAGGCGACGGTGCCCGCACGAGGCGGCGCCTCCGTCCCGGTGATGGGGCGGAGGCGTCGTCCTGCCGTGGACCTCGTGGGCGACCAGGCGTGCTCCATGCCGTCGTCGTGCTGGGTCGAGCCCATCACGATCGGTCCATCAGTGGACTGCCCGCGCGTGGGTACCCGTCCGGTCCTCGGTAGCTGTCGTGACGGCCCCCCGAGGGGGTCCGTCCCTACTCGTTCTACTCCTGGGACCCCGAGCCGGACAAGGGTCCACCGGCGAGTCGTCCTGCGAGCACCGCATCCGCCACCCGCTCCCCCTCGGCAGCGGCCGCACGAACGGCGCTGCAGCAGTGCGAGATCCACAGCCCCACTCCCGCCGCGTCACCGCGACCGTATGCCGTGAGCGCGCCGAGGTAGGCCGCCCCACCCTGCGCGCCGTGACCGGCCTCGGTCACGGCGACGCCGGTCGGGTCGAGCCCCCCGGCGTGCACGACGGCCCGGTCCAGAGCGCGGGCCACGACCGCGTTGCCCCGCACGAAGGGGCGCACCGTGGCGAGCTCGGCGTGCACCACGGCCGCCGCGACGACCACCGGCAGGCGAGGCGTCGCGAGCAGCACGTCGGCCACGGTGCGCAGCCGCACCGCCAGCTGCGCGGCATCCGGCGCCGGTCCCAGGTCGGTGAGCTCTCCGCACGACTCACCGTCCAGCCGCGGCCGACCGAGCGCGGCGTCGTCGACGAGCCCGGTCGCCGCTGCGGTGTGCAGCCGCGCCAGCGCCTGCAGCGGGGCCGTGAGCACCACCCCGAGCACGTGCTCGGTCTCGGCCGTCGCCGCGAGCACCCCACGCATGGTCACCTCGACCGGGTCGGGCGAGACCGACCAGGTCGAGGCGCCCCGCACGATGTCGCGCAGCACGTCGACGGGCACCGACGCCCCCTCGAGCTCCCCGCTCGCGGCCGCACCTCGCACCCGCGACTCTGCCGCGGCCTCGGGGATGCGCCGCCGCAGGGCCTGGTGCCAGCGCAGCCGGGTGCACGCCTCACGGGCCGCCTCGACCTGGTCCGGGATGCCGGGCAGCTCGGCCAGGCGCGTGACGGCGTCGACGGCCGGGCTCTCGGGGGGCACTCGAGCAGACTAGTTGGGAGGCAACCGAACCCCGGCGAGCTGTCGGGACCGGGCCACCAGCCGGCCCGTCGAGTCCCACACGCAGACGTCCTCGATCAGGAGGTCGCCCACCACGGTGTCGGTCGTCATCTCGAGCAGCAACCAGCCGGGGGCCGGCCGCCCCAGGGTCTGGCCGGTGAGCTCCATCGTCGGGGCCCAGCCCGGCGCCCCGAGGTCGAACGACACCGGCATCAGGGCGTCGACGGCGTAGGGCAGCATCGCGGCGTCGGGCTCGCGCCCGTCGCGCATCCGCAGCCACGCCCGGATGACGCCGCGCCCGGTGGGTCGGCCCACCGCGAAGCCGGCGGTCGACGGGTCGACCCGGGCGTCGAGCCGGTCGAGGACGGCGATCACCGCGGCCAGCGGCGAGCTGTCTCGCGTGGCCGGCAGGCACGAGTCCGGCCCCGGCACCTCCGGCGGCACGGGAGCGCGGTGCACGGGCTCGGCGCGGTCGAGCGTGCCGAACGTGCCCGTCATCCGCACCCGCTCGTGCGGCCTGCCGTCGTCACCCCGCTGCACCACCCGGATCTCGGCCGTCGACACGGTGCGCCCCACCCGCAGCACCTCGACCCGCACCTCGACCGGGCCGGCGGGTGCCGCGGACAGGAAGTGCGCTCCCCAGGTGAGCAGGTCGGGGTGGCCCACCGTGGCGAGCCCGGACGCCGCCGCCGACGCCCCGAGCGCCATCAGCACCCCACCGTTGATGGCGTGCCCGATCAGCCACCCCTCTCCGAGGTGGCCCGCGGCGACCCCCACGGCGCCGACCTCCGACGGCCCCGACGACGCCCCGTCGCCCCAGGTCAGTGCCAGCACCTCGTCGAGCTCACCCACCGGGCGGCCTCCTCACGTCGTCGTCGGGTCGTGCCGGGCCGAGCCTATGGTGACCCCATGACGGGAAGCATCCACTGGCCGACGGCCGTGCTCGTCGCCGCCGCGATGCTCCTGCTCTGGCTGGCCGGGTGGCTGCTGCGCCGCAACCGCCGCCGGGGCTTCCTCTCCGAGGTCGACCGGGCGACCTACGCGACCCTGCACAAGGCGTCCCTCGCCTCCCAGCACCTCGGCGACGGCCTCACCTCGGATGCCGCGGAGAAGGCGGGGCGGCACCTGCTGTCCATCCTCGGCGCACACGCGGTGTCGATCGCCGACCCCGGCAGCGTCCTGTCGTGGACCGGTCTCGGCGACCACCACCGCGGCACCGCCCTCGCCCTGGGCGAGCAGACCCGTGAGACCGGCCGCACCGTCGTGCACAGCTACCAGGACGTGGCCTGCAGCGACCCGGACTGCCCGATCCGCAGTGCCGTCACGGCACCCCTCGTCCTGGACGACCTCGTCGTCGGCACCCTCACCGCCTGGACCACCGACCGCTCGCCCGGCCTGGCCCGCGCCACCGAGGAGGTGGCCGCCTGGGTCTCCAGCCAGCTGGCCCTGGCCGAGCTGGCTCGCACCCGCACCCGGGTCATGGCCGCCGAGCTGCGGGCCCTGCGCGCGCAGATCAGCCCGCACTTCATCTACAACAGCCTCGCCGCGATCGCGTCGTTCGTTCGCACCGACCCCGACCGGGCCCGCGAGCTGCTCATCGACTTCGCCGACTTCACCCGGTACGCCCTGCGCGCCGGGGGACCGTTCACCACGCTCGCCGAGGAGCTGCGCAACGTCGAGCGCTACCTCGTGCTCGAGCAGGCCCGGTTCGGCGACCGGCTCCAGATCTCGTTGCTCATCGCGCCCGAGGTGCTGCCGGTGACGGTGCCCTACCTCGCGGTGCAGCCCCTCGTCGAGAACGCCGTCCGCCACGGCCTGGCCGAGAAGGAGGGCGTCGGCCACCTCACGATCACCGCCAGCGACCTCGGGTCCGACGCCGAGATCTGCATCGAGGACGACGGCGTGGGCACCGACCCGCAGCGGGTGCGGCAGATCCTCGACGGCGGGCACTCCAGCAACTCGATCGGCCTGGGCAACGTCGACGCCCGGCTCCGGCAGGTCTACGGCGACGAGTTCGGCCTCGTCGTCGAGACCGCTGTGGGGGCCGGCACGAAGGTGTCGTTCCGAGTGCCCAAGTTCGCCCCCGGCATCCACGCTGCGCCGTAGTCGCTGGTCGTAGGCTCGGGCCCATGTCCTCCAACGACGTCGGACTCACGGCACTCGTCGTCGACGACGAGCTGCCGGCGCTCTCCGACCTCGGCTACCTCCTCGGCCGCGACGACCGCATCGCCGAGGTCATCACCGCGTCCAGCGGCACCGAGGCGCTCCAGGTGCTCGACGGCCGCGACGTCGACGTCGTCTTCAGCGACATCTCGATGCCCGGGCTCGACGGCATGGCCCTGGCGCGGGTCATCTCCCGCTTCAGCGTCCGGCCGCAGATCGTGTTCGTCACCGCCCACGACGAGCACGCGGTCGACGCGTTCGCCCTCGCGGCCACCGACTACGTCATGAAGCCGGTGCGGGTCGAGCGGCTCTCCGAGGCGATCCGCCGGGTCGTCGTCGCGCAGAACGAGAAGGCCCTCGGGATGCCGTCCGACCCCGGTGAGCCCGCGGCTCCCGTGGTCGAGGACGAGACCATCCCCGTCGAGCTGGGCGGTGTGACCCGGTTCATCACCCGCAGCCAGATCCGCTACGCCCAGGCGCACGGTGACTACGCGCGCCTGCACACCGAGGCCGGCTCGCACCTGGTGCGGGTGCCGCTCAGCGTGCTCGAGGAGCGGTGGGCCGACCACGGCTTCGTCCGCATCCACCGCAGCACCCTCGTGGCCCTGCCGCACGTCAGGGAGGTGCGCATGGACCACGGCCGCTGCTCGGTCGTCGTCGGGAACGTCGAGCTCCAGGTGAGCCGTCGGCACACCAAGCACCTGCGTGACACCCTCCTGCGCCGGCCGATCGGCGACCGGCGACCGAGCGACGGCTGAGTGGTGACCACGCCGGCCGGCGGGCCCCCGCAACGGGTGCGGGTCACCAGCTCACGGCGTGGCGCCACCCCGATGCACGCCCGCCCGATCTCTCGCGACCTCGACGAGCAGACCGAGCTCGGCGACGTCTACCTCGCCGGCCTGATGCGGGCCCAGCTGCGGCTGTCCGTCGCGGTCCTCGCGCTCACCGTCGTCGGCCTCGCCGCACTGCCGATCACGCTCATTCTGGTGCCCGCCACCCGCACCCTCACCGTCGTCGGCGTGCCGTTCGCCTGGCTCGTGCTCGGAATCGCCGTCTACCCCGCGGCGTGGTTCCTGGCCCGCTGGTACACCCGCCAGGCCGAGCGCATCGAGCAGGACTTCGCCGAGGTCGTCGACGCGCCGTGAACTACACCCTGTCGATCATCGCGGTCGCGCTCGTCTGCCTCACCACCCTCGTCGTGGGCGCGCTCGGGCTTCGCCTGTCGCGGCGCACCAGCGACTTCTACGTCGCCGGGCGCACCGTCTCCCCGCGCCTCAACGCATCGGCGATCAGTGGCGAGTACCTCTCCGCCGCAAGCTTTCTCGGTGTCGCCGGGCTCATCTACGACCAGGGCGTCGACATGCTGTGGCTGCCCGTCGGCTACACCCTGGGGTACCTCGTGCTGCTCGTCGTTGTCGCGGCGCCGATGCGCCGCTCGGGCGCCTACACCCTTCCCGACTTCGCCGAGGCACGGCTCGGGTCACGCGCCATCCGGCTCGTCTCGTCGCTGCTGGTCGTCGGCATCGGCTGGCTCTACCTCGTGCCGCAGTTCCAGGGCGCCAGCCTGACCCTGACCCTCGTCACCGGCGCCCCCGCCTGGGTCGGCGGGTTCGTCGTCATGGTGGTGGTCGCCCTCGCCGTCGGCGCCGGTGGCATGCGGTCGATCACCTTCGTGCAGGCCGTGCAGTACTGGATCAAGGTCACCGCCCTGGCCGTGCCGGCGTTCGTGCTGCTCGCCCTCTGGTTCCGGTCGGGCTCCCCCGCGCCACAGGTCGACCCGTCGTGGAACATCCCGATGTCCCCGAACGGGCCCGACGACCACCCGACCTACCGCACGGCATCCACCGTGCTCGCCCTCTGCCTCGGCACGATGGGTCTGCCGCACGTGCTCGTGCGCTACTACACGAACCCCGACGGCATCGGCGCCCGGCGCACCACCGTCACCGTCATCGCACTGCTCGGTGTCTTCTACCTCCTGCCCCCGATCTACGGGGCACTCGGCCGGGTCGCCTACCCGACGCTGCCGCCGGGGGTGGGCTCCGACACCATCGTGCTGCGGCTGCCCGAGACCCTGCTTCCCGGGCTGGGCGGCCAGCTGCTCACGGCCATGCTCGCCGGGGGTGCGTTCGCGGCCTTCCTGTCCACGGCATCCGGGCTGGCCATGTCGGTCACGGGGGTCATCGACCAGGAGGTGCTGCGGCCGCGGGTCACCCGGGTCGCGGGAGGTGACGTGCCCGGCATCCGCGGGTTCCGGGTGGCCGCGATCCTGGCGGTCGTCATCCCGTACGCGGTCAGCCGGGTCACCGAGTCGCTGGGCCTGGCCACCACCGTCGGCCTGGCGTTCGCCGTCGCGGCGGCGACGTTCGCCCCGCTCCTCATGCTCGGCGTCTGGTGGCGTCGGCTGTCGACGTGGGGGGCGATGGCGGGGCTCGTCGTGGGCGGCACGACGGCGACCCTCGCGATCGGCTGGACGATCGCCACCGGCCCGGAGGGCGGCTGGACCGGAGCCCTGCTCGCCAACCCGGCGATGTGGGCGACCCCGCTCGCGATCGCCACCGCGATGGTCGTCTCGCTGGCCACGCCGTCGCGGATCCCCGCCGGCACGACCCGCACCATGGTGCGGCTGCACACCCCGGAGCGCGTGGTCCTGGCCCGCTCCCGCACCCACGACTGACCTCAACTTTCCCGCCCGATGCGGAAAAGTTGACCATCGCAGCACAACCGTTCCGGTGCCGAGGTGAAGGTTCCCGCACCGGGCGAGAAAGTTGGGACAGGCAGCTCGGATGCCGTCAGCCGACGGCGTCGCGCGCGGCCACGAACGCGTCGACGCAGGCCCGCACATCCGCCTCGGAGTGCGCCGCCGACAGCTGCACCCGGATCCGCGCGCGACCCCTGGGCACGACCGGGAAGCTGAACGCGATGACGTAGACGCCGTTGGCGAGCATGTGGTCGGCGACCTGGGCGGCGCGGCGGGCACCGTCCTCGCCCGGGAACATGACCGGCGTGATGGGGTGCGACCCCGCCAGCAGCTCGAACCCGGCATCCGTCATCAGCTCGCGGAACAGGGCGGCGTTCGCGCGCAGGGTCTCCCGCGCCTCGCTCGAGCCCGACACGAGGTCGAGCGCGGCCAGCGACCCGGCGACGACGGCCGGTGCGACCGAGTTGGAGAACAGGTAGGGGCGCGAGCGCTGGCGCAGCAGGTCGACGACCTCCTGGTGGCTCGCGACGTAGCCACCGGACGCCCCACCCAGGGCCTTGCCGAGCGTGCCCGTGACGATGTCGACCCGGTCGATCACCCCGAACAGCTCGGGCGTGCCACGGCCCCCTTCACCGACGAACCCCACGGCGTGCGAGTCGTCGACGAGCACCATCGCCTCGAACTCGTCGGCCAGGTCGCAGATCTCGTCGAGCGGGGCGAACGAGCCGTCCATGGAGAACACCCCGTCGGTGACGACGCAGACCCGGCGCGCTCCCCCGGCGCGGGCCGCCTCGAGCTGGGCCCGCAGGTCGGCCATGTCGGCGTTCTTGTACCGGAACCGCGCCGCCTTGCTGAGCCGGATGCCGTCGATGATCGAGGCGTGGTTCAGCTCGTCGGACACGATCGCGTCCTCGGCTCCGAAGAGCACCTCGAACACCCCGCCGTTGGCGTCGAAGCACGAGCTGTACAGGATCGTCGCCTCGGTGCCGAGGAACTGCGACAGCCGCGCCTCGAGGGTGGTGTGCTGGGTCTGGGTGCCGCAGATGAAGCGCACCGACGCCATCCCGAAACCCCACTCGTCCAACGCGGCCCGGCTCGCGCCGACGACATCGGGGTGGTCGGCGAAGCCGAGGTAGTTGTTGGCGCAGAAGTTCAGCGACTCACCGCTGGTGGTCGCCACGTGCGACGACTGGGGGCTGGTCAGCTCGCGCTCGCGCTTGTAGAGCCCGGCCTCCTCGATCTCCGTCAGCGTGGCCGCGAGCTGGTCCTTGACTGCGCCGTACACGTCGTCTCCTCATGGGTCCGTCAGGGGTCGGGCGCCCTTGGCGCGACGCCGCCCCGCCAGCGTAGGCCGTGGGCGGGCCGCCGCGGCCGGCTCGCACATCCCCCGCCGGGGCCCACCAGCGCGCACGTGCGGGGTTGTTGCTGTCAGCTCCAGTCGAGCACGACCTTGCCGCCCTGGCCCGACCGGGTCTCGGCGAACGCCTGCTCCCACTGCTCAGCGGGGTAGCGACCGGTGACGACCGACGAGACCGCCGCCCGCAACGACGGCGAGGTCGCCAGCATCGACCCCATGAGGTACCAGGTCTCGAACATCTCGCGGCCGTAGATGCCGCGCAGCGTGATCATGTGCGTGATGACCCGGCCCCAGTCGATGGCGTAGCGGTCCTTGGGCAGACCGAGCAGCGCCACCCGGCCACCGTGGTTCATGTTCGCGAGCATCTCCTCGACCGCCAGCGGCGACCCGGACATCTCGAGCCCGATGTCGAATCCCTCCACCATGCCGAGCTCGGCCTGCGCGTCGCGCAGCGACCGGCCGGCGGAGACGTCGACGACCAGGTCGGCCCCGGCCGCCTTGGCCAGGGCCAGCCGCTCGGGCGAGAGGTCGGTGACGCAGATCAGGCGCGCGCCGGCGTGCCGTGCGACCGCCGTCGCCATGACGCCGATCGGGCCGGCGCCGGTGACGAGCACGTCCTCGCCGACGACCGGCCACTGCAGCGCGGTGTGCGTCGCGTTGCCCAGCGGGTCGAACAGCGCCCCGAGGTCGGGGTCGAGGTCGGCGGGCTGCACCCAGGCGTTGGTCGCGGGAATGACCACGTAGTCGGCGAAGGCGCCGTCCCGGTTGACCCCGACCCCCACCGTGTTGATGCACAGGTGCCGGCGCCCGGCCCGGCAGTTGCGGCAGGAGCCGCACACGATGTGCCCCTCGCCGGAGACCCGGTCACCGACGCAGACGTGGTCGACGTCGGCCCCGACCTCGACGACCTCGCCGAAGAACTCGTGGCCGAGGGTCATCGGCACCTGCACGGTGGCTGCGGCCCACTCGTCCCACTGCTCCAGGTGCAGGTCGGTGCCGCACAGCCCGGCCCGCAGCACCCTGATCTTGACGTCCTTGTCGCCGCACGGTGGCTCGGGGACGTCGACGAGCTCGAGACCGGGACCTGCCGTGACCTTCCGTAGCGCGCGCACGCGCCCATCATGCCGGGATGCCGTGCCCGCCGGGAGTCGAGGACGCCACCGTTCGTCGTGCTCGGCACACCGTTCGGCGCGGTGTGACCCGCCGCACATCGCATCGCCGACCCGCTCGCCGCGGTGCCTGTTCGCACCGTGCCCACGGCCCGCGCCGCACCGCCACTCTGGGGGTCGATCCGGGCACGCCGTCCGGACACCGACCCTGGAGGTGACCCGTGAGCAACGACGCTCGCACGCAGACCGAGGACGCTTACCTCGCACTGCAGTCCACTTCGGAGTTCCAGGCGCTGCGCAAGAAGTTCCGCGGGTTCGTCTTCCCGATGACCGCGTTCTTCCTCGCCTGGTACTTCCTCTACGTCCTGATGTCGATGTTCGCCCCAGGGTTCATGGGCACCCAGGTGGGCGCTCCCGGCATCACCGTCGGCCTGCTCTTCGGCCTGGGCCAGTTCGTCACGACGTTCGCGATCACGATCATCTACGCCCGCTGGGCCAACCGTGAGCTCGACCCGCTGGCGGAGGCCGCCGGCGCCCAGATGGACGCCGCCGTCGCTACTGCGTCCGCCGCGAAGGAGATCTGACCCATGGCCCTCACGCTCCCCTTCGCCGAGGCCACCTCGGTCGGCTCCCCGGCCCTGAACATCGCGATCTTCGCCTCGTTCGTCGTCATCACCCTCGTCATCGTCATCCGCGTCTCGGCCGGCAAGAAGACCGCCGAGCAGTACTACACCGCGGCCGGTGCCTTCACCGGCCGTCAGAACGGCGTCGCGATCGCGGGCGACTACCTCTCGGCCGCGAGCTTCCTCGGCATCGCCGGCGCCATCGCGCTGCAGGGGTACGACGGCTTCCTGTACTCGATCGGCTTCCTCGTCGCCTGGCTGGTCGCGCTCCTGCTCGTCGCCGAGCTGATGCGCAACACCGGCCGCTTCACGATGGCCGACGTCCTCTCCTACCGCCTGCGTCAGCGCCCGGTGCGCATCGCCACCGCGATCTCGGTGCTCACGGTCTCGTTCTTCTACCTGCTGGCGCAGATGGCCGGCGCCGGTGGCCTGGTCTCGCTGCTCCTGGGCATCACGGGCGAGACCGCACAGAACCTCGTGATCGTGCTCGTCGGCGTCATCATGATCACCTACGTGCTCATCGGCGGGATGAAGGGCACCACCTGGGTGCAGATCATCAAGGCCCTGCTGCTCATCGCCGGCACCGCGGTCATCACCCTGATGGTGCTCGGCAAGTTCAGCTTCAGCATCTCCGACCTGTTCCAGTCTGCGGCCGACAACTCCCCCGCCGGCGACAAGCTGTTCGAGCCCGGTCTGAAGTACGGCAAGACCCTCACGACCAAGATCGACTTCATCTCGCTGTCGATGGCGCTCGTGCTCGGCACCGCCGGCCTCCCGCACGTGCTCCAGCGGTTCTACACCGTCCCGACCAGCAAGCAGGCCCGCAAGTCGGTGGAGTGGGCGATCTGGCTGATCGGCGGCTTCTACCTGCTGACCCTGGTCGTCGGCTACGGCGCCGCCGCACTGGTCGGCCCCAAGGCCATCCTCGCTGCCCCCGGCAAGGCCAACTCGGCCGCGCCGCTGCTCGCCTACGAGCTCGGCGGGTCGGTGCTGCTCGGCGTCATCTCGGGGATCGCGTTCGCGACGATCCTCGCCGTGGTCGCCGGCCTGACCATCACGACGTCGGCGACCTTCGCGCACGACCTGTACAAGGAGGTCTTCAAGCGTGGCGACACCACCCAGGACCAGGAGGTCAAGGTGGCGCGCACGGCATCCGTCGTCATCGGCGCCATCGCGATCCTCGGCGGCATCCTCGCCAAGGACCAGAACATCGCCTTCCTCGTGGCACTGGCCTTCGCGGTCGCCGCGAGCGCCAACCTGCCGACCATCCTGTACTCGCTGTTCTGGAAGGGCTTCAACACCCGTGGCGCCCTCTGGTCCATCTACGGCGGTCTGTCCAGCGCCATCCTGCTGATCATCTTCAGCCCCGTGGTGTCCGGCAAGCCGCCACTGGTCGAGGGTGGCCCGAGCCAGTCGATGATCACCAACACGGCGATCGACTTCCACCTGTTCCCGCTCGACAACCCGGGCCTGATCTCCATCCCGCTGGCGTTCTTCCTGGGGTGGCTCGGCTCGGTCACGAGCAAGGAGCACAACGCCCAGAAGTACGCCGAGATGGAGGTCCGCAGCCTGACCGGTCACGGCGTGGCGGGGCCGGTCAGCCACTGAGGCAACGCCTCACCGCACACCCAGCGGCCGCGGAGCGGGGTTCACCCCTCCGCGGTCGCTGTGTGCCGTGTGGACACCGAGCGGATGCCGCGCGGGCGTCAGGCGCCGACCGACGCCTCGGCCCGCAACCGTGCCGCGAGGTCGTCGTCGACGGTCGAGAAGAACCCGCCCACGACGTCCTCGAGATGGGTGAGGCTGTCGGCCCGGAACAGGATCGGCTGGTAGGCCGTGATGTCGTAGTTGAGCGTGCCCATCTGGTGCAGGTCGAGCGGCCGGATGTCCATGTGGCCGAACTCGTCCATCTCGCCGTAGCTGGACAGGATGCCGGCGCCGTACGCCTTGGTCTCGCCGTGCTCCGCGATGACGCCGAACTCGATGGAGAACCAGAACACGTCGGCGACGAACTGCATCGCCACATCGCTCTCCAACCGCAGGCTGGCCTGCCCGGCCGCCTCGGTGATCGCTGCGAAGCGGGGGCTCGCGAGCTGGTTCGCGTGGCCGATGACCTCGTGGATGATGTCCGGCTCGGGCGTGTAGAGCGGCTGGCTCGGGTGCCGCAGGTACTGCGTGGAGTTGAAGTGGCGCGCACCGAGGTCGGCGTAGAACTCGCGCAACGGCACCAGCCCGGGGGCGGCACGGTAGCTCCACCCGGTGAGCGGCCGCAGTCGCTCGGTGACCTCGTGCAGCTGCGGCACGTGGTCGGTCGGCAGCGCCAGGGCGGCCTTGGCCGCGAGGAACTCCGAGTGCGCGTACTTCTCGTGCTTGGGCGCGAGCTCGGCCGAGACCAGGCGCCAGATGCCCTGCTCCTCGTCGGTGTACTCGATCGTCGGCACCGGCTCGCCCGGCCGGTGCGCCAGGGCCGCCGCGGCGATCTCCCCGCGCCGCGCGCGGTAGGCGGCATCCGTGAAGCCGGGGTGGTTCTCGCCAAGGTGCACCTGCACCTGACCGTCTGCGTCGGTCGTCACGGCTGAGTAGAGCTGACCCTCCTCGAACACCGCGCTCACCTCCTCGTGAGTCTCGTGGCCTCGTGGGCCTGTCTCCCCACGGTTCCACGGACCGGCGCACGATGGAACCGATGGTGTGCCACGTGGTCAATGCGCGCACAGTTTCACCACCTACACGCCGAGAACGCTGAGCAGTTTGCCCATTTTCAGGCCCCTCATAGCAGCCCGGATGAGTATTTTCCGAAACGACACGCCAGCCTCGGCACGGTCCCTACACTCGGCAATGGAACCGGGTGACCGGGACCAGTAACGCGTCAGGGGGCGCACCGTTCGGTCCTCTCCTTGAGGTCCCGCCGAAGGCCTGCAACGCCTCTCCCCGGCTGGATGTCCTGGACAGGGCATTCACGAAGGGGATGGACGTTGTACGCCTCCGCCCGACGGCGCCTCGCCGCCGTTTCGATCGCCCTCGCCGCCACCACCGCCGTCGCGGTCGCCCCGCTGGTAGCCGCTGACACGGCCTCCGCCGACCCGACACCCTCTTCGGTCGTGGCCGGCCCCGCCACGTTCCAGCCCACGGTCCTGGGCAGTGGCGCGCCGGAGGCTGCCAACTCGCTGCGCGGCCAGTACCGGTGGATGGGTTACGCCAGCCAGCCGGCCAGCTGGCCCGCGCCGGACCTCTACTACCGCGACCAGACCTACTGGGGACGCCTCGAGCGCACCAAGGGGGTCTACGACTTCTCGTACATCGAGAACGGGCTCAAGGCCGCCGCGGCCGCCAAGGGCAAGTTCGGCTTCCGCGTCGTCTCCTACTGCCCGGGCTGCTGGATGGAGCTGCGCGAGGACCAGGCGTCGTTCCCGCCCGTGACTCCCACCTACCTCCCGGTCCAGCCCGGCACCGGGACGATCTACGGCCCCAACAAGCGACTCATCTCGACCGCCCCCGACTGGAACAACGAGGCGTTCCTGTCCCGGTGGGAGGCCCTGTGGGTCGAGCTGGGCAAGCGCTACGCCAACGACCCGCGACTGGGGTACGTCGACGTCGGCGGCTACGGCAAGTACGGCGAGTGGTGGGTCGACGGGGCCGCCCTGCACATCACCGACGCCAACGGCCAGCGGATGATCAGCGCCGTCGCCAAGGCCTTCCCGAACAAGCACGTGCTGATCAACACCATGTCACCAGTCGCCTTCACGATGGCGGCCATCAACGCCAACCCCAACCTCGGCATCCGCACCGACTCGCTCGGCTGCCCGAACATGTACTCGATGGTGACCGACCCCAACGACACGCGGCTCAGTGAGGTGTGGAAGACCCGCCCCTTCTTCAGTGAGTGGGGCACGACGGGCGACCCGGTCGTCGGCGCCGAGCAGGTCAGCACGTGGCACGTGTCGACGACCTCGAGCCAGAACATGCGGCTCACGTACGACGCGATGACGCTGACCCAGAAGGCCGCCTACCGCCAGGCCACCTCGAACGCGGGCTACCGCTACTCGCTCTCGCGGCTGTCGGTCGGAGCGGTCAGCCCCGGGCAGAAGGTGGCCGTGTCGCTGGCGCTGAAGAACAGCGGCAGCGCACCGACCTACGACCCGTGGACCGTCGAGCTGCGGCTCACCGACTCCGCCGGCCGCCTCGCGGCGAGGCTGCCGCTGTCGGTCGACCTGCGCAAGCAGCTCCCCGGCTCCCAGACCTACCTGCGCACCGTGACCGCCCCCGCCGGCCTGGCAACGGGGACGTACACGGTGTCCGTCGCGGTGGTCGACCCCAGCGCCTACCTGGCGCCGATGGCGCTCGCCAACACCTCGCGACTCTCGGACGGCTCGTACCGCCTGGGCCGTGTCGGCGTGGCCCACTACGGCCCCACCGGCGCCCGCCGGGGCTGACCGGCCCGCTCGCCGCACGCGCCGCCCGCCCACCGGCATCCCGGTGGGCGGGCGGTTGCCGTCGCGGGCCGCAGCGGGTTGGCTGGGGGCCTGACACTCAACGAGGAGGAGCTCGCCGTGACCGACGACAGCCTGTCCAGCCACGCGCACGAGATGGACTTCGCACCCGATCCGGCGTTCACCGCGCAGGCCAACGGGACCGCCGCGATGTACGACGCCGCGGCGGAGGACCACGAGGGGTTCTGGGCCGAGCAGGCCCGCACCCGCATCACGTGGGCGAAGGACTTCGGGCGCACGCTCGACTGGGACGACGCGCCGTTCGCGAAGTGGTTCGTCGGCGGTGAGCTCAACGTCGCGCACAACTGCGTCGACCGCCACGTCGATGCCGGCAACGGCGAGCGCGTCGCGATCCACTTCGAGGGCGAGGCCGGCGACACGCGCACCATCACCTACGCCGACCTGCAGCGCGAGGTCTGCAAGACCGCGAACGCACTCGCCGAGCTCGGTGTGGGAGAGGGCGACACGGTCGCCATCTACATGCCGATGATCCCCGAGACCGTGTTCACGATGCTCGCCTGCGCCAGGCTCGGCGCACCCCACTCGGTGATCTTCGGTGGGTTCTCGGCCGAGGCCCTGCACACCCGGATCGACGATGCCCAGTGCAAGGTGGTGGTCACGACCGACGGGCAGTTCCGCCGCGGCAAGCCGTCACCGCTCAAGCCCGCGGTCGACGAGGCGCTGCAGCACCCGAACCCCGTCGAGAAGGTGCTCGTGGTGCGCCGCACCGACTCCGACGTCGACTGGGTCGAGGGCCGCGACGTGTGGTGGCACGACGTCGTCGAGCGCCAGAGCGACACCCACGAGGCGCAGCCGCACGACAGCGAGCACCCGCTCTTCATCCTGTACACCAGCGGGACGACCGGGAAGCCCAAGGGCATCTTCCACACCAGTGGCGGCTACCTGACCCAGGCCGCGTACACCAACGCTGTCGTGCACGACGTGCACCCCGAGACCGACGTCTACTGGTGCACCGCCGACGTCGGCTGGGTCACCGGGCACAGCTACATCGTCTACGGGCCGCTGGCCAATGGCGCGACCCAGCTCATCTACGAGGGCACGCCCGACACCCCGCACCAGGGCCGCTGGTGGGAGCTCATCGAGAAGTACAAGGTCTCCATCCTCTACACGGCCCCCACGGCCATCCGCACGTTCATGAAGTGGGGCGACGACATCCCCGCCAAGTTCGACCTGTCCAGCGTGCGGATGCTCGGCAGCGTCGGCGAGCCGATCAACCCCGAGGCCTGGCTCTGGTACCGCAAGAACATCGGCGGCGGGAAGGCGCCGATCGTCGACACGTGGTGGCAGACCGAGACCGGCGGCATCATGATCAGCCCGCTGCCCGGGGTCACGACGCTCGAGCCCGGGTCGGCCCAGCGCCCGATCCCCGGCATCGCCGCCGAGATCCTGGACGACGACGGCCAGCCGTTCACCGAGGCCGAGAAGGTCGGCTACCTCGTGCTCACCAAGCCGTGGCCGGCGATGCTGCGTGGCATCTGGGGCGACCCCGAGCGCTACAAGGAGACCTACTGGAGCCGGTTCGGCCCGAAGTACTACTTCGCCGGTGACGGAGCCAAGTACGACGCCAAGGGCAACATCTGGCTGCTCGGCCGGGTCGACGACGTCATGAACGTCTCGGGACACCGGCTCTCCACGGCCGAGATCGAGTCGGCCCTGGTGTCGCACCCGTCGGTGGCCGAGGCCGCCGTGGTCGGCGCGAGCGACGAGACCACCGGCCAGGCCGTGTGCGCCTTCGTCATCCTGCGCGGCGACGCCACGGACGAGGGCGAGGCGACGATCCAGGCGCTGCGCAACCACGTCGCGAAGGAGATCGGGCCGATCGCCAAGCCGCGCCAGATCATGATCGTCCCCGAGCTGCCCAAGACGCGCTCCGGGAAGATCATGCGCCGGTTGCTCAAGGACGTCGCCGAAGGGCGCGACATCGGCGACGCGACGACCCTGGCCGACTCGTCGGTGATGAACCTGATCTCCCAGGGCATGACGAGCGGATCGTCCTCCACCTGACCTCCGGGCGGGAGAAGGAGGGGTGTCGGGTGTCCACCCGGCACCCCTCGGTCGTCGGCGGCCCGGCCGCTCCACCGGACCGCCGCAGGCGGAGTCGCCACCGCGGCCGCCCCCGAGCTGCACCACCGGCCGCCGATAGACTCGTCGCGGAGCGCCGGGAAGTCTGGTCGGCACCGCCCTCGTGACCCCGCGGGGCTGCTCGCGTCACCGACCGCAGGAGAGCAGGCATGACAGGCCCGGAACCGCGCCCCGACCCCGACCAGCCGCCCACCCCGGGCGCCTCCCCTTCCGACGCCGGCACGACCAAAGCGGCCATCCTGCACCGGCCCAGCTGGCCCGAGGCCCAGGCCGTCGCGGAGGCGCTGCGTACCGAGACGATCGGTGGTGCGTTGCTGCTCGCCGCGGCCATGTCCGCCCTGATCATCGCGAACACGCCCTGGTCGGATGCCTACTTCACGCTGCGCGACACCGTGATCGGCGTCGAGTGGGGCCACCTCGACCTCACCGTCGGCCAGTGGGCCGGCGACGGCCTGCTCGCGATCTTCTTCTTCGTCGCCGGGCTGGAGCTCAAGCGCGAGTTCCTCGTCGGCGACCTGCGCTCACCGGCGAAGGCGGTGGTCCCGGTCGTCGCCGCCATCGGCGGCGTCATCGTGCCGGCGCTGGTCTTCGTGGCCACGGTCACCCTGCTGGGCGGCGAGGGCGACGCCCTGCGCGGGTGGGCCATCCCCACCGCCACCGACATCGCCTTCGCCCTCGCGGTGCTCGCCGTGATCGGCTCCTCGCTGCCGTCGGCGCTGCGCTCGTTCCTGCTGACCCTCGCGGTGGTCGACGACCTCATCGCGATCACGATCATCGCGATCTTCTACACCTCCGACCTCCAGGCCGGGCCGCTCCTGCTGTCCCTGGTCCCCCTGGCCCTGTTCGCGGGCCTGACCCAGCGGCGCATCACCCACTGGTGGCTGCTGCTGCCCCTGGCCTTCGCGACGTGGGGTCTGGTGCACGCGTCCGGGGTGCACGCGACCGTGGCCGGGATACTCCTCGGGCTGGTCGTGCCGGTCAAACCCCGCGCGTCGGTGCCCTCGATCAGCACCCACGACCGCACGACCGACGTCGCCCACCGGTTCGAGCACCGGATGCGGCCCATCTCGGCCGGCGTCGCGGTTCCGGTCTTCGCGTTCTTCGCCTCGGGCGTGCGGTTCGTCGACGGCGGCTTCCGGGCCACCCTGACCGACGCCGTCGCGCTCGGCGTCATGGCGGGTCTGGTCATCGGCAAGGTCGTCGGTGTCTTCGGCTCGACCTTCCTCGTCGCCCGCTTCACCCGTGCCCGGCTCGACGACGAGCTCGCCTGGCGGGACGTCTTCGGTCTCGCCATGCTCACCGGGGTCGGCTTCACCGTCTCGCTGCTCGTGGGCGAGCTCGCCTTCGGGGTGGGCTCCGAGCGCGACGACAGCGTCAAGCTGGCCGTCCTCGTCGGCTCCCTGCTGTCGGCCCTGTTGGCCTCGGTGTTGCTGCGCATCCGCAACCAGGTCTACCGACGGATCGGCGAGCTGGAGTCGCGCGACGACGACGCCGACGGCATCCCCGACGTCTACGAGCATGGAGCCACCTAGGCCTGTAGTGGCCCGTGCTGGGTAAGGTCTGCGTCGAGGGCCCGTGCCGTCGGGCCGACGTGACAGTGAGGCGGACGCGCATGGCAACCGAGACATCGGGCAAGGAGCGGACCATCGGCCAGCTGGTGGCCGACGCCACCCACGACCTCGAGGGCATCGTCCGCGGCGAGATCGCCCTGGCCAAGGCCGAGGTCACCGACGGCGCCAAGGTGCTCGGCAAGGGTGCCGGCCTGCTCGCCGGCGCAGTCTTCCTCGTGCTGATGGGGTTCGTCTTCCTGCTGCACAGCGCGGCCTGGGGCATCGCGGAGTGGCTGCCGGTCTGGGCCGGCTACCTCATCGTCGCCGTGGTCGTGCTGATCATCGCCGCCGTCCTCGCCCTGATGGGCAAGAAGGCCCTCGAGACCGCCCGGCCGGCGCCGGAGCGGGCCATCGACCAGGCGCAGCGGACGATCGCCGTCATCAAGGAACCGTTCGGTGACTCGGATGCCGCCGACGCGACGCCGGGTGCCCCGGCCTCCGGCACCACACCCCCGGCGTCCGGTACTGCGACGCCGGGCAAGGCACCGGGCGCACCGGGCACGCCGGGCTCACCGACGCCGTCAGCCTGACAGGCACTCGCCGGTCGACACGGTCCGTGAGGCGGACACCCCGCGGCGAAGCACCGGCGCGATCTCGCCGAGGGTGAGCGCGTAGCCGGTGTCCGGGTCGTCCAGCGAGGTCGCGAAGACCATCCCGACGACGTCGCCGCGCCGGTCGATCACCGGGCCGCCGGACGCGCCGCGCCGCACCTGGGCACGCAGCGAGTAGATCTGGCGGCTCACGTCCGGGTTGCCGTAGATGTCGGCGCCCCGGGCCCGCAGCACGTCGCGCACCCGGGCCGCCCCGACCCACAGCCCGTCGTCACCGGGGAACCCGGCGAGGGCGGCCTGGGCCCCGGTGTCCAGCGCCGCCCCCTGGTCGACGACGGGCGCCCCGAGGTCGGACACGGCGAGCACCGCGACGTCGCGACGGGGGTCGAAGGCCACGACCCGGGCCTCGTGCTCGCGACCGGTACCCCGCACGCTGACCCTGACCCGGTCGGCGCCGGCCACGACGTGGGCGTTGGTGGCGATCCGGCCTGGCGCGACGACCCAGCCGCTGCCGACCTGGGCCTGCCCGCAGTCGTCGGACTCGGCGCGCACGTGGACCACCGAGGCCAGTGCCCGGGTGACGTCCGGGTCGGCCGTGACCGCACCGTCGGGTGCCTCGACCGGTGCGATCGGCTCCGGGCCCAGACCCTCGAACACCTTCGGGAACACGCTGCGGTCGAGCGCCCGGGTCACGTCCTGGACGAGGCCGTCGGCCGACGCCGGCATGATCTCGTCGAGAGC
This sequence comes from uncultured Actinomycetota bacterium, assembly GCA_963695175.1. GTDB lineage: Bacteria > Actinomycetota > Actinomycetes > Actinomycetales > Dermatophilaceae > Fodinibacter. The sequence goes on from CAVOGG010000002.1 coordinate 273,075, forward strand.
GGTCACGACGACCGAGCGCGAGACCAGGTCGCGTGCGGCCGGCGGGCCACTGGCGCTCACCGCCCCGGCCACGACCCACACGACGAGCATGGCGGTGACGAGCACCGCCAGCAGGCCGAGCGCGGAGTCGACGGCCCGGGCCGCGGGGGCGGTCACCACGTCGCGGACGCGCCGCGCGAGGAGCAGCATCAGCCCCTGGCCGCAGAGGGCGAAGCCGACGACGGCGGCGATCAGCGCGAGCACCCCCACCACGGTCTCCTGGTAGATGCCGGCGTGGTCCTCGAGCAGCGCGGGGACGAACCGCACGGCGAGGAAGGCGCCACCGAGCAGCCCGGCGAGCCCGAGCAGGGCCGACACGAACCCCTGGCGCCAGCCGCTCCAGGCGTAGAGGCCCAGCAGGCACAGCAGGGTCAGGTCGAGGGCCACCGACCCGCTCACTCGCGCGTCCCCCGCATCCACGGCGACATGACCCGGTCTGGCAGCGGTCGCTCCCGCGAGGTGTCCCAGGGCAGGGCCACCCCGGCGAGCTCGAACAGGCTGCTGAGCAGCATCGCGGTGAATCCCCACACGAACAGGTCGCCGACCTCGAACGCCGGTCCGCGGTAGGGCCCGAAGACGGAGGTGAAGCGGTTGGCCGGGGCCAGCAGGTCGGCCACCGGCACCCGCAGCACCCGCTCGACCTCCCCACGGTCGACGACCCCGACGGGCACCGGGCTGGGCCACCAGGCGAGCACCGGCGTCACGGCGTGCTGGCTCGGGGCGAGGTAGACGTCGGGGAAGGTCGCGAGCACCTCGACGCCGGCCGGGTCGAGCCCGACCTCCTCCTCACCCTCGCGCAGCGCGGCCGCCACCGAGCCGTCGTCGTCTGGGTCGAGGCGCCCGCCGGGGAAGGACACCTGACCCGGGTGCGACCGCAGGGTGTGCGCCCGCTCGGTGAGCACGACGTCCTCCCCGCCGCGAGGGTCCGGGCCGAAGAGCATGAGCACGGCCGAGCGGCGCCCCTCGCCGTCCGGCGGCGCGAAGGTCGAGAACCACTCGTGCTCGGCGACGTCGGTTCGGGCCGCGAGTGCGGCGAGCCACCCGGGCGTGGGCGCGGTCACGCCGCCCTCGCCCGGCCGGGGCGCCGTGTCGTGGCCGTCGTCATGGGCGTCATCGTATGCAGCGCGGCTGGGCGCGCCGTCACGTTCGCCCAGGACCGGTTACGGGGTCTCGGCAGGTCGGTCGTCGGGCAGCGGCCCGGGCGGTGGGTCGGGCAGCACGAGGGCGCCGGGCGCGAGCTCGAAGGCCAGCAGCTTCCTGGCCTTGACCGGGTCGGTCTCGCCCTCACCGTAGGACGGGCACCACTGCGCGACCGGGCAGGCACCGCAGGCGGGCTTGCGGGCGTGGCAGGTGCGGCGGCCGTGGAAGATCAGGACGTGGCTGAGCATCGTCCAGTCGCGCTTGGGGAACAGCGCGCCGATGGCGTGCTCGACCTTGACCGGGTCGGTCTCGTCGGTCCAGCCGAACCGGCGCACCAGCCGGCCGAAGTGGGTGTCGACGGTGATGCCGGGAACGTCGAACGCGTTGCCCAGCACCACGTTCGCGGTCTTGCGGCCGACACCGGGCAGCGTGACCAGGTCGGCGAGCCGACCGGGCACCTCGCCGTCGAAGCGTTCGACGATGGCGGCACTGAGCTTCATGACCGAGTTGGTCTTGGCCCGGAAGAAGCCGGTCGGCCGCAGCACGGCCTCCATCTCCTCGCGGTCGGCGCCGGCCAGGGCCTCGGCGGTGGGCCAGCGGCTGAACAGCGTGGGCGTCACGGTGTTGACCATGACGTCGGTCGTCTGCGCGGAGAGCACGGTGGCGACGAGCAGCTGCAGCGGCGTCTCGAAGTCGAGCTCGCAGTGGGCGTAGGGGTACCGCTCGAGGAGGGCGCGGTGGATGCGCCTGGCCCGCCGGGTCAGTGCGACGGGGGACTCAGCCGCGAAGCGGGCGCGCCGGGCGGCGGTGGGGGTCGTCACGGGCACCGCGCCAGCCTACGGTGCGGGTCCGACGGCCCCCTCAGAAGCGCTCGGGCGCGACAGCCCTGGGGTGCCCGACCACTGGCGGGGAACCCCCACCCTCCGCACCCCGACTGTGTTCTCTGGCACACTGGCGCGCGTGGATCACGACGTCGTGCGCAGAGCGCCCCTGTTCGCCGCCCTTGACGAACAGACGGCCGAGTCACTCATCTCGACGATGAGCCCGTCGCGCCTCGAGCGCGGAGACGTGCTCTTCCACGAGGGCGACCAGGGCGACCGGCTGTACGTCATCGGCGAGGGCAAGATCAAGCTCGGCCGCACGAGCAGCGACGGGCGCGAGAACCTCCTGGCGATCCTCGGCCCGGGCGAGATGTTCGGCGAGCTGTCCCTGTTCGACCCGGGCCCGCGCACCGCCACCGCGACTGCCGTCGCCGAGACACAGGTCGTCTCGATGGGCCACGACCAGCTCAAGGAGTTCCTCTCCACCCGGCCCGGTGTGGCCTCGACCCTCCTGGCCGCCCTCGCCCGCCGGCTGCGCCGTACCAACGAGGTGCTCGCCGACCTGGTCTTCACCGACGTCCCCGGTCGCGTCGCCAAGGCGCTGCTCGACCTCGCGGCCCGCTTCGGCCGCCCGGTCGACGAGGGCCTGCTCGTCGCACACGACCTCACCCAGGAGGAGCTCGCCCAGCTGGTCGGCGCCTCCCGCGAGACGGTCAACAAGGCCCTGGCCGACTTCGCCTCGCGCGGCTGGCTACGCCTCGAGGCCCGGGCCGTGCTGCTCCTGGACGTCGAGCGGCTGCGCCGCCGCGCCCGCTGAGCTCAGCGCGACAGGTACTCCAGCTGGGCGCGGATCGACAGCCGCGCGGCCGGCCAGACCTCTGACGGCACCTCGGCGTAGACCCGCCGCAGCACCCCCTCCACCGGGTCGTCCTCAACAGCAGCGCCGTCGGCGAGCGCCTGGCGCACCTGGTCGAGGCGCTCCGCGCGGTGAACCCGGTAGAACGCGACCATCGCCGCGGCATCCGGCACCACCGGCCCGTGTCCGGGCAGGATCGAGGCCACCGAGCCGTCGCCGGTGAGGGAGCGGATCCGCTCGAGCGAGTCGAGGTAGGCGGCGAGCTCGCCGTCGGGGTGCGCGACGACGGTGGTGCCGCGGCCGAGCACCGTGTCGCCGGTGAGCAGCGCGTGGTCGGCGGGCAGGGCGAACGAGATCGAGTCGGACGTGTGGCCCGGGGTGGCGACCACGCGCAGCTCGAGCCCCCCGGTGGTCAGCACGTCCCCGTCGCCCAGGTCGTCGTGGCCGCGCCCCACCGCGCGCACCCGGGTGCCGGTGAGCTCGGCGAACCGCGGGGCCGCCTCGGCGTGGTCGTGGTGCCCGTGGGTGAGCACCGTCTCGGCGACCCGGGCGCCCCGCTCCTCGACGACGCGCAGCACGGCGGCGAGGTGCCCCTCGTCCAGCGGGCCGGGGTCGATGACGACGGCATCCGTCGAGCCGGGCTCGAGGAGCACCCACGTGTTGGTGCCGTCGAGCGTCATCGGCCCCGGGTTGGGCGCCAGCACGCAGTGGGCCCGGCGCGTGACGTCGCCACCGGCCCAGGGCGCGGCGACCGACGGTGGCGGAGTGGCACTCACGCGCCCGAGTATGCCGCCCGGTGTGCAACGGCGTCCTCGACCGCACCTGCCAACAGGCAGTCGGGCCCTGGTGAGCCATCCCGCAGCAGGGGCGCCCGAGGCGCCGTGGGCGGCTGCCTGTTGGCAGGTACGACCGACCCTGTGGATGACGCCCGCGCCGTCTAGCCGTGAGGCGCCACCATGAGGGGGTGCGGAGGGGCGGGGCGGTCGACGACGTGGCCGGGACGGTTGCGTTTCTCGGCGGGGTCGCCACGTGGGGCGAGCTTCGAGCGTTCCATCCTGTGCGACTCGTCCGCCGGTCCGTCGCCGAGGAGGTCGTCGTCCGGGCGGCAAAGAACCGCTACGTGCTACCGACCGCCGAGGAGCAGTTCCGAGTGGCGCAGTCGCGCAGTGCCGTGGTGTCACACCTCAGCGCGGCCGCGCACCACGGGTGGAAGGTGAAGACGGTGCCGAGCACGACCTGGTTGACCGTGCGCCGCAAGCGCCACCTCAGCGCGGCGCAGCTCGCGGGGGTGCGCCCGGCGTGGGCCGAGCTGCGCCCGACAGACGTGGCCGACGGCGTGACCACACCGCTCCGCACGGTGCTCGACTGCGCCAGGACCCTCCCGTTCGACGAGGCCCTTGCCGTCGCCGACTCCGCCCTGCGAGCGCGCGACATCGATCGCCGACAGCTCACCGAAGCCGCTGCCCACCTGCGCGGTACCGGCGCGAGAGCCGCCCGACGCGTCACCGCCCATGCGGATGCCCGTGCGGCGAACCCGTTCGAGTCCGTGCTGCGCGCCCTCACCATCGAGGAGGGCTACGACCTCACGCCTCAGCTGCAGATCGCGGAGTCCGGGCTTTTCGCCATCGTCGACCTCGGCAGCGAGGCACTCCGGCTCGCGGTGGAGGCCGACGGGTTCGAGCACCACGGCACCCGGAAGGGCCTTCGCAAGGACTGCCGCCGACACACCGAGCTCGCCGTCTTCGACTGGTCGTCGCTGCGGTTCTCGTTCGAGGACGTGATGTACGAGCCGTCCTGGGTGCGCTGGGCCCTTCGCTCGTGGCGTGACGTCCGCGAGGGCCGGATGCCGGCCGACCCACCCTTGCGTTCACGCCAACAGGCAGTCGCCTCGTGAGGTGTGGTGTGGCGTGCTCAGCGCATCGAAGGTCGTCGGCCACTGCCTGTTGGGCGGTGCACCCACGGCGCCCCGGCGTCGAGGGTCAGGGGAGCTCGGTGCGCAGCACCGGGGTGCCGTCGGCGCCCACGACCAGCACCGGGAGCACCTTCGCCACGATCGGCCGGTCGGCGAGGAAGGCTGCGGCGGAACCGAACCCGGCCAGCTGCTCCAACGAGACCACGGTGGGCGGCAGCATCCGCACCTCTCCAGCGGCATGTCGGTCGAGCAGGTCGCGCGGACGCACCCACGCGCTGTGGTCGGACTCGGTGGTGGTACCGGTCGCCTCCTGGTCGGCCGGCATCCCGGCGGCGAGGATCCACGTGTCGTAGCGGCGCGGCTCGAACTCCGGTGTCACCCAGTGGGCCCGGCCGCGCAGGTCGGCCACCGAGAGCCGCACCCCGCACTCCTCCTCGACCTCGCGCACGGCGGCCGCGGCGTAGGGCGCCGCCGCCGCAGCACCCACCCCCATCGCCGAGGCCAGCTCCGCGAGCCCGGGCGTCGACACCGGCAGGGCGTGGTCGGCGGGGTCGACCCCGCCGCCGGGGAACACCACCGTCGAGGGCGCGAAGGCCATCGACGCGACCCGCCGCTGCACGTAGACCTCCGGCCCGGACACCCCGTCGCGCACGAGCATCACGGTCGCGGCAGCCCTCGGCTCGACGACGACCCGGTCGACTGACGCCAGCCACTCGGACGCCCGCGCCCCCAACCCGGGGTCGCGCGAGATGGGGTGGTCGACGACGCGACGCGACCCACCGGCATCCGGCACCGGAACCGACCCGGCCTCCGACACCGGCGGTCAGTCCCGCACGTGGACGACGACCTCGACCTCGACCGGCGCCCCGAGCGGCAGCGCCGCCACGCCGACGGCCGACCGGGCATGCACGCCGGCCTCGCCGAACACCGCGCCGAACAGCTCGGACGCACCGTTGACGACGCCGGGCTGCCCGGTGAACGACGGGTCGGAGGCGACGAACCCGACGACCTTGACGACCCGCTCGACACGGTCGAGGTCCCAGACCACCGACCGGATGGCGGCGATGGCGTTGAGCGCGCAGATCGCGGCGAGCTCCTTGGCGCGCTCGGGCGTCACGAGACCCGGGCCCTCACCGACGTGCCCGCTCTCGGCGAGCACCCCGTCGACGATCGGGACCTGGCCCGAGACGTAGACCCGCGAGCCGTCGAGCACGGCGGGCACGTAGGCGGCCACCGGTGGCACCACCTCCGGCACGACCAGCCCGAGCTCGGCCAGGCGCTCGTCGACCGCGCCCACGATCAGGCCTTCGAACGCTTGAGGTAGGCCACGAGGTTGCCCTCGGGCATCACGAGGACCTGGACGAGCTCCCAGCCGTCCTCGCCCCACTGGTCGAGGATCTGCTTGGTCGCGTGCACGATCAACGGCACCGTGGCGTACTCGTACTTCGTCATGCCCGTCACCCTAGCGCCGTGGCACCCGGGGGCTAGCGTGGCGCAGGTGAGCGACGACGACCCCGACATCATGGTGCGCACGGCCCGCCCGCCGGACCGCACCGAGGTCACGGGTCCGCTGCAGACCGACGTCTACGACGTGTGGGAGCCCGCACCGGGCCGGGCCCGCGGCATCACCGTGGCGCTCGTGCACGGCGGCTTCTGGCGCGAGCAGTACGACCGCACCCACATCAACCCGCTCGCCGAGGCGCTGGCCCGCGACGGCTTCCACGTCGCCAACCTCGAGTACCCCCGCGTCGGGATGCCGGGGGGCGGCTGGCCGGGCACCGGGGCCTGCGTGCTCGCCCGCGTCGAGGCCGCGCACCTCGACACCCACCTCCCCGACCGGGTCGTCGTCGTCGGGCACTCCGCCGGCGGTCACCTGGCGCTCTGGCTCGCCTCCGACGACCACGCCCCCTGGCTCACCGGGGTCGTCGCGCTCGCGCCGGCCGCTGACCTCCGCGAGGTCGACCGGCTCGGCCTGAGCAACCACGCCGCCCGCGAGCTGATCGGCGCCACCCCCGAGCAGGCCCCCGACGCGTGGGCCGACGCCGACCCCGCCCGCCAGCGCCTGACCCGCCCGGCGATCATCGTCACCGGCGAGCTCGACGACATCGTGCCGGCCGCCGTCGTCGACTCCTACGTCGCGTCCCGCGCCGCCGAGGAGCCGCTGCGAACCACGGTGGCCCGTGGCGCCGACCACTTCGACGTCATCGACCCCACGACCGACGCCTACCTGCTCGTCCTGGCCGAGGTCGAGGAGCTCACCCTCACCACGCACTGAGTGGCGCCCGCCCGGGGACGGGGGCGGGCGGCATCCTGGCCGCGTCGCGACCCCATCTAGGGTGGATGCCGTGGCCACCCCTTCCCTCTCGCGCGCCATGGACGGTGTGCGCCTGCACGTGGTCACCGGCAAGGGCGGGGTCGGCAAGACGACCGTGGCCTCGGCCCTCGCGCTGGCCCTGTCGCGCCAGGGAAAGCGGGTGCTGCTGGCCGAGGTCGAGGGGCGGCAGGGCATCAGCCAGACCTTCGACGTGCCCCCGCTCGGCATCGAGGAGGTCCGCCTCGTCACCCAGGCCGGCGGCGGTGAGGTGTGGGGGATCTCGGTCGACGCCAAGGCCGCCCTGCTCGAGTACCTGCACATGTTCTACAAGCTCGGTCGCGCCGGCGGGGCGCTGGAGCGGCTGGGCGTCATCGACTTCGCGACCACGGTCGCCCCGGGCGTGCGCGACGTGCTGCTCATCGGCAAGGTCTACGAGGCGGTCGGCCGCACCACCGGCCCCCGCCGCCACCAGGGCCCCAAGACGTGGGACGCCGTCGTGCTCGACGCGCCACCGACCGGCCGGATCACCCGGTTCCTCAACGTCAACGTGCAGGTGGCCGACCTCGCCCGGGTGGGGCCGATCCACTCGCAGGCCGAGTCGATCACCCGGATGCTGCGCGACCGGCAGAGCGTGGTGCACGTCGTCACCCTGCTCGAGGAGATGCCGGTGCAGGAGACCATCGACGCGATCGGCGAGCTGTCGGATGCCGGCTTCGGCCTCGGCGCCGTCGTCGTCAACCAGGTGCGCGAGCCGCTCGTCGACGAGGCGCTGCTCGAGACCGCGGCTGCCGAGCCGGAGCGGGTGGGCGCCCGGGTGCGTGACGACCTCGCCGCCGTGGGGGTGCGCGCCGCCGCCAAGACCGTGAGCGGCCTGCTCGACGAGGCGCACGACCACGCCGAGCGGGTCGAGCTCGAGCGCTCCCTCACCGACGAGGTCGCCTCCCAGGGGCTGCCGACCCTCACCCTGCCCGTGCTCGCGGGCGGCATCGAGGACGGTGGGATCGCGGTGCTCGCCGACGAGCTGATCGGCCAGGGGGTGCGCTGATGGCCACCCGCCCGAGCACCGCGCGCTCCTCGCGTGCCACGCCGGCGGGGTACACCCCTCCCGACGACATCGGCATCGACGCCCTGCTGGCCGACCCCGACACGGGCATCATCGTCTGCTGCGGCTCCGGTGGCGTCGGCAAGACCACCACGGCGGCCGCTCTCGGCGTGCGGGCGGCCGAGGCCGGTCGCCGGGTCGTCGTGCTCACCATCGACCCGGCCCGCCGGCTGGCCCAGTCGCTCGGGCTCACCGAGCTCGACAACACCCCCCGACCCGTGGCCGACATCGGCGCGCAGGCCGGCGGGTCGCTGCACGCGATGATGCTCGACATGAAGCGCACCTTCGACGAGGTCGTCGAGGCGCACTCCACCCCCGACAAGGCCGCGCAGATCCTGGCCAACCCGTTCTACCAGTCGGTCTCCAGCTCGTTCGCGGGCACCCAGGAGTACATGGCGATGGAGAAGCTCGGCCAGCTGCGCGCGCAGGCCGAGCGCGAGGGCACCTGGGACCTCATCGTCGTCGACACCCCGCCGTCACGCTCGGCGCTCGACTTCCTCGACGCCCCCAAGCGGCTCGGCTCGTTCCTCGACGGCCGCTTCATCCGGCTGCTGACCGCACCGGCCCGCGCCGGCGGCCGCGCCTACCTCAAGGTGTTCTCGGTCGGCGCCACGATCACCGCCGCGACGGTGTCCAAGGTGCTCGGCGCCCAGCTGCTGGCCGACGTGCAGACGTTCGTGGCGGCCCTCGACACGATGTTCGGCGGCTTCCGCGAGCGCGCCGACGTCACCTACGCGCTGCTCAAGGAGCCGGCGACGGCCTTCGTCGTCGTCGCGGCGCCCGAGCGTGACGCCCTGCGCGAGGCGGCCTACTTCGTCGACCGCCTCGAGAGCGAGGGGATGCCGCTCGCCGGCGTCGTCGTGAACCGGATGCAGACGCTGGCCGCCCCGGCCCTGAGCGGCAGCCGCGCCGCCGCTGCCGCGGAGCAGCTCGAGGACCGCGGGGAGGCCGCGACCGATGACGACCTGGCCGGCCTCACCCCGGCCGTGCTGCGCCTGCACGCCGACCTGGCCGCGGTCGCCACGCGGCACGACGGGCACGTGCGCCGGTTCGTGGCCGGCCACCCCGGGGTGCCGCTGTCGACGGTGCCCGCGAGCGCCACGGACATCCACGACCTCGAGGGGCTCCGCTCGGTCGGCGCCGCCCTGGCGGCCGGCTGAGCCCTGGTGCCACGCACAGGCTCGCAGGCGGCTCGTGGGGCAAGGAAAACCCCCGGGAGGCCGACCTGTCACGCGTGGCTGCAGGGGGTTAGCCACGCGAGACTGCAGGGGGTTTGGTCGGCCCCTCCGGGGAGCTCAGTGGTGGGTGGAACTGGTCAGGCGATGGCGCCTTGGGCGGTGCCGACCTTGGCGTGCGTGAGGAGGTCGGTCCAGGACCGGACGTCCGGGCGACGGCGGAGCAGGGCCCGGCGCTCGCGCTCGGTCATCCCACCCCACACGCCGAACTCGGTGCGGTTGTCGAGGGCGTCAGCGAGGCACTCGGCGACGACCGGGCAGCCCTTGCAGACGACCTTGGCGGCACGCTGGGCCTTGCCCTGCACGAACAGGGCGTCGGGGTCGGTGCCGGCGCAGCGTCCGAGGGCAGGCCAGTCGGACACCCACTGACCATCTGTGGGGGCTACCGCAGCAGGGGGCGCGATGCTCATGTCCACCTCAGTTCTGAATGTGACCGATCGTTCCGCGCCAACCCGGTTGTGGCTGGCGACCTGCACAAACGTTATGGAGACGGCCGCGAACCGGGTATCGTCCGAAACGGTTGAGGCGATGGCCGAACGGTTGACTCTCACATCACCCGCTCGTCTGGCCCCAGGTGCTGGGCGCGCCCCGGCGGGGAGCGAGCACCCGACGCGGGCCGGCCCCGCGCCGCCCGGTGGCGCGGCTGCCCGGCATCCGCGGGTTACCCTTGAGCCCATGGACGGTCGCGCCCACAATGTCTCAGCCGTGCTCCGGCTCCTGCTCGGCTTCGTCGTGCTGAGCACGGTGGCCGGGCTGCTGATGGCTGGGCTCGCCATCCCGGCGGTCGGTGCGACCGGGGAGGCCGCCAAGGGCGGGGTGAACTTCTTCAACGACCTGCCGAGCGAGTTCACGGTGTCGCCGCTGGCCCAGCAGTCACGCATCCTCGACGCCGACGGGAAGCTCATCGCCAACCCGTACGACGAGAACCGCATCATCGTGCCGCTGAAGAAGATCTCCAAGAACATGCAGAACGCGCAGATCGCCATCGAGGACTCGCGCTTCTACGAGCACGGCGGCCTCGACGTCCGCGGCTTCAGCCGGGCGATGATCTCCAACCTGCAGGGCGGCGACGTGCAGGGCGCGTCGACCCTCACCCAGCAGTTCGTGAAGATCACCCTCCAGGAGAACGCCCTCAAGAAGGGCGACAAGGATGCCGCGAAGGCCGCCACGACGAAGACCTACTCCCGCAAGCTCCAGGAGCTGAAGTACGCGCTGAACGTCGAGGAGAACTTCACCAAGGACCAGATCCTCGAGGGCTACCTCAACCTCGTCTACTACGGCGACCAGGCCTACGGCGTCGAGGCGGCCTCGCTCAACTACTTCGGGGTCAGCTCCAGCAAGCTCAGCCTGGGCCAGGCCGCCCTGCTGGCCGGCATCGTGCAGCAGCCGACGGCGTACAACCCGGTGCTGAACCCCACGGAGGCCCAGGCCCGACGCAACACGGTGCTCGACCGGATGCAGTCGCTGGGCATGGCGACCCCCAAGGACGTCACCGCGGCCAAGAAGATCGCCGTGAAGAAGATGATCAAGAAGCAGCCGGTCAAGGGCGTCTGCCACCGCTCCACGCAGCCGTACTTCTGCGCCTACGTCCTGGAGTACCTGCAGAAGTCGCCGCAGATGGCGGTCCTGGGCAAGACCCCCGCCGACCGCCTCAAGACGATCAACCAGGGTGGGCTGACCATCCGCACCACCCTGAAGCCGGCCATGCAGAAGGCGGCGCAGAAGGAGATCACCCGGGCCGTGCCGGTGGGCAACAAGCAGAACCTCGGGGCGGCGGCCACGATCCTCGAGCCCGGCACCGGCAAGATCCTCGCGATGGCCCAGGCCACCGACTTCGACAAGGTGCAGACCAACGTCAACGTCGACCAGAAGTACGGCGGCGGCGAGCTCGGCTACCAGTTCGGGTCCACGGCGAAGATGTTCGGCCTGGTCACCGCGCTGGAGAAGGGGATGCCGCTGAACGGCACCATCAAGGTGCCGTTCGCCGACGGCAAGAAGGGCCACCTGTTCGCCGACAAGAAGCTCCTCACCGAGAAGTGCGGCGCCAACGAGCCCTGGTCGGTCAAGAACGACTACGCCAGCGGCGGCAAGATGATGACCCTCGGTGAGGGCATCGCCAAGTCGATCAACACCTGGGCCGCCCAGCTCGTCATCAACGTCGGCCCCTGCGACGTGCGCGACACGATGACCAAGATGGGCCTGCACAAGGGCAACGGCAAGCCGATCGACCCCTACGTCTCCGACATCACCCTGGGGTCGGGCACGACCAACCCGATGAGCCTGGCCAGCGCCTACTCGACCCTCGCAGCCAGCGGCAGGTACTGCGAGCCCTACCCGATCACCTCGATCACCACCTCGGACAAGAAGGCCATCAAGGTGCCGGGTCCGCAGTGCAAGCAGGTCATCTCCTCCGACGCCGCCGACGGTGCGACCTCGCTGCTCGAGGGCACCCTCAAGTTCGGTACGGCGGCGGGCAACTGGGACGTCAACGCACGCCCCGCGGCCGGCAAGACGGGCACCACCGAGAAGCACAACCAGAGCTGGTTCGTCGGCTACACCAAGCAGCTCGCCTCCGCGGTCTGGATCGGCAACCTGAAGCCGGCCAGCAAGAACGGGAAGCTGAACTCGCTGAACGGCAAGTGCTTCGGTGAGTACGGCTGCATCAGCCAGGTCTTCGGTGGCACCGTCTCCGCGCCGGTGTGGTCGAAGATGATGCGCGCCGCGTCCAAGGGGATGCCGGTCAAGGACTTCCCGGCCCCGTCGGCCAAGATCCGCAACGGTGACCTGGTGCCGCTGCCGGGCGTCATCGGCGCCAGCGTCGCGAAGGCGCAGTCACGCTTGAACGACGCCGGCTTCGACAGCTACGTGGCGGGCCAGGTGGCCAGCTCGATGGCCGCCGGCACGGTCGCCTACACCGACCCGGCCGGCGCGGCCTTCCCCGGGTCGAGGATCGGCCTGTACGTCTCCACCGGCGTCCCGGCCTTCCAGCCGCCGGCCGCGCAGCAGCCCCCGCCCGCGCAGCAGCCCCCGCCCGCACAGCAGCCGCCTCCTCCCGGCACAGGGGGCGGTGGCGGTGGCAACGGCGGCGGCAAGGGCAAGAAGAGGTAGGGCTGAGCGCGGGGCTCACTGCCCCGACAGCACCTGCTTGACGACGGCGGCCACCCGGCCGCCGTCGGCGCGTCCGGCCACCTCTGCCTGGGCGGCCTTCATGACCAGGCCCATCTGCGGCATCCCGGTCGCTCCGGTCGACTCCACGGCCCGCGCCACGATCGCCCGGAGCGCGTCGTCGTCGAGCTGCGCGGGTAGGTAGCCCTCGAGCACGACGAGCTCGGCCTCCTCGACCGCGGCCAGCTCGGGGCGGCCGGCGTCGGTGTAGGCGGCCGACGACTCCTTGCGCTTCTTGGCCTCCTTGGCCACCACCTTGAGCACCTCGTCGTCGCTCAGCTCGCGCGCCTCGTCACCGGCCACCTCGGCGTTGGTGATGGAGGTCAGCGTCATCCGCAGGGTTCCGGAGCGCACCTTGTCGCGCGCACGCATCGCGTCGTGCAGGTCGTGCTGGATCTGCGTCTTGAGCGTCGAGTCGGTCATGCGCCCCATCCTCCCACCCGCGTCCGACGGATTCGGGTGGGCCCCGGGCCCGCGCCCGGCATCCGGCTGGAAGGCCCGATTCGGCCGGACGGCACCGGCTTTGCGAGGATGTGCGGATGACCGACCTCGCCCGCACTGCGCTGCGCACCGTCGGCGGCCTGGTGGGTGCCGGGGTCGCGGGTGTCGCGTACGCCGCGCTCGTCGAGCGAACCTGGTTCACGCTGCGCCGGTACGCCGTGCCCGCCCTCCCCCCGGGCAGCGCCCCCGTGCGCATCCTCCAGGTGAGCGACCTGCACCTCACCCCCGGGCAGCACAAGAAGATCGAGTGGGTGCGATCGCTGGCCGAGCTCGAGCCCGACTTCGTGGTCAACTCCGGTGACAACCTGGCGCACGTCGAGGCGGTGCCGCCGCTGCTTCGGGCGATGGAGCCGCTGTTGGAGCGGCCGGGCGCCTTCGTCCTGGGCTCCAACGACTACTTCGGCCCGGTGCCGAAGAACCCCGCTCGCTACCTCACCCGCAAGCACGCCGAGGTGACGACCACCAGGTTCGACCTGCCGGTGGGCCGGCTCGTCGAGGGGCTGCGCGAGGGCGGCTGGGCCGACCTGAACAACGCGCGCACGGTCGTGCGGATGGGCGACCACGACGTCGAGCTGGTCGGCGTCGACGACCCGCACGTCGGGTTCGACCGGTACCACGCGGTGGCCGGGGCGGCGGCCTCCGACGTCACCCTGACGATGGGCCTGGTGCACGCGCCCTACCAGCGGGTGCTCGACGCGATGGTCGCCGACGGCGCGTCCGTGGTGCTCGCCGGCCACACCCACGGTGGGCAGCTGGCCCTGCCCGGGTGGGGCGCCCTGGTCACCAACTGCGACCTCGACACCCGCCGCGCCAAGGGCGTCTCGCGCTGGTGGCCGGGAGCCGGCCGCACCGGCCACGGCGGCGGTGCCGCGCCGTCGTCGCAGGCTCCGCAGGATGCCGCGTGGCTGCACGTCTCGGCCGGCCTGGGCACGTCGCCGTACGCCCCCGTTCGCTTCGCCTGCCGCCCGGAGGCGACCCTGCTCACCCTCGTCGCCCGCGACGCCTGACCCACGCGGCCAGCGAGTCGCGGGTGTTCGGCCGGCGGGCTCGGACCGATTTCGGTGGGCCGGGGCGGGTCGGCTATCCTCGGGTGTCGCCGCGCCCTCGGGTCGGCGGCACTGCCACGGGGTGTGGCGCAGCTTGGTAGCGCGCGTCGTTCGGGACGACGAGGCCGCAGGTTCAAATCCTGTCACCCCGACCCGGTAGTGGAAGGGCTCTGATCTGCGGAAACGTGATCAGGGCCCTTCTGTCGTCCGGCACGGGTGACGCAGAGGGCGCGTCCTGTCGCGCGGTGCGCATCACCGACTGAGTCCCACCGCTGCCAAACGCGTAGGGGATGCCGCGCGTCTGGCAGCGCCGGGAGCGGGCGAGAGGGCCGTTGGCGTGAACGGACGCCCGGGCGCCGCGCGCCACAGCGCAGAGCCGCCTCGGGCCCGGTCTCGGGGTCTCAACTCGGCCGCCTGGTTGAGGGCGCCCCGGGCGGTGACGTGCGAGGCTGGCGGCCGTGACGGATGAGGCGGCGGTGGGCTCGATCGGCGACCGCGTCGAGCGCGCGATCGAGCGGCACGCCGACACGGTCGGTGAGATCCGGCGCGGCGAACGAGAGAAGCCACGCGCGCTACGGCGAAACGTGGTGTGGCTCGTCGTCACGTCGATCTCGCTCTACCTGGTGTTCCCCGCCCTGGTCGAGACCTTCTCCTCGTGGCGACAGATCACCCGCTTCTCCCCCGCGTGGATGCTGCTGATGTTCGGCCTGCAGGTCGGCGTGTGCGCCTGCATGTGGGACCTGCAGCGGGTGGCGCTGGGCGGGGCCCGGTGGCGGCCGGTGATCTCGGCCCAGCTGGCGTCCAACGCGCTGTCGAACATCGCGCCGGGCGGCGGGCCGCTCGGCGCCGCTCTGCAGTACCGGATCTTCGTGGCCGCCGGGCTGCCCGGGCCGGCCGTGGCAAGCGCCCTCACCGCAGTGAACCTGCTGGTCTTCGCCGTCGTGTTGGGGCTGCCGGTGTTGGCCCTCCCCGGGCTGCTGCGCGGCTCGGTGAACCGTGACCTGCTCGAGGCGGGCGCCGCCGCGCTGGTCGCCTTCGCGGCGATCGTCGGTGTCGGCGCGCTGCTGATGACCACCGAGCGACCGTTGACCTGGGTGGGCCGCGTGGCGCAGGCGGCCCGCAACCGGATCCGCCGGCACTCGCCGCCCCTGACCGACCTCCCGCAGACCCTGCTCGCCGAGCGGGACCAGATCAGCAGCGTGCTCGGGGCGCGATGGAAGCGCGCCCTGGCCGCCACCGCCGGACGCTGGCAGCTGGACTTCTGGACCTTGCTGGCGGCGCTGGCGGCGATCGGCTCGTACCCGCGACCGAGCCTGGTGCTGTTGGCGTTCTGCGCGGCCAAGGCGCTGGGGAACATCCCCATCACGCCGGGCGGCCTGGGAGTGGTGGAAGCGGGCATGACGGCGATGCTCGTGCTCGCCGGGGTCGACGCCGGCGACGCGGTGCTGGCCACGTTCGCCTACCGGCTCTTCAGCTACTGGCTACCGTTGCCGTTCGGGCTGCTGGGCATGGCGCTCGCGCCACGTCCTGCCGCGAGCCCACCGGCAACGGAGCCCGAGGGCGACTGAGCGCACCCACACACCTCATGGGGGAGACTCGTCATTCGTAGACGACTGAATATTCTCCGCGGTATGGTTCCTCACCTGCGATGGCCCCTGACCGTGACTGGGCACCGTCTGTCCCGGGTCGGCGCGCACGCTGGACGGCATCGTGCGGCGAAGCGTGCCGATGAGAGCAGCTGCGACACCGAACACCCCTTGCCCGCGTTTCGGAGGCCCACTGGTGACCTGGAATCCCCCACTCGACGCCGATGAGCCGAGCATCGTCGCCTCCGAGGACACTCGGCTGATGACGAAGGTGGCGCGCCTCTACCACGAGCAGGGGATACGCCAACCCGAGATCGCCGAGCGGCTCAACATCTCGCAGCCCAGGGTCTCGAGGCTGCTGAAGAAGGCTGTGGCAACCGGGATCGTGCGCACGACCGTCGTGACTCCTCGTGGCGTCTTCGCGGAGATCGAGGAGGAGATCGAGCGCCGCTACGGTCTGCGCGAAGTAGTCGTCGCCGACACCGGCGACGAGGGCGACGAGGACGACGAGCGCTTCATCACCCCTGGCCTTGGTGCCGCCGCGGCGTTCTACCTCGAGACCACCCTGAGCGGCGGCGAACGCATCGGGGTGTCCTCGTGGAGCTCGACCCTCCTGGCGACGGTTGACTCGATGCGCCCGCGCCACAGCCACGAGTGCGAATCCGTGGTCCAGGTGCTCGGCGGGCTCGGCCAGCCCTCCGCCCAGTCCCGAGCGACCCACCTGGTGGGCCGGCTCGTCCAGGTCACGGGAGCCAGGGCGACCTACCTGCCCGCCCCCGGCCTGGTGGCGACCGCCGAGACGTGTCGCGCGCTGATGAGGGAGGACAGCATCGCCCAGGCGCTCGATGCCTTCCCGGACCTGACCGTGCTGCTCGCGGGGATCGGGAGCCTGATGCCGTCCCCGCTGCTGCGCGCGAGCGGCAATGCCGTCAGCAGCGACGACGAGGACCTTCTGCGCGGCGCGGGCGCCGTGGGCGACGTGTGCATGCGCTACTTCGATGTCGTCGGCCGGCCCGTGAGCGGCCACCTGGACGACCGGGTCCTGGGCATCGACGGCGACACGCTGCTGCGGATCCCGCGTCGCATCGGCGTTGCGGGCGGCCGCCGCAAGCACGCCGCGATCCGGGCAGCCCTGCTCGGCGGGTGGATCAACACCCTCGTCACCGACAGCGCCACCGCGTCCTACCTGCGCGAGGCGGCGAGCTGAACGACGGGCACCCACGGCCGCCGGGACGGTGCGGGCCGACCGCCCCCACGAAGCCACGGTGCCCCCAGGGACCGTGCGGTGGATGCCGTCCGTTGACAGACCCCCAGCCGCCCCCTTAGGCTCCTGATGTCTTCATTCACTACCGAATGGATATTCGATGACAGTCCAGGAGCCCCCGCCGTTGGTGCGAGGCGGCGTGGTGCTGGCTGTCGACCAGGGCACGACCAACACCAAGGCCATGCTGGTGGATGCCGACACCGGTGCCGTCGTCGCCGAGGCCTCCGGCCCCGTGGGGATGCGGTACCCGGCGCCGGGGTGGGTGGAGCAGGACGCGGGCGAAATCTGGGCCGCCACCATGACCGCCATCGACGCCTGCCTGGCCCGGGTGCCCGGGGCGCGGGTGGTGGGCGTCGGCATCTCGAACCAACGCGAGTCGGTGGTGTGCTGGAGCCGCAGCACGGGTGAGCCGCTGGGACCGGCTCTCGGGTGGCAGGACGCCCGCACGTCGGCGTGGTGCGAGGCTCTCGCCGCAGCTGAGCCCACCGCAGCCGGGGTCGTGCGGGCCCGGACCGGGCTGGCCCTCGATCCGATGTTCTCGGCACCGAAGTTCCGCGCCGTCATCGATGCTGCTCGATCCGGTGGGGCTTCCACGGCGGACATCGCCGTGGGTACCGTCGACTCGTGGCTCATCTGGAAGCTCACCGGACGGCACCTGACCGACCTGGGAAACGCCTCGCGGACACTGCTGCTCGATCTCGAGAGCCTGGCGTGGCACGAAGACCTCCTGCGCATCTTCGGTGTCGACCGGCAGCACCTTCCCGAGGTCTGCCCCTCCGACGCAGATTTCGGGACCACCTCGGGCGGGCACGGTCGGCTTCCGGCCGGAGTGCCCGTCGTGGCGGTGCTGGCCGACTCGCACGCCGCGCTCTACCACCACGGGTGCACCACCCCCGGCACGGGTAAGGCCACCTACGGAACCGGGTCGTCGGTGATGAGCCCCACCGCCGACTTCCGCACGGCACCCGACGGAATCGCGACGACCGTGGCGTGGCACATCGGCGGGCAGGCGACGTACGCGCGCGAGGGCAACATCGTGGCCACCGGGTCCGCCCTGGACTGGATGGCAACCACGCTGGGGGCGCCGGCCGACATCGCGGGGGGCGCCTTCCTGACCGACCTGGCACAACGCGTCACCGACAACGGTGGGGTGCACTTCGTCCCCGCGTTCTCAGGTCTCGGCGCACCGCACTGGGACCGGTCCGCCACCGGCCTCATCACGGGAGTCACCGCCGGCACGACACCGGCCCACCTCGCCCTCGCTGCCCTCGAGGCGGTCGCCCACCAGGTCGCCGACGTCGTGGCCGCGATGGAGGAGGACGACGCGGCGCCGATCCGGGTCCTGCACGCCGACGGCGGTGCCACGGCCTCCCGGCTGCTCATGCAGGTGCAGGCCGACCTGCTCCAGCGCCCGGTCGAGGTCGCGCGCAGCCCGACCGCCTCCGCCCTCGGGGTCAGCACCCTGGTCGCACACCGGCTGGGCGTGGCACCACCCCCGCCGGTCGGTGGTGAACGGATCGTGCCCCGAGCCACCGACGCGTCCGCCGCGCGACGGTCCTGGGCTCGGGCCGTCGCCCGCTCACGAGGGATCCCCCTGCCGCCCCCGCACCTGCAGTCCGACGAAGCGATCGAGAGGAACATCTGATGTCCGAATACCCCCCGTTCGGGGCCGGCCTGTGGCACTTCGCCTCCTACGTCGACCGGTACGCCACCGACGGCTATGCCCCGGCGGTGTCGACCCTCGAGCAGATCGCCCGGGCCGGCGAGGTCGGCGACCTGTCCGTCGTGGACGTCCCCTACCCCTTCACCGAGGGCGTCACGGTCGAGCAGGTCAAGCAGGCCCTGACCGAGAACGGGCTCGAGGCGATCGGGGTGACCCCCGAGATCTACATGCGCAAGTACCGCAACGGGGCGTTCACCAACCCCGATGCCGGCGTGCGCGCCGACGCCATCGCCTTCCTCAACGAGGCCGCCGACATCGTGCGAGCCCTGGGAGCGAAGTACCTCAAGGTGTGGCCGGGCCAGGACGGCTGGGACTACCCGTTCCAGGTGAGCCACAAGGAGCAGTGGGACTTCGCCGTGTCCGGGATGCGCGAGCTGGCGCTGGCGAACCCCGACCTCAAGATCGTCATCGAGTACAAGCCGCGCGAGCCCCGCGGCAAGATGTTCTGGGACTCCGCCGCCAAGACCGCGCTCGGCATCAAGGCCATGGGCGTCGACAACGTCGGCGTGCTCCTGGATTTCGGGCACGCCCTGTACGGAGGCGAGTCACCGGCCGCCGCCGCCCAGCTGCTCATCGACCACGGGCTGCTGTGGGGCATGGACGTGAACGACAACCTTCGCGGGTGGGACGACGACATGGTCGTCGGCACCGTGCACCCGGTCGAGGTCTTCGAGTTCTTCTACACGTTGAAGATCAACGGCTGGGAGGGTGTCTGGCAGCTCGACCAGTTCCCCTTCCGCGAGGACACCGTCGAGGCCGCGAAGCTGTCGATCCGGTTCCTCAAGGCCGTCCACCGAGCCCTCGACGAGCTCGACATCGAGGCCCTGCGCGCTGCGCAGTCACGCCAGGACGCCCTCGCCGCACAGAAGCTCGTCCAGGACGTCCTCTTCGCCTGCATGAGGAGCGAGGCATGACCACGGAGGACCTCGTGCCTCGGGTCGACCCCGAGGCCGTCCCCGTCGACAACCTGCGCGTCCTCGGGCGCGTTCCCGATGGCGCCTCTCGGGACGAGGCGGTGGCACACCTCGCCGAGGCAGCACGGCTCGTCCGCCGACGGGACATCGAGATGGTCCGCGCGGCCGGGCTGGGCCACATCGGCGGTGAGTTCTCGGTCATCGACATCCTCGTCACCCTGTACCTGCACGCGATGAACATCTCGCCCGACCAGCTCGCCGACCCCGAGCGGGACCGGTTCATCCTGTCCAAGGGGCACGCTGCCGCCGCGCTCTACAGCACGCTCGCCGTGGCGGGCTTCCTTCCGCCCCAAGACCTTTCCACGTTCATGCAGCCGCGCTCACAGCTCAACGGGCACCCGGCCCGGACGAAGATCGCGGCCATCGAGGCCAGCACGGGGCCCCTGGGCCACGGCCTGCCCATTGCCGTCGGCACCGCCTTCGCGGGCAACCTGGACGCATCCGCCCGCCGCACCTTCGTCGTCGTGGGCGACGGCGAGCTGCAGGAGGGGTCGAACTGGGAGGCACTGATGACCGCCGGCAACCACCGGCTCTCCCACCTGTGCGTCATCGTCGACCGCAACCGGCTGCAGCAGGGCGCCAGGGTCGACGAGACCAACGACCTCGAGCCGCTGGCCGACAAGCTGGCCGCCTTCGGCCTGGAGGTCGTCGACGTCGACGGCCACGACCACGGCGCCCTGCTGGACGTCTTCGCCCAGGTCCCGGCCGCGTCCGGCAAGCCGACCGCGGTGATCGCACACACCAAGAAGGGCCACCCCATCTCGTTCATGTCCGACAACGTCGCCTGGCACCACAAGGTCCCCTCGGCCGAGCAGATGGCCCAGGCACTCGCCGAGCTGGAGACCTCCTCATGACCACCATCACGCCACCCGCCGCGACCCTTCACGACTGCCGAGACGCCTGGGTCGCCACCCTCATCGAGCTGGCGGAAGCTGACCGCCGCATCGTCGCGGTGGTCAACGACTCGGTCGGGTCGAGCAAGCTGGGTCCCTTCCAGGCGAGGTTTCCCGACCGCCTGGTGAACGTGGGCATCGCCGAGCAGGACATGGTCGGGGTGGGGGCAGGTCTGGCGAACGGCGGCAAGGTGCCGTTCGTGTCTGCCGCCGCCTGCTTCCTGACGGCGCGCGCCATGGAGCAGATCAAGGTCGACGCCGCCTACTCCCAGCACCACATGGTGCTGGTCGGCCAGAGCCCCGGCATGGCCTACGGCGAGCTGGGACCGACCCACCACTCGATCGAGGACCTCGCCTGGCTGCGCACCATCCCGGGCCTCACCGTCATCGTCCCCTCGGACCGCATCGAGACGGCCCAGGCGATCCGGTGGGCGGCCGGAGCCGGCACACCGGTGTTCATCAGGGTCAGCCGGATGGGCGTGCCCGACGTCATGCCCGAGGGGTACCAGTTCCAGCCGGGCCGGGCCGTCGAGCTCCGCTCCGGACACGACGTCACCATCGTCGCGACCGGCACGACCGTCAGCAGAGCGCTCGACGCGGCGACCTCGCTCGAGGCGGACGGCGTCTCGGCGCGCGTCCTCGCGATGCCCACCATCAAGCCCCTCGACGGGGAGGCGCTTCTCGCTGCCGCACGTGAGACGGCCGGCATCGTCACCGTCGAGGAGGCCCTGACGTCCGGTCTGGGCGGCGCCGTCGCGGAGCACCTCGCGACACGGCACCCGACTCGGATGCGCTTCGTCGGTGTCCCCGACACCTTCGCTCCCACCGGATCCGTCGAGTGGTTGATGGACCACTTCGGGATCAGTGCCGCGGGCATTGCGGCGGCCGCCAAGGAGGTCCTGCCGCCGGGCTGAGCGCTTGGCGGCGGTCGACCCGCCGTCCACGGAAGTGGGGTCGGTGTCCCGGACGAGGGTCGGGCACCGGCCCTCCTTCATGCCCTCACGCCACGTCGGCTGCCGGCACCGCGCCCGCTGGGCACGCGGAAGCGGGGGTGGTCGGCTCACGCCGACCACCCCCGCTCGAGGTGTGCGAGTGCTCAGCCGGTGACCGCGAAGTCGGTCACCTTGGTCGCGTTCTCCTTGGTGACGAGCACGCAGTCCACGGACTGCTTCTCGGGCTGCGACGCCGTGCCGGACTTGATGAAGGCGTCGGCCTGCTCGACCGCCATCTCGGCGATCTGGCTGGCGGGCTGCAGGACGGTCGCCTTGATCTTGTCGCCCGTGATCGAGCTGACCACGTCGGGGCTTCCGTCGAAGCCGACCACCACGACGTCCTTCTTGCCGGCCGCCTCGAGCGCCGCCTGGGCGCCCAGGGCCATCGTGTCGTTGCCGGCGATGATCCCCTTGATGTTCGGGTGGGCCTGCAGGATGGTCTGGGTCTTGGCGAGCGCCTCCGCCTGGTCCCAGTTCGCGGTCTGCTGGGCCACCATCTTCATGGCCGGGATCTGGTCGAGGATGTCGTGGTAGCCCTTGGAGCGAACACCGGCGTTGGTGTCGGTCTCCTTGCCCGTGAGCTCGGCGTACTCGCCGGTGTTGTTCATCTGCTTGGCGAACTCCTGTCCGCCGAGCGAAGCGCCCTGGGCGTTGTTGGAGACGATCTGGGCGGCGGCCACACCGGTCTTGTTGATCTCACGGTCGATGAGGAAGGACGGGATTCCGGCATCCTTGGCCTTCTGCACGGCAGTCACCGTGACGTCCGCGCCGGCGTTGTCCAGGATGATGGCTGCAGCCTTGCGCGAGATGGCGGTGTCGAAGGCCTGGCTCTGCTTGGTCGGGTCGTCGTCGTGGCTGATGACCAACGTCTCGTAGCCGAGCTCCTTGGCCTTGGCCTCAGCCGCTTCCTGCTCGGCCTTGAAGAACACGTTGTCCGGTGACGGCGTGATGATCACGACGAGCTTGGAGCCGGACGCCGACGCCGATGCCGAGGCGCTGCTCGAGGAGCTGTCCCCCGAGCTGGATCCGCAGGCGGCGGTGCCGAGCGCGAGTGCTGCCGCAGCGATCGGCACGAGGACCCGGGTAAGACGGGACGTGTGACGGAACATGGGTGTCCTTTCGTGGTGGTGCTCATGGGGTTCGTTGCAGGAGAGGGGTGCTGAGCGAGGTGAGCTATCGGCGCAGGTGAGTCCCTCCGCTCTGGAATCCGTCTCGTGTCGAGGTGCTCTGGTTCACGCGGCCCTCGCCGTCAGGCTCGACTGAAGTCGTTGCTGGGCCTGCTCCATGACGATCGCCAGGACGATGACCGCGCCCTTGACGACCGACTGCCAGAACGTCGATACCCCCACCAGCACCAGCCCGTCCGCCAGGAAGCCGATGACGAAGGCGCCCATCACGGTGCCGACGATGGTGCCGCGGCCACCGCTGAGAGCAGTTCCACCGAGGACGGCAGCCGCAATCGCGTTGAGCTCGTAGGTGGTTGCCGTGTCCGGGTACGCCGCGCCCAGCTCGGACGTCAGCAGCATGCCGGCGAGCGCCGCGCACGCGCCGCTGATGACGTAGACGGCGATGGTGATCCGCGAGACCCGGATGCCCGCCAGGACTGCGGCGCGGTCGTTTCCGCCGACGGCGTAGACGCGGCGCCCGAACGGGGTCTTGGTGGTGACGAGGACGGCAACGGCCGCGACGGCGACCATGATCCAGACCGCTACCGGGATGCCGAGCCACTTGTCGACCCCGATGACGTGAAATCCCTGGTTGCCGTGGCCCGGTGTGCCGGCGAGGTCCGGGAAGGTGCCCCCGTTGCTGAGCAGCTGGGCGGCGCCGCGGGCGACGTAGAGCATGCCGAGGGTCGCGATGAACGGCGGCACCCTGAACTTCGTGATGAGGATGCCGTTCACGGAGCCGACGAAGCAGCCGACCAGGATGCCGACGAGGACCACGACGACGACGGACAGGTACACCACCCCGCCGCCCGGCAACGTGAGGCCCGAGAACAGCAGTCCCCCGACGACCATGCTCGACAGCCCCGCGATCGAGCCGACCGAGAGGTCGATCCCTCCGGTGAGGATGACGAAGGTGACGCCGATCGCGAGGATCGCGTTGATGGCCACGTGCTTGGTCATCACGATCAGGTTGCTCGAGGTCAGGTAGTCCTGGGAGATCGTGCTGAAGAGGATGATCAGCAGGACCAGGACGACCAGCGTGCGCCCGCGGAGCAGCAGCAGGCCCACGCGCGCGAGCGCCGCACCGCGCGACGAACCCCCTGGCTCGGTCGACGGCTGCTGGGTCGAGGGAGCGGCGGCGACGTCGGTATTGCTCATGCGGAGACCTCCGGGGCGGGTTGGCTGGGCTCGTCGGAGGCCGCGGCGACCGCCGCGAGCACTCGATCGGATGCCGAGGCGGCGACGAGGGCCTCTTCCGTGAGGGCGGCCCCCGACAGCTCTGCGGTGACGTGGCCGCGCGCCATGACCAGGACACGGTCGGCCAGGGACATGACCTCGGCGAGCTCGGAGGAGACGAACAGGACTCCGTAGCCGGACGCCGCAAGGTCACTCATGATCTCGGCGATCTGGCTCTTGGCCCCCACGTCGATACCGCGGGTCGGCTCGTCGAGGAGGAGAACCACCGGTTCGGTGAGCAGCGCGCGTGCCAGGACGACCTTCTGCTGGTTGCCACCGCTCAGCGAGGTCACGGGCGCCGCCAGGCCCGGGATCTTGATGGAGAGGTCGCGGACCTTGTCACCGGCCACGGTGCGCTCGAGGGCCTGCGGCAACAGGCCGCGCCGGGTGAGCTTGCCGATCGTGGAGAGCAGCACGTTGTCGCCCACACTCATCGTCTGGACCAGTCCGTCACGCTGCCGGTCCTCCGGCACCAGCGCCAGGCCCGCAAGCTGGCGCGCCCTGACCCCGTCACCTGTGACGATCCGCCCGCGCACCTTGATCTCGCCGGTCGAGGCACGACTGCCCATCAGCGCCTCGAACAGCTCGGTGCGCCCGGCACCCATGAGTCCGTAGATCCCCACGACCTCGCCGGCATGCACCTGCAGCGTGACATCGTCGACCAGGGGCCGCACCGGACCTGGCACCGTGACTCCGGTGACCTCGAGGAGGACCTCCCCGATCTGCCCCGTGGTCCTGGCGAAGAGGGAGTCCGGGTCGCGGCCGACCATCTGCCGGACGATCCAGCCGGTGTCGGTACCGGACATGTGCTCGTGGGCGACGACCGAACCGTCACGCAGGACCGTCACGTAGTCCCCGATCCTGCGGAACTCGTCGAGCTTGTGCGAGATGTAGATGATCGTGACGTCGTCGCGCCGCAGGTCCTGCATCACGCCGAACAGCACGTCGACCTCGTGGTTGGACAGGGCCGAGGTCGGCTCGTCCATGATGAGGATCCGCACGTCCTCCAGGAGGACCCGGGCGATCTCCACGAGCTGCTGCTTGCCGATCGGGAGGTCCCCCACCATCCCGTCGGGGTCGAGGTCCTGGCCGAGACGGCCCAGCACCTCGGCGGTCCGCGCGCGCTGCGCGGCGTGGTCCACGAACCGCCGACCTCGCCGGAGCTCGCGTCCCGCGAACAGGTTCTCGGCGATCGACATGTTCGGGAAGAGGCTCAGCTCCTGGTGGATGATCCCGATGCCGAGCCCGCTCGCGTCCCGAGGGCTGTCGATCGTCACCGGCTCACCGTCGAGCAGGATCGAACCCGAGCTCGGCTGCTCCGCACCGGAGAGGATCTTCATCAGGGTCGACTTGCCCGCTCCGTTCTCGCCGACGAGCACGTTCACGCGACCCCGGAACGCCTCGAACGACACGCTCTTGAGCGCCTGGACTCCCCCGTACGCCTTGGTCACGTCGATGGCGCGCAGGACCACCTCGTCATCGGCCGAGGGGCCACTCAGGCCGAGAGCCTGGGAACCGTGGCCCTCCGACGGGACCGCACCACCCGTCGACTCGCTCACGACGCGGGCTCGAGCAGCGTGGGGACGACGAGGACCGAACCCGGTGCAACGAGGGAGAACGCCCCCGCGAAGTCGACCTTCTTTCCCACCAGGCTCTTGGCGTCGACACCCGCCAGGACCTCACCCTTGACCTTGCTGTTCAGCTCGGTGGCGACATCCGCGTAGTCGAGCTGGTTGGTGAAGTCACTGAAGTGGATGAACTTGACCCCGTCCCGCAGAGCGGTACCGGCGATGACGGGCCCGGTCACGACCTGAACCGTGTCGTCCTTCCCCGTCGCCCCGTCGAGCTGGATCGTGATCGGGTGGCTCGGGGAGTCTTCGTCGACCTTGGTCACCGTCCCGCTACCGCGGGTCAGGAAGGCGAACGGGCTGCCGGTGCCGGCCTGGTAGCCGTACTGCTCGCTCGCTGCAGCCTGGTCGCTCGACAGTGCGGGCAGGAGCGTCGTCGCGTCGATGGCGTCCTGCTCGACGGCCGGGAGCACCTTCTCGGTCCAGTTCTTCTCCGCGTAGGCCTTCGCGTCGAACGCCGCGGCCCCCGCGCCGCCCGACGACGTCGCCTCGCTCTCGGGCACGTAGGTGTAGACGCCGGGCACGTGCGAGCAGCCCGCCAGCCCAGCACCAAGGGTCAGGACAACGAGGAGAGCGGGGACGGCGCGCTTCCAACCCTTCGGTTGAATAGCCATTCGCCATTGAACGAACATACTTGGATGATGCCCAGTGCATGCAGCGATGTCAAGGAACCGGCCTGCGCGTTGGCGAGGCCCGGGAGCCCGAATCTCCGCCGGGGCAGCGGAAATACCCGACGGCCCGCAGGGGCGCCGGCAGCAGGCGTGTGCTGCAGTCGCGCGAGCTCAGCGGTCGAGCCCGGCCCACGTCCAGTCGTTGATGTCCGGCAGGTCGGCCAGGTGCTCTCGGATCCACGTCTCGTGCTCGGCCAGCCGGGCATCGCACAGCGCCATCAGGTCCTGCCACCCGGCCGGGCGGGCCGTGGCCCGACGCAGCACTTCCTTGGCCAGGTGGAAGCGGCTCATCCGGTTGAGCACGACCATGTCGAACGGCGTCGTCGTCGTGCCCTGCTCCGAGAAGCCGCGCACGTGGAAGCGGCCGGGGTTCGACCGGCCGTGCACCAGCTGGTGCACGGCTCGTGGGTAGCCGTGGAACGCGAAGACGACGTGCCGGTCGGCGGTGAAGAGGTCGTCGAACTGGCTGTCGGTGTAGCCGTGGGGGTGGTCGGCCTCGGGCAGGAGGGCCATCAGGTCGACCACGTTGACGAACCGGAAGCGCAGCTCGGGCACGTGCTCGTGGAGCAGCTCGGCTGCTGCCAGGGCCTCCTGGGTCGGCACGTCACCGGCGCACGCGATGACGATGTCGGGCGTCTCCCCCGCCGCGACCGTGCTCGCCCACTCCCAGACCCCGGCGCCCCGGGCGCAGTGGCGGTGGGCCTCCTCGAGGGTGAGGTACTGCAGGTGCTTCTGCTTGTCGACGACGATGAGGTTGACGTGGTCGACGCTGCGCAGGCAGTGGTCGGTGATCGACAGGGTGGTGTTGGCGTCCGGGGGCAGCCAGACCCGCACGACGCCCGGCGCGAGCGGGAGGAGGCTGTCGATGAGGCCGGGGCCCTGGTGCGAGAAGCCGTTGTGGTCGTTGCGCCAGCACGTCGAGGTGAGCAGCACGTTCAGCGACGACACCGACGCCCGCCACGGCAGGGTCTGCGCGTGCTGCAGCCACTTCACGTGCTGGATGGCCATCGACGCGGACACCATGGCGAAGGCCTCGTACGTCGCAAAGACGCCGTGCCGGCCGGTGAGGAGGTACCCCTCCAGCCAGCCCTCGCAGAGGTGCTCGCTCAGCACCTCCATGACCCGGCCGTCGGGCCCGATGCCGGTGTCTGTGTCGAGGATCGGCCCCATGAAACACCGGTCGGTCTCCTCGAAGACTGCCTGCAGCCGGTTGCTCGCGGTCTCGTCGGGGCAGAAGAGGCGGAAGCTGCCACCACCGTCCGGGCGGGAGGTCGCGGCGTACAGGTCCCGCATGAGCTGCCCGGCGGTCAGGGTGTTCTCGAGCATGGCGACGCCGGGTGCCGCGACCTCGGTCTCGTACCTGGCGAGCTCGGGCATCGGCAGGTCCTCGCGCAGCCGCCCGCCGTTGGCGTAGGGCGTCGCGGACATCCGGCGGTCGCCCTCGGGGGCCAGGGCCCGCAGCTCGGGGGCGAGCCGGCCGTCGGCGTCGAACAGGGATGCCGGGTCGTACGACATCAGCCACTCCTCGAGCATCCGCAGGTGCTCGGGGTTCTCGGCCAGGCCCGACAGCGGCACCTGGTGGCTGAGGTTGGTGCCCTCGATCTGGATGCCGTCGACCACGGCCGGTCCGGTCCAGCCCTTCGGGGTGCGCAGGATGATCGCCGGCCACTGGTGACGCACCGGGCGGCTCGGGCCGTCGCCGTCCCGCGCCTCGGCCTGGATCGACCGGATCGAGTCGTGGGCCGACCGCAGCGCGGCCAGCAGCGCCGGGAACACCTGGCGCGGGTCGTCGCCGGAGACGGTCACGGGATCCCAGCCCTGGCTGCGCAGGTAGGCCTCGACGTCCTCGTCGCTCGTCCTGCCGAGCACCGTCGGGCCGGCGATCTTGTAACCGTTGAGGTGGAGGATCGGCAGCACCGCACCGTCCCGGCGCGGGTTCAGGAAGGTGGGCAGCCGCCACGACGCGGCGAGCGGACCGGTCTCGGCCTCGCCGTCGCCGATGAGGCAGGCGACGACCAGGCTGGGGTGGTCGAACGCCGCGCCCGCCGCGTGGGCGAGGGCGTAGCCGAGCTCACCACCCTCGTGGACACTCCCGGGCGTCTGCACGCTGACGTGGCTGGGCACCCCACCGGGAGACGAGAACTGGCGGAAGAGGGTGCGGATGCCGTCGGCGTCGTCGGTGACGTGCGGGTAGACCTCGCTGTACGTGCCCTCGAGCCAGGCAGCGGCGACGAGCGCGGGGCCTCCGTGCCCGGGACCGGTCACGTAGAGCCAGTCACCATCACGCTCACGGATGACCCGGTTGAGCAGCGTGTAGGCCATCGACAGGCCCGGGCTCGTGCCCCAGTGCCCCAGCAGCCGCGGCTTCACGTGGTCGAGCACCAGCGGGTCGCGCAGGAGCGCGTTGTCGCGCAGGTAGATCTGGCCGATGGTGAGGTAGTTCGCGGCCGCCCACCAGCGCAGGTCGAGGTCGAGGTCGGTGGTCGGGTACGTCGCGTCCATGGCGCTCTCGCTCATGGGCCCAGCCAACCGGGCCCGGGCGCACCGGGCAACCCCTGGCGCAAGTGTTCACCCGCGGACCAGTCCTCCACCGACCTGACGGCCTGGTCAACGAGATCCGAGTGAGGCGCCGGCGCCGAGTCGCACCGGGCCCCGCTGGTTCCTCTGACATCCTTGGCGGGTGATCGCCACTCGCCCGTCAGCCGGGCGGCCGCCGGGGTTACGGCACCCCGCGCAGGTGCTGGTCGCGGCGTTCGCCCTGGCGGTCCTCGTGGGCACCGTGCTCCTGATGCTTCCGGTGTCGCGGGCGGGCGAGGGTCGGGCGCCGTTCGTCACGGCGCTCTTCACGGCCACGAGCGCGGTGTGCGTCACCGGCCTGACCACGGTCGACACGGCGACCTACTGGAGCCGAACCGGGCAGGTGGTCATCCTGGCGCTGATCCAGGTGGGTGGCTTCGGGATCATGACTCTCGCGTCCCTCATCGCGCTGTTCCTCACCCGCCGGATGGGGGTGCGAACGCGGCTGACCGCGGCCAGGGAGACCAAGAGCGTCGGGCTGGGTGACCTGCGCCGCGTGCTGCGCGGAGTCCTGGTCGTCACCGTCGTCGTGGAGGCGGTCGTCGCCACGATCCTCACCCTGCGCTTCCGCGGCACGTACGACGAGGCGTGGGGCACCGCGACGTGGCACGGCGTCTTCCATGCCGTGTCGGCGTTCAACAACGCCGGCTTCGCCCTGTTCAGTGACAACCTCATGGGGTTCGCCACCGACGGCTTCATCCTCATCCCGATCTCGATCGCGGTCGTCATCGGCGGCCTGGGCTTCCCGGTGATCGTCGAGGTGATGCGCCAGCACCGGCCCGGCTCGTGGAGCGTGCACACCCGGCTGACGCTGCTGGTGACGTCGGTCCTGCTCGTCGGTGGCACGGTGTTCTTCACGCTGGCCGAGTGGAGCAACACCAGGACGATCGGGTCGCTCGGCGCGGGGGACAAGCTCCTGAACGGGTGGTTCGGCTCGGTCCAGCCGCGCACCGCAGGGTTCAACGCCTGGGACTACGGGGGGGTCACGGACGAGACGCTGCTCGGCACGGCCATCCTGATGTTCATCGGCGGCGGGTCGGCGGGTACCGCCGGTGGGCTGAAGGTGACCACCGTCATCGTGCTGTTCCTCGTCATCGTCGCGGAGGTTCGCGGCGACGACGACGTCATCGCCTTCGACCGGCGCATCGAGCACCGCATCGTGCGGCAGGCCACCACCGTGGCACTCTTGGGAGTCGCCGCGGTCGGAGGCAGCACGATCCTGCTCTCCGCGCTGACCAACCTGCCTCTGCGGGACGTGACGTTCGAAGCCACGTCTGCCTTCGCCACGGTCGGTCTGTCCACCGGCATCACCGGCGATCTCGGTGACCCGGCGCAGCTCGTGCTCGTGTTGTTGATGTTCGTCGGCCGGCTCGGCCCCATCACCCTGGTATCGGCCCTCGCGCTGCGCGAGCGAAACCGCCGCTACCGCTTCCCGGAAGGAGCACCCCTCATTGGCTAGGAAATCCGCGGGAGTGGTCGTCATCGGTCTCGGCCGGTTCGCAAAGTCCCTCGCCGACGAGCTGGAGCGCGAGGGCGTCCACGTGCTGGCCATCGACAACGACCCCAGACGCGTCCAGGAGTTCGCGGGGCGCTGGAGCCACATCGTCCAGGCGGACTCGACCGACGTCCGGGCCATGGAGCAGCTCGGCATCGGCGAGTTCACCAAGGCCGTCATCGGCATCGGGAACAACCTCGAGGCGAGCGTGCTCACGGCGTTCGTCCTGCGCAAGCTCGGCGTCGCGGACGTGTGGGCCAAGGCGATCACCACCTCGCAGTCCGAGATCCTGGCGCAGGTCGGGGTTTCCCACGTCGTGCGCCCCGAGCACGAGATGGGCCAGCGGGTGGCCCACCTGGTGCGCGGCAGGATGCGGGACTACATCGAGTTCGATGACGGGTACGCGATCGCCCGGACCGTCCCCCCACGGAGCATCATCGGTCGCACGCTCGCCGACGCAGCGGTCCGGGATCGCTTCGGCGTGACGGTCATCGGTATCAAGTCGCCCGGACGGGACGTCTCGCACCCCAAGCCCACCTCAGTGGTGAACGAGGGCGACCTCGTCGTCGTCACTGGGGAGCGGCAGAACGTCGAGCACTTCGCTGACCAGCAGTAGCACCGCGTCTGCCGGTCAGCGCGACGGGCGCGGCTGGCGCGGCGACGTGTGAGATCCGTGGTGGATCGGCCATCTCGCCGCCACCAGCCAGCACACGCACCCGGAGAGCAGCCCGATGGCCGCGCCGCCGACGACGTCGACGGGCCAGTGCGCCCCGATGTACAGGCGGTTGAGCGCCACCAGCAGGGCGGTGGCCACGCCGACGACCCGTTGCGGCCAGGTCAGCCAGGGCCACAGGGCGGCGACGAGGCCGACCACGACACTGGTGTGGGCGGAGGGGTAGGCGTTCCCGAACGGGTCCTTGGGGTAGCCGTGCACGTCCAGCCCGGGGATCGACGCGGTCGGTCTGGGTTGGTCGGCCAGCCGCTTGAGCACCTGGGTGATGATCTCGCACAGGGCGAAGCTGAGCACCATCGCCCGGAGCACCTCACCTCGGGCGGCGCCGCGGGCCGTGACCATGATCCAGCCGAAGAGGGCGAGCGCGACCACGGCAAGGGGGACCGGGCGCAGGAGCAGGTTCGTCGCCGCGAGCACGCCCGCCAGCGGCTGCGGCGGGTCGTTGATCCACGTCACGAATGCGGTCTGGGCCTCAGCGGCTCCCGGCTGCAGCGCCAGCCACCAGGTCGCGGCGATCACCACCGCGGACACCGACGCCAGCAGCCAGGCCGTGACGGGCCGCGGCACGACCGACGCCTCGCGGGGCGCGGGCGCTCCGGCGGTCGCGACGTGCCGATGGTCCTCCATGTCCGCTCAACCTACAGTCGTCGGGTGGCCGCCGCGCCGGGTCCTTGGTGGCCCGGGGTGGCCGGGGGTCGGCTCGAGGCGCAGGGTTCAGCCCGAGGCCACCTCTCGCTCACCCGCCACCGGCCACACCGTCGGTACGCTGCCCGCAACGACCAGAGAAGGTGACCCATGGCCACGTTGTCCATGCACGAGCAGCTGCCGTTCGACGAGGAGTCGACACCTCCGCGGATCTCGACCGGCGAGCTTCCACGGCTGGAGGAGATCCGGGACGTCGTCACCGAGGCGTACGAGCGCTACCGCACGAACGACGACGGGGCGGTGGCCGACTACATCCCGATCCTCGCGGGCGCGTCGCCGGACTGGTTCGGGATCTCCGTGGTCGGCCCCCGGGGCAGGTCCTTCGAGATCGGGGACGTCGAGACGGCGTTCTCGATCCAGAGCGTGTCCAAGCCGTTCGTGTTCGCGCTGGTGTGCGATGCGATCGGGTACGGCGAGGCCCGCGGCCACCTGGGCGTCAACAGCACGGGCTTCCCGTTCGACTCGCTGATGGCCGTCGAGCTGAACATCGACCGCACGATGAACCCGCTGGTCAACGCCGGGGCGATGGCCACGACGAGCCTGGTCCCGGGGGACACCGCGGACGAGAAGTGGGAGCGGGTCCGGGGCGGGCTGTCCCGCTTCGCCGGCCGGGAGCTCACCGTGAACGAGGAGGTCTACGCCTCCGAGTCGGCCACCAACCTGCGCAACCAGGGGATCGCCCACCTGCTCCAGAGCTACGGCCGCCTCTACTTCGACCCCGACGAGGCCACGGACGTCTACACCCGGCAGTGCTCGCTGGAGGTGACGGTCCACGACCTCGCGGTGATGGCGGCGACCCTGGCCAACGGCGGCGTGAACCCGGTCACCGGTGAGCGCGTCGTCCTCCCCGGCGTGTGCCGCCGGGTCCTGGCGGTGATGGCCACGGCCGGGCTCTACGAGCTGTCGGGCGACTGGCTCTACGAGATCGGGATCCCCGGCAAGAGCGGGGTCAGCGGGGGCATCGTCACGGTGTCACCGGGCAAGGGAGGTCTGGCCACCTTCTCGCCACCGCTGGATGCCGCCGGGCAACAGCGTGCGTGGCCAGCTGGTGACCAAGTTCCTCGCCGAACGGCTCGGGCTCAACCTGTTCGCCTCCGAACCCGCCGACGGCGACTGACCTCAGCCCCGCTCCACACCTGACAGGCGCTCCACCGAGTTGGTGCTCGCCGAGCGTCCTGCGGCGGACCCACGTGCGGCGGGCCTAGATTCGGGGGATGGACCTCGACCAGTACCTCACCTCCGACGCGACCACGCTGGCCGGCCTCGTGGCCGCGAAGGAGGTCACGGCATCCGAGCTCTTGGCCCTGGCTCGGCAGCGCTCCGACGCGGTGAACCCGACCATCAACGCCGTGGTGATGCCGTTGACCCGGGTCGCCGACGCGCGGGCGGCCGACCCGGGGCTCACCGGGCCGTTCGCCGGTGTGCCGTTCCTCATCAAGGACCTCGGCCAGGAGTACGCGGGGTTCCCGACCTCCAGCGGCTCACGGGCGCTGTCCCACGACGTCGCCACGGAGCACTCCCTCGTCACCCGACGCTTCCTCGAGGCGGGCCTGGTGGTCTTCGGCAAGACCAACACCCCGGAGTTCGGGGCCAAGGGCAACACCGAGCCCACCCTGTGGGGGCCGGCCCGCAACCCGTGGGACGTCACCCGCACACCCGGGGGCTCGTCGGGCGGGTCCGGCGCGGCGGTCGCTGCCGGCATCGTGCCGGCGGCCGGTGCCAACGACGGTGGTGGCTCGATCCGGATCCCGGCCGCCTGCAACGGTCTGGTCGGCCTGAAGACCAGCCGCGGCATCGGCCCCTACGGCCCGCAGACGGGCGAGCTGATGTTCGGCATGGTCACCCAGGGCGTGCTGTCGCGCACCGTGCGCGACAGCGCCGCGCTGCTCGACGCGATCATCGCGCCGGATGCCGGTGCCGCCTTCGAGGGCGCCCTCCCGCCGGTCCCCTTCGCCGAGGCGATCCTGCGGGCACCGGGCACGCTCCGGATCGGGTACTCAGCGGTGTCCGCGATCAATGCCCACCCCGACCGCGAGGCGGTGCTCGCGGTCGAGGCCGCGGCGACCCTGCTGGCCGAGCTGGGCCACGAGGTCGAGGAGGTCACCCCGCCACACGACGACGGGGCGCTGGCTCGTGACTTCCTCACCATCTGGTTCGCCCAGCTCTACGGCCAGGTCACCGATGCCAGGAGACGGTTCGGTTCCCCGGACAGCCACTTCGAGGCCGACACGCTCGCCGCCGCCGAGCTCGGTCGGGCGGCCGGCATCCGGCCCCTCATCGAGGCGGTCAGCCGCATCAACGACCACACCCGCGCCCTGGCCCGGTTCCACGAGACCCACGACGTCTTCCTCACCCCGACGCTCGCGCAGCCGCCCCTGGCCGTCGGTTCCCTCGACTCCTCGCAGGCCCTGCAGCGGGCGGCGCGGGTCGTGTCCCGTACGCGCACAGGGAAACTGCTCGCGGCATCCGGTGTGCTCGACCAGATCGTCGCCGACAACCTCAGCTGGGTGCCGTACACGCAGCTCGCGAACCTCACCGGCCGGCCCGCCATCAGCGTGCCCCTGCACTGGACGAACTCCGGTCTCCCCCTGGGGGTCCAGCTGGTCGGGCGGCTCGGGGCCGACGGGCTTCTGCTGCAGGTCGCCGCACAGCTCGAGGAGGCCCAGCCCTGGTTCCACCGCTACGCCGAGCTCGACCCGGCCCTGGACCGGAGCTGACCCCGGGTCAGACGCAGGGCGCGTGATCCGCGCCCACCACCGACCGGATGCCGGCCAGGATGGTCGCCGGGTTGCCGTCCTTGTCCACCACGGCAGCCGCGCCGGCCTCGAGGGAGAGCCGCACGTGGTCGGGGTCAGCACTCGTGGTGAGCACCACGATCGCGGGCCGGCGATCGGGAGCTCACGATCTGCTGGGTGGCCGTCAGCCCGTCGGTGCCCGGCATGGAGAGGTCCATCAGCACGATGTCGGGACTGGTGCGGGCCACGAGGCCCACCGCCTCTGCCCCGTCACAGGCCTCACCGACCCACTCCATGTCGGCCTCGGCCCCCAGGAGGACCCGGATCGAGTCGCGGAGGATCTTGTGGTCGTCGACCACCGCGACCCGGATCGGCTGCGCGATGGAGTCCTCGGTCCAGACGGGGGTCTGGGATTCCACGGACATCCTGGGAGTCATCGACGCCCCTTCCGGGAGAACTGTGCTGCGCAGGGAGGAAGTTCGCCACCGCCGCCTACCGTGACACACGGGCGGCAGGATGTGGGGTCTGGTGACATTGTGCCGAGGTGCGGGCGGGCGCGCATCCCCAACGTTGGGGTGCTTGCGCGGCCGGTTGTCATGACGGGAGACGTCCGTACAGCCGGGTGCCGGCACCGGCCGACGACTCGATCTGCAGCGAGCCGCCTGCGTCGGCAGCCATCTCCGAGGAGAGTCGCAGCCCCAGGTGGCCCGCGGGACCGCCGCTGGCCGGGTCGAACCCCAGCCCGTCGTCGATGACCTCGAAGATCAGGTGGGTGTCGTCCTGCCCGAGCCGGATGAGGACGGACGAGGCCTCGGCGTGCTTGACGGCGTTGCCCAGGGCTTCGCGGATGGTCCGGTAGGCCAGCCGATCCGTCACGGCGTGCGAGCGCAGGGGTTCGTCGATCTCGACCCGCACGAGCCCCGGAGGGAGGTTCGGCTGGACCGCCAGGTCGCGGACCGCCCGGGCCAGGCCCTTGGTCTCCAGGTCGGGTGGGTAGATGTCAGCCATCATGGTCCGAAGCGAGGCGAGGTCACGACGCAGGATGTCGCCCAGCTGCTCCAGGTGCAGGCGCAGCGTCTCTCCCGCGGGGAGCCGCTGCGCCTCCGAGTCGAGCGAGTAGCCGATGCCGGCCAGGTCCTGCACCACGCCGTCGTGCAGGTCCTGCGCGATGCGGCGCCGCTCGCGATCGGAGGACCAGACGGCGTTCACCAGGAGGCGCCGCTGGTGACCCTGCCCACGATCGACCCGGTGCGCGAGCCTCACGGCGAGCGGCATCGTGGCCAGGGACAGGGCGATCAGCGCAATGATGGGCAGCGGGAGGAACTCGGCGATGAGGGCGCGCGTCGACTTCGACAGGTTCCCCGTGGCGACGTAGATCTCGAGGAGGAGCGGGGCGCCGGCGGCGTCGGTCAACCCCGTGTAGACCTCGACCAGCCGGCCCTCCGCGTGTTCCAACCGGTTCTCGGCCTCGAGCTCGGTGATGCCGGACACCGTGTCGTTCGTGCCGAACACGGCGTACTCCTCCTCTTCGAGCTCGAACACCTCGCCTGCCAGCGGCTCGTCGGACCAGAGCACCTTGCCCTGCCCGTTGCCGGCGTCGGCCCACACCTTGATGTGGCTGATCGACCCGTCCCGTGACCGGTGCTCCATCACCTGGTCCATCATGGCCATCGCCTTCGGGTTCTGGGCGTGGAACTCCTCGGTGGCCAGCGGCGCGACGATCGTGCGGGCGACGGCCTGCGCGGTCACTTCCGCGTCACGAACGGCTTCGTTGCGGGCGATCACCCAGCTGATGGCCACGACGCCGGCGGACACACCGACGAGGGCGACCACGTTCCAGATCAGGTACCACCGCAACGCCTGTCGGACCGTGTCGCTGGTGGCCGGTCGTCGAATTCTCGATCCCCCACGTCGTCCGGGAGGCGGGTCGCTCGCGACCCCGACGGCAGACGCCACTAGCCGCCCAGTCGGATCAGGCCGGCCCGGGTGGCCAGGACCACAGCCTCCAGCTGGGAGTGCACGCCGAGCTTGGCCAGGATGGCCTTCACGTAGCCGCGGCTGGTGTTCAGGCTGACGCCCAGGTCCTTGGCGATGCCCCGTGGGTCGCGACCGTCACCGAGCAGCCCGAGCACCTCCAGCTCACGCGGGGTGAGGTGCCACTGGTGCATCGTCGGGTCGCTCTCGCCGACGGCCGAGAGCCGGGCCAGCAGCCCGTCGGGCAGGATCAGGCTCCCACTTCGCGCTGTGCGCAGCCCGTCGAGCACCTCGAACAGGGACCCGTCCTTGGCCAGGAAGCCTGAGGCACCCGCGGTCGCGGCCCGCTCGATGTCGAGCAGGCTGGCGTGGGCGGTGAGGATGAGGACCTTCAGGTCGGGGTGCTCGCGCACCAGCTCTGCCGTGGTGTAGATGCCGTCCCGGTCCGGCAGGTGCACGTCCATGAGCACCACGTCCGGGCGCAGTCGTTCGACGGCGGCCAGTGCCTCGCTCGAGTCCTGTGCGTGGCCCACGCACTCCAGGTCGGACTCCGCGTCCAGGGCCCGGGCCAGGAGCTCGGCGAAGGTTCGGTGGTCGTCGACGACGAGCACCCTGGTGCGTTCCATGGGAACGGCCTGCCGCTCATCGTCGATGAGCAGTGGGCCGTCCTCGATCAGCGTGCTCGTCATCCTTCGGTTTCCCCCCGCGTCTGGACCCCCGGCGCGAAGCACGCATCCCGACGTGCTCCCCACATGGGGCCGCTGCCCTGTGCGGCCATCATGACCACCTTCCTGCAGTGTGGTTCCCCACCACTGTGGAGGTGCTCGCCGCAACCGTCCATAGCCCGTTCGGACTAACCCACGGGGTCCGGCCCCCCGGCCGGAACCCACCGGAGCGCTCAGGCGACCGACAGCTCCGAGGGGGCGACGGCGCGGCGCAGGGCCGTCAGGAAGAAGGTGTCGAGGATGTCGCCCTCTGCGGCGCGAGCCTCGATCGCGGCAGCCATCCGCTCGGTCTCGGGGCCGCAGCCGACCCCCAGCTCGCGCTCGAGGATGGCCCGGCAGCGGGCCAGCGTGCGCCGCACGACGTCGTGCCGGCCGAGCCCGTGGTTGGCGAGCATGATCAGCCGGTAGGCCTCCTCGGAGTACCGGTCGTGGCTCAGCGCGATCTCGGCGTGGCGCAGGCAGGTGGACCGCTCGCCCTCGGCGAGCCAGTCGAGGGCCAGGTCGAGGTGCGCGCGGGTGGTGCGGTCCTCGTAGACCAGGCGGTCCTCCTGCGCCCACTCGTCGTAGCGCGCGTGCTCGAGGACCGGCCCGCCGGCCAACCCGACAGCCTCGGTGAGCAGCCGGATCCGCTCCTGCCGCGGCGCGCGCTCTGCCTGCAGCAGCAGGTCGTCGAAGCGATCGAGGTCGAGGTCGACCTCCTCGAGGGCGAGCCGATAGGCACCCGGCCCCGTCACGATCACTCGGCGGGCCAGCGCCTGGTCGACGAAGATGCTGTGCCGCAGCACGCACACGTAGGTGTTGAGCGTGGCGACGACGTTGCGGGGCTCCTCCCCCTCCGGCCAGAGCGCCGCCGCGATCATGTCGGTGGAGACCAGGTGACCCCGGGCGAGCAACAGCAGCTCCAGCACCTGCCTGGGCTTGACTCCCCCGAGATCGCGTGGGCCGAGCACCCGCTCGCCGTCCCGCACCTGTAGTGGTCCAAACATGGAAATGTCCATTGGTTTCTGCCTTCGCTCGCGTCCTGCACCGTCCGCGTCCCAGTCAGGGAACCACGTGCAGAAAACGTGGGGACATCCCCAAAAGTGGGGTGGCCCGTTCGGCCACAAGCGGATCAGCCGTTCGTCGTCGAAGGCAGTATCAAAAGGAGCCTCAAAGCCCTCCTTCCTACGGTCACTGGCCAACGGATCGAGAGGCGGGACCATGTCACTGTCAAGGCGCGAGATGCTCACGTTCGGTGTGCTCGCGGGGGGAACGATGATGATCCCCCTCGAGCGCAGCGTGCTGGCGGCGGGTCAGAGCAGGCTCGCGGAGAGTGCTCTGCCGGCGCCGTTCAGCGTGCCGTTCTCGCGGCCGCCACTTGCTACCAAGGTCAAGTCCGTGGGCACCACGGACTACTACTCGTTGACGATGCGCGAGCAGGCCACCGAGGTCATCCCTGGCTTCCAGACCCGGATCTGGGGATACAACGGGTCGTTCCCCGGGCCGACGTTCGACGTCCAGCAGGGCAGGGAATCGGTTGTCCGACAAGTGAACCAGCTGCCTGCGGTCCACCCGACGCTGGGCTACACGCCCTTCACGTCGGTCCACCTGCACGGGTCGGCGTCACTGCCCCAGTTCGACGGGTACGCCAGTGACGTCACCTACCCCGGCCACTACAAGGACTACCACTACCCGAACTTCCAGGACGCCCGGACCCTCTGGTACCACGACCACGGTGTGCACCACACCGCATCGAACGTGTACATGGGCCTGGCCGGCATGTACCGGATGCACGATGCGCTCGAGCAGTCCCTGCCAATCCCCCAGGGGGACTACGACGTTCCGCTGATCGTCAGTGACGCGATGTTCGACAGCCAGGGCCAGCTGCTCTTCGACGACGACGACCACTCGGGGCTGTTCGGGGACGTGATCCTCGTGAACGGGCGGCCGTGGCCGGTCATGAAGGTCGAGCAGCGCAAGTACCGCTTCCGCATCCTCAATGCCTCCATCACGCGGTCCTACAAATGGCAGCTCAGCACCGGCGACCCGTTGGTGGTCATCGCCACCGACGGCGGCCTCACGGCGGCTCCGCAGCCGGTGAAGTCGTTGCTCCACGGCAACGCCGAGCGGTACGAGGTGATCATCGACTTCGCGAAGTACAAGGTGGGGCAACGCGTCACCCTGCGCAACATCAGCCCGAAGAACAACGTCAACTACACCAACACCGACAAGGTGATGGCGTTCGACGTCGTGGGCAAGGCCAGCAGCACCACCAAGAACTCGATCCCCAGTGTGCTCAACCCGAACAGCGCCGTCATGGCCCTGTCGCCCACGAGCACCACCACGACCAGGACGATGGCCCTCGTCCGCAAGAAGGGGCAGTGGACCATCAACGGCCAGACCTGGGCGGACGTCGAGGCCACCGCCTATGCAAGGGCGTTGGCCAACCCGCCGCTCAACGGGGTGGAGGTCTGGGAGCTCCAGAACGACTCGGGCGGCTGGCACCACCCGTTGCACATCCACCTCGTCGACTTCCGGATCCTCGACCGCGAGATCGACAGGAACGGGATACACCTGCCCCCCAAGCCCCAGGAGCTCGGCCCGAAGGACGTCGTCCACCTCGGCGAGAACGAGCGCGTCCGGGTCATCATGCAGTTCGGCCCGCACCCGGGCCGGTACATGATCCACTGCCACAACCTCGTTCACGAGGACCACGACATGATGGGTCAGTTCTGGGTGGGCGGCACCGGTGGGTACGACCCGGTCGGGACGGCGCGCCCGTATCCGCTGCCGGCCCCGGAGCTCTGAGCCGCCATGACGACCACGACAGGTGTGGGCGTCACCACCGCGACGACACCGACCGCTCGGCGGTACGAGCTGACGTCCACCCAGCTCTGGGTCGCGCTCGCCTCGGTCTTCGCGGGTGGGATCCACCTGGCGGTCACGCCGGAGCACCTCGAGCACTGGTGGGTCTACGGGACCTTCTTCGTCGTCACCGGGCTCTTCCAGGTGGCCTTCGCCGGCTGGGTGCTGCGATGGCCGACGTGGCCGGTCGCACTGACGGGCATCGTCGTGAACCTCGCCATCGTCCTGGTCTGGGTGGCCAGTCGCACCACGGGCCTGCCGATCACGCCTCCCGAGGACATCACCTCCCACGAGGGCACTCACGCGACTCGAGGCCGTCGGCCCCGCCGACCTCGCCGCCACCGGCGCAGAGCTGGTGGTCGTCTGCCTCCTCGTGACCCTCCTTCCCCCGCGGATGCGGCGGGTCACCGTCAACCTGTTGCTCGCCACCGGCCTGGGCCTGTGGGCGCTGCGACTCAGCGGCGCGCTGGGCTGATGGACGCGGCGACGCGGCTCGACGACCGCGCAAGGGCCGCGTCGCGCTATGGGGCGCGCCTGGCGGTCGCAGCCGTGGCCCTCCTGGCCGTGCTGCTCCTGACTGCGCTGGAGCCGTTGCGGGTCGTCTTCGGTGAGCATGAGCCCCACGCTCGTCGCCGGCGACCAGGTCCTCGTCGACAAGGTCTCCATCCGGCTGCGCCCGCCGACGCAGGGCGACCTGGTCGTCTTCCGCGACCCCCAGCACCACGACCTCGTCGTCAAGCGCGTCGTGGCCCTGGGCGGCCAGACCGTGGCGATCGAGGATGCCGTGCTCGTGGTCGACGGGAACGTCCGGCACGAGCCCCAGGTCGACCTGTCGAGGATCGACTCGACCTACTTCGGCCCCAGTCACCGTTCCCCGCGATGCCGTATTCGTCTTGGGGGACAACCGTTCCGAGTCGATCGACTCGCGGACCTACGGGGCGATCCCGCTCGACGAGCTCGTCGGTCGGGTCGTTCTCACCTTCTGAATCACTCTCCAGGCAAGGGGTCGCCGGCCGAAGGACCGGCCGCAGAAATCCAAAAGGTACGTCAAAGACCAGCAGGTCAAGGTGTCGCACACCACCGTGCAGAGAAGAGGTTTTCATGGGTACATCGGTCTTCGCACTCGGTCACGAGCGCGCCCCCGGGCGCAGCAGGAATACTCGTCACGTGCGTCGCTTCGGGACCGGCGCGCCCGGAATGACCCTTCAGCGGGACGTCTCCTCCGGCTTGGTGATCTCGGGCAACATGGCGACCGTGAGGGCGCTCCTCACGTCGACGGCACCGGACACGGACGCGGCCCTCTTCTCGGGTGCTCGCCCGGGCCACGACATCACGGTCGCGACCATCGCCGGCGAGCAGATAGTGACGGTGGTCCACACCGGCGGGACCGCCCCTCTGAAGGTCACCGGGGCCACGATGACCTCAGGCGTACGCTCAGGATTCACCGTCGCCAGCGACGGGTGCAGCAAGGTCGCTCCGGGCTCCACCCGTGGCCATCACGCTCACCGTCGGTTTCGGCCGGATGAGCACGGTGACGACGCAGCACGTGCGGGTCACCAACGACGGTGCGTGCAACCTGGTCTTCGCAGCGACCCCTTGTCGCTACCGGCCAGGCCATTCACGACCACGTGGGCATCTGCCCACGACGCTCACCGCAGGCAGGTCCTGCAACCTGTCGGTGAGCTTCAGGCCCACGGTGGTGGGGCTGGCGACCAGAGTTCTCACGGTCACCAGCAATGCGGCCGGCGGTCCCAAGACGATCACACTGACCGGCACGGGACGCTGACCAACAGATCGGAGGCGGTCGTGGATCTTCACCCCAGCCGCGACCGCCTCCGACCACCCGCCCTGGTGACGCCCTCGGGCCTCACCGACATCCCCCCGGGCAACCGGACGGGCGGGTAGCCGATCGGCCGGCCGGGCAACCGGCCGGCCGATCGGTCTGTCACCACCACCGCCGGCCGGGCAACCGGCCGGCCGATCGGGCGGATGCCGGGTCCCGGCATCCGCCCGATCAGGCGCGCAGCGGGGCGCCGGCCCGCAGGACGACCCGGCGGGCGAGGGCGCCGATCGAGTCGACGATCGTGACGTCGTCGACACCGAGCTCGCCGTGCAGCACCGACAGCTCGGTGCAGCCCAGGGCCACCGCCTCGGCACCCTGGTCGCGCAGGTGGTCGACCACGGCGTCGAACCGCTCGCGCGACACGGGCACACCGGCCTTCACCCCGTCGTAGACGATCGCCATGACCTCACGCTGCACCTCCGGTGAGGGCGTGAGGAGGTCGATGCCGGCGGCGGCCGCCGCACCGGCATACGTGCCGGCGAGCAACGTTCCGTCGGTGGCGAGCACGCCGAGCCGCTGCAGGCCCGGCACCGCCCGCCGGGCGGCGTCGACGGTCTCGGCCACGGTGTCGAGCACCTCGATCGACACGGCGGCGCGCATCTGCTCGACCCACACCACGGCCGTGTTGCACGGGATGGCGATGAAGCGCGCGCCCGCGCGCTCGAGCGCCACGGCATCCGCGACGAGCACCGGCTCGGGGCTCTCACCGTGACCGAGGAGGAAGGCCGACCGGTCGGGGATGCTGCCGTGCTGCCAGACCAGGAGGTCGACGTGGTCCTGGTCGCGGTCGGCATCGGTCAGCTCGACCACGCGGTGCATGAAGAGCACCGTCGCCGCCGGGCCGAGGCCGCCGAGCACCCCGACCGGCTCGTCGCGCACCGCACTCGTCGTCATCGGGCGACGAAGTGCTTGCGGAACTTGCGCACCTGGTTCACGTGGTAGGCCATGTTGTAGGCCCGACGCTTGAGGGTGAGGTCGGGGGCGTACCAGTTCGGGTCGCTCGCCCGGCCGGCCTTCATCAGGGCCAGTGCCTTGTCGCGCAGCACCGGGTCGAGCACGTAGCGCTTCACGACGTACCTGGGCACGAACGCGAACAGGTGCTCACCGCGGGCGATCTCGACGCCCTCGATCTCTTCGTGGCGCACCCAGTCGCGCACGTACCACTCGGAGACGTTGTTTCCACCGGCGGTCACGTAGAAGTTGGAGCGGCCCAGGCGCACGTTGATCTCGAAGAACTTCAGGGTGCCGTCGCGGCGGTCGTACTTGAGGTCGAAGTTCGAGAAGCCGACGTAGCCGACGTGCTCGAGGAAGCGGGTGGCCTGCTCGACGATCTCGTCGATCTCGGTGTTGATGATGACGCAGGGGTTGCCGATGGCCATCGGGTGGTGCTCCTCGAGCAGCACGTGGCCGACCGCGCCGAAGCGCACCTTGCCGTGCTGGTCGGAGTAGCAGGTGAGCACCCGCATGTTGGTGTCGTCGCCCGGGATGAACTCCTGCAGAAGGAAGTTGCCGTCGTAGTTCGAGGCCCGCACCGCTGCGAGCGCCGTCGCGAGCTGGTCGCGGGTGTCGTGGATGAAGACCTTCTTCTTGCCCGGGTAGCGCGCGTAGTGGTGCAGCGCGCTGTCGGCCGGCTTCATGACGACCGGGAACTCGAAGGGCAGGTCGTGCTCCTCGCCGAGGTCCTGCGACATGTCGACGACGACGGTTGTCGGGTAGGGCACGCCCACCTCGTCGAGCAGCCCGTAGAAGACGTCCTTGCGCACGATCCGGTCGAGCAGGTCGAGGTCGATGTACGGGATGGTGAACCACTGCCCCAGGTGGTCCTTGTGCTCGATGATCATCCGCACGTACCAGTCACCGGCGGCCACGAGCAGCAACGGCACGTCCGGGGTGGCGTGCTCGCGCCCGACCTTCTCGAGCGCGCCGACGAACACGTCGGCGTCCTCGAAGCCCTCGATGTAGACGTGGTCGCACAACCTGCTCATGC
The DNA here is from genome assembly GCA_963695175.1 of uncultured Actinomycetota bacterium. Classification (GTDB taxonomy): domain Bacteria; phylum Actinomycetota; class Actinomycetes; order Actinomycetales; family Dermatophilaceae; genus Fodinibacter. The sequence goes on from CAVOGG010000002.1 coordinate 316,957, forward strand.
CGATCGGGCCGCCGTCGGTCATGTTGACCACGAGCGGGCGCACGCCGTAGGCAGCGTGGAAGGTGCGCACGAGGCTGTATGCGGTGATGTCGCCGCCGAGGATGACGGGGCGGAAGTCGGTGGCCGGGGCGTCGGGCACGCGAGGTCCTCCGAGGTCGTGGGTGGGCGCGCGGGATCCCGCGCAGGGCTCGTCCAAGGTTCCCACAGGCGACCGGCCGGCCCGGCATCCGGTCGCTGGGCCCTCCCTCGCCCGCCGCCCGGGGCAACTTTGACCAATAGGGCGATCTTGTCCCAACACCGGATGGGGCAACTTTGACCTATTGGTCGATGTTGGCCCGGGTCAGATCTGGTCGTCGCGCAGCACCGTGCCGTCGGGGTCGAACAGGTCGTACAGCCGGGGTGTCCAGAGCAGCTGGGCCCGGGTCAGCTCGGGCGGCGACAGCCGGCGCAGGCGGCCCGGCGGGCGCTCGACTCCCGCCGCCCCGGACCAGGCGCCGGCGCGCCGGCGCCACCGCACCGAGGTGCCCTTGAGCGGCGCCTTGGGGCGCGGCAGGTGCCGCCGGCCACGGGGGGCGCTCCCACCGGCGTACCAGTCGTCCAGCGCCGTGGCCGCCGACGCCATGAGGTCCCAGACCTCGTCGGGGTCGTCCGGGACGTCCTCCGGGGAGACGCCGAGGTGCTCGGCCACCAGCTCGCGGCGCAGCCGTAGGGCGAACGAGTCACCCGGCGAGGGCGCCTCGCGGTCGGTCACCCGCACGTCCTGCACCGCGCACGCGATCTCCGAGTCGCTCGACCACGAGCGCCGGTTGAAGTTGTCGGACCCCACGCTGGCCCAGACGTCGTCGATGACACACACCTTGGCGTGCACGTAGATCGGGTACCCGGCCTCGCTGGTGAGCCCGTACACGGCGACCCGGTCGCCACCGGCCTCGAGCAGGAGGTCCATCGCCAGCTTGCGCCCGTAGAGCTGCGGCGGGAGCGTGAGCACGCCGTCCTCGTCGGGGACCATCGGGATCACCGCGATGAGGCGCAGCTCGGGGTTCTCGCGCAGGGCCTTGCCGAAGTGCCGCCCGACCTCCTCCGACCACAGGTACTGGTCCTCGAGGTAGACCAGCCGCCGGGCGTGCGCGACGGCCGTGGTGTTGGCGTGCGCCACGCTGCGCTCCCCCGCCGGTGCGAAGTCGTAGCCCTTGGGCAGGATCGCCGGGTAGGTGCGCAGGATCTGCACCGCCTCCGTGGCAGCCTCCGTCGGTGAGGGCGGCGGCGGCGCCTGATCGGCCAGGGGGCGCGGCACCATCGGCTCGCGCTGGGCCAGGCTCGACAGCAGCCGCCCGGGGTTGAGGGTCAGCGGCGTGGAGTCCTCCCACCGCTCACGGAAGGTGGTCTCGACGTCGAAGACCGCCGGACCCTGGATGGCGACGTGCACGTCGTGCCAGGCCGGGCGCGCCCCGAACACCTGCGGCATCGGGATCACCTGGGTGTCGCCCTCGTGCCCGATGTCGTCGCGGCGGCTGTGGCACAGGTCGATGCCGCCGAGGAACGCGATGTCGCGCGAGGGGTCGTCCCGGTGCCGCAGCACGACGAACTTCTGGTGGTGCGAACCGCCGGTGCGCACCCGCATGTCGCGCAGGCACTGACCGCCGGCCTCGTCGATCTCGATGCCGAGCAGACGCGACTTCTCGGAGTGGAAGCCGAGCTTGTTCCAGTGCGAGCGCCACAGCAGCCCGCGCACGTCGGCCCCGCGCCGGGCCGCCGCGGCGAAGGTCGCCGACACCGTGGATGCCGGGTCGTCGGTCAGCCGCTGGTCCGGGTCCCCGCGCCAGTCGACGAAGTAGAGCAGGTCCCCCTCCCCCAGGGCGCTGACCCGTTCGTGCAGCTCGGCCATGTACGGCCGGCCGTGGACGATCGGCCGCACCCGGTTGCCCTCGCTCCACGCGACCCCCTCCGGGTGGTGGTCGTCGATGACGGTGTGGGGGTTGTCCCGCTCGGCGGGCCGGAGGAAGAGGTCGGGGAGCACGCCGCCATCCTGCCCGCACCGCAGCCCGCACGGCGCGCGACGATGTGGTCGAAGTCCCTTGGTACCCAGCCCGACCCTCTTACGATGCAGGCATGCCCGGCATGCGTGTGGTGCTCGCGGAGGACAGCGTGCTCCTCCGACAGGGCCTCGTCGCGCTCCTGACCGAGCACCCTGCCGTCGACGAGGTCATCGAGGCCGGCGATCTCGGCGAGCTGCTCGACGCGGTCGGTGAGCAGGAGCCCGATGTCGTGCTCGCCGACATCCGGATGCCGCCCACGCACACCGACGAGGGCATCCGCGCCGCCGAGCGCTTCCGTCGCACCCATCCCAAGCTCGGGGTCGTCGTGCTGTCGCAGCACGCGGACGCCGAGGGAGCGCTGGCCCTGGTGGCCGGAGGCAGCACCGGCCGCGGCTACCTGCTCAAGGAGCGCGTCGCCGACGTCGAGCACCTGGTGTCGGCGATGGAGGCGGTGCGCCGCGGGGAGAGCGTCATCGACCCGCACGTCGTCGACGCCCTGATGCGGCACCGGCTGCGCTTCGAGGCGAGCCCCGTCGCCCGGCTCACCAGCCGCGAGCGCGAGGTGCTCGGCCTGATCGCCACCGGGGCCTCGAACTCGGCGATCGCCTCGACGCTGCACGTGACCTCCAGAGCGGTCGAGAAGCACATCAACTCGATCTTCACCAAGCTCGACCTGCCCGCCGGAGACAGCACCCATCGCCGGGTCGCGGCCGTGCTGCTCTACCTCGGCGACAGCGGGTCCCCGCCGAGTGCGGCGGCGGCCGGGCCGGCGGTCTGACGTGGCGCGGCTCCCGAGCGGGTTCGTCGGGCACCCCGCCGGGAACCGCAGGCTGGCCCGGTTGCGGGCCTACCTGCGCATCAACGTCGTGGCGGTCTGGTTGTCGGTGGTGGCCCTGCTCGCGATGCGGGTGGCGTTCGGCCCCTCGCACACGATCATGAACAACCTCTACGCCCTGGTGGCGTGCGGCATCCTCCTGCTCGCCGCGGAGGTGCTGGCCGCACGCGACCGGAACGCTGCCGCGGCCTCGGTCACCATCGTCGCCACCTGGGTGGTCTCGCTCGCCATCATCTGGGTGAGCCCGTTCCTGGCACCCGTGGGGCTGCTCGCCCTGCTGCTGCCGCTCGTCATCGTCGCCGACCACCTCGGCCCCCGGGTGCGCACCGCCGCCCGCATCGCCACGGTGACCCTGTGCGGCCTGCTCTCCGCGATGGGAGTGGCCCGCTGGACGGCCTACGAGGCCACCCACCCGGTCACCCTGCGCACGGTCCTGATCGTTGGGATCTTCGTCCCGGTGCTCGTCAGCGTGCTGGTCGCGGGGTTGCGCGACAACGTCAACCGTCTGAACGAGCGGACCAAGGAGCTCGAGGAGTCGCGGGCCCGCCTCGCGGTCGCCGCCGTCGAGGCCCGCCGTTCCATCGAGCGCGACCTGCACGACGGCGCCCAGCAGCGCCTCGCCTCGATCGCCGTGGACCTCGGCCGCGCCACCCGGATGTTCGACCAGGACCCGCCCCAGGCGCGCACGATCGTGCGCGGCCTGCAGGGCCAGCTCGAGGCGGCGATCCGCGAGCTGCGCGACCTGGCGCACGGCATCTACCCACCGCTGCTCGGCGAGCGTGGCCTCGTCGGGGCGCTGCCGGCCGCGGCCCGCCGCACGACCCTGCCGTGCACGGTCGACCTGCACTCGCTGGGTCGGCACTCGCCCTCGGTCGAGGCGGCCGTGTACTTCTGCTGCACCGAGGCCATCCACAACGCCGACCGGCACTCGGGCGCTTCGATCATCACCGTGCAGGCGTCCGACGACGAGGGGCCGGGCCGTGGGCTGCGGTTCAGCGTCACCGACGACGGGCACGGGTTCGACCCGGGCGCGGTGCGCTCCGCCCACGGCCTGACCGGCATGCGCGACCGGATCCGGGCAGCCGGCGGCGAGCTGCGGATCGTCTCTGCCCCGGGTCGTGGCACCACGGTCGAGGGGCACTTCGCCCCCGGCACACGACAGCCACGATGACTCTCGCCCCGTGCGACCCAGCAGTTCTCCGGCCCGCGTCACCTCAGGGGTTCGGCGACGTCCGGGATGTCCCGAGTCGGTCAGTGACATGGTGGTGCCAGCACCACCGCTAGTTGGGATGGCGGCACCCCCGCGGACGTCCGACCACTGGGGGCACAGTTGAGCCCGTGACCGTCGCAGGGGACGGTGCACGCCCACCCGGGGCCAGGTCGACATCGATCGCCCCGTGGGCGGTGGGTCGCACGGACGGCGTGCGACCCACCGCCGTGGGAACTCCACGCGCGAGCCCTCCGCCTGCAGTGTCTGCCCGCGCAGCTCGGCGTCGCGGTCTGTCGAACCCGTGGAACACGCTCGCGCCAGGTGCGGTTGACCCAGGTCCTGGCCCACGGGCCGCAGCCGGCATCCACGAGGAGAACCCATGAAGGCCACCTGGCAGGGCACCGTCATCGCGCAGTCGGACGACACCGTCGTCGTGGAGGGGAACCACTACTTCCCCGCCGACGCGGTCGACCAGAGCCTGTTGCGGCCCTCGACCACGCACACGGTCTGCCCGTGGAAGGGCACCGCGTCGTACTGGAGCCTCGAGGTCGACGGCGCCACCAACGTCGACGCCGCGTGGTACTACCCCGACCCCAAGGATGCCGCCGCCCAGATCCGCGACCGGGTCGCGTTCTGGAGGGGCGTCACCGTCGAGCCGTGAGCGCGTCGGACCGGGCGACGGCGCGCGCCGCTCAGATCGCCAGCAGGGCAGCGAGCAGCGCGAAGAGCAGCGCCACCCCGAACACCACGTCGAGCACGTTGAACGGCACCCAGAGCAGGTGGGTCACCTTCCAGCCGTAGTCGGCCTCCGGCCACTCCGGGGGCACCCAGCGCCGGGCGCGCCACAGTCGCTGCCCCACCAACAGCGTGGTGTAGACCCCGACCGCGACCCACCAGGCGTCGACCACGGTCGGGTCCCGATCAGTGCTGCCCGATGGACGCGAGCAGGTCGGCGAACCACGGGGTGGTCGCGTCGAACGCCTTGCCGCCCTTGATCCGGGGGAACTCGATGGCGCGCAGCTCGTCGCCGCGCTCCTCGTCGTGGCCGATGACGCCCGCCTCGCCCCGCAGCGCGCAGTCGACGGCGAGGTCGGTGCACTCCTTGATCAGGGCCAGGTCGCGGTCGTTGGCCGCGGCCGAGCGCGCGAAGTAGCCCGACTTCTGCACCATCGTCTTCTCGGCGCCCAGCAGCTCCGCGAACTGCTTGGCGAACCACGCGCCCGGGTTGACCTTGTCGAGCTGCACGTGGCCGAACGGGTCCTTGGGCACCTCCTGGCCGGCGGCCTCGAGCTCGGCGACCACCTCCGCGACGCCGGCGCCCTCGGACAGGAAGACGTTGACGCAGCCGAGGTCGTCCATCACAGCGCGCAGCCGGTCGGCCTCGCCGTGCAGGTCGATCGGGCGCTCGGGCACGAAGACCGCGTGGACGTCCCAGCGGCGGGGGTCGTTGCCGATGCCGGGCACGAAGTCCTGCTCGGCGACCCAGTTGTGGTACGCCTCGGCGGTCGCGGCGGTGAGCCAGCCGCAGTTGCGCCCCATGACCTCGTGGACGATGAGCATCCGGGGGTTCGAGGTGTGCTCGGCGATGATGTTCTGGGCGAAGATCGAGCCCTGCTCGGCCGCGGTCCACGCGCCGAGCGACTGCCGGATCGGCACGACGTCGTTGTCGACGGTCTTGGGCAGGCCGACCACGGTCAGCTCGTACTCGTTCTCGTGGAGGTAGGCCGCGAGGTCGGCCGCCGTCGTGTTCGTGTCGTCGCCGCCGATCGTGTGCAGCACGTCGACGCCGTCGGCGGTGAGCTGCTCGGCCGCGACGTGCAGCGGGTCCTGGCCCTCCTGCACGAGCCCGCGCTTCACGCAGTCGGCGACGTTGGTGAGCTTGACCCGGCTGTTGCCGATCGGCGACCCGCCGAAGCGGTGCAGCAGGTGGGCCCGCTCGCGCACCGCGGGCGTGATCTCGATCGACTCGCCCTTGAGCAGCCCGGCATACCCGTTGGTGTAGGCGATGATCCGCACGTCGGGCGCCAGCTCGGTGTAGCGCTGGATGAGCCCTCCGACGGCGGAGGAGAGGCACGGGGCGAGCCCTCCCGCGGTGAGCATGGCGACGGTGCGGACGGTCATGGTGCGCTCCTGCGGTGCGGTGGTCGTGGCGGAGGTGGGACGGGGCGAAGACGAGATGGAAGGTGCGACTGGCACCGCGGCATCCCGCGTCCCCCATTGTGGCGCGTCGGTGCCCCCACCGGTCACCCGGCCACCATCCGGGCGTCGGGTCAGCGCCCGGTGAGCTCGCGGGCCACCAGCTCCGCGGTCTGCACCATGTTGAGCGCGGCCCCCTTGCGCAGGTTGTCGCCGCAGATGAACAGGTCGAGCGTGTTCGGCGACTCCGGCGCCTGGCGCAGCCGCCCCGCGAAGCGTGGGTCGGCGCCGACGACGTCGTTGGGCGTCGGGAACTCGGGCTCGTCGGGGTCGTCGAGCATGACGACCGCCGGCGCCTCGACCAGCGCCCGGCGAGCGTCGGCGACCCGCACCCGCTGCGCGAACGTGGCGTGGATGGTGACCGAGTGCGACGAGACCACCGGGACGCGCACGCAGGTGGCCGAGATCGGCAGGTCGGGGAGGTCGAGGATCTTGCGGGTCTCGTCGCGCACCTTGACCTCCTCGGAGGTCCAGCCGTCGCCGACGTGGTGCCCGACGAAGGGAACGACGTTGAGCGCCAACGGAGCCGGGAACGGTGACTCCCCCAGCTCCTCCTCGATGAGCCGACGCACGTCGCCAGGGCGGGTGCCGAGCTCACGGTGCCCGTGCACGACGTCGAGCTCGTCGTGCAGACGGGTCATCCCGGTGCGGCCCAGGCCCGAGGCGGCCTGGAAGGTGGTCACGACGAGCCCGGTCAGCTCCCACACGCCGTGCAGCACGGCGAGCGCGTCGATCATCGTCATGACCGTGGCGCCGGGGTTCGCGATGATGCCGCGCGGCCGGTCGGCGACCTTGCGCGGGTTCACCTCGGGCACGACGAGCGGCACGTCGGCCTCGGTGCGGAACTCGGTGCTGTTGTCGATGGCGACGACGCCGCGCGACGCCGCCAGCTCGACCCACTCGCGGGCGATCGACGGCGGGATGTCGAAGATGGCCACGTCGATGCCGTCGAAGAACTCCGCCGTCAGCGCCTCGATGACGACGTCCTCGCCACCGACCGACAGGGTCGAGCCGACGTCCTCGACCCCGGCGGCCACCCGCACCCGGCCCCAGTGCGGGTGACGGGTCGGCAGCACGTCGAGCACGACCCGGCCGACGGCACCGGTCACCCCCACGATGCCCAGTGTCGGCAGCGCGCCCCCCGTGGTCCCCTCCCCAGTGGCAGCCACGTCAGCGGCCGGTGCCCCCGTAGACGACGGCCTCCCCCTCGGTGGAGTCGAGCCCGAACGCCGTGTGCACCGCCCGCACCGCCTCGTCGAGGAGGTCGTCACGGGTGATCACCGAGATGCGGATCTCCGAGGTCGAGATCATCTCGATGTTGATGCCCGCGTTGGCGAGCGCCTTGAAGAACGTCGCCGAGACACCGGGGTTGGAGCGCATGCCCGCCCCGACCAGCGAGAGCTTGCCGATCTGGTCGTCGTACTGGATCGAGGAGAAACCGACCTCGCCCTGGATCCGCTGGAGTGCCTCGACGGCGGCGGTGCCGTCGGTCTTGGGCAGCGTGAACGAGATGTCGGTGAGCCCGGTGTCGGTGGCCGACACGTTCTGCACGATCATGTCGATGTTGATCTGGGCCACGGTCACCGCCTCGAAGATCTGCGCGGCCATGCCGGGGCGGTCGGGCACGCCGACGACGGTCACCTTCGCCTCGCTGCGGTCGTGGGCCACACCGGCGATGATCGGGGCTTCCACGGCGTCTCCTTGGGGTCCTGGCTGGTCCGTGACGATGGTGCCCTCCTTGTGGGAGAACGACGACCGCACGTGGATGGGGATGTCGAAGCGCCGGGCGTACTCGACGCTGCGCAGGTGCAGCACCTTCGAGCCCGACGCCGCGAGCTCGAGCATCTCCTCGTTGGAGATGCGCTCGATCTTGCGGGCCGAGGGCACGATGCGGGGGTCTGCGGTGAACACGCCGTCGACGTCGGTGTAGATCTCGCAGACCTCGGCCCCCAGGGCGGCGGCGAGCGCGACGGCGGTGGTGTCGGTGCCCCCGCGGCCCAGCGTGGTGATCTCCTTGGTGCCCTGGCTGACGCCCTGGAAGCCCGCGACGATGACGATGTGTCCCTTGCCGAGCGCCTCGGTGATGCGGCCCGGGGTGACGTCGATGATCTTGGCCTTGCCGTGCACGCCGTCGGTGATGACGCCGGCCTGGCTGCCGGTGAACGAGCGGGCGCTGAACCCGAGGTCGGAGATCGCCATGGCGACCAGCGCCATCGAGATCCGCTCGCCGGCAGTCATCAGCATGTCGAGCTCGCGCGGCGGCGGCACCGGGCTGACATCGCGCGCCAGGTCGAGCAGGTCGTCGGTGGAGTCACCCATCGCGGACACGGCCACGACGACGTCGTGACCGGCCTTCTTGGTCTCGGCGATCCGTCGGGCGACCCGCTTGATGCTCTGGGCGTCGGCCAGCGACGATCCGCCGTACTTCTGGACGACGATGGGCACGTGCTACTCCCGTGACGGTGTGCTTGTGGGGTCGCGACCACTGTAACCGGACGTCCACGGACCGGACGGAATGCCCGGATGCCGGTCGGCCGGCATCCGCAAGAAGTCGCTGGTGGGGGCTGCGCCGCGCGAGGGCACCGCGTAGCGTCGCGACCACCACGTCAAGGAGGTCTCATGTCGATCGTCATCGTCGGCGCCGGCCTGGCCGGCGGCACCGCCGCCACCGAGCTGCGCGAGCAGGGCCACGACGGCCCGGTCGTTCTCGTCGGGGCCGAGTCCCACGCACCCTACGAGCGGCCGCCGCTGTCCAAGGGCTACCTGCTCGGCAACGACCCGATCGACGACGCCTTCGTGCATCCGGTCGACTGGTACGCCGAGCACGACGTCGACCTGCGGCTCGGCACCGAGGCGACGGCGGTCGACACCGACGCCCACGTGGTGCACCTCTCGACCGGTGAGCAGGTCACCTACGAGCGGCTCCTGCTCGCCACCGGGGCGGAGCCGCGGCGGCTCGCGCTCGCCGAGGACAGCGGTGTGCCCACGGCCTACCTGCGCACCATCGAGGACAGCGACCGGCTCAAGGCGGCCTTCGCGAAGGGCGGGCGGATCGCCGTCGTGGGCGCCGGCTGGATCGGGCTGGAGGCGGCCGCAGCCGCACGGTCGGCCGGCTGCGAGGTGACCGTCTTCGAGGTGGCCGACCTGCCGCTGCTGCGGGTGCTCGGGCCGACCGTGGCGCAGGCCTTCGCCGACCTGCACCGCAGCCACGGCGTCGAGCTGCGGCTGGGCACCCAGGTGACAGCCCAGGACCTCGAGGGAGCCGACCTCGTCGTGGCCGGGGTGGGGGTGACGCCCCGGGTCGCGCTCGCCGAGGCCGCCGGGCTGGCCGTCGACAACGGGGTGCTCGTCGACGCCGGCCTGCACACGTCGGTGCCGAGCGTGTTCGCCGTCGGAGACATCGCCAACCACGCACACCCCGTGCTGGGCCGACGGATCCGGGTCGAGCACTGGGACACCGCGATCAACCAGGCCAAGGTCGCCGCGCACAACCTCGCCGGCGGCGACGAGGTCTACGACGCGATGCCCTACTTCTTCACCGACCAGTACGACCTGGGCATGGAGTACGTCGGCCACGCCGGGGCCGACGACGAGGTGGTCGTGCACGGTGACCTCGAGGGCCTGGCGTTCCGCGCGTTCTGGCTGCGCGACGGCCGGGTCGTCGCGGCGATGCACGCCAACGACTGGGACGCGACAGACGACCTGCGCGCGGCGGTGGCCTCGGGGGAGCTCCCCCCTGCCCCCTGACGGCGACGTCAGGGGTGGAGGGCGTCGAACTCGGCCTCGGACACGGCATCCGGGTCGGCGTCGAGCCGCACGTGCGCGAGCAGCGCCTGCACGACGCGCAGGGCGCAGGCCGCCCGCTCGCCCCAGTGCGAGAGGTAGCTGAACTGCCACCACCAGAGCGCCTCGACCGGACGGCCGGCGGCCTGGTGGCTCAACCCGTGGCTGAGCGCCGAGGCGATGTCGACCAGGTCGTTGCTGAGGTAGCCCACGGTGGGCTCGGGGTCGAGCACCGGGTCGGCGACGTCGGCGTACTCGTCGAGGCCCTCGAAGACGTTGGCGAGGTTCTCGCGCAGCGGGTCGACCTCGGCGTCGGGTCCGGGGTCGGGCTCGAAGCGCGCCACCGGCACGACGTCCTCGACGGCGCCGAGCCGGGCACCCATGACGAGCACCTGGGACAGCGCGAGCAGGGCCATCGGCAGGGTGGCGTCGGGGCTGTTGCCCGCCGCGATCTCACGGACGGTGAGGAGGTACATCCGGGCGTCGGCCGCGGACTCCTCGGACAGCAGGGTCCAGTCGTCAGACATCGAGCAACCTCCGCCCCTCGAACGCACGCCCCAGGGTGACCTCGTCGGCGTACTCGAGGTCGCCGCCCACCGGCAGCCCAGATGCCAGGCGGGTGACCCGCAGGCCGAACACCTTGAGCATCCGCGAGAGGTAGCTGGCGGTCGCCTCGCCCTCGAGGTTGGGGTCGGTCGCGATGATCACCTCGGTGACGACGCCGTCGCCGAGCCGGGCGAGCAGCTCGCGCACCCGCAGGTCGTCGGGGCCGATGCCGTCGATCGGGCTGATCGCGCCGCCGAGCACGTGGTAGCGGCCGCGGAACTCACGGGTGCGCTCGATGGCCACGACGTCCTTGGGCTCCTCGACGACGCAGATGGCGTGCACGTCGCGACGCGGGTCGAGGCAGATCCGGCAGCGGGTGGCTTCTGCGACGTTGAAGCACAGCTCACAGAACCGCACCCGCGCCTTGACCTCAGTCAGGGAGAGCACCAGCCGGTCGACGTCGGCCGGGTCGGCCTGCAGCAGGTGGAACGCGATCCGCTGCGCGCTCTTGGGACCGACGCCCGGCAGCCTGCCGAGCTCGTCGATGAGGTCCTGGACCGCGCCTTCGTACACACGTCGAGACTACGACCTCACGAGCACCCTGTCCTGCGCCGCCGCGCCCGGATGCCGGTGGGCCGTGTCGAGGCGGTCAGTCGCGCACGAGCACGTACTCGCCGGCCTCGTCGAGGGCGGCAACCACCTCGTCGTCGCCGAGCTCGCGCTCGGTGACGACGGTGACCGCGGATGCACCGCCGCTGACCACCTCGACCTGGGCGTCGAGCACGCCGTCGAGGGCCATCAGCTCCTGGCTGACCGCGCGGGCGCAGTGCCCGCAGGTCAGCCCGGTGGCCTCGAACCGCAGGGTCGTCGACACGGTGCGGTCCTCCTCAGATGCCGACCGCCGCGCCGGTCGACCCGGGCGGCAGCTCGTTGTACGTGTCGGCCCGCTCCTGGCCGGACAGGGCGGCGATGGCGTCCATGACCTCGTCGGTGAGCAGGCGGCGCGCCTTCCCGGCGGGCAGGTCGGCGAAGGACGCGGGGTAGATGGGCCGGCCGAAGGCGACCCGCACCCGCGCCAGCCGGGGAAAGCTCGCCCCGACCGGCTGCACCTGGTCGGTGCCGGCCAGACCGACCGGCACGACCGGCACGCCGGCGGTGAGCGCGAGCCAGGCCACTCCGGTGCGCCCCTTGTAGAGGCGACCGTCGCGCGAGCGGGTGCCCTCGGGGTAGATGCCGAACCCACCACCTTCGCGCAGCACGAGGAGGGCGGCGTCGAGCGACTCCTGGGCCGCCCGCGAGGAGTGCCGGTCGACGGGGATCGCGTTGGAGTTCGCGAAGAAGGCACGCCGGACCGCTCCACTCACCCCGGTGCCGGTGAAGTAGTCGGACTTCGCGAGGAAGGCCACCGGCCGCGGCGCCGCGATCGGGATGGCGAAGGAGTCGATGAACGACAGGTGGTTGCTCGCGATCAGCACGCCGCCGGTGGGCGGGACGTTCTCGGTGCCGGTGATGGTCGGCCGCCAGATCACCTTGGACAGGGGTGCGACCACGCCGTGGCTGATGCGGTACGAGCGGGCGCTCACCGGGGGTCCTCCGCGATGACGGTGCCCCCGAGGATGCGTTCGACCACCGGCACACCGACATCGGTCAGGTCGTCGATCGACTCGTCGTCGTCGCTGATCGCCGTGTCGTCGACGACGCGCTCGGTCGCGACGACCTCGGTCTCGACGGCCACCGCTGCCTTCGCCTGCTCGAGCGGGCTGGCCCACGACGGAGCGGTGTCGGGCGGTGGGGGCGCGTCGGACCAGCTCGCGGGCTCGCGGCCGCGGGAGGAACCGCCAGGCGCGCCCGGCCCGGTCGCGGCGAGCGCCGCACCGCCGGAGCGGGACGCGCCGGGGCCGGAGTCGTCGCCCGACCCGGGCGCCGAGGTGGGTGACGGCGTGGCGGCGGGGGGCGCGGCTGACGACCCGGCATCCCTTGACCCCGACGGGCCGGACGACACCGACGGCGGCGGCGCGGGTGCGCGGGGGCACCGACGTCGTCGGAGGGCACCCCCTCGACGCGGGCGTCGACGCCGAGGACGTCGATCAGGGCCTGGCGCACGTAGTCGGCGTGGGCCCCGCGACGGAACGTCTCGGCCAGCCCGACGGTCGAGATGCCGAGCAGCACGCGCTGACCGTCGTAGTCGAGGACCTGGGCGTTCTGCGCGACGAAGGTCCAGGTGACCCGCTTGTTGCGGCTCAGCCACTCGAGCACGTCGGGCCACGAACGACGCAGCGCGTCGGTGTCGAGACCACCGGGGCCCTTGGGGTGGGCGACCGGAGCCGGCTCGGGAGGCTCGGCGGCAACGGATGCCGTCGCGGCCACTGGTGCTGGCTCGCGCGACCGGCCGGATGCCGGTGGGGCCGGTGCCGCGGCCTCGCTCGGCGCTTCGTGCTCGGGCGGGGCGTCGTCGTCGGGCGGCGGCTCGTGCTCGACCGACGGCGGGCCGGACGGGGCGGTCGGGCGCCGCCGCGAACACCGGGGCCGCCGCGGGGGGAGTCTGTGGTGCGGGCGAGGGCGGTGCGGGCCGCCGCCGGCGGAGCCGCAGTGGGGGGTGCGGGCGCGGCGTACGAGACCGCTGCCGTCGGCACCCCGCCGACGTCGAGGCGGCGCTCGAGCCGGTCGAGGCGCGCGGCGTACCCGGCCTCGCCGGCGGCGCCGGGCAGCAGGATGCGGGCGGCGATGAGCTCGAGCTGAAGGCGCGGGGCGGTGGCGCCGGTCATCTCGGTGAGCCCGGAGTTGACGACGTCGGCGGCCCGCGAGAGCGCCCCGGGGCCGAACGAGGCGGCCTGCCGCCGCATCCGCTCGAGCTGGTCCTCGGGCACGTGCCGCAGCACCTGGCCGGCGCCGTCGGGCAGGGCCGCGACGACGATGAGGTCGCGCAGCCGCTCGAGGAGGTCTTCCACGAAGCGCCGCGGGTCGAGCCCGGTCTCGACCACCTTGTCGATGGAGCGGAACACCGAGGCCGCGTCACCGGCCGCGAAGGCGTCGATGGCGGCGTCGAGCAGCTCGCCGTCGGTGAAGCCGAGCAGGGCCGCAGCCGACTCGTAGGTGAGGCCGTCGGGCCCGGAACCCGCGATCAGCTGGTCGAGCACCGAGAGCGAGTCACGCACCGAACCGCCACCGGCGCGCACGACGAACGACAGCACGCCCGGCGCCACGGCGACGCCCTCCTTGACGCACAGCTCTTCCATGTACGCCTGCAGCCGGGCGGGCGGCACGAGCCGGAAGGGGTAGTGGTGCGTGCGCGAGCGGATGGTGCCGATGACCTTCTCGGGCTCGGTGGTCGCGAAGACGAACTTCACGTGCTCGGGCGGCTCCTCGACGATCTTGAGCAGCGCGTTGAAGCCCTGCGGCGTCACCATGTGCGCCTCGTCGATGATGTAGATCTTGTAGCGGCTCTGCGCCGGGCCGTAGGACGCGCGCTCGCGCAGGTCGCGGGCGTCGTCGACACCGCCGTGGCTCGCGGCGTCGATCTCGATGACGTCGACGGTGCCGGAGCCCCCCCGGGCCAGTGCCACGCACGAGTCGCAGGTGCCGCACGGCTCGGGGGTGGGCCCCGACTCGCAGTTCAGGCAACGGGCCAGGATGCGCGCGCTGGTGGTCTTGCCGCACCCGCGCGGACCGCTGAACAGGTAGGCGTGGTTGACCCGCCCGGTGCGCAGCGCCTGCATCAGCGGCTCCGTCACGTGCTCCTGCCCGATGACGTCGGTGAACGTCTCGGGGCGGTAGCGGCGGTACAGGGCGGTGCTCACGGTCCGAACCCTAGTCGCGATACCGGACACCGGGCACGCCGCACATCCCGCTGTGGACGCCACCCCACCGGCGGTGCCGGGTCGGGTCGCGCCGACCTGCCGCGCTAAGGTCACGACGACCGGTGCAGGGCGACGCGGAGGTGGCCGACGTGACCGCAGAACCCCACCCGGGATGCCGGGTCGTGGCCGACCAGGTCTGCAAGGTGCTCGAGGTCACGACGCTGCTCCCCGCCATCAGCCTGGTCGCCGAACCGGGCTCCTGCGTCGTCGTGCGAGGCCCGAACGGGTCCGGCAAGACCACCCTGCTGCGCCTCGTCGCCGGGCTGCTCGCGCCCACCAGCGGCACCGTGACGATCGACGGCGACCCGGCCGACGAGCGACGACGCTCCACCCGGGAGAACGTCGCCGCGCTGATCGGGCCACCGGCGGCCTACCGCGACCTCACCCTGGCCGACCACCTGACCCTCGTCGACGCGACGTGGGGCCGCGAGGCTCGCACCTGCGTCGAGCGGGTGGGCGAAGCGCTCGACACCTTCGGTCTCGGTGCGATGGGCGAGCGCTTCCCGCACGAGCTGTCCTCCGGCCAGGGACAGCTGTTCCGGTTGGCGCTCACCTGGTTCCGACCCGCGCGGCTGCTCATCCTCGACGAGCCCGAGCAGCGGCTCGACACCGACCGGCGCGTCATGGTCGGAGACCTGGTGCGGGCGCGCTGCGCCGAGGGCACGACGGTGCTGATGGCCTGCCACGACCCGGCGCTGACGGCATCCGTCGCCGACGAGGTGGTCGACGTCGGCGGCCCCGCATGAACGCCGCCGAGCAGCGGGCCCAGGACAAGGAGCGGCTCGAGGACGTCACCCACGTGCTCCACGGCCCGCACGGCACCGGGGCGGTGCAACGGGTGCTGTATGCCGTGTACCTCCTCGCGCTGCTCGCGTTCACGTACGGCTTCACGGTGGCGCGCGCCCTGTTCATCACGAGCGACCCGGGGTGGCTCCACGACCGGCTGCTCGGGCCCGGCGCGGCAGTGGTCGCCGTCGTCCTGGCCGTGGCGTTGACGGCGCTCGTCCACGGTCTCGGGCGTCGCCGTGGCCCGGTCGTGCCTCCGCTCCCGTGGGTCGACCACGTCGTCGCCGGCCCCTTCGACCGGGCGGCCACCCTGCGGGAGTGGTGGCTCGTCTCCGCCACGCTGCTGGTCGCGGGCGCGACGGTCTTCGCCGGGGTGCTCGGGGGTGGCCTGTGGGCGTCGGGCACGACCGGGCCCACCTCCCTCGTCGTCGCGCTCGTCGTCGGCCCGGCGCTGGGGGTGGTGGTCGCCGCAGCGTGGCTCGCCGGCCAGGTGGGCGCCGGTGAGTCGGGGGCCGACCAGGTGCCGACGACCGATGGTGGCCGCGGACGCGGGCTCCGCGCGCTCAGCCCGTCGGCCGCGCTCCGCCGCCTCGGGCTGACCGCGCTGCGCGCCCAGAGCATCCGCTCCACGCGGCTGGGCGGCGCGGTGCTCGCGGGCGACCTGCGCGCCGCCCGCCTCGAGGCCGCCACCCCCGTCCACCGCGGGCGGGGACTGCGGCTGAGGTCGCACGGTCGCCTCCTCACCGTCGTGGCCCGTGACCTGCTCGGCCTTCGCCGGCAGCCCGGCCTGCTGCTCTCCGGAGCCCTGCTCACCGCCCCGGGCGCGGCCGGCGTCGCCTGGTCGCTCAGCGACCCGGAGGTGCCGGTGGCGCTCGCCGTCGTGGCGGTGGCAGCCCTGTACCTCGGCGTCGGGGTGTGGGCCGAGGGCCTGCGCCTGCTGGGCGACACCCTCGGCACCCCGCGGCTCAGCGGCCTGGGGCTGGGAACGGAGGCCGGCGCACACACCGCGCTCCCGGCATCCCTGTTCGTCCTCGTCGCGCTGCCCCTGGGCGTGGCGGTGCGTGCGCTGGTCCCGGCCAGCTCCGTCGGTGTCGGGAGCGTGCTCCTCTGGGTGGTGGGGGTCGGGGCGCTCGTCCTCGCGGCGCAGTGGGTGGCCGCGTTCCGCGGGCGGCCGCCGTTCCTCGCGTTCCTCCCGGACGTCGGGCCGATGGTGATGACGCTGTGGTTCGCCCGCTCCCTCGTGCTCTGCGCGGTCGTCGGTGGCCTGCTGACCGCCCGCGCTGCCCACGCCGGGGGGCCGGGAGCCTCCGGCGCCACCCTCCTGGTGGCCGTGGCGCTGTGCGGGCTGTGGGGTTACCGAACCCTGCGGTCCGCGGCGGACGAGCACCGGGTCTGACCCAGCTCGGGACGACACCACTGTCCGCACCGGCGACCCGCGTTCGGTCGCACGGGGGTTCGCGGCTTACCCTCGTGACGTGCGCATCGACGTCTGGTCCGACATCCTCTGCCCCTTCTGCCACCTCGGCCGGCGGCACCTCGAGCTCGCCCTCGAGCAGTTCGAGCACGGCGACGAGGTGGGGGTCGTCTGGCACAGCTTCCAGCTCGACCGCACCGCGCCCGCCGTCGACGACACCCCGGCCATCGACCGGGTCGCCGACAAGTACGGCGTCCCGCGCGAGCAGATGGTCGCCCAGCACGAGCGGATGGCGGCCGACGCCGCCGCCGTCGGGCTCGACTTCCAGTGGGCCACGCTGCGCGGCGGCAACTCCTACGACGCGCACCGGCTGATCCACCTCGCCCGCGCCCACGGCCGCGAGGACGAGGTCACCGCGCGGGTCATGCGGGCCTGGTACACCGAGGGCCAGTCCATCGGCGACCCGGAGACGCTCGTGCGGCTCGGCGTCGAGGGCGGCCTCGACGAGGCCGCCGTGCGCGACCTGCTCGCCGGCGACGACCACGGCATCGACGTGCGCACCGACCTCGCGCTCGCCTCGCAGATCGGCATCACCTCGGTGCCCACCTTCGTGCTCGACCAGAAGTTCGGCGTCAGCGGCGCCCAGCCGGTCGAGGTGATGCTCAACGCCATCCGCCAGGTCTGGGACCTGCAGGGCACCGAGCCCGAGCCGGTCGCCGAGGCCGGTGGCTGCGGCGGCGGCTGCTGCGGCGGCGCCTGCGGGTCCGGCGGCGAGGCCGTGGCCGACCAGACCGCGGATGCCGTGGAGCCCGCGACCCGCTGACCCGGCGTTCGCGGTCACAGCAAGCCACTCCCGAGTCACCCGGCTCGGCCTCACCGGCATGCCCGCGTCCGGGTACGAGGACACCCCGCGTACCTGGAAGAGCCCACCTGCCCTTGCTGCATTCCTGCCCTGGGGGAGTTCGGCGGGGTACCACCACGCGGGGTGCCGCGCACGATCCTAGGCGCGCCGGCGGCATCCCGGAAATCCGGGTGCCGTGGGTCAGCCGCGGATGAACCAGATCGGCGACACCGCGGTGAGGGCGATCAGGACCCCAGCGCCCACGAGGGAGAGGACGACGCCGATGGCGAACCCGGTCAGCCCGCTCCACCGACCGGCGACACCGGATGGGTGCACGGTGTCCGGCAGCTCGAACCTCGGGCGGAGCAGCTCGGCGACGGCGAAGATCGGCACCCCCACCGCGAGCGGTCCCCCGACCACCCAGAACCAGAACCACCGGGTGCCGCGCCTCGGACGCGCCCCGAGCACCACGACGAGCATGGTCATCACCAGGAGCACGAAACCGGCGTTGGTCACCCGATCTGCCGGCAGGCCGCGGAAGAAGACGCTCGCTTCTGCCTCGGGGACCCCGGCGGCCTGGAAGCTCGCGACCACGGCGGCCGGGGTGTCGGACGAGAGGCCGTTGGGGTCGAGCACCCGAAGCTCGGCCACCGGTGCGTCGACCCAGTAGGCCACCGTGACCTGTTGCCCGTCGGCGGCACCGTCGACGACCCCGTCCTGGGCGTCGGATGCCGGGTAGACGCCGATGCGGTACGGCGACCAGAACCCCGCCGGGTCCTCGTCGACCGTGACGACCCGGTAGGCCGTGGCGTGGCCCCGGGCCAGCTCGTCGGCGAGGTGGTCCTGCGGCACGATCCGGGGCTGGGTGACCCAGAGGGCCGCGAGCCAGCCGACCCAGCAGACCACCAGGACCCAGCCCACCACGCGCCGTGACGTGACCCGGGCGAACACCGAGCGGACGCGGTCCAGCGGCGTGGGCGAGTCCGGCGCGACCGGCGCGACCGGCGTCGCGGCCCCCACCGCGGTCGTGCCGTCGGCGTCGAGGGACTCGGGTGTGTTGCCCACCAGGTGATCATGGCAGCGGCGCCCCCTGCAGCGCGACGATTTCGGGCCGCGGCTCCCCCTCTAGTAGCCTCACCCGCGGAGGATTCGCATAGTGGCCTAGTGCGCACGATTGGAAATCGTGTTGGGATAAAACCCTCGGGGGTTCAAATCCCCCATCCTCCGCCATCAGGAAAGTCCCGGGAGCGTGCGACCGGGACTTTTCCTGTTGGCGGGAGCGAGCGGGAGCGACGGGGGCCCGCGAGCACCTCCGAGAAGGGACTCAGGCGAGGGGTAACCGCTCCCCCACCCGGCAGCGCACGTCGTGCAGCGCCACCAGGCGTTGCTCGTCCGGGCCGGGCTCCGGCCCCGTAGCGCCGATCAGCCGGCAGACCGCGTGCCCGGACGCCCGACCGTCGTACTCCGACACCCACTCCTCGTACCGGCCCCGCGCGTCGTCGTCCGCGAACGGCCAGGCCACGGGAAGGGCGCGGATGCCGACCCGGAACGGCTTGGGCGTCAACCGTGCCCGGTAGCTGTCGTGGGTGGCGCACAGCTCGACGTAGAGCGGGTCCGACCCCAGCTCGGTGAGCAGGGCGCGGGCGCGATCCGACCTGGGCGGTGACGCCGCACCCGTCACGATCACCCGCAGCCCGGCGGCCGTTCGGTACGCCCGCACCCCGAGGTCCGGGTGCCGACGGGCGAACTCCCACACCGGTTCACACGCCACCGTCTCGGCCACGCTCGTCTCGCCCGGCCGGGGTGACGCGGGCACGGCATCTGACGGCGCGGCATCCGACTCCCCCGCCGCCATCGGGGTGGGGGCCGGGTCCCCCGACAGCAGGCGGCGCAGGAACCCGGCCGCCCCCTTTCGCACCCGGGGGTTGAACGTCGACTCGATCGCCGACCCGCTGCTCGCCGCGACGCCGGACTGCTCTCCCGGAGCGTTGCGGTGCGTCGTGGCGTCCTCGAGCTCGGGCACGTCGACGTCGGCGATGAAGAGCAGGTCGGTGCAGAGCACCTCGCACCCCATCCGGTTGCGGGTGACGACGCCGAGCAGCGCCCCGGATGCCGCGTCGACCTCCTCCAGCACCGGCTCGCGCAACGGCACCCGTGGGTAGTACCCGTGGCCGGCCGGCAGGCCGCCCTCGCGGGCCACCCGCTCGAGGGCCTCGGCGAGCCGCTGGTCGGCGACGCGCACGGCATCCGCCTCGGACTCCGACGACCACCCCCACACGGTGAGCGTGCCGCCACTTCGCCCGAGATGCGGGCTGAACCCGTCGGCCGTGACCCAGTGCTGCGGCAGCTCCATGGCGTGAGTCTGGCAGCGCCGCCCGAGCCGTGGAAGCAGCAGCGGAACCGGTCAGCCGCCGATGACCTCGAGGGCGTAGCGGTCGAGCACGTCGACCAGGGCGTCGGGGTCCGCGAGCGCCGCGAGGTGCCCGGTGTCGATGACGTCGGGCTCGACGCCGACCCGCTCACGAGCCAGCGCCGTCGTGAAGTCGAGCGGGAAGAGCCGGTCCTCGCCGCCGGCCACGACCCGGGTCGGCACGTCCGGCCACCGGTCGAGCGGCCACGGGTCCAGCAGGGGCCCCTCGGTCTGCTCGAACGGCCGTCGGACCATCTCGGCCCGCACCGGCTCGGGCACGTCGTGGAAGTAGAGGGTGTCGTCGTCCACCGCGTCGGGGTCGCGACCCTGCTCCGTGGCGAAGCGCTGCATCGCGTCGCCCTGACCGGTCGCCTGCCACCACTCGCCACCGGACTCCCCGGGCCGCGGCACCATCGGCGCCACGAGCACGAGCAGGTCTGCGGCACAGCGCTCCGCGACGATCGGCGCCACCAGACCACCGAGCGACTGGCTGACCACAGCGAGGCCGGTGCCGCCCGCGTCCCGAGTCGACCCCGGTGGCACGGCATGCACCACGGTGCGCACGTAGTCCTCGAGCCGCGCCTCCTCGTCGCCGGACGGCAGGTCGACCGCCACCGCCTCGTGCCCGCGAAACCTCAGCCGCGGGACGACGCGGTGCCAGTACCAGGCCTGCCCCCCGGCCCCCGGTATCAGGACGAATGTGGTCATGACCCCCTCCTCCGCCAGCACCATACGTCCGCGGACAACCCCGATGGGCCAAGAGGTCCGAACCTTTCGGGCGCCGACGGCGACGGTCATCGGGGGCCGCACTCGTGTGGCGTACCTCGCAATCAGGTGAACCGGAGGTGCACCCCATGCGGTCGGGCTAGGCTTCGCGCTCGTTATGGCCGATCAGACGACAGCGTCCCGGGCCCGGTGGCGCACGCTGCTGCGAGGCCGTCAGTTCCGCGCATCCGCGCTCGCCGGCGGGGTCGTCCTCCTGCTCGTCGTGGTGCTGGCGGTCGTCGATCCGACCGGCCTGCTTGCGCCGGTGGGCGGGCACGGGATGCCGGTGATCCGGTTCGGCGGCGCCTACCAGTGGGCCCCGCTGCTCGTCGGGCTGCCGGTGCTGCTCGCCGGGACGATGCTTCCGGTCTTCGCGCTGGCCCGCTCGGGGCGGGCGCTGTTCGCCTTCACCTGGGTCTGCGTCGTCGGCGCCGTCGCCATCGCCACGGCCGCGACCGGGTTCGCCGCGGCGCTGCCGCTGGTCGGGCCACACCTGGGCTTCGTCGCCGCGCTGAAGTTCGCG
The DNA here is from genome assembly GCA_963695175.1 of uncultured Actinomycetota bacterium. Classification (GTDB taxonomy): domain Bacteria; phylum Actinomycetota; class Actinomycetes; order Actinomycetales; family Dermatophilaceae; genus Fodinibacter. The sequence continues at coordinate 338,159 of CAVOGG010000002.1, forward strand.
GTTGCGACGAGCGGGTTCGCCGGCCTCAAGGGCCTGGTCGCAGGACCGCTGGTCGGCGCGGCCGCAGTTCTCGGGCGCGGCCGCCGCACGTCCGCAACGTCCGGAACCGCGGTCGGTTCGACCACGGCACCGGGCAGCGGGCGGTGGCTGGAGTCGGGCAGCGCCTTCGCGGTGGCCGTCACCGCAGTCGTCGTGGCGCTCGCGGCGGTGGGCAGCTCCACCTGGCGCGGCGGGCCGGTCGGGTACGCGTTCGCCGGGCCCCTGGTGGCCCCCACCAGCGCCGCGAGCGCGCTCGGCACGCTGGCCGGGATGGTCGTGTTCCTCGGCCTGTTCGCGCTGGCCGTCCGCTCAGCACTGCGGCGGCTTCCCGGACGTGGCACCGCTGGCGGTCTGGCTCGCGGCGCTGTCGGCAGGCATCGGTCTCGGCGTGCTCGGGGCGGTGGTTGCGGCCCTGACGGGTCACCTCGACGACGCGGGGCCGGACAGCTGGTGGATCGCGACGACGTTGATCTCCGTCGCGACGGGGATCGGGTACGGCGTGGGCGTCGGCCTGGTCGCTGCGGTCGCGACCGGTCTCACGTGGCGCTGGCGAGCGCGGGTCATCCCGGGCGGCGACGGGGCACGACGCCCCACCGCCCGCGCGCGCGGGCCTGGATCGTCGTCGGAACCGTCGTGGCCCTGCTCGCCGTCGCGCTCGTCGTCCCGACGAGCACCCCGGGCCCCGAGGCCGTGGCGCCCGTCCCCGCCAGCGGCGGGATGGAACGGCTGCACCTGCTCCCGGCGCAGACCAGCGACGGGCTGCCCGTCATCGGCGACGTCACCGGCCGACGGGTCCTGCTGCGCGGGGTCAACGTGAACCAGCTGATCGACTACTACCTGCGCGACCCCGCGGTCCCCGCGACCCAGAAGCCCACCGACGACGACTTCGCGAAGATCGCCTCGTACGGCTTCAGCGTGGTGCGCCTGGGCATGTCCTGGTCACGGCTGGAGCCGACCAGGGGCGACTTCGACGAGGCCTACCTCGACGAGATCAAGGCCGCAGTGGCGTCGGCCAAGAAGCACGGCCTCTACACCGTGCTCGACATGCACGAGGACGCCTGGGGCAATGCGCTGGCCGCGCCCGACGAGCAGTGCGGCGCCGGCACGTCGGCGACCACCGGGTGGGACGGCGCCCCGGCGTGGGCGACGATCACCGACGGTGCAGCGCACTGCCAGTTCATGGCACGGGACCTGGCGCCGGCGGTCGCGATGGCCTACACCAACTTCTACACGGACCGCGACGGCATCCAGACCGAGCTGGTGCGCACCTGGGCGACCGTGGCGAAGGCGTTCGCGGACGAGCCGGCCGTCGCCGGTTACGACCTGTTCAACGAGCCCGGCATCGGCGCGACCCCGCCGATCAGCAGCGGCCTGCTGCTCGGGCGGTACTACGACGCGGCGATCACGGCGATCCGCGACGCGGAGGCACCCGGGTTCGCGCACCTGGTCTTCGTCGAGCCGAGCGTGCTGTGGTCCGGGCTCGCGTTCGACGTGACTCCGCCTCCCGGGTTCACCTCCGACACGCAGCTGGTGTTCGCGCCGCACCCGTACAGCGAGTCGATCACCCTGGACCAGAGCCTCGGGCTGACGATCGCGTCGATCGAGCGGAACCTGGCGATGTCGGCGGAGGCGGCGAAGTCGTACGGCGCCGCGCTGTGGCTCGGTGAGTGGGGCTGGTTCGGCGACCCGGACGTGGACGGCGCGAAGGTGCAGCGGTTCGTCGCCGCCCAGGACCGGCTCGGCGTCGGCGGCGCGTTCTGGGTGTGGCGCCAGGGCTGCGGCTCCCCGGAGACCGGTGACGACGCGGAGAGCAGCGGCAACTTCGTCTCGGTCGACTGCCGGACCGGCGAGCTGAGCCCGCCGCCGAACGGGTTCGCACAGCCGCTGAGCCGGGCCTACCCGCGGGCCTTCCCGGGACGGCTGGACTCGCTGGCCTCCGGCGGCGCCGACCTGGCGTTCACCGCGACCGTCGACGACCCCGACACCAACTGCCAGTTCGACATCTGGGTGCCCGGCGACGCGCGCCCGAACCTGACCACGACGGGCGTCACCGACGCGAGCGCCACGCAGGTCGACGGCGGCTGGCAGGTGACGGGCTGCGCATCGGGCACCTACTCGGTCGACGTGGCCGCCTAGACCCGACCGCCACCGACCGCCGGTCGGCGCCGCGCGCCACCCGGTCCCCGTTCGGCGCGGTGTACGCCCGTCCGCGAAGATGTCGGCCGATTCGGTGGCGGACCCACCCCCGGGTGGGTCCACGATGGGGGCATGAGCACCGGCGCCTACGCAGCGGCATACGAGCAGTCGATCTCCGACCCCACGACCTTCTGGGGGAACGCCGCGAAGGCGGTCGAGTGGATCACCGAGCCGACCACCGTCCTCGACGACTCCAACCCGCCGTTCTACCGCTGGTTCCGCGGGGGCTCGCTCAACACCTGCTTCAACGCGCTCGACCGGCACGTGCGCGACGGGCGCGGTGACCGGGCAGCCCTGGTCTACGACAGCCCGGTGACCAGCACGGTGCAGACCTTCACCTATGCCGAGCTGCTCGCCAGGGTCGCCACGTTCGCCGGCGCGCTCGCCTCGCTCGGGGTCGAGAAGGGCGACCGGGTCGTCATCTACATGCCGATGGTCCCCGAGGCAGTGGTGGCGATGCTCGCCTGCGCGCGGCTGGGCGCCATCCACTCGGTGGTCTTCGGTGGCTTCGCGCCGGCCGAGCTGGCCGCGCGGATCGAGGACGCCAAGCCGGTCGTCATCGTGGCGGCGAGCTGCGGCATCGAACCCAGCCGGGTCGTCGAGTACAAGCCGATGCTGGATGCCGCGCTCGACCGCAGCAGCCACAAGCCCGAGTCGGTCATCATCCTCCAGCGCGAGCAGGCCCGCGCCGCCGTGGGCGAGCGCGACACCGACTGGGAGGAGCTGGACTGGCACGAGCTGGTCTCCGACGCCGAGCCGGCTGACTGCGTCGAGGTCGAGGCCACCGACCCGCTCTACGTGCTCTACACCTCCGGCACGACGGGCCGGCCCAAGGGCATCGTGCGCGACAACGGTGGCCACGCCGTCGCCCTGTGCTGGTCGATGGCGAACATCTACGACATCGGCCCGGGTGACGTGTGGTTCACCGCATCCGACGTCGGGTGGGTCGTCGGGCACTCCTACATCGTCTACGCACCGCTGCTCGTCGGTGCGACCACAGTTCTCTACGAGGGCAAGCCGGTCGGCACACCCGACGCGAGCGCCTTCTGGCGGGTCATCGGCGACCACGGCGTCAAGGCCATGTTCACCGCCCCCACCGCCTACCGGGCGATCAAGCGCGAGGACCCGACCGGCGCCCTGATGGCCGGCCACGACCTGTCCTCCCTGGCGTGCGTCTTCCTGGCCGGCGAGCGGCTCGACCCCGACACCTACGAGTGGGCCACCGAGGCGCTCGGTGTGCCGGTCGTCGACAACTGGTGGCAGACCGAGACCGGCTGGCCGATCGTCGCGAACCTGCGCGGGCTCGAGCCGATGCCGATCAAGGCCGGGTCTCCGTCGGTGCGGGTGCCCGGCTACGACGTGCAGGTGCTCGACGACTCGGCCAAGCCGGTACCGCACGGGGTGGAGGGGGCCATCGCGATCCGGCTGCCGCTGCCCCCGGGCACGCTGCCCACGCTGTGGCAGGACGACGACCGCTACCTCGCGGGCTACCTGTCGCTCTACGACGGCTACTACCTCACCGGCGACGGCGGGCTCATCGACGCGGACGGCTACGTCTTCGTCATGGGCCGTACCGACGACGTGCTGAACGTCGCGGGCCACCGGCTCTCGACCGGGTCGATCGAGGCGGCGCTCGCCGGCCACCCGGACGTCGCCGAGTGCGCGGTCATCGGCGTCGCGGACGACTTCAAGGGCCAGGTGCCGCGCGGGCTCGTGGTGCTCAAGGCCGGGGTCGACGGCACCGGCGACGACGGCGCCCGGATCTGCGCCGAGCTCGTGCAGCGGGTGCGCGACGAGGTCGGTGCGGTCGCCAGCCTGCGCCAGGTCGACATCGTCAGGGCGCTGCCGAAGACCCGCTCGGGCAAGATCCTGCGCAAGAGCATGCGCGAGATGGCCGACGGCAAGACCCCCACGGTGCCCGGCACCATCGAGGACGTGTCCGTGCTCGACGCCCTCGCGTCGGTGCTCCGCCCCAGCTGACGCCCCGACTGACGCCCCGGTCGAACGCGGATGCCGGGTGGGCGGTCCGAGGACCATCCACCCGGCATCCGGGTCGTGCTGGAGTGACCGGTCAGCTCACCGCGTCGAGGGCGTCGACCATGCCCTCACCGAAGTAGCTGTTGTCGGCCTCGGGGCCGACGCAGACGGCGCCCGCCGTCGCGGCGCTGCAGGCCTTGTCGTCGGCCTCCTGGCGCAGCTTGGCGATCATCTGCGCGGGGGTCCAGTCGGGGTGAGCCGACTTCATCAGCGCCAGTACGCCCGCCACGTGCGGCGAGGCCATCGAGGTGCCGCTGAGCGTGCCGTAACCCGAGGGCGCGGTGGTGCGCGGCAGGGTCGACAGGATCGTCGAGCCCGGGGCGGCGACGTCGATGACGCCGAGCCCGCGGTTGGAGAAGCTCGACAGGCGGCTGCTCAGCGTGCCGTTCGGGAAGCGCTGCACCGACGACACGGTCACGACGCCGTCGAGCTCGGTCGGGATGTCGTTGCAGCCGCTGTTGAGCTTGCGCTCGATGGGGGTGCCGTCATCGGGCGAGCCCTTGTCGACGGTCTTGTTCGCGAGGTCGTAGCTCGAGTTGCCGGCGGCGGCGGCGTGCACGACACCCTGACCGGTCGACCAGTTCACCGCACGACGCACGGCCTCCTTGGCCGCGTGCTGGTCGGGCTGGTCGTCGCAGTAGAACTCGAACGGGTCGACGAAGTAGCTGTTGTTCGTCACGTCGAGGTGCTTCATCCCGGCCCAGACGAAGCCGCAGACGGCGTACTCGGGGTAGATGAAGCCGTCGGGGTTGACGACCTTGACCGAGGCCAGGCGCACGTTGGGTGCGACACCGACGATGCCGACCCCGTTGCGGGCGGCGGCGATCGTGCCGGCCACGTGCGTGCCGTGGTAGCCGCCGGGGCCCTTCTCGTCCAGCCACGAGGCCGGCGAGGTGTCGGGGCGGCCCGCGCCGATGCAGCTGACCGAGTCAGCGGCGTCGATGTTCGCGGCGAGGTCGGGGTGCGACGCCTCGATGCCGCTGTCGAGCACGCCGACGACGACGTTGCGGGAGCCGTCAGTGACCTGCTGGGCCTGCGGTGCCTTGATCATCTGCATGTCCCACTGCGCCGCCTCGTTGGGGTCGAGGGCGTCCGCCGGTGTCGCATCGGCGGGCAGGTCGCCGTTGAAGTCCTTCTTCGCGCCCTTGGTGTAGCCGGACGCGCCCTTGCCCCAGGTCACCGACAGGTCGGCCGGAGTGCCCTCCGAGACCGGGACGGTGCGCGTGGCACCGACCGACTCGAGCGCGTTGCCGGCCACCTTCGCGACGTCCGCGCGGAACGCGGAGCGGTCGGAGTGGGCGACGACGACGCCGATCTGCGGCCAGGCCTGCACGACGACGCCGCCGGCCTTCCGCACCGCGTTGCTCACGACGTTGGTCTGGCCGGGGTTGGCGACCTTGGTGTTGAGCAGGTAGCTGAAGACGACCCCGTCAGGGGTCACGATCGGCACGGGGGTTGACGCGGCTTCGGTGCTGGCGGAGGCGGTGCCGGAGAACAGGGCGGCACCGATGGCGGCGACTGATGCCACCGCGAAGGTGGCGCGCCACCGGGTTGTGGGTCGGGTCACGAAAGGAGCTCCTCGAAACGACGGCCGGGCCTGGTGGGCCCGGCGACAGGGTTGTGGGTGCGCTCACTCTGTACGACGCCGGCCGGAGCCGCGACTTGAAAGGGTGGCGAATCCTCCTGCCCCAGGACGACCCTCGCCGCCGTCCCCGTCATCGGGCGGCGGATGCCGGGTGGCCGGCATCCGCCGCCGTCGCCCGGTCGCGGTACTGGCCGGGCGTGACGCCGACCAGGGCGGTGAAGTCACGGGTGAAGTGGGCCTGGTCGTACCAGCCGTAGCGCACCGCCAGGTCGGTGAGCGTGCCGGCCCAGCCGGCGTCGAGGTCGGCGACGGCGTCGTGCAGCCGGTAGCGCGCGAGCACCCACTTCGGGCCGACGCCGACGTAGTGCGTGAAGAGACGCTGCAGGGTGCGCACGGTGACGGCGTGCCGGTCGGCGACGTCGGCCACGGTGAGCAGGGTGTGGTCGGCGAGCATGTCGGCGACGACGTCGAGCAGCAGGTCGTAGCGCGGGTCGGGCCGCTCGTCGGCCAGGGCGGTCAGGCCGCGCTCTGCGACCTCGAACCACGCCGTGCCGGTCTCCGCGAGGTCGGGGTCGGCCAGCGCGGCGGCCAGCGCCGGTGGCAGCACCTCGGACGCCGCGACCGACCGGTCGGTCCACGCCGATGCCGGGTGGCCGGTGAGCGCCGCCAGGCCGCCGGGGCGCATCCGCAGCGCGAGGACCCTCCCCCAGCCGCGCACCTCGACGTCGAACCGGCGGGTGCACACCCCGGTGACGACGACGGTCTCGCCCGACGGCATCTCGGCGCGCGGGTGGCTGCCGAGCTCGACGGTGAGCGAGCAGGTGGGATGGGGAAGGACCTCGCTGTCGTACCACCGGCCGTCGGGCAGGCTCCAGCGCAGGGACCAGCGGTTCTCGACCCAGCGGGCGGCCGACTTCCCCACCGGCTCGCGGACGAGGTCGACGTGGCGGGCGAACTCGTCGGGCCGGAGCAGCCCCGCCGTCGAGGCCGTGGGTGGGCCTGTCGCCTTTGTCCTATCGGGCACCGACCCAGACTAGGCAGGGTGGACGACATCCCCGTCCTGACCGACCCACCCCGACGAGAGGCACACCATGGCGATCGCCGCACTGAAGATGCTCACCCTCGACAGCTCCGACGCCCAGCGCGACGCGACGTTCTGGTCGGCGGTGCTCGGCTGGGAGGTCGCCCACGCCCAGGCGGAGTACGCGATGCTGACCGGCCCGGGCGGGATGGCGCTCGGGTTCGGCACCCTCGACGACCACGAGCAACCCGGGTGGCCGAACGAGCACGGCAGCAAGCAGTTCCACCTCGACCTGGCGGTCGACGACCTCGACGGCGCCGCCGCCGAGTGCGTCGGGCTGGGGGCGACCCTGCCGGACGAGCAGCCCGGCGAGACCTGGCGGGTGCTGCTCGACCCCAGCGGCCACCCGTTCTGCCTCACCCAGGCCGCGAACTGGGGCTGACCACAGCCCGCACGTGCGGGCCGGAACGTAGGCCGTAGCGAGCGACTGCCGATGCCGGCATCCCGGTTCGGGACCGGAGCGCGGAACGGTGCGCGCCCCCTGGCCCGCGCCCGCGAGGATGGCGCCGTGGAGGGTGTCATCCTCGGGTTCGCGACGATCGTCGCCGTCATCGGCGTCGGTGCCCTCATCGCGCACCTCGGCGTCGTCGACCTGTCGGCGCAGAAGGTACTCAGCCACATCGCCTTCTTCGTGGCGTCGCCGGCGCTGCTCCTCACCACCGTGGCCAGGGCCGACACGCACGACGTGCTGTCGCGCAGCCTGGTCGCGACGGTCGTCGGGGTCGTGGTGCCCGCGACCGTCTACGTCACCGTCGCGCGGTGGAGGTGGCGGCGCTCGGTCGGTGAGCGTGCCATCGGGGCGCTGGCGAGCTCGTACGTCAACGCCGGCAACCTCGGGCTGCCGGTCGCGGCCTACGTGCTCGGGGATGCCGCCCTCGTGGCACCCACCCTCCTTCTTCAGCTGCTCGTGCTCCAGCCGGTGGCCCTGGCAGTGCTCGACGCCGACGTGCGCGGCCACCGCCCGACAGTGCGCCAGATGATGGTGCGCCCGTTCACCAACCCGCTGACGATCGGGACGCTCGTCGGGCTGCTGTTGTCGGTCACCGGCTGGCAGCTGCCGCCCATCGTGCTCGACCCGATCGAGCTGATCGGCGCGATGGCAGTGCCCGCGATGCTGATCGCGTACGGCATCGCGCTGCGGCTCGGCCCCGGCTTCGGCGGCGACGTGCCCACCGGCGAGCTGGCGCTGACGAGCTCGCTCAAGCTGGCCGTGCAGCCGCTTGTTGCGTATGCCGTCGCGCACCTCGCCCTCGGCCTGTCCGGTCACGCCCTCCTCGCCGTGGTCGTGTGCTCGAGCCTGCCCACGGCGCAGAACATCTTCGTCCACGCCACCCGCTACGACCGGTCGCCGACCCTGGCGCGCGACACCATCCTGGTGACGACGGTCGGTGCGGTTCCGCTCATCACCCTCGTGGTCTGGCTCCTGGGCTGACCCTCGACCCGGCGCACGGCCGTCCCCCGGTGTGTCCGCTGGTACCTCGCCGGGCCGGCCCGGGTGGCTGGGCCAGAATGGCGGGGTGATCACGGTCGAGCTCGCCCGCGCCCTCCTGCGCGAGGCGGGGGTGCTCTGGGAGCCCGCGGCCGGAGACCGCTTCGTCATCGACGCCGAGCTGCTCAGCGGTGAGGTGTTCTGGATCAGCGACCTCACCGTCGAGGTGCAGACCTACCGCGACCACTCACTGCTCGGGTTCAACGGCACCACCGAGTGGGCGCTCGACTCGGTGACCCTCGACCAGGCGCTCTGGCTCCCCCGCGAGGACCAGCTGCGCGAGCTGCTCGGCGACCGGCTCGAGGTGGTGCGCCGCACCGAAGGTGGCTGGGAGGTGACGTATGCCGTCAAGCCGGGGTACGTGCTGGCGGTCACCGACCCCGATCTCGAGTGCGCCTACGCCCAGGCCCTGCTCACCCTCTGACCCTGCTCCCGCCCGCAGTTCCGCGAAGTCAGGAGCACTTCGCGGAGTCAGGATGCTGTACGGCCCTGACCCGGCGAAGTGCTCCTGACTTCGCGAGGAGGCACCGGAGGGTCAGCGCTTGCGGGACGTGCCGAAGATCGAGCGGGTGATCTCCCGGCCGAGCACCGTGCCGGCCGACCGCAGCGCCGACCTGAAGGCGCTCGACTTCACCACTGTCTCCACGACGCTCGGCTCGGCCGCCCGCTTGCGCTCCTGCGCGGCCCGGTCCTTCTCGGCCGCCGCGGCGTCCTTGGCCGCCTGCTTCTCGGCGGCCAGCCGGTCCTTCTCGGCAGCCGCAGCGGCGGCCTCGCGCACCTTGGCGTTCTCGGCTTCGAGGGCGGCAGCCTGCTCGGCCTCGGTGCGGGCAACCTCGGCCTTGCCGAGCATCTCCGAGGCCGACTCCCGCTCGACGGCCGTGACGTACTTCGCGGCGATCGGCGACGCGGCGACGGTCTGGGTGAGCAGCGCGGCATCCGAGGGCGCCATCAGCGACTGCGGGGCGCGCATCCGGGTCCAGGCGACCGGGGTCGGCGCACCCTTCTCCGACAGCACGGTGATCACGGCCTCGCCGGTGGGAAGCTGGGTCAGCAGCTCCTCGAGGTCGTAGGCCGTCTTCGGGTAGGTGCGCACGGCCGCCTTGAGCGCCTTCGCGTCGTCCGGGGTGTAGGCGCGCAGCGCGTGCTGCACCCGGTTGCCGAGCTGGGCCAGCACGTCGCCCGGCACGTCCTTGGGCGACTGGGTCACGAAGAAGACGCCGACGCCCTTGGACCGGATCAGCCGCACCGTCTGCTGGATGGCGTCGAGGAAGCTCTTGCTCGCGTCGTTGAAGAGCAGGTGCGCCTCGTCGAAGAAGAAGACGAGCTTGGGCTTGTCGAGGTCGCCGACCTCGGGCAGGTCGTGGAAGAGGTCGGCGAGCAGCCACATCAGGAAGGTCGAGAACAGCTGCGGGCGGTCCTGCACACCGGGCAGCTCGAGCATCGAGGCGATACCGCGGCCGTCGGGGGCGGTGCGCAGCAGGTCGGCGGTGTCGAACTCGGGCAGGCCGAAGAACAGGTCGGCGCCCTGGGCCGAGAAGTTCACCAGCTCGCGCAGGATGACCCCCGCGGTCGCCGACGACAGCCCACCGAGGTCCTTCAGGTCGGCCTTGCCCTCGTCGCTGGTGAGGAACTGCACGACCGCGCGGAGGTCGGCGATGGTGTCGAGCCACAGCCCCTTGGTGTCGGCGTAGTGGAAGACCAGCCCCAGGCTCGACTCCTGGGTCTCGTTCAGCCCGAGCACCTTCGACAGCAGGGTCGGCCCGAACGTCGAGACGCTGGCCCGGACCGGGATGCCGGTGCCCTTCCCCCCGAGGGCGTAGAACTCGACCGGGTAGGCCGTGGGCTGCCAGGGGAGGCCGACGTCGGCCGAGCGCTGGGTGATCTTGTCGTTCGCCTGGCCGGCCGTCGCCATCCCGGACAGGTCGCCCTTGATGTCGGCGAGGAAGACGGGCACTCCCTGGGCGACCAGCTGCTCGGCCATCAGCTGCAGCGTCTTGGTCTTGCCGGTGCCGGTCGCCCCCGCGACCAGCCCGTGCCGGTTCATCGCCGAGAGCGGGATGCGGACGGTGGCGTCGGCGTGGGCCGTGCCGTCGACGACCGCGGCCCCGAACTCGAGGGCCGGACCCTCGAAGGCGTACCCCGCTCGGATCTCGTCGACCTGTGGGGTGCTCGTTTCCTGGGTCACGAGGGCCAATCTAGCCCGCGTCCTCGCGTCGCTCCCGATGTCGGAGACGTCCCGGCATACAGTGACTCCCGTGATCTTCAAGGCCGTCGGCGACTCGCGCCCGTACCCCGACCACGGGTACACGACGCGTCAGTGGTCGACGGTGCCGCCGCGCCTGGTCCGGCTCGACGAGCTCGTCACCACCAAGCGCGAGCTCGACCTGCAGATGCTGCTCTCGGAGGACTCGACCTTCTACGGCGACCTGTTCGCCCACGTCGTCGAGTGGGAGGGCACCCTCTACCTCGAGGACGGTCTCCACCGGGCCCTGCGCGCCGCACTGCACCAGCGCCCCACGCTCCACGCGCGGGTGCTCGCGCTCTAGGGGGACACGTGAGCGACTACACGACCGAGGCCGAGGTGTCGGTCAACGCGCGCAAGAAGCGCCGCCAGCTGATCGTGCTCGGGGTCGTCGTGCTCGGCCTGTTCTTCGCGTTCTGGTACGCGTGGTCCTACTACCAGGCCGACAACTCGGCGCGGGCCTCACGGCCACCGGCCGCCACCTGCGCGCCCTACGACCCCAAGGTCGTCACCCCCGAGAACACCAAGGTCAACGTCTTCAACTCCTCCACCCGCGAGGGCCTGGCCGGGTCGGTCGCCCGCAGCCTGGACGAGCGCGGGTTCGTCATCGGCAAGGTGGCCAACGACCCCTCCAACCGCAAGGCGCCCAAGGTCGCGGAGATCAGGTACGGCGTCAGGGGCGCGGCACAGGCCAAGCTGCTGCGCACGTCGCTCCCCAAGGGCACCGCCCTGGTCAAGGACAAGCGCAAGGTGGTCACCGTCGACCTCGCGCTCGGCCCGAAGTACACCGCGCTCGCCCCCGTGCCCACCACGACGGCGATGCCGATGTGCCCGGCGCCGTCCGCGTCCTGACCGGCGATGACGACGCCGGTCCTCGGCACTGATGCCGAGGCGCGCAAGTCCCGCCCGGTCACGCTCGAACCGATGTCCACGGCATCCGCGGCCTTCGTCGTCGTCGCCACCGAGTGCATCGACCACTGGCGGGCCAACGAGGCGCTCCTGCTCCAGTCGCGCGCCATGCCGCACCTGCACCAGACCCGGGTCGGCATCCGGCGGCTGCGCTCGTCGTTCTCGCTCTTCCGGCCGCTGCTCGACCAGGTCCCCGGCGCGTTCGACGTGGCCCACCGGCTGCGCACGCTCGCCCTGCCCCTCGGCCCCGCTCGCGACCTCGACGTGCTGCTCACCGGCCCCCTCGTCGACGGCCTCGGCCCCGACCAGGTCGCCCACCTCGTGGCGGCTCGCGAAGCGGCCTACGACCGAGTGCTCACGATTGTGCGCTCGGGCGAGTGGGCGGATGCCGGGCACGCCCTCGACGCGCTCCTTGCCGGGGCGCTGTGGCCGGGCTCCGACGACCCACCCGTGCGCGAGATCGCCGGGCACGCGCTCGAGAAGCGCTGGCGTCGGGTCGTCGGCCCCGTCGACCGACTGGCCGCGATGGCGCCGCAGGCCCGGCACCGGGTGCGCATCGAGGCCAAGAAGCTGCGCTACGGCTGCGAGTTCTTCGCCTCGATGTACGCGGTCGACACACCTCACGTCGTCACCGACTCGGGCGTCGAGCTCATCGGGCCGCTCGCCTTCGCCTGGCACGTCGAGCAGGTGCAGACCGCGCTCGGGGCGGTCAACGACCACGCCACCGCCGACGGGTTGCTCCGCACGGTCGGCTCGGCCGCACCGGCCGTCGACGAGCATCACCTCGTCGATGACGCGGTCGACGCCGTGGGCGCCCTCGCCGCCCTCGACCCGTTCTGGCGCTGACCCGACGGGCCGGGTTGGGGCCTCCGGCGGTGGCGCTCCCTCGTGCCACCACCGCCGGAGGGGCTGGGTCAGGCGACGAGCGAGAGGTGGTCCTCGCGGGTCGGCGTGACATCGGTCATCGTCAGTCTCCTGAGCTGAAGGCGGCGTCGAAGCTGGCGTCGGGGCGGTCGAAGGCGAGCCGCCGGACGAAGCCGACGGCCTCGGCGGCGCCGACCAGGCGGTCCATCCCGGCGTCCTCCCACTCCACCGAGAACGGGCCGTCGTAGCCGATCGCGCCCAGGGTGCGGAAGCAGTCCTCCCACGGCACGTCGCCGTGCCCGGTGGACACGAAGTCCCACCCGCGACGGGGGTCGGCCCAGGGCAGGTGCGACGACAACCGGCCGTTGCGCCCGTTGCCGACCCGCTTGCGGACGTCCTTGCAGTCGACGTGGTAGATCCGGTCCTGGAAGTCCCAGATGAACGCCGCCGGGTCGAGGTCCTGCCAGACCATGTGGCTGGGGTCCCAGTTCAGCCCGAAGGCCGGGCGGTGGTCGATCGCCTCGAGCGTGCGCACCGTGGTCCAGTGGTCGTAGGCGATCTCGCTCGGGTGCACCTCGTGGGCGAAGCGCACCCCCACCTCGTCGTAGACGTCGAGGATCGGGTTCCACCGGTCGGCGAAGTCCTGGTAGCCCGCCTCGATGGTCTCGGCACTGACCGGAGGGAACATCGCGACGTACTTCCAGATCGCCGAGCCGGTGAAGCCGATGACGACGTCGACGCCGAGCTTCGCGGCGGCCCGGGCGGTGTCGGCCATCCGTTCGGCCGCGCGCTGACGCACCCCCTCGGGGTCGCCGTCACCCCAGACGGATGCCGGGAGGATGTCCTTGTGGCGCTGGTCGATGGGGTCGTCGCACACGGCCTGCCCCACGAGGTGGTTGGAGATGGCCCAGACGCCGAGCCCGTGCCGCTCGAGGATCTCGCGACGACCGGCGACGTAGTCGTCCTCGGCGAGGGCGCGGTCGACCTCGAAGTGGTCACCCCAGCAGGCGATCTCGAGCCCGTCGTACCCCCACGAGGCGGCGAGGCGGCAGACCTCCTCGAACGGCAGGTCGGCCCACTGTCCGGTGAAGAGGGTGATCGGTCGGCTCATGTCGTGCGCTCCTGGTCGTCGTGGTCGTCGTGGTTCTCGTGGTCAACGGGGGTCGGGCGTGGGCCTATCGCGTGGGGTCGGCGGCGATCGGGGTCCAGCACGAGCGGTCGGCTGCACTGAGCTCGACGGCGGCGAGCACCTCCTGCACGGCCAGGCCGTCGGCGAACGACGGCACGGGGTCGACGCCCCGGGCGATCGCATCGATCAGGTCGGCCGCCTGGTGCGTGAAGCCGTGCTCGTAGCCGAGCCCGTGGCCGGCCGGCCACCAGTGCTCGACGTAGGGGTGCGTCGCCTCGGTGACGATCACCCGGGTGAACCCGGACTCGCGAGCCGGCGCGGTGGCGTCGTACACCTGGAGCACGTTCATGTCCTCGAAGTCGAACGCGATGCTGCCGCGGGAACCGTTGATCTCCAACCGGATCGAGTTCTTCCGGCCGGTCGCGAACCGGGTGGCCTCGAAGGTCGCGAGTGCCCCACCACTGAGCCGGGCGATGAAGACCGCCGCGTCATCGACGGTGACCCGGCCGCGACCGGTGCCCACCTCGGCCGACAGGCCCCGAGCAGCGCCGGGCAGTGGCCGCTCCTCGACGAAGGTCTGGGTCGCCGCGCTGACGCCCGTGATCCGCTCGCCCGTGATGAAGTGGGCGAGGTCGATGATGTGCGCCCCGGTGTCACCGAGAGCTCCCGAGCCGGCCCGGTCCTTCTGCATCCGCCAGGTCAGCGGCGTCTCGGGGTCGACCAGCCAGTCCTGGAGGTACTGCGCGCGGACGTGCCGGATCTCGCCGACCCGTCCCTCCTGCACGAGCTGGCGGGCCAGGGCGATCGCCGGCACCCGGCGGTACGTGAAGCCCACCATCGAGCGGATGCCGTTCGCCCGCGCCCGCTCGGCGGCCGCCACCATGGCGCGGGCCTCCGCCACGGTGTTGGCCAGCGGCTTCTCGCACAGCACGTGCTTGCCCGCCTCGAGGGCGGCGATGGCGATCTCGGCGTGGGTGTCACCCGGAGTGCAGACGTCGACGAGGTCCACGTCGTCGCGGGCGATGAGCGCCCGCCAGTCGGTCTCGACGTTGCGCCAGTCGAAGCGACGGGCGACGTCCGAGGCGGCGTCCACGTTCCGGCCGCCGATCGCGACGAGGTCAGGCGTGAGCGCGGGGTCGAAGAAGCTGCGGGCGTTGCGCCAGCCCTGCGAGTGGGCAGCGCCCATGAACGCGTAGCCGACCATGCCGATCCCGAGACGTCCGGGCGTGCGGACCCCGGTCGTCGCGGCGGTGGGGCTGGGTGAGGTGGTGTCGATGGCCATGAGGCGCCTTCCGACGGGCCGTTCGGCCCGGTGGGTCGGTGGTGCTCGCCGGCCGGAGCCGGCCGGCGAGCACCACGGTCCGGGTTGGTCAGGACTCGAAGCCCAGGGGCATGTACTGGTCCACGTTGTCCTTGGTCACGACCGGGGCGTCGAGCACGACCCGGCGCGGCACGCTGGGCTGGACCAGGTCCGACATCCCCTTGTCCTGCACCAGGAGGCGGGCGAGGCGGACCCCGTCAGCGGCCTGGGTCGGCGGGTAGATGACGGTGGCCTCCATCTTCCCCTCCTTGATGGCGCGCATGGCGTTGGCGGAACCCGCACCGCCGATGAAGGCCATCTCGTGGCGGTTCGCGTTGTCCAGCGCCGCCTGGACGCCCACACCCTGGTCGTCGTCGTGGTTCCACAGGATGTCGATCTTGGGTGCGGCCTGGAGCAGGTTGGACGCGGCCTTCTCACCGGACTCGACGGTGAACTCGGCTGCGACCCGGTTGTCGACCGTCTGGCCGCAGGCCTTCAGGGCGTCGGCGTAGCCCTTGCTGCGGTCCTGGGTGAGGGGCAGCGAGTCGATCCCGGCGATCTCGGCGATGACCGGGTTGGTGAGCTTCTTGTCGGCGATGAGCTTGCAGGCGTAGGTGCCGGCGCTCACCCCCATCCCGTAGTTGTCGCCGAGCACGGTGGTGCGGGCGGCGAACGGTGAGGAGAACTCGCGGTCGACGTTGACGACCGTGATGCCGGCCTGCATCGCCTTGGTCGCCACCTCGGTGAGCGCGGCCCCGTCGGTCGGGAGCAGCACGATGGCGTCGACCTTGTCGTTGATGAAGGTCTCGATCTGGCTGATCTGCTGGCTGGCGTCGTTGGTGCCCTCCGCCATCTTGAAGTCGATGTCCGAGTACTTCGCGGCCTCCGCCTTCGCAGAGCTGTTGACGGCGGCGAGCCAGCCGTGGTCGGCCGCCGGGCCGGAGAAGCCGATGGTGACCTTCTCGCCCGGCGCGTCGTTGTCGCTGCTGGCCCCGGCCGGGGCGCTCGACGCGGATGCCGTGGTCTCGGGGGTGTTGCTCGTGCAGCCCGTGGCCAGCAGGCCGAGGACCCCGGCAGCGGCGATCAGCCGGACCGGTCGAGACGTCGTGAGGGTGCGGAACATGGTTGGTCTCCTTGCGAGGGGCGGTGCTGTGGTGGGTGATGGCGGTGCTGCGGTGGTGGCGGTGCCGTGGTGGGTGGACGGGGCCGGCTCGCCAAGGCGAGCCGTGGGCTCAGGGCGCGCGACGGCGGGCGGCGACGCGCTGCTGCAGCAGCACCGCGGCGACGATGATCACGCCCTTGGCGACGGCCTGGGTGGAGGTGTCGAGGTTGTTCAGCGTGAACACGTTGGTGAGGGTGGTGAAGATCAGCACGCCGAGCACGGTGCCGACGATGGTGGCGCGGCCGCCGCTGAGCAGGGTGCCGCCGATGACGACCGCCGCAATGGCGTCGAGCTCGTAGAGCTGGCCATGGGTGGAGGTTCCGGTGGTCGTGCGGGCCATGATCATGACGGCGGCGAGGCCGCACGCCACGCCGACCAGGATGTAGAGGTACATCGTCTGCCGCTGCACCTTGATACCGGCCAGCCGCGCAGCCTCGGGGTTGCCGCCCACCGCAAGGGTGCGACGGCCGAAGGTGGTGCGGTTGAGGAGCACCCAGCCGACCACCGCGACCACCGCGAAGATGATCACGAGCACCGGAACACCGAGGACGCTGCCCCCGAAGAAGTCGATGAACGCGCGGCTCGTGATGATCTGGGTCTTTCGCTGGGCGATGATCTCCGCGAGGCCCCGGGCGGCGGCGAGCATCGCCAGGGTCGCGATGAACGGCGCGATCCGCCCATAGGCGATCAGCACCCCGTTGACCACACCGCAGCCGGCACCGACCGCAAGCGCGGTGAACACCATGACGATCCAGTGCGTGTCGGCCGCGATGGTCTGGGTGGCCAGGGTGGTCGCCCAGACGCTGGAGAGGGCGACGATCGCACCGACCGAGAGGTCGATCCCGCCCCCGCCGATGACGAAGGTCATCCCGATGCTCACGACACCGATGACGGAGGCGAGCCGGAGGATGGTCATCGCGTTGGCGATGCTTGCGAAGCTGTCGCCGGCCGTGATGACGCCGACGATGCACAGCAGCAGCAGGGCGATGACCAGGCCGAGGTTGCGGCCGGCCGATCCCGCCATGAGCGACGCGACGCGGGAGGTGCGTGGCGGAGCCGCCTCGGGGGGCAGGGGCGCGGAGTCGCCCGCCGCCCTCACCGGCAGGTCGTCGGACACCGACGACCCACCCTCGGGGTCCGGGGACTTCTGCGTCGACCCGACACTCATGCCGCGTCTCCTCTCATGATGATGTCGAGCACCTGGTGCTCGTCGAGCTGGTCGGCGTGGGCCTCGTGGAGCACGAGCCCCTCCCCGACCACGAGGACGCGGTCGGACAGGCCGAGCACCTCCTCGATCTCGCTGGACACGACGACGACGGCGACCCCGTCGTCGGCGAGCCGGCGGATGAGGGCGTAGATCTCGGAGCGGGCGCCCACGTCGACACCGCGCGTGGGCTCGTCGAGCAGGAGGACCCGGCAGCCGCGCAGCAACCAGCGGGCCAGGACGACCTTCTGCTGGTTCCCGCCGGACAGGGTGCGCGCCTCGCGGTCCACCCCCGTGGGGCGGACGTCGAGGCTTTCGACCTGCTCCGTCGCGGCCCGCCGCTCGGCGTCGCGGTCGATCATGCCGCCACGCGAGAACCGGGTGAGGCTGGCCATGCTGATGTTCGTGGCGATGCTGTCACCGAGGACGAGTGCCTGGCTCTTCCGCTCCTCGGGGGCCAGGCCGATGCCGGCCGAGACCGCGGCCTGGACCGACCCCGAGCGCAGCGGGACGCCTCCGACCTCGACGGTGCCGCTGTCGCTCTTGCGGGCACCGAAGACGGTCTCGAGGATCTCGGAGCGGCCGGCTCCGACGAGCCCCGCGAGGCCGAGGACCTCGCCGGGCCGCACGCTGAAGGTGACGTCCGAGAACTCGCCCCGCCGGGAGAGGTGCTCGACGCTCAGCAGCGGCTCGGCATCCGGCACCTTCCGGCGGGGCGGGAAGACGTACTCGATCGAGCGGCCGGTCATCAGCCGGATGATCTCCGCGGTGGGCGTCTCCTTGGCCGGCAGACCGGTGGCGACGGTGCGGCCGTCCTTGAGCACGGTGACCCGGTCCCCGATCGTGCGGATCTCCTCGAGCCGGTGCGAGATGTAGACGACGGCCACTCCCTCGGCGGTGAGGTCGCGGATGACGTGGAACAGCCGCTTCACCTCTCCGCCGTCGAGCACGGCGGACGGCTCGTCCATGATGATGAGGCGCACGTCGTGCGAGAGCGCGCGGGCCATGCTGACGATCTGCTGGCCGGCCGCACTGAGCGTGCCGACCTCCCGCGACGGGGAGATCTCGGGGTGGCCGAGGCGCTTGAGGAGTGCGGCTGCCGACTTCGCGGCGGCCCGTCGCTGGGAGAACCCGAAGCGCGACTTCTCGTGGCCGAGGAAGATGTTCTCGGCGACGGTGAGGCCTTCGACGAGGTCGAGCTCCTGGTAGATGGTGGCGATGCCGAGGTCCATGGCGGCCTGCGGGTGCCCGAGGTGGACTTCCTCGCCCTCCCAGGTGATCGTGCCCTCGTCGGGTTCGTGGACTCCGGCGAGCACCTTGATCAGGGTCGACTTGCCGGCACCGTTCTGGCCGAGGAGGCAGTGCACCTCCCCGGGGCGGACGTCGAGGTCGACCCCGGCGAGCGCGACGACGCCCGGGAACCGCTTCACGATGTCGGCCATGCCCAAGAGGGCCGCGGCGCCATTGCCTGCCATGCGACCGGACGTTAGCGCTACTTTTGTCTGGTCGTCAAGCAAAAGTAGGTATCAATCTCACGATCTTGTGTGCTCCTTACGAGGAGAAGCCTCGTGTGCTTCACTACCCACGTGACCAGCACGGTTGGCTCGTTCGCGGCTCCGAGCGGCTCGTCCGGAGCCGGCGAGCTGCTCCAGCTCATGCTCGACGGCACCCCCCGTACCCGTGCCGAGCTGATCCGGATGACGGGCCTGGCCAGGTCGACCGTCGGCGCCCGGCTCGACGCCCTGCTGGCTGCCGGACTGCTCACGCCGTCCGGCGAGGCGGCCTCGACCGGAGGCCGGCCACCCGCCCGGCTCGCCTTCAACCCGGATGCCGGTGTGGTCATCGGGGCCGACCTCGGCGCCACCCACGCCCTGGTCGCCCTCACCGACCTGCGCGGCCGCGTCCTGGCCGAGAAGGCGTTGCGCCTGGACATCGCCACCGGCCCGGAGCCGGTGCTCGACCGCGTCGCCCGCGCGGGACGCGCCCTGCTGTCGGCGGCCGGGCGCACTCGCGAGGACCTCGCCGGTGTCGGCATCGGCCTGCCCGGCCCGGTCGAGCACTCGACCGGGCGGCCCGTGCTACCGCCGATCATGCCGGGCTGGGACCACTACGACGTCCCGGGGCACGTCGGCCGCGCCCTCGGCGGCCCGGTGCTCGTCGACAACGACGTCAACCTGATGGCCCTGGGCGAGCACGCCACCGTCTACCCCGACGTGCAGCACCTCATCTTCGTCAAGGTCGCGACCGGCATCGGTGCCGGCATCATCAGCGGTGGGCGGCTGCACCGGGGCGCCCAGGGCGCCGCGGGCGACCTCGGTCACGTCGCCGCGCTCCACGGTGGCGACACTCAGTGCACCTGCGGCAACGTCGGCTGCCTCGAGGCGGTCGCCAGCGGCCCGGCGGTCGTGAGAGCGTTGCGCGAGAAAGGAATCGACGCCGGCGACAGCCCTGGTCTGATCCTGCTCGCCAAGCAGGGCGACCTCGCGGCGGCCGCTGCCGTGCGTGAGGCAGGCCGCGAGATCGGGCACGTCCTGGCAACCTGCGTGAGCCTGTTCAACCCGTCGGTGATCGCGGTCGGCGGCCTGCTCGCCCAGTCGGCCGAGAGCCTGCTGGCCGGCATCCGGGAGGTGGTCTACGGCCGCTCTCTGCCGCTGGCCACCGGTGAGCTGCAGATCGTCGCGTCCCGTACCGGCGGCCACGCCGGCGTCATCGGCGCCGCGACGATGGTCATCCAACACGTGCTCTCGGCCGAGCAGGTCGAGCTCCAGCTCTCGAGCGCCGCGGCGGTCTGACCCCGGGGTCGCTCGGGGCTTCCCATATCGAAACGGTACGGTTGCGCCTCGTAATTGGGGTGCCTACCATCGAATGGTCCGCGTGGCGTGGCGCGTCACCCCGGGGCTGTCGAGCACACCGGACACACCCTGCACCGGCGTGCAGCAGCGGTTCGAGAGACGAGGACGCGATGGCCGACCAGAAGCAGACCGAGCAGCCGATCACCGGCTGGCAGACCTCTGGAGAGGGCCACCCCCGACGCTGGGCGATCTTGGGCGTGCTCGTGACGAGCCTGCTCGTCGTGGTGCTCGACAGCTCCATCCTCAACATCGCGCTGCCGACGATCCAGAAGGACCTCGGCGCCGACCAGAGCCAGCTGCTGTGGGCGGTGGACGCCTACATCCTGGTGTTTGCGGCGCTGCTGTTCACCTGGGGCGTGCTGGGCGACAAGTACGGGCGCAAGCGCATCCTCACCATCGGTCTGACCGTGTTCGCGATCGCTTCCGCCGCTTGCGCCTTCGCGACGACCCCCACGATGCTCATCGTCTTCCGCGGGCTGATGGGCATCGGCGGCGCGGCCGTCCTCCCGGTCACGCTCGCGATCATCACCGTCGTCTTCCCGCCGCACGAGCGCGGGCGGGCGATCGGGGCCTGGGCCGGTGCGGTGGGCGGTGCAGTGGCCCTGGGTCCGGTGCTCGGCGGCCTGTTGCTCGAGAACCCGCAGTGGACCAGCTGGCTGACCGACAACGACTGGGGCGGCGTCTTCCTGATCAACGTGCCCATCGTGGCGATCGGCCTGGTCGGCATCTTCATGGTGGTGCCGGAGACGATGAACCCGCACCCCCAGCGGCTCGACATCCCCGGTCTGATCATGTCGTTCGTCGGCCTCGTGCTCTTCGTCTACGGCATCATCCACGCCTCCCAGACCCTGACCTTCCTGACGCCGTCGGTCCTGGTTCCGATGATCCTGGGTGCTCTCGTGCTGGCGTTCTTCGTCATCACCGAGGCGCGAAGCGACCACCGCAGCTTCGACGTCACGCTGTTCAGGAACCGCGGCTACGCGGTGAGCCTCAGCGCGGTCACGCTGACCTTCTTCGCGTTGTCCGGCATCACCTTTGCGCTGCCGTTCTTCCTGCAGACCGTTCGCGGCTACACGACGCTCCAGGCGGGGCTGTGCTTCATGCCGTTCGCCGTGGGTCAGATCCTCGCGGCACCGAACTCGGCGCGCGTGGTCAACCGCCTGGGCTACCGCTATGTGATCGCCGGCGGCCTGCTGATGGTCACGCTCGCACAGGTCGCCCTTGCGTTCATGCTGCACCTCGACACGCCGCTCTGGCTGATCCTCACGGTCTTCTTCTTCTTCGGCTTCGGGATGGGCAACGTGATGGCGCCGGCATCGACGGTGATGCAGAACGTGCTCCCGCTGGCTCGAGCCGGTGCCGGGTCTGCTGTACAGAACACGGTGCGGCAGGTGGGCGGCGCGCTCGGCGTCGCCGTCATCGGTACCGTCCTGGCCACGCGATACGCGAGCAACCTGCAACCCACCCTCGACGCGTTGCCCGCCCAGTTCCCGCACGCGGCCAAGGACGCGATGTCGAACTCGGTCATCGCCACGGTGCAGGTGCTGGAGCAGGCCACGTCGCAGGGGCTGCCGGCACCGGCCGCCGCGGCCGCCCGGGCCACTGCTTTCGACGCGTTCCTCAGCGCAGCCCACCTCACGAGTCTCGTGTCCGCCGCTGCGGTGTTCGTCGCCTTCCTGGTCGTGTGGTTCATGCTGCCGCCCATCACACCGCCCACGAAGGGCGCACGGGCACCGCAGGCGGTGCCGGTCGGCGAGGACACCGGCACACCGCACGCCCTGGTCGTCGCCGCGCACGACCGCGAGGAGGCCGACCTCGGCGCCGCGGAGCTCGAGGACTCCTACGCACGTGAGGCCGCGCAGGAGTACGCCGACGGCGACGTGGAGCCGGAGAGGCCATGACCTCGGCGAGCGCCGGGGGTCGGACCCGGGGTCGCCCCAGGGACGAGCGCGCCGGTCGTGCGATCCTCGACTCAGCGCTCACACTGCTCGCGGAAGTCGGCCCCACCGGCCTGTCGGTCGACGAGGTCGCCGCGCGGGCCGGCGTCAGCAAGGCGACCATCTACCGGCGGTTCCCGACCAAGGACGACCTGGTCGTCGCCTCGCTGTCCCGCCTGGTCGTCGCCATGCCGGACGACCTGCCCTCCGGCCCGGTCGTCGAACGTGTTGCCTTCCTCGTCAGGCACTGGTGGGAGAGCTATGTGAAGACTCCCAACGGCATGGTCTTCCATCGCGTGCTCGCGCACGCCAAGTCCAACCCTCGGCTGTTCGAGGCGTTCTACGACGAGGTCATCGAGCCGCGTCGCGACCTGTTCCGGCGGGTGCTGCGCGACGCCGTCGAGGCCGGAGAGCTGAGGCCCGACGCCGACCTCGAGCTGATCACCACGCTCATCATCGGCACGAGTGTCTACGTCAACCAGACGCGCAGCGCGGGCCGCGACCCGGCACCGGGGACCGAACCCGAAGACCTCGCCGAAGCAGTCCTCTCCTCGTTTCGCGCGAGCTGAGCCGGGGCGCACGTCGGACCCGGCTGGCGAGCGTCCGGGGTGGGGCGGTAGGAGTCGGGTGGCGGTGGGAACCGCCGGCGCAGTGCGCGTTCGTACCTCACGCGCTCTGCTTCGTCTCCCGGCATCCCCCGGCCACCGCAGACAAAGAAACGCCCCGCTGGCGCAGGGCGTTCTTTGTCTGGCGGTGGCGGTGGGATTTGAACCCACGGAGGGCGTAAACCCTCACACGCTTTCGAGGCGTGCTCCTTAGGCCGCTCGGACACGCCACCGCCGCAGAGGTTACCCGAGCCGGTGGCTCGCCCCGAAATCGGCGGCGGACGCGAACACGCCGCCCCCACCGGGGGGACGGCGTGCTCTCGTCGGTCGACTGCGAGCGGTCGAGCCAGGCGTCAGGCGCGCTGCGTGACGGCCTTGACGACGAAGAGGAGGAGGCACGCACCGAGCAGCGCCGTGAGGAAGCTGACGATGATGCCGCTGCTGCCGTCGATGTTGGCGAGGCTGAGCAGCCAACCACCGAGGAGCGCGCCGATGATGCCGACGACGATGTTCAGGATGATGCCCTGCTGCTCGTCGGTGTTCATGATCTTGCTCGCGACCCAGCCGGCGAGGCCGCCGATGATGATCCAGCCGATGATGCCCATGTGGGGGTAGAGCCTTTCGTCGAGTTCGCGGGTCCCCGATCGGGGACCCGCGGCCGGCGACGCTACACAAACCCTTGTCGAGGGTTCCTGCTCCGTGACAGCCGCGTTCGCGGCCACCGGGACCGCGTCACGACCCGCACTCCACTACCCGGCGTCCACCCGCGCAAACCGCGAAGTCAGGAGCACTTCGCGCAGTCAGGGCCGGATACGACCCTGAGCCGGCGAGAACCTCCTGAGCCCGCGAACTGCTCCTGACTTCGCAGGCCGTCAGGTCAGGGGCGGTGGGTGGCGAAGAAGCGGCGGACGACCTCGCCACACTCGTCCTCGAGCACCCCGCCGACCACCTCGGCCCGGTGGGTCGAGCGCCGGTCACGCACGACGTCCCAGACCGAGCCGCACGCCCCGAGCTTGGGGTCCCAGGCGCCGAGGACGACGCGCTCGACCCGGGCCAGCATCGATGCGCCGGCGCACATCGGGCAGGGCTCCATCGTCACCACCAGCGTGCAGCCGTCGAGCCGCCACGACCCGAGCCGGTCCGCCGCCGCGCGCAGCGCCACCACCTCCGCGTGCGCCGTGGGGTCCTGGTCGACCTCGCGCAGGTTCCACCCCTCGCCGACCACCTCACCGGAGCCGTCCACGACGAGGGCACCGACCGGCACGTCACCGGCATCCGCAGCCCGCTGCGCGAGGGTCAGGGCGTGGCGCATCCAGGCCGCGTACCGAGGATCTGGCGGAAGGTGCACGCGCTAAGTTTCACCCATGCGCGTCATCAACCCGGACCACCGGCTCATCGCACACAAGCTGACCTACCTCCGGGACAAGCGGACCGACTCCCCCACGTTCCGCCGGCTCGCCGAGGAGCTGATGACGTTGCTGGCCTACGAGGCCACCCGCGACGTGCGGGTCGAGCCGTTCGAGATCGAGACCCCGGTGGCGCCGACGACCGGCATCAAGCTGAGCAACCCCAAGCCGCTGATCGTGCCCATCCTGCGCGCCGGGCTCGGCATGCTCGAGGGCATGGTGCGCCTGCTGCCGAGCGCCGAGGTCGGCTTCCTCGGCATGCAGCGCGACGAGGAGACCCTCCAGGCGATCACGTACGCGAACCGGCTGCCCGACGACCTGTCCGGCCGCCAGGTCTACGTGCTCGACCCGATGCTCGCCACCGGCGGCTCGATGGCCGACGCGATCAAGTTCCTCATCGAGCGCGGCGCCGACGACATCACGGCGGTCACCCTGCTCAGCGCCCCCGAGGGCATCGCGAACCTGCAGCAGGCCCTCGCCGACGTCGCGGCGCCCATCACCCTGGTCACCGGCGCCATCGACGAGAAGCTCAACGAGGTCGGCTACATCGTCCCGGGCCTGGGCGACGCGGGCGACCGGCTCTACGGCCTGGCCGAGTGACCTGCGGCTGAGCGCGACCGCAACCCCGATCGCGCCGGCGACGAACCGGCATCCGCCAGCCGTTCCCGACACGCCCGGCGCACCGCATCACCCGTCACACGCGTCACATCTGACAGCATGCTGGCTGAGGCGTGCGCCCGGCAGGCCCGAAGCAGAGGACGTGACATGCCCCCGATCAAGAAGATCGTGCTGTGGCTCGTCGTCATCTTCCTGCTCTACGCGATCTTCACCGCCCCCACCGAGGCCGCGAACATGTTCCAGGCGGCCTGGGACTTCACGGTGAACGCGGTGAGCAACATCGCGGCGTTCTTCAACTCCCTGATCAAGGGGTGACGTGGCGCGCGCACCGCGGCTCGACCGCGAGCTCGCGCGCTACCTCGTCGACGGCGAGACGGTCATCGTGGCCGTGCGGCTGCACTGGTTCCACCTGGCCCGCGAGATCCTGATCGCCCTTGCGGCAACGATCTTCGCGTTCTGGGTCGACATCAAGATCTCGATGAGCCCTGGCGGCCAGCTGCTGCACAACGCCAGCCTGCTGTTCTGGTGGGGCGCCGCCGGCTGGCTGCTCTGGCGGGTGCTCAACTGGCGGCGCGACTGGTTCGTGGCCACCGACAAGCGCTTCCTGCTCTTCTACGGCTTCATCAGCCGCCGGGTCGCGATGATGCCGCTGCTCAAGGTCACCGACATGACCTACGACCGCTCGATCCTCGGCAGGATCTTCGGCTACGGCAAGTTCGTGCTCGAGTCGGCGGGCCAGGACCAGGCCCTGTCGGCCATCGACCACGTGCCGGATTCCGACACCCACTACCACGCGATCTGCACCCAGCTGTTCGGGCCCGGCTCGATGCTGCGCTTCAACCCGGGCGGGGTGCCGCCGCAGCCGCCGAGCGACGACGACGGCCCCGACGGCGGCGGCGGGGGTGGACCGACCGACGGGCCGGGTGCCGACGGGCCGGCACCCGCAGCACCGCGCGTCGAACCCCGCCCGGCCGACGGCGACCTGCCGAGCCCGATCAGGACTCCCGAGTCGTGGTATCGCAGCTCGAACCTCGGTGGCCCGGTGCACCTCGGCGACACCGGCGAGATCCCGGTCGTGCGGGTGCCGCGCGACGACGACGAGAGCGCCGCTCTACCCGCCGCCGCACTGGTCCGACCGGGGCTGACGGCACTTCTTCTCTGACGTTCCCCGCTAGTGCACGGCGCCGACCTCCACTAGCGTCGGTGCGGTCGATGTGGGGCAGCGACCGAGGAGGCGGCCTGATGAGCGTCATGCGGACGAAGTCGATCGAGCAGTCGATCCACGAGGGTGACGACCCGGAGTACCAGCTCAAGAGACGGCTGACGGCGCTCGACCTCACCACCTTCGGCGTCGGGGTCATCATCGGGGCCGGCATCTTCACCCTGACCGGGCGCGCGGCCCACGACGTCGCCGGGCCCTCGATCGTGCTGTCGTTCGTGCTGGCGGCCCTCTGCTGCGGCACGGCCGCGCTCTGCTACGCCGAGTTCGCGTCGTCGGTGCCCGTGAGCGGCTCGGCGTACACGTTCTCGTACGCGAGCCTCGGCGAGGTGGTGGCGTGGATCATCGGGTGGGACCTGCTGCTCGAGCTGCTGCTCGGTGCCTCGGTCGTGGCCCAGGGCTGGTCGTCGTACTTCGGGGTGTTCCTGGGCCACCTCGGCATCGACATCCCCGAGTCGATCGGGTACGGCTCGCACTTCGACCTGATGGCCCTCCTGCTCGTCGCGGTGATCACCGTGATCGTCAGCATCGGCATCAAGGAGTCGATGCGGGTCAACCTGGTGCTCGTCGGGATCAAGCTCTTCATCGTGCTGTTCGTCATCGTCGCGGGGATCGGCTTCATCAACCGGGCCAACTACACGCCCTTCATCCCTCCGTCGCGGCCGGTGCCCGCCAAGCCGGCGCTCCAGCAGCCGCTGATCGAGTGGGCCCTGGGCCTGTCGCCCACGGCGTTCGGCGTGCTCGGCATCGTGTCGGGGGCCTCGCTGGTCTTCTTCGCCTACATCGGGTTCGACGTCGTGGCGACCACGGCCGAGGAGGCGAAGAACCCCCAGCGCGACCTGCCGATCGGCATCATCGGGTCGCTCGTCATCTGCACGGTGCTCTACTGCGCGGTCGCCCTCGTCATCACCGGGATGATCCCGTTCGACAAGATCTCGACCGAGGCGGCGCTGGCGACGGCGTTCGAGTCGGTTGGTAAACCCGCCTACGCCACGCTGATCTCCGCCGGTGCGGTGGCCGGCCTGACGACCGTCGTCATGACCCTCCTGATCGGGGCCTCCCGGGTGCTGTTCGCGATGTCGCGCGATTGGCTGCTGCCGCCGTCCTTCGGAAAGGTCAACTCCCGCACCGGGACCCCGCTGCGGATCACCATCACGATCGGCACCCTCGTCGCGCTGGTGGCCGCCCTCACCCCGGTCGGCACCCTCGAGTTCATGGTCAACATCGGCACCCTGGCGGCGTTCACGCTGGTGTCGATCGCGGTGCCGGTGCTGCGGCACAAGCGGCCCGACCTGCCGCGGCCGTTCAAGGTGCCCGGCAGCCCGTGGCTGCCGCTGCTCGCCGCGGCGATCGCCATCTACCTGATGCTCACGCTGCCGGTCGAGACCTGGATCCGCTTCCTGGCCTGGATGGCGCTCGGCATCGTCATCTACTTCGCCTACGGCTACCGCCGCTCTCGGCTGTCGGGCCACGCCAACCCGGACGAGGACGCCGTGGCCTCGATGACCAGCACCTGAACCCTCGGCGCGCGGAACTTCGGGGCGCACGCAGCAATTGCCGCGTGCCCGGCGAACTGCTGCGTCCTGCTGGCGGTCAGGGGCGCAGGAGCGCCTCCGACGCACCGCCGCCGGCCGAGGTCGAGACCCCCTCGACGTCGAGCGGCAGGTCCATCAGGGGCACGTCGACCATGGGTGCCTGCCGATGCGGGTGGCGCTCACCGGTCGCGCGACCGGCCGGGGCCGCCGAGAGGGGCAGCTCGAGCTCGAGCACGCCCTTGCCGACGCGACCGTCCTCGGGCAGGGCGATCGGGTAGGTGCCGGTGAAGCACGCCGTGCAGAGCCGGTCGGTGGGCTGGTTGGTGGCCTCGATCATCCCGGCCTCGGAGATGTACCCGAGGCTGTCGGCGCCGATCGAGTTGCAGACCTCCTCGACACCGAGGCCGTTCGCGATGAGCTCGGCGCGGGTGGCGAAGTCGATGCCGTAGAAGCACGGCCATCGCACGGGAGGCGACGAGATGCGCACGTGCACCTCCGCCGCACCGGCCTCGCGCAGCATCCGCACGAGGGCGCGCTGGGTGTTGCCGCGCACGATCGAGTCGTCGACGACGATCAGCCGCTTGCCGCGGATGACGTCCTTGAGCGGGTTGAGCTTGAGCCGGATGCCGAGCTGGCGGATGGTCTGCGAGGGCGCGATGAAGGTGCGGCCCACGTAGGAGTTCTTGACCAGCCCCTGGCCGTAGGGGATGCCGGACTCCTGCGCGTAGCCGATCGCGGCCGGCGTGCCCGACTCGGGCGTCGGCATCACGAGGTCGGCGTCGACCGGGTGCTCACGGGCCAGGGTGCGGCCCATCTCGACCCGGGCCTCGTGCACGACCCGGCCGTTGATCGTGGTGTCGGGGCGGGCCAGGTAGACGTACTCGAACACGCACCCCTTCGGCGTCGGCTCGGCGAAGCGCCGCGAGCGCAGGCCGTCCTCGTCGATGACGACGAGCTCGCCCGGCTCGACCTCGCGCACGAACGACGCGCCGACGATGTCGAGCGCCGCCGTCTCGGACGCCACGACCCAGCCGCGCTCGAGCCGGCCGATGACGAGCGGGCGGATGCCGTGCGGGTCGCGGCACGCGTAGAGCGTGTGCTCGTCGATGAAGACGAAGCAGAAGGCGCCGCGCAGCCGGGGCAGCACGTCGAGGGCGGCGGCCTCGAGGGTGCGGTCGGGGTCGTCGGCGAGCAGCGCGGTGACCAGCGCCGTGTCGGTGGTGTTGCCGCGGGCCAGCTCACCGCGGTGGGCGTCGTCGCCGCGCCGGCCGTCGACGAGGTCGCGCAGCTCGGCGGAGTTGGTCAGGTTCCCGTTGTGGGCCAGCGCGACGGTGCCGCCGGCGTGGCCACCGAGGGTGGGCTGGGCGTTCTCCCAGGTCGAACCGCCGGTGGTGGAGTAGCGGCAGTGGCCGACGGCGAGGTGGCCGCGCAGCGACGCGAGGGAGCGCTCGTCGAACACCTGGGACACCAGCCCCATGTCCTTGTAGACGAGCAGCCGCTGGCCGTCGGAGGTGGCGATGCCGGCCGACTCCTGCCCGCGGTGCTGCAGGGCGTAGAGCCCGTAGTAGGTCAGCTTGGCGACGTCTTCACCGGGGGCCCAGACGCCGAAGACACCGCAAGCGTCCTGCGGCCCCTTCTCGCCGGGGATCAGGTCGTGGGTCAGGCGTCCGTCTCCGCGTGGCACGACGCCGATTCTCCCACACCCGCCGTCAGGACCGGTCCGCGTGCCGATCCACGAGAACGGCGATGACCGCGGCGAGCAGCCCGAACAACAGGGCGCCGATGACCCCGAGGTAGCCGGCACCGGCACTCGGCGCGTAGTTCGAGGCCACCGTGGGGGTCGGGTCGGCGAACCAGCCGAACAGGGCCAGCGCGGACCCGACGGCGAACCCGAGCACGGCGCCGGTGAGGATGAAGGGCAGGAAGCGGGGGCGCCGAGCAGGTTTCACGCCGCCAACGGTACGTGAGAAGTTGCTGCCCTCCGGGCCCCGGTCGGCGCACACTGAGGGCGTGACGACATCCGCCGCGGTCCTCCGCTCCGAACCCGCTGCATGACGACCACCCCGCCCACGGCTGCCCCGAGACGCCCGCGCGGACGGTGGTACGCCCTGGGTACGGTGCTCAGCGCGGCCGCCGGCGCCGGGCTCGGGCACCTGCTCGCGGGCTTCGTCGCCCCGGAGGCCTCACCCGTGCTGGCGGTGGGCTCCACGGTCATCGACCTCACCCCGACGCCGGTGAAGGAGTGGGCGGTCGCGCAGTTCGGCACCTCCGACAAGCCGATCCTGATCGGGTCGGTCACGATCGTCACCCTGCTCATCGCCGCCGGCATCGGCTTCGTCGCGCGCAACCACCGCACCCTGGGCCTGGCCCTGCTCGGCGCGCTGGCCCTGACGTCGGTGTTCGCCGCGGTGCTGCGACCGGCGAGCAGCTCGGTGGCCATGCTCCCGGGCTTCGTGACGGCGCTGGCCGGCGTGTTCCTGGCCAGCTGGTACCTCGGCCTGCTCGACCGGCTCGGCGAGTCCGACCGTGACCCGCTCGCCGGTGCGGGCGCCGACACCACCGCCCACGGGGACGGGCGCAGCGACCGCCGGCAGGTGCTCACCGCTGCTGCCGGCCTCGGCGTCGTGGCGGTGGCCGGCGGCACCATCGGCCAGGCGCTGGGCCGCGGGGCGTCGCCCGAGGCGGTGACGCTGCCCGCCGCCGCCGAACCCCTGACCGCGCTGCCGAGGGGCCTCGAGGGCACCCTGCGCGGCATCTCGTCGTTCCGAACGCCGAACTCGGAGTTCTACCGGATCGACACCGCACTCGTGATCCCTCGCGTCTCGACCGACGGGTGGAAGCTCACCATCGACGGAGACGTCGAACGCCCCTACTCGTTGACCTTCGACGAGCTGTTGAGGATGCCGCTCGTCGAGCGCGACATCACCCTCACCTGCGTCTCGAACGAGGTCGGCGGCCCCTACATCGGCGGCGCCCGCTGGCTGGGTGTGCGCACCAAGGACCTCCTCGAGCGGGCCGGCGTCAAGCCGGGCGTCGACCAGATCTTCAGCCACTCCACCGACGGCATGACCATCTCCACCCCGGTGCAGGCCCTGACCGACGACCGCGAGGCCCTGGTCGCCATCGCGATGAACGGCGTACCGCTGCCGACCGTGCACGGCTTCCCGGCGCGACTGGTCACCCCCGGCCTCTACGGCTTCGTCGGGGCCACCAAGTGGCTGAGCCGGCTGCAGGCCACCACGTACCAGGCCGAGAGCGCCTACTGGACCGAGCGCGGCTGGGCCACCGACGCCCCCATCCTCACCCAGTCACGCATCGACACCCCCGGCGGGCTGAACCGGCTGGATGCCGGCCGCGTCGTCATCGGCGGTGTCGCCTGGGCGCAGCACCGCGGCATCGAGAAGGTCGAGGTGCGCGTCGACGAGAACTCGTGGCAGGAGGCCAAGCTCGGCCCCGACGCCGGCATCGACTACTGGCGCCAGTGGTACCTGCCCTGGGACGCCCTTCCCGGCCGCCACCAGCTGACCGTCCGCGCGACCGACCTCAACGGTGACGTGCAGCCCGAGCAGGAGACGACACCCTTCCCCAAGGGCGCGACCGGGTGGCACAGCATCGTCGTGATCACCAACTGAGCGCACTCCACGGAACCCTGTCGAAAAAAGTTCTGCCACAACCCAATCCGATTCGGATGCCGCGGCGAACCACGTGTGTACGAAAGCAGCCCCACACACGTTAAGGAGCAGTTCCCATGCGCACCAGCCGCCTGACGATCGCCGCCCTGGCCCTCGCACTCCCCCTGTCCCTCGCCGCCTGCGGCTCGTCGGACGCCGACCCCGGCGCCGCCTCGAGCGCACCGATGGCGACCTCCGCGGCACCGAGCGCCTCGGACGCGATGACCGCCGACACCGCCTCGATGCCGTTCGGCCCGGGCTGCGCCGCGGTACCCGCCGACGGCGCCGGCTCGTTCTCCGGAATGGCCTCCGACCCGGTCGCCACCGCTGCGAGCAACAACCCGCTGCTGTCGACCCTGGTCACCGCGGTCGGCAAGGCGGGGCTCGGCGAGACCCTCAACACGGCCAAGGACGTCACCGTCTTCGCGCCGACCAACGACGCCTTCGCAGCCCTGGACAAGGCCACCATGGACAAGGCGATGGCCGACCCCAAGGGCCTGCTCACCACCGTGCTCACCAACCACGTCGTCGAGGGCCGCATCGCGCCCGACATGCTCGCCGGTGACCACAAGACCCTGGCCGGCACCACCATCACGGTCGAGGGTTCGGGCGAGGACTTCACCGTCGGCACGGCCAAGGTCGTCTGCGGCAACGTGCAGACCGCCAACGCCACCGTCTACATCATCGACGGCGTTCTGCTCCCGGCGAGCTGACCACGGTCCATGATGGGTGACATGCCAGCCGCCTCCTCGGGTGCCACCGCATCCGGGGAGGCTGCTGCCTCCACGGCCGGTGCCTCCGCCACCGGCGCCGAGCTCGCGGACCTGCTCCGCCGGTCGGCCCGAGGCGACGAGACCGCCTTCGCCGCGTTGTACGACGCCACCTCCCGCCGCCTGTTCGGCCTGGTGCTGCGCGTCGTGCGTGACCACGCGATGTCGGAGGAGGTCACCCAGGAGGTCTACCTCGACGTCTGGCGGCACTGCGCCCGGTTCGACCCGCAGCGCGGCAGCGCCATCTCGTGGCTGATGACCATCGCGCACCGCACGGCGGTCGACCGGGTCCGGGCCAGCGAGGCCTCCCGCCGCCGCGACGACGCCCACGCGGCCACCCAGCAGGACGTCGAGTTCGACACCACCGCCGAGAGCGCGCAGGCCTCCCTCGAGGCCCAGCGCGTACGACGCGCCCTCACCACCCTGACCGACGCCCAGCGCAGCGCGGTCGAGCTGGCCTACCTCGGGGGATACACCCACACCGAGGTCGCCCGCCTGCTCGACCTGCCGCTCGGCACGGCCAAGACCCGCATCCGTGACGGCCTGATCCGTCTGCGCGACACGTTGGGAGTCCCGGCATGAGCCCCGATCTGCACCACCTCTCCGGTGCGTACGCGGTCGACGCGCTCGACGACGCCGAGCGTGCGTCCTTCGAGCAGCACCTCGCCGGCTGCGCCGACTGCCGCGCCGAGGTCGCCGAGCTCTCGGCCACCGCGGGCTCCCTCGCCTCGCTCGCCGAGACCACCCCACCGCCGTCGCTGCGCGCCTCGGTGCTGTCCGGCATCGCGCAGGTGCGCCCGATCCCGCCGCCCACCGAGAATGTCGCGGCGCCGGCCGACGACGACGAGCCGGATGCCGGTGGCACCGTCGTGCCGATTCGTCGCCGCCCGCGCACCGCCTGGTTCGCCGCTGCCGCGGCCGCCGCGGTGATCGCCATCGGCGGCCTGGCGTGGAGCCCGTGGTCGGACGACACCGGCAGCCAGTCGCCGATGGCCCAGGTGACCGCCGCTGCCGACGCGATGACGGTGAGCACCACCAAGGACGGGGCGACCGCGGAGGTCGCCTACAGCAAGCAGCTCGCCAAGGCGGCGATCTCGGTGACGGGTATGCCGCCCGCACCGGACGGCATGACCTACCAGCTCTGGTACGTGGGGCAGGGTGGCACGGCCACCCCGGCCGGGCTGCTCGGCGTCGATGCCGGGGGCAGCGGACAGGCCCTCCTGACCGGGCAGGCGACACCGACGGACAAGGTGGCGATGACCGTGGAGCCCGCCGGTGGGTCGGCGCAACCCACGACCGACCCCCTGGTGGTC
Source organism: uncultured Actinomycetota bacterium (assembly GCA_963695175.1). GTDB lineage: Bacteria > Actinomycetota > Actinomycetes > Actinomycetales > Dermatophilaceae > Fodinibacter. Next base: position 371,322 of record CAVOGG010000002.1, read on the forward strand.
CTCTCCCTCGCGTGACCGATCGGTCGCCCCCGACTGGTCAGGTGTGGACGACGGTGGAGGCGACGGCCTCGAGGACCGCGACGTCACCGGCATACGGGCTGTCCGGGCGCGGCCAGTGGGTGACGACGTCGGTGAAGCCGAGCTCGGCAGCGCGCCCGGCCATGTCGGTGTAGAGCTCCACCGACTCGAGGGCGTAGCGCGGCGAGGAGTCGAGCAGGAGGTAGCGGTCGAGGCGGGCCCGGCCCTCCTGCGCGCAGGCGTCGTCGAACCGGGCGGCCAGGCCCGCCACGTGGGTGAACCACTCGTCGACGGTGTCGCCCCGGCCGCCGTACGTCGCCCATGCATCGCCGACCCGCGCCGCCAGGGCCACCGAGCGCGGCCCGTTGGCGGCTACCACCAGGGGCACGCGGTCACGCACGGGCTCGGGGAGGGTACGCGCGTCGTGGGTCGCGTAGAACTCGCCGTCGTGGTCGACGTGGTCGTCGCGCAGCAGGCGGTCGAGCAGGCCGGCGAACTCGTGGAACCGGTCGACCCGCTCCCGCAGCGGCCGGTCCTCGCCCAGGATCCGGCTGTCGAGGTCACCCCCGGCCCCGATGCCGAGCACGAAGCGCCCCCCGCTGGCGTCGTCGAGGGTGATGGCATCGCGGGCCAGCACGTACGGGTGCCGGAAGTTGGGGGACGCGACGAAGACCCCGAGGCCGATCGTGGAGGTGACCGTGGACGCGAGCGCGAGGGTCGGCGCGAAGGCGAAGACGGGCGAGTCGGGCAGACCGCCCCACACGAGGTGGTCGTAGGTCCAGGCGTGGTCGAACCCCATCTCCTCGGCGGCCGACCAGCGTGGGGCGGCCTCACGCCAGCGGAGCTCGGGCACCACCACGATGCCGTGTCGGATGCCGGTCGTCGTCATGGTGCGGACCTCGCGATCTCGGGGGTGGGCTCGGTCAGCGGCAGGAGGGCGCCGAGGTCGGCTCGCGTGCCGCTCACCCGCAGCCGCCCGTCGGCCAGCGCCTGCGCCCACCGCTGGTCGCCCGTGGCGAGGCGCAGCCAGGTCTCGGCGTCGGACTCGACCACGTTGGGCGGGGTGCCGCGAGTGTGCCGCGGACCCTCGAGGCACTGCACGGCGCCGAACGGCGGCACCCGCACCTCGACACTGCGGCCGGGGGCACGGGCACCGAGCTCCTCGAGCGTGTAGCGCACGGCGGTGCCGAGGGTGGCGCGGTCGACACCCTCCGGGTCGGCGCGCCAGGCGGCCAGGGCCACGCGCCCGACATCGGGGTCGGTGCGTCGGCGGGGCGGCATACCGGCATCGTAGGCGGGGGTGGTGACGACGACGTCCCGGGCGACCGGTCGGCATCCACGGTCGCTCCCGGCCGACGGCTGCGGTGCCGCCGGGTGCTCGGGTCGCGCCGCGTAGCCTGCCGGGATGGGCGAGGCCGAGTTCGAGCGTGACGGGTCGCTCGTCACCGTCGTGCTCGACGGCCAGCCCCAGTCGGCGGTCGACCTCGACGACCCGCAGCGGCTCGACTTCGAGTACGTGCAGCACCTGGCCCTGTGCATCGAGACCCTCGCCCCCGACGGCCTGCTGCGGGTCACCCACGTCGGCGGGGCCGGGATGACCCTGGCCCGCTGGCTGCAGCACGTGCGACCCCGGTCGCCGCAGGTGGTGCTGGAACCGGACGCGGCACTCACCGAGGCGGTGCGCCGCGAGCTACCGCTGCCGCGCGGGCACCGGATCCGGGTGCGGCCGGTCGACGGGCTCACCGGCGTGGCCGCACTGCGCGACGCGAGCGCCGACGTCGTGGTCGTCGACGCGTACGCCGCGGGACGCGTGCCGCCGGAGCTGTCGTCGGTCGAGTGGTTCGCCGAGGTCGGGCGGGTGCTCGTGCCGGGTGGCCTGCTGGTGGCCAACGTCGCGGACGAGCCGGGGATGCGGTACGCCGCCCGGGTCGCCGCCGGTGCGCGGGTGGCCCTGGGGCACGTCGCGTTCGTCGGACTGCACGAGGTGCTCAAGGGCAAGCGGTTCGGCAACCTCGTTCTCGTCGGGTCGACCGACCCGCTGGACCTCTGGACGCTGCGGCGCGCCGCGGCATCCGCGGCCCTGCCGACCGGAGTGCTGTCCTGGGAGGAGATCGAGCGGCGCCGCCCCGGGTCGCGCCCGTTCAGCACGGCCGAGGACGACACCGCCTCCTCGCCCGAGCCGCCGGAGCGAGGCGCCTGGCGCCGGCGCTGAGCGAGCCTCACGAGTAGAGCCGTCGGGGAGGTCCGGATGCATCACGTGGTGAGCCAACCGGAGCGGCTCACCAGGTGCGCCAAACCCTTGTGTGCTTCAGGGACCAGCACCGTGGCATGCGGCAGGGCCTCGCCTCGCCGCTCAGTCGACCCAGACCCGCGCGTTGCGGAACATCCGCAGCCAGGGGCTCTCGGCCTCCACCGGGCCGGACGTCCACGACATCTGCACGTTGCGGGCGACCCGCTCAGGGTGCGGCATCATCGCGGTGAACCGGCCGTCGGGCGTCGTGACCGCGGTCAGCCCGTCGGGTGAACCGTTGGGGTTGAACGGGTAGGTCGTCGCGGGCGCACCGTGGTGGTCGACGAACCTGGCCACCCGGGCGACCCGACCCGAGTCACCACGGGCCGAGAAGTCGGCGAACCCCTCGCCGTGCGCCACGGCGATCGGGATGCGGCTGCCCGCCATCCCAGCAGTCAGGATCGACGGCGACTCGAGCACCTCGACCAGGGTGAGCCGCGCCTCGTACTGTTCGGACCGGTTGCGGGTGAACCGCGGCCACGCCTCGGCGCCCGGGATGAGGTCGGCCAGGGCCGCGAACATCTGGCACCCGTTGCAGATGCCCAGGCCGAAGGTGTCGTCGCGGTGGAAGAAGTCGTGGAAGCCCTCGGTGAGCCGCTCGTTGAAGAGCACCGAGCGGGCCCAGCCCTCACCGGCCCCGAGCGTGTCGCCGTATGAGAACCCGCCGCAGGCCACCAGGCCGACGACGTCGGCGAGGTCGAAACGCCCGGTCTGCAGGTCGGTCATGTGCACGTCGTAGGTGTCGAAACCCGCTGCGTCGAAAGCGAATGCGGTCTCGACGTGGCTGTTCACACCCTGCTCGCGCAGGATCGCGACCTTCGGCCGCACACCGAGCGACAGGTAGGGCGCCGCGACGTCGTCGGTCGGGTCGAAGGACGGTGCGACCACCAGCCCGGGGTCGTCGTCGGCACCGAACGCGTCGTGCTCCTCCTCGGCACAGGCCGGGTTGTCGCGCAGCACGGCTATGCGGCTGGACACCGTGTCCCAGGCCTGCGCGAGGTCGCGCACCGGCTCGGCGAGCACCTGCACCCCTGCCACCGTGACCTGCACCCGCCGGTCGGATGCCGTGCGGCCCACCCTCGAGACGAGCTCGGCCAGCCCGTGGGCGGCGAAGACCCCCTCGACGGCCTCGAGGTCGTCGGACGGCACACCGAGCACCACGCCGAGCTCCTCGGCGAACAGCGCGGCCACGGAAGGAACGTCGAGCTCCACCCCTACCGCCCCGGCGAACGCCATCTCGCAGACAGCCGCCCAGAGTCCGCCGTCCGATCGGTCGTGGTATGCCACCGCGACTGCGCGAGAACGAAGTTCGGCCAAGGCAGCAACGAGCGACACGAGGCGCTGGGCGTCGTCGAGGTCGGGCACCTCGCCGCCGAACACACCGGCCACCTGGGCCAGGATCGAGCCGCCGAGGCGGTCACGACCGGCCCCGAGGTCGACGAGCAGCAGGGCCGAGCCGTCGCGCAGCTGCGGGGTCCACGTGCCACGGACGTCGGGCAGCGCGGCGAACGCCGTCACCACCAGCGAGACCGGCGAGGTCACCTGTCGAGCGTCGCCGGAGACCGGGTCGGTCCAGCGGGTGCGCATCGAGAGCGAGTCCTTGCCGACCGGCACCGACACCCCCAGCTCGGGCAGCAGCTGCATCGCCACGGCCTCGACGGTGTCGTAGAGCGCGGCATCCTCGCCGTCCTCGCCGCAGGCGGCCATCCAGTTGCACGACAGCTTGACGCCCGCGAGACCGGCGATCGGCGCGGCGAGCAGGTTGGTCAGCGCCTCGCCGACCGCCATCCGGCCGGATGCCGGTGCGTCCACCGAGGCGAGCGGCATCCGTTCGCCGGTGGCCATCGCCTCACCGGTGAAGCCGACGTGGTCGGCCAGGGTCACCGCGACGTCAGCGACCGGGACCTGCCACGGCCCGACCATCTGGTCGCGGTGGGTCAGCCCACCAACGGTGCGGTCGGCGATGGTCACGAGGAAGCGCTTAGAGGCGACGGTCGGGTGGCGCAGCACGGCGTACGCGGCCGAGTGCAGGTCGAGCCCCGCCAGGTCGATCGAGCCGCCGTCCCACTCCACCCGGGTGACGTCGCGCGTCATCCGCGGGGGCTTGCCGAGCAGCACCTCCATCGGCATGTCGATGGCACGGTCCTCGTCGTCGTGGTCGTCGGGACCGTCGCCGAGCACCAGCCGGCCGTCGTCCCGCGCGACCCCCACGACGGCGTACGGGCAGCGCTCCCGGTCACAGAGCGACGCGAACAGGGCGAGCGACTCCGGCGCCAGCGCGACGACGTAGCGCTCCTGCGACTCGTTGCACCACGCCTCCTTCGGCGCCAGGCCCGACTCCTCGAGCGGCACGGCCGACAGGTCGAAACGGGCTCCGAGACCGGCCCCGTCGACCAGCTCGGGGAAGGCGTTCGACAACCCGCCCGCGCCCACGTCGTGGATCGCCAGCACCGGGTTGCCCTCGCCGAGGCTCCAGCAGTGGTTGATGACCTCCTGGGCCCGCCGCTCGATCTCGGGGTTGCCGCGCTGCACCGAGTCGAAGTCGAGCGCGGCGGCGTTGGCCCCGGCCGCCATCGAGGACGCCGCGCCACCGCCCATGCCGATCCGCATGCCCGGGCCGCCGATCTGCACGAGGAGCGTGCCCGCGGGGAAGACGATCTTCTCGGTCATGTCGGCGCCGATCGTGCCCAGGCCGCCGGCGCTCATGATCGGCTTGTGGAAGCCGCGACGTACCCCGTCGACGGTCTGCTCGTAGACGCGGAAGAAGCCGCCCAGCCCCGGTCGACCGAACTCGTTGTTGAACGCGGCCGCCCCGATCGGCCCCTCGACCATGATCTCGAGCGGGCTGGCGATGTGCGCGGGCGCGCCGTACCGCTCGCGCTCCCAGGGCTCGGCGAGCCCGGGCAGGTGCAGGTTCGACACGGCGAAGCCGGTGAGCCCGGCCTTGGGCTGCGAACCGCGCCCGGTGGCCCCCTCGTCGCGGATCTCGCCGCCGGCGCCGGTCGCCGCCCCCGGGAACGGTGAGATCGCCGTCGGGTGGTTGTGCGTCTCGACCTTCATCAGCACGTGCACCTCGGCCTCGCGCCCCGAGTACCGGCTCGGCCCGTCGGCCGACTCGGGCAGCCAGCGCACCCGGCGGCCGCCGACCATCACCGAGGCGTTGTCCTTGTAGGCGATGACCGTGCCCTCGCCCGCGACCTCCTCGGTGTAGCGGATCATCCCGAACAGCGAGCGCGGCTGCACCACCCCGTCGACGACGAAGTCGGCGTTGAAGATCTTGTGCCGGCAGTGCTCCGAGTTGGCCTGGGCGAACATCATCAGCTCGACGTCGGTCGGGTTGCGGCGCAGCCCGGTGAACGCCTCGACGAGGTAGTCGACCTCGTCGTCGGACAGCGCCAGCCCGTAGGCCGTGTCGGCCTCCTCGATCGCGACCCGGCCGCGGCCGAGCACGTCGACGTGCTCCATCGGCTCGGCCTCGCGCTCGTCGAACAGCGCCGCGGCATCGGCCCGGGTCGGCAGCGCGGCCTCGGTCATCCGGTCGTGGAGCAGGTCGGCGGCGGCCCCCCACTCCTCCTCGGTCAGCGGTTCGTCGGTGGCCAGGTGGTACTCGGTCACCCGCTCGACGCGGCGCACGTCGACCCCGCAGTTGTGCGCGATGTCGGTGGCCTTGCTCGCCCAGGGCGACAGGGTGCCCAGGCGCGGAGCCACGACGACGACGGCGACGTGCGCACCCTGCGCGTCACCGGCATCCGGCGGGCCGTAGGTGAGCAGCCGCTCGACGGTGGCCGCGGTCGCCTCGTCGAGCGGCTCCTCGCTGGCCACCCAGTGCACGTGGCGGGCCGAGACCGCGGTGAGCGACGGCACCACCCGACGCAACCGGGCGCGCAGCGCCGCGGCGCGGAACGGGGAGAGGGCGTTGCCGCCCGGAACGGTGGTCAGCACGAGGTCGTGCGACGAGGCCATGGGTGCGGTCTCCCGGTCGAGTGGAGCGGGGCGGATGCCGTGCCCAAGGGTACCGGGGTCGGCTCCACCGCCGGTGCGCCGCCCGGATCGACGCCCTGGCGAGGGCCACGCCGGCCCCGACCGCTGCGCCAGTGGGGGCCGATCGAGAGCAGGCAACACGCGGAGGGTGAGACGGCTCAGCCCTGCGTGTTGCCTCCTCTCGACGAGCCCGCCGCGTCAGAAGGTCTGGCCGGTGAGCCGCTCGTAGGCCTCGACGTACTTCGCCCGGGTCTGTCCGACCACATCCTCGGGCAGCGACGGCGGGGCCTCTCCCGACGACTTCGACCAGCCGGAGGCCGGGGAGGTCAGCCAGTCGCGCACGTACTGCTTGTCGAAGCTGGGCTGGGCGTGGCCGGGCTCCCACTGGTCGGCCGGCCAGAACCGCGACGAGTCGGGGGTCAGCACCTCGTCGGCGAGCACGACCTCGTCGCCGCGCAGGCCGAACTCGACCTTGGTGTCGGCAAGCAGGATGCCGCGCGCGGTCGCGATCTCGTTGCCGCGATCCAGGATCGCCACGGTGAGGTCGCGCACCCGCGCCGCGAGCCCGCCGCCCAGCTGGGCCTCGACCACGGAGTAGGGGATGGGCTCGTCGTGCTCGCCCAACGGCGCCTTCGTCGACGGCGTGAAGATCGGCTCGGGCAGGCGGTCACCGTCGACGAGCCCGGGCGGCAGCGGGATACCGCTCACGGCACCGGTCGCCGTGTACTCCCCCAGGCCCCCGCCGGTCAGGTAGGCCCGGGCCACGCACTCGACGGGCAGCATGTCGAGGCGCTCGACGAGCACCGCACGGCCGCGCACGGCATCCGGCACGTCGGCGGTGACGACGTGGTTGGGCACGAGGTCCTCGAGCTGGGCGAACCACCACAGCGACAGGCGGGTGAGCACCTCACCCTTGTCGGGGATCGGGGTGTCGAGCACGAAGTCGTAGGCCGAGATGCGGTCCGAGGCGACGAGGAGCAGCCGGTCGGCCCGCGGCTGCCCCGTGGACGGGTCGACCGGCGCGTAGAGGTCGCGCACCTTGCCGGAGTAGACGTGGGCGTAGCCGGGCAGGACCAGGTTGGCGTCGGGCATGCCGCCGATTCTTCCAGCAGCGCGGCGGCGGCTGTCGGCGGCCGGTGCCGGACCCGTCCGTCGGCTACCCCGCGAGACGCCGAGGCTCGCCCACCGGCTCGGCGAGACCCACCTCGGCAGGCGGGACCCCGAACATGTCGCAGAGACTCCTCAGCCCGGCGGAGTCGCCCGCTGCGGCAGCCTGACGGGCGGCCATCGTCGGGCCGTGCATCAGCTTGCCGGCGATGGAGTGCGTCAGGCGCGCGAGCGCATCGGGATCGACAGCGTCCCGGCCGGCGGACTTCACCAGCTCGGCGCGGCAGATCTCCTCGACCCGCCGGCGCAGGGCGGCGATCACCGGACCGGCATCGCGGGCAGCCACTCCTTCGGCGAACTGTCGTGCCGCGGCACCCGCCATGGCGCCCGCGGTCGAGAGCGCCGCCGCCATCCTCGGTTCGGCGGTTCCGTCGTCGGCCAGGCCCTCGACGTCGATGAGCGTCACCCCCGGGATGCCGGCGACCTCGGCGTTGACGTTGCGTGGCACCGAGAGGTCGACGACGGTCAGTGGGGCGACCCTGCCGGCCATGGCTCGGCCGACGTGGTCCACGGTGACGACGTGCTGCGCGGCCGAGGTGGCGCAGATCAACAGGTCAGCCTCGGCGATGCCCCGCGTCAGGGCCGGCAACGGACACACGGCTCCGGGGCCGGCCAGCCGCGCGGCGTACGCCTCGTCCCGGGCCGCGACCGTCGGCCGCAGGCCGAGCCCCGCCAGGTGGTCGACCGCGGCGCGCGCCATCTGCCCCGACCCGACGACGAGGACGACCGGGTCCGACGTTCCACCGAGGGTGGCAAGGCCGACGTCGACGGCCTGGTGCCCCAGTGAGCGCGCAAAATCTCCCAGGGACGTCAAGGCGTGCACCCGGCGGCCCGAACGCACCGCGGCCGGGAACAGGCACCCCAGCACAGGGCCGGTCATCCCTTCCGTCTGGGACTCGCGGAAGGCCGCCTGCGTCTGCGCGAGGATCTCGACCTCGCCGAGCAAGCGGGAGTGCAACCCCGCCGTGACGGTGAAGAGGTGCTCGACCGCGGCCTGGCCGGTGCGGACCTCGACCACGGCATCGAGCTCGTCGCGGGCCGCCCCGCCATGCGCCGCGAGCGCGTCGAGGAGCATCCCGACCGGGTCGCCACCAGCCGCTGAGCGGCCGCCGACATAGATCTCGACCCGGCTGCAGGTCGACAGCACGACGGCCTCGTCGAAGCCCCGAGTGCGCAGGTCGGCGAGCAGGACCGGGCGGTGTTCACGGCGAACTGACGCGCGTTCCAGGAGGCTCAACGAAGCGGCACGATGGGAGATGCCGACCATGGACAACCCATTCACGACGACCTCCCCACGGGGCTCACGAGTTTCGTTGTCGACGAGGATGCACCGCGCACCTTTTGAAAAGGTTTAAGAGTGCGCAACGGTGAGTGCGGAACGGCTTTGGGATGCCGCTCGCAATCGCGGCGCGGTTCAGGGCTTCCCGCGTGCCCGAGATTCAGGCAGGCTGGACCCGTGATCGTGAGGATCCGGAAGGGGTGTCGAGGTGGAGATCGACCGGCAGGAGATCGTCGACCAGCTTCGTGGCCGGAGCGAGGACGCCGTGGCCGACCGCGCCGAGCGCGAGCTGCCTGAGCAGGTGGACACCGAGGAGGATGCGGCCCTGCTTCACAGCCTCGGGATCAACCCGGCAGATCTGCTCTTCGGGATCGGCGGCACCTTCGGCTGACCCCGGCCGCCGCGGCGTCACCTGACGCTGGGGTGCCTCCACCAGAACCACCTGCGGCGAGGCGGCGCGGTCGCACTCGAGTCGTCTCGTGCGCAGATGGCGCACTCCGGGCGGACACAGCCGGGCAACTCGAGCGTGGTCATCAGCTGGAGCGCCTCGTCCGTGTACTCGTCCGCGAACTGCCAGACGAGGTCCATCCGTCCCTCCTCGACCGCCGCGTTGACCTTCCACACGTAGGCGTCGTGCAGCTCGCGCATCAGGTCGGCCTCAGCCATCGCGCACCTCCGACGTCAACGGCCCGGCAACGTGCGAGGCGTCTGGATCGGCCGATGAGCGTGGTGGCTTCGAGTGCCGTGACGCGAGGACGCCGGGCTTGGTCAAGTGTATTCGCCGGTGCCGAGGCAGTCGTGGTGTGGAACGCTCAACCTGTGATGAAAGCGATCGTGTACCACTCCGCCGGGGGGCCGGAGGTCCTGCACCTGGTCGAGCGGCCGGTACCGGAGCCGGGACCGGGAGAGGTCCGCGTGAAGATCCACGTGTCCGGGGTCAACCCCACCGACTGGAAGCGGCGCGCCGGTGCGTTGCCTCCCGGGATCGCCGAGCAGGTGCCCAACCAGGATGGAGCCGGGGTCGTCGACGCGGTCGGCCCGGGAGTGTCCGAGTCGAGGCTCGGCCAGCGCGTCTGGGTCTGGGAGGCCGCCTGGCAGCGCTCGAACGGCACGGCACAGGAGTACGTCGTGTTACCCGAGCGGCAGTCCGTGCCGCTACCTGACAGTGCCTCGTTCGAGCTGGGCGCATCGCTCGGCATCCCCGCCGTGACCGCTCACCGCACCCTGACCGTCGCCGAGGGAGGACCAGAGCGCCTGGCCCCAGGCGCCCTGTCCGGCAGGACGGTGCTCGTGGCCGGGGGCGCGGGAGCGGTGGGCAACGCCGCCATCCAGCTGGCCCGCTGGGCCGGCGCACGCGTGATCACGACCGTGAGCGGACCCGCCAAGGCCGCGCTGGCCTCGGCGGCGGGTGCCGACCACGTCGTCAACTACCGAACCGCTGATGCCGTCGAACAGGTCCGCGGGATCGCCCCCGACGGCGTCGACCTCTTCGTCGAGGTTGCCCCGGATGCCAACGCCGGCCTGGATCAGGCCGTTGCCGCACCGAACGCCGTCGTCGCCTTCTACGCCGACGACGGTGCGGCTGAGGTCCGGATTCCCATCCGGGAGGCCATGACCAGGAACCTGCGCTGGCAGGGCGTCCTCGTCTACACGATCTCGGAGCAGGCCAAGGACAACGCCATCGCCGGCGTCCGCGCGGCTGTCGAGGACGGGGCCCTGCAGGTCGGTGAAGGTGCCGGCGTGCCACTGCACTGGTTCGCCCTGGAGGACACCGCGCAGGCTCACGCCGCCGTCGAGAACGGGGTCGTCGGCAAGGTCCTGATCGACGTCGCGCTGGACAGCCGCCAAGGCGAATACCGCGCCTGACCATCGGCCGACGACAGGGCGTCTCCTTCTTCGGTGTGGGTCAGAGGTCGCTCAGCGCCCGGGCGACCTGGTCGATGTCGTCCTCATGGTTGTAGAAGTGCACGGCCAGGCGGAGATTGCCGTCGCGGGCGGCGCAGACCACCCCCCGTTGCTTCAGCTCCGCGAGCAGCGGCGCAGGCTGACGGCCTCGCAGGGGTACGGCGACGATGGTGCTGCGGTTGCCCTCGGGGCCGTCGGCGGGTGCCCAGCCGACGTCGGCCAGGGCGGCGCGCAACCGGTCGGACAGCTCTCGGTTGCGCCGGTAGATGGCTTCGGGGCCGAAGAGGTCGAACACCGACAGCGCCGCCTCGTTCCCGACCGCGGCGAGCCAGCTGATCGAGTTGTCGAACCGGGACGCCGTGGCCGACAGCTCCATCGTCGGGCCGAAGAAGCTCTCGGACGGGACAGCGCCCGCCTTCCAGCCCGCGTTCGTGGGGACGAACCGGTCCTGCGCGTTGGGAGAGAGGTAGCAGTACCCCAGGCCGCGCCCGGCGTTCATCAGGAACTTGTGGTCGGCAGTGGCAAGCACGTCGACGAGCGCCAGGTCATGGCCGAGCGAGGATGCCCCGACCAGCTGCGACCCGTCCACGAACACCCAGGCGTCGACGTCGCGGGCCAGGCTGCTGATCGCCGGGATGTCGGAGCGGTGGCCGGTCGCGGACTGGACGGCGCTGAACGCGACCAGGCACGTTCGCTCGTCGACGTGCCCAGCCACGTCGTCGGGTTCGAGCCCACCGTTGCGGAACGGCACCTGGCGAACCTCGTAACCCTTGCGGGCCAGCTGGCGCCACGGGAAGTGGTTCGAGCTGTACTCACGCTCACCGATGACGACGTTCTGACCGTCATGGCCGGGCCCGAACTGGCCGGCGACCAGACCGGCCGCGGCGGAGACCGAGGCAATGAGCGCGACGTCGGAGACGTCCGCCCCCATCAACGCGGCCGCAGAGACCCGCGAGCTCTCGGCCGCAGCCTCACCGCGAACCCAGTCGGGCCCGGACCTGGTCCACTCGTCGATGTAGCCGTGACTGGCCGCGGCCGCAGCACTGCTCGTCAGGCCGACGGCCGCCGTGTTGAAGTAGGCCATGTTGTCCGTGGCCGGGAACAACCGCCGCGCCTCGGAGACGTCTGCACCCTGACCCGCCGCTCCGGGTTCGCCCATGGCCGAGCCTAACCCTCGGGCGAAGTCGCCTGGTGACGAGAGGAGTCGTCGTCGATCGTCAGCACGATGAGCGGGCTGTGCCGCAGCATGTCTGGCAGGTCGGTGCGACCCCACCGCTTGGCGGCCAGCTCGATGAGCGGCCGGCGTTCGTCCGGGTCGGTGACAACTCGAGCCGTCGCGGGCACATCCGCGACAACGGACTTCTTCAAGTGAACAACGACGTGCGGGTCGGCTCCGATGTTGTAGATCCAGTCCCGCGTCCGGTCGGCTCGTGGCGTGCCGCTGATGAAGAGCCGGCCGTCGTCATGGTGCAGGAAGATCTCGATGCGCCGCTCCTGGCCGGTCCGGCGGCCCGTCGTCGTCAAGTCGATGACCTGACTGTGGTGCAACGCCGCTCGGGTCGCGTCACTCAAACCACTCTCAGCGCCCACAGCACGATCCTTTCGACTGAACCATTCGCCCGTGGCCGCAGCACTGCGCCGCCGAACGGGCTGTGTAGCCAGGTGAAACAGGTCCGCGGCTCGCGTTAGTCCCCATCCGCGGCACCGCAGGGCTGCCACTCGAGTCCCACCTCACCGGCCACCAGTGCGCCGAAGCGACGGGCAGACCGGATGCCGCAGCACCGCCCCGGCCGCAGCGGCATCCGATCGTACCCTTGCAGGTACGTAACCAATTGGGTACATTCAAGGCCATGGACGCGGTGTTGCAGGCCTTGGCCGACCCGAGCAGGCGCACGGTACTGGGGATCCTTCGGGATCATCCGGCGACTGCCGGCCAGCTGGCCGACGCACTGCCGATCGCCCGGCCCGGCGTGTCCCGGCACCTGCGGGTCCTGCGCGAGGCGGGGCTGGTCGACGTGCGCCAGGAGGCGCAGCGACGCATCTACAGCCTGCGGGCGGAGGCGCTGGTCGAGGTCGACGAGTGGCTGGCCGACTACCGCGAGCTGTGGCAGAACCGGCTCGATGCGCTGCACACGGAGATCGCACGAGGAAAGAAGGGACGACGATGAGGATCACGGGAACGATGCGGGCACTCGATGCGACGCGGGGAGCGGTCCGCGTCGAGGACGTCTATGACACCGACATCGAGGATCTCTGGCAGGCGTGCACCACGCCGGAGCGGCTGGCCCGGTGGATCGCGCAGGTGTCCGGCGACCTGCGCGAGGGCGGGACCATCCACGCCGTGTTCACGAGCACCTGGAGCGGTCCCGCGAGGATCGAGATCTGCGATGCCCCGCACCACCTGCTGCTCACGACCCAACCGGGCACCGACGACGAGTGCGAGATCGAGGCCTGGCTGACCGCTGAGGAGCTCGGCACCAGGCTCGTGCTCGAGGAGCGCGGCCTGCCCGTCGACTCGCTGCACTTCCACGGGGCCGGCTGGCAGGTGCACCTCGAGGACCTCGCACGGTCGCTGGCGAACGGACGCCCGGCACACGCCGGCGGCTGGTCCGCGCAGAGGCCGGCCTCGGACTGGCACGAGCGCTGGTCCGAGCTCACCCCGGCCTACCAGGACAGGACAGTGGGCTGATGTCCGACCGGATCAGGCTGAACGGGACCACGGTGAACGCCCCCGACCCACGTGCCCTGGCCCAGTTCTACGCAGAGCTCACCGATGGCGTCGCCCGTGGCACGTCCCACTGGGCAGCCGTCAGCGGGCCGAACGGGTTCATCGCCTTCCAGCACGTCGATGACTTCCGACCGCCGACGTGGCCCGGGAACGACGTGCCCATGCAGCTGCACCTGGACTTCGTCGTCGACGATCTGGAGGCGACCGGGGCGCGGGCCCGTGCCGCCGGTGCCAGGACGTTCGACGTCCAACCGAACGCCGATCACTGCCTGGTGTACGCCGACCCCGCAGGACACCCGTTCTGCCTGTCGACCTGGGACCTCAGATGACTGGTCGACGGTCATCCCGGCTGCGCCGGGCCCCGCGATCAACATGCAGAGCCGGAGCGGCCCGCCCGGGCGCGCCCCGGGGAGGCCGCGAGGGCCTCGACCCGGGACGCTAGACCCATGAACCCGGGGGGGTGGATACATGGGCCTGCATCGAGTGTGCCACTGCGCCGCGTCTTCCGACCCCGACACGCACCACATCCGTGCGTGGCTGGTGTTTGACCGGTGAGACCCGTCGAGCCGCAGAGCTGGCACCACGGTCTGGTCGCGCGCTGGTGGTCGCTGTTTCGCGACTCGGGACCCGAGATCGCCCGGCTCACCTCGAACCTGTACTTCTGCGCCGAACCCGTGATGATGCTCGAGCGCGCGGGCTTCAGCGAGGTCGAGGTGCGCGACGAGTAGTCGGTGGCCGCTGACAGAATCGTCGTCATGGTGACCGTCGACGACGTACGACGAGTGGCTCGCGCCCTCCCGCGCACGACCGAGCACCTGATCCACGACCGGGTGAAGTTCCGGGTCAAGCAGCTGGTCTATGTGGCCTTCTCTCGGGACGAGGCCTTGATCGGGTTCGCCTTTCCCAAGGAGGAGCGGGCGGCACTGGTCGAGAGCGAACCGGACAAGTTCCTGCTCCCGACCGCAGCAGACCTGCGGTTCAACTGGGTCGAAGCGAGGATGGCGATGCTCGAGGTCGACGAGATGAGCGAGCTGGTCACTGACGCATGGACCATGGTGGTCCCGAAGGGTGTTGCTCGCGACTACCTCAACGGTCTCGGCACCTGACGGCGCCCCCGTCACTGCCGCGTCCGTGGTGGCGGGGCGCCCACTCGTGCACGCCCCCGATGCGCTGCAACACGCTCATCCGGGTGGTTCGTCAACGTTAGGTTTGGGCGCGTGACCCCGACCCAGCTGCGCGCCTTCGCCGCCGTGGTGCGGCTGGGGTCGGTGAAGGGCGCCGCCAAGGAGATCGGCGTCAGCGAGGCGGCCGTGTCCATGCACGTCGCGCAGCTGCGCAAGGAGTTCGACGACGTGCTCTTCGCCCGAACCGCGTCCGGGCTGGCCTTCACCCCGGGCGGGTTGAGGCTGGCCAGCCGCGCGGTGGAGATCCTCGGCCTCCAGGACCGCACGGTCCGTGAGGTCAGCCAGGCCGGCGACGGTCGGCGGGTCCTCCGGGTGGCGACCTCGAGCCTCTTCGCCGAGCACGCCGCCCCCGGCCTGATCGACCTGTTCACGAGCCGGGCCGCCGACCTCGAGGTGGAGCTCAGCGTGCACCCGGTCGCCCGCTTTCCCGCGCTGCTCACGGCCCGCAACGTCGATGTGGCGATCGGTCCGGCGTCGAGCGCCCCACCCGCCGGGTTCGTGCAGCAGCAGGTGCTCGTCTACGAGGTGCTCACCGTCGCCCGTCCCGACCACCCGCAGGCCGGTCGCGTGCCGACCCACGACCAGGTCCGTCGCCAGACGTGGTACCTGGGGCCGTCCGCGGTCGACGAGGACGGGGTGGTGCCCGTGACCCTGCGACGACTCGGCGTACCCGAGCAGCAGCAGCGCATCTTCCAGAGCGACGCGGCCGCCCTCGAGGAGACCAAGCGCAGCGACGGCCTGACCCTGGCGGTGCGCTTCGCGGTGTCGGGCGACCTGGCAGCGGGACGGCTGGTGACCCTCGACGGTCCCGGCCTGAGCGCCAAGGGGCGGTGGTCGGCGATGGCCCTGCCCCCGCACGACCAGACCGCCTCGGCCGCCGAGCTGCTGCGCTTCATCACCACCCCGAGGGCCACCCAGGCGATGGTGCGTGGCGCCGGCGTGAACCTGGGCCGGTTCAAGCCGGCGGTGCACGTCACCCTCTGGAGCTAGTCCGGCCTCGCGGTGCCCGCGATCGCGTCGAAGACGTCGTCCAGGCCGCGCAGGGTGTCCGCGGGCAGGAAGGCGTCGCAGAAGGGCAGCGCCGCGGCCATCGGGCCGACCAGCGGCTGGTACCCGGCCACCCCGGCCCGCGGGTTGAGCCACACGATGCGCCGGGCCCGGCGCCGGGCCCGCGCCATCGCCGCGGCGAGGTCGGCCGGGTCGTCGCTGTCCCAGCCGTCGGACGCGATGACCAGCACACCACCCCTGACCGCGTTGCCGTGCCGCGACACCAGGAGCTCTCGCAGGCAGGAGGCCAGGTGCGTGCCGCCGAACCGGTCGGTCACCTGCTCCCCCGCCAGCGCGACGGCCGCCGCGGCCGACTGGTGCGAGAGCGCCGGGGTCAGCCGGGTCAGCGAGGTCGAGAAGGCGAACGTCTCGGCCCGGCGGGTGCGCGCGAACGCGCGCATCAGGTGCAGGTAGACGGTGGCGTAGCTCTGCATCGACTGGCTGACGTCGCAGAGGAGCGTGACGGTCAGGGGGCGGCGCACGGGGTGGTAGCGCTGAAGCTCCATGGGCTCCCAGCCGGTACGCCGGGAGGCGGCGATCGTCTCGCGCAGCGCGACCCGGTGACCCGTCGGCCGGACCCGCTGGCGCCGGCTGCGCCGGGTCGGCCAGCGCGGCGCGGACTCCTCCAGCCACCGGCCGAGCACCGCCAGCTCCGCTTCGTCGAGAGCCTCGAGCGGGGTGTCGGCGATCCGCGCCACCGCGCTCGGCAGCAGGTCGGGCAGCGCCCGCTCGGGGCCGTCATCGTCGTCGGCCGGCGACGTCTGCGGCAGGGTGTGCCAGGGCAGGCCGCCGGTGAGGTCACCACCCGACGGGGCTCCCCCCATCGGGGCGAGGACGTCCTCGGTCGAGTCGGCCTCGGTGGCCGTCCTGCGGGCGTGGGGGTCGACCGGGAGCACCGCGTCGCCGAAGACCGCCTCGAAGACGGCGTCGAACACGGCCAGGTCGTGCTGGCGGTTGACCAGGGTGAGCCGGGCCAGCCAGTAGAGCGAGTGCACCTGCGCCGGCGGCGCGACGTCGAGCGCCTCCGCGAACGCCGCCATCGACCGCAGGGTGACCGGCACTCCGGCGGCCCGCAGCCGGTGGCCGAGGGCAGCCACCAGGGCCGCGCGGTCGACGCCGGCCAGCACCGGGGGCGGCGGCTGGGCGGAGGTGTTCACGCCCTCAGCCGAACGCGTAGGTCTCGAGCGAGGCGAGCACGAGGTCCCGGTCGTCGGGGGTCTTGGCGAGCGCCCCGAGCGCCGGCACCGCCAGCTCCCGGACCAGCTCGGTCGCACCCAGCGCGGAGAGCGCCGCGACCCAGTTGATCGCCTCGGCCACCCCCGGCGGCTTGTCCATGTCCTGCTCGCGCACGTGGCCGACGAACTGGGCGGCCGACTCGATCAGGGCCTGGTTTGCCGTCGGCGCACTGCGTCGCAGGATGGCGACGACGCGGGCCAGGTCGGGGTACTCGAGCCAGTGGTACAGGCAGCGCCGGCGCAGCGCGTCGTGCAGGTCGCGGCTCCGGTTGGACGTCAGCACCACGATCGGTGGCCGCACGGCCGTGAACGTGCCGAGCTCGGGCACGGTCACCGACCCCTCGCCGAGCGCCTCGAGCAGGAGCGCCTCGAACTCGTCGTCGGCCCGGTCGACCTCGTCGATCAGCAGCACCGGGGCGCGCGGCCCGTCGTAGCGGATGCAGTGCAGGATCGGCCGCTCGATGAGGTACTCCTCGCTGAACAGGTCGGCCTCCCCGATCCGCTCGTGCTGTGACTCGGCGATCCGGATGGCCAGCAGCTGGCGCTGGTGGTTCCAGTCGTAGAGCGCCTCGCTCGCGGTGAGCCCCTCGTAGCACTGGAGGCGCACCAGCGGCACGTCGAGCGCCTTCGCGAGCACCTGTGCGGCGGCGGTCTTGCCCACGCCGGGCTCGCCCTCGAGCAGCAGCGGCAGGCCCAGGCGAAGGGTGAGGAAGACCGCGGTCGCCATGCCCTCGTCAGCCAGGTAGCCGTGGTCGTCGAACCGGCGGCGGACCTCCTCGGCGGACGACAGGTCCGTCATCGGTCGTCCTCGAGCAGCGCCTGGTAGTCGTCCCAGGTGTCGACGTCGCGGGGGGTGTCGCCCTCGACCCGGATCCGGGCAACGTCGTGATCGGCGTCGACGAGCTTCCAGACCGCCTTGTCGCCGTGCAGGCCGGCCAGCGTCTCGAACATGCTCCGATCGAACCACAGCGGGTGACCCAGCCCGTCGTCGTACGCGCAGACACCGACGGCGTGCCCGCGCGCGCCACCCACCAGCACCTCGATCGTGTCGACGGTGACCCCCGGCTGGTCTCCGAGCAGGAGCACGACGCCCTCCGCGTCCTCCTCCACCCGGGCCAGGGCCGTGCGGATCGAGGTGGCGCAGCCGTCCCCGAAGTCGGGGTTCAGCACGACGTCCGTGCCGGTCAGGTCGACGGTCTCCTGCACCGCGTCAGCGGCTCCGCCCAGCGCGACCACCACCTGCGGCAGGCCGGCAGCCCGGGCCGTGGCCAGGGTGGCGTCGAGCAGCGTGGCCCCCCGGTAAGCGAGCAGCTGCTTGGGCTGACCGAGCCGGCGGGACCCGCCGGCGGCGAGTACCAGGGCGGCGACGCTCACGGGGTGTGGTCCGCCACGAAGCGGTCGCGACACCCGGTCATGCAGAACCAGTGGTCGACCCCGTCCACCACGGCGTGAACGGTGTCGGGGCCGACCGTGACGGTCATCCCGCACACCGGGTCCACGGCCTGGGCCGGCGACGACGCCACCTGACCTTGAGGTGCGGCGACCAGTCCGTCGACCCGGATGCCGCGGACGATCGCGCCGACGATCGACAGGCCCACCTCGGGCGCGGTGCGCGCGCCGATGTCGAGCCCGACGTGCACATGCACCCGTGCGGCCTCCGCCGGGGTCAGGTTGAGGCCGGCCAGCAGCGCCTCGCCGCGGGTGCGGCTGCAGACGACTCCGACGAACCCGGCTCCACCCTCGAGCGCCGCCCGGATCTCTCCGGCCTCGTCACCCCCGTGGCTGGACACGACCACGGCGGTCGCGGGTCGGGCAAGAGCCTCGCCCCGGTCGACGACGAACCCGAGCAGGCGCGCGACGTCGGCCACGGCATCGGCCACCGGTGAGGTGCCGACCACGTGCACGAGGGGCGGGGGCAGCAGCGGTTCGAGGTAGATCTCGAGCGCTCCGCCCGAGAGGCACGGGTTGACCACGATGCTCGCACCGGGCGACTCCGGGAACACGTCGTCACCGTCGGGCAGCACGCGCAGCAGCATGCTCTGCCCCGAGTCGAGGGCGTCGAGTGCCGCGGTCCGCACGGACCCGGCGGCGCAGTGCCCACCGACGAAGCCCTCGATGGAGCCGTCGGCCAGGATGATCGCCCGGTCGCCCGGCCGGGCCGAGCTCGGCTCCTGGGCCCGCACGACCGTGGCCTGCACGAAGGGAACGCCGGTCGTGCTGAGCTCGTCGATGCGGGCCGACAGGGCCGTGGTCATCGTGTCCTCCGTCAGATCGGCGGGGTGGGTCGGCCCTGCATGGCGTCCCACACCCGCGACGGCGTCAGTGGCATGTCGGCGTGACGGACGCCGTACGGCTTGAGGGCGTCGACCACCGCGTTGACCACGGCCGGCGGCGAGCCGACGGTCGCGGACTCCCCGACGCCCTTGGCTCCGATCGGGTGGTGCGGCGATGGCGTCACCGTGTGGCCGGTCTCCCAGTGCGGCACCTCGAGCGCCGTCGGGATCAGGTAGTCCATCAGCGAGCCGCCGAGGCAGTTGCCGTCCTCGTCGAAGGCGATCATCTCCATCAGCGCCATGCCGACACCGTCGGTCAGCCCGCCGTGTACCTGGCCCTCGATGATCATCGGGTTGATCCGGGTGCCGCAGTCGTCGACGGCGATGAATCGGCGCACCTTGACCGCAGCCGTGCCGGGGTCGATGTCGACGACGCAGATGTAGGCACCGAACGGGTAGGTGAGGTTGGACGGGTTGTAGCAGATCTGGGCCTCCAGCCCACCCTCGAGCCCCTCGGGCAGGTCACCCGCGCCGTGCGCACGCATGGCGATGTCCTGGATGGTGACCGACCGGCTCGGGTCCCCCTTCACGTGGAAGGCGCCCTTCTGCCACTCCAGGTCGACCACCGACACCTCGAGCATCCCCGAGGCGATGATCTGTGCCTTGTCGCGCACCTTGCGAGCCACCAGGGCGGCGGCCGCTCCGGACACCGGGGTCGACCTGCTGCCGTACGTCCCGAGACCGAAGGGCGTCTGGTCGGTGTCGCCGTTGACCACCTGGATGTCGGCCGGCGGGATGCCGATCTCCTCCGCGACGATCTGCGCGAACGTGGTCTCGTGCCCCTGCCCCTGGCTCATGCAGGACAGCCGGACCACGGCCTTGCCGGTCGGGTGCACCCGCAGCTCGGCGCCGTCGGCCATGCCCAGTCCGAGGATGTCCATGTCCTTGCGCGGCCCGGCGCCCACCGCCTCGGTGAAGAACGCGACGCCGATCCCCATCAGCTCACCACGGGCCCGCTTCTCGGCCTGCTCGGCACGCAGGTCGTCGTAGCCCGCCATCTCGAGCGCGAGGTCGAGCGCGCGTTCGTACTCGCCGGAGTCGTAGACCCACCCGGTCTTGCTCGTGTACGGGAACTGCTCGGGCCGGATGAGGTTCTTGCGCCGGAGCGCGACGGGGTCCATCTCGAGGTCGTAGGCGAGGACGTCCACCATCCGCTCGACGAGGTAGACGGCCTCGGTGATCCGGAAGGAGCAGGCGTAGGCCACACCTCCCGGAGCCTTGTTCGTGTAGACCGCCGTCATGGAGCAGTACGCCGCCTCGATGTCGTAGCTGCCGGTGAAGACGCCGAAGAAGCCCGCGGGGTACTTGATCGGGGCTGCCGTGCCGTTGAACGCGCCGTGGTCGGCGATCACGTGCGTACGGATGGCGAGGATCTTGCCCTCCTTGGTCGCCGCGATCTCGCCGCGCATGACGTAGTCGCGGGCGAAGCCGGTGGACACGAGGTTCTCGGAGCGGTCCTCCATCCACTTGACCGGCTTGCCGATCACCAGCGACGCGACGATCGCGCAGACGTAACCGGGGTAGATCGGCACCTTGTTGCCGAACCCGCCGCCGATGTCGGGCGCGATGACCCGGATCTTGTGCTCGGGCAACCCCGAGACCAGGGCGTACACGGTGCGGTGGGCATGTGGCGCCTGGCTGGTCGTCCACAACGTGAGCTGGCCGCTGACCCGCTCGTAGTCCGCGACGCAGCCACAGGTCTCCATCGGGGCCGGGTGGACGCGCGGGTAGACGATGTCCTCGCTCACCACGACGTCGGCCCTGGCGAAGACCGCCTCGGTGGCGTCCTTGTCGCCGGTCTCCCAGTCGAAGCAGTGGTTGTCGGCCTTGCCCTCGAGGTCGGTGCGGATCACCGGGGCGTCCGGCGCGAGCGCCGTGCGGACGTCGACGACCGGCTTGAGGACGTCGTACTCGACGTCGATCAGCTCGAGGGCGTCGCGCGCGGAGTAGCGGTCCTCGGCCACCACGAAGGCGACCTCCTGGCCCTGGAAGCGCACCTTGTCGGTGGCCAGGACGGCCTGCACGTCGTTGGACAGGGTGGGCATCCAGGCCAGCCCCTGGGCGGCCAGGTCGGCACCGGTGATGACGGCCTTGACCTTGGGGTGGGCCTGGGCGGCGGACACGTCGATGCTGACGATGTTGGCGTGCGCCACCGGTGACCGGAGGATCGCGAGGTGCAGCATGCCCTTCAGCTGGATGTCGTCGACGTACCTGCCCATGCCCCGGATGAAGCGCGGGTCCTCCTTGCGCAGCATCCGGCCGTGGCCGACCGGGTGCTGGTCGTTGTCGGCCTTCTCGAGGTCCTCCTGGGTGGCGGCGACCCCGTCGTCGAGCCCGCGGTCCACAGTGGTCATGACTCACTTCCTACGGTCTCGGCGGCGGCCTGTGCGTGCGCCGCTCGCTCGTGCTCGGCCGCCCACTGCACCGAGCGGACGATCGTGGTGTAGCCGGTGCACCGGCAGATCTGCCCCGAGATCGCCTCGCGGATGGTGTCCTCGCTCGGGTCCGGGTCGCGGTCGAGCAGGGCCCGGGTCGTCATCAGCATCCCGGGCGTGCAGAAGCCGCACTGCAGCCCGTGGCAGCGCATGAAGCCCTCCTGCACCGGGTCGAGCACCCCGTCGGTCTCGAGGTCCTCCACCGTGCGGACCTCGCGGCCGCCGGCCATCGCCGCCAGGACGGTGCAGGTCTTGACCGGCTCCCCGTCCATCCAGGCGACGCACACGCCGCAGTTGCTGGTGTCGCAGCCCCAGTGCGTGCCGGTGAGCCCGAGCTCGTCGCGCAGGAAGTGGACGAGCAGCATCCGCCCCTCGATCTCGCGCGTCACGGTCTCCCCGTTGACGCTCATCGTGACCTGCATGTCAGCCGTTCCTTCCGTCGCGGCCCTCAGGGCGGGGCTGGTCGCCGGCGACGCCGGCCCGGATGCGTTCGACGGCCGTGCGCAGCGTGCGGCGGGTGAGCTCGTCGGCGAGGTGCCGCTTGAAGTCGGCGCTGCCCCGGTTGTCGCTGGAGGGAGAGCAGCCCTCGGCAGCGAGGGCCCCCGCCCGCGCGTACAGCTCGTCGGAGGGAGCCTGGCCCCGCAGCACCTCGGAGATCGCGGGCATGCCGGTCGTGTTCGGACCGACAGCCGCGAGCCCGACCCGGGCGTCGGAGATGACGTCGCCGTCCATCCAGACCGCAGCCCCGGCGGACGTCACCGCCCAGTCGCCGGCCCGCCGCTCGACCTTGGCGTAGGCGCTGGAGCCGTTGGGCCGGACCGGGATCCGGATCTCGGTCAGCATCTCGTCGTGCTCGACGGCCGTCTCGTACGGCCCACGGTGGAACTCCTCCATGGTGACCACGCGCTCGCCCGCGGCGTTGCGGATCACGCAGCTGGCGTCGAGGGCGGTGCACACGGCGGTCAGGTCCTCCGACGGGTCCGCCTGGCAGAGCGACCCGCCGATCGTGCCGCGGTTTCGCACCACGGGGTCGGCGATCACGGCCTCCGCGTCAGCGAAGATCGGGAAGAGCGCCGCGAGCTCGGGTGACTGCAGGAGCTCGCGGTGGCGCGTCATCGCGCCGATCCGGACCTCGGCCGCCCCCACCCGCACGTAGCCCAGCTCGTCGTGGAGGTCGTTGATGTCGATGACGTACTCGAGGTTGGCCAGCCGCAGCTTCATCATCGGCAGCAGGCTGTGACCCCCGGCGATCAGCCTGGCCTCGGAACCGAGGCGTTCGAGCAGCCCGATGGCGTGCTCCACGCTGGTGGCGCGTTCGTACTCGAAGGGGGCGGGGACCTGCATGAGCGACCTCCCAGGGACCACTGTGACTCGGGTCACATGACTCTCGCCCCCTGCCGGGCCGCCGTCAACGGCCACCTCAGCAAAGTGTTGATTTGGTTCAGACGAAGGCGGTCAGCATGTAGCCCATGGCGGCGGCCATCGCCACGTCACAGCACGCGGCCAGCCGGCCCGCCACCGTCGCACCCTCGCGGAACGTGCCGGCGAGGCGGATCACGAGGACCACGGCGAAGGCCGCGAGCAGGGCGATGACGAGCACCGTCGGCGGCGCCAGCGAGACCGTCACGGCGGGGGCGGCCTGGCCGTGGGATGCGGCGTGGGCCATCGGCATCGAGTGCGCCATCGCGGGCGCGGCCAACGGCGCGGCGGCGGAGGTCGTCGCCGCCGGCAGGAGCATCGCGGTCATCGCCGTGCAGCCCAGTCCGAGCCGGAGGTACGCCGCGCGGGCGCCCGGGGACGAGACCCGAAGGACCGACCACCCGATGCCGACCGCGAAGACCGCCAGCGCGAGCAGGGCGGCCACTCGGGTGTAGGTGACCACCAGCATCGCGGCCATCGCGACACCCATCACCGCGTGCCAACCGTCCAGGTCGAGGCGGTGGGCCGGGTCGCGTAGGACCGGGCGCAGCATCCGGGCGAGGCAGTACGTCACCACGACCGCCATGGCGGCGGCCAGCAGAGCGGCCATCGCCCGAGCATCGACCCGGCCGGGGCCGCGGTCAACGGTCACCTCAGCGTTTTGTTGAGGTGGCAACCGACGCATCGCCACTCCTTCGCAGAGCGGGGAACCTGCCGGATCGGCGACGGGACGCGTGGCGACCAACGGGCTGACGTAGGTTGGCCGGATGACGCGCTCGACGCGCTGGGTCATCGTCATCACCCTGTCGGCCGCACTGGCAATGGCACCCGTGGTGATTCGTGGCCTGCCCGTGTCCGGCGCCGAGGGCTCGGTGGTCGCCCTCCTCGAGCGGATGCGGGCCTCATCGTCCAGCCCGTACGCCGGGTACGTCGAGTCGACGGGCTCGCTCGCGCTGCCGGTCTCCGACCGGTTCGACGCCGTCGCCTCGCTGCTCGGCGGCCGCACCCAGCTGCGGGTCTGGTGGCGAGCGTCCGACGACTGGCGGGCGGACACGCTCAGCGCCACGGGGGAGCACAGCATCCGCACCTCTGCAGACGGAGTGTGGGCCTGGGACTTCGAGGGGAACCGGGTCACCCACAGTCGGCCCGTCCCCGGTGGCGAGGTGCGCCTGCCCCAGGATGCCGACGCCCTGCCACCCGCGCTCGCTGCCCGCATGCTCAGCGGTGCGCGTCCCGAGGAGATCTCGGCGCTGCCTTCCCGGCTCGTTGCCGGCCGCGCTGCCGACGGCCTGCGCCGACGACCGTCCGAACCACTGTCGAGCATCGCCCGCATCGACGTGTGGGCCGATCGGGAGTCCGGGGTCCCCGTTCTCGTGGAGGTCTTCGGCAAGACGCCCGGTGTCGCGTCACTGTCCACCACCTTCCTCGACTTCACTGCCACGAAGCCGTCGGCGCAGGACACGGAGTTCAAGCCACCCCCCGGCTCACGCCTCGGCACCAGCCGCCGCACCGACGTGGTCGATATCGTGCGTCGGTTCTCTCCAGCCACCCCTCCGGACACCCTGCTCGGGATGCCGCGGACGGCCTCACCGGCAGGCCTCGACGCCTTCGGGCAGTACGGCCGCGGCGTGACCCAGGTGATCGCGGCCGCGCTGCCACGGCGCTTGGCTCGGTCGCTGACCTCGCAGCTGAAGGCTTCGCCCGGCGTCACTGCCCTCCCTGAAGGCCTGATGGTCGCCGTCGGCCCGGTCGGCCTGCTGCTCACCGACCCGGGGCCGGGCGGTGAGGACTGGCTCGTCGCCGGGACCCTCACCCCCGAGGGGCTCGCCCGCGCCGCGACCGAGCTGACGACCACCCCGGGGGGCGCCGGGTGATCCGCACCGAGGGCCTGACCAAGCGGTTCGGGGCCGTGACCGCTGTCGACGGGGTCGCCCTCGACGTGGCCGAGGGCGACATCTACGGGTTCCTCGGGGCGAACGGGTCCGGCAAGACCACCACCATTCGATGCGTGCTCGGCCTGGTCCTCGCGACATCGGGATCCATCGAGGTGCTCGGCCAGCCGATGCCTCGTTCCGGTGCACAGGTCCTGCACCGGGTGGGCACCCTCGTCGAGGGCCCCGCGGCATACGGTCACCTGTCGGGGGGCGCCAACCTCCGCCTCCACGACGCCAGCGGCCACTTTCCGCGAGGCGCCAACGGCGGCGGGCGACGTGACCGCGGTCGCCGGGTGCGCGAGGTCCTCGACGTCGTAGGCCTTGGTGCGGTGGGACGGCGACCCGTGTCGGCCTACTCCTTGGGCATGCGTCAACGGCTCGGGCTGGCCGCGGCGCTGCTGCGCCAACCCGAGCTGCTCGTCCTCGACGAACCGACGAACGGGCTTGACCCGCAAGGGATTCGCGAGATCCGGGAACTGCTGCGGCAGCTGCACGACGACGGAACCACCATCTTCCTCTCGAGCCATCTGCTGGCCGAGGTCGACCAGCTCTGCACCAAGGTCGGACTGCTCGACCGCGGCCGGCTCGTGCTCCAGGAGGACCTCGCGGCGCTGCGCGCCCCGACCGGGCGGACGGTCGTCGAGACCTCGGATGTGGAGCAGGCGCTGGGCGCCCTCGACGGCACCGTCGAGCACCGCGATGGTGAGCGTCTCCTCGTCCGGGCCGCCGACCCAGCCGAGCTCAACCGCCACCTGGTGCAGGCGGGGGTCCGGGTTCGCTCGCTGGGCGCCGAGCGACGCACCCTGGAGGACGTCATCGCCGAGCACACCAGCGCCCGTGGCCCGAAGGAGGTGCCGCGCTGATGCTGGTGGAGCTGCGCAAGCTGTTCGGGCGACGCAGGACGTGGCTCGCCGTCGGGCTGCTCAACCTGCTGCCGACCATCGTCGCGGGGCTCCTGGCCTGGACGGGTATCGCTCCACGCCCGGGCCAGGGGCCGGCGTTCCTGTCCGCGGTCACGGCCAACGGCTCGCTGTTCGGCATCGCCGCACTGGCGATCGTGCTGCCGTTGTTCCTGCCGGTCGCGGTCGCGGTGGCCGCGGGAGACGCCGTGGCCGGTGAGGCCCAGGCAGGGACGCTCCGGTACCTGCTGGTCCGGCCCGTGGGCCGGACCAGGTTGCTCGTGCGGAAGCTCGTCTCGGTGTCGGTGTTCGTCGTGGTCGCCGTCGTGAGTGTCGCGTTGGTCGGCTTCTTCGTCGGACGGCTCCTGCTCGGCAACGCCCCGATCTCGCAGGCCATGGTGAGCGTGTCGGGGTCGGTGCTGTCACCGGTGCAGGTCGGCTGGCGCACCGTCATGGCCATCGCCTTCGTGACCGTGTCCATGCTCGCCGTGGTCGCCATGGGACTGTGCCTGTCGACGATGACCGATGCCCCGCAGTCCGCCAGCCTGGGCACCCTGGCCTTCCTGATCGGGTCGTCCCTGCTGTTGACACTGGATGCCGCGCGCCCGCTGCAGCCGTACCTGCCGACCCGCTACTGGCTGTCCTTCGTCGACTTCTACCGTGACCCCATCCTCTGGAGCAACATCGAGCGCGGGGTGGGTTTGCAGGCGGTCTACGTCCTGGTCCTGCTCGGCGCTGCGTGGGCGAACTTCAGCACGAAGGACATCACCAGCTGACGGGTGGTGTCACGACGTCAGCCTCGCGCAGTCCGCCGGTCCCCACGTCGGTATCGGGTTGGGCGCCAACGCCTGCGCGACGAGCCGCTGCACCAGGGGGTCACCGGGCAGCCCGCCGTGCTGCACCCGCGAGGTGGGGCAGACGCTCTGCAGCGAGGGGCTGGGCACACCGTCGATCACGGCAGAGCTGGGCGGTATCACCACGTCGTCGCGGGCCGTCCACAGCGAGAGGTACTCGGGCCCTGCGGGCAACGGCTCGGCATCGAGCCTGGCGAGCAGTGGGCTGGACGGGGACAGCTGTTGGCACGCCACCGGGCACGTTCCCGGCGTCAGGGCGCCGAGCTCCGCCAGCTCGGTGCCGTGGTGCGGCGAACCCAGCGTCACCAGCCGCCGCACCGACGTGGCGCCACCGTCCTCGGTCACCCACAGCCGCGCGACGACGCCGCCGGCCGAGTAGCCGACGACGTCCACCGACCCGGCGCGCGTGCGGTCCAGGGCCGCTTCTGCCGCGGTCGCGAGCGACGTCGCCTGCTCTGACAGGTCGCCGCGTGCCCGGTCGGGCAGCGTGACGATCGTGACCTCGCGGCCCGTGGCGCGCAACGATGCGGCCAACGACTCCAATGAGGTCACCGACCCGCCGTAGCCGGGCACGAGCAGGACGGGGCCCGGCCTGCTCTGGTCGACGGCGCTAGCCGTTCCGCCACGGCGGTCGACCAGGAGAACGGTCACCACGACGGCCGCCACCAGGATGACCGCGAGGCCGGCAAGGCCCATCCTGCGTCGGGCCGGCGCGAGGTGGGCGAACACCAGCCCATCATGCGCCTGGCGCTGCTCCCCTCGGCTCACCCAGCGAGAGGCCTGGAGCCGGGGTCGGCCACGTCCCTATCCGCGAGCCATCTGGTCGACACACACCGAGATGGCGAGGATGAGCGGTACGTCCTGTCCCTGGGCCAGCTGGACACCGTAGGTGTCCCGTACCCGGAACCACTTCTTCGAGACCTCGGCGACCTTCTCTCCGTCACGTTCGATCTCGTACTCGTGGTCGACGATGTTGCCGTGGGCCTTCAGGTCCTCGCCGCCCTCGACCTCGATGGTGAAGTGGTCACGGATGCCGATCAGCCGTTTGTGGACCGTGGCCTTCGTCGACCCGCTCTCGATGGTCATCTTGTCGCGGACGCTGAGCGCCTTCTCCTGGATCTTGGAGACCTCGTTGCCGTTGGCATCCTCGAGGATGAAGGTGTCCCGGAGCCGCGCGGCTTTTCCGTCGACCTTGAAGACCCGGTTGCCTCCGGCATCCTCGATCCAGAAGTCGTCTCCGATCGCAAAGACCTTCTCGCGCATCTGGAACGTCGGTCCGTCGAGCCCGTGATTCCGCAACCCCATCGCAGGTCCCTTCGCCGACGACCGCAGGTCACGCGGCTTGCGTCACCCACAGCGAAACTACTCCTCGACCGTGCGCCTCCTCGAGGGAGGCGGGGTTGACGCATGCCGATATCGGAATATGATTACGACATGGCACGCGCAGCGACGACGTCGGACGTCTTCAACGCGATCGCCGAGCCGCAGCGCCGGGCGATCCTGGTGCTGCTGCGGGCGGGTGAGCGGCCGGTCACCACGGTGGCCCAGGAGCTGGGGATGACCCAGCCGGGGGCGTCCAAACACCTGCGCGTGCTCCGGGAGGTCGGGCTGGTGCAGGACCGCAGGGCGGGCAGGCAACGCCTGTACGGCCTGGACGCCCGCGGGCTGCGACCCGTCCACGAGTGGTGCGGCGGGTTCGAGCGGTTCTGGAACGAGAGCTTCGACCGGCTGGACGCGTACGTGCAGGACCTCGACCAGGCACAGCAGGAGGAGTGAGCGATGGCAGCGACAGAACGGGAAGCGCCGACGCAGTCAGCATCGTCCGACCGGGAGATCGTGATCTCCCGGGTCATCAGCGCCCCACGGGAGCTGGTGTTCGAGGCGTTCACCGAGGTCCGCCACCTGTCGAGATGGTGGGGCCCGCAGGGGTTCACCACCACCACGCGGTCGTTCGAGTTCCGTGTCGGCGGGGAGTGGGACTTCGTGATGCACGGACCGGACGGGACGGACTACCAGGAGTGGATCTCGTGGACCGAGATCACGCCGCCGGAGCGGATCGCCCTGCGGCACGGCGAGTCCCGCGGCGATCCCAACGCCTTCGAGTCGGTCCTCACGTTCGCACCCGGCGGCGCCGGGACCCGGCTCGAGATGCGCACGGTGTTCCCCACCAAGGAGCTGCACGACGAGGCGGTCGAGAAGTACCACGCGGTCGAGGGGGGCCGGCAGACGCTGAGCAACCTGGCCGCCTACGTCAACGAGATCGCTCGGAAGGGAGTGGAGGACTGATGGCCGCAAAGGTGTTCTTCAGTGTGTCGATGTCGCTGGACGGGTTCATCGCGCCCGAGTCCCTCTCGGAGTTGATGGGGCGCCAGTGGATGGAGCTGCAGCAGTGGATCTTCCCAACGCGGTTCTTCCGGGAGAACCTGCAGCTCGGCAATGGTGGCGAGGAGGGGCGCGACAACGACATCGTTCGGGAGACGTTCGAGCGCACCGGCGCGAGCGTCATGGGCAAGCGCATGTTCGACGCCGGTGAGCAGATGTGGCCGGAGGAGGCGCCGTTCCACACGCCGGTCTTCGTCGTGACGCACGAGAAGCGTGACCCCTGGGAGCGGCCCGGGGGGACCACCTTCCACTTCGTCAACGACGGCATCGAGACCGCGCTCGACCGGGCCCGCGAGGCCGCCGGCGAGCGAGACGTCCGCATTGCAGGGGGAGGCGAAACGATCCTGGAGTACGTGAATGCCGTTCTGCTCGACGAGTTCTCGATCGCGCTCTCACCCGTGCTGTTCGGCTCAGGAGTCCGCCTGTTCGAGGGTGTTGACGCGGGCCGCGTGGCCCTCGAGCCGGTCCGCTCGGAGCCGACGCAGCGGGTGACCCACCTGACCTACGCAGTCCGGGAGCGGTGAGCGGGGCCTCAGTGCCCCGCCTCGAGCGGGGTCGGGGGACGACCGCGAGCCCGACGCACCAGGGCCAGGACCAGCTGGTGGACCGTCACGCCGACGGCGGTGTTCGCCAACGCCAGTGCGGCGGCCCCGATGATCTCGGGCGCCGTTGCGACGAGGCCCTGGGTCCACAGCAGCGCCGTCCAGGCGGACGTGCCGACGACGAGGGCGGTCTTCCACCACCGGCCGAGCAGGAGGCCGAGCAGGATCATGGTCGGGATCACGGCGGCCTCCTCTCACGTGCTCCAGTCAGGGTACGACCGGCACGCATCGGCGGTTCAAGGAGGCCCTGACGGCCCTTGACGAACGCGACTCCCAGTCATATCGTTTTTCGATATCCATCTCGTTTGTCGATATGCCTTGGAGCTCGTATGTCCGTGAGTAACAGCACCGGTTTGCGCTGGCTGCGTGCCACCGCCACCTTCGTCCAGATCGCCGCGCTGTGCCTCGCTATCGCCGTGCTGGTCATCGACCTCATCCCGGGGTCGACCGTCAGCCAGGACCTACCCGCGGCAGCGCTGACCGGGCTGGACGGGATCGGTGGCGTCGCCGCCGGGGTCGTGGCCGACCCCTCCGGCTGGATGACGTTCCACGTCGAGGACCCGTCACTGGCCCAGCGGCTGCTCTACATGCTGACCGAGGTGCCCGGCCTCCTCCTCATCGCCGAGATCGGCCGCCGGATGGCACACCTGGTGCGCGCCGCCCAGGACAGTGACCCGTTCACCTCGCAGACCGCGCGGGCCCTGGCGACCCTTGCGAAGCTCACCGCCTGGGGCGGCCTGGCCATCTGGATCCTGAGCCAGGTCGCACAGGGGGTGCTGACCACAACGATGGTGACCTCGCCGTTCAGCTACGCACCGCATCAGACCCCCCTGGGATGGCTTGCCGTGGGGCTGATCTTCGCGGCCTTCGGGCGGATCCTCGACCGGGGTGTGGCCATCCAGGCCGAGCTGGACACCGTCATCTGATGCCCGTGACCCCTGAGCACCGGATCGCAGTTCACCTCGACGAGCTCCTCGAGGCCAACGGCATGACGCTGGTCGAGCTGTCATCGCGGGTCGGGGTGACCGTCGCGAACCTCTCCATCCTCAAGAACAGCCACGCGAAGGCGATCCGCTTCAGCACGCTCACGGCGATCTGCGACGCCCTGGGCTGCACCCCCGGGGACGTGCTCAGCCTGGAACCCTGACCCAAGGACACCCCTCTGCCGGGCCGGTGCGTTCCTGAGGCGGCGGCCGGCGAGCGGGTCAGGATTCGAGAAGCGCCGGTCACCGACCGCCTCGTAGCGTGGGTGCCATCGATGAAGCGACGGCCACCGAGGTGACCGTCCTGACCAGGAGGTGAGGGAGATGAGTCCCACGATCCGCAGTCTGGTGGTCCCGGTGTCCGACCTGGACGCTGCCAAGGCCCTGTACACCGCACTGCTAGGCGCACCGCACACCGACCAGCCGTACTACGTCGGGTACAACGTCAACGGCTTCGAGGTCTCGCTCAACCCGGCCGGCGCCGGCGGGGGCCCGGTGGCCTTTGCCGATGTCGAGGACCTTGACGCGACCCGTGCGACCCTGCTCGCGGCCGGAGCCACCGAGCGCGACGCGCCGCGTCAGGTCGCACCCGAGGCGAGGGTGTGCGTGCTCGCGGACGCGGACGGGAATCCGATCGGCCTGCGGGGAAAGTAGCCCGAGCGCGGCGAGGCCGCCCCGCCCGCCGGGCGACGGACGGCCTTGCCGGCCCTGGGTTGCTCTGATGGAGCGCGCCCAGCGGGACGAGGTCATGATCGTGACCGGTGCGTCGAGCGGCATCGGTGCGGCCTGTGCTGCCCGAGCGGTCGACGCGGGCTACCGGGTCGTCCTCGCAGCTCGCGACCAGTCGCGGCTCGCCGAGACCGTGGCCGGGCTGGGTGGGGGTGACCCTGCTCGATCGCGGCACCGGGCACTACGTCTTCATCGGCTCACTGGCCGCCAGCGGAAGACTGCCCGGATCCGTGTACGGCGCCACCAAGGCCGCGGTGGCCAGCCTCGCGGAGTCCGTCCGCGCTGAGCTGCTGTCCGTCCGCCAGATCCCCGGAATCCGCGTCACGCTGGTCGAGCTGGGCGCCGTCGCGACCGCCATGACCCCGGCAGACCGGCTTCCCTTCACCGCTCTCGGACCCGACGACGTCGCCGCGAGCATCGTGGATGCCGTCGACCGTCCCGACCATGTCGGGGTCGACCGGCTCGTCATCCGCCCGGCCGCCCAACAGCTGTGACGGCATCACGTCGGTCGGCCGACGGCGGGGAAAGCCGTGCGGGCCCGGTCGGTCGGTGGTAGGCATGGCCAGTGCCCAGATCCGTGGGTCGATCGGTGACGAAGGGAAGGGTGGCGCTGCATGGAGGTCCGTGAGCTCGGCCATCTCGTGCTGTACGTGCGTGACCTGGACCGGTCGGCGCACTTCTACCGCGACGTGCTCGGCTGGCGCTCGCTGCAGGACCCCGACCGGGTGCCCGCGTTCCCTGCCATGGCCTTCAGCGCGCCGTCCGGGCGCACGCATCACGAGCTGCTGCTCATCGAGGTGGGTGAGGACGCGGCCCCGATGCCGGCGGGCCGTCGTCTCGGTCTGTACCACTTCGGGTTGAAGGTCGGCGACAGCGACGACGACCTGCGCGAGGCGCTGGCGTCGCTGCGTGCCCACGGGGTGCCCGTGCTCGGCGCGAGCGATCACACCGTGACCCACAGCCTCTACATCGCCGACCCCGACGGTAACGAGATCGAGCTGTACATCGACGTGCCCGGGGTGGACTGGCGCAACGACCCGAGCCTGGTCCTGTCCCCGGTCAAGCCGCTGAACCTCTGACCGTCCGCAGCAGCGTCCGCCGCCGCTGACGACCGGTCTACGCTGCACCGGAGGGCTGGAGGCCGGCATGCACCCGACGTTCCTGGAGCGCGACTCCCAGGTCGACGCCATCCTCGGGTACGCGGCCGAGGCGGATGCCGGCGCAGGTCGCCTCGTGCTCGTCCATGGTGAGGCCGGCGGTGGGAAGTCCACGCTCCTCGAGCACGCCGAGGAGCGTCTCCCGGACGCGAGCTGGCACTGGGGCGCGTGCGACGGCCTGTTCACCCCGCTCCCCCTGGCGCCGCTGCGAGACATCGCCGAGAGCATCGGTGACCCACTGCTCGCGGGGTTCCGGGCCGACGCCTCCCGCGAGACGCTGTTCGCCGCCCTCCTCGAAGCGGTGCGAGCCGACCCCGGTCTCACGGTGCTCGCCGTCGAGGACGTGCAGTGGGCCGACGAGGCAACTCTCGACGCGCTCCGCTTCCTCGGGCGACGGATCCAGAGGGAACGGGCCCTGCTGCTCGTCACCTTCCGCGAGGAGGAGTCCGGGTCGTCCGGCCCGCTCCGCAAGGCCCTCGGTGAGCTGTCGCGCCAGCGGGTGACCCGCAGGGTCGCCCTCCCTCCGCTGTCCCGGACCGCCGTCCAGCAGCTCATCGGCGACACCGGCCTCGACCCCACCGAGGTACACCACCTGACCGGCGGCAACCCCTACTTCGTCACCGAGGTGGTGGGCAGCGCGGGCCGCGGGCTTCCGGCATCCGCTCGCGACGCGGTGCTGGCCCGTGCCGAGCTCCTCGACCCGGTCGCCCGCGGGCTCCTCGACGCCGCGGCCCTGGCCGGCAACCGCGTGGACCTGGCGCTGCTGGAGGCGGTCACCGGGGCGCCCGAGGCGGCGTACGACACGCTCGTCAGTGCCGGTCTGCTGGTCACCGACGGCCGCTCCCTGAGGTTCCGGCACGAGATCGCCCGCCTGTCCGTCGCGGATGCCGTGCCCGAGCCACGGCGCACGAGCCTCCACCGGCGCATCCTCGCCGCGCTCCTGCAGCGCGGCGTCGACGACGACTCCCGGCTCGCCTTCCACGCCGCGGGCGCGGGAGACACCACGGCCGTGGTGCTGCATTCCAGGGCAGCAGCCCGCCGTGCCGCCGCCCTCGCCTCCCATGGTGAGGCCGTCGGGCACCTCCGGCGTGCGCTGGCAGCCGGTGATCGGGCCGGCCTCGACGCCCGGGGCCGGGCGGAGGTCCTCGACGACCTGTCCACCGAGCTCGGGCTGGTCGACCAGTGGGAGGAGGCCGAGCGGAGCCGGGCCGAGGCGGTCCGCCACTGGCGGGCTCTGGGCGACCCCCTCCGGACGGGTGACGCCCTGCGCATGTGGGCTCGTGCGCTGTCCCGATTGGCCCGCGGGGCGCAGGCGCGACAGGCCCTCGACCAGGCCTTCGCAGTGCTGGAGCCCCTGGGGCCGACCCCCGCTCTCGCCCGGACGGTGGAGTACCTCGCCGCGGTCCACTGGCACGAAGGGGCGAACACGGCGGCGATCGCGGCGTGTGACCGCGCGGCGGCACTGGCGGAGCAGCTCGACCTCCCCGATGTGCTCAGCGACGTGCTCAACACCCGGGCCTGCTCGATGATGTCGCTCGACCAGGACTGGGTGCCGACCATGCAGCGCGCGCTCGCCGTCGGCCTGGATGCCGGGTGCGACGAGCAGGTGGGCCGGGCCTACATGAACTACCACGCCGCGCTCGTCGACGAAGGGCGCGTCGCCGACAGCGAACGAGTCTTCCTCGAGGGGATGGCGTTCTGCGAGGAGCGGGAGGTGGTCTCGGCGAGCAACTTCCTACTGTCGAACCAGATCCTGGCGCTCGAGGTCACCGGCCGCTGGCAGGAGGCGGTGTCGACCGGAAGGGCGCACCTCGAGGACCGGGCGGTCTCCCCCGTCCGTCGGCTGAGCGGCCTGCTGAGCCTGGGCCGCATCGGCGTGCGACGCGGGGACGCGGACGTCGAGCCCCTTCTCGACGAGGGCATCGCGATCGCCGAGGGCACCCGGGAGCCGCAGTGGCTCGTGCCGTTCCGGCTCCTCGACGCCGAGCGACACTGGGTGTCGGGCCACCCCGACCGGGCCCGCGCTGCCGTCTCACACGCCGTCACCGCCGCAGCCCTGGCACCGCTGGACACCCGCTTCGCCGGAAGCACTGGGGTGTGGGCGCGCCGGTTCGGCCTCGCACACCCGGACCCGACCGCCGTCCCCGCGAAGTGGGCACCGGAGCTGAGCGGTGACGTCGCCGGCGCGGTTGCAGGGTGGGATGCCGCGAGCGCGCCCTACGAGGCCGCCCTCGTTCTCGCGTTCTCGCCCTCGACGGACGACCAGGTCGAGGCGCTGCGCCGGCTCGACGCCCTGGCCGCCACGGCCGTCGCCGCCGTCGTGCGACGACAGCTGCGAAGGGCCGGGGTGCGCTCGCTGCCCGGTGCGCCACGTTCGACAACGCTCGAGCACCCCGCCGGCCTGACCAGCCGCGAGCAGGAGGTGCTCCAGCTGCTCGGCCGCGGCCTGAGCAACGAGGAGATCGCCGCGCACCTGGTCATCTCCACGAAGACCGCCGGCCACCACGTGTCGGCGGTGCTCAGCAAGCTCGGGGTGTCCGGGCGCCGGCAGGCAGTGGCCGAGGCCAGACGGCGAGGCCTGCTCCCGGCATCCGGCGAGGGCACCCAGCCGACACGCTAGCTCGAGCGTGGACCAGGGTTGCCGGCATCCCTAGTCGGACCGAGAACGAGCTCCGTTCCGTTCCAGTGGAATCCGATCGGCAAGGCTCGAGGGGTCCCGTCGGTCCAGACGTACGCCAAGCGGGCGGGCGCCGGGGAGCGCAACAGCCGTTGCGCCACGGGATCGTCGAGCAGTGCTAGGTCGCCTCGACGTGGCGATCTGGGACTGTCCGGCCGGGGTCGCGACCGGCCCGCCACGGCGTCGGGCGATCGGCCTGTGGTTGACTCGTCGTGAGCACCTCCTGCAAGCGAGTGAGGATGACATGGCGTCGTTTGGGCAGCGAATGTGGAAGGCCGGCAACGCGGCGGCCGTGTGGATGTACCGGCGCACCGGCGGCAAGGTCGGCGGCAGGGCGAAGGGCGGCAGCCGGGTCCTTCTGCTCACCGTGGCCGGGCGTAAGTCGGGTTTACCGCACACGGTGCCGGTGGCGTATGTCGAGCGCGAGGGCGGCTACTACCTGGCGGCGACTGCAGGAGGCCAGCCGACGGAGCCGCAGTGGATCCGCAACCTGCGCGCCGCTTCGACCGCGACCATCGAGGTGGGCCGCGACAGCAGGGTGATGTCGGTCGAGGTCCTGAGCGGAGCGGAATCGGACGCGGCGTGGAAGGACGTCATCGTCGCGACGTACCCCTCCTTCGGCCCCTACGAGGCGAAGTCGGGTCGCAAGATCGCGGTCGCGCGACTGACTCCCACGGCGTAGACGGGCGGCCGCCGAGTGGCTGCATCGGCGCGTGCAATGGCTACCCGGACGACGAGCGCGGGGTCACGGTGTGACCACCCCACTGCTCTGGTGCGATGTCGGTGAGCGTCTGGTTGAGCACCCACTGGTGCCCGAAGGGGTCATCAATCGTGGCCTGCCGCTCGCCGTACTCCCAGTCGTGCGGCGGCTCGACCAGGGTCGCCCCTCGTGCCACCCCCACCTCGACCACACCCGCGACATCTGCGACTTTGAGCATCACCTGGTGAGAACGTCCCCGCTCCGGTGTTCGACGACCGGGCCTGACCTCCGCCACCACCAGCTCGGCCGCCGGCCCGTCCGGTAGGCCGAGCTGTGAGCGATGGCCTTCGCCGATCCGAACGTGTTCGACGAATCCGAAGACCTCGGTGTACCACTCGACAGCCGCTCGGACGTCGGCGACGGTCAGGACGGGTGCCACCCGCGCGTGCGGCGCTGACCGGTTCGTGAGCACCCGGCCACACTAGATCGCCGCTGCCACCCCCGACCAGGCCCGCAGCAGGGCGTGCTGAGGTGGACCGGGGGTGGGCCAACGTCCGTCGGGCGCACCGCGCCTTTTGTCGTGGCTTGCCGAGGGCCGGGCGACCCGACATCCTTCAAGAGTGGCGAAGGGGAAAGCACAGGGGGCACGGCCGATCGGTTCGCTCGATCGGCCGCGGGTCGTACCCATCGGCGACTACGGGTTCCTCAGCGACGGCGAGGTGTCCGCGCTGGTGGCCCCCGGCGGGTCAGTGGACTGGATGTGCCTGCCCCGGTTCGACTCACCGAGCGTGCTCGGGGCGGTTCTGGGTCGGCGCGCCGGGTCGTTCACGGTGGCACCCTTGGGAATCCGAGTCCCTGCCGATCGCCGCTACCTGCCCGGGACGATGATCCTCGAGACGAGCTGGGGCACCCCGACCGGTTGGATGGTTGTTCGCGACGTCCTTCTCATCGGGCCCTGGCACCACCAGGACGACCGGTCCCGGACCTACCAGCGAACACCGACCGACTACGAGGCCGAGCACGTGCTGCTGCGGACCATGCGCTGCGTGTCGGGCGAGGTGCAGGCCATCATGGACTGTGAGCCGGTCCTCGACTACGGCCAGTCCGCCGTTGCCTGGACCTTCACCGGCGACAGTTATCGACAGGGGCGTGCCGAGGCCGCGGGCTCGGACGTGACACTCACCTTGACCACCGACATGCTGCTCGGGTTCGAGGGTGGGCAGGCGAGCGCCCGCACCCTGCTCAAGGAGGGCGACACGCGCTTCGTGGCCCTCTCGTGGGGCGGCGCCGTGCCCCCGGAGACCTTCGAGGATGCCTACCAGAGGCTGGTCTGGACAGCGCACCACTGGCAGCACTGGCTGGATCGGGGGACGTTTCCCGACCACCCGTGGCGCAGCTACCTGCAGCGCAGTGCCCTGACCCTGCGGGGCCTGACCTACGCCCCGACCGGTGCCGTGATGGCGGCCAGCACGACCTCTCTGCCCGAGACGCCGGGAGGCAACCGCAACTACGACTACCGGTTCACCTGGATCCGCGACGCCACCTTTGCCCTGTGGGGGATGCACTCGCTCGGGTTCGACTGGGAGGCACTGGACTTCTTCAGCTTCATCGCCGACGTCGCCGAGCTCGACGACGACCTGCAGATCATGTACGGCATCGGTGGTGAGAGCGACCTGGCCGAGTCCACGCTCGAGCACCTACCCGGCTACGCCGACTCGCGGCCGGTCAGGATCGGCAACGCGGCGCACGCCCAGAAGCAGCACGACGTCTGGGGCGCGCTGCTGGACTCCGTGTACCTCCACTCCAAGGCGGTCGACCACCTCGACAACCGCATCTGGCCGATCCTCGAGAAGCAGGTGGGCCAGGCCCTCAAGCACTGGCAGGAGCCGGATGCCGGCATCTGGGAGGTCCGTGGGGAGCTTCGGCACTTCACGTCCTCGAAGATCATGTGCTGGGTGGCGGTCGATCGAGGCGCACGCCTGGCCCTCATGTACGGGGAGTCCGACAAGGCGGCCGAGTGGAACCTGGCGGCCGCGGAGATCAAGGAGGACATCCTCGCCAAGGGCGTCGACGACCGCGGGGTGTTCACCCAGTACTACGGCAGCACCGCCTTGGACGCCTCGCTCCTGCTGGCACCCCTGGTGCGCTTCCTCCCCCGTGACGACCCTCGAATCCGCGCGACGGTTCTCGCCATCCGCGACGAGCTGACGGTGGACGGCCTGGTGCTCCGGTATCGGGTGGAGGAGACCGACGACGGCTTCCAGGGTGAAGAGGGGACCTTCACGATCTGCTCGTTCTGGCTCGTGTCGGCGTTGTGCGAGATCGGCGAGTTCCACAAGGCGCGAAAGCTGTGCGCGAAGCTGCTGTCGCTCGCTGGGCCACTCCAGCTGTACGCCGAGGAGCTCGACGCACACAGCGGCCAGCACCTCGGCAACTTCCCTCAGGCGTTCACCCACCTCGCGCTGATCAACGCGGTCCTCCACGTCATCGAGCTGGACACCGATAGCGCGACTGCCACCGACAGCTGAGCGCCGGCAGATCGCGGCAGGGTGGTCTTCAAAACGGTTTCAGGACAGCCGAGTTCGTGTTGCCCTCAGCACGATGTCGTGGGTGTGGTGCGCCCCGGCGCCGCCGGTGACCGTTCGCTCTCGCCGCTCGTTGGCGTCGATGTGCCAGTCGTCTCCGAGAAGCTCGGCGACGTCGCGGGGGCGTACCCAGTCGTTGGGGTCGAAGCCGTGTTCGAGTGACGTGGTCGGGTCGCTCACGTCGTGGTGGACGACCAGCAGCGTGCCACCCTCAGCGACAGCGCCGAGCAGGGCACGTTCGGCGTCGTCGCCGGGGGTGCGCCGCAGGGCGGGGTACTGGGCTGAGACCAGGTCAAAGGACGCGTCACGCAGTCCTGCGTCCAGCAGCCCGCTCTGAACCCACCTGAGGGCGACGCCGGCCGCGGCGGCATGCGACTGCGCACGCTGGAGGGCAACCGAGGAGACCTCGACCGCCGTCACCTCCCAGCCCCTCTGGGCCAGCCAGATGGCGTCCGCGCCCTCACCGCACCCCACGTCCAACGCACGTCCCGGCCGCAGGTCGGCTACCTCGCGGATCAGCGCACCGTTGGGCTCGCCACTCCAGACCCGGTCGGCAGCGGCATACCGGTCATCCCACTCTCGGGCCACGCTCTCTGCCTCGTTCACTGCGCGATCCTCGACGTCGGCGCCGTCCGCGGGCACGTTGCGCTCATCAGTCATGACGCCAGCGTGCTTCACCCCCCGGCCGACAACAACCTGGGGCACCCCGGACCGAGGCTCGGCTCGGCACCGCGGCTAGGAGCGGCGTAGGGCCCGCACCACGACGTCGGACAGTCGGATGCCGTGGTCGCCGTGTTCGGCGGCGGTTCGGTGCAGCTCGTCTGCTGTGACGATCTCCCAGACCTGGGGGTCGAGCCGCGCTGCGATGCCGGCCGCCGTCGCAGACGCCTCAGCAGGCGGCTGACCATGCCCGCAGGAATCACCGTGACCGGTGTCGTGGGTGTGCAGGTGGCCGACGATCAGCAGCGTGCCGCCAGGCGCGACCCACGACGCGACGCGGTCGTAGAAGTCCAGCTGGGGCATCGCCGGATGGGCGTAGTGGGTGGTGACCAGGTCGAACTGCGTCCCCGGCACCCAGCTGCTCAGGTCTGCTTCGACCCAGTGCACGTGGTCAGACAGCCCGCGAGCCTTGGCGGCCTCCGCGGCACGGGCGAGCGGTTCGGCGGCGATGTCAGCCGCGGTGACCTGCCAACCCTGCGCGGCGAGCCAGATGGCCTCCGTCCCAACCCCGCAGCCGGCATCCAGCGCCCTGCCGGGTGGCAAGGCACTGACCTCACGAACCAGGTGCGGATTGGGTGGGCTGACGCCCATGGACACCGGCGCCTCTCCCCCGTCGGGTCGCCAGTGCTGGTCCCAGTACTCCTTGTCGAAGGAGTGCGTCATCGGTGGTTCCCCTCGTCGGCGGGATCGTCGGTCGTACGAATCGTCCCACCGACGAGAACACGCCATGAGGGTCCGCTGGGTTGTGATGCCGGGGGATCGGGTCCAACCCGATCAGCGGCACTGCAATCCTTGCGGGGTGGCGACAACCGACTTCCAGCAGAGCCAAGCTGCGCCGACCGTGCTGTTGATCACCGTTGTCGCCTTCGCGATCGGCGAGCTGGCTCAGGCCGTGCGGGGGCTCCCACAGGCGCGAGTGCGTCACGGGTCACGGCAGGCCGACCTGCGCGGCGAGGTGGTGTTCAGACTCGTGTTCCTGACCGGCATCCTCGTCCTGCCGTTGGCCGCGTCCATCGCGCCGGACGCGGCGATCCCCGGGGACCCGGTGGCGTTCGTCGTGGGTGTCGTCGTGGCCTGGCTGGGGCTCCTGCTTCGGTGGTGGTCCTTCCTGACTCTTGGCCGCTACTTCAGCTTCGTCCTGACGACGAGCCCCGAACAGACGGTCGTGGAGCGCGGCCCGTACCGGGTGCTGCGGCATCCCAGCTACACCGGCCTGCTCCTGGCCGTGCTCGGCTGCGCCCTGATGGTGGGGAACTGGGTGGGCCTGGTGGCTTCCCTGGTCGTGCTGGTCGCCGCCATCGCCTACCGCATCCGGATCGAGGAACGCGCCCTCAGCGAGACCATCGGCGAGGGATACCGGCACTTCGCGACGAGTCGAGCCCGGCTCGTGCCATTCGTCTGGTGACCACGGGTCGGCCCGGCGCTTCACCACGGCTCGCGCGACAACCCGTGTGCTTGCCACTGCTCGCCACGGTCCGTATGGTCGCGGCATGGCTGCGGCCCTTGCCCTCTTCGCGGCGCTGCTCTTCGCGTTGGCGGCCACGCTCCAGCAGAAGGGGGCGATGCACCTCCCGAAGGTCTCGTTGGCCCAGCCGATGTCGCTCATCCGGCTGGTCGGCCAGACGACGTGGCTGATCGGCACCC
This sequence comes from uncultured Actinomycetota bacterium, assembly GCA_963695175.1. Taxonomy (GTDB): domain Bacteria; phylum Actinomycetota; class Actinomycetes; order Actinomycetales; family Dermatophilaceae; genus Fodinibacter. The sequence continues at coordinate 412,209 of CAVOGG010000002.1, forward strand.
TGGTCCTCGGGGCCGGCTACCTCTTCCAGGCGGCGGCGCTCGACCGCGGCCGCCTTTCGGTCATCCAGCCGCTGCTCGTCTCGACAGTCGTCTTCGCCCTGCCCATGGGCTACTTCCTGACGCGGCAGCACGTGGGTCGTCGGGAGGTGTCGGGCGCCGTCGCGATCGTCATCGGCCTCGCCTTGTTCGTGTACTTCGGCGACCCCGCCGGCGGCAACTCGAACGCGCCCAACACTCAGTGGGCCATCACCATCTGCCTCTGCGTGGTGCTGTGTGCCGTTCTGCTCATGGTCGGCAGCGGCGATGCATCTCGGAAGGCGGCCGTCTACGGCACCGTCGCCGGCGTCCTCTACGGGCTCGCATCCTCCCTCGCCATACCAACCCTCGACTACCTCGACGAGGGCGTGGGCACGATGCTCTCCCACTGGGAGTGCTACGCGCTCGCGCTGGCCGGAGTGCTCGGCTTCGTCATCCAGCAGGTCTCGCTCGGGACGGGGCGACTGGCCCCCTCCGTCGCCACGGTGTCGGTCGCAAACCCCGTGGTCTCGATCCTGATCGGGATCGTCCTCTTGGATGAGCGCCTCAGCCGGCCCGCTTGGCACGTCCTCGTCGCCCTGGCCGGCCTGGGCCTGACGTTCGTCGGCGCGGTCGTCATCTCACTCGCGCGTGACGCGGCCGACCCAGAATCCGCCCCCGCATCGACCGGAGCTCCCACCGAGGCGGTCTAGGCGACTTCTGCGGGCGTACCCGGCACTCCTCGGAGTCGGCACCCACACGCAACTTCACGTGATTCGCGTGATGCACTCCGGCCTGATTTCCGGTCGCATGGTCTGTGCAGCACCAGACAAGCCGGTGAGCGGAGCACCGGGTGGCGCGAGGCGGTCACAGACGTCCGGTTGGCTCGGGCGCTCCCACTCCCCCGCTCGCTTTCCGACCTCGGGCCTGAAGGTCCCCACCGTGCGCGCTCCCCATGGAGCAGCACTGAAGTACGTCCCACGTTGAAAGGACACCACGACATGCCCAGGATGTTGAGAAGGGCCGCAGTGCTCGGAGCGACGGCGCACGTGGCATCGAAACGTGGCGAAGCCCGAGGAGCCGAGGAAGCCCAGGAGCAGGCAGCGCAGGAGCAGGCAGCTGCCGCGCAGGCGCCGCCCGCGCCCGTCGCCGCTCCCGCCCCGGTTGCGGCTCCGGCCGGGCCGGCGCCGGTGGACTACGCCCAGCTGACCAAGCTCAAGGAGCTCCTCGATGCCGGCATCCTGACCCAGCAGGAGTTCGACGCGGAGAAGGCCAAGGTCCTCGCCGGGTGACCGGCCGACGATCCGCACCCACTCCCACCCCGCCATGCACAGGAGCACGAACATGACCCTTGGACCCGTACAGCTGCTCGTCGTCAGCTTCCCCGAACCGAACTTCTCCGGCCAGATCATCGCCGAGCTCAACCGGCTGCGCGAGGCCCACCTCGTGCGTCTCGTCGACGCCCTCGCGGTGCAGAAGAACTCCGATGGCACCTTGGTCGCACTCCAGTGGAGCGACCTGTCCATCGAGGAGGCCGAGGACCTGGGCGCGACGGTGGGTGCACTGATCGGGCTCGGCCTTGGCGACGCCGACTCCGTGACCGCCGGGGCCGAGGCCGGCCGAGCTGAGGGCGCCGACGGGCACCTGATCCCCGACGCCGAGATGTGGGACGTCGCGGACTCCATCGAGGACGGCAGTGCCGCCGTTCTCGCGCTGATCGAGCACCTGTGGGCGGCGCCCCTGCGCGACGCCATCGCCGAGGCCGGCGGCATCCCCGTCAGCGACAGCTGGGTGCACCCCCTGGACCTCGTCGAGATCGGTGTAGCCGCCTCCCTGGACGGCTGAGTCGACTGCGCCTTCCGTTCTACACCCCGCCGAGGGCCAGCACTCGCGGGAGATCTCCGGTGCACACTCGTGGGCGTGAAGACCTACACGTTGCTGGATCGGGATGGACGTCCCTACGAGTCCGACACCCCCGGCACCTTGGGCGGGCACCGGCGTAGCAAGGTCTATGGGCGCCTTGACTGCCCGACGGCCTTGCGCTGGATCGCCAAGGGCCAGTACGTCCAGCACCGGGTGTTCTTCGCCGACGAGGAAACCGCCCTCGCCGCCGGGTACCGGCCCTGCGGCCATTGCCTCCGCCCGAAGTACCGCCAATGGCTGGCGGACCGGGCCGCGAGCCCGCCGGGCTGATCGAGTGCCAGCCGTGGTGCGGCGATTCGACCCAAGGCTCCGTAATGTATTAGGCTGATACCTAATACCTTATGGAAGCGAGCAGGTCGTGCCGAGAGTCGGACTCACCACGGAACGAGTCGTCCTCGCCGGCGCCGAGCTCGCCGACTCTGCGGGGTTCGACCAGGTGACCCTCTCCGAGGTCGCCAGACGATTCGACGTCAAGGTCGCAAGCCTGTACTCCCACGTGGCGAGCTCGCACGACCTGCGCACTCGCATCGCCCAGCTGGCCCTGGCCGAGATCGCCGACCGCGGCGCGCAGGAGCTGGCCGGGCGATCCGGAAGGGATTCACTCATCGCGCTCGGCGACATCTACCGCGACTACGCCCGCGAGCACCCCGGCCGCTACGCCGCCACCCGATACCCGCTCGACTCCGACGCAGCGGCTGCCAGCGCCGGCATCCGGCACGCCGAGATGATGCGTGCCGTCCTTCGCGGCTACGCACTCGAGGAGCGCGACCAGACGCACGCCGTCCGGCTCCTGGGCAGTGTCTTCCACGGGTTCGTGACCCTGGAGCTGGCCGGCGCCTTCGCGCACAGCGAGCCCGCGCCGCAGGACAGCTGGCTGCGCGCCCTGGACGCGCTCGACGACGTGCTGCAGCGCTGGAGCACCCCCACCCCACCGTCCGGGAGGACCCCATGACCGACCTGCTGACCACGCCGATCACCGCCGAGCTCGTCCGCGGTTGCCTCGAGACCGAGCAGACCGCTGACGGCCTGCTGCCCCACCGACTCCCGGCCTGGGCACGCGCCCAGAACACCGACCCCCAGCTGGAGATGGCCGAGGCCCAGCCCTCCGGCGTCCGGGTGGCCTTCCGTAGCAGGGCAAGCCACATCGAGCTGCACACCGTGCCGACCAAGCGTGTCTACGCCGGCGCACCTCCACGGGCCGATGGCGTCTACGAGCTCGTCATCGACGGTCGGCTGGCCGGGCAGGGGTCCGTGGCCGGCGGCAGGACGATGACCGTCGACCTGTCGACCGGCTCGGTCACCACGCAGTCCGGGCCCGCTGGGTCAGTGTGCTTCCACGGCCTGGGCGACGACATGAAGGACATCGAGATCTGGCTGCCGCACGACGAGACGACCGAGCTCCGGGTCCTGCGCACGGACGCCCCCGTGGAGCCGGCCGACTCCAGCGACCGCAGGGTGTGGCTGCACCACGGAAGCTCGATCAGCCACGGCTCGAACGCCGCGACGCCGACCGGCACGTGGCCCGCCATCGCGGCCGCACGCGCCGGCGTCGAGCTGCACAACCTCGGCTTCGGAGGCAGCGCCCTGCTCGACCCGTTCGTCGCTCGCGTGCTGCGCGACACCCCCGCCGACATCATCACCGTCAAGCTCGGCATCAACCTCGTCAACACCGACCTGATGCGGCATCGTGCCCTCGGTCCAGCGGTTCACGGCCTCCTCGACACCATCCGCGACGGTCATCCTGACACTCCGCTGCTGGTGGTGTCGCCGATCCTGTGCCCGATCCACGAGCACACCCCGGGGCCGAGCGCCATCGACCCGAGCGCCTTCGCGGAAGGGCGGGCGGCCTTCGTGGCCACCGGCGACCCTGCGGAGGCCGCTTTCGGGAGACTGACGTTGAGCACGGTCCGCGCCGAGCTTGCGCGCATCGTCGAGCAGCGCTCCGCCGACGACCCGCACCTTCGCTATCTCGACGGTCGCCGCCTCTACGGCGAAGGGGACGCGGTCGAGCTCCCCCTGCCCGACCGGCTCCACCCCGATCCGGCCACCCACCGTCTCATCGGGGAGAGGTTCGCCGCTCTCGCCCTCGTCGGCGCGACACCCTGAGCTGGTCCCACGGATGGGGCGCGGCATTCCGCGACACTCACGAGGAGCGCGGGCGCGGATCAGCAGTCGAACACGAACCAGCAGATGTCGTTGCGCAGACGCTGGTCGTCGAGCACGAGGTCACGAATCGCCGGAGGGAGCTGGTCGCGCTGCCAGTGGCACTCCCGGCGCCCGGCGGCCTCACTCTCCCGGTTCGGCACCGACGCGCGGACGGCCTTGATCGCGTAGGCGGCCGCACCCAGGTCGTGCGCAGCTACGTGGGCCACTGCCCCGGCCTGCCCGGCCGCATACGCCGCATACCGCTCCGCCCCGCGCAAGGGTCTGGCCGCGCCCATCGCGTGGCCGCCCGCCGCGCGAGCCTGCATCATCGACAGCTCCCCCCGGACCCAGCCGCGGGTGGCCTCGATCGCCCCACGTGGTCGTAGGTCGTCCGGCTGTGCGGTCTCGAAGAGGGGTAGGACGTGCTCCGCGCACCTCGCTGCCCACAAGGCGAGGAGATGGTGGTCCTCGTCGGTGAGGGTCCCACCACGACGAATCGTCACGAACCGAGGATCACGCACCTCCGGGAGGATCACCGGCGCTCGCCCCCTCTCCGCGCTCCGCCCACAGGCACCGACTGCCCCGGGGCAGCAGCTTCGATCTCACGGTAGCGCCCTCCGAAGGGGCCCCTTCGATGTGGCCGCGGCCTGACTGGAGCCCACCGCTGTCCCGGCGTCCCCAGTGCGCCGGCAGTGGTCTGCGCGGGTGGTCGTCCCGGCCGCTGACTCTCCGGCTGTCGCAAACGGTCAAGGGAACTGTCCTGCTCCGTAAAGCGCCGGAGGCAAGGGTTCCCTAACTTTGATGCCGTGACGCAAAGGGGCGCGCAACATCTGCCGGGCCCTTTCGCAGAGCGACAGAGACCGGTTGAGCGGGCCAACCACACGGCCAGCGAATGAAGGGAGTGCCCGTGATCATCTGCCAGTGCGCGGTCGTGAGCGACCGTTTGGTGACCCAGGCGATCGCCGCAGGTGCGCGAAGCCTCGCGCAGGTGTGCCGCGCCACCGACGCCGGTCGCGACTGCGGCGCGTGCGTGTTCAACGTCAAGCGAGTGATCACCGAGCACCGGCGCGGCGCATCCTGCGGCGTCGGAGAACTTGGCACCGGGAGTGGAGGCAGCCGGCTCGGCTCCGAGGGCCTGGTCGCGAAGTCCGCCTGATCCGCCCTCGTGGTAGAACCTGAGCCGACCGACCGGTGTCTGGTGAGCGGTCGTATCCTCGGGTTGATGAAGCAGGCGGACCTCAACGCGAAAGTGATCGAGCAGTTCCGCGCGGGCGGCCCCGTCGAGGGCATGACTCGGGAGCGGCTGCTCCTGCTGACGACGGTTGGTCGACGCACGGCGACGAAGCGGACGACGCCGATGATGTTCCATCGCTACCGCGGCCGGCTCCTGGTCATGGCATCGAACGCCGGGGCACCGAAGGAGCCTGACTGGTACGTCAACCTGGTCGCGCACCCGCAGGTCCTCGTCGAGACGCCGGACGCGACCTACGACGCGATCGCGCAGACGCTCACCGGCGGAGACCGGGCCGCCGCCTGGGACGACCTCGTCGGTGCCTATCCGTTCTTCGCCGATCACCAACTCAGGGCCGGACGTGAGATCCCGCTCGTCGAGCTGGTCGGGCCTCGCCGAGCGCAGTGACGGCCAGGCTGGCCTGAACGGATGCCGGCTCCGGCACAGGTGATGCAGGGGGCGCGTCCTGTCGCGCGCTGCGCATCACCGAACCTGTCCCGGCGCTGCCAAGGGCGCAGGATGCCGCGCGTCTGACAGCGCCGAGAACGGGCCACCCCTCCCCCAGACGACTGGTCCGCGGCCCGTCCAGCCGCTACAGGGGGTAGGTCCGCGGTCAGGTCGTGGGGTAGAGGACGCGGAAGCGTTCGAGGACGACCGGCATGTCCGGCTGGAAGCCGCCATCGGCGTGCTCGGTGAAGTAGCGCTCGTGGGCCACCCGCCAGTGCTCGAGGCTACCGTCGCCCTCTCCCTCGTCCCGGGCGTGGTCGGCGTCCACCTGGTCGAACGGGACGACCCGCGCCTCGGTCGTCACGACCAGGGCACGCGGGTGGCCGGCCCCGTCGCAGACGATGCCGAGCGTCCCGGGCGTGGGCAGCTCCTCACCCTCCGAGGCGTAGTCAGCCTGCGAGCTGGCGGTCGCCGTCTTCTTCCCGTCGAGGACCAGGCTGAGCAGCTCGTCCGACTGCTCGGGGGTCGCACCGAAGGCCCATGCGGGCGGCCGGAGCGTTCTCAACGGGTTCGCACCGAAGTAGACGGGCACCCCGGCAAGGTCCGCGTGCTCGCGGGCGACGTCCCAGAACGCGTCGAGCTCATTGTCGTCAGCGGTGACCATGCCTCACCCTCCCACGCCTTGCCTGACCCGAGCGAGGTGCCCCTGGGTCGCCAGGTCGTGTCCGCTGACGACCGCTGCGCTCAGGTCTCCCCAATGGCGAGTGAGCTCACGAAGGAATAGTCGCCGTCAGGGAAGGCCGGCACTCGGCGGCGCTGTTCATCCGTTCGCTCACCGGGGATGGAGTCGGCGGTCGCGCCAGGCTCCGGTCGACCACAGTGCCCACAGGACGAGGACCGGCTGGAAGAACAGTCGCACCAGCCGCTTCCGGTCCGTGTCGAGCCCGAAGGCGTCCTTCGCGTCGAGGTACTGGGCGATGTTGCCCGGAAAGATCGCGACGAAGAATGCGGCCGTCAGCAGTCCGACGCTGACCCGTCCGCGGGCGAACCCGATCAACGCCGCTCCGAGGGTGATCTCCACCAACCCCGAGGCGAGCACGACGGCGTCGTCGTCGACCGGGACCCAGTCGGGCACCTGCGCCTGGAACTCGTCCCGAGCAAAGGTCAGGTGGCTGATGCCGGCGAACGCGAGGATTCCGCCGAGCAACACCCGGGCCACTGTTCGAGTGCCGGAGGTGGGCGTCGCGTTCAGAAGGTTCACACCAGCCACACTAGGGGTCAGGGGAGCCACCGCCCGGCGAGCCTTCACGACCAAAGGCGAAAGCACCACCACGACCTTTGCGAGGTGCCGCAGGATCGGTGCGGGCCTCGGGCGGTGTCTCCGTGCGGCATCCCTGGTGGCCAGTGGCCTGCAAAGTGCGGTATTTCCACTGCTGACGACGCCCCCGCCCCTCCCTCAGGCTCGATGCATGACCACTCGAGCCCCGCAACCCGCACCACTGACGACCACGCGCAGCCGTGGGCCCGAGGAGGTTGCGGAGTTCGACGAGCACCCGGCCCGCGGCCGCTTCAACTCGGCCTTCTTCTGGGTCATGGGCGCCTACATCGACTGGCACATGCACACGCACAAGGACACCGTTTTTGCCGACCTTCCGCCGACGGTGGTCGAACTGGGAGCGGGGGTCGGCGCCAACATGCGCTACCTGCCGGTCGGCGCGCGGCTGATCGCGATCGAACCCAACCCCTACATGCACACGCGGCTCAGGCGGGCGGCCCGATCGCGGGGTGTCGATCTCGAGATCCGCAGCGTCGTCGGCGAACGGATCGACGTGCCCGACGGGAGCGCCGATGCCGTCATCTCCAGCCTGGTCCTCTGCACCGTCAGTGACCCGGGCGCTGTTCTTGCCGAAGTTCGCCGCGTTCTGCGCCCTGGAGGGCGGTTCAGCTTCGCCGAGCACGTCGCGGCGAAACGTGGCACACCGACCCGCTGGACGCAGCGGATCCTGCGTCGGCCGTGGGCGTGGATCTTCGAGGGCTGCTCCTGCGAACGAGACCTCGCGAGGGTGATCCAGTCCGCCGGCTTCACCACGGTCGAGCTCAGCCACTACCGGATCCGCTCGCCGCTTCTGCCGTTCAACACCCACATCGCCGGCACGGCCATCGCCTAGCAGTCCGCGCCTCGACCGGGGCTCACCTCGCCTGCGCGGTCGGCAGCGAAGTCTCGACGACGCGCCGTCACGCCCACGAGGGCCTCGGGCACCCCCGACCTGGACCAGGAAGGCACTCTGATGCACCACCTCGCCATGGCGACGCAGTCCACCGCGAAGCCGGCTCGGCTCACCGCCGAGACCGCCCACGAGAGCACCCCATCCCTCGACGCCAACCGAGCGCGCCGGCTCTCCCGCGACACCATCCAGCTGCGCTGCCTCACGCCCGCTGACGGGCACCACGTGACCGACCTGCTCGGACGCCTGTCGCAGCAGTCGCGCTACCAGCGCTACTTCCGACTCATCCGCACGCTCGCGCCGGCTGACGTCGCGCGCTTCGTCGCGCTCAGCCCGGACCACCTTGCCGTCGGGGCGTTCGACGGGAACCTCCTCATCGGCGCAGCACAGTACTTCCGACTCTCGGGGCGCCCCGAGCAGGCAGAGGTCGCCCTCGAGGTCGCCGACAGCCACCACCGACGCGGGGTCGGCGCCCGGCTGGTCCGCGAGCTCGCCCGGCTCGCAGCCGCCGAGGGCATCACCCACTTCACCGCGACCGTACTCGCCGAGAACCGGCCGGTGCTCGAGCTGATGCGGCACTCGGGCTGGCACATCGCAACGACCCCTGACGGGATCTACAGCGACGTCGTCGTGACCCTGCCTCCAGAGCTGGTGGGCGCGGGGGCCGGATGTGCCTGTGCGAGCCGGGCATCCTGAGCCCGCGGATGGTCGCACGAGGTCCCCCGAGGCATTGGTCCTGCGCCGTTCCAGCCCATTCCCGGGCTGAGGGCGCACTGGCCGGTGGGGGACAGACCGGCGGAATGCGATGACGTCTCGAGGGGTTGACCGGTAAACCTCGCCGGGTTAGTATACCGGTATACCACCAAGGAGGAGCCATGGAACTACTACTCAACACCCTCGTCCGCGACCTGGCGCACGGCACCGCCGCCAGCGCCCTGCCCGGCGCACCGGTCGTCCCCTACACGCCGCGACGGGCCACGGTCGTGCGCCGTCAGGCCGGATCCGCGCTCCACCGCCTGGCCCGGCGGATCGAGCCCCGTGAGGCGCACCGCGTGGAGGACGCCTGCTACGGCACGGCATGATCGGTACCGACCTCCCGAGCACCCGCCCGGAGGTGACGGTCACCCGAGGAGGCGTCGTGGCGAAGGTGACGCTCCAGGACGTCGCGGATGCCGTCGGCGTCAGCCGGATGACCGTCTCCAACGCCTTCAACCGGCCGCACAAGCTCTCGCAGTCGCTGCGCGCGACCATCCTCGAGACCGCGACCGAGCTCGGGTACGGCGGCCCCGACCCCAGCGCCCGAGCCCTGGCGCGGGGCCGGTCGGGCACGGTCGGCCTGCTCCTCACCGACACGCTCGGCGAGGCGTTCCGAGACCCGGTGTCCACCGAGTTCCTCGTCGCCGTCGGCGACGCCCTGGCCGAACGGTCGCTGGCCCTGACGCTCGTGTCGACCGCGGGTGACAGCCCGCCACTGGGCCAGCACCTGCCGATGGACGGCGCGATCGTCTACGTCTGTGATCCAGGCGTCGACCTCGACTGGCTGCAGCACCGGGGCACCCCGGTCGTCACCGTCGACCAGGCCCCGACCAAGGGCGTCCCCGCGGTCAACGTCGACGATGCCGGGGGTGCCCGTGCGGGGGCCGAGCACCTCCTCGAGCTCGGCCACCGGCGGATCGGCATCGTCACGGTCGGGCACGACCTCGACGGGCGGATCCGTCCCGTGGGCCAGCGGTGGGCCGGCTGGCGCAAGGCCCTCACCGCCGCGGGGGTCGAACCGCTCGTCGCCCACGCCGGCCCGCGCCCGGTCACCGCCGCGTACGACGCGGCGAAGGAGCTACTCGGCCGGCCGGACCGCCCGACGGCCCTGCTCTGCTTCTCCGACGTGTACGCCGCGCACGCCATCCGGGCTGCCGAGGACCTCGGCCTGCGCGTCCCCGACGACCTGTCGGTCGTCGGTTATGACGACGCCGACTTCGCCTCCACCTTCCGGCCCGCGCTCACCACGATTCGCCAGGACGTCGGCGCGAAGGGCCGTGCCGCCGTCAGCGCACTGACCGCGCTCATCGATGGCAGGGCCCCCACCTCTCGAAGGGTGCTGCGCACGGAACTGGTCATCCGCCACTCAACCGCCGTCGCCCCGCCACGCTCCCCGCAGTCTCCCTGACCGCCACCCGAGGCCCAAGGGTCCGGGCTCAGCCTCCCAACGCACTGGAGTCGCTAGTCGGGTAGTCGACGCATCTCGATGACCGAGAGCCCAAGATCAGCCAGGCGGGCAACAAGGGTCTCGACATCCGATGCGTCTCGTACCGGACCGAACAGTGATGTGCCGCCGGTGGGGTAGGCGGTGCCGCACAACTCGGGCAGCTCCACCGCGACGTCGCCGGGCACGGTGTCTTTGACGATGAACTCGTAGCGCATGGGACAACCTCCGCCCGTCAGTGCCGGAGGCCGCTTTCCTGACCTGTCTTCCACCTTGGCACGTGCCGAGCCCGGCCGTACACCCCCAACGGACACTCGCTGCCCCGCGCACCTCGGACCACAGCGTGCGGGGCAGGGGGTGGTAGGACGCGGTCAGCAGGTCGTTTTCACACCGCGGGAATGGCGCTGCGGCGGGTGGGTAGCAGCAGGGCAGTCACGCACGGAAGGAGACCGCGGTGTCGAAGGATCTCAGTGACAGCGCCAACCGCAAGAAGCTGAAGAAGTCGTCGTTCGCTCTGCCGGACGAGGAGAAGTACCCGATTCCTGATATCGAGCACGCTCGGAACGCGTTGGCCCGGGTGGCCCAACATGGGTCGGAGGCCGAGAAGAAGCAGGTGCGGGCGGCGGTCGAGAAGAAGTATCCGAGCCTGAAGAAGGACGACTGACGGCACGGCGGTATGCCGGGCTGCGGTGCCCTATCGCGCCGGGACGGGCCCGCTGGACGCCAGGTGGGACCCTCCCCGGATCCGCCTGGCCCGGCTAGCATCCGTGAGATGCCGGGTACCCAGAAGCACCCCGGGGTGGATGCCTACCTCGCCACGCTCCCGCCGTGGCAGCGCGAGCTGGCTGAGGCCGTGCGCCGGCTCGCGCATCAGGCCGACCCCGACGTGGAGGAGACCATCAAGCGCCGCACGCTGCCGTACTTCGTGCTCGAGGGCAACATCTGTGCCCTGCTCGGGGCCAAGGACCACCTCAACGTCTTCATCTACGACCCGATCGCGCCCGACCCGACGGGGCTGATCAACCAGGGACAGGGCAACGCGACGGCGCGCGGCATCCAGATCCGTCGCGGTGACGAGCTCGACGAGGCAGCGCTGGTCGCGCTGTTTCGAGCGGTCATTGCGAACAACCGGGCCGGTGGTTGGCGCAAGGTCCAGGCACAGCTCTAGCGAAACGACAAGCGGCCGTCTGTTGACATCCGATGGCGGCGCGAGCGGGCACTCAGAGACCGAGGGCGACTGCGCCGCCGACTGCGATCAGGACGATTCGCCATGTTGGTGGCGACGCCGGCGAGGTAGGCGGCCCGTCGACTGCCGCGACGTCGTGGGGAGGTCGTCGGCCGGCGGCGTGGCCCCGTTCTCGCAGCGCCGCCCACCACGATTCGCCCGCCGATACCGGCGAGCACGACGCCACCGGCAATGAGGAGAGCCTGTAGATGGCGGGTCGCGCCATCCACACCCTGCGACGCACCCATGAAGCCACGGACCTCACCCTCGCCTTCGACCGCCTCTTGCACGCTGCCGCAGCCGACCTTCTGTGATGGAGTGGAAGGACGCCGTCCGCACCTTCGCGGGGCGCCCGCACCGCGCGTTGATGCAGGGGACTCTGTTGTCGGGCGAGGTGTCACAGGCAGGGGCTCTGTCTTGTCGTACTGGGTACAGGTGGCAATCGATGAGGGAGTGATGACGATGAAGGTGTTCGTCGCAGGAGCAACCGGCGCCATCGGACGCCAGCTCGTGCCGAGGCTGGTCGACGCGGGGCATGAGGTTCACGGCATGACCCGCAGCGCCGCCAAGCAGCAGCTGCTTCGGGACCTGGGCGCAGAACCGGTCGTCGCCGACGCGCTCGATGCCGACCAGGTCGCCGAGGCCGTGGCCAGGACCCAGCCCGACGTGATCGTCCACGAGCTGACCGCCATCGGCCCGATGGACCTGCGGCACTTCGACAGCGCGTTCGCGACGACCAACCGCCTCCGGACGCAAGGCACGGACCACCTGCTCTCCGCAGGTCAGGGCGTCGGGGTGCAGCGGTTCGTGGCCCAGAGCTTCTTCGCGGCGTACGAGCGCACGGGCGGCCCGGTGAAGTCGGAGGAGGACTCGTTCGGTCCGGGTCCGGCCAGGGAAATGCGCGAGACCGTCGCCGCGATCCGCCACGTCGAGGATGCCGTCCTCACCGCAACCTGGACGACGGGGATCGTCCTGCGCTACGGCGGCTTCTACGGGCCCGGCACATCGCTCGGACCTGACGGCGAGCAGACCGCAGCGGTGCGCCAGCGCAAGTTCCCCCTGGTGGGGAAGGGGTCAGGCGTGTGGTCCTTCATCCACATCGCGGACGCCGCCGAGGCGACCGTTGCGGCTGTCGAGCGCGGGCACCGTGGGGTGTACAACATCGTCGACGACGAGCCGGCGCCCATCGCCGAGTGGCTACCGTTCCTGGCCCGGACGGTGGGTGCCAGGAAGCCGATGCACGTGCCTCGTTTCGTGGGGCGACTGCTCACCGGTGAGGTCGGAGACGTGATGATGACCGAGTTGCGTGGTGCGTCGAACGCGAAGGCGAAGGACGAGCTCGGCTGGACCCCCTCGCACTCGAGCTGGCGGGAGGGTTTCGTCGACCTTGCAGGTCATGACTCCGAGAGGCCGACGACGAATGCCGCCTGAGAAGGCCTGGGTCGACGGACCGACCGCTGACGTGGACGACCGGGAGGCTCTGCTGGACGAGCTGCGGCCGACGTCCTTCGCGATCGCCTACCGGATGCTGGGCAGCGTGTCCGAGGCGGAGGACGTGGTGCAAGAGGCACTCCTGAGGGTTCACCAGTCGCTGGACGCCGGGGAGGAGATCGCGTCGCCGCGCGCCTTCGTCGCCACCGTCACGACGCGACTGGCGATCAACGAACTGCGCTCCGCCCGCTCACGGCGCGAGCTCTACGTCGGCGACTGGCTGCCGGAGCCGATCATCACCGACGCAGCTGACGACCCCGCCGGGCACGCGGTGACCGCAGACTCGCTGTCGCTGGCCATGCTGGTGCTGCTCGAGAGCCTGTCTCCTGAGCAACGTGCGGTGCTGCTCCTGCACGACGTGTTCGGCTACGGCTACCCGGAGATCACGGAGATCATCGGCAAACGCGAGGACAACGTCCGCCAGCTCGCGACTCGGGCCCGCCAGCAGGTCAAGACCCGCCGACCCCGGTTCACCACGACGCGCGAGCAGCAGCGCGAGCTGGCGCAACGGTTCTTCGCAGCCGCCGAAGACGGTGACCTCGCCGGGCTCGAGGCCCTGCTGGCCCATGACGTGCAGCTGACCGGAGACGGTGGTGGCAAGGTTCCGGCCCTGGCGAAGTCGTTGCTCGGTCGTAGCCGCGTCGCGCGCACGGTGCTGGGATGGCTGCAGCTTGTCGCGAGGTACCCGCAGGTGTCGATGCGCTCCGTCGAGGTCAACGACGGCCCCGGAGCGATCTTTCTCGACGATCAGGAACGGCTGTTGGCGGTGTGGGCCATCGAAGTCATCGACGGCCAGATCGCCGGCATCCGCTCGATCGTCAACCCCGACAAGCTCGCCCACCTGGGCCCGGTGGGCGATGCCCGATCCGTCCTGCGTGGCCATCGCTGACACCTGCGAGCCCAGTACCGAAGGCGCGGTGACGCACTACAGCCAGGTGTGCATCCGGACGGTGGTGCCGGTGGCTCGCGAGCGGATCTGCACCAGGTCGCACAGCTGGTTGGCCAGCCAGAGGCCACGGCCTCCGACGTCGTCCCACGCGGGCAGGTGACGCCCGACGAGCGGGTCGGCGATGCACCCCGCGTCGCGCACCTCGACCACGAGTGCGCCCGTCTCCTCCCACACCCGTATGTCGCCAGACCCACCCCCGTGCTCGACGCTGTTGACGGCGACCTCGTGCACTGCCAGAGCCAGGTCCTGTCCTTGATCGGCGCTCAGCCCGGCGGACGCGGCGCGGGACTCGACCTCCGCTCGTACGGCTGCGAGCTGGCCACGCTGGAAGTCGCGTACGGGCACCGAGGGGTCAGCCGGGCTCAGGTCGGCCGCGAAGAGGGTCGCGATGTGGCCGTGCCCGCCGTATGAGGACTCCGCCGGTGCCATGCCTTCCACCACGACTGGATGGGATCGACGCGCCTCGGCCAGGACGTGCTCCGGGAGGCCGTCGGCATCGTAGGGACACATCAGCCACAACGGAGTCGCGGGTGCGACGGCGGCGTTCAGCAGTGCCTCGTGCAGCTGGCACTCAGCGAGCTCGCTCCCTCGCCGAGCCGACCAGACCGGCTCTCCGATGCCTCGAACGGGTCGGCCGGGTCCCGCGTAGGTGTCGGTGAACTCGCGCCACGCAGGGATGATGCGCGCCGGGTTCGCGCCGAGCCGGCTCATGTCAAGCAGTTGGATCTCGCCTGCTGCGCCCCCCAGCGCCTCGCGAAGGAGATCGACGTGCCTGGGGACGACGGCCGCCATGACCGGTTCCCCGGCATCCACGCCTTCGAGGATGAACGGCACGGTCCTGGCCAGGAAGTGGTCGTCGCCTCGCCAGAAGAACGCCTCGTGCAGGTACCGGTCGTGAGCGACCGGTCGCCCCGGCAACGCCTCGTCGGCAGCACGAGCGCCGCCTGTGTTGGTAGCACCACCTGTACCGTCGTGAAGTCGAGGTCTGGTGGGTGGCATGACACGCTCCTCCCGAGTGCGCATCAAGCATCAGGTGAGCACCGATGGGTATCTTCGCAGGATACGTCGGTGAAACCCCTTGGGGTCGCTACTTGACGACGATTCGCCCGACGGCCCCTTCCGGGTGGCGCTCAGCCGAAGGTTCAGGGCACACCCAACGGGGACCGCTCACCACCATGAGCGTGCTGGCCGCACCTCACCGTGCGCGGTTGAGCCAGATCGCCATCGCGAAGGCAGCGGCCGCGAGCACACCGGCCACCGCGGCGAACCAGGCCGCGACGTCGACGGACTCCTTCGCGGTGGCGATGTGCTGGGGAAGGTCGGCGAGCGCGTCGGTGAGCTGGTCGGCGCTCTCCGCGCGGTAGTACGTACCGCCGGTGAGATCGGCAACCCCTTGGAGGGTGCCCTCGTCGATGGTGCGGTCGCCGCCGCCCGCCGCCGCGCCGCCCAGGCCCCCGGGCCCGGCGCCGAAGCCGGCCCCGGGCTCGACCTGTCCGGCGTTGCAGACACTGGGCGCCGGCGTTTCGGTCCCGAACCCGATCGTGTAGACGCGGATCCCACGAGCGGCGGCCTGCTCCGCTGCCGTCGCCGGGTCGACCCCGTTCCTGTTGGAGCCATCGGTCAGGAGCACGATCACCGCCGCGGCGTCGTCCGGAGCCGCGCTGTCGGGGACATCCGCACCGGTGGGGGCGATGGACGGGTCGAGCTCGGCGATGGCATCGATGGACGTCAGGATGCCCTGGCCGATCGCCGTGCCTCGCGATGTCACCAGCGACTCGAGAGCGCGGACGAGGGCCTCGGTGTCGTCGGTCGGGGGCACCGTCACGGTGGCGAAACCCGCGAAGGTCACCAGCCCGAGCCGAGAGCCCTCGGGTTGTGCCTCGATGAAGTCGGTGGCTGCCGCCTGGGCCGCTTCCAGACGGTTGGGTTCGACGTCGGTGGTGCACATCGACCTGGAGACATCCAGCGCGAGCAGGATCGTGGTCGCGTTGGAGGAGATGGTGGCCTCCCGATGAGGGCGCGCCGCGGCCACCCCGAGCGCCACCAGGGCCAGGAGGAGGAGGGCCGGCGGAACCACCCTGCGCCACCTCGTGGTGCTCGGTTGGGCCGAGCGCACCAACGCGACCGAGGAGACGAGCACGGCGCCACGCTTGCGGCGACGTGCCTGCCACCACCGGACAGCGAGCAGCGCGGGCACGAGGGCGACGACCAGCAACGCCCACGGCCAGGACAGCGACATCAGATCAGCCTCCCGTGGCGAAGCAGGGCGCGGGCCGAGCCCAGGGCGAGCAGCACGGCCGCGAGGCCACCGAGTGGACCGGCAAGCGGAAGTGGCTCCTGAGCGACGGTGAGCCGACGGTCGATCGAGTCGGCGAGGTCCGTGACGTCGGCCACCTCGGACGACGGGTGGTACTCGCCACCGGTGGTCTCGGCGATCTCGGTGAGGGCTTCCTCGTCGAGCGCGGTGTGCAGGGTGTAGCCGTCGGAGTCGACGGTGGTACCCGCCGCGGTCCCGATGCCGACGGCCTCGATGTGCACGCCGGCGGCCAGGGCGAGGGCCGTGGCGGCGGCCACGGTCGCGTCGCCCTCACCTAGGGCCTCACCGTCGGAGACCAGGACGACGGTCGCCGAGCCCCAGTACCCCAGGTCCGGCGCCTCGGCGCCCTCCTCCGGCAGGGTCACTGCCTTCCCCGTGATGGCCGAGAGGCTGCCCAGGATCGCCCCCGTGAGCGAGGTGCCTCCTGAAGGGGTGAGGCGGGCAACCGCGGCGACCGCCCGCGCATGGTCCGCACTCGGTTCGCCGGCGCTCAACGCCCCGGCCCCGAACGCCACGACACCGATGTCGACGCTGTCGGGCTGCGCCTCGATGAGGGTGGTGGCCACCTTCTTGGCGGCTTGCAGCCGGCTGGGGGCGACGTCCGTGGCCGTCATGCTCTGGGAGACGTCGACGGCCACGATGACCGTGCCGGCAGAACGCGGTGTCGGGACGTCGACCGTCGGGCCCGCCATCGCGACGGCGAGCACCGCCAGGCCGCTGAAGGACAGCCACCGGCCTGCGGGCACCGCAGTCGGAGCCGACCTGCCGGGGACGCCCGCCGAGGCAAGCACCCGCAGGCGCCGTCGTCCGGTGACGACGGTGCCCACGACCAACGCCCCGACCGCGAGGATCCCCACCGGAAGCAGCCAGGGGGTGGTGAGGTCCATCACCGCCGCCTCCATCGCGTCGCGGCGACCAGGCGGACCAGCACGTCGACGAGGTCCTGGTCGGTACGGACCTGGTGCAGCGGCACCGCGACCTGGCGCAGCACGTCGCTCACCTCCGCATCGCGCGCGGCCACCGCGCCGCGGATGCCGGCTCGGAACACCGGGTCCGACGCGTCCACGAGCACCTGCTCCCCGGTCTCGGCGTCCTCGACGACCAGCAGACCCACGTCGGGGATGGCGTCGTCCGCCGCATCGACGATGCGCAGTGCGACGACGTCATGGCGGTGCGCGAGCTTCGCGAGCGGTCGCTTCCACGGGCCGCTGCCGATGAAGTCCGAGACCACGACCACCAGGGCCCGCCGCCGCGCGGGAACCGCCACCGCCTCCAGCATGCCGGCCAGGTCGGTGGTGGTCGTGACCGACCTCGCGTCCCGCTGGAGCTCGTGGCCGATGCGCAGCGCCTGGGCCCGGCCCGTCCCGGTCGGGACCACCCTGGCCGCGGCGCCGTCGTACAGAACCGCCCCGACCCGGTTGCCCGAGCCCGCGAAGAGCCGGGCCAGGAGCAGCGCCAGCTCGGTCAGGACGTCGGCCTTCGTGCGGTCCTCGACGCCCACGCCCATGGATGCCGAGCGGTCGAGGACGAGCCAGACCGTGAGGTCTCGGTCCTCGTTGTACTCGCGGACGAGCGTCTCGCCGACCCTGGCGGTGGCCGACCAGTCGATGCGGCGGGCATCGTCGGTGTCGACGTACTCGCGAAGCCCGGCCAGGTCGACGCCGGCGCCGCGGTGGGTTGTGCGGTAGGCGCCGTTCAGCCTGCCCTCGAGGCGGCGGAGGACATGCCACTCCAGGTGGTGCAGCAGGCGGTCGGGCGCAGTGAGCACGACGGTCAGGCCCCTTGCAGCACGACGCGCGGGGCCGGCACGGAGCTCAGGACACGGGTGACGACGGTGTCGGGGTCGACGTCGTCGGCCAGGGCCTCGTAAGAGAGCACGAGGCGGTGCCGCAGTACGTCGAGCGCCAGGTCGCTGAGGTCGGGCGGCAGCACGTAGTCGCGACCGCGCAGGAAGGCGAGCGCCCGGGCACCCGCCACGAGGGCGATCGAGGCGCGCGGGCTGGCGCCATAGGTCACGTAGCGGTCCAGGTCGCCGAGCCCCACGGCGGCGGGCGAGCGGGTCGCCGTGACCAGACGGACGGAGTAGTCGACGATGGCAGGGTCGACGTAGGTCCCGCGGACCTTGGCCTGCATCGCTGCCAGGTCGTCGAGGGTGAGCATCGGCACGTGCTCGGGAGGGGGCTCGATCGACCGCTGCACGATGGCGTGCTCCTCGGCGGCGCTCGGGTATCCCACGACGACCTTCATCATGAAGCGGTCGACCTGCGCCTCGGGAAGGGGATAGGTGCCCTCCGACTCGATCGGGTTCTGGGTGGCGAGGACCAGGAACGGCGTCGGGACGGCGAGCGTCTCGCGCCCGATCGTCACCTGCCGCTCCTGCATGACCTCCAGCAGCGCGCTCTGCACCTTGGCCGGGGCGCGGTTGATCTCGTCGGCCAGCAGCAGGTTGGTGAAGACGGGCCCCTTGGTCGTCTCGAACTCGCCGGTGTTCTGCCGGTAGACACGTCCGCCGGTCAGGTCGGCGGGCACCAGGTCCGGCGTGAACTGGATCCGCTGGAACTGGCCGCCGATCGCGCCGGCGAGCGTACGCACGGCCAGCGTCTTGGCCAGCCCGGGCACCCCCTCCACGAGGATGTGTCCACCGGTCAGCAGCGCGACGGCCATCCGTTCGAGGAGGTTGTCCTGACCGACGATGGTGCGCTTGACCTCGAAGAGCACCTCTTCGAACGGGTTCACACCCGGCCTGCGGGCGGCTCCGGTGGGGGCGGTCATGTCGACTCCTTGAGTGGTGTGGTCAGGTCAGATCTGTGGGCCCGGCCCGTTTCCGCCGACGGCCGTGCCGATCGGGACCGCGAAGCCGATGCCGGCGAAGGCCCTGTCCTTGCCCGGATCGGCGATCGAGACGACGATCCCGACGACGCGTCCACCCGCGTCCAGGAGCGGACCCCCGAGCTGCCGGGGTTGACGGCGGCATCGAACTGGATGAGCCCCGCGAACGTGCCGTCCGCCGTGTCGGCCCGGCGGTCGAGTCCTGACACCACGCCCGCGGAGGCGCTTGCGGCGAGTCCGAGCGGGTTGCCGATGGCGACGACCGGGCCCCCGACCTCGACGGCCCCGCCGAGCGTCGCGGGCACGAGCGTCTCGGGGAGGTCGGCCGGGATCAGGGTGGCGATGTCCGAAGCCTCGTCGGACGACGCCACGGTGGCCGTGGTCTCCGTGCCGTCGGCGAACGCGACGTGGATCGTGTCAGCGCCGGTCACGACGTGCGCAGCGGTGAGGATCTCCCCGTCGCGATTGGCGACCACGCCGCTGCCCAACCGGTCTTGGTCTGTCGTGATGACGACCATGGACACCACGACCTGGTTGTAGATGTCAGCGACCGTCGGTGGCGGTGGCTCGCTCGCGGCCGCGGCGGTCGGGCGACTTTCGGCGGTTGTCGACGGAGGTGCCAGCCTGGTCCCGAGAAGGATGCCGAGAGTCAGCAGCGCAGCGATGCCGAGCACGACCACGGCGACGAGGAGGCCGCGGCGGTTCGGGTCCGGTCGAGCTGCGTCTGCCACGGCAACCTCCTCAGCCGACCGCGAGCGCTTCGCTGGCGGCCCCGCCCTGCACGGGGGCCGACCTGCGCGACCGCAGGGACGCACACGTCCGCTCACCCCGGCTACGCACACGCATGGGTATAGCGTCGCCCGGCGGCGTGCATGGCGTCCATAGACAGGGGCAGGTCGCCGCGATTGACCCGCCGTGACCGGGCCTTGCCCGGGCGGTGCTGGGACAGCCTGATCGAGTCAGAGCATGATCGCCAGATGGCCGCTGACGGCGCGAGCATCCGTCCCTGCCACGCCTCCCCCACGTGGTTGCGTCGGGGCGGTCCGGTGGAACCGTCAACCCGTCGGGGTGAGGCCCTCCACGGCGTCACAGGCCGCAAGCAGTGCCATCGCGTAGGCGCGGGCCGTGCTGAGCGGGATCTCTTCCCCGCACGCACCGATGAGCTGCACGGTTCCGCCGGTGTCGGAACAGCCCTCCTCGAGCTCGACCTTCCAGCCCTCGCCTTCGACGATGTGGTGGTGGAGGTTGACATCGGCCTCGGCCTGATCGCCGTAGGAGAAGTTGTGGGCGTTGCACCACGCGGGGCAGCCTTCGATCACAACGGACTGCGAAAGCCTGTGCGAGGCAAGGGAAGCGACGCTGCGTGTGCGGTGGTGCTCGTCCTCGTCGATGCGGCCGGCGAGCCAGTCCTCGGCCGCTTTCTTCCTCAGGGCGCGGACCTCCTCGATGGTGCTCAGGGTTGAGACCTGCCGTTGGAGGTCGTGCAGCTCGGCGTCGACGAAGCCGAGCGGGTACGAGGGGGCGATGCCGTCCGTCGGGGCGACGGCATCCACCATGGGTGCGTGGGTCGTGGTCATGTTGTCTGTCTCCATCCGAATACGCTGAACAGTTTGACAGACGACGCGCCGATGGCCCAACAGAGGTGGTTCGAGCTGGGCCGGGCCCGCTGACCGACCGGGAGCGCCTGGCCGGCGACGGGCTGGCCAACGGCGCGATATGAGTAGGCAGGTCAGTGCAGGCGAGGCGAGACTTCAACGGCGCAACGGAGCGGGAAAGCCAACCCCGGAGATCTCTGCGAACACTTCTTTTCACAACGAGCAGACATCAGAGAGCCCCACCGTGCAGGATTCAGTGGGGCTCTCTGTGCATGAATCTACGGGGTAACCCCTCCTTGGGTTCATTGGACATTGGTACTACCCCCACGACTTGCACAAAGTCCTCGGATGGGGGCGGACGCCTGCCTGACACCGATCAGGCTTCCGGCCGGAAGTCAGCCAAGGCGGAGTAACGGCGACCCCAATGCAGCAGGACCCCGCTGGCGACAGGACCGGGGTGGGAAACAGAGCCCATGGGTAGGCTGACATCGAGTCCGCGAGACAGGGGTTGATCACGTGTGACGGTTGCTGGACCGGCTTTCGACTTGGTGGTTGCCGCGAACCGCCTCCCCGTTGACCTCGTTGTCGACGCTCAGGGCGAGGACACGTGGCAGCGCAGTCCGGGAGGTCTGGTGTCAGCGCTGGAGGGGGCCATGGCTGGCCGGGATGCGGCGTGGGTCGGCTGGGCCGGTGAGCCCGGGCCCGCACCTGAGCCGTTCTACCAGGGCAACCTCTTCGTGCATCCCGTAGACCTGACCTCCGTCGAGATCGAGGAGTACTACGAGGGTTTCAGCAACGACACCCTCTGGCCCATCTACCACGACGTGATCGTCCAGGCGACGTTCCACCGCCAGTGGTGGAGCACCTACCGGACGATCAACCATCGCTTCGCACAAGTCATCGCTGATGTGGCCGCACCGGGTGCCACCGTGTGGGTGCACGACTACCAGCTGCAGCTGGTGCCGGCGATGTTGCGGGCGATCCGCACCGACCTGCGCATCGGATGGTTCAACCACATACCCTTCCCGCCGGTCGAGCTCTTCGCCCAGCTGCCATGGCGTCGGGCGCTGGTCGAGGGGCTGCTGGGCGCGGACTTCCTGGGCTTCCAGCGCACCGCCGATGCCGAGAACTTCCTGCGTTCCTGCCGCCGTCTGCTGGGAATGTCGACCAAGGGCGACACCGTGACGTTCGCCTCGCCTGGTGGCGGACCGGCATCACGAACGGTGCGGGTGAGCGCCATCCCGATCTCGGTGGACTTCCGGGGTCTGTCGGCGCTGGCGGACACCCCGCAGGTCCTCGCCCGCGCGGCCGAGATCCGTGCCTCGCTGGGTGATCCCGGAGATCCTCATGCTGGGGGTCGACCGACTCGACTACACCAAGGGCATCCGGCACCGGCTCAAGGCCTATGGAGAGCTCCTTCGGGACAAGTCGCTGTCCCCACCCAACGCGACGCTGATGCAGGTGGCGATGCCAACCCGGGAGCGGGTGGACGCCTACCGGGTGCTGCGCGACGAAGTGGAGCGCACGGTCGGACAGATCAACGGCGAGTACGAGGTCCTGGGCTCGACCGCGATCCACTACCTGCGCCATTCCTACCCCCGTGAGGAGATGGCGGCGATGTTCGTGGCCGCGGACATCATGCTCGTGACGCCCCTGCGCGATGGCATGAATCTCGTCGCCAAGGAGTACGTCAGCTGCCGCAATGATCTCGGTGGCGCCCTGGTGCTGTCCGAGTTCACCGGTGCCTGGCACGAGCTGCACCAGGCATTCATCTGCAACCCGCACGACATCGAGGGCGTCAAGCAGACGATCATGCGCGCGATCAACACCCCCGAGGACGAGCGTCGCCGCCGGATGAAGGCGATGCGCAAGCGTGTCGCTGACCACGACGTGCAGCGGTGGGCCTCCCGCTACCTCGAGGCACTGGCGTCGCGCGCCATCAAGACCGCATCGGTCGACCCAGGCCAGCACCAGGAAGCTACGCGGCGTCGAACGCGCCAACGCGGGCCAACCTTCGGGCATCCGACAGAGCGTCAGAGCGGATCGGCAGTTGAGCGAGGTGGGCGAGGAACTGCGTACCGCGCTCAGCGCCTTCGCTGCCCAGCCTCGGGTCCTCGTGGCTGTCGACTTCGACGGCACGCTCGCTCCGCTTGTCACTGACCCGCTGCAAGCCAGGGCCGTGCACGGTGGTCTCGAGGCGTTGCGTGATGCGGCCGCCCTGGATGGAGTCACCACGGCGGTCGTGTCGGGGCGCGATCTTGCGACCTTGGAGATGTTGACCGCCATCGGTCCAGACGATGGCATCACCCTGATCGGCAGCCACGGCGCCGAGACCAACCGCACGGATCGGGCCGCGCTCGTGTCGGCCGCCGACGCGGCCTTCCTTGACCAGGGCGCGACGGAGCTGTTGGAGACCCTGCGTGACGAGCTCGAGGCGATCAGATCCCGTTACCCCGCTGTGCGACTGGAGTACAAGCCTGCCGCTGTCGCCCTGCACACCCGAGACGTCGAGCCGTCGACGGCGAAGGAAGCCAGCAAGGCCGCCAACGAGGCGGGCCGACGGCATCCGGGGGTGCATGTCATCCCCGGCAAGGAGGTCGTGGAGTTGTCTGTGTCCGCGGCGGACAAGGGCAGCGCCCTGGCCGACCTGGCGCTCGAGTCGAGGTCGAACGCGACTCTCTACGTCGGGGACGACGCGACGGATGAGCGAGCATTCGCCGCGCTGCATCCCTCGTCGGGCGACCTGACCGTCAAAGTCGGTCCTGGCGAAACCGTTGCCCTGCACCGGGTACCTGACCCTGAAACCGTCGTGGAGCTGCTGAGGCTCTTCGTCGACGTGCGGCGCCTGCACGGCTGACGGGTTCCACGAAGGGTGCGCGCGCAGCTCCGACGCACCGCACGCCCTCAGTTCAGTGGGTCACCGTACTTCCGAACAACCTTGACCGGCTTCGGCTCCGGGATCGGCTCCGGCAGCGACTCTGCTGGGTCGAGCATCACCAGCCCATCCACGACGCGCACCCCGTGAGTGCGTGCCTGGAGCTTTCCCGGGGTTCGCGGGCGTCCGTGCACCAGGTCGAACTTCAGGCCGTGTGAAGGGCAGCCCACCTTCGTGCCATCGGTCTTGCCGCCACTCAGCGAAGAGCCGGCATGCGGGCAGCTGTCATCGATCGCGTAGACGGCATCGCCGACCTTGAACACGGCCAGGTCGTACCCGGCCGCGCAGACACGGCGGCCGCGCCCCTCGGGCAGCTCGTCCACCGCGATGAGCGGGATGAGGGGCGTGGTCGGCACCGTGGTGTCGATGGTCATTTCGGATCCTCGTGAGGTGGGGGAACCAGGTCGACCGGGTCCAGTCGCCGGTCGACGTGTGGGGCAGGTCGTTCGTCGACGATGGGCGGCACGCCCGGGGGGACCCGCCGTGCACGCTGCCGCGAGGTCACCCGGGACTGCGCGACGCACCAGGCGACCGTCCCGTTGGTGAACAGCACTGCGACGAAAACCAGGAGCCACCAAGGACTCATCGCCTGAGCGCCGTTCACGACGTCCTCCGCCGGGCCATGCCCATGCCGATCTTGGCGGCCGTGCCGGTCGCGCGTTCCGGTCGCGGGCGCACACCGGTGCCCTCGCTGGAGCCGTCGACTCGTACCCACGGACCCGACCGGGTGCGGACGTGCCCAGTGTCGCCGGGCTGGTAGGTGCTGGTGCCGCTCACGGATCCCGTCCATCTCTCGTCGCTTGTGCGGGCTCACTGCAGCGGCCCAGACGCGAAGAACGAGGAATGGTTGTGGTCACACCGTCGTGGCCTTGACGTCATGCCGGGACTCGCCCCGACTGACGTCAACGGTAGGCAACCTCGCGAGCCTCTGCTTCACGGAATCGGACAGGTCCCTTGCCCTTTGAGGACACAGCACCACAGCAGGTGCGTCGCGTTCGACTCTGAACCGGTGGTGGCCCGGGACGCCGGTCTGGTCTCCGGGCCCAACGGATGCGTTCCTGTGGCCGCGGCCCGCCCAAGGGCGGCGTTCCGAGGGCGGCGTTTCCGAGACGGGAACTCTGTCGCATTCGGGACGAGTCATTCACTCGAGGAGAGCCAGCATGACCGCTACCTACACACTTCGACGTCTTCTCCAGCCTCGACGGCTTCGGTGCCGCCACCGGCGACTGGGGCGGCTACTGGGGGAAGCAGGGCCCTGAGCTGCTCGACCACCGGCTTGCCATCTACGACCACGAGCAGCGGATGGTCCTCGGAGCCAACACGTATCGGGCGTTCGCGCAGATCCTGGCCTCGGGCACCGAGGAATCCGTGCGTGACCCCTGGGTCACCGCGATGAGGAACCTGCCGGCCACGGTGGTCTCGACCACCCTGGACGAACCCCTCGACTGGCCGGATGCGGCCGTAATCCGTGGCGACGCGGTCGACGTCGTCGCCCGGCTCAAGGAGGAGTCCGAGGTGCCGTTGCGCTCCCACGGCAGCCTCTCGATGAACCGGGCCCTGATGGCCGCCGGCCTGGTGGACCGCGTCCAGGTGACACTCTTTCCCGTCATCACCGGTCGGACCGGAGCGGACCCGATCTTCCACGGTGCCGCCGACTTCGACCTGGAACTGCTCGAGACCCGGACCCTCGACGGTCACATCCAAGAGCTCATCTACCGACCCACCCTCCATTGACCTGCCCGAAGACCGCCGCGGCCGGTCTCACTGGAAGGCGATGGCGGCCACGACTGCCCAGATGGCGATCGCCGCGGCGAGGGTGAGGGCCATCAGCAGGGCTTTGATCGCCATCGGACGAGCGCTGCGCGCGATCGTGAAGTTGACCACGATGGCGCCGGCGGCCACCACTGCGCCAACCAGGCCCCCAATGACGAGGAGCAGGACGGGGGCGACCATCAGGACCCGGAGGGCCACCGGGACCTCTGGTCCGGTCGAATGCTTCACGCCTGCGACCTCCAGCGTGGGGAACGGGCTGAAGAGTGTGCTTCGACTGACCTTGCCCTCGACCGTTCCGCCGCCGACCGTCGGGAGGGCGTAGGTCCGCTTCCCCGTGCTGGCGGCGAGCTGGTCGCCCACCTTTACCGTCTGCTTTCCGGTCCAGACGTTCCAGATGACACTCACGGGCGAGACGATGCCCGGGACGGTGATTGGCTGAATGCTCATGACTTCCCCTCTCAGGGGTTGAATCCGGTTCTGGTCGGCGATGGTGATCGACTGCGTTGGCTGGCGGCGCTGTGAGTTCAGGCGATGGCCAGCCCGGGCAACGGCCTACAAACCGTTGAAGCCGTCACCCGTGTCGATGTGCCTGGGCCGCCCGTCCCGGGTGCCCGGAAGGTCAAGGCTTCGGCTCGCGCCTTGCGAGCCGCGACTGCGGTCCAGCCACTTCGCGAGGAGGACGACCGTGACGACGACGCTGATGATGACTACCCACATCCACATGTTGAGTCCTCTCCGGTTCCGGGGAGCCTGCGTCGGAACCTGCTGAATATGACCCTCTAGTTGTCCCGCACCAGGCGTTTGCCGTATGTACTCGTCGGCACACTCACCGTTGATCACCGCGCACAGAACCCGCCCGGACGGGCGGTGAGGCCCCGCCCCAGGCCAGTCAGGCCTGCTGGCGCTCAGCGCGCGTGATCACGCCGAACCGTCGGCACGCGGTCGACACGCATCGACGGCGGCGGTCACCGTGCCGTGGAAGTGGTCGGTACCGATCGTGTCGACCAGGCCGACCGCGTCGAGACGCTCCCGCAGCTCCAGGGTCGCGCGGGCGAGGTGGAGCTCGATGTTGCGCTCTCTCAACCCGTCGATGACCTCACGCAGTGCCTCCTCGGCGCTTGCGTCGATGTCGCTGATGAACGACGCGTCGAGCACGACGTGCCGCACGGGTTTTGGTGCGCCGTCCACCGCGGCCCACATCCGGCGCTTGAAGAAGTGGGCGTTGGCGAAGAAGAGCCGGTCCTGGATGCGGTAGACGACCACCCCCGCGGTGATGCCGGCATCCGGGTGCTCGACGACGTCGACGTACCGGTCCTCGGAGGCAGACCAGCCGAGCACGGCGTCCGCGGGGCGTGCTGCGCGGCGGATGATGTCGGCCACCGACAGCACCACGGCCACGACGATCGCCTGCAGCACTCCGACCGTGACGACACACGCGACGGTGATGGCGGCGATCACCACCTCGACCCTGCTGCTGCGAGTCAGGGCCCGCCACTGGGCGGGGTCGATCAGCTTGGCCCCGGCGTACACGATGATCGCGCCGAGCACCGCAGAGGGCAGGTACTGGATGGGGCCGGTGAGGAACAACAGGATGGCGGCGATGGTCCCCGCGGCGACCAGCCCGCTGACCTGGCTGGTCGCACCCATGTCGTCATTGACCGCGGTGCGGGATCCGCTGGTGCCGACCGGGATGCCCTGGGTGACGCCGGCGGCGATCTGGGCGACCCCGAACGCGAGCAGCTCCTGGTTGGCGTCGACGACCTCGTGGTGGCGTGCGGCGAAGGAGCGCGAGATGAGGATGGAGTCGGAGAAGGCGACGAGGAAGACGGCCAGTGCCGGCAGCACGAGGGAGCCGACATCGCTGCGGCTCAGGTCGGGCACCTCCAGCCCGGGCAGGCCGCTGGGAACGGGGCCGGTGATCGACACACCCTGGGCCGCGAGGTCCAGCACCCACGACGCGGCGATGCCCGCGACGACGAGGATGAGCGCGCCGGGGATCCGGTTGTTGACCCGTCCCGCCACGACCAGGAATGCGATGGACAACGCCCCGACGACGACCGTGACGCCGTTGGCGTCGCCGAGGTGTCGCAGGATGTCGATGGTCTCGCTGATGGCGTCGTCCTCGTCGCTGGAGATGCCGAGCAGCTTGCCGAGCTGGCCCAGGATGAGCACGACAGCGACCCCGGTGATGTAGCCGACGAGCACCGCTTGGGAGAAGTAGTCGGCGATCCAGCCGATGCGGGCCACGCGCGCCACGAGGAAGACCGCCCCGACCATGACCGCGAGCATCGCGACGAGGGAGGTGTACTGCGGGCTTCCGCTGGCGGCGAGCGGGGCTATAGCCGTCGCGACGAGCAGCGCGACGGTGCCCTCAGGCCCGACGGCCACCCGGGGCGCGGACCCCAGGAAGGCGTACGCCAGGACGGGGAGCAGCAGCGCGTAGAGGCCGGCGCTGACCGGGACACCGGCCAGCTGCGCGTAGGCCATGGATGCCGGCAGCGCCAGCGCCGCCACCGTGACCCCAGCGACGACGTCGGTGCGCAGCCGGCCGCCCGAGTAGCCGGCCATCGACCTCACGAACGGCACGTACCGCGTCGTCATCGGCGGCCGGCTCGCCGACGCGAACGCGCCGCGCCCCTTGTAGGCCTTGCTGAACGGCTGCACGTTCATACCCGACCGCGACGGGTGGCATCCGTCATCGCCCGGCGAGGATGAGTTGCGGGGACAATCGCCTCCGGGAACCGCGGCAGCAGCAAGTAGCGCCGGTGACGTGACGCACCCTGCTCAGGCTCGGAGCGGTCATGGCTCGGACCGCTCACCGCTCTCGAGTACAGCCAGGTCGCGCACGGCATACCGGTGGTGCTCGACCTCTTCCTTCAGCACTACCTTGAGACAGCGGCGGACGACGTACTCCTGGTCGGGATACGGCTCCGCCGGCTTGCGACGACAGGTCCGATCGAGCTCGGCCTCGGTGAGCCCTTCGACGACCTGCCGCATGGTGGCCATTCGACGTCGTCGCGGCGCCAGCACCTCGTCGAGGGTCGGGGTGGCGTCGACGGTGAGCCCGAGCCGTGCCGCTTGGTCCGCCGGCATCCCGCCATGGGGGAACCCCAACGGGTGGTAGGGCGCATCCTCCTCGAGCACGGCGTTGCCCAGCCAGGCATCGCTGGCCAACAGCAGATGCCGCTGCGTCTCGACAAAGGACCATTCGCCGTCAACCCGCTCGTGCAGCTTGACCTCGGGCAACAGCCTGGCTCGGTCGAGCGTCGCCGCCCACAGCGACTCGATGACGTCCCAGGTGGTTCGGTAGTCGTCGGGGGACTCGGCCTGACGTGCCAACCGCCGTGCGGGATGTTGACGGTCGAGCTCGGCCTCGACATACCCGGTCACGTCGACGTCGTTGACGACAACACGTTCGAAGGCGCCGCCGAGGTACACGGTGCTGCCGTAGCAGTCGACGACCTTCAGGCCGCTGACCTCACAGTCCCGGATCTCCAGGCCGGCAAGGTCGCACAGGTGGATGCGGGCACCGCGGAACTGGTCGGACTGGGCGTACTCATCAGTCATCGAGGCAGTCTCGCCGAATGGTTCCGTCGCCGCCAGAGCCCCAGACTGCGGGCCGGGATGACTCGGCTGCCCAGTTCTTCAGTCCTAGGGTGTCCACATGCGCACGTTGCACGTCGGCCTGCGGGTCAGCGACCTGGAGCGCTCACTGGCGTTCTACACCGCCGTCGGCTACGCCGTGATCGGGACGGTCGAGGGGACGGCCTTTGGCACCCTGACCATGCTCCAGCTACCCGGCGACGACGTCGTCACCATCGAGCTGGTCGATGACCCGGGCCAGAGCGAGGCCGGTCCCGGCACGGGCTTCAACCACCTGGTCATCCAGGTCGAGTCACTGGACACAACCCGTGCGGACCTGTCTGCCAAGGGAATCGAGCCCGGACCGCTGGAGTATCCCGGCGGCTCCGCCGGGCCGCGCACCTGCTGGATCACCGACCCGGACGGCTACCGGATCGAGGTCCTCCAGTGGCCAGAGGGGCATGCCGACGGCATCACCAAGGCCGACTTCGCCTGAGGTCGACCCTCGGGCCGCTGGCACTCGTCCCGGGGCATCCCACCGGACAGCATCGGGTGGAGGGCGCCGAAGGACTCCTGCTCGAACCGCACGCACTCCACGGAACTGGCGACGACGCGAGCCGTCGGCCGCTAGCGCTGTTCGGCCTCGATGGTCCGGATCCGGGCGGTGAGCACCGGCAGCAGCGTCCGGGCGATCTGGGGGTAGCGGTCCATCAGCGAGGCGAACGCCAACGCGGACACCGCGAACGTCTCCACACCCTCGGGCCCCGCAACGATTGTCGCCGAGCGGCCCTGGTGGTCGATGAGCGACATCTCGCCGAAGTAGCCGCCCTCGTCGACCGAACCGCGCTCCACGCCGTTGACGCTGACCGTCGCCGAACCCCGCTTGACGATCTGGAAACCCATGTCCTGGCTGCCCTCGATCACCAGCGTGGTGCCCGGGTTGAGGATGAAGGTGGTTCCGGTGCCCATGATCTCGTCCAGAGCCGGGTCGGGCAGCGCACTGAAGAGGTCCACCTGGCTGAGTGACTCACGCAACGTCATCGTTGCCTCCCGGTACTCGCGTCCTGTGGCGGCCCGACCGAAGGGGTCGCAGACAACGTTCACGCTAGCAGGGGGCGCCCCCGCCGATGGATCGATGCTCGGCGCCATGGCGTGCGAGGGTCTAGTTTCGCTGGACATCGCATTCCACTGGAGGAAGGGCCGGCATGTCGCGGACAAGGGAGCTCGGGTCGACGGGCATCGAGGTGACGCGCCTCTGCGCGGGCGCCGCCGCGTGGGCCCCTCCCGACGACCCGCATGGCGGCATCGACCCGGCCGAGTCGGTCGCCCTGGCCGACGCGCTCTTCCGTAGCGACGTGGTGCGCTACCTCGACACCTCGAACAACTACGGAGGCGGCGAGAGCGAGCGGCGCATCGGCCGCGCGCTTCGCGCCGCCCACGGCATCCCCGCCGGATTCGTCCTGCAGACCAAAGCGGACCGCGACATGGCGACCGGCGACTTCTCCGGATCCCGGATGCGCGAGTCGATCGCCGAGAGCCTGGAGCGTCTCGGCCTCACTCATCTGCCGATCGTCTTCCTCCACGACCCCGAGAACACCACGTGGGAGCGGGCCATGGCCGCCGACGGACCGGTCGCGGCCCTCGTCGCCGCCCGCGACGAAGGCCTGATCGGACATCTCGGCCTGTCGGGCGGACCCGTCGGGCTGCTGGCACGCTTCCTCGAGACCGGCCACTTCGAGGCAGTCATCACCCACAACCGGCACACCCTGGTCGATCGAAGCGCGGACCCGCTCCTCGACCTCGCCACCGCACACGGGATGGGCGTACTCAACGCGGCACCATACGGCGGCGGCATGCTGAGCCGCTGGCCCGTAGATCGAAGCCGGTACGCGTATGGCGAGGCGCCGCCGTCGCTGATCGAGGCGGCGAACGAGATGGGCAGGCTGTGCGCCGACGCGGGCGTGCCGTTCGCCGCGGCCGCCCTGCAGTTCTCGACCCGAGACCCACGGATCACCTCGACGATCGTCGGGATGCGCACGGTCGGAGACCTCGAGGCGTCGATCGAGCTCGACGAGATCGAGATCCCAGAGGAGCTCTGGGCCGCTCTGCTCGCCGTTCCGCTCGACCCATCGACCTGGCAGGACGCCGGCCGCTCCGAGGGCGAGCCGTCCCTAGAGGTCCCCGAGCAGCCATAGCGCCGCTCGCGACACCAACGTCCTCCGCGACGCGCTCTGGTACGACCGCTCGTCGTGGCCGAGAGCGTCGTAGACGACCCGCGCGCCGCCGTAGTCGTGCGTCCACAGCAGCGGATGCCGCGCGCCGTCATGCTCGTGCCACGCCAGCCCACGCACACTCGGCGAGACGCGCATCCACGAATAGCGCTCGTCGTGCACCTCGAAGTCCGCGACGCCGGCCACGATCGGATGGGCGTCGGTGTCGACCTGGATGCGGGCATCGCCCTGGTCGGGATGCATCGTCGTGCCGGGCACCCAGATCCCGCCGAGAATGCTCTCCCACTCCGGCACGTAGCCCAGGCTCGTCGACGACACGTGGAGCGCGAGGAGCGGCCGGCCGGCCGCCAGATGGGCGAGAAGCCCCGAGCGCGACCGCTCGTCGCGGGCGGCATCGGGCGCCTCATCCACGGCGTTCTCGGGTCGCGGGCCGGCTGGGTCGCCGATGTTCAGCATCAGCAGGTCGGGCGCGGACTCGGGGAGCCCGGCGAGCGCGTCGTCGACATCGTCCGCGATCTCGACGGCGACCCCCGCCTCAGTCACGATCTCGGCGACCGCCGCAGAGGTCCGCGCGAACGGGTGCCACGGGTCGGCATAGCGACCCGCACCGGATATCAGCAAGGCACGAGCGGTCATGGACCGCAGTCTAAAGTCGCTTCACCTCAGCGGGATCGCCTCATTCGACGACGGGGTTGGTCCGGGAGATGCGAACCTCTTCGTTGTCGAGCCGGGCTTGGACTCGGCGCAGCACGATGTCGTCGATCCGCTGTTCGTCGCGCAGCTCGAGCAGCGCCACGCGCTGGCGGGCGATCAGGGCGAGTACGAGGCTCGCGTACTGGTTGTCGTGCTGGACGACCGGATCCCCGTCCGCCCCGGATGCTGCGAGCAGGGTGCGCTGCTTGTCCAGCTCGCGCCGGACCCGCTCGACGACCTTCGTGCTGCTGCCGAGCTCGGCGGCTGTGGCGTCGATGGCCTCGATGGCCGCGTCGAGGGTGAGCTCCTCGGCGAGCTGGACCTCCTCGGCGACCGAGGTGTCGACGGGCAGCCGCGCGAAGCGCACCACGGCCGGCAGCAGCAGGGCCTGCAGCAGGGTCAGCACGATCACGCCGCAGGTGATCAGCACGATGAGGTCCCGGTCCGGGAACGGGGCGCCCGAGTTCAGGGTGTGCGGCACGGCGAGAACCGCGGCGAGCGAGACCGCCCCGCGGAAGCCGGTCACCGCACTGACCGTGCGCTGTCGAGCCCCGACCCGGCGCGCGCGCTGCGACGGGCGGCGGTCGACGAGCCGGATCAGGTAGGGAGTGGTGTAGGTCCACACCCATCGCACCCCGATCACGACGACGGTGACCACGAGCGTGTCCCCCAGCGCGCGCAGGAGCGTTGTGCTGGTGAGGCCGCGGAACGCGGCCTGCGCCGAGATGCCGATCAGGACGAAGAGGGCACTGCTCAGCACGGTGGTGGCGAGCGCCCAGAACGGGAGCGCGATCTGCCGGGTGGCCGCTCCGGTGATCCGCGGCGCCACCTGACTCATGAACAGCCCGCAGGAGACGACCGCCAGCACACCAGACCCGTGGATGGCGTCGGCCAGCAGGAACGCCGCGAACGGTGTCACGAGCATCGCGATGGCTTCGAGCATCGGGTCGTCCATGCGCCGCCGCAGCTGCCAGCTGACGAAACCGACCAGCCCGCCGGCCAGCACGCCTCCGCCGTAGGCCAGGACGAGCAGCCAGGTCACGTGCCAGCCGGTCAGCTGCTCCTCACCTACGGTGACGCCGACGGCCAGTCCGTAGAGCACCAGCGCGGTGCCATCGTTGACCAGGCTCTCGGCACGCAGCACAGTCACCGTGCGCCGCGGCAGGTCCCGGGCCAGCACGCCGACCGCGGTCGCGTCGGTCGGCGCGAGCGCGGCCCCGAGCACCCATGCCGGGCCCCACTCCAGCCCGAACCCGTGCGCCGCCACCGCCACCGCGGCCGCGGTGGCGACCACCAGAGCGGTGCTGCTGAGGACGACCACACGCAGGTTGTTGCGGATCTCGCGCAGCGAGGTGGTCAGGCTCTCCCAGTACAGCAGGGCCGGCAGGAAGAGCAGGAGCACCACCTCCGGCGGTAGCTGAGCCTGGCGCAGCTGTGGCACGAACCCGAGGAGCACGCCCGACCAGTACCAGCAGGATCGCGGGAGCGACCGGGTATCGGCGCGCGAGAGCGCCGCACATGACGATCGCTATCCCGAGCAGCACCACCATCTCGAGTCCGAGCACTGGCCCATCTTGGCTGAACCGACCCTGAGATGGGTCATCGCCCAGCAGTCGCGGGCCCGGCACCACGGCCGGCCCCGCCCTGAGCAGTCGCTGTCACCGCGACAGCGGCTGCCCGGTGCGCACCGCGGAGACGACCTCGAGGATGGCCCGGCTGGTGGTGGCGGCGTGCGCCTCCTCCCCCACCAGCGCCTCGTGGCTGGCGCCGTCGACGACGCGGTGGACGCTGTCGGTTGAGAGGGCGGCGAGGCGTTCCTGCTTCTGCGGCCAGTCGGCGGCGCTGCCGACGCCGGCACTGAGGACCATGAGGGGCTTGTTGCTGAAGTCGCGCAGCGAGGCCGCCTCCACCATCGAGGCGTTCGCCCTCGCGTACTCCTCGAGCGTGCTGCGCAGGGTGGCCGCCGTCGCGGTGCTCGCCTGCACCTGAGCCTGTTCCCGAGGCGGGAGGTCAGCCGGGGCGATCGCGGCGAACATCCGGCCCAGTCCCAGCCGGGCCACCGAGGAGGTGGCGGCGGTGACCCGACCCACGATGTCGTACGACCCGGCAGGTGCCGGGTGCACCGTCGCACCGTCCACCTCGCCGTAGCGGGGTGAGGTGGAGTCGATGAGCACCATCCCGGCGACGTCGTCGGGGTGGTTGGCCGCGTAGGTCAGCGTGTAGAGGCCGCCGAAGGAGTGGCCGGCCATGACATAGGGGCCGGGCACGCCGGCCCGGTGGAGCAGGGTGTGCAGGTCGGTGGAGATGGCGAGGGCGTCCTGGGGGGTGTCCGCGTCTTCGCTCCAGCCTCGGCCGGCGCGGTCGTAGACGCAGATCGTGGTGTCGCGGGCCACGACCGGGGTGACCCAGCCGAGGTTGGCGGCCATCTCGCCGCCGCCGGCCTCCACGACCACGGTGGGGCTGCCCGTTCCGGTGCAGTTCAGGTGCAGGCGGTGGCCGCCGACGTCGACCAGTCGGCCCGGCATCGAGGACGATGACGCGTCGGCGACGGCGCCGACGGCCTGGTAGGCGCCGCCGACGGCGGCGAGACCCATGGCGACGACGGCGGGGTAGAGCAGCCAGCGGGCCGCCCTGCTGTGCAGGTCGCGGTGGATGTGCACGGCCATCCACAGGGCGAGGGCGAGCAGGACCAGCGGCCAGACCCAGTCGACAGCGGGGTGGGCTGAGGACCCGAGAGCCAGCAGGATGATGCCGCTTGCGCCGAGCACCACGGCGGGCACCGTAGCCCAGCGCTGTGGCTGCGTGGTGAACCGCGTCGAGAGTGCGGCCAAGACGGCCCAGCCGATCGCGAAACCGCACAGGACCGCCCCCGTGAGCGCGCTTTCGGTGACGGGTACCACGGGTGCCACGACGAGGGCCGCAGCGGCCAGGAACCCGACGGCCAGCGATCCGGCCACCACGACGGAGATGGGAGCGTGGCCCCGGCGGGGCGATCCGGCGGACGGCGTAGAGGGTGAAGTGCTGGACGACAAGGAGGATGGGGCGACGTGCGGGTTGGTGGGGGTCGAGGTGGTCATTGCGAGCTCCTGCGGGTGGGGTGGGGACGAGCGATGTCGGGTGGGACAGTCCTGGAGCGGGCATCCAGGCATCAGGTAGGCAGGTGACCTGCGGCTCAGGACCGCTGGCCGGTCGCCAGGGGTGCCACTACCGGTTGGCGAGGAGCTGGGAACCGAGGTCGCTGGCGTCGTTGGCGACGTCGGACAGGACGATGACGGCCTTGTGTCCGGTGCGGTCCAGGCCGAGGTAGGACGCGTAGCCGCCGGTCTGCCCGGCGTGATGGGTGATCGTCTGGCCGGTCTGCCAGGTGGTGGTGTGCCAGAAGTCACCGATGCGGGTGTTCCACAGGTCGGTGGGGGTTGTGGGT
Source organism: uncultured Actinomycetota bacterium (assembly GCA_963695175.1). Taxonomy (GTDB): domain Bacteria; phylum Actinomycetota; class Actinomycetes; order Actinomycetales; family Dermatophilaceae; genus Fodinibacter. The sequence goes on from CAVOGG010000002.1 coordinate 447,439, forward strand.
TCCAGCGCGGCCATGCCGGGGGCGGTCCCGTCGAGCAGCGCGGTGGCCAGCTTCGCGAGGTCCCCGGTGGTGGAGACCGCGGCCGCGCCGGGGGCGTACGCGTCCATGACCCATGGCTGGACCGGCAGGCCGGTCTGCGAGCGTCCGCCGGTGACGAGAGCGTGGTCGGCCTCAATGGCGGTGTGGGACATGCCAAGCGGCTCGAACAGGCGGGTGCGCATCAGGTCCGGGTAGGACATCTGGGCTGCAGCGGCGGCGGCTTGACCGGCCGTGGCCGCGCCCAGGGTGGAGTACGCAAAGCTGCCCCGGCCACTGAGCGTCTGGTTTCTGGTCTCCTCGGTCATCTGAGCGTCGTCGGCGGTGAAGAAGTTCTGACCCAGCGGTGCCTTCCACGCGGCGCGCTGCAGGGTCGCGGCACCGAACTCGGCGTATCCGGAGGTGTGGGTGACGAGTTCGTGCATCGTGACGGTGCCGGCGGGTGAGCCCTTGAGCTGCGGAAGGTAGGTGGCCACGGGGGCGTCCATCCGGATCTCGCCGCGGCGAACGGCGTCGGCGATGACCAGGCCCGTCATCGCCTTGGTCATCGAGCCGACCTCCATCACCGTCGTGTCGTCGGCGCCGATTCCCGCCAGCCGCACCGCCTGGGGAGCCCGGAGGTCGATCTCGGCGACCGCGACGTCCTGGTAGCCGGTCAGGTTGCCCCAACCGGCTTGCTGGGTCAGGTGCGCCAGAACCGTTGCGTCGCCGTTGCGGTCGGTGGCCAGGTTCGGGGACATGACCCAAGAGGCAAGCCCGACGGTGACCGAGGCCACGAACACGGTCAGCAGGAGTCGGCGTGAGACGAGGTAGGTGCCGGCCAGCACCACGAGCATGAGCAGTGCCTTCCAGCTGTCGTCGGCGTACCGGCCGTACCTATGGCCGACCACCGAGGACAACACCATCGCGGCGGGGATCAGGACCAGGACTACGGCAACGACGACCTTCCCCACCCAGCTGTGGCCGAGCGAGTCCGCGTCACGAACGAGCAGAGCGCGCCAGGGCCGGCGCCGAACCAGGGTCTGGAACGCTGCCAGCAGCATCACCCCCAGGAGTAGTACGCCCGCGAAGCCCAGGCCGAGCAGGGGGCCGGACACGAGCCAGGCAGCCACCAGCGCCATAGCGGTGACCACCACCAGGATGCGGTGGCGGCGGCCCGAAACGAAGGTGCCGGATGGGGGCAGCTGAGCGGATGAGAGGTGGGTGGGCGTGGGGAGGAGAAGGTTCTCGGTCGGGGACATCAGCTGCACCTCAGTGCGTAGAAGGAGCTCACGAGCTCGCCGATCTCGGCGGGCGCCTTCGCCGGAGAGCCGGCGTCGTAGGGGGGTTGGGGGTCGTACTCGAGGGCCAGCTGCACCGCTTGCGCGACGGCCGGGCCATGGCTGAGCCCCAGCAGGGTCAACGCCAGGTCGATCCCGGCAGAGGCACCGGCCGACGTCAGCACCTTTCCGGCCCGCACGACCCGCTGCGCGCTGTAGGTGACGCCCGCATCACGCAAGCGCTGAGCCGAGGCCCAGTGGGTGGCGGCCGTGGCACCGTCCAGGGCACCCGCGGCCGCGAGGTAGCTGGACCCGGTGCCGACGCTGAGGGTCCACATCGTCCTCGGGTGCACGACACGCAGCCACTGGACCAGGGCGGGGTCCGGGTCGCCCGAACACTCGCTGCCGGGGACGACCACAACGTCGGCTGACGCGACATCACTCAAGCACGCGCCCGCTTGCAGCGCACAGAGCCCGGTGTCGTCGATGACGGCACCCGAACGGGCAGCCACGAACACGCTCCGGATGCCGGGTGCGGCAGCCAGAACCTGGAAGGTGCCCACCACGTCGAGGGCGGTGAACCGGGGGTAGAGCAGGTAGGCAACCTTCATGACTTCAGCGTGTGGCCGAGTCGGAACGGCCACAAGGACACGTCCTTGACGATGTCGGCCACTGCGCCCTCGGCGTACGGTCAACGCATGGACTCGCGATGGACGGGGCGATGACACCACCCTCGACCGAGCCGGGTCCCGAGGTGCCTCGCGAGCGAGACGTGGTCATCGTGACCTTCGACTCGGGGCAGATCCTCGACGTCACCGGGCCACTGGAGGTGTTCTCCCACGCCTCCCGGTTCCTGCCCGCAGTGCGCTACCGCACCCAGGTGGTGACCCTCCAGGGCGGCCCGGTAACTGCCAGCTGCGGGCTGGAGCTCACCTCCACCGCGATCAGCGAAGTCACCGCGCCGGTCGACACCCTGATGGTGGCCGGTGGCGCCGGTGTCGACGCAGCCGTCGCGAACACCGAGCTCCTCGACCACATCCGACGGCTCGCCACCGACGCACGCCGGGTGACCTCGGTCTGCTCCGGCGCGTTCCTCCTCGCGGCCGCCGGGCTCCTGAACGGACGACGCGCCACGACCCACTGGGCGGACTGTGGAAACCTCGACACCGCGTACGCCGACGTGACGGTCGACCCCGACGCCATCTACGTCAACGACGGCAACGTGTGGACCTCCGCGGGCGTCACCGCGGGAATCGACCTCACCCTCGCCCTGGTCGCCGACGACCACGGACACCAAGCCGCTGCCACCGTGGCGCGTCAGCTGGTCGTCTACCTCCAGCGCTCGGGCGGCCAAGCGCAGTTCTCTGCCCTCCTCGCCGGGCAGGAAGCCGACACCGAACCGGTTCGCGACCTGCTGGCCTGGCTGCGCGACCACCTCTCCGACGACCTCTCCTTGGCGGCGCTCGCCCGGCAGATCAACCTCTCCGAACGGCAGTTCACCCGCGTCTTCAAGGCGGAAGTGGGTGCCACCGCAGCAGACCACGTCGAAGCCGTCCGTCTCGAGTCCGCCTGCCGGCTCCTTGAGAGCACCAACCGGACCATCGAACAGATCGCCAAGACCTGCGGGTTCGGCACACCCGAAACGATGAACCGGGCATTCCGAAGGCGGCTCAACACCACGCCAGGCGAACATCGGCACCACTTCCGCGGCGGCAGCTCACGGTGAAAAGACTTCGATACCTGATGTCGAAGACCCTCACGGCCGTTCGACGTACGTGCACCAAGCAGCTCACCGTCAACCAGTAGGAGTGATCAAGATGCCGCGTTTCATGGGATTCGTGAGGATGGAAGAGGGCGTCGGCACGCCGCCCCAAGCGCTGTTCGACGCGATGGACGTCCACATCGGCGAGCGCGCCGCCAAGGGTGTGTTCCTCGACGGAGGCGGTCTGTACGGAACCGAGGACGCGGTGAACTTCGTGGTCCGCCAGGGCGAGATCACCCGGGTCGACGGGCCGTACGCCGAGGCCAAGGAGGTCGTCGGCGGCTGGTCGATCCTGCAGTACGACAGCCTCGAGGAGGCCGTGGCCGACCAGCAGGAGTTCGCCGAGCTCCACGCGAAGCACTGGCCCGAGGTCACGGTCATCTCGACCCTGCGCCAGATCTCCACCGGGCCGGAGGCCCCCGGCGACTGAACGGGACTCACTACGCTGGCAGCGTGCCGGCAGAGACCAGTGCGGATGACGCGCACGAGGCCATCGTCGCGGCGTGGCGGGCCGAATCGGCCCGCCTCGTCGGCGCCCTCACCCGGATGACCCGTGACCTGGAGCTCGCCGAGGACCTGGCGCAGGACGCACTCGTGGCCGCGCTGGAACAGTGGCCCACGACCGGTGTCCCGGAGAACCCGACCGCGTGGCTGATGACCATCGCGAAGCGGCGTGGTGTCGACCACTTCCGGCGTGCCGACACCCTGCGCCGCAAGACCGCGGAGCTCGAACGCGCCCACGGTGGAGAGGAGGCGGTGATGCCCGACTTCGACGGCCAGGTCGACTACATCGAGGATGACGTCCTGCGTCTCATCTTCCTGTCCTGCCATCCCGCCCTGACGGCCGAGTCCCGGGCCGCGCTGACGCTGCGGCTGGTCGGCGGCCTCACCACCGCCGAGATCGCGCGAGGATTCCTGGTCACCGAGTCGTCCATGGGTCAGCGCATCTCGCGGGCGAAGAAGACGCTGTCCACGGCTCACGCCGAGTTCGAGCTTCCCACAGGGCAGGAGCGGACCCGACGGCTCGACGACGTGATGGCCGTGATCTACCTGATCTTCAACGAGGGCTACGCCGCCACCGCCGGCCAGGACTGGATGCGCCCGGACCTGGCGAACGAGGCGATGAGGCTCGCACGGATGCTGGTCGCGTTCGCTCCCGACGAGGTCGAGGTGCTCGGACTCCAGGCCCTGCTGGAGATCCAGGGCTCGAGGATGGCCGCCCGGCTCGACGAGCGCGGTGTGCCGGTCCTGCTGGAGGCGCAGGACCGGAACCGATGGGACAAGATGCTGATCCGCCGCGGACTGGCCGCCCTGCAGCAGGCCGAGCTGCTCGCGGCGCGCGGCACGCCGGTCGGGAAGTACTTCCTGCAGGCCTCGATCGCCGCCCAGCACGCCCGCGCCGGGCGTGCCGACGAGACGAACTGGCGTCGGATCGCGGCTCTGTATGACGTCCTGGCCGGAGCCGCTCCGGGTCCGGTCGTCGAGGTGAACCGGGCGGTGGCACACGGGCGGGCGTTCGGCCCGGACGCGGGGCTCGCCGTGCTGGCGGAACTGGACGCAGATGACCTCGGCGACTCGCCGCTCCTGCCAAGTGTGCGCGGGGACCTGCTCGAACGGGCCGGGCTGAATGCGCAGGCAGGCCAGGCGTTCACCGAGGCGGCCGCGCGGACGAGCAACGAGAGTGAGCGTGCCGTGCTGCAGCGTCGGGCCAATGAGAACCTGACGTTCGGGTCGTCATCGAGGTGATCCGCCCGCGGCCTCCTCGAGGTCAGAGCAGCCGGATCGGGGCCACTGTTGACGGCGACCTCGTGCCCGGTCAGGCGATGGTGGCGTGCATCTCCCAGACGAGGATCTCGGCGGGTTCGGTGGCGGTGACCTTCTGGCCGCCGGTGGCGGTGAACCGGACGGCGTCTCCGGTGGCGAGGTCGCCGGCGCCTTCAAGCGTGACGGTGCCGCGCGGCACGAAGAGGTGCAGGAAGGGTGCCTCGGGCAGCTCGACACTCTGGCCGGGCTGGAGGCGGGCGGCGTGCAGGGCGGCGTACTTGTTGTTGATCCGGATGGCGGACTCGCCGTCGTGCTTGCTCATCCCGGAGGCGACCGGGACCAGGCCGCCGGTGAGCAGCTCGTTGTCGATCTCCAGCTGCTCGTAGCCGGGGGCGATGTTGTTCTCGTCCGGCACGACCCACATCTGCACGAAGTGCACCGGGTCGCGGTGTGCGTCCCCGGCGATGCGCCAGGAGTCGTTCTTCTCGGAGTGCTGGATGCCGGCGCCGGCGCTCATCCGCTGCGCGAGGCCGGGGTAGATCACGCCGTTGTGGCCGGTGGAGTCCTGGTGCACCAGGGAGCCCTCGAGCACCCAGGTGACGATCTCCATGTCCTGGTGGGGGTGGGTGTCGAAGCCGGTTCCTGCGTCGACGACATCGTCGTTGTTGACCAGCAGCAGACCGTGGTGCGTGTTGGTCCTGCTGAAGTGGCGGCCGAAGGAGAAGGAGTGCTTGGAGTCCAGCCAGCCGAAGTTGCTCTTGAACCGGTCTGCGGCGCGGCGGACGTCGACGGTGGCGGAGGGGTTCACGGCATTCATGGTGTGAGGTCCTTTCGGGGCTTCAGGCAGATCGGGGCCGGGCAGAAACCGAGGGTGTCGGGTGGCACCATTGCGGGCCGACCCACACGTTGCAGTGGGGGCCGGCCGCAGTATGGGGGCGAGCGCCCGGCCCACCGTGGGTGGAGGGTCAGGCGTTCCTGATGGCGGAGACCTCGAACTCGAGCACGATCTTGTCGCTGACCAGCACGCCGCCGGTCTCGAGTGCCGCGTTCCAGGTGATGCCGTAGTCCTTGCGGCTGATCGACACCGAGCCCTCGAAGCCGATGCGCTCGTTGCCGAACGGGTCGGTCGCGCCACCCTCGAAGTCGAACGGGACGGTCACCGAGTTGGTGACGCCCTTGATGGTCAGGTCGCCGGAGAGCTCCAGGGTGGTGGCGCCGGTCTGCCTCACGCCGGTGGAGACGAAGGCGATCTGCGGGAACTCCTCCATCCCGAGGAAGTCGTTGCTGCGCAGGTGGCCGTCACGGTCAGCGTTGCGGGTGTCGATGCTGGCCGCGTCGATGGTCAGTGCGGCCCGGGACGCGGCCAGGTCGGCGCCGTCGATGACGAGGTAGCCCTCGAACTCGTTGAACCCGCCGCGGACCTTGGTCACCATCGCGTGCCGGGCCACGAACCCGATCCGGGTGTGCGTGCTGTCCACGCTGTAGCTGCCGGACAGCTCGTTCAGCGTCGTAGGGGTGCTGACGGGGACGGTTGCGATGGTCGTCATGGGGTTCTCCTGAAGGTCCTGGACCGGTGCTCTGTCACCCGATCGGTGAATGTCACGTATATAGGAACCTAGTTGATCATTCAACTATTCCCTCCCTGCCCGGCCACGTGGCTCCTCGCCCGCGCGCGGAGGCGTGACGGGTGGCAGAGGTACAGCGCGTGCGGCATAGCATCGGCGCATGATTCGGAGCGGTCTGGCGCGTGTCGGACAGGCCCGCCTCCGAGGCCCCGACGGGCGACGTGCGCAGTGGTGGTGGCTGGGTCTGCCCCTGGTGCCGATCCAGGGATATCGACTCGCCCGCACGCTCCCACGATTCGCTGATGCTGACGGCGTCACGGGACAGGTCGGCTCGGGCGCTCGCCGCATGAAGGTCGTCGCGCTCGGGGACAGCGTCACCGCGGGATACGCCGTCGAACATCACCGATCCTCCGTCGCAGGCCAGCTCGCCGCCCGGCTTGCCGACCGTTACGGCGCGACGGTGGACTGGCAGGCCTGCGCACGGACCGGCGCCACCGCGGGGCAGGCATTGAGTCTCGTCTCCGGCGATGCCCTCCTCGACGCTGACCTCGTGTTCGTCTCGATCGGTGTCAACGACCTCAAGAACCTGCACAGCACGGCCCGGTTCCGCCGCGAGCTCGCGGCGCTCCTCGACGGGATCCTCGCCGCGGCTCCACGGGCTCAGGTCTGCCTCCTCGGCATCCCGCCGCTTGACCACTTCCCGGCGTTCCCGCGGCCCCTCGCCGACGCCCTCGGCTGGCGAGGGCGGGTCTTCGACGCGATCGGGGTCGCGGCGGTCCGAGCCCGCGAGCGAGCCTTCCGGATCCAGACCGCCGAACCGCTCGGGTCCGAGATGTTCGCCGGCGACGGATTCCATCCGAGCCCGGCCCTTCACGCCGCGTTCGCGGATGCCGTCATGGCGGGTCTGCCATCCCCGAAGACCCTCTGAAAGCGTCCGACCAGGCTCGGTCGACGGGAACCCGGTGGGCGAAGGTCCGCACGGAGCGCTGGGTGGCGTAGCGTCCGAGAATGCGCAGCTTCCCGGTAACGGATGTGGTTCGCTCCTACGCCGTCGCTCACGGCTCGTGGCACCCCGACGGTGTGGTCCGTGAGCTCCAGGCTGAGACGGCCAAGCTCGGGGACGTGGCAGGGATGCAGATCGGCGACGACCAGGGACAGCTGCTGACCATGCTCGCGCGGCTCACTGGCGCACGCCGGGCCGTCGAGGTGGGCACGTTCACCGGCTACTCGAGCATGTGCATCGCCCGGGGCCTGGCCGAGGGAGGTTCCCTGCTCTGCTGCGACGTCAGCGAAGAGTGGACCGATATCGGCCGGCGTGCCTGGGCTGCCGCCGGGATGACCGACCGGATCGAGCTGCGTATCGGCCCGGCGCTGGACACCTTGCAGTCGCTGCCCACGACGGCAGACATCGACCTGGTCTTCATCGATGCGGACAAGCCCGGCTATGCCGCCTACTGGGCCGAGCTGGTGCCACGGGTCCGCCCCGGCGGTTTGTTGCTCGTGGACAACGTCCTGTGGAGCGGCCGGATCACCGATCAGGAGGTCACCGACGCGAACACCACCGCGTTGCGCGCCTTCAACGACCTGGTGGCCTCCGACGATCGTGTCGAGGCCGTGGTCCTGACCGCCTTCGACGGACTGACCATCGCCCGACGGCGGTGACCCGGGAGCTGCCGACTGGCCCCCAGCGAGCCGAACTCGCCTTGATCCTGGTGATGTCGAGTTGCCGGCGGTCATGGCACCCCGGCACCCATCCGCCGCCCTCGCCCATGCCCTGGTGGCCTGGCGAATCTCGTTCTGGCCGCGTGGATCTCGGCCGCCCAGGCCCTCGCCACAGTCCGACGCTACTTCGGTCGGATGTTAATTCCGTCGACAGGACGCGGAGGTAGGGAGGAGGCTCCGAGGAAGCGCCGTGGACCTCGTGGCGTGGCTGTTCCCGCCTAGGAAGGGTCCACCCATGAAGTCCCTCCGACTCACTGCAGTACTCGCGGTGTCCGCCTGCTCAGTCCTGGCTGCGGGGAGCGCCTCGGCAAGCCCGCCCGACCATTTCGTCCAGGCGTCGAACGAGAGCTTCGAGTTCACCGTTGACTGCGGGACGTTCGAGGCGCACGTTGCGGGCACGGTCTCTGACCGGTTCACCGTGTTCCTCGACCCCGAAGGAAACGTCACCCGCTTCACCGAGTTCGTCTCGGCACCGCGCGACGTGTGGACCAACACGACGACCGGTGAGTCGATCGTCGTGCGAGCCCATTTCGTGCAGGTCCACAACCGCGTCCCGGGGACCGATGAGTTCGACCGCACGGTCACCGGCTTCCGGTACATGGTCAATGAGCCCGGCCCCGGCGTGACCATCAAGGATGCCGGTCGGATCGTCTACGAGGACCTGAACGAGTCGACGTGGCGCGACCTCGCAGGACGGCACGACTTCGCGGATGGAGCGCTCATCGGGCCAACACTGTGCGCGGCCCTCGCGTAGCCATTGAGCAGCGCGTTGGGGCGAAGCTCAGGGCAGGTGGCGTGCAGGCCTGGCGAACCACGGCCCGTTCCCGGGCCGCCCACCTGGACCTGTGATCGCTCAGTACTCAAACCCCGAGGGGATGCCTGGGACGAAGCTGAGGTCAACGTTCTCGGCTATGAACGCGGCGATGTCGGCGGAGGTCATCTGTCCTGAGGCCAAGGCTCTCTGGGCGGCGATCATGAGCTCGTTGGACGAGGTGAGCTCCAGTGCGATGTCGTCGGGATCACGGAAGTTCAGGTGGGACCCGAAGAGCTCGTCGCGGATGGGCGTGAAGGCGACTCCGTGCTGCTCGTACCGGAGGACGGCGTCGCTCATTCACCTCCGCCGGCGCCCCCGTCTCCCCATTCGTCGCCCAGGTCAGACCAGCCCCAGCCCCAGCCGGCGCGCCCATCGCTCGCGCCGCCGTCGCCATCACCGCTCGCGCTCCCGCTCCCACCGCCATGTTGGGCCCGGTGTCGAACCTCCCGGCGGCCTACTGACGTGGCGAGAAGGGCTACCACCAGGACGAAGGCCATCATCACAGCGATCCACATCCACATCGCAAGCTCCTTTGCTCAGACCACCTACGTCGGCGGCCCGCGGGGAGAACCTCTTGCCCGAATCGGACTATCCAGTTGTCCCGCACGAGATGAGCGCCGTATGTGCCCACCGGCACACAAGCCGCGCATCACTGCGCACAGAAGGGTGGAAGGTCCTGCGCAGAATCAGGCCGCCTCGGGCGGCTTGCGCCAGACGGAGACGTGGCTGGGGCTTTCAGAGGTGAAGGGGGATCGATCCCAGTCGGCCCATCGGCCGACGAACTCCAGTGCGGCCAGTTTGGCCATCAGGTCGCACTCGGCCGGCCAGATGTACCGGAAGTTACTGGTGGAGTAGCGGTAGCCGCCTTCGTCGAGCCGTGAGTAGTGGTGCGAGGTTCCCTGCTGGGTGGTCATGTCGTAGGTGTCGAGACCGGTGTGCCGCTCGCTGACGTCGAAGGGAACGGCTGACTGTCCTGGTGGAAAGCGGCGGATGGCTGGGACCCCGAGCTCGATGACGAAGTGCCCCTCGGGCGCCAGGTGGCGGGCGGCGTTCCGAAAGCACTCGACCTGCTCGTCCTGGGTACGCAGGTTCCCGATGGTGTTGAACACCAGGTAGACCAGCGCGAACTGACCCTCGACGCGGGCGGTGGCCATGTCACCGATGGCGACGGGGATCTCCTCGGGGGACGCCTTGTGGCGCAGCTGGTCGACCATCGGCTGGGACAGCTCGATGCCCTGGACGCGGACCCCGTGCCGGGCGAGCGGAACGGCGACGCGCCCCGTGCCGATGGCGAACTCCAGTGCTGGACCCGCTCCGGCCAAACCGGCGAGGAAGTCAACGGTCGGTTTCAACACCTCGGCGCTGAACATCGGCGAGGAGGGGTCGTCGTACCGGCGGGCGGTGTCGGCGTCCCAGAGATCACTTGACGTCACGAGGTCGACACTGCCCGCCGTGCCAAGGGACAAGCAAGCGACTTACGACGGCTCGGCCTCGTCGGGGGCGAACCACTCGACGAGGGCCGCCGCCACCGCGGCCGGGTCGCCGGTGGGGTTCGACCTGGGGTCGGCGTCCCAGGCCCCTCCGACTGCCGACGACGGGTGCACGGTTCGTGTCGTTCGCCGGATCGTGCGACGTGGTGGCGCTGGCCGTGCACGCCCTGGTCGCCTCGGGATGACATCTGCCTAGTCAGGTTCGATCGGCAGCCAGAGCTCGCAGGTGGCGGTACCGGCATCCGGGTCGAACGCGAGGGTCGCGACGATCTCGGGCCCAGGACGCCAGCGCCACGGCTGCGAGGGGAACCATTCCGTCGCGGTGGCGGCCCAAGCCTCCTGCAGGGCGCTCGGGTGCGGGCCCTGGGTGCGGAACACCGCCCAGGTTCCGGCGGGCACCTCGATGGTGTCGAGCCCCTCAGGTGCTGTGGTGGTGGCAACGCCGTGCAGGTAGGTCAGCTCAGTGCCTTCTGCGCGGTCGGGGTCCAGGTCGTCGCTGACGGCAAGAACCCCTGAGGGTTCGGTGTCGTTCAGGGTCTTGAGCCGACGGGTCTCCTCGACCGGGATGGCCGCGACGTGCTCGGCGATGAACGGGTTCACACCCTCGTGCACGAGCGGTACGCGGGTGGCGTGGCCGACGAGTCGAACAGCGGGCAGGTCGGTGATGCGGGTGTCCATCGGGATGCCTCCTTGTACGGTCAGGTGGAACCTGATCTGCGGTTGGGTGCGTAGTGGACCCCCATCGCGGCGCACCTCACCAGGTCCGGCGCCGTGGACGGCACGGAACGCACGGCCGAACGACTCGGTCGAGCCGTAGCCGTACCGGACCGCGACCGTGAGCAGGTCGTCGTCGCCGGCCACGAGATCGGCCGCGGCCAAGGACATGCGGCGCCGTCGCACATACTCCGAGAGCGGCATCGTCGCCAGCGACGAGAACATCCGCCGCAGGTGGTGCTCGGTCGTGCCCAACCGACTGGCCAGCGCCGACAGATCCAACGGGGCAGCCGGGTCGGTCGCCAAGTGAGTCTCAACGGCCTCGACGGCCGAGTTGAGCGCAGCAATCATGCGAGGTCCTCCTCTCACACCCAGTCTGCAAGGCCGGCAACGCTCGTCACCCGATCATCCGGGGCCGATCCGATCGTCCCCGCGGCCATGCCGCCCATGAACCTCCGACGCCGAGGAATGGTTGACCGCGGGCTCAGGTCCTGGCCGGTTGGGTCGTTCGGGCTCAGACCGAGACGCGGCGCAGCATCGCGTACGTCCCGGCCAGCGCCGCCGCCGCCCCCATCAACAACCAGCCGGTGAGGGTCTGGGGGGTGAGCCCGGTGATCCACCGCCCGATCGCGGCCCAGGCGTCGGCCGCCGTGAGGAGCAGGGCAGCCGCGGTGACGACGACGACGCCGACCAGCGTCGTGACGAGCACGCCGGTCTGGCCGAAGCGCGCGTACAGCGAGGACATCAGCGCCCCCAGAGCGAGCACGAGCAGCATCGGAACGGCGTAGACGGCGAGCAGCTGGTAGGTCGGTACGTCTGTGAGCCAGGGCACGCGGAAGAACCGACCGCCTTGGCCGAACCCGTCGGTGACCTGCTCGAGGCGGTTCAGCAGGGTCAGCGCCAGACCGGTCCCGACCGCGGTACCGACGGCGTACAGGAGGCTGCCGCCCATGAACGCCCGGCGGGTGACGCCGAGTCCGAGCGCGAACGGCAGCTGGCGTGAGACGGCCACGGCCGCGACGAACAGCGCGGTGGCGTAGAGCGAGAGCAGCCCGCCCGTGGTCTTCTCGAAGCCGTCCAGGTCGGTCAGCGCCACCCAGAGAACGAGGTTCACGACGAAGGACGTGGCGAGGATGGCCCAGGGCCAGATGATCTGTTGCACGTCGAGGGCGTGCACGCGTGCGACGGCAACAGCACGGCTCATCGGTCTGCTCCTTCGGTGGGTCGCTGCGGGCCGGGCCCGCCGCTGGTGGCGTGGGCGACCAGCTGCTGCAGCGAGACGGGGGACAGGTCGAGGCGCAGCTCGTCGGCGAGCCGTCGCTGCGGTTCGTCGATGCGGCCGCGGACGGTGGCCGAGGCGTACGTTCCGGCATCCTGGCGCGCCATGACCTCGCGCCGGCCGACGAACTGCGCGACGGTGCCGGCCGGGCCGACGACGGTGTAGGCCGTGCCCCGAACGTCCTCCGCCTCGGCGTCGATGACGACTCGCCCGTGGTCGACGACGACGACGCGCTCGAGCAGGTTGGCGACCTCGTCGATCAGGTGGGTCGACAGCACCACGGTGCGTGGGTGGTCGGCGAAGTCGGTGATCAGTCGGTCGTAGAAGAGAGCGCGGCTGGGGGCGTCGAGCCCCAGGTAGGGCTCGTCGAACAGGGTCAGCGGCGCACGCGACGCCAGTCCGATGACGATGCCGAGGGCCGAGCGCATGCCGCGCGACAGCTTCCGCACCCGCCGCCCGCGCGGGAGGTCGAAGTCCGCGACCAGGGCCTGGGCGAAGCCGTCGTCCCACCCGGGCTGCAGCAGCCGCGCCGAGGCGAGGATCCGGTCGACCGTCAGGTCGGGGTAGCTCTGCGACTCCTTGACGAAGCAGGTGCGGCTCAGCACTTCTTCGTTCTCGAACGGGTCGGAGCCGAAGACCTCGACGGCGCCGCTGGAGGGTCGGTCGAGTCCGGTGACCAGACGCATCACCGTGGTCTTGCCAGCACCGTTCCGGCCGAGCAGGCCGTGGATCCGGCCCGCCTCCAGCGTGAACGACGCGTCGTCGACGGCGACCACGCCGCGGAATCGGCGACTGACGTGGCTCACCTGCACTGCGGCAGTCATGCGGTCACCTCCTGCTCGGCGACGAGGCGAAGCAGCTCGTCGGGGCGGATCCCGAGACGCGCCGCCTCGCGCACCAACGGCTCGACGTACTCCGCAGCGAACCTTGCCCGCCGTTCGGCGAGGAGGCGATCCCGGGCGCCGGTGGCGACGAACATCCCGATCCCTCGTTTCTTGTAGAGCACCCCGGCGTCGACGAGCTCGTTGACGCCCTTGGCAGCCGTCGCCGGGTTGATCCGGTGGATCGCGGCGAAGTCGTTGGTCGAGGGCACCTGGGCCTCCTCGGCGAGGGTGCCGTCCAGGATCTGCGCGGCGATGCGCTCGGCGATCTGCCGGAAGATCGGACTGCCGTCGTCGATCACGGGCCCTCGTTCGTCTCGATGGGACTGCTTGTGTGGTTAGTTACTCAACTAATGAACCATTGAACCCAAGCTCTGTCAACCCGCGTCGGCACGGTGTGCCGTGACGCGTCCCCGCTGCGTGTTTGGCGTGCGCGTCCGGCCGCTGAAGTAGGAGGTCAGGACGCGGCATACTTGCGAGCCATGGGTTTCGAGCAGGACTGGCACGACCTGGTTGCGGACACTGATCCAACGCTCGGCATTGGTGTCGCAGTCGGTGGACTCGATGGGGAGGTCTGGACCGGCGGCCCGGACATGCTGTTCCCGGCGTGCTCGATCAGCAAGCACGTGGCCGCGTTCGGCACGCTGCGGCTGGTGGCCGACGCGACGATCGACCTCGACGCCGACGTCAACGCGTACCTGACCTCGTGGCAGCTGCCGGGCACCGGCACCGTAACCGTGCGCCAGCTGCTGGCTCACACGGCCGGACTGACCGAGAACTGGTTCCCCGGGTATGCCGAAGGTGAGCCAGTACCGTCGCTGCTGCAGATCCTGAAGGGTGAACCACCGGCCAACACGCCAGCAGTCCGGCGCGAGCTCTCGCCAGGCTCGCAGTTCCGCTACTCGGGCAGCCACTACGCAGTCCTCCAACAGCTCCTGACTGACGTCACGCAGACCCCGTTCGACGAGCTCATGGCGACCCTCGTACTGGAACCGGTCGGCATGGCACACAGCAGCTACGACCAGCACTTCCCGTACGAGCACCGAGCACGAGCCGCCCGCGGCCATTCCGGCGGCGCCCCGGTATTGGGCGGGTGGCACACGCAGCCGGAGATGGCCGGGGCCGGGCTGTGGAGCACCCCGCTCGACCTGGTGCGGCTGGAGCTGGAGATCAGCCGTGCCACCGATGGCGCATCGGCCTTGCTTTCACCGGATCTGGCCACAGTGATGCTGACGCCCCAGGTGCCTGACGGTTTCGGCCTGGGCACCGAGGTCGGGGACGGGCGCTTCGGTCACACCGGACAGAACACCGGCTACAGCTGCTTCTCATTCGCCTGGCCGGCGTCAGGCATGGCGGTCGCCGTGATGACGGACGCCGATGACTGCCGCGACACGTTGTTCGCCCTCAACGAGATGGCCCAGCGCCACTTCCGCTGAACTCGTAACGCGCAGTCCCACGGGCACAACGCGGCATCCCCATGACGCGCCCCGGCGGCCGGCAGGCGGCGATAGAACGCACCGCACGCTGCCCGCTGCACCAACAGTGCCCCGCCCTCCAAGGAGGACGGGGCACTGTTGAGGCGCGCGAGCTGGGTGGGCGTTCACCCTGTTGGATGTCGACGTCGCGCCCACCCGGGGTCGCCGACGGGCGCCTTGTTTCGTGCCTATGTCGAGGGCGCTCGAGGTGCTTCAGCTCTGCTTGCGCTGCTGCTTCTTGGCTTCGGCGAGCTGGCTGAGGCGATCGGCGTCGGCGCGGGTCTTGCTGGCGGCCTGCTTGGTCTTGCGGGCGTCATTGAGCTCGGCCTTCGCGGCACGTTGTGCGGTCTGCTTCTTCGCCTGGGCGGCGGAGTCCACGCGTGCCTTGGACTGCGCGACGCTGGCGGTGCGGGCGGCTGCGCGCTTGGTGGCGGCTGCCTTCTTCGCCGAGGCCGTCCTGGCGGCGTTGGTCTTGGCCTGTTCCTTGCCGTGCACCTCGGTGGCGTCGGCTTCCTTCAGGCCCGAGACGACTCGCTTCTGGGCGGCCTTGCGCTGCGCAGCGGCCTGTCGAGTGCCGGTGACGGCAGTGTCGCGGGCCTGCTCTCGTCGGGTAGCGGCCTGCTGCTCGAGGTGAGTTGCCAGCTGGAGGTTGTCGGAGCGCTCGATACGGTCAGCGCCGCGGTCGGCGATCTTGCCGTTGCGCAGCACGGCCCCGGCGAGCTTGTCGGACATGCCGATCGCCCGGTTCAGGGTCAGGCGCGGGGCGGAGTCTTCCGGCAGCGCGAACAGGCTGGTGTCGAGCACGACAAAGGGGAGGCGGGCGAGCTCGTAGGGAAGGGCGATGACGGTGCTGATCATGGCGGTCCTCACTTCTGGGTCTGGGCGCGCAGCTGCGCGGCCTGCTGGTCGGCGGCGGTGGCCTGCCGCTCGAGGCGCCGCTTCTCGGCGGCGGCCTCCTGCTCGGTGGAGTCCGCGTCGGCCGCGATGGCTTCGGCCTCGCGCAGTCGGGTCTGGGCGACCTCGTCTGCCCGCTGTTCGGCGGCCTTCCGATCGGCGGCCTCCTGCGCGCGGGCCTCGCTCGCGGCGGCCGCGTGCTCACCGTCGCGCTGGCGCTGCACGTGTGCCCTCTCGCGCTCGGCCTGGGCGCGCGCGTCGCCCTTCAGCTCGGCTGCCTCACGGCTGGCCTCGCGCATCTCCTGCGTGGCCTCGGCCCGCTTGGCGTCGGCGACCGCTTCGTCGGCCAGGGCTGCCTTGCGGTCACTGGCTGCTGCCTGCTGGAGCTGCCCTTCCTCCACGAGGTGGTCCTTGCCGCTCACGGCACCGGCCACCTCCTTGGCCTTGCCCTTGACGCTGTCGAGGAGGCCTTGGCGGGCCTGTGCTGCCTTGTCGTTGGTCATGGGCTACACCTGCCCGAAGACCTGGGGCTGAACCCGATCCGAGCCGTGACATGGGTCTCAGGCCGTCAACCTGCCGACGCGGCCTGGCCGACGAGCAGCGCCGCCCGAGGGTGGAGAGGGATCCACAGGTGAGCCAAGCCACAGGATTGGCCGTGGCCCTCGAGAATCGAAGGCTCTGGCGTGGGTAAAGGCTCTGTGGGAACCCCATTGGGTTCCCGGCGTGCGGCTACAGCCGCGCGTCCAACGTGGGATCAGGGTCCTGGACCCGAAGAGGAGTGCCACACATGCTCACCACCATCATTGTCACCGTGATCCTGGGTGCGATCATCGGTGCCCTGGCACGGCTCGCGCTGCCCGGTAGGCAAGACATCTCCACCCTCATGACCGTGGTCCTCGGCATCGTCGGCGCCCTCATCGGCAGCTGGTTGTGGACTGGCGTGTTCAACAAGGGCGACACCTCCGGAATCGACTGGATCGCCTTGATCATGGGCGTGATCGTTGCCGCCGTACTGATCGTCCTCTACGAGCGTGTGGTGGCCGGTCGTCGTACGACCAACCGGGTCTGACGCCACGCCGCACCACGCGGCCCCCGTCCCTGTGGGACGGGGGCCGCAGTGCGCCCGTGCCCGTCGGCCCCGGTGCTTCGCGGAAACGCACTTGGTGGATGCCGGCGACCGCTGCTAGTTTCCCGGAGACCGCGAGACTGTGGGAGGTGGTACCCGTGAACGTATCGACATCGGTGCTCCTCTCAGGGGTCACGGCCGGGCGATAGGTCGTCCGGGAGCGCCGTCCACGAGCACTCCCGAAGGGCACGACCATGAGATTCACCTCCGAACAACGCCTCGACGACGGCGTACTCGAGCGCGAGTTCACCCTCGGCGAGATCCCCGGCATCCTGTGGACGCCGGGATCGGCATCCGCTCCGGTCCCGCTGATCCTGCTCGGCCACCCCGGCGGAATGCACAAGATGTACCCCCGGTTGGTGGCCCGGGCACGTCGCTGTGCGGCGAGCGGCTTCGCCTCGGCCACCATCGAGCTCCCCGGGAGCGGTGGCCGGCCCACCCTGGCCGTCACGCAGCAGGCCCGCGCCGATCTGCGCCGGACGCTGGAGGCCGGGTTGCCGGTCGATGACGACATCATCGACCGGCTGATCCTCCCGCTGGTCGAGCGTGCGGTACCGGAATGGCGGACCGCCCTGGACGGCCTTCTCTCACTTCCCGAGATCGGCGGCCCAGTTGGCTACTCGGGCGGGGTGATCTCGATCGGCGTCCGGCTGGCGGTGGTCGAGCCGCGCATCGTCGCAGCCGGCCTGTTCGCCGGGAGTTTCGTGCCTCGCAGCATGTTCGACGAGGCGCGCCAGGTGACGATTCCCCTGCACGTCCTGCTGCAGTGGGACGACGAAGGAAACGACCGGCAGATGGCCCTGGACCTGTTCGACGCCTTCGGCTCCACGGAGAAGAGCCTGCACGCCAACATGGGCGGGCACACCGGTGTCCCGCAGTTCGCCGGGGAGGACGCTGCCCAGTTCTTCGACCGTCACCTGAAGTGAGCCAGGGGCGGTGATGGGACGCGGTCGCCGCACGGGATCGCGATCCTGTTTCTGGCGTTGACCCGCGCGCACTCCCCCGGCCAGTGTGGTCTGCATGCGACGCGAGGCTCTGTGGGAGTACATCCGCGGGGCGCTGTGGGTGCTGCCCACGATCGCCGTGGTCCTGGCGCTCGGCATCGGCATGGTGCTCTCGCAGATCCAGGTGTCGTCGACCAGCTGGTTCGTCTTCCAGGGGACCCCCGATGACGCGCGGACTCTGCTCATCGCGATCTCGAGCACCCTGGCCACCGTGATCGCCCTGGTGCTGGGCCTCACCGTCGTCGCGTTGCAGCTGGCATCGACGCAGTTCTCACCCCGTCTGCTGCGCAACTTCCTGCGGGACCGGACCAACCAGGTGGTGCTCAGCGTCTTCGTCGCCACGTTCACCTACAGCACGGCCGGCCTGTTCACCGTCGGGGTCTCGGCGGGTCAACGGGTGGATGACTACCCGCGGCTCGCGGTGAGCTTCGCGCTGGCCCTGCTCTTCATCAGCCTGCTCATGCTGGTGTTCTTCGTGCACCACCTGGCGCACTCCATCCAGATCGACGAGGTCATGAGGCGCGTGGAACGAAGCACGCTCCGGGTGATCGACCACGACCTGCCGTCGGAGGGAGTGAGCGCCGAAGCCGCGCCGTCGCCGCCCGCCTGGGCCGTCGCGGTGCCGGCGTACCAGTCCGGTTGGGTCCAGACCGTGCATCCCGGCGTGCTCCTTGCGCTGGTGAGGGACCACGAGCTGGTGGTGGTTGTGTCCACCATGGTGGGCGAGTTCGTCGTGGACGGCGCGCCGCTGTTGTGGGTGTGGGCACCGTCCGCGGACGACCCACCACCGGACCCGGCGGCCTTCGGCCAGGCGCTGCCCGTTGCGGTCCGGCTGGGGTACGAACGCACCGCCGAGCAGGACGTGGCGTTCGGGGTCCGACAGCTCGCCGACATCGCCGTCAAAGCGCTGTCTCCGGCCATCAACGACCCGTACACGTCGATCCAGGCGCTGGAGCACCTGGGTGTCCTGCTCGCACACCTGGTGCGCCGGCCGCTCGGCAGTCAGCGCATCCGCGACGACGCCGGCACGATCCGAGTCGTCGTCCCCGGTCGGGACCTCTCCTACTACCTCGACCTGGCCACCGGGCAGATCCGCAGGTACGGGTGCGCGGAACCGCGGGTGGACCGGGCCCTGCTCAGGGTGCTGGCCACCACCGGCAGGTTCTGTCACGACCCGGACGACCGGGCGCTGATCGCCGGACACGTGCAGCTCGTGGTCGATGACGCCCAGCGAGCCATTGCCCAACCCGCCGACCTGGCGCCGGTCCGCGCTCACGCTGACCTCGTCCTCCACCAGCTCGACGAGTCGGCGTAACTGCGGACTACGGCACGGAAGCCCCCTTCCCCGAGTGCGCCTGCTGTCTGCCGATCGGGTGCGCGCTGGGCTCCGCTGCAGCTTCACGAGTTCACGGTGATGCGATCTGGAAGACTGCCCGCATCCGAGCAGAGCGCCACCTCGGGACTCCTGGGACGAGTGATGACGATGTTGACACCGGACGCCGACCGCACGGCGAGTTCCGAGATCCCTCCGACCGTCGTGGTTCCGACGAGGCAGGGTGGCCTCGTCGTCAACGTGCGCTTCGACCGCACGTCGGTGTGGCGATCGGGGCTGGTCATCATGGGACTGGTTGCGGGGCTGCTGTTGTTCCTGTGGCTGTTCTCCATGCTCAGCCACTTCTTGTTCCTGGTCCTGCTGGCCTGGCTGCTTTCCATCGCCCTGGAACCCGGCATCCGATGGCTGGTCCAGCGCGGCCGGTCGAGGGGCGTCGCGACCGGCATCGTGGGCGGAAGCGCACTACTCGTGGCCCTCGCCTTGGCCGTGGTGTTCGGGCAGTTGTTCTTCAACCAGATCGCCGACTTCGTCACCGGAGTGCCCGATCTGACGACCTCGGTGATCGACTGGGTCAACCAACGGTTCGGAACCAACCTCGACCCGACCACGATCTCGTCGAAGCTGCACCTCGACCCCTCGCAGATCGCCTCGTGGGCGGGCTCCCTGTCCGGCGGACTCCTCGGCGTCGTCGGCTCCCTGTCCTCGGTCCTGTTCGACCTCGTCACGGTGCTGGTGTTCGCCTTCTACTTCGCCGGCGACGGTCCCAACCTCGTCCAGCATCTCGCCTCATGGATGCCGCCGCGCGGTCAGCAGGTCTTCATCAATATCTCCGAGATCACGATCGCCAAGACAGGTGGCTACGTCGTCTCCAAGATCGTGCTCGCGGCGGCCTCCGCCTTCTTCCACGGCATCTTCTTCGCCGCCATCGGCGTCCCCTACTGGTTGCCCTTCGCACTGTTCGCCGGCATCACGGCGCAGTTCGTCCCCATCCTCGGGACCTACCTCGGGATAATCCTTCCCGTCCTCGCGACCGTGTTCACCAGCCCATGGACGGCCGTCGCGATCATCGCCTTCGCCGCGGTGTACCAGCAGATCGAGACGTACTTCTTCACCCCGCACGTCAGCAAGAAGACGATGGACGTGAACCCGGCAATCGCACTCGGCGCCGTGTTCGTCGGCGCGGCCATCTGGGGACCACTTGGAGCGTTGATCGGCATCCCGCTCGCCGCGGCGGGCGTCGCCATCCTCGACACCTACAGCCACCGCTACGACCTGGTACCCGACGTGCTCAACGTCGGCGACGCGACGACCGAACCGGAGCCGACCTGACCGAGGGTGGCTGACAAGGCTGCTGCCCGGCACCGACTCTTGGCCCAAGCGGGACGGCAAGGGCGCTCTGCTGGCCTGAGCCGGAAGGCGTTCTGCGCGTCGCGGACGGATCCCGCTCAGGACATGTCCCGCAGTGCGGTGCGTCCGACGCGCCGGGCCGGTCCACTGTCCGCCTCGACCAGCCGCGCCGCCGTGGCACGTACGGCTCCCAGCAAGAAGGGGTTGCGTCGCCCGATGGCCCGCAGGGACATCGACATCGACTTCGTGACGAGCGGGCGCTGGTCGGCGGCGTATCGCTCGACCAGCGCAAGGCCCGCAACGAACTGCGCATCAGCGGCCGACCTGTCGTGCAGTGCGAGGCTCCACAACAGGGCGAACGACGCCCGTCGCACGAACTCCCGGTCGTCGCGTGCCCAGGGCTCGAGCCTGGACCAGGCCTGCGGCGCCCTGTCGAACAGGGAGAAGCAGACGGTGTCGCACAGCGCCCAGTTGTCGAAGTCGGCACACCAACGGTCCATCTGCTCGAGCGTGACCAGCTCCGGCTCCTCCACGAGGGCGGCGACGATGCGCGCCTCGTAAATCGCCGTCGCCCACAGCTCCGCAGCAAGTGCGTGGTCACGTCCCAGGTCACGCGCAATCCGCTTCATGGCGGCCATCGGCACTCCCAGGGACCGCTCGGCATGGATTCCGTAGCGGGCACCCATCTGGGTCAGCGTCTCGTCCGAGGCGTGCTCGCGGAGCACTGCCAGCACAGCGGCACGCTCGGCTGCGGGCCCGTCGCTGCGCGCAGCGGCTCCGCTGCGACTGTGCGGGGTGGCGGCCATGGTGGTCCCTCTCGTCTGACGGCATCATCCGTGGAAAGTGGGGCGAGAAGTCAACCCACCTCTGGGCCAGAGGTGTCGCGCCGGAGGCGGTGCCATGCTCGAGCCGTGAAGACCCAGCTTGTGAGGACCTCACTCGGTCGTGTGGAAGTGTCCTTGGCCGGTCCCATCGGCGGACCCGCAGTGCTGGTCTTCCCGGGCGGGCACTGCTCGGCGGTCACTCCGCTGGGGTCGGACATGTACACCGACCTGGGGTTTCGGGTGGTGACCTTCTCGCGCCCCGGGTACGGCGGCACAGACGTGGGTCCGCTGGTGGCGGCCGAGTTCGTCCCAGCTGTCGCGGAGGTGTGCGACGGGCTCGGGATCAGCGAAGCGGCCGCAACCGTGGGAATCAGCTTCGGGGGGCTTCAGGCGGCGCACGTCGCCGTAGATCTGCGGCACCTGGCGCCTCGACTGGTGCTGCACAGCTGCGCCCCGTCGACGCTGCCCTACCCCGACACCAAGCTGGAGGCGGTGGGTGGCCCGCTGGGCTTCTCTCCATGGACCCAAGGACTGACCTGGCGCGCCATCCATGCGATGACGGCCTCGGACCGAGGATTGCGCCTGACGATGTCGACGCTGTCGACGCTGCCCGTCGATTCGTGGTGGCAGAGCTGGACCACTGCGGACCGCGTGTCGGCCAGGGCAACCTTCGCGGCCATGGGCTCCGGCTCGGGGTTCGTCACGGACCTGCGGCAGGGCGCGCCCAGCCGCTCCTCCTACCGCCAGGCGGTTCTCGGTTCGGTTCCCTGCCCAACCCTGGTGACGGCGTCTCGCCACGACGGAGGAGTGCGTTTCGAACACGCCAAGGACCTCGAGCGCAAGATTGCCAAGACCGAACTCTTCGAGACCAGCGCGGCAAGCCACTTCTACTGGCTCGGCCCCAGCCGTCCGGCCCTGTCCCACGCCATCCACGACTTCGTCGTCCAGTTGTACTGACCCGAGAGATCGGTCAAGTCGACGACACCCCGTTGCCGCTGTGGGAACTGGAGGCGTAGCCACGCATCCCTGCAGCACGCCGGATGCCGCCGATCAGGCTCTCCTCAGAACGACCACGCTGGCCTCCCCCTCTTGGGGTGGCCGGCGCTCCCACGCCGTGTGACGAGTCACGCCAAGCGCGCTTGGGATTTCGGTCCAGGAGCACTCACGACTTGGCTGACCGCCGGTCCCGCCAGCGGTTGTACAAGGCAATGCCGATGCCTACCCCGGCCACGGGCCCGAGAAGCGCTACCGCGGGATTCGAGGAGAACATGCCGATTGACCAGGCAAGGACCGAGCCGATGAGGAACCACCCGACGACCCCGATCCAAAGAACACCCATGGCGATCTTCAGGGAGAGTTCCCTCGCCGCCGAAGAGTGGGATGGCTTTGGGTCCGCTGGGTCAACCGGCACAGACTGCCCGCACGTTCACGACGAACCAGTCGCCCTCACCGCCGGGCTGGAGGACGTTGGCCTTGTCGCTCATCGGGTCCAGCTCTCCTTCGCATGCCGTCTGGACTTCGGGGTCAAACCCTAGCGCGGTACCGGTGCAGCCCGGGCGTGCGCTCAACCGTCGTGATCGACCGTCATGCCGTGTCGGATTGCCGTCTGAAGGACATCGGCGTTGATGTCGGAGAGGCGTCTGAACTTGATGCAATATCCGGTGACACTGGCCTTGCCGATCGCGGCGCCATAGGTGCGCACCAGGTAGGTCTTGTCGTCGAGGCCCAGCACGTAGACCGAAATGCCCGTCGTGTTGGCGCTGAGGCCGATGCGATAGAACTCTCGGGAGGACCCATCGGCGTAGGCGATGGTGTAGCTGCCATAGCCAACGTTGGGGTTGGCCACGACCTTGCCGACCTCATTGGTGCCGTCGCTGAACCACAGCCTGCAACCGGGGAACTCCGCCAGCATGCGCGTGTGCAGTTGTCGCAGGTCGGTCTGCTTGGGGTCGGGCTGACTGGCGAGGTAGGACTCGACGCGCTCCGGGATATCCATCTCGGGACGCTAGCAACCCTGCGACGTTGCGAACAGGTCCAGCAGCCGAGAGCGTTGCCAGCCCGAGTGACCGGGGCTGAGGCGCTGCCCATGCGCGGCCGCGGCGCGACGCTACGCTGCGCGGGTGACCCCAGACGAGGTGGCCGAGTATGTGGAGTCACTCCCGCTGGTCAAGCGCAAAGGAACCGAGTCCCGTCCTGCTTGGTACGTCCATGACCGTCTGGTCGTTCGCCTGCAGGACCCCGGGACCTTGGTGATTCGGGTTCCGCTGAGCGAACGAGAGTCACTGCTGGAGACCTACCCGGACAGTTTCGGTGTGCCGCCTCGAATGGAGGCACACCACAAGGTCGAGGCCTATCTCGATGATGCCCAGCCTGAGGCCGTGCGTGCCGCCATCGACCTCGCCTGGGACATGCAACGGCGCTGAGAGTCGACGAGATGCAGCGCGACGCATCCAGTCTCCTCGAGCCGCCGGCGCAATCGGACGGCTAGGCGCAGTCGCGGCAGACGCTCACGCCCGGCTTTGACTCCTGCGAGCGGTGCGCGACCAAGTAGCAACGCATGCAGGTGAACTCGTCCGCCTGCTTGGGCAGCACCTGCACCTCCAGCGACAGGTCCGACAGGTCCGCGCCCGGCAGCTCCAGCCCGCCGTCCGGGTCCCCCTCCTCGAGCAGGTCCACCGTGCGTGACCCGCTCTGATGCAGCCCCTCCAAGGTCTCGGGCTTGTCCTCATCGCCTTCGCGGAGTCGCGGGGCGTCGTAGTCGGTCGCCATCAATGGTGCCTTTCCCGTACAGGGTGGGACCCGAACAACGCTCGAGCAGGCCCGAGTATGCCCACACACCGGTGCCCCTTGTCGACTTGCGTCCGCCAGATCCAAGCAGGATTGATCTCGAGGTGGCCGCGACCGAGGGCGAGCACGATCAGGTCGACGCTGCCTGCCGTACCGTGGTGGCGTGGAACTCGTGAGTGAGCGCCTCGTGCTTCGCCCGGCGAGCGAGTCGGACCTCGACTTCTACTTCGAGATGCGCAACCGGCCGGAGCTCCTCGCTCGTGCCGACGGCCGAAACCGCGGTGCTGGTAGAACGCCAGCTGCGGGTGGATCGACGGTGGCAGGAGCACGGCTTCGGAACCTGGACTGTCTCGATCGACGCGACGAAGGGCGTGTGGAGCTCGACCCGATGGGCGCGGGTTGGGAGGGCATCGTTGGGTGACCGAACTCGGGCTCATCGTCCACCCGACGCACTGGAACCGAGGCATCGCGACCGAGGCGGCGGGCCTGGTCGCGGTGGATTGCTTCACTCGAGCCGGACTCGGTCGACAGCTAGCGCTGACGACGCCCGATAACAGGCTTCGTTCTGCACCAGAAGGTCATCGCCACCGTGGTCAGGCGCCTAGTGCCCACGACGTCCGAGACGAGTCGGAACTGGCAGCCATGACCGGAGCCGATCATGAAGACGTTCCCCGTCGAGGTCCAAGTTCCCTCTTACCTCTTCGAGCTGACGGTCCAGTACGTCCTTCAGCCGGGCTACGACTACGGCAAGGAGTTCGACACCGGGCTCAAGGTCGTACTCGACGGCGTCGCCGAGATGCTCATCGAGCGGTAGAAGGCATCGCCCCGCCCCGTTCATCCTCGAGCACTTCCGGCTCGGCGGCTGGCCCGGCCCGCGGGTGACTGCTGTGGAGGGGCGCGCCTGGTGCTGCGGGCCTAGTGTGAGCGAATGAGCCAGGTGGCGGTGCCCGAGGACGATCTCTCCGAGGTCGGCGACCCACCGCTGCTTGGGTTGTCGGCGCGCAACGTGGCCTTCGCGCTGATCATGGGCGGGATGCTCTTGGCGGCGCTCGACGGGACGATCGTGGCCACGGCTCTGCCGACGATCGTCGGCGACCTGGGTGGCGCGCAGCACATGAGCTGGGTGGTGACGGCGTACCTGCTGACCCAGACCATCGCCACGATCCTCGGTGGCAAGTTCGGGGACCTGTTCGGCCGGAAGTCGATCTTCATCGGCAGCATCGTGCTGTTCACCGTCGCCTCGATGTTGGCCGGGCTCTCACAGTCGATGACCTGGCTCATCGCGTCACGTGGCCTGCAGGGCATCGGCGGGGGCGGACTGACCATCACCGCCACGGCGATGATCGCCGACATCATCCCGCTGCGTGAGCGGGGCAAGTACCAGGGCGCGATGGGCGCGGTCTTCGGGGGAACGACGGTCCTCGGGCCCCTGCTCGGCGGCTTCTTCACCGACCACCTGTCGTGGCAGTGGGTCTTCTACGTCAACGTCCCGATCGCGCTGGTGATCATCCCGTTGGCCGTCAAGTTCCTCCCGTCCGTGCCGACCTCCGGGCGGCCGATCTTCGACACCTTCGGCATCGTCTTCATCTCGCTCGGGTCGGCCGCGCTGATCCTTGCGACGAGCTGGGGCGGGTCCGAGTACGGCTGGGGATCGCCGACCATCATCGGCCTGGTGGTGGGGGGCGTGGTGTTCCTGGGCTGCTTCATCGTGGCCGAACATCGAGCAGCCGAGCCGATCCTTCCACTGCGCCTGTTCCGGCGGAACGTGTTCAGCGTGAGCTCGATCCTGAGCTTCATCGTCGGCTTTGCACTGCTGGGCTGCATGACGTTCCTCCCGACGTACCTGCAGTTCTGCCAGGGCGTCAGTGCCACGGTGTCCGGGCTGCGGACGCTGCCGATGGTGCTCGGGCTCATCGTGGCGTCGGTGGCTGCCGGCAACGTGGTCAGCAAGACCGGCCGTTACCGGGTCTTCCCGATCGTCGGCTCGGTGGTGATGGCGGTTGGCATGTGGTTGCTCTCGCGGCTCGACCAGCACTCCACGACCCTTGAGACGTCGGGCGCGATGCTGGTGCTCGGTGTCGGGATCGGCCTGTCGATGCAGGTGTTGACGATCATCGTCCAGAACACGGTGGAGTACCGCGACCTGGGAGTGGCGACGTCGGGTGTCACGTTCTTCCGGACCATGGGTAGCTCGTTCGGGGCGGCCGCGTTCGGCACGCTGTACGCCAACCAGCTGGCGCCCAATCTGGCCAAGGCCGTCGTTGCCACTGGCGCGGACCCGACACAGGTCACCTCGCCCGCCGCTGTCCAGGGCCTGCCGCCGGCTCAGCAGGCTGCGGTCGTGGCGGCCTACGCCGACACGCTTCAGTACGTGTTCGCCTCCGCGATCCCCGTCGCCGTGCTGGCCTTCGTGGTCGCACTGTTCCTGAAGCAGGTCGCGATGCGGGGGCTGACCCAGCCTGGGGCTTCCGAGATCGGACCGGCCTTCGCGATCCCGGACCAGCGCACGGCGCAGGAGCAGCTCGAGGGCCAGGTCGTGCGGATCCTTCGGACTCGGTTGCCCGAGGCCGCCGAGAGGCTGCTGCTCTCCTCCCAGTCCGGGCTCGACGGCGTTCAGGTCTGGACCCTGCGGCAAGTCGCGATCCAACAGATCCATGTGCACGGTCCGGCAGACCCCTACGACATCGCCGGCTCCCACCGGGTGCCGATGGCCCTGATCCAACCGGCGATCGACGACTGCGTCACACGCGGGCTTCTCCAGCAGGTGGACAGTCGGGTGGAGCTGACGGACCGGGGCCGCGAGCAGTTCCGCGCGTTCGTGCGCGAGCTCTGGCAGTGGCTGGTCGCCGAGGTGGAACTCGCCAACGGTGAGCCGCTCGACGAGCAGGGCCGCGAGGACCTCCGCACGATCGCTCGACGCCAGATGCTCTCCGACGACCCCGTCACCGAGCCGAGGGAGCTTGCCCAGGCCGGCGCCTGACTGTCGAGCCCGTCCCCCGGCCCCTATGCCAGGACGCACCGGATCTGCGAAGTCGAGGTGAGGAGCTTCGGCGAGGGTGGTGCACTCGGGCGGTGAGTATTGAGCTGCAGCCGCCGACGGAAGCGGCGGGTATCCGGATCGAGGTGACCCGCGAGGAGGCCCACCGTCAGTGCCTCGCACATGGCGAACCGACGCCGTTTCGTCGCGCCGGTGAGGTCAACGCATCCCTGGTGGTGCACCGCCCGTCTGGTCTTTCGATCTTCGTCTACTTCGATGTGGCCGATGGCGTGGAGGCCATCGAATTCGGTCGACCCCGAAGTCGCGACGTCGTCTCGTTTCGTGGCATCGACATCTTCGACACGCCCGCGGATGAGTTGGTGATGAAGTTGGGTGGGAACACCTCGATCGAGGTCGACGAAGACGGGCGATCCGCCACTGCGCCAGATCTCCTGCTCGCTCTGTGGCGATCGGTGGTTCCCGAGAGCGACGGCGACCCGGACGGCCGGTACTTCGAGTCCGTGCTCATGGCTGGGCCCGGCTACTACGGATGACCGACCCGTGTTTTCGCGCACACACCAATGTCTTGAACCGCGATTCCTTCTCGCCCAGGCGGGACCCGGCCTCCTAGAGTCGAGACGGAGCGGCAGGAAGGCTGGAGATGACCACGCGGCCACGCGAACGCAACGCACGTAGCAGCGAGCGGGTTCGTCTGACCGTGCGGAGGACACGATTCGTGCCCCACGTCGACGAGCCGCAGCGCCCCGCCAGCCTCGTCGCGGCACTGGCGCTGACCGCACTGACCGGTCTGGCGAACATCCTCGTCGGGGGCGTGGCGTTCGCGCTGCTCTACATCGGTGTGCTGCCCAACAGCCCGGGTCTTTCCACCGGGACGCTCCTGACAATCGGCGGGTCCTACCTGCTTCTTGGCACCCTGACCTTGATCGGCGCTTTCGGGCTGTGGGTGCGAAAGCCGGGAAGCCGGGTGTTCGTCACGGTCGTGATGATGCTGCGGATAGCGACGGCGTGCATCAGCTTCGGTGTCATCGACGGCTGGTACTCCGGCGGTTCGGTTGTCGGAATGCTGGTGTCTTTGGTGGTTGTCGGGCTGCTGTGGGACAGCCGAGCCAACGCGTACTTCCACAGTGCTCGCTGAGCACCGACCGGGCGGACGCGCGATGGCGGGCCCCACAGATGTGCTGTGGCAGCTCTTCCCCTAGCGTCAGAGGCCACCCCCCGGCCACGGGCTGACCGCAAGGAGGAGCCGTGGACAGCTACTGGATGAACCTCGCCCTGGTAGGCCTGCTCGTTCTGGTCAACGCCGCATGCGCGGGCAGCGAGATGGCCCTGGTGTCATTGCGACCAGGACAGCTGTCCCAGCTGGAGCGCGAAGGAACGCCACGGGCTGCGCGCCTCGTGCGCCTGGCCCACGATCCCAACCCCTTCCTCGCCACGACCCAGATCTTCATCACCTTGGCCGGGTTCCTCGCCTCCGCCATCGCTGCGGTCGCTCTGGCCGAGCCACTGGTGCCCGTGCTCTCCGCCCTGGGCGCCGCCGCGGAGCCCGTGGCCATCGCCGTGGTGACCCTGGCCCTGACCTTCCTCACCCTGGTCTTCGGGGAGCTGTCCCCCAAACGCATCGCGATGCAGCGGGCGCTCCCGTGGGCGCTCGTCGCTGCCGGGCCGGTCGACCTCGCCTCCCGGCTGTCCCGGCCGGCAGTTGCCGTCCTGGGGGCCTCCAGCAACGCCGTCGTCCGCCTGTTCGGGGTCACCCCGGGTGCACCCGGCCCCGCCATGACCCGGGGCGAGCTGCGCGACCTCGTCACCAGCCAAGGGGTCCTCCACGCCGAACAGCGCGAGATCCTCACTGGCGCCCTGGAGATCGACACGAGAATGCTGCGAGAGGTCATGGTGCCCCGAGGGTCGGTGTTCACCCTCGACGCCGAGCTGTCGATCACCGACGCGTTGGACGCGCTGGCGTCAGTCGGCCACTCCCGGGCCCCGGTCACCCGGCGACACCACCTCGACCATGTCGTCGGTGTGGTCCACTGGTCCAGCGTGTACCGGGGAGGGGACGCGGCGGTCTCCACCGTCGTCACGCCGGTGATGTACCTGCCGGACACCATGCGGATCGCCGACGCGCTGCACCGGTTCAAGGAGGAGCGCCAGCAACTGGCGCTCGTCGTGGACGAGTACGGCGACGCCGACGGCATCGTCACTCTGGAGGACCTGCTCGAGGAGATCGTCGGGGAGATCTACGACGAGACCGACCAGGACCTGGCCACCGTCACGCGGCTCGAGGACGGCCGCATCGTGGTGCCCGGCACCTTTCCACTTCACGACCTACCCGATCTCGGGATCGAACTCTCCGACCCGACAGGCGACTACACCACCGTCTCCGGCCTGGTGATGGACAAGCTCGGTCGAGTGCCCACCGGCCCCGGTGAGATCGCCGCCGTCCCGGGTTGGAGCATCGAAGTCCTGGACGTCGCACGGCACGCGCCGACCCGAGTCGCGTTCTCCCCCACCCCGAAGACCGGCGACCCGACCCGCCCCGCCTCGGAAGGCTGAGCATCGGGTCAGGAGAGGCTCGGCGGAAGCCTCGATCGCATCGCCTCAGAACGTCCCCGGTTGCTGCCTGACCGGCGGCGCGAGCCCCAGTCCGGACCCGACCCGAGCCGAGGTGGACCCGTCTCACGCACCGACGAGGTCGCGGATCGACCGCCACGGCGTCGTTGCTGGCGCCGGCCCGCCACTAGTCTCGCGATGTGCCCGAGTTCAGCTGGCGACCGGCCAACGACGCGACGAGCGAGGACGTCGAGGCCGTGTTCGACGGCGGCGGCGCCCGCAGGTGCCGCTGCCAGGCGCTCAAGGTTCCCGGCTGGATCTGGCGCGACACGACCCAGGAGGAGCGCGACGCCGCGCTCCTGGAGCAGGCCGGGTGCGGCACGAGCGGCCCCACGTCCGGCCTCGTCGGGTACGTCGACGGCGAGCCGGCCGGCTGGGTCGCGGTCGAGCCGCGGGAGAACTACCCGAGGATCTGGGCCCGGCAGAAGTCGTGGATGCGGATGGACCCCGACCTCGAGGGCGTCTGGTCGGTCACCTGCTTCGTCGTGCGCAAGGGCTTCCGTCGACAGGGACTGATGTACGAGCTCGCCGCCGCCACCGTCGAGTACGGCAGGCAGGTCGGCGCTCGTGTCCTCGAGGGCTACCCCACCGAGCCGCCGCCGGGGAAGACCGTGATCTGGGACGAGGCGTCGGTCGGGCTGCTCCAGGTCTTCCTCGACGCCGGCTACGAGGTCGAGGCGTCGCCCACCCTGCGCCGGAGGGTGGTGCGCCACCGACTCGGCGTGTCGTCCTGACGGTCGGTTGCGCACACCTGGCGCCGCTCGTGAGCCGAGTACGCGCGACCGTCCGCTGCTGCGTCGCGCCGCCTCGTCCGAACGGATGAAAAGGCCGCTTCCGGCGCGATTTCCCATCCCCCGACTCTCGAGTGCTGATTGAGTAGGTGCAGAAGCGTGCGTGAGTTCTGGACGGTTCTCGTTACCGGGCCCAATCGGCGATCGATGCAGGGGGTTCAGTAGAGGAGACAGGTCAGCAATGGCAATCAGCGAGGCAGTATCCCGCTCCATCAGCGAGGCAGTGTCCCCCTATGCCAACGACGCAGCATCTGCGTCCGAAGGCGATGCGGCGTCCCCCTCGTCCGTGAGGAAGACCGCGGCGCTCTGGGTCGCGACGCTGCTCACGTTGGGCCTGGTCGGAGTGTTGGGGTACACGCAGTGGTGGATTCCTCGCGAGCAGGCGCAGCAGCGAGCCCAGGTGGAACACGAGCATTGTCTTCAAGAGGTGAAGGTGTACTTGGGCAAGCGGAGCTACAAGGCCCGCCTGGACCAGTGCAACAAGTTCCTCACCAACTGATCACGCCCCCAACGCAGTCGAGGCGGGACCGACGGGTGCGGCTCGCCGAGTCGTCAGAGCACTGCCCGTTCTTGATGGACGCGCGGTCTTGGCTGCGGCAGGCTCTTCTTGACGTTGAAGGGAGGCTGCCATGGGCGTACTCAAGGTCGCTGCCGTACAGGCGACCTATGTTCTGATGAACCGCGACGCCACCATCGACCGGGTCGAGGAGCTGACCGCGGCGGCTGCCCGACAGGGCGCGCAGCTCGTGGTGTTTCCCGAGGCCTTCGTTCCCGGGACGCCGATCTGGATCGACACCAGGCCGATCTGGGACGGCGACGACGAGTGGTTCGGCATGCTCGTGAGCAACGCGGTGGTGATCCCGGGCCCGGCCGCCGACCGGCTGGCGATGATCGCCGAGAAGCACGGCGTGTGGCTGGTCGTGGGGGTCCAGGAACGAGAGCCGACCGGATCGACCATCTACAACACGGTCTTGTACTTCTCGCCCGAGGGCCGGCTCGTCGACCGTCACCGCAAGCTGGTGCCCACCGGTTCGGAACGCACGGTCTGGGGCATGGGCGACGGATCGACCTTGCGGGTGGTGGCCACGCAGCACGGCCGGATCGGTGGGTTGATCTGCTGGGAGAACTACATGCCCCTGGCCAGGTTCCACCTCTACGCACAAGGTGTGGACGTCTGGCTGGCGCCGACGCTCGCCCAGGGCGACGGCTGGATCGCGACCATGCAGCACCTGGCGCGAGAGAACCGGATGTTCGTCGTCGGCGTGAACCCAGTCCTGCACGTCGCCCAGATTCCTGAAGACTTCCCCGACCGGGAGCGGCTCGTCCCTCCACAGTTCGTCGACGAGCACGGCGCGTGGATCGAGCCGGGGAACACCGTCATCGTCGGGCCGAGCGGTGCCCTGCTTGCCGGCCCCGTTCGAGAGCGCGAGGAGACCCTCATCGCCGAACTCGACCTGGCCGAGGTCGCGGCTTCCCGCCGCTTCATGGACCCGACGGGTCACTACAACCGACCTGACATCTTCCAGCTGCTGGTCGACACCACCAGCAGGCAGGCCACCAGCGCCACCGGGGCTGCCGACCCTGCCACAGGCCAGCGGGTCGGCTCAGCGTGACCCGTCGTCGTACACCTCACAGGACAGCAGCGGCACTGCCGGCGAGGTGACGCACCGCGACCCGCCTGTCATGCCGTGGGCGGTCAGCTATCCATTCTCGTCGTCGAGGGCCGACGCCATCTGGTCCGCAACGCTCAGGTCGTTCGGTCTCACGCTCTGACGTAGACCGGCAACAACACCTTCGCGGTCTGGACGTGACCGGTTCTGACTGAGTTTCGCCTTGCCTTCGACCTTCGACACAGTCAGTTCGACACCCACGATCCCGCGCAGCTGGCCGTCGATGTACGCGCTTGGTGCGTCGGTGACGTGCCACGGCGCCTCGCGTCCCCGCTCATGTTCACTGGTCAGTTCCTCCACGGCCATGCGCAGCCACCCGGGGTCGTGATGCACGCGCACCAGGCCAGTCAGGTGAACCGCGCTGTAGTTCCAGGTGGGTACGACCTTGCCGTGCTCTGCCTTCGCGGCGTACCACGTCGGGGACACGTACGCATCGGGCCCCGTGACGATGACGAGTGCCGGTGTATCGGAACCGATCTCGTGCCAGTGAGGATTCGCCTTTGCGAAGTGGGCGATCACAGTGTTGTCCCGCCAGATCACCGGCAGGAAGGTGGCGGAGGGAGCCGAACCTTGACCATTTGTCACCAACCAGCCGGCGCGCACACCCGCCACGAGTGCGCGCAGCTCCTCTTCGTCCCCGGCGAGGTTGAACGGTGGGGTGTACACGGATCTCACGCTATCTCGCCGGGGCACCGACGCGAATGGGCATGCCTTCCCGGACATACCTGACCAGGCTGGAGCACTCCCGGCCTGCGCTGTCGGAGACGCGGTGGAGCGAGTGGAGAGGGCGACCTCTCGGCTACGTGCCGGCTCGAGGCGTGACCGCGTCGGGTCCACCGGACGGCATTCGGGCTTCGCGCTCGGCCGCGGACGTTGCCGCCCCGTACTTCCGCCAGTTGTGGATGATCCACGCGACCCCGATGGCCGCGATGGGTAGCAGCAACGCGTCGTAGAGCACTTGGAACGTGAACAGCTCCCCCTGGGTGGGCGCGCCGACCCAGGCCTCGGTGTTGGGCCACTCCAGCGTCCACCCCTCGCCACGCAGCCCCTTCGTGACGAGGATGGCCCATCCGTAGGACTGGTCCCAGACACCGTGCATGAGGATCACTCCGAGCGTCGTGCCCGCCAGGCCCCACGTGACCCGGAACCGGCCATCAGCTCGTGCCGCGGCGAACAGGGCGCCGCCGAACAGTGCCGTCCAGGTGATGTGCATGAAGGGCGCCCAGACGGCGCGGGAGATCTCGGTCTGCAGGATCTGGAGGACCGGGTGGTCGTCCTGGTGATGGATCATGGCGGAGAACGCGTAGCCAGCACTTTCGAATGCCGCGAATCCGGCGCCGACGGTCGCTCCGAGCACCATGCCGTCACGGGGTCGACGGGTGGTCATGGGCCAGGCCACGACCACCAGGATCAGGGCCTTCGTGAGCTCCTCGATGAGCCCGACCGTGAGGAAGGTCGCCGTGGTGGAGGGCACCAGCCTGACCTCCAGATACGCGGAACCGACGACGGCGACGGACCCCCCGAGCAGGAAGGCGAGCAGGATCTTGTCGTGGGGGATGTGGTCCTCGCCCTCACGGGTGAGCGCGAACATCACCATGCACAGCGGCATCAGGAAGCTGCCCACGAGGATGAGCGTCGGGACGAGGATGTCGTCGTTGGTCGCGGCCGTGATGGCGGCGCCGATGATCCAGACGACAGCCCCGGCGAGAAGGACGACGAGCCAGCCGAGATTGCGCCGAGACTGCCGCTGCGCGCCAGACGTCTCCTCCGAGGGCAGTGTGGCCATGCAGGTAGCCTCCGGCCGCCCCGGGTGGGGTGTCATCACCCAGACGGAGTGATGACAGAAGAGACTGACCGGAGGAAGGACTCCCGACGAGCGAAGCCGTCAGCGCCCGTTCACGTACGACAGACCGGAGGGTCTCTGCTGCGGCTCGCGCCCTGCGAGCCGCAGCCTTGGGTTCATCCACTTCGCGGGAGACGACCGTGGCCGATGACGCTGTCGACTCCTCCACCCAGTTTCACGTGATTCGCGTGATGCACCCGGCCCTGACTTCCGGTCGCATGGTCATGGTGCTCCCAGCCCCGCAGCTGTCACGGCTGAGGGGCAAGGACGCTATCCGGGCGCATCGGCCGCAGAAGGGACCAGGAGATGGTGGGCACAGCCGAGCCGGTGCCGCAGGAGAGTCCTACCCCAACGCCGTCCAGAGGTCGGTCGGTCGCGGCGGTGATCTGCATCGTCCTCGCGGCCCTGCTGACCTTGCCGGCCGCTGCGGCTTTCTGGGGGCAGCGCACCATCAACGACTCGCAGCGCTACCTGCAGACGGTGGGGCCGCTGGTTGACGACCCCCAGGTCCAGGGGGCCATCGCGACCAAGGTCACCGAGGCCATTCAGGCACAGGTGGACGTTGAGGCACTCCTGAACCAGGTGTTCTCCGGTGTCATCACCGACCGGCCGCGCCTGCAGGCGCTGGTCGGCCCGATGGCAGGCGCAGTCAACGGGCTGATCGAGTCGCAGGTGCAGGAGTTCGTCGCTTCCGACGCCTTCGCCGACTTCTGGGTCACCGCCAACACCCGGGCGCAGGCGGCACTGGTGAGCCTGTTGCAGGGAGACGACACGGGGGCCATCTCTCTCCAGGGTGATCAGGTCGTCCTGGACGTCTCCCAGGTCATCGAGCAGGTCCAGCAGCGCCTGGTCGCTCGCGGCCTCACCTTCGCGGACCGGGTGCCGATCCCGGACAAGGACCGGCAGATCGTGCTCATGGACGCGCCTCAGCTGGAGCAGGCGCGCACCATCTACGCCTTTGCGAACCCGGTGGCCAAGTGGCTGATCCTGCTCGTCGCCGCCCTGTATGTGGCCGCCTTGTCTCTCTCGCGGCGCAAACCGCGGATGACCGTGATCATCGGCGTGGCTCTCGCGGCGAACTCCCTGTTGCTGGCACTGGCCTTGTCCATCGGCCGGCAGCTCTTCGTCAACCACCTCGCCGGCACCGTCTTCGGCCCCGCCAGCAGGGTGTTCTACGACCAGCTTCTGTCGTACCTGGAACGCGGACAGCAGGTGCTGCTGGTGCTCGGCCTGCTGTTGGTCGCCGTGGGGTGGTTCACGGCGCGCAGCGGCACGGGGGCCGCCGCGCGCGCCACCGTGGCCGGCGGCCTCGAAACGGTCGGCACCCCTCTCGCGGACGGGCCAGTGGCAAACACCAGCACGTGGGTTCAAGGCAACAGCAGGTGGCTACGGGTCGCGATCGGCATCCTCGGTGTCGTCGTGCTGCTCTGGGGCAACGACGTCTCGTTGGCCCGGTTGTTCTGGTCCGTGGCGCTCGTGGCCCTCCTGCTGGCCATCGTGCAGGTCCTGCTCGGCGCAGCCGGTGGATCGCACCCGCGACAGACCGAGGTACAACCGAAGACCGTGTGACGGGCTCGCAGGGATCTGACGAAGAGCCCGGCCGTGACGTGCGACGCAAGATTCTCGTAACTTGTCCACGAGAATGTGTCGCACCGGTTCGTTGCCGTTCGTGGAGTTGGTGAGCGTCGGCCGGTGGGGCCGCCGCAGCGAGGAGTCACGACGATGGCCTCGCAGTGGCTGAGAGAGGAGCAGGCAGTGACCGAGTATCTGATCGCCTTCAACGACGAGTGGGTGCGTGAGCACACGGCGGAAGAGCTGCGCGCGAAGAGCGCGGCTGGCCGGGCGGTGCTCGAGGACATGGAGACCGCCGGTGTCTTCGTGTTCGGTAACGGCGGCATCGACGCATCGACCGTGGTGTGCAGCGTCGAGGCGAAAGAGGGCAAGCCGCTGTTCATCGACGGCCCGTACGCCGAGACCAAGGAGCACCTGGGGGGCTTCACCGTCGTCAGCGTGCCCGACGACGAGGCAGCGCGGTACTGGGCAGGGCGGCTCGCCGTTGCGCTCGACTGGCCACAGGAGGTGCACCGCTTCCCCAGTCCTCCGGCGTAGCGGCACCCGACAGTGCATGTCCCCAGCTACGACCATCGCGCCTTCGGCACGACGAAGGCGCGATGGTCGGGAGGCGGCGGTAAGACGAAGGGACTTGGCCGACTCGGGCCCCGGGCCCGATGTGGCTGATCGCAACAGGGACGTCGGCTCACGCCACCCATGAGGAGAAGGTGGAGCACTCGTCCCCGTCCGTTTCTTGGCGGTGGGCGGAAGCCAACCGGTCGGCGTCGCGCTCGGGCAGGAAGCCTGAGTCTCGGCGACAGTCGTGGCAGACGGCGACGGCTCGTCGGCCGAGGTGGACGACCTCGATGAGGTGAGGATGGCAGGCCTCTTCACCGTCGTGGTGGTGGTCGCGTCGATGCACCGCGTCGACAGTGCAGGCGGCCACCGGATCGAACTGCTTGGGTGTCGAGTCAGACATCGTTCCAGCCCCTTCCGGAGGTCGTGTCTCTCCATTCATGGAAACGCGGTCCGACCCTCTGACCAATCGGGTGATGGGCCCCACTCCCTCGACGAACGGAGGAGCGTCAATCGGGTGATCGCCTACGTACTCACCGAGCAATCGCGCTGGATCCTTGGTCGATGACTCGCGATGGACCGGCGAGATGATCAGTCGTGAACCAGGAACCGCCCGGAAGGATTCAGCATGCCGAGACCATTTCGATTCGGGGTCGTCGCCCCGCTCAGGACCGACTGGCCGAGCTGGCTGGATCAGGCGCGCCGGATCGAGGGCAACGGCTACTCCACCCTGCTGATGCCGGACTTCCCGCAGCTGCAACCGGCGCCGGGCCCCACCTTGGCCACTGTCGCCGCAGTGACCGATCTGCGCGTTGGCACATGGGTGTACGCCGCACCGCTGCGCCCAGCTTGGATGACGGCGTGGGAGGCGCACTCCCTGTCAGGGCTCACGGGCGGTCGCTTCGAGCTGGGAATCGGCCTCGGCCGGCCGGGGATCGAGGACGAGCTCCGCGAGAAGGGAATGCCCGTCGACTCGCCGGGTCAGCGGCTGGCCGGCGTTCGCGAGACCGTCGAGGTGCTTCGTGACCTCGATGGCCCGACGGCTCACACGCCCGTGGCAATGGCCGTCCGTGGTCCACGCGCCCGGGCGTTGGCGGCCGAGGCCGCGGACACGGTGACCTTCGCGCAGCCGCCGGGCGAGTCTCGAGGTGAGGTCGCGATGCTGGCCCGCGAAGTCCGCGCCGTCCGCGA
This sequence comes from uncultured Actinomycetota bacterium, assembly GCA_963695175.1. Lineage (GTDB taxonomy): Bacteria > Actinomycetota > Actinomycetes > Actinomycetales > Dermatophilaceae > Fodinibacter. The sequence continues at coordinate 484,742 of CAVOGG010000002.1, forward strand.
CATCGAGCTGGCGCTGCACGTGTCGGTCATCGGCGACCGAGTCGCCGCGTTCATGGCACCCCCCGACACCGATACCGCTGCGGCGCGCCAGGCAGACTCGCTGGCCGTGCTCCCGCTCGATCCGGCGGCCGCCGTCGAGGAGCTCCAGCGACGACGGGAGGAGGTCGGGTTCTCCTACGTCGTCATCGGTGCCGACTTCGCCGACACGTTCGCACCAGTCGTCGCTGAACTCGCCGGCCACTAGCGCGGGCCCTCGGGGCGATGCCTGGCAAACCCCTCCGTTCGGAACACGCGGCCGCTTGCCGGGTCGTGTCGCTCGATTCGTGCCAGGACGTGTTCGCGGGGTGGCGCATGCCCATGTTCCTGCTCCACATGGGCGATCAGCGCATCCGCGAGCTGGTCGGCATTGCCGCTCGAGAAGATCTGCTTGCACCGTGGGCACCGAACTGCGACGTCGTCCATGTACACCAGTGTCACCGTCAGTGCGATCGCTGACGCGTGCGATGATGCGATTCGTGGTGGCGCTCAAGCACGGCCCAGCGATGTTTGTGGGCATCCTCGAACCCCGGCAGACAGACGACGGGCCTGGTGGCTGAGATGAGAGTTGCTGTCGCCGGCACCGGCTCCATCGGAGTCGCCTTCGCGCTCGTCTTCGCCCGGGCCGGGATGGAGGTCCGCTGCTGGGACCCCGTCGCAGGGGCCGAGGATCGCGCCCGCTCCGACGTGGAGGCCCGGGCTGAGTCGTTGCACCTGCACGACCTCCTCGACGACCCAGTTGCGGTCCTGGGTCGGATCGGCTTCACCGACGATCTCGCCCACGCCGTGGCTGGCGCCGATCTCGTCCAGGAGTGCGTGCCCGAGAACCTCGACATCAAGCGCGACCTGTTCACCCAGCTCGGCGACATCACAGCGTCGGCGACCGTGCTCGCCTCATCCAGCTCGGCCATCACCGCAAGCCGGATCACCGAGGGACTCGCGGTGGCGGATCGGACGTTGATCGGCCACCCCGGCAACCCGCCGTACCTGCTGCCGGTGGTCGAAGTCGTACCCGGCCCCGCCACCCACCCCGACGTGGTCGACCGTGCATGCGAGATCTACTCAGCAGCCGGGCTGCATCCGATCCGGCTCGGCCGGGAGGTGGAGGGCTTCGTCTTCAACCGACTCCAAGGCGCAGTCCTTCGCGAGGCGTACTGCCTGGTGCGAGACGGCGTCGCCTCGGTCGCAGACATCGACGCCGTCATGCGACTCGGCCTCGGCAGGCGATGGGGAGTGATCGGTCCCTTCGAGACGGCCGACCTGAACACTCGCGGCGGGATCGAGGTGCACGCGGCACGGATGGGTCCGGCCTACGCACGGATGGGCGCCGAACGCGGACAGGACGACCCATGGACCGACGAGCTGGTGGCCGAGGTTGTCCGCCAGCGTCGTGAACAGCTGCCCCTGGAGGGATGGCAGGACAGAGTTCTGTGGCGGGACGAACAACTGATGGATCTCAGCGCACGGCAGCCCAAGGAGCCGACCTGACGACCTCGTCATCGATGACCGGGGGCGGCCCAGCGGCCGACGGGCCGGCTCGCCCTGCCGGGCGCGTACTGGCGATGATCACCCCTGGAGCGCTCCCGGCTCTTCGGGTGCGAGCACGACGTCGAAGACCGTGCGCGACCAGGTGCCCTCGACCACCCGTCCGTCGGGCGTGGGTGTTCCCGGTGCTTGGCGGTGGAAGTCTCGGATGAGGGAGTCCTTCACCCCGAACACGGCGTCGGAGTCCAAGAATGCGTCACCACGCACGAAGACGTGCGTGACCAGGGTTCGGTGACCAGGCGCCTGCGCCATGAAGTGCAGATGCGCCGGCCGCATGGGCGACCGCCCCGTCGACTCGAGCATGTTGCCGACTGGGCCGTCGTGCGGGATCGGATACGGCGTCGGGGTGATTGCCCAGAACCGGTATGAGCCATCCTCTCCACTGAAGAGATGACCGCGGGCAGCTGTCCTGTCATCGCCGTACTGCACGTCGTAGAAGCCGTGGTCATCGGCTTCCCACACCTCGAGGCGGGCAGCGACCGGGTGACCGTCGGTGTCGCGGACCGTACCCTCCACCCAGCAGGGTTCACCGGCCGCACCGAACGCGATGTCCCCGCCAGTGCCCACCTCCGGAGAGCCCTCGACGAAGAACGGACCGAATACGGTCGCCTCCGTGGCGTCCCCGTGCGCCTCGTTGTTGATGGCGATGGTCTGCATCGACGCACCGAGGGTGTCCGAGAGCAGGATGAACTCCTCGCGTCGATCGCCGGTGATGTGGCCTGCCGCGGCCAGGAATGCGATGGCCACGCCCCACTCCTCCTCGGTCAGCCTGACGTCGCGCAGGAAGGCGTGGAGGTGGGTGACAACTCCGCGCATCAGCTCCCGCAGTCGCGGTTCAGCGCAGCCGTCGAACGATGCCAGCACCCGCGCGACGACCTCGTCCTCGCGCGCACGCTGCTCCGCCGAGATGTCTTGGTGCCGGCCGGTGGCTTCAGTCATTGGGGCTCCTCTCCCGCTCAGGCCGCATGCAGGAGCGCGGTCAGGGTCTGTTCCCATTCTGGGCCAGGTGACCGGCAGCCACTCTTCCGGAGTTCGGCCCCGAAGAACCAGCGTTGTCCTGCGTGGGTGCGATGGGGGTATCGCGGGCTGAGAGTTCAGCCCCCGGACCTGGCGAGTCGGGCTCCCGTGGCACGACTCGACCGGCGTAGATCGAGCAGAGCTCCGCGTTTGTCTGGCCGCCTCCGCGACCGTCAGGCCAGCGCCGAGGCTGGCTCGAGCGCGTCACTCGTCGCGGCGGCGCCGGCCAGCGGGCGGGCCGGTAGGAGGATCGCGACGGCGACGGCTCCGAGCAGGCAGACGACCGCGGCGGTGAGGCATCCGGCGTGCAGGCCGTCGAGGAAGGCGTTGACGACGGCGGTCCGGATCGCCGGCGCGGCACCGGCCGGGGCGTTCTGGGCGACCGCGAGGCCCTGGGCGACGCCTTCGGCTGCGACCTGTCGAGCGCCCGCGGGGAGGGTGGACATGACCGCGGAGCCGTTGAGGTTGCCCAGGTAGAGCGTGGAGTAGATGCTGCCGAGGACCGCGACGCCGAGGGTGCCCCCGACCTGACGGGTGGCGTCGTTGAGGGCTGAGCCGGCGCCGGCCTGCTCGGGGCGCACGACTCCCATGATCGACTCGGTCGCGGGGGCGGTGGTGAGCCCGAGCCCGGTGCCGAGGAGGACCATCTGGGCGGCGACCTGGCCGTAGGCGACATCGGCGCCGATGGTGGTCACCCACGCGAACGCGCCGGCCAGCATCAGCAGCCCCAAGGTGACCACGGCCTTGGTCCCGAGCCAGGTCACGCCGAGCCGGGTCCCGAGGACTGACCCGACCGCGATGGACACCGCGACCGGGACGACGCGCACGCCGGTGGTCAGGGGTGTCTGCCCTTGGACCAGCTGGAAGAAGAGGGTGATCAGGAAGATGAAGCCGAACAGGGCGAAGAACGCGACCGTGACGGCCCCGCTGGCGGCGCTGAAGCGGAGGTTTCCGAAGAGCGAGACGTCGATGAGCGGGTCGGTGCGGTGCAGCTCGAGGGCGATGAACGATGCCGTGGAGACGGCCGCGACGGTGAAGCCGGCAATCGTCGCGGGAGAGGCCCACCCGCGCGTCGGTGCCTCGATGATGGTGTAGACGAGGCTGCCGAGCATCAGCACGGATAGGGCGAGTCCGGGCAGGTCCAGCGCCGGGCGGTGTGCCTCGCGCGAGTCCGGGACGATGAGCCAGGCCAGGGCGGCCGCCAGGACCGCAGCGGGGATGAGAGCCCAGAAGATGCTGCCCCAGGCGAAGTGCTCGAGGAGGTAGCCGCCGAGCACCGGCCCGATGGCGACCCCGAGCCCCCCGACCGCGCCCCACGCGCCGATCGCCCCGGCACGGGCGCGACGGTCGCGGAAGGTGGCGGTGATGATGGCCAGGGTCGTCGGGTAGACCAGAGCCGACGCGCCACCCATCGCGACCCTGGAGGCGATCAGGGTCGCGGCGTCGGAGGACAGCGCAGCCCAGATGTTGGTGGCGGCGAACAGGATCAGGCCGAGCACGAGGATGCCGCGCCGCCCGTACCGGTCGCCGAGCCCACCGCCGGCGAGCACCAGGGCGGCGAACGCGAGGTTGTAGGCGTCGACGATCCACTGCAGCTCGGTCGTCGACGCCCCGAGCTCGGTGTTCAGGGTGGGCAGGGCGACGTTGATGACGGTGGTCTCGACGGTGATCGCGAGGACGGCGATCAGGACGACGACGAGGACCAGCGCGGGTGGGGCGGGGCGACGCGACGCGACGAGTGCCATCAGGACCTCCGGTGTTAGCGGTGTAAACATCGCTAGGATCACACGGTATGTTGACGGTGTCAACAGGAAAGTTGACACTGCTTACACTTTGGAGGAGGTCCGCATGCCCTCACCCGGCTCACGACGGGGCCGCGACCTCAAGGCGATCCTGCTCGAGCACGGCATCGCCCTGGCCCGAGAGGGAGGGCCGGATGCCGTGTCGCTGCGCGATGTCCAGCGCCGGGCCGGGGTGAGCAACAGTGCCGCCTACCGGCACTACGCCGACCGCGACGCCCTGCTCGTGGCGATCTCCGAACACGCTTCTGCGCAGATGGCCCGCGAGATGGAGGAGCAGATGGCGTCCGCGGAGCGGCAGGTCGCCACGGCAGAGCCGGGCGGCGAGCCTGGCGAGTCGGCGCGGCGTCGCGCCCGAGCGCGGTTCCGCGCCACGGGCAACGCCTACATCGCCTTCGCCTTGGCCGAGCCGGGCCTGTTCGCCGTTGCCATGCACCCAGGTGCAGTCGCGCCCAAGGAGGAGCCTGGCCCGGACGACCGCGGTCCAGGTGACCCGGGGCCCCACCAACTGCTGGTCTCGTGCGTCGACGAGCTCGTGACGACCGGCGTGCTCGCAGCTGAGCGGCGGGCATTCACCGACGTGGCGGCTTGGGCCGCCGTGCACGGGCTCGCGATTCTGCTGCTCGACGGCCCCCTCTCCGAGCTGGGAACCGAAGAGTCGCACGGCGCAATCAACCGACTCCTGGACCTCGTCGACGCCGGGCTGCGCTGATGAGCCGTCCAACCTCGGCGCGCACACCCCGCAGACCAAAGGCGCGTGGCTGATCGCATCAGGGACCTCGGCTCACGCCACCCATGAGGTGAAGGTGGAGTACTCGTCCCCATCGGTTTCTTGGCGGTGGGCCGAAGCCAACCGGTCGGCGTCGCGCTCGGGAAGGAAGCCTGAGTCTCGGCGACAGTCGTGGCAGACCGCGACGGCCCGTCGGCCGAGGTGGACGACCTCGATGAGGTGAGGATGGCAGGCCTCTTCACGTCCGTGGTGGTGGTCGCGTCGATGGACCGCGTCGACGGTGCAGGCGGCCACCGGATCGGACTGCTTGTGTGTCGTGTCAAACATCGGGTCCGCCCCTTTCGGAGGTGGCGTCTCTGAATCCATCGAACCGTGTGGATTCTGGCAGGACGACCTTTGGGAGTCCTTAGGTCGTCCCGGCGTCCCCGGAGGACCGCCAGGGAGATCCGTTCACCGTTCGCGCCTGTCCCATCCTCCTCGCCACCGTGGTGAGTCTCCCGGGGCTCGGCCCGGTCTCTGTTGACGGCGTCGCGTGCTGCGGGCGTCACGACAGCCGGGCTCCGGGTGGTCGCTCGTGAACCGTTGAGCGGCGCCTTCGCCGATGAGTCCTCAGTCCACCAACCACTTCACGGCCCGGACAGAAGTGCCCATGCATCACGAAGGCCGGCAAACCCAGATCAACTCGGCGTGCGGTCACAGAGCTGGTTCCGGAAGCGCCGGAACCAGCTCCCTCCTCCTGCAGCCACTCGCCCAAGGGGTCGGCCGCCGGCGCGACCTAGAGCTCGCTGCCTTTGAAGGGCACCGACGTCGTCTCGGCTTCCGGGTCGAAAACCATGCAGATGAGCCGGCGCGAGCCGTCTTCCCAGGCGTCCCGCGCAGGCGAGACGTAGTCCCAGTCCAACTGTGATTCGTTGTAGGCCGTCCCCACGTATGACTCGAGGGCCTTCTCGCAGATCTTCTCCGCCGCGGCATCGATCTTCTGGTCGCCCGGATAGTTGTGTCCGCCCTCGAGCCGGGAGCGCAGCGATACCTCAGCGTCGTGGTCCGCTCGACAGTCCGTCACCGTCATGTTGATCGCTTCGTCCTTCTCGGGCAAGCGCACACACATGCCGGGTTTGAGACTCTCCCAGTACACCGACTTCGCCTTCGCCACCGGCTTTGACGGTTTTGGCGACGGAGTGGCGGGCGGTTTGGTGGCTGATGGCGACGGCACTGCGGCGCTAGAAGTGGTCGACGCTGTTGGGGCGGTGGCCTGCTCCCCGGCGCCGCCACACGCCGTCAGGGACAGCGCCGCACAGGTCAGGACCAAGGCGTGGTTTGCACCCTTCATAGTCAGCCTGTGACCACGAGCATCTCCGCCGATGGCTCCTCGACTACTTCCGTCAAGCCCACCGTCGGCTCGGTTGCCCCAGCCACTTCCGGCGCCACCAAGTTCCCTTGCCCCAGCCCCGCCATCCGGGAGGCTCGTGTTGTGGCCCTGCCGGAGGGCAACATTTTGGATGGCGCCCTGGCCGCGGGCCACCGCCCTGGCGACGAGGAAGACGATCAGGAGGAAGGCCAGCAAAGCGATCAAGAACCACATCACAGACTCCTTACAACGACCGCCGATCGCGGCGGCACACGGGAAACTTCTCGCCCGAATCGGACAATCCAGTTCTCCCCCACGTGGCGAGCGCCGTATGTACCCGCCGGAACACTGGCGGGATATCACTCCGCACACGCCGCGTACTGAAGAGCACCCGGGAAATGGAGCGACAAGCGGTATGTCCCCTCAGGCACACGGGCAACGGGGCCACGTCCGAGCCCAGGTTCACCCATGCAGCAACTTGGACCTAGTACGTTCGCCAGGGTCCGCCCCCTTCCCGCGGCGATGTGACGCAGGTACGAGGCGACGGTTCCAGCTCTCGCTGGCCGGGGGCGCGCCTGTACATCGGGCTGCCGATTGAGAATCATCGAGTAGTGCCCTCGCGACAGCTGGCGGTTGGCCTGACACCCATGGAGACTCGGCGCCCGGTGGTGCTGCACGTGGCCGATCGTGCTGAAGCTCTCGGCTACGACGCGTTCTTCGTGGCCGAGGGCTGGGGGCACGACGCGAGCGTGCTCCTCGCGGAGGTTGCGACGCGAACGGACCGGATCACCCTCGGCACCGGGGTCCTCAACGTCTGGGGGCGCACGCCTGCCACCATCGCCATGCTCGCCACCAGTCTTGCCGAGGTGTCGGCCGACCGCTTCGTGCTGGGACTGGGCGCGGGGAGCCCGCCGCTTGCCGAAGGGCTGCATGACGTCGAGTTCGCCGAACCGGTCCAACGACTCGCCGCGGTGACGCGGCAGGTACGACGGCTGCTGAACGGCCAACGCCTCGACGCCACCGTCGAGCGGGACAACCGGCCTCTGAAGCTGGCCCTCACGCCACAGCGGGAGATCCCCATCCACCTGGCCGCCTTGGGCCCTCACTCCGTGCGGCTGGCCGGCGAGCTCGCCGACGGCTGGGCGCCCTTCCTGCTCCCCCTCACCGGGCTCGAGCCGAGCCTGCGGCTGCTCCGGGAGGGCGCGGCACGCAACGGTGCGAACCGACCGCTTCCGCTCATCGCCCCCTGCATCCCCGCGGCCGTGTCGACCGACCCGGGCCAAGCCCTCGCGATGGCCTCATGGTGGGTGGCCTTCTACCTCACGAGCATGGGCCCCCTCTACCGCCAGACCCTGCTCAGACTCGGACACGGCCACACCGTCGAGCAGGTCCTTGCGGCCAACGCCACGAGAGGCACGTTCGAGGTGCCCGAGTCGGCACGCGTGCTGTTGGACGAGCTGACCCTGTGGGGTGACCCCGAGCAGGCAGTCCAGGGTCTGGACCGCTGGTATGCGGCCGGTGCGCAGATGCCCACCGTCGTCCTCCCACCAGGACGCGACGTGGAGGAGCTCGACCACATGCTCGAAGCTCTGTGCACCTGACCTGCTCACAGTTCCATACGTCGACTGGCGGCAATTGCGCCCCCTCCGGCGCAGCTGCTGCGACTACTGAATCGATCGAGATGACCGCCCGGGATGCCGGCTCAGCCGTCGTCCCGGCCCCCGATGCGTTCGTGGGCGAACGCGTGCCGGGAGCGTGATGTCCGCGTCGGAAGGTCGGCGCGGACATCATGCGGCTCGTCTCAGGCGCGGTCGACCTCGATGGCGACGGCGACGGGGTTGGTGACCATGTCTCGCACGGGCGAGTATCGGGTGAGGCTTGCGAGTTCGGCGAGCTGGTCGTCGTCGAGGTCGCCGGTGACCGTGATGGTGACGTCGATCTGCTGGTAGCCGGGGCGGATGTCGCTGTCCAGGCCGAGGAAGCCCTGCACGTCCAGGTCGCCTCGCACCGTGCACTCCAGCCCCTGAAGGGCCATGCCGCGAGCGGCCGCGTGGTAAACGATCGTGCCGATCAGACACGCTGCGAGGGCTTGGAGGGCGTACTCGCCCGCGTTGGGGGCCCGGTTCTCGCCGAGCAGGACCGGCGGTTCGTCGCTGTCGACCACGAACGGCTGGGCGCGGGTGGCGTCTTCCTGCCCTGCGCCGTAGAAGCCCTGGATCGTGGTGCGGCTGTGGCCGCCGTCGATCCAGTGGTTGCGGGCACGGAACTGGAACCGCCCCAGGCTGGGGTCGGCCGTGACGGCTTGGATCGTCGCGTTCAGGCGCTCGAGGTCGACGCCGTTGACGGTGCTGGTGATGCTCATGCTGGCTCCTGTGGGTTGAGCTGGGTCGGCTAGGACTCGCCGATGGATTTAGTACGATCGGTCGTTCTAGATCGGTTCGCTGAAGGTACGACCGATCGTGCTAAATTGTCAACCATGAGGATCGACACCGTCCGCCCGGGCAGCCCCCGGCCGCGCCAGCCCCGAGCTGACGGTCAGCGCACCCGCCAGGCGATCTTGAGCGCTGCCGCGTCGCTGGCCACCGTCGACGGTTTGGAGGGCCTGTCCATCGGGAACCTGGCGGCCGCGACCGGCATCAGCAAGAGCGGGCTCTACGCGCACTTCGGGTCCAAGCAAGAACTACAGCTGGCCACCGTGCAGGAGGCCGAGCGGATCCTCACCGAGGAGGTCGTGCAGCCCGCGCTCGCCGCCCCTGCCGGCCGGGGCCAGCTGGCCGCGGCATGTGAGGCCTTCTTCAGCTACGTCGAGCGCCGCGTGTTCCCCGGCGGCTGCTTCTTCGCCGCCACCTCGCTGGAGATGGGCGCTCGCCCCGGGCCGGTCAAGGACCGGCTCGCCGCGGTCCAGTCCGACTTCACCGCACTGCTCCGCTCGTTCGCGACGACCGCCATCGAACAGGGCGAGCTCCCCGCCCACGAGAACCCCGACCGGCTCGCCTTCGAGCTCCACGCGATCCTGCTCGGCGCCGACACCAAGTTCGTCCTGTACGACGACCCCGCAGTGATGACCCTCGCCCGCGACGTGGTCCATCACCGCCTCGGAGCTACATCGTGACTCGTCCGGTGGCCTCTTGATCCCGGGTCAGTTGGCCGCTCGACCGAGCCAACGAGGTATCTGGGAGCCTTGACTCGCCGTCATGAGGTCATTGAGCATCGCCGTCAGCTGCGCTGCGCACAGATCTTCTTGACCAGCGCCGAGATTGTCCTCCTGCGGATCGCTTGGCTTCGCGGCCGAAACGCCAAGAAAGGCACCACTGAAGAGGCAGGCATCAGCTTCCAGGTGACGACTCCTGAAACGAAGGACCCACGTCGGCTCCATTCCTGTCTCGAATGGCCCAATGGCCTCCACCACATCAGGATCCGCAGCGGCGACCCAGTCCCCCAGGGCGGCAGCCAACTCTGCATCGCGCCTGTCGGCATCCGTGCGCGCGGGGCCGCTGTCCATGCGGCGACCGTAATGCAGCCACACTGTTCTGCAGGGTTTTAGCTGCGTTCGACGTGCGCTGCAAGCCACGCGCCGGCTCAGGAGCAAGATTGCCCTCTCTGTGAGGACGAGCACCATGCCCTGGCAGCGGAATGAGTCGCACGCCAACAAGGATCAGCCCCAGTTCAACGCCAACCAGGACCTTCAGCACGTTCATATCCACGGCCGTGACAATGGCTGTCGCTGAAGTCCACGCATCTGGCGCAATGAGGACGGGTCGCCTCTCAGGCGATATGACGCCGGTCGGTCCATCCGGAACTGCCGAAGCGCAGACCGCCCGGTCGGACTCACTCTTGGGGGCCGCCTCCCGTTCGAGCCAGGCGCTCGCGACTCAGATACCGAACCGGCTTGCCGAGCGACTCCGCGTAGGCAATCTCCTGTCGGGTTGACTCACCTACGTAGCCGCCCGGATCCACGACGTACACCTCGTCAGCCATCCGAATCTTCTGAAAGTGCACGCCGCCGAGCCGCCCCTTCAGGTCCGAGCTGTCGGCTGTCCAGTCGTAGTCCGGCAGATCGGGCAGGCGGAACATCCCGAGGCTGATCACGACGCAACCTTGCATCGTGAGCCGCTGGTTCACCTCCGCGAACTCAGCCTCGAACTTGGTCGAGCCGCAGAGCGTGATGACCTTCGCCTCACCCTCGGCCGAATGCGCGGCCAGCTGATACTCCATGAGGTTCATGATGCTCGTCCTGCAGGTGTGCGCCGGCACAGCCGTCCCGGGAAGGAGCCCAGTGGAGAACCGGCCCGAGCCCTGTCCTGCCTCTCGCGGGACGGTCCGGGTCCGAGCGGGGTCTACGACGGGCTACAGGGTTGTCGGGGAAATCGGCTCGTCGGTTGGGTCCCAACCCATCTGGCGTCGAAGCACTCGGTACTCGTCGCGTTGCTCGTTGGAGATCGCACAGCGCGGATCCGAGCACCACCCGGAGTGCTCGGGCACGAACCAGAGGTCGCTGTCGCCACCAGGGGCCCGCGTTCCGACCCCGCTCGCCGACGCGCGTTCCACGATCCACCAAGCCCCGCACACGGGGCAGGTGTGGACGTCGTCCGGAAAGTTCATCACCGGGACGGTAGAGCGCCGTGAGGGGCGACGCGAGTGCCGCACGGTTATCGGATGGTGAAGAAGTACCCAACAACACATGAACTCACGCCCGGACCTTGCACTGGGCTCGCAGCGTTGGCGTCCGCCAGTGCTGACAGTGGCCGCCCCTGACGTCCCGGGCCGCGCGGGGACGCGACAGCCAACACAGGCACACGCCGAGGACAGGAAGCACCGGCTGGCGGCGCCATGACGCGAGGTAGATTGCGCTGCATGGGCACTCGGTACCGCCACGTGCTCATCGTCTGGGTCGGCTTGGTGCTGGTGCAGGTCATTTTCGTGCTGCTCCTCATACCCGAGGCTGCCGCCCCCGTGCTCGGCATCACCATCCCGTTGAGCTTGGGCCTGATCCTCCTCGCGGAGTACCGCCAAGAGCGCACGCCAGCACGCGAGTCCGACTCGTTGCCCCGAATGCCGGGCCCCTAGAGACCAGCGCGCGATTGCCGTTCTCGCCCCTGGGCGGTGGCGCCCTAGGTTGGTCCCATGGCGGGCAACGCGAGGGAACGCAGGGGCTTCTGGAACTCACCGGCGACGTGGAAGGCCTTCCTGTTCGTCGCCGGCTACCTCGTGTACTACCTGGTGGTCAGCCGACTGGTCGCGCTCCTCTTCGGCGACGAGATCGACAGCGACAACCCGTTGGCGGACGCCACCAGCATGTTCTTCGTACTGGTGCTGCCGATCGGGCTCGGCGCGGTCGGCCTGCTGGTCTTCACGGTCCGAGTGGGGTGGCTTCGCGAGATCTTCGGTCCTCAGCCGGTCGCCGGCAGCCGCTGGATGTGGATCGCACCTGGGCTGGTCGTCGCCGCGGTTGTCGGCCACGTCGGCGGAACCGACTGGTCCGTCTGGACCCCCGCGGAGATCGCCATGATGGCCGCTGCCGGGGTCTGCATCGGACTCGCCGAGGAGCTCGCGACTCGCGGTGTCGCCGTCAAGATGCTCCGTGACGCTGCCCACTCCGAACGCTTCGTCGCCTGCGTCTCCTCTTTGCTGTTCGCCCTCATGCACACGGTCAACCTGATCTCGGGGATGGCGGTCAGCACCGTGGCCGTCACGGTCGGGTACACGTTCTGCTTCGGAATGTGCATGTACCTCACGATGCGCGTCACCGGCACCATCTGGGCCGCAATCGTCCTCCACGGCCTGACCGACCCCACGACGTTCCTCTCCACCGGTGGGATCGACCAGGCGGTCAGCACCAGTAGCCAGGGTTCAGCCTGGGCGAGCTTCGCAGGCTTCGCCACCCTCGCGATGATGCTCTTCGGCGCTGTCGCCGTCTTCCTCATCCGCGGGAGAGTCACCACAGTCGACGTGGCAGAGGCCGCTACCCCGGCATGACCCAGGCCTCAACAGGTGCGGCCATTGGTGCTACACCGCCTGGAGTCAGCCACGATTCGTTCCCGCGGCGCCGGGGCGCACAGCGAGTGCGCTGCTCGCCGTGGTCGAGCCGATCTGCATCGTGTCCGGCTTCTACGACGGCGGATACAGCGACCCCGACCGCTCGCCGCTGCACGTCGCCTACCAGCTCCTGTTCGTCGCGACCATCGCCGTCGTCGGTGTCCTCGCAGGGCTGCGCTTCAGCTCGCTCCTTCGCCGGCGCGGCTGATCGCTCGGTCCTCGCTCGACGACGGCCCCACCTCGAGTTCGCCGGGTGGGTGGCCATGTGGCCAGCCACCCGGCGCACCGGTGGGCGTCTGCCTAGACCAGCGAGTCCTCGAGTGGGGCGGTGGCTGTGGTCAGCGGGCGCGGCGCCCTCGCGACCAGCCAGACACCGAAGGTGACAGCCCACAGCAGGTAGACCGGGATGACGAAGTAGAACGGCAGCAGGATCCCGCACAGCCCCGCGAGGAGCGAGAAGACACTGAGCCAGCGGGGTAGCAGGGCGCGTGCGCCCAGAACGATCGCCAGGACTCCGACGAAGAACGCCGGCCCGCACAGGGACAGGAGATTGCCGATCTCGCTGACGGTGTAGACGACCGAGAGGGGGATGCCGTGTTGGACAGCGGTACCGCCCTCGGCCATGGCCACCACGAGGCCGCCGCCGACGAAGGCGCCGACCACGCTGGTGGTCGTTGCCGCGATCGACAGTGCCCAGGCGGTCTCGCCGGTGGCCCCCTCGAGCCGACGTAGTCCCTGACCGAAGGCGAGTAGCCCCAGCGCAGATAGGGCGCTGAGGTACCAGAACCCCAGTGAGGTGGCGTAGTGGCTGGGGTTGACGTAACCGGTGACAATCGCCGACTCGTAGTCACCTCCGGGGCCTCCCGCGCCGATGAAGCCGGCGGTGGTCCCGACGGCGTAGACCAACAGGCCGATGCCGGCGCTGCGTGGAATGGTGTTCATGTGTCCTCCCGATGTGGATGGTCACTCGACGGTAGGGACGCCGACGGCGCGTCGTCATCGTGCTCGGGCACGAGCGCGGGCGACCCGAAAGTAGGACGTGCGCATCGTCCGCAAGGAGGACGCCGGGGGTGACCGGAGGGCGTACGTTCGGCTGGTGACGCGTAGGAACTGGGCGTTCGACATCACCCTCGCGGTGGTGGTCGGCGTGCTGGGGCAGCTGGAGGCGTGGTGGGGTTTCACCTCGACGCACCGCCAGGGTCCACTGTGGGCGCAGTCCCTGCTGTATGCCGTGACGGCTGCGCTGCTGGTGGGTCGGCGCGTGAACCCGCTTGCCTGCCAGGCTGCCATCCTCGCGGTGAGCCTGGTCGAGTTCGCGGCCATCGGAGCTCCCGAAGGAAACGGCGTCCTACTGCCGACCGCGATCGCGGTCTACACCGTTGGGCGTTGGCTCGAGCCGCGGCGGGCGTGGTGGGGCCTCGCCCTGGCCGGTGCGTTCTGGCTCGCATGGTCGAGCCTGGACCCGACAGGCATGCACGCCACGGCCACGGAGCGGCTGCTCACGCTGGTCTGGTTCAGTCCGTTCCTCATCGCGTGGCTGACTGGGTGCCCTGATTCGTCTCACGGTCCTGAACGGGGAGCAGCGCCGGGTCAATCGTGAGCAGCGTGCCTCGCAGGCGGTGGCGGAGGAACGCACCCGCATTGCGCGCGAGCTGCACGACGTCATCGGGCACAGCGTCAGCGTCATGACCGTCCAGGCCTCAGCGGTGCGCCGTCGCCTCACCGCGGACCAGGAGGCTGAGCGGCGAGCGTTGGAAACCGTTGAGGCGGTGGGGCGCGAAGCGCTCACCGAGATGCGTCGGATGGTCACGGTGCTGCGCCAGTCCGGTGAGGACGTCGAGCTCGAACCGCCGCCCGGCCTGGAACAGCTGGACCGGCTCGCCGCGAAGTTCCGCACCGCGGGCCTGCCCGTCGAGGTCCAGGTGACCGGTCCGGCGCGGACACTGCCACCGGGACTGGACCTGACTGCGTACCGGCTCGTGCAGGAGGGGTTGACCAACACGCTGCGTCACGCACGCAACCCTCGCCGGGCCGAGGTCCTTGTGGACTACGGACCCGGGCGCCTATCGCTGGCCGTCCGCGACGACGGGCAGCCCGACTCCTTCGCGCAGCCGGGCGAGGCGGGTAACGGCCTGCTCGGCATGCGGGAACGCGTTGCCGTGTACGGCGGCTCGCTGGTCGCCCGCGTTCGACCAGAGGGTGGGTTCGAACTGGTCGCGACCCTGCCCCTGGACGCGACGTGACCGTGCCAGCGCGGGCAGAACCGGGCCTGATCGGCGTGCTGATTGTCGATGACCAAGCGCTGGTGCGAGCCGGCTTCCGGATGATCCTGGAGATCGAGCCGGACATCACCGTGGTCGGGGAGGCGGTCGACGGGGACGAGGCGATCGAGCAGACGGCGAGGCTGCGCCCGGACGTGGTGCTGATGGACGTGCGCATGCCCGGGACGGACGGCATCGCGGCGACACGACAGTTGATGGCCGACGGCTCAGACCACCCCCGGGTGGTGATGCTCACGACCTTCGACATGGACGAGTACGTGTACGAGGCGCTCCAGGCTGGGGCGAGCGGGTTCCTGCTCAAGGACGTGCAACCGGAGCTGCTCGTTGCGGGAATCCGGGCAGTGCACTCCGGCGACTCCCTGCTGGCACCCACCGTGACCCGCCGGATGATCGAGTCCTACCTCGACCGGCCGCGCACGGTCGATGCGGCGGCCCTTCGCCGGCTGGCGTCGCTGACGCCTCGCGAGAGGGAGACGCTGCAGCTTCTCGCGCGGGGACTGACGAACGCCGAGATCGCGGTCGAGCTCTATCTTTCCGAGACGACGGTGAAGACGCACGTCGGGCGGGTGTTGATGAAGCTGGGTCTGCGCGACAGGGTTCAGGCCGTGATCTACGCCTACGAGTCCGGTCTGGTCAGCGGCCCCAAAGCTCAAGCCAACAACCCTGACGCCTGAACATCGACTTGAGGCCGACGTCGGACGTGCGTGGAAACTTCTCTGGGCTCGATGTGCCCAATCGACGTCGAAGAGCGCCCAGCCGCGATGAGGTGACTGCCGTTGCGGCGAACGTGACGCGGGTGTGGGGTGCTCAACCGTGCGGTGGCAGCACGGCAATGTGCGCGGCGAGAATTCGCCAACCAGTCCTGTCGTCGTGCACCCACGTCCGCGTGTACCGCAGCCGCGCCGACATGGGCTCTCCGCCGAACGTTCCCGCGACGGATGCAGTGAAGAACGTGGCTCCGGTAGAACCGGCGACGAGCACCTCCACGGCCTCTTCGGACATCTCGGTGATGACCGCGAAGCCCGAGCGGTAGCCGTCGAGATCATCGTTCTTCGTGTGCCGGGCCCCGTCGGGCCCGATCGCGATCAGGCGGTCGTGGAGGAGCCGATCGAGCGCTGCGACGTCGCCGGCGAGCTGAGCGGCGTGGAGCGCCCGTTCTGCGGCTAGCAGACCTGCCTCGGATCTGGTCGCGGTCACCGAGACATCCTCGTCCACTCCAGGCCCAGGCGCACGCGGCTCGCGGCTCGCGGCTCGCGGCTCGCGGCTCGCGGCGAGAGGACGCGGGCTCTGTGTTGGCGCCGTTCGCGATGAGACGCACCCGGGATCCGTCCCGACATGGCACCTTACGATCGTCTGCATGACCTCTTCCGTGTACGTCGTCCTTGGTGCCGGCCCGGGCTTGGGGCTCTCGGCCGCTCGCCGCTTCGCGCGTGGAGGGTACGCCGTGACGTTGGTCGGCCAGAGCGTGGAGCAGATGGAGCCGTTGGCCCAGGTTCTTCGCGACGAGGGCTTCGACGCCGAACCCGCGGGTGTGGAGCTGACCGACGCCGACGACGTCACCAGGCTGATCACCGGCATCGGCGAGCGGCACGGACGGATCGACGTACTCCACTTCAACCCGAGCGCCTTCCGTCAGGTGGACGCGCTGCACCTGACCACCGCCCAGCTCTTCGAGGACCTCGCCATCGGCGTCGCCCCGGTGCTACCGGCGGTGCAGGCGGCCAAGCCGTTCATGCCGGCCGGGGCCCGCGTGCTGGTCACCGGGAGCCAGGCGGCCGACACGCCGTGGCACGAGGCGCCCTCGCTGGGCATGCAGAAGGCGGCGGTGCGCAACCTCGTGACCAGCCTGGACGCGACGCTCGCGCCAGACGGGATCCGGGCGGTCGCCGTCCAGGTGAACGGCGTGCTCGCGAAGGAAGGGCCCTTCTCGCCGCCACAGGTGGCAGAAGCGTTGTACACCGCCACCGTGCGTCCCGACGACGGCTGGACCGCCCAGGTGCCCTACGACGGTTGACCTGAAGGCGTTCAGCCCTCGTGGACGACTTGGTCGGCGCTCTTGTCCGGTCGCAGGCCGCGCCAGGCGGGATGCCGTAGTCGCCCGTCACGGGTCCACTCGGTGAACCGGACCTCGCCGACGAGTTCAGGTCTGACCCAGTGTGCGCCGCGGGCGTCAGCGCTTGGAACGTCGTCGCCCAGCGGGGAAAGGTTCGTGGCCAACGGTTCCAGTCGGCGCTGCAGGTCCTGCAGGGCGGCGGTGGTGAAACCGGTGCCGACCTTTCCGGCGTAGCGGAGCCCGTCGGCATCCCGGATGGCAAGCAACAGTGACCCGATGCCGTCGGCCCGCCGTCCCTGGCCGAGCCGCCATCCAGCAATGAGCACCTCCTGGGTGCGCAGGTTCTTGATCTTCAGCCAGCTTCGCGACCGCGCCCCGGGCTGGTAGGACGACTCGACCTGCTTGGCGACCACGCCTTCCAGGTGCTGCTCGCGAGCGGCGGCCAGCACAGCCGCACCACCGCCGAACCAGGCAGGAGGGGTCCGCCAGGAGGGGCCGGACAGGTCGAGTCCTTCCAGCAGGGCGCGGCGCTCCCGATAGGGCTCCGACACGGTCGAGCGGCCGTCGAGGTGGAGCACGTCAAAGATGAAGAAGGTCACCGGCACCGAGACCGTCAGCCGCCGGATGCGGGCGGCACCGGACACGTGCATCCGCGGCTGGAGCAGTTCGAAACTGGGCCGTCCGGCCGGGTCGAGCGCCACCAGCTCGCCATCCAGCACGGCTTGGGTCGACCCCATCGACTCGGCCATCGCGCGCAGCTCGGGGTAGGTGTCGGTGATGTCGATGTCGTTGCGCGACCACGCCGTTGGGCGACCACCGTCGACGTGCACCACCGCGCGCACCCCGTCCCACTTCATCTCGTAGGCCCACCGCTCATCATCAGCCGGCAACACCTCCGCCAAGGTGGCCACCATCGGGGCCACCCTCGCCGGCAGCGGCAGGTAGCCATCTGGAAGCGGGCTCATCCGATGCATCATCCAGTTGCTCCCTCCCGTCCTGAACAGGACGTACCGCCCCTGAACTCGAGCGCCGTGCAGAACCACCTTGACCTTTCCCTCGGTCCACTCCTCGGTCTCGTACGTGCCACGGTCCCAGATCGTCACACCACCGCCGCCGTACTCGCCCACTCCGATGTCACCCTCGAAGTCGGCATAAGAGATCGGGTGGTCCTCGGTCTGGACCGCGAGCCGGTTCACCGCCGGGTCGAGGGGAACCCCTTTGGGGACCGCCCACGAGACCAGGACCCCGCCCCGCTCGAGGCGAAAGTCCCAGTGCAACGCGCTCGCATGGTGCTCCTGCACCACGAACGTGTCGTCGGCACCAGGCGTAACCGGCCCCGGCGGCGGCACCGGCTCCGGGGTACGAGCAGGGTCCCGCTTGGCGCGGTAGGTCGACAGCCCATCGTCGGACACCCCGACATCGTCCCCCGGATACCCGCACCACGCCGCAACTGCACCGCACCGCCCTTCCCAACCGAGCCTTCAGGGCTCCCTCAGGTGCCGTGGCTGGTGAGTTCGATGTCGTGGCTGTCGTCCGTCAGCGCGGGCGGTGGTTGCGTGGTGTCGGGTGTTGCGTCGGCTCCGCGGAGCTTGCGCGGCCAGGCGCTGAAGCCACCGAGGAGGGTCAAGAGCGCGGGGACCAGCACCGACCGCACGACCAGGGCGTCGATCAGCACGCCCAGTCCCATGACGAAGGCCAGCTCGCGGAACTGGCGCAGAGGCACCAGGGCCAGCATGCCGAAGCTCGCGGCGAGCGTGATGCCGGCGGCAGTGATGGCACCTGAGGTCTCCGGGACCCGCTCCGCGATCGCCTGTCGCACCGTGGTGTGGCGGGCCCGCGTCCAGACGTGCCCCACCCCGTAGATGTTGTAGTCCGAGCCGAGGGAGAGCAGCAGCACGGAGGCCGCGAACGGTACGTAGAACGCCACGCCGTCGTGGCCGAGACGGTCCTGGAAGACCAGGGCCAGGCAGCCGAGCGATGCGGCGAGGGCCAGCACGCTGCACGCGAGTAGGAGCACCGGCGCCACGAGAGCCCGCAGGAACACGATGAGCAGGGCCAGGTTGACGACCAACACGGCCACGGCAATGCGGCGAAGGTCGGCGTTCGTCGCCGCCACGAGCTCGCCGGCCACGGCGGTGTCGCCGGCCACGCCGTACCTGATGCCGTCCAGCCCCGACCGCTGCAGCAGGCCCGGCATGGCCGCCGAGAGGTGGTTGAGGTCGGCGATGGCCGTCGCGCCCAGGGGGTCGTGGTCGAGGACGAGGAGAAGGCGGGCGGCGTCACCCGCCTTGGTCACCAGCGCACCCTGCACCGCCTCGTCCGGCAGGGCGCTGGGGCTGAGCACCCCCGCGACCCCGGGCTGCTGCCCCAGCTCACCGGCGAGGTCGCTGAGCTTCTGGCGGTCGCTGCCCACGCCGTTGCCTTGGAGCAGGACCTCCGTGGGCGCGATGACACCGGGCGCGAAGCCGGCGGCTGCCGCGCGCGCGGCCTCGGCCGGCTCGCTGTCGGGCGGGAGTGCCGCCACGAAGGACACCTCGAGCCGCAGCCGGTCCGCGTGCATGGCCAGCGCTCCGAGGCCGACGATGCAGGCGCCGCCGAGGACCAGCGCCACGACGCGCACGGTCAACACCCGGGCCGCGGCACGCGAGACCACGCGGTTGCGCCCGCGCCGAGGCCTGGCCGGCCAGAACAGCCCGCGCCCGAAGATCGCGAGCAGGGCCGGCAACAGGGTGACCGACACGACGACGGCGGTCAGCACCGACAGGGAGAGCACCGGACCGAAGGCGCGCAGGAAGCCCGACTTCGCGACCAGCATCGCGGCGCAGCCGCCCGCGACCGCGATGCCCGCCACGAGCACGATCCGCCCCGTCTGGGCGGCCGAGGCCCGGGCAGCGGCCAGCCGGTCCAAGCCCTCCTCCAGCCCGGTGCGCATGCTGGAGAGGTAGAAGATCGCGTAGTCCGTGACAATGCCCAGCACCAAGGCGAGCACCAGCGGCTTGAGCTCCTCGGGCGCTCCACCCTGCTGCATCAGCCCGCCCACGTAGTTCGTCACCCGCACGGCCAGGAAGTACGAGAGGGCAGCGGTCAGCAGCGCCACGAAGGGGGCGATGAAGGAGCGGAACTTCAGCGCCACGATCCCGATGACGACGGCCAGGGTCAGGCATTCGAGCAGGAGGAGGTGGCCGTAGAGGATGTCGGACTGTTCCACCTGCGCAGGGACGGTGCCGGTGACCCCGACAAGGTGGTCGTCGGGCTGGTTGACGTGCTGCTGGCCGAACGCGCGGGCGGCGTCGACCTCCTGGGCGAAGCTGGTGCCGGGCTCGGTGAAGACGTAGGTCAGCGCCGTGGTGCCCTGCTCCGAGGAGGTGAAGACGTCCTTGACGTTGACGACCGGTACCGCGGCCGCGATCGGTCCCACGTCCCCGATCGTGCCCTTGGCCACGCCGACGGCGCGCTCGACCGCGCGCTCCTGCGCCCCGGTCGACAACCCGGCCTCGTTGCGCTGCACGAGCAGCGTCCGGCTCAGGAGCGGGAAGCCGAAGGCTTCTGCGGATGTCCGCTCGGTCGCGATCGCCTTGCTGTTCGGGGGCGCGAAGCCGCCCAGGTCGGCCTGCTGCCCAGTGGACGGCAACCAGAGCACGGCAGCCACGCAGGCGGCGCCCCAACCCAGCACGATGAACCAGCGCATGGTGACGACGCACCGGGCATACAGCCGGCCCAGGAAGCCTGCCTCCGACGAGTGCCACGACCTCATCGATCCACCCTTCCTCCCGGGCACCCGGGCCTCCCCGAGGTGAGTACCTCAAAGGTGCCGCAAGCGAAGTCGTCGCGAGGGCTTTGCCGTCCGACTTTCTGGCCCCCCGCGAGCCGCGATCGGCCGGCATCCATCGCCGAGCCCATTGCGTCCAGACCTGCCAGACTTCGGCGTATGGCACGCCTCACCAGCATGGACGCCTTGTGGATGAACGTGGAGAAGGACGGCGGCCCCCCGATCGCGATCGGCGCTCTGGCCGTCATGGAGGGGCCGGCGCCGACGCTGGAGGAGTACACCGCGAACGTGCGCTCTCGCCTCGCCGGTCGGATGCGGGAACGCCTCGTCCCTGACCTCCTGCGTGTGCGGCAGCCGAAGTGGGAGGAGGCGGAGCCCGACCTCGGCAAGCAGATCCGCGAGCTGGAGCTCCCAGCCCCAGGCGGCGAAGCCGATCTGCACGACGCCGTCGGGCAGATCATGACGGTTCCGCTGGACCCCGAGCTCCCACTGTGGGACTCAACCCTGATCACCGGCCTGGCTGATGGCACCTGGGCCGTGGTCACGCGGTTGCACCACACCGTGGCCGACGGTCAGGGGTCCCTGATGGTCACGGGCACCCTCATCGACGTGGACCCCGAGGGCACCACGACCCTGACCGCGGCGCTCGATGCGATGACGCGCAAGTACCTGGCCCGGCAGGCGGCGGGCGAGCCTGAGGACAGCAGCCAGGGGGGCACCGTGGCCAAGATGGCCGCGGCCACCCAGAAGGGCGGCGACCTGCTGCTGCGAGCCCTGCGAACTGTGACGTCCGTGTCGGCAACCACCGAGGCTGTGGGGGCAGCGGCCGGCGGGATCTCCAAGACCGTCGAGGTCGTCGGCAGCCACCTGCCCTGGCTCCCCGGCCCCCTCGCCGGCGACCCGGGCATGCAGCGGGCCTGGGAGATGACGCACGTGAGCCTCGACGATGTGCGCACGATCCGCGGCAGCCTCGGCGGGACGGTCAACGACGTCGTGATGGCCCTGATGTCCGGGGGCTACATCCGAGCCCTCGAGAAGCTGGGAAAGCAGCCCGACGACGTTCGCGTCATGGTGCCCCTCTCGCTGCGCACCCCGGGGGATGCCACCGCGAACAACCAGGTCAGCTTCCTGCTCGTCGTGCTGCCCCTCGCCGGCTCGGCGGCAACCCGCCTGGCCGACATCCGCGAGCACATCAACTCGATCAAGGACCTCAGGGTCGGCGCGCCCGGGATACCGACCCAGGCCATCGTCGACCGGACCGTCCCCGCATTCGTGCAGACCTTCGCCGTCTCCAACCCCGTCGCCCTGAAGGCCGGTGGTGCCTTCACCGAGACACTGGTGACCAACGTGCCAGGCCCGACGTTCCCGATCTACGTGACCGGTCGCAAGGTGAAGGTCCTCACACCCATCATCCCGCTCGGTGAGCCCCTACGGCTGAGCACCGGGATCATGTCCTATGACGGAGTCCTGTACTTCGGGATCAGCGGCGGCGAGGGCGTCACCGATGCCGTGCCAGAGGTCGCAAAGGGCATCCAGGACACCCTGACCGAACTGCTGAAGGCAAGCCGACCCGCCTGACAGCCGCCGGTCACCTCCGTCCGCCGGTCACACGGTCCGTCCGCGAGGGTCGTCGAACGGCGGGTCGTGGTCGGGGATCGGGGTGAGAGGCTTGCGCCGTGGTGGCCAGGCTTGCGCTGAAGGACGCTCTGCGGGAGGACGTCATCCCGAGGGGTGCGCTCGAGAACCCGTGCGAGGTTTCGCCAGGGACCATCGCGGCCAGTGACCCCCCGGCGGTCGGTTTGAGATGAGCACGCGTTTGCGGGTTGGTCTGGTGCTTGGTGGCGGCGGGTTGTCTGGGATGGCTTTCCACGCAGGGGTTCTGACTGCCTTGTCGGGGGTTTGGGATGCCCGCACGGCCGAGGTGATCGTCGGCACGTCTGCCGGTTCGACGTCTGCTGCCTTGATGCGCGCGGGTTTCCCGCCGGCCGACTACGTCGCCCGGGTCACGGGCTCCTCGATGTCGGGCGAGGGGCGGCGCGTCCTGTCCGGGCTGGGTCCGCTCGGGCCGGCGGCCCCCCGAGGTCGGGTGGTGCCCCTTCCGGCGTCGCCGGGCCTGCTGCGGAGCGCTGTCCGCCGGCCGTGGCGTCTTCCTCCGGCGGTCTGGGCGTCTGCGGCCCTGCCCGCTGGGAGCGTCCCGAGCGATCCGAGCATCACCGCGTTCACGACGCTGCTGCCGACCTGGCCCGCCGAGGTGACCTGGGTCGTCGCGGTGCGGCTGTCTGATGGCGCGCGAGTCGTCTTCGGCCGGGATGAGTACCCGTCGATGGGTGATGCCATCGCGGCGTCCACGGCGATCCCGGGCTACTTCCGACCGGTGCTGATCGGTGGGCAGCGCTTCGTCGACGGCGGGGCGTGGTCGATGCACAGTCTGGACCTGCTGGCCGGGGCGGGCCTGGATCTGGTCATCGTGTCCGCCCCGATGTCCACCGCGGACCTGGTGGCGCCCGAAGCAGGGAACCTGCTGCGTGTGCCGGTCCGCCGGCAGCTGGATCGGGAGGCGGCCAAGGTCCGTGCCGCCGGGACCCGTGTCGTGACGTTCCAGCCGGACGCTGCGCTGCGCCGCGTCATGGGCTCCAACCCGATGGACGTCGCCCGCCGGAGGCCGGTGGCCCTGGCCGTGGCCAGGCACGTGTCGGCGCGGCTCGCGGCGGACCCGCTGCTGCCCTGAAAGGACCCGCTGCCTTGGGACGCAACCACCGTGTGCCCGTCGCTGTCAGCGGCGCACCCGGTATCGCAGGTGGACCACCCTGTCGCCTTGGATGACCACGCTCGGATCCTCGAGAACCTGCTGCGACTCCAGCGGGCCGAAGAACCTCTTGCCCTTGCCGAACACCACGGGTACGACATCCATCGCCACTTCGTCCACGAGGCCGAGCGCGAGCGCCTGGCCGCCGACGTTTCCGGCGCAGACCGCGACGACGCGGTCACCGGCCCGTCGCTTCGCCTCTTCCACCGCGGCCGCGACGTTGTCGAAGAACGGGACATCAGCCTCGGGATGCCACGCCGTCGGTTTGGGTCGGTGAGAGACCACCACCAGATGCTCCCCCGCGGGCGGCTGGGCATCCCAGCCGTTGGTCAGGTCAAACAGGTGACGCCCTTGGATCGTGGCCCCGATGCGGGCCCAGAACGAGCTGACGTACTCGTGGGATCCCTTGCTGACACGGAACGGGCCGTGACGCTCCCCCGCCTCGTCGGTGATGGGCATGTCGCCGTTGAAGTACCACTCGAAGAGTGGCCCCACGTCATCGTTCTCGTCGGCGATGAAGCCATCGACAGACGCCACGGCATGCATGATCACGGTTGCCATGCCAGGAAAGGCTAGCGACGTCCCAACGGTCATCGCACGTGCGCGGGCCGCGTCATCCTTGCCGGGCAGGCTTCCACGCCATGGGTCTCGCGTGACCCAGTCAGGAGCGGTGCTGCCGCGCTGCCCAGTCGCGGCGAAGTGACGCAGTCGCCGGGGTGTTGAGCAGGAGTCACGCAGTGAGCCTTGACCTGCGCGAGCCGGCGCATGGCCCGGGGCGCCGTCGACGCGGGCTGTGGTCGCTCACCAGTGGTGGGCGATGTCCACGACGATTCGGCTGCGGTTCGTGGACGGGTCGTACAGCGTGAACACTCGGTGCGGGAGTCGGGCCCGGATGCCGAGCGCGATCGTCGTGTAGCCCTCGAAGGATCCGGCCCACTTGACCTCGCGGAAGGTCGCGAACCCCGCGACCGAGGGCATCGTGGGCACGCTCGTTGCTCCCTTGTGGGCGACGACCGCCAGTCGCGCACCTCCGGCGACCGGAACGGGGAAGCCGGACCCGTCGGAGCGCACCGTGGCCACGTAGCGGACGTCGAAGCCCGGGGCACGCCCGGTCATGTCGAGGACCAGCCGGTCGAAGCACGCGTGCCGGCCGGCTCGAACGCCTTGGACGCGACCGCCGGTGAGCGGTGCGGAGGTCTTGGCGAGCGATCCCCAGGTGATGCCGCAATAGGGTGCAGCGGTTGCGGCCCCGACGCCCGAAGCGGCCGGGGCGGCGATCAGGGCGGCGCCGGCGGCGATGGCGGCTATGGCCCGGGCACCCCGGTGGGCGCGGCTCGGACTGGTGGTCGGAATGTTGGTCATGGCGGCTCTCCTTCCTGGGACGGACACTGATATGACGCCTGAGCGGGGTCGGCGGTTGACGGACCGCTTCGTCTGCTTCGGCCATCACGGGGCAGCGGCAGGCGGCGACGTGACGCGGCCGCTGCTCGAACCCAGCCAAAGCCCGACACCTCGGGCACGGCGATCCCACTGAGGCCGGCCCGAGCCCGTCCCCTTCGCGAGGTGTCCGTCACCGCAGTAACCGCACCCGGGTGGAACCTGACACCGGAGCGACCACGGGGTGGTCCATCGTTGGGACGGTGGGCCCATGGCACTTCCCGGTGCCGTGGTCGCTCCGGTGCGGTGTCAGCACGCTAGCTCCCGTGGCGCGACTTCGTGCGCTTCTCCCGAAAACCACTCATTGTCATCGGGTGCCACCTGGGGCGGGCCCGACCTCTAGCTCGAAGTAGCGCCGGCGGAACGGGCAGACGTAGGTGACGATCCAAGCGCCGAGCACGCGGCTGGAGACGGTCGTTCCGAACACGACGAGCGGGCGCGGGGCGTCGGATGGTGCGCTGTGGTCAGACCCGGGGGGACTCCTGCGGTTCAGACCCACCCCAGTAGAGCCACCGCCAGCGCCCGCCGTCCAGCCCGAACACAGCGGTAGTCCAATAGGGGACGACCTCGTCGACCCCGTCGCGAACGATGTGGACGGAACCGAGGATCTGCGCCCAGGCAACGTCTGCCCGCCGCCACACGGTCACCGTCTCGGGTGTCCACCGCAGCCCCCACGACGAGACCGCGGCGGCTGCCGCGACGGCTTCGTCGGGGCCGTCCCACAGCTCGCCCTGCCCAGAACCGGCGATGGCGATGTCGGCCCCTCCGAACAGCTCGGCGACGTCGGATCCGGGAGTCGACATGGCCTCGTAAGTGGCTTCGATCAGGGCCTGGATGGCCTGACGGGTGCTGTCATCCGCGATCATCCGCCGAATCTAGGGGCCCAACGGGCGGAAGGAACCGAGTTTGGTCATTGCAGACTCCACTATCAAGGGACTCCGGCGGTTACCCAGCGCACCTCGCGGCGGAAGGACACAAACCTGCAGGTAGCTCTGTTCGACTCGCAGGTGTGCGTCGCTACCCGTTCAGGCGGTCGGTAGGCGCGTGCCGCGTCGCCACACGGCGCGGATGTTGAGGGTGTCGCCGATGGTGGTTGTCGGGTCGCCGTCAACAAGGAGTAGGTCTGCGCGCTTTCCGGCCGCGATCGTGCCGCGGTCGGAGAGGCCGAATCGTCGCGCCGTCACCGCCGTGGCGGCGCCGAGGGCTTTGGTGGGGCTGACACCTGCGTCGACGAAGTACTGCAGTTCCTGGTGGACGCTGGCGCCGTGTGCCAGTCCGCCGAGGAAGGGCAGCGGCTGAGACACGTCGGATCCGACAAGGAGATCCACGCCGGCCTCGTCAAGGGCTCGGACCGTTGCCAGGACGTCGGCCAATCGCCCTTGTGGGTAGTGGTTGAAGCTGCTGCGCAATGTCGCGTCCCACTCGGGGGACAGCTTCGATGCGACCCGCGGGTCGTCGGCCAGCGGGGCCCCGGTGATGCCCATCATGGAGGCGTCGAGGACGACGCAGGCCACGACGAACGCCCCGGACTGAGCGATCGCCTCGATGATCCTGGGCGTGTGCGGGCGGTCCATGAACAGGTGCGCGAGGCCATCGATTCCGGCGTCGAGGCTCATCTGTGTGGCGTCGAGCGTGAGGGCGTGTGCCACGGTCATCAGGCCCAGACGATGCGCCTCGGCGACACCCGCGTTCAGCGTGGCCTGATCGATCATGGGGAGGCCGGGATGGCCCTCGACGGTCCCGTCGTCGACCATGAACTTGATGTAGTCCGACCCGGCCTGCGCCAGTCGGCCAACGACGTCGACCGCCTCTTCCGGCGTCGTGACCTTCGCCCGGACGATGGGGTCGACCCGGTCGGGCCTGATCGGTCCGCCACCCGGCTTACCACCGGCACCGCCCCCGCGATGAGGGTTGAAGTCCTTGGGAAACAGCTCCTCCGGGTGTCCGCCGGGCGGGGTGAGCCCGAAACCGGCCGAGCGGACGTCGGCCATCCCGTCGTCCTCGGTGATGTGGCGGCGGTCGCGCGCCGTGTTCGCGCCCTGCATCTCCAGCTCGGTCGTGACACCGAACTGCAGGGCCATCCGCAGGCCCGCGCCGTCCGTGTGGACGTGCGCATCGATCAGCCCGGGCAGGAGCGTTGCGCCGTGAGCATCGACGATCTCCGCATCACGTGGCACCTCGTCGCCGACTGCCTCGATGACGCCGTTGTCGATCACGACCGTCTTCTCACCGAGGTCTCGGCTGCCGTCGAAGACTCGGCTGGCGACGATTGCAGTGCGCATGTGGAAGTTCTCCAGTCCCGTTCGATGAAGGTGGCCCGGCGGCTCACCTTTACGTGTAGAATAGCACATATGTGTAGAAGCGCACGCATTTCAGAGAAGGTGTGATGTCGGCCCGTGACGAGCCCACGGATGCATCGCCCAGCGACGAGCAGCTGTTGGAGTCCATCGGAACCGCGTTCTCCAAACTGCGGCGCCGCACGGCGAGCGTCCCCGTGGACCCGCCCATCGCCCGCACCGATGTCCGTCGCGACCTGCTACTGGCGGTGGTCGAGGAGTCGAACGGCCTGCTGAGCGTCAACGGCGCCGCCGCCGCCCTCGCGATGGAGCGAACGGCCGTCAGCCGGCTCGTGGGATCGTGCGTGGAACAGGGGCTCGTCGAGCGTGTCGCGTCGCAGACCGACGGCCGCGCGATCACCCTGCGACTGACGACACACGGGCGGCACGTGCTCGCACACTCGCGCCATCAGCAACGTCAGGCCTTCGACTACATCACCAGGGACTGGTCCCAGGAAGATCGTATTCAGTTCGCCCGACTACTCCACAAGTACGTGGCTGCGACCGCATCATTGCCAGCCCCAGCCGAGGAAAACTGAGAACAAGCCCGCTGCGCAACTCTCTCCGGATAGACCCCAGAGCGGGTGGACACGTGCCAGATCAGGAGGGTCGGGAAGTGCGGGCGGTGGCTCTAGCCGAGGACGCGGTCCAGTTCGTCGTACATCTGGGGCGGGCCAGCCACGATCCGATTGCCTCTCAGCATGGCGTTGGGCGCAGCAAGCCAGTCGTTCGTCCAACCGCCGGCGGCCCGGACGATCGCGATTCCCGCGAGACAGTCGTAGGCGTTGATGTGTGGTTCGACGTAGCCAAGGAGTCGTCCGGCCGCGACCTCGCACAGGGTTAGCGCTCCAGAGCCATTGCGGTAGTACATGCCACCGGCCCGCAGCAGCCGGTCGAACACCGGGAGGATGTCGTCGGCCCCGATCCGGGGCGAGTAGCCCACGGCCGTGATGCCGTCGGTGAGGGCAGTACCCACGTGCGGCGAGATTGGCCGGCCGTTGAGTGTGGCGGGTCGACCGCGACCGCCCACGAACAGCTCCCCCGCCCGCGGCGCGAGGATCAGCCCGAAGTCCAACTCACCGTCCTGCACAAAAGCCACCGAGATGCACCAGGAGGCCATCCCGCTGACGAACGGCTGCGTCCCGTCGATGGGGTCAACCACCCAGAGGCCGTGTGCTCCCTCGAGCGCGTCGGCGCCGGTCTCCTCGCCGAAGAACCTGTCTTCGGGAAAGGCCTCGAGCAGCCGTTGCCGGAGCATCAGCTCGATCTCGAGGTCCGCCTCGGTCACGACGTCCTGCGTCCCCTTGCTCCGAACGTCGAGCTGCGCGAGCCGCCCTGCGTGCTTCAGGGCCAGCGCACCGGCCTCGCGGATCGCAGCCTCCGCCACCGCGAACCGGCCCGTCACGCCGTCTCCTCCCGCCACAGCCACGCGGCGCCGCGGACGCCGCTCGAGTCGCCGTGCGCGGCCGGGACGACTGGGGTCCGGAACACGGGGGAGAACGCGTAACGGGCGAGAAGTGGCGGGAGGTCGTCGTAGAGCTCGGGGACGTTGGACATCCCCCCGCCCATGACGAAGGCGTCCGGGTCGAGCGCGTTGGCGACCAGCGACAGTCCACGCGCTACTCGGTCGACGTAGCGGTCCCACACCAGCCGGGCCAGGCGATCCCCGGAGCGCATGCGGTCGAGTATCTCGACGGGCCGCAGGTCGATCGGCTCGGCGAGGTCGACTTCGGCGTGCTGCTGGTACGCACGTGCGAAGGCGCGGCCGGACACCCACGTCTCCAGGCAACCGCGCTTGCCGCAGTAGCACGCTGCGCCGGGAACCTCCGTGATGTCGGGCAGCGGCAACGGGTTGTGGCCCCATTCCCCCGCGCCGTTGTTCGGGCCGTGGTGGGCTCGCCCGTCGATCGCGATCCCCGCCCCGGCACCTGTACCGAGGATGACTGCGAACACGACGCGGTACCCGGCCCCGGCCCCGTCCGTCGCCTCGGAGACGGCCAGGCAGTCGGCGTCGTTCGAGGTGCGCACTTCGCGTCCGAGCACCCGTCTCAGGTCGGTCTCGACGTGGTGGCCGTTCATCCAGGTGGACGACGCGCCCTTGGCAACGCCGGTCACGGGGTCGAGGGACCCAGGCAGCCCGACCCCGAGGGGGCCGCTGCCACCAGCGTCGTGCTCGATCGTGGCCACCAGGTCGGCGATGACCCGGAGGCAACCCTCGTAGTCCGACCGTGGCGTATCGGCCCGCTGCCGGGCAAGGACGGATCCGTCGTCGCCGAGGGCGATTCCCTCGATCTTCGTTCCACCCCAGTCGACTCCCAGCAGCATGACGACGAATCTAGCCCCGGGGAGGGCCCCGCCACCCTCGCGCGGTGACAGCTGCAAGAGCGAAGGCCAAGGCAGCGCTGTGTGGCAGGGTGTTCGCCGGGTCATGCCCGCGTCGGGCCCGCTTGGTCACGCATCCAGTGCAAGGGCTTCGCCGAATGCGAGTAGGCCTTGAGGTTCGTGCGCTCCAGGCCCACCATGAGGATCGTGGGTGTCATCGAGTTCGAGATCGAACGACTCATCTCTGCACCGATCGAGCACGTCTTTGCTCGGCTCGCCGACATCGAAGGCCACAACGAGTGGATGCCCAGCAAGGGCAGCATCCTCGGGCGCACACAGCAGACCTCGCCCGGAGAGCCAGGGCTCGGAACGACCTATCTCGACACGACATCGTTCGGCGCCACACCCGGAGAGATCGCGGAGTTCGGGCCGCCTCAAACGCTCGTGTACCACTGGTGGAATCGGTCCAAGGGTGGCCGGCTACACGTTGAGGGCTGGCCCGGTTACTCGCTGGCGTCCACGGGCGACAACAACACGCTCGTGCGTCACCACGCCAAGATGATCACGTATGGCGTCTACCGATGTGCGACCCCGGTACTTCGAAGGATCGCGGTCAGGGAACGCACCGCAACGATGGAGGCGCTCCAGGCGTCCTTCGCGACCAGCCCATAAGGGTCCCGCGAGACGCCGCGCCAGCACGCCTCCCCGATCAGCGTCGGCCGCCATCGACGTGGATCGTCTGGCCGTCGATGTAGCTCGAGCGGAGGAGCCAGATCGTTGTGTCGACGACGTCGTCCAGTTCGCCGTACCGGCCGACAAGGGTCTGCTCGGCCGCCCCGGTGAGGAACGCTGGTTTCGCCTCGCCCTTGCCGTCCCACGCGCCGCTGTCGACGATGCCCGGCGCGATCGCGTTGACCCGGACGGGCGCGAGGTTCGCGGCGAGGTGGCGGGCGGCGAAGTCGACCGCACCGTTGGTGATTCCCTTCACTATCGACCCAGTCCCTGGTCGCCAGCCGACGACGCCAGCGAAGAGGGTCAGCGAGTGGCGGATCTCGAAGTGCTTCGCGACGAGAAGCGGGCCGATCACCTTCGTCTCGAACGCGGCGACGAACTGGTCGCGGTCGAGCTCGGCGATCAGGGCCCCGTATGGGTCCGAGCCGAGGGTCACGACGTGGTCGACGGCGCCGATCTTCATGGCGGCGGCGGCAATCGACGCCTCGTCCGTGAGGTCGAGGCGTACGGCGCCCTCGATCGTCCGCGGGTCGCGTGCCCCGATCATCACGTCCATCCCTTCTTGCCGCGCCCGCGTTGCGATGGCCGCGCCGATGCCCCGTCCGCCGCCGATCACAAGGACTCGCTGTCCGTCTAGTTCTGTCATGGCCTGACGGTATGCTTTGGATACCGAGTTACTGCAAGGGAACCGGAGGATGCCAATGGACTACAACGTGATGGCCCGCACCTGTCCCTCCCGCGTCGTGCTCCACCGCATCGGCGCCCGCTGGACGGTCTTCATCATCAATGCGCTCGAGCATGGGCCGAAGCGCTTCGTCGAGCTGAAGACGCACATTCAGGGCATCACCCCGAAGGTCCTCACCGAGACACTGCGGACCCTCGAGCGCGACGGCCTCATCGCTCGCACCGACTACGAGGAGAACCCGCCCCGTGTGGAGTACGAGCTCACTGAGCTCGGCCGCTCGCTGCTCGAGCCGCTGCGCGCAGTGCGGCACTGGGCCGAGGCGCACGTTCCGGAGATCCAGGCCGCGAACGCGGCGGCGGCGGGAGTGCAGCCGGGCGGTCGCTGATCGCGCTGGGGCTGTCGCGTTCATCGCCTGGATCCGGATGCGCAGACGGCGCAGACATGCAGCGAATAGCCGCTCGCCACGACAGGCCCGTCGGGGCTGGTCCGTAGCAGCCCGCTCAATCCACTGCGTGGTCCCAGGCGGGCGATTCCGTCTCGCCCATCGGGGCGGATCGGACCGGTTGAACTGCTGATCTTGTTCTTGGTGGTCGCTTTCGTCGGGGTGATCTTTCTGGTCAGGCTGGGGGTGCGCAATGGTTCCCGGCCAACGCAACCGTCGAGCGCTTCCGGCGGTCGCTGGGCCGCTGACCCCACTCGTCGCCACGAGCTCCGGTGGTGGGACGGCCAAGCATGGTCCCCATCTGTCTCGGACGATGGGGTGCTCGGCCACGACCCGATCGAGTAAGCCGAGGCCGCGACCCGCCGGATCGCTGCGAAGCACCACCTGGACTGCGCGAAGCCTGCTCGCGATCCCGCTCATCCGGCCGAGGTCGGAGGGCGTCCGGCGGCACGCAGCAGTCCGCGGACGCGACCAGCGCCATCCCACGTGCTCGTGAGCTCGATGACCGCGAGTGCCGAGGTCGGCATGGGCACAGTTTCGCCGGTGAGGGCTTCTGCGAGGGCCTCGATCCCCGGATTGTGGCCAACGAGCACGACCGTTCCAAGTGCCTCATCGAGGTGTCGGACGATGTCGAGGAGCTCGCCGAGGGAGGCCGCGTAGACGTCGTCGTCGTGCCGAGTCCTGGGCGGCTGTTCGAGTTCGTCCGACACGAGATCCCAAGTAGTCCGGGCGCGTTTCGCGGTGGACACGACTGCCAGGTCGATCGAGTCGACGTTGACAGCCAGCCACCGGCCGGCGTCGGGGGCCTGGCGCCTCCCCCGCTTGGCGAGCGGGCGATCGTGGTCACTCTCGTGGCCCGACCAGTCCGACTTGGCGTGTCTCAGGAGGATCAGCGTGTGCTCGGCCACTCGCCCAGTGTGCGCCCACAAGACGGGGTCTGCGGAGGCGACGAGACGTGAAGCGGCCGAGCTCTTGTGTGGCCGGGAGCATGACGGAACAGCGGTGAGCGGCGGCACTGCTGCCGAACGCGGGAGCTCGAGGCGATCCCGGAAGTGGCTTGATTCGCGATTCAGCGGGCCTGGCCCCGCAAGGTCCGCCGCGGAAGGCCGCACTTGGTATGCGGCTGCGGCCACCGTGGGGTGCCGCAGGCGAAACCCAATGGCGTCGGAGTTGCCCGTCATGATCCAGTGGTGCTGTGCCGCTATCGGTCCCCAATGAGTCGGCGTTGCTGGTGCGCGTTCCCGCCGCCGAGCCGGCCGTGTCACGGCACCGCAACCGGTACGACGCGGCAGCCCGAGTTGGCGTGCCTGCGCACGTCACCATCGCCTACCCGTTCAAACCGACGGAGCTGCTCACCAGCAGCGACCTGGATGCCCTGACGGACGTCTTTGCCCGGTTCCGGCCGGTCGAGGTCACCTTTGCCAGGACTGCCTGGTTCGGTGACGAGGTCCTCTACCTCGAGCCGTCCGATCCGCGTCCACTGTTGGCTCTCACTGGTGCGATCGAGAACGCCTTTCCCGAGTACCCGATCTACGGAGGCGCCTACCAGACCGTCCATCCGCACCTCACCGTCGGACAGACGGCAGATCGGGCTGCCTTGCAGGCCGTTGAGCGGGACGTGCTCGGGTTCCTCCCTGTTCGACACTTCGTGAGCGGGGTCGAACTATGGCAAGGCCCTGCACTGGCCACCGGTCTGGGCCAATGGACCCACGCACAGACGTTCCCACTGCAGCGAGTTCGAGCCCAAGACTGATGGGGCTTGACGCGTTGGGAGACGCGACGATTCCCCGCCAAGCTTCGCTGCCGGGACAGCGGGTCGTGGGTCGAATTGAAGGGTGACTCCTCGATCTCGACTCAACTGCGCGACCTTGAAGCAGAGGCCTGGTGACGGCCTCGCCACGTGTGCATCAGGCGCGGTTGATCAGGCCAAGAGGCCCGCGGCGCGGAATGCGCGGCCGTAAATGGCGTGGATGATGTGCGCCTTTCGGTCGTTGTAGGCCATCACTGATTCCCTCCGACTGGTCGAGATGGCTGCAGCTTCGAGCTTCACAGCCGCGTACTCGTCACGGTCGGAAGGGTTGGCGCGCAACCAGTCCCGAAATACTCGGTGCTTCCACGTCTCCGGGCTCTCGGGGCCGAACACGTGGATGTTGGCCATGGGCGCCCTTGACTTCACGAGGCGGTGCTCGTGCCACCACGGCTCGCGGATCGTGAGGACGAAGCCCGCCCCCTCGAGCGGAGGGAGCCACCCCGGTTCGTCACCCGGGTAGGCGACGACCAGGTCGACATCGATGATCGGCTTCGCCGGCAACCCAGGCACCGAGGTCGACCCGACGTGAGTCACGTCCAGAGCTCGGGCGCCCAGCGCCCCCCGGATCCGCGCGATCAGGTCGGTCGCAGTTGCCGGCCACGCGGGGTCGTAGGGCGCGACCTCGATGGCTCCCGACTCCGGCTCACGGACCCAGGGCGAGGCGCCGGGCGGGGGTGGGGGGTCGGTGAAAGTGACGATGTCGTGGGCGCTCGGCATGCGTTCAGCCTAGAAGCGGCTTCACCGGGACTTCGCCCAGCGCGGCTTCCCACTTGCCGTCGCACGGTGACTTGTCAGCCTACGTGTGTCGGGTTCAGTTGACCGCCCCGAATGCCGCCATCAGGACGGCCGCCTCGCGGCGCCATCACGCACTGACCTCGGTCGGAGGTGGCCCGGCCCCTCTTCGGAGGGCCGGGCCTTTCGCGTCGGTTCGTGGCGTTGCGACTCGCTTCGCTCGCTCGACGACCGGGGTTCGGGTTGCCGGTCGGGGAGCGAGGACCCCGCCTCAACCGGCGTCAACCTAAGTTGACGGCATCCGATCTGTCAACTACGGTTGACGGCGTGAGCGACGACATCCGCACGGCCATCGGCGCAGCACAGGGCGGCGAGCCGCTGCCCGAGCTGCGCCGGCTGCAGGCTCTGCACGCCGACCTCGCCCGCGCCGAGGCCGAGCAGGTGCGTCGGGCCCGGGCTCAGGGATACTCCTGGGTCGCGATCGCCGGCGCCCTCGGCGTCAGCAGACAGGCCGTGCACAAGAAGTACGGTCGTAGATAGCGCTCTCGCCCGCTCTCCCGCATCAATCGGCAGGGAACCCGCATGTCCACCACATCCACCCCCACCCGCGGACGCCGCGGCCGTCGGGCGCCTCAAGAGGGTCCTCGCGCGAGCCTCAAGCAGCTGCTGCCATTCCTCCTCGAACACCGTCGCGTGCTCGTGATCGTCGTGATCCTGAGCATTGTCGGCGCGATCGCGACCCTCGCGCAGCCGCTGCTGGTGGGCCTGCTCATCAACCGCGTGCAGGCGGGCGAACCGCTGGGCATGCTCGTCTGGGGTGTCTTCGCGCTCGTGGTGGTGGCATCCGTCATCTCGGGCTTTCAACACTTCCTGCTGCAGCGCACCGGAACTGCCGTGGTCTACTCGTCGCGGCGCAAGCTGATCGGGCGCATCCTGCACCTGCCGATCAGCGAGTTCGACGCGCGGCGAACGGGCGATCTCGTCTCGCGGGTCGGCACCGACACGACGCTGCTGTACGCCGTGCTCACCCAGGGTCTCGCCGATGCCGTGGGAAACAGCCTGGTCTTCGTCGGCGCCCTCGTGGCGATGGCGCTCATCGACCCCGCGCTCCTGGGTCTCATCGTCCTCGTGATCGGTCTGTCGATCGGGGGCGTGACGCTGCTCAGCGGACGGATCCGCACGGCAACGCGAGACCAGCAGGAGAAGGTGGGCGAGCTCGCGTCGGGCGTGGAGCGATCGGTCGGATCGATCCGCACCGTGCGCGCGGCCGGCGCCAGCGACCGCGAGGAGGCCGCGATCTCTCGGTTGGCCGAGGAGGCCTACGACCAGGGTGTGCGGATCGCCAAGGTCTCCGCGCTCATCGTGCCGATCGCGGGGATCGCGCTGCAGCTGTCGCTGCTGGTCGTGCTCGGTGTCGGCGGCCTCCGGGTCGCCTCCGGCGCGATCACCGTCGCCGCGCTGGTCACCTTCATCATGTTCCTGTTCCTGCTGATCGCCCCGCTCGGATCGACCTTCGGCGCGATCACGTCCGTCAACCAGGCGCTGGGCGCCCTCGGCCGCATCCAGGAGATCCTCGACCTGCCGACCGAGACGCAGGGCGACGCCGCGCTGGCGACGCGCGTGCGGGACGCCGACGACCGTCGTGCCGGTTCGCCCGGCGCGGCGATCGAGTTCCGCGACGTGCACTTCCGCTATCCCGAGGCCGTCGTCGCCGCGCGGCGCACGGCGGAGTCCGAGGCGCTCGCGGTCCTCGAAAACGCGCACGTCGACGCCTACTCCATGTCCGGGACCGATGACCTCGCACCCGCCCCGGTCGCCGGAGAGGTGCTGCGCGGAGTGTCCTTCTCGGTGCCGCGAGGCGCTCGCGTCGCACTGGTCGGGCCGTCGGGCGCAGGAAAGAGCACGACCCTCGCCCTGATCGAACGCTTCTACGACCCGTCGGACGGCGCCGTGCTGATCGACGGAGAAGACGCGCGCACCCTCGACCGTGCAGCGCTGCGCGCGCGCCTCGGCTACGTCGAGCAGGATGCCCCGACCCTCGCCGGGACGATCGCCGAGAACCTGCGACTGGCCTCGCCCGAGGCATCCGATGACGACTGCGAGCGCGTGCTGCGCGCCGTGAACCTGGGCGAGGTGCTCGAGCGCAATCCCCTCGGCGTGCATGCCCCGGTCGGCGAGAGCGGCGTCATGCTCTCGGGCGGCGAGCGCCAGCGTCTCGCGATCGCCCGGGCGCTGCTGGCCGCACCCCCGATCCTGCTGCTGGACGAGTCGACCTCCTCACTGGACGGCCTCAACGAGCAGCGGATGCGCGACGCGATCGACGCCGTCGCGACCGATCGCACGCTCATCGTGATCGCCCACCGCCTGTCGACCGTCGTCGACAGCGATCACATCGTCGTGATGGACCACGGTCAGGTCGTCGGTCAGGGCACGCACTCCGACCTCGTCGACTCGACGCCGCTCTACCGCGACCTCGCCCGGCATCAGCTCCTGGTCTGACTCGGCACCTCGGGCGCCGACGACGGGCTGATCCCTTCCTGCGGATGTGGCCCGCAGGATCAATAGCCGAGCTCGCGCAGCCGCGCGTCGCTGATACCGAAGTGATGGCCCACCTCGTGGATGACCGTCCGCCGAACCTGCTCGACCACCTCGGCATCACTGGTGCACACCGCGCAGATGGCGCGCCGGTAGATGGTGATCCGGTCAGGAAGGGCGCCTGCGTAGAACGACGACCGGCGCGTCAAGGGCACTCCTTGGTACAGGCCCAAGAGGCCTGCCGGGCCACTGTCGTGGTGCACCGTGACGGCAACGTTGCTCATGAGTTCGCCCAGCTCTTCGGGGATGCCGTCGAGTGCCTCGCTCACCATCTCCTCGAATCGCTCGGGATCAACGTCGACCATGTGGCCAGTGTCCATCCCGCCCCCAGAGTGGACGCAGTCGTCCGGGATCCGCGGAGCTAGGTGGTCAGGCGTGTGACGAGTGGCGCCGCATGGTGCCGAACGGCACCCGGTGCACGAGGGCGCGGCTCGTCATCGGTCATCGCCATGTGCCCGTCAGCTGGTGGTGCGCTCCCACACGACGATGGTGTTGCGGTCCTGGCTGTAGACATGGGCCATGCGGTAGCCGTTCTCAGCGCGCTGGTTCGCAATCTTGGTGAAGTGGCGCATGTTGACCGACCCCTCGTTCACCTCGATCTCGTAGACCGGCCCTCCGGCCTTGCCGTCACTGAAGCCGCCGATGCCGAGCACCATCGCTCCTCCTACATGCGTTGTTGGAAGTTGCCCTGCCAGTCCGAAGGCGGGTCCTGACGCAATCGGATGGACCGGTCGAGCCAGCCTCAGCGTGGCAGCGCCCATCACGTGTGGCAAGGGGGCCGCACGAGCGGAGCGCCGTCGCCCCTGAATGTCGCTACGACGGCGAGGTCGCCTTGAGCCACTGGGACGTCGTAGCGGTCGTGATCGGACCCGTCCTGGCGATATTCATGAGCCACGTCTTCGCCGAGGAGCTCGGCACGCGGGTCGCTCTGGGTCGACCACTCACACGCACCGAACGGGACGTCGTCATCGCCGACGAGTCCCGATTTCTGTGGGTCGCCACCCCTCCCTGGTCATCCTGACCGTACTCAGCCTCGCTGGCGTCTCCTGCACGCGAACCACCCACGTGATCGTCCTGTTGGGAGTGCTCTCGCTCGGTTCTGGTGCGCTGTTGCCGGCCGTCGCGCAGGGTTGACCCGAGGGGAACGGCGGCCTCGCCCGCTTCCGCCCAGGAGCGGGAGACCTTTGCCACTCATAGCGGAGCGCACGCCTTCCGATCCTGTCGAGCGAAGTTCTGTCGGAAGCCTTGTGGTGATCATCTTCGGTCAGCGAGGTAGCGGCTGCTGCGCAATGAGGGCCACCGCCGTCACGAGCATCACGGCACCGACCGAGGCTAGGACGAGGCGCACCTGCCTGACCCTGAAGGTGCTGCCGATCCCCACCAAGAACAGCACCGTGGCCAGCAGCACCGTGATCCGGACGTAGTTGTCAGCAACAGTTGCTGAGCGGTACCCGCTGGCGGTCGCCGCGTCAGCACGTCGATCGAGCTGGTTGGCTTGGTCCTTCTCTGGTTGTCGGTACTGCGGCATGAAGGTCGGACCCGGTGCGGCTGAGGGATTGTGCTCGGGGTCGGTTGCCTGCCAGGCGTCGAACGCGACCCGGAACTCGGGTCGGAACCGGCGCTCGGCGACCGCCATCTTTTCGGCGTTGCCCAGCGTGTACGCGATGAACCAGGTGTTGAACGTGCTTGCGTCGAAGTTGCGGTTCTCCTCGGCAACAGCGAAGGCGCGGTTCGCCTCGATACGCAGGGCGGATCCATGGGCGAGGTCCAGGCGTGACTCGGTGCCCCATTTGGCCGCGGAGTAGCCCGCCCAGGCAGTCACGATGGTGACGACCGACAGGAGCACGGCCTCCAAGATGGCAATGACCTCTCGTCGGGTCTCGCCGTGCTCGGCGTGCCGATGGTGCTCGAGCTCCTTGGCCGCCTCCGACGGCGTCATACCCTCAGCCATGATCGCCCGCAACGCTGACGACGACGGTCGCGGCAAGCCGGGTGCTCGACATCAGGTCGACATTGCCAGCACCGGAGCCCGGCGGCAACACCCGCAGGGCGTGACGCTCGGCAGGAGAGGAGACCCGCGACAGGTCTGCCTGTCACGCCACGGAGAACAAGTGCGGCACGACCTGGGCGAGCAAGCCATCGGGTGCCGGAGAAGCTCCAGGGTGAAATTCGTCCTAGGGCACTCTCATGCCGCACTTCGATAGGTGAACTCGCGGCGAAGTGACCCGGGTGATCCTCGCGCTCTGGCTACCGCTTTGTCGTCCTGAGGAGTTCGATCGAGTACTCGCGATTGGAGCGCCGCCTACTGTTGCACTGTCGAGCCGTCCGTTCCCAGCTTCCTCGTTGGGCCGACGCCGGCTGGCCGATGCGGTGACTCATGTCGAGGGGTGGTGGTGGTCATGCTGGTGCAGGTGTCGGCGCACTGCTGGGTGCGCCAGAGCGACTTCTGCCAGTCCAGCACGGTGGTCGTCACCGGCGGGGAGGACGTTCTGGTCATCGACCCGGGTGTGACGGGAGTCGAGCTCACCCTGCTTGCACATGAGCTCAAGGCACTGGGTCTCACGCCGACGATCGGCTTCTCCACGCATCCGCACTGGGACCACATGTTGTGGGTCCGCGACCTCGGCGACGGGCCACGGTGGGCCACGCCGCGCGCGGTAGAACACGCTCAGGCGCATCTGGAGGACGCGCGCGCGAAGGCGGGCCGGCTGGCGCCCGGTAACGAGGCAGGGCTGATCGGTCAGCTCACCGCTCTTCCCGTGGGTGCGGGGACCCTGCAGTGGAGTGGACCGCTCCTCGAGGTCCTCGAGCACGACGGGCACGCGCCCGGTCACGCCGCCCTGTATCTGCCTGAAGACGGCGTCCTCGTTGCCGGCGACATGCTCTCTGACGTCGAGGTCCCTCTGCTCGACCTCAAGAGCGGCGCGCCTGATCCGCTCAGGGACTACGAGCGGGGGTTGAGCAGGCTCGAGCACGTCCTGGCGGGCGGTTGCCGAGTGGTTATACCGGGCCATGGAGCTGTCGCGACCGGCGAGGACGTCGCTACCCGGTTCTCCCAGGATCGGTCGTATCTTGATGCCCTGCCGCGCCCTGACCCCGTGCTCGATGCTCGCCTCGACCCCGACGCAACCTATGGCCCGGACTGGCTCATCCCAGAGCACGTCGCGCAGCGTGCCTGGTGCCTGGGCATGACTGAGGATCCCAACGCGATGCAGCGTGAAAACGCTGCCAGGACGGAAGAGCCCGGAGCGTAGGAGCAGTCGTCGCCTGTCCAGCGGCACCCGCGGCGCGGGGAGACGGAGGGCGAAAGTGGTTCTCTTGGAAGCCGCCTGGGCGACCGAGTTGCTCTAGGTCCTGCTCAGCCCCAATGGTTGGTACGAACTCGCGGCGAAGAGTCGCACCTCGTCCGTTCGCCTATGGCCGAGGTGTGGATTTCTGGCAGACCACTCGGTGGACCGAAATGCGGCACACGAGCGGGTGATGCACGTGGGTGAGTCCCTCCTCGACGAGGAGGAAACGGTGGCCACAGCCGCACGCGTATCCGGTGAGCCCGTCGCGGGCGGTGATCTCGTGGACTGCATGGCCGAAGGCACCGCATCGGTACCGCAGCCTCTTCCGGAACGCGAGAGCGTTCAGGTGCGGGTCGCGGTCCACAGCCAAGAGAAGCGGATGTCCGCAGCGTAGGCAGGCGTATTCGTTGTGGGCGGCGCGTAGGCCGATGCGCAGGTAGGTGTGATGGCGCAGCATGCAGCCGAGAACGTGGCGGGTGTGCGTGATGCGCCCGTCCTCGAAGAGGTCCGGCTCATGAGCCGAGGTAGCCGGCGACAGGGATGGCGATGATGGTGAACCGCACGAGCCGACCACTCAGGCAGGTGGTCCCGAAGAGGGACAGGCGCATGCGGGAGGCCCCGGCGATGACGCTGGTCGCGGCGAGCGGGGGGATGCCGCCGATGGCGCTGGCCAGGATCAGCGCGGAGCCGGCGACGGGTCGGCGGACCAGCTCGGCGACCCGGTCGGCGTGCGGTGCCCATCTGCGGGAGACGTCCCTCAGCCGGGTGAGCGGACTTCGGTGCCGGGTCGGCGGGCTTTGGGGGCGATGGGCCCAGCGAGTCGGCAGGAGCCTGCGGCCGTCACGGGCGGCAAGGTAGATCAGCACCTTGGCGCTGCTCTGGCCGATGGCGACGGCGACGACCACTGCCGGCCAGCGTCCCTGGGCCTGGACGACGGCCGCGATGAGCAGGGCCTCGGCGTTGATGAGCGGGACGAGCCCGGACACCAGCCCGATGCAGATCATCAGGGTCACCGGACCGGCAACGCGCAGCGCCCCCTCGCCGTTCATCGTGGGCCCGGTTCGGCGTGGGACATCGCTGTGCGGAGGCGTTGGCAGGACCACAGCTTGAGAGCGAGCACGCCCACTGCGCTGAGCGAGGCGAGTGCCGGGTGGCCCAGAAGGCAGAGCAGCACGATGCTGGCGGTGTTGACGGCCTTCGCGGGCGGTGACCAGTTCCAGCGCCACAGGGTGGCGTCCACCAGGTGCATGTCGTTGGGGCCCTTGACCGCAAACGCGAGGAAGCCGAGGGAGAGCATCGTGTCGACCACGGCGAACTCGATGACGTAGATGCCCAGCGGCACCGCCAGGCCCGGGCGGATCATGACGAGGGCGGCGACGCAGAGCAGGCTGCTGGCCCGGTCGGCGGTGATGTCGAAGACGGCACCCAGGCGGGTCTCGTGATCGAAGCGCCGTGCCACGGCTCCGTCCGCGATGTCCAGCACCCAGTACACGACGTACGCCATGAGCAGCAGCCGTAGGCTGCCCGCGGCCAGGGCCGCGCAGGCGAGGCCGACCGCTGCGATCGTGCGCCCGGCGGTGATCATGTTCGCGGGGGTGGACCAGCCCTCACCGGAGATGGTGCCGGCGTAAGCCACGGCGGGGGTCGGTGCTCGCGCGGACCCCGCCAGGGGTGCTGCGCCCGGGACGGCGACGAGGGCCGCACCTCTTGCGGCTGAACGAACGAACATCATGTCCACTCCCTTCCTTGGGCGCGTCATCCCCGGCGGCTCCTGCCCGGCCCCCGCGCCCCGAGGTCGACGGCGAGTTGCTAGGTGGTGGAGGCGATCCAGTCGTCGAGCTGGCCTGGTGACTCGGCCAGCTGGTCGTCGGTCATCCGCCAGGCCAAGCCCCCGGACTCGTCGATCGCTGCGAGGACGGTGGTGCCGGCCATCAGGTCCTCGAAGGAGCGCAGGTCCTCCCCTGCGGCTCCGCCCTTGATGTCGATCCCGACGGGGACCGGGACGTTCCGTACCTGCGCGGACACCTGGTCGATCAGCTTCTTGGTGCCCTCTTCGGTGGCCAACGGAAAGTCCGTGCTGTCGTCGGGTTCGCCATCGTCGGACAAGATGGGGTTGAGCAGCACGAACACGCGCGGCGCCTTCCCCTGCCCGGTCTTGGGCAGGATTGTCGCGAGCATCGCCGTGATGCCGGGCTGCTCGCCGATCACGACCAGGGATGGGCCGTGCCGGATGTCCTCCATCCGCAGCTCGCCGCCGCCGGCCCGGGGGACGCTGTCGGTGGCGGTCAGGGGCAGCGGTTTCCCCGAGTCATCGGTGGCGTCCTCGGGGCCGCGCATCCCGGCCGGGATCTGCGTGGAGAAGGTGTCCTCGTCGACGTCGACGCCCACCTCGACCTGCACCGCTTCCAGGTGTGAGGACCCGGCCACGCTGCGCAGCAGCAGCCCGGTCTCGTCATCCAGGGTGATCGTCGAGCTCTCGACCGCCGCGTCACCGGTGCCGTGCGCCGGACAGGAGTAGACCGTCCCCACCCGACCGGCCACCCGGGCGGAGCCCCCTCGTTCCCCGCCCGGGCACAGCTGCTCGAAGCTGGCGTCGCCGACCTGGAGGAAGAAGGAGGTCGGGCGCTGATCCGCTGGCGGCTGCTGCTCCCGACTCGCGTCCTGCCCCTCGAGCAGCAACATCGACTCGCCATCCCACACCAACGTCTGGTACACCTCATCCGGCGCGGCCGCGTCACTCAACGACATCCGGAACTGCTCGCCTTGCGCGATGACGTCCTGCACCACCAGAGCGCCACCGGCTTCACCGCCCTCCTGCACGGACTCGTACCGGACGCTGACCCCGACGCCGCGTTGGGCGCCCTGCGCTGCGCCATCGCGCGTACCGGTCCCGCAACCAGCGACGAGAACAGCCACTCCTGTGAGCGTCGCAAGCCTGAGGCAAGCGGACCGCTTGGCGCCAGCTCTGGAGGTATGGGCTACCTCCGGTTCCACTGCCGTGGGCGCAGTGCGAGGAGCCCCCTGGTGGGTTTCGGAAGGTGCTGGGCGGATACTCATGGGGAGCTCCTCGAGGCGACACAGGCCGACGAGTCGAGCGTGACGGCTTGCATGTGCAGTGCGCATCCGCCCCAGGGGCGATCCTTGCCGTCACCCTGACGGGTGACGGTCATCGACCTCGTGTCGGCACCTGAGCCCCTCGGACCTGGCCCCCGTAGGTCCGAGGGCTCGAAGCGTCCGAGAGCTCAGACCAGTCCGGCGCGGTGAGCCAGGACAACGAGCTGAACCCTGTCGCGGGCGTCGAGCTTGGCCTGGATGTGTGAGACGTGAGTCTTGACGGTTGAGTCCTGGATGGAGAGAAGCTGCGCGACTTCGGAGTTGGATTCGCCTCTGCCGACGAGCCTGAGGACCTCCACCTCGCGCGCCGAGAGCCCCTCGATGGTCTCCACCAGGCGCGCCGGCGATGGTGAACCCAGGTTGGCGACCAGCCTGGCCAGCACCCCTTTCTCAAGGGTGGCCTCGCCCGTCGCGACCGACCTCACGGCTGCCGCCAGCGACTGCCGAGGGGTGTCCTTGAGCAGGTAGCCGCTGGCTCCGGCGCGCAGGGCGGACAGCACGAGATCCTCCGCCCCGTAGGTGGTCAGGATCAGGATCTTGGTCGCACACCCCGAGTCGACCAGCCGGCGCGTCGCCTCGACACCGTCCATGTCCGGCATCCGGATGTCCATCAGCGCGACGTCCGGCGCGCGACTGCTGATCAGCCCCACAGCCTCGGCGCCATCGGCTGCGGTGCCCACCACGGTGAAGTCCGGTTCGGCACCCAGCAACGCAGCGACCCCATCGCGGATGAGCGACTGGTCGTCAACCACGACGATGGTGATCATCACGCCTCCGACACAGGCAGAACAGCTCGGACGCGAAAGCCCCCCTCGGCCGAGGTGCCCACGGTCAGCTGGCCGCCGCAGGCGACCACCCGCTCGCGCATCCCTGCCAGGCCGAACCCCTCACCGGCAGCGGCGAGCGACTCCCCACCCGCGTCCCGCACATCGATGATCAAGTGGTGGTCATCGTGGTCGATGTGGAGCGACGTCGGCGACGGCCCGGCGTGACGCAGCACGTTGGTCAAGGCCTCCTGAACGACGCGGTACGCGGTAGCCGACACCTGCGAGCTCAGCGGCGGTGACTCCGGTGGGGCGTCCATCAGGACGGGCAGGCCGGAGCGCTGCATGCGACCCACGAGATCCGGTACGTCCGTGAAGCTCGGGGACTGCGCGCCAGAGTCCGAGCGATCTGCCTCGCGAAGGGACTCCAACACCCCCCGGACGTCCGAGAGGGCCTCTCGGCCTGTGTCTTCCACGTTCTTCATCGCAGCCCGGGCTCGAGCAGGGTCCGACTCCAAGAACAACTGGGCGAGCTCAGCCTGCACGACCACGACCGACAGCCCGTGGGAGACCACGTCGTGGACGTCGCGAGCCACCCGTAGTCGCTCGTTTGCTGCCCGGACCTCAGCCTCGGCCGCTGTCGCCTCGGCCAGCCGGTCGCGCAGGTTCCGCTCGTGGCGGAAGCCGGCCCCGAGCGCGAAGATCCACCACGCATTGAGGCTCCACGCCCAGCTGTCCGCGAGCGTGTCGGGACTGACCCAGATGACCGCGAGTACGGGAAGCGCGGGCAACACCAACGCCAGGTAGCGCGTCCACGTCGTGCCGTACCGGCCGCAGGCGAAGATCGCCACGACCACCATGTACATCGCCGACGTCAGTTCCACGTAGAGCCAGGGGGTCCCCGTCGCCAGCATGATGACGATCAGCGTCACCAGGACGGTCGTGGGCCGCGTTCTCCTGAAGCACAGCGCCAGCGGCGCGAGCGAGTACACCACGGCGAACACGAGTGTTGGACCGTGGATCAGACCGGATTGCGGGCCCGTGACCCACAGCTCCAGCTGAGTGATCACGAAGAAGACAGCGGGGACTCCCCAGTCCCGCCAGGAAAGCTGCGCGATGCGCCCCGACATGCCCAAAGGTTACGCGCGGTACGGGGCTCGCGTCTGGGTCCAGTTGCCCATGGGCGCCCGCGGCGGTATGACGCGCCACTCGCACCACGACTCAAAGACCAGGCCGCGGCATGGTGCGCCGAGTAGGGGGCTCGT
Source organism: uncultured Actinomycetota bacterium (assembly GCA_963695175.1). GTDB lineage: Bacteria > Actinomycetota > Actinomycetes > Actinomycetales > Dermatophilaceae > Fodinibacter. The sequence goes on from CAVOGG010000002.1 coordinate 529,687, forward strand.
GCGCTGCGGCAGCGCCTTCTCCGGGACTTCGGCGACTGGGAGGCTATGGGGCACTGGCTCCCTTGTTTCCCGTCGGTGAGTGCGGTTGCGTGGCGAGATCGTCCCCGCCGTCAGGAGAGGTGCCACACGTGGGATCGATGGACTAGCACACCCACGACGGGCAGATCGGTTTCCTCGCGACCGGCTACACGCCGCCGATATGGGAGGGGCGTCTTCCGACTCCCGCCCTCTGCGTTCTTCGAGGACCCGGAGTCCTTCCTGGACCCGACGCGGGGCCAGGTGGTTGTGCTGCCCAATCCCGTGCACCCGCACTCCGAGGGTTCGGTAGCGCTGGCCAGCGCGGACCCCACGGTCCCACCGCGGATCGAGCTCAACTACTTCGACGACCCGCACGACGTGACGGTCATGGTCGCCGTGATGCGCAAGGCACTCGAGGTCGCGAAGGCATGGCCCGGCGGCGGCCTGGGTGAGCCAGTCGTTCCGCCGCACCTGGCGCAAGCGCACGGCCTCTTCGCCGGCGCCGAACCGAGCGACGCGCTGCTGGAGGACGTGGCCCGCCACTACGCGCTGACCGTCTACCACGAGACGTCGACCTGTCGGATCGGCGAGAAGGCAGCCGAGCTGATCGCCGCGGACCACGGCGTCCACCTCCACGAGGCGGTCGGCTGAGGACTCGGGCAGCTCGCGAGCGTGACGTGCAATTTGGGCGAGCGGCGAAGATGCCGAATCTTGTCGAGGGATAGGAATGGGCTGGGGCACCAACCTGGTGAACAGCCGGTGAGCATGTGCTACCTGGTGATGGCTTCCATGCGTAGCGCAGCGAGTTCCCGGTCCCGGTACGACCGCGGGCTCGCGCCGTAAGTTCGCTTGAACGCCGTGCTGAACGTGAAGGGGCTGCCGTAGCCGGTGGCTCTCGCCACCGACGTAACCGTCGCCTCGTCTGAAAGCAGGAGGTCGGCGGCCAACGCCATGCGCCAACTGGTCAGGAACGTCATCGGCGGTTCGCCGACGACCTCGTGGAAGCGTCTGGCCAGGGACGCGCGCGAGACCCCGACCGCAGCAGCGAGCTCCGCGACCGTCCAGGGGTGCGCGGGGTCGTCGTGCATCATGCGCACTACCTGTCCGACCGTGGGGTCGGAGTCGGCGCTGAACCACACCGGGACGTCGACCTGGTGCGCTTCGAATGCGGCGCGCAGTGCAGTGATGAGCAGCAGGTCCAGCAACCGATCAAGGATGACCTGCTGGCCGGGGATGTCCTTGACGATCTCTGAGGCAAGCAAGGAGATCACCGGACTGTCCCAGTCTTGGGCGCGCAGGACTACGAGGGGAGGAAGCGCGTCGAGGAGCCGTCGGCTGATCTCCCCTTCGGACTGGTAGGTGCCGACAAGCATCACGTCGGAGCCTGTGGCGGCGTTGCCCCAGGTGCGCACCCCTAAGCCCATGGACTGCACCAGGCTCTGGCCGTCGAGTGTGCGGCAGTCTCCACCCGGGTCGATGACGATGGTGGGTTCCGTCCCGGGCTGGTCGGCGACGACGTAAGGATCCGCGGCGCGGATGATGAGCACGTCACCGGCGCTCAGTTCGATCGGCGCCTCGTGCTCGGAGCGAAGGAGCCATGCCGAGCCGTGGGTCACGACCGTGACGCTGAGTGGTGCCTCGTCGGCGATCCGCATCGACCACGGAGGTTCGAGCACGATTCGCATCACGAAGGCGCTGCGAGCGCGGGGGCCGTCGAGGAAGCCGGATAGCGGATCCATGGATCGGACGTTAGACGATAAGTGTGGTATTTGACCATCACAGTGATGGAACGTCTCGCTCCTGTGGGGTGAGGTAGTCCTCATGGACACATTCACCGACAACCCATCCACCACCCTCGTCATCGGGGGACACGGCAAGACCGGCAGGCGGGTCGCTGAGCGGCTCGCCGCCGCGGGCCGCGCCACCCGAGTCGTCTCACGATCGACCGACGTGCCGTTCGACTGGCACAACGAGTCCACCTGGGGCCCGGCCCTCGCCGGGACCAGCAGCGCCTACGTGACGTTCCAACCTGACATCACCGTGCCCGGTGCCCTCGAGATCCTCACGGCGTTCGCCGCCACTGCCCGGGAGCGCGGCCTCGACCACCTCGTGCTGCTCTCTGGTCGCGGTGAGGCGCAGGCGGAAGCCTGCGAGGTCGCCGTGGCCGCGAGCGGGGTGACGGCCACGATCGTGCGCTGCGCTTTGTTCGCGCAGAACTTCAGCGAAGGCTTCCTCATCGGCGACGTGCAGGCCGGCGTGTTCGCCCTGCCTGCGGGCGACGTCACCGAGCCCATCGTCGACATCGACGACGTTGCGGACGTGGCCGTCTCGGCGCTGCTCGGCCAGATCCCCACGGGACGTGTGTACGAGTGCACCGGTCCGGAACTGCTCACCTTCCACGACATGGCCGTCGACCTCAGCAAGGCGACCGGTCGCACGATCACCTACGTGCCCGTTGGCACACGGGAGTACACCGTCGCCGCAGCCGCAGCGGGAGTGCCTGAGGAGGAAGCCAAGATGCTGGGTGACCTGTTCGGCCACATCTTCGACGGCCACAACTCATCCCTCACCTATGGCATCCAGGAAGCCCTGAGCCGCCCCGCGCGCAGCTTCGCCGACTTCGCGTCGCAGGCCGCAACGACCGGCGTGTGGGACCAGGTGCCGTCATGAGTAGCGCTGTCCGAAAAGCCCTTCTCACCGCGGCGACCACGACCGCTGGACTCACTGCCGGCGTGTTCTTCGATTGGCAGGTCACCGTCATGCCGGGACTTGAAGAACTTCCGGATGCTGAGTTCATCGCCACGTTCCAAGCGCTGGACCGCGCGGTCAAGAACCCGCTCTTCATCGGGGGCGCATTCATGGGAGGCGCCGCGTCTCTCCTCGCTGCCACAGTCGCGTATCGCCACGAGCCCGCCCGACTGCGGCAGCTGGCCGCGGCCTCGGCGGTGTACGTGGCCGGGGTGGGCGTGACCTTGGCCGGGAACGTGCCGCTGAACGAGAAGCTCGGCGAGGTATCGGTCGCTACGGCGAGTCCCGCCGAGATGGCCACCGCACGAATGGACTTCGAGGGGCCGTGGAGGGCTCTTCACCTCGTCCGGACCGCCGCAGCGCTGGGATCGCTGGTCCTCGTGAGTATGGCGATGCGGAGCCGTGACACGACGGCTCAGCTCCTTCCCAGCACATCGAAGTCCTCGCCGTGAGCAGCGGCTGGGGGCCCGTCCTCCTCGTCGCGGCAGTTCTCGCCGGCCTCCAGGCCGGCACCTACTACACCTGGGCGACCGGAGTGATGCCCGGCCTGGCACGCACCGACGATCGCACGTTCATACACGCCACCCAGCAGATGAGCATCGCGATTGTGAACCCGGCCTTCATGCTGAGCTTCCTGGGCGCCCCACTGTTCGCAGGCGCCGCCATCGCCGGTGCAGAGCCGGCGACGCGACCGTGGGCGATCGCCGGCGCTGCCCTGGCCGTTGGAACACTGATGATCACCGCGATCGGCAATATCCCGCTCAACAATCAGATTGAAGCTGCCGGGCCCATCGACTCCATCGCTGACCTGTCCTCGGTGCGCAATCGGTTCGAAAGCCGATGGGTGGCCTTCAACATGGCGCGGTCCTTTACGTCCCTTGGCGCGATGGCCTGCCTGGTCTGGGCGGCGTACCGTGCCTAGCTGGACGCTCACGGGTTGTATCCGCTGCTTCCACGCGCAGGCCACTGCGCTTCGGGGCGAGGTGTTCGCTGCGCCAACCTCTTTCAAGGAGGGAGTGGCGTCGAGCGGCAGCAGCCGATCCCGATCCCGGTAGGAGCGCATCGTGCGGGGACGAGCCTGTCACCGCGCCCCCGGGGCGAGATGCTGATCACCAAGGAGCGACTCACGGACGGTGATCGATGTGAGCGATCTCATCGCCCGTTTCGGCCAGCCAAGCGAGCACGCGAGGATCGGGACCCGAGCCCAAAGGCTCCGACAGCACGTTCGTGCCGGCGACGATCACGACCGCCTCGGACGGGGGTATGGTCCCGGAAGTGACACTTGCCCACCGCTCCGTGCTGACAGTGGCGATTCTCGCTTCGTTCGTCGCATTTCTGGACGGATCCATCGTCAACGTTGCGCTGCCTGCCGTTGTCGACGAGCTGGGCGGAGGGATCACAACTCAGCAATGGGTGCTGGATGCTTACCTCCTGACGCTCGGATCGTTCATCCTGCTCGCCGGGTCACTGTCTGATTCATTCGGCAGACTCCGAATCCTGCGGTTGGGTCTGGTTGTCTTCGGGGTCGCTTCGGTGGCGTGTGCCCTGGCACCTACTTCTGGCGTGCTGATCGCAGCCCGCGCGGTGCAGGGGGCGGGCGCTGCGTTCCTTGTGCCCAGCTCGTTGGCCCTCATCACGACGACCTACAGGGGCGAGGACCAGGGAAAGGCGATTGGCAGCTGGACGGCATGGACCGGCACCGCCTTCATCCTTGGCCCGCTGTTGGGTGGTTTGTTCGTCGATACGATCGGCTGGCGGTTCATCTTCGGCATCAACGTGCTGCCCATCGCCGTCACCCTGTTGCTGGCGACGAGGCTCCCGCAGTTTACCGGCGCCCGCGCTCCGATCGACGTCGTTGGTGCGGCGCTGGGGGCGGTGGGGTTGGCCGGCCCCGTGTTCGCACTCGTCGAGCAGGAGCGTCTGGGATGGGATAGCCCGATCGTGGTGATCACGCTGGTGGTGGGGCTGGCGAGCCTCGCTGCGTTTGTGTGGTGGGAACGCCGAACCCCGCACCCGATGATGCCGCCCTCCCTGTTCGGACACCGAAACTTCGCGATCGGAAACCTGACGACCGCGTTCGTCTACGCGGGAGTGGCGCTAGGGCTTCTCGTCGTCGTGTTGTATTTCCAGGAGGTCCTCGGCCTGAGCGCGACGCTGGCCGGACTGGCAACCCTGCCCGTCGCCTGTTTGTCGCTGTTCTTGGCGCGCACCTTTGGTGCCCTGGCCGGCAGGTACGGGCCACGACTGTTCATGGCGGTGGGCCCGGTGATTGCCGCATCGGGATTTCTGCTCCTGCTTGGGGTCGACGAGCCCTTCGACTTCTGGTGGCAGGCTTTCCCGGGCCTCACCGTGTATGGCCTCGGTCTGGCGATGACCGTGGCACCGTTGACTACGGCGGTGCTTGGGTCGATCCCGGCGTCACAGGCCGGAATCGGATCCGCCGTGAACAATGCCATCGCTCGTGTCGCCGGACTCGCGTCAATCGCGCTGGTGGGCACGATTGTCGGAGGCACCCTCGATACGAACGGATTCCGGCGCGTCTTGATCGTCACGGCCACGCTCTTCGCCGCCGGCGGACTGATCTCAGCTCTCGGCATCCGCAATGCGGCCGTAAACGCATCCGAGATCCCTCCACACGCCGCCGCCAACTGCAACGACCGGCTCGTGGCGGCATCGAGCGGCTAGTTCAGGCGAGGGACGTCTCCAGGGTGCCGAGCTGCGACGCCACTGTCCGATCGATGTCCCTCCAGTTCTGCGTCGCCAAGAGCATGCTCCGTAGGGCTTTGTGAGGACCCAGCCAACGCGTGTCTCGTTCTGCTCCTCGTGCTTCCCGAATTGATCGAAGCTCTGAGGTCACGGAGCACGAGCCTGGTTCTGGCCCACCGGGTTACCGCAGCCCCCGGATGCGCCAGACTGCCTGGGCGCGTGTGTCTGGAGAACGCGTCAGTTCGTGATCTTCACCGTCCTGGTCGCCGTACCCAATGTGACGCCCGCAGAGCTTCGTAGCGTCATCGTGACCGTCGCGGTGGCGGCGTTGTTGGCGCGCATCTGCCATGGGACCGTCTTGGTCCCCCCTGCGGCGATCGTTCCGGTGGGTTGGGTCGAACTGGTCGGGTTCGTGAGCCGCAGCGCGTTGGTCGGCGCAAAGCTGACCACCACGGTCGAGCCGGTAGCCGCTGACCCGCCGCCGTTGGTGACCGCGGCCGTCGCGGTGAACGATTGACCTCGGCGAATGGTCGTCGGCACGCCGCTGAGGTCAATGGCCATCCCCGACGGCGGAATGGTCGCCGGCGTCACGGTGACGGTTGCGGTCCTGGTGGTGCTGCCGGAGAACGCCGTGATCGTGACCGGCGTACTCGCGGCCACCGGGGACGTCGTCACCGTGAAGCTCGCCTGACTCTGGCCCGCCGGCACCGAGACTATCGGCGGCACTTGGGCCACGGATGAGTTGCCGGTCGCGAGGGTCACCGACAAACCCCCGCTCGGCGCAGCGGAGCTCAGCGCAACGGTGCCCGTTGCGTTGCTGCCCCCGGCCACGCTGGCGGGGGCGATCGACAACGACACCAGCGACGGCGCCGTCGGGCCGGCCGCGAGGTTGATGAACGCGGACCTCGTGACGCCGCCCGCGCTCGCGTCAACCTCCACAGTCGTGAAGACGCTCGTCGCGCTGGTCGTGATCGCGAAGCTCGCAGAGTTGTTGCCGGCCGGAACGCTGACCGTGGACGGAACCTGGAGAACTGCGGGGTTGCTGCTGGTCAAGGTCACGGTGCCGCCGGCGGCAGGTGCCGACGTGACCAGCTGAACCGTGCCCTGTGTCGAGCTGCCGCTGACGATGTCGGTCGGGCTGACGCTGAACCCGGCCAGCGTCGGCGCAGTGGATCCCGGACGGATCTCGAGCAGCTTGGCCTGCGTCCCGGCGGTGAACCCGAGTCCGGCCTGGATCAGGACGTAGTAGGTCGCAGGCACCGACGGCGCCGTGATCGTGAAGGTCGCGCTCGTGCTACCGGCCGGCACCGTCACGCTCGACGGGGTGACGACCTGGCCCTCCATGCTGCCGCTCAGGCGGATGGTGGCGCCACCCGCGGGCGCCGGGGCCGTGAGGGTCACGGTGGCCGTAGTCGTCGCGCCCCCCGCGATGCTGGCAGAGGTGAGCGCCAGCGATGCCAGTGCCGCGGGGGTCGCAGTTCCTGGCGGCGCCACGGTCAGCCACAACGATGGCGAGCGGTACGACTCGGCCCCGTAACCCGAGTCAATCTTCACGCGCGTCGGGGCGGAGACCGTTGAGGTGGTGACGGTGAAGGACGCGCCGGTCCCGCCCGCAGGGATGAGCACGGTCGGCGGCAGCGAGACAACCGCTGGATCGGCGCTGACCAGGGTCACCAAGGCACCGCCCGCCGGGGCCGGGTTCAGCAGGGTCACCGTTCCGGTCGTGGCGTTGCCGCCGACCACGGTCTCGGCACCCAGCGAATGCCCCCACAGGAGCGGGAACAACCCGAGCGAGCTCTGCTGCCAGGTCGTGCCGTAGGCGGCGCGGATGGTGCCGACCGAGGCAGCGCCGACCGGAGATGTCGTGATCGGGGTGACCATCGCATCGGTCGCGCCGGCGGGGATGAAGACGCTCGCGGGCGTCTCCACGTCGGACATGTCGCTGGCGACCTTCACCGTGACGCCGCCGGCCGGTGCCGGCTGGGTCAACGTGACCCGCGCCTGGGTGGCGTTGCCACCGGAAACGGATGACGGGGTGGCGACGAGGGACAGCACGCCCAGGCCCTGCGGGACCGGCGGACCGGCGACGACGGTGAAGCTGCCGGTGGCCGACCACGCGCCCCGAACCTGGCCGTGCACGGCGCGCACCCGCCAGAAGTAGGTGCCCGGCGCCAGCGTGTCGACCAGCATGTAGTCGGAGCGGGCGAGGTTCTGGATCAGGAAGACGCCGAACGCCCCGGCGAAGGCGGGGTCGTCGTCGATGTCCAGGTCATAGCCCGGGCTCTCCCGGTTCGGCGTGTCCGTCCAGTCGAACGTCAGGGGGATCGAACGAGTCGCCCCACCGATCGGGGAGAGCAACGTCGGTGCCGCCGGAGACGGCGCAGTGTTCGTGATCTTCACGTTCAGCGTCGGAGACGGCAGCCCATGCACTCCTGCAGCCGACACCGCGCGGACCCGGTAGTACACGTTGGGGATCTCATTGCCCCAGCCGGCTCGGAACGTTGTCCCGAACTGCATCAGGTCCGTCGTCAGCGACAACGGATACGAGAACGTCGGCTCGTCGTCGGCTTCGAGGAGGTAGTACTGCGCACCGGACACCGCAGTCCAGGTGATGTCAAAGAACTCCGATCCGTGGAAGCGTGCGCCGGTCGCCGGGGACGTGAACGACGGTGTGCCGGGTGCCGCGCCGAGCCCGGTGACGGTGAAGCCGCGCACCGTCGACCAGGCCGAGTCGATCGAGCCGACAGCGCCGCCGACCGTCTGCGATGCCTGCACGCGCCAGAAGTAGCTGCCCAGCGGCAGGCCGCTCACCTTGTCCGTAGTGGGCACCGGGATGCCCGGAAGCGATTCCTGGGTGAAGCCGGACGCGATCACTGTCCCGAAGGTGGAGCTCGTGCCGACCTGCCACGTATAGCTGCCGATCGGCCCGTCGGGATCGGCGACCACACCCCATTGCAGCGTGAACGGCTCGACCACCGACGCCCCGGCGGCGGGTCCCACGAGTGCTGGCGCGGGGGGCGGGGCCACCGTCGCAGCCGATGCGGCGGTGCCCGGAAGCACCAGCAGCCCGGCGATCGTCGACAACGTGGCAAGAACTGCAAAGCGTCGCATCACGACTCCTGTGATCGCGCTGAGACCTACGACCGGGTGGGTACATCGACCGGACTGGTCCATCAACAAGCACGTACGCGGGGCCGACATGGTTCGAACTCACACAGGTCGCAGGCGTGGCGCGCATCGGCACGACGCCGAGCCGTTGGGCCTGGACGTGACCATCGCACTCCTCCGTGACCGCATGCCATGCTCGTCGTGCACCGCGTTCACGCGTCCGGCAAACAGCGTCGGTGGTGTGACGTCGTCGAGGAGGCACTCATGGCTCAGGGTTCCGGCACCGCGACAGACCCGTGGGTGTTGACGACAGCACCAGGCTCGTCGACGTACCTGATGTACGCCGATCCGGAATCCGACCCCCCGGCGCTGGTCTGCCAAGTCGGGTCTACGACCCTGCGCTACCACCTGAACGCGGTCGAGGACCTGCACCGCTGGCTCGTCGAACAAGGTGGGTGGGTCGACCTCGGGGCGGCGGACGAAAAGAAGGACCCTGCCCCTGGCACTGTCGAGGCATGGGGCCGAGCCCCGGAGAACCCAGTCGCGGGCTGGTACGGCCTGCGCAAGGGTTACCGCGGCCGATTCGGCATGTACCTTCCGCCCCTCCTCGAGGCGCAAGGCCTTGCGGAACTCACTCATCACCCCCGCAACAACCAGATCCGCGCCATCTCAGGGCCGTAGACCGAGCCGCTGGGCGGGCGCAGTGCCAAGGCCTTCCTTTGGTTGGGGGGTCGGAATGTCGGCAGGCGGCGCTGTGACGCAGTTGACGATGTTGGCGGGCACAGACCCCGACGCCTGGAGCTGCTCGGCCACCCGCTTGGCCTGCTCGGTGACTTCGCGCAGGGTCTTGTCGCCGTAAAGTGCTTGGCTTCGGTGAGGACCAGATCTCCACGGTGCGTTCGGCGACCGGTGTCATCGGAAGTCCTTTGGTTGCAGGCGGATTGCCATCGCTCAGCGCTGGCCGTAGACGTTCTGGTAGCGGTCGAACAGGGAGTCGATGTGGTGCGGCGCGATGGGGGCCGGCTCACCGAGCTGGCGCGCGATGTGCACCGTTCGGGCGACGTCCTCGCACATGACGGCGGCCTTGACGGCGGAGCGGGCGTCCTTGCCGATCGTGAAGACGCCGTGGTTGCGCATCAGGACGGCCGGGGACCGGCTGCCGGCGAGCGTGTCGACGATGCCGCGCCCGATGGAGTCGTCGCCGATCAGGGCGAACGGCCCGACCGGGACGTCGCCGCCGAACTCGTCAGCCATCATCGTGAGTACACACGGGATGGGTTCGCCGCGCGCGGCCCATGCCGTCGCATACGTCGAGTGGGTGTGCACCACCCCCCCGACGTGGGGCATCTCGCGGTAGACGTAGGCGGCAGCCGCCGTATCCGATGAGGGGGAACGGTCGCCCTCGACGACGTCGCCCTGCAGGTCGCACACGACCATCGACTCCGCGGTGAGCTCGTCGTATGAGAGCCCGGAGGGCTTGATGACCATCAGGTCCTGGCCCGGGACGCGAGCCGAGACGTTCCCGGCCGTCCACACCACCAGCTCGTAGCGGGTCAGTTGCGCATGCAGGTCGCTGACCGTGCGGCGCAGCTCCTCGATGGTGTGCCGGACGTCTTGGTCAGCGGTCATGTCGACCCCTTTCGCGATAGAGCGCTTGTGGTACCGCGGACGATGAGCCGCGGCGGCAGGAGTGGGACGCTTGGCGACTCACATCGCGGATCACCGCGATGTGGACCTCGATTCGTTCGGGCGCCACGGCGGGTGGCGTCCGGGTGGACCCAGAGTGCCATGTTGGTCGCTGCCGCCGAAGACCGCTGTCACGGAGATGTCCGCAGCGGTCGAGCAACCCGCTTGGTTTCCGAATGCAGCGCTCCAGTAACCCCACACGCGGCTCACTTTGCACTTCCCTCGAAGTCCTTGAAACGCTTACGGTGGCGCTAACGGCATCCCTCGTCAAGCCCCGACGGTCAGCCCCCTAACGACGCTTCTGTGACGAGTCACCAGCGTCCCGCAACCTGCGTCGCTGACGCGCCCCGGCCAAAGGAGTCTGACCATGGCGAGCCACGAAGCTCCCAGCGCCAGCGACGTGATTGCTCTCGGGCGAGCGGTGCTCGGCATCGAACTTGGTTCGACACGCATCAAGGCAGTGCTCATCGACCCGCAGGGCCGCCAGCTGGCGGGCGGCAGCCACACGTGGGAGAACAGGTTCGTCGACCGGGTGTGGACCTACACGGTTGAGGACATCTGGTCGGGAGTTCAGGGCAGCTTCGAGTCGATGTGCGCGGACGCGCAGGAACGGCACGGAGTCCGCCCCACCGCGTTGGGGGCCCTGGGGGTGTCCGCGATGATGCACGGCTATCTCGCCTTCGACGCCTCGGGCGAGCTGCTGACGCCGTTTCGGACCTGGCGCAACACGACAACCGAGCAGGCGGCGGCCGAGCTCACTGAGCTGTTCGGGTGCACCATCCCGCTGCGCTGGTCGATCGCCCACCTCTACCAGGCGATCCTGGATGACGAGCCGCACGTTGCGCAGGTGGCGTCACTGACCACCTTGGCGGGCTTCGTCCATCGGCGCCTTACCGGGTTGCACGTGCTCGGCGTCGGCGACGCGTCGGGCATGTTCCCCATCGACGCGGAGACGAGGAACTACGACGCCGAGCGCCTCGCGCAGTTCGACGCCTTGGTCGCCAACCGCCATCCCGACCTGTCGCTGGCTCGGCTCCTGCCGCGGGTGCTCACCGCAGGCGCGGAGGCGGGCCGGCTCACCGACCGAGGCGCGGCGCTGTTGGATGCCAGCGGGGAGCTCCTGCCGGGGGCACCACTCTGCCCGCCGGAAGGCGACGCCGGGACCGGCATGGTCGCCACGAACGCCGTGGCGCCGCGCACCGGAAACGTCAGCGTGGGGACGAGCATCTTTGCCATGGCCGTCCTCGAGGGACCGTTGTCGCAGATCCATCCTGAGGTCGACATGGTGACCACCCCCGCCGGGGACCCGGTCGCCATGGTGCACTGCAACAACGGGGCCAGCGAGCTCAACGCCTGGGCATCGGTGTTCCAGGAGTTCTCGACCGCCACCGGGCACCGGGTGCATCCCGATGAGGCGTTCCGCGTGCTCCTGAACGAGGCCCTGACCGCGGACCCCGACGCGGGCGGCCTGCTCGCATTCAACAACCTGTCGGGTGAGCCCGTCACCCAGCTCAGCGAGGGGCGCCCCCTCGTGCTGCGTACTCCCGAGAGCCGATTGACCCTTGGAAACTTCATCCGCGCCCAGCTCTTCGGTGCGTTCGCAACCCTCAGCCTCGGGATGCGTGTCTTGGCCGACGAAGGCGTACACCTCGACGTCATGGTCGCCCACGGCGGCCTCTTCCGCACCGAGGGCGTGGCCCAGCGCCTTCTCGCGGCGGCACTACGCACCCCCGTGGCCGTGGGCCAAGCCGCTGGCGAGGGTGGAGCCTGGGGCATCGCCGTCCTCGCCTCGTACCTGGCTCACACCGACAAGTCAGACCTGGCCGAATTTCTGCAGGCCCGGTTCTCAGCCGGTGCGCCTGCGCGCATCGTCGAGCCCGACCCGGTTGACGTTGAGGGGTTCTCGGCTTTCATGGAGCGCTATGTGGCCGCACTGCCGGTCCAGCGAGCCGCACTCGGTGCGACTTAGCCCCAGTCCTGCTACGTTGCGAACCTGTCCCTGTCTCAGCGACAAGGAGGCGCTCCGTGCCCATGGCTCGCATGGCGAACCCCATCGTCCTCCAGCGCGCCGATCCATGCGTCCTGCGGCACGACGGCCAGTACTACTTCACGGGTTCGCACCCGCTGTATGACCGCATCGTCCTGCGCCGAGCCGAACGTCTCGCGGACCTGCAAGCCGCGCCCGAGGTGACCATCTGGAGCAAGCACGCCGAGGGGCCGCAGTCCAACCTCATCTGGGCGCCCGAGATCCACCGCATCGGTGAGGCCTGGTACATCTACTACGCCGCGGCGCCCAACCCGGACGTCACCTTCGACGTCCCCGACGCGGACGACACCTTCAACCACCGTGTCTACTGCCTCGAGTGCCTCGACGTGGACCCCCTCACCGGCACCTGGACGGAGAAGGGTCAGGTGGACACCGGCTGGGAGTCCTTCGCGCTCGACGCGACGAGCTTCAGCCACCGGGGCGACCAGTACCTGGTGTGGGCGCAGCAGGACTTCGCGGTGAAGGGACACTCGAACCTCTACATCTCGCGCATGGAGAACCCGTGGACTCTCGCGACGCCCGCGGTCATGCTGTGCCGGCCGGAGCTCGACTGGGAGGTCATCGGGTTCTGGGTCGCGGAGGGTCCTTCGGTCCTGCAGCGCGACGGGCAGCTGCTCCTCACGTACAGCGCCTCCGCGACCGGGATCGACTACGCGATGGGGCTGCTCACCGCGTCCGCGGATGCGGACCCCCTCGACCCCGCGAGCTGGACCAAGTCTCACGAGCCGGTCTTCACCAGCGCCCCCGAGAACGGGATCTACGGTCCGGGCCACAACAGCTTCACGGAGTCGCCCGAGGGTGAGACGGTGCTCGTCTATCACGCCCGCAGCTACACGGAGCTCATCGGCAACCCCTTGTGGGAACCCAACCGGCACGCTTGCGCGCAGGTCCTGCCGTTCGCGGACGGCGAGCCACAATGGGGGGTCCCACAGCCGCTGAGCCGTCCGGTCCCGTCCGGCGTCGAGGTGCTTGCGTCCGACGGGACCCTGCCATGAGCGGCGACGGTCAGGGCACCGCGGCAGCGGCCACCGGGCCCACATTCCTCGACTCGATAAAGCGCCTGGTGCTGTGGAACTACGGCGGGATCTACTTCTTCTACTTCGTCGCCTGGCAGTTCATCTTCACGTTCATGGGCCTGTGGCTCGACGAAGAGGGCATGTCGTCGACCAGCATCGGCAGGGTGAGCACGGTCATGGCGCTCACCGCGCTGTGCCTGCAGCCGTTGTACGGATTCCTGCAGGACCGCCTGGGCTTCCGCAAACCGCTGTTCGCGTTCGTGGTGGTGTGCGCCGCGATGATCGGGCCGTTCTTCCAGTTCGTGTTCAAGCCCCTCATCGGCGTCAACCAGGACCTCGCCGCCCTGGTCGGAGGCATGTACCTCAGCCTCGTCACCTACGCGGGCGTGTCCGTGGTCGAGGCATACAACGAGCGCGCGAGCCGCGCCAACGAGTTCGAGTACGGCCACGCGCGGCTCTTCGGTGCGCTCGGCGGCTCCTTCGCCTCGGCCATCGGCGGTCTGGTCTGGTCCACCAACCCCGACAACATCTGGTGGGCCGCGTCGTTCTCTGCGGTCGTGCTGGGCGTGCTGCTCTTTGTCGCGCGGGTGCCGCGCCGGGCGACCGATGCCCGCCAGGCCGGGGGCGAGCCGCGGGCGCACAAGGTCAGCAAGGAGGACATCGTCGGGCTGCTCACGGACCGCAACTTCCTCGGCTTCGTGGTCCTCATGATGGGCACGGCCGCCCTGTACGACGTGTTCGACCAGCAGTACTCGATCTACTTCACCGGCCTCGTCGACCACACAGACCCGGAGGCGCTGTTCGGCACGGTGGTGTCGATCCAGATCCTGCTCGAGGCGGTGGTGTTGGTCTTCACGCCCGCGATCATCAACCGGATCGGCGCCAAGCGCGGACTGATGATCTTCGCCGGAATCCTCGTGGTGCGGGTGCTGGGCTCCGCGCTCTTCACGAGCACGGAGGCCCTGGTTCTCTGGCGTTGGCTCGCCGCGGTCGAGATGCCGTTCATGCTCGTCTCGGTGATGAAGTACATCACCCGGATGTTCGACGTGAGGATCTCCGCGACCGCGTACATGCTCGGGTTCGGCGTCGCGAAGTCCCTTGGAGTCGCCGTGTTCTCCGGGGCGTTCGGGCGGTCCTACGACAAGAACGGGTTCTCCCAGTCCTACCTGATCATGGCCGCGGTGATCTTTGTCGCGACTGTCCTCGCGATGCTGCTCATGGGCGACGACAGGGGCCGTGAGGCTCCCACCGGCGACCTCGCCGACGGGGCCGACGACCAGGTCGACGACGAGGAAAGTGCCCCCGCGCGTTGAGCCGCGAATGCTGCCCCACCCGCGCTGCGCCACTGGCATGGTCACGCCTGGGAAGCTCTCACGTCACGCCGCGAGCGGCCCTGACTACGCCGGGTGCGCCACGGCCTTCGACCGAGTGCTAGCGCGCGAAGAGACGCAGGTCGATACGTCCGGATCTGATGGTGGCCGGTCGGGCCGTCGCCGCGGTCCGGTTGCTTGGTGCCCACTCAGGCAATGGACCCCGGCACAAGCAGAACGGATGCCCAGCAGGATCCGCGTACATCTGGAACACTTCGCCGTCCGCCGCCGGATCCTTGGCGGTCTGGAGCAGCGTCGCGCCGAGGGACATCGCCCTGGCGTGCAATTCCGCCAAGTCGCCAAGGCGTGGGCGTCACCAGGCACCCGGCTTCGCTGAGCCGGCTCAGTCCTCCAGCTGCGGGCGGTGGCCGGACTCGGCCTCGACGGCGTCGTTGATGTCGGCTCCACCCTGCTCGACGAGCTCCGCGAAGAGCCGGCCACGGACGACGAGACCGTCCCGAACCGTGAACTGAGTGATCGCGCGCAGGTCAAACGGCTCACCCTGCTCGGTCGTGCCCCACCAGTGCCACTCGCTCCACACCACGTCGCCGTCCTGAACCGACGAAGGGACCTCGGCGCGCAAGTCGGGCACGCCGGTGAGGATCGCGCCCCAGTTCGCCTTCATCTGCGCCCGTCCGCCGAAGCCGCGGGCCGGATGAAAGGGCTGTTCGCTCTGGTAGTCCTCATGCATCAAGGCCGCCATGCCCTCGAGGTCGTGGGCGTTGGTCCGCTCGACCATCTGCCGGATGACCTCCAAACCGGTTGCTGCCATAGCCGCTCCTCAGTCGTCAGTTCCCCCGCTGAAAAGCGTCCCACGGCCAGCCGGCCCTGACGCGGCACTCCGTGGACGGATCAGATCAGGCGTGGCAGACGCCAGCGATGCGCAATGTCTTCCTCGGTGCCGCGTGCCCTGAAGCGCGACCGCCCGCATCCATGAGGCGTTGCGGGTCCCGGTGGGCGAAACCGATCGCTCACCCAAGGCTTGCCTCTCAGGTGAGCCCGTGGTCGAAGGCGTACGCGGCCGCAGCGGTGCGGGAGGAAACGTCCAGCTTGGTGAAGATGTTGCTCAGGTGCCGCGCGACCGTCTTGGTGCTCAGGAACAGGGCGGCGGCGATCTCCGCGTTGGAACTGCCAGCGGCAACCAGCCGGAGGACCTCGGCCTCGCGGGCCGTGATGCCCCCTGGCACGCTCAGGCCCGACCTTTGGCGGACCGGCCGCCTCACATTGGCCGAATCAGCGGCGTAGTGCCGCAGGTCCGGGCCGCTCGGCTCGCGTCCCGAGCGGCCCGGGTCAACGCAAGGCATCACCGTGCCACGAGCGTGCGTTGTCAGCTGCCGCACCTGCTCGCCGTGAGGCCGGCCATCCTGTCGGTGGGCGATGACACGATGGCCGTATGTCCGACGAGGAGACGCCGGAGGAGTTGGCCGGCCAGCCGGTGATTTCGTTCGCTGCGGTGCCCGACGGCGAGGCATGGTTCGCCGAGCACTGCGCCGACCACCGCGGCTTCTGGCTCAAGATCGGGAAGATGGGCGCCGCCCAGACCATCAACTACGCCGAGGCCCTCGACATCGCTCTCTGCCACGGCTGGATCGACGGGCAGAAGCGGGGATACGACGAAACCTATTGGTTGCAGCGCTTCACCCCGCGCGGGCCGCGGAGCAAGTGGTCGCAGATCAACCGGGACAAGGCCGAGGCGCTGATCAAGGCCGGTCGCATGTGCCCGGCCGGGCAGGCGCAGGTCGACGCGGCGAAGGCCGACGGCCGGTGGGCAGCGGCCTACGCCGGCCAGAAGAGCGCGACCGTCCCCGACGACCTGGCCGCCGCCCTCGCGGCCGACCCGCAAGCCAAGGCATTCTTCGAGACACTCAGGGGCGCCAACCGCTATGCGATCCTCTACCGCGTCCACGATGCGAAGAAGCCGGAGACGCGGGCCGCGCGCATCGCGAAGTTCGTCGAGATGTGCCACAACCACGAGACCGTTCACTGACTCTGGCCAGGTTCGACGCTGCCCCGCAAGAAGGAACGGTACGACGACTTTGCTTCGACGCCGGTCGCGTCGCGAAACGGGCCGACGTTGGAGAGGTCCGATAACCGCTCGGTGCGTCCGAGTCGCGGCGAGATGACGCAGTCCGACAGTCGCGTCCTGAACATCGACCGTTCGTCCCTGAATTGCCGGGCGGTCGGCGGATTCTTTGACTGCCCCGCGGGAGCACTGTGGAGGTATGGCGGTGTTCGAGGCGGTTGAGACGAGGTTTCCTCGCGGCCTGCCGGAACGCTTCGTCGCCGCCCTCTCGGTGCGCGTCGTGAAGGGTCGCTGGGCGGTGCGCTTGAACGTTCGTCGAGGGCTGGATCGCGATGCGCGGCGCATGGCGGAGGACTGGGCACTGCGGGAGGTTCTGCAGTTTCGAGCTGACGGGACCGATTCCTCGCAGGGGCGGGGGCACGCCGACGCGGATCGGCTGCTGGTGATGCGGGAGTTCGCAACGCTGGAGGACCTCCCGGGGTCGCGCGCCTAGCGACTGGGATCGACAGGCCAGCCCAGTGCCTTGGTGGGCACGACCTGGTTCCGTGCGAGTGCAGTTGTATCTGCTTGGCGCGCGCCCGCAACGTGGGGAGTTCTGGGCCGGTGCGTTCATTGAGGGTGTTCCACACCGGCACCGAAGGTCACGTGGTGACACCCGGCCCTTACGGTGCCAGAGTGGCCCTTGGACGTGAAAGTCACCTTGAGGGGCCCTTGCTCACGTCCTGTCGACAATCTCCTTTCCCGCCAACGTGCCCTCGCTCTCGCCATTGAGTCGTGCGCCGGTTGGACCTCACGGATAGGAAGACCATGGGTAGTTCTGGCATCTCGCGCCTTCGGCGCATCAGTGCAGTTTCCGTCCCGGTACTGGCGATCGCGGCGCTGGGTCTCCCCGCGGTCGCGGCGCAGGCCGCGACCGGCCCGACCGCCCGGCTGGTCGGAACGTCCACCGCCACCACGGGGGCCTTCACCCCCTCGGGGACGAACGACGCCACCGACGAGGAGTTCATGGGTGAGCCTGACGACGCTGAGAACGACGGCGGGCCGCCGGCGTTCACCGGCACCATCACCGATCGCAGCCTCTCCAACGGCCACGGGAACGGGGCCGGCCCTTCGGCCAGCAGTGGGCCCAAGGCCAAGTCGAACCCTCAGCTGGGCACCTCGTTCGAGGGGCTGAACCTCTTCCAGCAGCGGTACGCCCGCGGTGGCAACCAGTTCACGGTCGAGCCGCCCGACCAGGCGCTCTGCGTCGGCAACGGTTTCGTCGTCGAGGCGGTCAACGACGTCATGAACGTCTACGACAAGCAGGGCAACTCGGTTCTGCCCGACAACACCGCGACCAATATCGTCTCCGGCTTCCCGACGGACGTCGACCACGCGGTGGACCTCAACTCGTTCTTCGGGTACGCCCCCGCGATCGACCGCTCGACCGGAGTGCGGGCCCAGAGCATCACCGACCCCGTCTGCCTCTTCGACGCCGCGACCCAGCGCTTCTTCGTCGCAGTGCTCACCCTGGAGTCGCTACCGAACGGCACGCTCACCCTCGAGAACCACATCGACATCGCCGTGAGCAAGACGTCCAACCCCACCGGGGCGTGGAACATCTTCTCCTTCGACACGACCCATGACGGCACGAACACCGGCGGGGTGAACCCCGGGCCTTACCTGGGCGACTACCCGCACATCGGTGCCGACGCCAACGGCGTCTACATCACCACCAACGCCTACCCGTGGTTGGCGAACGGCTTCGCCGGCGCGCAGGTCTACGCGCTGTCCAAGGCGCAGCTGGCCGCCGGCGCCTCACAGGTCACGATGGCGCACATCGACACCTCCGGCGCGGTCCCACTCCCGAGCGACGCCGGCGCCACGCAACCGGGCTTCACCGTGTGGCCGGCGCAGTCGCCGGGCACGAGCTCATACGAGACGGCGGCCGGCGGGACGGAGTACTTCCTCAGCTCCAACGCGGCCGATGAGGCCACTCATCCCGTGGCAGGAACGGGTGGCAGCGGCACGTCCGAGAAGGTCATCGTCTGGGCCCTGACCAACACCTCGTCGCTCAACAGCGCGACCGCATCGGTCTCGCTCACGGCCAAGCCCCTCGGCGCGGAGCTGTACGCGATCCCGCCCAAGACGCGTCAGCCGGGATCGGGTACGGCACCCACCACGGCCACCCCCCAGGGCCACTGCATCAACGACACCACGACCAGCACGATCGCTGGTGTCGGCTGCTGGCGCCTCCTGTTCGGTGCCGAGCCCGCGCACGACGAGGTCATCTCCCGGCCGGACTCGAACGACACCCGCATGCAGCAGGTGATGTTCGCCAACGGCAAGCTGTGGGGCGCACTGGACACCGCCATCAACCCCGACGGAGGCGCACAGCGAGCCGGCATCGCGTGGTTCATCGTCAAGCCGAGCGTGTCCTCCGGGTCGCTGAGCGCGACGATGTCACGCCAGGGCTACCTCGCCAAGGCCGGTGCGGACCTCACCTACCCGGCGATCGGCGTGACGGCCAGTGGCCGCGGCGTCATGGCGTTCACCTACACGGACGCCACGACCTTCCCCAGTGCCGCCTATGCGGGCATCGACGCCCTGGCGGGCACCGGGCCGATCTCGATCGCAGCAGCGGGCAAGGCCACCGACGACGGCTTCACGAGCTACAAGTCGCAGGTCGGCAACCCGCCCCGTACCCGGTGGGGTGACTACGGCGCTGCC
The DNA here is from genome assembly GCA_963695175.1 of uncultured Actinomycetota bacterium. Lineage (GTDB taxonomy): Bacteria > Actinomycetota > Actinomycetes > Actinomycetales > Dermatophilaceae > Fodinibacter. The sequence goes on from CAVOGG010000002.1 coordinate 549,118, forward strand.
GCGGTCGACGGCAAGTCCGTGTGGATCGCGAGCGAGTACATCGCCACTGCGTGCGACTACTCGACGTGGGGCGGTCGGTTCTTCGGTGCCACGACCGGCGACAACAAGCTCGGGACGTGCGCGGCCTCGCCCGGTGCGGCGGGTCCACGCACGGCGCTCGGCAACTGGTCCACGCGGGTGAGCGAGGTGACGCCCTAGCGGCACAGAGCTCAGAGGCTGCGGTGGTAGCGGCCCGAAGTGGCCGCTACCACCGCAGCGCGGGGCGTCCTGTCAGCGGCCGCGTTCGATCAGGTACACATGCACTGACCCTCGGTTGGGTCGCGCGCTGTGCCATCGCCGACGTTGGTTGTCCTTCCACCGGTGCGACCGCCCGCCGCTGCGCTCCTCGGGCACCGCGGGCAGCAGCGGGGTCCAGGGTCTGACCTTCGTGACGGTCAACCCAGGTCGGTACTAGCTATCCCGGGCACCCTTCGTGTCGTCGAGGAGCATCCGTTGTGCCATGTCGAAGGGTGCCAGCACTTCCACGAAGAACTCCGAGGCCGCCGAAGTCAGCTCGCGCATGTCCCCTTTGGGCGATGCGAGTAACACCTCGCACAGCACAAGGTGGTGGACCTGGGTGAGGTCCAAGAGGCTCACACCCTCAGTGACGGCGCGGCGACCGATCCGGTAGCCGGACGTGCGGGCGTCCTCGCTGCGGTTCGGCAGGTATCGCAGGAACGCAGCACGGTAGTCCCGGGTGAGCGCCTCGAGGTCAGCCACGGGCGGTGCCGCCGCGTCCGGGGGAACGTGTTGCGCGCAGCGTTGACAGGTACGCCAGCCCCTCCTCGAGGTCGAGCGCGGTCGCGACGGTCCCCATCCCCATCCCGAGTCGCACCATGGCGTATGCCACGTCAGGCTGGATCCCGACGATCACCGTGACGGCCCCGCGCAGTCGTGCCATCTCCGAGATCGTGCGCAGGGTGCGGGACCCGAAGCTGTCGAGCACGTCCAGGGCGGCGACATCGATGATCACCCCGCGGGCCCGGTGCTGGCCGATCTGCTCGATGAGGTCGTTCTGGAAGCGGATCATCTCGGAGTCGTCCAGGGCAGTGTGGATCGACGCGACGAGGGTGTCCCCCTGTCGCAGGATCGAGACGAGCGCCGGTCCGGAGTTCACGAGTCCTCAGGCACCTCGGTCCGCGTCACTCGGTAGCCGAGCAGCCGCTCGGCCTCCTCCAGGCCACCCTGGAGGTCGCCGATGGTGTTCATCTTGCTCAGGTCCACGCCGATCGTCACGAGGGTCTGGGCGATGGTCGGCGAGAGACCCGTGATGATGACGCTGGCGCCCATCAGCCGCGACGCGTCCACGGTCTGGACCAGGTGGTTCGCGACGGTCTCGTCGACGTCGGGGGCTCCGGTGATGTCGATGACGACGACCTTGGCTCGGTGGGTGCGGATGCCGCTGAGGAGCTGCTCGGTGAGCTGGCGGGCCCGTTCGCTGTCCAGGACGCCGATGATGGGCAGGATGAGCAGCCGCTCGCGGACCGGCAGGACCGGCGTGGACAGCTCGCGGATCGCGTCCTGCTGCTGGCGGATGACGCGCTCGCGTTCGTCGACGAAGCTCACCGCCACGGTGTTGGCGATGCGGTTGGCGGCCGGCTCGTAGGCGTCGAGGATGTGGTTGAGCAGGGCGAAGTCTCGTTGGTACTTCTCGAAGAGCGAGCGTGCCAGCACGTCGCGCAGGAGCAGGACGATGCCGACCACCTCGTGCGTCTCCACCCCCCGCGGGATGATCCGTTCGGACAGGTCGCGGGCGTAGTGCTGCAGCGCCTCGACGCTCCCGGTCTCGAGGACCTCGACGTAGTTGTCGTAGACCGAGGTCGTCTCGGCGGACATCTCCTGTGGGGTCATCGCCTCCAGGAGGTGAGCATCCCTGATGCGGGAGACCCACTCGTCCCGCAACTTCTCGCGGTGCTCCCGCAGGTGTGCAACCAGCTGGGGCAGCAGGTGCTCACCTGTCTGCGTGCCCTCGGAGCGGCTCGAATCCTCCATGACGTCTTCCTTCATGCTCGTCCCTTCCTGTCGAACCACTTGGTCATGATGACGGTGGTGCCCCGGCCCACCTCGGAGGCGATCTCGAACTCGTCGACGAGGCGCCGGGCGCCGGGCAGGCCGAGCCCCAGGCCTTCTTCGGTGCTGTAGCCGTCGCTCATGGCGCGCCCGATGTCGGGGATCCCCGGGCCGGTGTCACGCGCGACCACGCGGATGCCTGGTTGAGGGTCCTCGAGGAGCGAGATCGTGATGGTGCCGTGGTCCGCGAAGCGCACGATGTTGCGCGCCACCTCCGACACGGCGGTCGCGAGCAGGGTGAGGTCGGTGCCGGTGAACCCGGCGCGCACCGCCACCTCGCGTGCAGCCTGCCGTGCGGCGACGATGTCCTCGTCACTGCTGATCATGACCTGCACCTCGTCGTCGCGAACCGGGCCGCGGCCGAGCAGGGGTTCACTGAGTCGGGAGCAGAGGTCGCACTCCAGGAGGTGCTGAGCGGCTTCGACCTCCCGCTGGCGTCGTCGGTCGGCGCTGGAGAGCGCCAGCAGGACCGCGCGACACCGCTCCGTGGGTGGTTCGACCTGCTCGAGGGCCAAGAGGTACTCGACACGCAGCCGGGCTCGGGCGCGCTTGAGCTGTGCTGCAACCGCGCCGGACGTGGTGCCCCGGCCCTGTGCGAGAGTTCTGGTGGGCTCCCCGTCGATCTCGTGTGCGAGCAACATCCGCCGGTCGGTGTCGTCAAGGCGGCGCACCGCTTCGGCGATGGCCCGCTGTTCCTCGGTGGCGACGACCCGCTCAGCCGCCTGCTCCGGCTCGCTGGGGTCGTGGGCGCGGTGCCGGTTTCGTTGTTCGCGGTCCTGTTGGCGCCACATGGTGGCCATCACGTTGCGCACCGTCGCGATCGCGTACGGCTCCACCATGCCCGGCTCGATGCGGTCGCGGGCGGCCAAGACGCGGACCAGGGTCTCCTGCACGAGGTCTTCGGCCGATGGATGGTTCCCTACCCGGGCCGCCACGATCCGCCGGAGCATGGGGATGAGGTCGGCGACGTCGCCTACAGTCCCCTCGCGCCCCAGCGTCTCATCGGCCGCGGCCCGCTCGGTCACGATGCCGACACTAGACGGGACCGGCCTCGGGAACGTTCCTCTTGACCCGCTGGTTTGGCTCCGCGCTCGGATGAGCGGCCTCGGATGTGGACGGGTCTTGCAGTAGGGCGCTCTCCTGGGTCGGGTCGACGTACCCGGGTGGTGGCGGTGGGTCCCGCAGGAGCGGTTCATGGGGGTGCTGCTCCGGGTCCTCGAGCAGCTCAGCCATGGGGACCGCCGCCCGGCGCCGGTCGCTCTGAGCTTTGGGGCGCACGAGAGCTGATGAGGCTCGGAATGCCTCGATGTCCCGACCGGGGGTGTTCAGCGCCGGTCTGAATCAGCGTCATCGCGGATCCGTCGCCCTTCCTCGATGAGGTCGTCGCGCTTGCTCCGCCGCTTGTCCGCGGCCCGCGTCTCGCGCGGTGAGACCTGGAGGTCTCGGGCTCCTCGGTCGATGCGTCCACTGGTGGGGCCTTTGCCTCTGTTGGCGGCACCCGACGTGCGGGCGCGGCTCTGCGGGGTGGGAGTTGGGTTCGAGCAAAGTGGCCGGGGCGGGCTGCTCGCCACCGGCGTGGGGGCGGGGAGGCACGCAGCATCCATTCCTCCGTTCGTTGGAGGGCCACGATGAAACCCAGCACGACCACCGGGGTGATCAGGACCAGCAGGGTCACGAGCGTCGCACCGCCCGAGGCCCGGGAGCGTCGGGTCGCCCGGATCGGCTGCCGGTGCCCCCACCCAGGGAGAGCAACGGGTCGATCCTGATCGCGTCGACGTCGACGATGAGACCCATGAGGTCCAGCTGGAAGGGCCGCACGACCGGCGCGAACCCGCCGCGTTCCCTCACAAGGTCCGCGGCGGCGGTCGCCCGTCGGCTGTCGACGCCGACAAGGCTGCCGTCGACGTCGCGCAGTTCTCCGGTGAACACGCCGCGCACGAAGGCTCCACGAGGCACTATCACGAGCCGGTGCACCCGCAGGAACCCCTCCATGCGGCCCGTGCGGCCGCTCGGCGACCGGAAGCTCCCCACGACGGGCACGCGGTTGCCCGCAGGACGGGCCGACACGGAGCGCTGCCGGGGACGGAAGGCGATGACGGTCATGCGAGCCTCCGGACGGGGGTGGGCGGGGTGTTGGGGTGGTGGCACCCGGGTGCAGGCCGGGTGCCACCACGGCAGGTGGCTACGTCAGCGGGACGTCAGGCGCCGAGTCCGTTGAGGATGCCCAGGATCTGGTTGAGCAGGGCAGCGATCTGCCCCAGGGCCGCACCACCGTCGAGCAGACCGGCCACGGCGCAGAGCAGGTTGCCCAGGAGGTTGCCGGCGCCCGTCGCGCCCACGATGTCGAGCACGACCTGGTTGAGGTGCACCTCGAGCCCGAGGACGTTGAGGTCCAGCGGCCCCAGCACGAGGTTCAGGATGTCGCAGGACGCGGCGCTGACACCGCTGGCGGCCGCACCGCTGGTGACGTCCTTGACCTGCAGGTCCATCGTCTTGGTGTGCGGCACAGAACCGCGTGCCCCCTGCAGGGTGGTCGTGACCGCCGAACGCATCATCAGCTTGCCGCCGTCGTTCCAGAACTTCTGCGGCACGATCGTGACGGCCGCGTTGCCGCTGCGGCCGTGCTTGTCGGTCCAGGTCCCGGTGTAGTTCCAGGCCTGGCCCTGCATCGTGCTCGCCTTGGTCGCCGCGGCCGACTTGTGCTCGGGCGCGGCCATCGCGCCCGCGACGAGACCCGGGCCGAATCCGAGGGCGCCCACGAGGATCAGGGCGGCCGTTCCGGTGCGGGCAGTCTTGCTCTTCAACATGGTGTCTCCTTCGTGGACCGAGGTCCTCGGATGTGTTCTGAACACGGTGGGGAGCCGATCTGACTGCCCTCACACGACCGAAGACGCCGCCCGGTCGCCGGCATGACGTGGCGGCATCCGCTTTCCGTAGCAGCGCCAGCCCCCGCGAGGGGAGCGTGACCCCGGAATGCAGAACCGGCTCGCGTCACGTCGTGGGGGTCCGGGCGTCCTCTTCAGGTGAGCACCCGATCTTCGGGCTCCGCTCGACGGGCCAGGGCCCGCGGACCCGATGACGAGGAGTAGGTCGGTGCACGACATCCACAGCGAGACACACCCGGCCGAGAGCTTGTCGGACACGCCGAACGCGCTCGCCGCCCTGGCCGGCGCCATGCGGCTGGTGATGCTGTCGCTCGATGCCAGCGAAGCCGGCTCGCCCCTCGACGTGCTCGTCCGGGCCGCCGCGGCGCAGGTGCCCGGCGCCACCGAGGCCAGCGTGACGATGCTCCGGCACGGTCGCTTCAGCACAGTGGCATCGACCGGTGGGGCCGAGGAGGCGAGCGTTCAGAGTGCCCTCTCATACCGGCTGACGGTGCTCGACCACCCCGGGACCACCACCGCAACCCTGAACATCTACTCCGAGCAGCCAGATGCCTTCGACGACGTGTCGGTGAACACCGGGCGCGTGCTCGCCACGCATGGCTCCCTGCTGGTTACCGCGATGCTCGCACGCGAAAGCGCCAACAACCTCGAGCGCGCGCTGGAAAGCAACCGCGAAATCGGTGTCGCCATGGGCATCCTGATGCAGCGCCACCGCCTGACCCGCGAGCAGGCTTTCCACATCCTGTCCGTCGCGAGCCAGGAGGCCAACCGCAAGGTCGCCGACATCGCCACCGAGGTGGCCGACACCGGCATCCTCGCGATCCGCGGCTGGCCGGGCTCGACGACCCCGACGGCCGAAGGTTCCACGGACGGCTTCCCGACGCCAAGAACAGCCCTTGGTCCGACATAGCCACCGCCTGCCGCCGCCGCCGCAGATCCATCACATCGGACCATTCCGCCGTGTTCTTGGAACCGACGCGCAGGGCACGGGCAGGCCTGTTGGTTCGCTCGCCCAACGAGAGAGGCCCACCATGGATTCAGGCTCCTCCCGAGAGCTCAACGACGACGTGCTCTCAGAGGAAATCAGGCTCCTCGGCGAGCTCGTTCTGGCCGCATCCAGCGTGACGAGACACCTGACCCAGGACGAGGTGGATCAGGTTCTCGAGCAGGAGAGCACCCCTTGGAGTCGCTGCGACCCGCCGCCGCCCTCATGTCCGGCACCAAGGTCCAGGCGGCCGACGCCCAGGTGATCTCCTGGCTGGCGTTCTCCAGGGTCGTCAGGAGCAACGCGGCCTTTCGTGTCTTTCAAGGGATCGACGGCCCCGGCCAAGGCGCTAGCCCCGACGGCCCCCACCAGCCGTGCCCGTCTCGTCCACCAGCCAGGACGCGGCGGGCGCAGGCGCCTCAATGGTGTCGGCGTCCGCGTGTGGGCAGCTCGCGAGGATCGGCTCATGGATGGGGCACCTCACTGTCTCGTCCTGGATTGGCATGCCTTGCACGTCGAACGCCCGGCCACACTCGCCACACCGTCCCGGTGGTGCAGTCTGGTGGCTCCACGTCTCGGAGTTCCGGGTGCATTCAGTGCACAGCCTCATGACTGCACGACCTTCCTGGGTATGGGATCCAATGCCGGATGACGGGTGCGTGCGCGGTAGTTACGCCTCTCACCGCCCGACACCCATGAAGACGCGGACGCAGCCCCGTGATGACGCGTCGGCAGGGTTCAGGGCCTCCGTGGGAAGCGGGGCGCACCTGGACGGCAGGCAAACACCAGCAAGTACGACGACGAGGTCACCGCTTGGCTGCGGCTCAGACGGTTAGACGAGCGCGCGCTTCTGCTTCGTCACGCCGATATAGGTGCCGATCTCTCGCGGTTCTCGCTTGACGCCCTGATGCGGCGGAATGACGCAGCTCATCCTGAGCGCGGTCCCTCGGTCTCGGGCAGGCCGGATGCGGGACCGGCGCTCTCGCGGTGGTGGGGTTCTTCCGCCTGTATTCGGGTGTGCAGTGGCTGGCCGAGGTCCTGGCCGGCCGCCCGCTCGCCGCCGCGTTTACCGTGCTGTTCGCCAGCCTGCGGCTGATCGGCCCTGCCCCGCGGGATCGGGGCTCGCCCAGCACCGCTGCCACGGAAAGGCCCGGCTCGATATATTCAGGGATGTCGGCGGGCAGCCGCTGGGTAGCGGGAGGTCATGATGAGAGTGTTCGCCGATGACGGCGGCCTGTCCTCGTTGAGCGGGGCGCTGATGATCAGCCTCACGCTGGTGCTGCTGGTGCTGCTCGTGCTAGCGCTGACGGCGACGCTGATCGTGTGGCGGGTGTACCGGCGCGTCCGCGGCTGGCAGGGATGGCACAGGGGCGCGGCCGCGATCCACTCGCGGGCGGTGATGCCCGGGCCGGGACGTGACATCGCCCGGTTACGTCGTGACTTGCGCAGGGAGGTCGAGGCCGCCGACGTGATGCTGTCTCGCGCGAAAGACGGCCGGCTGTTCATCGCCGACGCGCGTGCCCTCATTGACGAGCTCAAGATCAACGCCGCGGCGGTGGATGCCGACCTCGCCAGCATCCAGGACTACGCGGATATGACCCAGCAGCGCAGCGCCCTGGACGCGCTCGGGCCTCAGGTCACGAAGCTGATCCAGACCAGCTACCGGGCTCGGCAGACGATGCTGCAAACCGAAATCGCGGACCGCGAGCGACACCTCACGGACCTCAGTGAGCACGTCGAGCGGCAGGCCGCCGCGTTGAAGATCTATCGTCAAGGGGCGAACGGTCTCGACCTGGGCGATCCACAGGGCAACTTCGACAACTCGGGCGACTCGCAGTCCCGGAGCCCAGCCAGTAACACGAGTTATCGACCGGGCAAGTCCTCGCCTAAGTGGGGGTCAGCCAGGATGCCCTGAACAGCTGCAACGCAGCGGCTAGGGCCGACTCGCGCTCGGGAAAGAGCCAGAGTCTCGGCGACAGTCGTGGCAGACCGCGACGGCTCGTCGGCCCAGCTGGACAACCTCGATCAGGTAGGGACGGCAGGCCCCGTTTCTCCATGGTGGCGGTCGCGACGATGGGCCGCGTCGACAGTGCAGGCGGCCACCGCTGCGGACAAGTTGTGTGTCGCGTCAGACATGACGACCTCCAACCTCGGCTAGGCGGGTCGCCCCCGCGGGTGTGTGAGCGATCTCCCGAGGGCTCGGTGCGAGAGTGGTGCCATGAGCACGTCGATGCCGTTCGACGAGGACATGACGCGTCGACTCGTCGACATGTACACGACAGCCGATGTCGTGGCTCAGCGCGATGCGACGCTGGAGATGCTGGACCCGCAGTTGGGCGAGCGGGTACTGGACATCGGCTCGGGGCCAGGCTTCTTGGCCGTCGGGATCGCCAACCGTGTGGGCCAGTCCGGCGCCGTGTCCGGCATCGATCTGAGCGAGCCGATGATCGCGTACGCCAGCGGCCTGCCGGCGGCACCGGGCTCGGCGCCGTTGACTTTCGGGCTCGGCGACGCAACGGCGCTCGGCTACCCCGACCAGAGCTTCGACGCGGTGGTCTCCACCCAGGTCTACGAGTACGTGCCGGATATCGAGACAGCGATGGCCGAGGTCCACCGGGTTCTCGTCCCTGGTGGGCGGGTGCTGATCCTGGACACGGACTGGGACTCCGTGGTGTGGCACACCAGCGACCGCGACCGCCACACGCGAGTGATGAGCGCCTGGCAAGAGCACCTGGCCGACCCGTGGCTGCCAAGAACGCTCACCGGGCGACTCGAGTCCGCCGGGCTCACCGTTGAGCGTCGGGAAGTGCTGGTGCTGTTCAACCCGGCGTTCGACCCGCGCACGTTCAGCGCCGGCGTGATGCAGCTGATCGCCAACTTCGTCCCGGGCCGCCGCGGCGTGACGGATGAGGAGGCCGCCGCCTGGCTGGCAGACCTCCACGACCTGGGGGCGCATGAGGAGTACTTCTTCTCGGTGAACCGATACCTGTTCCTCGCCCGCCGCATCGACCCATCGTGAGATCACCCCTGCCTCCGCCGGGATGCCGGTCACGGTGACGGTGCCGGCCTCTGACGCGACGGTATGACGCACTCTCGTGCCGCAGTACCTGATGTGGAATGACCTGGCATCCCCAGCGACCTCGGCCCAAGGTGGATGCGAACGATGCAGTGGCTAGGTGGCGTTGCGGCGGGTGCCGACGTGGTGGACGCAGGTCCGTGCCGTTGGTCTCGCCTCCAGCCGTGCCGCGGCGATCGGTTGTCGGCAGACCTCGCAGGTCCCGTAGGTGCCGGCGCTGACACGTTCGAGAGCAGCTTCGACTTCGCGTAGGTGGTCGTGCGTCTGGTTCGTGACCGCCGACAACTGGGATCGTTCGTAGGCGATCGTCTGTCCCTCGGGATCGTGTTCGTCATCGGCATTGGAGTCGCGCGAAGCCGCAATCAGGGCGGCCATGTCGTCGCCGAGCTGTGAAGCGCGGATGCAGAGGGCATCGCGCTCCTCGTGCAGCCGGGCAACGTCATCGCTGAGCCCGGCCCGCAGACCAGAGGGTGGAGTCGTTCGCGTCATGACGGTGCCCTTCGATGGTCGGAGCCTGCCGCTACCCATTCTTGGGTTGGCGCCTGGGCCACAGTCGCATTGGAGCACAGTCCATTCTGTGGTTAGAGCGGTCCCCCTACGCGGCGGTATGACGCGCCGCGCCCGAGGTAGACCCCGCCGTCGTCACGCGCTGGTTGCGCAGGCGCGCGGAGGGCTTGACGGCGACACAGGGCTGTTGGATGCAGCGGAACCTGGATCAGCGACGCGGGGTTCTCGTCAGATATGGCCTCGGTTCACGGGCGAAGCGCGTGGGTCGACGTCTACGCGACGCTCGTTCTGCTCTTGCTGAGGCCGATACCATCGCGATATCCACGCCTGCCCAGCTGCTGCTCCCCCATCGATGCCTTCCCGACGAGGCGGCCATGATCGACGGGGGCGAGCCGGCGCGTCGTTGGTGCCAGTCGTCCCGAGGGTCGACTGCGGCATTCACCGGTTGCGCAGCTATGGCGGCCCAGCCGCGAGGGCGACGTGAGCGTCGCCGGGCTTGCGGGCTCCACCGTTGGTCGCCGTGAGATCACGGGCGGGTGGACCGTGCGGGCCGCTGCGGGCCCGGTTCCGACCGCATTTGCGGACAAGGTCGTCGCGGCCTCGGTACCCGGCGTGGTCCACCTGGACCTGCTCGCGGCCGGTCTCATCCCGGATCCGTACCTGGACGACAACGAAGCGCTGCTCGCGTGGATCGGGCTCGTCGACTGGACCTATGAGACATCGTTCGTCCTGACCGCGGCCGACCTGGCGGCCGCCGAGCGTCACGAGCTCGTGTTCGACGGGCTGGACACCGTGGCGACCATCCTGCTCAACGGGGAACCGCTCGCCGAGGTCGCCAATCAGCACCGCTCCTACCGGCTCGACGTGACCGACCGGCTGCGCGACGGCGAGAACGTGCTCACTGCGGCCTTCAGGAGCCCGGTGCGCTACGCCAATGGACAGAGCCTGCTCCTGGGGGCGCGACCGCGTCCGTACCCGATGCCGTACGAGGCAATCCGCAAGTCCGCCTGCAGTTTCGGGTGGGACTGGGGTATCGCCACGAGCACCAGCGGCATCTGGCGTCCGGTGTGGTTGGAGACCTGGGGTGCCGCCCGCCTCGACCGAGTGCTGATCCACGCCGAACCCCACGGCGACGGCGGCCGCGTGGACGCCGCCGTGCGGGTGGCTCGGGCACGTGACACCGACGTGACCGTGACGCTCGACGTGGGCGGCGTGTCCGAGTCGGTCGTCGTACCGGCCGGGGAGAGCGAGCGCCGGGTGGCCGTCCGGCTCCCTGATGTCGACCGCTGGTGGCCCGCCGGTCATGGTGCCCAGCCGCTCTACGACGCCCGTGTCACGCTCAGCGTCGACGACGAGGTCATCGACGAGGCGGTCCGACGGGTGGGGTTTCGCACCTTGCGCTGGGATGTCGAACCGGACGGGGCCGGCACCCCGTTCCAACTCGTGGTCAACGACCGGCCGATCTTCGTCAAGGGGGTCAACTGGATCCCCGATGACGCCTTCCCCAGCCGAGTGGACCGTGCCCGCTACGCGCGCCGGCTGGAGCAGGCGAAGGCGGCCAACCTGAACCTGGTGCGGGTATGGGGTGGGGGTATCTACGAGTCAGACGACTTCTTCGACCTGTGCGACGAGCTCGGCCTGCTGACGTGGCAGGACTTCCTGTTCGCCTGCGCCGCCTACCCCGAGGACGAGGCCCTGCGCGTCGAGGTCGAGGCCGAGGCCCGGGAGAACGTGACACGCCTTGCCCACCACCCCTCACTTGCGATGCTCACCGGCAACAACGAGAACCTCTGGGGCTACGAGGACTGGGGGTGGAAGGAGCGGCTCGACGGCCGCACCTGGGGAGCCCTCTACTACTACGAACTGCTCCCGGCGATCGTCAACGAGCTGGCACCGCATGTGCCCTACACCCCCGGAAGCCCTTTCAGCCCGAGGGGCGAGCACCCGAACGCCGAGGCGCACGGGTCGACGCACCTCTGGGAGCACTGGAACTCTCTGGACTGGCAGGCCTACCGTGCCGTTCGGCCGCGCTTCGTCGCCGAGTTCGGCTGGCAGGGGCCACCGGCCTGGTCCACCCTGACCCGCGCCATCAGCGACGACCCCCTCACGCCCGAGTCTCCCGGGATGATCGTGCACCAGAAGGCCACCGACGGGAACACCAAACTGGCGACCGGCCTGCTGCGGCACTACCGCATCCCGGACGACATGGAGACCTGGCACTGGGCCATGCAGCTCAACCAGGCCAACGCCGTCTCCTGCGCTCTTGAGTGGTTCCGCGCCCTTACCCCCCACACCTCCGGGGCCGTCGTCTGGCAGCTCAACGACTGCTGGCCAGTCACCTCCTGGGCGGCCATCGATGGCGACGGACGCGAGAAGCCCCTCTACTTCGCCCTGCGGAACTCGCTCGCGCCGCGCCTGGTCACCCTTCAACCCCGCGACGGCGCTCTGACCGCGGTCCTGGTCAACGACACCGACAGCCCATGGCAGGGCGAGGCCCTGGTCACCCGCCGACACTTCGACGGGCGCATCCTCGCCTCTGCCAACTCCCCGGTCATCGTGCCCGCCTGGAGCTCGGTGACCGTCGAGGTCCCGGATCACGTAGCCGCGGCGGAAGACCCGCCCACAGAGCTCATCGTCGCCACCGCGCTCGACACCCGGGGGATGTGGTTCCTCACCGAGCCACGCGACAGCCGGCTGCCACCGCAGCAGGCCCACGTCGAGGTGTCAGCCACAGAGGACGGTGCAGAGGTGAAAGTCACAGCAGAAGTCCTCCTGCGCGACCTCACCCTCCTCGTCGACAAGATCGACCCCTCCGCTGTCGTGGACCGGGCGCTCGTCACACTCCTTCCCGAAGAGTCGACCACCTTCCGCATCACCGGTGTTCGCCGCCTCAACATCGACGCGGTCCGGGCACACGGGGTCCTACGTTCGGGCAATGAGCTACTGACACCGTAAGCGCCCTGACAGGCGCAGCCGATCGGCCCGACCGCTCGGGCGCGAGGCTGCGGCCCACGCTCAGGAGACGCCACAGATGCTTCCAGCCCGCACCCGTGCGCCATCCCCCACCGCAGGGCGCACCCGCCCTGCGGTAAGCAACAGGGCGGTGCAGGCGGCAAAGAGACGCACGTGCGCGCAACGCGCCATGCCGGGGCGTTTGATCAGGCTCCCGGCCGCGCTGAGCCCGCGATGAGAAAGCCGACCTAGCATGACGGCTCAACGAGCTGAGCCCCGTCCGCCCCTACCTTGGGAGGAACCGCGATGAAGCTGCCGACCGACGAAGCCCGCACCCGCCTGGGCGCCCACGTGCACGGTGTGTTGGGCACGCTCCATCCCGAACGCGGCCCCGACGCGCAGCCGGTCGTGTACGCCGTGAGCGACGATGGACACGTCGGGGTCCCGATCGACCGGGTCAAGCCGAAGAGCTCGTCGCGCCTTCAACGCGAGGACAACCTTGCGGCCGACCCGCGCGGCTCGCTACTGGTCGAGTGGTGGGAGCCCGGGGACTGGTCGCGGCTGTGGTGGGTCCGCGCCCGGCTCGAGCACCTGCCCGACCCGCCGCCTGAGCTCGTCGACGAGCTCGCCGACCGGCTGGCGCGCACGGTGCCTCAGTACGCCGACAAGCCCTTCCACCGGGTGCTCGTGTTCCGCATCGTCGACGTCACTGGATGGGCTGCCAGCAAGGACGCCTGAGCGGCAGGTCCGGCGGTCAGGTTTGACCGCTCCTGCAGACCTCGCGGCGCGAGCCCTCAATGCACGCAACGTCAGAAGCGGTCGTGCAGGGTGATCTGGTAGCCGTCGGGGTCGGCGAAGGTGAAGGTCAGGCCGAAGGGGCCGTCGGTCGGTGCGGAAACGATGGTGTGACCGTCGGCGACGAGCGCATCGTGAATCGCCTGGACGTCCGTGGCGTGGAGCCAGATCGCGGCACCGATGCCGGGCTGGGCGACGGATGCGAGGTCGGTGCCGGGGACGACGTCGCGCAGTGCGAACGCGATAGGCGTGGTCTCGAAGACGACGGCGTGCGGAGGACCGGCCTGAGAGCGGATGAGGCCGAGGTACGTCTCGTAGAACTTCTGCGACGCGTCGAGGTCGCGAGCCTGGAGTGCGATGAAGTCGGGACCGGTGGCGGGCATGATGCTCCTTCACGTTGTGTCAACATCCTGACACACAACAATGTATGTCAGAATATTGACATGAGTCAAGACAGTGCCGGCGTGGACCTGGAGACGTCGCTGGGCTACCTGCTGAAAGAGGCGTCCAGTGCCTTGCGCGCAGCCATGGAGGAGGTGCTACGGCCGCTCGGGATGAGCGTGACGCGCTACGCCTGCCTGGAGCTGCTGGCCCAACGACCGGGCCTGTCGAACTCGGAGCTCGCGAGGGGCGCGTTCGTGACACGGCAGTCGATGAACGTGCTGCTCCAGTCGCTGGAACGAGAGGGCTACGTGACCAGGCCCGCGCAGGCTCCCGTCGGGAAGGTCCTTCCCGCGCGGCTCACCCCGCGCGGCCGACGCAGTCTGGAGAAGGCGACCGTCGCCGTACGGTCCGTCGAGGTCAGGATGCTGGCCGGCATGACCGAGGCCGAGCAGTCAGGGGCGTTCCGGATCCTGCAGCGCATGATCCAATCCCTTCGCGATGGACACGACGCCACCTGAACCACGCCTTCTCGGCAGTGGGGGGTGGAACCCCGAGTCCAAGTTTGCCGCCGGCCAGCGGCGATTGGACGCGCCTGGCCGCTGTCTGCTCTCACTGGGGCTCCTGGGCGGTGACCAGCGACTGCCGGGTGAGGTCGTCCGCGCGCTTGGTGCTGCGGGCGACGATGATTGAGGCAGCGATCAGCCAGAACGGCAGCAGCACGTAGTTGACCAGACCGCCCGGGGGGATGCCGGCGTCACCCAGGGCCCCGAGCACCCCGAGCACCAAGGTGAGGATCGCGAACCACCTCGGGAGGGCGGCGGTGCGGATGCCGCCCAGCCCCATGGCGAGGAACGCGGCTGCCAGGCCGATGCCCATCCCGGCCCAGCCGAAGTACGACACGTAGCCCAGGGTGCGAGCCGCAGAGTCGTCCGAGGCGTCAGCGGCACCGTTGATCAGGCCCCAGTTCCACACGAGCATCTGCGAGAGGCCGGCAACGACCACCAGCCAGCCCCCGAACGCGACGCTCGAGTAGGTGGACTCGCGGCCCTCACCGGAGCGCAACAGCGAGCGGACCGCCGTCGCGAAACACAGCAGTGCGACGCCCATGATCACCAGGCAGGCTTGCGACCCGAAGTTGAGTCCCAGGTGGTCGCGGATGACCTGGGTGGACGCTCCTCCCGGCGTGTCGTCGACGGAGGTATGGCGCAAGGCGTCTTGCGCAACCCAGCAGAGTCCCGCGACGGCGCCGCTCCACGGCATCAGCTTCTCGAAGGTGACAGACATGTTCGTGCCCTCTCGCTCGAGCGGGGCCGGTGGCCCTGCGATGAGCACGAGGATGGGCGTCCCGGCGGCCCGAGAACACGAGCCAGGTGTCCCGCCCGACCCGGGAAGAGTTCCCGGGCACCATTCCGCACGACCCGTGCAGGCTCCACACTGGCCGGATGGATGACGTCGCCGTTCTCCTCGCGTCCGGGGTTGCCGTGCTCGTCGGGCTCATGGTGCTGCTGGGTTCGGCGCAACGACGCATCGGCTGGCTGCTGGTGGCCCAGGGAGTGTGCTTCGGTGCGCTGCTCCTCAGCCAGGGGGCCGGCACGACCCGCACGGCGATGGTGGTCGACCAGCTCGCCTCGGGCTCCTGGATCTTCCTCTTCATCTGGCTGGTCGTCATCGCGTATCTCGTCCCCGACGGTCACGCCCTGTCGCCACGGTGGCGCCGCTGGATGGTCTGCGGGCTCGCCGGAGTCGTCGCGTTCCTTGTCGGCTCCGCGGGCGACGTGACCGGGTTCCGCGAGACCCACGACGGCCGGGACCCACCGCTGCCGTGGCTGCCGGAACCGGTCTCTGCGGTGCTCGGGGTCGCCGGCCTGGTCCTCACCGTCATGCTCTTCTTCGGTGCCGTGTTCGCGGTGCGCGCCCGGCTCAAGGGCTCCTCAGGGACGGCTCGGCTGCAGCTCCTGTGGCTCGTCTGGGGAGCGACCAGCCTCCCGCTGTCGCTGGCGCTCATGTGGGTGGGGCATTTCGTGCTCGACGACAGCCCACTGGCGACGGCCGTGGCCCTGACCCTTGCCGGTGCCGCCCTGCCGGTCGCGATCGGGATCGCGATCCTGCGGCACCAGCTGTTCGACGTCCGGCTCGTCCTCAGCCGCACGCTGACCTATGGCGTCCTGCTCACCGCGGTGGTGGCCTTCTACGTGATTCTCCTCCTGGCCGCGCAACGCGTCGTCGGGCAAAGCGCCGCGGGAGGGGTGCTCGCCGTCGCAATTGTCGCGGTGGCGGTGCAGCCGGCGTACTCGGTGCTGCGGCGGACGATCGAGCGGTGGGTCTACGGCTACCGCTCCGACCCGGCGGTGGCGCTGCGCATGCTCGGCGCGCGCCTGGATTCCGCTGACCCACTGCACGTCGTCGAGGCCGTCAATGCCTCGGTGCGTGACGCCCTCAAGGTCGAACGGGTGTGGGTGTCGCCCCCGGATGCCGAGTTGCCCAACGATCCGTTCACGGTCCAGGTGCCGTTGGTGCACCGGGAGGAGCTCGTCGGCCAGCTCGTGGTGCAGGTGCCCCCGGGCCGCCGACTCTCAGCGGCTGACACCGCCCTGCTGGGCGACCTCGCCCGTCAGGCCGCACTCACCGTGCGCGCCGCCCAGCTCGCCGAAGACCTACAGACGTCGAGGTCCGCGATCGTCTCCGCCCGCGAGGAGGAGCGCAAACGCCTTCGCCGCGAACTGCACGATGGCGTTGGGCCGTCACTGGCAGCGATCCTGCTCAAGCTCGAGGCAGCCCGGTCGCGCCAGGATGCCACGTCGCGCGATGCCCTTTTGACAGAGATCAGGGACGAGACCAAGGCCGCGATCACCGAGGTACGGCGCGCGGTCGACGAACTCCGGCCACCGGCGATCGACGAACTCGGGCTCGCTGGTGCGATAGGCCAGCGTGCTGCATCGCTCACGACCGGCGCCCTGGTGTTCGAGATGTGCCTCGCGCCGAACCTGCCTCCCCTGCCCGCGGCGTCAGAGGTGGCAGCCTTCCGGATCGCCTCGGAGGCCATGACCAACGTCGCCCGGCACTCCGGCGCCACTCGGTGTCGGGTCGAGCTGCGCTGTGACCGCTGGCTCGAGCTCACCGTCTCCGACAACGGTGTAGGCGCCGACCGTTCATCGCCGCACGGGGTCGGCTGGACGTCGATGGTTGAACGGGCCGCGGAGCTAGGAGGGGTCTGCACGATCGGAGCAAGGGACGACGGCGGCATGGTCGTGCACGCCGTGCTGCCGGGGGGCCCGGCCGTGCCCACCGAGCCCGGTTCCGCCGTGGCCGTCGGTGCCGCGGCACTCCGATGATCCGCGTCCTCGTGGCGGACGACCACCCCGCATACCGCCGCGGGCTCGCGCTGATGCTCACCGAGGTCGACGACCTTGAGGTCGTCGGTTCGGCCGACACGGGCGCAGTCGCCGTGGAGATGGCCGGCGCTCTCGCCCCGGACGTGGTCCTCATGGATCTGCGAATGCCCGACCTCGACGGCATCGAGGCGACCCGGCGGATCAAGCGACTGGCCGCTGGGCCGGTACCCGCCGTGGTCGTTCTGACGATGTTCGACGACGACGAATCCGTCTTCACCGCAATGCGCGCAGGTGCCCGCGGCTACCTGCTCAAGGGGGCCGACCAGGACGAGATCGTCCGCGCGATCCGTGCCGTCGCCGCCGGCGAGGCCATCTTCGGCCCCGAAGTCGCCGCCCGGGTCGTCGACCACTTCGCGGCTGGAGCAGGCTCGACAACCGCAGCATTCCCTGCCCTGACCGAACGCGAGCGGGAAGTGCTCGCAATGATCGCCGCAGGCCAGGGCAACGCCACCATCGCCCACGAGCTGATGATCAGCCTGAAGACCGTGCGGAACCACGTCTCCAACATCTTCACGAAGTTGCAGGTCTCCGACCGTTCAAGCGCCATCGTGAAGGCGCGCAGGGCCGGACTGGCCGACGACAGACCCTCCTAGCAGCCGTCGGAGCCGCACCTACGCCACCGCGCATTCCGCGACCGGCGAAACGACGAGCGGCATAGAGGTGCATCGGAGCACGTCGGCTTGGCGTTGACCCAACTCATGTTGTCGAGTGGCCGTTGACAGATGGCCGATGATGGGCGCGTGGACGAGTGGCCGACCCTGGACGACATCGCACGGGAGGAAGCTGAGGTCGTCCTCCCCCAACTCACCGAGCAGATGGCCTACGAAATCGGATGCCAAGCTGCGGACACCGCTCTCACAGACGGTTTGCCGATCGCGATCGGACTTTGGCGAGGGGAACACCAACTGTTCCACTGCGCGCTGCCGGGGTCGACCCGGGACAACGACGACTGGCTGCGGCGGAAGGGGCGGGTCGTCCTGCGGTTCGAGCGCTCGTCGCTGTACGTCGCGCGCCTGTGCAGGGACGAAGGGACCACCCTTTCGCAGCGATTCGCGTTGCCGCCATCCCGATTCGCCGCCGCAGGCGGGGCCGTCCCGCTAAGGGTGAGAGGGGCCGGCGTCTTGGGGTGGATGGGTGCCTCCGGTCTGCCGGAGCTTGACGACCACCAGTTCGTCATCAAGACCCTGCGCGACTACCTCAAGAGATGAGGCCCGGGGCCAGCTCGAGTGCATTCCGACTGAAGGTGATCGTTCGAGCGTGGTCGGACATGATCCGCGCTTGGTGATCCGGAGCGCCTGCAAGCAGATCTCGTCCTTCCCGCGCGCGGGAACTTCGAGCACTCCCAAGGCTGCTTCAGTCGGCGCGAACCGTTTGGCGTGACGCGCATGGGCCTTGGAGGGCCAAAGGAGAGATTCGCCCGGCCGCCCTCCCTGCAGGCGTGATCCCTCGGGGGTGCTGCACTCAGATTTGCGAGGCGTCGAAGCCGGTCATGCGGATGAGCCTGGCGGGGACACCTGCAACGATCGCGTTGGCTGGGACGTCGCGCGTGACGACGGCCCCGGCGCCCACGATCGCGCCGTCGCCGATCGTCACACCTGGGACGACCGTCACTGCGGCGCCTAGCCACACCTTGCGACCGATCAGGATCGGCGCCGGGATCATGTCGGCGCGCTGGTCGGGATCAACGCCATGGTTGAGAGTGGTCAGCGTGCTGCCGTGGCCGATGAGCGTGCCGTCTCCGATCGTGATGCCCCCGGTGTCTTGGAAGCGGCACCCGATGTTGATGAAGACGTCCTTGCCCAGGGTCAGGTTCTTGCCGAACTCGCTGTAGAACGGCGGGAAGACGGTGACCGATTCGTCCACTGCCCTGCCGGTGAGCCGGGACAGCAGGGCTCGCACTTCCTCCGGCGTTCGGTACCCGGTGTTGAGCTCGGCCAGGACCCGCAGGGCGTCCTGCCCTGCGGCATGCATGAACCGGTGCTGTTCCGAGCCGCCTTCGATCACTGCGCCGCGGTTGACGTGGTCCAGGAAGTCCGACAGGTTCACCTTGCTCATGCTGCCACGGCGTTCACGGGCGTTGCCCGAGCCGACCCTGGGCGCCTTGTGAAGATGTGAGCCAGGTTGACCCAACGCCGGACAAGGGCGGGGCAGGGCCGCATCTACAGGTCCTTGACTGCCCGGATGGCTGCGACCGCGCGCGGGAACCCGATGTAGGGGAAGCAGTGGACCAGTGCGGCCACCAGGGTGGTCTTCGTCCGACGTGAACTCTCACCTTCAGGAGGCATTCCTAGTGGTGGTGCGTCTCGCGCCGGGGACCCGTGTGCTCGTCCAGGTAGGCCTCGCTGCGCCCCTTGGCCGCGATCAGGCTGGCGACAGTGGTGATGCCCAGTGTGCCCAGGATGACGAGGAGTGAGACCCAGATCGGGATGTCCGGAACCCACTCAACCGGGTTGCCTCCGTTGATGAAAGGCACCTCGTTCGTGTGCAGCGCGTGAAACACGAGCTTGACCCCGATGAATCCGAGCAGGAACGCCAGGCCCTTGCTGAGGTAGATCAAGCGCTGCAGCAGCCCTCCGATGAGGAAATACAGCTGGCGCAGACCCATCAGCGCGAACACGTTCGCGGTGAACACCAGGTACGGCTCCTGGGTCAATCCGTAGATGGCCGGGATCGAGTCCAGAGCGAACAGAAGGTCAGTGGTGCCGATGGTCAGCATCACCACGAGCATCGGTGTCACCAACCACCGCCCGTTCTGGCGGATGACCACCGCGGCACCGTGGTACTCCTTGGTGGCGGGGAGCCGGCGTTCGATCCACAGGATGAGTCGGTTCTCCTCGAACTCGTCCTCGTCCTCGGCGCCTTCCCTCGCCAGCTTCACGGCGGTCCAGACGAGGAACGCGCCGAACAGGTAGAACACCCAGCTGAACCGCTCGATCGCCACGGCGCCCACAGCGATGAACGCTCCCCGCATCACCAGCGCGACCACGATTCCGACCGTCAGCGCGGTCTGCTGCAGGACCCGTGGAACTGCGAACTTGGCCATGATGATGATGAAGATGAACAGGTTGTCGACCGACAGGGAGTACTCGGTCAACCAGCCCGCGAAGAACTCGCCACCGTACCGGGGCCCGGCAACCGCGAACACACCCAACCCGAAGGCCACGGCGAGCCCGATGTACGCCGCGAGGTGTCTGGTGACTTCCCTCATCGAGGGTTCGTGCGGTCGGCGACCGACAATGAAGAGGTCGACGAGCAAGAGCGAGGTGGTGACGAGCACGGTGGCCCACCACAGCCACGAAGGAACGTTCATTCAGGGCCCCCGTCGACCCAGGCCGCCAGGCCTGCGTGACTCGTGCCCGTTGAGGTCCGAGCAGGACTGTGGGTCATGCTTCCTCCGATCTGAGTGCACGATCCATCACCGAATCGCCTGTCGTGTATGTGACTTGCCAGTTGGACGTGAGTGCTGACTCAACTCGCCGGCGGGTCAGTGCTCGTCCGGACGTTGCCAAGAGTGGCCGCAGCTCACCTGAGCCCTGACCCGGATCAGGCCCGGGTCACGACGACGCCGTCCTCGTCGGCCCAGAGCGTCTGCCCCGGCACGAACTCGACCCCGCCGAAGGCCACCGAGGTGTCGCGGCTCCCTATGCCCTCCTTCGCGCTCTTGCGCGGGTTCGAGCCCAGCGCCAGCGCACCCAGGGGCAGGTCACGCAGCGCCACGACGTCGCGCACTGCACCGTGGATGACGACCCCCGACCAGCCCTGCGCGACGGCCGAGGCCGCGATGAGATCGCCCATGAGCGCGGACTCCAACGAGCCCTGGCCGTCGACGACAAGCACTCGTCCCTCCCCCGGCTCGGCGAGGGCGGCCTTGACCAGCGCGTTGTCACGATGGCACCGCACGGTGCTGATGACACCGGAGAACGTGGTGCGCCCGCCGTAGTGCCGCAGCTGCACGGAGCAGGACTGCAGTTCGTCGCCGCGTTCGTCCCAGAGGTCGGCGGTCGACACGCTCACGCGGTGTCCTCCTTGACGGCGAGCACCGGGCACCGGGCGTCGAGCAGGATCCGCTGGGCGGCGGAGCCCATGATCAGCTTCCCGACCGGGCTGCGGTGTCGCAGGCCGATGACGATCACCGATGCCTCGCGCTCGCCCGCCACCCGCACGAGGGCGTCGGCCGGGTCGCTACCCTGCTCGATTCGCATGACCTCGATGTCGACGCCGAGCTCAGCGACGTCGCGTTCCACGCGGTCGAGGTCGTCGGACTTGGCCCGGTGCGCGTCGACGAGCACGTCGTCGCGGGACATGTTGACGACCAGGAGGGGCTCGGAGCGCCGCCTGGACTCCGCGACGCCGGCGCGCAGCGTAGCCTCCCCGAGCGGGGTGGGGACGTAGCCGACGAGGACGGTCATGATTCCGGTTCCTTTCTGGTGGGCGCGGGAGAGCTGGACCCGAAGGTCGAGTCATGCAGGTCGCGGCCGCGGTCGTCGGGCGACGACTCACCGTCGGCGACGTACGGGCCGTCCTGGAGGTCCGCCGTGCCACTCCCGTCGGTGCCACTGGGGCCAAAGCCACCGGTGCCGGAGCCGCCAGTGCCGTCGACACCGCGGTCCACGACGCGGCGGAGCCGGGCGATGAGCGGCCAGAGCAGCACCACGAGGACGATGCCGTAGCAGACCCAGGAGACCGGTCCCCCGATCAGTCCGGACGCATCGCCGCCAGTGCCCTGCAGCGAGCGACGCAGGTGCTTCTCGAACAGCGGGCCGAGGATGGCCCCCACGATCAGGGGCAGCACCGGCAGCCCGAAACGCCGCATCGCGAACCCGAGCAGGCCGAGCGCCAGCAGGAGGAACAGGTCGAACGGCTGGCCCTGCACGGCGTACGCACCCATCGACGCGAAGAAGAGGATCCCCGCGTAGAGGTAGGGCCGCGGGATGCGCAGCAGCTTGGCCCAGGTCGGCGCGAGCGGCAGGTTGAGCACCAGGAGGAAGAAGTTGCCGATGAACAGGCTGGCGATGAGCATCCAGACCAGGTCGGGCTCCTTGGTGAGCAGCAGCGGCCCCGGCTCGATGCCGTAGCTCATCAGCGCCGCGAGGATGATGGCCGCGGTGGCGTTGGTCGGCAGGCCCAGCGCCAGCAGCGGCACCATGGTGCCCGCGGCCGAGGCGTTGTTGGCCGCCTCCGGCCCTGCAACACCCTCGATCGCGCCCTTGCCGAACTCCTCGGGGTGCTTGGAGAGCTTGCGCTCGGTGAGGTAGCTGAGGAAGGTCGGGATCTCGGCCCCGCCGGCGGGGATGGCCCCGAACGGGAAGCCGAGCGCAGTGCCGCGCAGCCACGGCTTCCACGACCGCCCCCAGTCCGCCTTGGACAGCCACGGCCGACCCACGGGGATGACGGTCGCGGCCTTGCGTCGCAGGTGCGCTGCAACCCACAGCGCCTCGCCCACGGCGAAGATGCCGACCGCGATCACCACGACGTCGATGTTGTCGGCCAGGAAGGGGCTGCCGAAGGTGAGCCGCTGCTGGCCGGTGACGAAGTCGGTGCCCACGAGGCCCAACGCGAGGCCGATGAGCAGGGCGGCGAAGCCACGGACCCGGGAGGAGCCCAGGATCGCGGCCGTGCCGACGAAGGCGACGAGGATGATGCCGAGGAACTCCGGCGAGCCGAGAGAGATCGCGAAGCTCACCACCTGCGGCATGACGAGCACGATGAGCATCGTGCCGATCGTGCCGGCGATGAACGAGCCGATCGCCGACGTCGCGAGGGCCTGCGCCGCGCGGCCCGTCTTGGCCATCTTGTTGCCCTCGAGGGCGGTGACGACCGAGGCCGACTCACCGGGGGTGTTGAGCAGGATCGACGTCGTCGACCCGCCGTACATGCCGCCGTAGAAGATGCCGCCGAACAGGATCAACGACTGCTCGACGGGCAGCCCGTAGGTGATCGGCAGCAGCAGGGCCACCGTCATGGCCGGGCCGATGCCGGGGAGCACCCCGACGGCCGTGCCCACGATGACCCCCAGCAGCGCGAAGAGGAGGTTCAGCGGCGTGATGACGTCGGCGAAGCCGCCGAGCAGTGCGGAGAAGTTGTCCATCAGAGGATTCCATCCAGGATGCCCGCCGGAAGGTTGACGCCCAGGCCGATCGCGAAGCCGTAGAACGTGATGAGGCTCAGCGCGATGCCGATCGCAAGCCCACGCACGTGGTGGCGGTTGCCGAGCGCGAAGGAGGCCAGGGCGAACAGCAGCGCACCGCTGATCACCCAGCCGAGCGGCTCGATGAGGAAGGCGTTGAGCAGGAACGCGCCGGCGAGCAGGCCGACCGTCCTCCAGTCAGCGGGGTGGCCCAGCTCGACGTCCTCGCCCGCCTCCTGCTCCCCGACCCCGCCGCGCGAGACGTCGAGGGCGTAGAGGGCCGACACCACGATGAGCGCGGCACCGATGACGAACGGCAGCGCCTTCGGGCCGACCGGGTCGTTGCTGCTCGTCGCGTCACCGATCCGGGTGGCGTCCCAGATGACGACCAGCCCGGCCAGGGCCAGGACCGCGCACAGGCCGTACTGTGCGCGGTCCCGGACCCGGCTCGGGACCGTGGTGGCCTCGGCGGTCATGCCAGGCCGAGGGTCTGGAGGAGGTCGGCCACCTTGGTGTCCTGATCCTTGAGGAACGTGCCGAACTCGTCACCGGTGGCGAAGGCGTCGACCCAGCCCTTCTCCTCGAGCTGGGCCTTCCACGCCGCCGACTCGTGCATCTTGGTGAACGCGTCGATCCAGACCTGCTTGTCCTCCTCGGAGAGGCCGGGGGGCGCGACGACGCCACGCCAGTTGGCGAACTCGAGGTCGATGCCCTTCTCCTTGAGCGTCGGCACGTCCTTGAGCGCCTCCACCCGCTCGGGGCTGGTCACGGCGAGTACGCGGATGTCGCCGGCCTCGACCTGGGCGAGGAACTCACCGAAGCCCGAGGCGCCGAAGGCGATCTTGTTCCCCAGCAGCGCGGGCAGCAGCTCGCCACCGCCGTCGTACGACACGTAGCTCACGTCCTTGGGGTCGATGCCCACGGTCTGGGCCAGCTGCATCGGCAGCAGGTGGTCGGGGCCGCCGGGCGACGACCCGCCGCCGACCGACATGCCCTTGGGGTCCTTCTTCCAGGCCTCGACCAGCTGGTTGATGTCGGTGTACGGGGAGTCCTTGGGCACGACGATCGCCCCGGCCTCCTCGATCAGCTTGGCGATGGGGGTGGTCTCGTTGAGCGAGGCCTTCGACTTCTGGGTGTAGGCAGCACCGAGCACCCCCAGGCCCATCTGCATGGCCAGCTTGCCGTTGCCCTTCTCGTTGACCACGCGCTGGAGGCCGACGGTGCCACCGGCCCCCGGCAGGTTGAAGACCTGCACCGGGCCGGTGATGCCCTCCTCCTCCATCACCTTGGCGGCCGTGCGTGCGGTCGTGTCGTACCCGCCCCCGGGGGCGTTGGGGACCATGTACTGCAGGCCGGTGGCCGCCTTCGCGGCACCACCGGAGCCGGCCGAGGTGTCCGATGCCGACTTGTCCTTCGTGGCCCCGCAGCCGGAGATGGCGAGGGTGGCCGCGAGGACGGCGCCGAGGGCGATGCGGTGAAGTCTCATCGTTGAGATCACTTTCCTGAGGAGTGGGCGAACGAGAGAATCGTGGGTGCGGGAGTGGGCTACTGTCGCGCTTCTGTCGGCAGAGAAGGTTGAGTTCATAGTGGTCACGCGCAGGCGACGTCGCCCGACGCTGGCGGGGCAGCTCTTCGCCCTCCAGCTCGCGATCATCGTCGTCGTCCTGGTCGCCGTCGCGGGGGTCTCTCTCGCCCAGACCGCAGCCACCTTCGAACGCGTCGAGGGGCGGCGGGTCGCCGGCCTGGCCGAGCAGATCGCCGTGAGCCCTCTCGTGCGCACCAGCCTGGCCGAGCCCGAGACCCGCACCGGGCTCGCCACCCTGGCCCAGAGCCTCGTGACCCAGACCGGGGTCTCGTCGGTGAGCTTCGCCGAGACCGACCTCGACGTGCGCGTCTCCACCGACCCGTCGGTCGAGGGCAGCCGGATGGTCCTCGGGAGCCCGCGGGTGGAGAGCGGTGCGAGCTGGTCCGGGACGCTGGAGATCGACGGTGTCGACCACCTGGTCTCGCAGGTCCCGGTGCTCGGTGAGTCGGAGGATGCCGTCGGGGCTCACCTCGGCACGGTCATGGTGGCCGAGCGCGTGCCGTCGACCTGGGAGCGGCTGCAGGGCACTTCGTCCTACCTGCTCACTTACCTCGGGATCGCACTCGCCGTCGGGCTGGGCGGCTCCTGGCTCCTCTCCCGCCGGATCAAGCGCCAGACTCGCGGGATGGAGCCGGGCGAGATCGCCGGCCTCGCCGAGCACCGCGAGGCGATGCTGCGCGGCATTGCGGAGGGCGTGATCGCACTTGATCCGCAACACAGGATCACCCTCGTCAACGAGGTGGCGCGGCAGCTGCTCGACCTGCCCGAGCACGCGATCGGTATGTCGATCGGAGACCTGCGCATCGAGGGTCGGCTTCGCGAGGTACTGGTCGGCGAGAACCCTCGGCCACGGGCAACCGACGGGATCGAGCCCGACGACAACGTCACCGCCGCGCGCGACGAGGTGGTCATCCGGCGCGGCCGAGTCCTCGTCATGAGCACGATGCGAGTGGTGAGCGGCGGCCGGGTGCTGGGCACGGTCACCACGATGCGCGACCGGACGGCACTGGCCGACCTCGAGCAGGAGATCGGGTCGTTCCGTTCGACAGCGCACGTGCTGCGCGCCCAGGCCCACGAGTTCGCCAACCAGCTGCACACCATCAGCGGCCTGATCCAGATCGGGGAGCTCGACGAGGTGGTGCGCTACGTCGACGCCCTGAGCGAGCGCCGAGACGCACTCGACCTCACCGTCAACACCCTCGTGCGTGACCCCACGATCGCCGCACTCCTGATGGCCAAGGTCGCGACGGCCAACGAGCGTCGCGTCGAGCTGACGATCAGCGACGAGACGACCCTCGAGCGACTGGAGCCAGAGGACGCCGCTGACGTCGCCACGGTGCTCGGCAACCTCGTCGACAACGCACTCGAACACGCACCCCGCGGCACGGCATCCGCGTCTTGGGTCAGAGTGCGGATCCGCCAGGACACGAGCACCGTCGAGATCGTCGTGTCCGACTCCGGCCCGGGCATCCCCGACGAGCTCGTGCCCACCGTGTTCGAGCACGGGGTCACGACCAAGCGTGTCGACCCGATGGAGCACGGCGTGGGGCTCGCACTCACCCGGCTCGTATGCCGGCGGCGTGGCGGAGAGATCCACGTCGAGCGCCAGGATGGCGTTACGTCGTTCGTCGCCCGCCTCGGCGTCGCCAACCTCACCGAACCCGTTGCGGCGGAGTCGTTCTCGTGATCCGCGTGCTGATCGTCGACGACGACTTCATGGTGGCCCGGATCCACGTTGGATTCGTCGAGCGCGTCGATGGGTTCGAGGTCGTCGGCGTCGCGCACTCGGCCGCCGAGGCGGCGGATGCCGTCGCCGACCTCCGGCCCAACCTCCTCCTGCTCGACCTCTACCTTCCGGACCGGTTCGGGCTCGACCTGCTCGCCGACCTGCGCACCCTGCCGCACGCGTGCGACGCCATCGTCATCACGGCCGCGAAGGAGGGCGACGCGGTGCGGGCAGCCGTTCGCCTCGGGGTCGCCGACTACGTGCTCAAGCCATTCGGATTTCCCGACCTCGAGGAGCGCCTGAAGCGGTACGCCGCGCAGCGGCGGCTCCTCGACCGCACCCAGGTGCACGGCCAGGACGACGTCGACAGGGTGTTCGTCCGTGCGGCGGGTGCTTCTGCCGGTGGGGTGGCGCTGCCCAAGGGGATGAGCGCCGAGACGGCGATGTTGGTGCAGGACGCGCTGCGTTCGACCGACAGCACGCTGTCGGCGACCGAGGTCGCGGAGCTCGTCGGCCTCTCACGGGTCAGCGCCCGCCGCTACCTCGAGCACTTCGTGACCATGAGTCAGGCCGACGTGCGGCTCCGCTACGGGTCGACCGGGCGTCCCGAGCGTCTCTACCGTTGGGTGGGCTGACCCGGAAGTCGCAGCCGCTGCGGATGCCGAAGGCCAGATGGTTGCTCTGAACCGGGACATGTGCCGGGCTCCCCCGGAAAGTGGCGGCGAAGTGACGCGCCTTGATCCGTCCGGATCTACCGAGATCCGGACGCTGTGGCTCAGGCGTAGTCCTCACCAGAACCCACCCATTCATGCATGATCCGGAAAGCGTTGGCGAAGATCGTCAGAACGGGGTTGACCCCGCCGTTGGTCACGTTGAGCGAGCCGTCTATCACCCGCAGGTTGGGATGGCCCCAGACGCGTCCGTACTGGTCCGTCACGGACGTCGCCGGGTCGGTGCCCATCCGGCACGTTCCCGCCTGGTGTTGGCCGCTGCTGAGCACCACGTCTCTGGGACTGGAGCCGTAGGCGGTCACCCTGGTAGCACCGGCTGCACGCAGCCAGTCGGCGGCGCGCTGTCCCATCAGCCGCTGCACGGCGAAATCATTGGGCTGCAACTGGCCGCTCAGCCGGGCGACCGGAATCCCCAAGCTGTCGGTCACCGAGGGGTCGAGCTGGACCCGTGAGCGTGCCGAGGTCACCTCGTGCACGGGGCCGACCACACGCTGCATCCTCGGCAGCAAGTGGCGCATGCCCTGTTTGGCCGCCAGACCGTGCGGCCCGATCAGGCCTGCCTGCCGGAGGTAGCCGAGGGTGCCGATGGGTGTGGGTACGAACTCGTTGGCGATCATGCCACCGCCGACCAGGTCTTCGTTGCCGTGCCGGAACTCATGCGTGGCGATGGAGGGTCCGGGACCCACCAGATCGTTGACGGGATCGTCGAAGATACCGAGGGCGCCGCCGTAGAGGTGTCCTTGCAGGTGGCGGCCGACCTGGTCGTGGGCGTTGCCGAGGCCATCGGGCTCGCGGTGGCTGCGGCTGTTCAGCAGGAGCCGGGCCGACTCCACTGCCCCGGCCGCGACGACCACGTCCTCGGCGAGCACCGCACGACGCCAGCGGGAGCCGCCGTGGTCGGCAATGAGATCGACGCCGATGACACGTCCGGCGGGGTCCGTGAGAATGCGCTCGGCGCGGGTCGCGAGCAGGATGCTGAGGTTCCCCGTCGCGGCGGCCCGCGCGAGCACCGTGTTCTCCGAGTTGTTCTTGGCCTCCACCGGGCAGGCGAAGCCCGCGCACTGGCGGCATCCGGCGCACCCGGCCCGACCGTCGCGCGGCGCCGAGTTGATGGCCAGCGGCACCGGCACGGTGGACCAGCCGAGCTGTTGCGCACCCGCGAGCAACAGGCGGGCTGGCGCGGTGATCGCCATCGGCGCCATGGGGTACGGGCGTGAACGCCGGCTCGACCCGGCATGGGGCGCATCGGAGCCGCAGACGCCGATCTCGTACTCGGCCTGGGTGTAGAACGGCTCGAGGTCGTCGTAGTCGATCGGCCAGTCGGCAAGTGCGCTGCCGTCCGGTACTCCATAGGTTGTCGCCATCGCGAAGTCCTCGGGCACGAACCGCCAGGCCTGCGCGCCGTACACCCGGGTTCCGCCGCCGAAGGTGTCGGCGTTGCTGCCGTAGCGCGGGTCCCAGGCCGGGAGGACAACCGGGTCCGCATCCAGCAGCACCGTGCGCGGGTTCTGCGCCGACGACCGCAGCGTCCGGTGGTCCAGCCCGCTGTCGGTCCGGGCGTTGCGAAGGTGATCGCGAGCCAGGTGATCCGTGTCCGGGTAGTCGCCGCGCTCCACCAGCAGGACCGACCGGCCAGCGCGCGCCAGCGCCCACGCCGCCACCCCGCCGCCCGCCCCCGAACCCACGACCACGGCGTCATACTGGGCGGCGGCCTGGTCTGGCCCGATGACCGCCCCCCGGTCCGGAACCCAGACGTCCTCGGTGGGCCAGCCAGCGGCGGGGGCGGGACCCCAGCCCAACATCCGCCACGACACGGCGCCATCGTTGCCGCCGTTGGCGGGGTCGGCGTAGAACCCCGCACTGACCAGGTGGGCAAACCAGCGGTACTCGGGGTCATCGACCAGCCCGTCCAGGACGTCTTCGCGTGCGCTGGCATCCAGTGCCGCGAACCGACCCCCGGACCTGCTGTCGAGTAGGTCGAGCACCGCGATGATCCGGTCCGCCCACTCCGGGCGCTCGGACTCTGCCAGAAGGCCCAAGAACCGCACCCCGCCAGCCTGCGAAGCCGACGGGAAGTCGTCGGCGGGTACCACGGCGTCGATGGCGACCAGTAGCCGCTCCGACTCCGCCTTGAGCGACTTCTTCATACGGCGACATCCAATCTCGACGGGATGCACGATGCGGGGAACGCCTCTACTGCCTCCCGGGTCAGGAGGCCTTCTCCATCGCTTCGCACATCAGGAGTTTCGCACCTTCGCCGACGACGCTTGTGAAGCGGGAGGGCGCAGTCCACACGCACTGCCGGACTCCGAGACAGCCAGCGAACAGAAGTTCTCGCGTCAGTGAGCCGCTCCCGGACCCTGCCGCTGAACTACATTCTCCGTGGCGCCCGACCGGGTACCCGACCGGCGGCTCCGACCGCCGGTCGACGTTCAGTTCGGGTCCTTGGCCCGCAAAGGAGTGCGACACATGCTCACCACCATCATCGTCACCGTGATCCTGGGTGCGATCATTGGCGCCCTGGCACGGCTCGTTCTTCCCGGCAAGCAGAACATCTCCACCCTCATGACCGTCATCCTGGGCATCATCGGTGCCCTCATCGGCTCATGGCTGTGGACCGGTGTCTTCAACAAGAGCGACACCTCAGGGATCGACTGGATCGCCCTGATCATGGGCGTCATCGTCGCCGCGATCCTGATCGTCGGCTACGAGCGCCTCATCGCCGGCCGCACCACCACCCGCGTCTGAAACAGACACACACCACGCGGCCCCTGTCCCTTCGTGGGACGGGGGCCGCGATGTGTTTAGTCGGGTAAGTACAGGCGGCTGCTAGACGCTGAGGCGCCCCTGACCCACGTCCAACGAAGGGCGTCGCAGGGCTGGGGTCTATAGGTCCTTGACTGCTCGGATGGCTGCGACCGTGCGCGGGAACCCGATGTAGGGGAAGCAGTGGACCAGGGCGGCGACCACTTCGCTCTTCGTGTTGCCGGTTTGGATGCTGGCGCGGCCGTGAGGCCCGAGTTGGGCAGCGGTGTCGCCGATGGTGGCCAGCGCGCAGAGCACCAGCAGCTCGCGCTGGGCCAGGGTGAGTCCTCCGCGGGTGTAGAAGTCGCCGAAGCAGAACTCGGTGAGGAACCGGGGCAGTGCCGTGTTGAACGGCTCGGGCAGGTCGGCCAGGTTGTCCTTGATCTCGTCGCCGTACAAAGGTGCTTGGACGGCGAGGCCCTTGGTGTACCGCTCGGTGTCGGTGACGGTGCCCTGCTCGGGTAGGGGCAGCGAGATTGCTCTGGCCCTGAAGACTTCGTTGATCGTCGCGACCGCGTTCAGGGTGCGGGGGAACCCGATGAATGGTGCGAGCTGGTAGACGGCTTCTCGGATGGCGATGGGCTCGACGCCGACGTTGAGCGCGGCTCCGGTGTGCGAGGCCAGCTGCGGCAATGTCTGCAGGCAGGCCAGCACCGTGACGGTGATGAGCTCACGGGTCTGGTCGTCGAGGACGCCGGTGTCGAAGACGTCTCCGAAGATGAACCCGCGCAGGATGCGCATGAGCTCAGGGTCGTCGTCTGGGGCATCGATGTCGCGTGGCCCGAACAGGCGCTCGTACGTCCCCTCGGCACGGACCTGCCGTTCGGAGACCTCAGGGCCTTGGGTGTCGTCTGCCATGGGGGCACTTTCGCTGCCGCACCCACCTCCGTCAAGTGAGGGGACAAGCCCTGATGGTCCTTCCCGTGGGCTGCTTCCTCCATCCCTGAAAGTGACGGCTGGCGGCGGTGAGACCAGACTGGGCCTGCACGACCCAGTGGCGATTTCGCCCTGTGACGTTGGAGCGTTGTGGAGGAAGTCTCCATCGTCGGGAGGTGCCGGGCTGCGTAGCGTCGCACCTCAACGAGCGGCGACGAGGCCGCCCCTGAGCCAGGAGCACACCCCATGGCGCTCACCGACCTTCCCGCACCTGCCCCGCCCACCGAGGCGGTGGCCGACACCGCGCCGGTCGCGGCGCCCAAGCTGCGCCGGATGTCGTTCGGCCTGCTGCTGGTCTATGTCGCGATCCTCGCGGTGAACTCGGGCGGCAACGGCATCCTCCTGCCCAACATCGTGGCGGGGATCGACGAGGCCGGCAAGATCGGCAACCTCGCGATCGTGACCACGATCGCCTTCATCGCGAACATCTTCGCGCAGCCCGTCGCCGGGGCCCTGTCCGACGCGACCCGGTCACGGTTCGGGCGTCGTACGCCGTGGATGGTCGGTGGCGCCCTGCTCACGAGCGGCTTCCTCCTCGGCCTCCCGATGGCCCAGTCGGTTCTGACCGTGGCCCTGGTGTGGCTGGTCGTGCAGGTCGGGGTCAACGCCATCCAGGCCGCTGCGACCGCCCTCGTGCCAGACCGCTACCCGGCAGCTCGTCGGGGCGGTGTCTCGGCGATGATCGGCGTCGGGATCACGATCGGGAACGCCGTGGGCGTCGTCGTCGCCGGTGGCGCAGCCTCGCAGGGGATGCTCGCGTACGTCGTCCTGGCGGCGCTCGTCCTGGTCATCATCGGTGGTTTCGTCCTGGTCAACCGTGAGGAGCCCAGCACGGACCTGCCTCGCCAGCGGACCGGGGCCAAGGAGTTCCTCCGCGGCTTCTGGGTCGACCCGCGCCAGCACCCCGACTTCGCGTGGGCGTTCGGGTCGCGCTTCCTCATGGTCATCGGCTTCTACGGTGCCCAGACCTACGGCCTGTACATCCTGCGCGACTACATCGGCCTCAGCGACGCCGAGTCGAACTCCTTCGCCGCGACGATGGGCGTCGTCCTCCTCGTCGGTGTGCTGCTCTCCGCGGTCGTCAGTGGCTGGCTGTCCGACCGCGTGGGCCGTCGCAAGCCCTTCATCGTGTGGTCGTCGGTCGTCATGTCGGTCGCACTGGCCATCCCGCTGGCGGCGCCGACGACCCAGGGCGTCCTCGCCTACGCGTTCCTCCTCGGTCTCGGGTTCGGCGCCTACATCTCCATCGACCTCGCCCTGATGACCGAGGTCCTGCCGGCCCGCCTCCAGGGTGCGAGCAGCGCTGGTCGCGACCTGGCCATCCTCGGCCTCGCCACCACGTTGCCGCAGGCCATGAGCCCCTCGATCGCCGCCGGCCTGGTCACCCTCACCGGTGGCTACCCCGTGTTGTTCGTCGCCGGCATCGTGTTCGTCATGCTCGGCGCCGTGGCCGTGCGCCCCATCAAGGCCGTGCGATGACGCTCGCGGCCCTTCCCACGATGGACGGCGCCCCGGTCTCTGCGGTGCCTCCCCGACATCGCCACCCTTGCCGAGCGGCTCCCCGCCGGGACGCTGCTCACCGACCCGGCGTCGATGGAGCGCTACAGCCACGACGAGGCCGAGTGGGCTGCGTGGGCCCTGCCCCTGGCGGTCGCCCGACCGACCGACGCCGACCAGGTGCGCACCATCGTCGCGTGGTGCGTCCAGCACGGGGTGCCGGTCGTCCCGCGGGGCGCGGGGACCGGCCTGTCCGGGCGGCGCCAACGCCGTGACCGGTGGCGTCGTCGTCAGCTTCGAGCGGATGACGGCCGTGCTGCGCATCGACCCCGTCGAGCGCCTCGCGGTGGTCCAGCCGGGTGTGGTCAACGACGACCTGCGGGCCGCCTGCGCCGAACAGGGCCTCTGGTACCCGCCGGACCCGGCGAGCTCGCCGTGGTCGACGATCGGCGGCAACGTCGCGACGAACGCCGGCGGGGTGTGCTGCGTCAAGTACGGCGTCACCGGCGACTACGTCCTCGCCCTCGAGGTCGTCACCGGCACGGGCGAGCTCGTCCGCGTCGGCCGCGAGACCGCCAAGGGCGTCGCCGGGTACGACCTCGTGTCGCTGCTCGTCGGCTCCGAGGGCACCCTCGGTCTCGTCACCGAGGTCACCGTGCGCCTGCGCCCGGCCCGCCCGCCCGAACACACCGTCGTCGGGTTCTTCGACTCGCTCGTCGGGGCCGGCGAGGCCGTCGCGGCGCTCGCGCGATCCGGACAGGTGCCCTCGGCCCTCGAGCTCCTCGACCGCCACTGCCTCACCGCGGTCAACGACTGGAAGAACCTGGGGATCGAGGCCGACTGCGAGGCCATCCTCCTCGCCAGGGTGGACGGGCCGGGGGCCGCGGGCGTCGCCGAGGCCGAGGGCGTCCTCGCCTGCTTCGAGGGAGCCGGGGCCTCCTGGGCCGCACGCTCGGAGGACGACGCCGAGGCCGACGCGATGTTCGCCGCCCGCCGCTTGGCGTATCCCGCTCTCGAGCGGCTGGGTCCCGTACTCACCGAGGACGTGTGCGTCCCGGTAGGCCGCGTGCCCGAGATGCTCGCCCGAGTCCAGGCCATCGGTCAGCGGCACGACGTGCTCATCGCCAACATCGCGCACGCGGGCGACGGCAACCTCCACCCGCTCATCATCACCCCACCCGGTGACGAGGCCGCGCGGGTGCGCGCCCAGGCGGCGTTCGACGAGATCATCGCCGAGGCCCTCGAGTGCGGAGGCACTGTCACCGGCGAGCACGGGGTCGGCCTCCTCAAGCGCGACGGCCTCACCGCCGAGCTCTCGCCCGCCGTCGTCGCGATGCACCACGCCATCCGCCGAGCCCTCGACCCGCACGGGGTGCTCAACCCCGGGAAGGTCGTCGCCTGACCCGATGACACGGCCCGGATGCGTGAGGATGGGCCCGTGGACGGAGCAGACGACGTCGCGCAGTCGGTCGCTGAGCTGCGCCGTCGTGCAGAGGAGCTCGCTGTCCTCAATGACCTGGCCCGCCGGCTCGCCGCACTCCACGACACCCGCGAGGTGCTCGACGAGGTGGCGCGGCAGGCCCGCCGACTGCTGGGTGTCGACGTCGCCTACATCATGCTGCTTCGCGCTGACCGGTTGCGGATCGAGGTCGTCGACGGGGCGATGGGCTCGGCGATGCGCGGCATCGAGCTCGAGTCGGGGCAGGGTCTCGGCGGACAGATCCTTGCGACCGGGCGGCCGCTGTCGAGCGAGCGCTACCTGGCCGACACCGGTTTCCCCCACGGGGAAGGCACGGATGCCGCGGCGCTGAGCGAGCAGCTGGGCGGCATCCTCGGGGTGCCGCTCGTCGCTGGTGACGACACCCTCGGGGTCCTCCTCGCTGCCGACCGCCGGCCGCGCGCCTTCGGTGACCGTGACGTCGAGCTCCTGGCGGGGCTGGCCGCCCACGCCGCACTGGCCCTGCGCACCGCCGACCTCTTCGACCGCGAACGCGCAGCAGCCGCGGAGCTGCGCTCGGCCAACGAGGCCCTGCACGCCGTGAACGAGAGCCGGCAGCGGGCCAGCGACCTGCGCGACGTCCTCAACGACATCGTCATCCGCGGGGAGGGGCTCGCCGCCGTCGTCGCCGCGCTCGAGCGGTCGGCCGGGCTGTCGGTGGAGGTCCGCGACCACCACGGCCGGACCCTCGCGGGCGAACCGATGGCCAAGAGTGGGCTCGTCGTCCCGGTCGACCTGCCGAGCGGGCACGGCGGCGACCTCGTGGCCGCGCCGACGGACGAGGCCGACGAGGAGGCTCTGCGTCTGCTGCGCATCGGCGCCACCACGGTCGCCGTGCTCATGGCGTCGGAGCGGTCGGTCGCCGAGGCCGAGCTGCGGACCCGCGGGGAGTTCGTCCACGCCCTGCTCTCCTCCGACGCCGACGACGCGAGCCTGCTGCGCAGGGCTCGGGCCATCGGTGTCGACCTCCACGCCGTCACGACGGTGGCGGTCGTCGACGTGGAGCCGGTGGGGAGCGCGGCGGCCACCGTCTTCGCGGCCCGCCTGGCGGCCGAGCTGGGCGGGTGGTCGGCCGCCCATGCCGACCAGGTGGTCGTGCTCCTCCCCGCAGGTGTCGACCAGGTCCGTGAAACCGTCACTCGGCTGAGCGGCCAGGACGGCGCCACCCCGACGACGGGGCTGGCCGCCGGAGAGGGCGGCCCGCGCGGGGTGCGGTCGGCGCACGAAGAGGCGCGGCAGACGGCGGCCCTGCTGCTCGCCCTCGGCCGAGCCGGGTCCGCCGCGACCAGCGACGAGCTGGGCCTGTACCGCTCGCTGTTCAGCAGCTCGGGGCGGGCCGGGCTCACGACCTTCATCTCCTCCACGGTCGGACCGCTCCTCGCGTACGACGACGAGCACCAGCGCGACCTCGCGGCGACCCTCGAGGCCTACCTGCAGCAGGCCCGCCACCACGCCCGCACCTGTGCCGCCCTCCACATCCACCCCAACACCCTCTACCAGCGGCTCGACCGGGTCACCGAGGTGCTCGGCCCGCGGTGGAAGGAGCCGGACCACGCACTCGAGCTGCAGGTGGCCCTGCGCCTGCACCGCCTTCTCGCCGACCACCCGCGCTGAGCACCTCCGGGCCGATGCTGTCGATCCTCCATCCGATCCCTCGCCCGACGGAGAACCTCTCCATGGCCGCGACGGCGCGTGCCGACTAGCGTCGAAGGACCTCACCCGATCCAGGAGCCCTACGGCATGCCGACCTTCCGCACCACCGACGACGTGAACCTCGCCTACACCGACGAAGGCGAGGGTCGTCCGGTCGTGCTCGTCCACGGGTACACGGCGCCCGCTGCCTCGTGGGCGCTCACCGTCGACGCCCTCCTGGACGCCGGCTACCGGGCGATCGCCTTCGACCGGCGCGCTCACGGGGAGTCCGAGAGCCCGGCACACGGCCAACGGATGGCGCGCCACGGCCGCGACCTCGGCGAGCTCCTGGCTCACCTCGACCTCGAGGACGCGGTCGTGGTCGGCGCCTCGATGGGTGGCAACACGTTGTGGGCCTACGTCGACCAGTTCGGCCCGGCGCGGCTGCGCGGCGCGGTGATCGTCGACCAGACCCCGAAGATGCTCAACGCCGACGGCTGGGAGTACGGCTTCTACGGCTACGACCCGGCCAACGCCGGAACCCTCTTCGCGGAGGGTGTGCCCGACGCCGGGCGTGGCCGCACCGTCGACCGGTCCGCCGCACAGATGCTCCGCCTCGTCGAGCGGCTCGGCGGCCCTCCGGCCTTCCGTGACCCCTCGGCCCCGGAGACCCTCCCGCTCCTCGCCGACCACGCACGACAGGACTGGCGCGACGTGGTGCGGCGGTTCCCCCGGCCCCTGCTCATGCTCGCCGGGCGCGAGAGCCAGATCTGGCCCTGTGAGCACGCCGAGGCCGCTGTCGCCGGGACGGCCCTGGGGCGCGCCCTCGTCATCGAGGATGCCGGCCACGCCATCAGCTTCGACCAGCCCGACCGGTTCAACGAGGCCGTCCTCGAGTTCCTCGCCGAGGTCGACGGCAACACCTGCGCACCCTCGCTCTCGGCCTCCGACGCGGCGGACGCGCGGTGAGGCTCGCCAGCGAGACCCATGGCGACGGCCCACGCCGGATCGCCCTCGTCCACGGCCTGAGTGCCGACGGCGCCCAGTGGCACGGGCTCACCGAACGCATCGTCGCCGCCGGCGGCGCCACGGTGACCACCGTCGACCTGCGCGGCCACGGGGCGAGTGACCGCAGCGAGCTCTACACCCTCGAGGTGTTCGCCGACGACCTCGTCGAGACACTGCCGACCGGGCTCGACCTCCTCGTCGGGCACTCCCTCGGCGGGTCTGTGGTCGAGCGGGCCGTCGGTCGGCTTCTCCCGGGCCACGCGCTCTACCTCGACCCCGGCTTCGCGCTGAAGCTCCCCACCGAGGGCGTCGCCGGGCGCCTGTTCTGGGCCACCGCCCCCGTGATGCTCACGTTCAAGGCCCTGTCGCAGAAGCGTCGCAACCGTGGACGCCCACCGATGAGTCCGGACGACGCCCGGCGGCGCGACCTGGCACTCGCCCGGTTCGACCGGCGGATGACCATCGGGGTGTTCCGCGACGTCGCCCACCATCCCGCACCCATTGCTCCGCCTGTCGTCCCCTCGACGATCCTGCTGTCCGACGACTCACCCGCGGTTCTGCCCGACAAGACTGCCGAGCGACTGGCCGACCTCGGCTGGGACGTGCGTCGACTCCCAGGTGTGGGCCACGATTTCTGGCTCGAGGACCCCGACGGAACTACAGAGGCAGTTCGCGACCTGCTCGTCGGCGAGCACACCCAGCCGTGAGCCCGTCGCGCCGGTCCTCGAACACTTGCCACGATTCGAGGTGGCCGCCTCGCCGATGAGGCGAACGCCCATCCGTCCAGGTCGCAGACAATGAGCGAGCTCGCTATCACGCAGTCAGCCGCGCTCGGCCTGTCCGCCAAACGGTGTTTCCGGCCTGACACGTCAGCAAGCATCCTGAAGGACGGCACGGTCGGGCCGAATCTCAGTCGGCCAATCCCACGCGTTGAGCGCCGCCAATTCCTGCGCCGCAACCGATGTGAACTCAGCCAACTCACCTTCAGGAGAGTTGCCTGGTGGTGGTGCCACTCGCGCCGGGGACCGGTGTGCTCGACCAGATAGTCCCAGCCGCTGCGGATGCCGTGCGCCAGAGGTTGCTCTGAACCGGACATGTGCCGGGCTCTCCCTCGTGCGTCACTCCTGCACGTTCTGGGTTTGGGTATCAGCCCGCGGTTCGAGGTGGCACCACGAGCGGTCATCCAGGTCGCGCCGAAACCCTGCCGGCTGAGCACCGGGGTTGGCGGGTACCGGCGACGGGGTTTACCAGTGGCCCGCCGGGGCAGGGAACGGAGGAGGAGCCGATCATGAACTTTCAGACATCCAACCTTCGCCCCGACGGCACGACCTGGCCACCAGTGACCCCGGATCCACCGCCCCCGCCCGGCTATGTCGACCCGATCCCGCAGCTCGACGCCGCGCTGGGCAGCCCGCAGCACGACGAGACGGATGGCGACGGGCCGCCTCCCGAGCAGGACGGCACCAAGAACGGCTGACCGGCACCGCACCGGACGCCTCGGGGCCGCGTCGACCGGAGTACACCTCGCCCGACGGGGTAGGCACCAACCACACGACACCGGAGGCAGACATGCGAGCAGTGGTGTGGCACGGCAAGCGGGATGTCCGCGTCGAGAACGTGTTCGACCCGGTGATCCAGGAGCCGGGCGACGCGATCATCCGGGTGACGAGCACGAACATCTGCGGGTCCGACCTGCACCTGTACGAGGTACTCGGCGCCTTCATGACCGCGGGCGACGTCCTCGGCCACGAGGCGATGGGCATCGTGGAAGAGGTGGGCGCCGACGTCACCGCCATCTCCCCCGGCGACCGTGTGGTCATCCCGTTCCAGGTCTGCTGTGGCAGGTGCTGGATGTGCGAGCGCGGCCTTCAGAGCCAGTGCGAGACGACCCAGGTGCGTGAGCAAGGAAGCGGCGCCGCCCTGTTCGGCTACTCCGAGCTCTACGGGTCGGTGCCGGGCGGGCAGGCCGAGTTCCTGCGCGTGCCCCACGCGCAGTACACGCACGTCAAGGTGCCCCACGGACCGGCCGACGACCGGTTCGTCTACTTGTCCGACGTACTGCCGACCGCGTGGCAGGCGGTCGCGTACGCCGACCCCGAGCCGGAGGGCACCCTCCTCGTGCTCGGCTTGGGGCCGATCGGCGACATGGCGTGCCGCATCGCCCTGCACCGCGGCGTCCGTCAGGTGGTCGGCGTCGACTGCGTCGACGCACGGCTGGAGCGGGCCCGGGCCCGCGGTGTGACGACTCTCGACCTGCGTGAGGTCGACGGCCTCGGCGACGCGGTGCGCGACCTGACCGCCGGCCGGGGGGCGGATGCCGTGATCGACGCAGTCGGCATGGAGGCGCACGGGTCGCCCGTGGTCGAGGTCAGCCAGAGGGTCGTCGCCGCCCTTCCCGACCGCCTCGCGAAGAAGCTGATGACCACGGTGGGCATCGACCGGCTGGCCGCGGTCCAGTCAGCCGTCGACGCCGTGCGCCGGGGTGGCACGATCTCCCTGAGCGGGGTCTACGGCGGGATGGCCGACCCGATGCCGATGATGACGTTGTTCGACAAGCAGGTCCAGCTGCGGATGGGTCAGGCCAACGTCAAGCGCTGGGTGCCCGACATCCTCCCCCTGCTCACCGACGACGACCCGCTGGGCGTCGACGGGTTCGCCACTCACCGGCTGCCGCTCGAGGCCGCGCCCGGGGCCTATGCCGACTTCCAGGCCAAGAAGAACGGCATGGTCAAGGTCGTCCTCGAACCCGGAGCGCCCGCCAGCCACGCTCGCTGAGCCACGGGGGCACAGCCGGAACCTGGCCGTGGATCGGCCCGATGACGCCTAAGGTCCCGGTCCCACTCCCCGACGGGGGGCCTCGAGGGTGCTTGGACTCAACGAGCAGCTGACCTTACCGAACGACATCAGCCCGCGCCTTGGTGTTCTTGGGTCGGGTCGGATCCGGGACCAGCCCGCGGACCAGTACGTCGACCAGATGCGTACACCTCTCCCAGCCGTCCTGCACGGTGCCCACGCGCCAGATCGGCAGCACGATGAGGCCGTTGCTCCGGGCGCCAGGCGACGCAGGCCCGCTCGGCCCGGGGGGCCCCGATGACGACCTCAGCACAGAGCGGGAGCGGGGGACACCTCGGCCATCACCGATTCATCGACTCTGCACCACTACCGCGCCAGCCCCGGCCTCGGGGCGCCACGAAACCGCCTGGTCCGGACCCTTGCGGTTGACAGCCGGCCCGGTGGGCGTTGGTGTTGGGGTATGGGCGAGGGATGGGCGTTCACGGGTGGGCCACCGAACGCGAGCGTGGGAGCCGACATCACGCTCGTCGAGGGACGCTCGTTCTGCGTGTCCGACCGGGTCGGGGACCTCGGCGGCGCGGCGACCCACGGGCTGATGGTGCAGGACACCAGGTTCGTCGAGCACCTCGTGCTGACCGTGGACGGTGACCGGCTCGAGCCACTGGGCGTCGAACCGATCGGTCCGCACGCCGCCACCTTCGTCACCCGGCGCAAGCCGCGCGACGGACTCGCCGACAGCACCCTGCTGGTGCTGCGGGAGCGTTACGTGGGGAACGGGTTGGTCGAGGACATCACCCTGGAGAATCTCAGCCGCCAGGCGGAGGAACACACCCTCGCGCTGACCGCGTCGACCGACTTCGCGAACCTCTTCGAGGTGAAGGAGGGTCGGGCGGCCACCGCGCGGGACATCACGAGCACGTCCGCCGACGGAGTCGTCGCCCAGGGGACCGAGCACCCCGCACCGCGGTCGGTGCGGATGACGGCGACGGGAGACCCCGACTCCGAGGGTTCGCAGCTGCGATGGCGCCTGCTCATCCCGCCGCGTGGTAGGGCAACCATCACCGTACGGGTGGAGCCGTCGATCGACGGGACGCCGCTGGCGACCCCCTACCCCGCCGGCGAGGAGCACGTCGACAGCGGCCCGGCCCTTCAGCACGCTGAGTGGCGGGCCCGGAGCCCCCGGTTGCGCTCATCCGACCCCAGGTTCGACGAGCTGCTGCGCACCTGCACCGACGAGCTCGCGGGGTTGCGCATCACCGATCCGGCCGACGCGGACCGCGTCATCCTCGCGGCGGGGGCGCCGTGGTTCATGACCGTCTTCGGTCGCGACTCGTTGCTCACGAGCTGGATGCTCCTCCCCCTCGACGCCCGGGTCGCGCTCGGCACCCTGCAGGTGCTGGCCGACCGCCAGGGCAGTGTCGTCCAGCCGGCGACCGAGGAGGAGCCCGGGCGCATCCTCCACGAGATCCGATCAGGTCTGTCCGTCACCGGGGTGCCCGGCGCCGACAGCGTCTACTACGGCACCGTCGACGCGACGCCGCTCTTCGTCATGCTCGTGGGCGAGCTGAGACGGTGGGGCACCCCGCTGGCCGACCTCGAACCGCTGCTGCCCCACGTCGATCGCGCACTCGACTGGGTGCGGACCCACGGCGACCAGGACGGGGACGGGTTCGTCGAGTACGAGCGCGCCACGCCGCATGGACTGGTGAACCAGGGGTGGAAGGACTCCTTCGACGGGATCACCCTCCCCTCGGGGGCGCTCCCGCACGCACCCATCGCGCT
Source organism: uncultured Actinomycetota bacterium (assembly GCA_963695175.1). Taxonomy (GTDB): domain Bacteria; phylum Actinomycetota; class Actinomycetes; order Actinomycetales; family Dermatophilaceae; genus Fodinibacter. The sequence goes on from CAVOGG010000002.1 coordinate 590,323, forward strand.
CGCGGAGGTGCAGGGGTACGTCTACGGCGCCCTGCGCGCCCGGTCCGAGCTGGCCGAAGCCTTCGGCGACCACGAGCAGGCCCGGGACCTGGCCCAGCAGGCCGGTACGCTGAAGCGCGCGTTCAACGACCGGTTCTGGCTCCCGCACCGCGGCCACCTCGCCCTCGCTCTCGACGGCGACAAGCAGCCGGTCGAGTCACTCGCGTCCAACATGGGTCACTGCCTGTGGACCGGCATCGTCGACGAGGAGCACGCGCCCGAGGTGGCCGCGGCACTCGTGAGCCCCGAGATGTTCAGCGGCTTCGGGGTGCGCACCCTGTCCTCCTCGATGGGCGCCTACAACCCGATGAGCTACCACAACGGCTCGATCTGGCCGCACGACAACGCCCTGGTCGCGGCTGGGCTGCGGCGTTACGGGTTCGTCAAGGAGGCCCAGCAGGTGGTGCGCGGCATCCTCGACGCGGCGGAGGCGTTCGGAGGACATCTGCCCGAGCTGTTCTGCGGTTTCGACCGCGACGCCTTCCCAGTGCCGATTCCCTACCCCACGGCCTGCGCTCCCCAGGCATGGGCAGCCGCGACGCCGCTTCTCCTGCTACGGGTGCTGCTCGGTCTGGAGCCCGACCTCCCGGCCGGCGTCGTGACGGTCGACCCGGCGGTGCCGTCGGCGATGCTACCGATGAAGGTCGACCAGCTGCACCTGGGCGACTCGACCCTCGAGCTGCTCGTGACGACCGGCTCCTGGCGAGCTCACGGCGGCCCACCGGGCGTCACGACGGCCGAGGGAGTGGACCGGTCGGATCGAGGGTAGGAGGACGGCATCCCCCGGTGCGCCCCGGTGCCGGGGTCACCCGGAGGTGGGTATGCCCGAGCTGTCATCGCCAGCCGCAGTCGCTCCATCGCGTCCTTTGCACGTCGCGATGGTCGCGCCGCCCTACTACACCATCCCGCCGGAGGGTTATGGCGGCGTCGAGAGTGTCATCGCGGGCCTGGTCGACGGTCTCGTCGAGCGCGGCCACCGAGTCACCCTGCTGGCGGCCGGTGACCACAAGACCCGGGCGCAACGGTTCATCCGCACGTGGGACGAGCACCCCGTGGACCAGCTCGGGGAGGCCCTACCGGAGGTCGTCAACAGCGCCCGCGTGGCGGCCCTCCTCGGCGCCGGGACTGACTACGACGTCGTCCACGACCACACCCTGGCCGGCCCACTGCTGGCCCGCGGCCGCCGGGCACCGACCGTCGTAACCGTGCACGGCCCGATGAACGAGCTGGCCGACCTCTACCGACCGCTCGGTGGCGACGTGTCGCTGGTCGCGATCTCCGACAACCAGCGCCGCTCGGCAGCCGACCTGAACTGGGCCGGAACGGTCCACAACGCGATCGACGTGTCCAGCTTCCCGTTCCGCGACCGCAAGGACGACTACGTGCTGTTCCTCGGACGGTTCCACGCGACCAAGGGCCCGCACCTCGCGATCGACGCGGCGCGGGAGGCGGGGGTCCGGATCCTGCTCGCCGGCAAGTGTGCCGAGCCGCCCGAGCAGGAGTTCTACGACGCCGAGATCGCGCCGCGGCTCGGGCCGGATGCGGTCTACGTCGGCGACGCCGACAGCACGGAGAAGCGCCGCCTGCTCGCCGGGGCACGCTGTCTTCTCTTCCCCATCCAGTGGGACGAGCCGTTCGGCATGGTGATGGTCGAGGCGATGGCCTGCGGCACGCCCGTCGTCGCGCTGAGCAACGGCTCTGTGCCCGAGGTGGTCCTCCACGGGTCCACGGGCATCGTCGTCGAGCACGAGCGGGAGCTGCCCGGCGCCATCGCCCGGGCCCAAGGTCTCGACCCGGCCGACTGTCGTCGACACGCCGAGAAGTGCTTCGGCATCGAGGCCATGGCGGCGGGCTACGAGGAGGTCTACCGCAAGGTGGCCCTGCCCCCGGCGGCCCGGATCGAGCCCGCCCTGGTCACCAAACAGCCAGGAGTTCCCACCCTCAGAAGTTGATCATGTGGCCGCGACGCCCTCCAGAGCCTCGAGCTTGCCGACGCGATGCGTGTCCGAGCGGCGGCCGAGGGCCCCGGGCAGCCGTCGGACACTTGGTCGCGGTCGCGGTCGAAGCGCGCCCGAGCCCGATGGGCCATGGTGAGCGTCGCACGGTGACCACTTCAGCACGACAGCCTCGACCGCCGAGCAGGATGCTCGGCTGGACGCCCTCCAGTACGAGATGGGTCCGGTCCGTCGGTGGACGCGGTCCTGGAGGACTCCGTCTACGTCACGGGTAGCGTCAGCAGCGAGGCACGCTGGCTGTGTGCGACAGGCATTCGTTCACGACGCCATCCTCGTCATGGGGCCAGAAGCGGTGGACGGGCCTTCCGACGCGCCGCGAGCCTGCGAGGTTTAGTCGACCCACTTCCAGGCCGCTGAGTAGGGCGGTCGCAATCCAGCTCCTTGGACATCGATGGGTCCGCCTCCAGGGCTGGCAGGCCGATTCGCCGGATCCAGCCACCCTTGAGTGACCGCGCCGGTTAGAGGTAGCGGGCAAGCCATTCGTGGACATCACCGATGCGTTGGGCGGCGACATTCAAGTGCCCGTCCAAGTCATACAGGTCGGCCTCGGCGCCGGGGATGCGTTCGGCGAGCCACCGGCCGTGGGCGGGGGCAATGAAGCGGTCCTGGATGCCGTGCCAGACCTTGACCGGGACCTCGATCGACGCCGGCTCGAAACCCCATGGGGCGTAGAAGATCGCAATGTTGTCGTCCAAGGCACCGTCGATGGCGGGGGCGAGGCCTGTGCGGACCGCGTGGTCCAGCCAGGTGCCGAAATCGCCGTGGAGTGCTCCTTGGTCGACCGGCGCCTTGCCTGCCGACCAGGCCTTGACGAAGTCGGCATGGCTTCGGGCCAGTGCCACCTCGCGCTGCTGCGCGCTGGCCCGTTCCCACTCGGCGCGGTCGGTGGTGAACAGCGCATGGTCCTCGCGCGCCGCGTCGGGCATGCCCGCGAAGTAGTCCAGATCTGCGGCGTCGGGCGGAGCCGGCGAGCCGATCGTCGCCACCGCCGCCACCAGGTCGTCGGCCAGTGCGCCGCAGGCCAGTGCGTGCGGACCGCCTCCGGAGAAGCCCCAGACCGCGCAGCGCGCGAACCCGAGGGCATCAGCGATCGCGCGGACGTCGGTCACACAATCGGCGACGGTCCGTCCTGGTTGCGCCGACGACCCGCCGTAGCCGGGCCGGTCGTAGGTCACCAAGCGCAGCCCGCGGGCGGCTGCGTCGCGCACCCACGGCTCGAACAGCACGCCCGCGTTGGGCGTGCCCGTCTGCGCCAGAACCACGCGGTCGCCGTCACCGGCGACCTCTACGCGCAGCCGGCGCCCGTCCTCGCTCTCGACCAGGCGAACCTGGGATTTGGTAGCCATCCCGTGTCCACCGTCTCAGACTCAGGACCCTCAGGCCAGCACAACGTGGGGCCGGCCACCTGGATCGGCGAGCTCTCCGCACTTGACCACCCTGGACGTGGCTGCTGGAAGCGCCGGCCTGACGGTCCTGAGCGCTCGGAGCCGCTGGGCAACAAGAGCAAGAGCCAGCAGGTCGATGGCGCAGTTGGGATGCGCTCCTCAAGGCGCGAGTGCTGACGCATCAGGCTGATCAGTGCGCGTCTGCCTGCCTCGGAGGGCACTGTGCGGCCGCTCGCCGCGGGGTCAGTGGAGTGGCTGGCCGAGGAAGTCGTTGAGGGCCGCGGCGACGGGTTCCGGTTGGTCGAGGTGTGGGATGTGCCCGGCGTCGGTGATGACGGTGATGTGCGCGTCGGGCATTCGGGTGGTGAGGTCGCGACCGACGTCGGGACCGGCCAGGGGGTCGTGGTCTCCCCAGATGAACAGTGTGGGCACCGGTAGCGTGGCCAGGGCGCCCTCCAAGCGCAGCTGGGGGCGCCATCCGCGGATGGTGGCGACGGCCTGCATGATCGCCCGGTTCGTGTCGGCGGTTCCGGGCAGGTTGATCCCGAGCAGGGCAACCTCGAGAAGGTCGGCGGGGACCCGCTCGGGGTGCGCCAGGTAGTTGCCGAAGGCCCGCCTGCGCAGCGTGTCAGCGTCCCGGAACTTGATCTTGGAGATCAGTGCCCCGACTCCGGGCGTCGCCCAGAGCTGGAGGAAGAGGCCGGGCTTGGGGAACAGGCCGCCGGCTGAGCCGCACAGAACGAGCTTGCGGACCCGGTCGGGGTGCGCGGCGGCGAAGGCGATCGCGAAGAACCCGCCCATCGAGTTGCCGACCAGGTCGATCTGGTCGACGGCCAGCCCGTCGGTCAGCTCGAGCAGCCACCGGGCCGCGTCGGCCCGGAAGTCCAGCCGGCGGTAGTCGGTCGGGTACGACAGTCCGAAGCCGGGCCGGTCCGGGATGACGAGCGGGGTCGCCAGCTTGGGTGCGAGGCCGGCCCACTCGATCGTGTTGCCGACGCCCCCGTGAACCAGAACGGTAGGGCAGGGCGACTCCTCGGTGACCAGGATGTAGGTCTCTCGCCCGGCGCGGTCAGGGATCCGGCGCCCGACACCGGAGAACCCGCGGCGTCGGAACGCGGCCAGGCGGCGTTCCTCGAACACCCGCCTCTGGTCGTCAGCACCTCTGGGTCGTGCCCGGTGGCTCGTCCACGAGCCTGTCGGTACAGATGGCCGTTGTCTGCTAGGTCGTGTGTCCATCGGGTCCTCCCGGCCCACTCAAAGCGTTTCGCAACGTCATTTCGATACGTTGTATCGTAACGACGTACCGCTATGCTTGTCAACATGGGACGTCCCCGAGTTCATGACGAAGAGACCGCTGAGGCCTTGCTGGACGCGGCGGAGCGGATTGTGGCCGCTGACGGCCCCGAGGCGCTCTCGATGCGGCGGGTGGCCGACCAGGCGGGAACGACGACGCGGGCGGTCTACAGCCTCTTCGAGTCCAAGGAAGGCCTGCTCGTCGCGCTGGGCAACCGTGCCTTCCAGATGCTGGGTTCGTGGGTCAATGAGTATCCGCAAACAGATGATGCCGCGGCCGACTTGGTCAACTCCATCGTCGACAACTTCCGCCGATGGGCCTTGGAGCATCCCGCGCTGTTCCGAATTGCGTTCCAGCGCATCGGAGAACTACCGCCGCAACTCACGGAGAGGTTCCGCCCGGCGCGGTTGAAGGCGCTGGCCGGCCTGGTCGAGATCGTCAGCCGGGCGCTGGGTCTGGAGGGAGGCCTGACCAACCCTCAGGTCCGGGACGCAACCATCACAATCGATGCCCTGTGCGAGGGGCTGGCGCTCCTGGAGCTGCGGGACGGACTTCCACCGGACCGCGCGGAGGAGATCTGGCGCGAGGCGTTCGAGTCGCTTATCAGCGGCATGCAGGGAGCGCTGGTACGCCCCCGAAATCCGACGGCCGTCGCAACTTGACGCCGTAGCGTCGACGAGCACGGACGCCCGCTTTTGCCGCGATCCGCCCGTTCGGGTCGGGGGCGGTAGCAAGCGCGCTGACGGACTCCAGCGCGCTCCCCACCGTGACAAATTGCCGGGCCTTCGCTGGGGCGTTCACAGCATGAAGGCTTCCCACTGAACATTGTCTGGGTCGCGGAAGACGACGTATTCCTTCCCCAGGACGGGGTGCGTCTTGACTCCCTCCGTGGGCACTCCCGCCGATCTCAGACTGTCGACCAGAATGTCCAACTCGCCGCGCTCCTGGATAGCGAACGCCAAGTGATCCACGCCGATGCGGTACTCGCTGAACTGGTCATCCGGCGCAGTCCCTTCTAGCGGTGGCTGCAACGTGATGTACGTGTCGCCGGCACGCATCATCACCACCTTTCCGGAAGCAGGCTGGCCGCGCCAGGTTGCAATCTGGTCCTTCGACGGTTGCAGCTCCACGCACTCGAAGCCAAGAACGTTCTCGTACCACCGGCGCGAACGCTCTTGGTCCTGAACGCGGATGCAGATGTGGTGGACGCCAGTGGTCTTCATGGTGCCTTCCCCTCACAGAGCAAATTGCCCAAGCGACGCTACGGAGCTGGCTCGGCGGCGAACGTCCTCGAGGCGGTGAGCCCGACCTCGGTGCCGCCGGTTCCGGGATGACCAGCCACGCGGTGCCCGCGCCCAACTCTCCAGACCCATCCTCGGACTCGGATAGGTCCGAGGCAACCCTGAGAGAACCGAGCCAGGCGGGACCTTCAAGCGCCTCGTGCTCGTGGCCCGCCGGCGCCCTACCCATCGAGGGCTTCGCCGCCCTGCCCCCCGCGGATCCCGCGCGACCCCACACCCCCGTCCGGGAGAGTCGGCACGCACCGCCGCGGGGCCTGGTCGAGCACCGTTTGACCGTGCCGTGAAGCCCTGGCCACTCGTCCACAACGTGTGAACGTGTGGAGGGGTCCGCGCGGCCGACATGAAGATCGTCTGGCGGCGCCCTGACGCAGCCCGGTTCCGGGGCAGGGGCCGATGTCGCTGGCCCGGCCTGGTGACTGCTCTCCAAGTCGTGCAGCCGGAGATCGTGTTCACGCACCGGGGTCTGGCGGCGCTTCCTTGGCGATGTCACGCTGGCGTGGTGGGTGCTACTCGAGTTGCGCATGACGCCCCCGCCGGTGACGCTCGACTGACGGCCGGGGTCTCTGCGGCGTGCTTGGCCGCGTTCGCGGTCTTCGTCGTGGTTCCGTCCTCTGTCCCGGTGTTCGCCCTGCCGCCCGGCGTGGACGCGGTGTGGGCGATGGGCGGCTTACTCACGATCGTTCTGGGCCCGGTGGTGGCCGGCCTTTGCGGTTACGTCAGCTTCACGGCTCTCTGGCTGCACGGCGGCGCCCTCCCCGCACGGTCGCGTCGCCTGCACCTGGTTACTCTCCTTCTCGTCGCCGCCGTGTGGCTTGGGTTGGTCTCCTCCTGGGGCTCGGACGTCGTGTCGTGGTGGCTGGACTGATGGCGGCGTGGGCTGGTCCTGCACAGGGTCATGATCGCTGAACGGCGGGACGGGTCTGTCGCTGCCACTGGACGTCCCCTCATCAGCGTGAGGTGCTTAGCGTCAAGGGGGCGGGTGCGCGTTGGTCGTCTCGGCCGGGCACGGGCGGCGTCCCCGCGAGCCCGGTGATCAATGCGTGCTCACGGGGACGCCTCACCCTCGGGACACGTGGCTTGAATCCGTCGGCTGCTGGCCAACTACCCGCACGAGGTCGGCACAATCAGGTCGGCACAATCAGGTCGGGACAAGCAGGGTCGGCGCTGCCCCCCTGAACAGGACGTTCGCCATGCGAGATCAGCGCCCGTCCGCCCCATTTCAGCACTGGAGCAGCGCGGCGACTGCCCGCGCAGAGCCGCGTTGGGCGCCGAACACCGTGTACTGGGCGACCTCTTCGTCCCATTTCTCGTAGTTCCGCGGCTGGCGATGAGACGCTTGTCCCTGAGATGGTGATACCAGTTTGGTACCATGGCCGCATGGCCATGACGCTGCGACTGACCGAGGAGGACGAGCAGGCTCTCGCCCTGCTCGCCGAAGCCCAGGGGATCAGCAAGCAGGAGGCAACCGTGCGCGCTATTCGTGACGCGGCCGCTCGTCGCGTTCACGAGGACCGGGTCCGTGACCTCTCGGCTGCGGCTCGGGCCCGCTACGCCGATGTGCTCGAGCGCCTCGGCCGGTGACGACCTACCTCTCGCTCGAGGACCTGCTCAGCTTGGCCAGCGATCTCAGCGTCGGGCCCGATGCGGGACCTGGGCCTGCTCGACGCCGCAGCACACCGGCCGCAGGTCGAGCTCTATGGGGAGCAGGCCTACCCTGACCTGGACACCAAGGCGGCCGTCCTGCTCGAGTCGGTCGTGCGCAACCATGCCCTGGTCGACGGCAACAAGCGCCTTGGGTGGCTGGCCACCGTGGTGTTCTACGGGTTGAACGAGGTCACGCTCGACGCCCCCGACGACGACGCGTACGAGCTCGTGATGGCCGTCGCCCGCAGCGAGCCCACCGTCGAGGCCGTTGCCAGTGCACTCGGCTCGTGGCACTGACAGCCAACACACCTGGGGACCGGGTCAGCCCCGTCGAGGGCGTGCACCGCAGTGCCGTCGACCCGTACGTGCGGCGGGCGTCGACGACGCGTGCCGCGATCGTGATCGTCTGAGGGAGAACTGCATCGAGTGTCGTGCCGGTCATGACCGACGTCCTGTTCGCGTCTGTGCGAGGGCTCCCGGGGGGCGTCAAGGGACGCCTCATCCACCGCGCGGCCGACGTGGCCCGGCGATGCGGAACTGCACCCCCGCGGAAGTCGGGACGGCTGGTCCGCTTCGAGGACGACGGATGTGCCGTCGGACGTTGTCAGTGGTCGATGCGGGACCCGCTGGTCTGGCTCCCGGTCCTCACCGCACGCCGGTGGCCAAGGTGCTGCGACGGCGCCCCTGGTCGCCGGACGACCCGCGGGTGAGCCGGGTCTCGCCACCCGTGCACCCGAGTCCGGCGTGCACATACTGACGAGATGAGGCTTCCCCGAACGATGCTCGTGCTCGCAGGGTCAGCGGCCGCCGCGTTCGTGTACCTGCGGTACGTGCGGCCATGGCAGCTCACCTGGGGCGCCACGGCCGCGGAGGTCTCTCGTCATCTGCCGAGCGACGACCTGGTCAGCCGCCCCACCTTCGACGCCACCCGGGCCATCACGCTCGAGCCACCACCGGAGCAGGTCTGGCCGTGGCTCGTGCAGATGGGCCTGACCCGAGCCGGCTGGTACAGCTACGACCTGCTCGACAACCTTGGCCGCCCCAGCGCCCGGTGCATCGTCCCCGAGCTGCAAAGGCTCGAGCCGGGTGACATCGTGCCGATGAGCCCGAACGGAAAGCAGGGGATGAAGGTCTTGTCCGTCGAGCCGCCCACCTCCATGGTGTGGGGTGAGCCCGAAGGCACTACCTGGGCGTGGCAGCTCGACGAAACCCACACCGGCGGAACCAGACTCGTCACCCGTGTCCGGTCTCGCTACCGGTGGTTCTCTCCGTCCATCGCGTTCTCCCTGCTGGTCGAGTTCGGCGACATCTGGATGATGCGCAAGATGCTGCTGAACCTGCGTGAGCGCACCACCCCACTGAGCCGGGAAGGGGAGCTCAGCCCCCGCGATTAGGTGTTGGACGGCATGCGGAGGAGTGTGGGAAGTGAAGGGGCTACTCATGACGAACATCCCGCGCTTCATCGTGGTCGTGCTGCTCACCGTTCACGGACTCATCCACCTGCTGGGCGCCGCCAAGGGGTTCGGCTGGGCCGAGGTCAGCCAGTTGTCCCAACCGATCGGCCCTGTGGCCGGCGTGCTCTGGCTGGTCGCCGCCGTGCTCGTCCTGGCCTCGGCCGCACTGCTGGTCAGAGGCGCCCCGTCCTGGTGGTGGGTTGTTGCCGGCGCTGCAGCCGTGACCTCGCAGGCGGCCATCGTCACCTCGTGGGGCGACGCCAAGGCCGGCACCGTCATCAACGTCCTGATCGTCCTCGGCGCTGGATACGCCTTCGCGTCGGTCGGGCCCACCAGCTTCCACGCCCAGTGGAACGACCGGGTGGCTCAGTCCCTCGCCGATGTCGACGGTGGGCGCACGCTCGTCACGGAGGCCGACGTATCCGCCCTTCCGGAGCCGCTCGCCGCGTACGTCCGCCAGTCCGGAGCGGTCGGCCAGCCCAGGGTGACGAGCCTGCACGCAGACATCCACGGCAGGATCCGCAGCGGACGGGACGGGGCCTGGATGCCGTTCACCGGCGAACAGGTCAACACCTACGGGCCCCGGCCGACCCGGGCCTTCATCATCGACGCCGCCAGGTCGGGGCTGCCGGTCACGGTCCTGCACCTGTACGACCACACGACCGCGACCATGCGCGGCAAGGTGCTGTCGCTCGCCACCGTCGTCGACGCATCCGGCCCCGAGATGGACCGCAGCGAGACCGTCACCGTGTTCAACGACCTGGTGGTCCTCGCCCCCGGCGCCATCATCGACGCCCCCGTGAACTGGACGCCCCTCGATGCCGAGCACGTGCGAGGTGTCTTCAGCACCGGCGACCAGAGCGTGGCCGCCGTCCTGACCTTCAACGCCCACCACGACCTCGTCGACTTCGTCTCCCAGGACCGGTACCGAGCCTCCGCCGATGGCACCTCCTTCACCAAGCAGGAGTGGTCGACCCCCCTGACCGCATTCCGCGACTCAGGCGGATACCGACTTCCCACGGTCGGCGAGGGACGGTGGAGCGCCCCGGCCCCGGAGGGCGCCTTCACCTACCTCGACTTCCACCTCGACGACATCCACTACAACATCCAGAGCGCTCGATGAGCGTCGACCGCCGCCCGCCTCCACCCATGGCGGCGCACCACGCAGGGCTCAGGGTGAGCCGCGCCCGACTCCTGTGGATCTCCTGGATGCTGCTGTCCATCAGCCTGGCCTACGTCGTTGTCACAACCGCGTGGATCGCCTCCGAGAACAGAAGCCTTCTCCCGATCATGGAGCTCCTGACGATCTGGTCCGCGGTCACGGTCGTGCTGTTCATGGTCGAGATCCATCGCGGCGCCGCAGAGTCCCACCGCAGCGGAAGCCTCACCGCGCTGCTCCTGACCGGCGCCATGGCCGCCGTCACGATCTCCAACCACTTCCTGTACCTGACCGTCCTGCCACAGCTCTACGGCGGTACCCAGATACCGTCCTGGCTACTCCTGGACGGCTGGCCCTCGATCACCAAAGGGCTGGAATGCGTCGCCTGGGGGCTCCTCCTCGGGCTCGCCATGCTGTTCGCCGCCACCCCCGCCCGCAGCCTCGGCATACCAGTCGAATGGACCCTCAGGATCAGCGGCACGTTCGCCCTCGCCGGGCTGGTAGGGCCGGCCGTCGGGAACATGAACCTCTACATCCTGTCCACCGCGGGCTACTCGGTCGGGTTCCTCGTCCTGGCATTCGAGGTCATCGTGCACTTTCGAGGACGCCGCGGAAGCGAGCTGCCGATACCGACCCAGACCCTTCTCGCCGCCGACGCGTAGCCAGCCAGACGCGGCCTCAAGGCGGCGATGAGACGCATCCCGGTCCGTCCGGGATACCCAACAGTGGACAGGTCACATTGAGAGTGGCTGCGGTGCGCTTCGCACCTGGCAACGTAGGAGGGAAGGGCCGTGCAGCGGGACCCGCGGGAGGCGCTACTCGGCGGCGATGAGGTCGTCGCGACGGGGCGCGAGGACGTCGGGTGAGGGCGAGTCATCCAGCAGGAATCCCTGGAGTCCTTCGGAGAACATCAGTTCGCACTGGTCGCGGTAGGCAGCGAAGCCGCCGAGGAAGTAGAGGAACTGGTCAGGTTTGCCGGGGATGTTGGCCCCACGCCACCAGCTCTGTGCCTTTGGGAGGAGGGTCATGTGGAAGATGCTGCCGACCACACCCATCCAGGCCTCAACGGCAGCGGGGTCGGGCTCGATCGCTTGCACCCCGTGCTCGCCGAGGCGGTCGAGGATTCGCCCTATGAGCTGCACCTGGTAGTCGGACTGTAGTGGCGGGGAGAAGAACCCGCCGGGGCTCAGCGGGCCGGCGAGGAAGAACATGTTGGGGAACGCGTCGGACATGAGGCCGAGGTGGGTGCGGGCCCCGTGCGACCAGTGGTCCGCCAACGTGCGACCGCCGGGGCCGGTGATGTTCAGTCGGGTCAGCGAGCCGGTGCCGGCGTCGAATCCGGTGGCGAAGACCAGGACGTCGACGTCATGGGTGGCGCCGCTCGCCAACCGCACCCCTGAGGGTGTGATCTCGGCGATCGGGTCGGCCTTGGTGTTCACGAGGTGGACGTTGTCGCGGTTGAAGGCCTCGTAGTAGCCGGTCTCGCAGCACAACCGCTTGGTGAGCGGCGGGTGGTCGGTGGGGATGAGCTGGTCGGCCACGGCAGGGTCGTCGACCAGGCTGCTGATCCGGCGGACGAGGTACTCGCGCAGGGTGTCGTTCGCCTCCTGGTTGAACAGCAGGTCGGCGAAGCTCGTGTAGTAGGACAGTCCGCCGGCCTCCCACCTGAAGTCGTACTCGGCCTCACGCTCCTCCGGGGTCACCGCGAGCGCGGACCGTGTCTCCGACGAGCGCAGGTCGAAGTCGACCAGGAGGTTCCCGGCGAATGACTCGTCGAGCTCACGACGACGCAGCTCGGGGTATCTCGCCTTGATCCGGGCCTGGTACTCCGCCGGCATGGGGACGTTCTTGAGGGGAACGACCCACATGGGGCTGCGCTGCAGCACGGTCAGCGACTCGGCCTGTGCGGCGATCTGGGGGATCAGCTGCACCCCGGTCGAGCCGGTGCCGACGATCGCCACGCGCTTGCCGCTGAAGTCCACGCCCTGCTTGGGCCACTGCGCTGAGTGCACGAGCTCCCCGGTGAAGTTGTCCATCCCGGGGATCTGCGGCACGTAGGGGGTCGAGAGGAACCCGACGGCCGGGATCAGGTACCGGGCGCGCCACTGCTGGCCCCGGTCGGTGGTCACGAGCCAGGTCGCGCTGGCCTCGTCGTACGTGCAGGACTGCACCCGCTGCCCGAAGGTGATGTCGCGCCGCAGGTCGAACCTGTCGGCCACGTGCTGCAGGTACCGCAGCACGTCGGACTGGGCGGCGTAGCGCTCCGGCCACTCCCACTCCTGCTGCAGGTCCTCCGCGAACGCGTAGGAGTACTCCAGGCTCTCGATGTCGACGCGGGCGCCCGGGTAGCTGTTCCAGTACCAGGTCCCGCCAACGTCGTCACCGGCCTCGATGAGCGTGGTGCTGTAGCCCTTCTCGCGCATCAGGTGCAGGGCGCGCAGTCCGGAGAACCCGGCACCGACGACGAGGACGTCGACCGTGGTGGGTGTGTGTTCGGTGACGGTTGGCTGACTCATGGGGTGGCTCCAGTTTGGGGGGTGAGTGGGTGACGTCGAGGGATGGCTGACGCGCGGCCGTGGCCGCTAGGCGAGGCTGTGCAGGGGGCGACCGCCGTTGAACGCGACCACGTCGGCCATGACGGGTGCGAGGTCGAGCACCCGGCCGGGTTGCTCTCCCCGTAGCTCCGAGTACGCCCGGTGCAGGTTGGCGGGCAGCCGCTCGGCATCGAGCCAGGTGGCGAAATCGCCGAGATCCGTGCGCTGAGCGGTCTCCAGCGGGGTGCGACCTGCTCGGAAGCCGTCTTGGGCGAGCGTCCCAGAGCAGCTCGAGGTAGTCGATCTGCGGCTGGATCAGCCCGGCGTCGCCGATCTCACCGTGACCGGGCACGACCACGTCGGCGCCGAGGGCGGACAGCTCCCGAAGCGTCTGGATCAGACCAGGGCACCGAACCCATCAGGACGAACGGGGTACCTCCGTTGAACACGAGGTCGCCGGTGTACAGCAGGCCACGCTCTGGAACCCAGACGTAGGTGTCCTCGGTGGTGTGTGCGGCCCGCCCGACGTACCGAGCCACGGCACTGACGTCATCGAGGTGAAGGGTCACCTCGTCGGTGAAGGTCACCGTCGGCTCGGAGATCTGCAGGTCGCCCCACTCCACGCCCGGGAAGAGCCGACAGGTGTCCAGCCCGGTGGCCAGCATCCGGTCGCGACAGGCGTGGTGGGCGATCACGGTGGCCTGCGGGAACAGGTAGTTGCCGTAGGTGTGGTCGCCGTGGTGATGGGTGTTGACGATGGTGGTAACCGGTGCCGTGCTGAGCGACTCCACGGCGTCACGCAGCTGCTTGCCGCGGTTCTCCGTAAAGCAGGTGTCGATGAGCAGCGTGCTGCGTCCTCCCGTGAAGACGCCGGCGTTGTTCAGTCCCCAGCCGCCATCGGGCTGGATGTAGGCGTGGAAACCGCCACCCAGCGAGTGCATCACGGCAGGGGCAGCGACGTCCGTGGACGAGGACAAGCTCATCGGTTCTCCATTCCGGTGCTGAGGGCGGAGGCTACGGGCCTCCGCACGCTGCGTGCCGCGATGCCGTCAGATGCAGCGGACGAGGTCAGGTCAGGGCCGCTCCTGGGTGGCGCGTTTCGGGCGCCCACGGTGTTGCGCAGCACACCGATGCCGGTGACGTCGAGCTCCAGGACATCGCCTGGCTGGACCCACCGGTCGAGCTCATACCCGCAGCCACGGCCGATCGTGCCGCCACCGAACACGTCGCCGGGATGAAGCGGCTGCTCAGCCGACAGCGCAGAGATGGCCTCGGCGAAGGTGTACAGCATCGTGCCGAGCGACCCCGACGTCCAGGTCTCTCCGTTGACCCGCGCGCTCATCCGTGCGGTCGTCACGTCGAACTCGTCCGCGGTCACCAGCGCCGGTCCCATGGACGTGGCGAAGTCCTTGCCGAAGGCCGGGCCCGAGACCGACCGACATCTCGCGCAGCTGGATGTCGCGTGCGCTCCAGTCGTTGAAGATCGTGAATCCCACGATGCAGTCCTGCGCCTCCTGGACGCTGACCCGGTGGGCCGGTCGCCCCAGGACGGCCGCGACCTCGAGCTCGAAGTCGAGTTTGCCGGTGTAGTAGGGCCACGGGATCTCGTCGTCAGGCCCGTAGACGGTGTCCGGGTTGCCCTTCCAGTGGATCGGCATCGTGTACCACTCCGGCGGGACGGACCCGAAGGAGTTCTGCACGTGCTCCTCAACGAGCATGAAGTCCCGGATCGAGTTCGGACGGGGCAGCGGGGCCAGCAGCTGCACCTGGCTCAGGGGCAGGCGGTCCCGCCCCGAGGGCCGGGTTCGCTCAACGGCGCTACGGGCGGCTGCCAAGGCGTCGGGTCCGCCGCGAAGCAGCTCCAGGATCGAAGCCGGGCCCGCGGCCCCAGACCCTGCCGCGGAGAGGTCCACGACCTCCTCGCCATCCAGGGCCCCGGGGCGGATGTCAAGTCCACCGGGGTGACGGAAGGTCACCAAACGCACGATCTTCTCCTCCCGCTTCGCCTTTGTAGCTTCGGATGTCTCAGGACATTAGGTGCAGTTCGTCCCTTGACGGAAACACTGATTGATGGTCGAATAACAGGCCACGCCTGTTAATTACAGGTAACGTGGTCCTAGGAGGACGCCGGGTGAGCGACGAGAACATCGAGCTGCGGCACCTGCGCTCCTTCGTGGCGGTGGCCACGCGGCTGAACTTCTCTTTGGCGGCGGCCGACCTGCACCTGGCGCAGCAGTCACTCAGCGCGCAGATCCAGCAACTGGAGCAGCGCGTCGGCGCCACGTCTACTGGATCGCACCACACGACACGTAGAGCTCACAGAGCCGGGAAGAGTGATGCTCGAGCTCTCGAGCTCAGTGCTCGAGGAAGTCAGCACGGGGCTCGAGCGGGTTCGACGGGCCGCCGTCGGGGATATCGGCCAGCTGTCGCTGTCCTTCACCCCGACCATCTCCCACGAGACGCTTCCCGCGCTCTTGGACCAGGTAGAGCGCAACGCCCCGGGACTGGACCTGCGGGTCAGCGAGATGTGGCAGGCCGACAGTGTCGAAGCAGTGCGCACCGGCCGTCTCGATGCTGGCCTCGCGCGCCACCCAGAGCTTCCCCCAGAGCTCGACTCGATCAACATCCGCGACGAGCCACTTGGGGTCGTGGTCGCACGGACGCATCCGCTCGCGGACCGCACGGCCCTCGACCCCAGTGAGCTGACGGACTCGACGCTCTTCATCTGGCCGCGGGACTTCTCCCCCGGCTTCTTCGATCAGGTGGTCGGCTTCTACCGCGCGAACGGATTCGACGGCGCCATCACCGAAATGCGCCTGCTGTCCCGAGGCTCCTTCCTCAGCGATCGCACCGCGCATCAGGCGATCAAGGCTGGCGCAGCCTTCTCCGTTTCGTTCGAGCACGAGCACGACGCCATGCCCGAGGACTTGGTGTGGCGCCCCGCCCACCCAGGTCCGCTGATCGGCGTACACCTGTATTGGCGTCGCCCGGCGACGCCCGCCGTCCATCGCCTAGCCGACCTAGCGCTCCAACTCTCCAAGGCCCGATCTTGGCTTTGATCCGAAACGATTAGGGACGTGAACAAAGTCCACGAGCAGTGCCCAGCGACCAAGTAGCACCCGTGAAGCGGCGAAGAGACACACGTCGAGGCTGACCTATTGCCGTGCCTGGTCGATCGGACGGCGCGGGGCGAGGATCTCGGGGAGGAACGAGCCCCTTGCGCAGTTCGGGGGGATCGCCCCAGCTGAACATCCCCGGCCTTGGTGGTCAGTACCGGAGGGCGCGACCCGTTGCGCTCGGTCGTGCGGGTCTCGGAGCGTTCGTAACGGCCCGCGCCGATCACCTCGGTGGCTCCGAGCTCGATCAGGTCCTGCAACGCGACCCGCACCGCTTCACGGATCAGGTCCACGCCCTCCCAGGCGCTGACGTGTCAGTTGGAGGGAGCGAGGTCGGGAAAGGTCCAGGTGCCGTCGAGGATCTCGGGGCGTGGGCGGTACATGCGGATGGCGTAGTTCCAGCCCTCCTGCAGCGGCAGAGGGTTGGGGTCTTCGCTGTCGCCTCCGAGCGTGACGGTGATGGAGCCGTCCGGGTTCTTCGTGCCGGAGACGCTGTTGACGCTGTAGGCGTCGAGGTCGTTCTTGTGCAGGAACCCGTCGCGGCCATAGACCGTGATGGACCAGAACGCGTCCACCGGCACGTCCTTGACGGTCAGGGTGTACTGGGCGACGGGGAGTTCGGGTGCGCGGCTCTCGTAGTAGGCCTCCTGCTCGGGCAGGCCACCCCAGCCGCTGGCGGTGCCCAGCAGGTGCGCTCGGGGATCGACGTCTTCCTTCCTCCCGAACATGCCGTGCGTTCCGTGGAAGCCCTTCGAGGCTTCGGCTAGGACCGCGGTGCGCACTGCCGTGAATGACTCCTCGTCGTAGTCGGGGAGCAACAGTGGCTCGTCAGCCCGGGCGCTCAGCGCGAAGGCGTCCTGGATGGCATGGACCTTCGCGATGTCGTCAGGGTCGGTGGCGTCGACAAGAACCCGAGCAGCCAGGAACACGTAGGGCGTGTCGAACTCCTCGACGGTCAGCTCGTACTCACCGGACTGCGCGAACACTCGGTTGATGTAGTGGTCCTGGTTGACGACCATCACCGTGAGGTACCGGCCGTCGGAGTTCGGGACCGTGAGCGTCGCTCCGTCAGCGATGTTGACCACCGCCATGCTGTACAGCGTGTCGCGGTTCGTCCGGATGACCGTTTGCTCATCCACTGGTACCGGTTCGCTGTGGTGTTTCCATCGGTTGACCCCGCCGGCATCGGACTGGAGCCCAACCAGCATCCGATTCGTCTCAGCCCTCACGAAATTGTCTTCCGTCACCACAATCGCCACAAGCCACCTCCAGATCCGCGGTCCACGCCGGGATGGCAGCGTATCCATCAACCGGATGGCAGGCATTCCAGCAGGCAACTCACTGACCAGTGGCGAGTCCGGGCGGTCACCTCACGCGGCGATGTGACGCGCCTTCGCCGAGGACTGGACGAGAGGATCGCGGCAGGGGGCAGGGCGCACCGCTAATGAGGCGGCAGTGGCTGACGGTCTCTCGGATTGAGAGTGCCTTCCTCCAACGGTTGAACCTGTGCGACATCGGCCCATAGTGCCTTCACGAATACTGCCTTTGCGGACACGTCGATGGAGTCGGCCACCACGCTGCCCAGGTTCGGGCAACTCACATCGCGCCCCTTGGTCCCGGCAGTTCTCTCCCAATGGTGGAAGACCTGGTCTCCGCCCCGACCGAAGGAAGCACAGGCAGTCGCCCCGAGTCGGGAAGGCCCAGCACCCTGGCGCGTCTGGTGAGCACGCCCGGCCCTGCAACCTTCCAGAGCGGCCTTGGCGTTGCCGCCGCCAGGTCCCCATCTCCGGGCGTCGGGGACGAGATCGGTCAGGGATGAACGGTCGTCAGGGCGACGGCGGTCCAGGACACCGGGCTCAACCGCAGCTGGAGACGCGCCCCTTCGACGCGAACGGTCGGGTCGTTGCGGGGCCGCACGGCGTTGGGCTCCGCAGCGGTGTTCGTGCGGCGAGGGTCGTCATCCTCTAGGCATAGGCACTCGGCGACTTCCGCGCCCGGGAAAGCGCGCAGGTCGACGGTGACGTCGACGGTGTGGCTCGGGTGGCGGTTGACGAGGAAGAGGGCGATCCTGCCGCTCTCCCGGTCCCAGGTCGCGGCGGCGTCCACCGTGTCGACGACGCCATGGGCGGTGGTCTCGTGTTGGGCGCCCGTCGGTTCCACGCGCAGGGCGGTGCCATGTGCGAGACGAGCGGTCTGAGCGAACGGGTGGAAGATCGTCTGGCGCCAGGCCGGACCGCCCGGCTCGGTGCGGATGAGGCCGATGACGTTGACGAGCTGTGCCTGGCAGGCGATCTTGACGCGGTCCGCGTGACGGAGGAAGGCGTTGAGGAACCCGCCGACCGCGACGGCGTCGGCGACGGAGAAGGTGTCCTCGATGAGGCGCGGTGTGCGCTCCATCCCGAGGTTCGTGTGTCCGACGAACTCGTGCTGGTACCAGACGTTCCACTCGTCGAAGGACAGGTTGACCCGCTTCTGGCTACGACGCTTGGCGCCCACATGGTCCGCGGTGGCGATCACCGATCGGATGAAGCGGTCCATGTCGACCGATGAGGCGAGGAAGCTCGCCAGGTCTCCCTCACGCTCCTCGTAGTAGGCGTGGAGGCTGATGTAGTCCACGGCGTCGTAGGCGTGCTCGAGCACCGTTGCCTCCCACGATGCGAACGTGGGCATCTGACTGCTGGAGCTGCCGCAGGCCACCAGCTCGATGGCGGGGTCGATCTGACGCATCGCCTTGGCGGTCTCCACCGCCAGCCGCCCGTACTCGTCGGCGGTCTTGTGGCCCGTCTGCCACGGCCCGTCCATCTCGTTACCCAGGCACCACAGGCGCACGTTGTGCGGGTCAGGGTGACCGTGACGGGCGCGCAGGTCGGACAGGGCCGTCCCACCGGGGTGGTTGGTGTACTCCAGGAGGTCACAGGCCTCCTGCACGCCGCGGGTCCCGAGATTCACCGCCATCATGGTCTCGACACCGCATCGTCGCGACCACTGGGTGAACTCGTTGAGCCCGACCTCGTTGCTCTCGATGCTCCGCCACGCCAGGTCGATCCGGGCCGGTCGGTCCTCGACCGGACCGACCCCGTCCTCCCACCGGTAGCCCGAGACGAAGTTGCCACCGGGGTACCGCACCAGGGTCACGCCGGCCTCGCGGGTCAGATCCGCGACGTCACCGCGGAAGCCGTGCGCGTCGGCGGTCGGGTGCCCCGGCTCGTGGATGCCGGTGTAGACGCAGCGACCCATGTGCTCGACGAACGAACCGAAGACGCGGCGGTCTACCTCCCCGATGGTAAACGCGGGGTCCAAGACGATCTTGGCCTGCGGCAACGCTGCCTCCCGCGACGATGGGGCGACTCGGATCCCGCAGTTATACAGGGTTGGAACAACGTTGCATAACGGGGAAGCGGAATCACCAGTGAGGCCTCTTGCGGGTTGGGGCCCACAGGTGCGGGGCTCAGTTCCTGCAGTGACAGCTCGAACTGAGAGTCGGAGCGAACGCTGGCCGTTGGCTACTAGTCCTCGTGCGGCGAAGGGACGCACGTGGGAGTTCGAGGGCGGGACGATCAACCTGCCCCGCCCAGCGTGGTCGGTGGCCCCAGGCCAACCCGAGGTCGGCCGGCCTTCGCCGTCGTCATCCGTGGGACGTTGGCGCGATCGCGCAAGGATCTACGCGCGCCGGGGCTTTGGGTCCCAGGGGCCTGGAGCAATGGTCGAGCTCAGTGGGGCTCGAAGCCGCCCATTGAGGTGTCCGGATGGTGGTCGCTTGACAGGTCATGTGCTGCCGTCGAGCCCCGGCGGTTCAGCACGATCGCGACGACCACAATGAGCGCGAGGATTCCGATGATGAACCACCACATTGTGATCTCCAATCGCCAGCCCGCCGCTGCCGACAGGGGGATTCGAGTGTCCGCCCGCCGGGGCCGGGAGTCCAGAGGCATCAGGTGCGCCCCCATGCGATCCCGCGCGCTGACGGCCATCGACTAGGGGCGTTGAGACGCACCTCGATTCGTCTGTTCTGCCGATGGGCGCCAGCTCGCGATTGTGTGTGTCGAGGGACGCAACATGCCCACCGTCTGCGCTCTCGCCGGGTCCATGGGAGCATGCCCGGTGGTCGCATCAGTAGGGTGCGCACCATGGTCTTCGGCCCGGCTGGTGCGCGCAGGGTGATGGATGCCGGGCGCATCCTGCGGGCCGCGGAGGCGGCTGCCCCGGTCGAGGCTCTGGAGCAGGCTGCTGCTGAGCTCGGCCGGGCGTTCGACGCCGTGTGGGTGTCCTTCCTGATCGCCGACTTGTCCGGGCGGGCACTCGTGCGGTTGGCGCACGTGCCGCTGGCGGGCGGTGCTCGCGGCAGCGTCACACCATTGGCCGCTGGGGAGCGCCGCGAGGACGAGGAGTCAGCGACCGTGTTGCCCTTTGACGGGGGGCCGGCCGAGCAGGCCCTACGGACCCAGACGATGCAGGTCCTGCGTCCGGGTCACCCGGCGAACGTGGTTCACCCCGGGCTGTGGCGGGTGCTGGCCCCGGTGACCGAGCGGGGTGAGTCCATCGGTCTGCTGGAGCTGCATCTGCCCGAGGAGCCAGCTCACGAGGTCATGGCGCAGGTCGGCCAGATGGCCCACGCGCTGGCCTTCGTCGTCATCGCCAACCGTCGGCACACGGACTTGTTCGAGTGGGGTCAACGCAGCAGGTCGTTCAGCCTGTCCGCCGAGATCCAGCAGCGGCTGCTGCCAGCTGCTCGCACCTGCGAGGGGTCCGCGTTCACGCTGGCGGGGTGGCTGGAGCCGGCTGCGAGCATTGGCGGAGACACCTTCGACTACAGCCTGGCTCGCGACCTGCTGCACCTGTCGTTGACGGACGCGATGGGCCACGGCGTGGAGGCCGCGCTGACCGCCAGCGTCTGCTTGGGCAGCCTGCGAGGGGCCCGCAGGCAGGGCCGATCACTGGTCGACCAAGCCAAGGCGGCCAACCAGGCGGTGGCAGAGCATGCCTCCGACACGTTCGTCACCGGGCTGATCGCCCGGCTCGACCTGCGCACCGCCGCCCTGCAGATCGTCAACGCCGGCCACGTCGCGCCCTACCTGCTTCGCGGGACAAACGTCACGCCACTCGTTCTGAGAGTCGACTTCCCACTGGGCATGTTCCCCGGAAGCAGCTACGGCACCACCACCCGGTCCTTGGAAGCCGGGGACCGCTTGGTCTTTGTCACCGACGGCATGCTCGAGCGCAACGTCGCAACGGTCGCGCTTCCCGAGGCGCTCAAGGACACCAAGGACCTGCACCCCCGTGAGGTGGTTCGTGCCTTGGCCGACGCCGCACTGGCTGCCGCTGGGAACAGCCTGCAGGATGACGCCACCGTTCTCTGCGTGGACTGGCACGGTCAACACGACCAACCCAGAGACGTGGTCTCCGGCGCCGAACCGCTGCGGGCCAGCAGCCCCATCTAATCCGGCCCAGGACGCTGGCAGGTCTGTCGTGAGGGTGGAGGCGAGGCACAAGCCGCGGTGCGGGCGCTGCGCTGTCGCCGATGACACGCAGTGCAACTCGATGTGCCGGAGGCTCCACGGAATCTGGCGATGTCGCCGCCATCGAGCGTTGGTGCGACCGCGTGGGTGAGGGCACCCACGCCCGGGAGACAACGTGAGAGCTGGCTGCCGTGTGAACTTCGCCCGCGACGGTGGGCGCTGCGATCTGGGTGCTTTCGCGAAGGGCACTGGTCCCAAGGCCATGACCGGAGCCCAACTTGGTAACCCCTTGCGGTCAGCCTGCGCGAAGTGCATCTCGCAGGCGCACCCGGGCTCCGGTGCGGAGCACCGCGTTTGAGTAGATCCGACCGGCGCCCCAGACGAGCACCGGGATCAGCGCCAGGGAGAGCGCGAGTGACGCGAGGATCTCCCAGGTCTCGACGGTGCCGAGCGCTATCCGCATCGGCATCACCATAGGTGCGGCGAACGGGATGTAGCTGAGCGCCACAACGATCGGGTTCGTCGGGTCCCACGGGGCGATGCTGATCCCGATCACGTAGGGAATGATCATGAGGACGAGCACCGGTGCGGTGACGGAGGCGACGTCCTCCTGTCGGGAGACCAGCGAGGCCAAGGCGGCCAGGGCCAGCGAGAACGTGATGAACCCGACCACGAACCACACCAGCGCCCAGGCGATCGTGGCGCCCAGGTCGAGGCTGCTGGTGTCGAGCAGCCCCAGGGCTAGCGCGGTGCCAGCGGCGGCGGCGATGACGGCGACGACCTGGAGCAGGCCGATGACCCCAATGCCCGTCACCTTGCCGGCCATCAGCTGCCAGGGTCGGATGGTGCTGAGCAGAAGCTCGACGACGCGTGTGGACTTCTCCTCCACAACGCCCTGGGAGACGAGTTGTGCGGTGGTCTGAAGGGCCAAGAACAGCAGGATGCCGGCCACGTAGCCGGCGGCAATCTGCCCACCGTCGCGCTCCGGCGCCGGATCGAGCGACTGTATCTTCACTGTCGCCGTGGCCAACTGCTGGGCCACCTGCTCCGGGTCACCTCCGAGGTCGGTGACGGCGGCACCAAGGGCGGTCTGCTGACGCAGCACCGTCAGCATCGAGTACTGAGCGGGGTCGGGCTGGGATCGCACCACGACGGTGAAATCGGTCGGGCTCCCGGTCAGGGCCGCGTCCGCATCCTCGTCCGCCACCGCCGCCCGCGCGGCGGCATCGTTCTCCACATCGACGATCCTGATGGCCTCGTCGTTGGCGCGCGCAATGGCTTGCAGGGGTTGCGCCAGCGGCTCGGTCTGCGGGGTCACCGCCACGCTCGTGGCCGAGGACGAGTCGAGGGCGAGGTTCAAGATGACGCCACCGGCGACAATCGCCACCACGAGCAGACCCGTAGTCCACAAGAAGGCCTTGGACCGGATGCGGGTGGTGATCTCGCGGCCGGCGACAAGGCGGATCGTCTCTAGCGGGCTCATTGGCGGGCCTCCTCGCCGATCGGGGTGCCCGTCGATGGATCGGTCGAGTCGCTGACTGCGTGCCGGAACAGCTCGACCAGGTGCGGGCGGACCGGACCGAAGGCATGGACCGGGCCCACCGCCATAGCTGCTCGCAGCACCTCCTGGCCTGCTTGGTCCGCCTCGCCGTCCCGGTCCACGACCTCGACGACGGTGGTTGGCCCCTCGATGCTGACGACGCGCGCTCCGGGCACTGTCCCGGGCCAACCTGCGTCCGCCGGAGGGCCTTGGACCTGCCACCGCAGCCCACCGCGGCTTCGCAACTCGTCGATCGAGCCGACGGCGACCATAGAGCCCTCCTTGATGATGCCGACACGGTCACAGAGCCGCTCGACCAGGTCGAGTTGGTGCGAGGAGAACACCACGGGGACACCCGCATCGGCTTGGGCCCGCAGCACCCGGCTCATCACGTCGACCGCGACGGGGTCCAGGCCTGAGAACGGTTCGTCGAGGATGAGGATGTCCGGCTCGAAGACCAGCGCCGCGCACAGCTGCACCCGCTGCTGGTTGCCCAACGACAGCTTTTGGACATCGTCGTCGAGGCGATTTGAGATACCCAGGACCTGCGTCCAGCGCTGCACCGCCTGCTCGGCCTGCTCCGGGCTCCTCCCGTGCAACCTCGCGAGATAGCGGAGCTGACTCCCCACCCGCATGCGCGGGTAGAGGCCGCGTTCCTCGGGCATGTAGCCGATCCGGCGGCTCACCGCCAGGTCCACCGGCCGCCCCGCCCACCGGACCTCCCCGCCATCCGCGGCCAGCACCCCAACCGCGATCCGCATCGCCGTGGTCTTTCCGGCGCCGTTCGATCCGACAAAACCAAAGATCTCGCCGGACCCGACGGTAAGGCTCAACTCGCGCAGGGCGCGGACGTCGCCATACGACTTATCCAGCTTCACCAGCTCGAGCTCGGGCAATGGACCCTCCTCTGGACCGCCGCGGACCGGTATCGACCGCCCACAGTAGTGGTCGAGATCCAACTACCATCGTGGGCTAGGTGCGGGAAAACCCTTCAGTCCAGCAAGGACCGAGGACTCGACAACGCCGACCGCAATGTCGAGCAGCGCTGGTGACGTTGCTCGGACCCGTGTGGTACCCCGGTCGGATGGTCGGCAGGCGGCGGTATGGCGCACCGGGCCGCACGCCTCCAACCCGAGACAAGTCCACGGTTCTTGCCCCTCCGACACGTATGGACCGTTCGACGAAAAGCCGATGTGACACTCGCGCACGGCGCCCCTTACCCGGTGGGCGTGTCGCTTGGGAGTGCCGACGATTGGCCTTGGTCCCGAGCCGTTCGAATACTGAGAGGGTGAATTCGACGCCAAACCCGACCGTCAAACCGCGAGCGGACCTGGTCGAGGCAGCGCTGCCGTTCCTGCCCGCGGGCAGTGACATCC
This sequence comes from uncultured Actinomycetota bacterium, assembly GCA_963695175.1. GTDB lineage: Bacteria > Actinomycetota > Actinomycetes > Actinomycetales > Dermatophilaceae > Fodinibacter. The sequence goes on from CAVOGG010000002.1 coordinate 614,636, forward strand.
GCCAAGCGTTCATCGGTCAAGCCGCCCCCAGCTTCTACTACTTCGTCATCACCTACCTGACGGGTGTCATGTACCGAAGCAAGTACCGATGCGTCGTCGTGACCAATGACGCGATCACCGTCCTCCAGAGCAGCAAACGGTCAGGCGGTGCGAAGCCGCAGGAGATGGTTGGGCGGATGCCGCGGCACACGCGGCTTGGCCCGGTCTCCGGCCGATGGGCAGAAGTGGACTTGCTCGGCGAGCGGCACTGGGTGCACCAGCGCTTCCACGACCAGATCGCCGCCGCCGACCGTGAGGCAGGCCTCTAGGCCTCATCACCGGAGTCCGAGTGAACGGGGAGGTTGGGGCCGGCGGGCGGCGAAGCGACGCCCCCCGCGATTCGTCCTGTCATGCCGGTGGCGGACGTGCGGGTCAGGATCTACGGCCTACCGCCCGACGACCTCCGCCACCAACGCGGCTGCGTCCTGCGCGCACCCCCACCCGATGGTGATCCCCGATCCCCCGTGTCCGTAGTTGTGCACGACCGGGACCGGCATCAGGTCTTCGTCCAGCTCCACCCGAACCTCCGGCCGTCCTGGTCGCAGCCCCGCGACGCTCTCGATGACCTGGGCGTCGGCAAGCCCTGGGGCGATGTCGGTGCACCGTTGGAGGATGGCCGTGGTTTGTGCGGGGTCCGGCTCGGTGTCCCAGCTGCCTTCATCCAGCGTCCCGCCGAGGATGCAGTCCGTGGACCGTGGGTGCACGTAGGCGCGACCTCCAGGGTGTTGCTCGTCGCGGACTGACAAGGTCAGGCCAGGGTTGGTGACGCGAACGATCTGCCCTCGCACCGGATAGACGCTGTCGTCGTCCACGAGGGCACCGGCACCCATCCCAGCCGCGTTCACGATGACGTCCGGCTTGAGGTCGAGTACGTCGTCCAGCCGGGTGACGCGACGCACGACCTGGGTGGCGCCTGCTGCCAGCACCTGCTCGTGCAGATACGGCAGGTACTCCGGCATCTCCACCAGAGGCACAGCGAACCGCAGCCCGTGTGCATAGCCTGGAGGCAGTTCATCTCGGTCCGCCGCGCGCACCTCGCCGACCGCCGCCGCCCAAGCGGGCAAAGGCAGCGAGCGGTCGGGCGCCTCGCGGTACAGCATCAGTGTCTCGCGCATGACCACACCGGGCACGCGTGTCTCGGCCTCCGCCACGAGCATGTCGTAGGTCGTCGCGCCCCAGCGTGCGACGGCTTCCGCCGGGCCGGCCGCGGTGGGGAACCACACTGCTGCAGCTAAGTAGGAGGTCGTGCGGTGGAGTGGGTCGCCGCTGACGAGGGTGATGTCGTGGCCAGCGTGAAGCAGCACGTGAGCGCAGCTCAGGCCGCTGACTCCGGCTCCCACCACCACCACGCGCACGCATGGATGATGACACGCAGGCATCCGAATCTGCTCTACTCCGGTAGCTGAACCCGCGGCTCTGTGACGCACCTCGATATTCGCGCTCATTGCCGAGGAGCGGTCGTCACGATCAACCCGGTGAAGTCGAGGAGTTCGCGACAACCGTTCTGGGGTCGATGTCACGTGCGTGCGTCCATGACTCGGCCGGTTGTCGCGCGGGCCATTGCGAGTCCGGGGAGGTGAAAGGAACGTGGTCCGAAGCGATCCCTTAGGCTCGTGCCCATGGCGTCTTGGTTAGGGGTCAGCGAGCGCGTCCGCCGTAGTGTCGGCGACCTCAGCAAGGCCGAGCGCAAGGTCGCGCGCACACTGCTCTCCGGACCCCCTCGCGACGACATCTGGTTGACGGGCGAGCCGGACCTCCATCTTTGCGTCCCACTGGGACTGCGCGGCGACCTCGAACGGCGGCCGCGGTGGTCAACACCATCAGCAGCATCCGGCACGCCGAGCCCGGCCCTCGCGTCATGAGCGAGCTCAGTCCGCCACGGCCCACACCAGTCCGGGCATGCTGACGACGACGGCAACCCGCCGGTCTGACGGGACGGACCAGGGCGAGCTGGCAGTGACCCCGACGGTCGTGGTCACGCTTGGCTACGACCTTCCGCGCAACCCCCGCCAGCTCGGGGTGCGGGGGGTAGTCCTCGAGACGTTGGCGCTGACCGGTGCCTCGCTCCAGCTGATCTCGGCATTGGGCCACGCGCCTCTGGACGATGCCTTCTTCGCGGCGATGGACGGGTTGGTCCTTCCCGGCGGCCCGGACCCGCATCCCTCGCTCTGGGGCGAGGCAGTCCATCCGACGACGGTGATAGACGAGCCACGCGACCGGCTCGAGTACGCGCTGCTCAGGGGATGCATCGAACGCGGGATCCCCGTCCTCGGCGTGTGCCGGGGCCTGCAGGTGATCAACGTGGTCCGAGGTGGGACCCTCGTCCAAGATCTCCCGCCGGGCCCCCTGGACCATCGTGGACCGGCGGACCGGACGGTGCTGGCGCACGACCTGCACGTGCTTGAAGACAGCCGCATGGCCGACATCTACGGGCGCAAGCAGGTGCGGGTCAACTCCGCGCACCACCAAGCGATCGGCCGGCTCGGGAAGGGGCTCATGGCCTCCGGGTGGGCTGAGGACGGATGCATCGAGGCGATCGAGTGGGCTGACGACGACTACTGGCTGGTCGCCGTCCAGTACCACCCCGAGGACCTCCACCCGGGCGACAGCTCCCACCTCCGACTGTTCACCACGTTTCTCGACCGCGCGCGCCAGGTTCGTCGCGGGCGAGAAGACCCTGAACGAATTACCCGGCCAGCGAAGTGACGCATCCCGAACGACATGGCAGGACACCCTCCATCGTGGACTCTCTCCGTCCAAACATGGTGTGCCGCGGCCGGGTAGCCGGGGCTGGTCGTTCTCGACCCCCACATCGCGAGATCGCGGCCCCCACCCCGCAACAGCTCTTGGCAATGTCCGGGACGTGGTCGTGGACGCCACCTCGCCCTGTGCTGTCGAGAGAAGGACTGACGCCCCGGCTCAGTTTTCGTGCACGTGACCTTCCGGCTGGGATAGCGTCGCGCCGGTTCGATTCCGTGCCGTCTTGATGAGGAGCGCGTCGTGCCACAGTTCCCCACCGAGCACCCTCCCTTGCATCAGGGTCGCGAGGGCTTCGGTGCGGTGGCCGACAGCGAGCGTCTCGGGGGAGCCGTCCTGGAGATTCTTCGGGACGTCGACTTCACCAGCGTGATCGATCTGGGCAAACGAGGGAGTGGAGTGCCTGCTCCGACTGTGACCCAGACTCCGCACGTCGACCTCGCCGTGATCGAGCTGGACGGCATGGGACAGGCGATGGCGGCGGCGAACGTGCAACAGTCTCGCGACTTTCCTGGATGCCGGGCCGTCACGTTGGGTCCTGACCTGCGTTCCCTGGAGACGGACTTCCGTGCCTGGGACCTCGCACGCTGGGAGGACGCGACTACGCACCAGTTCTCGACGATCCCCTACCCAGACGGGTCGGCCCTCGTCCCCGGCGTCTCGGGACAGCCATTCATGTCCCCCTACCCGGCCAGCACCTTCAAGCTCCTGGTGGCTGTGCAGGTCCTGCGCCAAGTCGACGCCGGGCGCCTGTGGCTAACCGAGCAAACCGTCAACCTTGCGCCCGGCGCGGAGGGAATCGAGGGCGAAACCCTGCCCACCCACGGCGCAGAGCCCACGGTGGCAGAGGCACTGGACGCAATGATCACATCCAGCGACAACTCCGCGACCTGCCTCCTGCTGCAGCAGCTGCACGTTCTGCACCAGCTCGAGCCGGGGTCGAACGAGCTCAACCGAACCTTCGCCCAGCTGGGTATGGCCACGCTGCAGGTCAACGGCACAGACTCGGCAACCGGTACCCGGTGGGGGGTGGGCAGTATCCACATGGCCGCCATGGACACCGCTCGTCTCCTGTTGCTCCTGCAAGGCGGGCGCCTGTCGTTTCGCGAACACGGCGGGGTGGGACCTTCCGAGCTGCTGACGACGCCTTCGCGTCAGCGCCTTCTGTCGCTTCTCGAGCAGCAGGGTTTCCACGACGTCTTGTCCACCACCAACTGGTGCGGACGGTCCTATCCGGGTGCGGGAATTCCAGCCCGGGTGCCGGCGCGGTGGATCGGCGCCGACGGCACCGTTACGGTGGGCGAGATCCCCTATGGGCAGGACGTGCGGCCCTGCAACATGGCCGCCCAGGTCAGCTTCGCCCACAAGACCGGTCTCACCCTCAACTACGGCTCAGACGCTGGCATCGTGACGGCCCTGCCCGGTCAGGACGGTCGGCGTTACATCGTCGCCGTCTTTAGCAACCTTGGATCCCGCTACTCCGACGCCTCTCAAGCCGTCGGATCCAGTCCGGCCCCCGCGGGAGTCAGCGTCTCCTACTCCCAGAAGTTCGCCCAGCTGGGAGAAGCGATCGACGACCTCCTGCGGCGAGATTGAGTGAGCCGGATCGCAGAGCGTTCCATTCCCGTGATTCCCGACCCCGAGCAGCCACGCCGCTCACCGTATGCCAGTCACCAACGGGCACGACGCGCACCGTGGCATCCACGACCGGGATGAGCTCGAAAAGCGGGACGACCGTGCCGTCGAGGACCTCCACCGGCTCGGCGGGGACGATCAGTGAGATCAGGCGGCGTTCCACACGTTCTCGCGATTGGCGACCACATGGCGCTCGAGCAGGGTCCGGACGTGCACGTAATGGTCCCCCTCCGGCCCGCGGACGGCGAGGTGGCTGAGCGCCTACGGGCGGACGTCGACGCCTGGGGCGATAAGGCGGCCGGCCTGCTGCGCGGCGAATGCTCGACAGTCCCCGCTGATGTCGCCCACCGGCCATCGCCGCCTCCTCTTGGCGCCACCTGACGACGTCGTGGGCGGCGGACGCATCGGTCGTTCGGCGGCGCTGTGACGCAGGCCCCGCTTGGCCGATTGATGGATGGTGGGCGCTACGAACAGGTTTGTGGCGGCTGGTCGAGATGTTCCAGGTCGCTCCCTGGCGCGGGATCACCCACTAAGGAAAGTCGTTTGAACAGTCCGCGACGTGCTGAGCGAGATCGGCAGCCGTTACGCCACGGTCAAGGCGGCGAACGCGGCATCTAGTGTGACGCCATGGGAGCCTACGAGCGTCTGCAGGAAGGTCTGGGCGGGCGACTCGAGGTCCAGGGCTCGACGATGGAGCACGTGGTCGTCGTGCTGCCTTCGCACACCATGCCGCCACGGCTGCTGTCGCACAACGCATCACAGCTGCCCGCGCTGGAGCAGCGTGCCCTGGTGGACTCTCTGCAAGTGGCCCATTCCCCGGGTGTCGAGGTCATCGTCGTAACGAGCGCCGCTCCACCAGAGGGCGTTCTCACCTACTACGCGCGCCTCGCCTGTCCGAACTCCCCCGAGCAAGCCCGCCGGAGAATCTCCTGCATGGTCGTTCCCGACGACGGTGCCCGGGGCATCTCGGCGAAGCTCCTGGACCGCCCAGACCTTCTGACGGTGCTACGCGAACGGATCGCCGGGCGCCCAGCGGTCATCGAGCCATGGAATGTCACCACTGACGAGGTCGCCGTCGCCCTCGCGCTGGACACCCCCATGAACGGCGGCCCGTCCGAGCTGTGGCCACTCGGTTTCAAGAGCGCCTCACGCCGCCTCTTCCGCCAGGCCGAGGTCCCGGTGCCTGTGGGAGTCGAGGAGGTCCACGACAGCGCCGAGGTCGCCGCCGCCATCACGGCGATGAGGCACGACCGACCCCTTCTGGACAGGGTTGTCGTCAAGCTGGACAACTCCGGTGCGGGGGAGGGGAACTGGACCACAACAACGCGTGACGAGCACGGTCGAGAACTCACAACGGTCGAGCTGAACGCGCACATCCAGGCCCATGCCCCGGCCTGGTTCCTCACCGACCTGGTGGCCGGTGGCGTGGTGGAGGAACTAGTGACGGGCCCGGACCTCGCCAGCCCCAGCGGACAGGCAGAGATCCGACCCGGCCGTCAGGTCGTCGTGCTGGCCACCCACGAACAGGTCCTAGGAGGAGCCAGCGGGCAGGTCTTCACCGGCAGCCGCTTCCCTGCCGACTCTGCCTACGCCGCGGCCCTTGCTGAGCACACCGCGGCCGTGGCGCGTCGCCTGGCCGACCGGGGCGCCTTGGGCTGGGTAACCGTGGACTTCGTAGCGCACCGAGACACACGCGGCTGGAAGCTCGTCGCGGTCGACCTCAACCTACGCAAGGGCGGCACCACACACTCGTACGCGGCCCTGCGCCACCTCGTTCCCGGCTCCTACGACGCAACCAGACAACGATGGGTCGCCGACTCCGACGGCGGCCCCCGGTACTACCGCTCCAGCGATGCCGCCGGTGGACCTGCATGGATCGGTATGGACCCCGCCGACGCCGTCCGTGCGGTCACTTCCAGCGGTCTCTCCTTCGAGGGCGCCCGTGGCTCCGGTGTCGTCCTGCACATGTTCCCGGCGCTCAGGGGCAACGGCACCATAGGCGTCACGGCCATCGGACGCTCCGCGTCTGAAGCTGACGAACTGTTTGACGCCGTCCATGCCGCACTCGACGCGCGGGTCCGCACAGCTGGCTGATGAGCCGCGACCAAAGGAAGCCCGCAGCCTGCTCCGGTCAACTACTCATGGCGACCTGCGGCGATGAGACGCAGCCCTTCCATGAACTTGCAAGGTCTGGATCGGCGTGATGTCAGGGGCGGTTCCGCGGTCATCCTTGCCGAAGCCCTGGCAGCCCTTCCCAACGGCTGACCGCGGCGCGCATACTCATCGTGGAGGAGGCAGGCATGCTCCCCTGTGGCGCGCCAGCTCCCGATTTCAGTGGTGAGGGGGATTCATGCGGCTTTGGCACCGAGCCGACATCCGCAGCGAACCCGACCCGGAGACATGCCAACACGCTTGGCGGCTTCGGGACGTGACCCTCGCCTTGCCAGGCCCTTACGTTTGCGAGGTCTGTGACTGTTGCGGCATGTTGCGAATCCACGGACCGGAGGCGATCACCGGGCCGGTGACCAACGTTGCGGACGGTGCTGCCATCCACCTGGCATCCCTCGGGCGGCGATCGGATGTGCGCGACACGCTCCCGCGGCCATCCGACTAAAGGGGCCGTGCGTCGCCAGCCGCTTTGAAATGGACACAAGGCCCCATCGGGCGGAGACTCGGAGGAAAGGCTTGGGGGCTAGTCGATAGTTCCACGCGGGAGGAAGGTTTGCGATGCGCTGGCGCGTCGTTGTCGTCGTCCCATTGGTCGCCATGGTGGCGCTCGTCCTACGAATGCGCCGCCCGGGCGCGTAGCTAGCGGACCGGAAAGGCACGGGGTCACCATGCTTCACGGGGTGCGGCACGAGCCGGGACCGAACGACGGTCCCGATCCCCGCCAATGCGGCCACGTCTGGCGAGACCGGGCCGTCACGGCCGTCCTGGGTGACTGCATGGCCGAGGTCTGCGATCGGTGCGGTGCGTTGCATTTCGAGGGTGGGGACGACCCCAGCGAACAGCACGGCCCACGGCATGGCGCCAGCCTCTTCCCCAAACGCCGCCCGGATAGCTTGGAGTCACTCGCGCGACGGTGGTCAGCAGATGGAGCCGCTGCGGAGTAGCGCACGAGACAGGTGACCACCCCGTAGCAGTACCGGTGGCGACGTCGCCACACGCCGCAGTCGTCAACCACGGGGCTGAACGGTGTACCGCTCGGCGACAACTTGACCCGGATTCAGTCAAACAGGTCACACAGGTAGCCGAACCGCGCTCCAATGGCAGTGGCCGCCTCGAGTGGAGTGCGGTTGGCGCTGAAGCAGAAGGCGCGAGTGACCAACGGGGGTTGGGTTGCGCGCAGATGCTCTCCCCCTATCCAGGCCGCCGTGTGTGTGGGCGTATCGCAGGGGTGCGTCCATCAGACGGCTAGGGTCCGACGCCGCTACGGCGTTGGGTCCCGACGGGCCGTCGATCAGTCCGCCAGCGGGGAGGCGAGACCGGGTCGGCGGCCCGTTGCACGTGCGCGAACATCTGTGAAGCACGGTGAGGACGAAAGACACAACGCCCACCCACCTCGGGCACATCGGCAGGGAACCCATGCTTCCGGCGCAACGAGCGACTCCCGAAGGAGACCCCCCCGGCACTGATGCTGGATGCGCCCCAGGGTGGGTGCAGGCCAACCCCGGGGCGCTTCGGCCACGCCTCGGGGGGTGAGCACGTGACCCGTACGCGGATTCTGGCCCAACGACCTTTGAGGAACCTTCTCGCCGGCCCAAGTCCGTGCCGGCAAGAGGCGGTTGGCCGCCGAGTCCTCGCCCCTCCTGCACGATGCGAGGGCTCGGCAGCCAAACAGGCCCGTTTGGCCGGGCCTTGGCCGCCGTCCGAGGTTCACCTCGTACCACTTACGGCGGGCCGGCAACTCCCATCCACTGGTACCCCAAGGAGCGACCCGTGGGGCCCGTTTCGAAAAGCCCAGGCCCCCCAAAGTTGGGGGTTGCATTCAGCACCTCGAACGCCTTCGACGTCATCCGATGCGGGGGCGGTTCCGGTGGTCTGGGCCTGGCGGGCCCGCCAGAAAGCATCCCTCGCGTGTGGACCTATGGGCTGTTTGACTTCGACCCCGTTCGGATGGTCCGTGGTCGGATTCGCCTCCGCGGCATGCTGATTGCGGTGGGAGTGAGCCATCGGAACGCTGGTGCCATCTCCCACATCATCGGTCCGATCACTGTCGATGGCATTGAGTCTGACAGGCACAGATGGAGCGCTCCGGCAGCTACATCACTTGTGCCCGACATGTCAGGAAGGCCGCGACACCTTGATTGGATGAGGGTTGTCACCGCCGGCGTGGCGGGTCTACTTTGCGACTGGGCTGCAGGTCGCGGCCGCATCAACCGGCAGGGGTCGGACATGCGCAAGCTTCGGGTCGTGTTGGGCCTATCCGTGACGACAACGGTTCTGGTGACAGGCTTCATCGCCCCGGCCACCGCCGGGTCGGGCAGTGGCGGGGGAGGGGAAACGAAACGGGTGCGTCTCATCGACGACTGCGACCCGGCTACGTTCAACGCAACGTTCGGTCCCGGTACATGCGTGGGTGACGGGGAGACGACGGTCGAGGACTTCATCGCGCAGCTGATTGACAACGGATTCGAAGCCAACGAGTCTGCCGATGACTGGGAGTTCAAGCCCGCAGACTTCCACATCGACGGCGGTGACCGAATCCGGGCAGTGAACAGGGGTGGTGAATTCCACACGTTCACCGAGGTGGCGGAATTCGGCGGCGGATGCGTGGATGAGCTCAACGCGATCCTCGGGTTGACCCCGGTGCCCGAGTGTGCCGACCCGGATGTGTTCCCGACAACGGGCGTCGCGCCCGGTGGGACGCTGGACGTGCACGGGCTCGCCCCGGGCACGCACAACTTCGAGTGCCTTATCCACCCGTGGATGCAGTCGGTCGTAGAGGTCCGCGCCACGAAGCACGACGACCACGGCTGACCCAGAACGGTTCATAGGCTTCACGGAAGACAGCGTGGTCGGAGTAGACATGGATCACCTCTCGCGGCGACCCACAACGATCCCAGCCCCGGCCGCCGCCACCGCGGCCAGGCACTCTTGGACCACCTGACGGTAGATCCGAGGGCGCCGTCGCGGTAGCCCCGCAGGCGGCGCGATGACGCGAGGGCATCCAACTGTTGTGCGAGTGGCCCCAGCGTATGGGGCGCAGCCGAGCGAAGTGGCGTACCAAGTCCTTTGCGTTTGTGGCAGCGTCAGGCGGGGAAGTCCGGCCCGGCATCCAGACGCAGCTGGAGCAGGACGTCCAGAGCCACCGAGTCACCGTCCCGGCCACCGGCTCCGACCTGGAGCGGGGCGTCGCTGGGCTCGACGTGGACGCCGGCCAACCGTCCGCGCATGCTGGGCGCCACGACGAGGACGTACCAGCGGCCGTCCGTGCCGACGGCAGCCCGGTGGTCCCGTCGCACGTACCAGCCGACGACGTCGGTGCGCAGGCTCCCGCCGCCGCTGTACGGGAGCGCCCGCAGCCGGGTGGCTTCGACGCCCGCCGCCCGCATCGCCTCGGCGAAGGCCGCCACCATCGGGGCCGTCTGCCGCGCCTCGGCCTCCGCAGCCCGCGCTGCGGCCGCGTGGTGGTACTCGGCGTTTTCCCGCGCCTGGCGGCGGCGGACGGCGGCCGGGTCGGTGGGCTCGTTGTCCGGGCTCATCGGCCGATCATCGCAGCGGGTGAGGCCATCTGTCGGCGCGGGCGTCGGCAGTTAGCAGGCGAAGCCGCCGATCGCGGGTTTGGAGAGTTTCTTTAGCGGATCGCCGGACACTAGAACTCGTAATGCCGTCCCTTCTCAGAGGCGTCATCACGCGGCGGTGTGACGCATGTCGATCCATCCGAACCTGTGAATGGCCGGCGGCGATCCTGGTGCGCGGTCGCCGCTTGTTACCTGCCTCGGGCGGGCTACATGTCCGCGCGGTCGGCGTTGTTTCGGATTTTGGCTATGACTTCGTCCACCAAGGCTTGCGGGATGTCGTGGCCCATGCCGTCGAAACGGCGGAAGCGGGCGCCGGGGATGCGTCGCGCCGTGTCGCGGCCCGCGTGCCAGCGGATGAGGGGGTCGTCGGTGCCCGAGATCACGAGCGTCGGGGCGGTGATGGACTCGAGCGGCTTCGACCGGTGGGCCCTGCCTGCCGCGAGCTGGCGTTGGGTGGTCGACGGGTCGCGGGGTGCTCGTTCGTCGCTGATCCGGGCCGCGGCCCGGGCCCAGTCCTCGGGGAATGGGTATCCGGGAGAGGCGAATGCACGGTAGACCTCCACCAACGCCTCGACCCGCTCCTCGTGGGTCGTCCCCGCACCGATGCGGGCCGTGCGCAGGAAGACGCCGGGCCGCAGGTACCGGAAGGTGCGCCACACCCCCGCGTCGGCCGGCGCCCCGCTGCAGCAGACGAGCGACCGCACCCGCTCGGGATACTCCATCGCCAGCCCCTGAGCGATGGCCGCACCCATCGACGCACCCATGACGTGGGCACTCGACCAGCCGACCGCGTCCATGACGGCCACCGCGTCATCGATCATGTCGCGGCCGGTGTACGCCGGGGGCACCCGACCCGCGAGCGCCTTCCACGGGCTCGGCTTCACAACCGGGTCGAAATGCGTCGACAGCCCGGTGTCGCGGTTGTCGAAGCGCACCACGGCGAACCCCGACGCGACGAGGCGCTCGATCAGGCTGTCGGGCCACCACACCATCTGGAAGTCCAAACCCATGACCAGCAGCAGCGGGTCCGCCGTCGCTAGGTCGCCGAAGGTTTCGTAGGCGATCCGCATGCCGCCGTTCACCGCGTAGCGGATGTCGGCATCGGCCATGTCACCCTCCTCCCTCATTAACTGCGAACAACGTTAACAGTTAGTGTGGTCGGGTGCAGACCCCGCCTCGTCGTCGCCGCGGGCCGGCCCCGTCGCTGGCCCCAGCCGACATCGCGTCGGTCGCGATCGGCATCGCCGACCGCCACGGGCTGGACGCTGTGACAATGCGGGCCGTCGCTGGAGGGCTGGGCACCAGCGCCACGGCGCTCTACCGGTACGTCAGGTCACGGGACGAGCTCGTCGCCCAGATGGTCGACCTAGCCACCGCAGCCGTGCAACACCCCCAGCCGAGCGGGGACTGGGTCGCCGACCTCACCATGGTGGCCCACTCCTTGCGCGAGGTGTTCTCGGCACACCCGTGGCTCCCCGCCGCCGTGGCAAGCCCCGCCATCGCAGGACCACACGTGCTCGACCACCTCGACCGCTGCCTCGGGCTCCTCGAACCAGTGGACGCCACTGGCACCGCCAAGATGGAGGCGATCGCACTGCTCACCGGAGTCGCCTCGCTCTTCGCCGCCACACGCGCGAATCCAGACCCGGACGCGTTCCGACACCTCGAGGCCACGCGCCACCCCCGGATGGCTGCACTGATCACCCAGTCCGCACCAACCTCGCCCTCCACCGACCTCTTCGACCGCGTCGTCGTCGGCATCCTCCACGGAGTGCTTCGCTGAGAGCCACCAGGTCCGCGACCTCGAGTCACCTGTGTCGCCACGGGCAGTGGCGGCGATGAGACGCATCTGGCCACCTAGCCTTCGGGGAGCGGGGTCATCTTTGGAAGAGGCTCACAGCACGATCGGGCCCGACCACTGTGGTGATTACGACTGGCGGCGTTGACCGCACACCCCAAGGAACTCATGGCGCGGTGCGGAGCACCGGGCGCGGCTCGTCGGCCTTGGTGGTGTCGTACAGCAAGGAATGGAACAGGACATGCACTGTGACGGTGGCCACGGAAAAGTGCGTACGCAACCTGACCTGAATCTCTCGGTTTCCATCGGGAAAGCCCTGCCACGCGGTGGGGCACGTGTTGAAGTATCGCCACTTCGTGCCATGGATTGACGCCCCCATGGCGTGGTTGCCGACTTGGGTGATGCGCGCTTCGGCCGTGGGTGGACCCTCGAAGGGATTGAGACCGTCAGCAGCGGCGGTCTCGTCAACCTTTACCTCAACCCATGCCGAAACGTAGGCCATCTGGGGCACCGTCACGGTGAGCAGTTTCCAGTGGACCTGTTCCAGGATGTCTCCGCCGGTAAACGTCAAGTCAGACACGTGTTCGCTCCTTGCTCTTGTATGGACGCGCAGGATTGCGAGCCCGAAGTTGGTTGAACCGGTTGCCATGTCGGAGGTGAACCCGCCTCACTTCTCGTTCATGTCGTCAAAGGAGTTTCGACCTGGCCTTCCCGATTTCGGCGTCGAATCGAGCTCACAGTTAAGACGTCGAGACGCCAATGTGCTCTTCCGCCTTGTGCGGGTGATGGCCGTGCTCTAGTTGGTCTCGTAGACCCGCAGGCCGAAACTGGGCTGGCCGTTGGACAGGTAATGCGCCGGTGGTCCACTCCCGTTAGTGAGGTCTCGCTCCATCTGGCGGAATGCTTCGAATGCCGGCGAGGGTCCTTGGCCAAAGCGCGATGCGCTGGCGTGAGCCCCCGAGCTTGCGGCAATGAGAACCGCACACGCCACCGCAAGGGCGCCGGGCAACGCTGTTGGGTGAAAGATGGGATCTCCTCCTCGGGTCGAGCTGCCCGACAGTGCCGCGAGGGAGCTGCGTCGACGGGCGGTCGGAGAGGCGACGCCGCGCGTGGTGGGGGTGATTCGACGACCCCGGTGGCTGGGCGTGGGGTGTGACATGGTCGTTGCCCTTCGAACTAGATGGTGAAGGGGTCCGGAGGGCTCGGTCACCGCCCCGCTGAGCGGCGGGGTTGGGTGGCAAGGTCGTCGTTGCTGAGGCGGAGCAGCCCGAGGGAGGCGCCCGCGAAGCCGATGGCGGCGATGATCAGTCCGATGCCTGCCAGGGTGTGCGTGGGCATGAAGGGGTGGGTGAATCCGCCGAAGATCAGCGCGAAGCCGAAGCCCTTGGAGACAACCTGACTTCGGGCAAGCGCGATGCCGGTGAGCGGGATTCCGATCGTGATGCCGAGGATGAAGAGCAGGGAGGCAAGGCCAACAGCGGGGATGCCCCACATGGCGTTGTCCAGGGTCGCGATGGTCGCGGTGTCGAGGTTCTGTTGGTGGGTCAGCAGCGCGAGCTGGGTGTCGTTGGGGCCGGTGCCGAATCCGAGGGCAAATCCCGGCACCGTCAGCGCGATGCCTGCCGCGCACAGGCGAGGGGATCGAAGGCGGCTGACGGTGACGACTGCCAGGACTGCGGGGATCAGGAATGCGTAGAAGAGCAGGGTCACCCAGCTCATCGCGACGAGCATGCCCTCCTGGCGGGCCGCCGCAGCGACCATGTCGTTGAAAGGCCCCGATCCGGGCATCTCGAGCAACAGGTAGTTGATACCCATGGCCAGCATCGGCAGGGGCGCGACAAATGCCAGGGCCTTGCGGTAGAACCCACGGTCGTCCCAGAGCCGGCCCTGCTCCTCGGAAGTCTGGGTGGGGTTGGTGGCCACGGTCATCGTGTTGCCTCCTCGGTCTGGCTTCGTGCTCGGACTCCCTTCAGGTTGCTGGCACGTCAGCCCGGCTGGGCAGGGGGTGGGCAACTGAGTTGCCAGGGGCGGCATGGGTGTCCCGTAGGGCCGCGCCCCTACGCACTTAGGGGTGAGCGGGCGGATCATGAAGGGGTGACACTGGGTCGCGCTGCGGCGAACGTTGGGCTGGGCCTCGTCCTCGTCGAGGGGGCGGTCAGCCTTGTCGCGGGTGCAGGCTCCGAGTTGAGCTGGCACCAGCTCATGGAAGGGTTCGTGGTCAGCAACACGTTCCTGGGGTTGGCGCTGGCCCTGGCCGGCTACCCCCTCGCGCGGGCCCGCCCGGAGAACCGGGTTGGCTGGCTACTGCTTGCCGGCGGGGTCGCCTACGCGTTCAGCGGTGCTGGCTTCGCCCTGTTGGCGTGGGGCTCCCACGGCGGGGAGTCCGCCCCCGGGTGGCGGGTACTCGCCGACCTGACCAGCCTCAGCTGGCCTCTCGCCGTGCTTGCTTTCGTCCCACTTGCCCTGCTCTTCTTCCCCGACGGGCACCTTCAGGGCCGGCGCTGGCTGTGGGCACCCGTCGCCATCGTGGGCGGTGCTCTGCTCTTCGAGGCGTTGGTGACCCTCGGCCGGCAGGACACGACCTCAGCCCTGCACGTGGATGGGTACCTGCGCCTGGCGTGGGTGGACGACAACACCCAGGGGCTCTGGCTGGCCATGGTCGTGCTCTCATTCTCCGGGTTCGCAGCCTGCTTTGTCTCCCTGCTGCAGCACCATCGGCGCGGCGACGAACGGTCTCGGCGTCAGATCCTGTGGCTGCTGCTCGCGACGATCATCGTGGGAGGCACCTACCTTGTCAGCGAGGTGGCGCACCTCGACAGCTGGGTGAACATCTTCGTCATCGCCCTGGTGCCCATCGCGATCGCCGTGGCAATCCTGCGGCACCAGCTGTTCGACATCCGCTTGGTTGTCTCGCGTTCACTGCTGTACCTGACGATGACCGCCCTGGTGGTCGCGGCGTACGTGCTGATCGTTGCCGGGACCGACCGCGCTCTCGCGGCACGAGTCCCGGTAGGGCCGCCGGTACTGGCCACGATGGCGATCGCATTGGCGTTCAACCCGGTTCGCGAGATTCTTCAGTCGCTGATCGACCGGGCCTTCTACGGGATGCGGCAGGACCCCGTCCGGGCCTTCGCCGAGATCGGTTCCAGCCTGGGACAGGCCGGCCTGACCGGGGTGCTCCAAGTGCTCTGCAACTCCCTGCATTTTCCTTGGGCCGTCATCGAAGTGGACGGAGGTGCGCTCGCCGCCTATGGCCCGATGGATGGGCTCGGGTATGCGGTGCCCCTCGACTTGGGCGAGCGCGTCGGTCGCCTGACCGTAGGTCTGCGCCGTGGCGAGCAGGCAATCGCCCGGCGCGATGAGGAGCTCCTCGGACTCGTGAGCGGTTCATTGTCCGTCGCCGTTCAGGCCAACAAGCTCGCTGAGGACCTGGAGTCGGCGCGGCTCGCGCTCGTCACGGCCCGTGAGGAGGAACGCCGCCGCCTTGGCCGTGACCTGCACGACGGTCTGGGGCCCGTGCTCACCGGGGTGACCCTGCTCGGTGATGCCGCCCGCCGAATCGTCGAGACGGACCCGAAAGGTGCCGCTTCCCTGCTCGCTGAGATGGGCCTGCAAACCACTGCCGCGGTTAACGAGATCCGTCGGCTGGCCAGCGAACTGAGGCCGCCCGCACTGGACTCATTGGGGTTGGTCGGCGCGCTGGAACAGCACGCGAGAATGCTGGAGCCGATCCACGTCAGCGTGTACGGCAGCCTGCCGCCGCTTCCAGTGGCCATCGAGGTCGCCGCCTACCGCATCGCAACGGAGGCGTTGACGAACGCGGTCAGGCACTCCTCGGCGACGTCGGTCAATGTCCGGCTCGACTCGAGCCCATCGCACGTCCACCTTTGTGTGACCGACAACGGATCCAGCGTCAACGGCTCCTGGGTGAAGGGTGTTGGTCTGACGTCCATGCATGAACGTGCCACTGAGCTCGGTGGCACCTTCGTGGCTGGGCCAGCGGCCGATGGCGGCCGGGTCGAGGCCGCCATTCCCCGGGAAGGTAGAGGGTGAAGATTCGCGTCGCGATCGCCGATGACCACGCCCTAGTGCGTGAGGGTCTGCGATCCCTGATCGCGGCCGTTGCAGACCTTGAGCTGGTTGCCTCCTGCAGCGGTGCGCGCGAAGCCGTCCGAGCGGCCGTCGTGGAACGGCCAGACGTCCTCGTCCTTGACGTCAACATGCCGGACGGCTCAGGCGTCGACGTCGCCCGCCAAGTGCGCCGAGTCTCACCGGACACGGCAATCCTGATGCTGACGATGTACGACGATGACGCCCTGGTCTTTGCCGCCATGAGGGCTGGCGCGAGGGGCTATGTCCTCAAGGGAGCCGATCCCGAAGAGGTCGTCCGGGCGATCCAGGCAGTGGCCTCCGGCAACGCCATATTCGGCCCGGGTGTGGCCGCCCGCGCCCTGGCCTACCTATCAGGTCCGACCAAGGAACCAGCCTTCCCCAAACTGACAGCACGCGAACGCGAGGTTCTCGACCTAATCGCGTCCGGACTCGACAACACCACCATCGCAGCTCGGCTCACGGTCGCCCCGAGCACCGTGGGCAACCACATCACCAGCATCTTCGCCAAGATCCAAGCGGCATCCCGGCCCGAGGCCATCGTGAAGGCGCGAGACGCCGGTATGGGGCTTTGACCTGTCGGCTGTCGGTTCCGAACCCGCCACTGGCGCCGAACGAATCGTGCCTGCAAGCGGCGCAGAGACGCATGCACCCGCAGCACCAGTCCGCTTCCGAGGTCGCCGAGACGGCCGAGGTCGTCGAGTCGAGCGTCTTCATTCGGAACGGGCCAAGGGTGGCTTTCGGTCCCGAAGGTCGTCCGCACCGCCGGGGGTCTGTCGGCGCCACTCTCGCCAGGTCAGCCAAACAATCAGTGCATCGAAGATCGTGAGGACCGTGAGCCCGAACGTTGGGGACAGAACCAAGCGGTACAGCTGGTAGACGATGAAGACCAGCAGGAAGGCGATCATCGAAGGGTAGGCCCATGCCTGATTGCGCAGCAGCGCGACAACCAGCACGATCTTGATGATGCCGTGCAGCAGGAGATAGACCGCCGCGAAGGTCACCGCTGAACCGGTCAGGCCGTGGGCGTAGCGGAGCAGGTGCCGGGCGATGAAGTCGTTGGAGTCCTCGGACAGCTCGTGCTGGGTCAATCTGGCCACGAGCCGGTCGATCGTTGCGGGGGTGATGGCGAACAGGAGCAGGCCGCCGATGGTCTCGAGGAGGCCGTCGAGCCCCTTGAGGATGATCCCTATCTCAAAGATCCGGTCGAGCGGGTCTCGTGCCCGAAAACGGCTCATGCTGGGGGATCCGAGGCGTCGATCCACCCGGGCGCTCTGTCCCGCGGCCTGCGGGGTGGCGCCGCCGGGTCATGACCTGACACGGCACATGACGCTGACGGTCGCGGAGGAGCATCCACAGCGTCAAGGTAGACCCTCGCCACGACCACCGGATTCGGCCCGAGCAAGCCCGTGACCCTTCCGGTAGTCGTCAGTGACATGACTCTGCGCGACTCCACCGCCAGCGCGTCAGTTACGGTCGGGACCATGGAGCGCGTCCTCCTCATAGCAGGTGCCGCGTTGATGCTGTGGGCACTCAGCTGCCTGTTGATGATGCTCTTTGCGTCGCGGCTCCCGAACGGCCTGATGAAGCAGGTGGCTGAGTTCCTCCCCGCCTGCGTCACAACCGCGAGAACCCTGCGCACGGACCCACTGGTGCCGCGGCGGGCCAAGATCGCCCTGCTCATCGCGGTGCTATGGGTCATCTCCCCGATCGACCTCCTGCCAGAGTTCCTCCCGGTCATCGGCCCGCTCGACGACGTGCTGGCCGTGATCCTGCTGCTGCGCTACGCCGCGAGAAGCATCCCCCGCACCACCCTCCTCGCCGCCTGGCCGAGCGACCCCACACTGCTCGAACGCCTCCTCGGCCCCGATCGAGGAGTCACAACGAAGAACTGACATCCCCGGGACACCCAAATCCGCTCATCAGCCGCCTCCCGCGATCGCGTTACCAGTGGCGGCGCGCGGCACGATGAGGCTTCGGCCGCCCGGTCCGCGTTCGGGTGCCGCCCTCATCCGGTCGGGTCGTGCCGCTCGATTCGTGCCAGGACATGTTCGCGCGGCGGCGCGTGCCCGTGTTCCTGCTCCACATGGGTGACCAGCGCATTCGCAAGCTGGTCGGCGTTGTCGCCCGAGAAGGTCTGCTTGCAACGCGGGCACCGCACCACGAACGTGTCCATGCGCGACAGTCTCAGCGGTTCTTACCAACGGTGCACCCGAGAGGGTGCTCGCCGGCCGTTGTCAGGGCTGGTCGGGTGCCGTAGAGACGCACAACAGGCACTGGGTGCACTGGGCGCCACCTCCGGGGACGTGGACCAGGTTCCTGACCAACTTCGACGCCGGCTCGCCCGCGTGGGACCTGACGGCGAGGCCATCGAGGTTCTGGCCGCCCGCCGCGGGCTGATGATGCGCCACGATGCCGGGGGAAGTGGTGCCGGTGGCGGAGACAGCATCCTGGGCGCAATCGCATACTTCGTCCTCGAGCTGCTCGTCACCCTGCTCCTCAACATATTCCTGGAGGCCGCCGCGACTGGGCGCCCGTGGAAGGTCAAGGCGTACCGACTGTGCGGCCCCTTTCCGCGCCGGATCCACCCAGAACGCCTCCCGGAGGGCGTCGAACCCGAAGAGCGGATGGTGGAACTCCTCGACGAACTTGCCCCATCCACAACGCCCTGACTCTGACGTCTTCAGGCGAGATGCCTTGGTGTCGGCCGAATGGCTCGCGTCTGCCGCGTCCGTTCGACTTGCGCCGCAGAGAAGGCAGGTACGGGGTTGCTCGCAGGTACGTCATTGGCGGCAGCTGCCTCCCCTCGAGCGGCACGGGCGTAGGTGCCGTTCGCTCACCCACTCGACGGCGCGCTGAGCTGCAGGCTGAGGGGCTCCCAGTTCCCACTCGCGTGCCCTGAGTCCTCGCCCGAGCGCGCAGGTCCCGGCATGTCCCGGCCCCGGAGACATGCCAGGGCCTAGCGTGTCCCCGTGAGACGCACTCGGCTCCACCTCGCCGTTGCCGGGGTCCTCATGGTCGTCGTGGGTCTGCTCGTGCCGCTGCCGCCGGGCGCGCAGTGGACCGCCCACCTCCTGGTGGGCTGGATCGTCGGCGCGCTCGCCTTCTGCATCCCCCTGCTGCGCCTGGCCTTCCGGCTCGACGCATCCGCGACGGCCGACGTGCTCGAGAACGCCGAGGGTGGACGCACCGAGACCGACGTCATCGTCGTCATTGCCGCCCTCGCGAGCTTGGGGGCCGTGTGCCTGATGCTGCTCGGCAAGGGCAGCGGGGGCGCCGCCTCGGGCCGGGTCTTCGAGGGGCTCCTCAGCGTGCTCGCCGTGGGTGCGGGCTGGCTGGCCGTGCACTCGATCTACGTCCTGCGCTACGCCCGGCACTACCTCGTCAACGAGCCCGGCTGCATCGACTTCAACTGCGATGAGCCGCCGAGGCTGTCCGACTTCGCGTACCTGTCGTTCACCCTCGGCATGACCTACCAGGTCTCCGACACCGACCTGAAGACCCCCGCGGTGCGGCGCCTCGTGCTGCGGCACACCCTGCTCTCCTACCTGTTCGGCACGGTGATCGTCGCCGCTACGATCAACCTTGTG
Organism: uncultured Actinomycetota bacterium; assembly: GCA_963695175.1. GTDB lineage: Bacteria > Actinomycetota > Actinomycetes > Actinomycetales > Dermatophilaceae > Fodinibacter. The sequence goes on from CAVOGG010000002.1 coordinate 634,309, forward strand.
GTCGGGCTGGCCAGCTCGACCTGACTCCCGGCCTGCCGGGCCGCCCGGAGTGCGACCGGATGCCGGTGGTCACGGGTGCGGACCGCGCCGGAATCGCTGAGCGCGGTGCCTTCCCTGGAGGTCGACCTGCGCATCGACTTCACCTTCACCGACCACGAGGAGACGTGGTCGATGGGGTCCGACGCGGCGTCCCCAACGCCCGCCGCGGCCCCCTCACCCGAGCCCAGCTCACCGTCTCAGGGCCCAAAGCGCCTTGGTCGGCGTGCTGCTCAACCCAGCGCCGGGGCGGGTCTCGCGCACGCCGGAACGATCGGCTGACCGGGCGGCGATTCAGAGCGGCTCTGGCGGCTGCACTGACTGTGACATGCCTCCACCCGTGACTTCTGGCTGACGCCTGGCTTCGAGGCCTTTCAATAGTCGTACCGTTGAATCGGATCCTGGTGCGGCATCCGTCGCACCGCCATGGAGGTACGGGCAGATGGGCACTCGTCGACTGGCGGCTGCGGCGGCGGCCGGTATCGTGCTCGCGCTCGGACTCGCGGCCTGCGGCTCCGAGGTGGAGGACACCGACGCCGATGAGTACGGCAGCTCCGGCGCCAGCAGCGTGAGACTCCCGGTGGCGGGCCCGGCCGGGCACTCGAAGCCCCGCGCGCGCGATCTCGGGATTGCCCCAGGGGTGCTTCCAGCGGGGCGCGTGGACGCCATCACGGATGTTCCAGGGGTGCGGGTGGGCCACTCGACGGTGATCCGTGGGGACAACGTCCGCACGGGGGTCACCGCGATTGTTCCGCACAGCGGCAACGTCTTTCAGGACCAGGTGGCCGGTGCGGTCTACGTCGGCAACGCCTTCGGCAAGCTGGCTGGCTCAACCCAGGTCAACGAGCTCGGCACCATCGAGACGCCCATCGTGCTGACCAACACCCTGGCCGTGGGCACCGCCGTCGACGCGGTGGTCCGCTACACGCTCGCGCAACCGGGCAACGAGAAGGTGCGATCTGTCAACGCGCTCGTCGGCGAGACGAACGACGGCGAGCTGAACGACATCCGCAGCCTGCCCGTGACGACGGCCGACGTCCTTGCCGCCATTCGCACCGCGTCGACCGGGCCGGTCGCCGAGGGGTCGGTCGGGGCGGGAACCGGCACGATGTGTTTCGGCTGGAAGTGCGGCATCGGAACGTCCTCACGCAAGGTCCCCGGAGGTTACGCGGTGGGCGTGCTGGCGCAGACGAACTTCGGCGGGAACCTGACGATCGGCGGCGTGCCGATCTTCCGTTCACTTCAACCGCCTCCCGCACCGACTCCGCCCGGCGGCTCCTGCATGCTCGTGGTCGCCACCGACGCGCCGATCGACGCGCGCGACCTGAGCCGCCTGGCCGCGCGCGCGATCTTCGGGCTGGCGCGAACCGGCTCGGAGTACAGCAACGGCAGCGGCGACTACGCGATCGCGTTCACCACCTCGCCCCAGATGCGCACCCACTTCGGGGATACGACGGCCAGGGCACGAAGGGTGCTGCCTCCCGACGCCATGTCCCCGTTCTTCGAAGCAGCGCTCGAGGCCACCGAGGAAGCCGTGTACAACTCCCTGTTCCAGGCGACCCCGATCACGTCGCGTGCCGGCACCGCGGCAGCGATCCCCATCGACCGGGTCCGCGCACTCCTGCATCGCTGAAGCCATCCAGGGCGGGTAGAAGGGCGCTCTGCTCCTCCGACTTCAACGCGGGCAGCGACGGCTTCGGCTCCAACGAACCCACGAAGTGACGCCGTCGTGATACCGCCCGAGCGGGCGCTCTGAGACCAGGGTCACGCCCGGCAAGCGCGATCGGACCAGGCGCCTAAGCCTGCGCTAAGTCTGCTGACGTTGGCTGACCGCATGACAGCAGACACCCTGACTCCACGGGCGGCGACGACAGACTTCCTCAACAAAGTGCCGGCCATCACCGCCACGTTCTGGCTCATCAAGATCCTCTCCACCACTATCGGTGAGACCTTCGCCGACTACCTCGCCGTCAACGTCGGGCTCGGCACCGCCGTGACCGACGGGGTGATGTTCGCCGTGCTGGCGCTCACCGTGTTCGCCCAGCTGCGCACCCGCAGCTACACCCCCTGGCTGTACTGGCTGACCGTGGTGCTGGTCAGCATCGTCGGCACCCAGATCACCGACTTCTTCACCGACCAGCTCGGCGTCAGCCTGTACGTCAGCACCGCCGTGTTCGCCGTCGTTCTTGCCGTGGTCTTCACGATCTGGTGGCGTCAGGAGCGGACCCTGGCCATCACCGCCATCGACTCCCCGCGCCGCGAACGGTTCTACTGGGCTGCGGTGCTCGTCACCTTCGCGCTCGGCACCGCCGGCGGCGACCTGGCGACCGAGGCGCTCTCGCTCGGCTTCCGGGTCGGCGTGCTGCTCTTCGGCGGCCTGATCCTCGCGACCTGGGTTGCGAAGAAGCTCGGGATGAACGCCGTGCTCGCCTTCTGGATCGCCTACGTGCTCACCCGCCCGCTCGGCGCCTCACTCGGCGACCTGCTCACCCAGGACCGCGCGTACGGCGGTCTCGGTCTCGGCGCCAGCGTGACCAGCCTGCTCTTCCTCACCGTGATCGTCGTGCTCGTCGCCCGTGAGCAGGTCCTGGTGAACCGGCACGGCATCCGCAGCAAGGGCGACGCGCCCGCGGTCAGCCCCCGGCGTGACTACGCCTGGGCCGCCATCGGTGCCGGCGCCGTCATCGGAGTCGCAGCACTGCTCGCCCCGCCCCTGGCCGCACCCGCGGCCGAGGCGTCCCCCCCGGCGACCCCGGGCAGCTCCGCCGCGGCATCCGCCCCCGCGAAGGACACCACCTCACCCCTGGGCAACCTCCAGCCGTTCTCGGTGATCGTCGACGACGTCGCAGCCTCGGTGAACAAGGGTGACCTGGCCGCAGGTCGCACCCGCATCAAGGATCTCGAGGTGGCCTGGGACGACGCCGAGGCCGCCATCAAGCCGGCCTCGCCGAGCGACTGGCACACGATGGACTCCGCCATCGACGACGCCCTCACCGCAGTTCGGGCCACCCCGCCCTCGAAGGCCGACTCCGCCGCGGCCCTGTCACGCCTGCGGCGGGTCATCGTCACACTGGAGCAGAAGAAGTAGGTGAACCAGGAGGGAGCACCGGTCATGCGCGTCCTGCTCGTAGAAGACGACGCGATGATCGGTGCTGCCCTCGTGGGGCGACTCGAGGGCGATGCGTACGCGGTGGACTGGGTCACCGACGCACTTGCCGGGCTGCACAGCCTGAGCACCCATGACTACGACGTCGTGCTGCTCGACCTGGGGCTGCCCGGGATGACCGGTGGCGAGATGCTGTCGCGTCTACGCGCCACCGGCGACGACACCCCGGTCATCGTCGTGACCGCAAGTGACGAGGTCGGCGACCGCGTCAACGGGCTCGACCTCGGCGCCGACGACTACGTCGTCAAGCCCTTTGAGGCCACCGAGCTGATGGCGCGGATGCGCGCGGTCCTGCGCCGCCGGGGCGCCGAACACCTCGACGTGGTGCTCACCAACGGCCGGGTCAACCTGGATGTCGCCCGGCACCGGGCGTGGCTGGTCGACGGCACCGAGGTCGACCTGTCCAAACGCGAGTTCGCGGTGCTGCGCGCCCTGCTCACCCGCCCGGGCATCATCTCCTCCCGTGAGGAGCTCGAGCAGCGGGTGTACGGATGGGGCCGTGAGGTGGAGAGCAACGCCGTGGAGTACGTGATCCACCGGCTGCGAGCCAAGCTGGGTGCCGACACCATCCGCAACGTCAGGGGGGTGGGATGGGTCGTGCCGAAGGACGGTTCTCGGCGATGAGGCCCCGCTCGCTCACCGCACGCCTGTGCCTGGCCCTGTCGGCGTCAACCCTGGTCGTCGCCTCTCTCGCCGGAATCTGGTCCTACCAACACGCCTTGGCCGAGGCCCGCAACCTGCAGGACGACGTGCTGCGCCAAGTGGGCGCCATCGTCGCGACGTCGACCAGCCCGCCCCAGGACGTGACCACCGACCAAGGGCCGATCAGCGACACGGCCTCCGACCTCGACGTGACCTCACTGGCTGACGCCGGGCTGGCAGCATCGACTCCCCCAGGGCTGGTCACCACTACCGTCGGCGAAGAGGAGCGACGCCTCTACGTCGTGCCACGGGGCAGTGGTGGCCCGGTCGTCGTGTCGCAGCCCACCGCCGCCCGCGACGAGATCGCCCACCAGAACGCGCTGTCCGCGGTGCTCCCGCTGCTGCTGCTCATCCCGGTGCTGCTGCTCGCGATCGTGCTCAGCGTCCGCGGCGTCCTCCGACCGGTCAACCGGCTCGCCGACGACATCGGCACCCGGGCTGCCCGCGACCTCGGCCCGGTCGACGTCGACGCCGGCCCGACCGAGCTGCGCGGCTTCCTGCACGCACTCAACACTCAGTTCGCCCGCACCCAGGACGCGGTCGACCACGAGCGCCTGTTCATCGCCCAGGCCGCTCACGAGCTGCGCACCCCGCTCACGGCGATGTCGCTGCAGCTCGAGAACGCCGTCGCCGCCTCCGACGAGGCGCACGTGCGCGCCCGGCTCGCCGAGCTGCGCGGCGGGGTGGGCCGATCCCGGCATCTGATCGACCAGCTGCTCGAGCTGGCCCGCGCCCAGGCCCGCACCACCCTCTACCGGACCGAGGCCTTCGCCGCCGTCCTTCGGAACGTGCTCGGCGAGGTCCTCCCCCTCGCCGACCAGCACCGCGTCACGCTCGAGTTGCGGCCCGGGGCTGAACTGCAGGTCCAGGTGCCCACCCCCGCGACGACCTCGGTGCTGCGCAACCTGCTGGACAACGCGATCCGCTACAGCCCACCCGGCGGAACGGTCACGGTCGACGCGAGCCGTGGCGACGGCATCCTGGTGATGACGGTCGAGGACCGCGGGCCGGGGCTGCGCGACCCCGAAGCGGCGGTGCGGCCGTTCACCCGGGAGGGGAACCAGCACCGGCCCGGTAGCGGGCTGGGGCTGGCGATCGTCACCGAGCTCGTCCACCACGTCGGCGGCAGCCTCCAGATCACCTCCAGCACCCAACCACCCACCGGCACCAGCGTCCGCGTCCAGATCCCCGTCACCACCACCGAAGGAACGTCCACCCCGTGAACCCCCTCCGCACGCTCGACGACCGGGTGCTCCTGGCCGTCAACGCCTGGGCCCGACACACCCCCCACCTGCACCGACTGTTCCTTGGGTACGCGACCTACGGGGTCGTGCTCTTCGCTGCCCTGATGCTCGCCGCCCTGGTGGTCACCCGGCACGGCAGCACGCGCGACCTGGCGGCGACCGGCTGGACGCCCGTCGCGATGCTGCTCGCGGTGGCCGTCAACCAGCCACTAGGGCACCTCTTCGCCGAGTCGCGCCCCTATGCCATCCACCCCGGGATCCTGCGGCTCGCCGACGTCACGACCGACTTCTCCTTCCCCTCCGACCATGCGGTCATGGCGGGGGCGGTGGCCGCGGGCCTGCTGCTGGCCCACCGGCGGCTCGGCGCGGTCGCTCTGGTCGCAGCCCTGCTGTTGGCGTTCAGCCGGGTCTACATCGCGGCGCACTACCCGTGGGACGTCGTCGCGGGGTTGCTTCTCGGCGCCGCCGTCGCCCTCGGCGGCTGGGCCCTGCTGCGCCGACCCCTCATTGCGCTCACCCGCTGGCTGCGCGCCCTGCCGGTTCTGCAGTCGGCATTCTCTGCGGCGGTCGACACGCCGTGGTCGAACGACCGCGTCAGGATGGCCCGATGAGCACCCCGCATGAACCAACGTCGCGCCGCCTCGCGATCGGCGCCGGTGCCGCCCTCGGCGCGGCTGCGCTGCTCGGGACGTCCGGGTGCTCGAGCTCCTCACCCGCCGGCGCGCCGAGGGCCGACGCGACGACCGCCTCCGAGCCACCAACGGCCGCCGCCACCACGCCGAGCGACACCCTGTCGCCCCCGGCGGCAACTCCCACGGCCACGCCCACGGGGGATCCCCGTCCGTCCGTCGCAGCGATTCGGGGACCGGACATCGTCCACGGCCCCCGCAGCCGCGACGAGGTCGCACTCACCTTCCACGGGCAGGGCGCGGCCTCGTTCACCGACGCGGTGCTGCTCGCCTGCCGGGCGGCCTCCGCAGCCGTCACCGTGTTCGCCGTCGGCACGTGGGTGCAGGGTGGCCCCGACCAGGCTCTCGCCCTGCAGCGCGACGGCCACGAGCTCGGCAACCACACGTGGAGCCACCAGCCGATGCGGCGGCTCAGTGCGTCGGCGGCACGCACCGAGGTTCGAAAGGGACGCGACGAGCTGGCCCAGGCGATCGGTGACGCCGGCTGGTGGTTCCGGCCCTCGGGCACCCCGCACAGCACGGCCACGATCCGATCGGCCGCACGGGCCGCCGGCTACGCCCGGTGCGTCTCCTACGACGTCGACCCCCAGGACTACCTCGACCCCGGTGCGGCCGCGGTCCGCAGCCGGGTCCGGCGAGCCGTGCGCGCCGGGTCGATCGTCTCGCTCCACCTCGGCCATGCGGGGACGGCCGAGGCGCTGCCGGGGATACTGTCGGACCTGGCCGCGACGGGCCTCCAGCCGGTCACCCTCTCCCGTCTCCTGCGGGACTGACCCGAGTGCGAAGGGCCGCCCGCTCCGTGTCCCGAACCCGACCCTGCTCCCGCCCTACCGTGCGCTCCGCACTGGGTGTCGTCGCGCTGCTCGCCCTGACTGCGTGCAGCTCGGGCGGCTCCCCCACGCCGACCGTACCTGCGGCCTCGGCCGGCGCACCGGCATCCAGCGCGTCTCCCGCGACGGCCTCCGCCACCGCGACGCTGACAACCACGCCGGATGCCGCGCCGACCAACGTCTACGCGGGCACCGACGCGGGCGACCTCGCGCCCGCCGCGCGCGCTGCCAAGCCGATGGTCTACGTGCCCAACAGCGCGCAGGACACCGTCCAGCTCATCGACCCCGCCACCTTCCGGGTCATCCGGACCTTCCATGTCGGGCGCGAACCGCAGCACGTCGTGCCCTCCTGGGACCTGTCCACCCTGTGGGTCAACAGCGACAAGGGCAACCAGCTGACGCCGATCAACCCGCGCACCGGCAAGCAGGGCAGGCCCGTTCACGTCGAGGACCCCTACAACCTCTACTTCACCCCCGACGGGCGGCACGCCCTGGTGATGGCCGAGCGGCTGCACCGGATCGACGTCCGCAACCCGCACACGATGGCGCTCCAACGCTCCCTGCCGGTGAAGTGCTGGGGGATCAACCACGCCGACTACACCGCCGACCTCAAGCACTTCGTGGCGAGCTGTGAGTTCTCGGGCGAGCTGCTGGTCATCGACCGCGAGGCGACGAAGGTCGAGAAGGTCATCAACCTGAACAAGGCCAAGTCCCCGGGCGCCGACAGCCCGATGCACGCGAAGATGAGCACCGGCCCGAAGGCCCAGATCCGTCCCGGGGCGTCCGCAATGCCGCAGGACGTCCGCCTCACCCCGGACGGCCGGTGGTTCCTCGCCGCTGACATGCTGCGCAACGGGCTGTGGGTCATCGACGCCAAGACCTTCCGCATCAAGCGGTTCGTGCACACGGGCAAGGGCGCGCACGGCATCTACCCCTCACGCGACGCGACGCGGATCTTCGTCACCAACCGCGACGAGGGCACCGTGAGCGTCCTGGACGCCACCACCCTCGAGCAGGTCGCACGGTGGACGATCCCGGGCGGTGGCTCCCCGGACATGGGCGGCGTGACCGCCGACGGGACCCAGCTGTGGCTCTCGGGCCGCTACAGCTCTCGCGTCTACGTCTTCGACACGACCACGGGCCGCCTGCTGAAGTCGATCCGCGTCAACGCGGGCCCGCACGGGACGGCCGTCTGGCCACAGCCCGGGGCCTACTCCCTGGGCCACACCGGCAACATGCGCTGAGCCGGCTCGAGGGACCTGGCCATCGCCTGCCGCCCACCCTCCAGACGCCCTTGGGTCCCGAAGGGATGCAAAGGCAGGCCACGTGTGCGTGGTGCCCGGGCGGAATAGCGTGGCCCCTGAACGACCGTGCGTGTTCGCGGCGGGCACTGCGTCACGCGGCGAACAGCCTTACCTTCGCGGCCATGTGCGGGTTGCGGTTACAGAACCCTGGGCGCGGGTGATGCGGCGCCAAAAGCGAGCCGAATAGGCGTGGTGGTTGCTCAACACTCCATGCAACCTGCGCTCTGGCGGCGAAGAGACACAGTGGGGTCCAGTCCTTCGGTACCAACCGCTGAAGGGTCCGATCACGATTCCTTCGCACGAGTGCGAGGTGAACTGGCCTCGATTCCTGCAGGCCGGATCGGTCCAACCCGTATGGGTGGACCGATCTTCGGGCCGGCTGAGAGGGTGGGCTGGTGAGCGACTGGTTCCTGCCCAGGTCGGAGCGGCCGTGGACGGCCGGGAACCTGGTCGTGCCCCATGTGCACGGTGCCAACTACTTCGCCCGGCTCGTCGAGGTGATCGGCGCCACCGAGCGCGGTGACCGGATCTACTGCACGGACTGGCGTGGAGATCCCGACCAGCGCCTCTCCGAGGAGGGGCCGACCGTCGCCGATCTCCTCACGTCGGCGGGGCGCCGGGGGGTCGAGATCAGGGCACTGCTGTGGCGCTCCCACGGGGGAGGGCTGAACGCCAAGCAGAACACGCACCTGGGCGCCGTCATCAACGACGCCGGTGGCGAGGCGCTGCTCGACGAGCGGATACGGCGCGGCGGGTCTCACCACCAAAAGCTCGTCGTCGTGCGCCTCCAGGGTCGGCCGCACGAGGACGTGGCATTCGTCGGCGGGATCGACCTGTGCCACGGACGACGCGATGACGCCGTTCACGCCGGCGACCCGCAGGCGCCTCCGCTGGACGGGCGGTACGGCCCGAAGCCGCCCTGGCATGACGCCATGGCGGAGATCCGCGGTCCCGCCGTCGCCGACGTCCTGGACACCTTCGCGGAACGCTGGGACGACCCCACCCCGCTGGACCACCGCAACCCCTACCGGGCGGCGGTCCATCGCGCCGCCGGGATGCCGCGCCATCCCAAGCCCCTTCCGAAGCGGTGGGACCCGCCCCCGGAAGCCGGCCGACACCAGGTGCAGATCCTGCGCACCTACCCGGCCAAGCGGCCCGCGTATCCCTTTGCCCCGCAGGGGGAGCGGTCCATTGCCCGCGCCTACACGCATGCCTTCGCCCGGGCTCGCCGTCTCATCTACATCGAGGACCAGTACTTCTGGTCCGACGTGGTGGCCGACGCGCTGGCCGGGGCCCTACGGCGTGAGCCGGAGTTGCGGGTGATCGGCGTGGTCCCCCGATATCCAGAGAAGGATAGCCGCGTCAGTGGGCCGCCCGAGAAGTACGGCCAGCGGCTTGCCTGGGAGGTCCTGCACGAGGCCGGCGGCGACCGGTTCGCGCTCTTCGACCTCGAGCGCGCAGAAGGATCGCCGATCTACGTGCACGCCAAGGTGTGCGTGGTGGACGACACGTGGATGACGATCGGCTCGGACAACCTCAACCGCCGTTCCTGGACACATGACTCGGAGATCACCTGCGCGGTCGTCGATCCCGACGGACTGCTGCCCCTAGCCGTGCGGACATCCCTTTGGTCGGAGCACCTCGCTCTGCCGGACGACGACCCGCGGATGACGGACCTGGGCAGCGCCCTTCAGCTGTGGACCGGGCGTGAGAACGCTCCAGGCAGCCGCATACACCGTCACGTGCCGACGGCCCTGTCAGCTCGCACCCAACGGTGGGCCCGCCCGGCGTACCTGGCGCTGTACGACCCCGATGGCCGACCACGACGGTTGCGGGGCACCACCCGATTCTGATCAGGAGTGAGTGGCTGTCGGGGCTCATGTCCGAACCTGGCCGCGGCGTTCCACGCGGCGCTGAGACGCTCCTTCGGGTCGGGCTGGACAATCGATCTCGTGAGAATCCACCAAGCGCGGGCCGCCGACGTCGGATCGCTCGCTCGCCTTCTGTACCTGGATCACGGAGAGCAGGAGCCCGACACCGAGTCCGTCGACGCGTTGACGGCTGACCTCGCGGAGTCGTGAACGGCTGGGCTTCGGGTCATCTCCGCAGCTCCTTCGGCGCCAGCCGTCATGACTGCCGGCCCAAGCCCGCGTGCTGGTCGTCAAGAAGTGGTCGGCCGTTGGAGAGCCGCCTCGCGGCGATCAGACGCAGCACTGCCTGGACGCCAGCACCCGGGGCGCATCGGGGTGTGGATGTCCCTCGCGCAGTTCGTGTACTGGTCGCGCACGCAACTGACCATCGACGTGGTGCCGGGAGGAGGTGCAGGATTCTCGCTGGAAGCCCCGAAGGGCAACCGATTCCTGATCCGGGTGCTGTTCTCCGACGAGGAGGCAGAGGCGCTGGACGCAAGCCCCGACTTTGAGGAGAGAAGACATGGCCGTTGACCCGAGCACCACCGCAGTGGTCCTGATCGAGTACCAGAACGACTTCACGTCCGAGGGCGGCGCGCTCCACGGGGCTGTCTCCGAGGTGATGGACCGCACTGAGATGCTGGCCAACACCCAAGAGGTCGTCGCCGCGGCTCGGGCCGCCGGAGTGACCGTCATGCACGCGCCGATCACCTTCGCTGCCGGCTACAACGAGATCAGTTCCCACCCATACGGGATCCTCAAGGGTGTCGTGGACGGCAAGGCCTTCGTCAAGGGCACGTGGGGTGCCGACATCGTCGACGAGCTCGCTCCCGCCGAGGGTGACATCGTCATCGAGGGCAAGCGCGGCCTGGATACGTTCGCCAGCACCAACCTCGACTTCATCCTGCGCAGCAAGGGGATCAAAACCATCGCCCTTGGCGGGTTCCTCACGAACTGCTGCGTCGAGTCCACCATGCGCTCGGGCTACGAGAACGGCTACCAGGTCATCACGTTGAGCGACTGCGTCGCCGCCACCTCTCCCGAGGAGCACGACAACGCGATCAAGTACGACTACCCGATGTTCTCCACGCCGATGGCCTCGTCGGACTTCATCGCGGACCTCCGGGAGTAGCACCAAATCGGGTCCCACGTAACGCGTTGGGCTGGTCGAGGCGGCGCCAGGCGGCGCTGAGACGCTCCTTCAGGTCGGGCTGGACAATCGACCTCGTGAGAATCCACCAAGCGCGAGCCGCCGACGTCGCATCGCTCGCTCGCCTCCTGTACCTGGACCACGTACACCAGGCGCCCGACACCGAGTCCGTCGAGGCGTTTACAGCCGACCTCGCTGACTGGTGGGCGGCGCACAGGGACTCCCACCACGCCTTCATCGCCCGGACCGCGGAAGAAGAGATCGCCGGGATGGCCTGGGTCGCGCTTGTCCCACGAGTTCCCCGGCCCGGCGCAAGGAGTCGAATGTCAGCCGACATCCAGACCGTGTTCGTCATGGCCGAGCATCGTGGCGAAGGTGTGGGCTCCGCGCTGGTGCGGGCTGCTGCCGGACACGCTGAGCGGCTGGGTGCCCTCCACGTGACAGTCCATTCGGGCCGCAGGGCCGTACCCGTCTACGAACGGCTGGGCTTCGAGTCATCTCCCCAGCTCCTTCAGCGCCAGCCGTCATGACTTGCCGGCCCCAAGCCCAACTTGTTGGTCGTCAAGAGGTATTCGGCCGTTGGAGAGCTGCCTGCGGCAGAGGGGTGCCGATGAGACGCACCTAAAGGCTGCGCGCCAAAGCCGGTGTGAACCGAGGCCGGGTGGCGGGTGGGTCAAACGGCACTTCTCGCCACCCAGGGCCGCATCTACGTGAGTCGGTGCGGCCCTGGAGGGCTCCGGATCGAACAGGTAGATCAGTGCGCCGTCGCCGCCTTGTTGACGAAGTCCGCTACCGCCTCGGGGTGGCTGAGCATGACGAAGTGGGAGCCGGCGACCGACGTGGTTTCGGCGCCAGCCCGCTCGGCCATGGCCATCTGGGCCTCCTTCGGGATCGCGTTGTCCTCTGTGGCGATCAGGTAGTACGACGGGATCGTCGTCCAGGCGGGCTGTGCCGAGGGCGATGCGAAGGCGGCGAGAGCGGCTGGCCGTTGGCTGGCTGCGAGGACAGCGGACTGGGGCTTGCCAAGGTCTCCGCACAGCAGCTGACGGAAGTAGGCCGGGTCGACGTAGACGTCGGCGTTCTCCGGCCCTGAGCCGGTGATGGGGCGGAACTGGAGGTGATCACCCAGAGCGGAGTGCGCACCGCCAAGGGCGCTGGCAGCGAAGACGTTCTCGTCCTTGGCCAGCGCGTACCCGGTGACGTAGACCAGGGCCTTGACGTTGCTGCCCGTTGCCTGGGTGATCACGGCCCCTCCGTAGGAATGTCCGACGAGGACGACCGGTCCGGCGATGGTGGACACGAACGTCGCGAGTGCCGCGCCGTCTGAGCCCAGGTCCCGCATGGGGTTGGACCATGCGACGACCGGATAGCCACGCTTCTGTAGGCGTGCGGTGACCCCGTTCCATCCAGAGGCGTCTGCGAAGGCGCCGTGCACCAGCACGATGGTCGGTTTGGGTGAGGCTGAGGTCCTCGTTGGCGAGGATGCCGACGAGCTGTGGGTGCCGATCCCCGAAGCCAGGGCTGTGCTGCCGCCCACCAGCACGATGGACAGGGCAAGGAGGAGTGGAGGGATGGTGCGTCGTGAAAAGTCGCGAAGGGTTTGAAGGGGCATGCGCGTACTCCGATCCGCGGTCAGGTGCGCCTGAGTCCGGTTGACCCAACGGGACGCGAGTCCAGTTGATCGACGGTGTGCGGGAACGGCATCCGGGATGCACCCCAGTGCTGGTGGGTGACGAGGTGGGAAGAGCGCCGCCTTTCGGGGCGAAGGTACGTTGACCGTCCCTTGGACCAATGTGGCCGTCTTGTTCCCTTGATGTGCCGTTGCACGGTAGGAATCGGTCCATGGCGGAATCGCGGGATGGACTCCGGGTGGAGGACCAGATGTCCGCGCGCAGCGGTTCCGTTCCTTTCCCCAGTTACGGACCGGGTGTGCCGCGCCGCCCGATCGCCGGTCGCGACGCCGAGATGGCGCGGCTGGACGAGCTTCTGGTCAGGGCGGCAAGCAACCAGAGCGGGTCGCTGTTGCTCGTTGGGGAGGCCGGCGCCGGAAAGACTCACCTGCTTGAGCATTTTGTCGCCCGTGCCGAGCCGTTTCGGGTCCTGCGGGTAGCCGGCGCGGAATCCGAGACGCGGATGGTCTTCGCGGGGCTCGACAGGATCATCTCGCCGCTGTTGGACAGGATGGGGTCTCTTCCCATTCCGCAGCATCGCGCGATGGCAACGGCCCTGGGTCTGTCCGACGAGCCGTTCCAGCGCCTGCACCTCGGGCTTGCGGTTCTGGCGGTGCTGCGCAGCGAGGCCGCGGTCGGTCCGCTGTTGATCGTCGTCGATGACGCGCACTGGCTTGATCCCGACAGCCTCGAGGTGCTCGCTTTCGTCGCGCGGCGTCTGGAGTCCGATGCCATCGCGATGGTGTTGAGCTCGCGAATCGGCCAGGTACCTCAGCCGGTCAGCGACATGGCGACGCTCGAGCTCGGTGGACTCACGGCACGAGCCGTCAGTGAGCTCTTGGCCTCCCTCGATGCGCCGTCCTTCGACCCGTTGACTGTGGACATCGCGCGCCTTGTGAAGGCAACCAACGGCAACCCCTTGGCCGTGGTGGAGCTGGCCCATGCTGCTGACGCCTCTCGACTGCGCGCGTCGCTGCACCTGCAAGGTGAGCTGTCTGTCGGAGATGTTCTGGTCGACCACTTCCGGCGGCAGGTCGCCGGCTTCTCACCGCGATGTCAGCAGCTGCTGCTGCTGGCAGCCGCGAACGGCCGGGGAGACTCCGAGGTGCTCTGGGTGGCCGCGGACCTGCTCGGGCTGGGCCCGGAGGACGCCGACGCCGCGGTTGGCACCGGTGTGTGGAACTACGAGCCCGACCCGGCCTTCCGGCATCCGCTGATTCGCACTGCGGTGTACTCCTCGGCTGATCCCGGCGAGCTGCGCCGCGTCCACGCGGCCCTCGCCGAGGCCACCGACTCGGCCCTGGATGCCGAGGGCTACGCCTGGCATCGTGCGTGCGCCACGGCCCTGCACGATGAGGAAGTGGCTTCGCTCCTCGAGGCCTGCGCTCTGCGGGTCCGACCCAAGGGCGGCTACGCCACGCAGGCGACGTACCTGACGCGCGCCGCCGAGCTCAGCCGTGACCCTGTGTTGAAGGCCGAGCGACAGCTCGGGGCCGGACAGGCGTTGCTCCGCGCGGGTGACCGCGCGGGTGCCCAGCGGATTCTTGACCAGGTGGCGTCCGGCGTCGACAACCCGCACCTGCGGGTCCAGGTCACCCGGCTCCAGGCGGTGATCCACTTGGCTGGTGCTGCCTCGGCCAGCGAGATCTCGGCACACCTGGTCGCGGTGCTCGACGAGGCACGGCTGCTGGAGTCGGGTCTGGCGCGCACGGTGACGCTCGAGGCACTGGGGGCCGCCTTCCTGAGCGGCCGGCACATGACCGGCTTGTCGTTCGGGGAACTGAACGCTGCGGTCGCGAGCCTGAAGGACGAGCCGTCACTGAGCCCAGCCGACCAGTCACGCGACCTGCTGGCGATGGCGGGCGCCTTTCGGATGTACGCCGGCCAGGCGCGCGCGGCAGCCAAGATGAAGCATGCCGTGGCCGACATCGTTCACGACGAAGTCAGCATGGACGGCGAGATCGGTCTGACCACTCTGGCCGTGCTGATGCCTGCCGAACTGTGGGACCTGGGCGCCATGAAGGTCCTCGCCAGCCGGTACCGAGCGCACGACCTGGACCAGGGGTCGATGGGCAGCCTCAGATCAAGCCAAGCCGCCTTGGCCCGCGTACACCTCCTTGAGGGCGACTTCAGCTCGGCACAGTTGCTGATGAGTGAGCTTCGCGGGCTCGTTGCGATGCTGAGCCCCGAGCCGAGCGTGGTCGACACCCCGTACGAGGCTGAACTGTTCGTCTGGATCGGGGACGAGTACAAAGCCAGAGAGATCATCGACACGCTCATCCACCGCTGGGGGGTCCAGCTGGGAAAGAGCGTGCTCGAGGACTGGGGCTGGATGAGCCTGGCAGTGCTCGAGAACAGCCTGGGCAACTACCGGCAGGCCCTTGAGGCGGCGGTGCAGGCAGTCGAGCACGATCACCTGCCCTGGTCCTCACAAGCGCTGCCCGAGGCCATCGAGGCGGCTGCGCGCACGCACAACCAGGCGGAGGCACTGCTCCGGCTGGAGCAGCTGCGTGAGCGCGTTGCGGCCAGTCCCACCCCGTGGTCCGAAGGCCTGCTCGCCCGCTCAGAAGGAATCTGCGCCCATGGAGCGGAGGCCGATACCCACTTCCGCACAGCCATCGCCCTCCTGGCCGCCTCAGGTGTCCGCACCGAGCATGCGCGATCCCACCTGCTGTACGGCGAGTGGTTGCGTCGCGAGGGGCGAAAGCTGGACGCCCGTGTCCAGCTCAAGCAGGCCTTGGGTCTGTTCAACGCCCTCGGAGCGCGGCTGTTCGCCCACCGGTGCGAAATGGAGCTTCGGGCCACAGGCGAACGGATCACCCGTGCCGCCAGCGACCAGAGAACGCTCACCTCCCAGGAACAACAAGTCGCTGAGCTGGCCGCCTCGGGGCTCACCAACAAGGAGATCTCCACCAAGCTGTTCATCGGCGAGAGCACCGTCGAGTTCCACATGACCAAGATTCTCCGCAAGCTCGAGATCAGGTCGCGTCGCCAGCTCAAGGCGATGCTGCCGCAGGCCTGATCACCTAGCTGAGCTGTGGCCCGTCCCGAGGCCCAACGCCGGCGGGCACGGCTCACTGGGGGGTTTCCGGGGTTCGAGCGGTCGCCATCCCGTGGTCTGGTGGGCTGGTTCCCCACTGGAAGGTCCGGGCCATGGCGCTACCGAAGACGCTCTTGCCGCTGGGTGCGGCGGCTTTCGCACTCGGGACGACAGAGTTCGTCACCGTCGGGCTGCTACCGACCATTGCGAGGGCGATGTCGGTGTCCGTGGGGGCCGCAGGCGCTCTCGTCACGGCCTATGCGGTAGGGATCGCTGTCGGAGGCCCGTGCCTGGCGTGGTTCCTACGGCGCCGGCCACCCAAGTCGGCTCTGCTGGCCCTGTTGGCCCTGTTCGTCGCGGCTCACGCGGTGATGGCCCTCGCCGGCTCGTTCGAAGTGCTGGTGGTGGCGCGGGTGATCGCGGCCGCCACGCACGGCGCGTTCTTCGGGATCGCAGCGGTCCTGGCAGTCAGCATGGTGGACGAGTCCAGTAGGTCGCGCGCGCTCGGGCTGCTGTTCGGCGGCCTGACCATCGCGACGGTGTTGGGCGTCCCTCTGGGGACCCTGCTCGGGCAGGCGACCTCCTGGCGAGCACCCTTCGTCGCCATCGGCCTGATGGGCACTGCCGCGGCGATCTGGATCGCGTTCGTGGCCCACAACCCACCCTCTGCGGATCGATCCGCGGAGCCGGCTGAGCGACCGGCCGTCGAATGGCTGGCCCTGGTCAAGGTCTTCGTCGCCACAGCCCTCGGGTTCGGTTCCATGTTCATCGTCTTCACGTTCATCACCACCTACCTCGTGGAGGTCACCGGCATTGCCGAAGGTGCCGTGCCGGCGGTGCTCCTGGTCTACGGACTCGCCACCGCGGCGGGCGCTCTGGTGGGCGGGAGTGCCGGCGACCGCTGGCCCGCGCAGTCGCTACCGGTGGTCCTGGTGCTGCTGGCCCTGGTGCTGGCCACGTTCGGTCTGAGCGGGACCACGCCCTGGGCAACCCTCGCCCTCCTGGTGCTGTGGGGACTGACGGGTTTCGCCCTGCCACCTCTGCTTCAGTCGCGCGTCATCGAGGTCGCCGGAGCCAGCAGCACCCTTGCCTCGACCTTGAACGTCGCCAGCTTCAACGTCGGCATCGCCCTGGGTTCGGTCATCGGCACCGGGTTCGTCACCACCGACCACCTCGCGTGGACGCCGTACGCCGCGGCGATCGGCACCGCGGTGGCCGTCCCCTTCGCCATCCGACGGACTACCCGCCCGCGGTCCGGGTCGTCCCCGCAACATCACCCCGCAGCCGCGGTCGGCAGCACTCCGCTCTGATCTGGACCATCACAACCAAGGAGAAAGTCATGTCTGACACCAACACCAAGCCCCCCGTCCTGTTCATCCACGGGCTCTGGATCCACGCCGCCGCTTGGCAGCCATGGGTCCGGATGTTCGAAGAAGCGGGGCACGACGCGAGTGCGCCTGGCTGGCCAGGGGACTCCGAGACCGTCGAGGCGACACGCGCCAACCCGGAGCAGATGGACGGAATCGGGATCGAGGACATCTTCGACCACTACGCCTCCCTGATCGCAGGGATGGCGGCCAAGCCCATCGTGGTCGGCCACTCCTTCGGGGGGCTCATCGCGCAGGAACTGATCGCGAACAACCACGCGGTTGCTGCGGTAGCGATCGATCCCGCGCCCATCAAGGGAGTGACTGCCTTGCCGTTCTCACAACTGCGCTCAGGATTCCCGGTGCTGGGCAACCCTGCCAACAAGAAGCGCACGGTCTCGTTGACGGCAAAGCAGTTCCGCTACAGCTTCGGCAACGCCCTGACCGAGCAGGAGTCGGACGCCCTGTTCCAGGCATGGACCATCCCCGGGCCCGGTCGACCACTCTTCGAGGACGCGGTCGCCAACTTCTCCAAGCACTCACCGGCCGCCGTCGACACCCACCACGCCATCCGCGGACCGCTCCTGCTGATAAGTGGCGACAACGACCACACCGTTCCCTCCAAGGTCACCCGACAGGTCTTCAAGCTGTATGCAGACAACCCGTCCGTTACCGAATACCAGGAGTTCGAGGGCCGCGGCCACTCCCTGACACTGGACTCCGGATGGAAGGCCGTCGCCGCAGCGTCGCTCACCTGGCTCGACGCCCAGAACCTCGAAACCGGGACCCCATCGACACGTGTGGTCTGAGGTGCACGCGGATTCTCAAGGCCCGCTGACCGGGATGGCGAGGCCGGCACGCCGCACCACCTGGGCGTGCGCCCTTCCCGAGCACCCGTTTTCGGCCGACTGAGCTGCTCGGGATGACATCACCGCCGGCTCCCGGCATGATGCGGCCGCCCGGATCGCCCGCGGCTGCCGAGAGCGTGGCCGATCCGCCGACTCCACAGAGAAGCGGCGTGGGTTGAAGCAGCCACCTTCCCTGAGGTGACCGCCCAACTGGTCGACTCTGGTCTAACGCGACGCGAGTTCCAGCCAGGCGAAGTCTCCCGTGAAGCGTGTCTCGCTCTTCATCGTGGTGTTGGCTTTGACCCACTCGGCGAGCGCCGCGTCCGCTGCCTTTGCGTGTTCCTCGGACTCCCACTGACTCACCGAGACCACTCGGTCGTCTTCGAACATGACGCCGTAGGAGATGTAACCGGGAGTGCCGGTGACGATCGGGATCACACCCGCGCGTGCCTTCGCCTCGAGCGCATCCCTGTCTTCGTCGTGGGTGTAGATGACGACACGTCCATACATGCGAAGCTCCTCTGTACCGGACCGACGTGACGGCCGTGCGGCCGCCTCTCCCTGCCCCGTACTCGCAACGTAGCCCTGCTCGTGCATCCAGGCCATAGCCCACCTGAGCGCAGCGAGGGCCGTGGCGGCGAGACGCAGGTCAACTCCCCTCCACCTCACGTAGCCGCGCGCTAGGAAATGGCTGGGGCGACTCTCGTGGGTCCTCCTCTCGACGTGCGCCCGCTCGCCCCCCGAGGTACCGTCCAGTTGGGGCACTGACAACGTTGTCATCTGGAGGTTCATCATGGTCATCACTACCCGTCCGCACACGCGCCGCTGGCGCGCTGTCGCAGTGTGCGTCGTCTCATTCCTCGCCATGCTCGGCGTGGCGCCGGCCTCGGCGGACACGCCGCAGCACCGCCCGGCGTACCACTTCAGCCCCGCGAAGAACTGGATGAACGACCCCAATGGGCTCGTGTTCTACAAGGGCGTCTACCACCTCTTCTTCCAGTACAACCCGCTCGGCAACGTGTGGGGCAACATGTCCTGGGGGCACGCGACGAGCACGGACCTGGTCCACTGGGCCGAGCAACCGGTCGCCATCCCGTTCGACGCCAACGAGGGGGTGTTCTCCGGGTCGGTCGTCGTCGACACAACGAACAGCTCCGGTTTCGGGACCAAGAAGAACCCGCCTCTCGTGGCGATGTACACCAGCGCCTACACGCCCGCCAGCGGGCGCGACGGCATCCAGGCCCAGTCACTGGCGTACTCGACCGACGACGGTCAGACGTGGACCAAGTACTCGGGCAACCCGGTCATCGACATCGGCTCACGCGAGTTCCGCGACCCCAAGGCGTTCTGGTACGAGCCCGCCCAGGAGTGGCGGATGGTGGCGGTGATCGCCAACGAGCACAAGGTGCTGATCTGGCGCTCGGCAGACCTCAAGCACTGGACCAAGCTGTCCGAGTTCGGTCCGCGCAACGCCACCGGGGGCGCCTGGGAGTGCCCGGACCTGTTCCCCCTTGCGGTCGACGGTGACCCGGACAACGTCAAGTGGGTCATGACCGTCAGCCTCAACCCCGGCGGCATCGCCGGCGGCTCCGGCACCCAGTACTTCGTCGGCGACTTCGACGGCACGACATTCACCCCCGACGGGCCCGCGAGCTACCAGCCTCCCTCCGGGACGCTCCTGCAGGGATTCGAGAACGGGTACACCGGATGGACCCCGACCGGTGCGGCCTTCGGGTCTCAGCCGGCATCCGGTTCGTTGCCGGGCCAGCAGGCCGTCACCGGCTACGTGGGCGAGCACCTGGTCAACAGCTTCATCGACTTCGACGGCGCCCAGGGCGAGCTGACCTCTCCGGCGTTCACCATCGACCAGAGGTACCTGAACTTCCTCATCGGTGGTGGCCACCACGAGGCAGTCGCCGGTGCGACCCAGGGTGACCCTGGCGGCGAGGTGTTCACCGACTTCGAGGTGCTCGACCCGGTGACGCACCTGCCCGCCGGATGGAGTGCCACAGGGGACTTCGTCGGCTACGGCGCGACCAGCTCGGGACTGCCCTACCACCAGGGCGACAAGGTGCTCGACACCTGCGTCGTGCCCGACAAGTGCGACCCCGCCGTGGGCACCTTCGTGTCGCCGGAGTTCACCGTGACCAAGGACTACGTCAATCTCCTCATCGCAGGGGGCACGCACCCGCTCGGCACGAGTGGCCCAACGGTCGTCGAGCTCGTCTCAGGCGGACAGGTCGTCGGGTCGGTCACCGGCAACAACTCCGGCGAGATGGACTGGCGCTACATCGACGCCAGGGCAGTGGTGGGCCAGCAGGCCCGGGTCGTCGTCCGGGACGACCACAGCGGCGGCGACTGGGGACACCTCATGGTGGACGACATCCGGTTCTCCGACAGTGCAGCCGGCCCGCGCGACACCCAGACGACCGTCAACCTCGTCGTCGACGGCAACGTCGTGCGGTCCAGCACGGGATCGGACAGCGAGGCCCTCGACTGGGCCTCGTGGGACCTCAGCGGACTGCAGGGTCGCACGGCGCAGATCACCGTCGTCGACCACAGCTCCGGTGGTTGGGGACACATCCTCGCCGACCAGTTCATGCTCGCGTCGGCACCCGCCAAGAGCGGGACCGACCGGGCCAGCTGGGTCGACTACGGACGCGACAACTACGCCGGAGTGACCTTCAACGGGCTGCCCGTCGACCAGCGCACGACCATCAGCTGGATGAACAACTGGCAGTACGCCGGTGACGTACCCACCGACCCGTGGCGCGGCCAGATGACGATGCCGCGCACGCTGTCCCTCGTCACGACCGAGGCGGGGCCGCGTCTCCGCCAGACACCGGTCCCGGGAGTGAATGCGGTGACCGTGAACCGGGACAAGCAGCAGGCGAAGGAGCGTTCGGTCGCGGCCGGTGTGAGGCCGACCGGTCTCGCCGCGACCGTGGCACGGGTGGAGGTCCGCGTCGCCCTGGGCTCGGCATCGGAGGCTGGCATCGTGTTGCGGCGCAGCGCCGACGGCTCCGTGGGCACGAAGGTCGGGGTCCGTCGCGACGGCACACTGATCGTCGACCGCACGCGCAGCGGCAACGTCGCGTTCAACCCCCTCTTCCCCAGCATCGAGGAGGCGCCCGTGACCGTGCGAGACGGTGAGGTGACCTTCACGGCATACCTCGACCGCAGCTCGGTCGAAGTGCTCGCCCAGGGCGGTCAGGTCTCGATCACCGACCTCATCTATCCGCCGGCCTCGGCGACAGGTCTCGCGGCCTACGCGGTGGGCGGGACGGCCAAGGCGGTCGACATCAAGGTGACACCCATCCGCCCCTGACCGGGCGAGGCGGCGGCCGGTGCAGCTCCAGACGCTGCACCGGCCGCCGCCGTCTCAGCTCATCCCGCCCGCCACCTTCCAGGTGCTGTCGCGGCGCTGAGACGCACCACTCGAGGGTCGGCCAGGGCGTTCGACCAGTAGAGCGCGGGAAGCGATTGCGGCCCACGAGGTGGGGCGCCTCGACGCACAACGGGATCCCCCGCGCGTCTGGTCAGCGGTTGTGGCAGCAGGTTGTTCGACCGGGTCGGCGGTCTGCTAGGCGTCGCGGCGTTCGAGCAGGAGCGCTCCGAGTACGAGGATGGCAATGGCCCACAGGCAGTAGACGAGGTAGCCCGTCCAGGGCCCGGCTTCATCGACGCCTTGTTTGATGGTGGTGATCTGGTGTCCCGCGTTGGTGGTGAGCCATGCGGCGATGCCCTTGCCGGTTGAACCGGGCAGTAGGCCAGCGAGCTGCGGTAGGACCAGGAGACCTGCCACGGCAGCGACGATGCCGGTGGCCGTTTGACGACAGACTGTTCCAAGTGCCACTCCAAGAGCGGCGCTGGCTCCCAGGTACAGACCTCCACCGAGCACGGCGCGGATCACGTGTGGATCGGTGAAGCTTGCGTCAAGGTGTTCAGATCCGAGGACGACCTGCCCGAGCGAGAACGACACGACGCAGGTGGCAAGTCCGACCAGTGCGGCGGTTGCAGTGACGATCACCGTCTTTGCGGCAAGCACGCGGAGCCGGTCTGGCGTCGCAGAAAGAGTGCTCTTGATGCTGCCAGTTGCGTACTCCGTGCTGATCACCAGGACACCGAGCACGGCGGCTCCGAGCTGACCGATCACGAGACCAGCCAAACTGACCTCGGTTGGGTCGAACGCGGCTCGTTGCTTTGAGCTGAACTCGCTGAAGTTGGCGGCACTGCCCAAGCAGAACAGGACGGAGAACCCGATGGTGAGCGTGGACAGGAGCAGTAGCGCATAGGGCGTCGACCTTACCGACCACAGCTTCGTCCACTCTGAGCGCAGGATCCAGCGGAATCGAAGTCCGGTCCCAGCGGTGTTCATGCGGCGTCTACTGACGTCTGAAAGTCCGCACTGTCTCGGGTCATCTCCATGAATGCTGATTCCAAGGAGGCTCGCTCTTGGTGTAGCTCGTGGATCACCACACCGGCGCGGAACGCCTGCTCGCCGACTTCTTGCGCCGTGGCGCCAGCGACGATCAGACTGTCGCCGTCCTCAGTGAC
Organism: uncultured Actinomycetota bacterium; assembly: GCA_963695175.1. Taxonomy (GTDB): domain Bacteria; phylum Actinomycetota; class Actinomycetes; order Actinomycetales; family Dermatophilaceae; genus Fodinibacter. The sequence continues at coordinate 656,822 of CAVOGG010000002.1, forward strand.
GCGCACGTCCCGGCCGGCCAACGCGGTGCCGAGCTTGTCCAGTCGCGATGCCCGCACCCGGACAGTTGCCTGACGACCGGTCTCCAGGAAATCCTTCGTACCCACATCTGCAAGCAGCTTCCCCCGACCAATGATCAAGAGATGGTCCGCAGTTACGGCCATCTCATTCATCAAGTGACTTGAGATCAGGATGGTCCGGCCCTCGTCGGCCAAGGTTCGCAGGAACGCGCGAATCCAGACGATGCCTTCCGGGTCGAGCCCGTTGAGAGGCTCGTCGAACAAGAGGACGCCAGGCTCTCCCAACAGGGCAGCGGCTATGCCGAGCCTCTGCAGCATGCCAAGTGAATAGGTCTTGATCCGCTTGGTGCCGGCCGTCCGCAAACCGACGATGTCGAGGACCGTGTCCACACGCCGTCGTGGGAGGCCGTTGCTGTCTGCGAGGGCGCGCAGGTGCGCCCGTCCCGACCTTCCCTTATTGACGTCTCGAGCATCCAGCAGTGCCCCAGTCGTGCGCAGGGGTGCCGGCGAATCCCTATGGGGGCGGCCATTGATGAGAGCGACACCCGAGGTCTGATGATCGAGCCCGAGAAGAATCCTCATGGTGGTGCTCTTCCCAGCGCCGTTCGGACCGAGGAAGCCGGTGACACGTCCCGGTTCTACCCGAAACGTGAGGTCGTCCACGGCGAGAGCAGACCCATATCGTTTGGTGAGCGACCTGGCCTCAATCATTGCCCTCACCGTTGCTTGCGAGCGCGTCGAGGTGAATCTTCAAGGCTTGTTCGTACTGGACCATCCTTCGTTTCATCACTCGCGCGACCACTGGCCGAAGCAACGAGCCCGACCCGGAGAACGAGATCTTGATTGTCCCGTGCACCGTGGTGATGCTGCCGTCGCTTGACACGGTGTTGGTTCCCGAGGCCAGCACGGGGCCTGCGCCCAACGTCTGGAAGTCGATGCGTCCGCCGCCTGAGTCGATGCGCGCCTGAAGGCGACGCTCAGCGACGCCTCCCGGGCCCTGCTTGACGCTCTGGCGATAGACGGCACCGTCTTCCCCAGCCGCACCGGACACGAGCACGCACTCCAGAACGTCATCCCGCCATTCGGCTTGATGGCGGAAGTCAGCAAGGTACGCGCGGACAAGATCTTCTGCGGTGCTTGTGTGCACAGTTAGTTCACCGTTGACCATGGTGGCCTCCTGATGGGTATCGTGACGGTGTGTAATCATTACATCATGAACAATTCCGGTTTGGTAGGGTTTTCCCGTGCCATCTTCGCCCGAGCCCGTGCCGCCTCCTAGTACCGCCTTCCTCCTCACCCAAGTCGGCACGCACGCCGCAAACCGATTCGCGGAGCGGGTCGCCGAGCTGGGCGTGACTCCGCCGCAAGTCGGGCTGCTGCGACACATAGCGTCGAATGCTGGACTGAGCCAGCAAGCGGTGGCTGAGCACCTGGGGATGCCGCCGAGCAGGATCGTGGGCCTGGTCGACGACCTCGAGTCCCGGAACATCCTGGAACGAAAGCGAGACCCGCAGGATCGACGAAACCATGCGCTACACCTGACCCCGCAAGGAATGAAGCTGCTGGCGGACCTAGCGGTGGTCGGCAAGGAGCACGAGGCCGAGATCACGGCGGCACTGGACGAGAGGCATCGCTCGGCCCTGCGCAGGGCCCTGGAGATGATCGCCTCGGACCAAGGGCTCACTCCTGGGGTTCACCCAGGGTTTCGTCGTTTCGCATCACGTCCCGGGCGGTGAACGTCGTGCACGGGCCTGCCCGGTGGTGACGTGAATGAAGAGGCCAACGGGGGTCACCCGCAAGCTCCCGGGTGCCACCAACTGGGCGAAGTGACGCACTCTCACCGGTCATGGCCGAGCTAGA
>CAVOGG010000003.1:0-462530 GCA_963695175.1 uncultured Actinomycetota bacterium
TGCCGGCGGCAAGGGCGGCTCCGGTCGCAGCGGTGACCGTCGCGGTGGCGCCCCCGGCAAGCGCGACGGGCGACCGTCCGGCGGACGCCCGGGTGCACCATCCGATCGTCCGGACGACCGCGAGAACCGGGGTGGGGCGCGACTGGCCCCCAAGGGTCCGCGCCTTCCCGAGCCGCGCATCCCCGAGGGGGTGACCGGCAAGGAGCTCGACCGGTCCATCCACGGCCAGCTGCGCACCCTGTCCAAGGAGAACGCCGACGGGGTGGCCCAGCACCTGGTCATGGTCGCGGCCTTCCTCGAGGCCGACGACCTCGAGTCGGCGCTCGCCCACGCCGAGACCGCCGTGCGCCGCGCCGGCCGGGTGCCCGCCGCCCGCGAGGCGCTCGGCATGGTGGCCTACCGCCAGGGCGACTTCGCCCGGGCGCTCACCGAGTTCCGTACGGTGCGCCGGCTCAGCGGGTCATCGCACCTGCTGCCGCTCATGGTCGACTGCGAGCGTGGCCTGGGCCGGCAGGGCCGTGCCCTCGACCTGGCCGCCACCCCGGAGGCCGCCGGGCTCGAGGAGTCCGAGCGCATCGAGCTCGCGATCGTCGTGTCCGGTATCCGCCGCGACCTCGGTCAGGAGGATGCCGCGTTGCTCGCGCTGCAGATCCCGGCGCTGCGGCGCAGCCCCACCGCCGGCGTCTTCCGCCTGCACTACGCCTACGCCGACGTGCTGCTCGGCCTGGGACGAGAGGACGAGGCACGGGAGTGGTTCGTCAAGGCGATGAAGGGCGACACCGAGGGCGAGACCGACGCCGTCGAGCGACTCGAACAGCTCGACGGCATCGAGCTCGAGCTCGGTGACGACGACGAGCTCGAGGACGGCGCGGAGCCGGGGGAGTGAGCCCCACCGGCGCGCTCGTCGCCCGTTACGCGGCGGTGGTCTGCGACCTGGACGGCGTCGTCTACCGGGGCCCGACGGCCGTGCCGCACGCCGTGGAGGTGCTCGGCGCGCTGGACGTGCCGGTGCTCTACGCCACGAACAACGCCTCCCGCTCACCCGCGGACGTCGCGACGCACCTGCGCGAGCTCGGCCTCCCGTGCACTGCGGACGCGGTGGCCACCAGCTCGCAGGCGGGTGCCTGGCTGCTCGGCGACCGGCTGGCGGCGGGCAGCCCGGTGCTGGCCGTGGGCGGTGCCGGCGTCGCGGCCGCACTGACGGAGGCGGGGCTGCGGCCCGTGCTGCCCGACGATGCCGAGAGCACCCCGGTCGACGCCGTGCTGCAGGGCTACGGCCCCGCGGTGACGGCCACGGACCTCGCGGAGGCGGCCTACGCCGTCGAGGGTGGCGCCGTCTGGGTGGCCACCAACACCGACGGCACGCTGCCCACCGACCGAGGGGTCGCCCCAGGCAACGGTTCGCTGGTGGCCGCGGTCGAGCGCGCCGTCGGCCACCCACCACACCTCGTGGCCGGGAAGCCCGCCCCACCCTTGTACCTGCTGTGCGCGGGGCGGCTGGACCTGCCCGCGCAGCGGGTGCTGGCGGTCGGCGACCGCCTCGACACCGACATCGAGGGCGCCGTCGCCGCGGGGATGGACTCGCTGCTGGTCCTGACCGGGGTCGACGACCTTCGGGCCTGCCTCGAGGCACCCCCGCAGCGGCGCCCGACCTGGGTGGCCCCCGACCTGCGCGCCCTCGTGGCAGACCCCGACGACGGTGACCAGGGGCTCGTGGTGCTCGCCGACGCGATGCGCGCCGTGCACGCCGCCCGCGACGCCGGAGCCACGAACGACGAGGTCGAAGCGCTGGTCGAGCGGGCAGTGAGCGTGGTCGCGGCCGCCGCACACCGGTAGCGTGGGCCCAGAGGGCGGCTGACCGGGCCGCCACATGTCAGGAGGACCCATGGCCAAGCGATCCATCCAGGGCTACGTCGAGCTCACGTCCGGGCTCGGTGAGCTCACCCGCAGCCGTGCCAGGGAGGCAGCCGCGGAGATCGTCGCCCTGGCCGGGTCCGACGCGTCGCGCAAGAAGGCGGCCAAGCAGGTGAGCGGCGTGGCCGACGAGCTGCTGCGCGCCGCCCAGACCAACCGCAAGCACCTGGTGCGCCTGATCCGCCGTGAGGTGGAGTCGGCCCTGGCCAAGCTCGACGTCAACCGCGTGTCGAGCGACGTGCAGGCCCTCGCGGCAACGGTTGCGGGGCTGGCCTCGCAGGTCGACGACCTCGCCCGCTCGGCGACCGGGAAGAGCGCGCGCACCCCTGGCCTGGTGGTCGACGCCCTCACCGAGCTCGGGCCCGAGCCGGCCCGCGTCGCCGCGAAGAAGGCGCCGGCGAAGAAGGCCCCGGCCAAGAAGGCCCCGGCGAAGAAGGCCCCGGCCGCGAAGAGCGCCACCGCGAAGAAGGCTCCTGCCAAGAAGGCACCGGCCAAGAAGGCCCCCGCGAAGAAGGCGACCACGTCGACCGCGACGAAGACCGCCACCGCGACGAAGACCACCACCGCGAAGAAGGCTCCCGCCAAGCGGACTCCCGCGAAGAAGGCGCCGGCCACGAAGTCCACCGCGACGAAGTCCGCGGCCACCAAGGCGGCTCCTGCCGCGAAGAAGACCACCACCACGAGGACCACGACCGCGAGGAAGGCACCCGTGCGCCGGGCGCCGGCGAAGAAGACCTCGACGGCGACGAGCGCGGCCCCGTCCGCCCCGGCCAGCGCGACCCCGGCCAGCGCAGCCCCGTCCGCCCCGGCGAGCCCCGCCCCCTCCACCCCGGCATCCGTGCCGGCGGCGTCGACCCCGCCCGCATCCACGCCGGCGGCCTCCACCACAGCGGCACCCACCACGCCGGCGGCCGGCGCGTGACCGAGCAGCACCCCGGCACGACTCCCGCCGAGACGGCCGTCCCGGCCCCACCGGCCGGCGCCCCCACCCCGGGGGCGCCGCCGGAGACGGGCGACATCGTCATCGACGCCGCCCTGCGTGACCTCGCCGCCGCACCCGACGACGACCTCGACGCCCAGCTCGAGGCCGGCGAGGCGGTGCACCGGACCCTGCAGTCACGGCTGTCCGACCTCGGCGGCTGAGATCGGCCGCCTCGACGCCGAGCTCGTGCGGCGCGGCCTGGCCAGGTCACGCGGCGAGGCCCGCGACCTGGTGACCTCCGGGCTCGTGACGGTCGGCGGTGCGCCCGCCACCAAGCCGGCGCACCAGGTCGAGCCGGCCGACGACGTCGCGGTGACCTCCGACGGCCCCCGCTGGGTCGGTCGTGCCGCGCACAAGCTCGTTGCCGCCCTCGACGACTGGGGCCCCGTGGGCCTCGCGGTCGCCGGGCGGCGCTGCGTCGACGTCGGCGCGTCCACCGGCGGCTTCACGCAGGTCCTGCTGGCCCACGGCGCCGCCGAGGTCGTCGCCGTCGACGTCGGCCACGGGCAGCTGGTGCCCGAGGTGGCCGACGACCCGCGGGTCGACGAGCGCAGCGGCACCACCGTGCGCGGGCTGACCGCCGACGACCTCGGCGGGCCGGCCGAGCTGGCGGTCGCCGACCTGTCGTTCATCTCGCTCACCCTCGTCATGGGCGACCTCGCCGGCCTCCTCGGCCCGGATGCCGACCTCGTCGTGCTCGTGAAACCCCAGTTCGAGGTCGGCCGCGGTCGGCTCAACGGGCAGGGCGTCGTCACCGACCCCAAGGACCGCACCCGGGCCCTCGAGCAGGTCGTCGCCGCGGTGGGGGAGCACGGGCTGCACGTGCACGGCATCCGGACCAGCCCGATCAGCGGGACGAGCGGCAACACGGAGTACCTCCTGTGGGCGCGGTCGGTGCCGTCGGACACAATGAGCGAGGACCGGGTCCGCGACGCCGTGCGCGAGGCCACCACGCACCGTTCGAGTGGAGGGCGACGATGACGACGACGCCGTCGCGCCGCATCCTCCTCGTCACCCACCCGTGGCGGGTCGACGCCCAGCGCCTCTCCGCCGGGGTCGCCACCCGACTGCTTGCGGCAGGCGTCGGGGTGTGCGCCCCACCCGCCGACCTCGTGGGAACCCCGCTGGCCGACGTGCCCGGCGTCGAGGCCTCCGACGACGACCCCGGTGCCTCGGCGACGCTGGGCTGCGAGCTGGTCTGCGTGCTCGGCGGCGACGGCACGATCCTGCGCGGTGCCGAGCTCTCCCGCGGGTCCGGGGTGCCGCTGCTCGGGGTCAACCTGGGCCACGTCGGGTTCCTCGCCGAGGCCGAGCGCGAAGACCTCGACGCCACCGTCGAACGCATCGTCTCGCGCGACTACACCGTCGAGGAGCGGATGACCCTCGAGGTGCACGCCTACGAGGACGGCCACCCGGTGTTCTCGTCCTGGGCGCTGAACGAGGTGACCGTCGAGAAGGCGTCGCGCGAACGGATGCTCGAGCTCACCGTCGAGATCGACGGCCGGCCGCTCTCGACCTGGGGGTGCGACGGCATCGTCATGGCGACGCCCACCGGGTCCACCGCGTACGCGTTCTCGGCCGGCGGTCCCGTGGTGTGGCCCGACGTCGAGGCGCTCCTGCTCGTGCCGATCAGCGCGCACGCCCTCTTCGCCCGGCCGGTGGTGGTCGGCCCGCAGTCCCGGCTCGTCGTCGAGGTGCTGGCCCGCACCCAGGGCAGCGGGGTCGTGTGGTGCGACGGTCGGCGCGCCGTCGACCTACCCCCGGGCGCCCGGATCGAGGTCCACCGCTCCGAGGAGCCCGTGCGACTGGCCCGCCTGTCACGTGGCGGCTTCACCGACCGGCTCGTCGAGAAGTTCCGCCTCCCGGTCCAGGGCTGGCGCGGGGCCGCCGGCGCGATGATGTCCGACGCCGACCAGGACGGCACCGCGTGATCGAGGAGATCCGCATCCGTGACCTGGGGGTCATCGACGAGGCGGTGCTGTCGCTCCACCCCGGGCTCACCGTGCTCACCGGCGAGACCGGCGCGGGCAAGACCATGGTCGTCACCGGGCTCGGCCTGCTGCTCGGCGGACGCGGCGACTCCGGGCTGGTGCGGGCCGGGGCCGACCGGGTCGTCGTCGAGGGCGTCGTCGACCTGCCAGCCGGACCACCCGGCCCTCGCCCGCGCGGCCGAGGCGGGTGCCGACGTCACGGACGGCCTGGTGCTGGTGCGCTCGGTCTCCGCCGACGGCCGCTCCCGGGCCCACGTCGGCGGCCGCGCCGCCCCCGTGGGGGTGCTCGCCGACCTCGCCGAGCACCTCGTCGCCGTGCACGGCCAGGCCGACCAGTGGCGGCTGCGCCGCGCCGACCAGCACCGCGAGGTGCTCGACGGGTTCGGCGGACGCGACGTCGCCGACGCGCTCTCCACCTACCGCGCGCTGCACGCCGAGCTCACCACCGCGGAGGCCGAGCTGGCCCACCTGCGCACGGCAGCCGCGGAGCGGGCCCGCGAGGCCGACGCCCTGCGGGTCGGCCTGGAGCGCATCGAGGCCCTCGACCCGCAGCCCGGCGAGGACACCACCCTCGGCATCGAGAGCCAGCGGCTCGGTCACGCCGAAGAGCTGCGCGCCGGGGCCGGTGCGGCGCACACCGCGCTCTCCGGTGACGACGACGCCGGGATGCCGTCGCCGGGCGTGCTCGAGGCGCTCGCCACCGCGTCGTCCCGGCTGGCCTCGGTCAGTGGCAGCGACCCCGCCCTGGCCGAGATCGGCACCCGCGTCGACGAGCTGCGCTACCTCGCCGCCGACGTGGCCGCCGACCTCGGGTCCTACCTGGCCGATGCCGACATCGACCCCGCCCGACTCGAGCAGGTCGAGCAGCGACGGGCCGCGCTCGGCGAGCTGACCCGGCTGTACGGCCCCACCGTCGACGACGTGCTCCGCTGGGGCGGCGAGGCCGCTCGGCGGGTCGGCGAGCTCGACGGCACCGGCGACCGCATCGGCGAGCTCGAGGCGCGCGTCATCGACCTGACCGGGGCACGCGAGGAGGCCGCCGGCCGGCTCACCGCTGCCCGCAGCACGGCCGCGGCCGCGCTCGGGGCGCGCATCACCGACGAGCTGAGCCACCTCGCCATGGGCTCGGCGACGGTGTCCGTGGCAGTCGAGGACGCCGGCCGGTTCACCACCGACGGGCGCGACGACATCGAGATCCGGCTCGCGTCCGGGTCGGGCACCGCGCCGCGGGCGGTGACCAAGGCGGCATCCGGCGGCGAGCTCTCACGGGTCATGCTCGCGATCGAGGTGGCCACGGCCACCGAGGTCACCTCGGTGCCGACCTTCGTCTTCGACGAGGTGGATGCCGGGGTCGGCGGTCGTGCCGCCCTCGACGTCGGGGCCCGGCTGGCCGCCCTCGCACGGCACGCCCAGGTCGTCGTGGTCACCCACCTGGCCCAGGTCGCCGCGCACGCCGACCGGCACCTGGTCGTCGAGCGGTCCGACGACGGGCACGTCACCCGTAGCGGCGTCCACGAGGTCGAGGGCGAGCAGCGGGTCGCGGAGCTCGCCCGGATGCTCGGTGGCTCCGGCACCGAGGCCGCGCTGGAGCACGCCCGCGACCTGATGGCGCGCGCCCGGGCCTAGCCCGACGTGGCACGATGGTGCAGATGTCCATCCGCCTTCCCGCCCGCAGCAACCGCGGCCCACGACCCGGGCTGAGCGGTCCCGCCCGCGTCGACCGGCGCACCAAGGACCTCACCAAGCGGCTGCGCCCCGGTGACATCGCGGTCATCGACCACGAGGACCTCGACCGGGTCAGCGCCGAGGCGCTGGTGGCGTGCAAACCCGCCGCGGTCGTCAACGCGTCGTCGTCGATCTCCGGGCGCTACCCCAACCTCGGCCCGGAGATCCTGGTGGCTGCCGGCATCCCGCTGCTCGACCACGCCGGCCCGGGCGTGATGAAGCTCAGGGACGGCACCGAGCTCAGCCTCGAGGACGGCGCAGTGCGCACCGACGAGGCCACCGTCGCGACCGGGACGGTGCTCGACAACGACGCCGTGCAGGAGGCCATGACCTTGGCGCGGGCCGGCCTGTCCGACCAGCTCGAGGCGTTCGCGCAGAACACGATGGACTACCTGCGCAAGGAGCGCGAGCTGCTCTTCGACGGTGTCGGGGTGCCCGACATCCGCACCGACCTCGACGGCCGGCATGCCCTGATCGTGGTGCGCGGCTACCACTACAAGGACGACCTGCAGACGCTGCGTCACTACATCCGCGAGTACAAGCCGATCCTCATCGGCGTCGACGGTGGCGCCGACGCGCTCATCGAGGCCCGGCACAAGCCCGACCTCATCGTCGGCGACATGGACTCGGTCTCCGACGACGCCCTGCGCTGCGGTGCCGAGATCGTCGTGCACGCCTACCGCGACGGTCGCGCGCCCGGACTGGAGCGGGTGCGCTCCCTCGGCGTCGAGCCGGTCGTCTTCCCCGCCACCGGCACCAGCGAGGACGTCGCGATGCTGCTCGCCGACGACAAGGGCGCCACGCTCATCGTCGCCGTCGGCACGCACGTGACGCTCGTGGAGTTCCTCGACAAGGGCCGCTCCGGCATGGCCAGCACCTTCCTCACCCGGCTGCGGGTGGGCGGCAAGCTGGTCGACGCCAAGGGGGTCAGCCGCCTCTACCGGGCGCGGATCTCCTCCCTCAGCCTCGTGCTCATGCTGGTCGTGGGGCTGCTCGCCCTCGGCGCCGCCCTGTGGTCCACGGATGGCGGTCGCGCCCTCCTGCAGGTGCTCGGCGCCCGCATCGACGACATGTGGTCGTCCATCCAAGGAGTGTTCGGTTGATCGACTTCCGGTACCACCTGGTCTCCATCGTCTCGATCTTCCTGGCACTCGCCGTGGGGATCGTGCTCGGTGCCGGTCCGCTCAAGGGCGAGCTCGGGAACACCTTGAACAAGGAGGTCGCCGGGCTGCGCAAGGACAAGATCGACCTGAACAAGCAGCTGCAGGAGGCCAGGGCCGGGACCGAGGCCCGCGACGCCTACATCGCCGACACCAACCCGATCATGCTCGCCGGGGTGCTCCAGGACCGCCGGGTCGCGCTCGTCGTGCTGCCCGGCTCGGATGCCGCGGTGTCCGAGGCGACCGCCGCCACCCTGCGCTCGTCCGGGGCGGCCGTCGTCTCGACGACCTCGGTGTCCGAGGACTGGGTGACCGCCGACGAGGCCACCGCAGCCACGCGCGACGAGGCCGTCACGAAGGCAGCCGCCGAGGCCGGGGTCGGCGTCTCCGACAGCGGGTCGGTGGCTCCGCGCGACGTGCTGCTGGCCAACCTGCTCACCGTGCCGGCCGCCGACCCCTCGCAGGCGCTGGCGCCCGCCACCGCCCAGAAGGGCCTGGACGCCCTCGCCTCCGCGGACCTCATCCAGATCGACACCGAGGGCTTCGAGCTCGCAGACCTCGTCGTCGTCGTGTCCGGTGTCACCACCCAGGGCGACGGCGACGCCCGGCAGCAGGCCGCCGAGCGCTGGGTCGACCTCACCATCGCCCTCGACGCCCGGTCGTCCGGGGCGCTCGTGGCGGCGGAGGCGACGACGGCCGGGAACGGGGTCTCGGTCATCGAGACCGTGCGCAACGACGCCACCGCGACCAAGGGCGTCTCCAGCGTCGACAACGCCGGTGGGGCGATGGGTCAGGCGAGCGTCGTGCACGCCCTCAAGGAGCAGGCGGCCGGGGACGTCGGGCAGTACGGCCTCGCCCCCGGGGCCGACGCCCCCTACGCGCCCCTCCCGGCGTCGTGAGCCGGGTCGCCACCCTCGCGGCGGGAACGCTCGCCGCGGCCGGCTCCTACGCCGCGCACCGTGTGCTCACGGCACGGGTGAGCTCGCCGCGCTGGCAGCGCAGCAACCACGCCGGTGACCCGGTCACCCTGCTCGAGGGCCCGGCCTACGTCGCCGGCGCCGCGCTGGGAGCCGCCACGAGCGGGCCGGCCGGGGTGGTGGCGGTGCTGGGTTCGGGGGCCTTCGGAGCCCTGGACGACCTCGCCGGCGACGGCGCCAGCAAGGGGCTGAGGGGCCACCTCGGTGCCGCCGCGCAGGGCCGGGTGACGACCGGGCTGGTGAAGATCGTCGGCATCGGGGCCACCGGCCTGGTCGCCGCTGCGCTCGCCGACCGGGGGCGCGACGACGTGCGCGCCCTCGACACCCTCGTCGGTGGCGCCGTGGTCGCCGGCGCCGCGAACCTGGCCAACCTGCTCGACCTGCGCCCCGGTCGCGCCCTCAAGGTCACCGTCCTGGCGTCCCTCCCGTTGCTGTTCGCCCGTGGTGACGGGGCGGCACCGCGCGCTGCCGCCGCGACCGGCGCCGCGCTCGGCGTGCTCGGCCCCGACCTCGCGGGCACCGCCATGCTCGGCGACACGGGCGCCAACGCCGCGGGCGCCCTCGTCGGCAGCGCGCTGCTCGGGGCGACCGGCCGTGGTGGGCGCCTCGCGGCACTCGCCGTGCTCGCCGGGCTCACCCTGGCCTCCGAGAAGGTCTCCTTCACCCGGGTCATCGAGTCGACCCCCGGGCTGCGCGAGCTCGACGCCTGGGGCCGGCCCGCACGATGACGGACCGTCGCTTCGCCTCCGGCATCGCGGGGGCCGCCGGGCTGATCGCGGTCACGACGCTGCTCGCCCGGACGGCGGGCTTCGCCCGGATCCTGGTCTTCACCGAGGCCGTGCGTGCCGGCGGCGTGGGGGGCATCTACCAGAGCGTCAACGCCATCCCGAACGTCATGTTCGAGATCGCGGCGGGCGGCATCCTCGCGGCCGTCGCCGTTCCGCTGATCGCCCACCAGCTCGGGGCCGGCCAGCGCGACCGGGCCGACCACACGGCATCCGTGCTGTTGTCGTGGGCCCTGCTCGTGCTCGTGCCGCTGGCCGCCCTGCTCTGGCTGTTCGCGGCACCGATCTCGTCGTGGCTCGTCACCAGCGACCCGGCGGGCTCAGAGGTCGCCGCCACGTTGCTGCGGATCTTCGCGGTGCAGGTGCCGCTCTACGGGCTGGGCATCATCCTCACCGGGCTGCTCCAGGCCCACCGCCGCTTCCTCGCGGCCGCGCTGGCACCGTTGGCGTCGTCGATCGTCGTGCTCGTGTCCTACCTCTGGTACGGCGCGATCGTCGACGGCCAGGTCGAGCCGTCGCTGGTGAGCGACGAGGCCATCCGGGTGCTCGGCTGGGGCACCACGCTCGGCGTGGTCGTGCTGTCGGTGCCACTGGTGGTCCCGGCGATGCGCACCGGCTGGCGCTGGCGGCCGGCGCTGCGGATGCCGCCGGACGACGCCCGCCGGATCGGCGCCCTCGCCGGGGCCGGGGTCATCGCGCTGCTCGCCCAGCAGGCGGCGGTCCTCGCCACGATGTGGCTGTCCAAGCAGACCGGTGACAAGGGCACCTTCACGGTCTACACGTACGCCCAGGCCGTCTACCTCCTGCCCTACGCCGTGCTCGCCGTCCCGGTGGCCACGAGCGCCTTCCCGGCCCTGGCGGCACGCACTGGCGCGGGGGAGGACGTCACCAGGACCCTCGCGCGGTCGCTGCGGGCGGTGCTGGTGCTCACCGCGCTGTCGGTGGGGGTGCTCATCGCGGCGGCCCCGGCGATCGGCGCCTTCTTCTCGCTGCTCGACGCCCGGCGCGGCGACGGCGCCACGAGCACCGCGGCGCTCGCCGCACTGCCGGCGACGCTCACCGCGTACGCCCCGGGTCTGGTCGGCTTCGGCCTGAGCGCCCTGCTGATCCGGGCCATCTACGTGCGCGGCCGCCCCACCGATGCCGGCATCGCAGCAGCCATCGGGTGGTGCGTCGCGGCCCTGCTTCCCCTCGTCGTGCTCGCCGGCGGGCAGAGCCCGGCGGTGACCCTGCGCTGGCTGGGCCTCGCCTCGACGCTGGGCATGACCCTGTCCGGGGTGCTGCTCGTGCTGCTCGTGCGCCGCACCTGGGGCGCCGAGGTCACCCAGGGCGCCGGCCGCACCTCCGGGGCCCTGGTCGTCGCGGTCGCACTGGCCGTCGCGGCCGGTGACCTCGTCACGCACGGCCGCACCTTCGACAGCCTGCCCGAGGCGGTGCTCGTCGGGGCCGCCGCCGGCGCGGTCGCCCTCGTCGTGGGGGTGGTCGCACTGTCGATCGGTGACCGCGAGATGATGTCGCAGGTCCTCCAGCGCGGGAGGTCCCGTCGGCGCGGAGGGAGCCAGGGATGAGGGTGCTCGTCGTGCTCGGCACGAGTGCCGGCGGGGTCGGCAACCACGTCCACGGCCTCGTCGGGTCGCTGACCCGCGCGGGACACCACGTCGTCGTGGCCTGCCCGCCGGAGGTCGACGCCCACTTCGCCCTGCACGAGGTCGCCACCGCCGTCGTGCCGCTCGAGCTGTCCGACCGCCCGCACCCGGCCCGCGACGCCCGGGCCGTGCGCGACCTCGGCCAGCTGGTCGGCGGTGCCGACGTGGTGCACGCCCACGGGCTGCGCGCGGCCGCCGTGGCGGTGCTCGCCGTGGGGCGGGCGTCCGTGCCCGTCGTCGCGACGCTGCACAACGCCGCCCCCTCGGGGGCGCTGACCGGCGCCGTCTACGCCGCGCTGGAACGGGTCGTCGCCCTGCGCAGCGCGCTCGTGCTGGGCGTCTCGGCCGACCTCGTCGAGCGGATGCGTCGGCTCGGGGCCCGGCGCACCGGGCTCGCCGTCGTGGCCGCGCCGCCACGGCGCGCCGCGACCCGCGACCGGTACGCCGTGCGCGCCGACCTCGGTGTCGGCGGCCACACCGCGCTCGCCGTCGTGGTGGCCAGGCTCGCTCCTCAGAAGGGGCTCGACCTGCTGCTCGACGCCCACCGCGAGCTGGACAATGGTGACCCGCTCGACGTCGTCACCGTCGTGGCGGGTGACGGCCCGCTGCGGGCGCCGTTGCAGGCCCGGATCGACGCCGAGCACCTGCCGGTGCGGCTGCTCGGTCATCGCGACGACGTGCCCGACCTGCTGGCCGCGGCCGACGTCGTCGTGTCGAGCGCGGTGTGGGAGGGCCAGCCGGTCGGCCTCCAGGAGGCCCTGCACGCGGGTGCCGCCGTCGTCGCCACCGACGTCGGCGGGACCGGCGCCGTGCGTCGGCGACGCCGCCCTGCTCGTGCCCCCGGCCGACCCGGTCTCGTTGGCGCGGGCGATCCGCGACGTCCTGGTGCACGGGGCGGTCCGTGACAACCTCAGGTCCCGGGCCGTCGAGCGGGCCGGTGACCTGCCGACCGAGGCCGACGCCCTGGAGGCGGCCCTCACGGCGTACCGGTCGGTGCTCCCGGCGGCATCCGAGGCCTGAACACCGGTCCGAGGGATGGGAACCGGCGAGTCGGCACCCGTGTCGGGTCGGGACGAGGGCCCGCATGACGTATCGTTGAAGCCCGTGGTGCTTCAGACGACGAAACAGATCTTTGTGACCGGAGGCGTGGCCTCCTCACTCGGTAAGGGGCTCACGGCCTCCTCCCTCGGACACCTGCTCCGAGCGCGCGGGTTGCGGGTGACGATGCAGAAGCTCGACCCCTACCTCAACGTCGACCCCGGCACGATGAACCCGTTCCAGCACGGCGAGGTCTTCGTGACCGACGACGGCGCCGAGACCGACCTCGACATCGGTCACTACGAGCGCTTCCTCGACGTGAACCTCAAGGGCAGCGCCAACGTCACGACCGGGCAGGTCTACAACCGGGTGATCACCCGCGAGCGGCGCGGCGAGTACCTCGGTGACACGGTGCAGGTCATCCCGCACATCACCAACGAGCTCAAGGAGCGGATGCGGGCCCAGGCCGCCGGCTCCCCGGGGGTCGGCGACGCCGACGCGCCGGACATCATCATCACCGAGATCGGCGGCACGGTCGGCGACATCGAGTCGCTGCCCTTCCTCGAGGCGGCCCGTCAGGTGCGCCACGACCTCGGTCGCGACAGCGTCTTCTTCCTGCACGTCTCGCTGGTGCCCTACCTCGCCCCGAGCGGCGAGCTGAAGACCAAGCCGACCCAGCACTCGGTCGCGGCCCTGCGCCAGGTCGGCATCCAGCCCGACGCCCTCGTGCTGCGCGCCGACCGCGAGATCCCCGAGTCGATCAAGCGCAAGATCTCGCTGATGTGCGACGTCGACGTCGAGGCCGTCGCGGCCGCCGTCGACGCGCCGAGCATCTACGACATCCCCAAGGTGCTGCACCGCGAGGGCCTGGACGCCTACGTCATCCGCCGGCTCGGGCTGACCTTCCGCGACGTCGACTGGACCGACTGGGACCTGCTGCTCGAGCGCGTGCACGAGCCCGAGCACGAGGTCGAGGTCGCACTGGTCGGCAAGTACATCGACCTGCCCGACGCCTACCTCTCGGTCACCGAGGCGCTGCGCGCGGGCGGGTTCCACCACGACGCCAAGGTGCGCATCCGCTGGGTGCCGTCCGACTCGTGCGAGACCGAGTCCGGCGCGCAGAAGGCGCTGGGGGGCGTGGATGCCGTGCTCGTGCCGGGCGGCTTCGGCGTGCGCGGCATCGAGGGCAAGGTCGGGGCCCTGCACTGGGCCCGCACCCACCGGGTGCCGACCCTGGGCATCTGCCTTGGCCTGCAGTGCATGGTCATCGAGTACGCCCGCACCGTCGGCGGCATCGAGGGCGCGAGCTCGACCGAGTTCGACCCCGAGACACCGGCTCCGGTCATCGCCACGATGGAGGAGCAGAAGGCGTTCGTCGAGGGCGCCGGTGACCTCGGTGGCACGATGCGGCTCGGCAGCCAGACCGCCAAGCTCGTCGAGGGCTCGCTCGTCGCGCAGGCCTACGGTGCGACGACGGCCGACGAGCGGCACCGCCACCGCTACGAGGTCAACGAGTCCTACCGCGAGGCGCTCGAGGAGGCCGGGCTGGTCATCAGCGGCACCCACCCCGACCTCGGGCTGGTCGAGTTCGTCGAGCTGCCGGTCGACGTGCACCCCTACTACGTCTCGACCCAGGCGCACCCGGAGTTCAAGTCGCGCCCGACCCGGGCCCACCCGCTGTTCGCCGGGCTG
Organism: uncultured Actinomycetota bacterium; assembly: GCA_963695175.1. Classification (GTDB taxonomy): domain Bacteria; phylum Actinomycetota; class Actinomycetes; order Actinomycetales; family Dermatophilaceae; genus Fodinibacter. The sequence continues at coordinate 13,911 of CAVOGG010000003.1, forward strand.
ATCGGTGCCGCCATCGAGGCCCAGCGGGCCTCGCGGCTGGTCGAGGTCGAGCGGCCGCGCCACCACGAGCCCGCCGAGGCGCATGCCTGAGCCGCTGCGCGACCGGCTCGACCCGCGGCCGGTGCGCTCTGCCGTGCGGTCCTTCGAGGGTCGGGTCTGGGACGTCGTCACCGAGGAGGTCGACCTCGGGGAGGCCGGCGTCGTGCATCGCGACTTCGTCGACCACACCGGTGCCGTCGCCGTGCTCGCGCTCGACGACGAGGACCGCGTCGTGCTCGTGCAGCAGTACCGGCACCCGGTCGGGGCGTTCGAGTGGGAGCTGCCGGCCGGTCTGCTCGACGTCGACGGCGAGCCCGCCCACCTGACGGCGGCCCGCGAGCTGCTCGAGGAGGCCGACCTGGTCGCGGGGGAGTGGCACCTGCTGCTCGACCACTACGCCAGCCCTGGTGGGTCGAGCGAGGCGCTGCGGGTCTTCCTGGCTCGCGACCTGAGGGACGTGCCCGACGACGAGCGTCACCAGCGCGATGCCGAGGAGCTGGGGATGCCGGTGCGTCGCGTGCCGCTCGACGAGGTCGTCGACGCTGCGCTTGCCGGCGACGTGCACAACGGCACGCTGATGATCGCGGTGTTCGCCGCGACCCGGTTGCGCGAACGGCGTTGGGCCGGACTGCGATCCGTCGACGAGCCGTGGCCGACGCGCTCGCGCGGACGCCGCTCGACCGACCTGGACGGCAGCGTCGGGTGAGCGGGTTCGGTTCCGGAACGACGGCATCCGCGTCGTCATCGGCGGTCTGCCCCTGTGGTGGGGCTCCGCGTGGCGCCGCCCTCACCGACTGCTGCGGGCCCGTGGTGGCCGGGGACAGCCTCGCCGACACCGCGGAGACCCTGATGCGCTCGCGCTACACCGCCTACGCGCTCGGCGACGGCGACCACCTGTTCCGCACCTGGCACCCGCGCACCCGCACCGACGACGCCGCCCCCGACCCGAGGGTGCGCTGGACGGGGCTCGAGGTGCTCGACGTGGTGGCCGGTGGCCCGCACGACGCCGAGGGGGTCGTGGAGTTCCGCGCCCGGTGGGTCAGCCACGACGACGGGCCGGTGCGCCGCGGTGAGCTGCACGAGCGCAGCCGGTTCGCCCGACGGGCCGGGCGCTGGGTCTACGTCGCAGCGGAGTAGCCACCCGCCCGGCTACCGTGGACGCGTGATCGAGGCCCACCGCAAGAGCATCTGGTCGGGCGGCTACGACCTCGCCCTGGACGGTCAGCCGCTGGCCAGCTTCGACAAGTCGAGCTGGCGCACCGGCGGCTCGTTCGTGGTGGACGGTCGACCGTACGAGGTGCGGTCGAACCTCTGGGCCAGCACGTACAGCCTCGTGGCCGACGACGGCAGCCTGGTCGCCACCGCGAACCGGGTCGGCCGCAAGGAGTGGACCGTCGAGGCCGGCACCACGACCCACACGTTCCGGCGGGTGTCCCCGTGGCGACACGAGGAGGAGCTGCACGTCGGTGGCCAGCGCGTGGGCTCGATCAAGCGCACCAGCGTCTGGGGCGGCGACGCGGTGGCGGACCTGCCGGGACTGCCGGCCCTAATCGCGGTCTTCGCCCTCGCCGTGGTGCTGACCAGCTGGGACCTCGCCGCCTCCGCGACCTGACCCGACGCGGTACGTGGTACGAACGAGGCATGTACCTCGAGAACCTCAGCGTCGATGCTCGGGACCCTCGGGCGCTGGGCCGCTTCTGGGAGGCGCTGCTCGGGGCGGGCCCGACGCTCACCGACGAGCCCGACCTGTTCGAGACCCGGCTCGCCGAGCCCGAGGGGCTGGTGCTCGACCTGTGCTTCCAACGGGTGCCCGAACCGGTGACCCCCGACCCCCGGCTGCACCTCGACGTCGGCGGCGGCGCGCGGCAGGCGGAGGTGGTGCAGCGGGCCCTTGGCCTCGGCGCGCGCCACCTCGACATCGGGCAGCACGACGTGCCCTGGGTCGTGCTGGCCGACCCCGAGGGCAACCCGTTCTGCGTCATGGAGGAGCGCCCCGAGTACGCGGCGTCGGGACCGATCGCCGCCCTGCCGCTCGACAGCGCCGACCCGGCCCGCGACGCGGCGTTCTGGGCCGAGCTCTCCGGCTGGCAGCCGGTCTCCTCGGCCATGCCCGCCGCGCTGCGGCACCCGTCGGGGCGTGGGGTGCTCCTTGAGCTGTGCCCCGAGCCACGACCCAAGGACGAGGCCACCAAGAACCGGCTGCACCTCGACATCCGGCTCGAGGCCGGCGACGACGAGGAGGCCGTCGTGGCCCGCGTCGTCGAGCTCGGCGGTCGTGAGCTCCACCCCGGCTGGGGTGAGCTGCCGTGGCGGGTGGTCACCGACCCCTCCGGCAACGAGCTGTGCCTGCTGCCGGCCCGTCGCGGCTGACCCGAGGAGAACCCGTTCGGAGCACGGCTGCGACCTCCGTAGACTGGGCAACTCCCGTCGCCCCCGACTCGAAGGACCACCCGTGCTCCGCACCCACGAGGCCGGCACCCTGCGTGCCACCCACACCGGCCAGACCGTCACCCTCACCGGGTGGGTGGCGAAGCGGCGTGACCACGGGGGCGTGGCCTTCATCGACCTGCGCGACGCCAGCGGCATCGTGCAGGTGGTCGCGCGCGACGAGGTGCTCACCGGCGCCGCGCACGACCTGCGCAGCGAGTACGTCGTCAAGGTGGTCGGTGAGGTCACCGCCCGCGAGGAGCGCAACATCAACCCCGACCTGCCCACTGGCGAGGTCGAGGTCGTCGCAACGCACATCGAGGTCCTCAACGCCGCAGCGCCGTTGCCGTTCCAGGTCGACGAGCGGGTCACCGTGGGCGAGGAGGCCCGCCTCAAGCACCGCTACCTCGACCTGCGCCGCCCGGGCGTGCAGTCCGCCGGGCACGCCATCCGGCTGCGCTCGAAGGTCAACGCCGCGGCCCGACGGGTGCTGGGCGACCGCGACTTCGTCGAGATCGAGACGCCCACGCTGACCCGGTCGACCCCCGAGGGTGCTCGCGACTTCCTGGTGCCGGCCCGCCTGGCGCCCGGCTCCTGGTACGCCCTGCCGCAGAGCCCGCAGCTGTTCAAGCAGCTGCTCATGGTCGCCGGCATGGAGCGCTACTACCAGATCGCCCGCTGCTACCGCGACGAGGACTTCCGCGCCGACCGGCAGCCCGAGTTCACCCAGCTCGACATCGAGATGAGCTTCGTCGAGCAGGCCGACGTGCTCGAGCTCGGCGAGGCCGTGGTCCGCGAGATCTGGTCGCTGATCGGCGTCGAGCTGCACACCCCGTTCCAGCAGATGACCTACGCCGAGGCGATGAAGCGCTACGGCACCGACAAGCCCGACCTGCGCTTCGGCGTCGAGCTCGTCGAGTGCACCGACTACTTCGCCGACACGCCGTTCCGGGTGTTCCAGAGCGAGTACGTCGGCGCGGTCGTCATGCCCGGTGGTGCGAGCCAGCCGCGCAAGCAGCTCGACGCCTGGCAGGAGTGGGCCAAGCAGCGCGGCGCCCGCGGCCTCGCGTACGTGCTCGTGCAGGACGACGGCACGCTCACCGGCCCGGTCGCCAAGAACCTCTCGGAGAGCGAGCTGGCCGGGCTGGCCGAGCACGTCGGCGCGACTCCCGGCGACTGCGTCTTCTTCGCGGCGGGCGCCACGAAGGCCTCGCGTGGCCTGCTCGGCGCGGCGCGGCTCGAGATCGGCAAGCGCTGTGAGCTCATCGACGAGGCGGCCTGGAGCTTCCTCTGGGTCGTCGACGCCCCGCTGTTCGAGCCCGCGGCGGATGCCGTCGCGGCCGGTGACGTCGCCGTGGGCGCCGGTGCGTGGACCGCCGTGCACCACGCCTTCACCTCGCCGAAGACGGAGTTCCTCGACACCTTCGACACCGACCCCGGCCCGGCGCTCGCCTACGCGTACGACATGGTCTGCAACGGCAACGAGATCGGTGGCGGGTCGATCCGTATCCACCGCCGCGACGTGCAGGAGCGCGTGTTCAAGGTCATGGGCCTGTCCAGCGAGGACGCGCAGGAGAAGTTCGGCTTCCTGCTCGACGCGTTCCAGTTCGGCGCACCGCCGCACGGCGGCATCGCGTTCGGCTGGGACCGCATCGTGATGCTGCTCGGCGGCTTCGACTCGATCCGCGACGTCATCGCGTTCCCCAAGTCCGGCGGCGGCTACGACCCGCTGACCGACGCACCGGCGCCGATCACGCCGGAGCAGCGCAAGGAGGCCGGCATCGACAGCCGCCCCCCGGCATCCGAGCCGAAGGCCGACCCGGCCTGACCCGCTGGGGAGGGTCAGCGCTGGAGGAACGCCAGCAGCTCGCGGTTGAACTCCTCGGCGTGCGAGGTGTTGATGCCGTGCGGGCCGCCCTCGATGACGTGCAGCTCGCTGCCGGCGACCTGCTCCTGGGTGAGCTGGCCCGACTTCTCGATCGGCACGATCGCGTCGGAGTCGCCGTGGATCACCAGGGTCGGCACGGTGATGGTGGCCAGGTCCGCGCGGAAGTCGGTGGTCCACGAGCGGATGCACTCCCGCGCGGCGTGCACGTCGGCCTGCAGGGCGAGGCCGAGGGCCTCCTGCTGCTGCGCCTCGGTGACCTGCAGCTCGCCGTCGGCGCTGAAGAAGTTGCGGGTGAAGCCGTCGAGGAAGCCGGGCGGGTCGGCCTCGAGCCCGGCCTGCAGGCCGTTCACGGAGTCGTCGTCGAGGGCGCCGTTCGGGTGGTCGCCGTCGAGCTTGAGGCAGGGCGGGATCGCGGCCGCGAAGACGGCGCTGCGCACGCGGTCCGAGCCGTGCGCGCCGAGGTAGCGGGCCACCTCACCGCCCCCCATCGAGAACCCGACGAGGGTCACGTCGCGCAGGTCGAGCCCGGTCAGCACGGCGTCGAGGTCGCCGGTCAGCGTGTCGTAGTCGTAGGTCGAGGCGTCGCCGGGCTTGTCGCTCTCACCGAACCCGCGGCGGTCGTAGGTGACCACCCGGAAGCCGGCCCCGGTGAGGGCGGGCACCTGCGCCGACCAGGACGCGCCGCTGAGCGGCCAGCCGTGGATCAGGACGATCGGGCGGCCGTCGCCACCGCTGTCCTCGACGTGAAGGGTGACGGAACCGTTGCTGATCGTGGACATCGGTGACCTTTCGCCGTGGGCGGACGCGTCCACCCTAGGCACTGGTCACGCCCCGAACCAGCGCGAGGTCCACTCCATCCCGGTCGTGTAGCCCAGCCGGTGGTAGAGCCGGCGGGCGACGTCGTTGTCGGCGAACATCCCCAGCGCGCAGGCGCCGACCTCCTCGACCGCCAGCCGGGTGAGGTGGGCGGTGACGGCCGCGCCCCAGCCCGCCCCGCGTCGGCCGGTCTCGACCGCGATGCCGGCGAGGGTGGGCGTGCCCGCGGCGCACGGCTCGCTACCGCCCACGGCGACCAGTGCACCCGTGTTCGGGTCGCGCACGGCCACCCAGCGCTGCCCCGGCCGAGCGAAGGGCTGCCCGTGGGTGCGGGGGCTGTGCTCGGTGAGGAACGCCTCGGCCTCGTCGCGGTGGGCCGGGCCGAGCACCTCGACGTGCTCCTCGCCGGCCACCACCGGGGGGACGTCGCGGGTCCACATCCAGTCCCACTCGCCCCCGCGGCTGCCCAGGTCGAGCCGCTGCGCCACCACCGGCACCAGGCCGCGCGGCACGCTGAGGTGCCGGTTGCCGCCACCGGTGACCCAGGCGCGCACGGCCGGGTCGTCGAGCAGGGTCGCCAGACCGGATGCCGTGCCGAGGGCGGCCGCCCCCGGCACCCCGTGGTCGGAGCGGCGGTGGAAAACGACGGCTCCGTCGGCGGGTGAGCCCACGGCGTACGCGGGCGGAACGAACCCGGCCCCCACGTCGAGGACGGCGACCGGGTGGTCGTCGGTCACGGCCGCGAGCTCGGTGGCGGTGGTGAGGACCCGGATGCCGGTGCCTCTCGGGTCGCGCTCACTCATGCGTCCCAGCCTGCCAGAGCGCCCCGGTGCCGTTGCAGCGGACCGGTTCCGGTGCCACGGTGGGTCGGTGAGCGCCACGAGGACCCGACCTGACCGCACCGCCGACGAGCGCACCCAGCTGCTCGGCTGGTTCGACCTGCAGCGCGGAATCGTGCGGCTGAAGTGCGAGGGGCTGTCCGACGAGGACGCGCACCGCGTGGTGGTGCCGACCTCGCCGCTGATGACCGTCGCGGGGATCGTGTCGCACCTGCGCTGGTGCGAGGAGCTGTGGTTCCGCGAGGTGCTGCTCGGCCAGCCGGGCACGGGCCGGGGCTACGGGCCGTTGGCCGACGACGTCGAGGACCCCGAGTTCCTCGTCGAGGGCATCCCGCTGGCGACGCTGCTGCAGGAGTACGACGACGAGTGCGCCCGCTCCGACGCCGTCATCGCCACGCACGCTCTCGAGGCACCCGGCAGCACCGTGCTGCACTCGGTCGGGGCGGCCTCGCTGCGCTGGATCCTGCTGCACATGCTCGAGGAGACGGCCCGGCACGCCGGCCACCTCGACCTGATCCGCGAGATGCTCGACGGCGAGACCGGCTACTTCTGAGGGCCGCCACCTGCCGGCGCGGGAATGTGGGTGAAGATCGGCGTGAAAGCGCAGGTCTTCACCCACATTCGAAACCAGGGCCCGGACTCCGACCCTTGTCGTCAGCGTCAGGACCTGCCGGTGGCTGGGAGGGTGGGCGGCGCGGGATAGCCTCGCCACCGTGAGCCTCGACGACACCGACCTGTTCGGCGCGGCCGCGTCAGCCGGTGACGGCGTGGGCGGCGGCTCCTCGCTGCCCCCGTTGGCGGTGCGGATGCGCCCGCGGAACATCGACGAGGTGCGGGGTCAGGGCGACGTGCTGCGCCCGGGCAGCCCGCTGCGCCGGCTGATCGAGGGCAGCGGGGGAGCGGCCGGGCCGATCTCGGCGATCCTCTGGGGCCCGCCGGGCACCGGCAAGACCACCCTGGCCCACCTCGTGGCCACCGCCGCCGACCGCGAGTTCGTCGAGCTGTCGGCGGTCACCGCGGGGGTCAAGGACGTGCGCGCGGTCATGGAGCACGCCAACCGGGCCCGCGACATGTACGGCCGGCAGACCGTGCTCTTCCTCGACGAGATCCACCGGTTCACCAAGGCCCAGCAGGACGCCCTGCTGCCGGGGGTCGAGAACCGCCAGGTCGTGCTGGTCGCCGCGACCACGGAGAACCCGTCGTTCTCGGTCATCGCGCCGCTGCTCTCGCGCTCGATGCTCGTGACCCTGGTGCCGCTGACCGACGACGACGTCGCCGACGTGGTGAACGCCGCGGTGGCCGACCCGCGCGGCCTCGACGGGGCGTACGCGCTCGACGACGACGCACGCGACCACCTCGTGCGGCTGGCCGGGGGCGACGCGCGCCGGGCGCTGACCTTCCTCGAGGCCGCGGCCGGCGTGGCCGACGACTCCGTGGCACCGGGCGCCGACCGACCCGATGCCGTGCCGATCACCCTCGCCCAGAGCGAGCAGGCCGTGGCCCACGCCGCCGTGCGCTACGACCGCACCGGCGACCAGCACTACGACGTCGCGTCGGCGCTCATCAAGTCGATGCGCGGCTCCGACGTCGACGCCGCACTGCACTACCTCGCCCGGATGCTCGAGGCGGGGGAGGACCCGCGCTTCATCGCGCGGCGGGTGGTCATCGCGGCATCCGAGGACGTCGGCCTCGCCGACCCCACGGCGCTGCAGACCGCGGTGGCGGCGATGCACGCGGTGGCCCAGATCGGGATGCCGGAGGCACGGATCATCCTGGCCCAGGCGGTGGTGCACAACGCGCTCGCGCCGAAGTCGAACGCCGCGTACACCGGCATCAACGAGGCGATCGCCGACGTTCGCGCCGGCAAGGGTGGCCCCGTGCCCGCCCACCTGCGCGGCAGCGGCTACGCCGGCGCTGCCCGCCTCGGGCACGGCAAGGGCTACGTCTACGCCCACGACGAGCCGGATGCCGTTGCGGCCCAGCAGTACCTGCCCGACGACCTCGCCGGCAGCACCGACTACTACCGCCCCACCGACCGCGGCTTCGAGGCGCGGCTCCAGGAACGGTGGACCTGGCTCAAGGGCAGGCTGGGCCGCGGCTGACCCGTGCCGGGGCCGGCAACCGGCGAGAGCGACGGTGTCCCTGACGATAGGCTCGGGCGCATGACGGTGACGCTCGGAGGGATCGCGGGGCTGATCGCGGCGCTCGCGTTCCTGTACCTCGTGCTGCGGCTCGGCGGGCTGCTCGGCAAGGCCGGCAAGATCCTCGACGAGACCACCGTGAGCCTGCGCACGACCAGCGACAACGTGCAGCCGACCCTCAAGGGCCTCACCGACACCGTCAGCCTGACCAACGACCAGCTGACCCGGGTCGACTCGATCACCAGCTCGGTCACCACGATGACGACGAACGCCTCGGCCCTGACGTCGCTCACCGCAGCCACCATCGGCACCCCGCTCATCAAGGTGGCGGCGTTCAGCTACGGCGTGCGCACCGCGGTGCGCGGGCTCGGCAGGAAGGACGCGTCGTGAGGGGCCGCACCGTGCTGCTGGCCGCCGCGGCGGTCGGGGTCGGCTACGCGCTGTGGAAGCTGCCGGTCACCCAGCGGTTCGTCAGGACCGTCAAGGAGGCCTCGGCCCGTCGCGAGGCCGAGCTGCGCGAGGCCGTCGAGGTGGCGGTCGAGACCGACGCCACCAGCCGCGCCCCCCGGCACGCCGCGTGGGCCGAGACCCCCGACCTCGACGTCGTGGCCGGCTGGGACCGCAACCGGGACCGCGGCGCGGCCACCCCGGCATCCGCGCTGGGGGTCGACGACCCCGGCCGCTCGCTGACACCCGAGCAGGCTCGTGCGCTGCTGCTCGACCCCACCGGTGAGCGAGCTCCGTAGGGGCCGGCGCGCCCCCACACCTCCCCTTGCCCCACCCTCGCCCTGACCCGACCGACCCACCGGTGCGGCCCGGCATACGATGTCGGGTGCCCGTGCCCGGTGGCACCCATGACCCCAAGGACTGATTCCCCATGGAAACCGCTGAGATCCGGCGTCGCTGGCTGGCGTTCTTCGAGAAGAACGGCCACACCGTCGTCCCCTCCGCGCCGCTGATCCACGACGACCCGAACCTGTTGTTCGTCAACGCCGGCATGGTGCCCTTCAAGCCCTACTTCCTCGGCCAGGAGACCCCCCAGTGGGTCCGGGCCACCAGCGTGCAGAAGTGCGTGCGCACCGGTGACATCGAGGAGGTCGGCAAGACCTCGCGGCACGGCACGTTCTTCCAGATGAACGGCAACTTCGCGTTCGGCGACTACTTCAAGGAGGGGGCCATCACCCTCGCCTGGGAGCTGATCACCACCTCGCAGGAGCAGGGCGGCTACGGCCTGGACGCCGACCTGATCTGGCCGACCGTCTACGACGACGACGACGAGGCGTTCGCGATCTGGCGCGACGGCATCGGCGTGCCCGAGGCGCGGATCACCCGCCGCGGCAAGCTCGACAACTACTGGCACATGGGCGTGCCCGGCCCCGGTGGCCCGTGCAGCGAGATCTACCTCGACCGTGGTCCGGAGTACGGCCGCGAGGGCGGCCCGGCCGTCGACGAGGACCGCTACCTCGAGTTCTGGAACCTGGTGTTCATGCAGGAGGAGCTCTCCGCGGTCCGCGCCAAGGACGACTTCGACATCTCCGGCCCGCTGCCCAAGCGCAACATCGACACCGGCATGGGCCTGGAGCGGATGGCGACGCTGCTCCAGGGCGTCGACAACCTCTACGAGATCGACGAGGTCTACCCGGTGCTCGAGCGGGCGGCCGAGCTCACCGGCAAGCGCTACGGGGTCAACTCCGGCCACATGGTCAGCGAGTCGCACCCCGACGACGTGCGGCTGCGGGTCGTGGCCGACCACGTGCGCTCCTCGCTGATGCTGATCGGCGACGGGGTCACCCCAGGCAACGAGGGGCGTGGCTACGTCCTGCGCCGGATGCTGCGCCGCGCCGTGCGCTCGATGCGTCTCCTCGGCTTCGACGACCCGTGCCTGCCCGAGCTGCTGCCGATCTCGCTGGAGCGGATGAAGCAGTCCTACCCCGAGCTGGAGAGCGGCTTCGGCCGGATCAGCCAGATCGCGTACGCCGAGGAGGAGGCGTTCCGGCGCACCCTCACCGCCGGCACGACCATCCTCGACACCGCCGTCGCGCGGACCAAGCAGTCGGGCGGCGCCACGCTCCCGGGCGACCAGGCGTTCCAGCTGCACGACACCTACGGCTTCCCGATCGACCTGACCCTGGAGATGGCCCAGGAGCAGGGTCTGCAGGTCGACCGTGAGGGCTTCACCCGGCTGATGCAGGAGCAGCGCCAGCGGGCCAAGGCCGACGCGAAGTCGAAGAAGTCCGGGCACGCGAACACCGAGGTGTGGCGAGACCTGCGGGCGCTCGGCGAGACCGACTTCCGGGCCTACCAGGAGCTCACCAGCGAGGCGACCGTGGTCGGCCTGGTCGTCGACGGCGAGGCCGTCACCGAGATCGAGCCGGGCCAGCGCGGCCAGGTCGTGCTCGACCGCACCCCCTTCTACGCGGAGTCCGGCGGCCAGATCGCCGACGAGGGCGTCATCACCGCCGACGGCGTGCACCTGAAGGTCGTCGACGTGCAGCGCCCGGTCAAGGGCCTGGTCGCGCACACCGTGGAGGTCGTCACCGGCCCGCTGCGCTCGGGTGCGCCGGTGCTCGCCGAGGTCGACCCGGAGTGGCGCATCTCGGCGTGCCAGGCGCACTCCGGCACCCACGTCGTGCACGCCGCCCTGCGCCAGGTGCTCGGCCCGTCGGCCCTGCAGTCCGGCTCGTACAACAAGCCCGGGTACCTGCGCCTCGACTTCGCGTGGGGCCAGGCGCTCTCGCCGGCCACCCGCAGCGAGATCGAGGAGGTCGCGAACCTCGCGGTGCGCAAGGACCTCCCGGTGTCGGCCACCTACATGCCGCTGCCGCAGGCCCGCGAGATCGGGGCGCTCGCCCTGTTCGGCGAGACCTACGGCGAGGACGTCCGCGTCGTCGAGATCGGCGGCCCGTGGAGCCGCGAGCTGTGCGGTGGCACCCACGTGCAGCACTCGAGCCAGATCGGCGCGCTCACCGTGACCGGCGAGTCGTCGGTCGGGTCCGGCGTGCGTCGGGTCGAGGCGTTCGTGGGCATGGAGGCACTGCGGTACCTCGCCACGGAGCGCGCCATCGTGGCCGAGCTGACCGGCCTGGTCGGAGGTCGCCCCGACGAGCTCGCCGAGCGGGTCTCCGCCATGGTCACCCGCCTCAAGGATGCCGAGCGCGAGCTCGAGCGGGCCCGGCGCGAGCAGGTGCAGGCGGCCGCCGGCAACCTCACCGAGCAGGCCCGCGACGTCAACGGTGTGACCTACCTCGGACACGACGCGGGCGAGGCCGGCGCGGACGACGTGCGCACCATGGTGCTCGACCTGCGCAACCGGCTCGGCGCCGAGCGTCCCAGCGTCGTCGCGATCACCGGCGCGGCCAAGGGCCGGCCGGTCGTCGTCGTGGCGACCAACGAGCCGGCGCGGCAGCGCGGCATCCGGGCCGGTGAGCTGGTGCGGGTCGCGGCCACGGCGCTCGGCGGCGGTGGCGGTGGCAAGGACGACATCGCCCAGGGTGGCGGCCAGGACGCCTCCAAGGTCGGCGATGCGCTCGCGGCGGTCGAGTGGCGCGTCGGGGAGCTCGCCGGCTGATGCCGGACCCCCGCGAGCGTGGTGTGCGCCTCGGCGTCGACGTGGGATCGGTACGCGTCGGGGTCGCCCTGAGCGACCCCGACGGCATCCTCGCGACGCCGGTGGCGACGGTGGCCCGCACCTCCGAGGGCGAGCCTGCACCGGGCGACGCGGACATCGAGGAGATCGCCGGGCTGGTCGAGGAGCACGCGGCGGTCGGTGTGGTGGTCGGGCTGCCCCGGTCGCTTTCCGGTGACGAAGGGCCCGCCGCAGCGCGGGCGCGCAAGTATGCTGTCGTGGTTGCGGCGCGCATCGCGCCGGTCTGGGTGCGTCTCGTCGATGAGCGCCTCACCAGTGTCGATGCGCATCGCACCCTCCGTGAGAGCGGCGTCGCCGGCAGGCGGCAGCGCGCCGTGGTCGACCAGGCCGCGGCCGTGCTGATCCTGCAGACCGCCCTCGACACGGAGCGCAGCACCGGCGCCCCTCCCGGGGAGCGGGTCGGACCAGGACGGCGCAAGCCACGGACGAAGGACGCGAGGCCGTGACCCAGCACGACTTCACCGAGACGATCTTCGGCGAACCGCCCCCGACCCCGCGTCGCCGTCGCGACCGCCACCACCACCGTCCGCCGCGCCGCAGCCACCGCCGCTGGGTGGTCCTCCTCGTCGCGGTCGTGCTCGTCGGGGGCGCCGCCTTCGCCGCCTACAGCGTGCTCTCGCCGATGGTGTCCGGGCTGTTCACCCAGTCCGAGTCCGAGGACTTCGCCGGCCCCGGGCAGGGCCAGGTCGAGGTCGTCGTCGAGCCCGGGCAGACCGGCGAGGACATCGCCACCACCCTGCGCGACGCGGGCGTGGTCAAGTCGCGCAGCTCCTACCTCGAGGTGGCGACGAGCGACCCGAAGCGGGCCGCCGCCATCCAGCCCGGCACCTACGTGCTGCTCAAGGGGATGCCGGCCCAGGAGGCGTTCGACACCCTCGCCGACCCCGCGAACCGCGACGTCAACCGCACCACCGTGCGTGAGGGGCTGTGGGCCAGCGAGACCTACGGCGTGCTGTCGAAGCAGACCGGCATCCCGGTCAAGGAGTACGTCAAGGCGGCCAAGGACCCCGAGGCGATCGGCCTGCCCAAGGAGGCCGACGGCAAGGTCGAGGGATGGCTGTTCCCCTCGAGCTACGAGTTCGGCGAGAAGTCGACCGCCACGCAGCAGCTCAAGGCGATGGTCGCCCAGACCGTCAAGACGCTCGACAACGCCGGCGTCGCCGAGAAGGACCGCCAGAAGGTGCTCACCCTGGCCTCGCTGGTCGAGGCCGAGGCCAAGCTCGACGTCGACCGGCCGAAGATCGCCAGGGTGTTCCTGAACCGCGTCGAGACCGCGGGCGCCCCGGCCTACGGGCTGATCCAGTCCGACGCCGCGGTGTCGTACGGCGCCCAGCGCCGCGCGCTGTTCCCGAGCAAGGCCGAGCTCAACGACGCGAGCAACCCCTACAACACCCGCATCCACCCCGGCCTGCCGCCCGGCCCGATCAGCAACCCGGGCGCAGCCTCGATCGACGCAGCGGCCAACCCGGCCGACGGGCCGTGGTTCTTCTTCGTCGCGGTCAACCCGATCACCGGTGAGACCAAGTACGGCACCACCCTGGCCGAGCACGAGGCCAACGTCGCCGAGCTGAACGCCTACTGCAAGGCCAAGCCGCAGGACTGCGGTCAGTGAGGGCGGCCGTCCTCGGCTCACCCATCACGCACTCCCTCTCACCCGCACTCCACCGGGCCGGCTACGCCGCGGCCGGGCTGACCGGCTGGGAGTACGACGCCCACGAGGTCCGGGCCGACGCTCTGGCGGGTTTCGTCGGCGACCTGGGCGAGGAGTGGCGCGGGCTGTCGCTGACGATGCCGCTCAAGGAGGTCGCGGCCGGGGTTGCCACCTCGGTCGATGCCGTCGCCCGCCGGGCCGCCGCCGTGAACACGCTGGTGCGCCGCGACGACGGGGGCTGGGACGCCACGAACACCGACGTGGTCGGTCTGGTGCGGGCGCTGGCCCCACACCTGCCCGACGCCCCGGGCCGCGCACTGGTGCTCGGCGCCGGTGCCACGGCCCGCTCGGCGGTGCTGGCGCTGGCCGAGCTCGGGGTGACCACGCTGACCGTCCGCGCCCGCGACACCGGCCGGGCCGCCGACCTGCTGGCGTGGGCGCTCGACCTGGGTGCCGGCATCCGCAACGGCTCGGTCGCCGGGTTGGGCCCGTGGGTCACCACCCGTGACGACGTCGTCGTGTCGACGCTGCCGGGCTCGGCGGGGGAGGTGGCCGCCGCCACCGTGCCGGCGGCGCACCCCGGCATCCTCCTCGACGTGGTGTACGCCGGGTGGCCGACGCCGCTCGCCCGCGCCGCAGCCGAGGCCGGCATGACCGTGGTCTCCGGGCTCGACATGCTCGTGCACCAGGCGGCCGAGCAGTTCCGGCTGTTCACCGGTCACGAGGCGCCGTTCGAGGCGATGGCCGCTGCGGGGCGTGCGGCGCTGGGGCAGGCGTGACCCCGGTCTGGGTCGTCGCCGTCGCGGCGCTGGTCATGGGCGTGGTGGGGCACCTCACCGGGCGTGAGCTCGCGACCGGCGGCTACCGCATCGACGAGGACGAGGCCGACCACTCGCCCGGGCGGAACTGGTGGCCGGGCGTGGCCACGGCCGCCCTGGCCGGGCTGGCGGCGTGGTCGATCGGCGACCTGGGGGGCTGGGCCGCGCTGCCCGCCTACCTGCTCTTCGCGTGGCTGACCGCGGGGCTGATCTGGATCGACCTCGACGTGCACCGGCTGCCGGTGGGCCTGGTCGTGCCGACCGGGTGGTGGCTGGTGGCGCTGCTCGCGGTGGCCTCGGTCGCCACCGGGGACCGGCGGTGGCTGGGCGCGCTCATCGGCGCCGGTGTGATGGGAGCGGTCTACCTGCTGCTCGCCGTGCTGCCCGGCGGGGGCGTCGGGGGTGGTGACGTTCGGCTCGCGCCGGTCATCGGGGGTCTGCTCGGCTGGCTCGGGTCGGGGGCGCTCCTCGTCGGCCTGCTGGCCGGGTTCCTCGTCGGGGGCCTGGCCGCGGTGACGCTGCTGGCGCTGCGGCGGGCGGGCCTGCGCAGCACGATCGCCTACGGCCCGGCGATGTGCCTCGGGGCGTGGGTCGGCATCGCGTTCACGTCCCGGATCCTGACCTGGCTCATGGCCGGCTGAGGGCCGCGTGGAAGGATTCGCCACATGCTGCGCTGGCTGACCGCTGGGGAGTCGCACGGGCCCGCGCTCGTCGCGACGATCGACGGGCTGCCCGCGGGGGTCGAGGTCACCACCGCCGATGTCGCGGCCGCCCTGGCCCGCCGCCGGTTGGGCTACGGCCGCGGCGCCCGGATGAAGTTCGAGCAGGACGAGGTCGAGTTCCTCGGTGGGGTGCGGCACGGGTTCACCCTGGGGTCGCCGATCGCGATCCGGGTCGGCAACTCCGAGTGGCCGAAGTGGCAGACCGTGATGAGCCCCGACCCGGTCGACGCCGACGCGCTGGCCGCGGCCGACGACGTCAACGCCGAGAAGGAGGTCGCCCGCAACCGGCCGCTGACCCGACCGCGCCCGGGGCACGCCGACCTCGTCGGCATGCAGAAGTACGCCTTCGACGACGCCCGGCCGGTGCTCGAGCGGGCGTCGGCCCGCGAGACCGCCGCGCGCGTCGCGCTCGGTGAGGTGGCCGCCCGGTTCCTCCAGCAGGCCTACGGCATCCGGCTGGTGTCCCACACGGTCGCGATCGGGGGCGCCGCCGTCGCCGACGACGCACCGCTGCCGACCGCCGACGACGTCGCCGCCCTCGACGCCGACCCGGTGCGCGCGTTCGACCCGGCCGGGTCCGCCGCGATGGTCGCCGAGGTCGATGCCGCGCACCGGGACGGCGACACCCTCGGTGGCGTGGTCGAGGTGGTCGTCACCGGCCTGCCGCCGGGCCTGGGCTCGCACGTGCACTGGGACCGCCGGCTCGACGCCAAGCTGGCGGCTGCGCTGATGGGCATCCAGGCGATCAAGGGCGTCGAGGTCGGTGACGGCTTCCGCACCGCCGCCCGCCGCGGCTCGGTCGCCCACGACGAGATGGAGCGGGGCGCCGACGGCGTCATCCGCCGCCGCACCGACCGCGCCGGCGGCACCGAGGGCGGGATGTCGGTGGGCGGGCTGCTGCGCGTGCGCGCGGCGATGAAGCCGATCTCCACCGTGCCGCGGGCGCTCGAGACGGTCGACGTGGCGTCCGACGAGCCGGCCCGCGCCATCCACCAGCGCTCGGACGTCTGTGCGGTGCCGGCGGCGGGGGTCGTCGCCGAGGCGATGGTCGCGCTCGTGCTGGCCGAGGCCTGCCTGGAGAAGTTCGGCGGCGACTCGGTGGGCGAGACCGCGCGCAACCACGCGTCGTACCTCGCGGCCATCCCGGCCACCATGCGCACCTGGGCGGACTGATGGCGCGGGTCGTGCTGGTCGGGCCTCCCGGGTCGGGCAAGAGCACCGTGGGGGCTGCGCTGGCCGAGCTCCTGGGCCTGCCGCTGCACGA
This sequence comes from uncultured Actinomycetota bacterium, assembly GCA_963695175.1. GTDB lineage: Bacteria > Actinomycetota > Actinomycetes > Actinomycetales > Dermatophilaceae > Fodinibacter. The sequence continues at coordinate 30,162 of CAVOGG010000003.1, forward strand.
CACCGACGCGGCCGTCGAGGTGGCGCAGGGCCGCACGATCTCGGACATCTTCATCGAGGACGGCGAGCCGGTCTTCCGGGCCCTCGAGCGGGCCGAGGTGGCTCGCGCGCTCGCCGAGGACGACGGCGTGCTGGCGCTCGGTGGGGGCGCGCCCGTCGACCCCGGCACCGAGCAGCTGCTCGTCGGCCAGACCGTGGTGTTCCTCGACGTCGGCATCGCGGACGCGTCGAAGCGGGTCGGGTTCGACCAGAGCCGGCCCTTGCTCGCCGTCAACCCGCGCGCCTCGTGGGTGCGGCTGATGAACGAGCGCCGCCCCGTGTACGAGCGGGTGGCGACCTTCCGGGTCGACACCGCCGGGCGCACCCCGCAGGACATCGCGGCCGAGGTCGCGGGCCTGCTGGGGGAGCCGTGAGCGAGGCCGGCGTGGAGGGCGGCGCCGGCGCCACCGTCATCCCGGTCGGCGACGCCTACGACGTCGTCGTCGGGCACGGGGTGTCCGACCGCGTCGTCGGGCTGCTCGGACCGGCGGTGCGGCAGGTGCTCGTCGTGCGGCCCGACGCGCTGGCTTCGCTCGCCGCCCCCGTGGTCGAGCAGCTGCGCGCCGCCGGTCTCGTCGTGCACGAGGCGGCCGTCCCCGACGCGGAGGTGGCCAAGAGCGCGCAGGTCGCGGCCGAGCTGTGGGCCACCCTGGGGCGGCACGCGTTCACCCGCTCGGATGCCGTCGTCGCCGTCGGGGGCGGAACCGTCACCGACCTCGCGGGTTTCGTGGCCGCCACCTGGCTGCGCGGAGTGGCCGTGGTGCACGTACCCACGACCCTGCTCGCGATGGTCGACGCGGCGGTCGGGGGCAAGGCCGGCATCAACACCGCCGAGGGCAAGAACCTGGTGGGTGCGTTCCACGAGCCGGCCGGGGTGCTCTGCGACCTCGATGTGCTGTCGACGCTGCCGTCTGCGGACTTCGTGGCCGGGCTGGCCGAGGTGATCAAGGCGGGCTTCATCGCCGACCCGGTGATCCTCGACCTCGTCGAGGCCGACCCGGCGGCGGCCGCCCGGTGGGACGGGCCACACACCCGTGAGCTGGTCGAGCGGGCGATCACCGTCAAGGCCGACGTGGTGGCGCAGGACCTCACCGAGTCGTGGCTGCGCGAGATCCTGAACTACGGGCACACCCTCGGGCACGCGGTGGAGCAGGTCGAGGGCTACCGGCGTCGGCACGGCGAGGCGGTGGCCATCGGCATGACGTATGCCGCCGAGCTGGCCGCCCGTTCGGGCCACCTCGGCGAGGACGTCGTGGCACGCCACCGGTCGGTGCTGTCGTCGGTGGGGCTGCCCACGACCTACCCGAGCGGGTCGTTCGAGCAGCTGCTGGCCGTGATGCGCCGTGACAAGAAGTCGCGCGGCGCACTGCTGCGGTTCGTCGTGCTCGAGGGCATCGGCCGCCCGGTGCGGCTCGAGGGCCCCGACGAGGCCTGGCTGCGCGACTCGTTCACCGCCATCTCCACCTGACCCCTCGCAATGCACATGAAGTGCACAGGCCGTCGGTGCTGCGCGCCAGCGCGGGTCGACCGCATGCTTGACGGATGACGTCCGCGAAGTCGCCTGCCCCGAACCGCCCGCACCGGGAGGCCGAGCCACCGGTGCACCCCGACCACGACCGGGGCCTCGAGTTCGACGTGCGCACCCTCGTGGCGCGCCGGTCGGCGCTGGGGCTGCTCGGCGGGGCCGGCCTGGCCGCGCTGGCCGGGTGCACCGACGGGTCGCCGGGTACGGCTGTCGGCTCCTCCGCCGCGACGACCGGCTCGACCACCTCACCGGTGAGCCCGAGCGGGACCGCGACGGGCACGGCATCCGGCACGCCCGCCGTCGACACCCAGGTGCCCGCCGAGACGGCAGGGCCGTTCCCCGGTGACGGCAGCAACGGCCAGGACGTGCTCGACGACACCGGGATCGTCCGCAAGGACCTGCGCTCATCGATCGGCACCTCGACGACGACGGCGACGGGGGTGCCGCTCACCGTCAACCTCACCGTCCTCGACGCGGCGAACGGCTACGGCGCCATGCCGGGTGTCGCCGTCTACGCGTGGCACTGCGACGCGCAGGGCCGCTACTCGATGTACTCGCCTGGCGTGGAGGACGAGAACTACCTGCGCGGGGTGCAGCCGACCGACGCGAGCGGCACGGCGACCTTCACCACGGTCTTCCCGGGCTGCTACCAGGGGCGCTGGCCGCACATCCACTTCGAGGTCTACCGCAGCACCGCCGAGGCGACGAGTGACGGGCAGATCGTCAGGACCAGCCAGCTCGCGCTGCCCCAGACGGCCTGCGAGGCGGTCTACGGCGACACGGCCACCTACCCGGGCAGCGCGGACAGCCTGTCACGCACGTCGCTGACCCAGGACATGGTCTTCGGCGACGACGGCGGCATCCACCAGCTCGCCACGGTGACCGGCGACGCGAGCAGCGGCTACGTCGCGAACCTCACCGTCGGGGTCTGAGCCGAGCCACCGGCCGCCGACAGCCACCCGCACCGGCCACCCGTTGGGGCGCGATAGGATCGGGCGATCCCCATCCCCTCGCGGGGGTGACGCGCGCCCGCGGCCGGGCGAGCGTCAGACCGACGTGACGAAAGCGAAGAACCACCCGTGGCATCGACCAACGACCTCAAGAACGGCCTCGTCCTCAACATCGAGGGCCAGCTGTGGACCGTGGTGGAGTTCCAGCACGTCAAGCCCGGCAAGGGCCCGGCGTTCGTGCGCACCAAGCTGAAGAACGTCATGAGCGGCAAGGTCGTCGACAAGACCTTCAACGCCGGCGTCAAGGTGGAGACCGCCAGCGTCGACAAGCGCAACATGCAGTACCTCTACAACGACGGCACCGACTTCATCTTCATGGACGGCGACACCTACGACCAGATCCCGGTGCGCCCGGAGACGGTCGGCGACGCGGCGAAGTTCCTCCTGGAGAACCAGGACGTCGTCGTCGCCCGCCACGAGGGCAACGTGCTGTTCATCGAGCTGCCCGCGTCGGTCGTCCTCGAGATCACCTACACCGAGCCGGGCCTGCAGGGCGACCGCTCCACCGGCGGCACCAAGCCGGCGACCGTCGAGACGGGCGCCGAGGTGGCCGTGCCGCTGTTCCTCGAGACCGGCACCAAGATCAAGGTCGACACCCGCGACGGGTCCTACCTCGGCCGGGTCAGCTGACCCGTGGCCGCCCGCACCAAGGCCCGCAAGCGTGCCCTCGACCTCCTCTTCGAGGCCGAGCAGCGCGGGGTCAACGCCGCCGACCTGCTCCGTGAGCGGCTGGCGGCTCCGGTGACCGAGGCGCCGCTGTCGGAGTTCACCGCCGACCTCGTCATGGGCGTCGTCGAGCACTGGGGACAGGTCGACGAGCTGATCGCGACCTACTCCCAGGGCTGGACGCTCAAGCGGATGCCGGCCGTCGACCGCGCGATCCTGCGCCTGGGCGCGTACGAGGTGCTCTTCTCCACCGACGTGCCCGAGCCGGTCGCGATCAGCGAGTGGGTGGGCCTGGCGACCGAGCTGTCGACCGACGACAGCCCCCGCTTCGTCAACGGGCTGCTCGCCCGACTGGCCGAGGTCAAGCCGACCCTGGCCTGAGGCCCGGTCGGCCGACCGGGCCAGCAGGGCCTTCACCCCGGGCGCGCCCAGGTCACCCGCGCGCTCCCGCCGGCCGGTCGCGTGCACCGTCGACAACCGGGCCGGTCGCCGCCGAGCACCACCCCGGGACAGCCCGCCTCACTCCTCCAGGCGGAAGCCGAGCTTGAGACCCACCTGGTAGTGCGCGATCGCGCCGTCCGCGAGGTGGCCGCGGATCTCGGTCACCTCGAACCAGTCCAGACCCCGCACCGTCGTCGACGCGCGGGCCACCGCCGTCGAGATGGCCTCGTCGATCGAGGTGGTCGACGTGCCGACGACCTCGCTGATGCCGTACGTGCGTGACATGGCGCCGCCTTCCGTCCGCGGGGCGCCCCACCGGCGCCCTCGCTCGTGATGATCCTCGGACCGGCCGCCCGCGGCCACCCCGACGACGGAGCACTCGCGACATACTGCTTCGGATGACGACCATCCGCCTCGCGCAGGACGCCGACCTCCCGTTCCTGGCCGGCATCGAGGATGCCGGTGACACCCTGTTCGCCCAGCGGTTCGGCGGCGTCGACTGGCCGGCCTCGTCGTCGGGGGAGGAGCGGGCCGCCGAGCCCGGCATCCTGCTCGTGGCGGTCGACGACGACGGGACCGTCGTGGGGTTCACCCACGTGCTCGACCTCGACGGGCACTGGCACCTGGAGCAGATCGCCGTCGACCCGGCGCACGGCCGGCACGGCATCGGCGCCGCGCTGCTCGAGGCCACTCATGCCGAGCTCGTCGCGCGCGGCGTCCGCGAGGTGACCCTGATGACGTACGCCGACGTGCCGTGGAACGGCCCGTTCTACACCCGGCACGGGTACGTCGAGCTCGACCCGCTGCCCGAGCGGCTGGAGCCGATGCGCGAGACCGAGCTGCGGATGGGGATGGACCGCCACGGCCGGCGGATCGCGATGGTCCGCCACCTCACCGCCGGCTGAGGATGACTGGAACGTGGGTGAAAGTCATCGCCTGGGCGAAGGTCTTCACCCACGTTCCGGGTCAGAGGTCAGCCGCGGGTGACCGTGACCGGGGTGGGTGCCCGCAAGGTCTGGGCGACGACGCAGTAGCGCTCGGTGGCCTCGACGAGCCGGGCCAGTGCGGCCTCGTCGGCGTCGGCGTCGACCTCGATGCGCACCTCGATGTCGGTGAAGCCCACCGGCACCTCCCGGTCGACGCCGAGGGTGCCCCGGGCGTCCCAGTGGCCGACCACGTGAACCGTGGCCGAGCGCAGGGCGAGGCCCATCGCGGCGGCCACCGAGCGCAGCGTCACGGCGGCACAGCCCGCCAGCGCCTCGAGCAGCATGTCGCCGCTGCACGCCTCCGTGCCGTCACCACCGGTGGCGGGGTGCAGGCCGGCACGCGACGTCCCCGGCCACTGGGGCACCTCGGCGGCCACGGCGTCGAGCACCACGTGGGCAGACGCCGACGACGACTGCCGAGCGGCGTCGGGGTCCGCGCGGTAGCGGTCCTTGAGCGGGCGCTGCAGGGCGCGCAGGGCGACGGCCTGGTCGTGGGGGTCGGTCGGCAGGGTCATGACCGCACGCTAGGGCACCCGCCGGGGTGCCCGCCCACGAGAACGTGGGTGAAGACCGTCGTGCGGGCGAAGGAACTCACCCACGTCCGGGTCAGGCGCCGGCGGCGGCGAAGACCACCTCGGGCCACGGCGAGCTGGCCAGCCAGCGGCGGCGGGCCTCGGCGTCGGCGTCCTTCGGCGGGAAGAGCGGCTGCACGCCGGGCGCCGGGGAGGCGGTGCCGGCCGGGGCCGACGCGTCGGCACACATCGCGCCACGGGGGTCGGTCGTGGTGGTGGTCTGCACGGTGGGCCTCCTTCGCGGCGCGGTGTGCTGGTGCGATCGAGACACCATTGCATCACGTCATGTTTGGTGATGTATAGACCCACGTTATGGATGTCTCGCGATCTGGACCCGCCGGCTGGTCCAGATCGGGTCGCCGGACCAGGCGCCACCACGGGTCGGCCCGTCCGCACCGCGAGCCGCCTCGGTGGGCGGTGGCGTCGACCCCGTAGAGTGGGCACTGCATTCCGACATCCTTTAACGACCTGTCCCGTGAGGCAGGGAAGGAGGTCCGCGTCTTGACGCGCGCCGACACCACCGTGCCCCCGGGCCATCCCCTCGACCCGTCCGGTCGTACCGTCCTCTCCGCGAGCGACGTGTCCCGGGCGCTGCGCCGCATCGCGCACGAGATCCTCGAGCACAACAAGGGCGCCGACGACCTCGTCCTGCTCGGCATCCCGAGCCGCGGCGTCGAGCTGGCCCGCCGCCTGGCCGACCTGGTCCGCGAGGTCGAGGGCACCGAGGTGCCCGTGGGGAGCCTCGACATCACGATGCACCGCGACGACCTGCGCCACCAGCCCACCCGGGCGCCGATGCACACCACGATCCCGCCGGGCGGCATCGACGACAAGGTGGTCGTGCTCGTCGACGACGTGCTGTACTCCGGCCGCACCATCCGGGCCGCCCTCGACGCCCTGTCCGACCTCGGCCGCCCGCGCGCCGTGCGGCTGGCCGTGCTCGTCGACCGCGGCCACCGCGAGCTGCCGATCCGGGCCGACCACGTCGGCAAGAACCTCCCGACCAGCCACAGCGAGAAGGTCCAGGTGCGCCTGGCCGGCCACGACGGCGGCGAGGACGTCGTGCGCATCGCCGGAGGTGACGCCCGATGAACCGCCACCTGCTCTCCAGCGCCGACCTGACCCGCGACGACGTGCGGATGCTGCTCGCCACGGCATCCGAGATGCACGAGGTGCAGCACCGCGACGTCAAGAAGCTGCCCACCCTGCGCGGCCGCACGGTGATCAACCTCTTCTTCGAGGACTCCACCCGCACCCGGTCCAGCTTCGAGATCGCCGGCAAGTGGATGTCTGCCGACACGATCAACATCACCGGCAAGGGCTCCTCGGCGAGCAAGGGCGAGTCGTTGCGCGACACGGTGCGCACCATCGACGCGATGTCGGTCGACGCGCTCGTCATCCGGCACATGGCCAGCGGGGCCGCCCACCAGGTGTCGCAGTGGGTCGACGCGAGCGTCATCAACGCCGGCGACGGCACCCACGAGCACCCCACCCAGGCCCTGCTCGACGCCTACACGATGGAGCAGCGGCTCGGCGACCTCGACGGGGCGCGGGTGGCCATCGTCGGCGACCTCACCCACAGCAGGGTCTTCCGGTCCAACGCCATCACGCTGCGCACCCTCGGCGCGCACGTCACCCTGGTCGCGCCGCCGACGCTGATGCCGAGTGGCATCACCGCGTGGGCGGCCGCCGACGGCCTCGAGCTCACCGACGACCTCGACGCGGTGCTCGCCTCCGGCCCGGATGCCGTGATGATGCTCCGCGTCCAGCGCGAGCGGATGAGCGGCGGATTCTTCCCGACCGCCCGCGAGTACACCGTGGGCTTCGGCCTGACCCGTGAGCGGCTCCGGGCGCTCTCCGACGCGAACCCGGAGGCCGTCATCTGCCACCCCGGCCCGATGAACCGCGGCCTCGAGATCAGCGCCGACGCTGCCGACGCCGCCCAGAGCCTGGTGCTCGACCAGGTCTCGGCGGGGGTGGCGGTGCGGATGTCCGTCCTCTACCACCTGCTCGCCGGAGAGGGGGCGGTCGCGTGAGCACCGTGCGAACTGCCAGCACCATCGTGCTCACCGGGCCCACCTGGTACGACGCCGACGGCACCGCCCAGCGCGGCGACGTGCTCCTGCGCGACGGCGTGGTCGCGGAGGTCGGCGCCGTCGACGCCCCCACGGACGCCGAGCGGGTCGATGCCGACGGGCTGACCCTGCTGCCCGGGTTCGTCGACCTGCACACCCACCTGCGCGAGCCGGGCCGCGAGGACGTCGAGACGATCGCCTCCGGCTCGCGGGCCGCGGCGGTCGGTGGCTACACGGCCGTGCTCGCCATGGCCAACACCAACCCGGTCACCGACACCGCCGAGGCCGCGGAGCGCATCCTCGACCTCGGCCGGGCCGCCGGGCTGGTCGACGTCGTGCCGGTGGGCGCGGTCACGAAGGGCCTGGCCGGCGCCGAGCTGGCCGAGCTCGGCCTGATGCGCCGCTCCCGCGCCGGCGTGAAGGTGTTCTCCGACGACGGCCACTGCGTCGCCGACGGCCGGGTGATGCGCCGGGCGCTGGAGTACGTGCGTGCCTTCGACGGCGTGGTCTCCCAGCACAGCCAGGACCCCGCCCTGGCCGGGCCGCAGGCCTGCTGCCACGAGGGTGAGGTCTCCGGGCGGCTGGGGCTGCCGGGCTGGCCGCCGGTCGCCGAGGCGAGCATCATCGCCCGCGACGCCCTGCTCGCCGAGCACACCCGCAGCCGGGTGCACGTCGCGCACGTGAGCACCGCCGAGGGCCTCGACGTGGTGCGCTGGGCCAAGGCGCGCGGCATCCGGCTGACGGCAGAAGTGACCCCGCACCACCTCGCGCTGGGCACCGAGCTGCTCACCGGCTACGACCCGGTCTACAAGGTCAACCCGCCGCTGCGGCCCAGCGAGGACCGCGAGGCCCTCGTCGAGGGGCTGCTCGACGGCACCATCGACGCCGTCGCCACCGACCACGCCCCCCACGCCCGGCACGACAAGGAGCACGCCTTCGTCGACGCGGCGTTCGGCATGCTCGGCCTCGAGACCGCCTTCGCCGTGGTGCACGACCTGCTCGTCGCCGACGGCCGGCTCGGCTGGGCCGACCTGGCCCGGCTGATGTCCACCGGGCCGGCCCGGATCGCGGGCCTGACCGACCACGGCCACCCGGTCGCCGCCGGAGCCCCGGCCAACCTGGTGCTCGTCGACCCCACCGCCACGGTCAACGTCGACCGCGACGCCTCGCAGTCCCTGTCCCGCAACACCCCGTGGCACGGCCAGGCCCTGACCGGCGCCGTCCACACCACGATCCTGCGCGGCCGCGTCACGGCCCGCGGAGGGGAGCCCACCGCATGCTGACCACCCGCGAGCCCGCCGTCCTGATCCTCGAGGACGGCCGCACCTTCACCGGCCGCGCCTACGGCCACCGGGGCTCGACCGTCGGCGAGGCGGTCTTCTCCACCGGCATGACCGGCTACCAGGAGACCCTCACCGACCCCAGCTACCACCGCCAGGTCGTCGTCATGACCGCGCCCCACGTCGGCAACACCGGCTGGAACGACGAGGACGACGAGTCGGGCCGGATCTGGGTCGCCGGCTACGTCGTGCGCGACCCGGCCCTGCGCCCGAGCAACTGGCGCTCGCGCCGGTCGCTCGAGGACGAGCTCGACGCCCAGGGCGTCGTCGGCATCTGCGACCTCGACACCCGGGCACTCACCCGTCACCTGCGCGAGCGCGGCGCGATGCGGGTCGGCATCTTCTCCGGGGATGCCGCGAGCGCGCCGCGCGAGCGGCTGCTCACCCAGGTCATCGACTCGCCGCCGATGGCCGGGGCGTCACTGGCCGAGCAGGTGGCCACCGACACCGCCTACGTCGTGCCGGCGGTGGGCGAGAAGCGCTTCACCGTGGCCGTGGTCGACCTCGGCATCAAGGCGATGACGCCGCAGATGATGGCCGAGCGCGGCATCGAGGTGCACGTCCTCCCGGCCGCCGCCACGATCGACGACGTGCGCGCCCTGGAGCCCGACGGCGTCTTCTTCTCCAACGGCCCCGGCGACCCGGCGACCGCGCAGGTGCAGGCCGAGCTGCTTCGCGAGGTGCTGGGCGACGGCACGCCCTACTTCGGCATCTGCTTCGGCAACCAGATCCTCGGCAAGGCGCTCGGCTTCGGCACCTACAAGCTGAAGTACGGCCACCGCGGCATCAACCAGCCGGTCATGGACCGCACCACCGGCAAGGTCGAGGTCACCGCCCACAACCACGGCTTCGCCGTCGACGCCCCGCTCGACCGCGACACCGAGACGCCCTACGGCACCGCGTCGGTCAGCCACGTCTGCCTCAACGACGACGTCGTCGAGGGGCTCGAGGTGCGGCGCGACGGACGGCTGGTCGCCTTCTCGGTGCAGTACCACCCCGAGGCCGCGGCCGGCCCGCACGACGCCGCCTACCTGTTCGACCGCTTCGTCGACCTGATGCAAGGGCCACGCAGTGATGCCACTCGAGAATCGGGGTCCCCGCGAAGTATCGGAGCGAGGCACGAGCGTAGAACTTCGTGGGGTGACGCTTGATGCCGAAGAGAGACGACATCAAGAGCGTGCTGGTCATCGGCTCCGGCCCGATCGTCATCGGCCAGGCCTGCGAGTTCGACTACTCCGGCACCCAGGCCTGCCGGGTGCTGCGCGAGGAGGGCATCCGCGTCATCCTGGTCAACTCCAACCCGGCCACGATCATGACCGACCCGGAGTTCGCCGACGCCACCTACGTCGAGCCGATCACCCCCGAGATCGTCGAGAAGATCATCGCCAAGGAGCGCCCCGACGCGGTGCTCGCGACGCTGGGCGGCCAGACCGCGCTCAACTGCGCGATGGAGCTGCACGAGCGCGGCATCCTCGAGAAGTACGACTGCCCGCTGATCGGCGCCAACGTCGAGGCGATCATGCTCGGCGAGGACCGCGAGAAGTTCAAGGGCGTCGTCGAGCGCTGCGGCGCCGAGTCGGCCCGCTCGTTCATCTGCCACTCGATGGACGAGGTCCTCGTGGCGGCGGCCGACCTCGGCTATCCCGTGGTCGTGCGCCCCTCGTTCACGATGGGCGGGCTCGGCTCGGGCTTCGCCCACGACGAGGAGGAGCTGCGCCGCATCGCCGGCGCCGGGCTGCAGTACTCCCCGGTCACCGAGGTGCTCCTCGAGGAGTCGATCACGGGCTGGAAGGAGTACGAGCTCGAGGTGATGCGCGACCACGCCGACAACGTCGTGGTGGTCTGCTCGATCGAGAACCTCGACCCGATGGGCGTGCACACCGGCGACTCGATCACCGTCGCCCCGGCGCTCACCCTCACCGACCGCGAGTACCAGCGGCTGCGCGACATCGGCATCGCGATCATCCGCGAGGTCGGGGTCGACACCGGCGGCTGCAACATCCAGTTCGCGGTCAACCCCGCCGACGGCCGGATCATCGTCATCGAGATGAACCCGCGGGTCTCACGCTCGTCGGCGCTCGCCTCGAAGGCGACCGGCTTCCCGATCGCCAAGATCGCCGCGAAGATGGCGATCGGCTACACCCTCGACGAGGTGCCCAACGACATCACCCGCGAGACCCCGGCATCCTTCGAGCCGACCCTCGACTACGTCGTCGTCAAGGTGCCGCGGTTCGCGTTCGAGAAGTTCCCGGCCGCCGACGACACCCTCACCACGACGATGAAGTCGGTCGGTGAGGCCATGTCGATCGGGCGCTCGTTCACCGAGGCGCTGCAGAAGGCGCTGCGCTCGCTCGAGAAGAAGGGCAGCAGCTTCCACTGGGACGGCGAGCGGCCCACCACCGACGAGGCCCGCGCGATCCTCGAGATCGCCAAGCGCCCCACCGACGGCCGGATCGTGCTCGTGCAGCAGGCGCTGCGCGGCCGCCTGTCGGTCGAGGAGGTGCACGAGGCCACCGGCATCGACCCGTGGTTCCTCGACCAGATGGCGCTCATCGAGGACGTCGCGGATGCCGTCGTCGACGCGCCCGCGCTGACCCCCGAGCTGCTCCGGCTCGCCAAGCGGCACGGTTTCAGCGACGCCCAGATCGCGTCACTGCGCCGGATGCCGGAGGCGGTCGTGCGCGGGGTGCGCCACGCCCTCGGTGTGCGCCCGGTCTACAAGACGGTCGACACCTGCGCCGCCGAGTTCGCCGCGCTGACGCCGTACCACTACAGCACCTACGACGAGGAGACCGAGGTCGCCCCGCGGGAGCGCCCGGCGGTGATCATCCTCGGCTCCGGCCCGAACCGGATCGGCCAGGGCGTCGAGTTCGACTACTCGTGCGTGCACGCCAGCTTCGCCCTGCGCGACGCCGGCTACGACACGGTGATGGTCAACTGCAACCCCGAGACCGTCTCCACCGACTACGACACGAGCAGCCGGCTCTACTTCGAGCCGCTCACCCTCGAGGACGTGCTCGAGGTCGTGCACGCCGAGAGCCTCGCCGGGCCGATCGCCGGCGTGATCGTGCAGCTCGGCGGGCAGACCCCGCTCGGGCTGGCGAAGGCGCTCAAGGCCGAGGGCGTGCCGATCGTCGGCACGTCGCCCGAGGCCATCGACCTCGCCGAGGACCGCGGCGCGTTCGGCCGGGTGCTGCACGAGGCCAACCTGCCGGCGCCGAAGCACGGCACCGCGTACAGCGCGCCCGAGGCCGTCGAGATCGCCCACGAGATCGGCTACCCGGTGCTGGTGCGGCCGTCGTACGTGCTCGGTGGCCGCGGCATGGAGATCGTCTACGACGACGAGACCCTGTCCGGCTACGTCGAGCGGGCGACGATCGCGAGCCCCGACCACCCGGTGCTCGTCGACCGCTTCCTCGACGACGCCATCGAGATCGACGTCGACGTGCTCTACGACGGCACCGACATGTACCTCGGCGGGATCATGGAGCACATCGAGGAGGCCGGCATCCACTCCGGCGACTCCTCCTGCACCCTGCCGCCGGTCACGCTCGGCGCGGGTGAGCTCGAGCGGGTGCGCGAGTCGACCCTCAAGCTGGCCCAGGGCATCGGGGTGCGCGGCCTGATGAACGTGCAGTTCGCCCTCGCCCAGGACATCCTCTACGTGCTCGAGGCCAACCCCCGGGCGTCGCGCACGGTGCCGTTCGTCGCCAAGGCGACAGGGGTGCCGCTGGCCAACGCCGCCGCCCGGATCATGATGGGCACGACGATCGCCGAGCTGCGCGCCGAGGGCGTGCTGCCCGCCCACACCGACGGTGGCCGGATGCCGGTCCACGCACCGATGTCGGTCAAGGAGGCCGTGCTGCCGTTCAAGCGGTTCCGCACCAAGGAGGGGCTGGTCGTCGACAGCCTGCTCGGGCCGGAGATGCGCTCCACCGGTGAGGTCATGGGCATCGACACCGACTTCGGCCGGGCGTTCGCCAAGGCCCAGCTCGGCGCGATCAGCGGGCTGCCCACCAAGGGAACGGTTTTCGTGTCCGTGGCCAACCGTGACAAGCGGGCCATCATCTTCCCGGTCAAGCGCCTGGTCGACCTCGGCTTCCGGATCGTGTCCACGTCCGGCACCGCAGACGTGTTGCGGCGCAACTCGATCGAGGCCGAGGTCGTGCTCAAGCACGCCGAGCGCGGCGCCGAAGGACGCTCGATCGTCGACTGGATCAACGCCGGTGAGATCGACATGGTCGTCAACAGCCCGAGCGGCCCGAGCGCGTCCGCGCGGGCCGACGGCTACGCCATCCGAGCGGCGACCACCGCCATGGACAAGCCGATCATCACCACGGTGCAGCAGCTCGCGGCGGCGGTGCAGGCCATCGAGGCCGTCATCACCGGCGACCTCGACGTCACCTCGCTGCAGGACCACGCGGCCGCCCTCGACCTCTACGGCGTGGAGGCCACGGCGTGAGCGGGGTCGTCCAGGTCAGTGGTGAGCTGATCGCCACGCGCCGGGTCGGCGCCTACCACCACCTCACCCTGGTCGCGCCCGGCGTCGCCGAGCTGGCCCACCCCGGGCAGTTCGTCGCGCTGGCCGTCGGTGGCCCGACCTCGGCGCAGCTGCTGCGGCGCTGCTTCTCGATCCACAAGGTCAAGCCGTCGGGCACCTACGGCGGCACCGTCGACGTCGTCGTCGCCGCGCACGGCCCGGGCACGGTGTGGCTCACCGGCCTGCGCGCCCACGACCCGGTCGACGTGGTCGGTCCGCTCGGGCGGCCGTTCCCGCTTCCCGCCGAGCCGGTGGCCTGCGTGCTGGTGGGCGGCGGCTACGGGTCGGCCCCGCTGTTCTGGCTGGCCGAGGCGCTGCGCGAGCGCGGCTGCCACGTCGAGATGGTGCTCGGCGCCGCCTCGGAGGACCGCCTCTTCGGGGTGGTCGAGGCCCGGCGCACCGCCGACGGCGTCACCGTCACCACCGACGACGGCTCCTCCGGGCGCCGCGGCTGGGTGAGCGACGTGCTCGGCGACGTCATCGACCGCACCTCGGCGAGCGTGGTCTACGGCTGCGGCCCGATGGCGATGCTGCGCTCGGTCACCGACATCGCCACGGCGCACGGGGCGGTGGCCCAGGTCGCCGTCGAGGAGTCGATGGCCTGCGGGGTCGGCGTGTGCATGACCTGCGTCATGCCGGTGACCGGCAACGACGGCGTCACCCGGATGGTTCGCTCCTGCGTCGAGGGCCCGGTGTTCCGGGGCGACCGGGTGCGCTGGGACGCGTTCGGCGACGGCATCGGCCGGGTGCCCGACGACGCCCTCGGCGCTCCCCGGGCCGGAGGTCACTGATGGTCGACATGACCACCACACTGGGGCCGATGGCGCTGCCCAACCCGGTGATGACGGCATCCGGCTGCGCGGCCAACGGCCAGGAGCTGCACCGGTTCTTCCCGGTCTCCGAGCTGGGCGCCTTCGTGACCAAGACGGTCATGGCGCAGCCGCGATCGGGGCGGGGCACGCCGCGGATGGCCGAGACGGCATCCGGCATGCTCAACTCGATCGGCCTGCAGGGGCCCGGCATCGACGCCTTCGTCGAGAAGGACCTCGCCTGGCTGAAGTCGACCGGGGCCCGGGCCCTGGTCTCGATCGCCGGCAACACCGCCGAGGAGTTCGGCGACGTCGCCGAGACCCTGGCGAGCAGCCCGGCCTACGACGCCGTCGTGGGCGTCGAGGTCAACATCTCGTGCCCGAACGTCGCCAACCGCGGCCTGGTCTTCGCGTGCGACGCGCTGTCGTCGGAGCGGGTGGTGCGGCTCGTGCGTGAGCGGCTGCCCGCCGGCACCCCCATCTTCGCCAAGCTGACGCCCGACGTCACCGACATCGTCACGATCGCCCACGCCGCGCTCAAGGCCGGCGCCGACGGCCTGACGATGATCAACACCCTGCTCGGCATGGTCATCGACACCGACCTGCTGCGCCCCCAGCTCGCGGGAGTCACCGGCGGGCTCTCCGGCCCGGCCGTGCGGCCCGTCGCGGTGCGGGCGCTGTGGCAGGTCACGGCGGCGATGCGCGAGGGGCGGCTGCCGACCGCACCGCTCATCGGCGTCGGGGGAGTACGCACCGGCCGCGACGCCCTCGAGCTGGTCGCCGCGGGTGCGTCGGCCGTGCAGGTCGGCACCGCCACCTTCAACGACCCGACCGCGCCCCGCCGCGTCATCGACGAGCTGGAGGCCGAGGTCGCCCGGCACGGCTTCGTCCGCTTCGCCGACGTCGTCGGCATCGCCCACGAGAGGAAGGCCCGCGCATGAGCGGCACCCCCGTCGCCCCGCCCACCCCCTACGGCGACCGGCTGCGTGCCGCGATGGACGAGCTCGGGCCGTTCTGCCCCGGCATCGACCCGCACGCCGCCCTGCTCGAGCAGTGGGGCCTGCCCGACACCGTCGCCGGGCTCGAGACGTTCGCGCTGACCTGCGTCGAGGCGTTCGGCGGGGCGGTGGCGGCGGTCAAGCCGCAGTCGGCGTTCTTCGAGCGGTTCGGGTCGGCGGGGGTCGCCGTGCTCGAGCGCACGCTGGCCGGGCTGCGCGACGCCGGCACCCTGTCGCTGCTCGACGTCAAGCGCGGTGACATCGGCACCACGATGGCCGGCTACGCCCAGGCCTACCTCTCCGACGGCTCGCCGCTGCGGGCCGACGCCATCACGGTCAGCCCCTACCTCGGCTACGAGTCGCTGCGCCCGGCGCTCGACCTCGCCGCGACGACCGGGCGCGGCCTGTTCGTGCTGACCCTCACCTCGAACCCCGAGGGCCCGTCGGTGCAGCACGCGGTCCGCGACGGGGCCACGGTCGCTGCCTCCGTCGTGGCCGGCGTCGCCCGCGACAACGCGACGGCGTCGGCATCCGGCCGGCTCGGCAGCGTCGGGATGGTGGTCGGCGCGACGGTGGGCAGCGCGGTCACCGACCTCGGCCTCGACCTGGCCGGCGCCGCCGGGCCGCTGCTGGCACCCGGGCTCGGCGCCCAGGGCGGCACGCCCGCGGCGCTGCGCGAGACCTTCGGCGCCGCGCTGCCCCAGGTGCTCGGCACGAGCAGCCGCGAGGTGCTCGTGGCGGGGCCCGACGTCGGGTCGCTGCGCGCTGCCGCGCGGCGCGCCGCCGACGACCTGGCCACTGCCCTGGCGGGCTGAGCGCAGCCTCCCGACCTGCGCAGATCCGGCCCCGTGCCGGGTCGTCGCGGCGAGGGCATCGCGATAGAGTCGACGCCGTACAGCCGGGTGTTGAGAAGCCAGCACCTGCATGTCGACGAAGGACTCATCCTGTGGCTCTTCCGCCGCTCACCCCCGAACAGCGGGCCGCCGCCCTCGAGAAGGCCGCGGCCTCCCGACGCGAGCGCGCCGAGGTCAAGCACCGCCTGAAGCACTCGGGCGTCACCCTCTCCGAGGTCATCACCGAGGGCAAGTCCAACGACGTCATCGGCAAGATGCGCGTCTCGGCCCTGCTGGAGTCCCTGCCCGGCGTCGGCCGCGTGCGGGCCCGCCAGATCATGGAGGAGGTCGGCATCTCCGAGAGCCGCCGCGTGCGGGGCCTGGGCCAGAACCAGGTGGCCTCGCTCCTCGAACGGTTCGGGGGGTCGTGACGGGATCCTCCCGCCTCACCGTCCTCGCTGGACCGACCGCCGTCGGCAAGGGGACCGTCGCGGCCTACGTCCGGCAGCACCACCCCGAGGTCTGGCTGTCCGTCTCGGCGACCACCCGCCCTCCGCGCCCGGGTGAGGCCGACGGCATCCACTACCACTTCGTCTCCGACGCCGAGTTCGAGCGGATGGCCGCCGCCGGCGAGCTGCTCGAGTGGGCCGTCGTGCACGGCCGGGCCAGGTACGGCACCCCACGACGCCCGGTCGAGGACGCGCTCGCGGCCGGCCGGCCGGCGCTGCTCGAGATCGACCTGCAGGGGGCGCGACAGGTGCGCGACACCATGCCGCAGGCCCTGTTCGTCTTCCTCGCCCCGCCCACCTGGGAGGAGCTGGTGCGCCGACTGGTGGGTCGCGGCACCGAGGACGAGGAGGAGCGCGAGGCCCGGCTGGCCACCGCGCGGGTCGAGCTGGCGGCTGCGGAGGAGTTCGACGTGACCGTGCTCAACGACGACGTTCGGCGCGCGGCCGAGGAACTCGTATCATTGATGAGATCACCCGTACCCGAAGCGAAGCGAGACTGACGCGTGTCCGGAACCAAGGCCGATCCCATCGGCATCACCAACCCGCCGATCGACGAGCTGCTGGAGCGTGCGGACTCCAAGTACGCGCTCGTCCTGTACTCGGCGAAGCGGGCCCGGCAGATCAACGCCTACTACGCCCAGCTCCAGGAGGGCCTGCTCGAGTACGTCGGCCCGCTCGTCGACTCCGAGGTCCACGAGAAGCCGATGTCCATCGCGCTGCGCGAGATCAACGAGGGTCTGCTGACCTCCACTCCCACCGAGGAGTGACCGCGTGAGGGTCGTCCTCGGCGTGGCCGGGGGCATCGCGGCGTACAAGGCCTGCTCGCTCCTGCGGTTGTTCACCGAGGCCGGCCACGACGTGACGGTCGTGCCGACCGCATCCGCCCTGCACTTCGTGGGCGAGGCCACCTGGGCGGCGCTGTCCGGCAAGCCCGTGCACACCGACGTCTGGTCGGACATCACGCGAGGTTCCGCACGTGCGGATCGGCCAGGAGGCCGACCTCGTGGTCGTGGCCCCCGCGACGGCCGACCTGCTCGCGCGCGCCGCGACCGGCCAGGCCGACGACCTGCTCACCAACGTCCTGCTCACGGCCCGCTGCCCGGTCGTCATGGCGCCCGCCATGCACACCGAGATGTGGGACCACCCCGCCACCCAGGCCAACGTCGCCACCCTCAGCGAGCGCGGCGTGCACGTCGTGCCCCCGGCGTCCGGGCGGTTGACCGGGCGCGACACCGGCCCGGGCCGGCTGCCCGAGCCCGAGGAGCTGTTCGCCGTGTGCGAGCGCGAGCTCGCCCGGGCGTCGGCCTCGGCGGGCCACCCGACGTCGCCCGCCCGTGGTGACCTGGCCGGGCGCCGCGTCGTCGTCAGTGCCGGTGGCACCCGCGAGCCGCTCGACCCGGTGCGCTACCTCGGCAACCGCTCGTCCGGCAAGCAGGGCTACGCCCTGGCCCGGGCCGCCGCCGAGCGTGGCGCGGAGGTCACCCTGGTGTCCTCGTCCTCGCTGCCGGCGCCCGACGGTGTCACCGTGCTGCCGGTCGAGACCGCGCTCGAGCTGCAGGCGGCGGTGACGGATGCCGCCCGCGACGCCGACGTCGTCGTCATGGCCGCCGCGGTGGCCGACTTCCGGCCGGCCAGCTACGCCGACCACAAGCTCAAGAAGACGCACGTGACCGGTGCCGACGGTGCGGCCGACGAGTCCGCCCCGACCGTGCCCCTGGTGCGCAACCCCGACGTGCTCGCCGGGCTGGTCGCGGCCCGGGGGAGCGCGTCGTCTCCGGTGATCGTGGGCTTCGCCGCCGAGACCGGTGACGGTGAGGGCTCGGTGCTCGAGCACGCCCGGGCCAAGCTGGCCCGCAAGGGCTGCGACCTGCTCGTCGTCAACGAGGTGGGCGTCGACAAGACCTTCGGCCACGACGACAGCACGGTGCACCTGCTGCGCCGCGGCTCCGACGACGCCACCCAGGTGGGTCCGGCATCCAAGCTCGTGGTCGCGCACGCGGTCTGGGACGCCGTCCTGCCCCTCCTGTGACGCGTCGAGAGTAGAGAACACGCCGCTGCGGATCGTTCCGCGGCGGCGTGTTCTCTACTCCCGACGGGCGTCAGCGGCGGGCGTGCGCCTTCGACTTCTTGTCGGTCTCCTCGACGACCTCGGCGGGCTCGTCACCCTCGACGGCCTCGACCTCGTCGGTGGCGTCACCCTCGGTGACCTCCTCGGTGGGCGCGTCGACGGCCTCCTCGGACTCCTCCTGCACCTTCGCGGTCTCCTCGACCGGTGCGGCCTCGGGCGCGGCCTCGGTCTCCAGCGCCGGGTGCTCGTCCTCGGCGGGGAGGCCGACGGCGGCGCCGCCACCGAGCGTGGCGAGCATGTTGCGCACGTTGCTCAGCTGGGCGGTGATGCTGTCGCGGCGAGCCGTCGCGGCGGCGAGCTCGCGCTCGGAGTCGCGGCGGATCCGCTCGGCGTGCTCCTTCGCGGAGCCGACCAGGGCGGCGGCCTCGGCGCGGGCGGCCTCGAGGGTGCGCGACGCCTCGGTGGCGGCCGCCTGGCGGTCGTCCTCGGCCTCGCGGCCGAGCAGGTCGGCGCGCTCCTGGACGGCGGCCAGGGCCTGGTCCTGCTGCGCCATCTGCGCGGTGAACTCGGCGGCCGACCTCTCCCGGCGCTCCCCGAGGGTGCGCTCGAAGTCGGCGGCGGATGCCGCGGCGGTGGCGCGCTGCTTCTCGTAGTAGGCCTCGGCCTCCTCGCGGCGGGCGGCGGCCTCGCGGGCGGCGTCGTCGATGATCGAGTCGGCCTCCTTCTTGGCGCGCGACACGGCCTCCGAGGCGACGACGTCGGCCCGCGAGCGGACCTCGTCGGCGTAGCGGTCGGCCTCCGCGCGCACCAGGGCGGCGTCCTCGTCGGCGGCGTGCCGGGCCTGCTCGACCTCGGCGGCGGCCGTGGAGCGGATCGACGCGGCCTCCTCGTCGGCCAGGCCGAGCATCGAGCCGATCCGCTCGCCGAGGTCGGCGAAGGTCGGGCTGGACACCTTGCGGGCCTGCTCCTCGAGCGCGCCCAGGCTGCGGCGCTGGCCCTCGAGCTCCTGCCCGAGCGCCTCGTGCGACTGGCGCAGCTTGGTCAGCTCGACCGAGCTGGCCGCGGCCTCCTGGCGGGCGGCGTCGGCCGCCTGCTGGAGCGCGGCGACGTGCTGGTCGACCTGCACGGGGTCGTACCCGCGAAAGACGGTCGGGAACTCGGGTTGGCTCATGAGAACTCCTGGTCAGGGGTGGAGGGGGATTCGGTGGTGCTGGGCTGTTCGGAGACGGCGAGGGCGTCGATGACGCCGCTCAGGTTGCCGAGCTGGGCGGTGATGGCGTCCCGCCTCGCGGCGAGGATGTGCACCTCGGCCCGGGCCCGCTCGACGGCGGCCTGGGCCTCGGCGCGGACGATGTCGGCGCGCTGACGGGCCTCCTCGGAGGCCTTCATGATCTCGGCTCGTGCGGCTGCGTGGTACTCGTGGGCCTCGCGGTGCATCCGCTCGACGTCCTCGGCCGCGCTCAGGCGCACGAGCCGGGCGCCCTGCTCGGCCTCGGCCCCGCGCCGCTCGGCGCGCTCGCGGGCCTCGGCCTCGCGCGTCCTGGCGTCCTCGAGGAGGCGTCCGGACTCGCGCTGCGCGGCGTCACGGGTGCGGGCGGCATCCGCCTCGGCCTCGGCGAGCACGGACTCGGCCAGCTCGCGCATCCGGGTCGACTCCGACTCGGCCTCGGCGAGCCGGTCGCGGCCCTTGGCCGTGGCGCTGGCCAGCAGGGTCTGCACCCGGTGCCGGTGGGTGCGCGAACGCTCGGCCAGCTCGTCGTGGTGCGCGCGGGCCCGGACGTCGACGTCGGCCTCGGCCTTGGCGAGGATCTCGCGGACCGTGCCCTGCGCCCACGCCAGGTGCGCCTGCGCGCCGGCGACGACCTCGTCGGCCTCGGCCTGCGCGTCGGTCAGCAGCGTGGTGGCGTCGGCGCGGGCCTGGTCGAGCAGCTGATCGGCGGCGGTGCGCGCGCCGGTGTCGCGGGCCTCGATCTCGGCCAGCAGGGCCGCGACCTCGGTCTCGGCGTCGCGGCGGTGGGCGGTGGCGTACTCCTGCGTCTCGCGGCGCTGCCGGTCGAGGTCGGCGACGGTGGAGTCACGCAGCTGGGCGAGCTCGGCGGCGTGCGCCTCGTGCTCCAGGCCCCACCGCTCCTGGTGCGCGCGCTCCTCCTGCGCCAGCCGCGTCATCGTGCTCTCGTGCTCGACGCGGGCCCCCTCGAGCAGCTGCTCGGCCCGGGCCTGGGCGTCGGCCAGGCGCGCCTCCGCCTGCTCCTCGGCCAGCGCGACGGCCTCGTCGCTGGCCTTGGTGGCGCGGGCCCGCAGCAACGAGGCCTGGTCGGCCGCGTCGGCGAGCATGATCTCGACCTCGGCGCGGGTCTCCTCGAGGCGGCGCTCGGCCTCCTCGCGCGACGCGAGCACGGTGGCCTGCAGCTGCTCCAGCTCGTGGGACGCCGCCTGGGTCTCGCCACGGACCCGGGTGGCCTCGGCCCGGGCCTGGGTCACCTCACGGTTGGCGTCCGCCCGCAGCTGGTCGGCGAGGTTCTGGGCGCGGGTGAGCAGGGACAGCGCCTCATCGACGGGGCTCACGGGCGCAGCAGGGCCCGCGTCTCCCGTCGTCGCCTCGCGCGTCAACCCGTCAGACACGCGGCCCATGATCGCAGACGTAACCGAGTGCCACGGACCGAGTCGGTCAATCCGGGTGGGCCCGGGTAGATTGACACGCGCACACCGCGGCCGGTGGCCGCGGTCGCCCCACCCACGAAGGAGTTACGCGTGTCCGCACGCCTGTTCACGTCCGAGTCGGTCACCGAGGGACACCCGGACAAGATCTGCGACCAGATCTCGGACTCGATCCTCGACGCGATGCTCGCCCAGGACCCTCGCAGCCGCGTCGCCGTCGAGACGATGGTGACCACCGGCCTGGTCCACGTGGCCGGCGAGGTCACCACCGAGGCCTACGTCGAGATCCCGAAGATCGTGCGCGACACCGTGCTCACGATCGGCTACGACAGCTCGACCAAGGGCTTCGACGGCGCCTCCTGCGGGGTCAGCGCCTCGATCGGCCAGCAGAGCCCGGACATCGCCCAGGGCGTCGACACCGCGTTCGAGAGCCGCACCGGTGGCGTCGACCCGCTCGACAAGCAGGGCGCCGGCGACCAGGGCCTGATGTTCGGCTACGCGTGCGACGACACCACCGAGCTGATGCCGTTGCCGATCTTCCTCGCGCACCGCCTGGCCGAGCGCCTCACCGCGGTCCGCAAGGGCGGCGTGCTGCCCTACCTGCGCCCGGACGGCAAGACCCAGGTCACCATCGCGTACGACGGCGACCGCGCCGTCTCGCTCGACGCCGTGGTCGTCTCCAGCCAGCACGCCGAGGACATCTCGCTCGACGGCATGCTCGAGCCGGACATCCGCCAGCACGTCATCGACCCGGTCATCGCCGAGCTGCACGACGCCGGCACCGACCTGCGCACCGACGACTACCGCGCCTACATCAACCCCACCGGCAAGTTCGTCATCGGTGGCCCGATGGGCGATGCCGGCCTCACCGGTCGCAAGATCATCGTCGACACCTACGGCGGCATGGCCCGCCACGGTGGCGGCGCCTTCTCCGGCAAGGACCCGAGCAAGGTCGACCGCTCTGCCGCGTACGCCACCCGCTGGGTCGCCAAGAACGTCGTCGCCGCGGGCCTGGCCCGCCGCTGCGAGGTGCAGGTCGCCTACGCGATCGGCAAGGCCCAGCCGGTCGGGCTCTACGTCGAGACCTTCGGCACCGAGACCGTCGCCGCCGAGAAGATCCAGGCCGCCATCCTGTCGACCTTCGACCTGCGGCCCGCGGCGATCCTCGACGCGCTCGACCTGCTCCGCCCGATCTACAAGGCGACGGCGGCCTACGGCCACTTCGGCCGCACCCAGGTCGACGGCGTCGACAACGGCTTCACCTGGGAGCGCACCGACCGCGTCGAGGCGCTGCAGCGCGCGGTCAAGGGCTGACGACCCGTCATCCACAGCGCGAGCCCACCGACCCCGCCGGGGTCGGTGGGCTCCGCTAGTTTCGGGCCCATGACGACACCGGGCGAGACGGATGAGGGGGAGCAGCTCGCGCTGCTGTCGCCCGCGCCGCCCGTGCGGCGTCCCCGCCGGCTGGCCGGTGACGACCCGACCACCGATCAGCTGCCGGTGGCGCTGGTGCAGGTCGACACCGGCCTGCCGCACCTCGACCGCCCCTTCGAGTACACCGTGCCCATGTCGATGGCCGACACCGCGGCGCCGGGCGTTCGGGTCAAGGTGCGCTTCGCCGGGCAGGACCTCGACGGCTTCGTGCTCGAGCGCCGGGCCGACGCCGAGCACCTGGGCCGGCTCAGCCCGCTGCGCCGCGTCGTGTCACCCGAACCGGTGCTCACCCCGCAGGTGCTGACCACGGCACGCGCGGTCGCCGACCGGTACGCCGGCTCGCTGGGCGACGTGCTGCGCCTCGCGGTTCCTCCACGGCACGCCGCGGCCGAGAAGGCCTTGGCCGTGGCGGCGCCCGAGCACCCCGCGCTGCCCGAGCGGGTGCCACGGGCCTGGCTGCCGTACGCCGCCGGGCCGGCGTTCCTGTCGCACCTCACCTCGGGTGGTGCCCCCACCGCGTCGCTGCTCGCCGTCCCGTCGGTGGCCGCCGAGGGCGACTGGCCGGTGCTGCTCGCCGAGGCCGCCCGGGCCGCGGTCGAGGGTCACCGCGGCGCCGTGCTCGTCGTGCCCGACCACCGCGACGTCGTGCGGGTCGAGGCGGCCCTGGTCGAGGTGCTCGGGCCGGGGCGGCACACCCGGCTGACGGCCGACCAGGGGCCGCAGGCGCGCTACACGGCCTACCTCAAGGCGCTGCGCGGCCACGCGCAGGTGGTCGTCGGCACCCGGGCGGCGGCGTTCGCGCCGGTGCACGACCTCGGCCTGGTCGCCTGGTGGGACGACGGCGACGACCTGCTCGACGAGCCGCGCGCGCCCTACCCGCACGTGCGCGAGGTGCTGCTCACCCGGGCGCAGGTGCACGGCGCCGGGGTGCTGTCCGCCGGGTTCGGCCGGTCGGTGGCGGTCGCCGACCTCGTCGCCCGGGGCGCGCTCACCGCGGTCGAGGCGCCCCGAGAGACCCTGCGCCGGGCCGTGCCGTCGGTGCGGGTCGCCGGGGAGGGCCACGACGCCGACCGCGACCCGGCTGTCGCCGCGGCGCACCTGCCCACCATCGCCTGGCGCACCGCCAAGGAGGCCCTCGAGCGAGGTCCGGTGCTGGTGCAGGTGCCGCGCCGCGGCTACCTGCCCTCGCTGTCCTGCCAGGACTGCCGGCGCCCGGCCCGCTGCACCGTGTGCGCCGGCCCGCTGGGGCTCCCAGGGCCGCAGGGGCCGCCGGCCTGCCGGTGGTGCGGACGGGTCGAGACCGCCTTCAGCTGCCCGGCGTGCAGCGGCCACCGGCTGCGCTCGTCGGTCGTCGGCGCCCGGCGCACGGCGGAGGAGCTCGGCCGCGCGTTCCCGGGCGTTCCCGTCGAGCGCTCCGGCGCCGGCACCGTGCTCGAGACGGTGGCGTCCGGGGCGCGGCTGGTCGTCTCGACCCCGGGCGCCGAGCCGGTCGCCCCCGACGGCTACGCCGCCGCGCTGCTGCTCGATGCCTGGGCGCTCATCGAGCGCCCGAGCCTGACCGCCGGCGAGGAGTCGCTGCGCCGCTGGCTGACGGCGGCGGCCCTGGTGCGGCCGGCATCCGAGGGCGGCCGGGTCGTCCTGGCCGGGGCCCCCACCGAGGTGTCGATCCCGGCCGTCGAGGCGCTCGTGCGCTGGGACCCCGCGTGGTTCGCCGAGCGCGAGCTCGAGGAGCGACGCGAGCTGTCCCTGCCGCCGGCCTCGCGGCTCGCGGTGCTCACCGGCGCCCGGCCGCCGCTCGAGGCGGCCACCGCCGAGCTCGACCTGCCGGCCACGGCATCCCTGCTCGGCCCGCTGCCGCACGGCGTCACCGACCGCTGGCGCACGCTCGTCACCGTCGCGAGGCCCGACGGCCCGGCGCTCGCCCGCGAGCTCGCGGCGATGCGCGCCCGGGCCTCGGCCCGCAAGGACCCCGACCCGGTGTCGGTGCGGGTCGACCCACCGGACCCCACGACGTGACCGCATCGCACCTCCGACACCTAGACTCCCGGGCGTGAGCGTCACCCCCATCCGGCTGTTCGGCGACCCCGTCCTGCGCACCCCCGCAGCACCGGTCGTCGACTTCGACGCGGAGCTGCGTCGCCTGGTCGGCGACCTCACCGACACGATGCTCGATGCCGGCGCGGCCGGTCTGGCCGCCCCGCAGCTCGGCGTGGGGCTGCGGGTGTTCACCTACCGAGTCGACGGTGCCGTCGGCCACCTCGTCAACCCCGACCTCACCCTCGGCGACGAGGAGGAGACCGAGCCCGAGGGGTGCCTGTCGATGCCCGGCCTGCGGTTCGACACCCCGCGGGCGGTGCAGGTGGTCGCCCGCGGCTGGAACGCGTTCGGCGAGCCGGTCGCCCTCGAGGGAACCCACCTGCTGGCACGTGCGGTGCAGCACGAGACCGACCACCTCGACGGCATCCTGTTCGTCGACCGGCTCGACCCCGAGCAGCGTCGCGAGGCGATGCGCCAGGTTCGCGAGGCCGACTGGGGCGCCACCGCCCCGGTGGTCAAGGTCAGCCCGCACGCCGGCGTCTTCGGGAGGCACTGAGTGCGACTGGTCCTGGCCGGCACCCCCGAGACCGCGGTGCCCTCGCTGCTCGCCCTGCTGGCCTCCCGGCACGAGGTGGCCGCCGTCGTCACCCGCCCCGACGCCCGGGCCGGGCGCGGTCGCACGCTCGCGCCCTCGCCGGTCAAGCAGGTGGCGCTCGAGCACGGCATCGAGGTGCTGACCCCGCCGACCCCGCGCGACCCCGCGTTCCTCGAGCAGCTCACCGCACTCGCCCCCGACTGCTGCCCGGTCGTCGCGTACGGCGCCCTCGTGCCGCGTGCGGCGCTCGACGTGCCCGCCCACGGCTGGGTCAACCTCCACTTCTCGCTGCTCCCGGCCTGGCGCGGCGCCGCCCCGGTGCAGCGCGCGCTGATGGCCGGCGACGACGTCACCGGCGCCACCACCTTCGTGCTCGAGGAGGGTCTCGACACCGGCCCGGTGCTCGGCACGCTCACCGAGACGGTGCGCCCCGACGACACCTCCGGCACACTGCTCGACCGGCTGGCGCACGCCGGTGCTGGGCTCCTCGTCGCGACGATGGACGGCCTTGCCGACGGTTCGCTGCACGCGGTGCCCCAGCCGGGCGACGGCGTCAGCCTCGCGCCCAAGCTGAGCACCGAGGAGGCGCAGGTGCGCTGGGGGCTGCCGGCGCACGTCGTCGACCGGCACGTGCGCGGCTGCACCCCCGCCCCGGGCGCCTGGACCACCTTCCGCGGCGAGCGGGTCAAGATCGGGCCGGTGCGCTTCGCCGCGGCCCCCGGCCCCTCCCGGGGTGAGGGGCCCACCGGCCCGACCCGGGTGATGTCCGCCCGCGACGGCATCCCGCTGGAGCCGGGTGAGCTGCACGTCAGCAAGCACGCCGTGCTGGTCGGCACGGCATCGACGCCGGTCGAGCTGGGCGAGGTGCGCCCGCACGGCAAGAAGCCGATGGCCGCGGCCGACTGGGCCCGCGGTGTCCGGATCTCGGCAGGGGAGCGACTCGATGGCTGAGCAGGACAAGCGCGGAAGCGGCAGCAGCAGCAGTAGCGGCGGCGGTGGCCGCGGGCCCCGCCAGCGCAGCGCCACCGCGCCGTCCGAGCGCACCCGGCGGGCCGAGCCGACCCGGTTCGCCGCCTACACCCTGTTGCGCGCGGTCGACGAGGGGTCCTACGCCAACCTCGAGATGCCGGCGATCCTGCGCCGTCACCGCCTCGAGGGGCGCGACGCGGCCTTCGCGACCGAGCTCGCCTTCGGCACCATCCGCTGGCAGGGCTTCTACGACGCCGTCATCGCCGAGGCGGCCGGCCGCCCGACCACCCGCATCGACCCGCAGGTGCTCGACGTCCTGCGCCTCGGGGTGCACCAGGTGCTCGGGATGCGCGTCGCGACCCACGCCGCAGCCGACCAGACCGTGGGCCTGGCCAAGGTCGTCGCGGGGGCCGGCGCCAGCGGCTTCGTCAACGCCGTGATGCGGCGCACCAGCGAGCGCTCGCTCGAGGAGTGGCGCGACGCCGTGGTGCCCGAGGGCGCCGGAGTCGCGGCGCTCGCGGTGCGGCACAGCCACCCCGAGTGGGTCGTCACCGCGTTGCGCGCCGCCCTGCTCGGCCACGGCCGCGCCACCGCCGCGACGGTCGACGCCGAGCTCACCGCACTGCTCACGGCCGACAACGAGCCACCGAGCGTGCACGTCGTCGCCCGGCCCGGGCTGACCACCGTCGACGAGCTCTGCTCCTACGACGACATCGAGCCCAGCCCCGTCTCGCCGATCGGCGTCGTGCTCGGCTCCGGCGACCCGGGCGGCATCCCGGAGGTGCGCGACGGGCGCGCGGCCGTCCAGGACGAGGGCTCCCAGCTCGTCGCCCTCGCGCTGGCCGCCGTCGACGTGCCCGACGACGTCCCCGCGCGCTGGCTCGACCTGTGCGCCGGCCCCGGTGGCAAGGCGGGGGTGCTCGGAGCCCTGGCCGTCCGCTCTGGTGCCGACCTCATCGCGGTCGAGGTGACGCCGCACCGCGCCGACCTGGTCCGGAACACCCTGCGCGCCCTCGTCCGGCACGCCAAGACGCTGGGTCGCCGCATCGAGGTGCGCACCGCCGACGGGCGGATCGTCGGCGAGGACGAGCCGGCGGCGTTCGGCAAGGTGCTCGTCGACGCACCCTGCACCGGCCTGGGGGCGCTGCGCCGCCGACCCGAGGCGCGCTGGCGCCGTCAGCCCTCCGACGTCGCCGAGCTCGCCCCCCTCCAGCGCGCGCTCCTGGCCTCCGCACTGGATGCCGTCGCACCCGGCGGCGTCGTCGCGTACGCCACCTGCAGCCCGCACGTCGCCGAGACCCGCTTCGTCGTGAGCGACGTGCTGAAGCGGCGGCACGACGTGGAGGTCATCGACGCCCGCCTGCTGTTCACCGACGCCGTCGGCCGGCCGCTCGAGGGGCTGGGGGAGGGGCCGTACGTGCAGCTCTGGCCGCACGTGCACGGCACCGACGCGATGTTCGTCGCGCTGCTGCGCAAGGCCGGCTGACTGCCGCGCCCGCGCGGGCTCGGCTAGCCTGACGCCTGGAGCGATCGACCAGGTCCGCCCTCGTCAGAGCCCCGGACCGACAACGCCGACGAAGGAACGCCGACGAGGGGTGGCATCGAGTGGCCGAATCCACACAGCTCAACTGGAGGCGCCGGGCGGCGAGGCTGGGCTGGGCCGCAACCGTCCTGGCGGTGCTCTCGCTGGTGGTGCTGGGCCTTGCCGTGTGGGCCTTCGTCGCGGAACAGGACGTCCCGGCATCCGACGCGGTCCTGCTGTTCGACAACCCGCAGTGGCGGCTCTGGCTGACCCTGGCTGGTCTCGCCGCGGTCGTGGCCATCTACCTGGGTGTCGCGGCGCTGGAGACCGCGGCGGCGATGAGAGTGCTCGCACCGGACCGCCCCCTGCCGGCGCGGCAGCCGAGTGTCCGGCGGCCCGCTCTGAGGGACGTGGGGGCCCTGGCCGGCGTCTCGGTGCTGTCGCCACCCCCGTGGCCGGCATCCGCCGTGCCGGCCCGGGCCGACGCGGTGCGGTCCGTGCGGTGCACCGTGCTGATCCCGGCTCGGAACGAGGAGCTCATCATCGTCGAGACGCTGCGCTCGCTGCAGGAGCAGACCCGCCCCCCGGACCGGGTGCTGGTCATCGCGGACAACTGCACGGACAACACCGTCCAGGTCGCCAGGGACCACGGGGTCGACGTGGTGGAGACGGTCGCCAACCAGGAGAAGAAGGCGGGGGCGCTGAACCAGCAGCTGAAGCGTCTGCTGCCCGACACCGACGAGCGCGATGTCATCCTCGTGATGGATGCCGACTCCACGATCTCTCCCGACTTCCTCGAGGACGGGCTTCGCCGGATGGAGGAGGACCCGGCGCTCACGGCCGTCGGTGGGCTGTTCGACGGTGAGCCCGGGTACGGGTTGATCGGCCAGTTCCAGCGCAACGAGTACGCCCGGTACCAGCGGGTGGTCGCGCGGAAGTCGGGTCGCGTGTTCGTCCTCACCGGCACGGCCTCGCTGATTCGTGCCTACGCCCTGTCCGCGGTGGCCGACGCCCGCGGTGACCTCATCCCCGGGGTCCACGGAGAGGTGTACGACACCCAAGCGATGACCGAGGACAACGAGCTCACCCTGGCCCTGAAGAGCCTGGGCGCCAAGCTGACCTCACCGCGGGCCTGCCACGTCACCACCGAGCTGATGCCCACGTGGAGGG
This sequence comes from uncultured Actinomycetota bacterium, assembly GCA_963695175.1. Taxonomy (GTDB): domain Bacteria; phylum Actinomycetota; class Actinomycetes; order Actinomycetales; family Dermatophilaceae; genus Fodinibacter. The sequence goes on from CAVOGG010000003.1 coordinate 58,957, forward strand.
CGCTGTGGCGCCAACGCCTGCGCTGGCAGCGCGGCGCGCTGGAGAACATCGGGGCGTACGGGCTCACCCGGGCCACCGCGTTGTACTGGGCCCAACAGCTGACCCTGGCGTACGGCGTCATCGCGCTGAACTCCTTCCTGCTCCTCAGCCTGGTCACGCTGCTCGCCGCCGACGAGCTCGCGCCGCCCTCGGTGTTCTGGACCGTGATCGGAGTCGTCTTCGTCGTGGAGCGGGTCGCGACCGTGTGGAAAGCGGGGTGGCGGGCCCGGGCGATGGCGGTGGTGATCTTCCTCGAGCTCGGCTACGCCCTGTTCCTCCAAGCGTGTTTCGCGGCGTCGCTGGTGCAGGTGTTCACCGGCAAGAAGGCGGGCTGGAACTACGTGGCCCGCGAGCCCGCGACCCTGGCCGCCGTGGTCTACGGCGTACTCCTCCCCACCACGGTGCTCGACACCGACTGGTATGCCGCGCTGGCGCAGTTCGTCGCGATCAACACGCTGATCTTCGGTGCACTCGCCATCGCCCAGCTCCTGCCGGCGAGAAAGCGCTGAGGGGAGCCCGGCTCGCTAGGGTGTCGCCCGTGCAGATCTCCCCGTCGATCCTGTCGGCCGACTTCGCCAACCTCGAGCGCGAGCTCGACGCCATCTCGAGCGCTGACTGGGCGCACGTCGACGTCATGGACAACCACTTCGTGCCGAACCTCACCCTGGGGCTGCCGGTGGTCGAGGCGCTGATCAGGGTGTCGCCCATCCCGATCGACTGCCACCTGATGATCGAGGACCCTGACCGGTGGGCACCCGGCTACGCCGAGGCCGGCGCCAGGTCGGTCACCTTCCACGTGGAGGCGGTGCGGGATGCCGTCGCCACCTCCCGCGCGATCCGCGCGGCCGGCGCCCGGGCCGCGTTCGCGGTCAAGCCGGGCACCCCGTTCGCGCCGTACGCCGACCTGCTGCCCGAGGTCGACATGGTGCTCGTGATGACCGTCGAGCCCGGCTTCGGTGGCCAGTCGTTCATGTCCGACCAGATGCCCAAGGTGCGCGAGGTGCGCGAGGCCGTGCGGCGGCACGGTGGCGAGGTGTGGATCCAGGTCGACGGCGGCGTCTCGGCGTCGACGATCGAGCAGTGTGCCGAGGCCGGCGCCGACGTGTTCGTCGCGGGGTCGGCCGTCTACGGCGCCGAGTCCGCGGCCGGTGCGATCGACGAGCTTCGTGCGCTCGCGGCGCGTCACACGCACGGATGAGCGACCCGGCATCCCTGCTGGAGCGGCTCGCCGGCTGCGGCGGGTACGCCGCCGACCTCACCATCACCGAGGGCCTGGCCCCCGGTGAGGTGCTCGAGGGCATCGAGCTCGAGGGCTGCCGGTTCGAGCGGGCGGTGCTCGAGGGGGCGGTGCTGCGGGACTGCACCTTCACCGACTGCGTGTTCACCGGCTGCAACCTCAACCGGGTCGACCTGTCCGGGTCGCGGTTCAGCGACTGCACGTTCGTGGAGTGCACCGCGTTGGCCGTGATCTGGACGCGCGCGAGAGAGGCGGCGCTGTCGGCCAGGCCGTGGGACCTCGAACGGTGCCGGCTCGACCTCGCCTCGTTCCAGGAGGGTGCGATCGCCGGGTCGCGGTTGGTCGGCTGCTCGCTGCGAGAGGCCGACTTCGGGGGTGCCGACGCCCAGCGGGTCGACTTCGGCCACAGCGACCTCAGCGGCGCCGTCTTCGTCGGCACCGACCTGCGCGGGGCGAGCCTGGTCGGCGCCGTGGGCTACGCGTTCGACCCGTCGGAGAACCGGGTGCGCGGGCTGCGGGTCGAGTCGCTCGGCGCGTCCGGGCTGCTCGCCGCGATGGGCCTGGTCGTCGAGGACTGACCGCGTGGGGTGGCGTGGTGCAGGGTCCGCATCGGGATCAGCCTGGGACGGCCGGGTGGGCGATCGCGTTCTCCAGTGGATGAATTGGGGCTGTGGATCCCTTGTCGATCGAACGGGTGTTCGGTTATGATTGGGGTATGGACACGCGGGGGTTGGGTCTGGCGGAGCGACGCTCCGCGATGGTCGCTGCCGCGGAGGTGATGGTCGGGTTTGAGGGGGCTTTGGTTGAGGCGTCGGATGCCGAGCTCGCCGTTCTGATGTCCGAGGCGGATGCTCTGGCGGCTCGGGCTGGTGCGGTGCGGGCCCAGGTGGCGGCGGAGGCGGTGCGTCGGGGGGTGGTGGCGGCCTCGGATCTGAACGCGCATGCGTGGGTGCGGGAGTTCGCGCCGTCGTTGCGGCAGGGCGGGGCGGGTCAGGTCGCCAGGCTGGCGGTGGAGGTGGCCGGGGCGGGTCGTGCCGGCGGGTCGTTGGCGCCGGATGCCGCGGGTGGGCCGGAGCCGGGCTCGCCGTTGGGGTTGGTGTGGGCCGGGGTGAAGGACGCGCCGGGTCTCTCCCGGTTTGGCGGTGAGCGCGTTGGGTGAGGTGGCCCGGTTGGGGCCGGTGCTGGTGGCGGAGGCGGTGCCGACGGTGACGCAGGCCCTGTTGGACCTGGGCATCAGGTGGGGGCCGGCGCAGATGCGCAAGCTGCGGCCGTTGATGGTCGCGACCTACGGGGCGGCCGGGGAGTTCGAGGATCTGCAGGCCAGGTTGGCGCCGGCGGCGCGGTTGTCGCAGCCGTGGGTGCAGTCGGGGGACCTGACCGAGTACCAGCTGGTGATGACTCCGGAGCAGGCCGCGACGCTGGAGGCGGCGATCGGGCCGATGTCGAGGCCGGTCCCGAACGAGGTGACCGGGCAGCGGGACCTGCGCCCGGCCGGGCAGCGGCGGGTGGAGGCGCTGACCGAGGCCTGCCGACGCTCGTCGGGGTTGGACGCGGACGGCAAAGGCAGCGACGGGGCGGCCGGGAGCTCGGCGGCGTTGCACGTGACGATCGCGTTGACCGATCTGGAGGCGCGCACCGGGGCCGGTGAGGTGCTCGGCTCGACCGCGACCGGGGTGCTGCTCTCCCCGGAGGTGCTGCGCCGGGTGGCCTGTGACGCGGCGCTGGTCCCGCACGTGCTCGGCACTGCGGGGGAGGACCTGGACCTGGGTCGGGTGGTGCGGTTGTTCACCCGGGCCCAACGGCGCCGGTTGTGGCGGCGGGACCGCTGCTGCACCTACCCCGGGTGCGCCGCCCCCGCTTCCTGGACTCGCGCCCACCACGTGCTGCACTGGGCCGACGGTGGCGCCTCCGACCTCGACAACGCCGCGCTGCTCTGTCGAGCGGCACCACAGCGTGGTGCACCACCGAAGGCTCTGGGCGCAGGTGCGCTCGGCACCGGACGAGCTGGGCCGGTACGTGCTCTGGGACCTGGACCCCGGCAGCTACGACCGGCACCTCGAGGCGAAACGACGAGAACGGGCCGAGCACGACCCGCCACCACTGACCCGTCAACGACTGCTCGAGCTGGCCGCCGCGATCACCGGCGACGACGACGCCGACCGCCGCCTCGCTGAACGTGACCTCACCGAACACGCCGACGCCCGGTACTGGGCCGAAACCGCGGAAGACCTCGACGACCCGGCCTATCGCTCGGAGCGTGAGGCACGCCTCGCCAGCGTCGAGGCCGTTGCCTGAACATCCGGCCGCCCCATCCCGGTGGGCCCCGGACACCGTCGCCCGGGTACCGACCGCGAGGCCGTCGCGCAGTCGCGGGACCAGCGGTACCCGGATCAGCCGCCGAAAGTGGGCGCCTGGTCTGCGTCCTTGCCGTTCACGGAGCGGATGTCGACCGAGAAGCCGCGGCCGACGTGGTCGCCGTCGAGGTGCTCCACGTGCACGCAGATGCCGGTCTCGACGTCGAGCGCGACCAGGTACGCCGTCGCGTAGGCGAGGTCGGCCTGCCGCGAGCGCAGCGTCGGGCCACCGCTGGCCATCTCGATGTCCTCACTGACCCTCCCGAAGAGCAGCGGGCAGCACGAGCACCGCGGTGAGTACCCCTCCAGCGGCGACACCTCGGCCCACCACGTCTCGCGCCCGTGCCGCACAGCCGCGTCGAGGCGGTGCACGGCGAGCGCGGGGGGCGGCGCGGCATCCGCACTCCAGACCGGGCCGGGTTCGCGGAGAGATCCGTCGGCCAGCTCGACCGGGTCGAGCATCGCGACGAACTGGTAGTCCTGCCACACCGGGTCGTCGGACACCCCGCCGGCCGGGCGCCGCACGACGAAACCGTCGGCGTCCACCTCGACCGGAAGCTCCCAGGCATACGGAAGCTCCACGGTGGGAGCGCCGCGTCCTGCGCCGCCCCGGTGGACCCGACCTGCGACGTTGCGCACGGCCGGGTCCCGGCGCGGTTCACCGTCGGCAAGCGTCACCGCGAGCCCGACGCCGCGCTCCACGGTGGCGTGCACCGTGTGCTCCGGCCCGTGCAGCGGGCGGCGGTGCAGGTCGAACGCGAGCGCGCGCCAGCGCCACGGCGAGGAGCGCGCGAGGCCGCGGAAGCGCTCGGGAGTCGGGGTCGGCACGCGCACAGTGCAGCACCCGTGCGCCGTGCCGGTCCACGGGGTTTCCGCACGGACCCCCAGCGGCGGCGGTGACGGAACCCACGACAAACCACCGAGGACACAGCAAGGCGGTGTGCGGCATACTTCATGGCACGTGCTCCGGGGTCGGTGAAACTCCGAGCCGGCGGTGACAGTCCGCGACCCGACCGCAGCCAGCGGCCGGTTGATCAGGTGAAAATCCTGGACCGACGGTGAAAGTCCGGATGGTAGGCAGCACGTACGACGGAAGTGCCGGTGGTCAGTCGACCCCCGGCTCGCCCGTGGTGCACGGTCCCCGGAGTTCGTCCGAGAAGCACAACGAACCCCAAAGGACGAACACCTCTCATGAACACCCTCATTGCGGCCACTGATCCGTCGCAGAACGTCTTCAAGACGATCATCGACGCGTACATCCCCATCGGCCAGTACAAGCTCTACTGGCTCGAGCTGATCGGAGTCTCGATCGGCGTCGCCTCGGCCTACCTCGGCATGAAACGTCTTGTCTGGGCGTGGCCGGTCGGCATCACCGCCAACATCATGCTGTTCTTCGTCTACATCGGCGGCGCCTTCGGGCTCGAGGACCAGCGCGTTCCCCTCTTCGGCCAGTCCGGCCGGCAGGTCTTCTTCATCATCGTCAGCATCTACGGCTGGATCCGCTGGGCGCAGCACCGGCGCGCGATGGGCGCCGCCAGCGACGCCCCGGCGATCGTGCCCCGCTGGATGCGCCAGCGCGAACGGGCCGTGCTGGTCGTCGGCTGGCTGGTCGGCACCGTGATCGTCCACCAGGCCTTCGTGGCCCTGTGGGAGCTCTCGCCGAACCCGTTCTTCACGCCGCAGTGGTGGTTCTACTGGTGCGACGCCTGGATCTTCGTCGGCTCCATCGCCGCGACCTACGCGATGGCGCGCGGCTGGAACGAGTTCTGGCTGGCCTGGATCGCCGTCGACCTCGTCGGCGTCCCGCTCGGCTTCGCCACCGGCTACGTGCCGACCGCCATCATGTACACCTTCTACGGCATGTTCGTGCTGTACGGCTTCACCCAGTGGGTGAAGGTGACGCGTGCCGAGTCGGCCACGCCGCTCGAGGGTGTCGAGCAGCCCGCGCCGGTCGCCTGACCGCACGGAGTACCGCCCGCGGACGGGGGCGAGGGGCCACCCCCTCGCCCCCGTACCCTTGTCCCTCGTGAAGACGTTCGACGACCTGTATGCCGAGCTGGCCGACAAGGCCCGCACCCGCCCACCCGGGTCGGGCACCGTCGCGGCCCTCGACGCCGGGGTGCACGCCATCGGCAAGAAGATCGTCGAGGAGGCCGCCGAGGTGTGGATGGCCGCCGAGCACGAGGGCACCGAGCGGACCGCGGAGGAGATCAGCCAGCTGCTCTACCACCTGCAGGTGCTCATGCTCGCGACCGACATCTCGCCCGACGACGTCTACAAGCACCTCTGAGAGCCACGACCATGCTGCGCATCGCCGTCCCCAACAAGGGATCCCTGTCCGAGCCCGCCGCCGCCATGCTCAAGGAGGCCGGCTACCGCATCCGCCGCGACCCCAAGGAGCTCGTCGTCAGCGACGGCGACAACGGGGTCGAGCTGTTCTACCTGCGCCCCCGCGACATCGCGGTCTACGTCGGCTCAGGCACCGTCGACTGCGGCATCACCGGGCGTGACCTCCTCCTCGACTCCGGCTCGGCCGCCGTCGAGCTGATGGCCCTGGGCTTCGGGGCGTCCACCTTCCGGTATGCCGCCCGCCCCGGCACCGCGACCGCGATGGCCGACGTCGCGGGCCACCGGGTCGCGACGAGCTACCCCGGACTGGTCGAGAAGCACCTGGCCGACCACGGCGTCTCGGCCTCGGTGGTGCGCCTCGACGGTGCCGTCGAGACCGCGATCACCCTCGGGGTCGCCGACGTGATCGCCGACGTCGTCGAGACCGGGCAGACCCTGCGCTCGCAGGGCCTGGAGGTGTTCGGCGAGCCGATCCTGCGCAGCGAGGCCGTGCTGGTCCGCCGCGAGGGGAGTGAGGAGCACTCGGCCGTCGAGGTGCTGCGCCGCCGGCTGCTCGGGGTCATCACCGCCCGCCACTACGTGATGCTCGACTACGACGTCCCGGCGACCCTGGTCGACCGGGCCTGCGCCATCACCCCGGGTCTGGAGTCGCCGACCGTGTCGCACCTGCAGAACCGCGACTGGTTCGCGGTGCGCGCCATGGTGCCGCGTTCGAGCACCAACGCGGTGATGGACGAGCTCTACGACCTCGGTGCCCGGGCCATCCTCGTCACTGACATCACCGCCTGCCGGCTGTGACCGACCCGACTCCCGTCCCGCCCCCCACGCCCGCCGACGCGCAGGCCACCTTCCGACCCAGGCGCGGGCGCTTCCTGCCGCTGGTCATGGCCGGCGTCGCGGTGGTGGTCTGCACGATCGTCGCGATCGGCATGGGTGCTGCCGGTGAGTGGCAGGTCGGCGACCAGCTGGCCCTGGTCGGGCTGGGCCTCGCGATGGCGGCCTTCCTCGGCCGGTACGCGAGCATCAAGGCGGTCCCCGACGTCGCCGGTCTCACGGTGCGCAACCTGATGCTGACCCGCACCGTGACGTGGGACGAGGTCATCGAGGTGCGATTTCCCGACGGCGCACCGTGGGTGACCCTGGAGCTCGACGACGGTGACGAGCTGGCGGTGATGGCGATCCAGCGGGCCGACGGCCGGCTCGGTCGCGACGAGGCGATGCGGCTCGCGCGGATCGTCGACCGGCACTGGGACGCCCGCGCTTGACGGCATCCATTGGTCGGTGCTTATGATAAGTGATGGCCGATGAAGCACGAGTCCTCGACGCCCTCGGCGACCCCACCCGGCGGGCCGTCCTCGAGCTGCTGCGCGGCGGCGAGCAGAGCGTCCGTGAGCTGACCGACGCCACGGAGGTCAGCCAGCCGGCGGTCTCCCAGCACCTGAGGGTGCTGCGCGACGCCGGCCTGGTGACGGTGCGCCCCGAGGGCACCCGCCGGCTCTACCGCGTCGACCTCGACGGCCTCGCCGGCCTGCGGGCCTGGGTCGACGCGTTCTGGGACGACGCCCTCGCGGCCTTCGTCGCCCACGCCGAGGGTGAGGTGCGCTCGTGAGCCGGGCTGCGGCATCCGGGCCGCCGCCGGTGCTCCGCTCGGCGCACGTCGCCCGCCCGCTCGACGAGACGTTCGCGGTCTTCACCCGGCAGATCGGCGCGTGGTGGCCGCTGCCCACGCACGGCCTGTTCGGCGCGGATGCCGGTGGCCTCGGTTTCGAGGGCGGCCTCCTCGTCGAGCGGGCCGTCGACGGGCGCACCTGCGTCTGGGGCGAGGTGCTGCACTGGGACCCGCCGCACCGGGTGGTGCTCACCTGGCACCCGGGCACGGACGCCGACGACGCGTCCGAGGTGGAGGTGCGCTTCACGGCATCCGACGGTGGCGGCACCCGCGTCGAGCTCGAGCACCGCGGCTGGGAGCGCTTCGGCGACAGCGCGATGCTGCGGCGGCACGGCTACGTCGGCCCGGGGGCCTGGGGGCACGTGCTCGACCACTTCGCCGACGTCGCCGACGAACGCCCGGATGCCGCGGACCTCACCGCCCTCGCCGCGGCCTACGACGCGTTCTTCGCCGAGGCGGAGCGGGGCGGGTTCGGGCCACCGCCACCGGGTGAGTGGGATGCCGCCCGGGTGCTCGCGCACGTCGCCCTCAACGACCTCGCGATGACCGCGACGGCGCACGGGCTGGTGCACGGGCGCACCGCGCCGGTCTTCGGCAACGTCACCTGCCAGGACCCGCAGGTGCTCACCGACTGGGTCGCGGCAACCGGGGACCTCACGGCCCTCGTGGCGCGGGGCCGCGAGCTGGCCGAGACGCTCATCGCGGCGACGGCTCGGCTCGACCCCGACCAGCTCGCCACCGCGGTGGCGTGCCGGCTGTTCCACGACGGCGAGCTCGTGCTCGACGAGCCGATGCCGTGGGGTCGCCTCGCGATCGACGGCCAGGCCGGCCGCCACCTGCCGGCGCACACCGGCCAGCTGAGCGACCTCAGGTCCTGACCTGCTCCAGTGTCGCGTCCTCGTCGCCCACGCGCGGCAGCCCCGGCCGCAGCTGGAAGGCGAACACCAGCTGCGGCACCGCGACCAGGGCCAGCAGGGCCCACAGTGCGGCGAAGCTGCCGGTGACGTCCTCGACCGCGCCCATCGTGGCGGGCCCGAAGGACGCGATCGTGTAGCTGACCAGGAACGCCATGGCGGTCAGCCGGGCGCTGTCCCGCGGCGTCGCGGCGTACCGCACCAGCAGGGCGAGGCCGAGCGCGAAGCAGGCGCCCTGCCCGGCGCCGAGCAGCAGCGCCCACACCCACGGGGCGGCCTGCGGGGCCAGCCACACCCCGACCTCGCCCGAGCCGCCGAGCAGGGTGGCCGCCACGAGGAGCACGCGGGCGTCGCCGACGTGGTCGAGGAGGGCGGGGGCGAGCAGTCCGGACACGAGCTGGGCCCCGGTGAAGACGGCCATCAGCAGGCCGGCCTCCCGGGCGCTCCAGCCGACCGACTCGTAGGTCGGGGCCAGCCAGGCGAGCGAGGAGTAGAACTGCCACGACTGGAAGGCCAGGAAGATGGCGAGCAGCCACGCGGTCAGGCTGGCCCACGGCAGCGCGTGCGAGACGTCGGCGGGCTGGGCGTCGGGCACGGTGTGCCGCCGCGCCGCCCGGGCCATCGGCACCCAGGCGAGCAGGGCGAGTGCCGCGAGCGGCGCCCAGGCGAGCAGGGATGCCGACCAGCCACCGAGCGCGTCGGCCAGCGGAACCGCGGTGGCCGAGGCCACCGCGGCCAGGCCCATCATCGCCACCATGGTCAGCCCGGTGCCCAACCCGGAGCGGGAGGCGGGGAAGACCGTCTTGACGACACCGGGCAGCAGCGTGCCGGCCAGCGCGATACCGGCGCCGGCGACGACCGTTCCGGCGTAGAGCGACCAGACCTGCCCGCCGCCGATGCCGCGCAGCACCAGCCCGGCCAGGACGAGCGTGATGCCGCCACCGACCGCCGTCGCGGTGCCGACCCGGCGGGCCACCTGGTTCGCGACCGGGGCGAGCAGGCCCATGCACAGCACGGGCAGGGTGGTGAGCACGCCCATCCAGGCACTGCTGAGGCCGAGGTCGGCACGGATGGTCTGGGCGAGCGGCGGCAGGCTCGCCATCAGGGTGCGCAGGTTCGCGGCGACGAGCACCAGCGAGCTGACGACGGCCCAGGTCGGCACCCCGTGCGGGTGGCGGGGTGCAGCGGCATCCGGGCTGGTGGTCACCGACCCGAGCATTCCAGAGCCGTCAGGGCAGGTGGGACTCGGGCACGCTCTGGAGGGCCTCGTCGTAGTCGACGCCGGCCACGACGAGCAGGTCGACGACCATCGACCTGACTTGTCCTCGCAGCATCTCGGCAGACAGCCCGGCCGACGGGTCGACCCGGGCCGACAGCCCTGCGACCCGCTCCAGCACCCGGCGGGCGGCCGACGGGGTCGCGTGCTCGTCGAGCACCCGGGCGAGGTCCTCGGCGGCGTCGGCCAGCGACTCGACGAGGTCGACGTAGCGAGCCGGCACGGCTTCCTGGCGCGCGACCGCGACGGAGGCCCGCCGGGCGAGCACCCGCAGGTTGCGCACGCACCGGTCGAGCGGGACGACGAGGGCGGAGGCGGCCTCGGCGGCCGGGCCGTGCCCGCGCAGCAGCGGCGACTGGCGCACGACCGCCACCCCCTCGGCCGCGGCCGTGCGCAGCTCGGCCAGCTGGCCCTCCAGCGAGCGGGCGCCGTCGAGGGCCGCGGACGCCAGCCCCCGGTCGCTGCGGCGCAGGGCGTCGACGACGTCGCGCAGCGTGGACGCGATGCCCCGCACGGTGCGGGCGGCCTCGGCGCGGGGCCGCCGCACCGGCGAGGTCGGGGCGACGGCCCCGATGACCAGCGCGACCAGCCCCCCGACCAGGGCGTCGAGCCAGCGGGACAGCGCCGCGTCCTGGCTGACGACGAGCGCCACGATGAACACCGACTGGACGCCGGCCTGGATGACGAGCAGCTGACCGGACGACACGACGATCGCGATGGCCATCGCCAGCACGACCACCACGGCCATCTGCCACGGCCCGGCGCCGAGCACGGTCACGATGAGGTCGCCGACGAGCACGCCGATCGCCACCCCGACGGTCACCTCGACGATGCGCCGCAGCCGCTGGCCGTAGGTCAGGCCGAGGCAGAGGATCGCCGTGACCGGCGCGAAGAACGGCGTGGCGTGCCCGAGCACCTTGCTGGCCACGAGCCACGCGACGAACACCGCCACCCCGATCTGCACGAGGAAGACCCAGCGGGTGCGCAGCCGACCCAGGCGACGCTCCACCTCGGGGCGCAGGTCGTCGAGGTTCACGGGGCGCCCGTTCGCAGCACGAGGTCGGCGGTCTCCCAGGGCCGCACGCTCGCGTACACGGCATCCTCCTGGGCGGCCCAGCGGTCCCAGTGCGGCGCGTAGGTCTCGCCGTCACGCGACAGGGCGCGCTCCTTGCGCACCCCGGTCGGCGCCTCGACCCACACCCGCACGGCCGCGAAGGCCGCGGCCGGCGGCACCAGCGCGCCGCACCCCTCGAGCACGAGGTGCGTCCCGGCATCCACGGGGATCGTGCGCCCCGGGCGCGAGCGCACCCAGTCCCACCGCGGGTAGGCCGCGCGCTCGCCCCGGGCGATCGGCTCGAGCACGTGCGTGGTCGCCAGGGCGACCCCGGCCACGAGCCCGTCCCAGCCGGGGTAGACCTCGTCGAGGTGCACGACCGGGCAGGCCAGCGCCTCGGCCACGGCGGTGCCGAGCAGGGTCTTGCCCGAGCCGCTTCGCCCGTCGACGGCCACCACCACGGTCGGGCCGGCCACCGGCGTCGCGGCGCGGGCCGCCTCGACGACCTCCGCGACCTGCGCGCGGTCGGCGTGCTCGACGGGTCCGGTCTGCTCGACCGGCGGGAGGGCCATGGCCGCGACTCTAGTGCTGGCTAGATTGGGCGCATGTCCGTGGCGGTCCGCGTCATCCCGTGCCTCGACGTCGACGACGGTCGAGTCGTCAAGGGCGTCAACTTCGAGAACCTGCGCGATGCCGGTGACCCCGTCGCGCTCGCCCGTCGCTACGGCGAGCAGGGCGCCGACGAGCTCACCTTCCTCGACGTGACGGCGAGCAGCGGTGACCGCGCCACGATGTACGACGTCGTGGCGCGCACCGCCGAGGAGGTCTTCATCCCGCTGACCGTCGGGGGAGGGGTGCGCACCGTCGACGACGTCGACCGGCTCCTGCGCGCGGGCGCCGACAAGGTCGGGGTCAACACGGCGGCCATCGCGCGGCCGGCCCTGATCGCCGAGACGGCCGACCGGTTCGGGGCCCAGGTGCTCGTGCTGTCGGCCGACGTGCGCCGCCGCCGCGACGACGCCGGCCGGCCCACCGGCGGGTTCGAGGTGACCACCCACGGCGGGCGCACGCGCACCGGCATCGATGCCGTGCAGTGGTGCGTGCGGGCGGCGGAGCTGGGCGCCGGGGAGATCCTGCTCAACTCGATGGACGCCGACGGCACCAAGGACGGCTTCGACCTCGAGCTGATCCGGCTGGTGCGCGCCGAGGTGTCCGTGCCGGTGGTCGCCAGCGGTGGGGCCGGAGCGGTGGGGCACTTCGCCCCGGCCGTGCGGGCCGGGGCGGATGCCGTGCTGGCCGCCAGCGTCTTCCACTTCGGCGAGCTGACCATCGGCCAGGTCAAGGACGCCCTGCGCGCCGACGGCCTCCCCGTCCGCTGACCCGAAGCACGTTCGGGCGCCGCTGCCGCGGGCGCCTCAGACGCCGAGCCGGGCGTTCTTGAGCGTCTCCACGTCCTGCGGTGAGCCGGCGAGATCGACGGCCGCGACGCGCATCCGGCCGGACGCGACCAGCAGCAGCTCGACCGGGGCGCCGGTCACCGTGACCACGGATGCGCCCTTGCCGGCGGTGATCGGCTCCGCGCCGGGAGCCTCCAGCTGCACTGCCACCCCGGCGCGGCGGAACATCAGCGAGGCCGACCTCCGCAGCGCCGTCAGCGCGGCCCGGGAGGTGCGCTCGGGCACCTCGCGCCTCGGCCCGACGGTGCCGTCGCCACGCAGGGCGTCCTCGTGGTGGATGACCAGCTCGGAGGTGTTGAACAGCGAGTCGACCTTCCCGATGTGCATCAAAGACCACCGCGGCGGACCGGAGCGCACCCTCTCGACCAGCGCCGCGTAGTCACCCGCGGCCAGGGCGGCCTGGCCGCGCCCCATCCGCCCCTCGAGCGGAGCGAACCAGATGCCGCTCGCCAGGTCGGGCCGGTGCTCGCGCAGCACGAGGTGCGCGGCGAGGTCGCGGGTGCGCCACGGGTCGCACAGGGTCGGGGCGTCGGGGCCGAGGGCGAGCAGGGAGTCGCACAGGGCGTTCCGCTCGGCCTGCACCACGGGGACGTGCGCGTCGGAGGTCATGGGCACCATCATCGGCCAGCGCGCCCGTCCGTGGGGCGGCCGCCGCACCGGCGCCGGCCCCGACCACGGCACAATGACCGGGTGCCCACCCCAGCCACCCCGGATGCCGTCCTCGACCCCGCGATCGCCGCGCGCCTGAAGCGTGACGCGGCGGGCCTCGTCGCCGCCGTCGTGCAGCAGCACGACACCGGCGAGGTGCTCATGCTCGGCTGGATGGACGCCGAGGCGCTGCGGCGCACCCTGACCGAGGGCCGGGTCACCTACTGGTCGCGCAGCCGTGGCGAGTACTGGCGCAAGGGCGACACCTCCGGCCACGTGCAGCACGTGCGCTCGGTGGCCCTCGACTGCGACGGCGACGCCCTGCTCGTGCGGGTCGACCAGGTCGGCGCGGCCTGCCACACCGGCGACCGCACCTGCTTCGACGCCGACGACCTGGGCGCCGTCGTCGGTGACCCGGAAGCCACCGCGTGAGCACGGCATCCCCGTCGGCGGCCACGCCCGACCTCGCCTACGGCCAGACCTGGCCCACCCTCGACGTCTTCGGCGTGCTCGCCCGCGACCGTCGCGTCATCCCGGTCGTGCGCCGCCTCATGGCAGACGCCGAGACGCCGGTCGGCGTCTACCGCAAGCTCGCCGGCGACCGGCCGGGCACCTTCCTCCTGGAGTCCGCGGAGCACGGCGGCGTCTGGTCGCGCTGGTCGATCGTGGGCGCCGCGAGCAGCGCCACCCTCACCGAGCGCGACGGCCTGGCGCACTGGGTCGGCGAACCACCCGTGGGGGTTCCCACGACCGGCCTGGCCACGGATGCGCTGCGCGGCACCATGGAGGCCCTCGCCACCGAGCCGATCGCCGGGCTGCCGCCGCTGACCGGGGGCATGGTCGGCGCCATCACCTACGACGCGGTGCGCCGCTGGGAGCGCGTGCCCGAGACCACGCCCGACGAGCTCCGGCTGCCCGAGCTCGCCCTGATGCTCGCCACCGACCTCGCCGTGCTCGACCACACCGACGGCTCGATCCTGCTCGTCGCCAACGCGGTCAACTACGACGACACCGACGAGCGCGTCGAGCTCGCCTGGGCGGATGCCGTGGAGCGCCTCGACGCGATGACCCGCGCCCTCGCCGCCCCGGCCGACAGCACGGTCGCGGTGGTCGACACCGAGGCCGTCGACGACGCCATGGCCCAGGTCCGGTCGAACACGACCCGCGAGCGCTACGAGGAGATCGTGGAGCTCGCCAAGGAGGACATCCGCGCCGGTGAGGTCTTCCAGGTCGTTCTCTCGCAACGCTTCTCGATGGACTGCGCCGCCGACCCGGTCGACGTCTACCGGGCGCTGCGTGCGTCGAACCCCAGCCCCTACATGTACCTGTTCCGCCTCCCGCACCCGGACGGCTCGTCGTACTCCGTCGTCGGCAGCAGCCCCGAGGCGCTCGTGCGGGTGACCGGGGAGCGGGCGATCACCCACCCGATCGCCGGGTCGCGCCCGCGCGGCAAGACCCCCGAGGACGACGTGGACCTCGCCGAGGAGCTGCTCGCCGACCCCAAGGAGCGCGCCGAGCACGTCATGCTCGTCGACCTCGGTCGCAACGACCTGCAGCGGGTCTGCCGCCCGGGCACCGTCGACGTCGTCGAGTTCATGGACGTGCGCCGCTACAGCCACGTCATGCACATCGAGTCCACCGTCGTCGGCGACACCCGGCCCGGCGTGAGCGCCTACGACGTCCTGGTGTCGACGTTCCCCGCGGGCACCCTGTCCGGTGCGCCCAAGCCCCGTGCGCTCGCCCTCATCGAGCAGTACGAGCCCTCCCGGCGCGGTGTCTACGGCGGCGTCGTCGGCTACCTCGACTTCCACGGCGACCTCGACATGGCCATCGCGATCCGCACCGCGGTCATCGCGGACGGCGTCGCCCACGTGCAGGCCGGGGCCGGCATCGTCGCCGACTCGGTGCCCGCCCGCGAGTTCGAGGAGTGCGTGCACAAGGCGACCGCGGCGCTGCGCGCGGTCGCGACGGCCGGGGCGATGCGGACCGTCAGGTGAGGCGGCTGTCGTCCAAGGGCGTCGTCGTCCTCCTCGCGCTCGTCGGCGCGGGGCTGCTCCTCATCAGCGCCTTCCGGCCGTGGGTCACCGGGGCCGTCGACGACGCCGTGCTCGGCGCGACGCGGATCAGCGCCACCGGCGCCGAGGTCGCCCCGGGCCTGAGCGCGGTCGCCCTCGCCATCGGCGCCGCGGCGATCGCGATCGTGGCGGCCGGCCGGATCGCGCGCGTCGTCGCCGTCGTCGCGTACGCCCTCTGCGTCGCGGTCGGCGCCGCCCTCGCCGTGCGCGTCCTGCTCGACCCCGAGGGAGTGCTCGGACCGGTCGCGGCGTCACGGGTGGGTCGCACCGGGTCGGTCGAGACGGTGGCCGACCCGACGATCTGGCCGTGGGTCGCCCTGCTGGCCTGCGCGGTGGCCCTGCTCGGACTGGTCGGCGCGGTCGTCGGGATGCGTCGCTGGGGCGGTCCGTCGCAGCGCTACGAGGTGCCCGACGGCAGCACGCCCGAGGCGGCCGGACCCCGCGGGGAGCGGGTCGCGAGCGACTGGGACGAGCTCAGCGCCGGTCGTGACCCGACCGATGTGGGTCCCGACGCCCCGACCTGACAGAATCGTCGTGAGCCAACGGGTCCATCGACCCCTGCACGAAAGTTGACGCTATGAGCGAGCATGACGACAACCACGGGCACAGCGTCGCCGCCTGGAGCGCGGTGATCATCCTCATCGTCGCCGCCGCGATCATGTCGTTCGCGGTGCTCTTCCCGAACGGCTGGGTGTTCGCCGGCGGTGCCGTGCTGGTGCTCGTCGGCGTCGTCGCGGGGAAGGTGCTGTCCATGGCGGGCTACGGCTCGGCCGAGCGCGACTCCGACGAGGCACCGTCCGTCCGCTGATGACGGGCGCACCATGAGCACCGTCCTGGACTCCATCGTCGCCGGCGTTCGCGAGGACCTCGCCGACCGTGAGCGACGCACCTCGCTCTCCGACGTCGAGCACGCGGTGCTCGCCGCCCGCCCGGCCATCGACGGCGACGCGGTGCTCCGCCGGCCGGGCCTGTCGCTCATCGCCGAGGTCAAGCGGTCCAGCCCGAGCAAGGGCGCGCTCTCCGACATCCCCGACCCCGCCGCCCTCGCGGTGGCCTACGAGGCCGGGGGAGCGTCGGCCGTGTCGGTGCTCACCGAGCAGCGCCGGTTCGGCGGCAGCCTCGACGACCTGGATGCCGTGCGCGCCGCCGTCCGGGTTCCGGTGCTGCGCAAGGACTTCGTCGTCACCGACTACCAGGTGTGGGAGGCCCGCGCCCACGGCGCCGACCTCGTGCTGCTCATCGTCGCGGCCCTCACCGACCCCGAGCTGGCGGCCCTGCTCGGCCGGGTCCGCGAGCTCGGCATGACCGCACTCGTCGAGGTGCACGACGAGGTCGAGACCCAGCGCGCCGTCGATGCCGGGGCCCGGGTCATCGGGGTCAACGCCCGCAACCTGAAGACGCTCGACATCCATCCCGAGACGTTCTCGCGCCTGCGCCCGCTCATCCCCGACAGCTGCGTCACCGTCGCCGAGTCCGGCATCGCCGACGCACGCGACGCCGCCTCCTACGCCGAGCAGGGCGCTGACGCCGTGCTCGTCGGTGAGGCGCTCGTGCGCACCGGCGACCCGCGCGCCGGGGCGGCGTCGATGGTCGCGGCCGGTGCGCCCCGACCCCCCATCCCCGAGGACTTCCGTGCCTGACCCGACCACCGCCACCCCCGACACGACCGACCTCGTCCCCGAGCCGCTGGCTCGCCCCGGCCGGTTCGGCCCGTTCGGCGGCCGCTACGTGCCGGAGGCGCTCATCCCGGCGCTCGAGCAGCTCGACGAGGCCCGCCAGAAGGCCGCGGTCGACCCTGAGTTCATCGACGAGCTGGCCCGGCTGCACCGTACCTACACCGGCCGGCCGAGCATCATCACCGAGGTGCCGCGGTTCGCCGCCCACTGTGGCGGGGCGCGCGTCATCCTCAAGCGCGAGGACCTCAACCACACCGGCTCGCACAAGATCAACAACGTCCTCGCCCAGGCCCTGCTCACCAAGCGGATGGGCAAGACCCGGGTCATCGCCGAGACGGGCGCCGGCCAGCACGGCGTCGCCACGGCCACCGCGGCCGCCCTGATGGGTCTCGACTGCACGGTCTACATGGGCCGGGTCGACACCGAGCGCCAGGCGCTCAACGTCGCGCGGATGAAGATCCTCGGCGCCGAGGTGGTGCCGGTCGAGCACGGCAGCGCCACGCTCAAGGACGCCATCAACGAGGCGCTGCGCGACTGGGTCACCAACGTCTCGACCACGCACTACCTCATCGGCACCGTCACCGGGCCGCACCCGTTCCCCGAGATGGTCCGCGACTTCCACAAGATCATCGGCGAGGAGGCCCGCGCGCAGGTGCTCGAGCTCACCGGCCGCCTCCCGGACGCCGTCATCGCCTGCGTGGGCGGCGGCTCGAACGCCATGGGCATCTTCCACCGCTTCGTACCGGATGCCGGGGTGCGCCTGGTCGGCATCGAGGCCGGCGGCGAGGGCATCGAGTCGGGCCGGCACGCAGCGCGGTTCGCGTCCACGGCAACCCCCGGCGTGCTGCACGGCGCGATGAGCTACCTGATGCAGGACGACGACGGCCAGACCGTCGAGTCGCACTCGATCTCCGCGGGCCTGGACTACCCGAGCGTCGGGCCGGAGCACGCCTGGCTGCGCGACAGCGGCCGCGCCGAGTACCGCTACGCCACCGACGACCGGGTCATGGAGGCGTTCCGCCTGCTGAGCCGCACCGAGGGGATCATCCCGGCCCTCGAGTCGGCGCACGCCCTGGTGGGCGCCATGGACGTGGGGCAGGAGCTCGGCCCGGACGCCCTCCTGCTGGTCAACCTGTCGGGTCGCGGCGACAAGGACATGGAGACCGCCGCGAAGTACTTCGGGCTGCTGGAGGGGTCGTCGTGACCACCACCGTGCGCGGGACCGAGGAGGTGCTGCGCCGCTGCCGCGAGGAGGGCCGAGCCGCACTCGTCGGCTACCTGCCGGTCGGGTTCCCGACCGTCGACGGCTCGATCGAGGCCATGCGGGTGCTCGTCGAGGCCGGCTGCGACGTGGTCGAGGTCGGGGTGCCCTACAGCGACCCGCTGATGGACGGCCCGGTCATCCAGCACGCCGTGGCCACGGCGCTGGCCGGTGGCAGCCGCGTCGACGACGTCTTCCGCGCGACGGCGGCGGTCCGCGATGCAGGCGCCACCCCGCTGGTCATGACCTACTGGAACCTCGTGATGCGCCGGGGCGTGCCGCGGTTCGCCGCCGATTTGGCCGCGCACGGGGGCGGCGGGCTGATCACGCCCGACCTCATCCCGGAGGAGGCGGGCGAGTGGATCGCCGCCAGCGACGAGCACGGCCTGGACCGGGTCTTCCTCGTGGCGCCGTCGTCGACCCCGGAACGGCTCACCAAGGTGACCCGGGCGTGCCGAGGCTTCGTCTACGCCGCGTCGACGATGGGCGTCACCGGCGCCCGCACCAGCGTCGACGGTGACGCCCGCGCCCTCGTCGAGCGCACCCGGGTGGTCACCGACCTGCCGGTCTGCGTCGGGCTCGGGGTGTCGACCGGGGCGCAGGCCGCCGAGCTGGCGGCCTACGCCGACGGCGTGATCGTCGGGTCCGCGCTGGTGGCCACGCTGAGCGGCCCCGGGGAACTCGGGGACCGCCTCGACGCGTTGCGGGCACTGACGACAGAGCTGGCCGAGGGAGTGAGGACGAAGCGATGAGCACCGAGATGGACGGCGCGACCTCGGTCGAGGCCGCGCACGAGCCGTCGGCGGGACGCGAGCGCGTGCTCGACGTCGTCGGGCTCGTGGTGCGGCTGTTCCTCGGTGTCGTGCTCGTCTTCGCGGGCATCGTCAAGGTCGGTCGCCCGCTCACCGCCGAGCGTGCGGTGCAGGCCTACGACCTGTTCCCCCTCGAGGTCGCCAAGTGGATCGGCCTGGGCCTGCCCTTCGTCGAGATCGCCCTCGGCCTGCTGCTCCTGCTCGGCCTGTTCACCCGAGCGGCCGCGATCGCCGCGACCGTGCTCATGGTGGTGTTCATCATCGGCATCGCGCAGGCCTGGGCGCGCGGGCTCACCATCGACTGCGGCTGCTTCGGCGGCGGGGGGCAGATCGGCGCGAACCAGACCAAGTACCCGCAGGAGATCGCCCGCGACACCGTCTTCGCCCTCGCCGGGGCGTGGCTGTGGTGGCGCCCGCGCACCCTCGGGTCGCTCGACCACTACCTGTTCGGACACTGAAGGAGCCCCTGAGCCACCATGGCCAAGAAGCCGACCACCTCACCCGCCTCGGCGCGCCAGGCCAAGATCCAGGCCGCCCAGAAGTCCCAGGGCGGTGGGGCCAACAAGATCGTCGTCGCCACGGTGGTGGTCGTCGTCGCCATCATCGCGGTGGTGGCGGGCGTCATCTGGTCACAGCAGAGCCAGGAGACGGCGATCACCGGGGGTGGCAAGGCACTGCCCACCGGGGTGGCCGCCCTGGGTAAGGGATATCCCGCCTTCCAGGACGTCACCGCGGCGTCGAACGCGCCCGGTCGTCGACCTCTACGAGGACTTCCAGTGCCCCGCCTGCGCGGCCTTCGAGGCCCAGCTCGGCAGCACCTTCCAGGAGCAGGCAAAGGCCGGGAAGATCAAGCTGGTCTACCACGTCAAGAACTTCCTCGACGACAACCTGCGCAACGACAGCTCCACCCGCGCCGGCAACGCGGCGTTCTGCGCCGTCGGACGCCGGCAAGTTCCAGGAGTTCCACAACACGATCTTCCCGAACCAGCCGGCCACCGAGGGTGACGGCTACACCGACGCGCAGCTCAAGGGCTTCGCCGAGCAGGCGGGGGTGACCGGCGCCGCCCTGACGACCTGGCAGCAGTGCTACGACGCCAACAAGTACGTCGACTACGTCAACTCGGTCGAGGAGCAGAGCTTCACCGACGGCGTGCGGGGAACCCCGACCGTGAAGATCGACGGCAAGGACGTCGAGCTGTCGACGATCGCGTCCCCCGAGCTCCTGACCCAGGCCATCCAGAACGCCACCAAGTGACCTCGTACATCCCGAGCCCCACCGTCGGGGTCTTCCACCTCGGGCCGCTGCCGGTCCGGATGTACGCCCTGTGCATCCTGATCGGCATCGTGCTGGCGGTGTGGCTCACCGGTCGCCGGCTCGTCCCCCGCGGGGGCGAGCCGGGGCAGGCCCTCGACGTCGCGGCGTGGGCGGTGCTGTTCGGCATCGTCGGCGGTCGGCTCTACCACGTCATCACCACGCCCGGCCCCTACTGGGGTGCAGGCGGCCACCCGGTCGACGCCCTGAAGATCTGGAACGGCGGCCTGGGCATCTGGGGCGCCATCGCGCTCGGCGCGCTGGGCGCGTGGATCGGCTGTCGGCGGGCCGGCATCAGCTTCCTGGCCTTCGCCGACGCGGCCGCCCCCGGCGTCGCCTTCGCCCAGGCGATCGGCCGGTTCGGCAACTGGTTCAACAACGAGCTCTACGGCGGCCCGACGACGGTGCCGTGGGGCCTGGAGATCCACCGGTGGGACCAGTCCGCGGGCAAGGCCGTCGTCGATGCCGCGGGCAAGCCGGTCCTGCTCGGCGTGTTCCAGCCGACCTTCCTGTACGAGTCGATCTTCCTCGTCGTGCTCGCCGTCGGGCTGCTCGTCGTCGACAAGCGTCGCTCGCTCGCCCCGGGGCAGCTGTTCGGGCTGTACGTGGCGGGCTACCCGGTCGGCCGGATCGTCGTCGAGAAGCTGCGCACCGACGAGGCCGAGCTGATCCTCGGCCAGCGGCTCAACGTCTGGACGAGCATCGTGGTGTTCTTCCTGGGCGTCTGGATCGTCTGGTTCACGGGCCGCCGGGCCCGTCGTGAGGAGCAACCACTAGGTGAGCCAGAGTCCCAGGATGTGGGATAGCGCGGCTCAGATGGCAAGACGAGAGGCTCCGGCGATATCCTTCCGGGACGTGGCCAGAGCCGTCCGCGCCTGACCTTGCCGTGCCCGGTCCTCAGCGGCCGACGACCCCGAGGACGGTGATGCGACGTGACCGTCGCCCGCTTCTCCGCCCAGCCCGCCGACACCGGCCTGTACCGCCGCGAGCACGAGCACGACGCCTGCGGCGTGGCCATGGTGGCGACGATGCGGGGGACCGCCGGCCACGACATCGTCGTGCACGCCCTCGACGCCCTGCGCAACCTCGACCACCGCGGCGCCACCGGCGCCGACCCGCTGGTCGGTGACGGCGCCGGCATCCTCACCCAGGTCCCCGACGCCTTCTTCCGCGCCGTCCTGGATGCCGACCTGCCCCCGGCAGGCGCGTATGCCGTCGGCATGGCCTACCTGCCCGACGACGCCGACGAGCGCTCCGCGGCCGAGGCCCGCATCGAGGACATCGCTGCGAGCGAGGGCCTGCGGGTCATCGCCTGGCGCGACGTGCCCGTCACGCCCGACCTCGTCGGCCGCACCGCCCGCGAGTGCATGCCGATCTTCCGCCAGCTCTTCGTCGCCTCCGAGCACGGCCTGAGCGGCATCGAGCTCGACCGGGTCGCCTTCTGCCTGCGCAAGCGGGCCGAGCACGAGGCCGAGGTCTACTTCCCGTCGCTGTCGGCCCGCACCGTGGTCTACAAGGGGATGCTCACCACCGGGCAGCTCGAGCCGTTCTTCCCCGACCTGTCCGACGAGCGGTTCGCCTCCGAGCTGGCCCTGGTGCACTCCCGCTTCTCGACCAACACCTTCCCGAGCTGGCCGCTGGCCCACCCGTACCGGCTCATCGCCCACAACGGCGAGATCAACACCGTCAAGGGCAACCGCAACTGGATGCGCGCGCGCGAGAGCCAGATCAGCTCCGACCTCTTCCCCGGTGACCTGTCCCGGGCCTTCCCGATCTGCACCCCGGGCGCCTCCGACTCGGCCACCTTCGACGAGGTGCTCGAGCTGCTGCACCTCGGCGGCCGGTCCCTGCCGCACGCCGTGCTGATGATGATCCCGGAGGCCTGGGAGAACCACGAGTCGATGGACCCCGCACGTAAGGCGTTCTACGAGTTCCACTCCACCTTCATGGAGCCGTGGGACGGACCGGCCTGCGTCACCTTCACCGACGGCACCCTGATCGGTGCCGTGCTCGACCGCAACGGGCTGCGCCCGGGCCGCTACTGGGTCACCGATGACGGCCTCGTCGTGCTCGCCTCGGAGGCCGGCGTGCTCGACCTCGAGCCCGAGCGGGTCGTCCGCCGCGGCCGGCTGCAGCCCGGCCGGATGTTCCTCGTCGACACCGCCGCGGGGCGCATCGTCAGCGACGAGGAGGTCAAGTCCACCCTCGCCGGCGAGAACCCCTACGAGGAGTGGCTGCACGCCGGGCTGATCGGCCTGGCCGACCTGCCCGAGCGCGAGCACATCATCCACACCCCGGCCTCGGTGGCCCGGCGCCAGCGCACCTTCGGATACACCGAGGAGGAGCTGAAGATCCTGATCGCTCCGATGGCGGCCTCCGGTGGTGAGGCCCTCGGCTCGATGGGCACCGACACCCCGATCGCCGTGCTGTCCGAGCGCCCGCGGATCATCTTCGACTACTTCACCCAGCTGTTCGCGCAGGTCACCAACCCGCCGCTCGACGCGATCCGCGAGGAGCTCGTCACCTCGCTGGGCAGCTCGATCGGCCCCGAGGGCAACGTCCTGGCCGCCACCCCGGCGCACGCCCGCCAGGTCGTGCTGCCCTTCCCGGTCATCGACAACGACGAGCTCGCCAAGATCGTGCACATCAACGCCGACGGCGACCTGCCCGGCTACAGCACCGTCGTGGTCAAGGGCACCTACGACGTGCACGGCGGCGAGGACGCGCTGCGCGCCCGCCTGCACGAGATCTTCGCCGAGGTGTCGGCCGCGATCTCCGACGGCGCCCGCTTCGTGGTGCTCTCCGACCGCGACTCCGACCGCGACCTCGCGCCGATCCCGTCGCTGCTGCTCACCTCCGCGGTGCACCACCACCTGATCCGCGAGAAGACCCGCACCCAGGTCGGCCTCGTCGTCGAGGCCGGCGACGTGCGCGAGGTGCACCACGTGGCCCTGCTCGTCGGCTACGGCGCGGCCGCCATCAACCCCTACCTCGCGATGGAGACCGTCGAGGACATGGTGCGGCACGGCGCCATCACCGCCGTCACCGAGGAGAAGGCGGTCGCCAACCTGATCAAGGCGCTCGGCAAGGGCGTGCTCAAGGTGATGTCGAAGATGGGCATCTCGACGGTGGCGTCCTACCGCGGCGCCCAGGTCTTCGAGGCGATCGGACTGTCGCAGGACCTCGTCGACGAGTTCTTCACCGGCACGGTGAGCCAGCTCGGCGGGGTGGGCCTCGACGTCATCGCGGCCGAGACGGCGGCCCGGCACGAGGCCGCCTACCCGCCCGACGGCATCCGGCAGGCGCACCGCAAGCTGCTCGTGGGCGGTGAGTACCAGTGGCGCCGCGAGGGCGAGCCGCACCTGTTCGACCCCGACACGGTCTTCCGGCTGCAGCACGCCACCCGGGCCCGCCGCTACGACGTGTTCAAGCAGTACACCTCGCGGATCGACGAGCAGGCCGGCCGGCTGATGACGCTGCGCGGGCTCTTCGAGCTCGGCGGCGCCGACCCGCGCCCGCCCGTGCCGATCGAGGAGGTCGAGCCGGTGGGCTCGATCGTCCAGCGCTTCAACACCGGCGCGATGAGCTACGGCTCGATCAGCATGGAGGCGCACGAGACCCTCGCCATCGCGATGAACCGGCTCAAGGCCCGGTCCAACACCGGCGAGGGCGGCGAGGACGCCGAGCGACTGATGGACCCCGAGCGTCGCTCGGCGATCAAGCAGGTGGCGTCCGGCCGCTTCGGTGTCACCTCGCTCTACCTCACCCACGCCGACGACATCCAGATCAAGATGGCGCAGGGCGCCAAGCCGGGGGAGGGCGGCCAGCTGCCCGGGCCCAAGGTCTACCCGTGGATCGCGAAGACCCGGCACTCGACGCCGGGGGTCGGGCTGATCAGCCCGCCGCCGCACCACGACATCTACTCGATCGAGGACCTCGCCCAGCTGATCCACGACCTCAAGAACGCCAACCCCGAGGCCCGGATCCACGTCAAGCTCGTCTCCGAGGTCGGGGTCGGCACCGTCGCCGCGGGCGTCAGCAAGGCGCACGCCGACGTGGTGCTCATCTCCGGCCATGACGGCGGCACCGGCGCCAGCCCGCTGACCAGCCTCAAGCACGCCGGCGGCCCGTGGGAGCTCGGCCTGGCCGAGACCCAGCAGACGCTGGTGCTCAACGGGCTGCGCGACCGGATCGTCGTGCAGGTCGACGGCCAGCTCAAGACCGGCCGCGACGTCGTCATCGCGGCCCTGCTCGGCGCCGAGGAGTTCGGCTTCGCGACGGCTCCGCTCGTGGTGTCGGGCTGCGTCCTGATGCGGGTCTGCCACCTCGACACCTGTCCGGTCGGCATCGCGACCCAGAACCCCGAGCTGCGGGCCCGCTTCTCGGGGGCGCCGGAGTTCGTCGAGACCTTCTTCGAGTACATCGCCGAGGAGGTCCGCGAGCACCTCGCCGCGCTCGGCTTCCGCAGCATCGAGGAGGCGATCGGCCAGATCAGCCACCTCGACACCGCCAAAGCCATCACCCACTGGAAGGCCTCAGGCCTCGACCTGAGCCCGATCCTCGCCGAGGTGGACAGCCCCGACGGCTCGGGCACCCACCACACGATCGCCCAGGACCACGGGCTCGAGAAGGCCCTCGACCACCAGCTCATCGCCGCCGCCCGCGACGCCATCGACCACGGCACCGCGGTGACCGCGCGCTTCCCGATCCGCAACGTCAACCGCACCGTCGGCACGATGCTGGGGCACGAGGTCACCAAGGCGCACCCGAAGGGCCTCGAGGACGGCACCATCGACTACCTGCTCACCGGGTCGGCCGGGCAGAGCTTCGGGGCGTTCCTGCCCGCCGGCATCACCCTGCGGCTCGACGGCGACGCCAACGACTACGTCGGCAAGGGCCTGTCCGGCGGCCGGGTCGTCGTGCGGCCGGCCCCGGGCTCGGCGCTGGTGGCCGAGGAGAACGTCATCGCCGGCAACGTCATCGCCTACGGCGCGACGTCCGGCGAGCTCTTCCTGCGCGGCCGGGTGGGTGAGCGCTTCTGCGTGCGCAACTCCGGCGCCACCGCGGTCGTCGAGGGCGTGGGCGACCACGGCCTGGAGTACATGACCGGCGGCACCGCGCTCATCCTCGGCCCGACCGGGCGCAACGTGGCGGCCGGGATGTCGGGCGGCGTCGGCTACGTGCTCGACCTCGACCACACGCACGTCAACCGCGAGCTGGTCGACCTCGGGCCGCTGCGGCCCGAGGACGAGCTCGTCGTGCACGACCTGCTCGAGCGCCACCAGGCGTGGACCGACTCGACGGTCGCGGCGCAGCTCCTCGCCGACTGGGACACCGCCCGGTCGGCCTTCACCCTGGTCCTGCCCCGCGCCTACCAACGCGTCATCGACGTGCGGTCCAAGGCTGCGGCGGAGGGACTCGACCCCGACGGCGCCCAGGTGTGGGAGCGGATCATGGAGGCCTCCCGTGGCTGACCCCCAGGGCTTTCTGCACACGCGCGAGCGTGAGCTGCCCCGACGTCGACCCGTGCCGGTCCGCATCAGGGACTGGAAGGAGGTCTACGAGGAGCAGCCCGCCACCGAGCTCCAGCGCCAGGCCGGCCGCTGCATGGACTGCGGTATCCCGTTCTGCCACAGCGGTTGTCCGCTGGGCAACCTGATCCCCGAGTGGAACGACCTCGCGTGGAAGGGGGAGTGGCGCCAGGCCATCGACCGGCTGCACGCCACGAACAACTTCCCGGAGTTCACCGGCCGGCTCTGCCCGGCGCCGTGCGAGTCGGCGTGCGTGCTCGGCATCAACCAGCCGGCCGTGACGATCAAGCAGGTCGAGGTCAGCATCATCGACCGCGCCTTCGCCAACGGCACCGTCACCCCGGAGGCGCCCGAGCGGCTCTCCGGCAAGACCGTCGCCGTCGTCGGCTCCGGGCCGGCGGGGCTCGCCGCCGCCCAGCAGCTGACCCGTGCGGGTCACACGGTGGCCGTCTACGAGCGCGCCGACCGGCCGGGCGGCCTGCTGCGCTACGGCATCCCCGAGTTCAAGATGGAGAAGGCCGTCCTCGACCGGCGGATCGGGCAGATGAAGTCCGAGGGCACCCGCTTCCGCACCGGGGTCGAGGTCGGTCGCGACCTCACCGGCGCCGACCTGCGCAAGCGGTTCGACGCGATCGTCGTGGCGATCGGCGCCACCGTGCCGCGCGAGCTGCCGGTGCCCGGGCGCGAGCTCGACGGCGTCATGCAGGCCATGGACTTCCTGCCGCCGGCCAACCGGGTCGCCCTCGGCCAGAGCGTCACGGGGCAGGTGACCGCGGCCGGCAAGGACGTCATCGTCATCGGCGGCGGCGACACCGGCGCCGACTGCATCGGCACCGCGCACCGCCAGGGCGCCCGCTCGGTGACCAGCCTCGAGATCATGCCGCAGCCGCCGGCCGAGCGCGCCGCGCACCAGCCGTGGCCGACCTACCCGATGACCTTCCGCGTCGCCTCCGCGCACGAGGAGGGCGGCGAGCGGGTGTACGCCGTGTCGACGAGCGAGATCGTCGGCGACGCCGAGGGCCGGGTGGCCGCGCTGCGGCTGCACGAGGTCGTCATGGGCGAGGGCGGTTTCGAGAAGGTCGAGGGCAGCGACAAGGAGATCCCCGCACAGCTCGTGCTGCTCGCGATGGGCTTCCTCGGCCCGCAGCGTGAGCTGCTCGACCAGCTCGGGGTCGACCGTGACGCCCGCACCAACGCCGCCCGCGACGACGCCTACATGACCGCCGTGCCCGGGATCTTCGTCGCCGGCGACGCCGGCCGCGGCCAGTCGCTCATCGTCTGGGCGATCGCCGAGGGGCGCTCCGCCGCACACGAGGTGGACGCCTGGCTGATGGGCAAGCCGTCGCGACTGCCGCGCCCGATCAACCCGACGGACCGCCCGCTGCTCCCCTGACGGAAGGGGGGTCCGCGGGCCGGTCCGAAGTGTGGCCCGCGTCTCGGTGGAAGCGGTTGCACCGTTAGGCTCGACACCATGCGTCGCGCCAAGATCGTCTGCACCCTCGGACCCGCCACCAGCTCGGCCGAGAACCTCCGAGAGCTCGTCCGTGCCGGCATGGACGTCGCCCGGCTCAACCTCAGCCACGGTGACCACGCCGACCACGAACGGGTCTACAAGGACGTGCGGAAGGCGAGTGACCAGACCGGCCGCGCGGTCGGCATCCTCGTCGACCTGCAGGGTCCGAAGATCCGCACCGCGCGGTTCGAGAACGGCCCGATCCAGCTCGTGCCCGGCACGACCTTCACCATCACCACGCGCGACGTGCCCGGTGACGAGAAGGAGGTCGGCACCACGTACTCCGGCCTCCCGGGCGACGTCACGGCCGGCGACCGCATCCTCATCGACGACGGCAAGCTCGCGCTGATCGCCACCTCGGTCACCGAGACCGACGTCGTGTGCCAGGTGCTCGAGGGCGGCACGCTGTCGAACAACAAGGGCATCAACCTGCCGGGGGTCGCGGTCTCGGTCCCCGCGATGTCGGAGAAGGACAAGGCCGACCTGCGCTGGGCGCTGCGGATGCGCGTCGACATGATCGCGCTGTCGTTCGTGCGCACCGCCGACGACATCCGCGACGTGCACCAGATCATGGACGAGGAGGGCCTGCGCCTTCCGGTCATCGCCAAGATCGAGAAGCCGCAGGCCGTCGACAACCTCGACGAGATCATCCGCGCCTTCGACGGCGTCATGGTGGCCCGAGGCGACCTCGGCGTCGAGATGCCGCTCGAGGAGGTGCCGCTGGTGCAGAAGCGCGCCTGCGAGATCGCCCGGCGCCGCGCCAAGCCGGTCATCGTCGCGACCCAGGTGCTCGAGTCGATGATCGAGAACAGCCGGCCGACCCGCGCCGAGGCCTCGGACGCCGCCAACGCGGTGCTCGACGGCGCCGACGCGCTGATGCTCTCCGGCGAGACCAGCGTCGGCAAGCACGCGTTCGCCGCGGTGCGCACGATGGCGCGGATCATCGAGAACACCGAGGACCACGGGCTGCACCGCATCCGCCCGCTCGGCACCCGGCCGAACTCCAAGGGCGGCGCGGTCACCGCGGCGGCGGCCGAGATCGGCGAGCTGCTGGGCTGCAAGTACCTCATCACCTTCACCACCAGCGGCGACTCGACCCGCCGGCTGTCGCGGGTCCGCCCGCGCATCCCCATGCTCGCGTTCACGCCGAACCAGTGGACCCGCAGCCAGCTCGCGCTGACCTGGGGCGTCGAGACCTTCCTCGTGGGCGACGCCCGGCACACCGACGAGATGGCGATGCAGGTCGACGAGGTGCTGATGGCCGCCGGTCGGGTGGTCGAGGGCGACACCGTGATCATCGTCGCCGGCTCGCCCCCCGGCATCCCCGGCTCCACCAACGCGCTGCGCGTCCACCGCATCGGGGACGCCAAGAACCGGGTCGCGCCCGCGTACAGCGACATCGCGACCGGGGCCGTCTGAGGCGGTCCCTAGTACCGACGAGGAGGCGACGGCCTGGGAGCTCATACCGCGATCCAGACAGGCCGCGGTGACTGCGCGGACCGGCCCGCGTGCGCAGCCATCTCCGCAGGTCAGGGGCCACTGCCAGGATGAGTGGATGGCCGATCTCGCGCTGGGGACCGGGTGCGGGACGACCCATGGTGGCCTGTATTCTGCTACCAGCCACATGAGCTGGGGGTCCGCCCACTCGATGGCCATCTATATTTGCAGGTCAGGCCCCCAGCCGGGGTGGTGGAATGGCAGACACGGAGGACTCAAAATCCTCTGCCCGCAAGGGCGTGCGGGTTCAAGTCCCGCTCCCGGCACATGAGTGAGACCACGCCGCCCGCGGCCCCCTCGTCGACCAAGCGCGTCCTCGTGGCCGAGGACGAGGCGATCATCCGCCTCGACCTCGCCGAGATGCTCGGAGAGGCCGGCTACGACGTCGTCGGCCAGGCCGGGGACGGTGAGCAGGCCGTCGCGATGGCGATCGAGCTCAAGCCCGACATCGTCATCATGGACGTCAAGATGCCGGTCATGGACGGCATCACCGCCGCCGAGCAGATCGGCAAGGAGCGGATCTGCCCGGTCGTCATGCTCACGGCGTTCAGCCAGACCGAGCTGGTCGAGCGGGCCCGCGACGCCGGCGTCATGGCCTACGTCGTCAAGCCGTTCACGGCGAGCGACGTCACCCCGGCGCTCGACATCGCGCTGTCGCGGTGGAGCGAGCTGAAGGCCCTCGAGGCGGAGGTCGCCGACCTGGGCGACCGGCTCGAGACCCGCAAGGCCGTCGACCGCGCCAAGGGTGTGCTGATGGCCAAGCTGAAGATCACCGAGGCCGACGCCTTCCGGTGGATCCAGAAGACCGCGATGGACCGGCGGATGGGCATGCGTGAGGTCGCGGATGCCGTCGTCGCCGGGATGGAGAAGGCCTGACCCTTTGGTCGCTGGCCCATCTCGCCTAGAAGGGCGGCGGTCCGACCGCCACGAGGTCCCGGTCTGGCGCTTCTGCTGACGCAGCCTGTGGTGGCGGTGGACGGTGATGGGAGAGCGGCGTGGTCGGGTTGGGTGGTGCGGGTGGTGCCTGATGGGTGAGGTCCAGGTGGCGGTGCCGTCGGGGGCCAGGTGGTAGCTCCAGCGTCGGCGTTGTTTGAGGCGGTGGTGGCGTCGGCAGAGGCCGCCGAGGTTGCTCGGGGTGGTGGGGCCGGTCGGCCAGGGTCGGGCGTGGTCGATGTCGCAGTGGGTGGCGGGGCGGGGGCAGCCCCACATTCGGCAGGTGCCGTCGCGGGTGGTGACGAAGTCGGTGACCGCCTTGGAGGGTCGGTAGGCGGTGCTGACGGTTTCGATCAGGGTGCCGGTGTGGGCGTCGAGCAGGGCGCGGCCGATGTCGGTGGGGACCACGGACAGTAGGGCTTGCACGGTGTCGGCGTCGATGAAGCCGATGCCGGGGATCTCGCAGCCGGACAGCAGGGCCGCGGACAGGGAGAACCTCTCGCCCAGGCCGAGGCCGCCGGTGGCGACCGCCGGCCGCACCCACTGCGCCTCCGGGCCGGTGGTCGGGCTCTCCGCCGGGTGTTCGGCGGCTGGCGGCGTCGCGGGCGTGCTCGGCCGTCGGGGCCGGTGATGACGGGGATGCCGAGGGTGACTTTGGCGGTGACGGTGACGTTGGTCAGCAGTAGGTCGATGAACGCGTCCGCCCTGGCCTGGTCGAGGGTGAGGTTCGGGGTCCTTCTTGGTGTACCGGTCGGCGAGGTCGCGGATCGCGGCCCAGGCGGCGGCCGAGCGCCCGGCGGGTAGGCGGGCCCACCAGTCGGTGGTGCCGTCCGGGCCGGGGGTGACCTGCACGGCCCGGTCCTTCTTGTTCTTGGCGGTGGCGGCGGCGACCTGGTCGGCGGCGATGCGGGTGGCGACCTTGCGGGCGACGGTGGTGATCCGGGCCGGGTCCATCCCGACCACCCGCTGAACCAGGACGTCCTCGACGGCGGCGCAGCTGGCGGGGTCGAGGCCGTCGCAGGCGGCGACCACCTTGCCGGCGTTGACGGTGGCCAGCTCGCCGGTGAGGACTTTGCCCAACAGTTTGGTGAACCGCCCGGCCAGGGCTTCGGCCAGGCCGACCTTGCGCCCGGCGGCCCACTGGCCGAGCCCGGTGGCCAGGGAGACTTCGGAGGAGGTCATCGCGTCGATGAACCCGACCTCGTGATGCACGTCGACCGGGCCCCGCTCGGTCAGCCGCAGCTCATGGCTCCCGGCGTGCGCGATCGCGACCAGCTGCGCGCCCTCGACCGCGTTGGCCACTCCTTGCAGCTCACCGGTGACCTCGAACAGCTCCTGCGGGTCGAGTACCGCGCCCAGTGCGGCGAGCTGCTCACCGACCGCGGTGGCCTCGGCCCGCAGCACCGCGATGCGGTCTCGGAGCTGGCTGGTCGACATACCTCATAATACTCGAACACACGTATGAATCACAGCGTTGTCCACAACCAATCCTGCTGTGGTGCAAAGAAGCCCGGACGAGACGACGCGAGGCGCGGCGTTGAGCTCGGTCCGAGTGGACCGTGGCGTCGGGCACGTGGCCGGCAATCTGTGATCCGGAGCGCGGGTGCGATCGGCCATGCCCTCGATGGGACGGACTCGTCGGTCACCGCAGCCAGATCACGACCTGGGTGAGCAGGGGAGCGACGAGCAGGGCGGGCAGCATGTCGCCCACCGGCACGTCGCGGATCCGCAGCAGCCGCAGCCCGATGCCGGCCAGCAGCAGCCCTCCCGTGGCGGTCAGGGCCGAGATGTGCGAGTCGGGCACCAGGCCGCCGAGCAGCACGCCGAACAGCGTCAGCACGCCCTGGACGACCAGCACCGACACGGCCGAGAACATCACCCCGATCCCGAAGCTCGCGGCGAAGGCCATCGCGGCGAACCCGTCGAGCACCGACTTCAGCGCCAGCTGGTCGATGCCCCGCCCCAGGCCGTCGTTCAGCGAGCCGAGGATCGTCAGCGGGCCGACGCAGAACAGCAGGGATGCCGTCAGCCACCCCTCGATGAAGCGTTCCCTCGCGGCATGGTCGGTGCCGCCCTCCGCGGGGGAGCGGCGTGCCACCCAGGCCTGGATCCGGCCGGCCAGCCCCTCCAGGCGGGCCTCGATGCCCAGTGCCGACCCGGCGATCGAGCCGATCAGCAGCGACCCGAGCACGATGAGCAACGGGAAGCCGGTGCCCACGGCGTCGCGCAGGGCCGGGTCGGTCACGGCGACCGCCGACAGCCCCGCGACCAACAGCGTGACCAGCCCCAGAACGTCGGTGACGACCGAGCGGGTGTGCTCGCGCAGACGGTGCCCGACCAGCATCCCCAGGCCGGCGCCCACGAGCACTGTGAAAACGTTGAGGAGGGTCCCGAAACCGGGAAACAGCGAGGTCACCGCACCACCCTAGGGTGGTGGTTCAATGATCATCTACCCGGGCTTCCGCCCGGGGCACCCGGGGTCTAGGGTCGGGTGCTCGGGAGCCTGTGCTCCCGCACGGCGGCGCATCGAGGCGCCGCACCGAGCGACCGACGACGGAGGTGCTGTGCCCAGGCGGACGGTTGACGTGGTGCCGGTGGACCGGGACGACCTGCGGGACGTCACCGGTCTCTGGTTGGCGGCTCGGGTCGACTCGGGCTCCAGCAAGGAGGCCGCGAGCCGGTGTGTCACCGACGGCCGGCTCTCCACCGCGCTGTGCCGCCCCGGCGTGCAGGCCTTCGTGGCCCGCCTCGACGGCGAGGCCGTCGGCTACGCCATCACCACCGAGAACCCGTTCGGGCTGAGCCCCCAGGCCGAGCTGGCCATCGAACAGCTCTGGGTCGGGCCCGACGCCCGTCGCCACGGTGTGGCCAAGGCCCTGATCGCCGCGGTGCTCTCCACCGCCGAGCGCGCAGGCTGCGAGCTGGTCGTGTCCAACGTGCCGACCACCAGTCGTGACGCCAACCGGTTCTTCGCCCGGCTGGGGTTCTCCTCGGTCATCGTGCGCCGCATCGTGTCCACCGGCCAGCTGCGCCGCAAGCTCGCGCCGGAGGGTGTCGAGACCGGCCACGAGCTGCTCCGCCGCCGGCGCTCGCTGCGCAGCCGCGCGTTCGCGGCGCCGTCCCGCCCGGTGGTCTGACGGTCGTCAGGCCAGCCCTGGGCGCGAGTCAGGCGCCCGGCGCGGCATCCCGGATCAGGCAGGTGATCCGGCTCGTGCAGATGCGGCGGCCGTCCTCGTCGGTGACGACGACCTCGTAGCACGCGAGCGTGCGACCGAGGCTGACCGGCGTTGCGGTGCCGGTGACCAGGCCCGAGCGCGCGGCCCGGTGGTGGGTCGCGTTGATGTCGAGGCCGACGACCGCCTTGCCGGGGCCGGCGTGCAGGGCGGCCCCGATCGAGCCGAGGGTCTCGGCGAGCACCACCGAGGCGCCGCCGTGGAGGAGGCCGTAGGGCTGGGTGTTGCCCTCGACGGGCATCGTGGCGACGAGCCGCTCGGTGCTCGCCTCGAGCACCTCGATGCCCATCCGGTCCATGAGGGAGTTGGGGTTCATCGCCCGCAGCGCGTCGGCGGCGGCCATCAGGTCGGGGGCGTCCGTGCGGACCGGGTCGGGGGCGTCAGCGGTGTCGGTCATGGTGGCTAGGCTGCCATGCGTGAAGCTCCTCCTCCTAGACGGACACTCGTTGGCCTACCGGGCCTACTTCGCCCTCCCGGTCGAGAACTTCTCGACGAGCACGGGGCAGCACACGAATGCCGTCTACGGCTTCACCTCGATGCTGATCAACGTGCTGCGCGACGAGGCGCCGACCCACGTCGGGGTGGCCTTCGACGTGTCGCGCAAGACGTTCCGGGCCGCCGAGTACCCCGAGTACAAGGCCGGCCGCTCGGCCACCCCCACCGAGTTCTCCGGCCAGCTGCCACTGCTGCGCGAGGTGCTCGACGCGCTGCGGGTCAAGCACCTCGGGGTCGAGGGGTTCGAGGCCGACGACGTCATCGCCACCCTCACCCACCGCGCCGTCGAGCAGGGCCACGAGGTGGTCATCTGCACCGGCGACCGCGACGCCTTCCAGCTGGTCAACGACAAGGTGACCCTGATCTACCCGGTGCGCGGGGTGTCCGAGGTCTGGCGGATGGACCCCGCCGCGGTCACCGAGAAGTACCTCGTGCCACCCGAGCGGTACAGCGACCTCGCCGCCCTGGTCGGCGAGACCAGCGACAACCTGCCCGGCGTCCCGGGCGTCGGGCCCAAGACGGCCGCGAAGTGGCTGGGCCAGTACGGCGACCTCGCCGGAGTGGTCGCCCACGTCGACGAGATCAAGGGCAAGGCCGGTGACAGCCTGCGCGAGCACCTCGACGGGGTGCTGCGCAACCGCCGGCTCAACAAGCTGGTCGACGACCTCGACCTGCCGCTGTCGGTCGACGACCTCGAGCGCCAGTCGTGGGACCGCGAGGAGGTGCACAAGGTCTTCGACGGCCTGGAGTTCCGGGTGCTGCGCGAGCGGCTGTTCGCGACCTTCGACGTCGAGCAGGACGAGGTCGAGGGTGGCTTCGAGCTCGAGGGTGAGCAGTTCACCGCCGACGACCTCACGGTGCGCTTCGGTGACGGGGCCGTGGGTCGTCGGGTGCCGCACGGCGTGGTCGTCGTCGGGCAGTACCGCGGCGGCAGCGGCGACGCCGGCGCGGTGGCGCTGGCGGGCGACGACGGCGCCACCGGCTACCTCGACCTCACCGCCCTGACCCGCGAGCAGGAGGACGCTCTCGCGGCCTGGCTGGCCGACCCCGACGCCCCCAAGGTGCTGCACGACGCGAAGGAGCAGCTCCAGGCGCTGTCCACCCGCGGGCTCCCGCTGGCCGGCGTCACCAGCGACACCGCGCTGGCGGCCTACCTCGTGCGCCCCGACCAGCGCTCGTACGACCTCGAGGACCTCGTGGTGCGCCACCTCGGCCGCGAGCTCAAGGCCGAGGAGGCCGCCGGCGACCAGGGGATGCTCGACTTCGCGGCCGACGACGACACGGCGGCCCGCGACGCGATGGTGCGGGCCCGCGCCGTGCTCGAGCTCTCCGCCGTGCTCCACGAGCGGCTCGACGAGACCGGCGGCACCGAGCTGCTGCGCGACCTCGAGCTGCCGCTCGTCGAGATCCTGGCGCGGATGGAGCGCACCGGCATCGCCGTCGACGAGCCGGCCCTGGCCGAGCTCGAGGCCGACTTCGCGGCCAAGATGCGCCAGGCCCAAGAAGACGCGTACGACGCCATCGGGCGCCGCGACGTCAACCTCGGCAGCCCCAAGCAGCTGCAGGAGGTGCTCTTCGACCAGCTCGGCATGCCGAAGACCAAGCGCACCAAGACCGGCTACACCACCGACGCCGACGCCCTCGCCGACCTGTTCGCCAAGACCGAGCACCCGTTCCTCGAGGCCCTGCTGCGCCACCGCGACACCGCGCGGCTGCGGGTCACCGTCGAGGGGCTGATCAAGTCGGTCGCCCCCGACCGGCGCATCCACACCACCTACATCCAGACCATCGCGGCCACCGGCCGCCTGTCGTCGACCGACCCCAACCTGCAGAACGTGCCGATCCGCACCGAGGAGGGGCGCCGCATCCGCGAGGTCTTCGTCGTCGGCGACGGCTACGAGTCGCTGATGTCGGCCGACTACAGCCAGATCGAGATGCGGATCATGGCCCACCTCTCCGGCGACGAGGGCCTGATCGAGGCGTTCCGCACCGGCGAGGACCTCCACCGCTTCGTCGGCGCGCGGGTCTTCCACGTCGAGCCCGACGACGTCACCGCGGCGATGCGCAGCAAGGTCAAGGCGATGAGCTACGGCCTGGCCTACGGCCTGTCGGCGTTCGGGCTGTCCAAGCAGCTGACCATCAGCACCGGCGAGGCGCAGGGGCTGATGGACGAGTACTTCGCCCGGTTCGGCGGGGTGCGCGACTACCTGCGCGAGGTGGTGGCCGAGGCCCGCGCCACCGGCTACACCGCCACGATGCTCGGCCGGCGCCGCTACCTGCCCGACCTCACCAGCGACAACCGGCAGCGACGCGAGGGGGCCGAGCGGATGGCGCTCAACGCACCCATCCAGGGCTCGGCCGCCGACATCATCAAGCTGGCGATGAAGGGCGTCGACGCGGCGCTCACCACCGAGGGCCACGCCTCACGGATCCTGCTGCAGGTGCACGACGAGCTCGTGCTCGAGGTGGCGCCGGGGGAGCGCGAGGCGGTCGAGGCCCTGGTCCGTCGCGAGATGGGTGCGGCCGTGGCCATGGACGTGCCGCTCGACGTCAGCGTGGGGGTCGGTCGGAGCTGGCACGAGGCCGCGCACTAGGCACGGCGAACGGGCGGGTCCGCAGCCACGGTGGTCCACGGCTCGACCTCACCCGGGGTCGCGGCCCACTTGTCCGACCAGGTGACCCGCACCAGCACGGCGAGCAGCACGGTGTCGACGCCGAGCACGAGCAGCAGCAGGGCGTGCCCGGTGGTCACGAAGGTCACGGCGGCCAGGACGACGGCCAGGGCTCCCCAGAGCCACCACACCGCATGGCGGTGCGCGCGGGCGAGGGCCGTCTGCACGAGCAGCTGGATCATCGCGATGACCGTGCCCAGCACCGCGAAGAGCCACAGGTCCGGTTGCACGGCGGCGTAGGCCGGTCCGCCGACGAACGCCAGCGAGAGTCTCGGCAGGAGCACCGTGCCTGCGACGGCTCCCAGCCCGATGCCGAGGATGACGCCCAGGCCGGCGAGGTGCAGGTGCCGTGGCCCGGTGCGGCGAGCGAGGGTGGGGAACGCCATGACGGTGACGAAGGTGGGGAGGAACAGCACGGCCTTGGTCAGGATCAGCCCCGAGGCGTAGATGCCGGCCTGGTCCGCGGGCAGGACCACCCGGGCGGCGAAGACGTCGACCTGGGTCAGCGCGAAGAAGGCGAGCAGGGTGTGCGAGTCGTGCAGCACGTCGCGAAGGATGCCGTGGGGTGGCGTCGCGAGGGCCGCCGGGTCGGCGGGGAGCGCCGCCCTCGACCGGGTGAGGCGTCGACCGACGACCAGCGGCAGGAGGGCACCGAGTGCCACCCCGGTCATCGCGCCCAGGGGCGTCGGCCACAGCACGACCGCGGTGCCGCCGACGAGGAGCCGACCCGCTCCGGTCGTCAGGCAGAGCCCGGCGAAGGCGCGCCAGCTCTGGTGGCCCTGGAGGATGCCGAGCTGGGCCCCGGTGACCGTGAGCGCGGCCGCCGTGACGGCCACGGTGGCCGCGGTCAGCCAGCTGTCCAGCCGCAGCAGCCGGGCCGCGACGGGGGAGAGCACCAGGCAGAGCGCGCCCAGGGCCAGGGCCGACCGCCCGGCGGTGCGCAGCATGTCGGCCGCGGTCCGAGGGTCGTCTCCGTGCTGCGCGACGTGCCGCGCGGTCGTCGCCTGGACGCCCAGGGCCAGGACGTTGACGACGAGCACGACGCCCATCAGGGCCGCGACCACCGAGTAGCCGTCAGGACCGAGCCGGCGGGCGGCGACGAGCGTGAACGCGTAGGCCGCGACGTTCATGGCAGTCATGCCGACGGCGACGAGGACGGCCCCCCGGGCTGTCTGCGCACGTGCTGTCGACCTCGACACGCGTGACAGGGTACGGCCAGGCGCCGTTGGGGCTGCAACTAGGCTGACGCCCGTGTCGACCCAGGCAGCGCCGTCCCGGGCGGCGGCCGACCACCCCCGGCGGCGACGCCGGGTCGACCCCCGACTGGCGCCCGTGCTCGGGGCAGCGATCTCGGCGTTGGTGGCCACCTGGGTCGTCCTGTCCGGGGTCCGGGGCTCTGGCCACCGGCTGGTGCGCGACTTCGTCGCCGTGCCCACCCCGGCAGCACCGGAGTCGCTGCTCCCGAGCACCGCATCGTCGCTGCGGGCGTGGCCGCTCGACGGGCTGACCTGGGCCGCGTCGTTCGTGATCCCGACCGCGGCGCAGCAGGTCGTCCTCCTCGCCTCGTGCCTGCTCCTCGCCGGGCTGGGCACCGGGCTGGTCGTCCGTCGGGCCGGCACCGCGGCGGCGGTTGCAGCGACCTGGGTGGCGATCTGGAACCCCTACGTCGCCGAACGGCTGCTCCTCGGGCAGGTGCCGACGCTGCTCGGGTACGCCAGCCTCCCGTGGATCGTGGTCGTCGGCCGGTCCCGGTTGTCGAGCGGGCGACGGCTCGCCCTGCTGTTCCTGGTCGCGGCTCCGGCGGCCGTCACCCCGTGGGGCGGCGTGCTGGCCCTCGTGGCCGCCGTGCTCGTGGAGCTGTCCCGTGCCGACCGCACCCCGCGCCGGGTGCTGCTCGTCGCCGGCGTGGGTGTGCTGTGGTGCAGCCCGTGGCTGGTGCCGGCCCTGCTGGCCGGTGGGGTGGCGGCCGACCCCGACGGCCCGGCGGCCTTCGCACTCGCCGACGACTCGGGGCTCGGCGCGTGGGTCTCCGCCCTGATGGGTGGAGGGGTCTGGGCCACCGGGGCCCAGCCGCTCTCGCGCACCGACCCCGTCGCCATCGCCTCGTCGCTGGCCCTGGTCGCGCTGGCCCTCGGTGGGGTGGCGGTGCTGATGACCCGATCCGCGCCCGGGGCGGTGAGGTCCCGGCGGGGGGCTCGGGCCCTCGTCACCGCCGCGCTTGCGTGCCTCGCCCTGCTCGGCCCGGCGACACTGGCCTGGTGGGCGTCGGGGCCGGGGCTGGAGGTCCTGGTGACGCTGCAGCGAGTTCCCGGCGTGGCCCTCGCGCGGGACCAGCACCGGATGCTGGCCCCTGCGGTGCTCACTCTGGCGGTGCTCGTCGGCCTCGCCGTCGGCTGGCTCGCCCGGCACGGGGGCGCGGCGGCATCGGCTCTGGCCTGCGTGCTCGTCGTCGCGCTCGCCGTGGCCTCGGTGCCCGACCTCGTCCGCTCCGTGCACACGGCATACCGCCCCGTGGCGTACCCGCAGGAGTGGGATGCCGTGATCGACGCCGTGAGCACGGACGCGTCGCCGACGGTGCTCTCGCTCCCGTGGCAGCCCCTGCGGCGGCCGGCCTGGGCGGGGGACCCCGCGTTCCTCGACCCGCTGCCCCGGGCCGTGCCCGGCACGACGCTGGTCAGCACCGCGCTGTCGGTCGAACGAGGCGGCACGGTGGTCGTCGTCGACGACACCCCGGTCGACGAGGTGTGGGCCACGGGGGAGGTGTCGGCCGACAGCCTCCGCCGGCACCACGTGACCCACGTCGTCGAGTGGCTCGGGACGCCCGGCGCGCTCGCGAGCAGCCACGAGGGCTGGCGGTTGGTCCACTCGGGCGCCGACTTCCGGGTGTGGGACGTCACACCGGACGGGTGACCACCGCGGCCTCCCGTCGCTGCGCTCCCGGACAGGCTAGGATGCGTCGAACTGCCCAGTAGGAGAGGTCCTCGACGTTCATGACTGCGACAAGCAACGCCGGCAGCGCCCGCCGCACCGGACTCATCCTTCTCGTGGTGAGCCTGTTCGCCGGTCTCGGCATGGCCTTCGCGGCCGCCGCCACCATCGTGGCGAGCAACGGTCCCAAGGACTCGGTCGCCGTCGTCGAGGGCGAGCAGGTCGTCCTGTCGCCGGACCAGCTCCTCAACTACGGCGGCTGACCACCCACGACCGCCGCCTGCGGTCATCTGCCGGCACGACGGCATCCGTGCCCGACTCCAGCGGCAGGCCTGCCGCGCGGTCGGCGAGCAGCGACTCCCAGGCCTCGATGGTCCGGGACCAGGTGAACGCCTGTGAGTGCTCCACGGCGGCGCGGCCGAGCGACTCCCGGGCCGGCGCGTCGGTGAGCAGCCGGTCGACGGCCGAGGTCATCTCGTCAAGGTCGCTGACCAGGATGCCGGTGTGGCCGTGCACGATCGACTCGGAGAGACCACCCGCCCCCTCGTAGGCCACGGTCGGGGTCCCGTGCGAGGCCGCCTCGACGACGCAGAGCCCCCATCCCTCCTTGATGCTGGGGGCCAGGGCGACCCAGGCCGAGGCCAGCTCCGCGTGCTTGGTGGTCTCGTCGACGTGGCCCATGAGGTCGACCCGGTCGGTCACTCCGAGCGCTATGGCCGCGTCGCGCACGCGGTCGCTCCACCAGCCGTCGCCCACGACCCGCAGTCGTAGCGTCGGGTGCCGCTCAGCGAGTCGGGAGACCACCTCGAGTGCGTGCTCGATCCGCTTGTGGGGCACGACCCGCCCGAGCACGACGACCCGCGGTTCGGGGTGCCGCGGCACGAGTGTGGACAGTGGTGGCTCGGTGCCGTTGTGGATGATGGAGATGGCGGCAGGGGCCACCCCGAGCCCCGCCAGCTCGTCGCGGGTGCGCTCGGAGACCGCGACGTACTGCTGCCCACGGAACGCCCGCGGAGCGACCCGGGACTCCAGGAACCACCCGACCCGCGCGCTCACCGCGCCGAAGACGATCGGCCACTGCTCCCGGTGCACGTGGTGCACCAGCACGACGACGGGGGTGCGGGTCACCCGGCCGGCCCAGAAGGGGACGCCGTTCTGGGTGTCGACGACCACGTCGAACCGGCCCTCGGCCCGCTCCAGCGAGGTCAGGCGCCGCAGGGATGCCGTGTACACGCCCTTGCGACCGCCTTGCCGCAGCACGCGGACGCCCTCGCGGACCTCCTCGGCGGGAGCGTCGCCGTGGGCCGCGCACAGCAGCGTGACGTCGTGACCGGCCCTCGCGAGACCCTCACAGACGGTCTCGGCATACTTCTCGGCGCCGCCGCCTTCGGGATGTGTAGAGTCTCGCCAGTTCAAGAAGGCAATGCGCACGTGTGCTCTTTCCTTAACGACCGGAGACGGATGTTACCCCAGGACCTCGCCCGTGACCGGGCGGTCGTGGATCGCCCGTCACTGCGTCGCTCGGTCGACCTGTTCCGTGCCTTTCGGGTCGAGCAAACCGACCCCGACCGGTTCTACGGCGCGCTCGCGTCCGACTCGATCTCCCAGCTGCGCCGGTGGTCGGCACTGGACGGAGCGACCGTCCTGGACATCGGAGGCGGCCCCGGGTACTTCGCCGACGCGTTCGCCCGAGCGGGGGCCCGGTACGCGGGTCTGGAGCCGGACGCGGGCGAGCTGAACGCCCGCGGGGGCGTCACGGGCAACATGGTCCGTGGTTCCGGGCTCGAGCTCCCGGTCGCGGACCGGTGCGTCGACCTCGCCTTCTCGAGCAACGTCCTCGAGCACGTCCCGGACCCCCGGCGGATGGCCGAGGAGATGCTGCGGGTCACCCGCCCGGGCGGCGTCGTCTTCCTGTCCTGGACCCCGTGGCTGTCACCGTGGGGAGGGCACGAGACCTCGCCCTGGCACTACCTCGGTGGTCACCGCGCGGCCGACCGCTACGCGAGGCAGCACGGCCACCGGCCCAAGAACGACGTCGGCCGGTCGCTGTTCAAGTGCCCCGTCGGGCCGATGGTCCGGTGGGCGCACGACGTGGAACGGGCCGGGCGGGCCGAGGTGCTCGACGTCGTCGCCCGCTACCACCCGTGGTGGGCGCAGTGGGTCATGCGCGTTCCCGGCCTGCGCGAGGTCGTGAGCTGGAACGCCGTCATCGTCCTGCGCGCCGAGTGAGCTCGCCCACTCGACGTCGACCGAAAGGCCCGGCCGCTGGGCTCGAGCGCGGAGCCGAAGCGGGGGCCGCTGCCCGGCGGCCGGTCTCCACGGTCGGGCCCGCGGAGGACGGCCGTGCTCTGGCGCCTGCGCCTCGTGGCCGGGGTCGTCCTGCTGGCGGCGTTGCCTTCCGGCAGGCCGGCGGGGTGGTCGTGCCGGACACCAAGCTCGACCTGACGTGGGACCCCGGCGGTTTCCTGAGGCGGGCCCTGCCACCTGTGGGACCCCCTGGTGCGCTCGGGCCAGCTGCAGAACCAGGCGTACGGGTACCTGTTCCCGGTGGGGCCCTTTCACCTGGCGCTGGGTTCGGCAGGTGTGCCCGAATGGGTGGTCCAACGGCTGTGGTGGACCACGGTCCTCGCGTCGGGTTCCTCGGCGTGTGGCGGCTGTCGGGTGCCCTGGGATTGGGGGCCCCGTGGGCGCGCTACGTCGCTGCGCTGTTCTATGCCCTCGGCCCTCGCTTCCTGTCAGAGGTGGCGGTGACGTCCGTCGAGGTCTGGCCGATGGCTGTCGCGCCCTGGGTGCTGCTGCCCCTGGTACTGCCCGGCAAACGGACGTGGCGTTGGCGGATCTTCTGGTCCGCACTGGCCTTCGCGGCGACTGGTGGCGTGAACGCCGTCGCCTCGGGGTCGCCCTGGTGCTTCCGACCGTGTGGTTCGTCACCCGAACCCCTGCCAAGTTGGCTGCCATCCGGTTTGCCACTTGGCTCGCGGCGGTGGTCGCGGTCGCACTGTGGTGGCTCGTCCCGCTCGTCCTGCTCGGTCGCTACAGTCCTCCGTTCCTTGACTGGATCGAGGACGCACCTGTCACGACCGCCTTCGCGAGTCCGTTCGAGGCGATGCGCGGCACGACTCCGTGGCTGAACTACCTCAGCGGCCCGGCCGGGCCGGCCTGGCCCGCAGGCTGGCAGTTCGTGACGTTGCCGCCACTCGTCGTCGCCACCACGATGCTGGCGGCGCTCGGACTGGCAGGGCTGCGCTTGGCACCCCAGCGACACCGTGCTTTCCTCGGGCTGTCGGTACTGGTCGGTCTCGCCCTCGTGACGTTGGGTCACACCGGGTGGCGGCCTCGCCGACGGCGGACTCGGTGCAGCAGCTGCTCGACGGTGCGTTGGCGCCGCTGCGCAACACCCACAAGTTCGAGCTGGTCGTGCGTCTCCCGCTGACCCTGGGTCTGGCAGTGTCGTTGACCCGGGTGACCCGCTGGATGCGCCGACTCGGGCTGGCGACCTGGCTCATCCCCGTTGCAGCCGTGTCCGCTGTCGGGCTCCTCGCTGCGCCCGCGATCAACGCGGGGTTACCCCGTCCGGACGGCTACTCGGCCATTCCGGGCTACTGGCGCGACGCCGCCTCGTGGCTGGACGGTCGGGCCGAGCCGGGCACCGTGCTCGTGGTCCCCGCTGCCGGGTTCGCCGACTTCATCTGGGGTTCGACCAAGGACGACCCCCTCCAGGCGCTCTCGACCAGGGCGTTCGCCGTCCGAGATGCCGTGCCACTCGGGTCCGCGGGCTCCACCAGGTGGTTGGACGCAGTGGAACGCAGCCTCCAGTCCGGGACTGGAGGTGCCCGGCTGGAGGGAGCGTTGGAGAGCGCCGGCATCCGACACCTCGTCGTACGCAACGACCTGCGTGCCGACGCGGTGGACTCGGGAGGTGGGCAGGGTCTGCGAGTGCACGAGGCCATCGCCAATGCCGGTTTCGCCAGGGTCGCGACGTTCGGTCCGCCCGTCGGGTCTCCCCCGGGAATGCCGCAGGAGTCGGCGACGGAGACAGTCGACCGGCGCACCCGTCTTCCGTACCCCTCCATAGAGGTCTTTGCGGTTGCGGGCTCTCACGACGCCGTCGTGGTGGACGCGGCCGGGCTCGCCCTGGTCGACGGTGGCGCCGAGGACGTCCCCGATGCCCTTCGGGCCGTCCCGGGTGTCGGGGCGGCCATCGTCGGCTCGGACGTGCGGGAGCTGCCGGACGAGCTCACCGAGGTGCGATCCGGGTGGCCACCGACGGCAACCAGGACCGGGAGGTCTTCTTCGGGCGCGCCAGCAACAACACGTCGTCCGTTCTGTCGTCCGACTCGGACCGACGCACCGGGCGGAGCACAGATGACTATGTGGCCGATCCCGAGGCACTGGAGACGGTCCGACGGGGGCGCGGGGACCTCGTGCACGCGTCCGCATCGTCGTCGGCGTCGGACGCGAATGCCTCCCTGCGGCTCGGGCCGGGATACGGGCCACAGGCCGCGGTGGATGGCGACCCGGGCACCGCGTGGGTGTCGGGCACCTTCGGCTCGTCGCTGGGCGAGTGGCTGAACCTGGACCTGGCTCGCCCGATGGACGTCACGGGCCTCACCGTCACCTTGGAGGAACGGCCGCGGCGCGTTGGGTCACCGAGCGAGGTGCGGGTCGACACCGACAGCGGCACGGCCACTTCACGACTTCTTCCGGGGGCCGGGCCACAGCGAGTCGCGGTGCCCGCGGGATCCACTGCAGCCGTGCGAGTGACCGTGACCGGGGTGGTCGAGGGCCGGTCGGCAAACGGTGTCGGTATCGCCGAGATCGGCATACCCGGGGCAGAGCTCGGAACGCGACTGGTCGTCCCGACATCCTCCGCCACGCCCACGGACGTCCTGGTCATCCGTCGCGCAGAGGACGGACGGCGCCAGTGCGCCTGGGTGGTCGACAGGCCCTTGTGCACGAGCCAGAGCGCCCGTCAGCCGGAGTCGGAGGGCGGTCTGCGCAGGTCGGTCACACTCTCGAGTGAGCTGACCGGACCGATGAGCGGCGAGGTCGTGGCACGGGCGGGCGATGGTGTGGAGCGACTCCTTGCCGGGCTCACGTCCGTGGAGGTCACCGCGAGCAGTCGCTCGATCCGGGAGCCGGCGGGCCGTCCTGCCGCGGCCATGGACGGGGAGCTGGGTACCGGGTGGGTGGCCGCACGGGACGACGAATCGCCGACGCTCACGATCTCGCTACCGCATGCCGTGAGCACCGACCGGCTCCA
Organism: uncultured Actinomycetota bacterium; assembly: GCA_963695175.1. GTDB lineage: Bacteria > Actinomycetota > Actinomycetes > Actinomycetales > Dermatophilaceae > Fodinibacter. The sequence continues at coordinate 103,155 of CAVOGG010000003.1, forward strand.
GCTGCAGCGCGACGCGTATCTTGCGGCCTCGGCACCGTCCGAGGTGCAGGTTTCGCTCGACGGAGGACGCCCGCTGGACCTGACGGTGGATCACGAGGGCTTCCTGCGTTGGCCGAAACAGACCGTGAGCCGGGTGAGTCTGCGTTTCGGGCAGACTCAGCCCCTGCACTCCACCGACTCCACGAGTGGGTTCATCGAGGAGCTGCCGGTCGGGGTGTCGGAGGTTCTCGTTCCCGGCGTCGACCCGCGTGGCCCGCTCCGGCTCACGTCACCCACTGGGGCGGCGTGCGGGTTCGGCCCGGAGCTGCGAGTGGGGGACCGCGAGTACTCGACGTCCGTGAGCGGGACCCTCGGAGACCTGGTTCGGGGCTTGCCGTTGGACTGGAGGGTGTGCGCCGACGACGACGTGAGGTTGGGGGCGGGGGAGATCTCGCTGGACGCGGAGCAGAGTGCAGAGTTCGAGCCGACTGCCCTGACCGTCGCTCGTTCCGGTGTCCCCGGCGCGCCGGCCTCGACCCCCGTTCACCTCAGCCGGAAGGATGGGGCGCAGCTGGCCGCAGATGTGCCTGCGTCGAGCGCGCCGGCGTTGCTGGTCGTCCCGCAGAACTACAACCTCGGCTGGGTCGCGCGGGACACCGACGGGTCGGTGATGACGGCGGTTCGGGTCAACGGTTGGCAGCAGGGCTGGGTGGTGCCGGCAGGGGCCGCGCGCACGGTGGGGGCTGCATTTGGTCCTGACGACTCGTACCGCGCGGGCCTGGCCGGCGGAGCGATGTTGCTGCTGGCCTGCACTGCGGTCGCGCTGTGGCCCTCGCGTCGGGAGGGCGATGGCGTACTTCCTGCACGGAGGGCACACGGGTGGACGTGGAATGCGCTGGCGGTAGCCCTTCTCACCTGGCTGTCCGGGCCGCTGGGCGCCCTGGCATGTGGGACCGCGCTCGTGGTGGCGTACGTCCTGCGCTCCCCTCGCGCGGAGGCAGCCGCGGCCGTCGTGGTGATGGTGGTGGCCGGAGTGCTGGTGGCTGCGGCGCCGCCCTGGCCGGCAGGGCGGGCTGCGGTGGACGACTCACTCGTTCAGTGGCTCGTCCTGGTGGCCGTGGCGGTGTGCGTCCTCGCCCCGGTCGGGACGAGCGGGGCGGCCGAGCTGTGGTCGCGCGTCTCGCCGCGCCGTCCCCACCGCATGACAGGACGCTCCACGCCGTAGTAGCTGAGGGACGCGACGGCCACGGATCCGAGGATCGTCGGGACGAGCAGACGCAGGAAACCGCCGGTGAAGATCGTGTACCCGAGGAACTGCTCGATGACGCCGAGGACGATCAGGTGGTAGCAGAACACGCCGTACGAGATATTGCCCAGGAACGTGCCCGTGCGCCCCGCGAGGCGGTGTACAGCAGGAGGGTCCTCTGACGCCGTCGCGGCGGCGACGGTGGGCAGGATCACGAGAGCCGCGACGAGCGCGTAGAGCAGGCTCTTGACGGCCGCTTGGCCTGCGGTGGCCTGCACGAGCGAGTACGGGCCGGCCACAGGCGAGATCAGAACCAGGTACAAGGCCAGCGCAAGACCCCACACCGTTCCCGGATGGTGGGCTGCTGAGTCGACCCACGTCCGCGAGAAGGTGCCGTGGGCCCGGGCCACCTGCCACACGGCGAGGGCCATCCCCACGCCGAACCAGCCGATGTAACCAGGTAGCCACAGGGCCTTCTGGCCCCCGGCGTGGGTAGCCGTGGCCGCCATCCAGATGGCCCCCACCGCGCAGCCGCCGATCAGGACGGACACTCGCGCCCGTGCTGCCGCTCGAGTCGGCCGACCCCGCGTCAGGACCCAGGCGAGCGCGGGGAGGGTGAGGTAGAAGGCCATCTCCGTGGCCAGACTCCACATCTGTGTCAGACCCTGTGCCGCGTTGCCGGCCGTGTAGATCTGGGTCAGTGAAGCGTGTCTCGCGTAGACCCACCACGACTGGTCCGGCCTCTCGAGCAGGAGTGCCGCGGCCATGATGGCCAGCCAGAGCGCTGGGAAGATCCGTAGGACCCGGTGCCACAGGTAGCGCGGCGTGGCGGGTCTCGCCGTTCCCCAGAACCACGCCTCGGCGTGGGGGCGAAAGAGCAGGAACCCGGAGATGACGTAGAAGATCGCGACGCCGACGTCGAGCCGGGAGAGGAGACCGTTGAAGGTGGAGTTGAGCGCCGCTCCGCTGTGGAAACCCACGTGGGTCGTCAGCACGAAGAGTGCGCCCAGTGCCCGGACACCGTTCAGCCCGCCGAATGATCGACGAGGTGCGCCTGCTGGTGTCTGGTGGGCGCTCACTTGGTCGCGGGGTTCCCGACCTGGACGTCGCCGACGCACACGTTGGCGGACTGGTCGATGCCGTCCAGAACCACGCTGTTCCCGCCGCCCACAAGATTGACGAAGACCTCACCCAGCCCTTCGTGAAGCTGCACCTTCTGCTCGGCGTCGCCCAGTCGGATGGTGGCACTGGTGTCGCGGTCAGCGAGGTACCCGACACGCACGGCCCAGCCCCACGGGAAGGCCGGGCTCCCGAGCGGCACGTCGACGCGGCCTTCTTCAGCGTTCCATCCGCAGGCGCCGGCCAACGGGGTCGGTGAGGCCGAGCCCTCGACGCGCATCCGCTGGAACTGGCCGTTGCTGTCCAGGTAGTAGGGATCGTTGAACTCCCTCCGGGCCCTGAGGGCGGCCCGCTCGTCCGGGGTCTGGAGTGGTGCGATGAAGCGGCTGACGAGGTTGTACTCGCCGAAGATCGGTCCGACGATGTCCACGGGCAACGCCGTGTCGTAGATCTCCGCTTCGGGAGGCAGACCGCCATAGGACGCCCGTACGTTCTCGACGAACGCGCGGTAGGGGTTGGTCGAGCTGATGGCGGCGTACGCATTCATCGCGTGCAGCGAGAGGATCAGCGTCACCCCGAGCACGACGGAACCGGCGATGTTCCGGGACCGGCGCGGCCACTGGGCTCGAAGCGTGTCGGCCACCGGCAGCCACGCTTCCTTCTCGCCCTTCAGGGGCATGAGGACCGCCCCGATGACCACGGCCAATGGAACGGCGGCATCGGCCAGGTAGCGCGTCTCCAACGCCATGATCGCGCCACCCAGTGCGACTCGACCGGCGACCAGGATGCCCAGGGAGAAGACGAGATAGGTCAGCAGTGCGGCCCAGTGCCTGGCCATGTGCCTGCGGAGGGCGAGGGACCCCACGATGACGGCCGCCGCGATGGCGAGCGCCAGCCAGTCGAAGAACCTGGGCGAGTCGACGAGAGCGCCCCCGTAGCCGACGGGCTGCCAGCGCCACGGTCCGCCCACGGAGGCAGGAATGAGGGTGCGGAAGACACTGAGGTACGTGAAGTCCCAGACCTGGCTCAACGATGGGACGAAGAGGGACGCCCGGCCTTCGTCGCGCGCGAGGGATCCGAAGTACACGAAGAGGTACACAGCCGTCGTCACCAGGTAGCCGACCCAGATCAGCCACGTGCTCTTGACGCGACGCCACACGTCGTCGGGCGCGATCCGCATCTGCGGCAGGACCGCCAACGTCAGGACCACCAGGTACGGAAGGACGACGAGCGTCTTCTCGAACGAGAGCAGTCCCACGACGAGCCAGATGACCGCACCGACGGCGCTGAGCGGCCGCCCGGTCCTCAGGTACCGCACGTGGTGCCGGGTCACCCCGGCGACCGATGCCATGAGCGGGATCCAGATGATCGCTGCGGACAGCCACGTGGTGGCGGGGAGTGTCAGTGGGCTGAAACAGAACAGTGAGAACGGGACCAGCGCCAGCCCCCGGCGTCCGAACAACTCCACCAGGAGGCGCCAGACGAGGACCGAGACGATCAGCAGACCCACGAGAATCACCGTGACGGCGGCACCCCAGCTCCAGGGAGCGACGTGCGCCAGGACCCACATCACGGCGAACCCGACCGGCTCGAAGTGCCCCGTGTGCACTCGCCCGAGGTAGTCCCAACCGAACGGGGACTCCATGGCCCGTGACGTCAGCATGAAGTCGTCGGTGATGAAGTAGCTGTCACGCAGCACGTTGAGCCGAACCACCAGCGAAACGACCAGCACCACCAGGAAGCCCGTTCGCACCGGGTCCCGAACGAGCCAATGGTCCCGCGGTGCGGGGCCCTCGTCGTCTGCGCCCGCCATGCCCGTGTCGTCCGGGAGCGCCAGGGTCCGCGACCGGGTCACCTCGTCCCCGGGCGCGGCCGCCTCCTGGGGGTCGGCCGTTTCAGGGCGGAGGGGGAGCTCTGACGACACGAAAGCACTGGCCTTGCCTCGACGATGTTTGACGACGGCAGGCTACCTGCCGCTGTCCGGGGCACGGCGGCATTCCGCGGTGAGTGGCCTTGCGCCCGGTGGCGCACCGTGGTCGTGGGTGGGCCACGGTGAGTCGTGCGCGCGGCCTCGTACTCATTGGTAGGCTCCAGCGACTTCATCGTGGAAGGGACACACATGCGCCGCGCCATTGGCGTCATCCTGGTTGTGCTGGGATCGCTGTTCATCGGCATCGGGTTCCTCGCCAAGCCGTACCTGTACGAGCAGCTGGCCATCGCGCCGCTCGACCAACGCTCCACCTCGATCTCGCAGGGCACGGACATGAACGTCCTGTACCCGCACGTGGTTGACGGCGCGCCGGCGATCGACAAGCTGACCGGGGTGAAGGTGGTGAGCACCCGCGAGGTGGTCGGCATCCCCGGTGTCCCCAAGGAGGCCGGCGTCGAGGACACCGACGCCTTCTGGCAGACGACGGTGCAGTCCCAGGCCGAGGTCGACGGGAAGATGGTCGACCTGAGCTTCAGCGACACCGGTGTCTCCCTGGACCGCCGCTCCGGTGAGGCCACGAACTGCTGCGGTGACTACACCTCCACGGGCGACCTCGACGACCCGACGTCCCAGAAGGACATGACCCACGAGGGCCTGTACTTCAAGTTCCCGTTCGGCGTCCAGAAGACCACCTACCAGTGGTGGGACGCCGACGTCGAGCGGGCTGTGCCGATCGAGTTCCAGGGTGAGGACGAGATCAACGGCACGCCGGTGTACGTCTTCAAGCAGACGATCGCCCCCGAGGCCATCTCCGCCATCGAGGCCCCGGCCAGCCTCTTCGAGGACGGGGCCGAGGGGACCGTGACCGCGACCGAGATGTACTCCAACACCCGCACGTTGTGGGTCGAGCCGGTCACCGGTGTCGTCATCGACGGCAACGAGGAGCTCAACACCGTCTACGAGGCCGACGGGTACCAGCCGGTCGCGAAGACCGTCGGCACCATCGGCTTCGACGACGAGACGGTGAACGCGAACGCGGCCGACTGGGGAGCCAAGGCCAACCTGCTGTCCTTCATCGACAACTGGCTGCTCATCGTCGGGCTCGTGCTCGGCTTCCTGCTCGTGGGCCTCGGCGCCTACCTCCTGCTCCGGCCGGGCGCCCCCGCCACCCAGAGCGCGTCCCGGCACGCCTGACCTCGACGCACTGCGGCGCCGGCAGCCCTGACTGGGCTGCCGGCGCCGCGTGCGTGACGGGCGATCGGCTCAGGCGGATGACGGAGCGGTCTCGCGCCGCCCACCGTCCGAGCCGCCGCTCTTGGCGTCATCGGCCGTGAGCGGCTGGGCGATGCTCTCGAGCGACTGCCCCTCGGCCTTGACGCCGAGGAACGCCGCGACGATCCCTCCGGCGACCATCAGCGCGGCCCCGATGAAGTAGCCGATCGCCAGCACCGTGATGTCCTTGCTCTCCGACGCGCTGTCGATGAGCTTGCCGAACAGCAGCGGGCCGCTGATGCCACCGACCGCGGTGCCGACCGCGTAGAAGAACGCGATGCACAGCGCCCGGGTCTCGAGGGGGAACACCTCGCTGGCCGTCAGGTAGGCCGCGCTCGCCCCGGCGGACGCGAAGAAGAAGATGACGCAGCCGAAGATCGTCAGGGTCGTGGCGTTCAGGCCTCCGAGCACGACGCCGGCGATGCCGAGCAGCACGCCGGACAGGATGTAGGTGCCACTGATCATCCGCACCCGGCCCACCGTGTCGAACAGTCGGCTGAGCAGCAGGGCGCCGATGAAGTTGCTCACCGCGAACACGGCCAGGTACCACCCGGTCTGCTTCACGCCGAAGAAGGTGGTCAGGCTGTCGCCGTAGGTGAAGAAGAAGGCGTTGTAGAGGAACGCCTGCCCGACGAACAACGAGAAGCACAGGATGGTGCGCTTCGGGTAGAGCGTGAAGACGGTGCGGGCGATCTCGGCGATGGAGATGGCGCGGCGCTGGCGGATGGTGATCGGCTCGTCCTCGATCTCGGGCAGGCCACCGCTGGTCTCCCCCTCGACCGTCTTCTCGATCGACGTCACGATCTTCTCGGCCTCCTCGTCCCGGCCGTGGATGAACAGCCAGCGCGGGCTCTCCGGCACGTGCCGGCGCACGAGCAGCACACCGATCGCGAGGATGCCGCCCAGCCCGAACGCGAGCCGCCAGCCGATCGCCGGGTCGACGACCGCGGGGTTGAGCAGCGGGATGGTCAGCAGCGACCCGAGGGTGGCCCCGACCCAGAAGGAGCCGTTGATGGCGACGTCGACCCGCCCGCGGTGCATCTTGGGGATCAGCTCGTCGATCGCGGAGTTGATCGCGGCGTACTCGCCGCCGATGCCCATGCCGGTGACGGTGCGGGCGATGAAGTACCAGAGCGGGCCGGGGGCGAAGGCCGTCGCGACGGTCGCGACGGTGTAGACGCCGAGGGTGATGAGGAACAGCTTCTTGCGGCCGAACCGGTCGGTCATCTGACCGAAGAAGAGCGCCCCGATGCAGGCGCCGGCCACGTACAGCGCACCGGCGAGGCCGATGTCGGAGCTGCTCATCCCGAGCCCGGTGTCGGGGGACTTCAGGGCGTCGGACATCGACCCGACGATGGTGACCTCGAGCCCGTCCAGGATCCACACGGTGCCGAGGCCGATCACCACCATCCAGTGCCATCGAGCCCATGGGAGCCGGTCCAGCCTGGCCGGTATGTCGGTGGTGATGCGACCTGTCTCGACGTCGGACGACATCGTCCCTCCTCGTTTGGCGCGGACGGTACCGCCGAAGCGTGGTGGTACCTCCCAAGAACGCTAGGCCGGTCAGAACGGCCTGTGCGGTTCCTGAACAGGGGTTTTACAGGCGGTCGGCGACGACGATCGCCGTGCCCGGCAGCAGGGCCCCACGCAACGGGGACCAGCCGCCCCAGGCCTGCTCGTTGCGTGCCGGCCACTCGGGCTCGACGAGGTCGACGAGCACCAGCCCGGCCGCCACGACCTGGCGCACGAGGTCGCCGATCGTGCGGTGGTGCTCGGCGTAGGTGACGACCCCGGCCTCGCTCTCGACGTACGGCGTGCGGTCGAAGTACGACGACGTGGCCGTCAGCCCGTGTGGCCCCGGGTCGTCCGGGAACGCCCACCGCACGGGGTGCGACGTCGAGAAGACGAACCGCCCGCCCGGCCGCAGCACCCGGGCGGCCTCGGCGAGCACCGCGCCGCTGTCCGCGACGAACGGCACGACGCCGTAGGCCGTGAACACGCGGTCGACGCTCGCGTCACCCAGTGGCAAGGCCAGGCCGTCGCACTGCACCAGGGGGAGCGCGGATGCCGGGCCCCCGATCCGTCGCGCCGTGCGCAGCATGCCCATCGACAGGTCGCTCGCCACGACCCGCACGTCGCGATGGTGCGCCAGCCAGCGTGAGCACTGGGCCGCACCGGCGCCGATCTCGAGCACCGTCATGCCGTCGCGCACCCCGAGCAGGTCGAGCTCGGCCTCGGTCCAGCCCTCCGGCCCCCAGACGAACTCGCTGTCCCCGAGGAAGGCGCCGTGCTCGGCGTAGTAGTCGTCGGCCTCGCCGTCCCACCAGGCCCGGTTGGCCGCCCTGGTCTCGTCGCCGTCGACCGGCCACCTCCCCGCCGCGTCGATCATCCGGACATCATCGCGCGAGACGGGACGTCCGACGGGAGGCCGGCGCACGGCATCCGGGACGTTTTGCCCCGCGTGTGCGGGCACGAGTAGGCTGTCCCAGCACCCGTGTGGCCGCTTGCGGTTGCGCGTGCGCGCGTACCTTCCACTCGATTCCATCTGTCCACATCGGAGTTCCTACTACATGACTGCCACTACGGTCGCCTCGACCGCCCCTCAGATCGCCATCAACGACATCGGCTCTGAGGAAGACCTCCTCGCCGCGATCGACGCGACGATCAAGCACTTCAACGACGGCGACATCGTCGCCGGTCGCATCGTCAAGGTCGACCGGGACGAGGTCCTGCTCGACATCGGCTACAAGACCGAGGGCGTCATCCCCTCGCGTGAGCTGTCGATCAAGCACGACGTCGACCCCAACGACGTCGTCTCCGTGGGCGACGAGGTCGAGGCCCTGGTCCTCCAGAAGGAGGACAAGGAAGGTCGTCTGATCCTGTCCAAGAAGCGTGCGCAGTACGAGCGCGCCTGGGGCACGATCGAGAAGATCAAGGAGGAGGACGGCGTCGTCACCGGCACCGTCATCGAGGTCGTCAAGGGCGGCCTCATCCTCGACATCGGCCTGCGTGGCTTCCTGCCCGCGTCGCTCGTCGAGATGCGCCGGGTCCGCGACCTCCAGCCGTACGTCGGCAAGGAGATCGAGGCCAAGATCATCGAGCTCGACAAGAACCGCAACAACGTGGTCCTGTCGCGCCGTGCGTGGCTCGAGCAGACCCAGTCCGAGGTCCGCACGACCTTCCTCAAGGAGCTCGGCAAGGGCCAGGTCCGCACCGGTGTCGTGTCGTCGATCGTCAACTTCGGTGCGTTCGTCGACCTCGGCGGCGTCGACGGTCTCGTCCACGTCTCCGAGCTGTCCTGGAAGCACATCGACCACCCGTCCGAGGTCGTCGAGGTCGGCGACGAGGTCACCGTCGAGGTGCTCGACGTCGACATGGACCGCGAGCGTGTCTCCCTGTCGCTGAAGGCGACCCAGGAGGACCCGTGGCAGCACTTCGCCCGCACCCACGCGATCGGTCAGGTCGTGCCGGGCAAGGTCACCAAGCTGGTGCCGTTCGGTGCGTTCGTGCGCGTCGACGACGGCATCGAGGGCCTGGTCCACATCTCCGAGCTGGCCGAGCGCCACGTGGAGCTGCCCGAGCAGGTCGTCACCGTGGGTACCGACATCTTCGTCAAGGTCATCGACATCGACCTCGAGCGTCGCCGCATCTCGCTGTCGCTGAAGCAGGCCAACGAGGACGGCGCCAACCAGGTCGAGTTCGACCCGACCCTGTACGGCATGGCCGCCGAGTACGACGAGAAGGGTGACTACAAGTACCCCGAGGGCTTCGACCCGGAGACCAACGAGTGGCTCGAGGGCTTCGAGAAGCAGCGCGAGACCTGGGAGAAGCAGTACGCCGAGGCGCACTCCCGCTGGGAGGCGCACCGCGCCCAGGTCGAGGCGTTCGCCAAGGCCGACGCGGAGGCCGCCGGTGGCAGCGACGCCACCTCGTACTCCTCGGAGACGGGCGCGACGCCGGCCTCCGACGACGACGAGGGCAGCGCGCCCCGTCCGCCGGCACCGGTGTCCGAGGGCACCCTCGCCTCCGACGAGGCGCTGGCCGCACTGCGCGAGAAGCTCACCGGCAACTGAGCCGCGTCGGCATCCGTTCGCGGATGCCGGCCGCGCACCGCACGAGGCCCGGTCACCCCACGAGGGTGGCCGGGCCTCGGCGCGTCCGGGAAGGGCGCTGCGAGGCCGCCACGCCCGGCGGCTAGGGTCGCGCCATGCCGTTCACCGTCAGCCACGTCGCGGCGGTGCTGCCCGTCGTGGGTCGTTCGGGGCGGCTGCCGGCCGCGGCCCTCGTGATCGGCTCGATGGCACCGGACTACCCGTGGTTCCTCACCCGGGGCCGGACCGCCGGGTTGAGCCACAGCCTGCTCGGCATCGTGACGGTCGACCTGGCCGTGGGGCTTCTCGCGTTCGTGGTGTGGCGGCGGTGGGCGCAGGCCCCGGTGCGCGACCTCGTGCCGCGGGTGGTGGGGGAGCGGTTGCCCCGGCCGCCCGGGCTGGCCGGGCGTGACCTGCCGTGGGCGGCCGTGGCGGTGGTGCTCGGTGCGCTCACGCACGTCGTCTGGGACTCGTTCACCCATGCCGGGCGATGGGGTGTCGACCTCGTGCCGTGGCTGCACACCGAGCACCTCGGTCTGCCCGGCTACACGTGGGCCCAGTACGCGAGTGGGCTGCTCGGGCTGCTCGTGCTGCTCCTCTGGGGGCTGCGCCACCTGCGGGCCACCGACCCTGACGCCGACGGGCTGCGAAGCACCGACCGCGACCGGTGGACGGCCTGGTGCCTCGTGGCCGCCGGCGCCCTGGTCGGCGTGCTCGTCGGTCTGCTGAGGTTCGCCGGTTCTGCCGAACAGGCACTGTTCGGCGCGGTCACCTTCGGTGGTTGCGGAGCGGCCGTGGGTGTCGTGCTCGCCTGCGGGCTGTGGTGGATCCGGGCGCAGCGCCCCGCCGAGGTCGCGGGTCGCCGCGGGTAGCGTGCCGGGCATGGCACGCAGCATCGCGACGAACACCACGGTCGACCTCGAGGGGTTGCTCGAGTTCGTGCGACCCCGGCACCACATGGTGCTGATGACGACCCGGTCGGACGGTCGCCCCCAGGCCTCCCCGGTCACGGGCGGGGTCGACGGCCAGGGCCGGCTGGTCATCTCGACCTACCCGGAACGCGCCAAGACGGCCAACGCGCGGCGTGACCCGAGGGTGAGCGTGCTCGTGCTCTCCGACGACTTCGGCGGGGCGTGGGTGCAGGTCGACGGGGACTGCGAGGTCATCGACCCACCGGACTCCGTGGAGCCGTTGGTGGACTACTACCGGTGCATCTCGGGCGAGCACCCCGACTGGGACGAGTACCGCCGCGCGATGGTGGAGCAGGGCAAGTCGCTGCTGCGCGTCACGCCGACCCGCTGGGGCCCCGTCGCCACCGGCGGCTTCCCCGCCCGGCTCGCCGACCCCACCGCGTGACCCGGCGCGTCGGGCGCTAGGGTCGCCGACATGCTGCGCGTGGGCCTCACCGGGGGAATCGGCTCCGGCAAGTCGACCGTGTCGGCCCAGCTGGCGTCGCTGGGTGCGGTGGTCGTCGACGCTGATGCCGTGGCTCGTGCGGTCGTCGAGCCCGGCACCCCGGCGCTGGCCGCGGTCGCCGACCGGTTCGGCGCCGCCGTGCTCGACCGCGAGGGAGGGCTCGACCGGCCCGCGCTCGGAAGGGTCGTCTTCGGCGACCCGGCCGCGCTGCGCGACCTCGAGGCGCTCACCCACCCGGCGATCTGGGCCCGCACCGCGCAGATCATCGACGACGCCGGGCCGGATGCCGTCGTCGTGCACGACATGCCGCTGCTCGTGGAGAAGGGGATGGGCGCCGACTACCACCTGGTGGTCGTCGTGGGGGCGTCGCAGGAGGTGCGGGTGCGTCGCCTCGTCGACCAGCGCGGGATGTCCGAGGCCGACGCCCTGGCGCGGATGGCCGCGCAGGCCGACGACGACGCACGCCGGGCCGCCGCCGACGTGTGGTTGCCCAACGAGGCGACCACCGAGGCGCTGCGCGCCCTGGTGCTGCGGCTCTGGCACGAGCGGATCGAGCCGTTCGAGCTCAACCTGCGCCACGGCATCCGCTCGCGCCTGTCGCACCCCACGCTCTCGGCTCCCGACCCGCAGTGGCCGGCCCAGGCTGCCCGGCTGCTCGCCCGCATCCGGCACGCCGTCGGTGACGCGGCGGTCTCCCTGGAGCACATCGGGTCGACGGCGGTGCCCGGGCTGGTCGCCAAGGACGTCGTCGACCTGCAGGTCGGCGTGGCGTCCCTCGACGACGCCGACGACCCCGGTTTCGTCGCGTCGATGGACTCCGCCGGGTTCGTGCGGATGCCGGGGGAGTGGCACGACAACGGCAAGGACGGCACCACCTGGGCCAAGCGCCTGCACGGGTCCTGTGACCCGGGCCGGGTGGCGCACGTGCACGTGCGCGAGGTCGGCTCGCCCGGCTGGGTCTGGGCGCTGCGCTTCCGCGACTGGCTGCGGGCGGATGCCGTCGAGCGGGCCGCCTACGCGACGATGAAGACCGAGCTGGCCACCGGTGTCGCATCGACCGGGGACTACGCCGAGGCGAAGGAGCCGTGGTTCGACGCCGCCGACGAGCGGGCCCGCGGGTGGGCGCAGCGCACGGGGTGGCAGCCGCCCACCAGCTGACGGGGGTGCGGTGACCACGCCCTCGGGGTGCGGTCACGGCGCCCCCTCGAGCTCCTTCACGACCTGCGCCCCCAGGTCGAGCACGGTGTCGAGGAAGAGCTCGAGGTCGGCGGTGCGGGTGCGGTGGTTGCTGATGGCCACCCGCACCGCCAGGGCCCCGTCGAGCACCGTGTCGCTGACGATCGCCACCCCGCTCTCGTGGATGCGCAGCACGAGCTCGTGGTTCACCTCGTCGAGCCGACCTGCAGGTACTCCGGCCGGGGCGTAGCGCAGGCACACGACGTCGCAGCCGACCGGCGCGAGCCGCTCGAGGTCGGGGTGCGCGTCGACCCGGTCGGCCAGGGCGTGGGCCTGGGCGATGTTGCGGTCCATGACCCGGCCGAAGGCATCGGCGCCGAAGGCCTTGAGCGCCAACCAGACCCGCAGGGCCCGGAACCCGCGTGAGAGGGCGATGCCGTACTCGTTGAACCACACCTCACCGGCGGCCAGCCCGCGGGTGGCGTGCGAGAGGTACTGCGGCACCACCGAGAACGTCGCCCGGTGGGCCGCCTCGTCGCGCACCAGGGCGAGGCCGACGTCGATCGGCGCCTGCATCCACTTGTGCAGGTCGAGCGCGAGGGAGTCGGCGCGCTCGAGGCCGCGCACGGCATCCGGGTGCGAGCTGAGCGCGAGGAAGCCGCCGATGGCGCCGTCGACGTGCAGCCACAGACCCTCTCGCTCGGCGAGGTCGGCGATGGCCTCGAGGTCGTCGACCGAACCCGTGTTGATGGTGCCGACCGTGGCCACGACGGCGAGCGGCTCGACCCCTGCGGCGCGGTCGGCGGCCACCGCGGCGGCGAGGGCCTCGACGTCCATGGTGAAGTCGTCGCGCACCGGCACCTTGCGCAGCGAGGACTCCCCGAGCCCGAGCAGCTCGACCGACTTGCGGTGGCAGCTGTGCACCTCGGTCGACGCGTACACGGCGTACCGGCTACCGCTCGGGATGCCGTCGGTGCGCACCCCGGGCCCGATCCGGGCGGTTCGCGCCACGGCGAGGCCGATCAGGTTGGCCTCCGAGGCGCCGCCCACGAGCAGGCCGCTCGCCGACGCGGGGTAGCCGGCGGCCTCGGCGCACCAGCGCACCACCTGCTGCTCGACGAGCACCGGGGCGTGGTCGGCACCGCCCATGTTCGGGTTGAGCACGCTCGCGAGGAGGTCGGCCAGGCTGCCGACCGGGTTGCCGGCGCCCATGTACCAGCCCCAGAAGCGCGGGTGGTCGTTGCCCATCGAGTAGGGCACGACGGTGCGCCGGAAGTCGTCGTAGGCGGCCTCGAGCCCCTCGGGGGCGCGGGGGAGGGGGCCGTCGAAGGCCGCGCGGACGGCATCCGGCATCGGCTGCCAGACCGGTTGGTCGCGTCGGCCGGCGATGTGGTCGAGCGAGTCGTCGAGCATCCGGTGCGCCAACGTGCGGAAGGCCGCCCAGTCGGTGGGGTCGAGACCGGGGTCGGCATCGTCTCCGGTGCCGGCACCCGGGAGGGGCTGCGTCGCCATGCCGTGATGCTGCCACCGGCCGCCGACACTGGCCAGAGGGATGCCGTGCGCCTCCTTCCGACGCCCGCGTGCGGCACCTACGCTGGCCTCGTGCCGGACATCGGCGTGGTGTGGGTCGACGGTGACTCCGGGGTGGCCCAGCGTGCTGGGGCCGCGGACCTCGTCGGGCTGCTCGCGCGCGACGACGGCTGGGTGTGGGTCGACGTCCCCGAGCCCGACGAGTCCACCGCGGTGCTGCTCACCGAGCGTTTCGGTATCCACCCGAAGGCGGCGAGCGATGCGTTGGCGCGCAACCACATCGCGCGGCTCCACCACTACGGCGACGTGCTCTACCTCGCCCTGCACCGGCCCGAGCCGGGCTCGGGCGGTCACGTCCACTACCTCGAGCTCGACCTCTTCGTCGGGCCGCAGTTCGTGGTGACCCTGCACGGTCCGAGGAACCCGGTGGTGCCGCTGGCCGCCATGGTCCGCGAGACCGGCGAGGTCGCGGCCCGGATGGAGGCCGGCCGGCTGCGCCCGCGCACGCCGATGGCGTTGGTGTACGCGCACGTCGCGGCGCTGACCAACGTGCAGGAGCGCCTGGTCAACGACTTCGCCCAGGAGGTGGGCCTGCTCGAGCAGCGGGTCATGGCGGGCGCCGACGACAACAAGCCCCAGGAGTTCCTCGACGAGCTGTTCACCGTGCGCCACACGCTGCTCACCGTGCGCACGATGGCCTCGCAGGGGGCGCAGGTCATGGCCCGCGCCGTCACCCTGGTGCAGGGGGCTCGGGAGGGGGACCGGCGACTGCTCGAGGACCTGAAGGACCAGTACGACCGCCTCGACCAGATCGCGAAGAGCCAGCTCGAGTTCCTCGAGGGCGTCACCGCCTTCTACCGGGCCCGCACCGACACCCGGATGACGATCGCGGCCGAGCGCCTGGCGGTGATCGCGGCGATCACGTTGCCCGTGGCGGCGATCTCCGGGGTGTTCGGGATGAACCTCATCGTCAACGACAGCACCCACTGGGTCTCACTGGCGATCGTCGTCGCGGCGATGTCCGGGATGTCGCTGTACCTGCTGCGCTGGGCGCGTCGCCAGGGTTGGTGGTGAGGTGTTCCCATGACGCGCCCGTGCAAGGTCGGTGTCCAGCTGCCCGAGGTCGAGCGGTTCGTGCCCTGGCCCGAGTACCTTGACCTGGCCCGACGAGCCGAGGCCGTCGGGCTCGACTCGGTCTGGCTGGGCGACCACCTGCTCTACGACCTCCCCGACGGGTCGACGCGTGGGCCGTACGAGGCCTGGACGACCCTGGCGGCGATCGCCGCGGTCACCGAACGGGTCGAGATCGGGCCGCTGGTGGCGTCGACCAGCTTCCACGCGCCGGCGATGCTGGCGAAGCAGGCCGCGACCGTCGACGCGATCTCCGGCGGGCGGCTCATCGTGGGCCTCGGGGCCGGGTGGAACCGACGGGAGTACGACGCGTTCGGCTTCGCCTACGACCGGCGCGTGTCCCGGTTCGAGGAGGCGCTGGCGGTCATCGTGCCGCTGCTGCGCGAGGGGCGCACCACGTTCCACGGCCAGTTCTACGACGTCGACGACTGCGTGCTCGACCCTCGCCCGGCCCGACCGGGCGGGCCGCCGGTCATGCTCGGCTCCACCAGCCCACGCATGCTGGGCATCGGCCTGCCGGTCGTCGACGCGTGGAACGTGTGGTGGAGCATCTACGACAACTCGGTCGACCGGTTCGCGCAGGTCAAGGCGGAGGTCGACGCGGCCACGCCGGCAGGGCGCGCGGTCGAGGCCACCGCCGCCGTGCTCGTCACCCTGCCGGGTGGTCGTGGGCGCCTGATGGGCGACCACTACGACACCCGGGTCACGACCGTCACACCCGACGACCTCGCCGGGCACGTTCGGGGCCTCGCGGCGGCCGGCGCCACCCACCTGCAGCTCGTGCTCGACCCGATCACGGCCGAGTCGATCGACGTGGTGGGGGAGGTGCTCGCCGATCTCGACCGGTGAGCCACCCGCCGCGGATGCCGGCGCCCTGACCGACTGTCGGTGGCGCGGCATACCGTAGGGGGATGCGTCCGACCACCGACCTCCAGCGCAGCCTGGCGCCCTTCGAGGTCGTCTCCGACTTCCAGCCCGCCGGCGACCAGCCCACGGCCATCGCCGACCTCGCTCGCCGCGTCCGGGCGGGAGAGCACGACACCGTGCTGCTCGGCGCGACCGGCACCGGCAAGTCGGCCACCACGGCCTGGCTCGTCGAGCAGGTGCAGCGACCCACCCTGGTCATGGCACCCAACAAGACCCTGGCGGCCCAGCTCGCCAACGAGTTCCGCGAGCTGCTGCCCAACAACGCCGTCGAGTACTTCGTCAGCTACTACGACTACTTCCAGCCCGAGGCCTACGTCCCGCAGACCGACACCTACATCGAGAAGGACTCGTCGATCAACGACGAGGTCGAGCGGCTGCGGCACAGTGCCACCAACAGCCTGCTCACCCGTCGCGACGTCATCGTCGTCGCCTCGGTGTCCTGCATCTACGGCCTCGGCACGCCGCAGGAGTACGTCGACCGGATGGCCCGGCTCCGGGTCGGCGACGAGATCCAGCGCGACGACCTGCTCCGCCGGTTCGTCCAGATGCAGTACACCCGCAACGACCTCGCCTTCACCCGCGGCACCTTCCGGGTGCGCGGCGACACCGTCGAGATCATCCCGATGTACGAAGAGCTCGCCGTGCGCATCGAGTTCTTCGGTGACGAGATCGAGGCCGTCTACACGCTCAACCCGCTCACCGGTGAGGTCGTGCGCGAGGAGCAGGAGATGTACGTCTTCCCGGCCTCGCACTACGTCGCCGGCCCGCAGCGGATGGAGCGAGCGATCGGCGGCATCGAGCACGAGCTCGAGGAGCAGCTGGCCCTGTTCGAGAAGCAGGGCAAGCTGCTCGAGGCCCAGCGGCTGCGGATGCGCACCACCTACGACATCGAGATGATGCGCCAGGTCGGCTCCTGCTCGGGCATCGAGAACTACTCGATGCACATCGACGGCCGTTCTCCCGGAACGGCCCCCAACTGCCTGCTCGACTACTTCCCCGAGGACTTCCTCCTCGTCATCGACGAGTCCCACGTCACCGTCCCGCAGATCGGCGCCATGTACGAGGGCGACGCCTCCCGCAAGCGCACCCTCGTCGACCACGGCTTCCGGCTGCCGTCGGCGATGGACAACCGCCCGCTGAAGTGGGAGGAGTTCCTCGAGCGCATCGGGCAGACCGTCTACCTCTCGGCCACGCCGGGGCCGTACGAGCTGGCCAAGGCCAGCGGTGTGGTCGAGCAGATCATCCGCCCCACTGGCCTGATCGACCCCGAGATCATCCTCAAGCCGACCAAGGGCCAGATCGACGACCTGCTCCACGAGATCCGCACCCGCTCCGACAAGAACGAGCGCGTCCTGGTCACCACCCTGACCAAGAAGATGGCCGAGGACCTCACCGACTACCTCCTCGACAAGGGCGTCCGGGTCCGCTACCTGCACTCCGACATCGACACCCTGCGCCGGGTCGAGCTGCTGCGCGAGCTGCGCCTGGGCGAGTACGACGTGCTGGTCGGCATCAACCTGCTGCGCGAGGGTCTCGACCTTCCCGAGGTGTCCCTCGTCGCCATCCTCGACGCCGACAAGGAGGGGTTCCTGCGCAGTGCGCGGTCGCTCATCCAGACCATCGGCCGCGCCGCCCGCAACGTGTCCGGCCAGGTGCACATGTACGCCGACAAGGTCACCCCGTCGATGGCGGAGGCGGTCGAGGAGACCAGCCGGCGCCGCGAGAAGCAGATCGCCTACAACCTCGAGCGCGGCATCGACCCCCAGCCGCTGCGCAAGAAGATCGCCGACATCACCGACATGCTCAACCGCGAGGACGCCGACACCGAAGAGCTGCTCGGCTCCGGCCGCGCCCGGTCCCGGGGCAAGACCGACGGGGGGCGTGGGGGCCGTGGTGCGGCCGCCGCCGACATCTCGCTCGGCGCCCGCCGCAGCGAGCCGGTGGCCGCCAGCGACCTCGCCGGCCTCATCCAGGAGCTCACCGCGCAGATGCACCAGGCGGCCGGCGACCTGCACTTCGAGCTGGCCGCCCGCATCCGTGACGAGATCGGCGACCTGAAGAAGGAGCTGCGCCAGATGAGCGAGGCCACCAAGTGACCGAGCGGCCGGATGCCGTGGCGTCCGGTGCGTCGGGACGGTGGGCCGAGTACGCCCTCGCCAAGCCGGGGGCCTGGGCCGACCAGCCGTGGGAGGGCGACCACGTGGCGAAGGTGGGCGAGAAGATCTTCTGCTTCCTCGGCGAGGCGTCGATCGGGGTCAAGTGCGGCACTCGCGCCGAGGCCGACGAGTGGCTGGCCGAGTACCCCGACGACGCGTCGGTGATGGCCTACATCGGGCGGCACGGCTGGAACACCCTGCGGGTCGGCGGGGCGATCCCCGGCGATGCGCTGCGGGAGGCGGTCGACACCTCCTACGACCTGGTCGTCGCCACGCTGCCGAAGTCCCGCCGCCCCAGCGCCTGAGCGCGCCCCGGCACGAGGCCATCGCCACCTCTCGGTAGAGTGACGCCGGTGACCCACGCGATCCTCCCGACCGCCACCGAGTCCCTGAACCTCGACCCGTGGGTCTGGTGGGTGACCATCGGGGTGGCCGCAGCCGTGCTCGCGTTCGACGTCGTGTGGATCGCCCGGAACCCCCACCGTCCCTCCAACCGCGAGACGGGCCTGGCCCTGGCCGGCTACATCGGCGCGGCCATCGTCTTCGGTCTGGGCATGTGGTACTTCGCGGGGGCCCAGCTCGCCGGGGAGTACTTCGCGGGCTGGCTCACGGAGTACTCGCTGTCGGTCGACAACCTGTTCATCTTCATCCTGATCATGGCGAAGTTCGCCGTGCCGGAGAAGCTGCAGCAGTTCGCGCTCATGGTCGGCATCGTCATCGCGATCATCCTGCGCGGCCTGTTCATCTGGCTCGGTGCCGCGGCGATCGAGCGGTTCAGCTGGGTCTTCTACATCTTCGGCGCGTTCCTCCTCTACACGGCGTGGAAGCTCATCAGCGGGGGCGAGAGCGACGACGACGAGTACGAGGAGAACCGCTTCATGAAGTTCGTGGAGTCGCGCTTCCCCGCCACGAAGGACTACGACGGCACCAAGCTGTTCAGCCTCCAGAACGGCAAGCGGCTGGCGACCCCGCTGTTCTTCGTGATCATCGCCCTCGGCACGACCGACCTGCTCTTCGCGCTCGACTCGATCCCGGCGATCTACGGGCTCACCGACGAGCCGTACATCGTGCTCACCGCCAACCTGTTCGCGCTGATGGGGCTGCGCCAGCTCTACTTCCTCATCGGCGGCCTGCTGAAGAAGCTGGTCTACCTCAGCATCGGGCTGGCCGTGCTGCTCGCGTTCATCGGCGTCAAGCTGCTGCTGCACGCGCTGCACACCAACGAGCTGCCGTTCATCAACGGCGGTGAGAACGTGCCGGTGCCCGAGATCCCGATCTGGATGTCGCTCGCCGCCATCGTGCTCATCCTCGGCACCACCACCGTGCTCAGCCTGATGAAGACCCGCCACGACGAGCGCGAGGCGCTGGGTTCGTAGCGGCGCGGGCTCGCGAGCCCTCAGCTGCCGGTCGACTCGGCCGGGTCCTTGCGTGCGCCGAGGCCCAGCACCAGGGCCGACGCGGCGACGACGAGCCCCATGCCCAGCAGCTGGGTCGGGGTCAGGTGCTGCCCGAGCACGATCAGCCCCGCCAGGGCCGCCGCGGCGGGCTCCAGGCTGAGCAGGATGCCGAACACCTTGGCCGACAGCCGGCGCAGCGCGAGCAGCTCGAGCGAGTAGGGCAGCACCGACGACAGCACCGCGATACCCAGGCCCTTCACCAGTGTCTCGGGCGTCCACAGCGGCACACTGCCGATGCCGAGCGGCAGGGTCACCACGGTGGCGACGACCATCGCGATCGCCAGTCCCTCGAGCCGCGGGAACTCGGCCCCGGTGCGCCCGGAGAGCACGATGTACGCCGCCCAGAACGCGCCGGCGGACAGGGCCAGCCCGATGCCCACCCAGTCGAGCTCGTCCAGCGGCGTGCTCAGGGCCTCGGAGATGAGCACCACGCCCAGCCCGGCGGCGGCGACCGCCACGGCATCCACCCACCGCCGGGACAGCGCGGCGGCGAGCGTCAGCGGGCCGATGAACTCGATGGTGACGGCCACCCCGATCGGCAGGTGGGCCAGCGAGCTGTAGAAGGTGAAGTTCATCATCCCGAGCGCGACGCCGAAGGCGATCACCGTGCGCCAGGCCTGCCGAGAGTGGCCGCGCCAGCGCGGGCGCACCATCGCGAGCAGCAGCGCCGTGGCGAACAGCAGCCGCATGACGACCGACCCGCCGGCACCGATCACCGGCACCAGGGTCTGCGCCAGCGCGCCGCCGAACTGCACCGAGACGATCCCGGCGAGGACGAGCAGGGGTGCTGGGACCCGGTCGGCGGCGCTCGTCACCGGGTCAGGCTAGCCATCACGGATGCCGGTCATGCGATCGGTCCGCGCGAGGTACCCGAGTGACCATGGTCGGCCGGCCGGTCCGGTGCTAGCGTCCGGTCCCTGGGCCGGTTCGCCGAGGTCAGGAGGTCGACGTGAGCGAGGACCCGCCAGCAGCGGACCCCCTGGCAGAGGGGGCGGTCGAGGCGTTCCTCGCTGCGATGAGGTCGGTCTTCGGCTCCCTGACCGAGGGGGAGTGGACCGATGGTACGGACCTCGTCTCGTACGCCGCGGGCCTTGACGTGCCGCGGTTCAACGGACTGGTCGTCCTCGGCCCGAGGGCCGACGAGGGGACCGCCGCGGCCTGGCTCGACGAGCTGGCCTTCCGCGGGCTCCCCCATGCGATCCTCAGCCGTCCGTCCGCCCCCGCGTGGGTGGCCCCCCTCGCCGCCGCCTACGGGCTCAGCACCGTCGAGCACGAGCCGTTCATGTGCCACACCGATCCGGGCGCGCTGACCACGCAGGCGCCACCGGGCACCTCCGCGCGGCTCGTCATCGACGTCGTCGACCCGGCCGATCCCGAGCAGGTCGGTGCCGCCGCGCAGGTGCTCGCCGACGGGTTCGAGGTGCCGGTGGAGCTCTTCGCGCCGCTCGTGTCACCCGAGCTGCTCGCCCGACCCGAGATGACCGCGTACCTCGGCCGCTCCGACGGCGAGCCCTGTACGACCGGCCTGGGCGCCGTGACCCGCGGTCACGTGGGCGTCTACGACATCGCGACCCCACCGGCGCACCGCAATCGCGGCTTTGGGCACGCCGTCACTGCGCGCGTCGTGGCCGACGGGGTGCGCGCGGGCGCCCACACGGCCTACCTGCAGGCCAGCTCGATGGGGTTCGGCGTGTACCAGCGGATGGGCTTTCGCACCGTCGAGACCTGGGCCTGCTACTACCCCGGCTGACCTGCGGTCGAGCTCGCCGGCGTCACCAGCCGCGCTCGCGCCACTCCTCGAGGTGCGGGCGCTCGGCCCCGATCGTGGAGTCGTCACCGTGGCCCGGGTAGAACCAGGTCTGGTCGTCGTGGGTCGCGAAGACCCGCTCGACGACGTCCGCGTAGAGCGACTCGAAGCTCTGACCGGGGTTCTTGGTGTTGCCCACGCCGCCGGGGAACAGCGAGTCGCCGGTGAACAGGTGGGTGCCACCGTCCGGGTCGGCCCACGACAGCGCCACCGACCCGGGGGTGTGGCCGCGCAGGTGGATGACGTCGAGCGTGAGCTCGCCGACGGTCACGACGTCGCCCTGCGCCAGCCGCACGTCGGGCGCGACCGGCAGCGCGTCGGCGTCGTCGGCCCCCGCGTACGTCGTGGCGCCGGTGCTGCGGGCCACCTCCTCGAGCGCCCGTACGTGGTCCCAGTGCTGGTGCGTGGTGACGAGGTGGTCGAGCCGCCCGGTGCCCTCACGCACGAGCAGCAGGCACCGGTGCGGGTCGTCGGCGGCATCGATGAGCAGCTGCTCGCCGGTGGCCGCGCAGGTCACCAGGTAGACGTTGTTGTGCATCTCGCTCACCGACATCTTGCGGATGGTCGCGCGCTCGAGCCGCCGGATGTCGGTCGGCCCTCCGGGGATCACGTGTCCGGTGTAGGTCATCGTCGTCACCGTCCTTCGGGGAGTCGGGGGAGAGGGTCGCCGGCGACGCCCGCCGTGAGCCCGCGGCCGAGCCAGCCGAGGAGCGCGCCCCGGTCACCGGAGACGGATGCCGTGCCCGCGCCGACCGTCCACTCGTCGCCGTCCGGGGTGCGCAGGGTGACGTCTGGAGGAGGGTCGCAGGCCCGCAGCCGGCGCACCTCCTCGGCGAGGAGCACCCGCTGCAGCTCGGGGTCGACGTCACCGAAGCCGAAGCCGGCCGCCAGGTCGACGTGGTGGAAGACCACCTCCCGCAGGCGCATGAACGGGATGTTCTTCCCCTTGACCACGAACAGCCCCGGCGTGCGCTCCAGGCGCAGCTCGGCCTGGTCCGGGCCGAGGCGGGGGAGCTGCTCGGCGAGTGCCGCGGCGGTGCGCTCGACGTCGGCGACCAGCTCGGGGCCGGAGCGGTCGGCCCCCGCCTCGATGTCGGCGTCCCGGGCCTGCGGGCCGGTGTACATCGTCTCGCCGGTGCCGTCGACGGCCGAGCGGACCAGGGCCGACAGGCCGTCGGCGTTGCGGGCCAGGTGGGTCAGCACGTGGCCGCGGGTCCAGCCCTCGCACAGCGAGGGGGCCTGCACGTCGTCGAGCGCCTGGGCGGTGCGCAGCAGGGCGGTGGTCTGCTCGCCGACCGCGTCGAGGACGTCGGGAGAAGTCGGGTCCATGCCCAGACGCTACTCGGACGTCCATGGATGAGGGTGTTGTCGGTGGGCCCACCTAGCATTGCGGGCGTGAGTCATGACCACCTCGTCGTCCGTGGTGCCCGAGAGCACAACCTCAAGGACATCAGCATCGAACTGCCCCGCGACAGCCTCGTCGTGTTCACCGGCCTGTCCGGGTCGGGGAAGTCCAGCCTGGCCTTCGACACCATCTTCGCCGAGGGCCAGCGGCGCTACGTCGAGTCGCTGTCCGCGTACGCCCGGCAGTTCCTCGGGCAGATGGACAAGCCCGACGTCGACTTCATCGAGGGCCTGTCCCCGGCGGTCTCGATCGACCAGAAGTCGACCAACCGCAACCCGCGGTCCACGGTCGGCACCATCACCGAGGTCTACGACTACCTCCGCCTGCTCTTCGCCCGCGCCGGCCGCCCGCACTGCCCGGTCTGCGGGGAGCCGATCACCCGGCAGAGCCCCCAGCAGATCGTCGACCGGCTGCTCGAGCTGCCCGAGCGCACCCGCTTCCAGGTGCTCGCCCCCGTCGTGCGTGCCCGCAAGGGCGAGTACGTCGACCTCTTCGCCGAGCTGCAGTCCAAGGGCTTCGCCCGGGCCCGGGTCGACGGGCAGGTGGTCGCGCTCACCGAGCCGCCCAAGCTCGAGAAGCAGGTCAAGCACACCATCGACGTCGTCGTCGACCGGCTCGTCGCCAAGGGGGCCGACGACCCGTCGTCGAAGCGGCGCCTCACCGACTCCGTCGAGACCGCGCTCGGCCTGGCCGGCGGCGTGCTCGTCGTCGAGTTCGTCGACCTCGACGAGGGCCACCCAGACCGCGAGCGCCGGTTCTCCGAGAAGATGGCCTGCCCCAACGACCACCCGCTGCAGATGGACGAGGTCGAGCCGCGGTCGTTCTCGTTCAACAGCCCGTTCGGCGCCTGCCCCGAGTGCACCGGCATCGGCACCGAGCTCGAGGTCGACCCCGACCTCATCGTCCCCGACGAGGACCTCAGCCTCGCCGAGGGCGCGATCGCCCCGTGGGCCAGCGGCTCGGGGGCGGCCGACTACTTCCAACGGGTGATGGCTGCCCTGGCCGACGATCTCGCCTTCTCGATGGACACCCCGTGGCGGGCCCTGCCGCAGCGGGCCCAGGAGGCGTTGCTGCACGGCAAGAACCACAAGGTGCACGTGCGCTACCGCAACCGGTTCGGCCGCGAGCGGTCCTACTCCACCGGCTTCGAGGGCGCCGTGGAGTTCGTCAAGCGGCGGCACGCCGAGACCGACTCCGACTGGAGCCGTGAGCGCTACGAGGGCTACATGCGCGAGGTGCCGTGCCCGGTCTGCAAGGGCGCCCGGCTCAAGCCCGAGTCGCTCGCCGTGCTGATCGGTGGCAAGTCGATCGCCGCGGTGTCCCGGCTGGCCATCGCCGACGCCGCCCGGTTCTTCGACGACGTCGACTTCACGGTGCGTGAGCGGCAGATCGCCGAGCGGGTCATCAAGGAGATCAACGCCCGGCTCGGGTTCCTCCTCGACGTCGGGCTCGACTACCTCAGCCTCGACCGGCCGGCCGGCACGCTGTCCGGTGGCGAGGCGCAGCGCATCCGGCTCGCCACCCAGATCGGGTCCGGCCTGGTCGGGGTGCTCTACGTGCTCGACGAGCCGAGCATCGGGCTGCACCAGCGCGACAACCACCGGCTGATCGAGACGCTCACCCGGCTGCGCGACCTCGGCAACACCCTCATCGTCGTCGAGCACGACGAAGACACCATCTCCACCGCCGACTGGGTCGTCGACATCGGCCCGGGCGCGGGCGAGCACGGCGGCCAGGTGGTGCACTCCGGCACCGTCGCCGACCTGCTCACCCACCCCGACTCGCTCACCGGCAAGTACCTCTCCGGCCGCCGCGAGATCCCGACCCCGCAGGTCCGTCGCCCGCAGGAGAAGGGCCGCGAGGTCTCCGTGGTGCAGGCCAGCGAGCACAACCTCGACAAGGTGTCGGTGTCGTTCCCGCTCGGCAACCTGGTGGCCGTCACCGGGGTGTCCGGCTCGGGCAAGTCGACCCTGGTCAACGACATCCTCTACAACGTCCTGGCCAACAAGCTCAACGGTGCCCGGCACGTGCCCGGCCGGCACAAGACCGTCACCGGGCTCGAGCACCTCGACAAGGTCGTGCACGTCGACCAGGGCCCGATCGGGCGCACCCCGCGCTCCAACCCGGCCACCTACACCGGCGTCTTCGACCACATCCGCAAGCTGTTCGCCACCACCACCGAGGCGAAGATGCGCGGCTACCAGCCGGGTCGGTTCTCGTTCAACGTCAAGGGTGGCCGCTGCGACGCGTGCTCCGGCGACGGCACGATCAAGATCGAGATGAACTTCCTCCCCGACGTCTACGTGCCGTGCGAGGTCTGCCACGGCGCCCGCTACAACCGCGAGACGCTCGAGGTCCACTTCAAGGGCAAGACGATCGCCGACGTGCTCGACATGCCGATCGAGGAGGCCGCCGACTTCTTCAAGGCGGTGCCCGCCATCTCGCGGCACATGCAGACGCTCAACGACGTCGGGCTGGGCTACGTGCGGCTCGGCCAGCCCGCGCCGACCCTCTCCGGCGGTGAGGCGCAGCGCGTCAAGCTCGCCACCGAGCTGCAGAAGCGGTCCACCGGGCGCACCGTCTACGTGCTCGACGAGCCGACCACCGGCCTGCACTTCGAGGACATCCGCAAGCTGCTCGGGGTGCTCCAGGGCCTGGTCGACAAGGGCAACACGGTCATCGTCATCGAGCACAACCTCGACGTCATCAAGAGCGCCGACTGGCTGGTCGACCTCGGCCCGGAGGGCGGCAGCGGCGGTGGCCGGGTCATCGCCGAGGGCACGCCCGAGCACGTCGCCACGCTCGAGCACTCGCACACGGGGCGGTTCCTCGCGCCGGTGCTGGCCAGGACGGCCCGCACCACGACCCGGGCCACCGGCACGAAGGCCGCGACGACCCGCAAGGCCGCTGCCCCACGCAAGGCCGCGGCACCGCGCGAAGGCCGCGGCCCCCCGGAAGACCGCTGCGGCGGCGAAGGCCCCGGCCCGCAAGACCGCCACCAAGCGCGCCGCGAGCTGACCGAAACAACTTTCCCGCCCGGTGCGGGGAAGCTCACCTGCGCACCGGAACAGTTCCGGTGCGCAGGTGAAGGTTCCGGGATCGGGCGAAAAAGTTGTTCTCAGTCCGCCCAGGCTGCGCGTGGGACCCGGCCTCAGTCCTCGCCGAGGTAGGCCTTGCGGACGTCGTCGCTGGCGAGCAGCTCCTGGCCGGTGCCGGTGAGCACGATGTTGCCGACCTCGAGCACGTAGCCCTTGGTGGCCCGCTTGAGGGCGGCCTGGGCGTTCTGCTCCACGAGCAGGATCGTGGTGCCCTGCTGCTGCAGCGTCGTCACCGTGCTCATGATCTTCTTCATCATCAGCGGGGACAGGCCCATCGACGGCTCGTCGAGCATCAGCAGCTTGGGTCGGCTCATCATCGCCCGGCCCATCGCCAGCATCTGCTGCTCGCCACCGGAGAAGGTGCCGGCCGGCTGGGCGCGGCGCTCCTCGAGGATCGGGAACAGCGCGAACGCCGCGTCGAGGTCGGCGTTGATGCCCTTGTCCTTGCGGGCGAACGCCCCCAGCAGCAGGTTCTCCTCGACGCTGAGCCGCGGGAAGATCCGCCGCCCCTCCGGGGAGTGCGCCAGGCCGAGCTGGACGATGTCGTGGGCCTCGACCGTGGTGAGGTCCTTGCCCTGGAAGGTGATCGAGCCGGCCACCGGGCGCAGCAGACCCGAGATGGTGCGCAGGGTGGTCGTCTTGCCGGCACCGTTGGTGCCGATCAGGGTGACGACCTCGCCCTCGTTGACGTCGAACGTGATGCCCTTGACGGCCTTGATCTTGCCGTAGGACACCTCGAGGTCCTTGACCTCCAGCATGGCGCTCACGCGCTCTCCTCCTCCTCGTCGTCGCCGCCGATGTAGGCCTCGATCACCCGGTGGTCGGACTGCACCTCGCCGGGGGTGCCCTCGACGAGGAGCTGGCCGCGCACCAGGCAGAGCACCCGGTCGCACAGGTTGAAGATGAACCGCATGTCGTGCTCGATGACGACCACGGCGAGTCCGCTGTCCCTGATCTTGAAGATCAGGTGCATCGTCTCCTCGGTCTCCTTCGGGTTCATGCCCGCGGTGGGCTCGTCGAGGAGGAGGATCTGCGGGTCCGTGGCGAGGGCGCGCGCGATCTCGAGCCGACGCTGGTCTCCGTAGGGCATGTTGCGCGCGAGCAGCTCGGTCGACCTGCCCAGCCCGACGTAGTCGAGCAGCTCCTGGGCCCGCTCGCGCGTTGCGGCCTCCTCGCGCCTGAACTTCGGCCCGCGCAGGATCGACGTGATCGCCATCGAGGAGGTGCGGCAGTAGCGGCCCACCATGACGTTCTCGAGCGCGGTCATGTTCGCGAAGAGCCGGATGTTCTGGAAGGTGCGGGCCATGCCGGCCCGCACCACCGCGAGC
The DNA here is from genome assembly GCA_963695175.1 of uncultured Actinomycetota bacterium. Lineage (GTDB taxonomy): Bacteria > Actinomycetota > Actinomycetes > Actinomycetales > Dermatophilaceae > Fodinibacter. Next base: position 130,223 of record CAVOGG010000003.1, read on the forward strand.
GGCTTCGGGGGGAGGGTGTCGCCGTTGAGCGTGACCCGTCCCTCGGTCGGGATGTACATGCCGGTGAGGCAGTTGAAGAAGGTCGTCTTGCCGGCACCGTTCGGCCCGATCAGCCCGACGATCTCGCCCTCGTGCACCTTCATGCTCACGTCGTCGACCGCGGTGAGGCCGCCGAACCGCATCGTCACGCCGGTGGCCTCGAGGATCAGCTGGTGGGACTCGGCCGGCGCCGCGTCCTTGGTCTCGGTGACGGTCATTTCGCCTCCTGGAGGTGCTCGGCTTGGACGAGCTCGACGAGCTCGGTGTCCTCTTCGTGGAACTCCAGCTGGCGGCGCTTGTTCGGCACCAGACCCTCGGGACGGAAGCGCATCATCACGACGAGCAGCAGGCCGAAGATGAGCAGCCGGTACTCGTTGACCTCGCGCAGCTTCTCGGGGAGCAGCTTGAGGATCGTCGCTCCGACGAGCACACCCATCACGGTGCCCATACCGCCGAGGACGACCGCCGCGAGCAGGAACGCGGACTCGAGGAAGACGTACTGGTCGGGGCTCACCGAGGTGTCCTGGTGAGCCTTGATCGTGCCCGCGAGGCCGGCGAGGAAGGCACCCACCGCGAAGGCGAGCAGCTTCAGGCCGAAGACGTTGACGCCCATGGCCTCGGCCGCCCGCTCGTCCTCACGGATGGCGACCCAGCCGCGCCCGATCCGGCTGTCGTTGAGCCGGGTGAACACCAGGATGACGAACATCAGCAGCAGGAGCAGCAGGAAGTAGTAGTTGCTGAACCGGCCGAGCGGGATGCCGGCGAGGGTGTGCTCCACGCCGAAGTCGAACCCGAAGAAGTTCAGGTCGGGGATCGCTGGGATGCCGTTCGGCCCGTTCGTCAGGTCGGGACCGTTGTTGCCGTCGAGGTTGAACATCGCCAGGCGGAAGATCTCACCGAAGCCGAGCGTGACGATGGCGAGGTAGTCGCCGGAGACGCGCAGCGTGGGGGTTCCGATGATCAGGCCGAAGGTGGCCGCAGTGGCGGCGCCCACCAGCATGACGACGACGAACGGCGGGTGCCAGCCGACGGTGGAGAAGGCCGAGCTCGAGAGCATCGCGCCGACGTAGGCACCGGTGCCGAGGAAGGCGACGTACCCCAGGTCGAGCAGGCCGGCGAGGCCGACGACGATGTTCAGGCCGAGGGCGGTGGCCGCGAAGATCAGGATCTGGGTCGCGATCGACATGTTGGCGTCGGAGCCGTTCTGGGTGAACGGGAACAGGAACGCCACGAGGAACGCCGCCAGCAGCAGCGGTCGCCGGTTGTTCGCGGCGACGAACCCGAGGTAGCCGCCGAAGCCGGTGCCCAGCAGACCGCCGACCATGCCGATGATGGCCACCAGGAAGGAGGCGAAGATGACGCCGTCCTGGATGTTCAGCGTGTAGGCCACGGTGAACAGCAGGGTCGCCATCAGCACGATGATGATGCCGATCTCGAGCGTGCTGCTCAGGCGTGGCCACTTCATGACGTTGATGTCGACGTCGGGTGAGAGGTGGCCGGCCAGCGTGATGAGCACGGCTCCGACGAGCGCGACCCAGCCACCCTCGTTGAGGTTGATCAGTCCACTGGTCTTGTAGGCGATCGAGCCGAGCACCCAGACGAGGAACACGATGGCGGTGATGCCCAGGATGCGCAGGCCACGAGCCGGGCTCATCCACGGGGGCCGCCGCAGCAGCAGGACGCCGAGGATGACGGCGAGGAGGCCGAACAGCATGGCGTAGAGCTGGATGCCGGCCGGGTAGAAGCGCACCGAGATGTCGCCGAGGATCCGGTTGTCGAAGGACCAGGACAGCAGCCCGCTGATCAGCATCAGCGCACCGCCGGTGATGGCCAGCCACGGGGCCCTCGGGCCTTGGGCGACCCGGACCTCGTCCGAGAAACGAAGCTTGCTCATGCCCGGTCCACCACCTTCGCGCCGAGGATGCCCTGGGGTCGGAAGACCAGGACCAGGATGAGGAGGCCGAACGCCCAGACGTCCTTCCACGGGCTGCCACCGAAGGTGCCCGGGATGAACTGCACGGCCATCGCCTCGACGATGCCCAGGGTGAGTCCGCCGACGACGGCCCCCCACACGTTGCCGATGCCGCCGAGCACCGCGGCGGTGAACGCCTTCAGGCCCGCCAGGAAGCCCATCCGGTAGTTGATGTTGGTGACCTGCAGGCCCTGCGCGACTCCGGCGACGGCGGCGAGGGTCGCGCCGACGGCGAACGCGACGACGATGATCCGGTCGACGTTGATGCCCATCAGGCGAGCGGTGTCGGGGTCCTGCGAGACGGCCTGCATGCCCTTGCCGGTCCTGGTGCGGTTCACGAAGTACCAGAGGCCCGCGGCGCTCATGATCAGGCACCCGATGGTGAACAGCGCCGAGCGCTGGATCGTGACGCCACCGATGTGGAAGGCCGGGCCGGTGACCACGGCGATCTGCGGGAACGGGACACGCTGCTTGGCGTCCGGGAAGTCGACGAACGGGATCTTGCCGTAGAAGAGCCGCACGGCCTCCTGGAGGAACACCGAGATGCCGATCGCCGTGATGAGCGGGGCGAGCCGCGGCGCGTGCCGCAGGGGTCGGTAGGCGAGGCGCTCCATCAGGACAGCGGTGGTGACCGAGGCGAGGATCGCGCCGAGGATCATGAAGGGCAGCACCCAGAAGTCGGTGTTCCCCTCGAAGAAGATCAGCCAGGTCGAAAGGGCACCGAACGCACCGATCATGAAGATCTCGCCGTGGGCGAAGTTGATCAGCTGGACGATGCCGTAGACGACCGTGTAGCCGACCGCGATCAGGGCGTAGAGCGATCCCAGGGTCAGCCCGTTCACGAGCTGCTGGGCGAAGGCGTCCACCACGACCTCCTAGTTGACGGTGTTAAGGCTGGGGGGAGCGTAGCGGCTGCGTGGCGCGGTGTCCCGCACCACACGGCAGCGGCGGTGCGGGGCTGGTGGAACCGCTAGGGGCGCGGCCACCAGATGCGAACGGCGGGGGTGGTCCGGTGGACCACCCCCGCCGCTACACGGGTGCTACGTGACCGAGGGTCAGTTGGACTCGAAGGCCGCCGTGTTCAGGGGCTCCCACTTGCCGCCCTTGACGCCGTAGGTGGTCAGGACCTTGGAGGTCGTGTCACCGTACTGGTCGAAGGCCACCTTGCCGGTGACGCCGTCGAAGGCGACCTTGGACATCGCGTCGATGGTGGCCTGGCGGGCCGCCTCGGGCGAGTCCGCGCTGGCGAGCGAGACCTTCAGCGCGTTGATGATGGAGTTCGCCGCGTCGTACGCGTAGGCACCGTAGGCCTCGTAGGGCTCCTGGTAGCCGGCGGCCTTGTAGGCCTCGACGAACGCGGTGGCCGACGGGAGGGTGTCGGTGGGGGCGCCGACCGAGGTGGCGAGGTCGCCGTCAGCGGTCGCACCGGCGAGCTTGATGTACTCGCCGGAGAAGATGCCGTCGCCACCCATGAGCGGGACGTTCAGGCCGGCGGCCTTCATCTGCTGCGAGAACGGACCGGCCTGCGGGAACTCGCCGCCGTAGTACACGGCCTTCGGGTTCGCGGGCTTGATCTTGCTGATGACGGCGTCGTACTTGTCGTCGTCAGGGTTGATCGTCTCGGCCGCCACGACCTTGCCGCCGAGCTTCTTGTACTCGTCGGTGAAGGCGTTGACCAGGCCCTGGCCGTAGGTCTTCTTGTCGTTGACCGTCGCGACCTCCTTGATGCCGGCCTTCTCGAAGAGGTAGCGCGCCGCGAACGGGCCCTGGATCGAGTCGGTCGTGCAGGTACGGAAGTAGTTCGGGTAGGTGCGCGCCGGGGCGGTCGCGAAGTCGGCGCCCTGGGTGAGCGACGGGTTGGTGTTGGCCGGCGAGACCATCGTGATCTTCGCCGACGACAGCACGGGCTGCACGCTCTGCGCGACGCTGGAGTTCAGCGTGCCGACGACACCCGCGACGTCCGCGTCGGACGCGAGCTTGGTGGCGGCGTTCTTGCCGACGTCGGGCTTGGCCTCGTCGTCCTCGGCGGCGAGCTCGAGCGTCCAGCCGGGGATGGTCTTGTTCTCGTTGGCCTGCTTGATGGCAAGGTCGACCGAGTTCTTGATGCCGAGGCCGAGTGCGGCCAGGTCGCCGGACAGCGGCGCGATGACGCCGAGCTTGACGGTCTTGTTGGCAGCACCCGAACCGGATGCGTCACTGCCGCTGTCGCCGCGCGTGCCACAACCGGTGAGCGCGAGCGAGGCCACGAGCAGGGAGGTGCCAATGGCAACCACGGAACGCTGAGGCACGTTTCCTCCTGAGTAGTACGAATGGGGTGAGCAGGTGTGCTCGTGCCCGCACCGAGGCGGGCTAGCAGACTGTAACCACTGGTTCGGGGGACAACCCAGCATTGACAGCAGAGTGGTGCTGACTTGTTACCTGCGGGGAGCCGGGCCGAGCACGGTCGGTTCGGACGGTCGGCCACTGTCCGAAGGTCACATAGGTCCAGCACAGGAACGGTGGGGATAATCGTGCGCTCCAGCCCGGACCGCGACCCCCGATGACAGCGAGGACCACGATGAGCACCGAGCACCCCACCGACAAGTCAGCGCCCGGAACGACCGACCCCGAGGCCTCCGCAACGGCGTGTTCGTGCTGGTCACGCCGCGAGAGCCTGATGGTGGCGGGGGTCGCGGTGGCCGGCACCGCCGGGCTCACCGCGTGCGGCTCGGGCGCCGGGGACGCCGTCGCCAGCGCCGCGTCCGGGGCAGCCTCGGCGGCGGGCGACGCCATCGCCCAGGCCGACATCCCGGTCGGGGGCGGCAAGGTCTTCGACGCCCTCAAGGTCGTGATCACCCAGCCGACCGCCGGCGACTTCAAGGCGTTCTCCGCCATCTGCACGCACCAGGGGTGCACGGTCAACGGTGTGTCGAGCGACGGCATCACCTGCCCCTGCCACGGCTCGACGTTCGACATCGCGACGGGCGCGCCCACGAAGGGCCCGGCCACGTCGGCGCTCCCCGCCAAGAGCGTCTCGGTGGGCGCGGACGGCATCACCGTCACCTGAGCCCGGCCCGACCCCGCCCGACGATCGCTGTCGGGCGGCGGTCGTAGGGTTGAGGCGTGGCTGACCCGTCGACGTACCGTCCTCGGCCGGGCGAGATCCCGACCGACCCCGGCGTCTACCGGTTCCGCGACAAGGACGGCCGGGTCATCTACGTCGGCAAGGCCAAGAACCTCCGGCAGCGGCTGTCCTCGTACTTCCAGGACGTCGCGGCGCTGCACCACCGCACGGCGACCATGGTGCGCACCGGTGCCAGCGTCGAGTGGACCGTCGTCACGACCGAGGTCGAGGCGCTCCAGCTCGAGTACAGCTGGATCAAGGAGTTCGACCCGCGGTTCAACGTCAAGTACCGCGACGACAAGTCCTACCCCTACCTCGCGGTCACCCTCGGCGAGGAGTTCCCGCGCGCCCAGGTGATGCGCGGCGCGAAGCGCAAGGGCACGCGGTACTTCGGCCCGTACGCCCACGCCTGGGCGATCCGCGAGACCCTCGACCTCGCGCTGCGCGTCTTCCCCGTGCGCACCTGCTCGGCCGGGGTGTTCAAGCGCGCCGGACAGGTGGGCCGGCCCTGCCTGCTCGGCTACATCGACAAGTGCAGCGCGCCCTGCGTCGGCCGGGTCGACGCCCAGCGGCACCGCGAGATCGCCGAGGACTTCTGCGACTTCATGGCCGGCGAGACCGGGCGGTTCATGAACCGCCTGACCGGTGAGATGAAGGCCGCCGCGGCCGAGCTGGACTTCGAGCGTGCCGCCCGGCTGCGCGACGACATCGGGGCGCTGGAGCGGGTGCTCGAGAAGTCGGCCGTCGTGCTGCCCGACGCCACCGACGCCGACGTGTTCGCCCTGGCCGAGGACGAGCTCGAGGTGGCGGTGCAGCTGTTCCACGTCCGCGGCGGCCGGGTGCGCGGCCAGCGAGGGTGGGTGGCCGAGCGCGACGCCGAGACCACCCCCGACGTCGTCGAGCACCTGCTCCAGCAGGTCTACGGCAGTGAGGCCGGCGACGCCGTGCCGCGCGAGGTGCTCGTACCCGTGCTGCCGGACGACGCCGACGCGCTCTCCCTGTGGCTCTCCGCCCTGCGCGGCAGCCGGGTCGACCTGCGGGTACCCCGCCGCGGCGACAAGCGCACCCTGATGGAGACCGTCGCCCGCAACGCCAAGCAGAGCCTGGCCCGGCACAAGGTGACCCGGGCCGGCGACCTCACCACCCGCAGCCAGGCGCTCCAGCAGCTGCAGGACACCCTCGAGCTCGACGAGGCCCCGCTGCGCATCGAGTGCTTCGACATCAGCCACGTGCAGGGCACCCAGGTGGTCGGGTCGATGGTCGTCTTCGAGGACGGGCTGCCGCGCAAGTCCGAGTACCGCCGGTTCATCGTGCGCGGCGACGAGACCGGCGCCACCGACGACACTGCCGCGATGCACGAGGTGCTCACCCGCAGGTTCCGGCGCGGCCAGCGTGAGGAGGCCGACGCCGCGCAACGGGAGGCCGCGGAGGCCGAGGGCGACTCGGCCGAGGTCGGGGCACGCCCCGCCCGGTTCGCCTACCGGCCCAACCTCGTCGTCGTCGACGGCGGGCTGCCGCAGGTGAACGCCGCCGCCCGGGCCCTGGAGGACTGCGGGGTCGTCGATGTCGCCGTCGTCGGGCTCGCCAAACGGCTCGAGGAGGTGTGGGTGCCGGGGGAGGAGTACCCCGTGGTGCTGCCGCGCACCAGCGAGGGCCTCTACCTCCTGCAGCGGCTGCGTGACGAGGCGCACCGCTTCGCGATCACCTTCCACCGGCAGCGCCGGTCGAAGGCGATGACGACCAGCCAGCTCGACGGCATCCCGGGACTGGGGGAGAAGCGGCGCAAGGCACTGCTGAAGCAGTTCGGGTCGGTCAAGAAGATCCGGGCCGCCTCGGTCGGCGAGCTCGCCGACGTGCCCGGCATAGGGCCTGCGCTGGCTGCGGTGGTTGCGGCACAGTTGGGGTCGGGCGCCGACAGCATGCCGGCGGTCAACCTCGCCACCGGCGAGGTGGTCGACGACGAAGGAGCGGGCCGTGCCGATGGAACGGGCAGTGGCTGACGAGGAGCCCGGTGGCGGTGGGGTGCCGCCGGTGCCGCAGTCGACCGACTTCGTCATCGTCACGGGGATGAGCGGTGCCGGCCGGTCGACGGCCGCCAACGTCATCGAGGACCGCGGCTGGTACGTCGTCGACAACCTGCCCCCGCAGCTGCTCTCGGCGATGGCCGAGCTGGCCGGCAAGGTGCGCGACACCGGGGTGGACGACCTGCGGATCGCCGCCGTGGTCGACGTGCGGGCCCGGGCCTTCCACTCCGAGCTGCAGGCCGGGCTCGCCGCACTGCGCGACGCCGGCTGGCGCCCGCACCTGATCTTCCTCGACGCCACCGACGAGGCGCTGGTCCGCCGGTTCGAGAGCGTGCGACGCCCGCACCCGTTGCAGGGTGACGGGCGGCTGCTCGACGGCATCCAGGCCGAGCGCGAGGCGCTGCGCGACCTGCGCGCCGAGGCCCAGGTCGTCATCGACACCTCAGGGCTGAACGTGCACCAGCTCGGCCGAAAGCTGACCCCGCTGCTCGGCGCCGACGACGGACCCAGCGTGCGACTGGCCCTGCTGTCGTTCGGCTTCAAGTACGGCGTGCCGCTCGACGCCGACTTCGTCTTCGACATGCGCTTCCTGCCCAACCCGTTCTGGGTGCCCGAGCTCAAGGCGCTCACCGGGGCCGACGCGCCGGTGGCCGACTGGGTGATGGGCCAGGAGGGCGCCACCGAGTTCCTCGACCGGGTCGTCGAGCTGATGGCGCCGGTCACCCAGGGCTACCTGCGGGAGGGGCGCCGTTACGCCACCATCGCGATCGGCTGCACCGGGGGCAAGCACCGCTCGGTGGCGATGACCCAGGCGGTCGCCGCCCGGCTCACCTCCGACCAGGTGGCCACCTTCGTCGTGCACCGCGACCTGGGGCGCGAGTGACCGGACCGGTCGTCGCCGCGCTGGGTGGCGGTCACGGCCTGGCCGCCACACTCACCGCCCTGCGCCACGTCACCGACGAGGTCACCGCGATCGTCACGGTCGCCGACGACGGCGGGTCGTCCGGCCGGCTGCGCGACGAGTTCGGGGTGCTGCCACCGGGAGACCTGCGGATGGCACTGGCGGCGCTGTGCAGCGAGAGCGAGTGGGGCCAGACCTGGCGCGACGTGCTGCAGCACCGCTTCGCCGGCGACGGGCCGCTCGGCGGGCACGCGCTCGGCAACCTGCTCATCGTCGCCCTCTGGGAGCTGCACGAGGACCCCGTCGCCGGGCTCGACCTCGTGGCACGGCTGCTCCAGGCCCAGGGCCGGGTGCTGCCGATGGCCGCGGTGCCGCTCACCATCGAGGCCGACGTCACCGGGCTCGACCCCACCGACCCGGATGCCGTGCAGCTCGTCAGCGGGCAGGCGCACGTCGCGGCCACGCCCGGAACGGTCGGTGCGGTGCGCCTCGTCCCGGGTGACCCGCCCGCCTACCCGGAGTCGGTGGCAGCCATCCGCAGCGCCGACTGGGTCGTGCTCGGGCCCGGCTCGTGGTTCACCTCGGTCATGACCCACCTGCTCGTGCCGGAGGTGCGTGAGGCCCTCGAGGTGACCCGCGCGCGCCGCCTGCTCGTGCTCAACCTCGACCCCGGCACCGGCGAGACGGCCGGGTTCAGCGCGGGGCGGCACCTCGAGACGTTCGCCACCCTGGCACCCCACCTGCGCCTCGACGTGGTGCTGGCCGACCCGGCCGTCGTCGACGACGAGGCGGCCCTGGCCGAGCACTGCGCGCTCCTCGGGGCCACCCTCGTGGTCACCCCGGTCGGGCGCCGCGACCGCCCCGGCGAGCACGACCCACTTCGCTTCGCGGCCGCGTTGCGGGACATTGTGGCCACTCCGAGACCGGCCCGGTGACGCGTGGCAGGATGACCGCCATGGCAATGACGGCGAAGGTGAAGGACGAGCTGAGCAGGCACGTGGTGACGAAGCCGTGCTGCCGCAAGTCCGAGGTCGCCGCGACGCTGAGGTTCGCAGGGGGGCTGCACATCATCGGGGGGCGCATCGTCGTCGAGGCAGAGCTGGACACGGCGAACGCCGCGCGCCGCCTGCGTCGCGAGCTCTCCGAGGTCTACGGCCATTCCCCCGAGGTCCTCGTGCTCGCGGCAGGCGGGCTGCGCAAGGGCAGCCGGTACGTGGTGCGGGTGGTCCAGGACGGCGAGTCGCTCGCGCGGCAGACCGGCCTGATCGACAGCCGCGGGCGCCCGGTGCGCGGGCTCCCGCCCAAGGTCGTCAGCGGCTCGGTGTGTGACGCCGAGGCCGCGTGGCGCGGGGCGTTCCTCGCCCATGGCTCGCTCACCGAGCCGGGCCGCTCCTCGGCCCTCGAGGTGACCTGCCCCGGGCCCGAGGCGGCCCTCGCGCTGGTCGGCGCGGCCCGGCGGATGGGCATCTCGGCGAAGGCCCGTGAGGTGCGCGGGGTCGACCGGGTCGTCATCCGCGACGGCGACGCGATCGGCGCGATGCTCACCCGGCTCGGCGCCCACGACGCCGTGCTCGCCTGGGAGGAGCGCCGCATCCGCCGCGAGGTGCGTGCCACCGCGAACCGGCTGGCCAACTTCGACGACGCGAACCTGCGCCGCTCGGCGCGTGCGGCCGTGGCTGCGGGCGCCCGGGTGGAGCGCGCGATGGAGATCCTCGGCGACGACATCCCCGACCACCTGCGCGAGGCCGGCGAGCTGAGGCTGCAGCACAAGCAGGCCTCGCTCGAGGAGCTCGGCCAGCTCGCCCAGCCGCCGATGACCAAGGACGCCGTCGCGGGCCGGATCCGCCGTCTGCTCGCCATGGCCGACAAGCGGGCGTCCGACGACGGCATCCCCAACACCGAGGCCGTGCTGACCCCGGACATGCTCGACAGCTGACGCTCCGACCGGCGTCTGCGGGGCGGTGCGAAAGCGGTTACTCGCCCGTACCCCGGACCGTGTCGAGCGGTGTTCGCGACAGGTCTAGGGTGGGTGCTATCCCCAAGGTGCCGCGGACCTGTGGCACGCCCCGCATCAAGTGGAAGGCAGCACACACGTGACCGTTCGCGTAGGAATCAACGGCTTCGGCCGCATCGGCCGCAACTTCTTCCGGGCCGTCCAGGCGTCCGGTGCCGACATCGAGATCGTCGCCGCCAACGACCTGATGGACAACAAGAGCATCGCCCACCTGCTCAAGTACGACTCGGTGCTCGGCGTGCTCGCCGACGACGTCTCCGCCACGGAGGACTCGATCACCGTCGGTGGCTCCACCATCAAGATCTTCGCCGAGAAGAACCCCGCCGACATCCCCTGGGGCGACGTCGGCGCCGACATCGTCATCGAGTCGACCGGCTTCTTCACCGACGCCACCAAGGCGCACGCCCACATCGACGGCGGCGCGAAGAAGGTCATCATCTCGGCCCCGGCGTCCAACGACGACGGCACCTTCGTCATGGGTGTCAACCACGAGGACTACGACCCGGCCACCCAGCACGTCATCTCCAACGCGTCGTGCACGACGAACTGCCTGGCCCCCATGGCCAAGCCGTTGTCCGACGAGCTCGGCATCGTCAAGGGCCTGATGACCACGATCCACGCCTACACCTCGGACCAGAACCTGCTCGACGGCCCGCACCGCGACATGCGTCGCGCCCGCGCCGCGGCCCTGAACATCATCCCGACGAGCACCGGCGCAGCGAAGGCGATCGGCCTGGTCATGCCCGAGCTCAAGGGCAAGCTCGACGGTTACGCCCTGCGCGTGCCGGTGCCGACCGGCTCCGCCACCGACCTCACCTTCGAGGCCGGCCGCGAGACGACGGTCGAGGAGGTCAACGCGATCGTCAAGGCTGCCGCCGAAGGTCCCCTCAAGGGCTTCCTGAGGTACACCGAGGACCCGATCGTGTCCTCCGACATCGTCACCGACCCGAGCTCGTGCATCTTCGACGCCGGTCTGACCAAGGTCATCGGCAACCAGGTCAAGGTCGTCGGCTGGTACGACAACGAGTGGGGCTACTCCAACCGCCTGATCGACCTCGTCGCACTCGTCGGCAAGAGCCTCTGAGCGACCGGGACCGACCCCATGGCTGACCTCGCCTCCCTGGGCGACCTGCGCGGCAAGCGCGTGCTCGTCCGTTCCGACCTCAACGTGCCGCTCGACGGCACGACGATCACGGACGACGGCCGCATCCGGGCCTCGGTCCCGACCATCTCGAGCCTCGCCGAGGCGGGCGCACGCGTCATCGTGTGCGCCCACCTCGGCCGGCCGAAGGGCGCTCCCGAGGAGCGCTACTCGCTGGCCCCGGTCGTCGGGCGGCTCGCCGAGCTGCTCGACCGCCCGGTCACCTTCGCCACCGACACGGTGGGGGAGAGCGCCAGGGCGGCGGTCGCGGGCATGTCCGACGGTGACGTCGTGCTGCTCGAGAACCTCCGGTTCAACCCGGGCGAGACCGCCAAGACCGACGAGGGCCGCGCCGAGTTCGCCGACGCCCTCGCCGGGCTGGCCGACGCCTACGTCTCCGACGGCTTCGGGGTCGTGCACCGCAAGCAGGCGTCGGTGTACGACGTCGCCACCCGGCTGCCGTCCGCGATGGGCGGGCTGGTGCGCACCGAGGTCGAGGTGCTGAGGCGCCTCACCGAGTCGCCCGAGCGCCCGTACGCCGTGGTGCTCGGCGGCGCCAAGGTCGCCGACAAGCTCGCCGTCATCGACAACCTGATGAAGACCGCCGACCGGCTGCTCATCGGCGGCGGCATGCTCTTCACGTTCCTCGCGGCGCAGGGCCACGAGATCGGCACGAGCCTGTTCGACGCCGAGAGCGTCGACGCCTGCAAGGACTACCTGCAGCGCGCCCAGGACACCGGCGTCGAGATCGTGCTGCCGGTCGACGTCGTGTGCGGCCGGGAGTTCTCCGCCGACACCGAGACCGTCACGGTCGCGGCCGACGCCATCCCCGCCGACCAGATGGGCCTGGACATCGGCCCGAGGTCCGCGCAGCTCTACGCCGAGAAGCTCGCCGACACCCGCACGGTCTTCTGGAACGGCCCGATGGGCGCGTTCGAGATGGAGCCGTTCGCGGCCGGAACGCTCCGGCTCGCCCAGGCCCTCGTCGAGGTGACCGAGCAGGGCGCCCTGACCGTCGTCGGCGGCGGCGACTCGGCCGCCGCCGTGCGCCAGCTCGGGTTCCGCGACGACCAGTTCGGCCACATCTCCACCGGTGGCGGCGCATCCCTCGAGTACCTCGAGGGCAAGGAACTGCCCGGCATCGCCATCCTCACGAAGGAGCACTGAACGCATGACCGTCGGCCGCACCCCCCTCATGGCGGGGAACTGGAAGATGAACCTGGACCACCTCCAGGCCACCCACCTCGTGCAGAAGCTGGACTGGACGCTCAAGGACGGCAAGCACGACTTCGGTGCGGTCGAGGTGGCCGTGCTGCCGCCGTTCACCGACATCCGCAGCGTGCAGACCCTCATCGACGGCGACCGGCTCGAGCTCAAGCACGGGGCCCAGGACCTCTCCGTCCACGACGCCGGCGCCTACACCGGTGAGATCAGCGGGGCGTTCCTCGCCAAGCTCGGCTGTGCCTACGTCACGGTCGGCCACAGCGAGCGTCGCGAGTACCACCACGAGGACGACGCCGTGGTCAACGCCAAGGTCCAGGCGGCCTTCCGGCACGGCGTCACGCCGATCTTCTGCTGCGGCGAGGGTCTCGAGATCCGCCAGGCCGGCACCCACGTCGAGCACGTGCTCGCGCAGGTCGAGGCCGGCCTCAAGGACGTCCCCGTCGACCAGGCCAAGAGCGTCGTCGTCGCCTACGAGCCGATCTGGGCGATCGGCACCGGTGAGGTCGCCACGCCCGAGGACGCGCAGGAGGTGTGCGCCGCCATCCGCACCAAGCTCGCCGAGCTGTACAGCGGCGACGTGGCCGACGGCATCCGCGTGCTCTACGGCGGTTCGGTCAAGTCCGGCAACGTCGCGGCCATCATGGCCAAGGAGGACGTCGACGGAGCGCTGGTGGGTGGGGCGTCGATCGACCCCGTCGAGTTCGCGGCGATCTGTCGCTTCCGCGACCACCTGCAGACGTCCTGACCCCCGGTCCACCCCGGGGCTGACCACGGTCGGGGAGCCGAAAGGTTATCCTTGACCGGTTGCCTCCGACCCCATCCGAAGGATTGCTCGTGGAAGCGGTACAAATCGGCCTCCAGGTCCTCCTGGTCATCACCGGCCTGTTCCTGACCCTGCTCATCCTGCTGCACAAGGGCAAGGGTGGCGGGCTGTCCGACATGTTCGGCGGAGGCATGTCCAGCTCGCTGGGCGGCAGCTCCGTGGCCGAGCGCAACCTCGACCGGATCACCGTCGGGGTCGCGCTGGTGTGGTTCACGGTCGTCGTGGGTCTCGGCGTCCTCGCTCGTTTCGCCTGACAGGAATAGGTAGACATGGCTGGTGGTAACGCGATCCGTGGGTCGCGCGTGGGTGCAGGCCCGATGGGCGAGGCCGAGCGTGGCGAGGTCGCCCCCCGGGTGCACATCTCGTTCTGGTGCTCCAACGCGCACGAGACGCGGCCGAGCTTCTCCGAGGAGCCCGGCCTGGCCATCCCCGAGCAGTGGGACTGCCCGCGCTGCGGCCTGCCCGCCGGGCGCGACAAGGACAACCCGCCGGCGGCGCCGAAGGTCGAGCCCTACAAGACCCACCTCGCGTACGTGAAGGAGCGCCGCTCCGACGAGGACGGCGAGGCCATCCTCGACGAGGCCCTGCAGACGCTGCGCGACCGCGGCCTCATCCAGTAGGACCGACGACCTAGCTGCGGCCGGTGCGCGCGAGGTGACCGACGACGCCGGGCACCCAGCCGCGCTCACGGCCCAGCCAGCGGGTGGCCACGAGCATCTCGGTCACCACCGGCATCCCGCGCCGTGGTGGTTCGACGGCCAGGTCGGTGCCGAACGGGTCGGTGCTGACCACCCACCGGTACCCCCCGGCGGCCACGAGGTGGTCCCCGACGGCGGTGCCGAGCAGCTGCACGACCGCTGACGAGTCGAGGTCGCCGTGCCGCTCCAGGGCCCGGTCGTACGCCGCGGCGATGCTGTCGAGGTCGGCCGGGTCGATGCCGTGCTCGGCGTAGCCGGCGCGCACGGCATCCAGTGCGGCCTCCTCGTCGGCGGTGAGCCGCCGGGTACCGACCTCCTCGACCGCGTAGATGCCGTCGAGCTCCTCCTCGTCACCCGCCCCGCCGGCGGCAGCCGGGCCGTCGTCGGGCCGGGGCGACTCGTCATCGCGGCCACGCAGCCTGTCGAGGAAGCCCATCGCGCTCAGGGCTCCAGGTCGACGGCCGCATCGGTGTCGACGAGCCAGAGGGTGCGCTCGACGCCGTGCACGTGCGCGGCGGGGGTGGTCTCGAACGGGGCGCCGGTGGTGCCGCGCCGCACGGCATCGGCCTTGTCGGAGCCGCTGACGAGGAACCACACCTCGCGCGACCGCTCGAGGCACTCCCGGGTGAGCGACACCCGGGTCGGCGGCGGCTTGGGGGAGTCGTGCACGGCGACCGCGGGGGTGCCGGTGGTCGCGGCCGTCGGGTGGTGCGGGAAGAGCGAGGCGATGTGGCCGTCCGGCCCGACGCCGAGCACCATGACGTCGAACAGGTCGGCGCCGGCCCGGCGCACGGCGTCGCCGTACGCCTGCGCGCTCGCTTCCGCCGAGTCGCTGCGGTCGGGGCCGAGCACCCGGTGCACGTGCTCGGGGGCGAGCCCCAGGGTGTCGAGCCCGGCGGCGTCGTTCTGGGTGTCGTTGCGGTCGGCGTCGCCGGCCGGAAGCCACCGTTCGTCGCCCCACCACACGTGCACCTGCGACCAGTCGACGGCGTCGCGCGCCGGCACGGCACACAGCGACTCGATGATCTGCGAGCCCATCGAGCCGCCGGTCATCGACACGTGGGCCACACCGCGCGCCGACTGCGCGTCGACGACGGCCACGACGAGCCGCGCGGCGGCCGCGTCGGCCAGGGCCTGTCGTCCACGGTGCACCACGACGGTGGCTGTCGGTGCGGTCATGAGCGGCGCTCCTTCACCTCGGCGAGCTGGGTGACCGCGGCCTGCTTCACCGCGGCCGGGTCGTCGGCCTTGCCGGGCAGCGGCTGCGCCTCGACCATCTGGCTGCTCGCGCTGGCCCGCGCGGCCCGGCGCAGGCGGGCCGCGGTGCGCCCCGCCTCGGCGACCGACGGTGCCTTGCCGGCGCGGATGGCCTCGGTGGCGGTCTGGCGCGACACGGTGCACTTGCCCAGACCGGTCACCAGGGCGTCCTCGTAGACCTCGTCGGGGTCGAGGCGCCGCAGCTCGTCGGCGAGGCACTCGGCATCCCCGCGGTGGGGCAGGGCCAGGGTGCGCACCGGCTGGCCCGGCTGGGACAGGGTCGCCGTGTTGCCGTCGAGGGGGCGCACCAGGTCGACGGTCCCACTGGCCCGCTCGAGCCGCACCGAGATGATGCCGCTGCGGTTGCGGGCGCGGGCGATCGACACCGGGCAGCGCAGCCGCACGGCCAGCCAGCCGGCCAGCAGGTCACCCGAGGGGGAGTCGGTCGCGGCGACGACGGTGGCCCTGGTGACCGACTCGTAGGGCGGCTGGTCGAGGGCGGCAGCCAACAGGCCGCGCCACAAGGTGATCCGCGACCACGCCAGGTCGGTGTCGCCGTCCACGTAGCCCTCCGAGAGCCGTCGCAGTGCCGTGCGCGGCGGCTGGCTCGACTCAGCGGCATCGGTCACCCGGCGCTGGGCCATCGCGCCGATCGGGTCGGCCGACGGCTTCTGCGGTCCGTGCGTGGGCCACCACGCGACGATGGGGGAGTCGGCGAGCAGGAGCGGGGTCACCACGGCCCGGCCGTGGCTGGCGAGCTTGCCGTAGAGCCGCAGCACGACCACCTCGGACGCACCGGCATCCCCACCGAGCCGGATCTGCGCGTCGAGCCGAGCCGTGCCCCGCTTGTTGCCCGCGACGACGACGATGATCCGGCAGGGGTGCTGGCGGCTCGCCGCGTTCGCGGTGTCGATCGCGGAGTCGGCGTCGTCCTCGCCGACGACGACGAGCAGGGTGAGCACGCGGGACAGCGCCATCGAGCCGGTGTCGGCCCGCAGCCGGACCAGCTTCTTGGCGATGGCCGCGGTGCTGGTGCTGGGCAGGTCGACGATCACGGGAGCCTCCACTCGCGTCCGTCGCGCCGCATCATCGCGTCGGCACTGTCCGGTCCCCAACCGCCCGAGGTGTACTGCTCGGGCGCTTTGCCCTTCTTGGTCCAGAACGCCTCGATCGGGTCGAGGATCTGCCAGGACAGCTCGACCTCCTCGTGCCGCGGGAACAGTGGCGGCTCGCCGAGCAGCACGTCGAGGATGAGCCGCTCGTAGGCCTCCGGCGAGGACTCGGTGA
This sequence comes from uncultured Actinomycetota bacterium, assembly GCA_963695175.1. Lineage (GTDB taxonomy): Bacteria > Actinomycetota > Actinomycetes > Actinomycetales > Dermatophilaceae > Fodinibacter. Next base: position 146,706 of record CAVOGG010000003.1, read on the forward strand.
ACGCCCGGCCGTAGCCGAAGTCCATCGTGACGTCGCGGACCTCCATCTGCGCCCCCGGCACCTTCGCGCCGAACCGCAGGGTGACACCTTCGTCGGGCTGCACCCGGATGACGATGGCGTTCTGGCCGAGCTCCTCGGTCGCGGTCGACTTGAACGGCAGGTGCGGCGCGGTCTTGAACATCACGGCGATCTCGGTGACCCGCTTGCCGAGCCGCTTGCCGGTGCGCAGGTAGAACGGGACCCCGGCCCAGCGGCGGGTGTCGACGTCGAGGCGCACCGCGGCGTACGTCTCGGTGCTCGAGCCGGGGGCGACACCGTCCTCGTCGAGGTAGCCGGCCACCTCCTCGCCGCCCTGCCAGCCCGCGGCGTACTGGCCGCGCGAGGTGCCCGCCGCGAGGTCGGCAGGCAGCCGCACTGCGGAGAGCACCTTCTCCTTCTCCAGCCGCAGCCCCTGGGCGTCGAAGGAGACCGGCTCCTCCATCGCGGTGAGGGCCATCAGCTGCAGGAGGTGGTTCTGGATGACGTCGCGCGCGGCGCCGATGCCGTCGTAGTAGCCGGCCCGGCCGCCGATGCCGATGTCCTCGGCCATGGTGATCTGCACGTGGTCGACGTAGTTGGCGTTCCACACCGGCTCGAACATCTGGTTGGCGAAGCGCAGCGCCAGCAGGTTCTGCACCGTCTCCTTGCCCAGGTAGTGGTCGATGCGGAACACCGAGTCGGCGGGGAAGACGTTCTCGACGATGGCGTTCAGCTCGCGTGCCGACTTCAGGTCGTGGCCGAACGGCTTCTCGATGACGACCCGCCGCCACGACCCCGGCGACCGGGTCGAGAGCCCGGAGCGCTCGAGCTGCTGGCAGACCGTCGCGAACGACGACGGTGGGATCGACAGGTAGAAGGCGTGGTTGCCCCCGGTGCCGCGCTGCTCGTCGAGCTCGGCGACCACGTGGGCCAGCAGGTCGAAGGAGGCGTCGTCGTCGAAGCTGCCCGGCACGAAGCGGATGCCCTCGGCGAGCGTGCGCCAGACCTCCTCGCGGAACGGGGTGCGGGCCCGCTCGCGCACCGACTCGTAGACGATCTTGCCGAAGTCCTGGTCGGCCCAGTCGCGCCGGGCGAACCCGATCAGCGAGAAGCCCGGCGGCAGCAGGCCACGGTTCGCGAGGTCGTAGATCGCCGGCATCAGCTTCTTGCGGGCGAGGTCGCCGGTGACCCCGAAGAGCACCAGCGAGCACGGCCCCGCGATGCGGGGGAGGCGCTTGTCGCGGGGGTCACGCAGCGGGTTGGCGCCCGCGGCGACGCGCGCCGGGCTCACCCGCGCACCCGGCCGAGCGCTGCGCGGACCTGTGCGAGGCCGCTGTCGTGCGCGCGGAGGTGCAGGCGCAGCACGGGCCGGCCGTGGTCGGCGAGCACCGTGGCGTCGCCACCGGCCTGGGCGGCGATGAACTGGCCGAAGGTGAAGTCGCGACCGGGCACGGCGAGGTCCTGCGGCAGGTGCCGTGGTGACCTGCACGTAGACGCCGGTCGGCGGCCCACCCTTGTGGTACTGCCCCGTCGAGTGCAGGAAGCGCGGCCCCCAGCCGAAGGTGGCGGGCCGGCCGGTGCGGTCGAACAGGTCGCGCGCCACGTGCTCGAGGTCGGCGTCGGCCTCGCGGTCGAGGTAGGCCATCACCGCGACGTAGCCGTGCTCGTCGTCGAGCTGCGCGAGCAGCGCGTCGACCGCGGCGTCGACGGTGGCCGCGTCGCCGAGCCAGTCCCCGCCCAGGGCACGCACCTCGACGTCGCCGTCGGTGAACGCGGCTTCCTCACCCGCACCGATGCCGGCGTCGAGCAGCTCGCGGGCGGCGGACTTGGCACTTTCGACGTCGGGCTGGTCGAAGGGGTTGATGCCGAGCAGCCGGCCGGCGACGGCCGTGGCGGCCTCCCAGAGCATCAGCTGGGCGCCGAGCGGTCCGGCGACGCTCACGAGGGATGCCGCGGTGGCCGACGACGCGGCATCCGTCGGGTCGGGGTCGTCGTCGGAGGCGACGAGGCGCACGACGGTGCCGTCGTCGTAGAGGTGGGCCGGCTCGGTGCCGATCGCGACGACCGGAAGGATGCCGGTGCCGTCCTTGCCGGTGGACTCGGCGATGAGCTGCTCGGCCCACGCGCCGAAGCCGACGTTCTCGGTGCCGTCGTCGACGAGCACGAGCTTGTCGCGCAACGGCTGGGTGCCCGCCATCGCGGCGGCCAGGCGCAGCGCCGGGTTGGCGTCGTCGTCGGCGGCGAGCAGGTCGGCCACCGCCTCGGCGTCGTCGAGCAGGGCCTCGATGTCGGCGCCGGCCAGGCCGCTCGGCACCAGGCCGAAGGCGGTGAGGGCGGAGTAGCGGCCGCCGACGTCGGGGTCGGCGTTGACGACCCGGAAGCCGGCCGCACGGGCGTCGGCGTCGAGCGGGCTGCCCGGGTCGGTCACGATGACCATCCGGGTGGTGGGGTCGATGCCGGCGTCGGTGAAGGCCTGGGCGAACGCGCGCCGCTGGCTGTCGGTCTCGACGGTGGAGCCGGACTTGCTCGACACGACCACGACGCTGCGGTCGAGGTCGGTCAGCGCGCCGCGCACGACGTCGGGGTCGGAGGAGTCGAGCACGACGATGGGCACACCGGCCGTGGCGCAGATGACCTCCGGGGCCAGCGAGGAGCCGCCCATGCCGCAGAGCACGACCCGGTCGTAGCCGGTCTCGGCGAGCTCGTCGCGCATCGCCGCCACCTCGCCCACGAGGTGGCGTGAGGTGCGGGGGAGCCCGGTCCAGGACAGCCGCTTGGCCGACTCGGCCTCGGCGGCCTCGCCCCACAGCGTGGGGTCCTTCGCGAAGAGCCGGCTCGCGACCCGGTCGGCGACGAGGGTGGGAACGTGTGCCGCGACGGCATCCGCCGCCGCACCGGTGGCCGCGACGTCGAGTGTGCTCACGCCGTGGCCTTCTCGAGCTCGCTGGTGACCCCGCCGAGCAGCTCGCCCCACGACTTCTCGAACTTGTCGACGCCCTCCCGCTCGAGCTTGGCGGTGACCTCGGCGTAGGAGATGCCCAGGCGTTCGAGGCTGTCGAGCACCTCGGCCGCCTCGGCGTAGTAGGGCGTCACGGTGTCGCCGGAGACCTCGCCGTGGTCGGCGGTGGCGTCGAGCGTCTTCTCCGGCATGGTGTTGACGGTGCCGGGTGCGACCAGCTCGGTGACGTACATGGTGTCGGGGTAGGCCGGGTCCTTGACCCCGGTGGAGGCCCACAGCGGGCGCTGCTCGTGCGCGCCGTCGTCCTTCAGGGTCTGCCAGCGCGGGGTCGAGAAGACCTCCTCGTAGGCCTGGTAGGCCAGCCGGGCGTTCGCCACGGCGGCCTTGCCGCGCAGCGCCCTGGCCTCGTCGGTGCCGAGCTCGTCGAGCCGGGCGTCGACCTCGGTGTCGACCCGGGAGACGAAGAACGAGGCGACCGAGTGCAGGCCGGACAGGTCGGCGTCGCTCGCCCGGGCCTTCTCGAGCCCGGCCAGGAACGCGTTCATGACCGCGCGGTAGCGGTCGAGGGCGAAGATCAGCGTCACGTTGACCGAGATGCCGGCCCCCATCACCTCGGTGATGGCGGGCAGGCCCTCGACGGTCGCGGGGATCTTGATGAGCACGTTCGGGCGGTCGACCGCGGCCGAGAGGGCCTTGGCCTCCTCGATCGTCCGGGCGGTGTCGTGGGCGAGCCGCGGGTCGACCTCGATGGACACCCGGCCGTCCTGGCCACCGGTGGCCTCGTAGACCGGCAGGAACAGGTCGCACGCGTCGCGCACGTCCTGGGTCGTGAGGGCGAACACGGCCTCGTCGACGGTCTTCCCGGCATCCGCGAGGTCGCGCACCTGCGCGTCGTAGGCGTGCCCCTCGGACAGGGCGGCCTGGAAGATCGACGGGTTGGTGGTGACCCCGACGACCCCCTTGGTGTCGATGAGCTGCTGCAGGTTGCCCGAGGTGAGGCGCTCCCGGGACAGGTCGTCGAGCCAGATGGAGACGCCGTTGGCGGCGAGGTCCTTCAGGGCGGTGCTGGTCATGGTCTGCTCACTTCCCGGCCTTGGCCGCACTCTTGCGGCTCGGCGCGTTCTTGGTGCTGACGTCGGTGCCGGTGTCCTTGCGGGCCCGCGGCGCGGTGTCGTTGACGGCGGGAACCTGCCCCGCCTTGCGAGCCGCCGCGAGGGACTCCTTGGCGGCCTTGACGACCGCCTCGGGCGTGAACCCGAACTCGCGGAACAGGGTTGCGGCATCCGCGGAGGCACCGAAGTGCTCGATGCTGATGCAGCGCCCGGCGTCACCCACGAGGTCGTGCCAGCCCATCGCCACGCCCGCCTCGACGCTGACGCGCGCGCGGACCGAGGGCGGCAGCACCTTGTTCTGGTAGGAGCGCGGCTGCTCCTCGAACCACTCCCGGCACGGCATCGAGACCACGCGGGTGCTGATGCCGGCCTTCTCGAGGCGCAGGCGGGCCTCGAGGGCCAGCGAGACCTCCGACCCGGTGGCGACGAGCACCACGTCGGGCTCACCGGAGGCCGCGTCGATGAGCACGTAGGCGCCCTTGCCGACGCCGGTCGCCTTGGCGTGCTCGGTGCGGTCGACGATCGGGAGGTTCTGGCGGGACAGGGCCAGCCCGGCGGGACGGCCGCGGCGCAGGATCTCGGCCCACGCCTGCGCGGTCTCGTTGGCGTCGGCCGGGCGGACGACGGCCAGGCCCGGCATGGCGCGCAGCGCGGCGAGGTGCTCGATCGGCTGGTGCGTCGGGCCGTCCTCACCGAGGCCGACCGAGTCGTGCGTCCACACGAAGGTGACCGGTACCTGCTGGATGGCGGCCAGCCGCACGGCGGGGCGCATGTAGTCGGAGAACACCAGGAAGGTGCCGCCGTAGGGGCGGGTCAGGCCCTCGAGCGCGATGCCGTTGAGGATCATGCCCATGGCGTTCTCGCGGATGCCGAAGTGCAGGGTGCGCCCGTAGGGGCCGCCCTTCCACTCGTGGGTCTGCTTGCCCTTGGGGATGAACGAGGCCTCGCCGGCCATCGTCGTGTTGTTCGACTCGGCGAGGTCGGCGGAGCCACCCCACAGCTCGGGCAGCCCTGCGGCCAGGGCACCGAGCACCTTGCCGGATGCCGCGCGCGTCGCCAGTCCCTTGGCGTCGGCCGGGAAGACCGGCAGGGCCTTCTCGAACCCCTCGGGCAGGCGGGCGTCGACGAGGCGGTCGAGCAGCGTGGCGCGCTCGGCGTTCGCCTTGCGCCACGCGGCGTAGCGCTTGTTCCACGCCTGGTGGGCGGCCTTGCCGCGCTTCTTCACCTCGCGGGCGCGGGCGAGGACGTCCTTGTCGACCTCGAAGCTCTTGGCCGGGTCGAAGCCGAGCAGCTTCTTGGTGGCGGCGATCTCGTCGGCGCCGAGCGCCGAGCCGTGCGACTTGCCGGTGCCACGGGCCGTCGGGGCGGGCCAGGCGATGACCGTGTGCAGGCGCACGAGGGTCGGCTTGGAGCGCGACTTCTTGCTCTTCTCCAGGGCCGCGAGGAGGGTGTCGACGTCCTCGGTGTAGTCGGGGGTGCCGGCCGGGTTGTTCGAGCGCCGCCAGTCGATGTCGACGACGTCCCAGCCGTAGGCCTCGTAGCGCTTGGCGACGTCCTCGCTGAACGAGATGTCGGTGTCGTCCTCGATCGAGATCTGGTTCGCGTCGTAGACGACGGTGAGGTTGCCGAGCTCCTGGTGGCCGGCGAGCGAGGAGGCTTCGGACGCAACGCCTTCCATCAGGTCGCCGTCGGAGGCGAGCACCCACACGTGGTGGTCGAACACGCTCTCGCCGGGCTTGGCGTCGGGGTCGAGCAGGCCGCGCTGGCGGCGCTGGGCCATCGCCATGCCGACCGCGGAGGCCAGCCCGGAGCCGAGCGGCCCGGTGGTGATCTCGACGCCGGCGGTGTGGTGCACCTCGGGGTGGCCGGGGGTCAGCGAGCCCCAGGTGCGCAGCGCCTTGAGGTCCTTCAGCTCCAGGCCGTAGCCGCTGAGGAAGAGCTGGATGTACTGGGTGAGCGAGGAGTGCCCGCAGGAGAGCACGAACCGGTCGCGGCCGAGCCAGGTCGGGTCGGACGGGTCGTGCGACATGACGTTCTGGTAGATCAGGTACGCGACGGGGGCCAGGCTCATCGCGGTGCCGGGGTGGCCGTTGCCGGTCTTCTGCACGGCATCGGCGGCCAGCAGGCGCACGGTGTCGACCGCCCGCACGTCGAGATCGGTCCACTTCGCCTTCCTGGCGACGGGCCGCGAGATCTCCGGGCTCCGTCCCTGGGTCGGCTTGCTGCTGCGCCTGCTCGTGGTTGTCGTGCTCACTGGGGCCTCTCTCGCGGGGGGGTCGTGCACACGGGGGGACGGGTCCGCCGTCCACCCTAGTGTCTGGTCTACCCCGTGGTTGGGGCTGGTCAACCCGCGGCAGGGCTAGAATCGCGGAGCACCTGACCGGCCGACCCGAAGGACGACGTGGCCACCACCTCGATCACGACCGACCCGTCGGTCCAGCGGCTCGACCGACGTCGCACGGTGGCGAACTACCTCGCCCTGACCAAGCCCCGCATCATCGAGCTGCTGCTCGTCACGACGGTGCCCGTGATGTTCCTCGCCGAGGGCGGGGTTCCCTCTCTCTGGCTGGTGCTCGCGACACTGGTCGGCGGCACGCTGAGCGCCGGCGCGGCCAACACCTACAACTCGGTCTACGACCGCGACATCGACCGGCTGATGCACCGCACCAGCAAGCGCCCGATGGTCACCGGTGAGATCACGCCCCGCAACGCACTGGTCTTCGCCGCCGTCCTGACCGTGGTGTCGACGGTCTGGTTCGCCCTCGTCGTCAACGTGCTGTCCGCGGCGCTGTCGGTCGCCGCGATCGCGCTGTACGCCGTCGGGTACACGATGCTGCTCAAGCGCCGCACGTCGCAGAACATCGTCTGGGGCGGCGTCGCCGGCTGCATGCCCACGCTCATCGGGTGGTCTGCGGTCACCGGCACCGTGCAGTGGCCGGCCGTCATCCTCTTCCTGGTCATCTTCTTCTGGACGCCGCCGCACTACTGGCCGCTGTCGATGGCCTTCCGCGACGACTACTCCGCGGCCGGTGTGCCGATGCTTCCCGTCGAGCAGGGCCCGGTCGTCGTCGGCCGCCAGATCGTCCTGTACTCGTGGCTGATGGTCGCGACGTCCCTGGTGCTCGTGCCGGTGGCCTCGATGGGCTGGGTCTACGCGGTCACGGCGGTGCTCGCCGGAGGGCTGTTCCTCGTCGAGGCGCACCGCCTGTTCCGCGCCGCCAAGGGCGGTGCCACCGGCCCGGCCCTGAAGCCGATGCGGCTGTTCCACTACTCGATCACCTACGTGACGGTGGTGTTCCTCGCGGTGGCCGTCGACCCGCTGCTCCACGTCGCCATCGGCTGAGTCGGCAGGTCCCGCAGGCGCCCGAACGGGCCGACCGCGATGGTGCGAGCCAGGAGGTGCGGTGGGGTGTAGCGCATCCGGAAGGTGCCCCGGATGACGTTGGCCGCCACCACCCCGACCCCCACCAGCGCGAGGCCGAGCGGGACCAGGGCGACGCGACCGCCCGGCTGCGCCAGCGCGATCAGCAGGGCCGGCGGACCGGACGACACCAGCAGCACGACCATCGCGCGTGCGTCGCCGCCTGCGCGCGAAGTCAGGAGCACTTCGCCAACTCAGGGTCAGGTACGCCCCTGACCTGGCGACAGGGCCCTGACCCTGCGAACTGCTCCTGACTTCGCGGACGGACCACCGCCCTGGGCGAACCGCGACGGATCCACCGGCCTCGCGGGTCGCATCCGGAGAAGTGGGGTGGCGGGTCGGGAATGAGGTACCTCAGACGCCGCGGCCGCCGCGGAGATACGCATCTCGCCCGATGTGGGGCCCCACCTCAGCCGACGAATCTTGAGGACGTCGGCAGGGACCCCCCACCGACACCGAGAAGGAGAAGACCGTGAGCCTGTACACCGACCAGATGACCGTCCAGACCGACATCGACCGCCGCTACGAGCTGGCCGGGGTCGACCGGCACGACACCCACAACCACGACCGGCACCGTTACGACCTGCCGACCCGCCCGCTCGGGGCACACCCGCTGGCGGCGTTCGTCGCCCGCCTCGTGGGTGGCTCCGCGACGCCGTCGCGGACCCGCTCGCAGCGCAGCACCTCGGTGGTCACCGGCCGCCCGCGCCACCCGTGACAACCCTGGTGTCGCCGACGGGTGCCATGATCGGGGCCGTGCCGCCCCGTTCACACTCAGAGCTCGTGGGTCGCCACGAGGAGCTCGACCGCGTCGCCGCCGCCCTCGGCTGGGCCGACGGTGGCGGCGGGGCGGTCCTCCTCGGTGGAGACGCGGGCATCGGCAAGACCGCCCTCGTCGGCCGCCTCGTCGACCGCGCCACCGACCGGCAGGTGCTCGTCGGGCACTGCGTCGGCGAGGTGGGCACGAGCCTGCCCTACCTGCCCTTCGTCGAGATGGTCGCCGCCCTCGACGCCAGGGACCGCGACCTCGTCGACGAGCTGGTCGCCGCCCATCCGGGGCTGGTGCCCCTCGTGCCCCGGCTCGCCGGGGGTGTGCGCGGCGACGCCGTGCGCGCCGACCTCGTCGAGGCGGTGCACGGCGCCCTCGCCGACCTCGGTCGCCGCGGGCCGGTGCTCGTCGTCGTCGAGGACGTGCACTGGGCCGACGAGTCGACCCGCGAGCTGCTCACCCTCCTGTTCACCCGCGGTGGCCCCGACGGTGTCGGGCTGCTCGCCACGTGGCGCAGCGACGACATCCACCGCCGCCACCCCCTCGCGGGGGCGCTGACCGTGTGGTCGCGCCTGCCCGCCCTCACCCGGCTCGAGCTCGGCCCGCTGCCGGATGCCGACCTGCGCAGCATCGTGCGCCGGGTCGGCGCCGACCTGTCCCCCCGCGTCGTCGACGAGGTCGCCCGCCGGGCCGAGGGGAACGCCTTCTTCGCCGAGGAGCTCGCCGCCGCGGCGCGGTCCGGGGGAGCCGACCCCGGCGACCTCACCCGCCTGCTCCTCACCCGCGTCGACCAGCTCGACGACGGCGCCCAGTCCGTGGTGCGCGTCGCCGCGATCATCGGCCGTCGCGTCCCGCACGACCTCCTCGAGCGGGTCGCCGGCGTCGACCCCGCCACGCTGCGCACCGCGTTGCGCGCGGCCATCGAGCACCACGTGCTCGAGCCCTGCGGCGAGGACGGCTACGAGTTCCGGCACGCGCTGCTCGCCGAGGCCGTGACCGACGACCTCCTGCCCGCCGAGCGGCTCCAGCTGCACCGGGCCTGCGCCGCGGCGCTGCTCGAGGACCCCGGCCTGGGCACGACCGCCGACCTCGCGCGACACGCCCTCGCCTCAGGCGACCGGGCCGTGGCCCTCGACGCGTCGGTGCGGGCCGGCGAGTCCGCACAGCGGATGGGCGGCCCGGCCGAGGCCCTCGCCCACTACGAGACCGCCCTCGCCCTCGCCGAGGCCGACCGGGCCCCCACCCACGACCTCACCCTGCGCGCGGCATCCGCCGCCAACGGCAGCGGGCGCACGATGCGCGCGATGGCGCTGCTGCGAGCCGCCCTCGCCACCGACGCACCGACCGACCACGAGCGGGCCGAGCTGCTCGGAGCCCTCGCCTTCGCGGCCCGGCTCACCGAGGAGCAGCTCGACCGGCTCACCCTCACCGAGGAGGCGCTCGGCCTCCTCGCCGACGATGCCCCGGTGCAGCTGCGGGTCTTCCTGCTCGCCCGCCGGGCCGAGGCCCTGATGGACGGCGGTCGCTCCACCGAGGCGCTCGGCGTCGCCGACGAGGCGATGGCCCTGGCCGTGGAGCACGACCTCACCGTCGACCGCACCGACCTCACCTCGATCCTCGCCCGGCTCAGCGAGAGCGCCGGCGACCCGGGGGAGTCGATCCGCCGCCTCGAGATGGCCGTCGCCGCCTGGACCAGCGCACCCGACCTCGCCCTGCTCCGCGCCATGCACATCCTGGCGTCGGTGCACTACCGCCAGGGCGACCACGTGGCCGCGCTCGCGGCGTTCGAGCGCACCCTCGCCGAGGCCCGGCGGGCCGGGCTCGAGTGGTCGGTGTTCGGTGTCGACGCGCGCGCGATGGCGGTCACCACGGCCTACGAGATGGGGGACTGGGACCTCGCGCTGCGGCTCGCCGACCACACGACGGATGCCGGGATGCCGTCGTCGGCGGGCGCGAGCATCGACGCAGCCGCGCTCGGCGTGCTCGCCGGTCGTGGGGGCGTCACGGCCGACGAGCTCCTCTCGGGCACCCGCCCGTGGTGGTCCGAGGAGGGCCGCATCGCGGTGCAGTCCGGCGCCACCGCGATCGACGTGCTCGGCCGCGACGGCGACGTCGACGCGATGCTGGCGCTGCACGCCGAGGTGGTGGGCTTCCTGCGCGAGCTGTGGGGACACGGACGGGTCGCCGCCGAGGTGCGGCTCGGCGCCCTGGCCGTCGGACACCTCGGCACCGCCCTGCGCGGCCAGCCACCCGCGCGCCGGGCCGTCCTCCTCGACCACGTCGACCGCCTGTCCGCCGAGGCCGCAGCGGTGTGGGGCGGCGGCGAGGTGCTCCCACCGACCGCCGAGACACCGTTCTGGCAGGTGCGGGCGAGCGTGGGCGGCGCGCTCCTCCTCCCCCCGACGATCGAGGGCCAGGCGTGGGAGGCCCGGGCGACGGCCGAGCAGCAGCGGGCGCACTGGGCCGCGGGCGAGGACGTGCCGCTGCGTGGGCTGGTCGACGCGACCCGCCGGGTGGTCGACCTGTTCGTGCAGCACGGCGAGACCTATGAGGTGGCCCGCGCTCGCGCGAGGCTGGCGGAGGTGCTCCTCGCCGCGGGTGACCCGGGCGCCGACGACCTCCTCGCCGAGGCCCGCGAGGCCGCGCAGCGGCTCGGTGCCGCACCCCTGCTGGCCGCCCTCGACCACCTGGCTCCCCGGCACACGCCCCGGGCCGCGCCCTCCACGTTGACCGCCCGCGAGGCCGAGGTGCTCGGGCTGCTCGCCGAGGGTCGCTCCAACGGCGAGATCGGCCGGGCGCTGTTCATCAGCACCAAGACTGCGAGCGTGCACGTCTCCAACATCATGGCCAAGCTCGGCGCGGCATCGCGCGGCGAGGCCGTGGCGCTGGCCCGCGGCTCGGGCCTGCTCGACCACTGAGCCCAGGTCAGGCGGTCTGCGCCGGCTCGGAGTCGTCTCGACGCCGCAGCGCCAGGATGCCGTTGGTCAGCGCGACGACGAGCAGGCTCGCCCCGAGCATGTGGGTGACGACGAGCGCCTCGGGCAGGTTCGTGAAGTACTGCACGTAGCCGATCAGCCCTTGCGCCAGCGAGACGGCCAGCACGACCAGCCAGGCCCGGGCCGGCCCCCGGTCGTCGTCGACGGCGGTCAGCCGGGCCGCGAGCCAGGTGGCCACGACCAGCCCGATGAAGATCATCACGAGGTCGGCGTGCAGCCAGGAGACGGTCCGCGCGTCGAAGCCGAACCGGTTGGGCTCGTCGGCGTCCCCCGAGTGCGGGCCGGAGCCGGTGACCACGGTGCCGAGCGCCAGCACGGCCGCGCCGGCCGCCACGGTGACCCAGCCCAGACGGGTGACCAGCAGGGGGACGAGCGGCCGCGGCGGACCGGCGCCGTCGTGCCGGGCGAACCACAGGTAGGACGACGCCGCGACCAGGGCCATCGAGAGCAGGAAGTGCACGGCGACCGTCGCGGGGTTGAGCCCGAGCCGCACGGTGGCGCCGCCGAGCGCGGCCTGGGCGAACACCCCGCCGAGCACGACCACGGCGCCGGTCTTCATCGCCCGGCGCGGCGCCCACCGCCACACGGCGACGACGGTCGCCGCGGCGAGGACCACGAGCACGCTGGTCAGCGTGCGGTTGCCGAACTCGATGTACTTGTGGAAGCCCTCGGGCTGCTCGATGGTCGGGGTGATCGAGCCGTCGACGCACTCGGGCCAGGTGGGGCAGCCGAGGCCACTGCCGGTGACCCGCACCAGCCCGCCGGTCACGACGATGCCGACCTCCGCCACGAGGTTCGCGAGGAGGATCGGGGCCAGCCAGCGGGAGCCGGCGCGCGTGGCGGCCCGGTGGGCCGGGGAGGTGGTGCTCGTGCTCGTCACGGCACAAGGTTACGGCGGCTCGGAGGGTGCCCCGACCGGCCCCTCAGCCACCCCAGCGGAAGAACCGCCGGGTCAGCAGACCGCCGACGACGGCCCACGCGACGAGCACCGCCCACTGCGACCACGGCCAGGCGCCGTCGACGAACGACAGGCGCACCGCGTCGCCGAGGGCGCCCGAGGGCAGCAGGGCTGCCACGGTCGCGAGGCCGCCGGGCAGCTGGTCGGTCGGCGCGAGCACCCCGAGCCCGAGCAGCAGCACCCACGCCAGGTTGGCCACGGCGAGCACCGCCTCGGCGCGCAGGGTCCCGGCGAGCAGGAGGGCGAGCGCCACGAAGGCGGCGCTGCCCAGCAGGAGGCTGACCAGCGTGGGCAGGATGCCGCCGGCATCCGGTCGCGCGCCGAGCGCCGCTCCCAGCGCGCCGAGCAGCACGACCTGCAGCGCGAGCACCGACAGCACGGCCACCCCCTTGGCGGCGAGCAGCCCTCCGCGCCCCAACGGTGTGGTGCCGAGCAGCCGGAGCACACCGGCCCGGCGGTCGAACCCGGTGGAGATGGCCTGCCCGGTGAACGCCGTCGACACCACGGCCAGGGCCAGGGCGCCGGCGGTGGCGAGGTCGGCGCGGGGGCCGGGGCCGAGGTCGGGCACCGACCCGAGCGCCAGCCCGGCCAGCACCAGGCAGGGGAGCAGTACCGACACGAGCAGCTGCTCGCCGTTGGCCAACAGGGTGCGCGTCTCGAACCCGGCGCGCGAGAGCACGCGCCGGCGCGCCGCCGCCGCCGCGGTGCTCACCGGGCCGCCCGGGCGGTCAGCGCGAAGTAGACGTCCTCGAGGGAGCGCCCGCCGCGCACCTCGTCGAGCGTGCCGTCGGCCACGACCCGCCCGGCGGCCATGATGACGATCCGGTTCGCCAGCCGCTCGGCCTCCTCGAACGAGTGGGTGGTCACCACGACGCAGGCGCCTCGCGTCGCCTCGGTCCGCACGAGGTCCCAGACCTCGAGCCGCGCGTGCGGGTCGAGCCCGGCGGTCGGCTCGTCGAGGAACAACACGTCCGGGCGGGGGAGCAGGGCGGCGGCCAGGGCCACCCGCTGACGCTGCCCGCCGGACATCCGCCGCACCGTGGTGCGCGCGAACTCGTCGATGCCCAGCCGCGCGACGAGCTCGTCGAGCGGCGCGGGCTCGGCATACAGGGCGGCCAGGTGGCGGAGCAGCGCCAGGGGTCGGCTGCTCGTCGGCAGCCCACCCTCCTGGAGCATCACCCCGACCCTGGCGCGGTGGTCGGGCCCCGCGTGCCACGGGTCGACGCCGAGCACCTGCACCGACCCGGCATCCGGCCGCTGCAGCCCCTCGAGGCACTCGACCGTCGTGGTCTTTCCGGCGCCGTTCGGCCCGAGCAGCGCGGTGACCGTGCCCGCGCCGGCCGACCAGCTCGCGCCGTCGACGGCGGTGGTCGTCGAGAACGACCTGCGCAGCTCGCGCACCAGGACTGCACCGGTCACGCCTCGACATCCTAGGCTGGCGGTCATGCCCCGCATCGACAGGGAGGCTGCGCCCGCCACCATGGTGGCCGCGGCGCCCGCCGCCCTCGCCCTCCTGCTCGGCCGTCCCCGGACGGCGGCCCTGCTGGGAGTGCTCCCCGTCGCCGTGGCTGCCTTCTTCCGCGACCCCGAGCGCACCCCCGACCACGCCACCGTGCCGGTCGACGACGTGCTCGCACCCGCCGACGGCAAGGTGATGCACGCCGGCGCCGGCCAGGAGGGGGTCGCGCCCGAGGGGGAGTGGCAGCAGGTGAGCATCTTCCTGTCGGCCTTCGACGTGCACATCAACCGCACCCCGTACGGCGGCCGGGTCGTCGAGGTGGCCGAGCGGCCCGGCAAGTGGCTGGCCGCGTACAAGCACGAGAGCGCCCACCTCAACGAGCGCAGCGACATCACCGTGGAACGGCAGGTGGGCGACGAGCTCCGGCGGGTGCACTTCCGCCAGATCGTCGGCCTGATGGCCCGCCGGGTCGTCACCCGCGTGTCCGAGGGCGACGACCTCGCCACCGGCCAGCGGGTCGGGCTGATGAAGTTCGGCTCCCGGATGGACGTCTTCGTGCCGCCCGAGTGCGACCTGCTCGTCTCGACCGGTGACCGCGTCGTGGCCGGCGAGACCGTGATCGCCCGCTGGGCGCGCCCGGCTCGGACGACGACATGACCAGCCCGGCCGCGCACGGACGCCGACGGATCCTCGACCGCTGGCGGCTCGTGTCGCCCACCGGTGCCCGCGTCGTCTCGCTCCGGCAGCTGCCCAAGCGTGAGCGCGCCCGACTGCTCGCCCCGAGCGCCTTCACGACGCTCAACATGATGAGTGGGCTGTCCTCGGTCATGTTGGCCTTCGACGGCCACTTCACGGTCGCCGCCGCGCTCATCGCGGTCTCGATCGTGCTCGACATCGCCGACGGCTTCGTCGCCCGGCTGATCGGGGCCACCTCCCCGTTCGGCCTGCAGCTCGACTCGCTCGCCGACCTGATCTCCTTCGGCCTGGCGCCGGCGATCCTCGTGCACACCTGGGCGCTCGACGACTGGCCGATCCTGTCGTGGCTGGCCGCGTTCTTCTGGCTGGCCTGCGCGGCGTTCCGGCTGGCCCGGTTCAACGTGACCATCGACCCACTCGCCGACAAGCGCTACTTCGTCGGGCTGCCCTCGCCGGGCGCGGCGGCCGTCGTGATGGCCACGATCCTGGCGCTGGACTCGCCGCACTTCGGCCCCGGCACCGGCCCGTGGCTGGCGTGGTTCCCCCTGCTGGTCAGCGTGGTCCCGGCGCTGCTGATGGTCATGACGGTGCGGTTCCGCTCGTTCCGCACCCTGCTCTCGCCGACCACCCGCAACGCCCGGCTCACCACGGCCGCCGTCGCGGTGGCCATCGGCACCGGCCTGGTGTTCGTACCGGGTCTGACCAGCCTCGTCGTCGCGTACGGCTACGTGCTCACCGCGCCGCTCGGGGTGCTCACCGCGCCGCTGCGCGAGCGCTGGCTCGGGCCGGACTCGGTCGCGCCTCCCCGGCGTCGGATGCCGTCGGTCTTCCTCCCGCTCGACGACGACGAGGCCGACTCGGACCACGAGGCCGAAGGTTAGGGCACCCTTCCTTGGACAGGCTCCGAGCAATTACCTAACATGGGTGTGTGGTTAATACCGGCGGCAACACCCTGGAGTCGCGCACGCGCGACCGGGTCCTGCGCGTCGTGAGCCAGGAGGGGCCGGTCAGCATCACCATCCTGGTCGACCGGCTCGGCCTCACCGAGACCGCCGTCCGCCGCCAGGTCGACGCCCTGCACGCCGAGGGGCTCGTCGAGTCCCGCGAGGCCAGCGGCCCGCGCCGGCGCGGCCGCCCGGCCAAGTCCTGGGTGCTCACCGAGCGCGGGCACCGCGCCCTGGTCAGCGACTACGACCACCTGGCCGGTGAGGCGCTGCGCTTCCTGAGCGACACCGTCGGTGCCGACGCCGTGCACCAGTTCGCCGAGCACCGCGCGGCCTCCCTCGAGCAGCGCTACGCCGAGCGCATCGACGCCGCGGGGCACGACACCGCCGCCCGTGCCGAGGCACTCGTCGACGCGCTCATCGACGACGGCTACGCTGCGTCGGCCCGCCCGGTCGGCACGGCCGGCGCGGGACAGCTCACCGGCATCCAGCTCTGCCAGGGCCACTGCCCGGTGCAGCACGTCGCCGCCGAGTTCCCCCAGTTCTGCGAGGCCGAGACCGAGGCGTTCTCCCGCCTGCTCGGCGTCCACGTCCAGCGCCTGGCCACCCTGGCCCACGGCGACCACGTCTGCACCACCTTCGTCCCCACACCGACCACCGAGAGGCCATCGTCATGACGAGCCACATCGAAGAGCTCAACCCCGGTCTGAAGGACCTCGGCACGTACGCGTTCGGCTGGGCCGACAGCGACACGGCCGGCGAGACCGCGCGCCGTGGGCTCAACGACGAGGTCGTCAGCGACATCTCGGCGCGCAAGAACGAGCCGCAGTGGATGCTCGACCTGCGGCTGAAGTCGCTGCGCCTGTTCGGCAAGAAGCCGATGCCGACCTGGGGCTCCGACCTGTCCGGCATCGACTTCCAGAACATCAAGTACTTCGTGAAGTCCACCGAGAAGCAGGCCACCTCCTGGGAGGACCTGCCCGAGGACATCAAGAACACGTACGACCGGCTCGGCATCCCCGAGGCCGAGAAGCAGCGCCTCGTCGCCGGTGTCGCCGCGCAGTACGAGTCCGAGGTCGTCTACCACCAGATCCGCGAGGACCTGGAGGAGAAGGGCGTCATCTTCGTCGACACCGACACCGGCCTGCGCGAGCACGAGGACCTCTTCCGCGAGTACTTCACCTCGGTGATCCCGGCCGGCGACAACAAGTTCGCCTCGCTCAACACCGCGGTGTGGTCGGGCGGCTCGTTCATCTACGTCCCGCCGGGCGTGCACGTCGACATCCCGCTGCAGGCCTACTTCCGGATCAACACCGAGAACATGGGCCAGTTCGAGCGCACCCTGATCATCGCCGACGAGGGCTCCTACGTGCACTACGTCGAGGGCTGCACGGCGCCGATCTACAAGAGCGACTCGCTGCACTCCGCGGTCGTCGAGATCATCGTCAAGAAGAACGCCCGGGTGCGCTACACGACCATCCAGAACTGGTCGAACAACGTCTACAACCTCGTCACCAAGCGTGCGACCTGCGCCGAGGGCGCGACGATGGAGTGGATCGACGGCAACATCGGGTCCAAGGTCACGATGAAGTACCCCGCCGTCTTCCTGCTCGGCGAGCACGCCCGTGGCGAGACCCTGTCGATCGCGTTCGCCGGCGAGGGCCAGCACCAGGACGCCGGCTCCAAGATGGTGCACGCCGCCCCCAACACGAGCAGCCAGATCATCAGCAAGTCGGTCGCCCGCGGCGGTGGCCGCACCTCCTACCGCGGCCTGGTCCAGATCCTGGAGGGCGCGCACGGCTCGAAGAGCTCGGTCGTCTGCGACGCCCTGCTCGTCGACACGATCAGCCGCTCCGACACCTACCCCTACGTCGACATCCGCGAGGACGACGTGCAGATGGGCCACGAGGCCACCGTCTCCAAGGTGTCCGAGGACCAGATGTTCTACCTGATGTCCCGAGGCATGACCGAGGAGGAGGCGATGGCGATGATCGTGCGCGGCTTCGTCGAGCCGATCGCCAAGGAGCTCCCGATGGAGTACGCCCTCGAGCTCAACCGCCTCATCGAGCTGCAGATGGAAGGAGCAGTGGGCTGAGCATGTCCCTGCTGACCCCCCAGCGCCCCACCGCGGGCGCCCACACCGACAGCGCCGCGACGATGGTCCCGAACCAGTCGCGCGCCGAACGGACGACGTCGTATGCCGTCGCCGACTTCCCGCTGCCCACGGGCCGCGAGGAGGAGTGGCGCTTCGCGCCCGTCGACCGGCTCGGCGCGCTGTTCCACGACGAGGCCACCGGCGCCCACCTCGACCTGGCGCACGAGCTGCCCGAGGGCGTGACCCTGTCGACCGTCAGCTCGCAGGAGTGGCGCGCGAGCGGCGCCCCGGCGCCGGGTGACCGGGCCGCTGCCGTCGCCGCCGCGCACAGCGGCGGCGTCCTTCTGCTCGACGTCCCCGCCGACGCCGAGCTCGACGAGCCGGTCCGCATCCGGCTCAACGGGACGCGGCACGAGGTCGTGCACGGCCAGCTGCTCGTGCGGGTCGGCCGGTTCGCCCGCGCCACGGTCGTGCTCGAGCACACCGGCACCAGCGAGTACGGCGAGGTCGTCTCCCTGGTCGCCGGCGACGGCGCGCAGGTCACCCTGGTCACCGTGCAGGAGTGGGACGACGACGCCCACCACCTGGCCCAGCACGACGTCGTCATCGGCCGCGACGCCGCGGTGCGGCACATCGCCGTCACGATCGGCGGCGGCATCGTCCGGTTCAACACCAACGCCACCTACGCCGGCCCCGGCGGCTCGTTCGAGGGCCTGGGCGTCTACTTCGCCGATGCCGGGCAGCACCTCGAGCACCGCCTGTTCGTCGACCACGGGGCGCCGCAGTGCCGCTCCAACGTCGAGTACAAGGGCGCCCTCCAGGGCGACACCGCGCACACCGTGTGGGTCGGCGACGTCCTGATCCGCGCCAGTGCCGAGGGCACCGACACCTACGAGCTCAACCGCAACCTGGTGCTCACCGAGGGGGCGCGCGCCGACTCGGTGCCCAACCTCGAGATCGAGACCGGTGAGATCAAGGGTGCCGGGCACGCCTCCGCCACCGGGCGGTTCGACGACCAGCAGCTGTTCTACCTGATGGCGCGCGGCATCCCCGAGGACGAGGCCCGCCGCCTCGTCGTGCGCGGGTTCTTCGCCAGCGTCGTCGGCCGGATCGGCGTGCCCGAGGTCCAGGACCGCCTGATGCTCGCCATCGAGCGCGAGCTCGCCGGGGGTGCCGCATGAGCGAGCAGGTCACCGACACCGGCTTCGTGCGGGTCTGCCGGCTCGACGAGCTGCCGGCCGTGGGCGCCGCCCTGGCCGAGATCGAGGGCCGCCGGGTCTCGATCGTGCACACCGCCGACGGCGACGTGCACTGCGTCGACGACACCTGCACCCACGCCAACGTCTCGCTGTCCGAGGGCGAGCTCGACGGCTGCACCCTCGAGTGCTGGCTGCACGGCTCGCGCTTCGACCTCCGCACGGGGGAGCCGACCGGCCCACCGGCCATCGTCCCCATCGCCGTCCACACCGTCCGCATCGAGGGCGACGACGTCTACGTCGCCCTGTCCGAGGAGAGCTGAGCACCGCATGTCCACCCTTGAGATCAAGGACCTCCACGTCTCCGTCGACACCGAGGAGGGCGCCAAGGAGATCCTCCGCGGCGTCACCCTGACGATCCGCTCCGGCGAGACGCACGCCATCATGGGCCCCAACGGGTCCGGCAAGTCGACCCTGGCCTACTCGATCGCGGGCCACCCCAAGTACACCGTGACCTCCGGGTCGGTCACCCTCGACGGCGAGGACGTGCTCGCGATGAAGGTCGACGAGCGCGCCCGCGCCGGCGTCTTCCTCGCGATGCAGTACCCCGTCGAGGTGCCGGGCGTCACCGTGTCCAACTTCCTGCGCACCGCCAAGACCGCGATCGACGGCGAGGCCCCCAAGCTGCGCACCTGGGTCAAGGAGATGAAGGACGCCATGGGCCAGCTGCGCATGGACCCCACCTTCGCCGAGCGCAACGTCAACGAGGGCTTCTCCGGCGGCGAGAAGAAGCGCCACGAGATCCTCCAGATGGAGCTGCTGCGACCGAAGTTCGCCGTGCTCGACGAGACCGACTCCGGCCTTGACGTCGACGCGCTGCGGGTGGTCTCCGAGGGCGTCAACCGGGCCAAGGAGTCCACCGGCGCCGGCGTCCTGCTCATCACGCACTACACGCGCATCCTGCGCTACATCGAGCCCGACTTCGTGCACGTCTTCGTCGACGGCCGGATCGCCGAGGAGGGCGGCAAGGAGCTCGCCGACCGCCTCGAGTCCGAGGGCTACGACCGCTTCCTCACCGAGACCGTCGAGGCCTGAGTTGGCTGCCGCCCCCTTCACCGACGAGGAGCTGGCCCGACTGCGGGCCGACTTCCCGATCCTGACGCGCACCGTGCGCGGGGGGCACCCGCTCGTCTACCTCGACTCGGGTGCGACCTCGCACAAGCCGCGCCAGGTGCTCGACGCCGAGCGCGGGTTCTACGAGCGCACCAACGCTGCGGTGCACCGCGGCGCGCACCAGCTCTCCGAGGAGGGCACCGACGCCTACGAGTCGGCCCGTGACACCATCGCCCGGTTCATCGGGGCCCGGGCCGCCGAGGTCGTCTTCACCCGCAACGCCACCGAGGCGATCAACCTGGTCGCCTACGCGTTCACCAACGGCGCCCACGGCGGCGGCGGCGGGCACGGCGACCGGTTCACGCTCGGCCCCGGCGACGAGGTGCTGGTCACCGAGATGGAGCACCACGCCAACCTCATCCCGTGGCAGGAGGCCTGCCGGCGCACCGGCGCGACCCTGCGCTGGGTGCCGGTCACGCCCGACGGCCGGCTCGACCTCACCGACCTCGACAGCCTGCTCACCGAGCGCACCAAGGTGTTCGCGTTCACCCACGTCTCCAACGTGCTCGGCACGCTGAACCCGGTCGCGGAGCTCACCGAGCGTGCCCACGCCGTCGGAGCCCTCGTGGTGCTCGACGCGTGCCAGTCGGTGCCGCACCTGTCGGTCGACGTCGACGACCTCGGGGTCGACTTCCTGGCCTTCTCCGGGCACAAGATGTTCGGCCCGCTCGGCATCGGGGTGCTCTGGGCCCGACCCGAGCTGCTCGACGAGATGCCGGTGTTCCTCACCGGCGGCTCGATGATCGAGACGGTCACGATGGAGGGCTCCACCTACGCCCCGGCGCCGCAGAAGTTCGAGGCCGGGGTGCCCGTGGCAGCGCAGGCCGTCGGCCTGGCCGCGGCCTGTGACTACCTCACCGCCCTCGGGATGGACCGGGTGCACGCCCACGAGCAGGCACTCACCCGCCGGCTGCTCGACGGGCTCGCCCAGCGCTCCTGGGTGCGCGTGCTCGGGCCCGACGACCTGCGTGAGCGCGGGGGAGCGGTGGCGTTCGTCGTCGACGGCGTGCACGCCCACGACGTCGGCCAGGTGCTCGACGACCGCGGTGTCGCCGTGCGCGTCGGACACCACTGCGCGTGGCCGCTGCACCGCGCGCTGCACGCCCAGGCCAGCACCCGGGCCAGCTTCGCGGCCTACTCGACCCCCGACGAGGTCGACGCCCTCCTCGAGGCGCTCGACCGCGTCCCCGCGATGTTCGGGCTGGAGGTGCCTGCCTGATGGACCTCTACCAGGAGCTCATCCTCGAGCACTACAAGCGCCCGGTCCGTGCGGGTCTGCGCGACCCGTTCGAGGCCGAGGTGCACCACGTCAACCCGACCTGCGGCGACGAGGTGACCCTGCGTGTCCACGTCACCGGCACCGGTGACGACGCCGTCGTCGAGGACGTGTCCTACGACGCGATGGGCTGCTCGATCAGCGTGGCCTCGGCGTCGATCCTCGCCGAGGAGATCACCGGCGAGTCCGTCGCCCACGCCCGCGAGACCTTCGAGGCGATGCGCGCGATGCTCACCAGCAAGGGTCAGGACCCCGGCGACGAGGAGCAGATCGGCGACGGCGTCGCCCTGTCCGGTGTCGCGAAGTACCCCGCCCGCGTGAAGTGCGCCCTCCTGTCATGGATGGCGTTCACCGATGCCCTGCACCAGGCTGAAGGAGCTTGAGATGACCGAGACCACCACCCCAGCCAACGTGGCCGACGTCGAGGAGGCGCTGCGCGACGTCGTCGACCCCGAGCTCGGCATCAACGTCGTCGACCTCGGCCTCGTCTACGGCATCACCGTCGACGGCCAGAACCACGCCGTCATCGACATGACGCTCACCTCGGCGGCCTGCCCGCTCACCGACGTCATCGAGGACCAGACCGAGCAGTCCCTCGAGGGCCTGGTCGCGTCCTACCGGGTCAACTGGGTCTGGATGCCGCCGTGGGGTCCGGACAAGATCACCGACGACGGCCGCGAGCAGCTGCGCGCCCTCGGCTTCAACATCTGATCCGCAGACCCTGGTGACCCGCCGCGTCGTCGAGGTCGCGCCCGCGCGCCTCGACGGCTGGCTGGAACGGTTCACCGCCAACAACCCCGACGGCCCCCAGCGGGTCGCCGGGGTTGCGCGTTTCGACCACGACCCGCTGGCCGTCGTGCTCGTGCGACGCGGCGGCTACGCCGTGGGCGTCGCGTCGGGCGACCGGCTCACCGCCCACAAGGTGGGCACCCGCTACGTCCAGTCCCGCACGGCGGCCGGTGGCTGGAGCCAGCAGCGCTTCGCCCGCCGCCGGGCCAACCAGGCCGACGGGCTGGTCGGCGCCGCGGTCGAGCACGCGGTGCGGTTGCTCGACGGCGTCCGGCCGTCGGGTGTCGTGCTCGGTGGTGACAAGGCGCTCGTGGCGACGCTGCTCGAGGACGCGCGGCTGGCCGGCATCCGCGACCTGCCGCGGCGCGAGCTCTACGACCTGCCCGACCCGCGCCTCGACGTGCTGGAGCGCGCCCTCGAGCGGGGCCGCGCGGTGCGCGTCACCATCGAGGAGTAGTGGCGTACGGGAGGGCGCCTCGAACCGGTCGCTGGGCCTGGTGCGACGAGAGGTTGACGATCGACCCGGACCGCCCGTGGGCGAGGAAGTGGTTCTCGCCGGCGGCCTCTCGCGCGACCTCGGGGTCGCTGGCGTCGCCACTGACCAGCCGGACGTCCGGGTGCTCCCAGTCGAGACGGCCGAGGTCCACGACGACCACCGGTCCGGTGCGGGCCAGCTGCTCGGCGATGGTCCGGCCCACTCCGCGGGCCGCGCCGGTGACGACGTGCGAGGTCACCGCGGGCGAGCGGGGCTGCTGGGGCATGCCGCTACTCGACGGTCGCCGCCGAGAAGGTGTCGCACTGGTTGAGGTCGCCGGTCGTGAAGCCCTTCTGGAACCAGCGCTGACGCGCCTCGGCCGACCCGTGGGTCCAGCTCTCGGGGTTCACCCGGCCCTGGGTCGCCTGCTGGATGCGGTCGTCCCCGACCGACGAGGCCGCCGACAGGGCGTCGTTGATGTCCTGGTCGGTGAGCGGCTTCAGGAAGGGCGTGCCGGTGTCCTCGTCGTTGACCGTGGTGGCGTGGTGGGCCCAGACGCCGCCGAGGCAGTCGGCCATCAGCTCGGTGCGCACCGCCCCCGAGTTCGCGCCCTGCGGGTCCTGCTGGGCCCGGTCGAGCAGCCCGAGCTGGTCCTGCAGCGCGTGGCCGTACTCGTGGGCGACGACGTACTCCTGTGCGAGCGGCCCACCGCTGGAGCCGAACTGGTCCTCCAGCACCTTGAAGAAGCTGGCGTCGATGTAGACCGTCTTGTCGAGGGGGCAGTAGAACGGCCCGACCTGGTTGCTCGCGGTGCCGCAGTCCGACCGCGTGGTGCCGCTGTAGATGACGGTGGGTGTCAGCTGCCACTCCTTGCCGTAGCGCGGCAGCTCGGACGCCCAGTAGGCCTGCACGGCGTTCACCGTGCCGATCACCCGGCAGGTCGTGTCGCGGTTGGCGTCGGCACCGCTCTTGCACTGCTGGAACGCCTCCGCGCTCTGGTCGCCGGCCGCCGTGACCTGGCTGGTGTCGAAACCGCCCGGCCCAGCCGTGGGGTCGCCGTCTCCGCCGAAGACCCCCTTGAGGAGCAGGGTGAGGATCAGGATGATGATGCCGCCGATGCCGCCGCCCACGACCATGCCGCCCGGCGCACCGCCACCCCCGCCGCCGGAGCGGACCTGTGAGGTGTCGAGGGTGACGTTGTCGTTGAAGCTCATGGGCGGCCTCCGGGGGCGGGTGCGTGCACCGCGTGCAGCGCGGCGGCACCTAGACTAGGTGCCGAAAGCCCGTCGTCGTGCCCTCGCGTGCAGCCCTTGACGTGCGCGTTCACCCCCCCACCCCGAGAGGCCACCTCGTGATCACCGCTGCCGCCGTCGAGCTGCGAGCAGGCTCCCGCCTGCTCCTCGACGCCGCCACCTTCCGGGTGGCCCCGGGTGACCGCGTGGGCCTCGTCGGACGCAACGGTGCGGGCAAGACGACGCTGACCAAGGCCCTCGCCGGGGTCACCCAGCCCGCGGCCGGCTCCATCACCCGCAGCGGCGAGGTCGGCTACCTGCCGCAGGACCCGCGCACCGGCGACCTGCACATCACCGCTCGCGACCGGGTGCTGTCCGCCCGGGGGCTCGACACGATCGTGCGTGACCTGCGCGCCGCGGAGCACGCGATGGCGACCGAGGCCGGCGAGAAGCAGGACCGGGCGATGCGCCGCTACGGCCGGCTCGAGTCCGAGTTCACCGCGGCGGGCGGCTATGCCGCGGAGTCCGAGGCCGCGCAGATCGCCGGCGCGCTCGGGCTCGACGAGCGGGTGCTGGGCCAGGAGCTCGGCACCCTCTCCGGTGGTCAGCGACGTCGCATCGAGCTGACCCGCATCCTGTTCTCCGGCGCCGAGACCCTGCTCCTCGACGAGCCGACCAACCACCTCGACGCCGACTCGATCGCCTGGCTGCGCGACCACCTCAAGGGCTACCGCGGCGGCCTCGTCGTGATCTCGCACGACGTCGAGCTGCTCGACGCGGTGGTCAACAAGGTGTTCCACCTCGACGCCAACCGCGGTGAGCTCGACCAGTACAACCTGGGCTGGAAGGCCTACCTCCTGCAGCGCGAGACCGACGAGCGGCGCCGCAAGCGTGAGCGGGCCAACGCCGAGAAGAAGGCCACGGTGCTGATGGCCCAGGCCGACAAGATGCGGGCCAAGGCCACCAAGACCGTCGCGGCGCAGAACATGGCGCGCCGGGCCGAGCGGCTGCTCTCCGGCCTCGAGGCCGAGCGCGCGCACGACAAGGTGGCCAAGCTGCGCTTCCCGAAGCCATCGGCGTGCGGCAAGACGCCGCTGCGGGCGAGCGGGCTGTCCCGCTCGTACGGGTCGCAGGAGGTCTTCACCGACGTCGACCTCGCCATCGACCGCGGCTCGCGCGTCGTCGTGCTCGGCCTCAACGGTGCCGGCAAGACCACCCTGCTGCGGATGCTGGCCGGGGTCGACACCCCCGACACCGGCCAGGTCGAGCCCGGCCACGGGCTCAAGATCGGCTACTACGCCCAGGAGCACGAGAACCTCGACGTCGACCGCAGCGTGCTCGAGAACATGAAGTCGGCCGCGCCCGACCTCGGCGAGACCGACGTGCGCAAGGTGCTCGGCTCGTTCCTGTTCAGCGGCGACGACGTCACCAAGCCCGCCGGGGTGCTCTCCGGCGGTGAGAAGACCCGGCTCTCGCTCGCGCTGCTCGTGGTGTCGTCGGCCAACGTGCTGCTGCTCGACGAGCCCACCAACAACCTCGACCCGGCCTCGCGCGAGGAGATCCTCGGGGCGCTGCGCACCTACGAGGGCGCCGTCGTGCTGGTGACGCACGACGAGGGCGCCGTCGACGCGCTCGAGCCCGAGCGCATCCTGCTCCTGCCCGACGGCGTCGAGGACCTGTTCAGCGCCGACTACCGCGACCTGGTCAACCTGGCCTGACCGGCCGCAGCACCCCGCAGGTCATACTGCGACTCATGACCCGTCGGCACGCCGCCGCACCCGTGCTCGCGGCCCTCGCGGTGCTCCTGGCGGCCGGCGCCTGTACCGGCCCGGATGCCGGGAGCGTCGCCACCGCGAGCACCTCACCGTCATCCACCAGCCCGTCGTCGACCACCGCACCGGCGACCTCCGCTCCGTCCGCCCCGAGCACTGCGACGGCGACGACGTCACCGAGCCCCACGGCATCCGCCGCCGCGGGCTCGGTGCGCTTCTCGGCGCTCGGCGACATCAACTCCACCGATGCCTCCGACGCCGTGCTGCGCTCGATCGCCGACCGTCACGACGACTTCACCCTTGCGCTAGGCGACCTGTCGTACGGCGCCGACGGCGAGGAGGAGGCCTGGTGCCGCTTCGTCACCCGTCGGGTCGGCGCCGAGCACCCGTTCGAGCTGGTGTCGGGCAACCACGAGTCGAACGGCGAGAACGGCAACATCGAGCGGTTCGCGCGGTGCCTGCCGAACCGGCTGCCGGGGCTGGTCGGCAGCTACGGGCGCCAGTGGTACGTCGACCAGCCGGCCGCCCATCCGCTGGTGCGGGTCGTGATGATCTCGCCGGCCCTCGACTTCGGGCACGGCTTGTGGTCCTACGCCAAGGGCACACCCCACTACGACTGGTTGCGGACGGCGGTCACCGGGGCGCGTGCGGCCGGCATCCCATGGGTCGTCGTCGGCATGCACAAGCCCTGCCTGTCGGTCGGCAACTACGAGTGCGACCCCGGTGCCGACGTCGTCGACCTGCTGCTCGACACTGGCGTCGACCTCGTGCTCACCGGGCACGAGCACCTCTACCAGCGAACCCGACCACTGGCGCTGGCCGCCGGCTGCCGCACGATCCGCCCGGGGAGCTACGACCCCGAGTGCGTCGCGACCGGGGGCGGCACCACCTTCGTGACGGTCGGCACGGGTGGCACCCCCCTGCGAGACGTGCACGGTGCGGACTCCGAGCGTCGCTACTTCACTGCGCTGAGCGGGAAGAACCGAACGCCTGCGCACGGCTCGCTCGACGTGCAGGTGACCGCCGACCGGCTGACCGCCCGGTTCGTGCCGGTCGACGGGGGCACCTTCACCGACCGGGTCGTCCTCACCCACTGACGACAGGCTCGGCCGGGCACCCCTCGACAGATTGGTAACCACATGGTTACCTGTTCGGGTGGATGCCTTCGCCGCGATCGCCGACCCGGTCCGACGTGACCTCCTGCGTGCCCTGACCTCCGGCAGTGCCCGGGTCGTCGAGCTCGCGGCCGGCCGGACGATCAGCCGGCCCGCGGTGAGCAAGCACCTGAGGGTGCTCGCGGATGCCGGTCTCGTGGTCGCCGACGACGTCGGCCGCGAGCGCCACTACCGGATGCGGCCGGAAGGGCTCGCGCCCCTGGCCGACCTGGTGGCCGACCTCCTGCCCGGGCCCGCGCACCCGCCGGCTACCGCGCCGGTCACCACGGCGGCCCTCGACGCCCTCGACCTCGAGGTGCGCCGGGTCGGCCGGGACCGGCGGTCCGAGCCACTCCGCGACCACCAGCGAGGCCGAGCGAACGGAGAGAGCGCATGAGCACCGACGACACCACGACCACTTCGCGACCGGAGGCCGCCGGGCGGCGGGAGGACCGCGACGGCTTGCCCCACGTCGTCATCGAGCGCACCTTCCGGGCACCGGTCACCGACGTCTGGGCGGCCGTCACGGAGCCGGCGCGGCTCGAGCGGTGGATCGGCACCTGGACAGGCGACCCGGCATCCGGCACCGTGCAGTTCCGGATGACCGCCGAGGGCGAGGACATCGAGGCCGAGCCGATGACCGTCCACGAGTGCGACCCGCCCCGGCGGCTCGTGCTGAGCTGGATGTCGGGTGCCACCGGCGGTCGCTGGCACGTCGAGCTCGACCTGGTCGAGGCCGACGGCGTCACCACCCTCACGTTCGCCCAGCGGGTCCCCGACACAGCGACCGGGCGCGACGTCGGCCCCGGGTGGGAGTACTACCTCGACCGGCTCACCGCCGCCGAGTCGGACGCGACGTCGCCGCGGTCGCGTGGCCCGACTACGAGGGCATGGCTGGGCACTACGAGCGCCTGTTCGCCGATCTCGGTTGAGGGTCAGGCCGGCTCGAGCGTGCGCAGCACGTGCTCGGTGATCACACCCTGCGCGCGCCGGCCCTCGGGCGTGGGCAGCAGGGGGTAGTCGTGCGGCGAGCCGTCCTCGACGTGCAGGGTCAGGTCGGCGGTGGCCGGCGCGAGCTCGCGCAGCCGGTCGCAGTCGGGTCGGCAGATGTCGCGTGACCCGACGAGCACCAGCGTGGGCGGCAGATGGGTCAGGTCGCCGTACAGCGGGCTCACCGTGGGGTCGGTGAGGTCACGCCCCGCCACCCAGTGGGCCGCGATCGGCCGCATCCCCGCGCGGGTGAGCCACGGGTCGTGCCGCTCGACGAGGTCCACGGCCGGGTTGGTCATCGACAGGTCGAGCCACGGTGCGATGAGGGTCAGCCCGGCGATGGTGCCCTCGCCGGCGTGGCCCTGACCCAGCAGCAGCGACAGGGTGCCGCCCGCGGAGTCACCGAGCACGTGCACCGGCCCGCTCGGGGCGAGCCGGTCGTGCAGGGCCGCGAGGAACGCCTCCGTGTGCGTGATGTCGTGCTCGGGCGCGAGCGGGTAGCGCGCGACGTGCACCTCGCGGTGCGTGCTGTCGGCGAGATGGCCGACCAACGACCAGTGCTGCGGCTGGATGCCGTTGACGAACGCGCCGCCGTGGAGGTAGACCAGCGCGCCGGTCCCGGCCACGACACCGTCGGCGGGGCGCACGGTGACCACCTCGCCACCGGCGAGCGGCGCCACCGACGAGCGGTCGCGCAGCTCGTCGGGCAGGGGAGCCGCGGGGATGCCGTTCGCCATGCTGCGCAGCCCGGCCTCGGTCGTGCGGTAGCGCTTCTTGCGGGTGGTCCGCAGGTACACGCAGACCGCGTGGGTCTGCCAGCTCGCCATCGTCGGGCCCCGCTCAGCCCGGGATGGCGGGCAGCCGGGTGAGCGCCTCGGCGACGGCCTCCTGCAGCTCGGCATCCTCCCAGGTGTGGTCGACGAGGTCGCCACGCAGGTAGGCGTCGTAGGCGGGCAGGTCGAGGTGGCCGTGGCCGCACAGCGCGGTGAGGATGACCTTCTCCTCACCCGTCTCGATGCACGCGATGGCCTCCTCGACGGCCGCGGCGAGGGCGTGGGTCGGCTCGGGCGCCGGCACGATGCCCTCGGTGCGGGCGAACAGCACCCCGGCCGCGAAGCAGTCCTTCTGGGTCTTGGCCTGCGCCTCGATCAGCCCCTCCTCGTAGAGGTGGCTGATCAGCGGACTCATCCCGTGGTAGCGCAGCCCGCCGGCATGGATCGGGTCGGGGATGAAGTCGTGGCCCAGGGTGTGCATCTTCAGCAGCGGGGTCAGGCCCGCCACGTCACCGAAGTCGTAGGCGTAGGTGCCCTGGGTGAGTGACGGGCACGACGCCGGCTCGACCGCCCGGATGACCGGACCCGAGCCGGAGGCGAGCTTCTCGCGCAGGAACGGGAAGGTCAGGCCGCCGAAGTTCGAGCCACCGCCGGTGCACCCCACGATGAGGTCGACGCTCTCGCCGATCTTGGCCAGCTGGAGCAGGGCCTCCTCGCCGATGATCGTCTGGTGCAGCAGCACGTGGTTGAGCACCGAGCCCAGCGCGTAGTTGGCGGTGGGGTCCTGGGCGGCCATCTCGACGGCCTCGCTGATGGCCAGGCCGAGCGAACCGGGGGAGTCGGGGTCGCTGGCGAGCATCGTGCGCCCGGCCTCGGTGAGGTCGGACGGGCTCGGGTGCACCGTGCCGCCGAAGGTCTCCATCATGATCTTGCGGTAGGGCTTGGCGTCGTAGGACGCCCGCACCTGCCAGACCTCGCACTCGAGGCCGAACTGGGCGCACGCGAACGACAGTGCCGTGCCCCACTGCCCGGCCCCGGTCTCGGTCGTCAGCTTCCGGATGCCGGCCTTCGCGTTGTAGTAGGCCTGCGGCACCGCGGTGTTCGGCTTGTGCGAACCGGCGGGCGAGACGCCCTCGTACTTGTAGTAGATCCGGGCCGGGGTGCCGAGGGCCTTCTCGAGCCGGTGGGCGCGGTACAGCGGGGACGGGCGCCACAGCCGGTAGACGTCCTGCACCTCCTGGGGGATGTCGACGTACTGCTCGGTCGTCACCTCCTGGGCGATGAGGTCCATCGGGAAGATCGCCGCGAGGTCGTCCGGGCCGACCGGCTGGCCGGTGCCCGGGTGCAGCGGCGGCGGGGGAGGCGTCGGCAGGTCGTGGAGGATGTTGTACCAACGGGTCGGCATCTCGTCCTCGTCGAGCAGGACCTTGTGGCGCAGCGGTGCGGACACGGCATACCTCTCACGTCGGCGGCATCCGCCCGGGTGGCGGCGTCGCCGCCATCCTCGGGTGGGGCACCGGCCGGCACAAGGGGGTGCCCACGGGCAGGAACACCTGTCGGTGGGCGGTGGTTGACTGACAGGCACGACGACATCTGAGGAGCACGACCGGTGAGCATGCAAGGGTGGCAGGCGCTACACAGCCTGAGCAGGGACTCCAGCGTCAAGGAGCAACACCTGGCTCCCGGCACGACCCGACGGGTGATGGGCTACGCCCGGCCCTACAAGGTGCAGATCGCCTGGTTCCTCGGCGTCGTCGTCATCGAGTCGGTGCTGGTGGTGGCGTCGCCCCTGCTGCTGAAGTCCCTCGTCGACGACGGCATCTACCCCAAGGACGCTTCCGTCGTCGTGCGGCTGTCACTGCTCGTGGCCCTCATCGCGATCGTCGGTGCCGGTCTCACCCTCGTCGAGCGCTGGTTCTCCGCCCGCATCGGTGAGGG
This sequence comes from uncultured Actinomycetota bacterium, assembly GCA_963695175.1. GTDB lineage: Bacteria > Actinomycetota > Actinomycetes > Actinomycetales > Dermatophilaceae > Fodinibacter. The sequence continues at coordinate 176,901 of CAVOGG010000003.1, forward strand.
GCTGATCTACGACCTGCGCACCCAGGTGTTCTCGCACGTGCTGCGCCAGCCGGTGGCGTTCTTCACCCGCACCCAGACCGGGTCCCTGGTCACCCGGCTCGGGAACGACGTCATCGGCGCCCAGCAGGCCTTCACGTCGGTGCTCTCCAGCGTCGTCAGCAACGCCATCACCCTGGTGGTGATCGTCGTGGCGATGGCCTCGTTGTCCTGGCCGCTCACGTTGGGGGCCCTGGCCCTGGTGCCGTTCTTCCTGGTGCCCGCCCGGCTGATGGGGCGCAAGCTCGCCGGCCTCGCGCGCGAGCAGATGGTGCAGAACGCCGAGGTCGGCACCCAGATGACCGAGCGCTTCAACGTCGCCGGCGCCCTTCTCGTCAAGCTGTTCGGCCACCCGGCCGTCGAGGACGAGGAGTACGCCCACCGGGCCGCCAAGGTGCGCGACATCGGCGTGCGGATCGCGGTCAACCGCTCGGTGTTCATCGTCGCGCTCACCCTCGTGGCGTCGCTCGCGACCGCGATGGTCTACGGCGTGGGCGGCCTGATGGCGGTCAACGGCACCCTCACCGTCGGCACCCTGCTCGCCCTCACGGCGCTGCTGGCCAGGCTCTACGGCCCGCTGACCGCCATCTCGAACGTCCGGGTCGACATCCTCACCGCCCTGGTCTCGTTCGAGCGGGTCTTCGAGGTGCTCGACCTCGAGCCGCTCGTCGCCGAGGCGCCCGACGCCCGTCCGGTGCCCGAGGGCCCCGTGCGCGTCGAGGTCGACAACGTCTCGTTCGCCTACCCCTCGGCCGACGAGGTGTCGCTGGCCTCTCTCGAGACCACGGCCACCGGCGACCGACGGGGCAGCGGTCCGGTGCTGCACGACGTGACCTTCACCGTCGAGCCCGGCAGCCTGGTCGCCCTGGTCGGCCCGAGCGGCGCCGGCAAGACCACCATCACCGCGCTGGTGGCTCGCCTGTACGACCCCACGGCCGGTGCCATCCGGATCAACGGGCTCGACGCGCGCGAGGCCCAGAGCGAGTCGCTGCACGACGCCGTGGGTGTGGTCACCCAGGACGCCCACCTCTTCCACGACACCATCCGGGCCAACCTCGCCTATGCGGCACCGTCGGCCACCGAGGACGACATGGTCGCGGCGCTGCGGGCCGCACAGGTCTGGTCGCTCGTCGACTCGCTGCCCTCGGGCCTCGACACCGTCGTGGGCGACCGCGGGCACCGGCTCTCCGGCGGTGAGAAGCAGCGCCTCGCGATCGCCCGGCTGCTGCTCAAGGGCCCCGGGCTGATCGTCCTCGACGAGGCCACGGCCCACCTCGACAGCGAGTCCGAGCAGGCGCTGCAGCGGGCCCTCGACCATGCCCTGCGCGACCGGTCGGCCCTGGTCATCGCGCACCGGCTGAGCACGGTGCGCCACGCCGACCTGATCCTCGTCGTCGACAACGGCACCGTCGTCGAGCGTGGCACCCACCACGAGCTGGTCGCCTCGGGCGGGCTCTACAGCGAGCTCTACCGCACCCAGTTCAGCGATGACCTCGGCGGCGTCGTCGACGCCCACGCCTGATCCGGTTCGTTCGACCGCACACGTTCGCAGCGTCCGGGTGCGATGATCCGCGCGTGGCCGACGACGCGAAGGACTGGACGCACGGTCGGGTGCGGGTGGGGGGCCGCGACCTCTACTACCGCCGGAGCTCGGGCCCGGCCGACGCCGTGCCGATCGTGCACGTGCACGGGTTCGCGATCTCCGGGGCCTACCTGCTGCCCACGGCGCGCAGGCTCGTGCACCACGGGGTCAACATCGTGCCCGACCTCCCGGGGTACGGCCGCAGCCGCCGGCGCGACCACACCCTCGACATCCCCGAGCTCGCCGACGCGGTGCTGGCCCTGCTCGACGCGCTCGAGCTGGAGAAGGTCGTCCTGCTCGGCAACTCGATGGGCTGCCCGATCAGCCTCGAGGTCGCGCACGCCGCCCCGGAGCGCGTCGACCGGCTGGTGCTGGTATCCCCGGCGGGCGGCATCCACAACCAGCCGCTGCAGCGAGCCCTGGTGCAGCTGGCCCGTGACGGCACCCGTGAGACGCCCGGCATGGCCCGGGTGGCGGTGCCCGACTACCTCCGCTTCGGTCCGGTCAGCGCGCTGCGGCTGTTCCGCCAGCTCACCCTCTTCCCGTCGCTGGAGCGGCTGCAGCACTCGCCGGTGCCCACGCTGGCCGTGCTCGGCAGCCGCGACCCCCTGATGCCGGGGCCGGCGCGGGTCATCGAGGTGGCCCGGATGTCACCGGAGCACGTGACCGTCGTCGTCATCCACGGCGCGGCGCACGCCATCAACTTCAGCCACCCGGGCGAGCTCGCCAACGTCGTGTCGGCCTGGCTCGAGGACCGCGAGATCGTCGACGACCCCGACCAGCCGGGCGACGCCCGGGTGTTCCCCGTCCCGCGGGCCTGACCCGCCGGGGATTGTCGGGCCTACTCGTCCTCCTCGTCCCAGATCCGGGTCTTCTTCGGCTTCGTCGGGTACTTCTCCGGGTTCTCGAGCCGCAGCTCGCGGCGGATGCCGAACGGGATCAGCACGAACCCCATCACCATGAGCAGCCACCACTGGTACGCGTACGCCTGGTGCGGGCCCAGGTCCCGGTCGGGGTCACCGAGGGCCTGCGGGCGCGGCGCCGTCGAGCCGTCGGACCGGGTCTCGGTCTGCAGCAGCAGGTAGCCGGGCAGCACCGCACTCGACCCCAGCGCCGCGGTCGCGTCGCGCAGGTTGAGGCTGGCGATCTGCCCGACCGGCAGCTGGCGGTTCCTCGACGCCTGGCCGGGGCGCACCCAGCCCACCACCTCGACGTCCCCGGTCGGGGCCTGGGGCACGTCGGGCAGCACGCTCGCGCCACGCTGCGACTCGGCCACCCACCCGCGGTCGACGACCAGGTCGGGGCCGCCGGAAGCCGGGCGGAAGGCCCAGAGCACCTCGTAGCCGGGTTCGCTCTCGAGGGGCCGGTTGCGCACGTAGACCGGGCCACCGGCGTACTGGCCGGAGACGGTCGCCCGGGTCCACTCGTCATCCGGATCGAGGCCTGCGGGGGTGAGCACCGACGACAGGGGCACCGGCGCGGCGCGGTAGTGGGTGTCGAGCCGCTCGTTGCGCTGCTGCTTGGCTTCGTACCGGTGGTACTGCCACCAACCGAGGTGGTAGCACGTGTACGCCAGGAGCGCGGCGAGGAGGAGGGCGCCCAGCCAGCGAGGTGTCACGAGCCGCCTGAGCACGGGGACACCGTACGCGACGTACATTGGGCACCTATGACTGACCTGCCCGCCCCCCGCCTGCTCGACCGCTTCGGTCGCGCCGGTCGTGACCTGCGTGTCTCGGTGACCGACCGGTGCAACCTGCGGTGCAGCTACTGCATGCCGGCCGAGGGCCTGGACTGGCTGCCCAAACCCGAGATGCTCACCGATGACGAGCTCGTGCGGCTGGTTGCCGTCATGGTCGGCCTGGGCGTCACCCAGGTGCGGCTCACCGGTGGCGAGCCGCTGCTGCGTCGCAGCCTGGTCGACGTCGTGCGACGGGTCGCCGCCCTCGAACCGCGGCCACGCATCGCGATGACGACCAACGGCATCGGGCTCGACCGGCTCGCCGCCCCGCTGGCCGCCGCGGGGCTGGACCGGGTCAACGTCAGCCTCGACACGGTCGACCCCGAGCACTTCGGCCGGCTCACCCGGCGCGACCGCTTCAACGACGTCGTGGCCGGCCTCAAGGCTGCCGCGGATGCCGGGCTGACGCCGGTGAAGGTCAACGCCGTCGCCATGCGGGGCGTCAACGACACCGACGTGCCCGACCTGCTCCAGTGGTGTCTCGACCGCGGGTACCAGCTGCGTTTCATCGAGCAGATGCCGCTCGACGCCCAGCACGCGTGGGACCGCACCCAGATGGTGCCCCAGGCCGAGATCCTCGAGCGGCTGGGCGAGCGCTTCACGCTCACCCCGGTGGGGGAGCGGGGCAGCGCCCCGGCCGAGCTGTTCCTCGTCGACGGTGGCCCGCACACGGTGGGCGTCATCGCCAGCGTCTCGGCGCCGTTCTGCGGCAGCTGCGACCGGGTGCGCCTCACCGCCGACGGTCAGCTGCGCAACTGCCTGTTCGCCCGCCGCGAGGTCGACCTGCGGGGCCCGATCCGGGCCGGGGCCAGCGACGAGGAGCTCGCCGACCTGGTCATCGCGGAGATGTGGGAGAAGAAGTCGGGTCACGGCATCGACAAGGCCGGCTTCGAGCAGCCGGACCGCCCGATGTCAGCGATCGGTGGCTGAGCCGTCGCTCTCGTGGGGCTCGTCCGGGGCCCGGGTGATCTGGGGGGTCTCGTCGGCCACCGGCAGCACCGGGCGCACCCGGCCGGTGACCCGCGGCATCACGGCGTTGGCCGCGACCACGGCGATGAACGGCAGGAACACGGCGCCGGCCGCGAAGATCCAGCGGTACCACGCGTCGACGACCACGAGCAGGATGAAGCAGGCCGTGCGGATGGCCATCGTGATGAGGTACCGCTTGAGCCGTCGGGCCTGGTCCTCGGTGCGCGCCTCGGGCGCGCTCGTCACCGACTGGACGTCGTGCGGGTGACGGGTCGTGGACACCGGTCCACTGTATGTCTCGCGATGTCGTGCGGCTCCGGCTACCCAGCGGTAGTCCACTAGGTTCGACGCCATGAGCGAGCCACGCACCGTCCTCGTCACCGGCGGCAACCGCGGTATCGGCCTGGCGATCGCCCGGTCCTTCGCCGAGGCCGGCGACCACGTCGCCGTGACCCACCGGTCGGGCGACGCGCCCGACGGCCTGGTGGGCGTCCGCTGCGACGTCACCGACACGGCATCCGTCGACGCCGCCTTCACCGAGGCCGAGGAGAAGCTCGGCGGCCCGATCGAGGTGCTCGTCGCCAACGCCGGCGTCACCAAGGACGGCCTGCTGATGCGGATGAGCGACGACGACTGGGACACCGTCATCGACACCAACCTGGCCGGTGCCTTCCGCTGTGCCCGGCGCGCGAGCAAGGGGATGATCCGGCTGCGTCGTGGGCGGATCGTGTTCATCTCGAGCGTCGTGGGGCTCTACGGCGGCCCGGGCCAGGCGAACTACGCCGCGAGCAAGGCCGGTCTGGTCGGCCTGGCCCGCTCGATCACCCGTGAGCTCGGCGGCCGCGGCATCACCGCCAACGTCGTCGCGCCCGGCTTCATCGAGACCGACATGACGGCCGCGCTGCCCGAGGACACCCAGAAGTCCTACAAGGCCGCGATCCCCGCAGGGCGGTTCGCCAGCACCGACGAGGTGGCTGCCGTCGTGCGCTTCCTCGCCTCCGGCGACGCGGCCTACATCTCCGGCGCCGTCATCCCCGTCGACGGCGGGCTCGGGATGGGTCACTGACCCGCCGCCGCCCCACCAGCACCTCCGCACCGCTCGACCGCACCGACCCCCAGCGAAAGGTCCCGCCCCATGTTGCTCGAGGGCAAGAAGCTGCTCGTCACCGGCGTCCTCATGGACTCCTCCATCGCCTTCCACATCGCCAAGCTCGCCCAGGAGCAGGGGGCCGAGGTCGTCCTCACCTCCTTCGGCCGGACGATGAAGATCACCTCAGCCATCGCTCGCCGGCTGCCCGAGACCCCGCCCGTCGTCGAGCTCGACGTCACCAGCGACGACGACCTCGCGGCGCTGGCCGACCGGGTGCGCGAGCACGTGCCGCACCTCGACGGCGTCGTGCACTCGATCGGGTTCGCCCCACAGGGTGCCTTCAACTTCATGGAGGCCGGCTGGGACGACGTCTCCACGGCCGTCCAGGTCTCGGCGTACTCGCTGGCCTCCCTGACCAAGGCGGCCCTGCCGCTGATGTCCGCGGGCGGCAGCGTCGTCGGGCTCACCTTCGACGCCCGCTTCGCGTGGCCGGTCTACGACTGGATGGGCGTGGCGAAGGCCGCGTTCGAGTCGACGAACCGCTACCTCGCCCGCGACCTGGGGCCGAAGGGGATCCGCTGCAACATCGTCGCGGCCGGGCCGATCCGCACCACCGCAGCGAAGTCCATCCCGGGCTTCGAGCGCTTCGAGGAGGAGTGGGGCAGCCGTTCCCCGCTGGGCTGGGACGTCAACGACGCCGTGCCCGCCGCGCGCGCCTGCTGCGCCCTGCTGTCGGACTGGTTCCCGGCCACGACCGGCGAGATGGTGCACGTCGACGGTGGCTTCCACGCGATGGGCGTCTAGCCTTTCGTCGGCCACTAGGCTCCACGGGTGAGCAGCGAGCCCGCGGACACCCGTGAGACGGAGACCCGACCCGGCGTCACCACGCGCGAGGTGCGTGTCCTCGAGGGCCCGAACCTGTACTTCCCCCGACCGGCAGTCAAGGTGACGCTCGCCCTGCCGGGCTACCTCGACGCACCGGTCGAGACCCTGCGTGCCGTCTCGACCGACGCGGGCATGCGCCGCGGCCAGCCGGGCGCGCCCGGGTCCGAGCAGCGCCAGCAGGTGCTGCTGCGGCTCGTCGAGCGGGTGGCCCGGGCCCTGGCCACCGAGATCGGCACCCGTCGGCTCGGCGTGCGCACCCGGGTGGCCAACGAGACGGACGTCGTCGTGTGCGCCTTCGTCTGGCGGCACCGCGCCCGCGCCGAGGCGCTGGGCGCGGCGATCGGGCTGGTCCTCGGCGACCTGCTCGCCGGCCGCCAGTTCGCGGATGCCGTGACCGACCACGGGGCCGGCGTCGCAGCCGCCACCCCGCTCGGCGACGGCCCCCGCCTGGTCACCCCGCGCATCCCGGTCGCGTCGGTGACCGGCACCAACGGCAAGACGACCACGACCCGCCTGCTCGCCCACATCAGCATGACCGCGGGCTTCCGCACCGGGTGGAGCTCCACCGACGGGGTCGTCGTCCAGGGCGAGGTCATCGAGCCCGGCGACTACTCGGGCCCGGCCGGGGCGCGCGCCGTGCTCGAGGCGCCCGGGGTGCAGATCGGCATCCTCGAGACCGCTCGGGGCGGGATGCTGCTGCGCGGCATGGGCGTGACCCACAACGACGTCTCGGTCGTCACCAACGTCTCGGCCGACCACCTCGGGATGCAGGGCATCGACACCGTCGACCAGCTCGCCGAGGTCAAGGCCATCGTCACCCGGGTGACCAAGCCGCGCGGCTGGGTGGTGCTCAACGGCGAGGACCCGCGGGTCTGGGCGATGCGGGCCGGCATCCGGGCTCGCCCGTGGGTCTTCACGGCCGAGCCCGGCGCGCCGGCCGTGCGTGAGGCGCTCGGTACCGGCGGTCGGGCGATGACCGTGCTCGACGGCTACCTGACCGTGCTCCGCCCGGACGCCGCGCCCGACCGGCTGGTGCGCGTGGTCGACCTGCCGATGGCGTTGTCCGGGCTGTCGCACCACAACGTGCTCAACGCGCTCGCCGGGGCCGCGGCGGCCCTCGGGCTCGGCATCGACCGAGCTGCCGTCGTCGAGGGGCTGCGCACCTTCCGCCCCGACGACGTGCTCAACCCGGGCCGGATGAACACCTACACCGCTCCGGTCGAGGGCGGCGACGCCACCGTCGTCATCGACCTGGCGCACAACGAGGCAGGCCTCGAGGCGCTGCTCGACGTCGCGCGCGGGCTGGTGGCTCCCGGCGGCCGGGTGCACCTCGCGCTCGGGACGGCCGGCGACCGCACCGACGAGATCCTCCAGGCGCTCGGCGAGATCGCCGGGCTGCGGGCCGACCACGTCGTGGCGGCGCACAAGGACCACTACCTGCGGGGCCGCACTCCCGCTGACCTCGAGTCGCAGCTGCGCATCGGGCTGGCCAATGCGGGCGTCGGTGACATCGCGTCGTACCCCACCGAGCTCTCCGGCCTGCAGGCCCTGCTCGAGGTGGCCGACGACGGGGACGTCGTGGCGGTGATGTGCCACGCGGAGCGGGCCGAGATCGTCGACTGGCTGCACGAGCGGGGCGCGACCTCCGACGACCCCGACGCCATCCGCCGCAAGGTCGTGCGCGCCCGCGGCGAGCACGAGTTCGAGGACGAGATCACCGCGCTGTGGGAGATGCCGGATGCCGCGGCGCGCGTCGACGCCGCCGCCGCCCTGTACGGCGACCACCCCGGGGACGCCCGGATCACCTACGAGTACGCGGGCACCCACGACAGCGCCGGCGACGAGGCCGCCGCCGTGCCGTTGTACGAGGAGGCGCTGGCCGCGGGGCTGCGCGAGCCGCACCGGCACCGGGCCCAGGTGCAGCTCGCGTCGAGCCTGCGCAATGTCGGTCGCCTCGACGAGGCGGTCGCGGTCATCGACGACGTGGCCGCGCGGCATCCGGACAGCCTGGGGGTCGCGGCGTTCCGTGCGCTGGTGCACCACGACGCGGGTGGGTCCACCCGGGCGCTGTCCGAGCTGCTCGCCGCCGTCGCGACGACGAGCACCGACCCGGACGTCGTCCGCTACCGACGAGCACTCACCGCCTACGCCGCACAGCTTCGGGACTGACCCCGGTCCGTCACAGCGGTGGCTCGGTCCCGGGTAGGGGTCGCGGTGCGAACCGGTGGAGCATCTCGTCGACGTGGGCGGAGGTCGCGGCCTCACCGCGGGTCGACCCGGTCATCAGGGCCAGGAACCGGTCCCCTCTCAACGACTCAAGGCGCAGCTCGTCGACCGCGCGGACGCTGGCCGTGCGGGGGACGCGGCGCAGGAGCGCGATCTCGCCGAAGGACTCGCCCGGGCCCAGGCTGGTGATGGGTCGACCGTCTCCCACGACCTCGGCCGTGCCGGCGACCACGACGTAGAACCGGTCGCCGGGGTCGCCCTGGCGGAAGACCGTCTCGCCGGCCGGCACCACGACGTGGTCCAGCTGGCTGGCGACGGTCTCGAGGGCGGGCAGCGGGAGCGCGTCGAGGAGCGGGACTCCTCTCAGCAGGGTCAGCTCGTCGTTGCGGCCCACGATGACGGCGTCCAGGGCGCGCAGCCTGCGCCACGAGAGCGCGACCGCGGTCGGGGTGAGCAGACCGAGAACGACGAGGGACGTCTGCAGGGTGAGGGCATCCATGATGAGTGGCGTCACGAGCGCCCCGACGCCCACGCCGAGGGCCGCGACGCTCTCCAGCACCCCGAAGACGCGGGCCAGGACGTTGGCGGGCGCGATCCGGGCGATGAGGGTGAAGCCACCCACGTCGACGAGGGCGTTGCCCGCGCCCACGATCGCGAGCATGACCATCGCCGACGTGGCCGAGGGGAAGAGCCCGATGACGACGAGGGGTGCCCCCCACAGGGCGACGCCGAGCCCGAACCAGGCCGCCAGCCGCCCGGTTCCCACGAGGAGTGCCGCCGCGGCGGACGCGACGACCGCCCCGGCGCCGAGGGCGGCGTTGAGCACGCCCGACCCCGGGGTCCCCGAGCCCGACGAGCTCCACCGCGACGACGACCGTGAAGACCGTGATCGCGCCGCGCATGATCGTCTGGGCGGCGGCCAGGGCGAACAGCAGCCGCAGGTCCCGGTGGGCGTTCACGGCACGGACCCCGCCCAGGGCCCGGTCCAGCGGGCCCTCGGCATCGGGTGCACCGCCGCCGACGAGGGTCGGTTCCGGATGCACCCGGGTCATCAGCCACCCGGCCCACGCCGACGCGACGGCCGCCACGGCGAGCACCTGGGCCGGCCCGCCGGTGGCGAGCAGGACCGCGCTCAGGGCCGGCCCGACCAGGGTCGCGGCCGAGTCCAGCGCCCCGCGGACGACGTTGGCGCCCGCCAGCTCCGGCGGGGTGGAGCACAGCGACGGCAGCAGTGCGGAGTGGACCGGCCGGAAGAGCACGGCGGCAGCGGACGACACCGTCACCAGGGCGTACACGATCAGGGCCGGCCCGTCGACGAACACGGCCCAGCCGGCGAGGGCGATGGTGACGGACCGGGCGAAGGAGACGGCCACGAGCACCTTCTCGCGGGGCCACCGGTCGGCGTACTGCGTGGCCAGTGGGGCCACGATGGCCGCCGGAAGCACCCGGACGAGGGCCACGACGCCCACCTCCGTGGCGCCGCCCCGGCCGTACGCGTAGACCGCGAGGACCACGGTGACGGCCCACTCGGCCGTCCACGCCCCGAAGAACGCCGCCTGTGCCCGCCGCAGCTCGGGGTTGCGCCAGTTCGTCGCGAACGCGCCGGCGGCCGCCCGCAGCCGCGACGGCCGCGTTCGCGAGGTCCCCTCCGACGCCATCGTCGAAGGGTAGCCACGCGGATCGCCCGGCGTCTTCCCTTCGGCCCCGCAGGGCCCGCGCCGGTCAGCCTGCGGGCGGGGCCGGCTCGAGGTCGCGGGCCGCACTGTCGCCGGCCTCCCGGGCCTCCTCCTGCAGGGTCCCGGGGTCGAGGTCCGGGTCCCCGACGCCGTCGCGGGTGTGCGTTCCCGGCTGCGCCTGCTTGGTCATCGACTCGAGCTCGGCCATCACCGCCGCGTGCTGGTCGACGCTCATCACGACGATGTCACCCGGGTTGGCGCGGGCCATGACGTGGCGCACCGCCGCGGTCTCGTCGAGCACGATCTCGACCTGGCGGCAGCGCACCCCGGGCTCACCGATCCGGCCGCGCGCCCCCTCGGCGACCATCTCCGCGGTGAACCCGCGCTCGCGGCCCCGCAGCCGCTGGTCCTCGCGGACCACCACGACGTCGAAGTGCTCCGCGGCGATGGCACCGAGCTCGCGCATGTCGCTCTCCCGGCGGTCGCCGGCGGTCGCGACCATGCCGATCCGCGAGATCTTGCCGAGGTCGGTCTGCCCGGCCTTCATCGCGGCGTAGCGCTCGAGGAACTCGCCCAGCACGCGCATCCCGGGCGCGTTGTGGCAGTAGTCGACGATGACGTCGACGTTGTGCACGTTGATCTGGTTCATCCGGCCGGGGGAGAGGTAGTACGAGGTCGTGAACGTGCGCAGCCCCTGCCGGATCTCGTGCAGCCCGGCCCCGCTGGCGAAGGCGGCGCCCGCCGCCGCCATCGCGTTGGCGACGTTGAACAGCGCGGTGCCGCCGAAGGTCGAGGGCAGCAGGTGGGTCCACGCCAGCTGCATCGAGCGGCGCCCGTGCCGGATGACGATCATGTCGCCGCGCTCGGTGCGGTCGAGCACCACGGCGCGGCCGCCGTTGCGGCAGTGGTTGTCGATGAAGTCGCGCACCTTGCTGCCGGGCTCGTCGAGGCTGAACCAGACGATCGACCCCGAGCAGCGTCGCCGCATCCGGCGCACCAGGGTGTCGTCGGCGTTGAGCACGGCGAACCCGTCGCGGGGCACGGCCTCGACGACGACGGCCTTGACGTCGGCGAGCTGCTCGAGGGTGTCGATGCCGCGCATGCCCAGGTGGTCGGGCGCCACGTTGGTGACGACGGCGACGTCGTTGCGGTCGTAGCCCAGGCCCTCGCGCAGGATGCCGCCGCGGGCCACCTCCATGACCGCGAAGTCGACGCGCGGGTTCTGCAGCACCATCCGCGCCGAGCGCGGGCCGGACGCGTCGGCCTTCACGACGAGGCGCTCGTCGATGACGATGCCGTCGGTCGAGGTCATGCCGACCTGGCGGCCGACGCCCTTCATGATGTGCGCGATCATCCGCGAGGTCGTCGTCTTGCCGTTGGTGCCGGTCACGGCCACGATCGGCACGCGCGAGGGCGCACCGGGCGGGAAGAGCAGGTCGACGACCGGCTTGGCGATGTACTGCGGCTCGCCGATCGTCGGGTGGGTGTGCATCCGGAACCCGGGTGCGGCGTTCACCTCGCAGATCGCGCCGCCGGTCTCGCGAACGGGCGAGGCGATGTCCGGGCAGATGAAGTCGATGCCGGCCACGTCGAGCCCGATCAGCCGGGCCGCCTCCTCGGCGATCTCGACGTTGTCGGGGTGCGCGTCGAAGGTGCGGTCGATCGAGATGCCACCGGTCGACATGTTGCCGGTCAGCGCCAGCTTGACCATCGTGTCGGCGGGCGGCACGGCGTCGAGGGCGTAGCCCTGCTCGCGCAGCAGCTCCAGGGCCGCCGCGTCCACCTTGATCTTGGTCAGCACCTTCTCGTGACCGACCCCGCGGCGCGGGTCGGAGTTGGTGATCTCGACCAGCTCACCGACGGTGTGCGTGCCGTCGCCGATGACGTGCGCGGGCACCCGCTCGGCGATGGCCTGCATCCGGCCACCGACGATGAGGCAGCGGTAGTCGCGGCCGGTCACCATCGACTCGACGATGACGTACCCGCGACGGGACTGGTCCTCGGCCACCACGAACGCCTCGCTCACCTCGGCGTCGCTGCCCAGGTTGAGGCACACCCCGCGACCGTGGTTGCCGTCGAGCGGCTTGACGACCACCGGGAAACCGATCCGCCGTGCGGCGGCGACCGCGCCCTCGGCCGAGCGCACCGTCTCCTGCTTGGGCACCGGCAGGCCCGCCGAACCGAGCAGCTTGGTGGTCATGTCCTTGTCGCCCGCGATGTCGACGGCCAGCGCGCTGGTCTTGGACGTCATCGTGGCTCGGATCCGCTGCTGGTGCACGCCCTGGCCGAGCTGCACCAGGCTGCCGCTGTTGAGCCGGATGAAGGGGATGTCGCGGCTCACCGCCTCCTCGAGGATGGCCCCGGTCGACGGGCCGAACGCGGTGCGCTCGGCCCGGGTCAGGAAGGACTCCAGCTCGGCGGCGAAGTCGAACCCCTCCTCCTCCTGGACCAGGTGGTTCAGCAGGCGCACGGCGAGGCGACCGGCCGCCAGGCCGACCTCCTCGTTGGTGTAGCCGTAGATGACGTTGTAGACCCCGGCCTTCCCCTTGACCTGGCGCGTCTTTCCCCGCCGCTGGTCGTGCCCGGCCTCCTGCTGCAGCTGCAGTGCGACGTGCTCGGACACGTGCCCGAGCCAGGTGCCCTCCCGCAGCCGCTCGACGAAACCACCGCGCACACCCTTGGAGCAGGTGTGGTTCTCCAGCCCGGGCAGCAGCTCGACGAGCCGGTCGGTGAAGCCGGGCAGGGTGTCGCTGGGGTACTCCTCGAGCACGCCGAGGTCGACGACGAGGTGGATCGACGGGTCGTAGGACCAGATGTTGCCGCCCCGGTAGACGCGGGCCTCGACGATGCGCAGGTCGGGGGCGGCGGGGCCGGTCGGGATGGGACGGTCCATCGGCGCTTCTCCTCGGGTGGCGTGGGCGGGTGGGTCGGGGTCGGGGACAGCGGGAAGTGGACGAGGCGGCGGTCAGGCCTTGGCGGCGGCGAGCGAGACGAGCAGGTCGGGGTGCTGCTCGACGAAGGCGGTGAGGCGACGCTCGACGAGGTCGAAGGTCGACCCGGACGGCAGGGTGTGCACGGTGGCGCCGGACACGAGCATCGGGGCGCCGGCCCGGGCGTCCGCCGCGTCGGTGACGGCGGTCGTGCAGTCGACCACGAAGACTCCACCGGCGCCACGGACCGTGAAGTCGCGGCCCCCGCTGACCACGATCGCGGTGTCCTCGTCGATCCCGATGCCGAGCAGGTGCGGTGACGGGGCGATGACGGACATCAGCCGACCGTAGCGCGATCGCTGGTCGAAGTGCTGGTCCACGACGACCCCGCGGACCAGGCCCAGGCCGGCCGAGATCTGGCTGGCCCGCTGGCGCGGCGTGACCCCCTCCTCGCCCATCGAGATCATGAAGTCGCTCATGATCGAGGCGCCGGCCGAGGTGCCACCGACGACGGCGCCGCGGTCGTGGGCGCGGTGCAGCGCCTCTCCCAGCGGTGTGCCCGGCAGCAGCTGTGAGAGCCGCAGCTGGCTGCCACCGCTCATGAAGATGCCGGTGGCGCCGTCGACCAGCGCCACCAGGTCGGGGTCGTGCGACTCGGCGCGGGTCGCGGGGTTCACGACGTCCACCCCGGGCGCGCCCAGGCGGGTGAACACCTCGGTGTAGGAGGCGACGACCTCGTCCTGGAACGACGAGGCGGTGGGGATCAGGACGAGCCTGGAGCGGCGTCCCCCGGCGAGCTTGATGAAGTGGCGCAGCAAGGAGGCTTTGCCGACCCGGTCCTCCGCCCCACCGATGATGAAGAGCGTGGGGATGGTCGAGGGGTAGCGCGGCACGCGGTCAGCCTAGTGGCGCGTCGTCGTGGGCGTCGGCGTCCTCGATCTCCTCGCGAGAGATTCCGAGCAGGAAGAGCACGGCGTCCAGGTACGGCACGGTGAGGGCGGTGTCGGCCTGCCGGCGCACCATCGGCTTGGCGTTGAAGGCGACCCCGAGGCCGGCGACGGCGAGCATGTCGAGGTCGTTGGCCCCGTCGCCGATGGCGACCGTGCGGGTGAGCGGCAGCCCCTCCAGGGCTGCGAACTCGCGCAGGGCGGCAGCCTTGCCGGCGCGGTCGACGACCTCGCCCAGCACCCGCCCGGTGAGCCGGCCGTCGACCACCTCGAGCCGGTTGGCGCGCACGTGGTCGATGCCGAGCTCGCGCGCGATCGGCTCGACGACCTCGACGAAGCCGCCCGACACGACGGCCACGGTGAAGCCGAGCCGCTTGAGGGTGCGTACCAGGGTGCGCGCGCCGGGGGTGAGGCGCACGGCATCCCGTACGTCGTCGAGCACGGTCGCCGGAAGGCCCGCCAGCGTCTCGACCCGGGCGTGCAGGCTCTGCGCGAAGTCGAGCTCGCCGCGCATCGCGGCCTCGGTGACCGCAGCGACCTCGGCGGCCCGGCCGGCGTGCTCGGCGAGCAGCTCGATGACCTCGTCCTGGATGAGCGTGGAGTCGACGTCCATGACGACCAGCCGGCCACCTCGTCGGGCCAGGCCGGCCGGAGCCACGGCGATGTCGGCGCCCACCTGGTGCGAGACCATCGCCAGGGCATGGCGCAGGTCGTCGACGTCGGCTCCGGAGACGTCCATCTCCACCGTCGTCACCGGGTACCGCGAGAGGCGACGGATGCGGTCGATGTTGGCGCCGTGCTCGGCGATCGCCGCTGCGACGGCGGCGACGTGCTGCGTCGCGAGCGGGGCGCCCATGACGACGACCGCGGCTCGCCCGGTGCGTCGCGGCGCGTTGTCACCGTGGCCGGCCACGAGGTCGACCCGCATCCCGAGCTGCGACCCGGCCCGGGTCAGCCGGTCGACGAGCACGTTCTCGTCGCGGCCGGGGGAGAGCAGCACCGACAGCGCCAGGTGGCCGCGCACCACGACCTGCTCGAGGTCGAGCACATCGGCGCCGACGGTCGAGGCCGCCTCGAACAGCGCCTTGGTGACACCGGGCCGGTCGGGCCCGTTCAGGGTGACGAGGAGGGTTCGCGCGTGCGGGTCGGGCAGCGGAGCGACCGGTGGCTCGATCGGGGCAGGGGGCACCCGTGCAGGCTATCGAGCGTGGGCGTCGCGCCACGCGACGAGGTCACGCACCGGACCGAGGTCGTGGTCCGGGCCGCTCAGGCCGACCGTGAACAGCCGGGTGCCGACCTCGTGGAGAGCCTCGGCGCCCGCGGCGTAGTCGCTCACGTCCTCGGGGAGACGACCGGGTTTGGGGGACACCCCGGAGGACCGCTCGATCTCCGCGGGGTCGCGGCCGATCCTGGCGCACCACTCGTCGAGCACCGCGTGCTTGTGCGCGATCGTCTCGGGGGTGCCGAAGCCGTGCCAGATGTCGGCCTGCTCGGCCACGATGCGCAGCGTCTTGCGCTCACCACCACCGCCGATGAGCACCGGGATGTCGCGCGTCGGCGGTGGGTTGAGCTTCGCCCATCGTGCCTTGATCAGGGGCAGGTCGCGGTCGAGCGCGTCGAGTCGCCCTCCGGCGGTTCCGAACTCGTAGCCGTACTCGTCGTAGTCGCGCTCGAACCAGCCGGACCCGATGCCGAGGATGAGCCTGCCCTCGCTGATGTGGTCGACCGTGCGCGCCATGTCGGCGAGCAGCTGCGGGTTGCGGTAGCTGTTGCAGGTGACCAGGGCGCCGATCTCGACACGGGAGGTCACCTCGGCCCACGCCGCGAGCACCGTCCAGCACTCGAGGTGGGCGCCGTCGCGCGGGCCGTAGAGCGGCGAGAAGTGGTCCCACGTGAACACGACGTCGACCCCGATCTCCTCGGCGTCGGCGCAGGCCTGCCGGAGGGCGGCGTACGTGGTGTGCTGCGGCTGCAGCTGGACGCCGATCCGGATCGGGCGGTCGGGCCCTGTCACGGGGTGACCACCTGGCCCTTCCCGACGACGGTGATGCCGGACTCGGTGACCGAGAAGCCGCGCGCCAGGTCGTTCTCGCGGTCGAACCCGATCGACGTCGCATCGGGGATGGTGACGTTCTTGTCGATGATCGCCCGCTGGATGCGGCAGTTCCGCCCGATCTGCACGCCGTCGAGGATCACGCTGTTGTCGATCTCGGTGTAGCTGTGCACGTGCACGTCGGGGGAGATGACCGAGCCGTTGACCCGGGCCCCGGAGATGACGACCCCGGGGGAGACCGCCGAGTTCAGGGCCTCGCCGAACCGGCCGTGGTGGCCGTGCACGAACTTCGCCGGCGGGTAGGGCCCGTACGACGTGTAGATCGGCCAGTCGTAGTTGTAGAGGTTGAAGATCGGGTGGATCGAGACCAGGTCCATGTGCGCGTCGAAGTAGGAGTCCATCGTCCCCACGTCGCGCCAGTAGCCCATGTCGCGCTCGGTGCCGCCGGGGATGACGTTGTTCTTGAAGTCGTAGGCGTACGCGACGCCCTGCTCGACCAGGGCCGGCAGGATGTCGCCGCCCATGTCGTGATCCGAGCCGTCGAGCGTCGAGTCATCGTGCACGGCGCCCATCAGCACGTCGGCGTCGAAGACGTAGTTGCCCATGCTGGCGAGGATCTCGTCGGGGGAGTCCGGCAGACCGTCGGGGTCGGCCGGCTTCTCGAGGAAGGCGCGGATCTTCGAGGGGTCGTCGGGCTGGACGTCGATGACGCCGAACTCGGTGGACATCGCGATCGGCTGCCGGATGGCGGCCACGGTCACCCCCGCGCCCGACTCGACGTGCTGCTCGACCATCTGCGAGAAGTCCATCCGGTACACGTGGTCGGCTCCGACCACCACGACGATGTCGGGCTTCTCGTCGGTGATCGTGTTGAAGCTCTGGAAGATCGCGTCGGCGCTGCCCTGGTACCAGGACTTGTCGATGCGCTGCTGGGCCGGGATGGGGGCCACGTAGTTGCCGAGCATCGTCGACATCCGCCAGGTCCGCGTCACGTGCCGGTCGAGGCTGTGCGACTTGTACTGGGTCAGCACGACGATCTTGAGGTAGCCGGAGTTCACGACGTTCGACAGCGCGAAGTCGATGAGCCGGTAGATGCCGCCGAACGGCACTGCCGGCTTGGCGCGGTCGGCTGTGAGGGGCATCAGCCGCTTTCCCTCCCCGCCAGCGAGGACGATGACCAGGACCTTCGGACCTCCGCTGCGGTACGCCATGACCCCACGCTAGTGGGGCGCCTCCCTCGCCGGGAGGCGGGCAACGTCACTAGGGTGAGTTTTCGTGCGAATCGACATCCTCAGCAAGGAGTACCCCCCGGCGATCTACGGCGGTGCGGGGGTCCACGTGGCCGAGCTGGTCCGGGCGCTTCGCCAGCGGGGTGACCTCGACGTGCGCGTCCACGCCTTCGGCGAGCCGCGCGAGGAGGACGGCACCACCGGCCATCCCGACCTCGTCCGAGCTCGCGGGGGCCAACCCGGCGCTGACGACCCTGGGCGTCGACCTGGCGCTGGCGGCCGCGTGCGAGGGGGCCGACCTCGTGCACTCGCACACCTGGTACGCCAACATGGGCGGCCACCTCGCCGCGCTGATGGGCGACATCCCACACGTCCTCACCGCCCACAGCCTCGAGCCGATGCGGCCGTGGAAGGCCGAGCAGCTCGGCGGCGGCTACCGGGTGTCGTCGTGGGTCGAGAAGACCGCCTACGAGGCGGCGGATGCCGTGATCGCGGTCAGCGCCGGCATGCGCGAGGACATCCTGCGGTCCTACCCGTCCGTCGACCCCGACCGGGTCAAGGTGGTGCACAACGGCATCGACTCGCAGCTGTGGCAGGCCGAGCGTGACGAGGACGTCGTCCGCGGCCACGGTGTCGACCCCGACCGGCCCAGCGTCATCTTCGTGGGTCGCATCACCCGGCAGAAGGGGCTGCCCTACCTCCTGCGCGCCGCGGCCGAGCTACCGCCCGAGGTGCAGCTCGTGCTGCTCGCCGGCGCCCCCGACACCCCCGAGATCAAGGCCGAGGTCGAGACCCTCATCGACACCCTGCGCGAGACCCGCGACGGGGTCGTGTGGGTGCCGACGATGCTGCCGCGCAACGAGGTCGTGGCGATGCTGAGCAGCGCCACCGTGTTCGTCTGCCCGTCGGTCTACGAGCCGCTGGGCATCGTCAACCTCGAGGCGATGGCCTGTGAGCTGCCCGTCGTGGCGACGGCCACCGGCGGCATCCCCGAGGTCGTCGTCCACGGCGAGACCGGCTGGCTGGTGCCGATCGACCAGGTGCAGGACGGCACGGGCATCCCGGTCGACCCCGACCGCTTCGTCGCCGACCTCGCGGCCGCGCTCACGGATGCCGTGAGCGACACCGCACGCGCCGACCGGATGGGTCTGTCCGGGCGTCGTCGGGCCGTGGAGTCGTTCTCCTGGGGCTCGATCGGCGAGCAGACCAACCAGGTCTACCTGGACGTCCTGAGGCGCCGGATGCTGACGCCCTGACTCGGTTAGGGTTCGGGGCATGAGCGATGTCCTTGCGTTGGCCGGCGTGAGTGTCGTCCGCGGGGACACGACGATCCTCGACGACGTGAGCTGGGACGTCGAGGAGGGGCAGCGCTGGGTCGTGCTCGGCCCCAACGGCGCCGGCAAGACCACGCTGCTTCAGCTCGCCTCGGCGCGCATCCACCCGACCACCGGTGTCGTCGGCATCCTCGGTGAGGTCCTCGGCACGGTCGACGTCTTCGAGCTGCGCCCACGGATCGGGCTGGCGTCGGCCGCACTCGCCGAGCGGATCCCCCCGAACGAGCGGGTGCGCGACGTCGTGCTCACCGCCTCCTACGGCGTCGTGGGGCGCTGGCGCGAGGCCTACGACGGGCTCGACGAGGGCCGCGCCGACGACCTGCTGAAGACCCTCGGCGCCGACCACCTCGCGGCTCGCCGCTTCGGCACCCTGTCCGAGGGGGAGCGCAAGCGGGTGCAGATCGCCCGGGCCCTGATGACCGACCCCGAGCTGATGCTGCTCGACGAGCCGGCCGCCGGCCTCGACCTCGGTGGCCGCGAGGACCTCGTGCGCCGCCTGGGTGAGCTCGCCGCCGACCTCGCGGCCCCGGCCCTGGTCCTGGTCACCCACCACGTCGAGGAGGTGCCGCCGAACTTCACCGACGTGCTCCTCATCCGCGACGGCCGGATCGTCGCGCAGGGCCCGATCGAGATCACCCTGACCGAGGAGAACCTGGAGGCCACCTTCGGCCTCCCGCTCGAGCTCGAGGTGCGCGGGGACCGTTACGCAGCGCGTGCTCGTTAGGCGCATAGGGAACCGCCCGCACCGGGCACACGTCGATGTGGTGACTCACCACGGAAAGGGGGCCGAGCGATGGACTGGCTGAACGACAACGTCTGGCTGTTCTGGATCGGGGTCGCACTCGTTCTCGCCGCCATCGAGGCGGCGACCGTCGACTTCGTCTTCATCATGTTCGCCGGGGGTGCGTTGGCTGCGGCCCTCGCTGCCGGGCTCGGCGCCTCCTTCCCCGTCCAGGTCGTCGTCGCCGTCGGCGTGGCTCTCCTGCTGCTCCTCTCGGTGCGGCCGCTGATCAAGCGGCAGTTCCTCGACGGCGAGGTCGACCGCACGATCGGCACCTCGGCGCTCGTCGGCCGCGAGGCCCGCGTGCTGCAGTCCGTCACCGACAGCGACGGCCGGATCAAGCTCGGCGGCGAGACCTGGTCGGCCCGGCTCGCCGCCGGCACGACCACCACGGTCGGCCCCGGCGAGGCGGTCCGGGTCATCGCCATCCACGGGGCGACGGCCATCGTCGCTGCCCTGCCACCCACCGACCAGATCACCACCTCCGACCCCGCCATCTCCGACCCCACCACCTGATCGCGCCCCGGCGCCTCGCGAAAGGCTGACCCATGTCAAGTGGCCTGCTGTCGCTCATCGTCCTGCTGCTCCTGGCCCTGTTCGTCATCATCGTGCTCGTGCGCACGGTGAAGATCGTGCCGCAGCAGACGGCGCTCATCATCGAGCGCCTCGGCCGCTACTCGCGCACGCTCGAGCCGGGCCTGCACCTGCTCGTGCCGTTCGTCGACGTCGTGCGCGCCAACATCGACCTGCGCGAGCAGGTGGTGTCCTTCCCGCCCCAGCCGGTGATCACCAGCGACAACCTCGTCGTGAGCATCGACACGGTCATCTACTACCAGGCCATCGACCCCAAGTCGGCGGTCTACGAGATCGCCAACTTCATCCAGGGCATCGAGCAGCTCACCGTCACCACCCTCCGTAACGTCATCGGCTCGCTCGACCTCGAGCAGACCCTGACCAGCCGCGACCAGATCAACGGCCAGCTGCGCGGGGTGCTCGACGAGGCCACCGGCAAGTGGGGCATCCGGGTCAACCGGGTCGAGCTCAAGGCCATCGACCCGCCGCACTCGATCCAGGAGTCGATGGAGAAGCAGATGAAGGCCGAGCGTGACCGGCGGGCCATCATCCTGAACGCCGAGGGCACCAAGGCCAGCCAGATCCTCACCGCCGAGGGCGAGAAGCAGAGCCAGATCCTGCGCGCCGAGGGTTCGGCCCAGGCCCGCATCCTCGAGGCCCAGGGCCAGGCCCGTGCCATCCAGCAGGTCTTCGACGCCATCCACCGCGGCAAGCCCACCCAGAAGCTGCTCGCCTACCAGTACCTGCAGGTGCTGCCGCAGATCGCCCGTGGTGACTCCAACAAGATGTGGATCATCCCCAGCGAGCTCACCGACGCCCTCAAGGGCATCGGCGGCATGCTCGGCCGTGGCCAGGGCGGCTTCGACGGCGGGGACGACGACGACTGGGTCGACTCGGGCGAGGAGTTCGCCGACGCCTTCGAGGACGCCACCCTCGAGGACCCCGCCGAGGCCCTGGCCCGGGCCCGCGGCCAGGCCGGCCTCGCCAGCCGGGAGGCCGAGGAGCACGGGGCGCCCGCCTCGCGGGTCCAGCCGCCCATCCGGCCCGGTGCGGATGCCGTGCCGCCGCGGCCCGCGACCGCGCCGCCCGTCCCGCCGGCCCCGCCGGTGCCGTTCTCCGAGGAGCAGCCTCCGCCGCCCCCGCCGCCCGCGCCCCCGGCACCGCCGGCCCCGCCCACCGGCGAGGAGCCTCCGGCCCCGCCCCGCTGAGCGGGTACGCACACCGCCCCGGGGCGGAACGGCCCACCACGACACGCGGACACCCGCATAGGGTGTCCGCGTGTCCGTGCTCGATGCCCTCCTCGTCGTCCTCGCGGGCATCGCGGCCGGCACGATCAACACGATCGTCGGCTCGGGCACCCTCATCACCTTCCCGACCCTGCTGCTGCTCGGCATCCCGCCGGTGACCGCCAACATCTCCAACAACATCGGGCTGGTCCCCGGCAGCCTCACCGGCGCCATCGGCTACCGCAAGGAGCTGGTCGGGGCCGCCCCGACGCTGCGCCGGCTGGCGCCGATGTCGTTCCTCGGCGCCGTGGTCGGCGCCCTGCTGCTGCTCGCGCTCAACCCTGACCTCTTCCGGGCGATCGTCCCGGTGCTGATCCTGCTCGGGCTGGTGCTCGTCGTGACCGGTCCGCGGATCAACGCGTGGGCGGAGCGGCGTCGGGCCGAGGGCAGGGGCAGCGCGGCGAACCACGAGCGCGCGATGCAGGGAGGCGTCTTCGGGGCGGGTGTCTACGGCGGCTACTTCGGTGCAGCCCAGGGGATCATCCTGATGGGCATCCTCGGTGCCCTGTCGACCGAGCCGCTCCAGCGGCTCAACGGCTACAAGAACGTGCTCGCCACGATCGTCAACGGTGTCGCGGCCGCGGTCTTCATCCTCGTCGCGCCCGACCAGATCGACTGGCTGGTCGTGCTGCTCATCGCCATCGGGTCGACGATCGGCGGCGTGATCGGGTCGACGGTGGGCCGCCGGCTGTCGCCGACGGTGCTGCGCGGCGTCATCGTCGTCATCGGCCTCGTCGCGATCATCAAGCTCGTCGCCTTCCCGTGACCTGGCCCCTGGTCGTCGGCCTGGGCGTGGCCGTCCTGGCCGGCGGGGTGGTGCAGTCGACGATCGGCTTCGGGCTGGCCGTCGTCGCGGCACCCGTCGTCGTGCTGCTCGCGCCCGACCTCATGCCGGCCGCGCTGCTCCTACCGGCCCTCACCCTGCCCCTGCTCCAGCTCTCGCACGGTGACCGTGACATCGCGTGGCACCCCCTCGGCTGGGCGCTGGCCGCGCGAACGCTGTTCACGCCCGTCGGAGTCGCCGTCGTGGCGTGGTTCTCGCCACGGGCGATCGCCGCGCTGGTGGGGGTGCTCATCCTCGTGACGGTCGCCCTCTCGATCTGGGCGATCGACCTGCGCGCCACCCGGCGCAACGCGGCGGTCGCCGGTGCCGTCTCCGGCATCTCGGGTACGGCGGCGGCGATCGGCGGCCCGTTCCTGGCCCTGGTGCTGCAGCACGAGCGCCCGGAGCGGGTGCGCTCGACGCTCGCGGTGTTCTTCGTCGCGGGGTCGCTCCTGGGCCTGGCCGGCCTGTTCGTCGGTGGCGAGCTGACCCGCGAGCAGGTGCTCGTGGGGCTGGTCTGGGTGCCGTTCGGGCTGCTCGGCTACGTCGTGGGGGCCCCGGTGCGGGCGCGGGTCGACCCGGAGAAGTTCCGGCGCGCGGTGCTCGTCCTTCTGCGTGCTGGCCAGCCTCACCGTCATCGCCCGGGCCGCGCTGGCCTAGCCTTGCGGGCGTGCCGACCCCGATCGACGACCCCGCGGACCCGCGGCTGTCCGACTACGTCGGGCTGACCGACGTGGCCCTGCGTCGCCGGTCGGAGCCCGAGCGGGGGCTCTACATCGCGGAGTCGGAGAAGGTCATCCGCCGGGCGCTGGCCGCCGGGCACCGGCCACGCTCGTACCTGATGGGCGAGCGGTGGCTCACCGACCTGGCCGACCTCGTCGAGCGGGCGGAGGCCGACGGCATCCCCGTCTTCGTGGGCGAGCCCGACGTCGTCGAGGCGCTCACCGGGTTCCACCTGCACCGCGGGGCGCTGGCCGCCATGCAGCGCCCGGCCCTGCCCACCCTGGCCGAGGTGCTCGAGGGCGCCCGCCGGGTGCTCGTGCTCGAGGACGTCGTCGACCACACCAACGTCGGGGCCGTGTTCCGCAGCGCCGCGGCGCTCGGCGTGGATGCCGTGCTGGTCACCCCCCGCTGTGCCGACCCGCTCTACCGTCGCTCGATCCGGGTGTCGATGGGCACGGTGTTCCAGGTGCCGTGGACGCGGATCGACCCGTGGCCCGAGGGAGTGGCGCAGCTGCGCGCGCTCGGCTTCACGACGGCAGCCCTGGCCCTCGAGGACGACTCGGTCGGGCTCGACGAGCTGGCCGCCGACCCGCCCGAGCGGCTCGCCCTGGTGCTGGGGACCGAGGGAGACGGCCTGTCGCGGCGCACGATCGCCGCGGTCGACGTCACCGTGCGCATCCCGATGGCCGGTGGCGTGGACTCGCTCAACGTCGCGGCCGCCGGTGCGGTGGCGGCCTGGGCGTTGCGGGTGCGCGACTGACCGTGCGCATCGTCGTGTCGGGCACCCACGCCAGCGGGAAGAGCACGCTCGTCTCGGACCTGGCGCTCGCCCTGCGCGGCCACGCCCAGCTGCCCGACCCCTTCGAGCTGGTGGATGACGACGAGCCGGCCGAAGCCGCCTCCTTCGTGCGACAGCTCGTCGTCGCGGCGGAGCGGCTGGTCGAGCTGCCGGCGGGGTGCGACGTGGTGGCCGAACGCGGCCCGGTCGACTTCCTCGCCTACCTCGCGGCCCTGGCCGACCTGGGGCGCCGGTCAGCGGGGCCCGACCTGACGGATCGCCTGCGGGGCCTCACGGCCGACGCGATGGCGCACGTCGACCTGCTCGTCGTGATCCCGCTGGAGTCACCCGACCTCATCCGGGTGCCGGACGACGAGGACCCGGAGCTGCGGGCGGCCATGGACGCGCACCTGCTCGACCTGTGCGAGGAGGACGAGCTGGTCGGGTCAGTGCCGAAGCTGGAGGTGTCCGGCGCGCCCGAGTCGCGGGTGGCGCAGGTCCTGGCCGCCGTCGCGGCCCACGGCGCGCGCTAGCGGACCAGCCGGTCGAGCAGCCGCTCGACCTCGGCCTCCGGGTCTGCCACCGACCCGCCGTGCACCGGGCCCGGCTGCAGCACCGTCGAGCGGGGGGCGCTGATCCAGCCGAACCGCTTGCCCTGGGTCGACAGCGTCGCGTCGACCTCGCTCGGGGGGCGCTCGCACATCGTGCAGACCGCCTCGAGCGCGTCCCGCAGGCTCTCGAGGTCGGCCTCCGGCGCCACGGCGCGGATCCGCTCCTCGTCGAGGTGGTAGCCGCAGCGCAGCACCCCCGCCGACTGGGAGTGCACGACCACCCCGACGTTGAGGCACTCGCCCCGGTCGACGCGCGGCACGTAGCGCAGCACCACGTACTGGTACGGGTGGCTCATGACGCACCTCCGGTCCACGCGGCCGGGTTCGCCAGGCGCAGGGTGAGGTGCTCGACGTAGGCGGCGCGGGCGGCATCCGGGTCGGGCAGGCTCGTGGTGGGCTCGAGCCACTCGTCGGGCACCAGGGCGACGACCTCCGCGATGACCTCCGGGGTGACGAGGGGAGCCAGCCGCTCGTGGGTGCGTGCCACCGGTTCCGCGACAGCGCCGAGCACGTGGCCGCTGGGGTCGAACGGCTGGTCGACGAAGCGGCGCACGTCGGGGGGCCGGCTCGGCCACGAGTGGTGGAACCAGAGGGCGGCGCCGTGGTCGATGGCCCAGGTGCGGCCGTGCCAGACGAGCAGGTTGGGGTTGGCCCAGGTGCGGTCGACGTTGGCCGTGTAGGCGTCGAGCCAGAGGATGCCGCCGGCGTCCTCCGCCGACGGGGCGCGCGAGCCGTCGTAGCCGAACGAGCCGGGTAGGAAGTCGACCCCGAGGTTGCGGCCCGGGCTGGCGTTGAGCAGGTCCTGCACCTCCTCGTCCGCCTCGTAGCGCGCGATGGCGCTCGGCATGTCGACGACGGCGAGCCGCGGCGTGGGGATCTCGAGGCGGCGGGCCAGCTCGCCGACGAGCACCTCGGCCACCAGCACCTTGCGGCCCTGCCCGGCCCCGGTGAACTTCACGACGTAGGTGCCGAGGTCGTCGGCCTCGACCAGCCCGGGCAGCGAGCCGCCCTCGCGCAACGGGAGGACGAAGCGCGTCGCGGTCACGGTCTCCAGCACGTCCGACAGGCTACGGGAGTGCCAGTAGGGTTGCGGGGATGAGCAGCGAGCAGCGACGACTGGCCGGTCGTTACGTCCTCGAGGCCCCGATCGGGCGCGGCGGCATGGGTGAGGTCTGGCGCGGCACCGACACCGTGCTCGGTCGCCAGGTGGCCGTCAAGACGATCGACCTGCGCTCGCTGCGCGACGAGTCGGGCGCCGCCCGGTTCGAGCGCGAGGCGC
Organism: uncultured Actinomycetota bacterium; assembly: GCA_963695175.1. Taxonomy (GTDB): domain Bacteria; phylum Actinomycetota; class Actinomycetes; order Actinomycetales; family Dermatophilaceae; genus Fodinibacter. Next base: position 202,450 of record CAVOGG010000003.1, read on the forward strand.
GGGCGACCGCCGGCCTGAGCCACCCGAACGTCGTCACCGTGCACGACAGCGGCGTCGAGGGCGACACCGCCTTCATCGTCATGGAGCTGCTGCCCGGTCCGAGCCTGGCCGACGAGCTCGCGAGCGGGCCGCTGCCCGTCGAGGAGGTCGTCGAGGTGGGCCGCCAGGTGGCGTCGGCCCTCGACGCCGCGCACGCCCGCGGGCTCGTGCACCGCGACATCAAGCCGGGCAACATCGCGTACGCCGCCGACGGGCGGGTCCGCGTGCTCGACTTCGGCATCACCCAGCTCTCGGAGCCCACCGGGTCCCAGGCGCTCACGGCCACGCACACCGTGATGGGCACCGCCGAGTACCTCTCCCCGGAGCAGGCCCTCGGCGGGCGGGTCGACGGGCGCGCCGACCTGTACGCGCTGGGCTGCGTGCTCTACGCCCTGCTCGCCGGGCGGCCGCCGTTCAAGGGCGCCACCCCGGTGGCCACGATGATGATGCACGCCAACGACCCGGTACCCGATGTGCGGGCGCTGCGCCCCGACACCCCCGCCTGGCTGGCCGACCTCGTGCGCGACCTGCTCGCCAAGGATGCCGACCACCGCCCGGCCGGTGCGGCGACCGTCGCAGCGGCGCTGGCAGCGCACGAGTCGCTCGGTGGGGCGGCGACGACCGTGCTCCCGGCGGCCGGTGCCGCGACCACGCAGCGGCTGGATGCCGTTCCGCCCCCGCCCGTCGCGCCCCCGGGTCGCACCCCGGTGCCGGTCCGCCGCGGCGTGTCGCCCCTGACCTGGGTGCTCGCCGCGGTCGCCGTCGCAGCCGTCGCCCTGCTGCTCTGGATCCTGCTGCGCGACAACGGCAACGACCCTGCGTCGACCCCCACGTCGACGCCGGAGACATCGCAGCCCGCCAAGACCTCGCAGGCGCCGCCGACCACGCAGAGCCAGACGCCGACCCCCACCCCGACCCCCACCCCGACCACCGAGAGCCCGAGCCCGAGTCCGAGCCCCACCGAGGACCCGGCCGCGGACGTCGAGACCGCACTGTCGGCGTTCTCCGACGAGGTCGGCGTGCAGGACCGCGACGGCGGGCTCGACAAGAACGCCGCCAAGACCCTGGACGACGGGGTCCGCAACGTCCGCAGGGCGCTGCGCGACGGTGACGCGCAGAAGGCGTCGGAGGAGACCGACAAGCTCGTCGAGGGCTACGACAAGGCCGTCGGCGACGGCTCGATCACGCCCGGGGCCAGCCAGCAGCTCGACCCGCTGCTGGCCGACCTCAAGGACGCGGTCGACAGCTACGCTGCCGCCTGAGACCGCGGCAGATCGTGATGTGAGGTGGACTGGCGCCGTGAGTGATGTCGATGAGCCGGAGCTGCCGACGTTGTACGAGTGGGCGGGCGGTCTGGTTGCGCTGCGACGGATGATCGACTGCTTCTACGACCGGGTCGAAGCCGACGATGTCCTGTCCGGCTTCTTTCCCGGCGGGGTCTCGGAGCATCATCGAGCCCACGTCGCGAACTGGTGGGCCGAGGTGCTCGGCGGACCGGAGACGTACACGGAGCAGCACGGCGGGTACGAGGCGATGCTCCGCCACCACCTCGGGTTGGCCATCACCGCTGCGCAGCGGCATCGGTTCGCCGCCACGATGAGCCTGGCCGCCGACGATGCAGGACTGCCCGCAGACCCGGAGTTCCGGGCGGCGATCATCGGCTACCTCGAGTGGGGCACCCGGCTGGCGATGGAGAACTCCCAGCCCGACGCCGAGCCGGTCGAGCACGCGCCCACCCCACGATGGGGCTGGGGCGTCGCGCCGCCGTACCGCGGCTGATCGGTACGCGCGATCCGGTGGACGCCGGCGCGGCGCCCACCGGATACCGGCAGGCCGAGTCAGAGCGGCGTGCTGCCCGCGGTGCCGACGAGCTGCTCGGCGAACTGAGCGCCCGACAGCCGCTCCACCTCGGCGCGGGCGGCCGCCACCCTCGCGGGCATGCCCAGACGGGCCGTGGGCTCCTCGTTGCCGGGAGTGGTCACGAACTTCTCGATCGCCGCGAGCCCGGCTGCAGCCCGGCCACTGGCCGCCGCCTGCTTGGCCGCCAGCCGCTCGGCGTACCAGTCGGAGGCGAGCACCGACTCGCGGGTGAACATCGCGCGGAACTCCGGCGACTCCGCCTGCCAGCCCTCCGAGGTGGACCCGTCGGCCATCACCTCGAGCAGGGCGCGCAGCGGGGGGATCGCCAACGAGATCGTGCCGTCCTTGACGTAGGCGCGGGCGACCCGCTCGTGGGTCATCACGATGGTGGCGACCGACTCCGCATAGACGTCGACGCCCTGCAGCTCGGGGCGCAGCATCTCGGGCGTGAACACGACATGGGGGTGCAGGAAGATCCGGCCGAAGTACTTCGTGGCCATCCGCTCGGTCATCCGGTAGCCGAGCCGGCTGGCGGACACCCGCTGCCCCTCGTGCTCGATGTCGGCGATCTTCTCCAGGGCGCCCTCGGCGATCAGGCTGCGGGCGTCGCGCTCCTGCGGTGTCATCCGCGCGAAGAGCTCGGGCACGAGCAGCGAGAAGTCGTGGTCGACCTTGACCTGCGGGCCGACGTAGCCGGCCGCCGACAGCCACCCGTCGTGCCCGGTGAGCACGTACGACAGCAGGTTGGCGTTGAGGTCGAGGATGGCCGGCAGGGCGTTGAACGGACCCTTGGTCAGGGCCCCTTCGGAGCCCGCACCCGTCGTGGACGGCGACTTGCCCGTCATCGACGAGATGAACTCCATGAAGAGCTCGGGCACCTCCATGTAGTGCAGCGGGCCGTACGAGCACAGGGCCGGGACACCGGCCTCCGGCGGGTTGTTGCGCCGCCCGGCGGCGACGACGTCGACCGGCCGGGGGAGCCGCGCGCCGGCCGGCATCCGCCGCACGAGCCGCTCGGACAGCTCGGCCACGGCCGTCGCCCTGGCGTTGGTGCGGTCGGGCCGCTGCTGGAGGTACCGCGGGTTCTTCGACGGGGCGCCGTCCACCAGCCGCGGGTTGGCCGAGCTCACGACGTAGGCGGGACCGTCGCCCTCGGCGGTGTCGGCGAAGCCGCTGATCAGGGCGGCCATCGGTGGGCTGAACGCGGTGAACGAGACCGCCTCGTCACGCATCGCGACGGCATCCGCGCGGGTCAGCGGCTCGAAGTTGGACAGGAAGGTGCCGGGGGTGGCGATGTCGCGCTCGGCCACGGTGTCGTAGCCGCGGTGGATCGCGTCGTCGGGGCGCTGGAAGAGCAGGCTCTCGCAGTTCTCGACGAGCTTGTACGAGCGCGCCGGGTCGAGCCCCAGGAGGGCGCCGGGCACGACGGTGGTTGCCGTGATGTCGTCCTGGGTCTGCACCTTCACCGCCGGTGAGAAGTCGTGCCGCAGGCTGAACAGGCGCCACGAGCCGTCGACCTCGTAGCCGACGCGCAGCATGTTGAGGGTGACCTTGGTGCCGTCGAGGTGCAGCGAGTTGCCCTGACGGCCATCGATCTCCGCCACGCTGAAGTGGCTGCGCCAGTCGTCGCCCCACTTCGTGCGGTAGGACCGCTTGACGACGTAGACGAGCTCCTTGACGTAGGGCGGGATGCGCGAGAGCCAGGCGTTGTAGTCGGCGGTGTACTCCGAGCGCGACGGGGTGAGCAGCTTGATGACGGACCCGACCGAGCGGTCGCGCGACAGGATCGGACGCAGGTCGGTGCCGTTGCGCTCGGGGTCGAGGAAGCGCCGGGAGAAGTCGCGGTCGAGGATCGCGGAGACCGAGTCCATGTCGGCGTCGAAGTTGGCCACGAACGCCGAGCCGACGATGAAGGCGTCGGTGATGGCCTTGGAGATCTCCGACTTGCCGCCACCGGACACGGTGGCCGGCTTGTGGCACGACGTCGCGTTCGGCACGGTGCCGACCAGGGTCCAGGTGCTCGGGTCGTGCGGCTGCTGCGCCACGGTCATCCGATAGCCGTTCGGGCTCAGGTAGGTCTTGTCCGCGCGCAGGGGCACCGACCCGGTGCCGCCGTCGGGCCGGGGCCAGCTGACCGTCATGTCGCGCATCGAGTAGTGCGCCCCACCGGGGACGAGGACGATGTGCGGCTGCTCGCGGTCGTCGGCGTGACCCTGCGGCTGCACCTCGAACCGCTCGGGGTCGCGCTCGAGCACCTCGGCCAGCGTGTAGTCCTCACCGGAGGACGTCTCGTCGTACTCCTGGCCCAGGTTGTAGCTCGCGAACACCAGGGCGCCGCCGGAGTGCTCCTCCTCGGCGTTGCCGAACAGGTTGGCGGAGTAAGAGATCTGCGTCTTGACCTCCTTCTTGCAGTAGCCGAAGTAGGTGTCGGCGATGACCGTGACGATCACGCCACGGGCGTCGCGGGCGCACACCTTGAAGGCCCGCCCGCCGTTGTAGAGCTCGTCCTCGGTCTCCCAGCACATGCCGTCGCGCTGCTGGCGCTCGGTGGCCTCGCTGACGTGGGGGAGCCCGACCTCCTTCTTGGTGACCTTGGTCAGGTGCGGCGCGAGGATGACGCAGCCGGTGTGACCCGTCCAGGACTCGGGGGCCAGCGACGCGTCGTTCTCGGGAAGGTACGGGTCGCCGCCGTTGCCGAAGATGCCCTCGACGAAGTCGAGGTTGGCGACGGTGCCGCCGGGCACGATGAAGCGCGTCTCCATCCGCTTCTCGCGCACCGACCCCGGTACCTCGGGCGACACCAGGGGGCGCAGGAGGAGCGAGACGAAGCAGCCGGCCGGTGTCGCCTCGTTGGCGGTGTAGGGCAGCACCAGGTCGGTCTCCGGCGGCTGGAGGGCCCGCGCCAGCAGCCGGGCGAACGTCTCCTTGGGCACGGCGAGCTTGTCGTCGGGGATCGGCAGGCCGCCCTCGGCGATGTGGAAGACGCCGGCGGTGGTGCGGCGGTCGTTCGCGGGGTTGTGCAGCACGCCGTTGACGAGGCGGTAGCTGCTCAGCAGCGGCGAGCTGAAGCTGTCGCCGTCGAAGGGAAGCGACAGCGCGCGGGCCAGACCGGGCTCATCGAGCACCAGGGTGCGGCGGGGCAGCCGGGGCTGCTCGCCGGCTTCGGCCAGGTAGTCGTCGAGGAAGTCCTGGATGCGCTGGTCGGTGGCGCACAGCCGGTCGGCCAGGCGGCGGCTGAGCTCACGCTGCCGGGCGAGGATGGGACGGGCGAGCCGGGCGGCATCGGTGTCCTCGTAGCCCTCGGGGAGGGGCAGCCCGAGCTGGGCCAGACGAAGGTTGATGGCGGCGTCAAGTGTGGTGGGCACGACTTGATTGTGGTCCTCGCCGAATCGGCGCCGCCACCGGGGTCCGGGAACGGAACAACCCCCGGGCCTCGACGTGAGGACCGGGGGTCGTGATGTGTGTCCGAGGGGGGACTTGAACCCCCATGCCCAATAAGGGCACTAGCACCTCAAGCTAGCGCGTCTGCCAATTCCGCCACCCGGACGAGTGCTGCACGGCCGGCCCTGGGGAGGCCGTCCTGCGACCGGGAACGATACACGCTCCGCGGCCCGGAACCGAAATCGCGACGGCGGCCGGGAGCCGCCGTTGACCGATGTGGCCCGGCGTCCCTAGGTTGCGGAGCACATGTCCACGACCGTCGACGTCGGCGTCGATCTCGGCACCACCGTGACCAAGGCGGTGGCGCTCGACGACGCCCGCCGGGTGGTCGCCCGTGCCTCGCTCCCGACGCCGTGGGAGCGGCCGCGCGCGGAGTGGTGCGAGCGGGACCCGGTGGATGCCGTCGCCACCGTCGACCGGCTGCTGGCCGACCTCGTGCGGGTCGCGGGCGACGTGCAGGTGCGGTCGATCGGGTTCTGCTCGATCGCCGAGACCGGGGCCCTCGTCGACGCCGCCGGGAACGCGGTCTCCCGGCTGCTGGCCTGGCACGACCCCCGTGGCGGGCGCCAGGCCGCGACCCTCGACCCCTCGCTCGCCGCGGTGCTGCCGTCCCGCACGGGACTTGCGATCAGCTCGGTCGCCACCTTCTTCAAGCTGCTCTGGTGGCGCGACGAGGCCGGGCTGGACCTGCACGGCCTGCAGTGGCTGGGCCTGCCCGAGCTGGTCTGCCACGGGCTGGGCGCCGGGCGGTTCGCCGAGCGCTCGATGCTGGGCCGCACCGCCCTGTGGGACATCCACGACGAGACCGTGTACGGGCCAGCCTTCGAGGTGCTCGACGCCGGCCCGGACCTGGTGCCGCCACGGGTGGCCGCCGGTGCGGCGCTGGGCCGGGTGCGCGCCGACCACCCCGTCGAGCGGGCCCGGGGCGCCGTGCTCACCGTGGCGGGTCACGACCACCTCGTCGCCGCGGCGGCGCTCGGGGCGGGCGGCGTCGGCAGCCTGTGCGACTCGATGGGCACGGCCGAGGCGCTGGTCGCAGCGGTGGTGGCACCGCCGCCGCCACGGGTCGTCGCCGGGCTCGTCTCACGCGGCCTGTCGGTCTACCCCCACGTCGTCGACTCGACCACCTGCCTGCTCGGCGCCCTGCGCACCGGCCTGGTCCTGGGCCGCGCCCTGGACACCCTCGGCGCCACCACCATCGAGCAGCGGCTCGCGTTCGACGCGGGGGCGCGACCCGGGGTCGAGCCGGCGGACGTCAGGGTCGAGGGGCTCGACATGGCCGACGACCACGTCAGCGTCGGCTGGCCGGAGGGCACTGACCCCCTGGCAGCGTGGGCGGGGGTGCTCGCTCGCACCCGCGAGGTCGTCGCGTCCGAGGTCGCGGCCATGCGCGCCGTGGGGGTGCCGGTCGACGACGTCGTGGTCACCGGCGGGTGGGCTCAGCTGCCGTCGGTCCGTGCGAGCCGGGCCGGTATCGGGGCACGGACCCACCACGTGACGATGGAGGAACCCGGGACGACGGGGGCGGCGCTGTTCGCGCGGTGGGCGGCCACCCGGCATCCGGCGGGGTCCGACCCGACCACGCACGAGGCGCCGCAGGCGCGCTGGTTCACCGACCCGTCGATCTAGAGTGGCTGCCCATGACCGACACCGCGAGCCGCCCGGAGGACGAGGTCGTCCGGATCTGCCAGGAGCTCATCCGGATCGACACGAGCAACTACGGGGACGGCAGCGGCCCCGGCGAGGCGCAGGCGGCGGCCTACGTCGTCGACCTGCTGCGTGAGGTCGGCCTCGAGCCGCAGACCTTCGAGAGCGACCCCGGACGGGTCAGCGTGGCCGTGCGCATCCCCGGCGCGGACCGTGACCGGGGAGCGCTCTGCGTGCACGGGCACCTCGACGTGGTGCCCGCCAACGCCGCCGACTGGTCGGTCGACCCGTTCGCGGGGGAGGAGCGCGACGGCTGCATCTGGGGCCGCGGCGCGGTCGACATGAAGGACATGGACGCGATGATGCTCGCGGCGGTGCGCCACCTCACGCGCTCGGGCACGGTGCCGCCCCGCGACCTGGTCGTGGTCTTCTTCGCCGACGAGGAGGCGGGCGGCACCAAGGGCTCGCACTTCATGGTCGCCGAGCACCCCGAGGTCTTCGACGGCGTCACCGAGGCCATCTCCGAGGTCGGGGGTTACAGCGTCACCCTCACCGACCGCGACGGGCGGGAACGGCGCACCTACCTGCTGCAGACCGCCGAGAAGGGCATCGCCTGGCTGCGGCTCACCGCCCACGGGCGGGCCGGCCACGGCTCGGTGCCGAACGACGAGAACGCGATCGTGCGGCTCGCCGAGGCCATCTCCCGGATCGCCGCCCACAAGTGGCCCCGCGAGTTCATCCCGTCGGTGCGTACCCTGCTCGACGGGCTGTCGGAGATCACCGGCACCAGCTGGTCCGACGAGGACCTTGACGAGCTGCTCGCGCACCTCGGCGGCGCGCAGGGTTTCGTGCGCGGGACGTTGCAGGACACCAGCAACGTGACGATGCTCGACGCCGGCTACAAGCACAACGTCATCCCGCAGCACGCGTCTGCGAACGTCGACTGTCGCTTCCTGCCCGGCCACGAGGATGAGCTGCTCGCCACGATCCGCGACCTCGCGGGTGAGCACGTCGAGGTCGAGGTGCTGCACCGGGACGTCGACCTCGACGCGCCGTTCGAGGGCGACCTGGTCGAGGCCATGGCCGCGGCGCTGCGCACCGAGGACCCCGACGCCGAGGTGCTTCCGTACTGCCTGTCCGGCGGCACCGACAACAAGGCGCTGTCGCTGCTCGGGGTCACCGGCTACGGCTTCGCCCCGCTGCGGCTACCCGCCGACCTCGACTTCGCGCCGATGTTCCACGGCATCGACGAGCGCGTACCGGTCGAGTCGCTGCACTTCGGCACGCGAGTGCTGCTGCGGCTGCTCGAGACCTGCTGACCGAACGGAGACCAACCATGCAGAACCGCCACGGCACGATGGCCACCGACCGGCCCGAGCGCTACGCCAAGCAGCTCGCCGGGCACTGGGCCCGCAAGGGCAGCGCGGGGCAGGAGGACGGCGCGACCGTCATCCGCTTCGAGACCGGTCAGGTCGTGCGGATGTGGCCCGACACCGGGCTGCTGCGGGTCGAGGCGTCGGTTCCCGACGACGGCGACGCCGACCGGTTCGCGCAGGTCGTCAAGGACCACCTCGAGCGGTTCGGGCAGCGCGAGGAGCTCGACGTGGTCTGGGACGACCTGTCCGCAAGCCCGGCCGGCGACACGCCCGACGCGACCGGCGGGCCCGGGTCAGACTGACGCGCTCATCGACCGGCGCGGCCGGATGATGCGGCGCCGCAACCAGGTCCGCGTTCGCCCGCCGAAGTAGGTGACGCTGCGCTCCAGCTCCCAGCGGCCGTACTCGGCGTGCTCCGTGAGCTGCCGCCGGATGTCGCCGCGCCCGACCTCCCGGCCGAAGGAGAGGACGAGGTACTCGTACTCGGCCATGGACACATTGTGCCCAAGGACCGGTAGCGTCAGCACCATGAGCGCCGATCCGCGTGCCGCACTGAGCCAGCTCGTCGCCGCCTTCGAGCGCCACCTGGAGGCGAGCAGCACCCGGCACGGCGACGACGACCCCACGGTCGTCGCCGCCTACGAGGACCTCGCCGACGCCTTCGAGGCGTACGACGGGGCGCTGTACGACGCCTACGGCGAGATGACACCGCTGGACATCTACAGCGGCGACGACGGACCCGACGACGATGATGACGACGACGACGATGACGTCGATGACGGCCCGGGTGCGGGGGACGACGAGCTCGACGACCACGGCGACGAGGACGGCGACGGCTCCCGTCTGTACTCCGGTCTCGACGACGACATCGAGTACGACGACGACTCCGAGGAGTCGGAGGACGCGCCCCGTCGCTGAACCCGCGCGCCGCTGACCGGTCCGCGTCGGTCAGGTGTGGTCGACCGACACCTCGTCCAGGGCGTGCACGATCTGCTCGGGCAGCTCGACGTCCTCGGCCTCGAGCAGTGCCGCCAGCTGGGTCAGGGTGCGGGGGCCGATGATCGGCGCGGTGACACCGGGCCGGTCACGCACCCAGGCGAGGGCGACGACGGCCGGGGCCACGCCGAGACCACCGGCAGCGGTGTGCACCGCCTCGACGACGCCCCGGGTGTGGTCCCCCACGTGCCGCCCGGCGAAGCGCGCGAACTCCTCGGACGCCAGCCGCGAGTCCGCGGCCACGGTGGTGCGGTAGCGCCCGGCCAGCACCCCCCGTCCGAGCGGTGACCACGGCAGCAGCCCGAAACCCAGCGCCGCCGCGGCATCCACGAGCTCGCGCTCGGGCGTGCGTGCGACCAGGCTGTACTCGACGGAGTTCGCGACCAGCGGTACACCGGAGGCCGCGAGCAGCGACATCGTGCGCGCCGCCTGCCAGCCGACGTGGTTCGAGACCCCGACGTAGCGGGCCCGGCCGGACTCGACCGCCCAGACCAGCGCGCTCACCGTCTCCTCGATGGGCGTGTGCTCGTCCCAGGTGTGGGCGAGCCACACGTCGACGTGGTCGGTGCGCAGCCGGCGCAACGAGGTGTCGAGCTGGTGCATCAGCGCGCGGCGCGAGCAGTCGACGACCCGGCTCCCGGTGGCCCGGCTGATGCCCGACTTGGTGACGAGCACGACCTCGTCGCGGTCGGGCCCGTCGAGGAGGTCGCCGAGCAGGTCCTCCGCCGCGCCCCCGGCGTACCCGTGCGCGGTGTCGACCAGGGTGCCACCGGCGGAGCGGAAGGCCGTGAGCAGGTCGCGGGCGTCCTCGGGGGAGGTGCGGGTGCCCCACGCCATCGTGCCGAGGCCGAGCCGCGAGACGGCCAGGCCGGAGGTGCCGAGGCGGCGGGTCAGCATGGCGGCGACCCTATCGCCCGGCCTCTCGCTACCGTGGGCGCCATGCGGCTGGCGATCTCCTGCGGTTACGCGGGCATGGGACTGGGAACGGACACGCTCGACCTCGTGCAGGAGGCGGAGCGCCTCGGGTACGCCCAGGCCTGGGTGGCGGAGGCCTACGGGTCCGACGCCCCGACGGTGCTCGCCTGGCTGGCGGGGCAGACCACGTCGATCGGGCTGGGGGCCGGCGTCATGCAGATCCCGGCGCGCACCCCGGCGATGACGGCGATGACCGCCGCCACGCTCGACACGCTGTCCGGTGGACGGTTCCACCTGGGTCTCGGGGTGTCGGGTCCGCAGGTCAGCGAGGGCTGGCACGGGGTGCGCTTCGCGGCTCCGCTGGCGCGCACCCGCGAGTACGTCGACATCGTTCGGATGGCGCTGCGCCGCGAGAAGGTGGCGTATGCCGGGTCGCACTTCACGCTGCCCCTCCCGGACGGCCCGGGGAAGGCGTTGCGGCTCACCATCCGGCCGCCCCGCGCCGACCTGCCGATCTACCTCGCTGCCGTCGGGCCGCGCAACCTGCGCCTGGCCGGCGAGGTGGCTGACGGCTGGCTCGGCATCTTCCTGTCGCCGGAGCACTCCGCCGACCAGCTCGCCGCCGTGCGGGCCGGGCGCGAGGCGGTTGGCGCCGGTACACCGGGCGACCCGATGGCGGGCTTCGACGTCGTGGCGTCGGTGCCCGTGGTCGTCACCGACGACCTCGAGGCGGCCCGGGCGGCCCTGGCCGACTACACCGCCCTGTACATCGGCGGGATGGGCAGCCGTGAGCAGAACTTCTACAACGCCCTGGCCCGACGGATGGGTTTCGAGGAGGCCGCGGACACCATCCAGGACCTGTACCTGGCCGGGCGGCCGCGGGACGCGGCGGATGCCGTGCCGTTCGACCTCATCGACTCCACCGCCCTGATCGGGCCGCCCGAGCGGATCGCCGAGCGGATCGGGCGGTACGCGGCGGCCGGGGTCACCACGATCAGCGTCGCCCCGTACGCGGCGACCACGGCCGAGCGCGCCGCGGTGCTGGGCGCCGTGGCGGACGCGCTGGCCGGGCTGGCCTGACATCGGGCCGCCTACACCTAGGCTGTCGGCTCGTGCCCGTCGAACTCAGCTACGTCCAGGCCCTCGTCCTCGGCATCGTCGAAGGACTCACCGAGTTCCTCCCGATCAGCTCCACCGGGCACCTCACGATCGCCGAGCAGCTGCTCGGCCTGCCGGTCGACGACCCGGGCATCACCGCCTACACCGCAGTCATCCAGATCGGCGCGATCGTCGCGACGTTCATCTACTTCGCCGGGAAGATCGCCCGCCTGTTCATGGCCTGGGTGCGTGGTCTCACCTCCGCCGAGGCGCGCGAGGACAAGGACTACACCCTCGCCTGGGCCGTGATCGTCGGCTCGCTCCCGGTGGGCATCGTCGGCTTCCTGGCGCGCGACTTCATCGAGACCACCCTGCGCAGCCTGTGGGTGGTCGCGTTCGCCCTCATCCTGTGGAGCGCGGTCATCTGGGTCGCGGAGCAGCGGCACGACGTCCTCGAGAAGCGCGGCATCCAGCGCGGCGAGCACGACATCACCGTCATCGACGGCCTGGTCATCGGTCTCGTGCAGGTCTTCGCGCTCATCCCGGGCGTCTCCCGCTCCGGCGCCACGATCTCGGCCGGCCTGATGCGTGGCGTCAACCGGGTCACCGCCACGGAGCTGTCGTTCTTCATGGCGATCCCGGCACTGACCGCGGCCGGCCTGTTCGAGGCGGCGAAGGGCAAGGACGACCTGGTCGGGCTCGGCCTCGGGCCGATGCTGCTCGGCATCGTCGTGGCGTTCGGCACGGCCTACGCCTCGATCGCCTGGCTGCTGCGCTTCGTCGCGAGCAACTCGCTGCGCCCCTTCATCTGGTACCGGATCGCCCTCGGCCTGGCCGTCATCGTGGCCCTCACCGCCGGGTGGATCACCGCCACCTGACCGGATGCCGGTGCCCCTTGCGCCGGTCGTGCGCCACACTGAGGTGCTCACCCCTTGCCGACGTTGAAGGGGGTCGATGTGCTGACCACGAGCGACGTGATCGCCTTCGCCGCCACGACCGACCTGGCCCGGGCGCGCCTGTTCTACGAGAGCCGTCTCGGCCTGACGGTCCGGGACGCGAACGACTACGCCTGCGTGCTCGACGCCCACGGCACGATGCTGCGCGTCACCGCCGTCGCCGAGGTCGCCCGCCCCGGGTACACCGTGCTCGGCTGGCGGGTCACGGACATCGGGGCGACCATCGCCGACCTGCGGTCGCGGGGCGTGGTGTTCGCGCGGTACGACGGCATGGACCAGGACGACCAGGGGGTGTGGACCACTCCGAACGGCGACCGGATCGCCTGGTTCACCGACCCCGACGGGAACGTGCTGTCCCTCACCCAGTTCGCCTGACCGGGCTGCCCCGGCCGAGCCGCGCGAGCCGGTGGCGGGTGGTCAGAGCCAGCCGCTGCGCTTGAACGCGCGGTACAGCCCGCCGCAGATCAGGCCCATCAGCGCGAGGACGACGAAGTAGCCGTAGCGGAACTCGCCGTCACCGAAGCGGACGCTGGCCGTGAGCTCGGGCATGTAGTCGAAGTTCATGCCGTAGATGCCGGCGATCATCGTCGGCACCGCGGCGATGGCGACCCACGCCGAGATGCGCCGCATGTCGGTGTTCTGCTGCACGGTGATCTGTGCGAGGTGGGCGCCGAGCACGTCGGTGAGCAGCCGGTCGTAGGACTCCACGTGGTCGATCACCGCCTGCAGGTGGTCGGAGACGTCGCGGAACTGCAGGCGCAGCTCGGGGTCGGTCACGTGCGAGCTCTCGTCCTCGTGCAGTGCCATCAGCGGCGCGGCCAGCGGCGCCGTGGCACGGCGGAACTCGAGCACCTCGCGCTTGAGCCGGTAGATCGTCGAGGAGTCCATGTCGGCACCGGAGAACACGGCGGTCTCGATGTCGTCGAGGTCGGACGACACCTCGCCGTCGATGAGCGTGTAGTTGTCGACCACGCCGTCGACGATGCTGTGCAGCACGCCCATCGGGCCACGCTGCAGCAGCAGCGGCTCGGACTCGAGCCGGTGGCGCAGCCCCGCGAGCGGCCCCGCCTCACCGCGCCGCACCGTGACGAGGAACCGGTCGCCGACGAAGCACATCAGCTCGCCGGTCTCGATGTCGGAGGACTGCTCCACGTAGCGCAGCGGCTTGAGCACGACGAAGACGCTGGTGTCGTAGAGCTCGACCTTGGCGCGCTGCCGACCCTGGATGGCGTCCTCGACGGCCAGGGGGTGCAGCTGCAGCTCCTTGTTGACCTCGTCGAACTCGGCCTGGGTCGGGTTCTTCAGCCCGATCCACAGGAAGCTGCCGGGCGAGCCGTGCTCGCGCAGCGCCGCGAGCTCGTCACTGAGGTCGCCGCACGGGCGTCGCTCGCCATCGACATAGATGGCCTGGTCCACGATCACGATCGCCATTGTGTCCCCAGCGGCACGTCGAGCTGTGACCCCCCGCCGCGCAATGGTCCGTCGCCACCTACAGTGGGCTCTCGTGGCCATCGTCCTGCTCCTGCGGCACGGGCACTCCACCGCCAACGCGCAGGGCGTGCTCGCCGGGTGGACCGAGGGAGTTGGACTGACCGACACCGGCCGTGAGCAGGCCGCCAGGGTGGCCGAGCGGCTCGGCCCCCTGACCATCGCCCGCGCTTTCTCCAGCCCGCTCCAGCGGTGTCTCGAGACGGCATCCGTGGCGTTGGCCGGTCACGACGTCGACCGCGACGACCGGCTGGGGGAGTGCCACTACGGCGGCTGGACCGGTCGCTCGCTCGCCGACGCCGCAAAGGAGCCGCTCTGGCGGGTCGTGCAGGACGACCCCGGGTCGGCGACCTTCCCGCCGGATGACGTGTACGCCGCCGAGTCACTCACCCAGATGGCCGAGCGGGTGGTCGGCGGGGTGCGGGCGCTCGACGCGCAGGTCGAGGCCGAGCACGGCCCCCATGCGGTGTGGGTGGCGGTCAGCCACGGCGACCCGATCAAGGCCGTCGTCGCGGAGGCTGTGGGTGCGGGCCTAGCCGGCCTGCAACGGGTGCGGGTCGACCCGGGCTCGCTGACCGCCGTGCACCTCAGCGAGAACCGGATGGTGCTGCTCGCGAGCAACACCGTGCAGGGCGACCTCGCGCCGCTCGTGACCCGGCCGGCGCATGCCCCGGCCGGTGACTCCGAGGTCGGTGGAGGGGCCGGCTGATTGCCCGGGGCCCTTGTTGCGAATAATGTGCAACAAGAGACCTCGACCGGCAAGGAGCTAGCGCGTGCACGTCCCAGACGGCTTCCTCGATGCCCCGACGTCGGTCGGTACGGCCGTCGTCGCCACGGGTGTCGTCGCGGCCTGCCTGGTGCGCTCGTCCCGCCACGAGCTGACCGACCGCTCGGCGCCGCTCGCCGGGCTGGTCGCCGTCTTCATCTTCGCCGCCCAGATGGTCACCTTCCCGGTGGGGGCGGGCACGTCGGGCCACCTCCTCGGTGGGGTGCTTGCTGCCGTGCTGGTCGGCCCGGCCACGGCGACCCTGTGCCTGACCGTGGTGATCACCGTGCAGGCGTTCCTCTTCGCAGACGGCGGAGTGAGCGCGCTCGGCACCAACGTGCTGCTGATGGGCGTGGTGGCGGTGTGGATCGGCTACGGGGCCTTCCGGGTGGCCCTGGCGCTGCTGCCCCGTCGGCTCTCCAGCGTCAGCCTCGCGGCCGGGGTGGGCGCGTTCGTCTCGGTCCCCGTGGCCGCGCTGGCGTTCGTGGGCCTCTACGCCGTCGGTGGTGCCGCCCCCATCCCGCTCGCGTCGCTGGCGGCCGTCATGACCGGCTGGCACGTCGTCATCGGCATCGGTGAGGCCGTCATCACGGTGCTCGCGGTGTCGAGCGTCGTCGCCGCGCGGCCGGACCTCGTCCACGGCGCCCGCGGCCGCCTGCCGGTGCTCGAGCTGCGCACCCCGGAGCCGGTCGCGTGAGCACCCGCCGCCTCGTGGTGCTCGGGCTGCTCGTGAGCGCCCTGGTCGCCGGCGTGCTGTCGTTCTACGCCTCGGGCCACCCGGACGGGCTGACCCACGTCGCACAGTCCCTCGGCTTCTCCGGGACGGCCCGCAGCTCCGCCGCGTCGGGCTCACCGCTGGCCGGCTACTCGGTCGCGGGGGTGCACGACGCCCGGCTCTCCGGCGGGCTCGCGGGGCTCATCGGGGTTGCCGTGGTCGGGCTGCTCATGGGTGGGGTCGTGCTCCTCCTGCGGCGCCGGTCGCCGCAGAGCGAGGACTGAGGTGGGCTCGGGGCCTACGGAGCACCTGCACGTCGACGGCACCACGCCGCTGCACGCGATGCCGGCGCACGCCAAGCTGGTCGGCCTGGTCGCCTTCGTGCTGCTCGTCGTCTCGGTGCCACCACAGGACCGCCTGGCCCTGGTGGCGCTGCTCCTCCTGGCGGTGGGCGTGCTGTGGAGCACCCGGGTGCCCGTGCGTCACCTCCTGCCACGGCTGGCCGTCGAGCTGCCGTTCGCGGTGTTCGCGGTGCTGCTGCCGTTCGTCGCCGTCGGCCCAACGGTCGAGATCGGCCCGTTCACGGTGTCGCAGAGCGGACTCGACGCGGCGGTGGCGCTGCTGCTCAAGGGCACCTGCGGGGTCGTCGTGGCCGTCGCGTTCGCCGTGACGACCCGACCGCGCGACCTCGTGCGGGCCCTGCAGCACCTGCGGGTGCCCGACACCCTCGTGACCATCGCGGGGTTCATGGTGCGCTACGTCGACGTCGTCGGCGACCAGATGCGCCGGATGCGCGTGGCCCGGGCGTCGCGCGGCTTCACCGCCCGCTCGCTGCGGGCGTGGCCGCCGCTGGCGGCGAGCACGGGCGCGCTCTTCATCCGCAGCTACGAGCGCGGCGAACGGGTGCACCTGGCGATGGTCAGCCGCGGCTGGTCGGGCCGGATGCCGGTCACCGCACCGCTCGTCGCGACCCCCGGTCAGTGGGCGCTCGCCCTGGCGCCCGCCGCGGTCGCCGCCGTGGTCACGCTGGGGGTGCGGCTCGGATGAGCGTCCCGGTCCTGCAGCTGCGCGGCGTGGCCTACGCGTACCCCGGTGGTCACCAGGCCCTGTTCGGCGTCGACCTGCACGTGCACCCGGGGGAGCGGGTGGCCCTGCTCGGCCCGAACGGGGCCGGCAAGACGACGCTCGTGCTGCACCTCAACGGGATCCTGACGCCGGGTGCCGGCAGCGTCACCGTCTCGGGGCTGCCGGTCACCGACGCGAACCTGCTCGAGGTGCGACGTCGCGTGGGCATCGTCTTCCAGGACCCCGACGACCAGCTGTTCATGCCGACCGTGCGCGACGACGTGGCGTTCGGGCCGGCCAACCTCGGCCTGCGCGGCCCCGAGCTCGAGGCGCGGGTCGTGGAGGCGCTCGACCTCGTCGGGGTGGGCGACCTCGCCGACCGGGCACCACACCACCTGTCCTTCGGCCAGCGCCGCAGGGTCGCCATCGCGACCGTGCTGGCGATGCGGCCGGAGATCCTCGTGCTCGACGAGCCGTCGTCGAACCTCGACCCGGCGTCTCGACGCGAGCTGGCCGGCATCCTGCGCTCGCTCGACGTCACGGTGCTCATGGTCACCCACGACCTGCCGTACGCCGTCGAGCTCTGCGAGCGCGCGGTGGTGCTGTCGCAGGGCACGGTCGTCGCGGACGGCGCGACCCGCGAGGTGCTCGGCGACGCGACGCTCATGGCGCGCCACCGCCTGGAGCTGCCCGTGGGGTTCTCGATCCAGGGTGGTGCCTGACGTGACGCAGCTGTGGCTCTCCGGCCGATACAGCTCGCGCGTCCACGTCCTCGACACGACGACAGGCAAGCTGTTGACGTCGATCCGCGTCAACGCGGGCCCGGATGGGACGGCCGTCTGGCCACAGCCCAGGTCCTACTCCTTGGTTGTCGCCGCCATTCCAGTTGCGGACCCGGACCCGGACCCGGCAAAAGGCATCCGGCGAGCTCGCCCCGCCGTCGTGGCTAGCTCGTGACGTCGCGGTTCGCGAAGGAGGCCCAGGCTGCGAGCAGGAACACCACGGCGTACGCGGCATCCACGCCCAGGCCGGAGACGATGTTCCCCCACGCGGGTGGGTCGCGCATCAGGTCGGCGAAGAAGAGCCAGCGGTCGACGAGCAGCCAGGGATGCAGGGCTGACAGCTGGGGGATCGAGTCGAGGATCCACGAGCCGGCGGTGATGACCATGACCACCACCGTGACCGCGATGGGCTGCTCGGTCAGCGTGGAGACGAAGAGCCCGACCGCCGCCAAGGCCGCCAGGCCCGCGGACACGTAGAGGACGGAGAGGGCGAGCCGTCCGATCCCGGCGGAGAGGGGAATCTGGTTGCCGGACAGTGTCGTCAGCGGCCCCACGCCGAAGAAGAGCGCGCCGCAGACCACGCCAGTCACCGCCACGGCCACCGCTCCGAAGATCCCGGTGAGGACGAGCGCGACGTATTTGACGGCCAGCAACCGGGCCCGGCTCACGGGGACGGTGAGCAGGTAGCGCAGCGTCCCGGCCTGGGCCTCGCCGGCGACGGCATCGCCGCTGACCATGGCGATGCCCATAGGGAGGAAGAGCCCCAGCTCGATGGTCAGCGCTGCGAACGCTGCGAAGATGCCGTTGGTCGTGATCTGGTCGACGAACCCCGCACCGGTGCCCTCGCGTCGCCCGCCGCGGCTCGACACCTTGTCCCCGATGACGAGGGCGATGGGCAGCGCCATCAGGACGAGCACCCCGGCCTGGTTGCGGCGCCGCCCGGCGACGAGCCGCAGCTCGGAGGCGAGGAAGCGAAGGAGCTCACGCATCGACGGCGTACCCCTCTCCGGTCAGCTCGACGAAGAGCTCCTCAAGGGTGGGCGTGCACACGACGAACCCCGACACCGGTACCCCGGCAGCCACCAGTGCCGCGACCACGGTCGGCGGGTCGTGCTCACCGGTGGGGGCGCCGGTGGCCTCTGCTCGTGAGGTGCTGACGTTCTTCAGACCCAGCCGGGTCAGCACGCGTGCCGCGGATGCCGGATCGCCGGTCGTCACCCGCACGGTGGTGGCTCGCCCCGCCTGGAGGTCCCGGACGGTTCCCTGGGCCACGAGCCGGCCCGCGTTCATGATGCCGACGTGCGAGCAGACCTGCTCGACCTCGGAGAGGAGGTGGCTGGAGACGAAAACGGTGACTCCGGCCGCGGCGAGCGTGCTGATGAGGGAGCGGATCTCGCGCGTGCCCTGGGGGTCCAGGCCGTTGGTCGGCTCGTCGAGGACGAGGATCTCCCGGGGCGAGAGGAGAGCGGCGGCGATGGCCAGGCGCTGCTTCATCCCCAGGGAGTACTTGCGGTAGCGCTTGTCCGCCGCGGCCGTCAGCCCGACGCGTGCGAGCGCTCCCGCGACGCGGTCCGAGGTGGTGGCGTGGTCGGCGGCGGGGTCGACCGCGTCGAGCCGCCGGAGGTTCGCGGCACCGGTGAGGTGAGCATGGAACCCGGGGCCCTCGACCAGCGAGCCGACGCGAGGAAGCACCTGCGCGGCCTGCTGGGGGATGGCCGCCCCCAGGACCTCGATGCCGCCGGCAGTGGCTCGTACGAGGCCGAGCAGCATCCGGATGGTCGTCGTCTTCCCCGACCCGTTCGGGCCGAGGAACCCGTACACCGCGCCTCGTGGGACGTCGAGGTCGATCCCGGCCACGGCGACCTGGTCGCCGAAGCGCTTCGTCAGGCCGCTGGTGCGGATCGCCGCTCCAGGGGCACCGGGATCCGCCACGCGGGTCAGTGCGCGAGAGCCGCGTAGAGGACCGACGGGTCGACGGCACCCGCCGCGAACCTGCCGTCGTCGGCCAGGACGACCGTGAACAGCCTCGTGGTCATCAGGTGGCCCGAACCCCACGGTCCCGCCACCTCGGGCAGCAGCTTGCGCAGGGCCGTGACCGGGTTCGACCCGGCGCCTCGGGCCGAGGCCGCCGACGGGGCCGCCAGCTCACCGACGAGCACCGAGGACCATCCGGTGCCGACGACCTGGGGCCGCGTAGCCGAGGCGCGTGCCGCCCCGGGTCGGGAACCGTCGCCCCCGCTCACGGTGGTCACCTCGGCACCCGGTGGCGGCGTGAACCCGAACACGGAAGGCGCCGGCTGGGCCAGGGTCAGTGTCGTGTAGCGGACGTCGACCGCGGGGACGGTTGAGCCGCGGGGGATGACGGTCGCGGCGAGCGGCAGCGAGGTCTTGGCGTCGAGGGAGAGGTGCACGGACCCGATCCGGGTGTCCGACGCGCGGGGGGTCAGGACGAGCCCGTAGGCCGGTCGCCCGGCCACCATGTCGGTCCTGGTGGAGTCCACGATCGTCGTCGACCCGAGCTGGGACAGGGCCCAGGTCGCGACCGCATCCGGGTTGGACAGGTCGGGAAGGCCGGCACCGGGGTCGGCCGGCGTCGTGGGCGAGAGCGTGTCGTTGGAGGGCTCGGCCGGTGCCGTCGTGTGGACGACCGATGCGTCGGCGCTGGACCACTGCCAGACGTCCGAGCCGTTTCGAACCACGTCGTACTCGCCGGTGCCGTCGACGAGTGCGAGCCGGGCGTGGGTCGGGTCGGCGTACCACACCCGCCAGGTGTGCGAACCGGACAGCAGCGTGACCGGGTTCAACGCGCCCGCAGACATTGAGCCACCACCAGCGAGCGCCCCGGCGGGCAGCTCGGGCAGACCGAGGTCCATCCTCTGGACGACGGTCCCGCTCAGCGGAGTCGGGCGCGCCTTCGCGAGATCGACCAGCAGGTCGTGGGCCGACCGCTGCGCCAGGTCACTCTGGCCGCCGGCGCTGCTCTGCGCCGTGGCCACGCCACCCACCACGAGCGCGGCAGCCAGGACCGGCGCGGCCCACCGGGCACGAGGGTGCTGGTCGAAGAAGGACATGGTGTGATTCTCCACCCGCGGCTCCCGAACCCGGTGAGGCCGCGTGTGAAGGTTTCGTATGAACACTGGGAACGCTGAGAGCCTGATCCGTTCCCTTGGAAGCGGTTCTCGCTCCATTCGACGCCAGGCGGGCGAAAGGTGCGGGACCGGCCTCGCGTTCCTCGATGCCCAACGTGCGCCGAGAGGTTTCCACAAGGTGTGCAGGACACAGTGTGTGTGTCGAAGGGCTCTTCGGGTGCCTTCCCCCGTCCGGCCTCAACAGTGGGAGACATGGCCATGCCACAGACACGTCGAGTTGGGAACCGATCGGTGCTGCTGGCCACCGCCACGGGTATCCTCCTGAGCTTGACGCTGGCACTGTGGGTCTGGGCGTCTGCGGGCGTGGCGGCACCGTCACAGGCGAGCCCTCTACGCACCTCGTCGACCGGGACCGGAGCGGAGGAGCTACGCCCGGGAAGCGGCGATCTGCCCAGCGGTGGCCCGACATCCCCCGGTGGTGCCGATCAGCTGCGCAGCATGGACCCGGCCGCTCTCGACAGGTACGTGGCCAGCGAGGAGGCGGCCCCTCGAGGTGGGCCATCCCCGTCAAAGGCGGCGAAGGACACCTGGCTCGTCGGGCAGGTCGGAACATATCTCGTGGGTCGTGGGATCTCGGCTGGCACCTACGAGTCGGCGGGGGCCAAGGAAGGCAATATCTGTCGGTGGGGTGTTACCGGAACAAAGGGGGATTCTCTGAGATCTGGTTCGAGCAGCAGCCGCACCGTGGTCACGATCCACACGACCGATGGGTTCTTCCAGACCCAGGGCTGCTCGAACTGGCACAAGACCTCCTGAAACCATCGTGCTGCCCTGATGTGGCCGCACGCCGAGCCGCGATCCGGACGCTGTTTCGATTGCGTGGGTCGGTCACGCGATGTACCCGAAGTGCGGGGGAGCCCAGGGCTTGGGACCCAGGTCAGACCATTCACGAACGGAAGTGAGGCAGGCGACGATGAACCTCGTGAAGCGCCCAGCGTTCCCAGGTCCGCTCCTCTTGGCAGCGGCTGTAGCACTGATGGCCGCCGGCGGCTGCAGTTCAGGCACACCGACGGCCGCGCCCACCGTCACCAAAACCGTCACGGCCGCCCCCTCGATAGTCGTCTTCGACCCGACCACCAGCGGTAAGGCACTGGCCGCCCGGATAGCGGCGCGCGCCAAGGCGGACAAGCCGTCGGACAAGGTAGTCGGTGTCACGTGCGCGAACTTCCCCAACCTCCAGGCAGGGACAAGCACCGACTGCCACATGACGGTCAATGGCGGGAAGGTTGCTGTTCGTGCCACCTTCACCGGGAGCAGTGGGCACTACGTGCTGTCGAGTATCAAGTCCTAGACATTCCCGGTCACGGTCGGCTTCAGCGGACTCGCGGGCGAGGGACGATCGGCGGCGGCGTTACCCCAGGCCTCGTCCGCTGCCCGGGCTTGAGGTGCCTGCACTGGATGTCACCGGTGTGCGCCTGCAGGCGGCGCATGGTGCCCGCCTCGTCGGCGTAGGTGGATGGAGCGAGCCTCGGCTCACGCAGGGCGAGGCAGTCAGCGATGGCTTCGGAGAGGCGTTTCGGAGGGGGCACGGCAGAGACGACCCATCTGTCATGTCTCTGGCGGGAGCCACCTGGCGAGAAGGCCAGCACGCAATCCGAGTAGACCTGATTTCGATCTAGGGTGGTGCCCATGCCAGCAACCGTGTTCGACCCGCCCGAGCGATTCGTCGCCGGGACCGTCGGGCCGCCCGGCGGCCGCACCTTCTTCCTCCAGGCGAGCGGCGAGGGGCGCCTCGTGTCGGTCTCGCTCGAGAAGGTACAGGTCAGCGTGCTCGCCGACCGCGTCAACGAGCTGCTCGACGCGCACGCCGAGGGCACTGCCACCGAGCCGGTCGGCGGTGGGGACACCGACCCCCTGGCCACCCCGATCGAGGACGAGTTCCGCGTCGACACGTTGGCCCTCGCCTGGGACCTGGCGCGCAACGTCGTCGTCATCGAGTGCCACGACCAGGACCCCGAGGAGGCCGAGGAGGAGTCCGTGCAGACCCTGCGCGTCGTGCTCGACCCCCCGGCGGCCCGGGCCTTCGCCCGACGGTGCGGTGCGGTCGTGTCCGCCGGCCGCCCTTCCTGCCCGTTCTGCGGCCAACCGCTGGACCCGACCGGTCACATCTGCCCGCGTGCCAACGGGTACCGACGCTGACCTCGTCGACCTCCTGACGAGCGGGGACCTCACCCCGGTCGGCCGGATCGTCGACTCCTCCAACGGCGCCCTGCTCTGCTCGGTCGAGGTGCCCGGCCAGGGCCGAGGAGACGCGACCGACCCGGTGTTCGTCATCCACAAGCCAGAGGCGAGCGAGCGCCCGCTGTGGGACTACCCCGACGGCACCCTCGTCGCGCGGGAGCGGGCCGCCTACCTCGTCAGTGCCGCGGGCGGCTTCGACGTCGTGCCGCCGACGGTGCTGCGCAACGGCCCACTCGGGCCGGGCTCGGTGCAGCTGTGGATCGGCCCGGTCGACGGGGAGCCCGAGCCGCTCGTCGACGTCACCCCGGCGTACGAGGTGCCCGACGGCTGGGTCGTGGTGCTCGAGGGCGAGTCGCCGGGCGGCCGGCCGGTGGTCGTCTCGCACAGTCGCGAGCCCGCCCTGCGCACCGTGGCCGTGTTCGACGCGGTGCTCAACAACTCCGACCGCAAGGGCAGCCACCTGCTGCGCGACGGCGAGGTGGTGCGCGGGTGCGACCACGGGGTCAGCCTGGGGGTGGAGCCGAAGCTGCGCACCGTGCTGTGGGGGTGGGCGGGGGAGCCGTTGCCGGACGCCGACCTGGCCCGGCTTGAGGTCCTGCTCGAGGCCCTCGGGCACGGGCTCACCGACGAGCTGGCGACCCTGCTGACCCGCGCCGAGGTGCGCGCGCTGCGGCTGCGGACGGAGGCGCTGCTGCGGTCGCGCCGGCACCCGGTACCCCAGCCCGGCTGGCCGGCGATCCCGTGGCCGGCGCTGTAACCGTTGCCACGTAGTCTTGCCCGGTGAAGTCGTGGCCCGCTCCTTTCGTCCCCGCCGTGCCCGGCCACGGTGACCCGCTCCAGCTGTTCGACACGCAGAGCGGTTCCGTGCGCCCGGTCGACGCCGGCCCGGTGGCCAGGCTCTACGTCTGCGGCATCACCCCCTACGACGCCACCCACCTGGGCCACGCGGCCACCTACGTCACCTTCGACCTCGTGGGGCGGGCGCTGCGCGATGCCGGCCACGGGGTGCACTACGTGCAGAACGTCACCGACGTCGACGACCCGCTGCTCGAGCGGGCCGCGCGCGACGGTCGCGACTGGCGCGAGCTGGCCACCGCCGAGATCGACCTGTTCCGCGAGGACATGACCGCCCTGGCCGTCGTGCCCCCGCAGGCCCTGGTCGGTGTCGTCGAGTCGATGCCCGAGATCACCCGTGAGGTGCGCGCCCTGCTCGCCGAGGGTGCGGCCTACCGGCTGGCCGTGCCCGACGGCGAGGCCGCCGGCGAGGACGTCTACCTCGACCTGGCCCAGGCCCCGACCTTCGGCTCGGTCTCCGGCTGGACCCGTGACCAGATGGCGGCCGTCTTCGCCGACCGCGGCGGCGACCCCGACCGCGCCGGCAAGCGCGACCCCTTCGACCCGCTGCTGTGGCGCGCGGCGCGCGACGGCGAGCCCTGTTGGGACGACGAGGTGCTCGGCGCCGGGCGGCCCGGCTGGCACATCGAGTGCACGGCCATCTCGCTGGACCGGCTCGGCCACCCCCTCGACATCCAGGGCGGCGGCACCGACCTCGTCTTCCCGCACCACGAGATGAGTGCCGTGCAGTCGGCGGCCCTCACCCACGACGACACCTTCGCCAAGCACTACGTGCACCAGGCGATGGTCGGCTACGAGGGCGCCAAGATGAGCAAGTCCCGCGGCAACCTCGTGCTCGTGTCGAGGTTGCGCGCCGACGGCGTCGACCCGATGGCGATCCGGCTGGTGCTGCTCGACCAGCACTACCGCACCGACTGGGACTACACCCCCGACCTGCTCGAGGCCGCCCAGGCCCGCCTGGCCCGGTGGCGCGAGGCGCTGTCGGTGAACCAGGGCGCCGCGGCCACCGCGACGATCGCTGCGGTGCGCGCCGCCATCGCCGACGACCTCGACACCCGTGGCGCCCTGGCGGCGGTCGACGACTGGGCCGAGCGCACCCTGGGCGGTGAGTGGGTGGACCAGGGCGCGCCGGGGCTCGTGGCGCGCACGGTGGATGCCGTGCTCGGCGTCCGCCTCTGACGCGCTAGGACTCGTCGGTGCCGCGTCGGCGCAGGTAGCGCTCGAACTCCTTGGCGATGGCGTCGCCGCTCGCCTCCGGGAGGTCGGCGGTGTCCTGGGCCTCCTCGAGGCTCTCGACGTACTCGGCGACCTCGGTGTCGGACGCGGCCAGCTCGTTGATGCCGCGCTCCCAGGCGTGGGAGTCCTCGTCGAGCTCACCGTGCTCGATCGGGCCGTCGAGGAGGTCCTCGAGCCGGCTGACCAGAGCGAGCGTGGCCTTGGGCGACGGGCTGTGGCCTGCGTAGTGGGGCACCGCGGCCCAGCAGGAGACCGACGGGACGCCCACCTGGGTGGCGGCGTCCGCGAGCACACCGACGATGCCCGTGGGCCCCTCGTAGCTGCTCATCTCGAGGTCGTGGCGGTGCCGGGTGTCCTCGCTGTCGGAGGTGGCGGACACCGGGATCGGGCGCGAGTGGGCCACGTCGGCCATCAGCGCGCCGAGGGTCACCACCATCGTGACGTCGGCGGCCTGGGCCAGCTCCATCAGCTCGATCGCGAAGGCGCGCCACCGGAACGACGGCTCGACGCCCTGCACGAGCACCACGTCGCGGCCGAGCGAGGTGTTCGTGGCCACCAGCACGCGGGTGGTGCGCCAGCTGATCCGCCGGCGGCCGTTCTCGAGCAGGACCCGGGGCCGGTTGACCTGGAAGTCGTAGTAGTCCTCGGGGTCCAGCGCCGCGACGACCTCGGCGTCCCAGATCTCGGCCAGGTGCTCGATGACCGCACTCGCGGCCTCGCCGGCGTCGTTCCACCCCTCGAAGGCCGCGATCATGACCGCGTCCTTCAGCTCGGGTAGGTCTTCGAGCTCGATCACTCGCGTCCTCCTGTCGTCAGGACACCACCCTACGGCTCACTAGGCTTGCGACCCATGAGCCTCGCAGCGGTCCTCTGGGACATGGACGGCACCCTGGTCGACACCGAGCCCTACTGGATCGCCGCGGAGCACGCGATCGTCGCCGAGCACGGTGGCACGTGGAGCGACGAGTTCGCCCACCAGCTCGTCGGCAACGACCTGCTGGTGTCGGCCGCCTTCATCCGCGACCACTCGCCGATCACCTGGTCGCCCGAACGGATCGTCGACGAGCTGCTCGCCCGGGTCGTCACGCAGGTGCGTGAGCACGTGCCGTGGCGGCCGGGCGCCCGCGAGCTGCTCGACGCCCTGCGCGCCGACGGGGTGCCCAGTGCGCTCGTGACCATGTCGTGGCGGTCGCTGGCCGATGCCGTGGTCGGCGCGCTGCCGGCGGGTGCATTCGCCGCGGTGGTGACCGGCGACGAGGTCTCGCACGGCAAGCCGCACCCGGAGCCCTACCGGGCCGCGGCCCGGCTGCTCGGCGTGTCGCCGCAGGACTGCGTGGCCATCGAGGACTCACCCACGGGGGTGCGCTCGGCCGTCGCGGCCGGGGTGCCGACGCTCGCGGTGCCGCACGTCGTGCCGGTGCCAGAGATCGCCGGCGCCGTGCACGTCGAGAGCCTGGCCGGGATGACGCCCGACCGGCTGGCCGAGCTGGCCCGTTCGACCTCAGTCGTCGGCGGGAACGGCGGCACCTGAGCGGGCCGGGTCGAGCGCGATCGCCTCGGCGCCCTCGGGCAGCGGGGGAGGCGTGCCGCCCCAGGCCGGGCACAGGTCGCGGAAGTCGCACCAGTCACACAGCCGCGAGGTGCGGGGCCGCCAGTCGCCGGTCTGCGCGGCGCGCACCACGGCATCCCAGATGGCGCGGATGTTGCGCTCGATGGCGAGCAGGTCGCCCTCGTCGGGCGCGTAGCGCACGACCTCGCCGTTGCCCAGGTAGACCAGCTGGAGCTGGCGCGGGATCTCGCCGTGGATGCGCCACAGCACCAGGGCGTAGAACTTCATCTGGAACAGGGCCTTGGCCTCGAACAGCTCGCTGGGGGAGCGGCCGGTCTTGTAGTCGACGACCCGCATGGCGCCGTCCGGGGCGACGTCGAGCCGGTCGACGTAGCCGCGCAGGGTGAGACCCTCGACCTCGGTCTCGACGTAGAGCTCGCGGGCGGCGGGCTCGAGCCGGGTGGGGTCCTCGAGGTCGAACCACTGCTCGACCAGGGTCTGCGCCGCGGCGAACCAGCTCTCCTGGGTGAGCAGCTCGTCGTCGTCGATCATCGCCTTGAGCTCGGGGCGCTCCTCGACCAGCGCCGACCAGCGCGGCTCGAGCAGGGCGACCGCCGCCGCCGGCGTGCGGTCGGCGGCCGGGAGGTCGAAGAGGTGCTCGAGCACCGCGTGGACCAGCGTGCCGCGGGCGGCCGCCGGGGACGGGGGACCCTCGAGCTTGTCGATCGTCCGGAACCGGAACAGCAGCGGGCACTGCTTGAAGTCCGCGGCACGGCTCGGGGACAGGGCGGGGGTCATGGGGCAAAGGTATGCCGCGTCACCGACATCGCTCTGCATCTGCGAGACGTGGGTGAAGATCGTCGGCACGGCGACGATCTTCACCCACGTTCGGCCGAGGACGGCGCCGGGCGCAGGTCAGTCCTCGGGCTGGTAGCCCAGGTTCGGGCCCAGCCAGCGCTCGGCGGTGCGCAGGTCCCAGCCCTTGCGGGCCGCGTACGACTCGACCTGGTCGCGGCCGAGCCGGCCGACGACGAAGTACTGGCTGTCGGGGTGCGCGAAGTACCACCCGGACACCGAGGCGCCCGGCCACATCGCCATCGACTCGGTGAGCGTGATGCCGGTGCGCTCCTCGCCGCCGAGGAGCGCCATCAGCGTCTCCTTCTCGGTGTGCTCGGGGCAGGCGGGGTAGCCCGGGGCCGGCCGGATGCCGCGGTACTTCTCGTGGATCAGCGCGTCCATGTCGAGGTGCTCGTCGGGGGCGTAGCCCCACAGCTCGCGGCGCACCTTCTCGTGCAGGCGCTCGGCGAACGCCTCGGCGAGCCGGTCGGCGAGGGCCTCGAGCATGATCGCCGAGTAGTCGTCGAGGTCGTCCTTGAACGCCTTGAGGTGCTCCTCGAGGCCGAGCCCGGCCGTCACCGAGAAGGCACCGACGTGGTCGGCGATCCCGGTCTCCTTGGGTGCGATGAAGTCGGAGAGGCACTTGTTCGACACGCCGTCACGGTGCTGCCCCTGCTGACGCAGGCCGTGCAGCGTCGTGAGCACCGTGCTGCGCGCCTCGTCGGCGTACACCTCGATGTCGTCGCCGACGCCGTTGGCCGGGAAGATGCCGACGACGCCGCGGGCGCTGAGCCAGTGCTCGCGCTCGATCCGGTCGAGCATCGCGTTGGCGTCGGCGAGCAGCTTGCGCGCCTCCTCCGACGTGGCGGCGTTGTTGAGCACGTCGGGGTAGCGACCCTTGATCTCCCAGGCGAGGAAGAACGGGGTCCAGTCGATGTAGCGCCGCAGCTCGGCGACCGGGAAGTCCTCCCAGACCCGGGTGAACTGGGTCGCCGCCCGGTGCCAGTGCGCGTCGGGTGGCCCGGACCAGCGGTCGCGGCTCTGCTGCTCCAGCAGGTGCGGGCGCTTGGGCCGGTACGACGCCCAGTCGAGCACCGGCCGGTTGGCGCAGGCCTGCTCGTAGCTCGCGAGCGGCCGCTCGCCCGACTTGGCGGCGTGCCGCACCCGGATGGCGTCGTAGTCCTTGGTGATGCCGTCGAGGAACGCGCCGCGCTGGCCGTCGGAGAGCAGCTGGCTGACGACGGGCACCGACCGGGAGGCGTCCTTCACCCACACCACCGGGCCGTGGTACTGCCCGTCGACCTTGACCGCCGTGTGCGCCCGTGACGTGGTGGCGCCGCCGAGCAGCAGCGGGATGTCGAAGCCCTGGCGCTCCATCTCGCCGGCGACCCGAACCATCTCGTCCAGGCTCGGGGTGATGAGGCCGGACAGTCCGATGATGTCGGCGCCGACCTCCTTGGCGGTGTCGAGGATCTTCTGGGTCGGCACCATGACCCCGAGGTCGATGACGTCGTAGTTGTTGCACTGCAGCACCACGCCGACGATGTTCTTGCCGATGTCGTGCACGTCGCCCTTGACCGTGGCCGTGACGACCAGGCCCTTGCTCCGCTTCTTGGCGGCTTCGTCCTTCTCGGCCTCGATGTACGGGATGAGGTGTGCGACAGCCTTCTTCATCACCCGCGCCGACTTCACGACCTGGGGCAGGAACATCTTCCCGTCGCCGAACAGGTCGCCGACGACGTTCATGCCGTCCATCAGCGGGCCCTCGATGACCTCGAGCGGGCGACCGCCGGCCCCCGCGATCTCCAGCCGCAGCTCCTCGGTGTCCTCGACGACGAACGTGTCGATGCCCTTGACCAGGGCGTGCGTGATGCGCTCGCCCACCGGGAGCGAGCGCCACTCCTCGGCGGCGACGTCGGCGACCTCGCCGGTGCCGCGGTACTCCTCGGCGGTCGTCAGCAGTCGCTCGGCGGCGTCGGGCCGCCGGTTGAGCACGACGTCCTCGATGGCGTCGCGCAGCTTCACGTCGACGGTGTCGTACGGCTGCAGCGCACCGGCGTTCACGATGCCCATGTCCATACCGGCCTTGATGGCGTGGTAGAGGAACACGGCGTGGATCGCCTCGCGCACGGCGTTGTTGCCACGGAAGCTGAACGAGACGTTCGAGACACCGCCGGAGACCAGCGCGTGCGGCAGGTTCTCCTTGATCCAGCGGGTGGCCTCGATGAAGTCGCTGCCGTAGGCCGCGTGCTCCTCGATGCCGGTGGCCACCGCGAAGATGTTCGGGTCGATGATGACGTCCTCGGCGGGGAAGCCGACCTGGTCGACCAGCAGGCGGTAGGCCCGGCCGCAGATCTCGCGACGACGCTCGAGGTTGTCGGCCTGGCCCTCCTCGTCGAACGCCATGACCACCACGGCCGCGCCGTACTTGCGGGCCAGCCGGGCGTGGTCGAGGAAGGCGGCCTCGCCCTCCTTCATCGAGATCGAGTTGATGATCGGCTTGCCCTGGGTGACCTTCAGGCCGGCCTCGATGACCTCCCACTTGCTCGAGTCGATCATCAGCGGCACCCGGCAGATGTCCGGCTCGGAGGCGATCAGCTTGAGGAAGCGGTCCATGGCGGCGACGCCGTCGATCATCCCCTCGTCCATGTTGACGTCGATGACCTGCGCCCCGGCCTCGACCTGCTGGCGGGCGACGCCGAGCGCGGTGCCGTAGTCGTCCTCCTTGATGAGGCGCCGGAACCGGGCTGACCCGGTGATGTTGGTGCGCTCGCCCACGTTGACGAAGAGGCTGTCCTCGTCGACGACGCAGGGCTCGAGCCCGGACAGGCGAAGCGCCGGCGGGATCACCGACGGCGTGCGCGGTGACCCCTGGGTCGACGCCTTCGCGATGGCGGCGATGTGCTCCGGGGTGGTGCCGCAGCAGCCACCGACGATGTTCACCAGCCCGGCCGTCGCGAACTCGCCGACGACCCGGGCCATCGCCTCGGGCGTCTCGTCGTACTCGCCGAAGGCGTTGGGCAGCCCGGCGTTGGGGTGGGCCGAGACGAAGCAGTCGGCGATGCGCGACAGCTCGGCGACGTACGGCCGCAGCTCGTCCGCACCCAGCGCGCAGTTGAGCCCGATGGCGAGCGGCCGGGCGTGCCGCACCGAGTACCAGAACGCCTCGGTGACCTGCCCCGACAGGGTGCGCCCGGAGGCGTCGGTGATGGTGCCCGAGATCATCACCGGCCAGCGACGGTCGTGCTCCTCGAAGAGCGTCTCGAGGGCGTAGATCGCCGCCTTGGCGTTGAGCGTGTCGAAGATGGTCTCGACGAGCAGCACGTCGGCGCCACCGTCGACCAGGCCGCGGGCCTGCTCCAGGTAGGCCTCGACGAGCTGGTCGTAGGTGACGTTGCGGGCGCCGGGGTCGTTCACGTCGGGCGAGATGGATGCCGTGCGGTTGGTCGGGCCGAGCGTGCCCAGCACCCAGCGGGGCCGGTCGGGGGTGCGCTCGGTCATGGCGTCGGCCTCGGCCCGGGCCAGCGAGGCCGCGGCGACGTTCATCTCGTAGGCGACCTCCTCCATCGCGTAGTCGGCCAGCGAGATGCGCTGCGCGTTGAAGGTGTTCGTCTCGAGCAGGTCCGCGCCGGCCTCGAGGTACTTGCGGTGCACCTCGCGGATGAGCTCCGGCTGGCTCAGCGACAGCAGGTCGTTGTTGCCCTGCTGGTCGCTGCCGTGGTCGGCGAACCGCTCGCCGCGGTAGTCGGCCTCGGACAGCCCGTAGGCCTGGATCATCGTCCCCATCGCGCCGTCGAGCACGAGGACACGCTCGCGCAGGGCAGCGGTGAGGTCGGCAGTGGCGTCTGGGCGGTGCTGCGGGGTCACGTGTGGTCGCTTCGGGTCGGCAGCAGGTCGAAGGATCAGTATGCCGGGTCACTCCCGTAGGGTCCGTGGCATGTCCGACGAGCTGCCCCCCGCCGGGGCGCTGCGCCTCGCCCGGGTGGCTGGCGTGCCGGTCTACCTCGACCGCAGCTGGCTGCTGCTCGGTGCGTTCGTCGCGTGGACCGGGTGGCGCAACGCCAGCGACCTGGGCACCGGTGGCGCGCTCGCGGCCGCAGCGTTCATGGTGGTCGGCATCCTCGCCGCCGTGCTCGGCCACGAGGTCGCCCACGCCGTGGCCGCCCGGCTGCTCGGGTTCCGCGTGCACCGCATCGTCGCCACCCTCTGGGGCGGGCACACGGCGTACGACGCGACGGGCTCCACCCCGGGGCGGACGGCGGTCATCGCCGGCGCCGGACCGCTGGCCAACCTCGCGCTCGGTGCGCTGGGGGGCGCGATGGCCGCCGTCCTGCCCTGGCCGGCATCGCGGTTCGCCTGGCTGTTCATGTTCCTCAACCTGCTCCTCGCCGGTTTCAACCTGCTGCCCGGGCTCCCGCTCGACGGCGGCCAGCTCGTGCAGTCCCTGGTCTGGGGCGTCAGCGGTCGTCGCGACCTCGGGCTGGTGGTCGCCGGCTGGTGCGGCCGGGTGCTCGCCGTGGGGGTGGTGCTCTACTACGTCGTCAAGCCGCTGACCGAGGGCACCTCCGACGCGTTCGGCGTCGGTCTCGGGCTGGTCATGGGCTGGATCCTCTGGTCGGGGGCGACGAGTGCCCTCAGACGCGCCCCGCTGGAGCGGCTGCTCCTGCGGGTCCGCCCGGAGGACGTCATGGACCCGGTCGCGGTGGTGCCGGCCCTCACCCCGGTCGGCGAGCTGGTCGGCATCGGCCGCCGGGTCGTGGCCCTCGACGAGCGCGGGATGCCCACCCTGCTGCTGCCCGAGCCGTCCGGGACCGCACCCGACGTCGCGTCCCTGCCGCCGACCACCCGGTTGGCGTCGCTGGTCGTCAAGCTGCCCGACGGGTGCCTCGTGGAGGTCGCGCCGGGCGCCGATGCCGAGCCGGTGCTGCGCGCGATGGCCACGACCGGGTCGGGTGTCGTCATCGTGACGTGGGCCGGCACCGTGCGCGGCCTGGTCACCTCCGAGCGGCTCAACGCCGTGGCCGAGACCGTGCTCGGCCGCAACTAGACTTCCGGCCCATGACACCCCCCACGGGCGCCGAGCTGCGGCGCGGCCCCTTCGCCGCGGGCGAGCGCATCCAGCTCACCGACCCCAAGGGCCGGATGCACACCATCGCGTTGAGCCCCGGGAAGCAGTTCCACACCCACCGTGGGCACCTCACCCACGACGACCTCATCGGGATGCCGGACGGCTCGACCGTCACGAACACCGCGGGCGTGGAGTACCTCGCCCTGCGGCCGTTGCTGTCCGACTACGTCATGTCGATGCCGCGCGGTGCCGCGGTGGTCTACCCCAAGGACGCCGGCCAGATCGTGATGATGGCCGACATGTTCCCCGGCGCGGTCGTCGTCGAGGCCGGGGTGGGCTCGGGTGCCCTGTCGATGTCGCTGCTGCGCGCGGTGGGGGAGTCGGGGCACGTGCACTCCTTCGAGCGCCGCGAGGACTTCGCCGACATCGCGAAGGCCAACGCCCGCGACTACTTCGGCACCGACCACCCGGCGTGGACCGTCACCGTGGGCGACCTCGTCGAGGCGCTGCCGCGCACCGTCGAGAACGGCACCGTCGACCGGGTCGTGCTCGACATGCTCGCGCCCTGGGAGTGCCTCGAGGTCGTCGCCGACGCCCTCGCGCCCGGTGGGGTACTGATCTGCTACGTCGCCACGGCCACCCAGCTGTCGAAGGTCGCCGAGGCGATGCGCGACGCCGACACCTTCACCGAGCCGCAGGCCTGGGAGTCCCTCGTGCGGGGCTGGCACCTCGAGGGGCTGGCCGTGCGCCCGCAGCACCGGATGCACGGCCACACCGGCTTCCTGATCACCACCCGACGCCTCGCGCCCGGTGTCACGCCCCCGCTGCGCAAGCGCCGCCCGGGCCGTGGCTACGTCACCGGCGAGGACGCCCTGGAGCAGGACTGGACCCCCGAGGCGATCGGTGAGCGGGCGCCGTCGGAGAAGCGGGTCCGCAGGGTTCGACGCTCGATGACCGAGACCTCCCCTCAGACGTGACCTCGCGGGGTTATCGTCGAGCATGAGCACCGACGAGCCCAGGGGCGACCAGTCCGGCACCCGCGAGCGCCTCGAGGCCGAGCGCGAGTCGCTCGAGGCCGAGATCGCCGCGCTCCGGGCCCGCGGCCAGGCCTCGCCGGCGCAGCTGCGCACCCTCGAGCGCGACCTCACCGGGCTGCGGTCGCAGCTCGCCACCGTGTCGGCGCAGAACGAGCGGCTCGTGCGAACCCTGCGCGACGCCCGTGAGCAGATCGTCACGCTGAAGTCCGAGGTCGACCGGCTGGCCCAGCCCCCGGCGGCCTACGGCATCGTCATCGAGGCCTTCGACGACAACACCGCCGACATCCTCACCAGCGGCCGCAAGATGCACGTGGCGGTCAGCCCCTCCCTCGAGGAGGGCCAGCTCGTCCCGGGCCGCGAGGTCATGCTCAACGAGGCGATGAACATCGTGGCCGCCCACGGGTACGAGACCACCGGCGAGGTGGTGCTCTGCAAGGAGATCCTCGACGACGGCCGGGTGCTCGTCGTGGCCCAGGCCGACGAGGAGCGGGTCTGCCGTGTTGCGGCATCCCTCGACGGCCAGACCATCCGGGCCGGCGACGCGCTGCTCCTGGAGTCGCGCTCCGGGTTCGTCTTCGAGCGCATCCCCAAGGCCGAGGTCGCCGACCTCGTGCTCGAGGAGGTGCCCGACATCGACTACACCGACATCGGCGGCCTCACCGGCCAGATCGAGGCGATCCGGGATGCCGTCGAGCTGCCGTACCTGCACCCCGACCTCTACATCGAGCACCAGCTCAAGCCGCCCAAGGGCGTGCTCCTCTACGGCCCGCCCGGCTGCGGCAAGACGATGATCGCCAAGGCGGTCGCGGCATCCCTGGCCCGCAAGGTGGCCGAGAAGGAGGGCCGCGAGCCCGGCAAGTCCTACTTCCTCAACATCAAGGGCCCCGAGCTGCTCAACAAGTACGTCGGTGAGACCGAGCGGCACATCCGGCTGATCTTCCAGCGGGCCCGCGAGAAGTCGAACGAGGGCTACCCCGTGGTCGTCTTCTTCGACGAGATGGAGTCGCTGTTCCGTACCCGTGGCTCGGGTGTCTCCTCCGACGTCGAGACCACGATCGTGCCGCAGCTGCTGGCCGAGATCGACGGGGTCGAGGGGCTCGAGAACGTCATCGTCATCGGTGCGTCGAACCGCGAGGACATGATCGACCCGGCGATCCTGCGCCCCGGCCGGCTCGACGTGAAGATCAAGATCGAGCGGCCCGACGCCGAGGCCGCCCGCGACATCTTCGGCAAGTACCTCATCCACGGGCTGCCGCTGCACCCCGACGACGTCGAGCAGAACGGCGGCTCCGAGGACGCCACCCTCCAGGCGATGATCGACGCCGTGGTGCTGCGGATGTACACCGAGGAGGAGGAGAACCGCTTCCTCGAGGTCACCTACGCCGGCGGCGACAAGGAGATCCTGTACTTCAAGGACTTCAACTCCGGCGCGATGATCCAGAACATCGTCGACCGCTCCAAGAAGATGGCGATCAAGGACTTCCTCGACACCGGCCAGCGCGGCCTGCGGGTGGAGCACCTGCTGCAGTCGTGCACCGACGAGTTCCGCGAGAACGAGGACCTGCCGAACACGACGAACCCCGACGACTGGGCTCGCATCTCCGGCAAGAAGGGGGAGCGGATCGTCTACATCCGCACCCTCATCAAGACCAAGGAGGGCACCGAGCCGGGCAAGTCGATCAACAACGTCGCCAACACCGGCCAGTACCTCTGACCCGGCCCGCGCCCCGGCAGGGGCACGATGGTGCGATGAAGCTCGGACTCCAGGTCAACCGGTTCACGTGGCCCGACGCCCCCGCCTCGACGGGTGCGACCTGGCGGGCGGTGGCCCGCGACGCCGACCAGTGCGGGCTGGCCTCGCTGTGGGTCATGGACCACTTCTTCCAGATCGGGGTGGTCGGGCCGCCCGAGCTCGACATGCTCGAGGGCTACACGACACTCGCGCACGCGGCCGCCGTCACCGAGCGCATCGAGCTGGGCACCCTGGTCACCGGGGTCACCTACCGGCACCCCGGCATCCTGCTCAAGACCGTCACGACGCTCGACGTGCTGTCCGGTGGGCGCGCCTGGCTGGGCATCGGGGCGGCGTGGAACGAGGAGGAGCACCGCGGGCTCGGTGTGCCCTACCCCTCGACGCGGGAGCGGTTCCGCCTGCTCGAGGACACCCTGCGCCTCGCGCAACAGATGTTCGCCGACGACGACAGCCCGTTCGAGGGGGAGTCGATCAGTCTTGAGCGCCCGTTGAACCACCCCCAGCCGCTGCGCCGCGTCCCGATCATGGTCGGCGGCGGGGGAGAGCAGCGCACGCTGAAGCTGGTCGCGCAGTACGCGGACGCGTGCAACCTCTTCGACCTCGGGCTCGGGCCGAAGGGCATCCCGCACAAGCTCGACGTCATCCGCCGGCACTGCGAGGACGTCGGCCGCGACTACGACGAGATCTCGAAGACCTGCCTGGCCCGGCTCACCATGCACACCGGTGCCGGCCTGCCCGACGGTGTTTCCGGCCACTCCGTCGACCAGGCTGTCGAGCGGCTGTCGCTGCTGCGGGATGCCGGCATCGACCAGGTCATCTTCTCGATGGCGAACACCACCGACCCGGCGGCCTACCCCCTGGTGGCCGAGGTGGTCCGCCAGGTCGCCTGACGCCCCGGGTCAGTCGACGAGGTGTGCCACGAGGCGCCAGCCGAGCAGCAGCACGGACAGCACCGACGTCGCCACGATCACGAACGAGAGCGCGGTGCCGTCACCGGACACCCGGCGCAGCAGCATCCCGAGCACGACGGTGCACACGACGACGACGGCGCCGAACGCCAGCGAACGCG
This sequence comes from uncultured Actinomycetota bacterium, assembly GCA_963695175.1. Classification (GTDB taxonomy): domain Bacteria; phylum Actinomycetota; class Actinomycetes; order Actinomycetales; family Dermatophilaceae; genus Fodinibacter. The sequence continues at coordinate 238,328 of CAVOGG010000003.1, forward strand.
GGCCGCTGTCGAGGGTGACGCCGGCGAGCAGCCACCCGGCGGCCGTACCGACCAGGAAGGGCGCCGCCGTGCGCAGGATGCCGGCGACGTCGACCCCCTCGGCGTGCGACCGGCGCCCCACCGCCGCGAACAGCAGCACCAGCACGACGTCGAGCACGGCCGGGAGGGCACGGCTCACGAGCGCACCCGGTCGAACAGGGACCGCTGGCGGGGCGGGGCGTGGGTCGGGTCCACGCCGTCGAACAGGCTCGACACCGACTCACCCTCGTGGATGCGCTTGATCGCCTCGGCGAAAAGCCCTGCGACAGAACGCACCTTGAGCTCTGGCCAGCCGGCCGGCGCCGGAACGGTGTCGGTGGTGACGACCTCGCTGATCATCGGGTGACCCCGCAGCCGCTCGACCGCTCGCCCGGCGAACAGCCCGTGGGTGCAGGCGACGGCCGCCTCGGTGACGCCACGGTCGGCGAGCCGGTCGAGCAGCTCGACGATCGAGCCACCGGTGGCGATCTCGTCGTCGAGCACGATGGCCCGCTTGCCCTCGACGTCACCGACGATCGAGTCGATGACCACCCGGTCGTCGCCCAGGCGCCGCTTCGACCCGGCCGCGACAGGCAGGCCGAGCAGCCGCGAGAACTGGGTCGCGTCCTTGGCGTTGCCGAGGTCGGGCGAGATGACGACCGCGTTGTCGAGGTCCTGCTCGCGGAAGTGGTCGGCGAGCACACCGAGGGCGGTGAGGTGGTCGACCGGCACCGAGAAGAACCCGTGCACCTGGGGGGCGTGCAGGTTCATGGTCAGCACCCGGTCGGCGCCGGCCGTCGAGATCAGGTCGGCGACGAGACGCCCCCCGAGCGAGATCCGGGAGGCGTCCTTCTTGTCGCTGCGCGCGTAGGCATAGTGGGGGATGACGGCGGTGATCATCGCCGAGGACGCGCCGCGGGCCGCGTCGATCATCAGCAGCAGCTCCATGAGCGAGTCCTGCGTCGGCGGCACGAGCGGCTGCACCAGGTAGACGTCGCGCTGGCGGCAGTTCGCGAGCAGCTGTGCCTGCAGGCAGTCGTTGCTGAACCGGCTGATCAGGGTCTCGGAGAGGGTCACACCCAGCTCGTCGCAGATCCGGTGGGCGAGGGCTGTGTGGGCCGACCCGGAGAACACGACGACCTCGCGCATGTCCGCAGCCTATCCGCGGTCGCCCGCGCCGAGCGCGGCGGTGAGCTCACTGGCCAGCTCCCACCGCTGCTGGCGCCCCACGGCCGGGGCCGCGCCCGGCATGAAGGCGAAGCCGTGGGGCATCTTGAGGTAGTTCGTGAGCCGGGTCGGGACCCCGGCATCGCGCAGCGCGGCGGCGTAGCGGATGCCGTCGTCACGGATCGGGTCGCGGTCGGCGGTCTGGACCAGGGCCGGGGGCAGCCCGTCGAGCCGGCCGAACAGCGGTGAGAGCAGGGGGTCACGCAGGTCGTGCCCGGCCGGCACGTAGTGGTCACGGAAGGCGTCCATCGAGCGCTTGGTGAGGAGGGGGGCGTTCGGGTGCTCGCGGATCGAGGCCGACGCCATGGTCAGGTCGGTGGCGGGGTAGATCAGGGCCTGGTGGAGCAGCCGGGTGTCGCCGTGGTCGCGCAGCACCTGCGCCACGACGGCCGCGAGGTTGCCCCCGGCCGAGTCGCCGGCCACGGCCATCCGCGACGTGTCGGCCCGCAGCACGTCGCCGTTGACGCCGACCCACGTGGTGGCGTCGACGCAGTCCTGCGCCGCCACCGGCGCACGGTGCTCGGGCGCCATCCGGTAGTCGACCGACACCACGACGCAGCCCACCTCGGCCGCGATGAAGGAGCAGACCGGGTCGTAGCCCACGACGTTGCCCAGCACCCAGCCGCCACCGTGGAACCACATGACCACCGGCACGTCGGTCCGCGCGTCGCGCAGCGCCCTCGGGCGGTAGATGCGCAGCGGGATCTCGTGCTCGTCGCGCGCCGGGGCCGTGCCGTACGTGATGCCGACCGCGGGGTCGACGCCGCCGGTCACGAGGTCGGTGACCCGGTTGCGAGGCAGGGTCGCCGCCCGCGCCCGCTGGATGCCGTCGAAGTCCAGCTCCTCGACCTGCGGGCCGAGCCGGTCGCCCACGAACGACACCAACGCCATGAGGGGGGACAACCCGCGGTAGCTGCGCACGCGGTCAGTATGGTCGAGGCATGACCGTGCGCCGGGTGATGGGGATCGAGACCGAGTACGGCATCGTCGTGCCCGGCAACCCGGCGGCGAACCCGATGGTCGCCTCCGGCGACGTCGTCACGGCCTACGCCGCCTCGCGCGGCATCCGGCCCGCTCGCGCCAGCTGGGACTACGCCGACGAGGCGCCGCTGCGCGACGCGCGCGGATTCGACATGGGTCGAGGCAGCGCCCACCCGAGCCAGCTCACCGACGTCGAGGACCCGACCCTGGCCAACGTCGTGCTCACCAACGGGGCCCGGCTCTACGTCGACCACGCGCACCCCGAGTACAGCTCGCCCGAGGTCACCACCCCGCGCGCCGCCGTCACCTGGGACCGGGCCGGTGAGCTCGTCATGCGCGAGGCCGTGGCGCGGCTGGCGACCGTGCCGCCCGGGGTCAACCTCTACAAGAACAACACCGACGGCAAGGGCGTCTCCTACGGCACCCACGAGAACTACCTGATGGCGCGCTCCACCCCGTTCGCGAACATCGTGCGCCACCTGACGCCGTTCTTCGTGGTCCGCCAGGTCATCTGCGGGTCCGGCCGGGTCGGCATCGGCGTCGACTCGCGCACCCCCGGCTACCAGATCGCCCAGCGCAGCGACTTCTTCGAGGTCGAGGTCGGGCTCGAGACCACGCTGAAGCGCCCGCTCATCAACACCCGCGACGAGCCGCACGCCGTCGCCGACCGCTACCGCCGGCTGCACGTCATCCTCGGCGACGCCAACCACTGCGACGTCGCGAACCTGCTCAAGATGGGCACCACGTCGCTGGTGCTCGCGATGATCGAGGCCGACGCGTTCCGCGACGACCTGTCGGTGCGGCGGCCGGTGGCGACCCTGCACGAGGTCTCGCACGACACCACCCTGCAGGCCAAGGTCGAGCTGGTCGACGGCCGCCGGATGACCGCCCTGGAGCTGCTCTGGGAGTACCACGACCGGGCCGCCGCCTTCGTGGCGGCACAGTCGGGCGGCGAGCCCGACAGCGACACGGTCGAGGTCATGCACTGGTGGGGCACCGTGCTCGACAAGCTCGGCCGCGACCCGATGGAGGCCCGTCGCGAGGTCGACTGGGTCGCGAAGCTGGCGGTGCTCGAGGGCTACCGCGAGCGCGACTCGCTCGGCTGGGGCGACCCGCGGCTGAAGGCCGTCGACCTGCAGTGGTCCGACGTGCGTGCTGACCGGGGCCTGGCCCACCGGCTGGTGGCCACCGGCCGGCTCGAGGTGCTCGTCGACGAGGCCGATGTGCGGCGCGCCGTCGAGGAGCCGCCCAACGACACCCGCGCGTGGTTCCGGGGCACCTGCCTGCGGCTCTTCCCGGACGACGTCGTGGCGGCGTCCTGGGACTCGGTGATCTTCGACGTCGCGGGCCAGCGCACGCTGCAGCGGGTGCCGATGCTCGAGCCGCTCAAGGGCACCGAGGCCGGCGTCGGTGACCTGGTGCGCAACGCACCGGATGCCGCGTCCCTGCTGCGCGCGCTGGCCGCCAACGCGGACCCGGGCGCGTGACCCTCCCTCGTCCGCACGGGTCCTCCGACTAGGCTCGCAACAAGTCCACCTTTGAGGAGGGGTCACCATGGCCGGTCAGGAGCAGGTCCGCCCGCAGCGTCGTGACGACGGCGGTGCCGACGACGCCCCAGAGCCCGCAGCAGCCGCGGCCGCGCAGGTGCAGTCGAGCGAGATCGACGACATCCTCGACGAGATCGACGGCGTGCTGGAGTCCAACGCCGAGGAGTTCGTGCGCGGGTTCGTCCAGAAGGGTGGCCAGTGACCCCCGGAGCCGACAGCGGACGGCTGCCCGCGGCCTACCTCGTGCCCGGCTCGTCGTCGTTCACCGAGTTCCTCTCGGCCCAGTCACCCACGATGCTGCCGTCGGGCCGCACCCTGCCGCCGGGCGCCGCCATCGACGCGCCGCACGGCACGACGATCGTCACGCTGACCTATGCCGGGGGAGTGGTCATGGCGGGCGACCGCCGGGCCACGATGGGCAACCTGATCGCCAACCGCGACATGGAGAAGGTCTTCGCCACCGACGAGTACAGCCTGGTCGGCATCGCCGGCACGGCGGGCCTGGCCATCGAGCTGGTGCGCCTGTTCCAGGTCGAGCTCGAGCACTACGAGAAGATCGAGGGCACCCTGATGTCGCTCGAGGGCAAGGCCAACCGGCTCGCCTCGATGATCCGGGGCAACCTCGGGATGGCGATGCAGGGCCTGTCGGTCGTGCCCCTGTTCGCCGGGTACGACGCCGGCACCGGCATCGGCCGGATCTTCTCCTACGACGTGACCGGCGGCTGCTACGAGGAGCACGACCACCACAGCGTGGGGTCGGGCTCCCTCTTCGCCCGGGGCTCGCTGAAGAAGCTCTACCGCCGGGCCGGCACCCTGGACGACGCCGTGCGCACCGCGGTCGAGGCGCTCTACGACGCCGCCGACGACGACTCGGCCACGGGTGGCCCCGACGTCGGCCGCCGGATCTGGCCGACCATCGGCATCGTCGACGACGACGGGGCGCGGTTCGTGCCCGACGACGAGATCGCGCCGGTGGTCGACGCCATCATCGCCGCGCGCGTCGACAACCCGGGAGGTGCCCGATGACCGCCGGGATGCCGTTCTACGTCTCGCCCGAGCAGCTGATGAAGGACCGGGCCGACTTCGCGCGCAAGGGAATCGCCCGCGGACGGTCCGTGGTGGTGCTCGCCTACGACAACGGCATCGCGTTCGTCGCCGAGAACCCCAGCCGGGCGCTGCACAAGGTCTCCGAGATCTACGACCGGATCGCCTTCGCGGCGGTCGGCAAGTACAACGAGTTCGAGAACCTGCGCGTGGCCGGGGTGCGCTACGCCGACCTGCGTGGTTACTCCTACGACCGCTCCGACGTCACCGCCCGCGGCCTGGCGAACGCCTACGCCCAGACCCTGGGCGCCGTGTTCACCCAGGAGTCCAAGCCGTACGAGGTCGAGATCGTCGTCGCCGAGGTCGGAACGACCCCGGACACCGACCAGGTCTACCGGCTCACCTACGACGGCTCGGTGGCCGACGAGCACGGCTTCGTCGCCATGGGTGGCGGAGCGGAGCAGATCGAGAACGGCCTGAAGGAGCAGTGGCGCGAGGGCATGAACCTGTCCGAGGCGCTGGTGCTGGCCGTCGGCCTGCTCGGCACCGACCCGGCCGGCGGCCCGACCCGCGAGCTCGCCCCGACCCAGCTCGAGGTGGCGGTGCTCGACCGGAAGCGGCCGCGGCGCACCTTCCGGCGGATCACCGGCGAGCTCCTCGAACGGCTGCTGAGCACCGACGACCCGACCCGTGACGCCCCGCCGGCCGACGACGGCCTCGACGAGCACTCGGCCCGCGACGCCACGACCAACCCGCAGACCCAGCGCCCTGCCGCCCAGGACGGCCCACCCGAGTGAACACGCCCGGCGGACGGCGCATCTTCGGGATCGAGAACGAGTACGGCATCACCTGCTCGACCGGTGGCCAGCGCACGCTCACGCCCGACGAGGTGGCCCGCTACCTCTTCCGCAAGGTCGTCGCGTGGGGCCGCTCGAGCAACGTGTTCCTCACCAACGGCTCCCGGCTCTACCTCGACGTCGGCTCGCACCCCGAGTACGCCACCGCCGAGTGCGACTCGCTCGCCCAGGTCGTCGCCCACGACAAGGCGGGGGAGCGGATCATCGAGGGCCTGGTCGTCGACGCGCAGCAGCGGCTGCGTGAGGACGGCGTGGCCGGTGACATCTACGTCTTCAAGAACAACACCGACTCGGCCGGCAACTCCTACGGCTGCCACGAGAACTACCTCGTCACCCGGGCCGGCGAGTTCGCCACGATCTCCGACACGCTGCTGCCGTTCCTCATCAGCCGCCAGATCACCTGCGGCGCCGGAAAGCTGGTCGCGACCTCCAAGGGTGCGACGTACGCCGTGAGCCAGCGGGCCGACCACATCTGGGAGGGCGTGTCGTCGGCGACCACCCGCAGCCGGCCGATCATCAACACCCGCGACGAGCCGCACGCCGACGCCGAGCACTACCGCCGGCTGCACGTCATCGTCGGCGACTCGAACATGAGCGAGTCGACCACGATGCTCAAGGTCGGGTCCTGTGACCTCGTGCTCCGGATGATCGAGGCGGGCGTGGTCATGCGTGACCTCACCCTGGAGAACCCGATCCGCGCGATCCGTGAGATCTCGCACGACACCACGGGCCGCCGCACCGTGCGGCTGGCCAACGGGCGGCAGCTGAGCGCACTCGACCTGCAGCGCGAGTACTACACGAAGGCCGTCGAGTTCGTCGACAGGGAGGGCTCCAGAGACCCGCTGCACGCCCGCGTGCTCGACCTGTGGGACCGCACCCTGACCGCCGTCGAGAACGCCGACCTCGCCCTGGTGGCGACCGAGATCGACTGGGTGATCAAGTACCGCCTCATCGAGGACTACGCGACCAAGCACGGGCTCGACCTCGACCACCCGCGGCTGGCCCAGATCGACCTCGCCTACCACGACATCGACCGCAGCCGAGGGCTGTTCTACCTGCTCCAACGGCGTGGCCTGGTCGCCCGGATCGTCACCGACCCGGAGATCTTCCAGGCCAAGGTGCGCCCGCCGGAGACCACCCGCGCCAAGCTGCGCGGCGACTTCATCCGGGCCGCCCAGGAGCACCGTCGTGACTTCACCGTCGACTGGGTGCACCTGAAGCTCAACGACCAGGCCCAGCGAACCGTGCTGTGCAAGGACCCGTTCCTCGCCCAGGACCCCCGGGTCGAGCGCCTGATCGAGGGCATGAGCGGCTGACCCGGAGCGGGCCGCGCGTGCAGCGTTCTCCCAGCCGGCGATGCGGAAGTTCACACGGGGCCCCGTTATCGTGGGGTGCTGTTGTCGCTGCACGACAGCCCTCCGACCAGAAGGTTCCACCCGTGTCACGTCGTCTCACCACCGCCCTGTCCGCCACCCTTCTCGCCTCCGCGCTCGTCCTGAGCGCCTGCGGAGAGGAGGCGGCCACCAAGCCGTCCCCGACGGTGAGCGGAGTCACCGTCACCGGCAGCGACCCCGCCAAGGCCCCGACCGTGTCGGTCAAGGCCCCGCTGGCCGTCACCAAGACCGGGTCCCAGGTCGTCACGGACGGCACCGGCGCCTCGGTGGCCGAGGACGACCTGGTGTCGATCCAGGCGGTCATCGTCAACGGTCGCGACGGCAAGGTCGTCAACTCCACGTGGGAGACCGGCGCCGTCGGCCTCGACCTCAGCGCGGACGGGCTGTTCAAGTCGTTCAAGAGCGAGGTGCCGGGCAAGAAGGTCGGCTCGCGGTTCGTCATCACCTCGACCGCCGCCGACGCGTTCGGTGACACCGGCAACGAGAGCCTCGGCGTCAAGAAGGACGACCCGATCGTCTTCGTCGTCGACCTCGTGTCGGCCACCAAGCCCCTCGCCGAGGCCCAGGGCAAGGCCGTGGCGCCGAAGGCGGGCCTGCCGACGGTCACCATGAACGAGGGCAAGCCGGCGACCATCACCGTCCCCAAGGGCGCCAAGGCACCGACCAAGACCATCGTCCAGCCGCTGATCGAGGGCACCGGCCCCGAGGTGAAGAAGGGCCAGACCGTGCGGGTGGCCTACACCGGCGCGCTCCTGAAGGACGGCAGCGTCTTCGACTCCAGCGCCAACCACCCCGAGCAGCCCTACTTCGCCTTCCCGATCGGGCAGGGCCAGGTCATCAAGGGCTGGGACAACGGCCTCGAGGGCGTGAACGTCGGCAGCCGCGTGCTCCTCGTCATCCCGCCGGCCGAGGGCTACGGCACCGCCGGCAGCCCGCCGAAGATCGCCGGCAACGACACCCTGGTGTTCGTCGTCGACGTCCTCGCCGCGTACTGATCCCACGCACCCATCCGCAGTACCCTCACCCCGCACCGTCTCCTGGAGGTCGTCAGATGAGCACGCAGCCCACCCGCCCCGAGATCGACTTCCCGGGCGACCAGCCGCCGACCGAGCTGGTCGTCGAGGACATCACCGTCGGTGACGGCACCGAGGCCACGGCCGGCAGCACCGTGTCGGCGCACTACGTCGGTGTCGCGCACTCGACGGGCGAGGAGTTCGACGCCTCGTGGAACCGCGGTGCGCCGCTCGACTTCCGGCTCGGCGTGGGCATGGTCATCGCCGGCTGGGACCAGGGCATCGAGGGCATGAAGGTCGGCGGCCGTCGCCGCCTCACCATCCCGCCGCACCTCGGCTACGGCGACCGCGGCGCCGGTGCCGCGATCAAGGGCGGCGAGACGCTCATCTTCGTCGTCGACCTCATGGACGTGCGCTGAGAACAGCGGCATGAGCACCCGCGGCGGCAGCCGCGACGAACGGGGCGGGGTCGTGGTCGAGACCCCGCCCCATCGTCGTCAGGGCCACCGGTGAGGTGCGCAGCGCGTCGAGCAGCCCGTCGGCCGGCACCTCGACGACGGTCAGGGCCGCCCGCGCGGTGCTGACCAGCTCGACCAGCTGGGCGCGCACCAGGGTGTCGAGCTCGGGGTCGGGCAGCGCCGTGACCGGCACGTCGGCGGGCGTCAGCAGGGCCCGGCCGTAGGCGGTGCGGCTGTGGTGGCTGATGCCGCGGTGCCGCTCGCGGCGGTCCGCCCCCGACACGCGCAGCGACGCGACGCCCCGGCCGCCGAGCACGTCGGCGGCGTGCAGGGCGTCGGCGCAGGCCACCCCGGAGTAGCCCCAGCGGGTGCCGGTGCCGACGTTGCCCGGCCCCTGGGCGACGACGGTGACGTCCGCTCCCACGACGTGCCGGGCGGCGAGCAGCCCGGTGTGCGTCGTGACGGCCTCGTGGTCGCCCCCGAACGCCTGCCCCACGGTGAGCGTCGCGGCGAGCCACCCGGCATCCGCCAGCCCGGCCACCGCTCGGGAGAAGGCCGCGGGCAGCGCCCCGCCGTCGGTCATGACGTAGGCCACCCGCGCCTGCGGGTTCACCGCCCGGATGCCGGCCAGCACGGCCGGGAGGGCGGAGTGCAGGTCGGCGACCACCACCGGCATCCCGGCCAGGTCGTCGGCCTCGGCGAGGGCGTCGTGGTGCGGGCTGTCCTGCTCGTCGACCGCGAGCAGCATCTGCTGCATCGGCGTGTAGCGCGCCTTGACGATGTGGCCCAGGCCGGTCGGTGGGTCCGCGGGGAGGTGGTCGGGGCGGGCCACGACGAACGCCAGGCCGCCGGTGCCCAGGCCCTTGAGCAGGGCCGACGCGTTGAGCAGCACCCGCTCGCCGGGCTGCGGGATGCCGACCATCGCCGTGTAGGCGAGCGCGCGCACGGGGGTGTCGGGGGCCTCGTCGAGCACGACGGTGCACTCCACCGCCCCCGGCCACTGGCGCACCTGATCGATGACCGTCCCGGCTCGCCACTGCATCACGGTCGGCAGCGTATCCGTCGGGTAGCGTTCGGCGGGTGAGCAGCGAGCCCGGCACGGCCGCCCCGTCGGCGGCGCAGGTGAAGACCGAGCGACTCCTGAACCTCGTGCTCGTACTCCTCTACACGCGGCGCCCGATGTCCAAGGCCCAGATCCGCCAGCTCGTGCCGCAGTACGGCCAGTCGGCGTCGACCGAGGCCTTCGAGCGGATGTTCGAGCGCGACAAGGACGAGCTGCGCGAGCTCGGCATCCCGCTCGTCACCGAGGACATCGACCCGCTGCACGAGGACGAGCCCGGCTACCGCATCCACCAGCGCGAGTACGCGCTGCCCGACATCTCCTTCGAGCCCGACGAGCTCGCCGTGCTCGGCCTGGCCAGCCGCACCTGGGCGCAGGCCAGCCTGGCCGGGCCGGCCGCCCAGGCGCTGCGCAAGCTGCGGGCCGCCGGGGTCGAGCGCGACGTCGACGCCCTGATCGGCATCGAGCCGCGGCTGCGCACCACCGAGCCGGCGTTCGACGCGGTCAAGGACGGCGTGCTGCGCCGGGTGCCGTTGCGCTTCGACTACCGGCGGCCCGAGGCCGCCGAGGCCAGCGAGCGACACGTGCACCCGTGGTCGCTCGTGTCGTGGCACGGCCACTGGTACCTCAACGCCTTCGACGTCGACCGGGAGGCGGCCCGGGCCTTCCGCCTCTCGCGGATCGTCGGGGGAGTGCGCACCGCCGGCCGGCCCGGCTCCTTCGAGGTGCCCGACGACCACGAGCCGGAGCTGATGGTGCAGCGCGTGGCCCAGCCACCGACCCAGCCCAGCCCGGCGGTGCTGCGGGTGCGGCACGGCGCCGGCCACAGCCTGCGCCGGCGGGCCCGCACGGTCGGCGAGGTCGACGCCACCTGGGACCTCGCGGACCTCGACTACACCGACCTCGACGACTTCGCCGAGGAGCTCGCGGGCTACGGCAGCGACGTCGTCGTCGAGGCGCCGCCGGAGCTCGTCGACTCGGTGGTCGGCCGGCTCCGGGGCTCGCTCGCCGCGCACGGGGGTGCGCGCTGATGGCCGGGTTCACCCAGGAGACCGCGACCGCCCGGCTGTCCCGGCTGCTGACGATGGTGCCGTGGCTGGTGAACCGCCAGGGCATCGACCTGCAGCAGGCCGCCGACGACCTCGGCGTGAGCTCCGAGCAGCTCGAGGCCGACCTCAACCTGCTGTTCCTGTGCGGCTACGGCCAGATGCCCGACGAGCTGATCGAGGCCGACTGGGAGGAGGGCCGGGTCTTCGTCGGCAACGCCGACACCATCGCCCGGCCCCTGCGGCTCGGCGTCGACGAGGCCGTCACCCTGGTCGTGGGCCTGCGGGCCCTGCGCGAGGTGCCGGGCCTGGGGGAGCGCGACGCCGTCGACCGGGCCCTCGCCAAGCTCGAGGATGCCGCCGGCGCGGCCGCCGCTCCCGCCCGCCGGGTGCGGGCGGAGGTCGCCGAGGGTGGTTCACCCGAGCTGCTGGCCCGGGCGCAGCAGGCGATCGCCGACCACCGGCGGGTGCACCTGCGCTACCTCGTGCCCGGACGGGACGAGACCACCGAGCGCGACGTCGACCCGATGCGGGTGGTCGGCATGGACGGTCGCTGGTACCTCGAGGGCTGGTGCCACCGGGCGGAGGACACCCGGATGTTCCGGATCGACCGGGTCGAGGAGCTCACCGTGCTGGACGTCGACGGCACCCCGCCGGCCGGCGCCCACGAGCGGGACCTGTCCGAGGGCACCTTCCGCCCCGCTCCCGACGACCTGGTCGTCACCCTGCGGCTGCTCCCGGGAGCCACCTGGGTGGCCGACTACTACCCGGTGGAGTCGGTCGAGCGCGTGGCGGTCGACGACGGCGGCGGCCTGCTGGTGCGCATGCGCACCGCCGACACCGCGTGGCTGCTCCGGCTCGTGTGGCGTCTGGGTGGCCGGGGCGTGGTGCTCGACCCACCCGAGGTGGTCGCCGAGGTCCGCGACGGCGCCGCCGCGGCGCTGACGGCCTACCCGGCGACGGCCGGCGAGGGCTGAGCCCGTGCTGCCCTGGTGGGGCTGGGTGCTCCTCTGGGTCGTGCTGCTGCTCTGCTCGGCAGCCCTGCTCGGGTGGCGGGCGTGGCTGGTCTGGGGCAAGACCAAGGTCCTGGGCCGCGAGGTGCAGCGGGCGAGCGAGCTCGTGGCAGCGCTCGAGAGCCGTGCCGACGAGCTGCGTGACCTCGACCCGGCCCTGATCGCGGTCATTCAGCCAACTCACAGGATGCGCGCGCAGTATCGGGAGCAACGCGCCTCCGCGAAAGCCGCCCGGCATGTACGCCGAGCCGACCGGCTGCCGCCATGGGCGCGCGTACACTGACGCGAGACACCGACCGCGAAAGGGCGGGTTAGATCCCATGCTCAAGAACTTCGGCCCCGGCGAGATCATCATCGTCGCAGTGCTCCTCATCGTCATCTTCGGCTGGAAGCGCCTCCCCGACGCCGCACGGAGCCTCGGACGCTCCGCCCGGGTGTTCAAGTCCGAGGTCGACGAGATGAAGAAGGAGAACGAGGCCTCGAAGTCGGACGCCTCCACCACCACCGTGCGCAGCGAGCCGATCGAGCCCGCCAAGAGCGTGGACACCACCATGCCGACCGCGCAGAGCAGTGACGGCAACGCGGTGCACGAGAACGCCCCGCGCACGGACAACCCGTCCGGCCCGGTGGCCTGACCTCCTCAGCACCAGTCTTCCCACCAGACCCCATGGCTCGACTGCGCCGACGCCCTCGCGACCCCGAGGGCCGGATGACGCTGGGCGAGCACTTCCGTGAATTCCGCCGGCGGCTCTTCATCGCGGCCGCCTCGATCCTCGTCGCCTCGATCGTTGCGGCCTTCTACTACGACCAGGTCTTCGCGTTCCTCAAGCAGCCGTTCGCCGACTATCAGGAAGCGAACCCGGACACGCTGATCTCGCTCAACTTCGGCGAGGCCACCTCTGCCTTCTCCAACCTGATCAGCCTGTCGATCTTCGTCGGCGTCGTGGTGTCCAGCCCGATCTGGCTCTACCAGATCTGGGCGTTCATCGTGCCCGGGCTGACTCGCAAGGAGAAGCGGATCTCGCTGGTCTTCATCGGGTCGATCGTCCCCCTGTTCCTGCTCGGCTGCGCCCTGGGCTACGCGATCCTCCCGACGAGTCTCGCGATCCTCTACGGGTTCAGCCCGGAGGGCACGTCGAACATCCAACAGGTGTCGATGTACTTCTCCTTCGTCACCCGCTTCATCCTCGTGTTCGGGATCGCGTTCCTCTTCCCCGTCTTCCTCGTCGCGCTCAACGTCATCGGGGTCATGCCTGCCAGCCGACTGATCAAGGGGTGGCGCGTAGCCGTCGTCCTGATCTTCGTGTTCGGGGCCGTCGCGACCCCGACGACCGACCCGTTCACCATGTTCGTGTTCGCCGGTCCCCTCGTGCTGCTCTACTTCGGCGCCTGGGCGATCTGCCGCATCCTCGACAAGCGCAAGGAGAAGGCGCGGCCGGACTGGCTCGACGTCGACGACAACGAGGCCTCCCCGCTGTAGGACGGCTCGAAACCAGGAGGAGCCATGGAACGGCCACCGGGTGTCCCTGAGTCCTTCGACGTGCGCACGGTGGTCTACCTCAGGAGTGGCGCGAACCCTCCCGTGCTGTCCGAGGAGGACTCGACCGCCCTGCACCACGCCCATCTGGCCCACCTGGCCGAGCTCGGCCGGCGCGGCATCATCGCCGCCAACGGACCGCTGCTGGACCAGTCCGACCCGACGATCCGCGGGATGTCGGTGTGGACGGTTGACCCGTCCGAGGCGCGGCGCCTGGCCGAGCAGGACCCGGCGGTGGTCGCCGGGCGGTTCCGGGTCGACGTCGCCCGCTGGGCCGTGGCGTCGGGCGGATCGCCTTCCCGCAGCGGGACGCACCGGTGGGGGAGCGGTCCGGTTCGAGGACCTGTGACCCCGACGTCCCCGGGTTCTCCGTTGCTCAGAGGCCGGCGAGCACCTGGGCCACGACGATCTTGACGATCATCGCCACCGGGTAGACGAGTGCGTACGCGACACCCACCCGGGTGTCGTAGCCGGTCTTGTCGTTGACGTAGGCGAGGATCGCCGGCTGGGTCTGGCTGCCGGCGAGCGCGCCCGCGGTCTCGAGCCACGACATCTTCCGCAGCGTGTGCACGCCGAGCAGCAGCAGTGCGGCGCCGGCGACGGTGAGCACCAGCCCGAGCACGAGAACCCGCCATCCGGCATCCGAGGCCAGGGCGTCGGTGATGGTGCGGCCGGCGCGCACGCCGGCGTAGGCGAGGAAGGTGACCATGCCCAGGGCCGAGAGCGACTGGGCGGCGCCGTGTGACATCGAGGTGATGACCGGGCCGACCCGGCCGAGGCGGCCGAAGACCAGCCCGACGAGCAGGGTTCCGGCCGCGGCCCCGATCGTGAAGCCACCCCCGGGGGTGGGCACGTGGATGAGCCCGATGGCGACGCCCACCGCGAGGCCGAGCGCGAGCCCTCCGACGTTGATGTCGGACATGCCGCGGTCGCTGTCACCGAGGTACGTGCCGACCTCGGCCATGCGGTCGCGTGGAGCGATGACCCGGAGGCGGTCGCCCATCGCGAGCACGAAGGTGTCGTGCGCGACCAGGTCCACGTCTCCGCGGCGTACCCGGCTGACGGTGGCGCCGAACTTGTCGTCGAGGTCGAGCTCGCCGACCGTGTGGCCGACCAGCGCCTTGGTCGAGAGGGTGATCCGGCGGAAGTCGAGGTCGTGGCGGTCCTCCACGATGTCGTGGGACGAGACGTGCCCGAGCCGTGCGGCGACGTCGTCGAGCACGCCCCGGGGGCCGACGACCGTCACGAGGTCGTTGTGGCCGATCGTCTCGGTTCCCGCGGGCACGATGGTCGGGTTCGCGGCGTGAGCGTGCTTGAGCCGCGAGACCCCGATCTCCTCGTCGTGGGCGCTGGTGAGCATCGACACGGTCATCGGCTCGTCCACCTCGACGCGCACGGTGAGGTGGCCGATCTCCTCGCGGCGCGGGTGCGCGCCGGGCTGGCGCAGCGACCAGGCCGCGACGGAGAGCATCACGACGACGCCGCCCAGGTAGGTGATCGAGTAGCCGATCGTCGGGGCCGCAGGGTCGGCGGCGCGGGCGGATGCCGCCGCGAGCGCCGGTGTGTTGGTCAGCGCGCCGGCGTAGGCGCCGGCCACGGTCCCGGACGCGAGGCCCAGCGCCCGACCGAGCACCACGGCAAGGGCGCCGACCAGGGACAGGGCGCCGGCCACCACGAGCATCGTGGGCCAGCCGCGGCGCAGCGAGGTGAAGAAGTGCGTGCCGGAGACGACTCCGACCGTGTAGGTGAACAGGACCAGCCCGAAGGTGCCGACGGCCTCGGGGATCTCCAGCTCGATGTCGAGGGCGGCGGCCCAGGCCGACACGCCGAGGGCGGCGAACAGCACGGCGGCGGGCCCGAGGCGGACCCCCGCGATGGGCACGTGGCCGATGGCCGCGCCGAGCGCCAGCAACACCGCCAGGAGGAGCAGGGGGGTGTCGGCCAACAGCTCGAACAGTGCGGTCACGACCTCGATCCTTCCACTGCACGTCGCGCCACTCTCGCCGGCCCCGGGCAGAGCCTCGTCCACCCCGGCGGGAGGCCGCCGGGGTGGACGAGGTGGTGCCTCCGTCAGGGAGCCGGAGTCACCGTCTGCGTGCCCGACCACCCGGACTGGCCGAGGACGTTCACCGCTGCCATTCGGAAGTACCAGTTGGCGGTACGGCTGATGGAGCCGGTCGTGTAGCTGGTGACCGACCCGACCGTGGTGCTGGTGACACCGGTGGCGAACGTGGAGTCCAGGCTCCGCTGGATGACGTAGCTCGTCGCGGTCGGCACCAGGCCCCAGGTGATCGTCGCCCGCTCCGAGGTACCTTGTCGGACCGCGGTCCCGGTGAGGATCGCGGGCGCGGCCGGTGCAGCCACGGACACGGTCAAGGCCGTGCTCCACGCCGAGGCACCGGCCGCGTTGTCCGCCGCCACCCGGTAGACGTACGAGCTGTTCATTGCGGCGGTGCTGTCGGTGTAGGTCACCGAGCCGGTTCCGGCCCTGGGAGCGACCGTGGCGAGCTGGGTGAAGGTGGCACCGTTGTCAGCGGATCGCTGGACGATGAACCGCGCCTCGGTGGTGGCCGTGTCCTGCCAGGTGAGGTTCACCCGCGGGGCGGCGCTGGTGCCGGCGAGGGCCGCCGCCAGGCCGGTCGGGGCAGTGGGTGCGTTGACACCGATGACCGCCGTGGTGGACGACACCGTCATCGACGGCATGCCCGAGCCGTAGCCGACGACGTTCTCGGCGACGACCTGGTACTTGTACGCCGTCGTGCCGTTGGACGTGGTGTCGGTGTAGGTCAGGACGCCGTGTGTGTTGCCGTTGCCCAAGGGCTGGTCCACGGTGGTCACAGTCGTCCACGTGGTCCCGTCGGTGGTGCGCTTGACGACGAACCTGGTCTCGGTGATCGAGTTGTCGTTCCACGTCAGCTTGACGTTCTGGCCCACGACCTTGCCCTTCTTGTCGAGCACGTTGACGAAGGCGGAGGCCAACCCGTCGGGCTTGATCGGCGGCAGGGCCAGCGAGACCGGGCGCATCATGTCCATCTCCTCGTGGCTGAGGATGTGGCAGTGCCACACGTACTCCCAGCCGAAGTTGATGGTCTGGTTCGTGATCGGCGTCGCCAGCGGGTTGCCCTGCGGGTCGGTGTTGAAGAACATCGCCCCGGAGGTCGCGGGCATCATCGGGTTGAGTGGGCGCACCGAGTTGGGCACCTCGAAGGGCACCTGCGGGATGATCGGGCGCAGCGCGACGATGGTGTCCTCGAGGGGACTCATCCGCACGGTGTCCTTCCACCCGTTCTCGTTGGCGTCGTTCGGGATGATGATGTTGTCCCAGGTCACCCGGTTGAGCACCTGCACGTCGTAGAGGTGGAAGTGGATCGGGTGGGTGTCGACGCCGTTGTGGGTGACCCGCCAGATCTGGGTGCCGTCCTTGGCGTCGCTGATCGGGGCGATCTTGACGTCGCTCACGGGTTCACCGGTGACGGAGTCCACTGCCACGGCCTGCTTGGGCAGGTTGGTGCCGTCGATGAGCTCGGTCTGCGGGTTGACGAACGGGTAGAGCGTGACGTTCTGCGCTCCTGGCGTCGGTGGCTGCGCCTCGATGCCGAGGTTGGCCTGCATCCGGCCGAACTCGTCGAAGGTCGTCGAGTTCGTCTCGTCGTGGATGGCCTTCGGTTCCATCTGCACCGTCGTCTTCGTGGCCGGAGACTTCAGCGTGTTGAAGGTGAAGCTGCCGGTGTCGTTGACGCGGACCAGGCCGTCGCACTTGGTGACGCCGGCTGCCGTGCAGTTGCCGGTGGCGGCGAAGGAGCTGCCCATGGCGGAGTTGTAGGCCGCCTGGCCGACGATCGGCGGGTGCTGGCTGGACTCGAAGACGCCGGAGCCGTTCGCCTTGTGGGTGAAGGCGTTCTTGAGCTCGGTCACGTCGAACGGTGCCGAAGGTGCGGCGGCGGCGATGGTGACCTGCATGACGGTGCGGGTGTTGGGCCCGTACCCGGGGAAGATGGTCGGCGCACCGGTGGGGCTCATGTCCGGTGCCCCGGTGTAGTAGTCGTAGCCGGGGACGCGGGCCGGGAAGGCCGCGGGGGCGTCGTTGTAGAGGATCAGCGTCTTGCCCGCGAACTTGGAGAAGTCCACGACGGCGTCGGCCCGCTCGGCCGGTGCCAGCAGCATCGAGTGCTGGTCGACGTTGCCGACGTCGAACCGGGTCGGGTCGGTGATCCAGGTGGTCGGCTGCTGCCCGTCGATGACGGTCGGGGTCGGGAGGAACCCGCCCTCGTTGGCGAACTGCACCCAGTCCGGTCCGGCGCGTCGTTGTGCGCGTCGGCCGGCGTCGGGGAGACGTTCGGGTCGGTCTGGGCCGCAGCGAGCTCGGCCGGGTTCAGCTTGACCTCGGTGGTGCCGTCACCCTGGAGGGGGTCGGCGGTGTACCACTGCAGGTTGAAGAACCGGTCGTTGGCGGCGTTGAGCATCCGCAGCCGGTACGGCTTGGGGTCGAGGGTGACCTTCGGGTAGGCCACTCCGTTGACGAGCGGGGTGTCGTTGAACTGCTCCATGCCGGCTGAGATGTTCGGCGTGCCGGGGATGAGCTCGGGCTCGCAGAACGGGTCGGTCTGGTACGTCCAGGTCGACGGCACGTCGACCTTGCAGGTCACGTCGTAGTACGGGTTCGGGATCGGTCCCGTACTTCGTGCCGGTGGCCGGTGGCCAGAACCACGGCCCGTACATCCAGCGTCCGTAGGCACTCATGCCCGAGGCGTCACCGGGGTTCTGGGCGGGCATGTACACGTGGTGGTACCACAGCGAGCCCTGGCCACCCCAGCGGGCGGAGTCCCAGGTCGGGTCCTGCCCGTAGGAGGTGATGGCGCCGTTGGCGTCCGTGACGTCCTTGAGCTGAGCGTCGTTCGGCACGAACGTCTTGTCCTGGATGATGAGCGGCAGCGTGTCGGCCGCACCGGGGATGGTCCCGTCGGTGACGAGCTTCTTCTCGGTGGCGTCGGCGATGAGGTAGCCGGCGGCCTCGCCGGCGTACACGTTGAGCCGGGTGATGCCCCACGCGTGGTCGTGGTAGAACATCAGCCGCGCGCTCTGCTGGTTGGTGTAGAAGAACGTCTGGCAGCCGTCGTCCGCGGCGTCGCACGTCGTGGCTCCGCCGGCGTCCTTCATGTCGGGGACGTTCTGGACGCTGACGCCCTGCGGCCACTGGGTGGTCTCACCGGCCGGGGTGATCCACTGGTGCGGGGTGCCGTCGCTGATCCACGGGGTGGTGCCGCCGTGCAGGTGCAGGGTGGCGCGGTCGTCCTTGAAGCACGCGGCGGGCTTGGGGCTCTTCGTGCACTCCGGGTTGCGGATGGCGTCGTCCGTCGTCTTCAGGTCGGTCGGGTCGGCCATCGTCATCGGGCCCATGCCCGAGCCCATCATCGAGCTGTCGGTCGGCAGGAACAGGTCACCGTCGGTACCGGTCGGCAGGAGGTTGCGGAAGACGATCCGGGTCGGCTTGTTCTTGGTGGCCGCGATGAACGGGCCGAGGTACTGCGGAGGGGTCACGCCAAGCGCCTGCACTCCGTTGACCATCACCGGGGTGTCGGCCTTGGTGGGGTCCACGTTCGCGTTGGTGAGTGGGAAGTGCTGGCTCACACCGGCATTGGCGGGCGTCTCGAGCTGGACGTAGCCACGCACGAGGGTGGGCGGCAGGTCGGACGAGAACGAGGTGCGGTACTGCACCAGGCCGATGACGTACTCGTCGGCGGCGATGTCCCGGCTGGGGGTCACGCTGGTGTCGGTGTACTTCTTCACCTCTGGGACGGCCGTCTGGAGGTACTTACCCGTCGTCGGGCAGGCCGGCGGGCTGCAGAGCATCGGCAGCTCGTCGACGAACTTGCGCATCCCCGGGGTCAGGTAGCCCGCACCGGGGGTGTCGATGGTCACGGCGGTGATCGCGCCGCCGTCGGTCACGGCAGTGGCCGAGGCGCCGGTGCCGGTGCCCTGGGGGTCGGTGATGTCGACGGTGGGTGCGCTGGCGTACCCGGTGCCGAACTCCAGCACGTTGACCGCGCTGAGCGCGAGGGTAGAGGTGGCCGTGGCCTCGGTGCCGCCGGTCGCCAGGGCGATCGGGTCGGCCTGCGTGCCGTTGAGGATCGCGACCCCGGGGGCGCTGGTGTAGCCGGAGCCCGGGGTGTCGACGACGACCGAGTCGACCGACACGGTGATGTCGGCGGCGTGGGTGCAGTCCGCCGCCACGTCCGGCGTGACGACACAGACGACGTGTGCCGTCGCCTGGGTGCCGTTCGGGTCGTCCGGGAAGTCGAAGTCGACGGTCGGCATGCTGTAGCCCGAGCCGCCGGCCGTGACGTTCACCGCGTCGACCCCGCCGGAGCCGATGGCGGTGGCTCCGGTGCCGCCGCCCCCAGTGAGGGCGACCGCGAAGGTGCTGTAGTGGGCGCCGGCCGTCACGTTGGTGAAGCCGGTGACCACGGTGGACGTGCTCACCGTGGCGGTGGCGGTCGCGGCGGTGGTGCCGCCACTGATCGTCACCGTGGTGCCGGGAGCGTAGTCATGTCCGGGTGAGGTGATGTCGATGGCCGAGATGCCGTTCGGGGACGTCGGGTCCACCTGCGCGACGGCAGTGGCCCCGGTGCCCGTTCCGGAGAACGTGACCGAGGCATTGTTGAGCGTGAGTGGGCTGTTGGCCCAGTTGGGCCAGGGCCCGAAGTAGTGCGGCACCTTCGCCGGATCCGGGGGCGTCGCAGCGACGGCGGCTCCGGAGCCCAGTGCTGCGGTCGCCATGGCGATCACCATGGCGAGAACCGTGAGGACGACTGTGCTGATCCTGCCCGGTGACCTGGACATTTCCCTGACCTCTTCTACCCCTGCGGACCACGTGTCATGGAGAACGTGGCTTTGGGGCAAGGTAAGTCCGTTGCGAATTCCCGCACAAGAGAAGCCTTTTTGCCGAAATCCGATTCGTGAATCACTGCGTCCCTGGCGCTCGGACACCGTGCAGCCGACTCAGAACCGCGGGCGCCGTCGAGGTGCCCCTTTCGTCGTGAACGACCTGGGTGAGGCGTTCGTCATGAACGACATCCCACGACCTGCCGATCGCCGTATCGTGTTGACATGACAAGGGACTACTGGACGTTCCTTACCAACCACGGGCACGTGCTCGTCTGCCTGGCCGCCGACCCGGACATGGTGCTGCGAGAGGTGGCAACGCGCGTCGGCATCACGGAGCGGGCCGTGCAGCAGATCGTCAGGGACCTCGAGCTGGCGGGCGTCATCGCCAGGGTGCGGGTGGGACGCCGCAACCGCTACGTCATCTGCAGCGAGCGGGGGTTCCGGCACACCCTCGAGGCCGACGTCACCCTCGGGGCGTTCCTCGACCTCGTCGCGGAGGGTGACGCGCGTCCGGACTGTCGAGCGGCGGTCCCGCCCTCGGCCGGCTCCTGCCTGATCGCCGCCGGTCATCGGCTGCCCCCTGGCGGCGACCGAGCCGACCGAGTTTCACGCATGACGCGCCTGGGTCTCATCGTCAACCCGACCTCCGGCAAGAACACGGGTGCCCGGATCGGCACCGAGGCGCTGACCCTCCTGCGGGCCGCCGGCGTCGACATCCTCGACCTCAGCGCGGCCGACGCCCGCAGTGCGATGGAGCAGGGCCGGGCAGCCATCGCCGCGGGGTCGGTCGACAGCATCGTGGTCGCCGGGGGTGACGGCATGGTCCACCTCGGAGCCAACCTGTGTGCCGGCACGGGGGTGCCGCTCGGCATCATCGCGGCCGGCACCGGCAACGACATCGCGCGCGAGCTGGGCCTGCCGGTGCGCGACGCGGCGAAGGCGGTGGAGCGCATCCTCGACGGCCGCACGCGCCTCGTGGACGTGGCCAGGCACACCATGGCGACAGGCGAGGCCCGGTGGTTCCTGGGCGTTCTCGCGGCCGGGTTCGACGCCGTCGTCAACGAGCGGGCCAACCAGTGGCGCTGGCCCAAGGGCCCGATGCGCTACAACCTGGCGATCATGCGCGAGCTGCCGCTGTTCCGCGCCATCCCCTACGTGCTCGAGCTCGACGGAACCCGGATGGCGACCGAGGCGATGCTCGTGGCGGTGGGCAACGGCCCCTCCTACGGCGGTGGCATGCGGGTGACCCCCGACGCCGAGTTCGACGACGGACTGCTCGACGTGCTGGTGCTGCACAAGATCTCGACGGCCGAGTTCCTCCGGGTCTTCCCGACCGTGTTCAAGGGCACCCACACGACCCACCCGAAGGTGCAGGTGCTGCGGGCTCGCACCGTGCGGCTGGAGGCGACCGGCATCGTCTCGTACGCCGACGGGGAGCGCTTCGCGCCCCTCCCGATGACCGTGGAGGCCGTCCCCGGCGCGCTCACCGTCCTGGCGTGACTGCTGACGTAGCCTGAGGCCATGCCCAGCCCCGCCGAGCGGTATGCAGCTGCCGCTGCTCGGAGCCGCCAGGACCGCTCCGAGCTCGGCCGGTTCACCGCCGGTCTCGACTTCCCCCTCGACGACTTCCAGCGGCAGGCCTGCGCGGCGGTCGAGGAGGGCAAGGGTGTGCTCGTCGCCGCCCCGACCGGCGCCGGCAAGACGATCGTCGGCGAGTTCGCCGTGCACCTGGCCCTGGCGACGGGCCGAAAGGCGTTCTACACCACGCCGATCAAGGCGCTGTCGAACCAGAAGTACCACGACCTCGTCCGGGTCCACGGCGCCGACAAGGTGGGCCTGCTGACCGGCGACTCCTCGGTCAACGGGGAGGCGCCGGTGGTCGTCATGACCACCGAGGTGCTGCGCAACATGATGTATGCCGGGTCGCGCACGCTCGACGGGCTCGGTTACGTCGTCATGGACGAGGTGCACTACCTGGCCGACCGGTTCCGCGGCGCGGTGTGGGAGGAGGTCATCATCCACCTGCCCGAGCACGTGCAGGTCGTGTCCCTCTCGGCCACGGTGAGCAACGCGGAGGAGTTCGGCGACTGGCTCGCCGAGGTGCGCGGCAACCACGAGGTCGTCGTCTCCGAGCACCGACCCGTGCCGCTGTTCCAGCACATGCTCGTCGGCACGACGATGTTCGACCTCTTCGCCGGCAACCGGGTCAACCCCGACCTGCTCGCCGCCATCCGCACCTCCGAGCAGCGCGGACGCTGGGACGACGAGCCCAGGCGCGGTGGCTCCGGCCGCGGCGGCCCCCCGGCCCGCACCCACCGTGGCGGCCACCGCCGCGGTGGCGGCGGTCGAGGGCCCGGCGGGGGAGCCGGCGGCGCCGGCTTCGCTCGCGGTGGACGCCCCGGCGGGGGCGCGACCCGGGCCGAGGTCATCGACGAGCTCGACCGCGACGGGCTGCTGCCGGCGATCACCTTCATCTTCAGCCGGGTCGGCTGCGAGGCCGCCGTCGGCCAGCTGCTCGCCGCCGGGACCCGCCTCATCCCCGAGCGCGACGGGTTGCGGATCCGCCGGCACGTCGAGGAACGCGTCGACTCCCTGGCCGACGAGGACCTGTCGGTGCTCGGCTACTTCGACTTCGTCGAGGGGCTCTCGCGCGGGTTCGCCGCCCACCACGCCGGGATGCTTCCCTTGTTCCGCGAGATCGTCGAAGAGCTGTTCACCGCC
Organism: uncultured Actinomycetota bacterium; assembly: GCA_963695175.1. Taxonomy (GTDB): domain Bacteria; phylum Actinomycetota; class Actinomycetes; order Actinomycetales; family Dermatophilaceae; genus Fodinibacter. The sequence continues at coordinate 261,129 of CAVOGG010000003.1, forward strand.
ACTCGCATCCGGGCCGTGTTCGCCACCGAGACACTGGCGCTCGGCATCAACATGCCGGCCCGCACCGTGGTGCTCGAGAAGCTGGTCAAGTTCAACGGCGAGGCCCACGTCGACATCACGCCCGCCGAGTACACCCAGCTCACCGGCCGCGCGGGCCGGCGCGGCATCGACGTCGAGGGTCACGCCGTCGTGCAGTGGGCCCGTGGCGTCGACCCGCTCGCGGTCGGCGGCCTGGCCTCGACGCGCACCTACCCGCTGCGCTCGAGCTTCCGGCCGACCTACAACATGGCCGTCAACCTCGTCGCGCAGGTCGGGCGGGAGGTGGCCCGCGAGATCCTCGAGACCTCGTTCGCCCAGTTCCAGGCCGACCGGGCGGTCGTCGGAATCGCGACCACGGTGCGGCGCAACGAGGAGGGGATGGAGGGCTATGCCGAGGCGATGCACTGCCACCTCGGTGACTTCCGGGAGTACGCCGCCCTGCGCCGCTCCCTCGCCGACGCCGAGAAGGAGGGCGTCAGGGCTCGCTCCGCGTCCCGTCGCGCCGAGGCCGCGGTGTCGCTCGAGGTGCTGCGCATCGGCGACGTCATCCGCATCCCGGCCGGCCGACGCGCCGGTTGGGCCGTCGTGGTGCAGCCGGCACGTACGGGCAAGGGCACCCCGAGCGGGCCGGCCGTCGTCACCGAGGACAAGCAGTTCCGCCGGCTCACCCTGGTCGACGTCCCCGAGCCGGTCGAGTCCGTCACCCACGTGAAGGTGCCCCCGAACTTCAACCCGAAGTCGCCGAAGTCGCGCCGCGACCTGGCCACCTCGCTGCGGATCGCGGTGCCCCACGGCTTCGAGGACTCACCGCGCCGCCGGGCCCAGCAGGTCACCTCGGGGGAGTCCGAGCGCGTCGAGCGGCTGCGTCAGGAGCTCAAGGCGCACCCGTGCCACCAGTGCCCCGACCGCGAGGCACACGCCCGGTGGGCCGAGCGGTGGTGGCGGCTCAAGCGCGAGACGGTCGGCCTCCAGCGCAAGGTCGAGGGCCGCACCAACACGGTGGCGCGCACCTTCGATCGGATCTGCGACGCGCTCGAGGCCCGCGGCTACCTCGCCGACGCCGGCACCGTCGTCACCGAACGGGGCGAGCGGCTCCGCCGGCTCTACACCGAGAAGGACCTGCTGGCCGCCGAGTGCCTGCGCCACGACGTGTGGAAGCGGCTCGACGCGGCGGGCCTGGCCGCCGCCGTGTCTGCGCTGGTCCACGAGCCCCGGCACGAGGAGGCCGAGGTCTCCCCGCGGATGCCGAACGAGGACGTCGCCGAGGCCCTGACCCGGATGTCGCGGCTCTGGTCGGAGATCGAGGACCTCGAGGCCGAGCACGACCTGCCCTCGACCTCGATGCCGGACGGCGGGATGGCGTGGATGGTGCACCGCTGGGCCTCCGGCGAGCGGCTCGACAGCGTGCTGCGGGGGCAGGACATGGCCGCCGGTGACTTCGTGCGCCGGTGCAAGCAGATCGTCGACCTGCTCGACCAGGTGGCCAAGGCGGCCACCGACGGCGAGCTGCGCCGCACGGCGCGCACCGCGGTGGATGCCGTGCTGCGCGGCGTCGTGGCCGCCGACCGCCTCGACTGAGGCCGCGTCAGTAGACCTCGCCGATCCGGATGGGGTTGCCGAACGGGTCGCGCAGGGCGAAGTCGCGGCCGTAGGGCTGGCTGACGATGTCCTGGGTGATGTCAGCGCCGGCGTTCGTGACCCGGGCGAAGGCACCCTCGACGTCGTCGGTGGTGAAGGCCAGCCAGCCGCCACCGGCGCCCTTGGTCACCAGGGCCCGGATCTGCTCCGCAGTGGCCTCGTCGTGGGCGGGGAGGCCCGGCTTCTCGAGCAGGATGGCCTTCTCGTCGCCGGGCACCCGAACGGTGAGCCAGCGCATCGGGCCGAAGTTCATGTCGTCGGCCACCTCGAGGCCGAGCACCTCGGTGTAGAACCGCAGGGCCTCGTCCTGGTCGAGGACGAAGATCGACGAGATGTTGTTTCGCTTGAGCATGACTGGATTTCCTTCCTTCGCGGATGTCTCGGAACGACGCTAGAGGGCCACCGGACCGCGCTGCTTCTCCGAAAGTGCGCTTCTGCGTGCGGGTGGAACCTACGGTGGGCCGCGTGGGTGAGGCGGAGGAGGACCGGAACCGACGCCTGCTGCGCGCCCGCGACCTGATCGACCGGCGCAGCACCGAGCCACTCGACGTCGACCTGCTCGCGGCGACGGCCCACATGGCGCGGGCACACTTCATCCGCGAGTTCCGGGCGGCCTTCGGCGAGACACCGCACCGCTACCTGCAGCGGCGGCGGATCGAGCGTGCGATGACCCTTCTGCGCACGACCGAGATCTCGGTCACCCAGGCGTGCATGGAGGTCGGTTTCACCAGCCTCGGCACGTTCAGCCGTACCTTCCGCGACATCGTGGGGACGTCTCCGTCGGCCTACCGCGACGGGGTCGACCCGGCGATCGCCTTCGTCCCCACGACGTTCCGGATGCGGTGGACCCGCCCGGCCGGCGAGCGCGGAGCGGACCGACCGTCAGCCGATCCCGAGGTCAGCCCAGACCGAAGGCCTTGAGCACCCGGCCGACCGGGTTGGTGACGCCGTAGGCCTCGCCCAGCTGGTCGAGCAGCTCGGGGTCGGCCACCTCGCGGGGGAGCGCGAGGTCGACGTGGGCGACCGGGGCGTCGCGGGCGACCCGCACCACGGTGGGGGCGACGTCGAGGTAGTCGGAGGCCGCCTCGAGGTTGGCTCGGCGGGCGCCCTTCAGCGCCGGGTCACCACCGGCGACCGCGGCCCGCAGCCCGGCGAGGTTGCCGTAGGTGGCGATCAGCTGGGCGGCGGTCTTGTCACCGATGCCCTTGACCCCCGGCAGGCCGTCGCTGGTGTCGCCACGCAGCACCGACATGTCGAGGTACGCCTCGCCGGTGGGCACGGCATACCGCTCGTGGAGGTACGCCTGGGTCGCGAGGTCGGGGTCGCGGACGCCGCCCTTGCCGGTGTAGAGCACGCGGATGCCGTTGGCGTCGTCGACGAGCTGGAGCAGGTCGCGGTCACCGGTGACCACGTCGACCGGCATCACCCCGCGGTGCCGCTCGGTGAGCGTGCCGATCACGTCGTCCGCCTCGAAGCCCGGTGCGCCCAGCCGGGGGATGCCGATCGCGCGTAGCGCGTCGCGGATGATCGGCACCTGCGGGGTGAGGTCGTCGGGGCTCTCCTCGACCACGTCGGACCCCTCGATCAGCCGGTGCGTCTTGTAGGTGGGCACCAGGTCGACCCGCCACTGCGGCCGCCAGTCGTCGTCCCAGCAGGCCACGAGGTGCGTGGGGTGGTGGGCCGTGACCAGGGTCGCGATCATGTCGAGGAATCCGCGCAGCGCGTTGGTCGGGGTCTCGTCGGGGGTGCTGCGCTGGTCAGGGACGCCGAAGAAGGCGCGGAAGTACAGCGAGGCGGAGTCCAGGAGCATCAGGCGGTCCGGCATGGGCCCGAGAGTAGCCGCCCGCGACGACCACGCCCACGGGGCGGGCCCTCCCGGTTGGGGTGGTCGTGGCGCACTACCCTGAGGACGTGGAAGACCTCGATCGGCGCATCGTCGACCTCCTCGCCAAGGACGGCCGGATCAGCTTCACCGACCTCGGCAAGGCCCTGGGCATGTCCACCTCCGCCGTGCACCAACGGGTGCGCCGGCTGGAGCAGCGTGGTGTGGTCAAGGGCTACACGGCCAAGCTCGACTACACGGCGCTCGGTCAGCAGATGACCGCGTTCATCTCGATCACGCCGCTCGACCCGGCCGCGCCCGACGACATCCCCGAGCGTCTCCATGCCGTTCCGCAGATCGAGGAGTGCCACTCGGTCGCCGGCGACGAGAACTACATCCTCAAGGTGCGGGTCGCGACGCCGGTCGAGCTCGAGGAGCTCATCGCCACCGTTCGCGGTGTCGCCAACGTCTCGACCCGCACGACGGTGGTGCTCTCGACACCGTGGGAGTGAGCGGTCCCACAGGCCTGTCGGCCGACCTGCAGCGCTACCTCCAGCAGGGGCGCGACGGTCTGCTGAGGTCTCTCGACGGGGTGTCCGAGTACGACGCCCGCCGCCCGCTGGTCCCGTCGGGCACCAACCTGCTCGGCCTGGTCAAGCACGTGGCAGGGGTCGAGCTGGGCTACCTCGTCGAGTCGGTGGGGCGTGAGGCGCCCGTGCTGCCGTGGAACGAGGACGGCTCGGTCTGGGAGGGCGCCGACATGTGGGCGCTGGCCGGCGAGAGCCGTGAGTACCTCGTCGACCTCTACCGCTCGGTGTGGGCGCTGACCGACGCCTCCATCGCGGCGCTGCCGCTCGACGCCCCCGCCACGGTCGCCTGGTGGCCGGCCGAGCGCCGCGAGACGACGTTCGGGCACCTCCTCGTGCGCTGCGTGGCCGAGACGGCGCAGCACGCGGGGCACGCCGACATCCTGCGCGAGGGGCTCGACGGGCAGGGCGGACGCGACCACGACGACGTGGGCGACGCGGCCACGTGGTCCGCGTACGTGGCACGGATCCAGCAGGCGGCCGACGAGCACCGCTAGGTTCCCGAGCGCTCAGCGCCCGATGTCGGCCACCACGGCGTGCGTGACTCGCACCAGGTCGGTGGGGGACAGGCCGAGGTCGAGCCCGCGCCGACCCCCGGACACGTAGACGACGTCGAACAGCTCGGCGCTCTCGTCGACGACCGTCGGGAGTGCGCGCTTCTGGCCGATGGGCGAGATTCCGCCGACCACGTAGCCCGAGGACCGCTGCGCCGCAGCGGGATCCGCCATGGTCACCCGCTTGGCTCCGAGTGCCGAAGCCATCGCCTTCAGGTCCAGCTGGCCCGCCACCGGCACGATCGCGACGGCGAGGCCGGCTCCGGTGTCGACGAGCAGGGTCTTGAAGACCTGCTCCGGCGGTAGGCCGAGCACCTCGGCCGCCTCGAGCCCGAAGGACCGGGCGCCGGGGTCGTGCTCGTACACGTGCTGGGTGAAGGAGACACCCGCGGCAGCGAGTGCCACGGTGGCAGGGGTCCCGGAGGCGTCTCGGCGTGGCACAGGGCGAGCGTATGCCGCCGGGCCGGTCAGGCCAGGTCGGCGATCGATGCCGCGTGGCTGGCACCGGCGCCCACGAGCGCGGCCTCGTGCACGGCATCCATGTCGTGGCTCTCGCGCCACCAGCGCTGGCCGGCCTCGGGGAGGGTGTAGATCGGGTCGTAGTACACGTACTCACGCGACAGCGCCTGGTCGTCTCCGGCCTCGAGCGAGGTGCGATAGTGCTTGCGCCAGAACGACATCCCGCGCTCGGTCTCGTACGTCTCGGCCTGGTGCACCCAGCGCTTGCCGACGTACGGCACGTCGCAGACGATGCGCGGGGTCGCGAAGCCGGGCAGGTAGCCCATGATCGCCTGCTGCAGGTCCTGGGCCTCCTTGAGCGAGAGCCGCCAGTGCTCGGCGAACGGGATCATGTCGCACATGTAGAAGTAGTAGGGGGTGATCGACGCCTCGTCCTGCAGGGCGAAGCAGAGGTCGAGCAGCGCCTTGGGGGAGTTGTTGACCCCACGCATCAGCACACCCTGGTTGCGCACGTCGCGCACGCCGGCGTCGAGCATCGCTCGGGTGGCCTGCGCCACGAGCGGGGTGACCGACTGGGCGCTGTTGACGTGGGTGTGGATCGCCATCGACACACCGCGCGAGCGAGCCTTGGCGCAGACCCGGGCCACGCCCTCGACGACGTCGTCCTGCAGCCAGTGCTGGGGCAGGCCCATCAGCGCCTTGGTCGCGAGCCGGATGTCGCGGATGTTGTCGACCTCGAGCAGCTTGTCGAGGAACCCCTCGAGGTTCTTCCACGGCATGTTGGCCACGTCGCCGCCGGACACGACGACGTCGCGCACCTCGGGCGAGCGGTGCAGGTAGTCGAGCATCGCGGCGTAGCGGTCGACCGGCTTGCCGGCCAGCTTGAGCTTGGTGAACTGGGGCGTCGAGTTGCCGACCAGGTCCATCCGCGTGCAGTGGCCGCAGTACTGCGGGCAGGTCGGCAGCATCTCGGCCAGCACCTTGGTGGGGTAGCGGTGGGTGAGCCCCTCGACGGCCCACATGTCGTGCTCGTGCAGGCTGTCGCGCGTCGCGAACGGGTGGCTGGGCCAGTCGGTGCGGCGGTCGGAGAACACCGGGAGCATGTAGCCGCGCACCGGGTCGGCATAGAAGGCTTCGGTGAACGCGGCGCCGGCGGTCGGCATCACACCGTCGGTGCTCGGGACCATCGTGTTCATCATCTGCGGCGGGACGAGCATCGACATCGTCGCGCGCTCGGCCTGGTCGCGCTCGAGGTCGGCGTAGAAGCGGTCCTGCAGCAGGTCGCCCATCAGTGCGCGCAGCTGGGCCACGTTCTTCACGCAGTGCGCCCGCTGCCACTGGGCGTCGGCCCACTGCTCGGCGGTGACGTCGCGCCACCCCGGGAGTCGGGTCCAGTCGGGCTCAATCAGCTCTCGACGCCGGTAGGCGTACGGCTGGTCGATGTTCGTCGTCATGCGTGGCAGGATACGCAATGGATGACGCCCACGTCACGTCCTGACCGCAAATACTGCGGTGGCGTGTCGGATGACGAGGAGATTCTTGTGCGCACCACTCCATCCTCCCCGGTCGGCCTGCACCGCGTGACCGACCCCGCCGGCGTGGCGCTGCCCCAGGCCGCGCGGGTCGTCGACGCCACGCCGGAGCTCTGGCCCGACGAGGTGCTGATCGCGGTCGAGACTCTGAACCTCGACGCGGCGTCCTTCCGCCAGCTGTCCGAGAAGCACGCCGCAGACGGAGCGGCCGTTCGCGCCGAGGTGCTCGACATCGTCGCCACCCGCGGGAAGATGCAGAACCCGGTCACCGGCTCCGGCGGCATGCTGATCGGCACGGTGGCCGAGGTCGGGCCCGAGTCGCCCCTGGGACTGTCGGTCGGCGACCGGGTCGCCACCCTGGTCTCCCTGTCGCTGACCCCGCTGACCATCACCGACGCCCTGTCCCGCTGGGACGGCCGCTCCGAGCGGGTACCCGCGCAGGGCACCGCGGTGCTGTTCGGCCGCTCGATCGCCGCCCGACTTCCCGACGACCTCTCGCCCGACCTGGCCCTGATGGTGATGGACGTGTGCGGCGCTCCCGCCCTCGTGGCGCGGGTCGTGGGGGAGTACGTCGAGCGCGGCGTGGCTCCGACCGTGGCCGTGCTGGGCGGGGCGGGGAAGTCCGGCTCGCTGTCGCTCGCCGCAGCCCGTGACGCGGGCGCCGGGCGCTGCCTCGGGGTGGTCCCGTCCGAGCGCGAGGCCGACGCTGCTCCGCGAGAGCGGGCTGGCCGACGAGGTCGTCATCGCCGACGCCCGCTCACCGCTCGGGTTGTCGGATGCCGTGGCGGCGGCGGGCGGACCGGCCGACGTCACCGTCGTCTGTGTCGACGTGCCCGGCTGCGAGCAGCCGGCGATCCTGGCCACCGCACAGGGCGGCACGATCATCTACTTCTCGATGGCCACGAGCTTCTCCGCCGCGGCGCTGGGTGCCGAGGGCCTGGCCGCCGACGTGCGGATGCTGGTCGGCAACGGCTACGTGCCCGGTCACGCCGACCTCGCGCTCGACCTGCTGCGTCGCACCCCTGCCGTGCGGGCCCTGTTCGAGGCGCGCCTCGCCGAGTGACGAGGCGCCGCCGCGGGAGACGGTGGGCGGCGGGGGGCGGTGGATGGATGCTCACCCGCTGCGGGTGACGCACCCGGCACCGGTCCGAATTAGCGTCAAAGGGCTCAATGCCCTCGTGCCCTCCAGGAAGCCCGCTCATGACCCGAATCGCCGCTCGCCGCCTCGCCCCCGCCGTCGTCGTCGCACTGGCCCTGCTGGCCGGGGGCTGCTCCTCCGACGACTCGACGGACACGGCGGCCACGACGGCGAGCAGCTCGCCCGCCGCCAGTGCCGTGGCATCCGCGTCGCAGGCCCTGTGCAGCAGCTTCGCCAGCCTGAAGGCCGACGCCGCCGACCTCTCATCCACCAAGATCGACACGACGAAGAGCGCTGACGAGGTGCAGCAGCAGGTCGACGACCTCCGCGGCAAGGCCGACAAGCTGCGCGACGACCTGAACACGGTGATGCGGGAGTCCAACGGTGGCCCGGCGGCCGCGGTGCTCGGCGTCCTGAACCAGAAGGCCGACGCCCTGAACGCCCAGCTGACCCTGGCCAAGGCCGACGCGCAGGAAGACCTCGGCCCCAAGATCACGTCTGCCCAGGAAGAGATCACGACGGCGCTCGAACCCGTTACCGTGGCCGTGGACAAGCTCTGCCCCTCGAGCTGAGCGGCCACTCCGGGCTCGTGCCCGGCGCACCTTGTCCCACCCCACCACGCGGCACCGCCGGTGCCGCGACCCACCACCGAAGGGAAGCACCATGTCCGACGACACCACCGAGACCCCCGAGCTCACCGCCGACGTCACCGCCGTGAGCGACGGCGCCAGGACGCTGTTCATCGCGGACTTCAACGACACCTCGGCGGCGCACGAGGCCTACCAGGCCCTGAAGTCGCTCGAGGACGGCCGCCACTTCGCCATCGACGGCGTCGTCGTCGTCAACCGCGACGCCGACGGCAAGCTCGAGATCGAGAAGGCCACCGACCACTCCACGAAGCGCGGGATGAAGTGGGGCCTGGTGGGCGGCGCCGCCCTCGGCCTGGTCTTCCCCCCGTCGATCATCGGCAGCGCCGTTGCGCTGGGCGCCGGCGGTGCGGCGCTCGGCAAGGCGCACCAGCTGCACGACAAGATCGAGCTCGAGAAGGACCTCTCGGACGCGGTGGCCCCCGGCCACTCCGGCATCATCGCCCTGGTGTCCGACCCGGGCGCCGTCGAGATCCGTGAGGCCCTCGCCAAGGCCAACGGCATCGTCGAGTCGGCCGTCAGCGACGTCGTCGCCAAGGACATCCACGCGATCGCGGACGAGGTCGAGAAGGGCTGACCTCGCAGCCTCCTCACCGATGCGCCGGCTCGTTCCCTGATCGGGGGACCGGGCCGGCGCATCTGCGCGTCGGGCGCGCCTTCGGCTCTGGTGGGCTTGGGTTGCCCTGAGGCGCCGCACGGAGTTGGGTTGGGTCATGCGCGCACGCACCAGCACGGCATCCACGACGTCCGGCCCACGCTCGTGAGGGGGCTCTACCTCGCCGGGACCGAGGCGAGGTCCGGGAAGTCCGCCGTCGCAGTTGGTCTCGTCGCGAGGTTGGCACGCCGTCATGCGCGCGTCGGGGTGTTCCGGCCGATCGTGCGCGGGGGCGCTCCCGACGAGCTGCTGCGCGTGCTGCTCCAGGAGGCGCCGACCGACCTGACCGTCGACCAGGCCTGGGGCGTGACCCACGACGCCCTGCACGCGAACCCCTCCGCTGCGCTCGAAACCGTCGTCGACCGCTACCACGACATCGCCCGCGGCCACGACGTGGTGCTCGTGGTCGGGTCGGACTTCACCGACGTCGTGGCCCCGACCGAGTTCGCGACGAACGCCACGATCGCCGCCGACCTGGGCACGCCACTCGTGCTCGTGGCGCCGGCCCGCGACCGGGACACCCGCGAGCTCGCGGCCAGCGTGTCCGCCGCGGTCTCTGCGGCTCGGGCCGGCCATGCCCACGTGGCCGGTGTCGTCGTCAACCAGGTGCCGGAGGGTGGGCACGACGACGTGGTGTTCGAGGTGCGGGGGCGGCTCGGCACGGTGCCGGTCTGGGCGCTGCCCGAGTCGGCCCTGCTGCGGGCGCCGACCGTGGCCGACCTCGTGGCGGCCTGCGACGGCACGCTCGTGCACGGCGACGCGGAGCTGCTCGACCGCGAGAGCCTCGGCCTGGTCGTGGCGGCGATGTCGATGCCGCACGTCATCGACCGCCTCTTCGAGGGTGCCACCGTGATCGTGCCTGGTGACCGCGACGACGTCGTGCTCGGCGTGCTCCTCGCGCACAATGCGCGCACCCTGCCCACGCTGTCCGGGGTGGTGCTCAACGGTGGGTTCCAGCTCTCGCCACAGGTCGACCTGCTGATCGACGGCCTGGACGTGCGGCTGCCGATCGTGTCGGCCCGCCAGGGCACGATGGCCGTCGCGTCCGCACTCGACCGGGTCGAGGGCAGGATCACCGCCAGCTCCGCGCGCAAGATCCGGGCCGCCGTCGCGCTCATCGACCAGACCGACGACGCCGACCTCGACGCACTCGTCGGCGACGTGGCCGGTACCGCCGAAGGTGCCGTCACCCCGTTGATGTTCGAGCACGATCTCGTCGAGCGGGCCAGGGACGCCGGTGCCCACATCGTGCTGCCCGAGGGCAGCGAGGAGCGCATCCTGCGGGCTGCCGACCAGGTGCTCTCGCGCGGCATCGCCCGGCTCACCCTGCTCGGCGACGAGGACCAGATCCGGGCCAGCGCCCGCCAGCTCGGCGTCGACATCGACGCGGCGGCGGTCGTCGACCCGGCGACCAGCCCGTGGCGCGAGAAGTTCGCCGAGGACTACGCCGAGATGCGGGCGCACAAGGGCGTCACGGTCGACCTGGCGTACGACCGGGTCGTCGACCCCTCCTACTTCGGCACGATGATGGTGCACGCCGGGCTCGCCGACGGGATGGTGAGCGGCTGCGTCACGACGACGGCCCACACGATCCGGCCGGCCCTCGAGGTGGTGCGCACGGCGCCCGGCGTCTCGGTCGTCTCCAGCGTGTTCATCATGTGCCTGGCCGACCGGGTGCTCGTCTACGGCGACTGCGCCGTCAACCCCGACCCCTCGGCCGAGCAGCTGGCCGACATCGCGATCTCGTCGGCCCACACCGCCGAGCGCTTCGGCATCGAGCCGCGCGTGGCGATGCTGTCGTACTCGACGGGGGAGTCCGGCACGGGCGCGGACGTGGAGAAGGTGCGCGCCGCGACGGCGCTGGTCCGCGAGCGTGCCCCCGAGCTGCTCGTCGAGGGCCCGATCCAGTACGACGCGGCGGTCGACCCGCGGGTGGCCCGCACCAAGCTCAAGGACAGTGCCGTCGCGGGGCGGGCGACGGTGCTCGTCTTCCCCGACCTCAACACCGGCAACAACACCTACAAGGCGGTACAGCGCAGTGCAGACGCGGTCGCGATCGGGCCGGTGCTCCAGGGCCTGAACCGTCCGGTCAACGACCTGTCTCGCGGCGCACTGGTGCGCGACATCGTCAACACGGTTGCGATCACGGCGGTGCAGGGGGGCCCGGCATGAGCGCGCACCCGCACGTCCTCGTCGTCAACGCCGGGTCCTCGTCGCTGAAGTACCAGCTGATCGACGCCACCAGCGGGCTCACCGCGGCCGTGGGGCTGGTGTCCGAGATCGGCGGGGCGAGCCGGCACCGTCACGAGGTGGAGGGGCGCCGCCACGAGCGCGAGCTCGACTGCCCGGACCACGCCGCCGCGTTCGCCGCGGCCCGTGCCGCCCTCGCCGAGCACGGCCCCGTGGTCGACGACGACGACCTCGTCGCGGTGGGCCACAGGGTCGTGCACGGCGGCCGCCGGTTCACCGAGCCCGTCGTGGTCGATGATGCCGTCGTCTCGGCGCTGCGGACGCTCTCGCCGCTGGCCCCGTTGCACAACCCCGCCAACGTCGAGGGGATCGTGCGCGCGCAGGCGGCGTTCCCCGGCATCCCGCACGTCGCCGTCTTCGACACCGGCTTCCACCGCACGCTGCCGCCGGAGGCGTACACGTACGCCGTTCCGCGCTCGTGGCGCGACGAGCACCACGTGCGCCGCTACGGCTTCCACGGCAGCTCCTACGCCTGGGTGGCGCGCCGCACCGCTCAGCTGCTCGGACGCGAGCCGGAGGACGTGCGGATGGTCGTGCTCCACCTCGGCAACGGCGCCAGCGCCTGCGCCGTCGATGGCGGGCGCAGCGTCGAGACCTCGATGGGGTTGTCGCCCGCCGAGGGGCTGGTCATGGGCACCCGTTCCGGCGACGTCGACCCGGCTCTGGGCGGTTACCTCGCGCGGGTGGCCGGGTTGTCCGCGGAGGACTACGACCGGTCCCTGAACCGCGAGAGCGGGCTGCTCGGTCTGTCGGGCGTCTCCGACTTCCGCACGCTCGAGGATCATCTGGAGGCGGGCGATGCTGATGCGCAGCTCGCTTTTGATGTCACCGTGCACCGCCTGCGCAAGTACGTCGGCGCGTATGCCGCGGTGCTCGGCCGGCTCGACGCGCTCGCCTTCACCGGTGGCATCGGTGAGCGAAGCCCGGTGCTGCGGACTGCGGTCGTCGACGGGCTGGGCGTGCTGGGGCTGCGGCTCGACGTGGACGCCAATGCTGAGGGGCCGGCCGAGCGGCGGGTGTCTTCGGCGGAGAGCTCGGCGCAGGTGTGGGTCGTGCCGACCGACGAGGAGCGTGAGATCGCCCGGGCCGCGCTGACCGTGATCGGCGTGCCGAACGCGCTCTGAGCGCTGGTTGTCGCGGCGGCGGGTGCGGCTTCGTGGTTGGGGTCGTTGTCGTCCTCTCGTCCGGCGAATGCGCCTCGAATGCGGTTGTCCACAGGGCGTGTTCGCGCTCGCGGTTGTGCACAGCTGAGCCTCTGGTCCGGGGTGGGGTGTCGGTGGACATGCGTACGATTAGTGCATGGACGAGGGAGCGCTTGAGGGCCGGGTCGTGGACCCGGGTTCGGTTGCGCCGCAGTGGATTTACGGTGGCGCGCCGGATGCCGTGAGCGCGCCTGACGGTGCGGTGGCGTCGTTGCCCGGTGCGGGTGCGGTCGGGGCGGTGGCGGCGTTCCGGACGTGGCTGGCGGGGGTGGGTGTGGGCTCGTTGTCGGATCGGGAGCGGGTGGATCTGGTCGCCGAGCTGGAGCGGGTGAAGGGGGCGGCGTCGGCGGCGCAGGCGCGGGCCACGGATGCGGTGCGCTGTTCGCGGGAGCTGGTGGCGCCGCAGGACGTGGGGCGGTCGGTGGGGTCGGTGGTGGCGTTGGCGCGGCGGGAGTCGCCGAGCCTGGGGGACCGGTTCGTGGGGTTGGCTCGGGCGTTGGTGCACGAGATGCCGGCCACGATGACCGCCCTGAGCGCGCGGGGTGTGCAGTGAGCGGGTCGCGGTGGCGGTGGTCCAGGCCACCGCCACGTTGAGCGTGGCGGACCGCGCTGAGGTGGATGCCCGGGTGGGTCCGTTGTTGGGCCGGCTCGGGGTGAAGGCGGCCGGTGGGGCCGCGACCCGGGTCGCGGCCGAGCTGGACGCGGCGAGCGTGGTGGCCCGGATGGAGGCGGCGGTGCGGTCGCGGCGGGTCAGTGTCCGCCCGGCCCCGGACGGGATGGCGTACCTGAGCGTGCTGGGCCCGCTCAAGGAGGTGGTCGGGGCGTACGCGGCGGTGCAGGCCCGCGCCCGGGCCGTGGTCAGTGGCCAGTGCGCCGAGGAGGGACCGGCGGGTCGGGGGGTGGGTGCGGTCGCGGCGGACACCGCGCTGCAGGTGTTGTCCGGGCGCCAGGTGGGGCAGGCCCAGCCGGTGGAGGTGCACCTGGTGGTCACCGACCGGGCCCTGCTCGGGGTCGGGGACCCGGACCGCTCGGTGATGGAACCGGCCAGGATCCCCGGTCACGGGTCGGTCCCGGCCCCGGTCGCCCGGGCCTGGCTGCGTGAAGGGGTGGATCTCCCCGCGACGATCGGCTCCTCGACCGAGGCCGGCGCCGGTGACGGTGACGGTGGAGCCGCGACGGGACCGGCCCGGCACTCGCCCCCGGTTGCCGGTGGCGCCCCACCACCGGGTGACCCCCCGGGACGGACCCGCTCGGCCGGGACGGACCTGCCGGCGCGAACGGGGTGGCGCGGGTGTGGCTGCGCCGGTTGTACACCACCGCCGACGGTCGGGACCTGGTCGCGATGGACTCGCGGCGGCGGTTGTTCGGTGGGTTGCTGCGCCGGATGCTGGTGCTGCGCGATGACGTGTGCACCACGCCGTGGTGCGAGGCGCCGATCGTGCACGCCGACCACGCCACCCCTGTCCGCGAGGGCGGGCTGACCGGGTTCGAGGAGGGCAACGGCAAGTGCGCCCGGTGCAACCAGACCAAGGAAGCCCCCGGCTGGCGAACCCGAGTGATCACCCGAGAAGCGAGCCACGGCGACCCCGGCCGCGACCGGGACCGGGACCGAGATCCTGTCCGCGACGGCGACGGCGACGGCGGGTCAGCCAGCGAGGCGGGTGCAGCGGGTGGTGCAGGTGACCACGCCGCTGGGGCACCAGTACGAGTCCGAACCGCCACCACTGCTCGGCTGGGGAACCCAGAGCCCAAGTTGGGCGACCACCAGGACCGGGGCGGACGAAGCGGACAGGGCGGTCTGGCCAAGCAGTGCGTTCATCGAGCCGGACCCCACGATGGAATCGACACCGACACCCACGCTGACACCGACGCCGGAGCCGAGGCCGAGCGCCGCGGCCTGACGGAGGGCACGGGCACGGACCGTCGCACCGACGCAAGCGGCCACTTCGACGTCAGCGAGCGATGCGCTCGGCACCGGTGACGCGGCGACCACGGATCACCAGCCACCTCGAACGCCAGCTGTGCCGGTGCCTCACGTGACGGGCATCCGCTGCCGACGCAGCTCCTCGGTCGGCGCCGGTGACGCGGCCGCCGCGAGGCACCAGCCACCTCGAACGCCAGCTGTGTCGCAACCTGACCTGACGGATTTCCCGCGCGCGATCCCCTTTCACCGGACCTCGGCAGAAGAGAGCACCGGCATCTCGACGAACTGCTCGACTCTCGTCAGGCGAAGCACGAATCGAGCCGCCGCGGGCATCCGAGCCATTCCGGCTTCGGTCGACAGGTCCACCGGCGCACCCAGGGTGAGGATCTCGTGGGCGATCCGCACCCGGCATCCGCCCGCCGCCCGCACGTTGCGCAGCCAGTCGACGCGTGGGCCGTAGGTGAGTGCGAAGGTCACCTTGTCCCCGGTACGGAAGGCGTTGAGCGGCACCCGGTAGACGCGCCCCGAGCGCCGCCCCACGTGCTCGAGCTCGACGAATGGGCCGTGGCCGGCAACGTGCACGAGCACCTTGTTCGTGACGACCTTGTTGAACTTCCCGACAGCCCGGGGGATGGCCATGCCCCACCGTAGGCGCGGCGCGAGCGGGACGCCCGCCCGGCGAGCACCCACAACCCGCCCGCTCCTAGAGTGTCGCCATGGCGACGACGCTCTACCGCAGCGGGCGGGTACGCACCCCGGACCGGCCGGACGCGACGGCCTTCGTGGTCGTCGACGGCCGCATCGGCTGGGTCGGCGACGAGCAGGGAGCCCTGGGCCACGCCGAGGTCGTCGACGCCGTCGTCGACCTCGAGGGCGCCTTGGTGCTGCCCGCCTTCGTCGACGCTCACGCACACCTCTCGCACACCGGCATGGGACTGCGCGGCGTCGACCTCGCCGGCACCACCTCGGTCACCCAGGCGCTGCGGGCGATCGAGGATGCCGGGCGCCGCCGCGGTGGGCGGCCCGTGTTCGCGCTCAACTGGCAGGAGCACGACTGGGCCGAGGACCGCGCGCTGACCGCGGCCGAGCTCGACCGGGCGAGCTTCGGAGGCGTGGTCTACGCGTCGCGGATCGACGGCCACTCGGCCGTGGTGTCCAGCGCGCTGGCCATGATCTCGGGTGCCGACCGTCTCGACGGCTGGCTCGGCGACGGCCTCGTCGCCCGCGACGCGAAGAACGCCGCGCGCGCGGCCTTCGACGCCGCCCGCAGCGCCGACCAGCGACGCGAGGACGTCGAGGACGCCCTGCGCGCCGCGGCAGCGCAGGGCATCGCCGTCGTACACGAGTGCGGCGGGCCGCTGCTCACGTCGGCGGGTGACTTCGCCGACGTCCTGGACCTCGGGCGCCGACCCGACCTGCCCCGAACCGTCGGCTACTGGGCCGAGGCGGTCACCGACCCCGAACAGGCCCGCGCCCTGCTGGCCCTGCACGGCGCGAGAGGCCTCGGTGGCGACCTCAACATCGATGGCTCGATCGGCTCGCACACCGCCCACCTGCGCTCGGCGTACGCCGACGATCCCGGGTGCATCGGCACGACGTACCGGTCCAGCACCGACGTGCGCGACCACGTCGCGGCCTGCGCGGTCGCCGGCATCCAGAGCGGGTTCCACGTCATCGGTGACGCCGGGATGGACACCGTTCTGGAGGGTTACGAGGCCGCCGCGGAGCTGGTGGGGCTCGACGTCGTCCGGGCCTCCAGGCCGCGCCTCGAGCACGCCGAGATGGTCGACGCCGAGGGCATCACCCGGATGGCGCGCCTGGGCGTGGTCGCGAGCGTCCAGCCGGCCTTCGACGCCTTCTGGGGAGGCGCGGCCGGCATGTACGAGGCGCGCCTGGGCCGGGAGCGCGTCCCCGGAACCAACCCGTTCGCCGCGATGGCATCCGCCGGGGTTCGGCTCGCCCTGGGCTCGGACTCGCCGGTGACCGCGTTCGACCCGTGGGCCGCGGTGCGCGCCGCGGTCGAGCACCACCAGTCCGACCAGCGGCTCGACGTCGCCGCAGCCCTGAGCGCGCACACCGAGGGCGGCCACGCCGCGGCTCGCGAGGACGGGGGAGGGGTGCTCCGGGTCGGCGGCCGGGCGACCTTCGCGGTGTGGGACGGCGCGGAACCCGGCTCCGACGGCCTGCCCGAGGTGCGCTCCGGCGCGGCCCTGCCGAGCTGCCGGCTCACGGTGCGTGACGGGGTCGTGCTCACCTCCGCCTGACGCACGCAGGCCTCGCGGTCAGGGCTGGCCGGCCCCGGTGCCGCCCTCCGGCGCTTCGATCCCGAACACGTCCATCAGCTGCGACATCATCGCGTAGTAGCCCACCAGCACGACGAGCTCGAGCAGCCCCTGCTCACCGAGCACGGCCACAGCCGCCGCATACGCCTCGTCGTCGAGCGGGCGTCGCTCGGCCAGCCGGCGGGCCAAATCGGCCACCATCGCCTCAACCGGGTCCACCGTCGCGTCGTCCCCGAAGGTCCCAGACCGGATGCCGCGCAGCTCGGCAGCGCTGAGCCCGACCTGGCGCGCGACCCGCTCGTGCGCCCACACCTCGAACCCGCTGTCCGTCGCCACGGCAACGGTGAGGATGGCGACCTCCCGGGCCCGATCGGTGAACGAGGTCGCGAAGCGCACCGCCGCCCCGAGGGCCTGCAGCGGCTCGCCCACCTGCGGCGCGTGCAGCATCAGCCCGAACGGCCCGACGAGCGAGCCGTCGGCCGCCGCGAGGTCGAACGCCTGCGGCCCGGCGCCTCGACGCCCGCCGACGAGGGCGTCGTGCAGCGCCTGCTGCCTGGGGTCGTCGAAGGGCGGAACCAGTCGGGGGAGGCGCTCGGTCATGCTGTTCAGCCTGCCCTACCGACAGATCCTGTCGCGGGAGACCCGTGGTGCCGGAAATACTGTCGCCCGGCTTGCTAGATTGGCGCCGTGTCTTCACGTGCGCGTCCCCTGCTCGACCTCGACCCCGCAACGGTCCGTCGCGCCCGCAGCCTGGCCCGGCGGGCCGGAAAGCCGGTCGTCGACCTCGCCCGCAGCCACACGACGGTGTCCGTGGAGCGCGCGACACTGCGCCTGGCCGGCCTGGCCGGGGCCGACCACGAGAACGTCCCGTGGGTCAACCACCTCGTCGACGCGGTCCGCGCGGGTGTCGGCCTCGAGCACGGCGTCACGACCCCGGTGTGGGACGCCCTGCGCCGCGGCGAGGCCCCCGACCTGCTGACCCTGGCCCAGAAGTCGGCCAGCGGTGCGGTCAGCTTCCGTCTCCCGGAGGGCAAGGACGCCACCGCGAGCCGGAAGGCGGCGCGCACGACGGTTGCGCGCGGCATCCGGCAGATCGACCGGCAGCGCGCCACCCGCGACCGGCTCGTGCGCCGCTTCGGCGACCCGAAGCAGAAGCCGTGGATCTACCTCATCGTCGCCACCGGCGACATCTACGAGGACATCCCGCAGGCCCAGCAGGCCGCCCGCGAGGGCGCCGACGTCATCGCCGTGATCCGCTCCACCGGCCAGAGCCTGCTCGACTTCGTGCCCGAGGGGGCGACCCGCGAGGGCTACGCCGGCACCTACGCCACCCAGGAGAACTTCCGGCTGATGCGGGCCGCGCTCGACGAGTCGAGCAAGGAGCTCGGCCGCTACGTGCGCCTCACCAACTACGCGAGCGGGCTGTGCATGCCCGAGATCGCGGCCCTGGCCGGCCTCGAGCGGCTCGACATGATGCTCAACGACTCCATGTACGGCATCCTCTTCCGCGACATCAACCCGATCCGCACCTTCGTCGACCAGCGCTTCAGCCGCCAGGTGCACGCGCGCGCCGGCATCATCATCAACACCGGCGAGGACAACTACCTCACCACCGCGGATGCCGTCGAGGCGGCCCACACGGTGACGGTGAGCCAGCTGCTCAACGAGTACTTCGCCAAGGAGGCCGGGCTCGAGGACTGGCAGCTCGGCCTGGGCCACGCCTTCGAGATCAACCCCGAGATCCCCGACAGCTTCCGGCTCGAGCTCGCCCACGCCCTGCTCGCCCGCCAGCTCTTCCCGGACGCGCCGCTGAAGTGGATGCCGCCCACCAAGCACATGACCGGCGACGTCTTCCGCGGCTACCTGCTCGACGGCTTCTTCAACCTGGTCGGGGCGATGACCGGCCAGGGCATCCTGCTCGTCGGCATGATGACCGAGGCCGTCGTGACGCCCTGGCTGTCCGACCGCGACCTGGCCCTGCAGAACGTGCGCTACGTGCTCAACGCCGCCGGCGGGCTCACCGAGGACTTCCACCCGCCGCACGACGGGCTGATCCAGACCCGCGCCCGCCAGGTGCTCGGCGAGTCCGTCGACCTGCTCGAGGCCATCGTCAGCGACACCACCACCCGCGGCACCGCGCACCCGCAGCCGCTGCTGGCCGCCATCGCCGACGGAACCTTCGGCTCGATGAAGCGCCCGCCCACCAAGGGCAAGGGCCTCGACGGGGTCGTGGTCAAGGCCGACGGGTACGACAACCCGGCCAGCAGCCTGCTCGAGGAAGGGGCCACCCGATGACCACGTCGTCGCCGACTCCCGGCCCGATCGTGCGCCCCTACGGCGACACCACCGGCGACGGCATGGTGCAGGTCTCGTTCACCCTGCCGCTGCCGCACGACAAGCGCGCCGAGGGCGCCGCGCTCCAGCTCGCCGCCAAGATGGGCCTGGAGCCCGCGCTCCTGGTGCACGCGAAGGCGATGGGGCCGGACTTCACCTTCTTCGTCGTCTACGGCTCGGTCACCCACCTGGTCGACGTGCGTGAGGTCGAGGTCATCGAGCGCGAGTTCCCGCTGCTGACCTCCAAGGAGATCAACTCCGAGATCAAGAAGCGGTTGCGTCGCAAGCTGGTCGTGGTCGGCGCGTGCATCGGCACGGACGCCCACACCGTCGGCATCGACGCCATCCTCAACATCAAGGGCTTCGCCGGCGAGAAGGGGCTGGAGTACTACCGCGAGATGACGGTGGTGAACCTCGGCGCGCAGGTGCTCGTGCCCGACCTGGTCAACACCGCCCGCGAGGTGCGCGCCGATGCCGTGCTCGTCTCGCAGGTGGTCACCCAGAAGGACGCCCACATCCACAACACCACGGCGATGTCCGCGGCCTTCCGGGAGGCGTTCCCGACCGGCACGGTGCCACTGCTCGTCGTGGGTGGGCCGCGCTTCGAGGAGGGCTCGGCCGGCTCGCTCGGGGTCGACCGGGTCTTCGGCCGAGGCACCACCCCCGGCGAGGTCGCGTCGTACCTCGTCCACGAGCTGGTCGCGTCCCGCACCGACCCTGACCCCCGAGGAGCGCAGCGATGACCCGTGCCGAGGTCGGCTTCACTGTCACCCACCGCCGCTACGTGCCCTACAGCCACGCCCACTACGCCGGCAACCTCGTCGACGGTGCGTACTCCCTGGCGGCCTTCGGTGACGTCGCCACCGAGCTGTGCATCCGCACCGACGGCGACGAGGGCCTGTTCGCCTCCTACTCCTCGGTGGAGTTCCTCGCGCCGGTGCGCGCTGGTGACGTGATCGAGGTCGAGGCGCGCCTGGTGCGCGTCGGGACCCGGTCCCGCGAGATGCAGTTCGAGGTGCGCGTCGTCGGCCGGGGCGCCCCGGAGCGCGGCGTGTCCGCCGCCGACGTTCTCGACCCACCTGTCGTGGCGACCACCGCGCGTGGGGTCGTGGTGGTGCCTCCCACCGCGTGACCTACCGTTGGCGGGTGCCCACCCCGCTCCGGTATGCCGCGCGCCCGGCTGCCGCCGTCGCCGCTGGTCTCTGCCTCTGGCTGGCGTTCCCGGACGCCAACCTCTGGTGGCTCGCACCCGTCGGGGTGGCGCTGCTCGCCGGGGCGACGCTGACCGCCGGCGCCAGACACGGTGCGCTGCTCGGGATGCTGGGCGGACTCGCCTTCTTCGTGCCCGTTCTGTCGTGGTCGGGCGTCTACGTCGGCGCCCTGCCCTGGTTCGCCCTGGCCACCCTCGAGGCGCTCTACATCGCGGCCATGTCGGCGGTCGTCGGCTACACCGGCCGGCGGCTCACCGCGGCAGGCCGCACCGGCACGGCCTACCTGGTCGTGCCCCTCGCCTGGGTGGTGCAGGAGTGGGCCCGCGGGGCCACCCCTTACGGCGGTTTCCCTTGGGCGCGACTGGCGTTCAGCCAGGCCGACAGCCCACTGGCCCACGTCGCCCGCTGGCTCGGGGCGCCGGGGGTGACGTTCGCCGTGGCGGTCGTCGGCACGCTGCTGCTCGCCGCGGCCACCTCGGCGGTGCACCGGTCCTGGGCCCGCGCCGCGGGGGCCGCGGTCGTCGCCGTCGGCCTCGTGGCCGTCGCCCCGCTGGCCATCACGCTGCCGACCGACGGGCGCTCCGTGTCGGTCGCGTTCGTGCAGGGCAACGTGCCGCAGGCGGGCCTGGAGTTCAACGCCCAGCGTCGGGCCGTGCTGGACAACCACGTCAACGGCACCGAGCAGCTCGCCAAGCGCGCGCCCGACGACCTCAGCCTGGTGGTGTGGCCGGAGAACTCCTCCGACATCGACCCGTTCCGCAACCCGGACGCCGCCGCCCAGATCGACAACGCCCGCCGGGCCGTGGGTGTGCCGCTGCTCATCGGCGCCGTCCTCGTTCAGCCGCCGGACCACAGCGCGAACGTCTCGCTGTTCTACCTGCCCGGCGTCGCCGAGCCCCAGCGCTACGTCAAGCTGCACCCGGTGCCCTTCGCCGAGTACATCCCGAGCCGCGCCTTCTTCCGGGTGTTCACCCCGATGGCCGACCTCGCGGGCAACTTCGTCGCGGGCCACGAGATCGGCCTCTTCCGGGTGCCGGCGGCCAGCGGGGAGTACGTCGCGCTGCCGACGATCTGCTTCGAGGTCGCCTACGACGACCTGATGCGGGACAGCGTCCGCGCCGCCGGTGACGACCCGAGCCTGCTCGTGGTGCAGACCAACAACGCGACCTTCGGCTACACCGCCGAGTCCGAGCAGCAGTTCGCCATCTCCCGGATCCGGGCCATCGAGCACGGCCGGTCGGTGGTGCACGTCTCGACCGTGGGGGTGTCCGGCTTCGTCGCCCCCGACGGCTCGGTCACCGAGAAGACCGCGCTGTTCACGGCCGACCAGCGGGTTGCAGGCCCGGTGGTGCGCACCGAGCGCACCCCGGCCGACCGGCTCGGCCCGGCCCCGGAGTGGGTCGCCGCCGTCGTCCTGATCCTGCTCGTCGTCGGGAGCACCCGGGCGGCCCGGAGCGTTAGTGTTCACGAACCATCCGACCGATCACCCGAGGACCCGACATCGTGACCGAGATCGCCCGACCGCCGCTGAGGCGCGTCGCCGTGCTCATCCCGACGTACAACGAGCGGGACACCCTGCCCGTCATCGTGCACCGGGTGCGCGAGGTCCTGCCGGACGTCGACGTCGTCGTGCTCGACGACAACTCCCCGGACGGCACCGGCGAGGTCGCCGACGCCCTCGCGGCCGACGACCCGCAGGTTCACGTCCTGCACCGGGAGGGCAAGGAGGGCCTGGGGGCCGCCTACCTCGCCGGGTTCCGGTGGGCTCTGGACGCCGGGTACGACGCTGTGGTCGAGATGGACGCCGACGGCTCGCACCGCCCCGAGCACCTGCCGACGATGCTCGCCGCGGCCGAGCACGCGGATGCCGTCATCGGCTCCCGATGGGTGCGTGGGGGATCGGTCGTCAACTGGCCGGTGTACCGCAAGGCCCTGTCCGTCGGCGGCAACCTCTACATCAAGGTGCTCCTCGGGATGCCGGTCAACGACGCGACGGCGGGCTACCGGGTCTACCGAAGCGACGCCCTGCGGGCGATGGGCCTGGACGGCGTCGCCTCTCAGGGCTACTGCTTCCAGACCGACCTGACCTGGCGGGCCGTCAAGGCCGGTCTGACCGTCGTCGAGGTGCCGATCACCTTCGTCGAGCGCGAGGTCGGCGACTCCAAGATGAGCCGCGACATCATGACCGAGTCGCTGCGCCTGATCACCGGCTGGGGTGTGCGCCACCGCGCCCGCCAGGCCCGCGAGCTGGTCGGCGGCACCCGCGAGCCGAGGTGGCACACCCTGTGAGCCGCACCGGCGCCACCCCGTACGCGGCCGGCCGCCGGCGTCCGCGGGTGCTGCGCTGGGTCTTCCTCGCCCTGCTCATCGTGCCGGTCATCGAGATCGCGGCGATCATCGCGGTCGGCCGGGTCATCGGCGGCTGGCAGACCCTCCTGCTGCTCATCCTGGAGTCCATGCTCGGCGCCTGGATCGTCAAGCGCGAGGGCTCTCGCACCTGGGCCGCCCTGCAGGAGGCGCTGCGCACGGGGCGGATGCCGAGCCGTCAGCTCTCCGACGCAGCCCTGGTGCTCATCGGCGGCACGCTGCTGCTCACCCCGGGCTTCGTCACCGACATCGTCGGCTTCTTCTTCATCCTGCCCCTGACCCGCCCGATCACCCGGATCTGGCTCGAGAGCGTCGTCGCCCGGCGGCTGCTGGGGTCGATGGGGGAGTGGCCCATGAACGGACCGGGCACGGCCCCCGGAAGCACGGGCGGACCGGCATCCGGGCCGTTCCCGCCGCGCCCCGGCGGCGGCGGCGGGCCGGACGTCATCCCGGGCGAGGTCGTCGACCGCGACTCGTAGACCGACCGCGAGCCGTGGACACAGCAGTGCCGGGCACCCACGAGGGGAACCCGGCACCGGAGTGGTCGGTCAGGCGGACTTGCGCTTGCGGGGGCGCTCGCCGCGCGACTCGCGCAGGAGGGTCAGTCGCTCCTCGAGGAGCTCCTCGAGCTCGGGGATCGAGCGGCGCTCGAGCAGCATGTCCCAGTGGGTGCGGACGTGCTTGACCGGCTTGGCCTCGGGCTCCGGGCCCCCACCCTGGAGCTTGGCCTCAGCACCGCAACGGCACTCCCACGTGTGGGGGACGTCGGCCTCGACGGAGAAGGGGAGCTTGATGGTGTGCCCGTTCGGGCACAGGTACGTCGTGATGTTGCGCTCGCTGGGGACGACGTTTGCGTCGGTCTCCATGCTCAGGGCGCCGAGTCGGCTGCCGCGCAGGCTGCGTTCTGCCATGGGATTCTCCCGGAGTCTGTGGTGTCCCGATCGAAAGGTCGCCCCGATCGGGTCTGTCGCGTCCAACGACCGGGCGGGTGGCGTTGTTCCGTCGGTTGCCCGTCCTGTGGAGGGTTCGGTGTGAGAGCCCTCACAGATTGATACGTGGGAAGACGTCCCACAGTTCGGACATCGGCCGGATCAGACCACGCGGGGAACCTCGTTGCCGGCGTCGAGGATGCCCTGGCGCACGTCGACGCGGCGGAGCAGCACGTAGCCGAGCACGAAGAAGATGATCAGGGCCACGATAGCGGGTCGGTAGGAGTGGGTGACCTGGTGCACGAAACCGAACAGGAAGGCCCCGAACCACGACGTGCCGCGCTCCATCGCCTGGTAGAGCGCGAAGAACTCCGCCTCGCGGGTGTGCGGGACCAGCTGGCTGAACAGCGACCGGCTCAGCGCCTGGCTGCCGCCGAGCACGATCCCGATCAGCACGCCCAGCGCGACGAACGGCACGAACGCCTCCGCGGGCAGGAAGAAGGCGGCGACCACGATCGCGCCCCAGGCGATGAGCGAGCGCAGGATGGTGCGCCAGGCACCCCAGCGGCCGGCGAGCCAGCCGAACAGGAGGGCCCCGCCGAAGGCGACGAACTGCACGACGAGGATCAGGGCGATCAGCTGGCTCTGGCCGAAGTTCAGCTGCTCGGAGCCGTACAGGCTGCTCGAGGTGATGACGGTCTGGATGCCGTCGTTGAAGAACAGGTAGGCCAGCAGGAAGAGCATGGTGTTCGGGTAGTTGCGCAGGTCGCGGAAGGTGTGGCCGAGCTGGGCGACGCTGCCCCGGACCAGACCGGCGCGGGGGGCGTCGAGCTCGCTGGCCGGTGTGCCGCGCAGGCTCCACATCCCGATCACCGGGATGAGCGTGAACAGGCCCCACCACAAGCCGGCGGAGAGCAGGCTGACCCGCACGGCGGTCTCGGTGGAGACCCCGACCAGGTCCGGCGCGCTGACGATGACGAGGTTGATGGCCAGCAGGAGACCGCCACCGAGGTAGCCCATCGCCCAGCCACGGCTGGAGACCGTGTCGCGCTCGTCGGGGCTGGAGATGCGGCACAGGATCGCGTCGTAGACGACGAGGGAGCCGCCCAGGCTGATCGAGGCGATGATCATCATCGCGGCGCCGAAGCGCCAGTTCGTGCCGACGAGGAAGAACAGGCCGATCGCCGCCGCTGACCCGACCCAGGCGAACAGCCCGAGCAGCCGGGCGGGGCGACGCGACCGGTCGGCGATCGCGCCGATGACGATGAGGATCAGTGCCGACGCGATCGTCGCCAGGGTGATCGTGTAGGGCGCGATGGACCCCGGGTCCAGCGGAGCGGTGAGCACCAGGACCACGGCCGCCAGTGCGAGGGGGACCACCACGGCCGCGGGTCGCACCGGCACCCGGGTGCCCCGAACGTAGGCGACGATGCCGACGACGAGGGCGCCGAGCAGCACCACGACGGACACGAAGGCCACGGTGGAGATCCACCCCGGCAGGTTCTCGGCCGCGGGCACGACGTACAGGGCCGTCGAGCAGGTGTCGTCGGAGGAGATGCCGGGGCAGGCCGCCTCCTTGGCCACCGTGGTGAGGTACGGGCCGAAGAGCACCGTGCCGACCGTGGTGACGAAGGCCGAGTTCGCCCAGTCGTACCAGTACCAGGGGCGGTGGTAGCGGGCGGTCTCGGCGTACGCGTCAACCCGCTCGGACTGCGTCGTCATGCGCGAAGCGTTCCACACCGGGTGCGCTCAGCACCGTAGGTAGCGGTACTCGACCTGCTCGTGTCCGGGGCCGGGCGTCAGCCCGCGTACTCGAAGTGCCACGGCTCGGGCAGCGACCCGCCGGCAGCGGCCCACGAAGGGTGGAACCAGCCGTAGAGGGGAGCGTTCTGCCGCATCCAGTGGTGCGCCGGTGAGCCGAAGTCCTGCACGCCGCCGCAGAGGTCGACGGCCCGGCCCAGACCGTGCCGGCTGGTGCCGGGGGTGGCGGCGAAGCGGCCCCGCTTGGCCTTGATCGAGATCTGGTCCGGCAGCGAGCGGTAGGAGTCGGTGATGCACAGCGGGACGCCGGTCTGCGCGGCATACGCCTTGCTCATCGCGTTGAAGCTGGCCGCAGCGCCGGGGGAGAGGCTCTCACCGGGGGCGCCCCAGATGGGGCACAGCCCGCTGGCGGGGATCATCCCGTTGGGGTACAGCGTGGTGTCGTTGGTGCACGGCTTGCCGATCGACGTGCTGTCGATCGAGGCGGCGGACAGTGCGTCACGCAGCCGCTGGGCGGCGGCCTTGGCGGCCGGGGTGCGCGCGCCGACCAGGATGTTGGCCACCGGGCCGGCCTTCTGGACCTCGGCCACCTGCAGCTTGCGCAGCTCACCGACCCGGGCACGCTGGGCCAGCACGACCTTGTCCAGGGCCGCCTTGTCGCGCTGGATGACGCGGGTGGCGCCGGCTGCGGAGGCCTCGGCCGCGTCGGCGGCGGCGCTGAGCCGAACCTGCTCGGCGGTGAGCACCTTGACGTCCTGCAGGGCGCGGGTTCGCTGCTCGGTGAGGTAGGACAGGTCGCCCAGCGGGTCCCCGACCTGGTCCGGCTCGGAGCCCATCGCGTTGAGCAACCCGGCGAGGTCGGCGTCGCCGCCACCGCCGGAGTACACGGAGAAGACCCAGTCGCGCAGGATCTGGCGAGCCGTCGCGAGGCGGCCCTCCAGCACGACCAGGTCGGTGTGGGCCGTGTTGGCCTCGTCGGTGGCGGCCCGCTCGGTCTCGCGGGCGGCGACCAGCGACTCCAGCAGGGCGTTCGACTTGTCCGCGAGCGCGTCCATCTCGCGGGTGGCGGCGCCGACCTTGGAGCTGCTCGCGTTGAGTGCGGCGGCGATGCGGTTGGCCTCGGCGACCTGGGCGGCCAGGAACGCGCCTGACAGCGCGACCGGGTGGTAGGGCTCGCCGTCACCCTCGCTGGGCGGGGTGGTCGTGGGCGGCGGGTTCGACGGCGTGGTGGGCGCGTTGGGCGACGGCGTGGTCTTCGGGGTGGTGGTCGCGCTCGGGGTCGGGGTGGGCACCGGGCTCGAGCTGCGCGTCACGCTGGTGGAGGGTGTGGGCAGCGGTGCGGCGACGGCGGTCGTCGCCGTCGCGGCCACGACGGCCGCGAGCACGGCCGATCCGGCCGTCACGCGCATCAAAGGTGCCCAGCGCACGACTCACATCTTCCTGTGACGTTCAGCAACACCTCGGAAGGCGCCCGGCACGAGCCCCTGCTGCCCGCGCCACCTGCCACGATAGGCGGACATCGGCCCCTGGCACACCCTCCATGCCCAAATACCACCCGTTCGGGCCATGCCGGGGCCGTCCACAGGCGGTCGACCACGGGGTCGTCGTCCACAGCCACGGCACAACCCTGGTGGCCGGTGGTCCGGGTGGGGAGGGTGGGGTCCTGGGGGCAGGTCGCCCCCGGAGGGGAGACGGCCATGGATTATGTCAACTCGGTGCACCTGGTGGGACGGGTCACCGCCACGGGGGAGCCACGCGAGCTGCCGAGCGGCGACACCGTGCTGACCCTGCGGGTCGTGGTGCCGCGCGCCGAGCGGCGCCGTGACCGGGCCCGGGCCGGTGTCGACACCATCGACGTGGCCTGCTGGACGCCGGCGGCCCGGAGGTCGGCGTCGCGGTGCGAGGTCGACGACCACGTCGAGGTCGAGGGTGCGCTGCGGCGGCGGTTCTTCCGGGCCGGCGGTGCGGTGGCCAGCCGCTACGAGGTCGAGGCCCGGCGGGTCACCCGGCGCCGTGCAGAGGCCGGCTGAGCGCCTTCAGGAGCGCGCGGCGAGCATCTGCTCCATCTGCTGCACCTCGGCGGTCTGCGCCGTCACGATCGCATTCGCGAGCGTCTTGACCTCAGGGGTACGCGCCTCGGCCGCGGCAGCCTGCGCCATCGCGATGCCACCGGTGTGGTGGGCGATCATCAGCCGCAGGAAGATTCGCTCGGCCTCGACGCCTGTGGCGGCCTCGAGCTCGGCGATCTGGGCCGCCGTGGCCGTGCCGAGCATGGTGCCGTCCGCGGCGGTGTGGGCCGCCGCGTGCTCGCCCCCGATCCAGGCCATCGGCGCCCGCGAGCCGGTCTGGTCCAGCCCCCACTGCACCAGCCAGCCGTACATCTGGCCGGCCTGCTGCTGCTGGCTGGTGATGATGTCGTAGGCGACGGTGCGTACCTCCTCGTCCTTGGTGCGGTCGCGCACGAGGAAGGCCAGCTGCACGGCCTGGGCGTGGTGGGTCTGCATGTCGCGCGCGAAGCCGGCATCCGCACCGAAGTCCGACGGGGTCGCGTCGCGGACCTGCACGAACCACAGCGTGCCGAGCACCCCGACGAGCAGGGCGGCCAGCCCGATCAGGAACCGCCGGCCGCGACCGGGCTGCGCCCGGCCGGGATCGGTCGCGTCGTCGTCGCGGGGGTCACCCGCGTCGTCGTCGTAGTCGTCGGGGTCGGTCATCCGCTGGTCGCGGGGAGGTCGCCGTCGCTCCCACCGGTGCAGGCCGCTCCGGGCTCGGGCGTCTGCGGGCCCTGCCGGTACTCCTTGATGAACTCCTCCAGGCGCGGGTCGTCGACCCCGGTCAGCACGAGCTGGGTGCCCCAGGCGCTGGCGACGACCGGCCCGGGCAGGCCCTCGTAGGGCGAGAGCACCATGTAGGTGTCGGGGATGGACTCGGTGAGCTTCTCGACCTGGTCGGCCGGCAGGGTGGGGTCGTAGGTCACCCAGACCGCGCCGTGCTCGAGCGCGTGCACCGCCAGCTCGTTCTTGACCGGCGACGTGTACACGCCGCAGTTCAGCCAGGTCGGGTAGTGGTTGCCGCCGACCGGCGGGGTCTGCGCGTAGGTCACCGGGTCGGTGGTGTGGTCGCGGGTGACCGTGTAGGTCTTCACGGCGTCGAGGGTCGGGCGGTTCGAGACGTCGTTGTAGACGGTGAACCCGACGATGCCGGCGATGAGCAGCACGACGGCCGACACGGCGGCGATCAGGATGAGGCGCGACCGGCGCTCCTTGGCGCGCTGCTCCTGGCGCACCTCGTCGACCTTGGCCCGGCCGGCCCGGGCACCACCCTGCGGCCTGGACGACTTGCTCACCCTCGTGCTCCTCACTGCTGGCGGTTGTCCGATGACGAGCGCTCATTGTCACCCATCGACCCGGGCGGACGTATCAGGTTCCGAGGGACGGCCTCCTGACGCACAGCGGAGGAATCCAGGTCCGGGAGGTGACGACATGGCAGTGGACCCAGTGCCCCCAGTGCGGCCTCGTCGCGGAGGTCGTCGACCGGGACGTGTGGCCGAGCACCGACGGCCCGGTCGAGCACGTGCACGTGCGGTGCGTCGACCGGCACCGGTTCGTGATGCCGGTCGCAGTCGCTGGCGCTCGCCGCACGCAGCGACGCCGGGGCGTCGCGGGCGACGCGGACGTGCTGACGTCACCGTCGAGTCGTACCGGTGCATAACGCCGATAATCAACATTATGTCAATTACGGCTCCCCTCACTCAGGCGCGCAGGGCCTGGGCCAGCTCGCGGAAGTCGTCGACCAGGGTGGCCATGTCGGCGTCGGTGGTCACCAGCGACACCAGCCACTGCTCGTCGAGGCCGGGCGGGGTCAGGATGTGCCGGTTGACGCCCCACAGCCAGGACAGCTCGGCCATGGCGAAGTCGGTGGCCTTGTAGTCGCGGTAGTTGCGCACCGGGGTCGTCGACCAGGTGACGCAGCCCTTGACCCCGAGGCCGACGGTGTGGGCCGGCAGCTCGTACTCGTCGATGATGGCGTCGATGGCCTGCAGGGCGCGCACGTTGACCGCCTCGGCCTCGGCGAGCGCCTCGCGGGTGCAGATCTCGTCGACGGCCTGCGCGGCCGCCATGACGAGCGGGTTGCCGTTGTAGGTGCCGAAGTGCGCCATCCGGCCGTCGACGACGACCTCCATGACCTCACGCTTGCCACCGAAGGCAGCCAGCGGCAGTCCCCCGCCGATCGACTTGGCCAGGGTGATCAGGTCGGGGGTGACGCCGAGGCGCTGGGCCGCACCCGCGTAGCCCGCGGTGAGGCCGGTCTTGACCTCGTCGAAGATGAGCACGACGCCGTGGGCGTCGCACGCCGCGCGGACCGCGGCGAGGTAGCCCTCGTCGGGCACGACGATCGACAGGTTCTCGATGACCGGCTCCACGACCAGTGCCGCGATCTCGTCGCCGTGCGCCGCGAGCACGCGGTCGAGCTGCTCGAGGTCGTTGTAGGCGATGACGTGCACCGTGCCCGCCTCGACGTCGAAGGGCACCTGCGGGGTGGGCGCGTCGGCCGGGCCGATCTCGTCGAGCCCCGGCTTGACCGAGACCTGCAGCGCGTCGTAGCCGCCGTGGTAGCCGCCCTCGATCTTCACGATCGCCTTGCGCTCGGTGTAGGCGCGGGCGCAGCGGATGGCGTACATCAGCGACTCGGTGCCGGAGTTGGTGAACCGGATCATGTCGAGCTGGAACCGGTCGCAGAACCGCTCGCTCATCTCGGTCGCCTGCGGCGACGGCGTGACGAACAGGGTGCCGGTGTGGGTGAGCGCCTCGGTGACCTTCTCGACGACGTGCGGGTTGAGGTGCCCGACGAGCATCGCGCCGAACCCCATCGACAGGTCGAGCAGCTGGTTGCCGTCGACGTCGGTGAGCCACGCGCCCCGGGCCGACGCGATGGAGATCGGGTACGGCTCCCAGTGCTGGAACGAGCTGGTGACCCCGAGCGGCAGCGTCTTGCTCGCCCGCTCGTTGTGCGCACCCGACTCACCGGACCACGAGGTGAACCGCGCCCACTCGGCGGCCAGCAGGCGCTCGACGACCTCGGGGTCGACCGGGCGGGTGCGGGCCGGGAGGCGGCGGTAGGTGCCGGGGTCGTGCGCGGGCACTGCGGGTGCGGTCTGCAGCTGGTCGGTCATCGGGGCGCCTCCTCCCCCACCCTCGGGCGGGGACATGGTCTCAGGGGTTCGGATATCGCTCGGGTTCACCCTACCTGCCTTCGGATTCCGCTGCAAAGGGCCGGTCGTACGACCGGAACCGCGCTCAACCGGACTGACCGACGGCTCATCCCGACTGCGCGGTGAAGCTGACCTCGTCGGTCGTCACGACGTCGCCGTGCCGGCCCGGGGCGCTGGCCCACTGCCAGTACAGGTTGGTGTGCGAGATGACCAGGTCGGGGCTCGGCGCGCCGTACTCGGTGAGGTCCTCGGTGGTGTGGGCGTCGCCGACCAGGGTGACGTCGTAGCCGCGAACCAGGGCCCCGTGCAGCGTGGCCCGGATGCACGCGTCGCTCTGCGCGCCCGTCACCACGACCCGTCCGACACCGCGGCCGGCGAGGACGTCCTCGAGGTCGGTGGCCTCGAAGGAGTCGCCGTAGTTCTTCTGCACGACCGGCTCCCCGTCGCCGGGCGAGAGCTCGTCGACGATCCGCCAGTCGTCGCTGCCCTTCTCCAGCCCCTCGTCGGAGTGCTGGACCCAGACCACCGGCACGTCCTCGGCACGAGCCTTGTCGACCAGGGCGTTGATGTTGCCGATCACGCCGTCGCGGTCGTGGCTGCCGGCGACGACGCCGTTCTGGGCGTCGATGACCATCAGGGCGGTGTTCGGGCGGTCGTCGAGGGTCGTCATGGTGATCTCCTTGCTGGCTCGGTCAACCTGTGCCTCCCACGCTAGGCCCGGCCACCGACACCGTGGCGCGCAGTGGCGTCCCTCGGCAGAGCACCTACGCTGGCCGCACCATGCAGTGCGACTACTTCGACGCCGGCCGGTGCCGCTCGTGCACCCTGATGGGCACGCCCTACGACGAGCAGCTGGCCGCCAAGCAGCACCGGGCCGCCGTCGCACTGGCCGACGTCGCCCCCCGGCTGGAGTGGCTCGACCCGGCCCGCAGCCCCGCGTCGCACTACCGGAACAAGGCCAAGCTGGTGGTCGGTGGCCACGCCGGAAACCCGACCCTCGGCATCCTCGACGAGCGTGGACGCGGCGTCGACCTGCGCCGCTGCGGCCTCTACGAACCGGGCCTGTCAGCCACCTTCGACCCCCTGCACCGCTTCGTCGCCGACCTGCGCCTCGAGCCCTACGACGTGCCGGCGCGACGCGGCGAGCTGAAGTACCTCATCGTCACGCACTCCCCCGACGGCGAGCACCTCGTGCGGTTCGTGCTGCGCTCGGACCGCCACCTCGCCGACCTGCGCGCCGCGCTGCCCCGGCTGCTGGCCGACCTGCCCTCGGTGCGCGTGGTCACCGCGAACCTCCACCCGGAGCACAAGGCCGTGCTCGAGGGCGAGACCGAGGTCCCGCTCACCGAGCAGACCCTGCTGCCGATGCGGGTCGGCGACGCCACGCTGCTGCTCGGCCCACGGTCGTTCTTCCAGACCAACACCACGGTGGCCGCCGCCCTGTACCGCCAGGCCCACGACTGGGTCGACGACGCCGACCCCACGACGGTGTGGGACCTCTACTGCGGCGTGGGCGGGTTCGCCCGGCACCTGACGGCGCCGGGTCGAACGGTGGTCGGCGTCGAGACCTCCGCCGACGCGGTCGACGCCGCGCGGGCGGCGGCGCGGCTGCACGCGGATGCCGCGGGGCCGGCATCCGCGCCTGTCCCCACCTTCGTGGTCGGTGACGCGACGACGGCCCGGCTCTCCCCCGCTCCCGACCTCGTCGTCGTCAACCCGCCCCGTCGCGGCATCGGCCCCGACCTCGCGGCCTGGCTCGACGCGTCGCCCGCGACCGACGTGCTCTACTCCAGCTGCAACGTCGTCTCGCTCGCCCGCGACCTGGCCGACATGCCGTCGCTGAACCCCGTCTCCGGTCGGGTCTTCGACATGTTCCCGCAGACCCCGCACACCGAGGTGATGGTGCGGCTCGAGCGCCGCTGACCGACGGCGCCGCGGCTAGCGTGGGGCGATGGTCGACTCGCGCAACTGGGACGTCGAGGGCAGCCGGCTGGCCGGTGAGGCCGCGGCCGACGGTGAGCCCACCCGCTGGTTCGAGGAGCTGTGGTCGGCGGCCGCGCGCGACGAGGTCGACATGCCGTGGGACCGCAGCGCGCCCTACCCGCCCGTGCTCGCCCACGTCGACCGCACCGGTGACGGGTCCGGGCGGCGTGCGGTCGTGGTCGGTGCCGGGCTCGGGGCGGATGCCGAGCTGCTCGCGTCACGTGGGTACCGCACCGTGGCGTTCGACCTGGCCCCGTCCGCGGTCGAGCTCGCCCGGTCCCGGCACCCCGGCACGGCCGTCGACTACCGGGTCGCCGACCTGCTCGACCTGTCCCCCGACCTCGTCGGTGCGTTCGACCTCGTCGTCGACGTGTTCACCGTGCAGGCACTCCCCCGGGCGCTGCGCGACCGTGCCGTCGCCGGCATCCGGGCCCTGCTCGCCCCCGGTGGCGACCTGCTCTCGGTCCAGTTCGTGCGCGAGGACGACGCCGTCGGTGACGACGGGCCACCCTGGCTGGTCACCCGCGCCGAGATGGAGTCCGTGGCCGACGGGGACGTCTCACGGGTGTCGCTGACCCGCGGACCGCACCCACTGCGAGCAGGTGGCCCGGACACCTGGGTCGGCGTGTTCCACCGTGCCGGTGAGTGATTGACCCTGCAGTGGAGCGGGCAAGATCGTCGGGTCGCCGCCGCCCGACGCGTTCGACGTCGTCTGAGGGGCACCTACCCTGTCGAGATGACCTTCTCGATCGCCGCACGGGACGGGGACGCCTGGGGTGTCGCCGTCGCCAGCAAGTTCCTCGCCGTGGGGTCGGTGGTGCCCGCGGTGCGACAGGGTGTCGGGGCGGTGGCCACCCAGTCCCTGGCCCGCGTGGCCTACCTCGACGAGGTGCTCGACGCCCTCGCGGGCGGCGCCGAGGTCGGTGCCGCCCTGTCGGCCGCGGTCGCCGCCGACGACGGCCGGGCCCAGCGCCAGGTGGGTGCGGTCGGCCCCCGCGGTGCCGCCACGTTCACCGGGCAGGAGTGCTTCGCGTGGGCCGGCGGCGTGGCCGCGGGTGACCACGACACGGCCTACGCGATCCAGGGCAACATCCTGACCGGGCCCGAGGTGGTCGAGGCGATGGAGGCGGCGTGGCTCGGCACCGTGGGCCAGCCCTTCGACGACCGCCTGATCGCAACGGTGCTCGCCGGGGATGCCGCGGGCGGAGACTCCCGCGGTCGGCAGAGCGCGGCGATCCTCGCGCTCGCGCCGGGTGCCGGCTACGACGGGTGCGGCGTGCTCGCAGACCTGCGGGTGGACGACCACCCGGACGCACCGCTCGAGCTGGCCCGGCTGCACGACCTGTCGACCCTGCTCTTCGGCGGGCCCGAGGACGTCGAGCCGCTCGAGGGGAGCCTGCGCGACGAGGTGGGCCGCCTCCTCGACGCGGTGGGGCGCGGCGGCCCGGACGTCGACAGTGCCCTGGCCGCCTGGATGTCGGAGGTCAACCTCGAGACGCGGCGCTCGCCGGGCGGCATCGACGCCCGCGTGCTGACCGAGCTGCGGGCGGCGGCCCAGGGGGCCGCCCCGGGCTGACCCGGCCGAACCGGAGCTCACTCGAAGCGCGAGGGGTCTCCCGAGCCCACGCGCACGACCTCGGCCGCGCCGCTGGAGAAGTCGACGACCGTCGTGGGTTCGCTGCCGCACTCCCCCGAGTCGATGACGACGTCGACGACGTGGTCGAGCGCCTCCTTGACGGCCCAGCCGTCGGTCATCGGCTCGTCCTCGTCCGGCAGCATCAGGGTGGACGACAGCAGCGGCTCACCGAGCTCGGCGAGCAGGGCCCGCACCACCGGGTGGTCGGGGATGCGCACGCCCACGGTGCGCTTCTTGGGGTGCTGCAGCCGGCGGGGCACCTCGTGGGTCGCCGGGAGGATGAAGGTGAACGGCCCCGGCGTGGACGCCTTCACCGCCCGGAACACCGAGTTGTCGACGTGCACGAGCTGGCCGAGCTGGGCGAAGTCACGGCAGATCAGCGTGTAGTGGTGACGGTCGTCGAGCCGGCGGATCTCGCGGATCCGGTCCTTGCCGGACTGGTTGCCGATCATCGCCCCGAGCGCGTAGCCCGAGTCGGTCGGGTACGCGATCAGGCCGCCCTCGCGCAGCACCGCCACCGACTGGGCGATCGCCCGGGGCTGCGGGTCGACCGGGTGCACGTCGAGGTAGCGGGCCATGCGCCCACGATAGAGGCGCGGCGGCCGAGGTCAGGCCAGCGCGGTGGGGAGCAGCCGGAACGTCCGGGCGTGCGCGGTGCCGGCCTGCCCGGCCATGTACCCGAGGAGCAGCCGCGGGGCGCGCACGACGGCGCGCTCGGTGACCCGGCATCCGTCCGGTGACTCCACGGCATCCGTCGTGGCCGAGATGGTGCACCCCGGCGCGGCGCGCACGTCGGTGCGGAACGAGGTCTCACTGGTGCGAGTCAGGCGAGCCCCGAACGAGATCGGGTAGCGCAGCGGGCCGAGCTTGGGCCGCTCGAGGACTCGCCACTGCCGCCACTCCCCCTCTGCCGAGACGCCCTCGTCGACGACCTCGGCGCGCACGAGGAACGGGTGCAGCCCGTGGTGGCGGTTGAGGTCGAGCAGGAAGTCGAGCACGACCGCCGGGGTCGTGGGGACGGTGGTCGAGAGGTCGATGACGCGTTCGGGCACGAGGAGAGCCTGCCAGCGCGAGGCGCGCGCCGCCTCAGGTTCGGCGCAACCCGCGGTTCCACAGCTCGGTGGTCTGGACGAGCCAGAACACCGCGAACAGCGTGATGAGGACGACCTCGACCCAGAGCACGATCTGGGCCGAGGAGGTCGCCAGGTTGATGGCCACCGTCACCGCGAGGGCGACCAGCATGGCGACGGCGATGGTGCGGTAGATCGCGACGTACCGGTCGTGGGTCGCGGGAGCCGAGCCCTGACGCACCGCCGTGCGCAGGTCGCGGGCGTTGAGCCAGACGACGCCGACGATCGCCAGGAACATCGGGATGGCGGACGCGTCGTGGCCGTGGGCGATGAAGGCGTCCCGGGCGACGAAGAACCAGACCACGCCACCACCGAGCACGACGAGGGTCAGCGCGAGCCCGAGCCGGTCGGCCGTGCTGACGCCGGCGACCCCACCCTGCCGGCGCGCGATCACGAGCACGGCGACGCCGACCACCGCGCCGGTGACGAACAGCGCGGCCATGTTGTTGGCCACGCCCGCCGGGATGTCCGGGGTCAGCAAGGGCGCCGAGCTGCACTGGTCGGCATCCGGGGTGGGGATGAACGCGACGCCCGCGGCCAGCATCCCGGCGAGGTTCATCAGCACGTCCTCGCCGTCGGTGTTGCCCTTCAGGGCGACCAGGCAGACCCCCATCGTGACGAGGACGCCGATGAAGACCGCGTGCACCGGCGTGTAGTAGTAGGCGCTGATCGAGCCCTGCAGGCAGCGACCGGCGGCCCACCACTCCAGGACGACGGCGGTGTAGAGCAGCAGCACCAGGGCTGCCAGCGCGATGCGCAGGTAGTTGTAGGTCTTGACGGCGGCCAGGGCCGGGTCCGGCTCCACCACGGTCCCCCTCCCGGTGCGGGTCAGTCCTCGCGCATGTGGATCGGCGTGCCGAGCTGCACGCTGCGGCTCACCGTGCACAACCGGTCGTGGCTCTGGGCGATCGCGCGGGGCAGCCGTTCGCGGGCCCGGTCGCCGTCGTCGCCCTCCGGGAAGCGCACCCGGAAGCTCACCTCGATCTCACCCATGTGGTTGCCGAGCTCGTCGCGCAGCTTCTCGCCGCCGGCGGTGACGGTGAACGCGGTGGGCTCGGCGAGCCGGCTCGTGATGAAGTCGACGTCGACCGCGCTGCACCCGGCGATGGCGGTGAGCAGCAGCTCGACGGGGGTGAAGTCGTCGGACTCCCCCGACCCGATGCTGATCGTGCCGCCCCGGGCGTTGGTCACCAGGTAGGTGCCGCTGCCCGACCGACCCATCGAGATGCTGCGGTGCCCGGGGCCGGTGCCGCCGGTCTCCTGCTCGTGCTGCTGGGCCATCAGGCTCCCCACTTCTCGTCGATGGCGCGGACCACCTTGAGGTCGCGCCAGGTGGTCGTGCGGCCGGTGATCCGCTCGATCCGGGTGTTGGTCAGCTTGGTGTTCTGGAAGCCGCCGGCCATCTCGGCCAGGATCTCGGAGCCGAGCACCAGGCACCGCTCCCCCGGCGCGTCCCACGCGTCGAGCTGCGCGGCAGCATCCGACGGCACGGGCCCGTCGGCGAACGCGACGTAGCGCCTGGCTCCCTGCAGGAGCGGTGGCACCGCGTCGATCGCGGCGAGCGCCGTGCGCAGCTGGGTGGGGGTGCGCACGACGCAGGGCACGTCGAACCCGGCCCACTCCCCCAGCACGCGGGCCATCTCGGTGCTGACGGCACCGGTGGAGCGGCGCCCGCTGCGGACGAAGACGTTGCCGGACTGGATGTGGGTCTCGACGTCGGTGAAGCCGGCGCCCTCGAGCTCGCTGCGCAGCTCGGCCATCTTCACGAACCGGCCGCCCACGTTGACGGCCCGCAGGAAGGCGACGTAGGACGGCATGCCGCTCATCCTTCCACCGGGATGCCACAGTGGTGCGCATGTCGCCAGCAGCCGAGCCGACCGGCCGTCTCGTCCTCCTCCGCCACGGTGAGACCGAGTGGAGCCGCGACGGGCGGCACACCGGGCGAACCGACGTCCCGCTGACCGAGGTCGGCGAGCGTGACGCCCGCCAGCTCGCGCCCCGTCTGGCCGGCTTCGACTTCACGCTGGTGCTGTGCTCGCCACTGTCGCGTGCCCGGCGCACGGCGGAGCTGGCGGGGCTCGACCCGGTCACCGACGACGATCTGGTGGAGTGGGACTACGGCGGCTACGAGGGCCGCACCACGAGCGAGATCCGGGACGACCTCGGCGACCCGGCCTGGACGGTGTTCGGCGACGGCGTGGTGCCGGGCGCCACCCCCGGGGAGACGGTCGAGGAGGTCGCCGGCCCGCGCGTCGAGGGTGCTGACCCGGGTGGGCGAGCCCCTGCGGCGCGGCGACGTGGCCCTCGTGGCCCACGGGCACCTGCTGCGCATCCTCACCGCCACCTACCTCCGCCAGGACGCGCGGTTCGGCGCGCAGCTGCTGCTCGACGCGGGGGCGGTCTGCGTGCTCGACCACGAGCGCGGGGTGCCGGCCGTGCGGTCGTGGAACGAGACCGCGGGCTGACCCTCAGCAGGCACCCCTCAGCCGTCGAGGCCGGGGCCCTCGATCACCGACATGACGTTGCCCGACGGGTCGGTGAACCAGGCGATGAGCGGGCCGCCACCGCGGAAGACGCCGTCGTCGTCGGTCTGCGCCGGGGTGCCCTCGTAGTGCTCGAAGGTGACCCCTCGCTCGGTCAGGGACGCCACGACCGCCGCGACGTCGTCGACCGGGAAGTTCAGCACCGTGTAGGTGGCGGGCACGTGGTCGGGCTTGGGGTAGAGCAGGATCGGCCGACCGCCCGTGGGGCGCAGCACCAGCATCCCCATGTCACCCTCGTCGACCTGCAGGCCGAGGACCTCGCCGAAGAAGTGCTTGGACTGCGCGATGTCCTTCACGGCGATGCCGCTGAACGCCTTCGATGTCTCGAGCATGCGCTCCACCGTACGCGCGGACTCAGGGCAGCGGCCAGGTGTGCACGGGCTCGTTGGAGTCCATGTGCACGGTGTACAGCTCGAGCATCCGGCGCAGCGCCTCGCGCCGGTCGCAGCCGGCATCCTCGAACGACTGCACGGCCCGGCTCTGCCACTCGGCGCCGTTCATGCCGGTCGTGCAGCGGCCCTCGATGACGCCGAGGAAACGCTCGCGGACGGCATCCGAGACCCCCCACAGGCGCAGGCCCTCGTGGGCGAGCGGGAGGAGGTGGCGCAGCATCAGCTCGTCGGCCGACAGCTCGCCGAACCCGGGCCAGTAGAGCCGGGCGTCGATGCCGTCACGGGCGGCCCGGCGGAAGTTCTCCTCGCAGGCGGCGAAGCTCATCTTGGTCCACACCGGGCGGTCCTCGTGGGCCAGCATCCGGATCGCGCCGTAGTAGAACGCCGCGTTGGCGAGCACGTCGACGATGGTCGGGCCGGCGGGCAGGACGCGGTTCTCGACGCGCAGGTGCGGTGTGCCGCCGACGATGTCGTAGATCGGCCGGTTCCAGCGGTACACCGTGCCGTTGTGCAGCCGCAGCTCGGACAGCTCGGGGGCGATGCCGGCCTCGAGCGCCGCCATCGGGTCCTCGTCGCTCGTCTCGGCGAGCAGCGTCGGGAAGTAGCGGACGTTCTCCTCGAACAGGTCGAAGATCGACGTGATCCAGCGCTCGCCGAAGAAGACGCGGGGGCGCACGCCCTGGTTCTTCAGCTCGACCGGCCGGGTGTCGGTGGCCTGCTTGAACAGCTCGATGCGGGTCTCGGCGTGCAGCCGCTTGCCGAAGAAGAACGGCGAGTTGGCCGCCAGCGCCACCTGGGGCGCCGACAGGGCCTGCGCGGCGTTCCAGTGCGCCGCGAACTCCGACGGCGCCACCTGCAGGTGCAGCTGCACCGACGTGCACGCCGACTCGGGGGCGATCGAGTCGCAGTAGGTGGCCACCCGTTCGCCGGTCGGGCCCTCGATGTCGAGGTAGATGTCCTCGCCGCGGGCCACGAAGATCGAGTCGTTGAGGGCGGTGTAGCGGTTGTTGCGGCTGATCCACTCGCCCTCGTAGTGCTCGGGCATGATCGTCGGGAGGATGCCGATGGCGACGATCTTCGATCCCACCTCCCCGGCCGCGCGGTCGGCGGCGTTGAGGCTCTCGCGCAGCTCGGCCTCGAGCTCGAGCGCGGAGTCGCCCGGCAGCGGCCGCGGCGGCACGTTGAGCTCGATGTTGTACTGCGCGAGCTCGGTCTGGTAGCTCTCGTCGGCGATGGCGGCCAGCACCTGCGCGTTGTGGAAGTGCGGCTGCATGTCGGCGTCGACGAGGTTGAGCTCGATCTCGAGACCGGTCATCGGCTTCTCGAACTCGAACGAGCTCGTGTTGAGCATCTTCTCGAAGACGTCGAGGTTCTGGCGCACCTTCTCGCGGTAGCGCTGGCGCTCCTCACGGCTGTAGCTCTGCGCCTCGACCTCGACTCCCATGCCGCCAGCCAACCACGGACCGCCCTGAGCCGGTAGCCGGAACCGCGTTTCGGTCACGGGCGGTGTCGCACCTCGCTCGTAGCGTGGGTCCCGTGCGACTGATCCACACCTCCGACTGGCACCTGGGACGCGCGTTCCACCAGGTGGGGCTGCTCGACGCCCAGGCCGCCTACCTCGACCACCTCGTCGACGTCGTGCGCACCGAGCGGGTCGACGCGGTGCTCGTCAGTGGCGACGTCTACGACCGGGCGATGCCCTCGCCCGAGACCGTCGAGCTGCTCTCGCAGAGCCTGGTACGGCTCGTCGACGCCGGGGCGCAGGTCGTCGTCAGCAGCGGCAACCACGACTCCGCCATCCGGCTCGGGTTCGCGTCGGGGCTGCTCGAGCGCGCCGGCCTGCACCTGCGCACCTCGGTCGCCGACGTCGGCCGCCCGGTGCTGCTCGGCGACACCGCGGTGCACCCCCTGCCCTACCTCGAGCCGGCCCTGGCCGCCGACGTGCTGGGCGCCACCGAGCGCACCCACGCCGGCGTGCTGCGCGCCGCGATGACGCGGGTGCGTGCCGACGCCGAGCAGCGTGGCGGGCGCACCGTCGTCATGGCCCATGCCTTCGTCACCGGCGGGGTCACGACCGAGTCCGAGCGCGACATCAGCGTCGGCGGCGTGTCCGCGGTGCCCCCGGAGGTGTTCGCCGGGGTCGACTACGCGGCCCTGGGCCACCTGCACGGCCGTCAGGAGGTCGCACCGGGCGTTCGCTACAGCGGCTCGCCGGTGGCGATGTCGTTCTCCGAGTGGAGACACCGCAAGGGCAGCCTGCTCGTCGACCTCTCCGGCGACACCCCGGTGGTCACCCATGTCGAGGCCCCGGTCCAGCGGCCCCTGGCCGTGCTCCGCGGCACCCTCGACGAGCTGCTCGCCGACCCCGCCCACCAGGGTGCCGAGGCCGCCTGGTGCCAGGTCACCCTCACCGACCCGCAGCGCCCCCTCGGGGCGATGGACCAGGTGCGGCGCCGGTTCCCGTTCACCCTCGAGCTGCGCTTCGACCCGCAGGGCGCCACGGTGCCGCTGCGTCCGTACGCCGCGCGCGTCGCGACCGCCACCGACGTCGAGGTCTGCTGCGACTTCCTCGGCCACGTGCGCGGCGGGCGGGCTGCCAGTGACGACGAGCGGGCGG
Source organism: uncultured Actinomycetota bacterium (assembly GCA_963695175.1). Lineage (GTDB taxonomy): Bacteria > Actinomycetota > Actinomycetes > Actinomycetales > Dermatophilaceae > Fodinibacter. The sequence goes on from CAVOGG010000003.1 coordinate 301,973, forward strand.
TGCTCGCCGAGGCGGTCGAGGCCAGTCGGGTGGCCCGCCAGGTCGGCGACGACGAGGGTGTCGCCACCGGGTCGGCGGGCGCCGCGTGAGGGTGCACCGGCTCGAGATCGAGGCGTTCGGGCCGTTCGCCGACCGGGTCGTCGTCGACGTCGACGCCCTCTCGGCCGACGGGCTCTTCCTCATCCACGGGCCCACCGGCTCGGGCAAGACCAGCCTGCTCGACGCCATCTGCTTCGCCCTCTACGCCGACGTGCCGGGCTCACGCTCCAAGCGCGGGCTGCGCAGCGACCACGCCGGGCCGGATGCCGTGCCGCGCGTCACGCTCGAGCTCACCGCCGGCACCCGGCGGTTCCGGATCACGCGCTCGCCCGAGTTCCTGCGCCCGAAGAAGCGCGGCACCGGTGTGGTGTCGGTGCAGGCCCAGGTGACGCTCGAGGAGCGCCGCGGCAGCCGGTGGGTCGCCCTGAGCACCCGCCACGACGAGGTCGCCGACGTCGTCAAGGACGCCCTCGGCATGGGGATGGCGCAGTTCGCCAAGGTGGTGCTGCTCCCCCAGGGCGACTTCGCCGCCTTCCTGCGGGCCACGCCCGAGGACCGCCGCGAGGTGCTCGAGCGGCTCTTCGACATCTCCGCGTTCAGCGACGTCGAGGCCTGGCTGGCCGAGGCGAGGCGCACCGCCGGGGCCGACCTCGAGGCGGCCCGCTCGGCCCTGGAGAGCCTGCTGGCCCGCGTCGAGGACGTGCTCGCCGACGCGCACGACGCCGCGGGTGAGCCGGTCACGAGCGCGTCCGAGGTGCCCCCCGAGTCGATCGGCACCCACCTGCGCGCCGTCGCCGACCGGCTCGACGCCCGGGTGAGCACGACGATGGCCGCCTTCGACACGGCATCCGGGGCCGAGCGGGCCGCGGCGGAGGCCCTGGCCGCCGCCCGCGCCCTCGACGACCTGCGCACCCGCGGCCGGCGAGCCGTCGCACGGCTCCAGGGGCTCGAGGCCGCCCGGCCGAGCCACGCCGAGCGGGTGGCGGCCCTCGCCGCCGCGGAGCGGGCCACCGGCCTGGCCGGCCACCTCACCGCCCTCGCCCGGGCGAGCGACGACGTGGCCACCTGCCGTCGTCAGGTCGGGCGCACCCGCGACACCCTCACCACCGGCCCCCTCGCCGCGCTGCCCGACGGCGACGTGGCCGAGGTGCTTGCCCGGCTGCTGGCGCTCGACGCCACCGCCGCCGCCCTGGCGCGGGAGGCCGACGACGAGGCGCTGCGCGCCCGCCAGCACGTCGAGCTCGACGACCGCACCGCCCAGCTCGCGGCCCAGGCCGAGCGAGTCGGGGCCCAGCTCGCCGAGGCCGAGGTCGAGCGCGAGATGCTCACCAGCCAGCTCGCCGCGCGGGCCGCCGGCGCCGCTCGGGTACCCGAGCTCGAGCTGGTGCTCGATGCCGCCCGCGCCAGGGTCACGGTGCTCGACACGGCCGAGCACGACCTCGCCCGCGCCGAGGGGCTGGCGCCGCACCACGGGGACCTGCGCACCACCGCCCTCGACCGTCGCGGCGACCTGCTCGACCTGCGGCAGCGCCGGCTCGACGGCATGGCGGCCGAGCTCGCCCGTGCGCTGTCCGACGGCGACCCGTGTGCGGTCTGTGGCGCTCTCGAACACCCTTCTCCCGCAACGGTGGCCGACCCGGTGCTGCCTGACGACATCGCCGCGGCCGAGCACCGGCTCAGCGCCGCCGAGGCCGAGCTGCGGTCGCTCGAGGCCCGGATCGAGTCGCTGCGCACCCGGGCCGGCACCCTGCTCGCGAGCCTCGACGGCGCCGACCGCGAGACGCTCGACCACGCGGTGGCCGAGGCATCGGCCGCGCTGACCACAGCCCGCGCGGACGCCGACGCCCGCCTCGAGCTCGCCGGCCGGCTGCAGGTCGTCGTGGAGGCCGTCGAGGTGCACCGCGCCTCCGTGGCGGGCACCCTGGCGCGCCTCGAGGGGGTCGCGGCCCTCCGTGACGACCTGGCCGTCGCCGAGGCCGGCGCCCACGAGCGCGTCGACGCCCTGCGGGCCGAGCACGCCGACTGCCCCTGCGGCTCCGCCGACCCGGCGGAGCACGTGCGGGCCGGGCGCTCGCTCACCGACCTCGCGGCGGCCGTCGCCGACCTCGACGGTGCCGAGGCCCGGCTGGGCTCGGTGACCACCGACCTCGACGCCGCGCTCGAGGTCGCCGGCTTCGACGACGCCGACACCGCCCGGGCGGCCCTGCTCGGTCCCACCGAGCTGGCCCGCCTGCGGGCCGCGGTGACCGCCCACGTCGAGGACACCGCCGCGGCCCGGGCCGTGGCCGAGGACCCCGACGTGGTCGCAGCCCTGGCTGCCGAACCCCCCGAGCTCGCCGTCCTGCAGGCCACCGACCGCGCGGCGCGCGACGCCCTGCTGGCCACGGCGGCCGCCCAGGACGACGCCGCGCGGGCCCTGCGCTCGCTCGAACGCCTGCTCCCCCTGGTCGACGAGGCCTGCGCTCGCGTCGCGCTCGGCGCCGAGCGCGACGCCCGGGTGCGCGAGCTCGCCGACACCGCGAGCGGCATCGGCCCCGACAACACGCTGCGGATGCGGCTGACCGCCTACGTGCTCGCGGCGCGCCTCGAGACGGTCGCGACGCTCGCCAACGAGCGGCTCGCGGTCATGGGCGGCGGGCGCTACCTGCTCGAGCACTCCGACGAGCGGGCGGCTCGGGGTGCCCGGTCCGGCCTGGGGCTGCGGGTGCTCGACCAGTGGACCGGGCGGGTCCGCGACACCGCCACGCTGTCGGGTGGAGAGTCCTTCATGGCGTCGCTGGCCCTGGCCCTCGGCCTGGCCGACGCCGTGCGCGAGGAGGCCGGCGGCCTCGACCTCGGCACCCTGTTCATCGACGAGGGCTTCGGCAGCCTCGACGACGACAGCCTCGAGCAGGTGCTCACCGTGCTCGACGGGCTGCGCGAGGGCGGCCGCGCCGTGGGCGTCGTCAGCCACGTCGCCGACCTGCGCACCCGCATCACGCACCAGGCCGTGGTGCACAAGGGCGCGAACGGCAGCACCGTCGAGGTCCGGGTGGGTGCCCGGGCGGCCGAGCCGGCGGCTTAGTCCTCGAACGCCTCCGGCGACGGGCACGAGCAGACCAGGTGGCGGTCGCCGTAGGCGCCGTCGATGCGCCGCACCGGGGGCCAGTACTTCGCCGTGGGGTCGACGCCCTCGGGGAAGGCGGCCGTGGTCCGGTCGTAGGGGTGGTCCCACTCGCCGGCCAGGGCCTCGGCCGTGTGGGGCGCGCCGCGCAGCACGCTCTGCGCGGCCCCGACCGCACCCGAGCCGACCTCGTCGATCTCGCCGCGGATGGCGATCATCGCGTCGCAGAACCGGTCGAGCTCGCCCTTGTCCTCGCTCTCGGTGGGCTCGACCATCAGCGTGCCGGCCACCGGGAACGACATCGTCGGCGCGTGGAAGCCGTAGTCGATGAGCCGCTTGGCCACGTCGTCGACGCTGACGCCGGTGTCCTTGGTGATGCCGCGCAGGTCGAGGATGCACTCGTGCGCGACGAGCCCGTCGTGGCCCGAGTAGAGCACCGGGTAGTGCTCGCGCAGCCGGGCGGCGACGTAGTTCGCGTTGAGCACGGCCACCTCGGTGGCGCGGCGCAGGCCGGCGCCGCCCATCAGGCGTACGTACGCCCACGAGATCGGCAGGATGCTCGCCGAGCCGTAGGGCGCTCCGGAGATCGGGCCGATCCCGGTCTCCGGCCCGGCGGCCGGGTCGAGCGGGTGGTTGGGCAGGAACGGCGCCAGGTGGGCCCGGACCCCGACCGGGCCGACACCCGGGCCACCGCCGCCGTGCGGGATGCAGAAGGTCTTGTGCAGGTTCAGGTGCGAGACGTCGGCCCCGAACTTGCCGGGCCGGGCCACCCCCACGAGCGCGTTGAGGTTGGCGCCGTCGACGTAGACCTGGCCGCCGGCGTCGTGCACCAGCGCGCACAGGTCGGTGATGGTGTCCTCGAAGACGCCGTGCGTCGAGGGGTAGGTCACCATGATCGCGGCGAGCGTGTCGCGGTGCGTCTCGACCTTGGCCTTGAGGTCGTCGAGGTCGACGTTCCCGGTGATCGGGTCGGTCTTGACGACGACGACGCGCAGGCCGGCCATCACGGCGCTGGCGGCGTTGGTGCCGTGCGCGCTGCTCGGGATGAGGCACACCGTGCGCTGGTCGTCGCCGCGCGAGCGGTGGTAGGCCGCGATGGCGAGGAGGCCGGCGAACTCACCCTGCGACCCGGCGTTCGGCTGCAGCGACACGGCGTCGTAACCGGTGATCTCGCACAGCCAGCCGCTCAGCTCGTCGACCAGGCCGCGGATGCCGCGGGTCTGCTCGTGCGGGGCGAAGGGGTGCACCTGGGCGAACTCGGGCCAGGTGACGGCGACCATCTCGGTGGTCGCGTTGAGCTTCATCGTGCACGAGCCCAGCGGGATCATGCCGCGGTCGAGGGCGAAGTCGCGGTCGGCGAGCCGGCGCAGGTAGCGCAGCATGGCGGTCTCGGAGTGGTGGGTCGAGAAGACCGGGTGGGTCAGGTAGTCGGACGAGCGCAGCAGGGCGTCGGGCCACGACGGCCGGGCGACCCGCACGCCCTCGGGCGCGACGACCCCGAACGCCTTCGCGACCCGCCCGAGGTCGACCAGGCCGGTCGTCTCGTCGACGCTGAGCTGCACGGTGTCGTCATCGATGCGCCACAGGTTGACCCCCGCGGCCAGCGCCGCGTCGACGACCTCGCCCGCTCGACCGGGCACCCGGGCCCGCAGGGTGTCGAAGACCGGGCCGTCGGCCACGTCGACGCCGCCCTCGCGCAGGGCGTCGCGCAGCGCCTCCGCGTGGGCGTGCACGCCGAGCGCGATCGCGCGCAGGCCCGCCGGGCCGTGGTAGACGGCGTACATGCTCGCCATCACGGCGAGCAGCACCTGGGCGGTGCAGATGTTCGACGTCGCCTTCTCGCGACGGATGTGCTGCTCACGGGTCTGCAGCGCCAGGCGGTAGGCCGGTGCCCCGACGGCGTCGACGGAGACGCCGACGAGCCGCCCGGGCATGGTGCGCTCGAGGCCCTGGCGCACGCTGAGGTAGCCGGCGTGCGGGCCGCCGAAGCCCATCGGCACGCCGAAGCGCTGGCTGGTGCCGACGGCGACGTCGGCGCCCCACTCCCCCGGCGGCGTCGCCAGGGTGAGCGCGAGCAGGTCGGCGGATGCCGTGACGAGCGCGCCCGCGTCGTGCGCGGCGGCGGTGAGCGCGGACAGGTCGTGCAGCGTGCCGCCCATTGCGGGGTACTGGACGAGGACGCCGAACACCTCGGCGCCACCGGCAGCCTCCCGCAGCTCGTCGGCGGTGGTGACGCCGGTGAGGTCGGTGACGACGACCGGGATGCGCAGGGGCAGGGCCCGGGTGTGCACGACCCCGAGGGTCTGCGGGAAGACCTCGCTGTCGACGAGGAGCACGGCGTCGGCCGACGCCTTGCTCGAGCGGCGCATCAGGGTCATCGCCTCGGCGGCGGCGGTCGACTCGTCGAGCAGTGACGCGCCCGCGATCGGCAGCCCGGTGAGGTCGCTGACGACGGTCTGGAAGTTGAGCAGCGCCTCGAGCCGGCCCTGCGAGATCTCCGGCTGGTAGGGCGTGTAGGCGGTGTACCAGGCGGGGTTCTCGAGCACGTTGCGCTGCACCACGGCCGGGGTCAGGGTGCCGTAGTAGCCGAGCCCGATCATCGAGGTGACCCGGCGGTTGCGGGCGGCGACCTCGCGCAGCTCGTCGAGCACGGCGGCCTCGGAGGCGGCCGGTTCGATGTCGAGGGCCTCGGCCCCGCGGATGCCGCCGGGAACGGCGGTGTCGACCAGGTCGGCGAGCGAGCTGCGGCCGACCACCTCGAGCATCGCGGCGACGTCGTCCTCGCGCGGGCCGATGTGGCGGGCGGCGAAGGCGGGCAGGTCGGTGGTCGGGGTGCTCACGGTGGCTCCTGGAGGGCAGACGGCGGTCGACGTCTCCCCCTCTGTCACGTGACCGGCGGCGGGCCGGGTGCTCCAGAGATGCCTGTCCCGTGTGGTCCTTTGCGCCTGAGAGGTTCCGGGGAGGTTGCCCCTTCGGCGCCCCGACGAGCTGCGTCGAGGTCTCTCCCACACGGTGTGAGCGGCGGGCGCCAATCTACCACCGGGGACCCGGTGGGTCGGTGGGTCGAGGCTCAGGCCAGGCGCGCGGCGCGCCGGGCGCCGAGCTCGTCGCCCGGCTGGGGCGCGGCGTCGACCTCGTGCTCGGCCCGCTCGCTGGGCAGGTGCGAGAGCTCGCCCTCGACCTCGCGCCACACCTTGCCCAGGGCGATGCCGAAGACGCCCTGACCGCCCTGGAGCAGGTCGATGACCTCCTCGGCGGAGGTGCACTCGTAGACCGAGGCGCCGTCACTCATCAGGGTGATCTGGGCGAGGTCGTCGACCCCGCGGGCGCGCAGCACGCTGATCGCGCCGCGGATCTGCTGCAGCGAGACGCCGGTGTCGAGCAGTCGCTTGACGACCTTGAGCACGAGGATGTCGCGGAACCCGTAGAGCCGCTGGGTGCCGGAGCCGCCGGCGGGACGCACCGAGGGCTCGACCAGACCGGTGCGGGCCCAGTAGTCGAGCTGGCGGTAGGTGATGCCGGCCGCCTTGCACGCGGTGGGGCCGCGGTAGCCGGCCTCCTCGTCGAGCTCGGGGAGGTCGCCCTGGAACAACACGCCCTGCGCGGGCACGGGGTGACCCCCGGACTGCCGCGCTTCTCCGGTGGAGACCACGTGTACCTCCTTGATCGACCTGCTGGTGCGACTGTACGCCCACGAATGACATCGACGTCACTTACTCGCCACGGGTGTGACAGGTGTGACGCTAGGGGCAGGTGTGACTCGGGTCAACGACCCCGAGCCCCCACGCTCACCGGCGTGTCGTGCCCCTCAGCTGTCGGTGTCGGCCTCGGTGTCGAAGTCGTCCGCCGAGACGTGGTCGAGGAACTCCTTGAACTTCTCCACCTCGTCGTCCTCGGTCTCGGCCATCTCGACCCCGGCCTCGTCGAGCAGCTCCTCCTCGGCCACGATCTCGGCGCCGGCCCGCAGGGCCAGGGCGATCGCGTCGGACGAGCGCGACTCGATGTCGGTGCCGCCGGCCGCCGCTCCCCCGTCGAGGTCGAGCATCGCGTGGAAGACGCCGTCCTTGAGCGCGACGATCCGCACCCGGGTCAGCTCGTGGCCGAGCTCGTCGATGACGTTGCGGAGCAGGTCGTGGGTCAGCGGTCGGGGCGGTACGACACCCTGCTGGGCGTAGGCGATGGCCGTCGCCTCCGCCGCCCCGATCCAGATGGGCAGGTACCGGTCACCGTCGCGCTCGCGCAGCAGCACGATCGGCTGGTTGGTCGGCAACTCGACCCGCACCCCGAGCACGTCCAGGACCTTCATTGCGTCACCGTACCCCGCCCACCTGCAGGTGGGTCAGCCCGCGCGGCCGGACAGTCCACCACGGACCAGGGCGGCGTGCAGGGCGAGGCACAGGTGCGCCACCTCGGCGGCGTGTCGCTGCGCGTCAGCACCCCGGCGCGGGCCGGTCACCTGCTCGACCAGACCCACCTCGCGGTCGGCGGCGGCCCGGAAGCCGCGCAGGTGTCGCGGCTCGACCCCGTACGCGCCCAGGCCCGCGGCGGCATGGGCCACCTGCAGGTCGGCCTCGTCGTGCAGCCCCGACGCGTCGGGGCGCAGCAGGCCGTGCGCGGCGAGGTCGGCGACCTCCGCCGGCGCCAGCCCGGTGGCCCGGGCCAGCTCGGCCCCGGTGAGCCGCAGCTCGCGGCGGGCGGCGAGGTCGACGGCATCCGGCACGTCGGGGTCGGGAACCGGCGCGGGCGCCTGGGGGCGCCCGTCGTCCGCGTCGCCGGGGGCGAGCCCGCGGTCGATGGCCTCGAGGTTGTCCTTGATCACCCGCAGCGGCCAGAACTGGTCGCGCTGGGCGCGCAGCACGTAGCGCAGCCGCTCGACGTCGTCGGGGGTGAACTGGCGGTAGCCGGACGCGGTGCGGGCCGGCGTGACCAGCCCCTCGGCCTCGAGGAAACGGACCTTGGAGATCGTGACGTCGGGGAACTCCTCCGACAGGGCACGAACCACCGCGCCGACCGTGAGGCGACGCCCGACCTCGGTGGTCACGTGGCGGATGCGGCCTGGCTCGCGTAGAAGACGAGCCGGAACTTGCCGATCTGGACCTCGTCGCCGGTGGTCAGGACGACCTCGTCGACGAGCTCACGGTTGACGTAGGTGCCGTTCAGCGAGCCCACGTCGCGCACGACGAAACCGCTGTCGGTGCGGCGGAAGATGGCGTGCTTGCGCGAGACGGTGACGTCGTCGAGGAAGATGTCGCTCTCCGGGTGGCGGCCGGACATCACCTCGTCGTCGTCGAGCAGGAAGCGCGCGCCGGTGTTGGGGCCGCGCAGGACGACGAGCAGTGCGGTGCCGGGGCGCAGCGCCTCGACGGTCGCGAGGTCGGACTTGGTGAGGACGTGGTCGCTCTCGTGCACGGCCTCGACCGGCTCGGCGCCCTCGACCGCCCGGAGCCGCATCGTCGTCGGCTCGGGGCCTCGAGGGTCCTCGCGCTCGTCACTCATTCGCCTTCAGCCTTCCGTCGTCGGTGCCCGCGAAGGTCAAACCCTAGATCACGGCACCGTCGTTGGCCCACCCTTTGCGGTGGTCTGACCCCAAGGATGTCAGGAGAGCTGCGCGGTATACGCCTCGACGTCCATCAGGCTGTCCAGGACGCCCACGTCGGAGACGCGCAGCTCGTACATCCAGCCCTCGCCGTAGGGGTCGGAGTTGACCAGCTCCGGGGTGGCGTCGAGCGCGGGGTTGACGGCCGTCACCTCTCCCGAGACGGGGGCGTAGAGGTCGCTGACCGACTTGGTGGACTCGACCTCGCCGCACGTGTCGCCCGAGACGACGGCGTCGCCGATCGCCGGGAGGCTGACGTACACGACGTCACCCAGGGCCTCTTGGGCGAACGACGTGATCCCCACCCGCACGGTGTCGCCGTCGGCGCGCACCCACTCGTGCTCGGCGGTGTACCGCAGGCCGGCGGGGTACTCGAGGTCACTCATGTCGCTCCTTGGTCGGGTCGCGGACGACCCATCAGGGGGTGGGCGTGGGTACGGGCCGAGCGTACTGAGGCGAGGTCGGGGTCAGCAACGCGTCGACCTTCACCTCGTCCTCGATCTGGACGTCGGTGTCGCCGCCCACCCGGCGGACGGTGGCGGTGACCCCGCCGGGGATCTCCATCGCGCCGGCCAGCGTGTTCGCGTCGCCGATGGCCTTGATGACGTAGGGCGGGCGCACCTCGGAGCCGGACACCGACAGCCCCTCGTCGGTGTCGGCGAACCAGGTGTCGGCGACCACCCGTTCGCCGCCGATCTGGATCGCCTCGGCGCCGGCGTCGCGCAGCTCCTGCACGGTGTCGAGGATGGTCGGGGCGTCGACCTTGTTGTCCGGGTCGCTGATCGTGAGGACGATGCCGGGGCCGGTGGCCGGCACGGTGCCGGCGAGGATGCCGAGCGCCTCCAGCCGCTCACGGGCGGCGCGTTGCGCCTCGGCCTCGTTGGTCGACTGGCTCTTGAGCAGCTCGAGGGAGGTCTGCAGCCCCCGGATCTCGTCGGCGAGCCGCTCGCCGTCCTGGTCGACCCCGGCGAAGATGCGCACCAGCTCGTCCTCGCGCAGGTTCTCCAGACCCTCGAGCGAGGTCTGGCGCACCTGGGCGATGATCGCGAAGCCCAGGGCCCCGGCGAGCACCATCGCCAGGACGTTGGCGCGGGTGGCGCGTGGGGAGCCGGCCCGCAGGAGTCGGTGCCACGCCCGTTTGGGGCTGTCGACCGGGCCAGCGTCACTGGGGGCGCTCTCGGTGCCGGCGTCGTCGTCCCCGTCGCGGGGGCGCAGCCCGTCGAACAGGAAGGGCTCGATGCCACGCGGCGCCGGGGTCGGGTGCTGGACCGGCTCCTCGGGCTCGCGCGGGGTCCCGGTCATGCGTCGAAGAGGTGGCGACGGATCGCCGCGACGTTGGAGAAGATCCGCACGCCGAGCACCACGACCACACCGGTGGAGAGCTGGGCGCCCACGCCGAGCTTGTCGCCGAGGAAGACGATGAACGCCGCGACGATGACGTTGGACAGGAAGGAGATGACGAAGACCTTGTCGTCGAAGATGCCGTCGAGGATCGCGCGCACCGCACCGAAGACCGCGTCGAGCGCGGCGATCACGGCGATGGGCAGGTACGGCTGCAGCCACACGGGCACGGCCGGCTGCAGGAGCAGGCCGATGATGATGCCGAGCGACAGGCCGATGGCCGGGATCACGACGGGGCTCCTCTTCTTCAGCTGGCGGTCGGCGAGGGGGTGGTGCCGGGTGACGGGGTGGCTTCTCCAGTATCCCCGCTGCGGGCGTAGCGCGTCGTCAGACCCACCGCGGCCGGCACGGTGAGGTCGTCGGACACCTCGGTGTCGACCCGGATGCCGAACGTGTTGCGCAGCGTGGACAGGTAGGTGCCGCCGGCGCCGTCGGCGAAGGCCGCCGGGAAGCGCTTGGGATCGCCCAGGGCGGTGACGACGTAGGGCCGGGTCAGGGGCCGGTAGTCGACCACGAGCGCGGACCCCGCGAAGCGGATCGCCGAGGTCGCCGTCAGACGCTTGCCGTTGATGCTGACCGCCTCGGCCCCGGACTCCCAGAGGGCGTTGGTGACGTACTGGAGGTCCTTGGCCAGCACCTTGCCCTGGTCGGCCTGCCCGCCGTTCTCCGCGGCGGCGTCGGACCCTGAGGTGGGCGCGTCGTCCAGGGTGAGCGTGAACCCCGGGCCGTGCAGCGGCACGGCGCCGACCTGGGTCGCGAGCTCGCGGGTCCGGTTGGCGAGCGCGTCGTTGCCGAGCTGCTCGCCCTCCAGGTCGGTGAGCTGGCCCTGCAGGGTCGTGGCCTGCGCCGTCATGGCGTCGACCTCCGAGCGGCGGTCCTGGATCTGGCCGATGAGCTCGGCGCGGGCCTGGGACCGGGGCTTGTTGGCCGTGGTGAGGTTGTAGGACGCGACGCCGACGACGAGCCCGATCAGCACCGTCGCGATGATGAGCAGGGGCGAGCGCAGCGAGGTGGAGCGCGGCCGGCCCTGCGCCTCGCGCCGGTCCGCAGCGGCGGCGTAGCTCGGGTCGAGCGGGCGCTGCAGCATCGAGGTGAGCAGCGTCATCGACGCGTCCGGCGGCCGGTCGGTCGGTGCCGAGCGGGTCATGCGGGCACCGTCCGCTCCTCCGCGGCGATCAGCTGGCGCAGCTGCAGGGCATACAGGATGCCGGCGACCCAGTACAGGACGGTGCCCCACCAGGCGAAGGCCCAGCCGACCGGCTCGGCGATCGTGGCCAGCGTGCCGGTGCCCTCACCCAGGAGCAGCAGCGGGAACGCGTAGAGCAGGTTGAAGGTGGCGGCCTTGCCGGCGAAGTGCACCGGGAGACCCACCCAGCCGTGCCGCTTCGCGATGAGCACGACGACACCCATGAACAGCTCGCGGGCGAACAGCACGGCCACCAGCCACCACGGGATGATCTCGCGCCAGGCCAGGCCGAGCAGCGTCGAGACGATGTAGAGCCGGTCGGCGACCGGGTCGAGCAGCTGGCCCACCCGCGACACCAGGTTGTACTTGCGGGCGATCATGCCGTCGAGGTAGTCGGTGAGCCCGGCGAGGAAGAGCAGCGCCAGCGCCAGGCCGTCGTGCTCGGTGAGGATCGCCCACAGGAAGAAGGGCACGCCGACGAGCCGGGCGGCGGACAGTGCGTTCGGCACGGTGAGCACCCGGTCGCTCACCTGCTGGTCGGGCGCCCCCGTCGACATGGGCGCCACTGTATGCCGTCTGGCTGGAGGTCCGCTGACAGGTGGCTCGGTGCGGCAGCCCTAGGGTGGCGCCATGTCGACTCCCGTGCTCGGCGCGTCCGAGGCCGAGCTGCGCCGCGACCGCACCAGTGTGAAGTGGGTGGCCTACCCGCCCGACGTGCTGCCGCTGTGGGTGGCGGAGATGGATGCCGTGCCGTGCCCCGCGGTCGCGGAGGCCGTGTCGGCTGCCGTGCGGCGCGGGGACACCGGTTACGGCTGGGGCCCGCGCTACGCCGCGGCGGTGGCCCGGTACGCCCACGAGGCGTGGGCCTGGGAGATCGACACCTCGGCCGCGATGATCGTGCCCGACGTGATGATCGGCGCCGCGGAGCTGCTCCGCCTGCTCACCGACGAGGGCGGCCCGGTCGTGGTCTCGCCCCCGGTGTACGACTCGTTCTTCGGCTTCGTCGACGCCATCGGCCGCCGCCGCCTCGATGCCCCGCTGACCCCCGAGGGCCGGCTCGACCCGGAGTCGCTGCGCACGGCGTTCCGGGAGGCGACCGCGGGAGGCGAGCGGGCCGCCTACCTGCTGTGCAACCCGCAGAACCCGACCGGCACCGTGCACTCGCCCGCCGAGCTCGCCTCGCTCGCGGCGCTGGCCGAGGAGCACGGGGTGCGGGTGGTCGCCGACGAGATCCACGCACCGGTCGTGTATGCCGGGGGGCCCGGGTTCACGCCGTACCTCACGGTGCCGGGGGCCGAGCGGGGCTTCTCGGTGTTCTCGCCCTCCAAGGGGTGGAACCTCGCCGGCCTGAAGTCGGCTCTGGCGATGGCCGGGCCGGGCGCCGTCGACGACTTCCGGGGCCTGCACGAGGTGAACACGCACGGCTCGTCGCACATCGGGGCGATCGCCCACGTGGCGGCGATGGTCGACGGGCGGGGCTGGCTGGAGCAGCTGGTCGGCGAGCTCGACGCCAACCGGGCCCTGCTCGGGGGGCTGCTCGCCGAGCACCTGCCCGGCGTGCGGTGGCGGGCGCCGGAGGCGACCTACCTCGCCTGGCTGGACTGCCGCGACCTCGGGCTCGGCGACGACCCGGCGAGGGTCTTCCGCGAGCAGGGGCGGGTCGCGCTCGGGTCGGGCCCGAACTACGGCCGCGAGGCCGGACAGGGGTTCGCCCGGCTCAACTTCGCCACCTCACCGCAGATCCTCGAGGATGCCGTGCGGCGGATGGCCGCGGTGCTCTGAGGCCGGATCAGCGGGAGAGCTCGACCGCCGCGACCCCGCGGGGCACCACGGCGGCCACGGTCGCCACGTAGAGCTCGTCCGCGTGGTCCGGCGTGCGGCCGATCGCCGTGACGCCGAACCGACCGTCGACCGCGAGGCAGCCGAGCATGTGCAGCACGACCCCGGTGCCGGTGCTGCTGTCGAACTGCAGCCCCGCGTCGCGCACGGCGTCGATGACCGACTGCGGGCTGCGCTCGGCCAGCGACGGGTCGATGACGTTGTCGCTCGAGCGGTAGGCCCGGGTGCTGCCGTCGGCGTCGGCCAACCAGGTGCCCGACTCGGCGTCGTAGCGACCGGGAACCAGGCTGCGCAGCGCCGAGAACGGGTGCGTCGTACCGCCCTTGCGCAGGTTGACCTCGAGGGCGGTGACCGACCAGGGCCCCTCCCCCGAGCGGGCGGCCATGAAGTCGACGCCGATCCGGCCGACACAGCCGCGCGCCAGCAGCTCACGGCCCACGGCGTCCCCGTGGCGGGCGAGGTCGGCGGCGTACGCGCGGTCGGCCGGGAACCGGCATCCGAGGTAGACCTGCCCGTTGTGGCCACCGAGCACCTGGTCGTGGGTGGCGAGCACGCGCACGTCACCGCCCGGCACCAGGTCGACCTGGACGCTGGGGCTGCGCAGCTGGTCGCCCACGACCATCTCCTCGACGACTCCCCCGCCTGCGGCCAGGTCGTCGAGGAACCAGCCGGGCAGTGCGGCGACGTCGGCCAGCACCTCGTGCGGGTCGCGATCGGCGCCGGACTCGTCGCGCAGGGCGAGCACGAAGTTGCCGTCCCCGGCGCCGCTGTCGTCGTGCTTGATCACCACCGCGCCCACACCCGGGCGTGACGCCCTGATCCACTCGGCCGCGGCGGCCACGTCGTCGACCCGGTGCACGTCCTCGCGACCGAGGGGTACCGGCACGCCGGCGCGGTGGAACAGCCGTCGCCCGGCACTCTTGAACGCCTCCGCCCGCAGGTCCGGCGCGCTGCCGTTGATGGGCAGGCCGAGCTCGAGGGCGACCGCCACCTCTGGCTCGGTGACGTTCCACGGCTCGATCACGGCCGTGCGCCCACCCACGAGGCGGCGGACCTCCGCCAGCAGGTCGGGGCGGTCGAGAAGCTTCTCGGCGAGCGGGCGCGGGGACGGGTCGTCGACGGCCACGATGTGCACCTTCGCGCTCATCCGGGCCGCGACGTCGGGGACCACGATGCTGCGGTAGTACGTGAGCACCTCAGGGCCGGGGTCGATCGAGCAGACGAACACGATGTCGGTGTCGATCCGGTTGAGCATCAGCGAGGCGTTGAGGTAGCGGTGCTCCATCGCAGGGATCCGCTCGCCGTAGTGCGCCAGCAGCGACTCGCTGAGGCTGAACGACGCCATCGCGACGACGACGTGGTCGCAGCCGGAGCCCGGCACGTTCGCCGCGAGGGCGGCGGGCAGTGCCTCTTGCAGCCGGTCGAAGTCGCCCATGCCAACCTCCTGGCGCCCATCATGACCCCCGTGGTGCCGACGCGCGACGCCCGCAGCGGGCCAGAGCCCCCGCTGCGGGCGTCGTCAGAGGAGGTCAGGACGTCGGGACGGCCGCAAACGTCGGGGTCAGCCGGCTCCCGGCGGGCACCGGGAACGGGAAGCCCAGCACGGCCAGCCGGCCCCGCACCTGGTTCTGCGCCTGGCACTTGCTGGTGCAGTTCGTGGGCGGGTTCGCGACCTCGGTCGCGTCCTCACCGGTGACGAAGCCCAACCGTCCGCCGCTGGCGACGTCCCACACGGACATCCCGCCACAGTGCCGGACGCTCGGGGTCACCGGGGTGGCCGTGTTGCACGCCGGCTGCGGCACCCGGTCAGCCACCTGGGAGCTGTCGCGGGCCACGAAACGCCGTGACAGGTCGTTGGCGATGTTGACCCGGGTGCTCACCTGGACGCAGAACTGGCTGGGAGGGCCGGTCACGACGCTGGTGCAGTCGTCGCCGAGGAACTGCCCGACCCGGGCCCGGAAGTTCGGGTTGTCGAAGTAGAACGGCGCCAGCCCGGGGGTCGCGGACACGGCGAGCGTGTGGGTGACGCGGGTCCTCGTGCCGTCACCGCGCTGGGGCTCCATCTGGAAGATCCCGCCCTGGGCGCAGTCCTTGGCCTGGATCTTCATCGACACACCGGTGCCGGTACGCGACAGCTGGAGGCTCTCCGCTTCGAGCTCCACGGAGATGGCGCTGCTCAGGACGAGTCCGCGATGATCCGGAACCTTGCTCGCGAACACCGGCGTGAACCGGCCGCCGGTCATGTCGAGGGGGTTGGCCGCGCCGGTGAACGCCTGGTTCAGCACGGCGAAGTCGATGTTGCGCACGTCGAACTGCGTGTAGCGGCCACGAACGGCGATCGTGCCTGAGGGTCCGAACTGCGCGGCGGAGATCGTGGTGCGGATCCGGTCCTGCCCCGGTTGCGCGACGACGGCTCCGGTGGTCGGGTTCACCAGCCGGAAGCCGCCGTTCTCGCAGCCGTCCGATGACGCGGCCTGCGCCGGTGCCGTCGCGGAGGTGACGGCCACCAGTGCGGCTGCCAGCACCCCCATCCTGACGATGTTCGCTGTGCGTGGCATCTGTGACTCCTTTGTCGGTACCCGGGAAGACCCGTGCAAGCCACTCACCCTCAGTGAGGGGAGGACGACCGACAAGTGCACCTTGGTCCTAGGACCACCGGCCCTGCACCTCGGCCCCGCGGTGCAGCACGGGACTCGCTACGATTTCTGGCCCTTCAGCGGCTCGCCGCGGGCTGGTGCCCGTCAGCTGCTCGTCGTGGGCTCCGGGCTGGCCGATGCCGACGGGCTGGCCGAGGGGGTGGCACCCGCCTCGGCGATGGCCTTCTCGAGCGCCGCGATCGTGGCCGCGTCGACGGTGCCCGTCACCTTCACCCCGAGGTCCTTCTGCAGCTCCTCGAGCGCGTCGGTGAGGGCGTCGGTCCACTGGCCGTCGACGGGGCCGTCCCAGTAGCCGGCGAGCTTGAGGGTCTGCTGCACGGCGGCGGTCGAGGCGGTCTCCTCCTGTGCCGCCGCGCCGCCCTTGGCCGCGAGCTCGGAGCGCAGTGCCTTCTCGGTCGCCTTGTCGAGGGTCCCGGTCTGCGGGAGCCCGTTCGCCTTCTGCAGGGCCTGGACCGCCGCGACCGTCTTCGGGCCGTAGATGCCGTCGACCTTCGCCTCGTAGTAGCCGGCGTCCGTGAGGGCCTGCTGCAACGTCGTCGTGTAGCTGCTCACGGCCTTGGCCGCCTGGTCCTGCTGGGCGTCGCTGAGGCACCCGCTGTCACCGATGAGCTGGAGCCAGGCCATCTCGAGGGCGACTGCGGCAGCGTTGAACTGCTCGGCAGCCTGTGCCAGCGGGGTCTGGTCGGTGACCCCCGCCTGGGCCGCCGCGAGCTCGGTCTCCGCCTCCTGGACGCGCGTGACACCGGCCGGCGTCGGCGACGGGCTGGGGGTCTTGCTCGACGGCGCCGCCGAAGGTGTCGTGCCGGACGCCGAGGCCTGCGCCGTCACGAGCGCCGCCTGTGCGTCCGCGAGCTCCTGCTCCGCCGTGGCAACACCCTTGCGGGTGTCGGCCACCGCTGCCGCCGACTTCTGCGCGTCCTCCCCCGGCTGGGCGAGGTCGCTCCCGGCATCCTTGACGTCACCGACCGTCGGTGCCGTGGCGTTGAGGACGTCGCCGTAGCGGTCGATGGCCGTGACGTACGTCGTGCTCGCCGTGCAGAACTCGGCCGCAGCCGCCTTCGCGGCGGCCTCGGCCTCGGTGAGCGCCTTCTCCTTGGACGTCACCTTGGCCTGCGCCGCCTTGAGGGAGGAGTCCCCGCTGTCGCCCGAACACCCCGTCAGGACCAGGAGCAGGACGCCGACCACGGCGAACCCGAGGTGGCGGGGCTGGGGGCGAAGGAGTGCCGTCATGTGCGGACCCTACTGTGCTTCCACAGCAGGTCTGCCGACGTGGCCAGGACGAGGATGGCGACCAGCGCGGTGGCCGTCGCGGGCTCGTCGGCGAGGGTGGTCCCGCAGAACACGAGGAACGTCCCCAGGGTTGCGACCAGGGCCACGACGAGCACGATCACGCTGGCGCCGGTGTGCTGTCGGAGCTTGAGGTGGGCCACGGTGACCATCGAGAAGACGAGAAGCGCGACGGCGCTGCCGATCGAGGCGATCTTGTTGAGGTCGAACAGCAGGACGAAGACCAGGGTGATTCCCGCGAGGAGCAGCAGGCCGACGGGCGCCCTGCGCCGACCGACCGTCCGACCCAGGACAGGGGGAAACTGGCCCACCGAGGCGAGGTGCTGCGTCATCCCGGTCGACGGGTACAGGCCGGAGTTGGTGGCTCCCGCCGTGGAGAACAGCGCCGTGACGACCATCAGGACGTAGCCGAACTGGCCGAGCGTGGGCTTGGCGGCCTCGGCCAGGGCCGTCGGTCCGTACGCCACGACCTGGTCGGCGGTCAACGTCCCGAACACGCCCAGCGCCACCCCGACGTAGATCGTGGTGGCGATCGCCAGGGCGAGGTACATCGCCTTCGGCAGCTGCCTCGCCGGATCCGTCAGGTCCTTGGCGGTGAAGGTGATGACACCGAAGCCGAGGAAGGCGAAGAACGTCAGCGCCACGCTCGCGATGATGTCCCGCCAGCCCGGGTACCCGGACGGCGCGAGGAGGGTGAGGTCGACGTTGACCAGGGTGGAGACCACGAACACGGTGAGGATGGTCAGCACGACCTTCACGATCAGCGACTGCACCCTGGCGACGGCCGACGAGCCGACGACGTTGAGGGCGGTCATCACCACGACGATCAACACCGCGAACACCTTGGTCCACGTCGGGTCGTCGTCGGTGAGCACCGAGCTCGCGTAGTCGCCGAACGAGCTGGCCACCATCGCGGTGACGATGCCGGCCGTCGTGTAGAAGAGCCACGACGTGATGCCGGTGAGGTGGCCTTCGCCGAACCCCTTGGACAGGTAGGTGAGCATGCCTCCCCCGGAGGGGTACACCGAGCCGAGCTTCGCGAACGAGTACCCCTGCAGGCCGGCGATGGCGCCCGCCAGCAGGAACGACACCCACACGGCCGACCCGGCGACGGCCCCGGCTGCACCCAGGAGGGCGAAGATGCCGGCGCCGACCATCGAACCGACGCCGATGAACGTCGCCTGGATGACCGTCATGCGGTGCTCGACTGCCTCATGACGGGCCCCTGTCGTCGCCGGAGCCTCCAGCCTCCAGCCGTGGAGGGACGAGCCTCATCACCCGAAGGGAGTGAACGCCGTCGCTCGACCACCCCGTGGCCCCCGAGGCGGCTCCCCCGCACCTCGGCCGTAGGCTCAGGGATCGTGCGTGAGTCGAGCCCCGTGGGGCACACAGCCGGGCGTCGCATCCTGGTCCTGGGGGCCCTGGGTGTCGTCTTCGGGGACATCGGAACCAGCCCCTTGTACGCGATGCAGACCGTCTTCAGCCTCGACGGAGGCATCGTGGAGCCCACCCGCGACAACGCACTGGGGGTGGTCTCGACCATCGTGTGGGCGATCACGCTCATCGTCACGGTCAAGTACGTCATCTTCGTGCTGCGCGCGGACAACGACGGGGAGGGTGGCGTGCTGTCCCTCGCGTTCCTGGCACGCCGCTCGGTGCGGCCCGGCGGGAAGCGCTTCCGGCTCGTCATGATCCTGGGCATCCTCGGCGCCGCACTGTTCTACGGCGACTCGGTCATCACCCCCGCGATCTCCGTCATGTCGGCGATCGAGGGCATCGAGGTCTCCCAACCAGGTCTGAAGGACTGGGTCGTCCCCCTCGGCATGGTCATCATCACGGTGCTGTTCGTCGTGCAACGACACGGCACCGACCGCGTCGGCAGGTTCTTCGGGCCGGTCATGGTGGTCTGGTTCGTGACCCTGGCCGTCCTGGGCATCCCCCACATCGTCGCCTACCCCGAAGCGTTGTGGGCGCTCAGCCCGCACCTGGCCATCCAGTTCGCCCTCGCCCACCCCGTGGTCAGCTTCCTGGCGCTGGGTGCCGTGGTCCTGTCCATCACCGGCGCCGAGGCGCTGTACGCCGACATGGGGCACTTCGGCCGGCCTGCCATCGCCACCGGGTGGTTCTGGCTGGTCTTCCCCAGCCTGACCCTGAACTACCTCGGCCAGGCCGAGCTGATCGCCAAGGACCCCACGACCATCTCGCGGCCCTTCTTCTACCTGGCGCCCACGTGGGCCACCCTCCCGCTCGTCGTGCTGGCCACGGCAGCCACCGTGATCGCCTCCCAGGCCGTCATCTCCGGCGCCTTCTCGGTCTCCCGCCAGGCCGAACGGCTCGACTTCCTACCGAGGCTCACCGTCAGGCAGACCTCCGAGCACGAAGGCGGACAGATCTACGTCCCGGTCGTGAACTGGATCCTGTACGTCGGCGTGCTCGTCCTGATGGTCACCTTCCGCAGCTCCGAGCACCTCGCCGTCGCCTACGGCCTGGCCGTCACCGCCACCCTCTGCCTGACCACCTGCCTCTTCCTCGTCTACGCCGACGCCGCGCTGGGCTGGAGGCCCTGGCAGCTGGCGGCCTTCGGCATCCCGTTCCTGTGGATCGAGCTCAGCTTCGTCGCCGCCAACGCCACCAAGATCACCCACGGTGGCTGGCTGCCGATCCTGATGGCGACGGTGATCGCCTTCGTCATGCTCACCTGGGGCAAGGGTCAGCAGCTGGTCAAGGCGCGGCGCTACAAGCTCGAACGCCCGCTCGCCGAGTTCCTCGACCAGGCCCACTCCGGCAACCTCCACCGGGTCCCGGGCACCGCGGTCTTCCTGCACACCAGCGACGACACCACGCCCTTGTCCCTGCGCGAGAACATCGACTTCAACAAGGTCCTGCACCAGAACGTCATCATCACCAACACGATCCGGATGAACGTGCCGCACGTGCCCGACGACGAGCGGGTCAGCGTCGACGACCTCGGCGACCGGTGGGACGGCATCTGCCTGGTACGGCTGCGCTACGGCTTCTCCGACGAGCAGGACGTCCCTGCGGCCCTCGCCCTGGCCGCGCAGACCCCGGACCTGGTCTTCGACCCCGACACCGCCCTGTACTACCTCTCGCGCGTGTCGGTTCACCAGAGCCCACGACCGGGCATGTCCCGGTGGCGCAAGCGGGTCTACATCGCCATGTCCCACAACGCGGCAGACCCCACCCAGTACTTCCACCTGCCGATCGGCCGCACGGTCGTCGTGGGCGCCCAGCTGTTCTTCTAGGTCGGGCCCGCGACTCGCCCACCCGGGGTGATGAAGCTCCGCCGACACCGGCCTACCGTCGGTTCACATGAGCTACCCGTCCGTCGACTGGTTCGACGGCTGGAGCCTGACCGGAAACTTCACCACGATCGACCTGATCGCGGCGACGACCGGCGCGCTCAACGGCGCCCTGCTGGCCCGCCGACCGTCCCACTACCGCAGCTACACCGTCGTCGGGGTGCTGCTCATGGCCTTGCTCGGAGGGATCACCGGCAGCGTGACGCGCGACCTGCTCGTCAACGAGATCCCCGCCGCCCTGACGAACCCCGCCTACATCACGCTCAGCATCATCGCCGGCATCATCGGGTACCTCGTCGCGTTCAAGCCGGGCGAGCTCTTCCGCGAGGGACTCTTCCAGTTCGTGACGTCTGCCTCGTTGCCCTGGTTCGCGATCGTCGGGGCGCAGAAGGGCGTCCAGGTGGGTCTCCCGACGATCGCCGTGCTCCTGCTGGCCGTCGCCTCGGCCACCTCCGCGCGCTACGTCATCGATGTCACCAGCGGCGTGACACCCAAGCTGTTCGTCCGGGGTGAGTGGTACGCGGGCACGGCCCTGGTCGCCGCCATCGTCTGGGTCGTGTGCGACACCTTCGACCTGAGCTCTTGGGCCTGTGCCGGCATCGCGTTCGCGGTCTCCTACACCGTGCGCGTGCTCGCGATGCTGCGGGGCTGGGAAGAGCCCCTGGCCAAGCCACCCCCGGGCACGAAGCCCCCCGACGAGGTCCGACCCCGGCTCGGGCCGAAGCTGATGGGCAGGTCCGAGCCGGAGCTTCGAGACCTCGGGCTGCTCCCGGAGGACGGCCCGGACCAGGACGAGACGTAGGTCGTCGCCCTCGCCGGACTCATCCAGGCCCTGACATCGCCCACCCCACTTCGACAGGCCGGCGGGACCACGTCACTCACTCGCTCAGGGTGATGTCCGCGAGTCTCGCCGCTGGGAGAGTCAACGGTGAACAGAGTTCACCCGACCCGGAGTCCACGGCGCGCGCGACTCCGGTGCCGTATCCCGCCGAACCGCCAGGAGACGCCATGGGCAGGTCCGTGCTTGCGGGGTTCGACCGGTCCGACGTCTGGCGGGCGATCGTGGCCCTGCTGGCGAGCAGCGTCGGCCTGGGGCTGGCTGGTTGGATCCTGCCCGGCATCCGCTTCGACGGCTGGTGGCAGGTCGTGCTGGTGGCGCTGGTCATGGCTCTGGTGGGGTTGGTGATCCGACCGCTGTTGGTCGCCCTCGCCACGCCGTTCGGGATGGTCGGCGCCCTGGTGCTGGCCCTGCTCGGGCAGGCGATCGTCGCCTACACCGCCCTCTCGGTCGTTCCGGGAGTGACGGTCGACTCGTTCCTCGCGGCGTTCTGGGCGACCTGGATCGTGGCCGCCGTGGCCACCCTGGCCTCGTGGGTCATGACGGCCGGCACCAACGACGCCGTCTTCGCCCACCTCGTGCGCGGCGCACGACGGGGCAAGCCCGTCGCGGACCCGGAGGTGACCGGCATCCTGTTCGTGCAGCTCGACGGGGTGCCCTTCCCCGTGCTCCAGTGGGGAGTCATGGGCGGAACACTGCCCACGCTGTCGCGGTGGATCCGCGACGGCAGCCATGAGTTCATGGAGTGGACCCCCACGCTGCCGGCGACGACCCCCGCCAGCCAGATGGGGATCCTGCACGGAACCACCGACGGCATCCCGGCCTTCCGGTGGGTCGACCGTGCCACCGGGCGGGTCTTCGTCGCCAACAAGCCGTCGGACGCGGTCGACATCGAGGCCCTGCACTCCGACGGGCGGGGGCTCCTCGCCGACGGCGGGGTGTCGGTGAGCAACCTGTTCAGCGGCGACGCCCCGACGACGTTCGCGACGATGAGCCGCGTGGGCGCCCTGCGCGGGGACCGAGACGGCCGGCGCCGGTTCAACCGCTTCCTGATGCGCCCCGACGGCTTCATGCGTGGCGTGGTGCGCACCACCAGCGAGCTGTTCCGTGAGCGGACCCAGGCACGACGACAGATCCGGCAGAACATGCGTCCGAGGGTCCACCGCGGCTGGGACTTCGCCGGCGAGCGGGGGGCGCTCAACGGCATCATGCGCGACTTCAACAGCGTCATGGTCGGCGAGGCCCTGGCCGCCGGAGCGCGCAGCATCTACGTCGACTACGTGGACTACGACGCGGTCGCCCACCACGCCGGCATC
The DNA here is from genome assembly GCA_963695175.1 of uncultured Actinomycetota bacterium. GTDB lineage: Bacteria > Actinomycetota > Actinomycetes > Actinomycetales > Dermatophilaceae > Fodinibacter. The sequence continues at coordinate 324,555 of CAVOGG010000003.1, forward strand.
ATGCGACCCGAGTCGCTCGACGCGCTGGTCGGGCTCGACGCCCTCCTCGGCCAGCTCGAGAAGGTCGCCGCCGAGGCCAAACGTGACTACCGCATCGTGGTGCTGTCGGACCACGGCCAGTCGCAGGGCGAGGTGTTCGCCGACCGCTACGGCGAGAGCCTGTCCGACCTCGTCTCACGCCTCACGGGGACGACGGTGGGCGGCACCGAGGTCAACACCGAAGGGTCGGCCCGGGTCGACGTGCTCACCGAGGAGCAGCCGCCGCTCGTCGCCCAGGCCCTGCGGGCCGGCAGCGCAGACACCATCGAGCGGGCGAAGGCCGAGGAGTCGGCGGCGCAGGCCGCGGTGACCTCCTCAGCTGCCGGGGCTCCGGTGGCAGGCGCCCCGGAGCAGCCGATGCTCGTCTTCGGCTCCGGGAACCTCGGCCTGCTGTACGCCAGCGGCGAGGACCACCGGCTCACCCGGCCCGAGATCGAGGCGCGGTGGCCGGACCTGTTGCCCGGTCTGGCCGGGCACGAGGGCGTGTCGTTCCTCGTCGTGGACTCCGCGGACGGCCCGGTCGCCATCGGTCCGAGCGGGGAGCACCGGCTGCGCGACGGTGTCGTGACCGGCACGGACCCGTTGACCCCCTTCCGGCCCGAGGCTGCCGCGTTCCTCCTGCGAGCGTCGTCGATGCCCGAGGCTCCTGACGTCGCGGTCAACAGCCTGCTCGACCCGGTGACCGGCGAGGTGGCCGCCTTCGAGGGACTCGTGGGCTGTCACGGGGGGCTGGGCGGGTGGCAGGATCGCGCCATGCTCGTGTGGCCCAGCGACCTTCCCCGCCCGCCTGAGCGGCTGATCGGCGCGGATGCCGTGCACCGCCAGCTGGTGTCGTGGTTGGAGCACCTCGGACATCGTGGAGACCTGCCGCCAGCGCGGCCGCGCGCATACGACACGAACGTGTCGGTCTGAGGGAGAGCGGTGCTGATGGAGGCCTACATCGACAACGACGGGGTCGTCCGGCTGGTGGCGCTCGTGGAAGGGCTGGTGGACGAGCTCGCGGGGCCACCGGTCTGCACGTGGTGCGGGGTCGAGGTGTTCCGGACCGGGTTGCTGGGTGACCCGACCTGGGCGCACCGAACCACCGGGCTTCTGGTCTGCTCGGGGCAGGTGATCGGCGGCTGGGCGGCGCTGCGCGAGGCGGCCCCGTCGCAGTGGCGGGTGGCCAAGTGAGCGGGGCGCGCTCGAGAGTCTCACCCCCCACATGGCCTCCCAACAGATGAGAGGCCCACACCCGGTGTGCTGGTGTGGGCCTCTCAACTGCAGAACACCGTCGGGCTGACAGGATTTGAACCTGCGACCCCTTGACCCCCAGTCAAGTGCGCTACCAAGCTGCGCCACAGCCCGTGGCTGCCCCCTTGCGGGAGCGACGAAACCCTATCCCATGCGCGCCGAGGCGACCGAATCGCCCACGGTGGTCACGGCATCCGGCCTCGCTCAGCGGCGGGAGCGCTTCTCGCGCACCCGCACCGAGATCTCGATCGGCGTGCCGACGAAGCCGAACTCCTCACGCAGCCGGCGCTCGACGAACCGCCGGTAACCGGCCTCGATGAACCCCGACGCGAAGAGCACGAACCGCGGCGGGCGGGTGCCGGCCTGGGTCGCGAACAGGATGCGGGGCTGCTTGCCACCGCGCACCGGGTGCGGGTGCGCCGCCACGATCTCGCCGAGGAAGGCGTTGAGCCGCCCGGTGGAGATGCGGGTCTCCCACGAGTCGAGCGCGGTCTCGAGCGCCGGCACGAGCTTGTCCATGTGCCGGCCGGTGCGTGCGGAGACGTTGGCCCGCGGCGCCCACGGGATCTGCACGAGGTCGCGCTCGATCTCGCGCTCGAGGAAGTGGCGGCGCTCCTCGTCGGTGAGGTCCCACTTGTTGTAGGCGATGACCAGGGCCCGCCCGGCGTCGATGACCTGCTGGATGACGCGGACGTCCTGCTCGGAGATGACCTCCGAGGCGTCGACGAGCACGACGGCCACCTCGGCCTTCTCGAGCGCGGTCTGGGTGCGCAGCGAGGCGTAGAAGTCGGACCCACGGGTCTGGTGCACGCGGCGGCGGATGCCGGCGGTGTCGACGAAGCGCCACGTCTTGCCACCGAGCTCGACCATCTCGTCGACCGGGTCGCGGGTGGTGCCGGCGACGTTGTCGACGACGACCCGCTCGTGGCCGACCAGCTTGTTGAGCATCGAGGACTTGCCGACGTTCGGGCGGCCGAGCAGCGCGACCCGGCGCGGGCCACCGCGCTCGTAGGCCCCGCCCATGGCGGACACCTCGGGCATCACCTCGAGCAGCGCGTCGAGGGCGTCACCGCTCCCCCGCCCGTGCAGCGCGGACACCGGCCACGGCTGGCCCAGGCCCAGGCTCCACAGGGCGGCGGCATCGGCCTCGGTGCGCTGGTCGTCGACCTTGTTGGCGATGAGCACGACCGGCTTACCGGCCCGGCGCAGCAGCTTGACGCAGTTCTCGTCGTCGTCGGTCGCCCCGACGGTGGCGTCGACGACGAAGAGCACGACGTCGGCGAGGTCGACGGCGATCTCGGCCTGCTCGGCCACCCGCAGGTGGATGCCGGTGGCGTCGATGGCCCAGCCGCCGGTGTCGACGAGGGTGAACGGGTGGCCGACCCACTCGGCGTCGTAGGCGACGCGGTCGCGGGTGACGCCCGGCACGTCCTCGACGACGGCCTCGCGGCGGCCGATGATCCGGTTGACCAGGGTCGACTTGCCGACGTTCGGGCGGCCGATGACGGCCACGACGGGCAGCGGGCCGCGGTCGGCGTCGGCGTCGAGGGCGTCGTCGCCGCGCTCGAGCAGGGCGCGGTCCTCGTCACTGAGGTCGAAGTCCTCCAGCCCGGCCCGCAGCGCGCGCTCGACGGCTGCGGGGTCCTGGGTCTGCGTCATGGGGTCCTCGGTGGTCATCCCACCATTCTCCCTCACCCGCGAGGTGCTTCGGTCCAGCCTCGGGCCGGCCTCACTCCGCCGTCTCGGCGGCGACCACGTCGAGCACGGCCTCGACGCTCTCGTCGAAGTCGAGGTCGGAGGTGTCGACGAGCACGACCCCCTCGGCGGCCTCGGTGAAGGTCGCGACGGTCGAGTCGTCGCGGTCGCGGCGCACCACCTGGTCGCGGGTGGCCTCGACGGACGCGGCGTCGACGGTGCCGTGCAGCTCGGCGGAGCGGCGGCGCAGCCGGGCCTCCTCGGAGGCGGTGAGCAGCACGCGCACCCGGGCGTCGGGCGCGACGACCGTGGTGATGTCCCGCCCCTCGGCCACCACTCCCCCGGCCTGCTCGGCGATCCGGGCCATCAGGTCGCGCTGCAGCTGCTGCAGCACCGCGCGCACCGCCAGGTTCGTGGCGACCGCGGAGACGGCGGTGCTGACCCGCGTGGTGCGGATCGCCTCGCTGACGTCGGTGCCACCCACGGACACGGTCGAGGCGTCCGGGTCGGTGCCGATCTCGAGCGGGAGGTCGCGCGCGGCGGCGGCAACGGCATCCGTGTCGGTGAGGTCGAGGCCCTGCTCGAGGCACCACCAGGTGAGCGCGCGGTACATGGCTCCCGTGTCGAGGTAGCCGACGCCGAGCCGGCGGGCCACGGCCCGCGAGACGCTGCTCTTGCCCGAGCCGGAAGGTCCGTCGATCGCGATCGTCAGGGGTGCGGTCATGGGGCGTCAGCCTAGTGGTGGCCTCAGCCGTGCAGCCGCCAGCCCCGCTCCTCCAGGGCCAGGGCCAGCCCGGCCGCGGCGGCGGGGACGACGTCGACCTCGGCGAGCCCGAACGGCTGGCCGAGCCCGTGGTCGAGGTGGAACTCCTCGATGTTGGTGCCGATCGTGCCGATGTCGGCGAACAACCGGCCCAGCTGCCCCGGCTCGTCGGGGATGAGCACTCGGACCGTGGTGTACGAGGTGGGGGCGGCGCCGTGCTTGCCCGGGATGCGGGCCTGCCCGGCGTTGCCGGCGGCGATCGCCCGCGCCAGCGTGCCGCGGGCGCCGGGGGCGTCGGTGGAGGCACTCAGGTCGTCGAGGGCGCCGACGACGCGCTCGAGGTCGGCCACGAGGGCGCTGAGCACCTCGCGCACGGCCGGGGCGTTGCCCGCGAGGATCTGGGTCCACAGGTCGGGGTCGCTGGCCGCGATCCGGGTGACGTCGCGCAACCCCTGCCCGGCCAGGGCCACCGCGGCCTCGTCGAGGCCCTCGAGCCGGGCCGCGACCAGGCTCGCGGCCAGCTGCGGCACGTGCGAGACCGCCGCGACGGCCGCGTCATGGCTCTGGGGGTCGAGCCGCCGCACCGCGGCGCCGGCCGACCGCGCCACGGCCGTGACCAGCGCGACGACGTCCGGGGCGGTCTCGTCGGTCGGGGTGAGCACCCAGGCGCGCCCGTCGAACAGGTCGTAGCGACCCGCCACCGCCCCGGAGCGCTCGCGCCCGGCCATCGGGTGGGAGCCGCAGTAGCGGGTGAGGTCGGCGCCGTCGGCCCGCAGGGCGTCGAGCACGGTGCCCTTGACCGACGCGACGTCCGTGACGGCGGCCGCGGGCCAGCGGCGCAGGGCGGCGGCCACGCAGACCGCGGTGACGTCCGGCGGGGTGGCGACGACGACGAGGTCGGGCTCGACCGGGCCGTCCGGCAGCCGCCCGGCGCCGAGGTCGCGGGCCAGGGCCGCGTGGGTGGGGCTGATGTCCTCGAGGGTGACGTCGTCACCCAGCCGGCGCAGGGCCAGCCCCAGGCTGGTGCCGACCAGCCCGGTGCCGACGACGTGGACCCGGGTCACAGCTCGGCGGCGGCGTAGAGGGCACCGACCTCCGCGCTGGTCAGGTTGCGCCACTTGCCCGGCTTGGTGTCGCCGAGGTGGATCGGGCCGACCTGCACGCGGACCAGGGTGATGACCGGGTGGCCGACCTCGGCGAGCATCCGTCGCACGATGTGCTTGCGGCCCTCGTGGAGCACCACCTCGACCAGCGCCTTCCCGGGCGCCGAGTCGACGACCCGGAACGAGTCGACCTGCACCGGCCCGTCGTCGAGCTCGATGCCCTCGCGCAGCCGGCGCCCGAGGTCGCGCGGCACCGGGCCGGGGATCTGGGCGAGGTAGGTCTTGAGGACGCCGTAGCGGGGGTGCTGTAGCCGGTGCGCGAGGTCACCGTCGTTGGTGAGGATGAGCAGGCCCTCGGTGTCGGCGTCGAGCCGGCCGACGTGGAAGAGCCGCTCCTTGCGGTTGGCGACGAAGTCGCCGATGTCGACCCGGCCGAGCTCGTCGCTCATCGAGGTCACGACGCCGATCGGCTTGTTGAACGCGAGGTAGACCCGCGACTCGTCGAGCTGCACCCGCACGCCGTCGACGTGCACGGTCTGGGTGGCGCGGATGCGCACCCCCAGCTCGGTCACGACCTGACCGTCGACCTGCACCCGGCCCTGGCTGATCAGGTCCTCACAGACCCGCCGGGAGCCGACGCCGGCCGCCGCGAGCAGCTTCTGCAGGCGCACGCCGTCCGGGTCGTGCACGTCGACCGCCGGGCGGCGGGGCCACTGCGGCGCCGCCGTCGGCTGGCTGGGCTTGGTGTTGCCGGAGGACCCGCGCTGCGGCTTGCCCTTGCCCTTGGGCTTGGCGCCGGTGGTGGGCGGGCGCTTCTTGCCACCGGGCGGGGGTCCAGACTTCTTGGCCGGCGTCATCCGCGGCCTCCTTCAGCGATCTCGTCGAGCACGTCGACCTCGGGCAGGTAGGGGGCCAGGGCGGGCAGGTCGTCGAGGCTCTGCAGCCCCAGCCGCTCCAGGAAGTAGGAGGTCGTCCCGTACAGGATGGCGGTCGACTCCTCGTCGTGCCCCATCTCCTCGATCAGACCACGGGTGAGCAGGGTGCGGATGACGCCGTCGACGTTGACGCCACGCACCGCCGCGACCCTCGATCGTGACACCGGCTGGCGGTAGGCGATGACGGCGAGCGTCTCGAGCGAGGCCTGGGTGAGCCGGGCCTGCTGGCCGTCGAGCACGAACTTCTCGACGACCGGGGCGTACTCGTGGCGGCTGTACATCCGCCACCCCCCGCCGACCTGGCGCAGGGTGAAGCCGCGGTGCTGCTCGGCGTAGCCCGCCTCGAGCTCGGCCAGGGCCGCCTCGACGTCGGAGACCGGCTGCTCGAGCACCGACGCCAGCGCCATCGTGGTCACCGGCTCGTCGACGACCATGAGCACCGCCTCGACCGCGCCGTGGATGCCGCCCGGGAAGTCGGCGACGTCGAACGCGAGCTGCTCCTCGACCGTGGCCGGGGGCTCCTCCACCGTCTCGGGCTCGGGCTGGTCACTCATCGGTGCTCTCCTCGGGGGCGGTCTCTGGTGCGGGCGGGTCGTCGGGCGCCACCGGTGGCGGCTCGTCGAACTCGTCGTCGACCTCGATGTCGCCCTCCTCGGTGCCGGTCCACCGCACGGTCAGCTCGCCGAGCGCCTCGGCCTGCTCGAAACCGATCGCCGACTCGCGGAACAGCTCGAGCAGCGCGAGGAAGCGGGCGACCACCACGAGCGTGGAGTCGGCATCCGCCACCAGGGAGCGGAACGATGCCACCCGTTCGCGGCGCAGCCGGTCGCCGATGATGACGGCCTGCTCGCGCACGCTCACGGCGGGCGCGTGCAGGTGGGCCAGCCCGACGGTGGGCGCCTGCTTGGGCACCATCGCCCGGGCCGCGATCAGGGCGAGCTGCTCCGGGGTCACCGTCATCAGCAGCTCGGGCAGCAGCGCCGCGAGGTGGGGTTCGAGGGATGCCGTGCGCGGCTGCATCCGCCCGGCCGTCGCCATCCGCTCGGCGAAGGTGTGCGCGATGTCCTTGAAGGCGCGGTACTGCAGCAGGCGGGCGAAGAGGATGTCGCGGGCCTCGATGAGCGCGAGGTCGTCCTCGTCCTCGGGGCCGGACTGCGGCAGCAGCCGGGCCGCCTTGAGGTCGAGCAGGGTCGCGGCGACGAGCAGGAAGTCGGTGGCCTGGGACAGGTCCCAGCCGCCGGGCTTGGCCCGCTCCACCTTGATGTGCGCGATGAAGTCGTCGGTGACCGTGGCCAGCGAGATCTCGGTGATGTCGAGCTTGTGCTTGCTGATCAGGCCCAGGAGCAGGTCGAAGGGGCCGGTGAAGTTGTCGAGCGTGACCTCGAACGCGGTGGCGGCGGCTCGGCGGGTGAGCACCCCGCCGGGCACGACGTCGGCGTGCTCAGGGGTGCGCGGCACGCCGCCCCCGGCCTCGTCGGGGGCCGTGGTCATCGGATCAGGCCGCCCCACCGCGGGCGATGAGCTCGCGGGCGAGCTGGCGGTAGGCGTCGGCACCCTTGTGGGTGCCGTCGTAGGTGGTGATCGGCTCGGCGGCCAGGCTCGCGTCCGGGAACTTCACGGTGCGCGAGATGACGGTGTGGAAGACGTCGTCGCCGAAGTGCTCGACGACACTGGCCACGACCTCGCGCGAGTGCAGGGTGCGCCCGTCGTACATCGTCGCGAGGATGCCGTCGACCTGCAGGCGGGGGTTGAGCCGGTCGGTGATCTTCTCGATCGTCTCGACCAGGAGGGCCACGCCGCGCATCGCGAAGAACTCGCACTCGAGCGGGATGATGACGCCGTGCGCCGCCGTGAGGGCGTTGACGGTGAGCAGGCCGAGCGAGGGCTGGCAGTCGATCAGCACCACGTCGTAGTCGTCGACGACCGGGCGCAGCACGCGGGCCAGGATCTGCTCGCGGGCGACCTCACCGACGAGCTGCACCTCCGCGGCGGACAGGTCGATGTTGGCCGGGAGGACGTCGAGGCCCTCCCACTTGGTGTGCTTGATGACCTCGCGGATGTCGTGACCGCGCTCGATGAGCAGGTTGTAGACGGTGACGTCGAGCTCGTTGGTCGGCACGCCCAGGCCCACCGAGAGGGCGCCCTGGGGGTCGAAGTCGACGAGCAGCACCTTGCGGCCGACCTCGGCCAGCGCCGCGCCGAGGTTGATCGTGGTGGTGGTCTTGCCGACCCCACCCTTCTGGTTGCACATCGCGATGATGCGCGCCGGCCCGTGCGACGTGAGGGGCTGGGGCTGAGGGAAGTCCGGTAGCGGCCGGCCGGTCGGGCCCACCTGTCCGGCGGTGCGGATCTGGAACGCCGCGTCGGAATCCAACTGTCTCTCCCCGATGCCTTTCGTGCTGTGACGGTCAGCCTCGCGCTGATCGGCCCCGACCCTATCAGCGCGCACGGGGGTGGCTCTGGGCATACACCTCACGGAGTCGCTGCACCGTCACTAGCGTGTAGATCTGGGTCGTCGTGACCGAGGCGTGCCCGAGCAGCTCCTGCACGACGCGCACGTCGGCGCCGCCCTCTAGCAGGTGCGTGGCGAACGAGTGGCGCAGCGTGTGCGGCGACAGGTGTCCCCCGACGTGGGCCCGCTCGGCGCAGGCCCGCAGCACCGACCAGGCGCTCTGTCGCGACAGCCGGCCGCCACGGGCGTTGAGGAAGAGCGCGGGCGTTCCGACCCCGCGGGCCGCGAAGTCCGGGCGCCCGCGCACCAGCCAGGCGGCCAGCGCCTCGGCGGCGTACGACCCGAGCGGCACGATCCGCTCCTTGCCGCCCTTGCCGCGCAGCCGCACCACGCCGTCGTCCCCCTCGACGTCGTCCACGTCGAGGCCGACCGCCTCGGAGATCCGGGCCCCGGTGCCGTAGAGCACCTCGAGCAGCGCGCGGTCGCGCAGGGATGCCGGGGTGTCACCGACCGAGGCCGCCTCCAGCAGCCGCTCGACGTCGTCGACCGGGATCGCCTTGGGCAGCCGCGAGGGGGTCTTCGGCGGGCTGACCCGGCGGGCCGGGTCGGCGTCGAGCACCCCCTCGAGGGCCAGGAACCGGTGCAGGCCGCGCACGGCGACCAGGGTGCGGGCCGCCGAGGTCGCCGCGAGAGGCGGGTGCTCGTCATCCCCCTCGCGCAGCCGGGCGAGGAACTCGGTGACGTGCGCCTCGTTGACGTCCTCCGGGCGCTCGACGCCCACCGAGGCGAGGTAGGCCGACCAGCGACCCAGGTCGCGGCGGTAGGCCGACAGGGTGTGTCGGGACGCGCCGCGCTCGACGTCGAGGTGGGTCAGCCACGCGTCGACGGCCCGCCCCACCGGTGTGGGGCGGGCCGTCGGCTCGGTCGGTGCCGCGGTCAGGACAGCGCCTCGTCGAGGGTGATGCTGTCCATGCCGAAGGCCTCGGCGACGGCCGCGTAGGTGATGTTGCCGGCATGGGTGTTCAGGCCCAGTGCCAAGGCGGCGTCGGCCTGCGAGGCGTCCTTCCACCCGCGCTCGGCCAGCTTGATCGCGTACGACATCGTGGCGTTGGTCAGCGCCCAGGTGGAGGTGTGCGGCACCGCACCGGGCATGTTCGCGACGCAGTAGTAGATCGAGCTGTGCACCTCGAACGTCGGGTCGGCGTGCGTGGTGGGGCGCGAGTGCTCGAAGCAGCCGCCCTGGTCGATGGCGACGTCGACGAGCACCGAGCCCGGCTTCATCTGCGCGACCATCTCGTCGGTGACGAGCTTGGGGGCCTTCGCGCCGGGGATCAGCACGGTGCCGATGACCAGGTCGGCGCCGATCACCTGCTCCTTGATCGACATGGCCGACGAGGCGATCTGCGCCACCCGGTTGTCGTAGCGCCAGAAGCTCATCCGCAGCTTGTCGAGGTCGGTGTCGAGCAGCGTGACGTCGGCACCCATGCCGAGCGCGATGTTCGCGGCGTTCTGGCCGGCGACGCCCGCGCCGATGACGACGACCTTGGAGTTGGCGACGCCGCCGATGCCGCCCATCAGCACCCCGCCGCCGCCCTGGGCCTTCATCATCGAGTGGGCGCCGACCTGCGGGGCCAGGCAGCCCGCGACCTCGGACATCGGGTAGAGCAGCGGCAGCAGGCCCGAGGGGAGCTGCACGGTCTCGTACGCGATGGAGGTGACCTTCTTGTCGACGAGCTCCTTGGTGAGCGGCTCGTCGGCGGCGAGGTGGAGGTAGGTGAACAGGGTCAGGCCCTCACGCAGGCGGTGGTACTCCTCCGCCACCGGTTCCTTGACCTTCATGACCATGTCCGACTCGCCCCACACGTCGTCGGCGGAGTCGAGGACCGTCGCGCCCTGCGAGACGTACTCCTCGTCGGTGATCGAGGAGCCGAGCCCGGCACCCTTCTGGACGAACACGTCGTGACCACGACGGACGAGCTCGTGCACGCCCACGGGGGTGATGCCGACGCGGAACTCGTTGTTCTTGACCTCGCTGGGGATCCCGACCTTCACGGTTATCTGTCCCTGTCTGACTCGTCGGACACCGCGGCACCGTTGCCGCAGAGGGCTGCGCCCCGATGGAGCGCGATGCGAGTCTAGACCCGGGCCGCGGTGCGGCCAGACGACCCACAGGAGCGCCCATGAAGCTGTACAGCGACATCCCCCACCGCCGCGGCGTGCAGATGGCGGCCGACCTCGGGATCGTGCTGTGGGTGGTGCTCTGGGTGCGCATCGCGCAGCGGGTGCACGACGCGACGATGGCGCTGGCCGTGCCCGGGCGGAACCTCGCCGGCGCCGGGAGCAGCTTTCGCGACACCATGTCGAGCGCCGGGGACAACGTCGACGACCTGCCCCTGCTCGACGACCGGGTGGCGACGCCGTTCCGCTCGGCGGCCGGGGTCGGTACCGAGATCGAGAAGGCCGGCACCGACCTCGTCACGGCCGTCGAGCGGGTCTCGCTGCTGTTGGCGGTGACGACCGCGCTGGTTCCGATCCTCATCGTCGGTGCGATCTGGTTCGTGCTGCGCTGGCGCTTCGTGCGCCGGGCCGGTGCCGCGCAGCGGTTCATCGACGCCGCCCCCGACCTCGACCTGTTCGCGCTGCGCGCGATGGCGAACCAGCCGATGCCGCGGCTGGCGAAGATCTCCGACGACCCTGCCGGAGCCTGGCGGCGCGGTGACCTCGACGTCATCCACGCCCTGGCCCTGCTCGAGCTCAAGGACAGTGGCCTGCGCCCACCCCCGCCCGCCACGGCCTGAAGCGAACCGCTGAACAGGCAGTCGGCCCTCCCGCGGCGCGCTGAGCACGAGCAGTGAGCGTCACGAGCCCCACTGCCTGTCGGCAGGAACGCATGAGCGCGGACGCCGGGCGACGGCCGCACAGGGCATCCCACCGCGCAGCGGTCAGGAACAGCGAGACGGAGCCCTACGGCGTGACGACTGCCGGCCGCAGGTCCTGCGCGGGGCACTGCCACGTCTGCGCGTCGGCGTCGACCTGCTCACCCGAGCGGATGTCCTTGACCTGGTCGACGCCCTCACCGGCGCCCGGGAACCACACGAACGGGATGCCGCGCCGGTCCGCGTACCGGATCTGCTTGCCGAACTTCGCGGCGCTGGGCGCCACCTCGCACGGGATGCCGCGGGCCCGCAGCGCCGCGGCCACCCGCCGGGAGTCGTCGCGGGTCTCCTCGTCGACGACGGCCACGAGCACCGCAGCCGGGGTGGAGCGGCTCGCGGTGAGCCCGCGCTTGGTCACGAGCAGGTGCACGAGCCGGGACAGCCCGATCGAGATACCGACCCCGGGGTAGGTCGTGCGCCCGTCGCTGGCCAGCGAGTCGTAGCGCCCGCCCGAGCAGACCGAGCCCCACGACTCGGACCCGACGAGCTGGGTCTCGTAGACCGTGCCGGTGTAGTAGTCGAGCCCGCGGGCGATCTGCAGGTCGGCCACGAGCACACCGGGCGCCTGCTCCATGCCGACCGCGATGACGGCGGCGAGGGCGTCGAGGCCCTCGTCGAGGGTCGGGTGCTGCACGCCGAGGGCGCGCACGGCATCCACGAAGGAGAGGTCGCTGCTGTTGATCGAGGCCAGCGCGAGGACCTGGCGCGCCTGCTCCTGGGTGGCGCCGGACTCCAGGAGCATCGCGGTGACCTTGTCGGCGCCGAAGCGCGCCAGCCGGTCGACGATGCGCAGCGTGCCGACGACGTCGCTCAGCCCGATGCCGAGGTAGAAGCCCTCGGGGACCTTGCGGTTGTTGACCTGGATGCGGAACTCCCCCACCGGCAGGCGGCGGAACGCCTCGGCGATGACGAGCGGCATCTCGGCCTCGAAGTGCGGGGCGAGCTCGCCGACGTCGACGACGTCGATGTCGGCCTGGGTGAACTCGCGGAAGCGACCCTCCTGCGGCCGCTCCCCGCGCCAGACCTTCTGGATCTGGTAGCGGCGGAACGGGAAGGCGAGCCGGCCCGCGTTCTCGAGCACGTAGCGCGCGAAGGGCACGGTGAGGTCGAAGTGGAGGCCGAGCGCGGCATCCCTGCCGCTGTCGTCGCCCGCGAGCCGGCTGATGCCGTAGATCTCCTTGTCGGCGTCGCCGCCCTTGCCGAGCAGCCGGTCGACCGGCTCGACGGCCCGGGTCTCGAGCGGCGAGAAGCCGTGCAGCTCGAAGACCTCGCGGATGACGTCGAGGAAGTGCAGCTCGAGGAGCCGCTCGGCGGGCAGGAGCTCGGGGAACCCCGAGATCGGGGTCACCTTGGTGGCGGGGGCGTTCACGCGGTCAATCCTCGCAGGTACGGGTTGGTGGCCCGCTCCCGGCGCATCGTCGTGGCCGCTCCGTGCCCGGCGAGCACGAGGGTGGAGTCGGGCAGCGGCAGCACGACGTCACGCAGCGAGCGCTGCATCGCGTCGTGGTCGCCGCCGGGCAGGTCGGTGCGACCGATCGAGCCGGCGAACAGCACGTCGCCGCTCACCATGGTGCGGTCCAGCCCCTCCTCGGCGGGCAGTCCGTCAGGCACCGCGTCGAGCCCGAACATCACCGAGCCCTCGGTGTGACCGGGCGCGTGCAGCACCTCGACGTCGAGCCCGGCCAGGGACAGCACCTGGCGGTCGACGACCTCGACGACGCGCTCGGGCTCGCGCCACGTGGCCCGCTGGCCGAACTGCTGCTCGAGCATCTCGAGCAGTCCGGGCATGACGTTGCCCAGCGGGTCGTCCAGGCGGTAGCGGTCGTCGGTGTGGATGTATGCCGCGGTGTCGCCGCCGCACACCGGGGTCACCGAGTAGACGTGGTCGATGTGGCCGTGGGTGAGCAGCACCGCGGCGGGCCTGAGCCGGTGCTCGGCGAGCACGTCGCGCAGGGTCTGCTCGACCCCGATGCCCGGGTCGACGACGACGCACTCCTCCCCCGGACCGGGCGCGAGGACGTAGCAGTTGGTACCGAAGGCGGCAGCGGGAAACGCGACGGCGAGCACGGGGGGAGCGTAGCCTTCCGGCGCCTGCCTAGACTGGGCCGCCGTTGTCGCTGTGATGGAGGAACGAGAGTGACCAAGGAGCAGGAACGCGCCCGGGCACGCCGGCGCTACGAGCGCCAGCAGGCGGGCCTCGTCCAGCGCGAGTCCGACCACGCGCGCCGGATGCGGGTCGCGGCGATCGTCACCACCGTCGTCGTGGTGCTCGCCGTGGCCGGGGTGCTGGGCGCCATCTTCCGGAACAGCCCTGAGCCGGAGGCCCCGACGACCACCGCGGCAGGCTGCGAGCAACCCCCCGCTGCCCTGGGCACGGCCGCCCAGCTGACCCTGCCCGACAAGTCGACCGCCGCGGGCAAGACCTACGTCGCGACCATCACGACGAACTGCGGCGACATCGAGCTCACCCTGGACGGCGAGAACGCCCCCCAGGCGGTGGCGTCGTTCGTCGAGCTGGCCAAGCAGAGCTACTACCTGAACTCGCCGTGCCACCGGCTGGTGACCGACGACGCGCTCAAGGTGCTCCAGTGCGGTGACCCCACGGGCACCGGCCAGGGCAACCCCGGCTACGGCTTCGGCGTCGAGAACGCACCCAAGGACGGGAAGTACCCGCGGGCCACCGTGGCGATGGCCCGCACGAGCGACCCGAAGAAGGGCAACGGCGGCCAGTTCTTCCTCGTCTACGGCGACTCCACGCTGCCGGACCCTGATGGCTACTCCATCTTCGGCACGGTCACCTCCGGGTTGGATATTGTCGACAAGATCGCTGCCGCCGGGGTCGCCCCCGGCGGGGCCAGCGCGACCGACGGGTTCCCCGCCGCACCGATCAGCATCCTTCGGGTTGCTGTCACCGAGAAGAAGGCCTGACCGTGTCCGACGACAAGCCCACCCCCCGCCCGACGATCCCCTCGCCGGCCGCTCTCGCCCGGCTGCACCCGCACCCGGTCGCCGCGCCGCCGGCGGTGGCCCACTCGGAGTCGGCGCGGTTCGGCCGGGTCGACGACGAGGGCCACGTCTTCGTCACCGTCGGTGACGAGGAGCGCGAGGTCGGCTCCTACCCGGGCGCCTCGCCCGACGAGGCCCTGCAGTACTTCGCCCGCAAGTACGACGAGCTCGCCGCGTCCGCCGACCTGCTCGAGGCGCGGCTGGCCAACCCCGACGTCTCCGCCAAGGAGGTCGCCGACGGCCTGTCCACGCTCAAGGAGCACGTCGAGACCACCGGGGTGGTCGGCGACGTCCCGGCACTGCAGGCCACCGTCGAGCGGGTCGAGGCCGGCCTGGAGGCCAAGCGGGCCCTCGAGGCCGAGCACCGGGCCGCCGCCCGGGCCGAGGCCACCGTGGCGCGCGAGGCCATCGTCGCCGAGGCCGAGCAGATCGCGAGCCAGCCGGCCGCCTCCACGCAGTGGAAGACGAGCGGCGAGCGGATGCGCACCCTGCTCGACCAGTGGAAGCAGCACCAGCGCTCCGGCGCCAAGCTCGACAAGGCCACCGAGTCGGCCCTGTGGCAGCGCTTCAGCCACGCCCGCAACTCCTTCGACAAGGCCCGCCGGGCCTGGTTCGCCGACCTCGAGACCAGCCGCGCCGAGGCCCGCGCCACGAAGGAGGAGCTCGTCGCCGAGGCCGAGCGGCTCGCGACCAGCACCGACTGGACCCCCACCGCCCGCGCGTTCAAGCAGCTGATGGACCGGTGGCGTGCCGCCGGTCGGGCCTCGCGCGCCGAGGACGATGCCCTGTGGGAGCGGTTCCGCACCGCCCAGGACGCCTTCTTCGCGGCCAAGGACGAGATCTCGGCCGCCGAGGAGGAGGAGTTCCGGGCCAACCTGGCCGTCAAGGAGGAGCTGCTCACCGAGGCCGACGCCCTGCTGCCGATCACCGACGTCGAGGCCGCGAAGTCGGCCCTGCGCGGCATCCAGGACCGGTGGGAGAAGGCCGGGAAGGTGCCGCGGGCCGACCTCGAGCGCGTCGAGAAGCGGATGCGGCGGGTCGAGACCGCCGTCCGCGAGGCCGACGAGCAGCGCTGGACCCGCACCAACCCCGAGGTCGCGGCCCGGGCCCGCTCGCTCGTCGACCAGCTCGAGGCCTCTGTCGCCTCGATCGAGGCCGACCTCGCCAAGGCCGAGGCCAAGGGCGACGCCAAGGCGGCCGAGGCCGCCCGCGGGCGGCTGGCGGCCCAGCAGGAGTGGCTGGCCCAGGCGCGCGCCGGGCTCGACGAGTTCGGCGGCTGACCCTCAGGCGTCGGTGCGCCGGCCCCCGGTGACCCGGTGGGCGTCGAAGACGCCGTCGACCTTCTGCACCGCCCGCACGACGTGGCCGAGGTGGGCCGGGTCGCCCATCTCGAAGGTGAAGTGCAGCTTGGCGACCCGGTCGCGCGAGGTCGTGACCGCCGCCGAGAGGATGTTGACGCCGTTGTCGGAGATCACCCGGGTGACGTCGGAGAGCAGCCGCGACCGGTCGAGGGCCTCGACCTGGAGCTGGACCAGGAAGACGCTCCCCGAGGTCGGCGCCCACTCGACCTCGATGATCTTCTCCGGTTGGGAGAGAAGGGAATCGGCGTTGGTGCAGTCACGACGGTGCACCGACACCCCGTTGCCGCGGGTGACGAAGCCGAGGATGTCGTCGCCGGGCACCGGGGTGCAGCAGCGGGCCAGCTTGACCCAGACCTCGGACATGTCCTTCACGACGACACCCGGGTCGCCGTGGCGGCGGTGGTTGGGCCGCGCGGTGACCGGGGTCGCGGCCTCGGCGATGTCCTCGCTCGCGCCGTCCTCGCCGCCGACCGAGGCGACCAGGCGGGACACGACGTGCTGGGCCGAGACGTTGCCCTCGCCGATGGCGGCGTAGAGGCCCTCGATGCCGGCGAAGCGCAGCTCCTCGGCGACGCCGGTCAGGGACTCGACGGAGGTGAGCCGCTGCAGCGGCAGGCCCTGCTTGCGCATGGCCTTCGCGAGGGAGTCCTTGCCCTCGTCGATCATCTCCTCGCGGCGTTCCTTGGTGAACCAGTGCTTGATCTTGTTGCGGGCCCGCGCGGAGCGCACGAAGCTCAGCCAGTCGCGCGACGGGCCGGCGGAGTCGGCCTTGGAGGTGAGCACCTCGACGACGTCGCCGTTGTCGAGCCGGCTCTCGAGCGGCACGAGGCGGCCGTTCACCCGGGCCCCGATGCAGTGGTGACCGACCTCGGTGTGCACGGCGTAGGCGAAGTCGACCGGGGTGGAGCCGGCCGGCAGCCCGACGAGCTGGCCCTTCGGGGTGAAGACGTAGACCTCGCTGGCGTTGATCTCGAAGCGCAGCGACTCCAGGAACTCGCCGGGGTCGGAGGTCTCCTTCTGCCAGTCGAGCAGCTGGCGCAGCCACGCCATGTCGTTGACGGCATCCGCCTGGCCGTCGCGCACCTGCACGCCGCCCTGGTTGCCCGTGCCCTTGGCGCCGGGGTCCTCCTTGTACTTCCAGTGCGCGGCGACGCCGTACTCGGCCCGGCGGTGCATCGTGTGGGTGCGGATCTGGATCTCGACCGGCTTGCCACCGGGGCCGATGACCGTCGTGTGCAACGACTGGTACATGTTGAACTTCGGCATCGCGATGTAGTCCTTGAACCGCCCCGGCACCGGGTTCCACCGCGCGTGCAGCGCGCCCAGTGCCGCGTAGCAGTCGCGCACCGTCTCGACGAGCACCCGCACCGCGACGAGGTCGTAGATCTGCTCGAAGTCGCGGCCCCCCACGATCATCTTCTGGTAGACGGAGTAGTAGTGCTTCGGGCGACCGGTGACGGTGGCCTTGATCTTGGCCGCGCGCAGGTCGGCGCTGACCTCCTCGCGCACGCCGGCGAGGTACTCCTCACGGGCCGGGGCGCGCTCGACGACCAGCCGCACGATCTCGTCGTACACCTTGGGGTACAGGGCCTGGAACGACAGGTCCTCGAGCTCCCACTTGATGGTGTTCATGCCCAGCCGGTGCGCCAGGGGCGCGTAGATCTCGAGGGTCTCCTTGGCCTTGCGCTGCGCGCTCTCCTGCGAGACGTAGCGCCAGGTGCGCGCGTTGTGCAGCCGGTCGGCGAGCTTGATGACGAGCACCCGGATGTCGCGCGCCATCGCGACGACCATCTTGCGCACCGTCTCGGCCTGGGCCGCCTGGCCGTAGGTGACCTTGTCGAGCTTGGTGACGCCGTCGACGAGCATGGCGATCTCGTCACCGAAGTCGCGGCGCAGCGCCTCGAGGCTGTAGGAGGTGTCCTCGACGGTGTCGTGGAGCAGCGCGGCGGCCAGCGTCGTCGGGGTCATGCCCAGCTCGGCGAGGATCGTGGTCACCGCGAGGGGGTGGGTGATGTAGTCGTCGCCCGAGCGCCGCTTCTGGCCCTCGTGGGCGCGCTCGGCGACCGCGTAGGCGCGCTCGATCAGGGCGAGGTCGGCCTTGGGGTGGGTGGTGCGCACGACCTGCAGCAACGGCTCGAGCACCGGGTTCTCGGGCACCTTGTTGCGCCCGACCAGGGCGAGGGCGGCACGGGCCCTGGCGCGCGAGGACAGCCCCGGGGGCGGGGTGGTCCCCGCCGCGGCCGTCGTGGTGTCCTCCGCCATGCCCGGAGTGTAGTCGCCGCTCATGGGACGACGAGGAGCGCTCCCACCGGCCGGGACCCCATCCGAGACCGACCGTCGAGGAAGGCCAGCTCGACGATGCACTCGAACGCGACGACGTCGGCGCCGGTGCGCTCCAGCAGGTCCCACGCCGCGGCGGCCGTGCCGCCGGTGGCCAGCAGGTCGTCGACGAGCAGCACCCGCTCGCCCCCGACGAAGGCGTCGGCGTGCACCTCGATCTCGGCCGAGCCGTACTCGAGGTCGTACGAGATCGACACCGTCTCGCCCGGCAGCTTGCCGGCCTTGCGCACCGGCACGAAGCCGACACCCAGGGCGTGGGCCAGGGCCGCCCCGACGACGAAGCCGCGCGCCTCGATGCCGGCGACGAGGTCGACGGCACCGTCGTGGCGCAGGCGCAGCGCCTCGATCACCGTCGCGAACGCCCGCGGGTCGGCGAGCAGCGGCGTGATGTCCTTGAAGACGACCCCGGGCTGCGGGAAGTCGGGCACGTCACGCAGCCCGGCGGCGACCACTGTGGCCACCGCCGCGGCATCCGTGCCGTCGACGGCGCCGACAGGGGTGGTCATCCGGGTCAGCGCTTGGACTTCGGCGTGCGCCGCGGCTGGTTGCGCGGGCCCGCCTGGGTCGGCTGGGCGTACTTGTGCACGGCCCGGCCGGTCAGCGTCGCACCCTCGCCCTCGGCGGCCACGGGGGCGCCGCTGCCGACGCTCACCGGCTCGCCCGGCAGCTCACCTGCGGCCTCCGCCGCCTCGGCCACCGCGACGTCCTTGGCCTTGCGGGCCTGGTAGCGGGCGGCCTTCTTGTCGAGCTCGACGACCGACGCGTCACGTCGCCGCAGGCTGACCAGCAGCGGGGTGGCGATGAAGATCGAGGAGTAGGCGCCGATCAGGATGCCGACGAAGAGCACCAGCGACAGGTCGAGGAGCACGCCCGGGCCGAGGAAGACCGCACCCACCGCGAGCACCGCGGTGATCGGCAGCAGGCCGATGACGGTGGTGTTGATCGAGCGGACCATGGTCTGGTTGACGGCCAGGTTGGCGGCCTGCGCAAAGGTGAGGCGACCGTTGGCGAACGCCTCGTTGGTGTTCTCGCGGACCTTGTCGAAGACGACGACCGTGTCGTAGAGGCTGTAGCCGAGCACGGTGAGGAAGCCGATCATCGTCGCCGGCGAGACCTCGAACCCGCTCCACGCGTAGATGCCGACGGTGATGACGAGGTCGTGGGCCAGGGCGATGAGGCCCGCCGCGGCCATCTTCCAGTTTCGGAAGTAGACCGTCATCAGCAAGGCGACAGCGAGCAGGAAGATGACCAGGGCGCGCAGCGCCTGCTTGCTCACCGAGGCGCCCCACGACGGGCCGATGAAGGTGCCGCTGACCTCGGACTCGGCCACGCCGAACGCCTTGGCCAGGTCGGTGCGCACCTTCTGGCTGTCGGTGTCGGAGAGCCGCTCGGTCTGCACGCGCACGGTGTTGTTGCCGACGAGGGTGACGCCGACGCCGCGCTCGTCCTCACTGGCGCCGACGGCGCCGCGGGCGATCTGCTCGTAGTCACCCGGCGTCGCGGTCGTCGCGACGCGGAACTCGGAGCCGCCACGGAACTCCAGGCCCAGGTTGAGCCCCTGGGTCACCAGGCCGAGCACGGCGATGACGAGCATGACCAGCGAGACGAGGTAGAAGCGGCGGCGGTGCGGGACGACCGGTACCGAGCGCTTGCCGGTGTACAGGTCGTTGCCCATGGTGGCGAAGCTGAAGCTCATGCCAGACCTCCTTCGGTCCCGCTGGAGGCAGGTACCGGGGTCGTGAAGCGGCCGCGGCCGGCGTAGCGGACCGCTGTCGGGACGCCGAGACGGCGCGGGTCGAGGCCGGACCAGGCGTGGCCGTCGCGGAAGAACGGACGCCGCGCGAGGAGCGTGAGGACCGGGTGGGTGAACAGGAAGACGACCAGCAGGTCGATCAGCGTGGTCAGGCCGAGCGTGAAGGCGAAGCCGCGCACGCTCGAGCTGGCCAGGGCGTAGAGCGTCAGTGCCGCGAGGAAGTTGACGCCGTCGGCGACCAGGATGGTGCGCTTGGCGCGGTTCCAGCCGGTCTCGACCGCGGCCGCGAGGGACCGGCCGTCACGCAGCTCGTCACGCACTCGTTCGAAGTAGACGATGAACGAGTCGGCCGTGAAGCCGATGGCGACGATGAGGCCCGTGACGCCCGCCATGTCGAGGCGGTAGTTGTGCGACCAGCCCAGGATGGTGATGGTCAGGAAGGTGATGAGGCCGGCCACGAGGATGGACGCCACCGTGACGAGGCCCAGGGCGCGGTACTGGAAGAGCGAGTACACGACGACGAGGAGGAGGCCGATCAGGCCCGCGATCAAGCCGTAGCGCAGCTGCTCGCTGCCCAGGGTGGGGCTGATGTCGATGCTGGTCTGCTCGACGAACGACAGCGGCAGCGCGCCGAACTTCAGCTGGTCGGCCAGGCTGCGCGCGCTGTCGAGGGTGAACCCGCCGGTGATGCTGGCGCGGCCGTCGAGGATCGCCTCGTTGAAGCGGGGCGCGACGATGACCTTGGAGTCGAGGGTGGCCGCGAGCTGGTTCTGCGGCTCGGGCAGCGCGACCATCTTGCGGCTGATGTCGGCGTACTGCTTGGCGCCCTCACCGTTCAGCGTGAGGGCGATCTCGACCTCGCTGGTGACGTTGCCCTGCTGGTTGCTCTGGTAGCCGGAGGTGGCGTTGCTGATCTTGTCGCCGGACACCGCGACCGGGCCGAGGATGTACTTCGCCGCGCCGTCGACGTCGCACGTGATGAGCGGCTTCTTCGGGTCGTCGACGATGGCGTCGACGGCGGCCGGGTCGCTGCAGTCGATCGCGGTGAACCGCGCGGTGACGTCGTCGGTGATCCACGCGAGGTCGGTGGGGTCCGTGGGGGTGGCACCGGTGGTCGCCGCGCTCGGCGCGGGCGTGGCCGAGGCGCTGGGTGACGGCGTGGGCGCCATCAGGGCGTCGGGTACCGCGCTGTTGCTCGTCGGCGAGGCGCTGCTCGCCGTGGTCGGGGTGGCGGACGGCTTCGGGCTCGCGGGAGCAGTGCTGCTCGGCGACGGGGAGGGGGCCGCCTGGGGGGAGCCGGCCGCGACGGCCAGCACCGGGCGGAACTGCAGCTGCGAGGACTTGCTGATCGCGTCGCGCACTTCCTGCGTCGGGATCTCCGGGATGCTCACCACGATGTTGCGGTCGCCCTGGGTGGTGACCTCGGCCCCGGACACACCGCCGGCGTCGACGCGCTGGACGATGATGTCGCGCGCCTGGTTGAGCTGCTCGGTGGAGACCGTCTGGCCGGCGGCGGTCTTCGGCTCCAGGATGATCTGGGTGCCGCCCTCGAGGTCCAGGCCCAGCTTGGGCTGGGTCTTGGCGTCGGAGAAGTAGACCGCCCCGGCGAGCAGGCCGCCCAGGCCGACGACGATCGCCAGGAGGAACAGGAGGGACCGTCGCGCCGCGGTCGTCTGGCTGTTGCCGCTCGCCATGATCAGACCGCCTCGGTGGCGCGCATGCCGATGGCCCGCCGGTCGTAGCGCAGCGTGCTGCCCGACCCCGTGTCGAGCGTGACGACCGCGTCGTCGAGGGCGGCGATGGTGCCGTACAGGCCCGACGTCGTCACGACCTCGTCACCAACGGCCAGGGAGGCCTGGAGCGCCTGGACCTGCTGGGCCCGCCTGCGCTGGCTGAACACGATGAAGATCAGCAGCAGGAACGGGAGGAGCAGGACGAGCAGATAGCCGAGGCCGGAGCCGTTGAACATGAGTGAGGTCGGTCCTTCGTGTCAGGTCGCCCGCTCGTGGCGGGCAGTGGTTCGGCCCGGACAGGCCGGGCCGAGGCGCAAGTCTAGGCGACGCCTTCCTCACCCACCAACGGGGCAGGCCCGGGCATCGTGCCCGTTTCTCAGCCGGAAAACCGCCCGGGGCCGGCGCCGGACTCAGGTCCGCCCTCGAGCGGCAGGGCCTCCTGCTGCAGGAACCCGGCTGGCGCCTCGAGCCCGAGGTGCCGCCAGGCCCGCGCGGCGGCCGCCCGGCCACGCGGGGTGCGCACGATGTAGCCCTCGCGCACGAGGTAGGGCTCGGCGACCGTCTCGACCGTGTCGGACTCCTCCCCCACGGCGACGGCGAGGGTCGAGAGCCCGACCGGGCCGCCGCCGAACCTGCGGCACAGCGCCTCGAGTACCGCCCGGTCGAGGCGGTCGAGCCCGGCATCGTCGACGTCGAACAGGGCCAGCGCCGCATGGGCCGCCTCGTGGTCGACGTGCCCCTGGCCGTGCACCTGGGCCCAGTCACGCACGCGGCGCAGCAGCCGGTTCGCGATGCGTGGCGTGCCACGGGAACGGCTTGCGATCTCGGCGATGCCGGCCTCGTCGGCAGCAACGCCGAGCAGCCGCGCCGAACGATGCAGGATCGTGATGAGGTCGGCGGTGTCGTAGTAGTCGAGGTGCGCCGTGAACCCGAACCGGTCGCGCAGCGGGGCCGGCAGCAGCCCGGCCCGGGTGGTGGCCCCGACGACGGTGAACGGCGGCAGCTCGAGCGGGATGGCGGTGGCGCCGGGCCCCTTGCCGACGATGACGTCGACCCGGAAGTCCTCCATGGCGAGGTAGAGCATCTCCTCGGCCGAGCGGCTCATCCGGTGGATCTCGTCGAGGAAGAGGACCTCTCCCTCGTCGAGCGAGGAGAGCACCGCCGCCAGGTCGCCGGCGTGCTGGATGGCCGGCCCGCTGGTGACCCGGATCGGCTTCTCGATCTCGGCGGCGACGATCATCGCCAGGGTGGTCTTGCCGAGCCCGGGTGGACCCGACAGCAGCACGTGGTCGGGGGCGCTGCCGCGGCGCTTGGCCGCCTCGAGCACCAGGCCGAGCTGGTCGCGCACCCGGGGCTGACCGGGGAACTCGCTGAGCCGCTTGGGCCGCAGCGCCGCCTCGACGAGCCGGTCGTCGTCGGAGCCGGCGGCGTCGACGACCCGGGCGGTGGCCTCGTAGGAGCCGTCGGCCTCGAGCATCTCGCTCGCGAAGCCGCGCTCGGGCTGGGGCTGGGGCGTGCTCACGGTCGCAGCTCGCGCAGGGCCAGGCGGAGGTAGGCGGCGATGTCGGCGTCGGCGGGCGCGGACGCGGCGACGCGCTCCACGGCATCCCCGGCCTGCTTGGCCGACCAGCCCAGGCCGACGAGGGCCTCGGTGACCTGGCCGCGCCACGGCTCGCGCCCGACGGGGCCGGCGGGGCTGCCGCCGGCGGGACTCGCTCCGGCGCCGCGCACCGCGCCCACCTTGTCGCGCAGCTCGAGCACGAGCCGCTCGGCCGACTTGGCGCCGATGCCGGGGATCGTCGTCAGGGCCTTGGTGTCACCCGAGGACAGGGCGACGGCGAGCTGGTCGGGCCCCATCACCGAGAGCATCGCCAGGGCCAGCCGCGGGCCGACCCCCGACACGGTCTGCAGGGTCTCGAACATGTCGCGCTCGGCGGCGGCGGAGAAGCCGAACAGGGTGAGCGAGTCCTCCCGGACCACGAGGCTGGTGGCCAGGGACGCCTCGCTGCCCCGGTGGCAGGCGGATGCCGTGGCGGGGGTCGTGTGCACGAGCATGCCGACCCCACCGACCTCGACGACGACGTGGTCGAGCCCGACATGGGCGACCGGGCCACGCACCGAGGCGATCACCGGCGGGCCTGTTCCGCGTGCGCGTGAGCCGCGAGGGCGTCGAGCCGGGCCACCTGGGCGCCGCGCCACGCGTGGCAGATGGCCAGGGCGAGGGCGTCGGCGGCGTCGGCCGGCCGGGGCGCGACCTCGAGCCCGAGGATGCGGGTGACCATGGCCGTGACCTGCGCCTTGTCGGCGCGCCCGGAACCGGTGACCGCGGCCTTGACCTCGGTGGGGGTGTGGAAGACGACCGGGATGCCGCGCTTGGTCGCCGTCAGCAGGGCGACCGCGGTGGCGTGCGCGGTGGTCATCACCGAGGCGACGTTGACGTCGGCGAAGACCCGCTCGACGGCGACGACCTCCGGGACGAACCGGTCGAGCCATGCCTCCAGCTCTCGCTCGAGGAAGACCAGCCGCTCCCCCGGGTCGGCGTCGCTCGGGGTGCGCACGACGCCCACGGCGACCATCGTGGCGCGGCCGGGCCGGCCGTCGACGACGCCCAGACCGCACCGGGTCAGGCCGGGGTCGACGCCGAGCACGCGCACCTGGGACCCCTTCCGTGGTTAGAACACCTGTTCGGGATGCCACGCTACACAGCGCCGGCGGGGCTGCGGCGGAGCAACACGCGCGTTCAGGGGTGCGCCACGACCAGGTAGCGCTCGTCGGTGATCTCGCGGCCCCACAGCCGCGGGTCGGGCAGGCGGCGCACCTCGACCCGGGTGCACGACTCCCCCACGATCTCGGCGCAGCGTGCGGCGGTGAGCCCGGCGCCCGTCGACCAGTCGCCCTCGACGAGCACCAGCCGGCCGCCGGGGCGCAGCGCCGCCACCCATCGGCGCACCACCTGCACCGGGTCGGGCAGCGCCCACAGCACGTGGCGACAGAGCACGACGTCGACGGATGCCGGTGCCAACCCCGGGTCGCCCGCGTCCCCTTCGCGCACCGTCACCAGGTCGCGCACCCGCGGGGCCGCCGCCGCGAGCTTCGCGGCGGCCAGCCGCACCATGGCGGGCGAGAAGTCGAGCGCGTCGACGGCGTACTCGTGCTCGGCGAGCAGCACCGCGAGGGTGCCCGTGCCGCAGCCGAGGTCGACGACGTCGGCCGGCGAGGCAGGCAGCACCCCGAGCAGCAGGTCACGCCAAGCAGCCCGCACGTCCGCGTCGAGCAGCCCGTGGTCGGGCGCCTCGTCGAACGTGGGTGCCTCGGCGTCCCAGATGGCGACGGGGTCGACGGTCACTCCTCGTCGAGCTGGGCGAGGACGTCGTCCGAGATGTCGCCGTTGGCGAAGACGTCCTGCACGTCGTCGGAGTCCTCGAGCGCCTCGATGACGCGGATCATCTTCTTCGCGCCGTCGAGATCCAGCGGCACCTGCAGGGTGGGCACCCACGACGCCTCGGCCGAGTCGTAGTCGACGCCGGCCTCCTGCAGCGCGCTGCGCACGGCCACGAAGTCGGTCGCCTCGGACACGATCTCCCAGGTGTCGCCGTTGTCGTTGACCTCCTCGGCGCCGGCGTCGAGCACGACCTCGAGGAGGTCGTCCTCGCTCTGCTCGGTCTTGGGCACGATGACGACGCCCTTGCGCTCGAACACGTAGCTGACCGAGCCGGGGTCGGCCAGGGCGCCGCCGTTGCGGGTCAGGGCGGTGCGCACCTCGGCGGCGGCCCGGTTGCGGTTGTCGGTGAGGCACTCGATCAGCACTGCCACCCCGCCGGGCGCGTAGCCCTCGTAGGTGATGGTCTCCCAGTCGGAGCCGCCGGCCGTGGCGCCGGAGCCGCGCTTGACCGCGTTGTCGATGTTGTTGTTGGGGACCGAGGACTTCTTCGCCTTCTGGATGGCGTCGTAGAGGGTCGGGTTGCCCGTCGGGTCACCGCCGCCGGAGCGGGCCGCCACCTCGATGTTCTTGATGAGCTTGGCGAACAGCTTGCCGCGCTTGGCGTCGATCGCCGCCTTCTTGTGCTTGGTGGTCGCCCACTTGGAGTGGCCGCTCATGAACGCTCCCTCTGGTCGTGCCTGGCGGTGTGCTGCCGAACGATGTCGACGAACAGCTGGTGCACCCGGTGGTCACCGGTCACCTCGGGGTGGAAGGAGGTGACGAGCAGGTCACCCTGTCGCGCGGCGACGATCCTACCTGCGGCGGGGCCGTGCTCGACGCGAGCCAGCACCTGCACGGACTCGCCAGCCTCCTCGACCCACGGGGCCCGGATGAAGACCGCCCGCACCGGCTCCCCGCCCAGCTCGCGGATGTGCAGGTCCTCCTCGAAGGAGTCGACCTGCCGCCCGAACGCGTTGCGCCGCACGGTGATGTCGAGCCCGCCGAGGGTCTGCTGGTCCGGCCGGGCGTCGGCGATCCGGTCGGCGAGCATGATCATCCCGGCGCACGAGCCGTACACCGGCATCCCGGCGGCGATCCGCTCGCGCAGCGGGCCCTGCAGCCCGAACGCGCGCACCAGCTTGTCCATCGTGGTCGACTCCCCGCCGGGGATCACCAGGCCGTCGACGTCGGCGACCTCCTCGGGCCGGCGCACGGTCGAGGCGCGCGCGCCGCTGGCCGCCAGGGCGGCGAGGTGCTCGCGCACGTCGCCCTGGACCGCGAGGACGCCGATGTGGGGGATGCCGGTCACGGGCGACGATGCTACGGCCCGGGTCCGCACCCGCCGCGTGCGCCCCGCTCGGCCTCCCGGTGACGGCGCTACGGTCGTGCCATGTCGTCAGCGCTGACCGAGCGGGCCCGCGAGCTCGATGCCGCCCACGCCGCCACCGACCTGCGCGGGCGGTTCCGCCTGCCGGCCGGGGTCGTCTACCTCGACGGCAACTCGCTCGGCGCCCTGCCCGCCGGCGTCGCCGAGGCCGTCGCCGACGTCGTGCACCGCCAGTGGGGCAACGACCTCATCGCCAGCTGGAACGACGCCGGCTGGTGGGACGCACCGACCCGCGTCGGTGACCGCATCGGCTCGCTCGTCGGCGCCGCACCGGGCCAGGTGGTGTGCACCGACTCGACGTCGGTCAACCTCTACAAGGCGGTCGTCGCGGCCTCCCGGATGCGGCCCGGTCGCCGGGTCGTGCTCACCGACCCCGACTCGTTCCCCACCGACCTGTACGTCACCGAGGCCGCCGCCCGGGATGCCGGGCTGGTCGTCGAGCGCGTCTCCCCCGCCGACGCCGTCGGCCGGATCGCGCAGGTCGGTGACGACCTCGCGCTCGCCGCGTACTCGTCGGTGGACTACCGCACCGGTGAGCTCTGGGACCTGGCCGCGATCACCCGGGCGGCCCACGACGTGGGGGCGCTGGCCTGCTGGGACCTCTGCCACTCCGCCGGGGTGCTCGACGTCGGGCTCGACGCCCACGACGCCGACCTCGCGGTCGGCTGCGGCTACAAGTACCTCAACGGCGGCCCCGGCGCCCCGGCCTTCCTCTACGTGGCCCACCGCCACCAGGACGACTTCGACCAGCCGCTCGCCGGGTGGAACGGCCACGCGACGCCCTTCGCGATGGCGCCCGACTTCGTGCCGGCGCCGGGCATCACCCGCGGCCGGGTCGGCACCCCGGCGCTGCTCGGCATGCTCGCCCTCGAGGCCGCGCTGGCGGCGTACGACGGCGTCGAGGTCACCGCCGTCCGCCAGCGGTCGCTGTCGCTCACCGGCTTCTTCCTCGAGTGCCTCGACGCCCTGCTGCCCGACCTCGTGGTGGCGACCCCACGCGACCCGGCACGCCGCGGATCACAGGTGAGCGTGCGGCATCCGGAGGCGTACGGCGTGGTGCAGGCGCTCATCGCCCGCGACGTCGTCGGCGACTTCCGCGAGGCCGACATCGTGCGGCTGGGGTTCGCCCCGCTCTACCTCACCCACGGCGACGTGCTGCGTGCCGCCGAGCACCTGCGGGCGGTGCTCGAGGGGCGCGAGTTCGAGCGCGCGGAGTTCCGGGAGCGCGCGACCGTCACCTGACCCGGCGCCGCCGTCACCAGCCGCGTTCGGCCAACCGGTGCGGCTGCGGGATCTCGTCGACGTTGATGCCGACCATGGCCTCGCCCAGGCCACGCGAGACCTTGGCGATGACGTCGGGGTCGTCGTAGAACGTCGTGGCCTTGACGATCGCCTCGGCGCGCTCGGCCGGGTTGCCCGACTTGAAGATGCCCGAGCCCACGAACACGCCCTCGGCGCCGAGCTGCATCATCATCGCGGCGTCGGCCGGGGTGGCGATGCCGCCGGCGGTGAACAGCACGACGGGCAGCTTGCCGGCAGCGGCGACCTCCTTGACGAGGTCGTAGGGCGCCTGGAGCTCCTTGGCCGCGACGTACAGCTCGTCCTCGGGCAGGTTCTGCAGGTGACGGATCTGCTGGCGGATCTGGCGCATGTGGGTCGTCGCGTTGGAGACGTCACCGGTGCCGGCCTCGCCCTTGGAGCGGATCATCGCCGCGCCCTCGGTGATGCGGCGCAGGGCCTCGCCGAGGTTGGTGGCGCCACAGACGAAGGGAACCGTGAAGTTCCACTTGTCGATGTGGTTGGCGTAGTCGGCCGGGGTCAGCACCTCGGACTCGTCGATGTAGTCGACACCGAGGCTCTGCAGCACCTGCGCCTCGACGAAGTGGCCGATCCGGGCCTTGGCCATGACCGGGATGGAGACGGCCGCGATGATGCTCTCGATCATGTCCGGGTCGCTCATCCGGGACACGCCACCCTGGGCGCGGATGTCGGCGGGCACCCGCTCGAGGGCCATCACGGCCACGGCGCCGGCATCCTCGGCGATCTTGGCCTGCTCGGCGGTGACGACGTCCATGATGACCCCGCCCTTGAGCATCTCGGCCATGCCGCGCTTGACGCGGGTCGTGCCGGTGCCCTGGGCGTTCTGCTGCTCGCTCATGCCGCACAGTGTAGGTCGGCGCCGGACCCTCGCGAACCACCGTCCGAGGTCGCCGGGAGCGTCGCTCAGCCGGCCAGCGCGGGGGGCAGCTCGTCGTCGAAGGTGACCGGCTCGGGCAGCTCGGCATAGCCCCACAGCCGGAACAGGCGTACCGAGCGCTTGGCGCGCACCCGGCGCACCTCACGGGTGGCGTCGTTGTGGAAGCGCCGGGCCAGCTGCACCCGCAGGCCGCTCGACGCGATCCGTTCGAGGGAGTCGGCGACGAGGTCGGCGTCGCTGTCGCGCAGGTCGACCACGACCTCACCGGTCAGCGCCGCCCGCAGCGCCTCGCTGAGGTCGCTCTCGACCTGCTCGCGCCCGCCGAAGTGCTGACCGTCGAGCAGGTCGCCGGTCACCGGCTGCTCGGTCGTGCGCTCGATCGACTCGGTGGCGGCATCGGCGATGAGCAGGGCGCTGGCGGGGTCGAGCACACCGCTGTTCGCGAGCTCGAGAGCCGCCTCGGCGCGACGCACCAGCGCGGCGTCCAGGGCCGACATGGCGCCCTCGACCTTGGCGTGCAGCCGGTCGAGACGGGCGGCGGAGTACGACAGGTACCACGCGATGCCGATGACGAGGATGACGAGGAAGGTCGCCAGCTGCAGCACGTCGACGGTGCCCATCAGGTGCCACCGCCCGGCACACCGCGCACGAGGCGTCCCCACAGGCCCTGCGGCGCGGGGTCGGCCGGCTCGAGGTCGGCGCCGGCGATGACCGTCTCGTAGACGGCCATGATCCGGTCGGCGACGACGCCCCAGTCGAACACCCGAGCGCGCGCGAAGCCGGCGGTCCGCAGCGCCTCACGGCGCTCGGGCTCGGCGAGGAGGTCGAGCACGGCGCGCGAGAGCCTCTCGGGCGACCCGGTCTCGAACATGATGCCGGTGCGGCCCCCGTCCAGCACCGCGGCGAAGGCGGGCAGGTCGGACGCCACGACGGGCGCCCCGGCGGCCATCGCCTCGACGAGGACGATGCCGAAGCTCTCGCCGCCGAGGTGGGGTGCGACGTACGCGTCGACCGAGTGCAGCAACGACGCCTTCTCGCCGTCCGAGACGGTGCCCAGCACCTCGGTCGCCGCCGCGGCGCGCGGGTCGGCCGCCTTCAGCAGGTCCGCGGCGTCGCCGGGGCCGGCGACGAGCAGCCGGGCGCCGGGGTGCACGTCGAGGACCGCCGGCAGCGCCCCGAGCGCCACCGCGAGCCCCTTGCGCGGCTCGTCGACGCGGCCGAGGAAGGCCAGCACCGGGCCCTGCGGGCTGCCGCTCCACTTCGCCGTGCGCACCGCGCTGCGGAAGTCGTCGACGTAGACCCCGTTCGGGATGATGAACGCCTCACCACCGAGGTGGCGCTGCACCGTGGCCCGGGCGTCCTCGGAGACGGCGATCCGGCCGCGGATCTTCTCCAGCGACGGTCGCAGCAGCGGGTGGGCGGCGTGCAGGGCGCGCGAGCGCAGCATCGCCGAGTGGAAGGTCGCGACCACCGGTTCGGTCGAGGCCCACAGCGCCATCAGGGACGCCGACGGGTTCAGCGGCTCGTGGATGTGCAGGACGTCGAACTGCCCCGCCTCGAGCCATCGGCTGACCCGGGCGGAGGTCGCCGGGCCGAAGGTGACCCGGGCGACCGAGCCGTTGTAGCGCACGGGCACCGGGCGACCACACGACGTGAGGTAGTCGGGCAGGGCGGTGTCGTCGTCGGCCGGCGCGAGCACCGCGACCTCGTGCCCGGCGCGGATGAAGTGCTCGGCCAGGTCGCGCACGTGGAACTGCACGCCCCCCGGGACGTCCCACGAGTACGGGCAGACCAGGCCGATCCTCATCGGGCCCCCTCGGTCGCGCCGGCGAGCCGGTCGTGGTCGAGGTCGTCGAGGAAGACCCGCTGCAGCATGTGCCAGTCGCTGGTGTGCGCGCTGATCGCGGCCCCCAGCACGTCGGCGCAGGCCTGGGTCATCACGGTGGCCCGCTCGCGGGTCGTGCCCGAGCTGGGCACCTCGACCGGCGGGTGGAAGGTGATGACGATGCCCCACCCGCTGCCGCGCCGCTCGTGGCGGATGGAGACCGGGTGCAGCGGCCGTCGTTCGGCCAGGGCGAGCGCGGCCGCGCCGGGTGCCATCCGGGCCTTGTGGCCGCACAGCTCGACCTCGACCCCGTTGGCGGTGAGGTCACGGTCGGCGAGCAGGGGGATGATGCCGGGCCGGCGGGCGGCCTCACGCAACGCCGGGAAGGGGTTGACCCCACCGGTGAGCGGGATGATCGTCATCCCGAGCGACTCCCGGAAGGCGAGGAACTCCTCGAAGACCTCTTCCGGCTTGAGCCGCTCGGCGACGGTCGTGACCGGGCCGAGGTGGGTGGTGCCCCAGGCCCCGGCGAGGTCCCAGTTGCCGAGGTGGCCGAGGAACGCGATGACCGAGCCGCCGCCCTCGATGACCTCGCGCACCGGGCCGTCGCCCTCGGCCCGCACGCGCTGCGCGAGGTCGTCGGCGGTGAGGTCCTGCAGGCGGAACGCCTCGCAGTAGTACCGCAGGTAGCGCCGCATCCCGTCCCGGACGAGGGCGTCCAGGGCGGCGTCGTCGAGGTCGGGGCGCACCTTGGCGTAGTTGGACCGCATCCGGGCGGCGCCGCCACGGGCGACGGTGACGTCGGCGATGCGGTCGAACAGCGCGTAGGCGACCCGTTCCGGCATCCGGCGCACCGCGGCCCAGCCGACTCGGTGACCCACGACGGTGAGGGAGTCGGTGACCGACCCCGGCAGCACCTTCACACGACGTCCAGGGCCTGGCGGCGCACCTCGAGCATGCGCTGCACCACGGTGACCAGGCTGGCGAGCGCGAGCAGGGCGAGCACCACGGCCAGGACGATCTCGGGCAGGAACCAGCCGACCAGGCCGGTCGCGACGAGCACCACGACGAGGCGGTCGGCGCGCTCGGCGATGCCGACGTTGGCGGTCATGCCCAGGCCCTCGGCCCGGGCCTTGGCGTACGAGACGACACTGCCCAGGATCAGGCAGGCCAGGGCGAGGGCCGCCATGTAGGCCTTGCCCGGCTCGTCGGCGTAGAACAGCACCAGGCCCCCGAAGATCGCGGCGTCGCCCACCCGGTCGAGGGTGGAGTCGAGGTAGGCACCCCACTTCCCCGACCGGCCGATCCGGCGGGCCATGATGCCGTCGAGGGTGTCGGCGAACACGAACGCCGTGATCACGAGCGTGCCGACGAGGAACTCACCACGCGGGTAGAAGACCAGGGCGCCGAAGCAGACCCCCAGCGTGCCGATGATCGTGACGACGTCAGGGCTGATGCCGAGCCGGATGAGCACCGCGGCCACCGGGGTCAGCAGCTTGGTGAAGAAGGCGCGCGCGTATCGGTTCAGCATGGTGGGTCCAGCGTAGGGGTTTGTCGCAGTGCCGCTCGTCACGCCGCGGGCGGCGCGCTTGTGTGGCGACCCGAACAGGTGAAATGTAGGCGACATGAACGGGACGACGACCCAGGCCCCCACCGTCCACGGCACGACGAGCATCCGCAACGTCGTCCTCGTCGGTCCGAGCGGGTCGGGAAAGTCCAGGCTGTTCGACCACGTCGTCGACGCCGTGGTGCCCGGTCGGGCGTCCCGGGGGCAGACCGAACCCACGACCGGGCTGCGGGCCGCCACGCTGTCGAGCGGGTCGGTGGTGGTCACCCTCCTCGACGCCCCGGGCAACCCCGACTTCGTCGGGGACGTGCGGGCGGGGCTGAGGGCGGCGGATGCCGCCCTCTTCGTCGTCTCGGCGGCCGACGGCGCCGACGCGCAGAGCCGCGCGCTGTGGCACGAGTGCGAGATCGTCGGGATGCCGCGTGCCGTCGTCATCACCCAGCTCGACGCCCGCGATGCCGACTTCGCGGCCACCCTGGCCGACTGCCAGGCCCACTTCGGCGCCGGCATCCAGCCGCTCGGGGTGCCGGTGCCCGGCTCGGAGGGGGCCGTCACCTCGATCGCCGACCTGCTGCTCGGCGAGGTGCACGACTACGCCGGTGGCACGCGCACCGTGCGCCCGGCCGGGCCCGAGCACGCCGAGCTCTTCGACACCTACCGGCCCGCGCTCATCGAGGGGATCATCGAGGAGTCCGAGGACGGTGGCCTGATGGACCGCTACCTCGAGGGTGAGGAGCTCGACTTCGAGACCCTCGAGAAGGACCTGCTCACCGCGGTCGCGCACGGCACCTTCCACCCCGTGCTCCCCCTGTCGGCCGAGACCGGCGCCGGCGTCGGCGTGCTGCTGCACCTCATCGAGGCGGCCTTCCCCCACCCGGGGCTGCACCCGCTGCCGACGGTCACCCCGGTGGGTGGCGGCCCGGAGGTCGAGGTCAGCCCCGACCCCGACGGCCCGCTCGTCGCCGAGGTCGTGCACACCCAGTCCGACGCCTACGTCGGGCACCTCTCGCTCGTGCGGGTGTTCTCCGGCACCCTGCGCGCCGACCGGGCGGTCCACGTGTCCGGCCACCTCGAGATGCTCGGCGTGCCGACCGGTGAGGGGCACGCGGCGCACGACGACGACGTGCGGCCGGGCGCCATCGCCGCCCCGTCCGACGGCGACCTGCTCACCAAGGCCGAGGCGATCGCCGGTGAGGTCGTGGTCGTCACCAAGCTCGCGACCGCGCAGACCTCCGACACGCTCTCCTCCCCCGACGCCCCGCTCCTCGTGACGCCCTGGGCGCTCCCCGAGGCGCTGCTTCCGGCGGCCGTTGCGGCCACCAGCCGCGCCGACGAGGACCGGATGCCGGTCGCCTTCCGCGAGCTCGCCGCCGAGGACCCGTCGCTGCGCATCGAGCACGACGCCGACACCGGCCAGGTCGTGCTGTGGACCACCGGCCCGGCCCACCTCGACCTGGTGCTCGGCCGGCTGCGCTCCCGCTTCAACGTCGGGGTCGAGCAGGTGCCCGTGCGGGTCGCCATGAAGGAGACTGCGCTGACCCGCGCCGAGGCGCAGGGGCGCCACGTGAAGCAGTCCGGTGGCCACGGCCAGTTCGCGGTCTGCCACCTGGTGATGGAGCCGCTGCCGCGCGGGTCCGGCATCGAGTTCGACGAGGTCGTGGTCGGCGGCGCCGTGCCGCGGCAGTTCTTCAGCAGCGTCGAGAAGGGCGTGCACCACCAGCTCGAGAGGGGCCTGATCGCCGGCTGGCCCGTCGTCGACGTCAAGGTGACCCTCACCGACGGCAAGGCGCACTCGGTCGACTCCTCCGACGTCGCGTTCCAGACCGCCGCGGGGCTGGCCCTGCGCGAGCTGGCCTCACCGTCGACGATGTGCCTGCTCGAGCCGATCGACACCGTGACGGTGACCGTCGACGACGACCACCTCGGCGCGGTGATGACCGACATCGGCACCCGCCGCGGCCAGATCATCGGATCGTTCGCCGCCGAGGACCAGCCGGGCCGCTCGGTGCTCGAGGCCGCCGTGCCCCAGCTCGAGCTGCTCGACTACGCGATCACCCTGCGGTCACTGGCCCACGGCACGGGGACCTTCCACCGCGAGCACCGCGGCTACGAGCAGCTTCCCGACCGGCTGGCCAAGGACCACGTGGGTGAGAAGGGCCGGCACGGCTGACGCCCCCGGGGGCTCAGCCCTCGTGGGCGTGGTGGGCCTCTCGGGTTTCGGCGGCCTTGTGGGTCTCCAGGGTGGCGGCGTGGTCGGGCACCTCGTGCTGCAGCGACCGGTCCGGGCGCACGTAGCCGCGTGACGGCGGCCGCTCGGGAAGCACGAGCGTGGGCTCCTCGACCTGCTCGTACGGGACCTGAGAGAGCAGGTGGGCGATCATGTTGATCCGCGAACGACGCTTGTCGTCGCTCTCGACGACGTTCCAGCGCGACTCGGCGATGTCGGTGTGCACCATCATGTCGTCCTTGGCGCGGGAGTAGTCCTCCCACCGCTCGATCGACTCGATGTCGGTCGTCGACAGCTTCCAGCGCCGCATCGGGTCGGTCAGCCGGGACTCGAAGCGCGCCTGCTGCTCGGAGTCGCTGACCGAGAACCAGTACTTGTGCAGCCGGATGCCGTCCTCGACGAGCATCCGCTCGAAGATCGGGCACTGGCGCAGGAACCGCTGGTGCTCCTCGGGGGTGCAGTAGCCGAGCACCCGCTCGACCCCGGCCCGGTTGTACCAGCTGCGGTCGAAGATGACGATCTCGCCCGCGGAGGGCAGGTGCTCGACGTAGCGCTGGAAGTACCACCGGGTGCGCTGCCGCTCGGTCGGTGCCGGGAGCGCGACGACCCGGGCCTGGCGCGGGTTGAGGTACTGGGTGACCCGCTTGATCGACGAGCCCTTGCCGGCGGCGTCGCGCCCCTCGAAGACCAGGACGATCCGCTCCCCCTCGCGGCGCACCCACTCCTGCATCTTGACCAGCTCGGCCTGCAGTCGGACCAGCTCGGCCTCGTAGGCCGACTTCTTCAGGCGCGGTTGCTTCGACATGCTCGTCATCGTGTCACGCGGGCCAGTGCTCGACGAGCCGGGAGCGGACATCCTCCAGCAGCATCGGCAGGGCCTTGGTCCGCGCGATGATCGGCAGGAAGTTGCTGTCCCCGCCCCAGCGCGGCACGACGTGCTGGTGCAGGTGCGCCGCGACGCCCGCGCCGGCGACCGCGCCCTGGTTCATCCCGAGGTTGAAGCCCATCGGGGCCGAGGCCGACTCCAGCGCCCGGATCGCCGCCTTGGTCAGGGCGGTGAACTCGAGCGTCTCGTCGTCGGTGAGGTCGACGTAGAGCGGCACGTGCCGGTACGGGCAGACGAGCACGTGGCCCGGGTTGTACGGAAACAGGTTCATCACGACGTAGCAGTGCTCGCCGCGGTGCACGACCAGGCCCTCGGCGTCGTCCTTGCCCGGGGCCGCGCAGAACGGGCAGCCGGTGCCCTCGTTCGGGTCGGGTCGGTCGCCCGCGATGTAGACCATCCGGTGCGGGGTCCACAGCCGCTCGAAGCCGTCGGCGTCGCCGGTGAAGTCAGCGGGGTCCTCGTGCGCCGGCATACCCCGATCCTAGGCGGGTGCGCAGCGAGAACCCCGCGACGACCACGAGGTCGTGCACCCGCGACCGCGTGCCAGACTCGGCGGATGCCGGTGCCCCCGAGCCGCCACCTGCTGCGCGCCAAGGACCTTGCCGACGCGCGCTACGCCGAGCCGCTGACCGTCGCCGACCTCGCCGCGGCCGCCCGGCTCTCGCCCGCCCACTTCAGCCGCGAGTTCCGCCGCGCGTTCGGCGAGTCACCGCACCAGTACCTGCTCACCCGCCGGCTCGAGCGGGCCGCGTCGCTGCTGCGCTCGACCGACTGGTCGGTGGCGCGGATCTGCGTGTCGGTGGGGCTGAGCAGCGTCGGGTCGTTCACGGTGAGCTTCGGGCGGATGTTCGGGATGCCGCCCACGGCCTACCGCGCCGCCCACCCGCCGGCCGCGCAGGTGGCCAGGGTTCCGGCCTGCGTGGTGCGCGCGTGGGGCCGGCCCCAGGTGCGCACGTTTCGAGAAGACGCCGCCCGGCCGGTCGCGGTGGACTGGGTCGAGCCCGCAACCGCGGCCCCAACCACCATTCGCCAGACCCGAGGAGCACCAGCATGAACATCGCCACCGCCCAGCTGTGGGTGCACGACCAGGACGAGGCCCTGAAGTACTGGACCGAGAAGGTCGGCTTCGAGGTGCGCGCCGACGTCACCGTGCCCGAGATGGGCAACTTCCGCTGGCTGACCGTCAGCCCGCCCGCCCAGCCCGACGTGGCGATCGTCCTGATGGCGATCCCCGGGCCGCCGATGGTCGACGCCGCGACCGACGAGCAGCTGCGCGACCTGATGGGCAAGGGGCTGGCCGGCACGGTCTTCCTGACCACCGACGACTGCTGGCGCGAGTACCGCGAGATGAAGGAGCGCGGCGTCGAGTTCGTCGGTGAGCCCGAGGAGCAGATGTACGGCATCGACGTGGGCTTCCGCGACCCGTCCGGCAACAACGTGCGGCTCAGCCAGCTCCACGCCGACTTCGGTCGCTGACCCGCAGCTCCATCAACCGATCCGACGGGGGCCCGAACCCCATCCGCTCGTAGAGGGTGCGGGCCTCCGGCACGGCGTTGAGCTGCACCCGGCTCACGTGGTCGGCCTCGGCCCACGCCAGGAGCGCCTCCAGCAGGCGCTGCCCGATGCCGTAGCCCCGCGCGTCCTCGGTCACGAACAGCAGGCTGACGTGGAACCACGCGTCGGCGGGGCGGTGCGCGCTCGGCAGCCTCTGCACCCGGGTGCCGTGCAGCATGCCGAGCGGTCGGCCACGGGCGTCCTCGGCCACCCAGGTGCGTCGGGCCCGGTCGCGCAGCCACGCGTCGGAGAGCGCGTCGAGGAAGCCGGGCGGCACGGCATGGCCCTGCTCGCGCTCGTCCTGGATGTGCAGCGCCCCGACGGAGAAGGCGTCGGACGGACGTGCCTCGCGCACCGTGAACCCGTCGCCGTCCATGCCTCCAGCATGGCCCATCAGGGCCCGCCTGGGCAGGCACACAGGTGAGGCCCCGGGAAGTATGAGTTCCCGGGGCCTCTGGTGACCCGGCATGATGCTCCGCGTCTCACGAGACAGCTTCCGGTCGCCTACCACCCTCATCACCGGGTGGCTCCGTGCGGTAAACCGCTCGGGCTGGCGCTCGGCCTTCTCTCGATCCCTCCGCCACCGAGGTGGTGAAGTAGGACCATTTGTAGTCGTGGATCCGGTGCGCCGCAAGTGGTTTCGCGGGGAAAGTTCAGGGCGGTCTTGAGCGGTCGGCGTGTCGTCGGCGTGTCGTGTGACGCCCGGGACGGAGCCTCCGCGGCACCGGTTCGCCGCGTCTCGAACAGTGAGACGCGGCGAGACGCGGGGCCTCGGCGGCGGGGGTCAGACCTGGCGACGGTCGGCGATCGCCGCGGTGATCTCGGCGATCGCGTCGTCGACCGGCACGCCGTTCTTCTGGGTGCCGTCGCGGTAGCGGAACGAGACGGCACCGGCCGAGCGGTCGTCCTCCCCCGCGATGAGCACGTAGGGGACCTTGGCCTTGCTCGCGTTGCGGATCTTCTTCGGGAACCGGTCGTCACTCGCGTCGAGCTCGGTGCGGATGCCGGCCGCCCGCATCCGCTCCAGCACGCCGCGCAGGTAGTCGTCGAACTCCTCCGCGACCGGGATGCCGAGGGCCTGGACGGGAGACAGCCACACCGGGAAGGCACCCGCGTAGTGCTCGACGAGCACCCCGAAGAAGCGCTCGATCGAGCCGAACTTCGCGGAGTGGATCATCACCGGCTGCTGGCGGGTGCCGTCGGACGCCTGGTACTCGAGGCCGAAGCGCGCCGGCTGGTTGAAGTCGTACTGGATGGTCGACATCTGCCAGGTGCGGCCGATCGCGTCGCGGGCCTGGACGGAGATCTTCGGGCCGTAGTACGCAGCGCCACCGGGGTCGAGCACGAGCTCGAGCCCGGACTCGGACGCGACGTCGCGCAGCACGTCGGTCGCGACCTCCCACTCCTCCTCGGACCCGATGAACTTGTCCTTCTTCTCGCCCTCGGTCTCGCGGGTGGACAGCTCGAGGTAGTAGTCGTCCATGCCGAAGTCGCGCAGCAGCGACAGCACGAAGTCGAGCAGGTGCTTGATCTCGGCGGGAGCCTGCTCGGCGGTGACGTAGCTGTGCGAGTCGTCCTGGGTCATGCCCCGGACCCGGGTCAGGCCGTGCACGACGCCCGACTTCTCGAACCGGTAGACCGAGCCGAACTCGAACAGGCGCAGCGGCAGCTCGCGGTACGAGCGCCCACGGGAGCGGTAGATGAGGTTGTGCATCGGGCAGTTCATCGCCTTGAGGCGGTACTCGGTGCCCTCGAACTCCATCGCCGGGAACATGGTGTCGGCGTAGTAGGGCAGGTGCCCGGAGGTGTGGAACAGCCCGTCCTTGCTGATGTGGGGGGTGCCGACGTACTGGAAGCCCTCCTCGATGTGCCGACGGCGGACGTAGTCCTCCATCTCGCGCTTGACGATGCCGCCCTTGGGGTGGAACACCGCCAGGCCGGAGCCCAGCTCGTCGGGGAAGCTGAACAGGTCGAGCTCGGCCCCGAGCTTGCGGTGGTCGCGCTTCTCGGCCTCGGCCAGCCGGTCGAGGTAGGCCTTCATCTCGTCCTTGGTGGGCCACGCGGTGCCGTAGACGCGCTGCAGCTGCGGGTTCTTCTCCGAGCCGCGCCAGTACGCGGCGGCGCTGCGCATCAGCTTGAACGCGTTGCCGAGCACCTTGGTCGACGGCACGTGCGGGCCGCGGCACAGGTCACCCCAGGCCCGGGTGCCGTCGCGACGGACGTTGTCGTAGATGGTCAGCTGCGCACCGCCGACTTCCACCGATGCGCCTTCGGCCGCGGTCTCGGACGCACCGCCCTTGAGCCCGATCAGCTCGCACTTGTACGGCTCGTCGGCGAGCTCGACCAGGGCGTCGTCGTCGGAGATCTCGCGGCGGCGGAAGGTCTGGCCCTCGTTGACGATGCGCTGCATGACCTTCTCCAGCGCCCGAAGGTCGTCGGGGGTGAAGGGGGTCTCGACGTCGAAGTCGTAGTAGAAGCCGTCGCGGATCGGCGGCCCGATGCCCAGGCGCGCGTCGGGGTGCACCTCCTGCACGGCCTGCGCCAGGACGTGCGCGGCCGAGTGGCGCAGCACGTCGAGGCCGTCCTGCTCCCCCGCGGTCACCGGTTCGACGACGTCGCCGCCGGCCAGCACGTGCGCGAGGTCGCGCAGCTCGCCGTTGACCCGGGCGACCAGCACGGCGCGGTCACCCTCGAACAGCTCGCCGGCGGTGGTCTGCTCCGGCACCGATCGCTCGCTCCCGGCGACGTGGACGGTGATCTGGGCAGACATCGAGGGACTCCTGGTGGTGTCGGGTGTGGCGGGCCACGAAGGCGGCCCACGCCAAGGGTATCGAGCGGGCCGGGACCGCTGCGACGCAGATACGCCGCGTCCGGCGGGAGGTGCCCTGGCCCGTCATCCGAGCGCGGGTGAGCGGCTGAACCGGCCGGTGGCCAGCCACCCGCGCAGCCGCTGCACGGTGAGGTCGAGGTAGTCGGCGGCCTCGGCGCGCAGGGATGCCGTGCTGCTCGAGAGCAGGCTGTTGGCGAGCAACAGCTGGCGGGCCGCCACGAGCGCCTCGAACTGCTCGTCCGAGACGTCGGGAAGGTCGCGCACCTGCGCGTAGCCCTCGCGCAGGGCCTGCTCGACGCCGAGCGGCTCCGAGCGCAGGTAGAACGTGGAGATCGCCAGGTCCAGCGCCGGCACCCCGAGCCCCGCGTCGTCGAGGTCGAAGACCGCCAGCCGGCCCTCGTGCCACTTCAGGTTGCCGCCGTGCAGGTCGGCGTGGAGCACGATCGGGCGCTGCCCGGCGAACACCTCGTCGAACAGCCGACGGCACCGCGCGAGCGACTCGGTCACCACCTCGGCGTGGGCGGCCGGCATCGGCACGGAGCCCTCGAGCAGGGAGTGGTCGTGGCAGAGCGGCTCGTCGAACAGCGTCAGCCTCGCCCCCTGCGGGAGGACGAAACCCTCCGCGTGGTCGTGCAACGCCGCCATGGTGCGCCCGAGGGCGTGGGCCTGCTCCTCGTCGCACTGCCCCACGTCGTCGCCGTCCAGCCACGACGCCACGGTCGTGCGCAGCGGGGCACCCCACTGCGGGCAGTCGACCGCGACGTCCCACCCTCCCCCCGGAGCGGCCAGCGGGTCGGGCACCCGCAGCTCGGTCTCGGTGGCCAGGGCGTGCAACCAGGCCTGCTGGGCGGCGATGTGGGCGGGCGTGCTCTTGGAGTTGGTGTTGACCCGCAGCGCCAGGCGCCGCCCGTCGTCGGTCTCGACGCGAAACGTCGTGTTGTACGCGTGCAGCACCAGGGCGAGGTCGCGCACCACCAGCCCGAAACGGTCGGCGGCGGTCAGCGCGACGCGCCGCAGCACCTCGACCTGGCCGTCCTCGTCGAGGGCGGCGTACTCCGACTCCATCCGTCATACGGTATGGCGATGCGCGTTCCGCACGGCATCTGGCCCTCACCGATCACGCCCGAGTCCCTTGCCACGGGGCAGGGCACCCTCGACGAGGTGCGGGTCGACGGCCGCGACACGTACTGGCTCGCCGGTCGCCCGAGCGAGGGCGGGCGCACCGCCCTGGTGCGGCACGACGGCACGCGCGCCCAGGAGCTGCTGCCGGCGCCGTGGGACGTGCGCACCCGGGTGCACGAGTACGGCGGCGGCGCGTACGCCGTGCTGCGCGGCACGCTGGTGTTCTCGCACGCCGGTGACGACCGCGTGCACCGGCTGGATGCCGGCGCCGCCGAGCCGGTCGCCATCACCCCGGCCGGCCCGTGGCGGTTCGGCGGGATCGTGCTGCACGGCAGCCACGCGTACGCGGTGCGCGAGGACCACTCCCGCGACCCCGAGCCCGCCAACGAGCTGGTGCGGCTCGACCTGTACGGCGACAACCCCGACGGCGGCGTCGTGCTGGCAACCGGCACCGACTTCGTCTCCCGACCGGCGGTCTCCCCCGACGGCCGGTCCCTGGCCTGGGTGGCCTGGCGGCACCCGAGCATGCCCTGGGACTCCACCGAGCTGCTCCGGGCCGAGCTGACCGAGCAGGGCGCCGGCGACCCCGTCGTCGTCGCCGGCGGTGACGACATCTCGGTCGTGCAGCCGACCTTCGGGCCGGACGGCGCCCTGTGGTTCCTGTCCGACGAGTCGGGCTGGTGGGTCGTGCACCGCGACACGGGGTCAGGCCCGGTGGCGCTGCACGAGGCACGATCCGACCATGCCGCCCCCCAGTGGTCGCTGGGCATGGTCGACCTCGCCGTGGTCGACGCCGACCGGGCGCTGGTGCGCTGGTGGGACGACGCCACCGCCGTGGTCGGCGTGCTCGACGCCCGCACCGGCGAGGTCGAGCGGCTGGCCGTCGAGGGTGTCGCCTTCGACCAGCTCCAGGCCGTCGACGGCGAGCTGGCCCTGCGCCGCGGCCTGGCGGACCGGCTGCCCGAGGTCGTGCGCGGCCGCCTCGGCGAGCCGCCCCGGGTGCTGGCCAGCGCAGGCTCCCTCGAGCTCGACCCGGCCGACGTCTCGGCGGCGGAGGCCTGGTCGTGGACCGACACCGAGGGGCTGACCGTGCACGGCCTCCTGCACCAGCCCCGGGCCGCCGGCGTCGAGGGGCCCGAGGGTCAGCTGCCCCCGCTGCTCGTCATGGTGCACGGGGGGCCGACCAGCCGCACCGAGGCGTCGTTCACGACCTCGACGCAGTTCTGGACGACCCGCGGCTTCGCGGTGCTGCACGTGAACTACTCGGGCAGCACGGGCTACGGGCGCGCCTACCGCGAGCGGCTGCTCGGCCGCTGGGGCCTGCTCGACATCGACGACTGCGTGACCGGGGCGATGTCGTTGGCGCTCGCCGGTCGCGTCGACCCGAC
Source organism: uncultured Actinomycetota bacterium (assembly GCA_963695175.1). Classification (GTDB taxonomy): domain Bacteria; phylum Actinomycetota; class Actinomycetes; order Actinomycetales; family Dermatophilaceae; genus Fodinibacter. The sequence continues at coordinate 366,308 of CAVOGG010000003.1, forward strand.
CCGGCTCGCCATCCGCGGTGGCAGCGCCGGCGGGTACGCCGTGCTGCGGGCGATGACGACCAGCCGCGCCTTCGCGGCCGGTACCAGCCTGTTCGGCGTCGCGGACCTGGCGGCCCTGGCGGCCGAGACGCACAAGTTCGAGTCCCGCTACCTCGACCGGCTGGTCGCCCCGTGGCCGGAGGGCGAGTCCGTGTACCGCGAGCGGTCGCCGATCCACCACGTCGACCGGCTGCACGGCGAGCTGCTGCTGCTCCAGGGCGCCGACGACATGGTCGTGCCACTGGCCCAGGCCCGCGACATGGCCGAGGCGATGCGCGCGACCGGCCGCGAGGTCGAGCTGAGCGTCTACCCGGGCGAGGGTCACGGGTTCCGCCGGGCCGAGTCGATCGTCGATGCCCTGACCCGCGAGGTCGCGTTCTACCAGCGGGCGCTGCACCTCGGCGACGACGCCGTCGGCGACTAGGGCACGCGCAGACCGCGCAGCGCGGCGCGGGTGGCGGCGACCGCCGGGGCGTCGGACATCGAGGCGCGCCAGTGCACGTCGACCCGGCGGGTCGGCTCCGGGTCGCGCACCGGGACCGCGACGACGGTGTCCGGGAGGTTCCCACGGCCGAGCCGAGGCACGAGGGCGACCGCCAGCCCGTGCGACACCAGCTCGACCTGCGAGGCGAACTCGACGCACCGGTAGGCCACCCGCGGGGTCCGCGCGGTGTCGCGGAACATGTGGCCGAACCACTCGTGGCAGATGGTGCCCTCAGGGGTGGACACCCACACGTGGTCGAGCAGGTCTGCGGGAACCACGGCGCTCTTCGCGGCCAGCGGGTCGTCGCGGTGCACGAGCAGGTCGGCGACGTCGGTGAGCACCGGCTCGCCGCGCAGCGACGGCGGCACGTGGAAGCGCATCCCCTCCCACCGGTGCACGATCGCGACGTCGGTGCGTCCCGCCGCCACCTCGGCCACGGCATCCCAGGGCTCGACCTCGTGCACGACGACGTCGAGGTCCGGGGCGCGCTGGGCGAGCTCGGCCAGCAGCGGCGGGACGATGCCTCGGGTGGCGGTCGAGAAGGCGGCCAGGCGCAGGAGGCCCGATGGCCGGCCGCCGTCACCCTGCAGGCGCGAGCGCAGCCGTTCCACCTGCTCGCCGAGCACCCGCCCCTCGTCGACCAGGCGGCGACCGGCCGCGGTGAGCACGACCCCGCGACCGGCTCGCTCGAGCAGGGTGGCCCCGACCTGGCGCTCGAGCCTCTTGACCTGCTGGGAGACGGCCGACGAGGTGAAGCCGAGCTCGGCCGCGGCCCCACCGATGCTGCCGCAGCGCTCCACGGCGACGAGGGACTCCACGGCGGCCAGATCGATCATGCAGGGATGCTACCGAGAACGGTCAAGAAATCATCGCTGGTGCTTCACGATGGGGGTGGGCGAGGATCGGTGCATGCCTCCTCGCCACATCGCCCTCGCCGTGCTCGTCGCGGTGATCTGGGGCGCGAACTTCGTCGTGATCGACCTCGGCCTCGGTGACCTGCCGCCGACCCTGTTCGTGGCGCTGCGGTTCGTCGTCGTGCTCGTGCCGGCGATCTGGCTGGTGCCGCGCCCGACGGTGCCGTGGCGCGACGTGGTGACCGTCGGGGTGTTCATGAGCCTGGGCCAGTTCGCCCTGCTCTACACCGCACTGGCCGTGGGGATGCCGGCCGGTCTGGCCTCGCTGGTGCTCCAGGCCCAGGTGGGCCTGACCGTCGTGATCGCGGCGCTGGCCCTGCGCGAGCGGCCCAGCCGCCCGCAGGTCGTGGGGGTGCTCGTGGGCGCGGTGGGTCTCGGCGTGGTCGCGGTGGGGCGCGCGGTCACGACGCCGGCCCTCGGCCTGGTCCTCGTCGTCGCCGCGGCGACCTCCTGGGCGGTGGGGAACGTCGCAGCCCGCCGGGCCGCGGGGCGCCGCCGCGCGCCGGTGGGAACAGCGCCGGCCGGCGCGATGCCGCCCAGCGGCTTCGGCGCGGGGCTGTCGATGACGGTGTGGTCGGCCCTGGTGGTGCCCCTGCCCCTGCTGGCCCTGTCGCTGGTCATCGACGGGCCGGATGCCGTGGCCCACGCACTGACCCACCTCACCGGCGCCGCCGTGCTCTCGACCCTGTACACCGCCTGGCTGGCCTCGTTGGTCGGCTACGGCATCTGGAACACGTTGCTGGCCCGGCACCCGGCGGCGGCGGTCGTGCCCTACACGATGCTCGTGCCGGTGGTCGGGCTCACCACGGCGTGGGTGGTCCAGGGCGAGGCCCCGAACGGGTGGGAGGCCGCCGGCGGCGTCCTGCTGCTGCTCGGCGTCGCGATCACGACGGGCGTGCTGGACCCCCGACGGCGTCGGGTCCCGCACCGGCCGGCTCGGGCGGAGGCGGTGGATCCGCCGGGAGCGGCTGACCCAGCGACGACACCCGCTCGATGATCCGGGGCAGCTGCTCCCCCACGGCCGGCACCTGCTGCTGGAGCTGGGCCACGGCGGGCACGCTCTCTGCGAGCGGCATCCGCAGCGGGCCGGTGTCCGTCGGCACCGAGGCCTCGGCGTTGCTCGTGAGCAGCTCGCGGGCCAGCCGCTCACCCTCCAGCACCAGCGCCCCGTACGCCGGCCAGGCGTGCGGGTCGTCCAACGGCGTCGTCCGCACCTTCTCGCTCATCGCGTCGAGCACCTCCAGGGCCCGCTCGACGTGCCGCTCCACCGCGGCCCGGGAGTCGTCGGTCCAGACGCCGAAGTGCGAGATCGCCTTTCCCACCTCCTCGAGGACGTCCGCGTAGGAGCTCAGCCAGCCCGCGGACGGCGCCGGGTGCCGGTCCGCGTCGTCGGCCGCGTCGACCAGGGTGCGGGCGATCCCGGCCACCTGCCACTGGGCTCGGCGCACGGCCTCGACGGTGCGCACGTAGCCGTCCCAGTCGATCCGGGCCGGGCGCAGCCGGTGCCGCCAGTTCCACCGGGTGCTCTCCCGGCCGGTCTCCACGGCCTGCAGCGCCTCGGGGACACGGTCACCCAGGTCGGTCGCCTGGCGGTACCACCCTCGGGCCCGGTCGGCGTCCCAGCCCTCGCGCAGACCGACGGCGATGTCCCCGATCACGTTCTGCACGCGCGAGGTCAGGTCGCGCAGGGCGTCGCGCGGTTCGTCGAGGTGCATGGGCGCGAGAACGACGGCGTTGACCGCCACCCCGACGGCGCCGCCGAGCAGCGTCTCGACGATGGTGAGGTAGGTGAACGCGCCGTCGGTGCCGTTGACCGTGATGAGCGAGAGCAGCACCATCGACGGCACCTGGATGCCGTGGTCCCCCAGCCGCCGCCAGCGGCCGATGAGCAGCGCCACGAACATCACGACCACCATCGACCACCACGTGACGCCGACCACCGAGCCGACCAGCCACGCGATGCTCATGCCGACGACGACGGCGGCCACCCGCCGGGCGCTGGCCCACACCGACCGCACCATGGTGCGGTCGACGACGAGGAGGGCGGCCATCGGCGCGTAGAACGGCGCGGGGCTGTCGAACAGGCGGACGGCGAGCTGCCACGCGAGCACCGTGGCGACAGCCGCCTTGAGCAGGAGCACCGCCTCGAACCGCTCCGCGCCGGGTCGGGTCAGCGCCGCGCGGACCGCGTGCGCCCACCCCCGAAGAGTCGCCATGACCCGGCTCCACGGCCGGCGCGCGTCGACGACGTCGATCTCGCGGCTGACCACCCTGCCGACCCTAGCCCGGGGCACGCGCCATACTGGGGCGCGTGACCGAGATGCTCGAGCTCTGTGCAGACCTGCCGGTGGAGCAGCTGGCCGCGGGTGACGTGCTCATCACCGAGGGCTCGCCGCCGTCGCGGCTGCTGGTGCTCGTCTCCGGCACGGTGACCGTCGAACGCGACGGCACGCCGTTCGCCCGGATCGCCCACCCCGGCGCGGTGTTCGGCGAGATGTCCTGGATCCTCGACAAGTCGGCCACCGCGACCGCCCGGGCCACCACCGACGTCACCGTCCACGTCATCGACGACCCGGAGACGTTCTTCCGGGAGCGTCCCGGCGCTGCGCTCGGCGTGCTCCAGATGACCGCGGCCCGCCTGGACGGGCTCACCCAGTACCTCGTCGACGTCAAGCGCCAGTTCGCCGGGAACGAGGACCACACGGCGATGATCGACCGCATCCTCGACACCCTGGTGCACCACCAGGCACCGCGGCCGCGCACCGGGTCCGCGCGCGACCCCGAGGGGCACGACGACCACTGAGCCGCGGCACACCCGGCGGGTCAGCCGAGGTCGATCGTCTCGCTGTCGAACACCCCGAACCAGTGCGCCGTGCGCGCCTCGGTGTCGAAGGTGATGTGCGGTGGCACGTGCCCGATCTGCTTGCCCGCGTTGAAGACCTGGGTTCGCCCGAGGCGCGCGTGCCACGAGCCACCCTTGGCCCAGGGGGCCTGGTGGATGTGGCCGCAGATGACGACGTCGGGCTGGTACCGCTCGATCCAGGCGGCGAGCTCGTGGTCGGGGAACTCGCGCCGACCGTCGCGGCACAGCACCGTGCCGGCCGGGGGCGAGTGGTAGACCCACACCCAGGTGCCGGGCCGGTCGATGGCCGCCGCCGCCAGCTGCGCGTCGACCTCGTCGCGGGTCAGCGAGCCGTCCCACCAGGGACACACGGTGAACCGGATGCCGTCGACGTCGACGGACCGTCCGTCGACGACCACGCGGTCGTCGGGGACCCGCTGCATCCAGCCGGCCACCTGCTCGCCGTTGGGCCCGGGCCCGTCGAGGTCGTGGTTGCCCGAGGAGGCCAGCACCAGTGCGTGCTCGGCGAGCCGGGAGAGGTAGGTGGTGAGCACGACGGCCTGCACCTCGTGCGGCACGGGGCTCACGACGTCGGCGAGGTCTCCCGCCAGGACCACGACATCGGCATCCGCCGCCGCCTTCACGAGCCAGTCGTAGTGCGGCAAACGGTAGTGCAGATCCGAGACCGAGAGGATCCGCACGGGTCGCACTCTACGGGACCGTCCGCACGCCCCCACGCACCGTCCATTCCCGGCGCGATCAGGCCAGGTCCAGGCCCTCGCCCTCGGCCGCGATCACGATCGGGATCGACGCGCTGAACTGGCGCCCGATCTCGTCGAGCGCGTCGTCGGTGCGGTGCGGGCCGTGGTGGAAGAGCGCGACCGAGCCGGCGCCCACCCGCTCGGCCAACCGGATGGCGTCGTCGACGGTGGCGTGGCCGTAGTCGACCGCCCGTGGGCGCTCGTGCTCGAGGAACTGCGCGTCGTGGATGAGCACGTCGACCCCGGCGAGGGCCGCGAGAGCGTCCTCGGACACCCCGAGCTCGGGCGCGTGGTCAGGCACGTAGCCGATCGAGCTCGACCCCATGCGAACGGTGTAGCCGAAGGTGCGGCCACCCTTGTGGGCGACCTCGAAGGCCCGCGCGCAGAAGCCCTCCACCTCGAACTCCCCCGGGTGCACGGCGTCGAAGGTCCACGCGCCGATCAGGCCCTCGGGGGTGATCGGAAAGGCCGGCGGCGACATGGTCTGCGCGACGAGGTCGCGCCCGGACTTGCCACCCTGGGCCGGCACCACGAGCCGCACCGAGGCGCCGGCCCGGTCTCCGGCCGAGAAGAACGGCAGGCCCTGTACGTGGTCCCAGTGCACGTGGCTCACCAGGATGGTGCCGCGGAAGGGAGCCCCGCCGAGCATCGCCGTGACGCCCCGGATGCCGGTGCCCGCGTCGAGCACGAGGGTGGGTGGCGAGTCACGGTCGGCCGAGACGGCGAGGCAGGAGGTGTTGCCGCCGTAGCGGACGAAGTCGGGGCCGGGTGCGCACACCGAGCCACGCACACCGAGGAAGTCGACGCGCACAAGTCCTCCTTGTTCGCCCGCAGACGGCGGATCCGTCGGCTCGACGCCCTGAGCGTGTGGGAGTCTAGCGATTCCGACTGCACCCCGCGCACCGAACTGGCCAACTGGAGCACGACCGATGACCGACCTGCGTCGCCACGTCCCACCCTTGACGCTGGTCTGGGACGACGAGACCCCCGGTGCGCTGCACCGCACGGTCGACGGCACCCTGGTCTTCGCCGACGTGTCCGGCTTCACCGCACTCACCGAGCGGCTCTCCCGCCAGGGCCGGATCGGGGCCGAGGAGATCGTCGAGGCGCTCAACCGGGTCTTCGGCCCGATGCTCTCCATCGCGGCGACCCGGGGCGGCGAGCTGCTCAAGTTCGGCGGCGACGCGCTGCTCTTCCTCTTCCGGGGCGAGGACCACCCCGAACAGGCCTGCGACGCAGCGGTCGAGATGCGGGCCTCGCTGCGTGCTGCCGCCGCCGTGCCCACCTCGGCGGGCCGCTTCTCGCTGTCGATGTCGGTGGGCGTGCACGCGGGCGACATCGAGCTCTTCCTCGTCGGCTCCCCCACCCGCGAGCTGCTGGTGCTCGGCCCCGGCGCGAGTGCCGTGGCCATCGCCGAGAAGGCGGCCGAGGCAGGGCAGGTCGTCGTCAGCCCGGCCACTGCGAGCCGGCTGTCGGGCGGGTCCACCCGCCCACGCGACGACGGGGCCCTGCTGCTGCGCCGCCGCCGGCCGCACACGGCGGCGGGCCGCCCGGCATCCGTGCCGCCCGACGCGGAGCAGCGGATGGCGACCCTCTTCCCGACCGCCCTCGGCGAGTTCCTGGCGCCGGGGCCGCCCGACCCCGAGCACCGGGTCGCCACGATCGCATTCGTGCGATTCTCCGGCACCGACAGCGTTCTCGCACACGAGGGTCCGCAGGCCCTGGCCGAGCGGCTCCATGATCTGGTCAGCACCGTCGAGGATGCTCTCGAGGCTGAGGGCGTCACCCTGCTGGCCACCGACCTCGACACCGACGGCGGCAAGTTCTTCCTCGGAACGGGTGTGCCCAACACGCGCGAGGACGACGAGGGCCGGATGCTGCGGGCGCTGCGCCGGATCGCGGATGCCGACCTGGCCCTCCCGCTACAGCTGGGAGTCAACCGGGGACACGTCTTCGCGGCGGAGGTCGGTGTCCCGGAGCGCGCGGCCTACTCCGCGATGGGTGACACGACCAACACGGCGGCCCGGATCATGGGCACGGCAGCCGTAGGAGTGATCCACGCGCACCCGAGCGTGCTGGAGCACTCGCGCACCAGGTTCGCGGTGACCCCGGCCGGGCCCTTCACGATGAAGGGCAAGGCGGTGCCGATGTCCGTCTACGACGTCGGCGAGGAGGTCGGCACGCGGGAGGGGGTCGACGACTCGCGCCTGCCGTTTCTCGGCCGCGACGAGGAGGCCGCCACCGTGCGGCAGTCTCTCGATGACGCGCTGTCCGGTCGCGGCGGTGTCATCACCGTCACCGGAGCCACGGGTCTGGGCAAGTCGCGGCTGGCCCATGAGGCGCTCGAGGCCGCTGCGGCGGACGCCCACCGCCTCGTGCTCCGCGGTGAGCCCTACGGCGTGTCGAGCACCTACCGAATGCTGCGCGACCCCCTGCGCGCCCTCCTCGGGGTGACCCGTGCCGCGCCCGAGGACATGGGCCGCGATCTGCTGGTGACCGTCGGGCGGGTGGCTCCCGAGCTGCTGCCCATGGCGCCACTCCTGGCGGACGTGATCCAGGTGGTCGTCCCTCCCACGCAGGAGGCCGACCGGATCGACCCTCAGTATCGAGCGGACCGCGCGGCCGACGTCGTCATCGACCTGCTCGGGCGGCTCGTGCCGGGGCCGCTCGTGCTCGTCATCGAGGAGGCGCACTGGGCGGACGGCGCCTCTGTGGCGCTGCTGGGCAGGCTCGCTTTCGCGACGGCCGGCCGACCGTGGGCGGTGCTCGTGGTGCGCCGGGCCGACAAGGGCGGCTTCGCGCCGGAAACCGGTGTACGGGTGGAGATGCACCCCCTGGGCCCCGATGTCATCGAGCGCCTGGTCATCGCGGCCACGGAGGCCACACCCCTGCGGCCTCACGAGGTGGCCGCCATCGTCGAGCGCGCCGAGGGCAACCCCCTCTTCGTCGAGGAGGTCACCCGCCTCGCGCTGGGCTCCGGGTCCCTGGCGCAGCTCCCCGAGTCCGTGCACGCGGCCATGAGCACCCAGATCGACGGCCTGTCGCCTCCAGTGCGGCGCATCATGCGCTACTGCGCCGTCCTGGGCCGCAGCTTCCGGCGCGAAGTGCTCCAGCGAATCCTGGAGTCTGACGAGCTCGTCATCAACGCGCCGACTCTGTCAGCGCTCTCGGCCTTCATCGAGTCCGACGGCGACGGGCGGCTCCGCTTCCGCAACAGCCTGGTTCGGGACGCGGCCTACGAAGGGCTCGCGTTCAGGGTGCGCGCCCGCATCCACGGTAGGGCCGGCGAGGTGCTGGAAGGAGTCAGCACCGACCTCGATGCCGACTCCCCCACCTTGGTCCTGCACTTCGCGAGGGCCGGTGACGCGGTTCGCACCTGGCGGTACGCGCAGATGGCCGGCGAGCTGGCCCGGCGGTCGTACGCCAACGCCGACGCCGCCGACCACTTCGAGACCGCCCTCGACGTGAGCAGGCGGCTGGCGGAGGTCACGGATGCCGACCGGGCCCGACTGTGGACGGTCGTGGGCGAGCTGCGCGAGCTGGCCGGCATGTTCGACGAGTCGGTCGACGCCTTTCGTCGGGCGGCCGGACTGAGCCGCGACCCGGCCGTGACGGCCGAGATCCTGTCCCTCCAGGCAGCGGCACACCTGCGCACCGGTGCCTTCACGAGCACCTTGCGGGTGGTGACGAGGGCACGTGCTCTGCTGGGGGACGGGTCTGCGGACTCGGCGCGCCGCACGAGGGTCCGGCTGGACAACCTCACGGCACTGGTTCGGGTGGAGCAGGAGCGGCCGCGTGAGGCCCGGCAGTGGGCCATGCGGGCGATGGAGGAGGCGAGCGAGCTCGGTGAGCACGAGGCCCTGGTCCGCGCGCTCATGCTCATCGACCATGCCGACCACCAGCTCGGAGTTCCGGGTCTCGGCCAGCGGCACCGAGAAGCCCTGGAGATCTGCATCGCGCACGGACTTCGGCAGCGCGAGTCAACGGTCAGGATGAACCTCGGCGCCTTCGCGTACTACGCGGGGCACTGGACGGAAGCCGCGCAGTGGTACCGCTCGGGCCGTCGGGTTGCCCTGGAGGCGGGCAGCGCGTTCGTCGCGGCCCAGACGGACGTGAACCTCGCCGAGCTGCTCATCAACCAGGGCGAGCTGGTGGAGGCGGAGGAGGTCCTCGTCGATGCCATTCGTGTGCTGCGGGCGTCCGGGGCCGTGATGTTCCTCGCTGAGGGGCAGATGCAGATGGCGCGGCTGTACCTCAGCCGGGGCGACCTCGAGGAGGCGACGCGTCGCGCGGCCGACGTGGTGTCGAACTTCTCCGCCCTGCACAACGCCACCAGCGCCCTGGAAGCGGCCCTCGTCCAGGCGGAGTCGGCGACCCGCGCCGGTCGACCGGAAGAGGCCCTCGCGATCATCGACGTCGCCGAGCGAGAGGCGTACGCCGAGGCGGCCTACTCGATGCCTCGTACGTGCCTCCAACGCGGCCGGGCCCTGTTGGCGATGGGCCGCGTGGAGGAGGCCGACGAGATGATCACCAGCGGTCTCCTGGCGGCCGGTGCGCAGAGCCTGCCCTACGAGCAGGCACTCCTGCTGCGGGTCGCCAGCAGTATCGCGCGTCACCGTGGGCAGCACGCCGAGTCGGATGCCGCGATGAAGGAGGCCGAGGAGCTTCTTGCGGGCCTGGGTGCTCGCGCCTAGGTTCGGCCCAGGGGACCGTGCGGACGGGGACTACCACCCCAGGCGAGCATCCCCGTAGACGTAGACCTTGTCGTTGACGCTGACGTAGTCGTCCGCCGTGCTGGGCACGCCGTCCTTCGCGACGGACTGACGGGAGATCAGGCAGGCGTACTGGGTCCCGGCGAGGTCGGGCTCCTGGTCCAGCGCGGCGGGCAGCAGACCGGTGTACCCGAGGAACTGACCGTTCGCGTCGTAGGTGGCGTCGGGGCACCAGCCCAGCGTGGTGATCTCGGGTGACACGTCACCGTCGGGGTACTCGTAGTCGATCTTGAGGGCCGGCAGAGCGGCGCTCCCCGCGGTGGGGGCCGCCTTCCACGTCAGGTTCCAGATGAACTGGGCACTCGTCTGGCTGTTGACCGGCTTGACGAACTGGGCGAACTGCGGGCCGTTGCCGATGGCGTAGGGCAGCACGCGGCAGGGCTCCGTGCCGTCGGCGTTGGGCAGCCGGAAGACGGTGACCTGCGGGGCGTCGCCGTTCGCGACGGCCGCCTTGCTGGTCTCGCCGCAGCCGAGGGTGTCCGCCGCGATCTCGAGGATCGAGGCGTTCGGGGTGGGCACCGGGGCGGCGGGCTGGACGGCGCCGTCAGCGCCACCCTCGAGGGAGAAGGACCCCACGAGGGCCTTGAGCGTGAGGGTGTCGAAGAAGACGCCGTCGTCGGCGCCGAGTCCACGAGGGGGCGCTGACCGGCCAGCGGCAGTTGTCGTTGACCCCGCTGTCGGGCCCGGAGTCGGACGACGAGTTGCAGGCGAACGGGGCGTGGTCGGCGACGGGCGGCTTACCGATGCTGGAGCCGCTCTGCAGCTCGTAGGTGCCGACGACCGTCGCGCCGAGCCGGGCCGTCGCGAGGATGCGGGCGCTGCCCTTGAGCTCGACGTCGAGGTACGCGGAGGTCGCGACGGCGTCGGGGCCGAGGGCGCGTGACGCAGCCCCTGGCCGAGGCCCAGCTCGAGGGACTCCGACGGGGCGCCGACCTGGTAGCAGGACACGCCGCTCTTCTTCTCCTTCACCCCGATGGACCCACCGAGGTACGAGGCCAGCGTGGCGCTCGCGGCTCCCCCGGTCGACCCACGCAGGGTGAGCAGCTGGCTGGTGGCCGCGCCGAGGTTGACGCCGCAGTCGGCGGCCGGGGCCAGCGTCTGCGCCGCGCCCTGCTGGCCGGCGGCGGTGTTGAGGGTGATCCGCGAGGTGGTGCCGGTCTGCACGGCCAGCCAGGCCGGGGCGAAGCTCGGCGTGCCGATCGTGGCGGCGGGCTGCGCGGTCACGGCGCCGGCCTGCCGGTCGGGCAGGTGACCCACCACGAGCGCCAGCGGGACCACCGCCACCGCGAGGACGGCGCCGGCGGCCTTGAGCGCCGAAGGGCGGTGGGGGGTGGAGAAGTCGTCGGGTCCTGGGCGTTCGGGCATCTCAAGCTCTCCCTGCAAGGCGGTTCGCGCCTGGCCCCAGCGCAGGCCTGCCAAGTAGAGCGGACCGGCCGGCGATCATCGCTGCACGACCCCGGACCACGGCGCCCGAGTGAGGTCACCGTATCGGCGGCTCGCCGTGTCTCGCCATGGCCCGATCGGGCCATTGCATCGTCAACTAGTCTGCGGTAGGCCGGGCCTCCCGGCCCTCGAGGGTGAGCACGAGGTGCCCTTGGGTCGCGTCCTTGGCCGACCGCAGCCCGGCGGTCAGCGTGTCGGCGTCGCGGTCGACGACGAGCTCGACGGTGCTCGGCAGGAACACCGGGGTCGTGAACCACACGCTGCTGCTGGACGGCCCGAGCGACGTGCGACCCAGGGCGGCGAGGGTGCGCGCGTAGGTCCACATGCCGTGCGCGATCTGGCGCGGGAAGCCCATCGCCTTGGCGCTGAGGGCATGCAGGTGGATCGGGTTGACGTCGCCCGACACCCCGGCGTAGGAGCGGCCGAGGTCGTCGGGCAGCCGCCAGCGGGCGGCCGCCGGCCCCTCCGGCAGTGCGGGTGGCGCGTCGCGGCGCGGGGCGTCCGGGGTGCCCTTCCCCCGGCTCAGGTAGACGCTGTCGCACTCCCAGACCAGCTCGTCATCAACCCTGGCCTCCACCCGCACGTCGAGGGTGCGGCCCCGCCGGTGCGGGCGCAGGGCGCCCGCGGTCACCGACAGCGTGAGCGGGTCCGCGGCATCCAGCCGCCGGTGGGTCGTGACCCGGTTGCCCAGGTGCACGATGCCCGGCAGCGGCACCGGGAAGTCGCGGCGGGCCATCAGCGCCGTCTGCACCGGGAAGGCGAGCACCCAGGGGTAGGGCTGCGGGAGGGTGTCGTCGACGGCGTAGCCGGTGAGCCGCTGGTACGCCGCGAGCCGGTCGCGGTCGACCTGCACCCCCTCGACGACGAGGGTGCGGTCGGGCACCGTGTCACCGCGCGGGAGCCTGGCCGTGAGGGCGGCCCGCACGAGCAGCGGGGCGGTGGACGGCATCCCCGAGAGGGTCTCGACGGCCATCAGGCGCCGAGCAGGCTCTGGCCGCAGACTCGCACGACGTTGCCGCTCACGCTCGACTGCGCGTCCGAGGCGAAGTAGGCGATCGTCTCTGCCACGTCGACCGGCAGGCCGCCCTGCGACAGGCTGTTCAGTCGTCGCCCGAGCTCACGGGTCGCGAACGGGATCCGGGCCGTCATCTCGGTCTCGATGAACCCTGGAGCGACGGCGTTGACCGTGATGCCGCGACGCTGCAGCGCCTTGTCGGCCGCGTAGGCGTCGACGAGCCCGATGACCCCCGCCTTGGAGGCCGCGTAGTTGCTCTGGCCACGGTTGCCGGCGATGCCCGCGATCGACGACACGAGCACGACGTGCCCGCCCTGCCGCAGGCCGTCCTTGCCGAGGAAGGCCTCGTTCATCCTCAGGATCGAGCCGAGGTTGACGTCGATGACGCGAGGCCCAGCGATCGGCATCGGTGTTGGCGAGCAGCTTGTCGCGGGTGATGCCGGCGTTGTGCACGACGATGTCGAGCCCGCCGTGGCGGGTGCGGGCGTGGTCGAGGATGCGCCGACCGGCTTCCGGCGCGGTGACGTCGGCCTGCAGCGCGGTGCCACCGATCTCGTTCGCGACCGACGCCAGGCTCGCACCGGCCGACGGGACGTCGACGCAGACGACGGTGGCGCCGTCGCGCGCGAGGGCGCGAGCGATCTCGGCCCCGATGCCGCGGGCCGCCCCGGTGACGACAGCGACCTTCCCGACGAGGGGGCGGTCGCCGGAGGCGGCGACGGGAGCGCCCCTGCCGACGCGGAACACCTGGGCATCGACGTATGCGGAACGCGCCGACAGCAGGAACTCGACGGTGCCCAGGGCCGCGGCCTCGGAGCCGTCTGCGACGAGCACGAGGTTGGCGGTCGCCCCGGCCCGCAGCTCCTTGGCCACCGAGCGGGTGATGCCCTCGAGCGCCCGCTGCGCCGCACGCTGCGCGGGGGAACCGGCCAGCGCAGGGTCACGCCCGATGACGACGACCCTGGCGCAGCGGCCGAGCCGCTTCAGGGCGGGGCCGACGGTGGCCCGGAGCGCCTCCAGGTCGGCCGGCCCCTGCGCGGCAGTGAGGTCGACGACAACGCCGCCGAGCCGCCCCGCCTCGGGCACCTCCTCGACCAGGGTGGCCCCGGCTCCGGTCAGGCCGTCGCGCAGCGCGGCCAGGGCCGGGGTGTCGGCGTGGCCCCCGACGAGCACCGGGCCGTCGACGAGCGGGCGGCCGGGCACCTGGCGGCGCAGGGCCACCGGCTGGGGTAGCCCGAGGGTGGTCGCGAGCTTCTTGCCGAGGCCGGAGGAGACGAAGGCCGTGTAGCCGTCGCGGTGCGCCATCTCAGGCCGCCTCGAGGATCGCCACGACGCCCTGGCCGCCGGCGGCGCAGATCGAGATCAGGCCGCGCGAGCCCGGCCCCTTCTCGTGGAGCATCGTCGCCAGCGTCGCGACGATGCGCCCGCCGGTGGCGGCGAACGGGTGTCCGGCGGCGAGCGACGAGCCGTTGACGTTGAGGCGGGTGCGGTCGATGGCCCCGAGGGGGCCGTCGAGCCCGAGCCGCTGCCGGCAGAAGTCGTCGTCCTCCCACGCGGCCAGCGTCGAGAGCACGGTGGCGGCGAACGCCTCGTGGATCTCGTAGAAGTCGAAGTCCTGCAGCGACAGGCCGTTGCGGGCGAGCAGGCGCGGGACGGCGTACGCCGGCGCCATGAGCAGGCCCTCGTCGCCGGTGACGTAGTCGACCGCGGCCGTCTCGCCGTCGACGAACCAGGCCAGCGGGGTCAGCCCGTGCGCCGCCGCCCACTCCTCGGAGCCCAGCAGCACCGCGGAGGCGCCGTCGGTGAGGGGCGTCGAGTTTCCGGCGGTCATCGTCGCCCCCTCACCCTTGCCGAAGACCGGCTTCAGCGAGCCGAGCTTCTCCAGGGTCGAGTCGGGGCGCAGGTTCTGGTCGCGGGTGAGGCCGAGGTAGGGCGTCAGCAGGTCGTCGAAGAAGCCGCGGTCGTAGGCGGCGGCGAGGTTGTGGTGGCTGGCCAGCGCCAGGGCGTCCTGGTCCTCTCGGGTCACGCCCCACCGCCGTGCGGTGACCGCCATGTGCTCGCCCATCGACAGCCCGGTGCGCGGCTCGGTGTTGGCCGGCACCTGGATGCCGAGGTCGGTCGGCCGGAAGGCCAGCGCCGCCATCGCCTTGTCCGTCGAGCTCTTCGCGCGGTTCATCCGCAGCAGCTTGCGACGCAGCTTCTCGGGCACCACGACCGGCGCGTCCGAGGCCGAGTCCGCGCCACCGGCGATGCCGGAGTCGACCTGGCCCAGCGCGATCTTGTTCGCGACGAGGATGGCGGCCTCGAGCCCGGTGCCGCACGCCTGGGTGATGTCGTAGGCGGGGGTGGCCGGCGACAGGCTCGAGCCGAGCACCGCCTCGCGGGTGAGGTTGAAGTCGCGGCTGTGCTTGATCACCGCGCCGGCCACGACCTCGCCGAGCCGCTCACCGGCCAGGCCGTGGCGGGCGATCAGGCCCTCGAGGGCGGCGGTCAGCATGTCCTGGTTGGACGCCTCCGCGTAGGCGCCGAACTGGCGGGCGAAGGGGATCCGGTTGCCGCCGAGGACGGCGGCGCGGCGGGTGGAAGTCACCGGTCTGGCTCCTTGCGATGGGGAAAGGTATCCGGTACGGAAGGTAACAGGTACCGGCGGTTCCTGCTACCGTCCGGGGCGTGGGCGCCACCGACACGACACCGGACGGACGCAGCTCCCGCTGGGACGAGCATCGCCTCGCCCGGCGCCAGGAGCTGGTCGAGGCGACGCTGCGCGCCATCCGGGAGCACGGCGCCGGTGTCGGCATGGACGAGGTCGCGGCCACCGCCCGCACCTCGAAGACCGTGTTCTACCGGCACTTCACCGACCGCGCCGGCCTCTACACCGCCGTCGCCGAGCGGGTCGACGCCACGATCATCCGCGACCTCACCCGGGCGGCCGGGGCCCCTGCCCCCGACGACGCACGGGCCGTCATCCGCGGCGTCATCGCGGCCTACCTGCGCCTGGTCGCCGACGACCCCGAGGTCTACCGGTTCATCGTCAACGCCCCGATCGTGCCGCCCGGCGAACGGCCCCAGGGGGACGTCGCCGCCGGGATGACCGACCGGATCGCCGCGCACGTCGCCGACCTCGTCTCCGGCGGTCTGACCGAGGCAGCCGCCCCGAGGCTCTGGGGGGTTGCACTCGTGGGCATGGTGCGGGCGACGGCCGACGCGTGGCTCGCGGCCGGTGGTGGCGCCAGCGGCCCAAGTGGTGACGAGCTCGCGGACGACCTCACCGCCCTGGTCTGGGACGGGCTGTCGAGCGTCGCGGTGCCGGCACCGGGGGCCTGACCCGGGTCAGCCGTTCCACCACGGCCGCAGCGGCAGCCGGCTGGACCCGTCGCCGTGCGGGCGCACCGCCAGCACCTGGTGCAGCTGGATCTCGTTGCGCTCGAACCCGAGTCGCGACCCGGCCATGTACAGGCCCCAGACCCGCGCCGTGCCCTCGCCCACCTCGGCGACGCACTCGTCCCAGTGCTCGACCAGGTTGCGGCACCACTGGGCCAGGGTCAGCGCGTAGTGCTCGCGCAGGTTCTCCTCGTGGAGCACCTCGAGCCCGACGTCCTGCGCCTGGGTGATGATCCGGCCCGAGCCGGTGAGCTCGCCGTCGGGAAAGACGTAGCGGTCGATGAAGTGCCCGGTCTCCTGGCGCCGGTTGTGCGGCCGGGTGATGCAGTGGTTCAGCAGCAGCCCACCGGGACGCAGCCGGTCCTGGATCCAGCCGAAGTAGGCCGGGTAGTTGCGCACCCCGATGTGCTCGGTGAGCCCGATCGAGGACACGGCGTCGAAACCGGTCTCGCTGATGTCGCGGTAGTCGCAGTGCCGCACCTCGGCCAGGTCGGCCAGGCCCTGGTCGGCGATGGCCTTGTTCGCCCACAGCGCCTGCTGGCGCGACAGCGTGACGCCGAGCACCTGCACGCCGTGGCGCGCCGCGTACCGCACCATGCCGCCCCAGCCGCAGCCGATGTCGAGCAGCCGGTCACCCGGCTTCAGGCCCAGCTTGTCGAACACCAGCCGGTACTTGTTCTCCTGGGCCTGCTCCAGCGTCGCCGCGGCGTCGGGGTAGCACGCGCAGGTGTAGGTCATCGACGGACCGAGCACCAGCTCGTAGAACCGGTTCGACACGTCGTAGTGGTGGCTGATCGCCCCGGCGTCGCGGGACATCGAGTGCCGCAGGCCCTCGGCGGCGCGTCGCCAGCGCGGCAGGCTCTCCTGCGGTGGGGGCGGCGGCGGGGTGAGCCCCTTCACC
Organism: uncultured Actinomycetota bacterium; assembly: GCA_963695175.1. Taxonomy (GTDB): domain Bacteria; phylum Actinomycetota; class Actinomycetes; order Actinomycetales; family Dermatophilaceae; genus Fodinibacter. The sequence continues at coordinate 382,860 of CAVOGG010000003.1, forward strand.
CCGAGGGTGCGCGCGAGCTCGAGCGCGGCCCCCGGTGACGGCCGCTGGAAGCGCACGTCGGCGAGGTCGACGAGCAGGTCGTAGGGGTCGCCGGGATGGACGCCCTCGACCGTGAGGTCGCCGGCCACGTACGCGCGGGCCAGCCCGAGGTCACCGGGTGCGGTGGCGAGGTACGCCGCGGCGCGGGGGGTGCGCAGGTGCAGGGCGCGCGGTGCGTCGGCCGGCCCCAGCTCGGACCCGTCGTAGGCGACGAGGCGGAGCGGCAGCGGGCCGGCGACGACCGACTCGACGATCTCGGCGATGGACATCTGGTTCCTCTTCTCTGGGTGTGTCGGGTCCGTGGGTGGGCGGGGTGGTGTCAGGCGCCCCGGACCGCCTTGGCGTAGAGGTCGGGCAGCCGACCGTCGGGGTCCCACCGCTGCTTGAGTGCGGTGTACTCCGCCCCGCCGTAGAGCCGGCGGAACTCCTCCTCGTCGTAGAACGACTCGGAGTACAGCGACTTGTGCCCCCCCAGACTGGTGACCTCGTGCTCGATGCGCCGGTTCGTGGCCCCCGGCCCAGCAGCCGGGTCGGAGGGCACGGACGACCAGAACCCGACGTTGACGTAGGTCTCGCCGGGCTGCAGCGGGTAGAGCGACCACGGCTGGTCGCTGCGAAGCCGCAACGGGCACAGCCAGATCGGCTCGATCGGCACCTCGCGCAGGAACCAGCGCAGGAACTGCGCGGTGGCCGCCAGCGGCACCTCGACGTCTTGCACCACCCGCTCGCGCGGCGGCCGGCCCTGCCGGGCCTCGAGGCGGTCGGCGACGGCGAAGCGCCGGTCGAGGGCGATCAGCTTCCAGTAGACGCTGCTGCGCAGCCAGCGCTTCGGCCAGAGCGCACGCACCCGCGGGTTCTGGGCCCCGAAGGCCCGCGAGCACCAGAACCAGTCGGTGTCCCAGCGCCACAGGTAGTCGAGCGTGGTGAGCCGGTCGCGCCGCGGGGCCGGGTCGTCGTGCTGGATCGACCGGTAGTAGATGTCGCGGCCGGTGTAGTCGCTGGTCGGGCCCGGTTCGTCGGTGCGCCGGCCGAGCACGAGGTAGGACTCGGCGGCCGAGAACACCACACCGTCGACGTAGTCGACCGCCTCACCGTCGAACTCCGCGTCGGCGACGACCGCCCCGAGCGCAGCGACGAGGTCGTCGAGGTCGTGGAAGCGCACGTGGCGCACCGCCACCGCGCGGGCGACCGGCTCGAGCTCGATGCGCAGCCGCGTGGCGTAGCCGAGCGTCCCGTAGGAGTTGGGGAACCCGCGGAAGAGGTCGGGGTGGCGCGACCCGGCATCCGTGGTGACCACCTCGCCCGACCCGGTGAGGACGTCCATCTCGAGCACCGACTCGTGGGGCAGCCCGTTGCGCCACGACGTCGACTCGATGCCGAGCCCGGTGACCGCCCCGCCGAGGGTGATGGTGCGCAGCTGCGGCACGACGAGGGGGGTCAGCCCGTGCGGCAGCGTGGCGTCGACGAGGTGCTCGTAGGTGCACATGCCCTGGACGTCGGCGGTACGGGCGTCGGGGTCGACCTCGACGACCCCGGTGAGGCCCGAGGTGTCGAGGCCCGGCACGGTGCTCGCCGTGCGGGCGCGGAACAGGTTGGAGGTGCGCTTGGCGAGCCGCACCCGCTCCCCCTCGGGGATCGCGCGGTAGCTGTCGAGCAGCAGCTCGACCCCGGCCTCGTGGGCCGCACCGACCACAGCCGTCATGCGGGCTCCACGCTGTCACCGACCCGGATGCTGCCCGGCTCCCCGACCGCGGCGTAGAGCCCCGGGCAGGAGGTGCCGGTGGCCTGCACCGCCAGGAGCACCTCACCGATGCGCACCACCACGCCGTCGAGCGCCTCGACGCGCTCGGTCGGGGCGTCGAGCACGAGGTTGGCCCGGGTCGCGGGCGCATCGGCGCCCACCAGCGAGACGGCGGCCTTCTTGGGTCGGTCGCCGGCCAGGCCGGCCTCGTCGACCTGCACGACGGCGTGGTCGACCCCCGCCTCCCCGTGCACCGGGAAGGTGTGGATGGCCAGGACCCGCATGACGCCCATGCCATATCAATACACCCGGGGGCCGACGGCATTCCCGGTCGCCCCGTCGGATGCCGTTGTCGGGTGAACCGGCGGGTGACCTGCGGACACGTGGCGTGCACAGGTGGGGCACAGCATCCGGACGGTGCGCCGAAAGGCTGCGTCCCTACCGTCCCACCCGTGACAACCACACACCTCTCGTCCACACCCTGGCGTCGTCGCGCCCTGGGTGCCCTCGCTGCCGTCGTGCTGGTGGCCGCCGGCGCCGTCGGGGGGTGGTGGTGGAGCAGCCGTGCCGCCGCGAGCCCCACCGCCGCGGGCGCCACCAGCACCCAGCTCGTCGCGGCCTCGCTCGGCACGGTCAAGCAGACCGTCTCCGCCTCGGGGACCGTGCAGCCCGCGAACACCTCGACGGCGTCGTTCACGTCGTCCGGCACGGTGACCGCGGTGGACGTGGCGGTCGGCGACACCGTGACCAAGGGCCAGGTGCTGGCGACGATCGACGACAACGACCTGCAGGATGCCGTGACGCTCGCCGCAGCCGGAGTCACCGCCGCGCAGGACCAGGTCGACAGCGCCTCCACCTCCGAGTCCCTGGCCGCGGCAAGGGCCCAGCGCGCCACCGCCCGCAGCCAGCTCGCCGATGCCAGGGCCGCCCTCGACGGGGCGACCCTGCGCGCCGCGATGTCCGGCACCGTCGCGAGCGTCGGCCTGGCCGTGGGCGACTCGACCGGCTCGGGGTCCGGGGGCTCCGGGGCGTCCGGCGCCGCCGGCGGCACAGGGGCCACCGGCGCGGGCAGCGGCACCGGCACGACGACGGCCTCCTCGAGCACCGGCATCGAGGTCGTCGACACGTCGACCTGGGTCGTCGAGGCGAGCGTGTCGAGCAGCGACCTCGGCCGGCTGACCAAGGGGCTGCAGGCGACGATCACCCCGACCGGGTTCCCCCAGAACGTCTTCGGAACGGTGAAGAGCGTCGGCGTCGTGGCGTCGTCCTCGTCGTCGGGCACCGCCGCCTTCCCGGTGGTCATCGACGTGACAGGCACCCCGGAGGGCCTGCACGCCGGCACGACCGCCACCGTCGCGATCACCGTCAAGCAGCTCACCGACGTGCTGACCGTGCCCACCCAGGCGGTGCGCACGACGAACGGGGCCACGACCGTGCAGCTGAGCAAGGCCGGCACGGTCACCACGACCCCGGTCACCGTGGGTGGCGTCTACGGCACCTCGACCGTCGTCACGAAGGGCCTCGCCGAGGGCGACACGGTGGTCGTGACCACGCGCACCCTGCCACGCACCTCCACCGGCACCTCGTCGGGCTCGACCCGGCAGGGCCAGGGAGGCTTCCCCGGCGGCGGCTTCGGTGGCGGCTTCGGCGGGGGCGCTCCCCCGGCCGGCGGCCCTCCGGCAGGGGCCGGCCAGTGAGCGGCATCCCGATCCTGCGGCTCGGCGACACCCCACCGATCCGGCCGATCCTGCTCGAGGACGTCGGCAAGACCTACCGCTCGGGCAGCCTGGAGGTGGCGGCCGTGCGCGGCGTCACGCTCACCGTCCAGGAGGGCGAGTTCGTCTCGGTCATGGGCCCGTCCGGCTCGGGCAAGTCGACGCTGATGCACATCATCGGCTGCCTCGACACCCCCACCACCGGCTCCTACCACCTCGCCGGCGAGGACGTCAGCACGATGCGAGAGAGCGCGCTCGCCGACGTCCGCAACCGCCGCATCGGCTTCGTCTTCCAGCAGTTCAACCTGCTGTCGACGATGTCCGCCTGGCGCAACGTCGAGCTGCCGCTGGTCTACGCCGGCCTGCCGCGGGCCGAGCGCAAGCGCCGGGCGATCGACGCCCTGACCCGGGTGGGCCTCGCCGACCGGGTCGACCACCGCCCCGGAGAGCTCTCCGGAGGGCAGCAGCAGCGCGTGTCGGTGGCGCGGGCCCTGGTCACGGACCCACAGCTGATCCTCGCCGACGAGCCGACCGGGAACCTCGACTCGGCCGCGACCGCCGACGTGCTCGACCTGTTCGACGAGCTGCAGGCGCAGGGCCGCACCATCGTCCTGATCACCCACGAGCACGACGTCTCGGCCCGCGCCCAGCGCGAGGTGCAGATGCGCGACGGCCGGCTGCTCGAGACCGACCGGGTGGGTGCACCGTGACCTGGCCCGAGACCCTGCGCACGGCGTGGGAGGCGATCAGCACCAGGCGGATGCGATCGGCGCTGACCGTGCTCGGCATCCTGATCGGCATCGCCGCGGTGATGCTGACCGTCGGCCTGGGGCAGGGCGCGCAGCAGCAGGTGGCCAGCCAGATCGACAAGCTCGGCTCGAACCTGCTCATCGTGTCCCCCGGGTCGAGCACCAGCCTGACCGGCGTGCGCGGTGGGCGCGGCTCGGCGACCACCCTCACGACGGCGGATGCCGCGATGCTCGCCGACCCCGCCGTCGCCCCCGACGTGCGGGCGGTGGCGCCGACCTCCAGCACCTCGACCTCGCTCACCGCGAACGGCACCAACTGGACGACCACCGTCGTCGGCACCACGCCCGACTGGCTGCGGGTGCGTGCCCGCACGGTGTCGGCCGGCCGGATGTTCACCGAGGCCGAGCTGGCGTCGGTGCAGCCCGAGGTCGTGCTCGGTGCGACGACGTCGCAGGAGCTGTTCTCCGGGCGGAACCCGGTGGGGCAGACCGTGACCATCGGCGCACAGCCGTTCACCGTCATCGGCGTCCTCGACACCGTCGGGTCGACCGTCGGCGGTGACCAGGACGACCAGGCGATCGTCCCGGCGACGACCTACGCCACCCTCGTCTCCCCGTCCACCGGCACGAGCGTCTCGACGATCTACCTGGAGGCGACCGGCTCGGACACCCTGTCGGCCGCCTACCAGGAGGCGACCAACGCGCTCCTGACGACCCACGGCGTCACCGCGGACGACGCGGACTTCTCGCTCAGCAGCCAGGAGTCGATCGTCGAGACCGCGACGAGCACCGCGCACACGCTCACCGTGCTGCTCGGCAGCATCGCCGGCATCTCGCTGCTCGTCGGCGGCATCGGCGTCATGAACATCATGCTCGTCTCGGTGACCGAGCGGATCCGGGAGATCGGGCTGCGCAAGGCGCTCGGGGCCACGCCGCGGATCATCCGGCGGCAGTTCCTCACCGAGGCCAGTGTGCTCGGCCTGATCGGGGGGCTGCTCGGGCTCGCGCTCGGCATCGCGGGCTCCCGCGTGCTGCCCTCCTTCATCGACCAGCCGGTGACCGTCTCGCCGCTCGCGGCGGGGCTGGCCCTGGCGATCTCCCTCGCTCATCGGGGTGGTGGCCGGGGTCTACCCCGCCGGCCGCGCCGCCCGACTGTCCCCCATCGACGCACTGCGAAGCGAGTGACCATGACCACCACCCGTCCCCTCCCCCGCACCGCCCTCCTGATCGCCACCGCGTGCCTCGGCGCCCTGGCCCTCACCGGCTGCGCCTCGTCCAGCGGGTCGCCCGCAACCCCGACCACCTCCCCGTCGGCGCTGGCCGGCGGCGGGGCCTCCACCGGCCAGGGCGGCGGCGGGCGCGCTCCGGGCGTCTCGGGCACCGTCGCGGCGATCGACGGCACGACCCTGCAGGTGCAGAGCAGCACCGAGCAGACCGCCGTCGTCTACACGACAAGGACCACCGTCACCGCTCGGGTCGCCACGACCTCATCGGCCCTCGCGGTGGGTGACTGCGTCAGCGTCAGGACCGCCGCGACCGGCGCGACGCCCTCGACCGGTCCGACGGCCGCGAACGCCGGCACGAGCACGTTGGCGGCCTCGACCGTGACGATCCTGTCCACGACGGGTGGCTGCGACACCGCCGCCGGCGGTGACGGTGGCGGCGTCCCCGGCGGCGGCGGAGGCTTCCCCGGTGGCGGTGGGGGGATGCCGTCCGGCGCCCCGTCTGGGATGCCGTCCGGCGCCCCCTCCGGCAGGCCGTCCGGCGGCCCGCCCGGCGGTGGCGGCTTCGGCACGACGGGCGAGGTGACGGCGCTGGCCTCCGGCACGTTCACCGTCGCCTCGCGACGGCCCGACCGCGCGGCCGGCGGCCCGAGCGCCACAGCGCGGCACTGCGACGCCCACCACCGCGGCATCCGCGACGACCACGCCGGTCACCGTGACCTACGCCGACGACACGACGTTCCTCACCACGACGACGGCCAGGGCCGCGTCCATCAGGGTCGGCTCCTGCGTGCGGGCCACCGGCACGACCGACGACACCGGTGCGCTCACGGCCACCGCGCTCGTGCTCAGCCAGCCGGTCGACGGCTCGTGCACCTCGGGCGTGCGCGGTGGCTGAGCGACGCGCCCGCCCACGCTGGGCCCGCTGGACGGCCGTGGGGTGCAGCCTCGCCGTGCTGGGTGCCGGCACCTACCTGGTTGTCGACGCACTCCCGAGCCAGGCCGCGACGTCCGGGATGCGCACCGCCACCGTGGCGACCGGCTCGGTGACCCAGTCGATTGCGCTGTCCGGGTCGGTCGAGCGGGTCGACCAGGTGACGGCCGCCTTCCGCACCGGCGGCACGGTGAGCTCGGTCAGGGTGGAAGTGGGCGACGAGGTCGAGGCCGGCGACGTGCTGGCGACGTTGGAGACTGCCGACCTGAAGCGCGCGGTCACCGTGGCGCAGGCGAACCTGGTCGCAGCGCAGGCCGCCCTCGACGCGGCCGGCTCGACCAGCACCTTGTCCTCCACCGCGACAGCAGCCTCCTCGGCGTCGACGCCCAGCACCTCGACCGGGTCCGGCTCGAGCTCGACGCCGGCCCGGTCCGCCTCGAAGGCGCCGGCGTCGCCGGCGCCGCGGGTCGACACCTCTGGTGTCCACCATGGCGTCGACGACTACGACTCGCTGGTGCGAGCCGCGGTGACCACGTGCCAGCCGCTGATCGACGCCGGCACGACCCCCGTCCCCACCCCGACGCCGACGCCCTCCCCCAGCGAGACCACGTCCCCGACGCCCGTCCCCCAGCGAGACCACGTCGTCCTCGCCCAGCCCGACGCCGTCCTCCACCGACGAGCCCTCCGCCCCCGCGTCGCCGACCCCCGAGCAGGTCGGTGCGTGCATCCACGCGCTGACGAGCGCGCTCACCTCGGCCACGCACACGGCATCCGGGATGGACCGGCTGGCCAAGGCCCTCGACGCCGCTGCCACGGCGCTGACCGAGCAGCAGTCGAACGCCACCACCCAGGGCACGAGCGGGCAGACCGGCGCCACCGCGGCTAGCCCCGGGAGCACCGGAGCACCGGCACGACGGGGCCGGCGGCGGCTCGGGCGGCGGCGGATCCGGCGGCGGGGGCACGCAGTCGACCGCCAGTCTCGAGGTCGCCGTGCTCCAGGCCACCCAGGACCTCGCCGGGGCCGAGCAGGACCTCGACGGTGCCGTGCTGAAGGCGCCGGTCAGCGGGCGGGTCGGCCAGGTCGACCTCGTCGCGGGCGAGCAGGCGAGCACGTCGGCCGGCGTGGTCATCGTCGGGCCCGGGGGCGCGGTCGTCACCGTCGACCTGCCGCTGGCCCAGCTCGGCACGGTCCGGGTGGCCCAGGACGTGACCGTGACCCCGGCCGGCACCACTGATGCGGTGCCGGGCCTCGTCCAGAGCATCGGGGTGCTGCCGTCGTCGACGACGACCTCCACCCCGACCTACCCCGTGCGGGTCACCGTCTCCGATGCGCCGGTGTCCCTGGCCTCCGGCTCGACCGCGACGGTCTCCATCACGCTGGCCACGGCGAGCGACGTGCTGACCGTGCCGGTCTCGGCGGTCACCGGGGTGCGCTCGGGAACGGGCTCGGTGCAGGTGCTCTCGAACGGCACCGTGCAGGCGGCGAGGGTCACCGTCGGTGCGGTCGGCCAGGGCCGGGTGCAGGTCGAGAAGGGCCTGACCGCCGGGCAGGTCGTCGTGCTGGCGGACCCGTCGACGGCGCTGCCGAGCAGCACGGGCAACAGCACCCGTCGGTCGGCGACGAGCGGCGTCAGCAGCCTGACCGGATCGGGCGGCCCCCCAGGCGGCTGACGGGTGGCTGGCGTCCGGGCGCGGTGTCTCCCACGAGGCCCGCCGAGGTCGTGCCAGACCCCGGCGGGCCCCATGGGTGTTGTGGTGGGACGCCTGTCGTCTCCTACTGGACCGCGTACGCCTTGACGATCTCCTGGCTCACCGTGCGCCCCGCGGCGTCGGTGGCCGAGACGCGCAGGCTCGCCTGCCCACCCGGCTGGTTGGTGACGTGCGCCTTGCAGGACGTGTCGCCGCACTTGGTCAGCTTGGCCGCACCCCAGGTCTGGCCACCGTCCCACGAGATCTCGACGCTGCGCTTCACGACCGGCGACATCTCCACGGTGTCAGGCATGGAGAACGCCACACCGAAGGCGTACTCGCCAGCAGGAACCGCGTTGGTCGACGACAGCTCGGGAAGCTGATAGCTGATGTTCAGCATCGGCAGCACGACGTAGGGACCCGTCGCCGGCTCGGAGTCGAACTCCCACGTCGTCTTGACCTCAGTCGCCTGGCGCCAGAAGAGGTTCTCCCGTTGGGCCTCGGTGACGACACGCAACCGGTGAGTCCCCGGAGACAGGCTCTGGGCCATCCACGACGAGATCGGCGCAGTGAGGACCAGCTTGTCGTCGGCGTAGACCCTGCCGGTGTAGCCCGAGTCGGACTGTCCGATGTGTCCTGCTGCGTCGACGTACGCTCCCATCGCGTAGAGGTAGACCCAGTTGCCCTCGCGGGTCGGCGGCGGGTTGCCGCTGTCGACCGTGTTGAGCGGCGAGACACGCGTGCTGATCGGTCCGCCGAACCAGGTGTCGCGGTTGGTCGTCCCGGCCTTGTATGCCGTGCGCGGAGCCCACAGGTAGGCGTACTCGCCGCCGTACTTGGCGTCCAGGCCGCTCACGGATCGTTCCCATGCCGCCGCGGTGGACGCGTAGTGGGTCACGGTCGCCGGGAAGGGAACCGGGTGCACCATCCCGTAGATCGCGGATCCGCGGCCCGGTATCCAGCCGATGAGCCGCTCACCGGCGAGCAGGCCGTCGGCGCTGGTGCTTCCCAGGCCGTTGTAGTGCTCGACGAGGGCCGCGGTGGCGGCTGCGGTGCCGTCGACCGTGCCGCCCTTCGGGACCTCGTCCTTCCAGTACCGCACCAGGTCGTACATGTACTCCGGTACCTCGTGGGTGACCAGGCCGGCGCGGGCGTTCCGCACGGTGGGCAGCAGGTCGGCTGCGTCGATCGCACGCGCCTGCAGGCTGGGCAGGCCGACGGTGCCGTCGATGGTCCCCGCGCATTCCTGGCCGGGGCCTGGATAGGCGACCATCGCCGCCGCACCCGCCTTCTTCAGGGCGGTGGCCACCGCAGTCAGGTCGTCACACGTGCCCGACACGACCGCGACGGCACCCTTGACAGCGGAGGTGTTGGGCGCGGCCGCTCGGCCGGCGTTCACGATCTTGAAACTCCCGTCGATCTCGGCAGGGGCGGTCGGTGCAGTGGTGCCGTCAGCCGAGGGCAGGGAACGCAGGGCCAGCGGCTGGCCCTCTGCTGGGCTGAGGACACCCTGGGGCTGGCTGAGCCACCAGTTCGACGCCACGGTGGCGGCTCCACCCAGCCCGGCCGAGGGCCGGGCGTAGATGCGGTCCGCAGCGCCGTAGTAGGTGAACTCGGTGTAGCCCGCGGCGCCCTGCCAGGCGACGCTCAGGGCGGCCGCGTCGGTGACGACCGGCCGCGCAACGTCGTAGCCGAAGAGCCCGGTCTCGTTCTCGTCGAGGACGATCTCGGTGTTCTTCGAGACCGTGAACGACGGCTCGTAGCTGACGACGCCCTCCGTGGCGCCGTCGGCCGCGAGACCGGCCGAGACCGCGGACGTGGAGTAGGTGCCCGGCGGTACCCGGAAGGTTGCCGACTGGGCGCCGGATGAGGCGTCGAGGTGGCGCTGCTCGAAGACCCACGGTGCGCCGTAGCTGTTCAGGCTGATCGCGTGCGAGGCACTGAGCGACCCGGTCCGCGGCTTGACCGTGACCTTGACGTCGTACGCCTCGTTCTCGAGCTGGTAGGCGACGCCGGTGCGAACGGTTCCGCCGCCGTTGTCGGGCGTGGCGGTGACGATCGCGGAGTAGGCGCCCGGTGAGGCGATCGTCGGGTCGAGGACGACGTCGACCGACGCCGTGCCACCGGCCGGGACGGTGACGTGGTCATCGGCCAGCGACATGGAACCGGTCGTCTCGGGCGAGCCGTCCTCACCGGCCAGGGCCAGCGACAGGGTGACCGCGGTGTCCGCGGTGTTGGTGTAGGTCAGGGCCGTGCGGGTCGACGAGAGGTCGGAGTACGGCCACGCGTAGGACCCGAGGGTCAGCGTCGCCGGGGCGAGCACCGTCTGGTGGATCGCGGCCAACGCGTCAACGCGCCCGGTGCCTGCGTCGAACCCGGAGGCATGGGCGACGGGCACCGCGCTGTTGGCGATGACCGACTTGATCTGGTCACCGTCCCAGTCGGGGTGCTCCTGCTTGACCAGCGCGGCGAGCCCGGCCACGTGGGGAGTGGCCATCGAGGTGCCGCTGATCGTGGTGTACGACTCGTCCACGATCGGGCCGAGCTGTGTCCCGGCGGCCCGGGCGGCGGTGATGTTGACGCCGGGAGCGACCACCTCGGGCTTGAGCGCACCGTTCCTCAGGCGCGGGCCGCGGCTGGAGAACGGTGCCATGGTGTCGTTCACGTCCACCGCGCCGACGGTCAGCGCCGCGTCGGCCGAGCCCGGGGTCGTGACCGTGGAGGGGCCGGAGCCGTTGTTCCCGGCGGCCACGACGAACAGGGTGTCGGAGGTGGCCGACAGCTCGTTGATCGCCTGGGCGAGCGGGCTGGTGCCGTCGTCGGCATCGCCTCCCAGGCTCATGCTGACGACGTCTGCTCCCTGGTCGACGGCCCAGACCATGCCGGCCAGGACCCAGGAGTCCTCACCCCACCCGCCGTCGGCGAGGACCTTGCCGACCATCAGGCTGGTCTTCGGTGCGACACCCTTGCGCAGCCCGTCCGAGGCCGCACCCGTTCCCCCCACGGTGGAGGCGACGTGCGTGCCGTGACCGTTGCCGTCCTTGACGGTCGCGTCCGTGGTGAAGTTGGCCGACGTACCGACCCGACCGGCCAGGTCGGGGTGGGTCTGGTCATATCCGGTGTCCAGGACCGCGACCGTGGTGCCCGCGCCGTCGAAGCCGGCCGCCCAGGCCTGCGGGGCGTGGATCTGCGGCACCGAGTGCTCCAGCGCCGTCTCGACGCGGCCGTCCAGGTCGACCCGGGCCGCGCCGTCCGACAGTGCGGTCGGGTTGCCGGCCGCGTCGGCGCCCGTGGTGAGGTCGGCCCAGAACGCGCGGGCGTCCTTCTTCTTGGCGTGGAAGCCGGTCATGCCGAGCTCGGGCACGGAGACGGTGCGCGTCGCACCCGTCAGGGATGCCTGCCGCGACTCCGCCGCCGCAGGGCGGCCCGTGCCGTAGTCGACGATGACCGGGAGCGTGGCGCGCGACGCGTCGTCGTACTTGGACTCGATCAGGGTGGTGACGTCGAACAGGTCACGGTCGAGCCGGTTCGCCTCGAGCAGGCCGAACGCCTCAGTCGGCACGACGTACAGGTGCCCGCGCGCCCGGGTGATCGCCGCCTGCGGGACGGTGCCGTCCGGCCGCGGCAGGATGACGACCGACTGCTTCCCGTCAGCACCGCTGGAGACCTCGACGACATCGCCCGTCACCAACGTCACCCTGGTGACGCTCGGGGGCCCAGTGGTGTGCGGTGCCTCGGCGGCGGCCTCCGCCACCGAAGCCACCGGGGGTACGAGCATCACGCCGGCGGTGACGGCGGCTGCGACGAGTGCCGTGGTGCGTACGGCTCTGTGACGTGACAACGACATTCAAAGGTCCTCTCGGGCAAACACTCGCTGGGTGGCGCTGTGTCGCGAGAACCTAGGGCCGGTCGGACCGACGCGGGTGGGCACGGTGGTGGCACGGCTGCGCCATGTCGTACACCCGCCACATCCGGCAGCCACCGGGTGCCCCAAGCGCGAGGGCGCTACGGCCGGCGCAGCCAGCCGTTCTCGTAGGCCGCCCAGCCCAGCTGGATGCGGCTGCTGGCCCCGGTGGCGTCCATGAGCGAACGAACCCGGCGCTGGATGGTGCGCAGGCCGACGTCGAGCTGGCGCGCGACCAGGGCATCGGAGGCGCCGGCGATGAGCAGCGAGAGCACCTGGAGGTCGATCTCGTCCGGCCCGGGCGGCGCCTGCACCACCTCGTCGGCGTCGAGTGAGGCGAACTTCAGGGGCCACGCGTCACGCCAGACGGCGTCGAACAGCGACAGGAGGGACCGCACGAGGCCGGCCGAGTGGATGACCAGGGCGGCCGGGTCCGGGGAGTCCCCATCGAGTGGGACCATCGCGGTGCGACGGTCGGCGATGACCAGCTTGGTGGGGACGCGGTCGCTGACCCGCACCTCCTCCTTGGCGCGCATGACCGCCACGAGCTCGGCCTGTGACGTCTGCTCCAGCACGTCGCGCTCGAGCACGATCCGGTAGCGAACGCCGCGGGCGGCGGCAATGTCCTCGGCCTGGTTCTCCGTCGCGGGCACGGCCGTGGGGTTGTCGGTGACGAGCACGCACACCTCCTCGCGGGCCCCGAGCTGCAGCTGATGGAACCGCTGGCCCACCGCGCTGGCCCCGACGACGAGCTCGACGAGGTCGTGGACGTTCCCCGCAGCATCGGCGTGGTGCGCCTCGGCCAGCCGTGCGGCCACGAGCTCGGCCTGCTCCAGCTCGTGGCGTCGGTCGTTGACCAGCGCTCGCAGCGCGATACCCGGTGGCTCCGCCACCCATCGGCCCGGCACGGCGGCTGACTGCGCCACCAGCCCCTGCCGCTCCAGTCCCACGAGGCCGTCCCCGACCTCCGGGCTCGAGAGCTGGCACCGGCGGGCCAGGTCATCGACGCCCGTCCCGCCCAGACCGACGAGGGCGCGGTAGAGCTTCGCCTCCTCGGGGCTCAGCCCCAACGCTGCGAGCGCTTCCACACCCGTTCCTCTCGTCTGCGCCGTTTGAAACACCTGGCGGGTGGCGAACCCACGCCATGGCACGTTTCCGCCGCGTCGTATTCTTCCCGACGACCAGTACCCCCGGCACTCTGGCTCCCGACGCCGGCTTCCACCCCGGCGTCTCCCCCTGCAGCGTGACCCGAACAGCGGGCTCACGCACCACCTCTCGGAGGACCAGCATGCGCCCCATCTGGCGTAACACCCTAGGGGTGGCAACGGTTGCCATCGTTGCCGCCACCGCCTCAGCGGCCGCCCCGACCTCGGCCTTCGGCCTGGACTCAGGTGCCAAACCCCGCCCCATCGTCGGATCGTCGGCCGCGCACGCGGCGACGGGCTCCCCCAAGACCGTCACCCTGATCACGGGCGACAAGGTCCTCGTCAGCGGGGCGGGGACCAGCGCGCCGGTCGTCACGGTCCTCCCACGCGAGGACGGCTCGGTGCCGACCGTCGAGACCCGACGGGTCGGCAAGGACGTCTACGTCTACCCCGCCGACGCCGCGGACGCGCTGTCGTCCGGCACGGTGGACGAGGAGCTCTTCAACGTCACCGGCCTGGTCGCCATGGGCTACGACGACGCGAGCACCGACACCGTCCCGGTCATTGCGCGCTACACCACGGACCTCAGCCGGGCGCGGTCGGCACCCACCACGCCCAAGGGCGCGGCCAAGGGCCAGACGCTGCACTCGATCGACGGCATCGCGATGAAGGCCGACAAGGACCAGGCGAGCGACTTCTTCGCCGACGTGACCGACCCCTCCACCGCTGCCGGGGCCAAGGTCGAGAAGATCTGGCTCGACGGCAAGGCGCACGCCCTGTTGGACCAGTCGACCAAGCAGGTGAACGCCGACAAGGCGTGGGCCGCCGGCCTCACCGGCACCGGCACCAAGGTGGCCGTGCTCGACACCGGCGCCGATGCCGAGCACCCGGACCTGAAGGGCCGCATCGTGGCTTCCCAGGACTTCACCGACTCACCCGGCGGTGCGCTGACCGACGTTCAGGGCCACGGCACGCACACCGCATCGACCGTCGGCGGCTCCGGCGCGGCCAGCGGCGGCCTCAAGCGCGGCGTCGCCCCCGGGACCAGCCTGCTGATCGGCAAGGTGCTCAGTGACAACGGCGGCGGCTACGACTCCGGGATCATCGCGGGCATGGAGTGGGCGGTCGCGCAGCACGCCGATGTCGTCTCGATGAGCCTGGGCAGCAACGCCGCTCCCGGACACTGTGACGACCCGCTGTCGTCCGCAGCCCAGGACCTCGCCACGACGAGCACGACCCTGTTCGTGATCGCCGCCGGCAACACCGGTTCGGCCAACAACACGGTGACGGCACCCTCGTGCGCCCCAGCCGTTCTGACGGTCGGTGCGGTGGACCGCCAGGACGCTCCGGCGTGGTTCTCCAGCCGGGGGCCCGCCGCCTTCACCCACACCCTCAAGCCGGAGATCTCGGCGCCGGGCGTCGGCATCTCCGCGGCCCGCTCCGGGGGACGCGGCGACGACGCCTACCTGTCCATGTCGGGCACCTCGATGGCGACACCGCACGTCGCCGGCGCCGGCGCCGTGGTCAAGCAGGCGCACCCGACCTGGACCGGCCAGCAGCTGAAGGCGGCCCTCGTGTCGTCCGCCAATGCCGGCGTCCCCGGCGACGTCCGGGCCCAGGGGGCCGGCCGGCTCGACGTCATCGCCGCCGTCAACGAGGCGGTGACGACCAGGCCCGTGCAGGGCGGCACCTTCGCCTGGCCGCACACGAGCGCCCAGGTCACGACGGTCGACGTGCCGTACACGAACGTGTCGGACAAGGCCGTGACGCTCCAGCTGTCGATCGTCGGGGTCACCGGCGACGACGGCTCCGCCATCAGGTCCGCACCTGCACGGCTGGGGGCCTCCACGGTCACCGTCCCCGCCGGGGAGACCGTCAAGGTCCCGCTGAAGGTCGACCCGACCGCGAAGCTCGAGGCCGCCCAGTACGGCGACGTCACGGGTCGCATCGTGGCCACCGGTGACGCCAAGGTGTCGACGCCCTTCTCGCTGTACGTGACACCCGAGACGGTGACACTGACGGTCCGGATGAAGGATCGCCTCGGCAACCCGGCGAACAGCGGCTCCAGCGTCGACGTGGTCAACATCGACTCGATCGAGGCGCAGCGCGCCTTCAACAACGGTGCCACGGAGCAGACCTTCCAGGTGCGTCCCGGCACCTACTTCCTGTCGAGCTTCGTCAGGACGCCGGACCCGAGCTACCTCACCCCGAACACCCCCGGCTCGATCGCCTACTTCGGTCGTCCGGAGCTGAAGATCACCGGCAACACCACCGTCGACTTCGACGCGACCAAGGCGCACCTGCTCTCGGTCAAGACGGACCGGCCCAGTGAGGCCAGGGTGACCGTCCTCTCGTTCTCCCGCACCTGGGACGACACGTGGATCCATTCCGGCACCTTCACCGCCGGCCAGACGGTGACCGCCGTGTATGCCGACGTGCAGGGAAACCCCCACCAGGGCACCTGGGAGTTCGGTGACTGGTCGCGTCGTTACGCGCCCACCGTGGAGTCCATGGCGGTGACCGGCGGCCCCGTGCTGCACCCCATCGCTTCCCCGAACTCGGCCCCGGGCCTCGACGGTGTCGGCACCGCGGGCCTCGTCGACGGCGGCAGCGGCTCGGTCTTCGACCCCTCACGGGTGCGGGGCAAGGTCGTGCTCGTCACGGTGAGCACCGCCGGGATCTCCCCCTCGATGGTCAACCGGGCCCGCGCGGCCGGCGCCAAGGCGCTGCTCGCGTACGCTCCGGCTCCCGGCAAGTGGACCCCCGTCGCAGGCTCCGGGCCACTCGCCGTGGCCACCTACTCCCTTCCGATGGCCGAGGGCGATCAGCTCCACGCGCTCCTCGCAGCCGCCCCCGGTGGTGAGCTGACGCTGTCGTGGAAGGCGACGGCCAGCAGCCCGTACGTCTACAACCTCGGCTTCACCCAGTCGACCCCGCTGACCGACGACAAGACGTTCGTCGTGCAGGACAAGAAGCTGGGGCGGACCGAGGCGGACTACAAGGGCATGGGCGTCGACACGCCGTTCCTGGACTACGTCCTCGCGGGTCGCGCTGACGGTGTCACCCTCGGTGTCTCCGCCTTCGAGGCGGTCCCGGTCGCGACCAAGCGCACCGAGTTCTACACCGACGGCGGCACCAAGTGGCTCCACTCCCTGACCTCGAGCTTCCCCTTCGGAGAGGCGATGACCGAGGCGTGGCGCACGTACCCGGCCGGCAGTGTCCGCTCCGACAGCTGGTACGGCGGCATCGTCGCACCGGCCGCGATCAAGAACGACCAGGGCGTCGAGCAGCTGACCGCGGAACGGCAGGGTGGGCTCATGGGCTTCGCCCCGCAGATGTGGGGCGACGACTTCGGTCACGTGGCCAACCCGGGCAGCTTCGGCGACGAGGGCAACATGACGCTGCGGCGCAACGGTGAGGAGATCGGGTACAGCTACTACCCCGGCGGCGTCTTCGAGGTCCCTGCCGAGGACTCGGCCTACGAGCTGGAGATGAACACCGGCAAGTACGGTGGCCCGGCGAGGCAGTGGGCCCGATCCACGGAGATCAACACCACGTGGGGCTTCCGCTCGGCGCTCGACCCCGACACGTTCTCGGTCGGCCTCCCGCTGCTCTTCCCGCGCGTCGGCCTGCCGGAGCAAGGCAGCAAGACCCTCGCGGCCTCGGCCGGGCAGGTGCTCCCGATCCGGGTCACCGGCCACGGCGGGTACACCCCCGGTGAGCTCGTCTCGGTGAAGTTCGCCTACTCGTACGACGGCGGCACGACGTGGACGGACGCTGCGGTGTCCGGCACCGGCGGCGCGTGGGCCGCGACGGTGGACCACACCGGCGCGACCGGCAAGACCGTCGACACCCGCGTGGAGGTGACCGACAGCAAGGGAGCAACGGTGACGCAGGTCGTCAAGGCGGCCTACGCCGTGCGCTGACCCGAGAGCATCAGCGATGTCAGCGTGACGGATGCCGTCCCCCTCCCCGGAGGGTGGCGGCATCCGTCGTCTCGTCGGCTCTCAGGCGTCGTTGGTGGAGGAGTCGCGCCGGTACCTCTTGGTCGCGTACATCGCGGCGTCCGCGCGCCGGATGGTTTCCTCGACGCTCATCGTGGCCGAATCGAGCCTCGCCACACCGATGCTCACCGTCACGCGCAGCACGCGGCCACTGTGGTGGACCTCCTCCGCCACCCGCGCGCCGATCCTGCGGACCAAGGAGTCGACCGCCGGCCCGGCCAGCCCCCAGGCCACGACGACGAACTCGTCGCCCCCGAACCGCGCGACCAGGTCCCCGGCCCGCACGCAGGCGACGAGCCGGGCGGCGGTGGCTCGGATCACCGCGTCACCCGCGAGGTGGCCGTACCGGTCGTTGACGTCCTTGAGGTCGTCGACGTCACAGAACAACAGCGCCCCGGCGCCGTCCTCCGCGGATCGTTGCTCACCCCGGACCTGAAGGCGCCGCTCCAGACCCTCGCGGTTGAGCACCCCGGTGAGCGCGTCGTGGCGGGCCGCCTCCGGAGGTGCGTCGACGGCCGTGTCGCGACGGCTGGACTCGTGCAGCCGGATCACGGCGTGGGTGCTGTTGCCGAGGTCGTCGGTGACCGGGGAGCAGCTGACCTCGACCGGCAGGCTGGCGCCGTCGGCCCGGCGGCACCGCCGTCGACTGCCGTTGGCGTCGCCGGCGACCGTGGTCGACCGGTCCAGCAGCCCCAACCAGCCGTCGACGTCGCCCGGCTCGGCGAGGTCCGCCACCGACATGGTGACGAGCGCCTCGGGCGGATGGGCCGTGAGCGTCGACATCGCGCTGTTGACCCGTAGGAGGCGCCCACGCCCGGGAGGCTCGAGGTCGACCAGGGCCATCGCCTCGCCGGAGGCCTCGAAGGCACGACGCAGGATCACCTCCAGCCTGTGGTCATCCACCGCCGCCCTCTCGCCTCCTGCGAAGGGCTGCCGCGGTGGCGTGACCCACCGCGAGCAGCCGCCCAACCTGCGTGAACGCTACAGCGACGCGGTTGGCCGCCGCGGCCGGGCGTCGACCCGTGAAATGGGCGGCCGGCGCTCGACGGCCCCGATTTCACGCAGGGCTGACGCACGCGCCGGGTGCTGTCAGCCGCGCGTCCGCAGCACGCGATGCCGGGGATGGGGTCCGACGACGACCCCGTCGCCGAGGGCGAGCGTCGGGTGTCGGTGGAGGTGACCCTCCGACTCCGGCGGGGACCCTGACCCGAGCCACCCCACGGGCCACGCCCCCCTTGACGACGTGGGGATGACCCCGTCTGCGCGCACTTTTCACGGACCGATCACGTGCGGCGTCCAGCCTTGGGTGGACACAGCACAGGGACAGGAGCAGCACCCATGGCGACCTCGGTTGATCTCGACCATCGCGACCGGACGCGGCACGGGCGCGCGCGTCGGCCCGCGACGGCGGCGAGGCCGGCTCCCCCGCCGGGTCGCACCGGCCTCGTCCTCGCTGCGGCCACCACGGGCACGACCGCCCTCGTGGTCGCCGCCGTGGTCGGGAAGGCCGCCGAGGCCCCGGTCTTCGCCGACCCGGGGATGGTCAGCCGGTGGGGACTGCTCGTGTTTCGCGCCGTCTTCGACCTCGCGGGCATGGCGACGATCGGTGTCCTGGTCGTCGCGGTGCTCCTGCTGCCGGCGGCCTCCGGTGAGCTCTCCACCCAGAGCCAACGACTGGTTCGCATCGCGGGCCGTTGGTCCGCGGTGTGGGCGGCGGCCGGGGCGCTCAGCGTGCCCCTCGTCCTCTCTGACGTCGCGGGGATACCGGTCTGGCAGGTCCTGGCGCCGGACGTTCTGCCCCTGGCCGCGGACCTCCCCCAGACCCGGGCGCTGATGTCCTCCGCGTGGCTCGCCACCCTGGTCGCGGTCGGTTCGCGCCGGTGCCGCTCCGGTGCCGTGGGCTGGCTGCTGCTCGTCACCGGTGTCGGTGCCCTGCTGCCGCTCCTCCTGACCGGCCACACCGGCCACGGCGACCAGCAGGCAGCCGCCCTGGTGGGACTCGCGACGCACGTCATCGCCGCCTCGGTCTGGCTCGGAGGCCTGCTCGCACTGGGCGTCCACGTGCGCTCGGCTGAGCTCCTCGCCGAGGCACTCCCCCGCTACAGCCGCGTCGCCCTGGCCTGCTTCGCGCTGGTCGCCGTGTCAGGCGTCGTCATGGGCTGGGTGGCCCTGACCGAGCCGCAGGAGCTGTTGACGACGCCCTACGGCCAGCTGCTGCTCGCCAAGACGGCCGCGCTCGGGACGCTCGGTGTCCTGGGTCACTGGCACCGGCAGCGGACGCTCCCGGCGGTCGCGGCGTGGCGACCGCGTGCCTTCCGGCGCCTCGCGGCCATCGAGCTGGTCGTCATGGTGGCCACCGCGGGGTTGGCCGTCGGGCTGTCCCGCACGGCACCACCCGACGGGGGCGACCACGCCGCAGCCGTCGCGTCGACGACGGCACTCGTCCGAGGCGGCAGCCCGGTCGACTCGATCACCGCTTGATCCCGGTGTGACAAGGGCGATTTCACCCTTGCGTCACGCCAGGCAGGGACAGTCGAAAGCAACGCCGGCCCACAGGAAGCCGGTCCGTAGAAGATGGCAGGAGCATCATGAGAACCACGACAAAGCGCGCCAGCGTGGCGCTCGCGGGTGTGGTGGCGCTGGCAGCGCCGCTCGCACTCGTCGCGCACGCCGCAGTCGTCCAACCCTCGGCGGCACGCGGGGGCAGCCTGGTCCAGGTCGGGCCGATCGCCGCCAACGGCTTCCCGAGCTGGTACCGCGACAGCAACAACCTCCGTCTCGAGCCGTGCTGGCAGACCGGGGACCCGCTGTGCGAGCCCCTGCCCGACACGATCCCGAATCCGGACGCCCCGACCTCCTTCCCCGGCAACTACCCCAACGAGTCGTTCTTCCAGATGGCCGATGCCAGCCTCGTGGCCGGCACCGCCGGGACCGTCGACGTCGTCATGAACCTCGAGGGCGCCTTCACCACGGACGAGGTCATCGACGGCGACCAGATGGTCTTCGGCCGCATCCGCATCCGGGCCAAGGGCGCCGCGAACGGGACGTACCGGATCACCCACCCGTACGGGATCGACGAGTTCGTCGTCACCGACGGGGCAGGCATCAACTCCACCGAGGACATCGGCACCGTTCCGGGCGCGTTCGGCGACGCCATGCGCAGCCGCGTCGGCCCCTTCCTGACCTGGGACACCTTCGGGTCGACAGGTCCCGACGCGCCGCCGGCCGGCTACATCGGCGACCCCGGGGTCGAGCACGCGATCAAGGGCAGCCCCTACGGAACCAACCTCGTGCGGGTCGAGCGCAAGGACGCCGCCGGCACCTACCAGACCATCGGCACCACCACCGGGTTCCTCGTGCAGGGCCGGCTCGCGCGCAACGGCGGCGTCGACGTGCAGCAGGCCACCTACCGCACGATGGACGACGGGACCACGGTGGTCGAGGTCTTCGCGTCCTCCGAGGACGGTCAGGCGATCAGGATGATCGCACCGGAGCTCGGCTACAAGGGCATCACCCTGGAGGAGGACGACTTCACCGTGCAGGTGGGCGCCAGCAGCCACCAGGAGGGCCACTACTACGGGCGCTTCGCCGTCAAGCCCGGCGTCGCCGTGACCGGTGGCGCGGACGCGACGAAGATCGTCATCCAGAACGCCGGTGACGTGCCGGTCAGCAGCAAGACCGTCTCGCTCTCGGACGTCGTCACCGTCACGGACGCGTCCTACGACGGCGCGACCCTCACCATCGCGGCGAACTCCAGCGACCCCGCTGCGACGCTCACCGTCAAGGGGTACGGCGACCTGACAGCAGGGGCAGCCAGCTTCACCGGGGTCGACGCCCCTCCTCACGTCATCACCGTGACCTCGAACGAGGGTGGATCGGCCACCGTGCCGCTGGCCACCTCGGGCCCGTTCACCGCCCCGGACCTCCCGGTCGCCGCCGTCGTGGCGAGCCCGACGCGCCCGATCGCCGGCCAGCCGGTGACCTTGGACGCCACTGGTTCGCTCGACG
Source organism: uncultured Actinomycetota bacterium (assembly GCA_963695175.1). Taxonomy (GTDB): domain Bacteria; phylum Actinomycetota; class Actinomycetes; order Actinomycetales; family Dermatophilaceae; genus Fodinibacter. The sequence goes on from CAVOGG010000003.1 coordinate 404,011, forward strand.
CCACGTCGTTCGAGTGGACCCTGGTGAGCAAGCCGGCACTGGCTGACGCCATCCCCGAGCTGACCGGTGCCACGCCGACGTTCACGCCCTCGACGCAAGGCGTCTACGAGTTCTCGCTCGTCGCTATCGGGGACTCCGGACGGAGCCCCGCGCAGACCGTCAGCGTCAAGGTGGTCAACCCGGTGGCCGGCGTCACGGCGCGCGGCGGTGCGGCCCAGACCGTGCAGCGTGGCAAAGCCGTCACGCTCGACGGTTCGCTGAGCATCGGTGCTGCCTCGTACCTGTGGGAGCAGATCCCGAACGCCGAGGGCCAGGTCATCCCGGCCGACCACGTCGTCAAGCTGAGCAGCGCGACCGCGGTGAAGCCCACCTTCACCTTCCCGCTCATGGCGCTCCCGGCGTCGCCGGGCCCCAACGGGACGTACACGGCCGTGGCCGCGACGCCGCTGAGGTTCAGGCTCACCGTCACCGGGGTCGACGGCGCCACCACGAGCGTCGACGAGACCGTCGTGCGGCCGGCGGTGGAGACGCTCACCGTCGCCAGTGCCCGGTACCGCACTCGCGGTGAGTGGCGCGTCAACGGCACCAGTGACCTCAAGGCCGGCCAGAGGGTCGCGATCGTCCTGGGCAGCAAGGTCAACGCGACGGGCGCGCCGACGCTCACCTCGGCCCAAGGCCGCGTCATCGGCTTCGCCACAGTCGACTCCCTGGGTGCGTGGTCCTACGTGGGCACCGGGCCCAACCCGACCACCGCACCGGCCACCACGACGGTGACCGTCGTCTCGGCCCAGGGCGGCCAGGTCATCGCCCCCATCTCGGTCACCGGCTGACCACACCAGGGCCCGACTCCTCGGGTCAGGACCCATCGACCGGGTCGCACCGCTCGCGCGGTGCGACCCGGTCGCTGCGTTTCACGTTGTGTTAACTCCGGTCCGGGACAGTGGAACTGGCTTTCCGGATGCAGGATCCGGAAATCACGAGAGGAGCAATGTCATGCAGATGAGTCGACGCGAGGCCCTGATGGCCGGGGGTCTGGGGATCCTGGGGGTGGGCGGCCTCGCGGTCCCCCTGGGCGCCGGGCTGCAGGCGAAGGCCGCCAGCAGGCTGGCGACGCGCAACATGCCGGTGCCCTACGCGGCCGCATTCATCCGCCCGCCGGTCCTTCCGTACACCGCGTTGCACGACGCCGAGGGCCCCTACCGCCTCTACACCGTGACCGAGCAGCGGGCGATGGCACGCATCGTCAACGGGCTGGACACGCCCGTGTACGCCTACAACGGCAGCGTCCCCGGCCCGACCATAAAGGTGCCGCAGGGCACCCGGGTCAAGCTGCGGGTGCGCAACCAGCTGCCCGCGCTGCACCCCGCGTTCGGGCACCCGTTCAACACCTCGACCCACCTGCACGGCTCGGCCTCGCTGCCGCAGTACGACGGGTACGCCGACGACGTGACCCACCCGGGCGACTTCAAGGACTACTGGTACCCGAACTGGCAGCCGGCCCGCACGCTCTGGTACCACGACCACAACGTGCACACCACCGCCCAGAACGCCTACTCGGGCCTGGCCGCGCAGTACCACCTCAGCGACGAGGCCGAGCGCGACCTCCTCCCGCAGGGCACCTACGACGTGCCGCTCACGATCTCGGACGCCATGTTCGCCGCGGACGGCTCGCTCGCCTACGACGACAACAGCCACTCGGGCCTGTGGGGCGACGTCATCCTGGTCAACGGCCGGCCGTGGCCCGTGATGCAGGTCAAGCGCAAGATCTACCGGTTCCGCATCCTGAACGCCTCGATCGCCCGGTCGCTGCGCCTGCGCCTGAGCGACGGATCGCCGCTCGTGGTGGTCGCCACCGACGGCGGGCTGATGCCGGTCGCGCAGCCGGTGGCCGAGTACCGGCAGGGGGGTGCGGAGCGCTACGAGGTGCTCATCGACTTCTCCAAGTACGCGCCGGGCCGCACCGTCGACCTGACGAACCTGAGCAACAAGAACAACATCGACTACGACCACACCAACAAGGTGATGAGGTTCCAGGTCGTCGACGACTCGACCCTGCCGCCTGACGGCCCGGGCAGCCGCACCGTCAGCACGATGCCCTCCACGCTGGTGGCCAGCGAGGCCATGGGCCTGACCGAGAAGATGTCCACCGGTGGCCTGCGCCTGCGGCTGGAGCGCAGCGACGTGACGAACCAGTACGAGATCAACGGCAAGTCCTGGCATGACGTGGTCGACAGCGGCTACCAGGACGTCATCACGGTCGTCCGGCCCGACGAGGTGCAGGTCTGGGAGATCGAGAACAAGAGCGGTGGGTGGTTCCACCCGCTGCACATCCACCTCGTCGACTTCCGCATCCTCAGCCGCAACGGACAGCCTCCCTTCGCCTGGGAGAAGGGCCCCAAGGACGTCGTGTACATCGGCGAGGGCGAGAAGGTCCAGGTCGCCATGAAGTTCACGCTGAACAAGGGCGGGGGCAGCTCCGGGAACGCCGGCGGCCGCTACATGATCCACTGCCACAACCTCCCGCACGAGGACCACGACATGATGCAGCAGTTCGCCGTGGGCGCGGTCAACGTCAACGACCCCATCGCCTCGGCGCCCTGCAAGCCCGACACGGGCGAGTACGACGACGGGTCGCCCGACGAGACGTCTCCCGACGGCGCCTGATGGCCGGTCGGGGGCGCGCAGGCGCGCGGTCACGGGTGCGCCTCACCGCCGCACTCGTGGCCGTGGTCGGCGCCGTCGTCCTCGTGCGAGCCGAGGTCGTCGAGCCTCGAGAGGTCGCGAGCGAGAGCATGGAGCCGACCCTGCACACCGGGTCCGTCGTGCTCGTCGACAAGATCGGGCCGCGACTGCGCGGAGTGCACCGGCAGGACGTCGTCGTGTTCGCGAGCCCACAGGACGGCAGCGACTCCGTCAAGCGCGTCGTGGCGGTGGGCGGTCAGCAGGTGGCCATCCGCGACGCGGAGCTCTACGTCGACGGCACCCTGGTCCGCGAGCCGCAGGTCGACCTGAGCCGGATCGACGGGCTGTGGTTCGGCCCGGTGACCGTCCCCGAGCGCACGGTCTTCGTGCTTGGGAGACGCGCGGTCCGGCTCGGTCGACTCGCGCGTCTACGGCCCCGTGCCGCTGGGCTCCATCGTCGGCCGGGTCGCGGTGGCCTGGTGACATGGAGCCGCTCGTGCTCAGCCACCTCGCGCCCGGCGGGCGGCGCCGCGTTGTCGCATTCTCGACCCGGGCCGGGTCCGCCCCCGGTAGCCTTCCAATCTCGGAGAGGGGACATCCATGCAGGTTGGGGGACCATGACATGGGCGCATCGCCGACCCGCATCCTGATCGCGGACGACCACCGCACCTTCGCAGAGCTGTTCGCCCTGGGCCTCGAGCGGGAACCCGACCTCGAGGCGGTGGGGCACGCCCGCACCGCGGCCGAAGCCCTGCAGATGGCCGAGTCCCTGCGCCCGGACCTCGTCATCATGGATGTCCGGCTCGGAGACGGCGACGGCATCGAGGTCACGGCGCAGCTGACCGAACGGTACGACGAGCTGCGGGTCATCGTCCTGACCGGCCACCCCGACCCCTCGGTCGTCAGCCGAGCGGCGAAGGCAGGCGCCTGCGGGTTCCTGCCGAAGGACGGCGCCCTGGACGCGATGCTGCACGCCCTGCGCAGTGCGCGGCGCGGCAGCCTGGTGCTGCCGCCCGAGATGGTCGACCTGATGGCGCAGGCTGCTGCTGCACCCTCCGCGGCCGCAGCAGTCCCCAGCCTGACCCCACGTGAGCTGGAAGTCCTGGAGCTGCTCGGACGCGGGCTGAACCCGCGCACCATCGCCCACCGCACCGGCATGTCCGTCGACGAGTGCCGCACCATCCTGCGCAGTGTGATGACCAAGCTCGGAGCCAGCTCACAGCTCGAGGCGGTGGTGAGCGCCAACCGCTACGGTCTCATCGCGCTCGGCGCGGACTGATGGCCACCGGAGCGAGCGGGCGCCCTCGCCGACGTCTGGCCCCGATCACGCGCTCCGACACCGGCGAGGTCGACGACCTCACCGGTGACGACCCGCCGAGCCGGTCGCAGGTCTGGGCGGCCCTTGCCCGCTTCGCCGTCTTCGGCCTCGTCGCCCTGCTGGCGGTGCTCGCCGGGACCATCGTCATCGCAGGGAAGGCGACCCGGGGCGAGATCCTCCGGCACGCGCAGCGAACGGCGAGTGACATCGCCCAGACGATCATCACCCCGGTGGCCGACGACAGCCTGCGTGAGGAGGACCCCGAGGCCCTGGACCGGCTCGACTCGGTCATGTCGGCACGGATGGCCGACGGCTCGCTGATGCGGGTCAAGGTCTGGTCCGCGGACGGCAAGGTCGTCTGGTCGGACGACGAGCGGCTCATCGGTCGTCGCTTCGAGCTCGAACCGAAGGATGCCGCCCTGCTGACGACTCTCGGGGCGACCGCCGAGTTCACCACGTTGGAGCGTCCGGAGAACGTCTTCGAGGCACAGGTGGGCGAGGTCGCCGAGATCTACCTCGGGTTCAAGGACCAGACCGGGGAGCCCCTGCTTCTCGAGCTGTACGTCCCGGTCGCCGGGCTGGAGGCCGAGTCCAGGGCCCAGGTCCGGACCCTGCTGCCGCTCACCCTGGGAGGTCCGGCCCTGATGCTGCTCATCCTGCTGCCCGTCGCGCTGTCGATGGCCCGAAGGATCGACGACGCCGGTGCGGAGCGCTCATCGCTGCTGCGACACGCCGCCGCGGCGTCGGCCCTCGAACGTCGGCGCATCGCCGGGGACCTCCACGACGGTGTGGTGCAGGACCTCGCCGGCATCGGCTATGCGCTGCCGGCCATCCGGCGGTCCCTGCCGGACGGGCCGGATACCGAGGATGCGCGCCAGAAGCTGGACCGGGTCACCGAGATCGTGACGCGCGACGTCACCGCGCTCCGCTCGGTGATCACGGACATCTACCCTCCCGACCTCAACGAGGGCGGACTCGTGCCCGCGAGCCAGCTGCTCTTCAGCGAGGTGCGCTACGCCGGCATCGAGGTCGACGTGCGCATCGACCCCACCGTCAGCGACCAGCCGTTGCCGATCGACGCGGCCGTCCTCGGGTACCGGGTGCTGCGCGAGACCCTGCGCAACGTGGTCAGGCACTCCGGCGCGGCGAGAGCGGGCGTCTCGCTGCGAACCGAGAACGGTGACCTCGTCATCGTGGTGGAGGACGACGGGATCGGTTTCGACCCGACCCTGCCGGCCCCCCAGGGCCACTTCGGCCTCCGGCTGCTCGAGGACACCCTCAGCGACGTCGGCGGCAGCCTCGTCATCGACCCCCCGCCGGACGGCGGCACCAGGGTGGTCGCCCGCTTCCCCATCAGGTGGGCGGGGCCGTCATGATCCGGATCCTGGTGGCCGACGACAACGAGGTCCTTCGCTGGGGTCTCGTGCAGAGCCTGTCCAGCGAGCCGGACCTCGTGGTGGTCGCAGAGGTGGACGGGGCAGGCGCGGCCGTGGCGGAGTACGACCGCGTGATGCCGGACGTCCTGGTCCTCGACCTGTACATGCCCGGTGGGGGCGGATGGGTGGCCCTCGAACAGGTCCTCGAGAGGCACCCCGATGCGCGTGTCGTCATCCTCAGTGCCGCGGACGACGTCGCCACGGTGGATGCCGTGATCGCCCGCGGCGCGCGGGCCCACGTGTCGAAGTCCGCCGGGATCACCCGGCTGCTCGAGGTGTTGCGGTCCGTCACCGGCGCACCGCGCCACGACGTGGGCGTCGCCGCCTCGTCACCCGACCGTGCCGGCGGCCCGCAGGCACCGAGCCGCGCTGGCGGTGGCGACCCGGGCCCCCGCTGACCAGCCTCCCTCGAACAGGTACTGCGCCTGGGCCAGGTAGGCCTCGGACGCCAGCAGGAGCAGGCCGCTCTCCCGAGCGATCCGGGCAGCGTTGGCCGCGGCCGCCGCAGCCCGGTCGAGCTCCTGGTGCCCAGCGCGCACGGCCGCGCGGGCCAGGAGCCGGAGGTAGCCCTCGCGGGGGTGGCCGATCTCAGAGCCGGCGGCCCAGTCGAACAGCTCGAAGAGCGCGATCGCCGCCTCCGGGTTCGACGGCGCGGTCAGGATGACCATCTTCGCGGTCACCTCCGGCACCAGCAGCGAGCACCCCTCCTCCTCGGCCTCGGCCATGGCGTTCTCGAGCCCGCGGATCGCCTCGGCAGATCGGCCCAGGGCGGCCTGCAGCCCCGCGGTCGACAGCGCGCGCAGCTGGCGCCCCAGCGCGGTGGCCTGCGGGCTGACCGGGCGGCGGTCCTCCTCGATCGCCTCGGCGAGGGACCCTCGCTCGGTGAGCATCCGCACCCTCGCCCACGTCCACTCGACGGTCTCCGACTCAGGGGGCGCCACGGTCATCGCCTGTTCCCAGCGGGTGTCGAAGTCGCGGCGTCCCAGGTCGTGGCCGGCCAGGCAGCGCAGGACCATGAGGGGGCCGGTCTCGGGCCGCTGCGGGTCGGCGATGGCCCACGCGGCGTCCAGCGGGCGCTCGGCGACCAGGGAGTTCCCCAACAGCACGGCCGGCAGGTGGTACACCGACACGGCGGGGGCGAACGAGGGGCCGTCGCCGGCCAGTGCAACGGCTTCCGCACTCACGTCACGGGCACGAGCCAGTCGGCGGGACGGCAGCAGGTGATCGCGCACCAGACGCAACCTGGCCTCGACCCGGCGCTCGGGGCTGCCACTGGTGTCGGCCTGCCTGACCGCTGCCCAGGCCGCACGCTCCCGGGCCTCGTCGTCCGGCTCCCTGTCCGTGTCGGGCGTCGCCGGCGTGGGCATCTCGGGTTCGGCGGTCGAGGTCGCCCCGGCCAGTGAGCGCTGTGCGGATGCCGCCTTGTCGCGCAGCCGTGAGCCGGCCGGGTCGGCCGGGTCGGCGAGCCACTCCGCGGCGCGGCCATAGTGCTGCACGGCCTCGTCCAGCCGCCCGGCGGCGACGCAGACGTCGGCCAGCTCCTCCTCCAGGCCGACGAGGTCCGCGGTCGCGGCATCCGTGCGCTCGGCCAGGTCGGTGACGACGAGGAGCTGCAGACGAGCCGCCGAGACGTCGCCGGCCGCCATCGCGTCGCGGGCCGCGTCGATGGCGGCCGCGGTGGCGAGCTCCAGCTCACCCGCCGCGCGCCAGTGCCGTCCCCGTTCGGCGGCCGGGATGCGGGCTCGCTCCGCGATGAGGGCGTGCAGGCGCCGTCGCACGCTGGGACGCAGCCAGGACTCCACGGCGTGGCGGAGGAACGGGTCGCGGACGACGTACCCCTCGGGCGACGCCACCAACAGCTGGAGGTCGACCAGCCGGTCCAACGAGGGGAGCACCGTGGCCGTGTCCTGCACCTCGACCCCGTCGTCGGCATCCTCGCGCGTGGGCATGAGCGGGCCGAGCAGGGAAGGCCTCACCGGACGGTCCAGCAGGGCGACCAGGTGCAGCACGTGCTGGTCGCGGGCGCCGGTGGCCTCCATCGCGCGCACCAACAGGGCGGTCTGCTCGGTCCCGTTCTCGGCGGAGCCGTCATGCGGAGGCACGAGCTCCAAGCCCTGGGACGTGACGGCGATCTCTCCCGCGTGGCACCAGTCGTCGACGGTCGAGAGCACCCGGCCCGGGAGCCCTTCGCTGCGTGCGAAGAGCTCGTCGAGCAGGCTCGGGCTCGGGGGTCCGCACAGCTGCGCGGTGGCCAGCTGCTCGAGCGCAGCGGGTGCGAGGGGTAGGAGGTGCAGGGCCAGGGTCGGCGTCGCAGCTCGGTCTCCATCGGCCTCGTCGCGCTCGACCGCCACGCTGGCGTTGGCGGAGAGTCTGAGCACGATCGTCAGCGGGCCCGCCAGCGAGCCGAGCGAGCTCAACAGCTCACCCCGACCGCGGTCCGACAGTCGCTGCGCCGTGCGCACGAGCACGATCAGGTCTCCCCCGCCACCGGGGTGGCCGCCGCCCGACGCCGGCTCGGGGTGCCGGCGCGTCAGGGCCGCGGCGACATCCGCTGCGAGGTCCTCTCGGGCCTCGACGACCTCGACCCGGGCGCCGACGGACCGGGCGGCCTCGTGGACCAGACGGGTCCGCCCCGACCCCTCGGGCCCGGAGAGGTACACGACGCCGGGGGTGCCGGCGGCGCGCCGTTGCGCACACCAGGCCAGCAGGCTGCTCAGCTCGCGGTCCCGCCCCGTGAAGGGAGCCTCCGGTGCGTCGTGGTGCTCGGAGGTGAGGATCTCGAGGTGGAGCGAGCGCGACTGGGCACTCGGGTCGATGCCGAGCTCCTCGGCGAGCACCGCGCGGCACCGCTCGTAGATCCGCAGGGCCCGCTCCGTCTCCCCGAGGCCCGCGAACCCCCTCATGAGCACCCGGTACGCGCGCTCGGACGTGGCATCCGCGTCGAGGGCCCGCTGCCCGAGCTCGAGTGCGTCGCGCATCCAGCCGAGCTCGACCGCGTACTCGGCGGCGTCGAGCGTCATCTCCCGGAACCTCGCCTCGAGGTTCTCCCGGAAAGGGACCGCCCACAGCGCGTCCGGGTCGTGGGTCCGGAACTCTCCGAGGTGCAGCGCCTCGGCCTCGCGCGCCACGTTGACGGCCAGGGCGAGCCGACCGTGGCGTGCGTGACGCCGGGCCTCGTCGGCGAGCTTGAGCAGCGCCGCGGTGTCCACCCACGCGTCGCGCAGGACCAGCCCGTCGCGTCCGCGCTCGATCGCGCTCTGCCCGAGCAGCCTGCGCAGCTGACCGAGGGCGTTGCGCAGGCTGCCGCGGCCGTGGTGCTCGTCGACGTTGGGCCAGAGCGCCTCCAGGATCTCGTCGACGGAGACGGCTTCGCCGGACCGGGTCGCCAGGAGGCGGAGGAGGTCCACCGTCTTGCCCGTCCGCCACTCGCGGGAGTGGATCAGTGACCCGTCGGCCCGGCGCACCTGCAGGGGCCCGAGCAGACGCACCTCGATGCGGTCTGCGGGGTCGACGTCGCGCTCCGGCACTCCCCGAGACGCCGGCGTGAAATCGCGGACGCTGGCGTCCGCGACGAGCTCGCTCATGCACACCTCCCCCGAGTCTGCGCGCAGTTCTTTACCCACTGCATGGACCATCATTGCCTAACCTTGACCATGTCCGGGACGGGTTCACGAATTTGACCTCCGAAAGGGGCCCGTAAGGGCCCCCCACCTGCAGACTTTTCACAGTGCGGTTGCGGCGCATGGAGACGATTGCTCCATGTGGACGGCGAGGCTGAGCGCAGACGAGGGCGACCGGTACCGCACCGGCCGCCCTCGGCCGGCGCACCGTCGTCGTCGGCGTCGGGGGCCGCATCCGGTGGTCCGCAGGCTCCGCGTCCTGCTGCTGGGGACGTCGGGTGCCCAGCGGGTGCCCGGCCCGTGGCCGGCCCAGGCGATGTGGCAGGTCTGCGGCATCACGGCGATGCCGTCCGCCGGTTCCGTGCCCCGGCCGCAGCTCGCGCAGCCGGCTCCTGCGTCGACACCCTCCCCCTGCCCGAACGCGGCGCCGACGGCGGAGGGAAGCGCGCGAGGCATCGAGCGCTGACGCGCGTGGGCACGAGCCCCTACGTCGAGGTCGGCGCCGGGAGCTCGCTACGAGCTCGGGGGCGGCCAGTCGCCGTCCTCGAACAGCTCCTCGGGGTGCAGCCGTGAGCGGACCGGGTGCTGCCGTGCCAGCTGCCGGGCCAGCGCCTCGACGTGCGACCACGCACTGTCGAGCTCCTGCGCCCAGTGCTCCTCGGTGTCATGCGGGTCGTGGGGTGCGTCCCTCCAGTAGTCGTAGACGCGCACCATGTCGCTGCTCCCGCCGGTCTGCTGGACGTCGGGCAGCACCCGCCAGGGGTCGTCCGGATCGAGGTAGCGCGCCTCGGCCCACGAGCCCGCCCACGCGATGAACGCGCGGTTCTCCGCCGTGGTGTCGCCATAGTGCTCGGCCACGTACGCGGTCCACCCGTTGTCCATGCCGTCGAAGAACTCCGACCCCGGTCCGGCGTCGACGTCGACCTTCGCCTCCGTCCAGCCCGCGACGCAGAGAACGGCCGCGGTCGCGTGCCCAGCTTCGTGGTACGCGATCTCTTCAGGGTCGCACGCGTCGTCATCGAGGGGCACGGTTGCACGCTACAAGCCCTGAATCTGCCTGTCTCTGGCACGTTCTGGCTACGACCATTGGACACTTCCGCGCGGGCCGGATTCGGGTTTCGTGACCCGCCCGGTCCTCGGGCGGCGGACCCGCCGGCCGCCACCTGGCCGGCCCGTCGTTCGGGTTTGCGACCGCCCGTTTGCCGGGGCGCGATCGCGGGTAGGGAGAGTGGTCGAGGACCGGCTGCGGGGGCAGCACCTCGAAGGGGAGGAATGGCGACATGAGCATCGACAACACCATCCGCAGCGGTCTCGACTCCGACCTCGCGGAGCTGCGGGCCGTGCTGGCCCGGCATCGCTTCCCGATCAGCCAGGACGACATCCTCGCCCTGCTCGTCGCGCGCCACGAGCCGTCGCGGCTGCTCTGGCGGGTGGCTGCGCTCAGCCGTACCCGGGCCTACCTCTCGGTCGACGAGGTGTGCGACGAGATCGCGCGCACCACCGACTCCGGGATGCCGCCGCCCCCCGGTCGCTGACCGGCACGAGGCGCCCCCCGAGGGAGCGTCCTCGCACCCGGGGGGCACCCCGGTCGACGCCGCCTCGACGCCGACCTGACCCGGACCATTCCCCTGGGGAATGGCCGAGCTGTGGTTCACCTACCCACTGGCACCTCCGCGACGCTCCCGGCCGGCTCGAGGACCTCGACGGCCAGGACGGTGGGCAGGTGGCGCGCGATCTCCACCCAGGTGTCTCCCTCGTCGCGGCTGGCGAACACCGAGCCCGTGTTCGTCCCGAAGTACACCCCGGCGGGGTCCCGCTGGTCGCCGCTCATGCCCTGGCGGAGCACGGTGAAGAAGCACGCCTCCTGGGGCAGCCCCGACCGCTGCGCCTCCCACGACGCACCGGCGTCCCGCGAGCGCCAGACCGCGGCGGCCGCATCCGGCGGGTACCGGCCCTCGGTGTCGCCGTTGAGCGGCACGGTCCAGACCGTCCGGCCGTCGCGGGGGTGGGCCCAGAGCGGGAACCCGAACGTGGAGGGCAGGCCCGCGGTGATGTCGTGCCAGCTCCGGCCGCCGTCCTGCGAGCGCCAGACCCCGTGGTGGTTCTGCTGGTAGAGCGGGTCACCTTCACCGGTGGCGCGTTCGATGTGGTGCACGCAGAACCCGGTGTGTCCATCGGATGCCGCCGCGGGGTGGGCGTGGCCCTCGCCGTCGCTGGGGTCCGCGAGGCCGTTGCGCCGCTCCCACGTCACCCCGCCGTCCTCGGTGGCGAAGACTCCGGCGGCGGAGATCCCGACCCACATCTTCTCGGGGTCCGCTGGGTCCGCGACGATCGTGTGGAGGACGAGCCCGGCGGCGCCGGGGCCCCACTCGGGGGCCGACGGGTGGTCGGTCAGCCCCTTGACGGTCTCCCACGTCGCGCCGTCGTCGTCGCTGACCAGCAGGGTCGCCGGTTTCGTCCCCGCGTAGAGCCTGGGGCCGACCCGCCCGAGCGACCACACCTGGGAGAAGCCGTCGCCGAACGGCGCGGCCGACTCGGTCCAGCCGATGGACTCGGCGAACCCGGGGTCGTCTGCGGCCCAGGCGTCCATCTGACCGGTCGTCAGCTTGGTCAGGTTCCAGGTCCGGCCGTCGTCATCCGAGCGCCAGACGCCGGCGCCGGACCAGTCACCGCCGCCACCGGCCCACATCGTCCCGGTGGCCGGGTCGCCGATGGCGTGGTTGATCGTCCACCCGTCGCAGTACGGTCCGCGGACCGCCCACTGGCCGCGGTCGGCACCTCCGTCGAGCACGAAGGCGCCCTTGGTCGTTCCCACCAACAGGCGGATGGCTGCTTCGGACATCCGACGTCCCCTCCTCCAGACTCGTCCGTCCCTCCTGGCAGCGGACGGCTCCGTCCAGTCTCGCGACGCGCCCACGAGGCGGCAAGCCCAACCTGACCCCGACCATCGACCGCAGGCCACCAGGTGGTGACCTGCGGTCGTCGTGGTCGGCCGTGTGACTACTGCCCTCGCCGCTCAGGCGGCAAGCGCGGCGCGCGCTGCGGGACGGAAGCCCTTGAACGCCAGGTAGAAGCCGACCGACAGCTCCCAGGTCGCGATGGGGAGCGTCGCGAGCAGCGTCAGCGAGCTGGTCTGGGTGGTCTGGCCGAAGAAGGTCAGCAGGTTCGCGGTGAACAGCACGGGGGCGCCGATGAGCCCGATGGTGGGGATGAGGCGGGGCACGAGGCGTGAGCGGTAGAGCAGGGTGCCGAAGAGCACGGCGTTGAGGCTGGCCATGAAGCCCGGGCCGAGCAGGAAGGTCCAGTCGCGGGCGGTGACCAGGGCGTGGCCGGTCGTGGTCAGCGAGCTGGCCTCGGCCGCTGCGGAGCCGGCGAGGTCCTGGCGGAGCAGGACGACGGTGAGCAGGGCGACGACACCGATCAGGATGACGGCCGCCTCGACCATCCGCGACATGACGAAGCCGAGCGCCATCGACTCGTTGACCCGCTTGACGACCGGGAACACCGCGACCGCGCTGCCGATGCCGGTCAGCGCGGTGACGACGTCGAGCAGGCAGGCGAACAACACCTGGGAGTCGTGGCCCGCCCCGACGATGTAGCCGGGGTCGTTGAGCACCGGGTCGAGCAGCACCAGGGCGGGGATGGACGCGGCGAAGGTGAGGATGTAGAAGATCCCGGCCGCGCGGGAGTTGCCTCGCGTGGGGTCGGTGGGCCGGGAGGGGATGACGCTGGGTGCGGACGTGGTGGTCGTGGTGGTCATGTCAGTCTCCGATGGGGTTGAGGTGCTCGGGGTTGTGGTGCTCGGGGTCGTGGCGGGTGTGGCCGGCCGGGTCGGGATCGATCCGGGCGACCGAGATCAGCGGCAGTCCGATGTCGCGCAGCGTGGCCAGCAGGCCGTGGAGCGCCGCCTGGTCGATGACGTTGCCGCGAAGGACGGTGGTGCCGTCGCCGTCGGGCGTCAGGTGCACGCCGTCGAGGTAGGACGCCCACCGCGGGTCGAGGCGCCCCTGGATGCGGATCTCGTACCAGCCGGCGTCGTGCTGCGGGGTGAACGCTCCGTGGGTCACGGGGTGGTCCTCCTGCCGGTGCGGGACGGTTCGCCGGTGCTGGCGGGTCGTCGTGATGCCGTCACGGTAGGAAGGGAGGTGATGAGTGGTCGTCATCAGCAGTGATGAGCGACCGTGATGAACTTCCGCCATCGCCTGCCGGGCGGGTGGTGGTCGCCGAGTGGGAGGCTTCAGCGAGGAGGGTTGCGGGAGAACAGGTTCAGCTGGTGCGCACGGCGAACGGCCGCCCGGCGGTTGGTGACGGCGAGCTTGGTGTAGACGTGCTGGGTGTGGGTGCGCACGGTGCTGAGCGACACCCCCAGGGCGCGGGCGATGGCCGGACCGTCGAGGTCGGAGCCGAGGTAGCGCAGCACGTCGAGCTCTCGGCTGCTCAGCGGGTCGACGAGCTCGTGCTGCGCGGGACTCCCGGCCGCCGCGGGCGGCGTGGCCAGGGCAGGGGGCGCCATGGCGTCGAGCAGCCGGCGCACGAAGCGCCACCCCGGGTCGCGGCCGGCCGCGGCGGTCAGCAGCGCGCGCATCGGAGCGCCCTCGTCGGTGAACACGCTGATCTGCCCCTCCGGTTCGGCGAGACGCAGGGCACGCTCGAGCGACTCCAGCGCTGCCCCCTCGTCCCCGCCGAGCGCGAGCGCGCACGCCTGGAGAACCAACACCTCGATCACGACGGCCGTGCGCCCGCCCGACTCGGCGGCGACCAGGAGGCGGGCCAGGAGGTCGTTCACCTCCGTGACCGGCGCCCTGCCGCGGGATGCCGCGTGGTCGGCGAGCAGGACCCGCGCCAGGGTCACGTGCTCGAACTCGTGCAGGTAGGTCAGCTCGTCGGACGTGGCGACTCGCCCGCGGCGCGCCCACGCCAGCGCCTCTGCCACCCGGCCGGAGGCGGCGAGCAGCCGGGCGCGCACGGCATCCACCGGCCGTACGTTGGGCGCGAAGTCGGCGACGTAGAGCCGCTCCGCCTCCTCGAGCAGCCCGAGCGCGGCATCCACATCACCCTGCGCGGCCCGCACCCGCGCCAGTGCGACGCGCCATCGGTAGGGGTGTTGCGGGAGGCCGGCTGACTCACCCAACCCGTCGGCCCGACGCAGGTGCTCGGCCGCACCGGTCAGGTCGCCGCGTTCCGCGGCCACCCGGCTCAGCTGCACGTGCAGGTCGGCCGCGCCCCGCGGCTGCGCCGTGCTGGGCACCAGCGCGAGGGCCTGGCGGCAGGAGCCCTCGGCGTCGCCCAGCCGGCCCCGGGCCAGGTCGATGTCGATGAGGGAGACGGTGCAGCCGAGCACGTCGGACAGGTGGCCCACCCGCCGCAGGTGGTCGGTGGCGACCCGGTAGGAGTCGTGCGCCACGGCCAGGTCTCCGGCGGTCCACGACGCGAGCCCGACGAGCGCGGAGGCCGAGGCGATCGTGAGGTGGTCGTCGGCGTCGGCGCGCTCCAGCGCGAGCCGGGCGTGGCGCACCGTGCCGCCCAGGTCGCCCCCGACGAGCGCGAGGGCGGCCCGGTAGGTGTGCACCGCGCCCGGCAGGCGGGCCAGCTCAGCGGCGTCGGCCACGACCAGGTCGCCCACCGGCCCGGCCAGGAGTCGCTCGACGTCGGCCAGCCGCTGCTCGAGCGAGTCGAACTCGTTGCTCGCCGCGAGCGCGCCCACGAACCCGACCGCGAGCACCGGCCGCCACTGCACCACCGTCGTCGGGAAGGCGTCGACCCAGCGGCAGATCACCGCCTCGCGCCGCTCGCGCAGCAACGTCGGGATCGCGAGCTCGGCCCGGGCGGCCGCCAGGTCGACGTCGCCGGCGGCGAGCGCGTACCGCACCGCCGCCTCGGCATCCCCTGCCCGGTCGAACCAGTCGCCGGCCAGCAGGTGCAGGCCGCGCACGTCGTCGGGCCGCTCGTCGTCCAGGTGGGCCCGGAGCACCTCGGCGAACAGGTGGTGGTACCGGTACCACTGACGGTGGGCGTCGAGCGGGATGACGAACAGGTTCTGCCGCTCCAGCTGCTCGAGCACCGCCTTGCCGCCGGGCGAACCCGTCACCGCGTCGCACAGCGAGCCGGTCAGCCGGTCGAGCACCGAGGTGTCCAGCAGGAACCGGCGCACCTCGTGCGGCAGCCCGTCGAGCACCTCGTCGGCCAGGTAGTCCACGACGAACCGGTCGTCACCGGCGAAGCCTGCGATGAACTGCGACCTGTCGTCGCGCGCGGAGAGGGACAGCGCCGCCAGCTGCAGGGCTGCAGCCCACCCCTCGGTGCGCACCTCCAGGGTCGCGACGTCGTCCGGTGAGAGGGCCAGCGCGTTGAGCTCGTTGAGGTAGGTCGCGGCCTCGTCGGCGGTGAACCGGAGGTCGGCGGCCCGCACCTCGACGAGGTCACCGCGGGCCCGCAGCCGGGCGAGGGGCAGGCTGGGGTCGACCCGGGAGCTGATGACCACGTGCACCTGCGGTGGCAGGTGGTCGAGGAGGAACAGCATCCCGGCCCGGGTGCCCGGGCCCTCGGCACGGTGGTAGTCGTCGAGCACCAGGGTGAGGTCCGCGGGCAGCACGCTGAGCTCGTTGAGCAGTGCGGTCAGCACGGTGTCGACGGACGCGTGGCCGCCGCGCTGCAGCGCGAGCGCCGCCGTGGCAGTGCCCGGGACGACGCGCTCGACAGCGCGCAGGACGTAGGTCCAGAACGTCGACTCGTCCCGGTCACGCTCGTCGAGGGACACCCAGGCGATCGGGTGTGCAGGGCGGGATCGCGCCAGCCAGGTGACGAGAAGCGTGGTCTTGCCGAACCCGGCCGGTGCCGAGACGAGCACGAGGGTTGCGTCCGAGCCCCGGTCCAGCAGGTCGTCGAGGCGGGGGCGGGCCACGGTTCGCGGGCGGGATCGCGGCACGAGCAGCTTGGTCTCCACCACGGCCTCGGGCACGGGCGCTGCCTCCTGGCTGGACTCGACGTTCACGAGCGTAGGCCATGCTGGTGTGGAGCCGGTTTCCCCTGAGGGCCGCAGACCAGGAGGCGCGATGAGGCCTCCGGTCCAGAGCCCACCACCACGCGAGGTGATCTCGGCGCCGCGCGCGGACCGCGTCGGCTGGTCGTTCATTGCGCTGTACACCCTGTCGTACGCCGGTGGGGCGCTGCTCTTCCTGGCCCCGCTCCTGGTGTCGTTGGCACTGAAGGTGAACGACCTGGTCGGCCTCGACGACGCCCCGAGGAACCTCGCCCTGGTGACCGGTGTCGGGTCGCTGCTGTCGATCGTCAGCAACCCGTTCTTCGGCCGGATGAGCGACCGCACCACCGCCAGGTGGGGCATGCGGCGGCCGTGGATGGTCGTGGGGCTGGTCGGCGGCACCACCGGCATCCTGACCGTGGCCCTCGCACCGAACATCGCGGTCGTGCTCGTCGGGTGGGGCATCGCGCAGGTCTTCCTCAACGCGCTGCTCGCGGCGCAGGTCGCCGTGCTCCCCGACCAGGTGCCCGTCGACCAGCGCGGCCTCGTCTCAGGGGCGCTGGGCATCTGCCTGCCGGCGGCATCGGTGGCGGGCACGCTTCTCGTGCAGACGTTCGACCAGAGCGACCTGTCCATGTTCCTGGCCCCCTGCGTGGTCGGCTCCGCGCTCGTGGTCGTGTTCGTGACCCGGCTCGACGACCGGCGGCTCGACCCCGCCGCGCGGCCACCGTGGTCGGTGCGCCAGCTGCTCGGCTCGTTCTACGTCAACCCACGTGCCAACCCTGACTTCGCGTGGGCCTTCCTCAGTCGGTTCCTGCTCCTCATGGCGTACGCGTTCCTCGTCACCTACCAGGCGTACTTCCTGCTCGACCAGGTCGGGACCACCGAGGATGCCGTGCCCCACCAGATCTTCCTCGGCACGCTCGTGCAGTCGGTGGCGCTGGTCGTCGCCGCACCCGTGACCGGCCGGCTCTCCGACCGGGTCGGGCGCCGCAAGGTCTTCGTCGTGGTCGCGGGGGTCGTCTACGCGATCGCGATGGTGGTCATCGCCACGGCGACCGCCCCCACCGGCTACCTCGTCGGGATGGCCATCGGCGGGTTCGGCTTCGGCATGTACATGGCCGTCGACCTGGCCCTGGTCGTCGACGTTCTGCCCGAGACCGGATCGGCCGCCAAGGACCTGGGCGTGCTGAACATCGCCGGTGCGCTGCCGTTCGCCCTGGCACCCGCCCTCGCCCCCGTCGTGCTGGCCCTCAGCGACAACAGCTACACGGTGCTCTACCTCGTCGCCGGGGGCTGCGCCCTCCTCGGCGCGGCAGCCATCGTCCCGATCAAGCGGGTCAGGTAGCTCCCTTGGTCGAGCCCTTGACCCACCGGTCGACGTGCCGGTGCGGGAGCCGTTTCCATGCCTTCTCGTAGTCTCGTTCGGCAACCTCGGCGCGCTGTTCCTCACGGGCATGGAGCCGGCCGGCGCCGAAGGCGATGGCTGCCTCGCCCTCTGAGCGTGCGGTCAGCTCTTCGAGCCACGCCCGGGACGCCACGGTGTCCTGGTGGGCACCCAGCGCGTCCTGAAGCTTCTTGGCGCGCCTGGCCAACCGCTTGGCGCGCTTGCCGAGCACTGGGGTAGCGGACTCGGCGGCGTAGCGGAGCCGCTTGGCCTTCTTGCGCACCTCGTGGAGCGCCTCGTCGCGGTCCGCGCGACCGTGGGTTCGACGGGCTGCCTTGGCTGCGCGCCGCAGCCGTCGCGCGTCGCGCTCGAGGAGCTCGGGCAGCGCCTTGCGCGCGCGCTTGGCGGCCTTGGGGCGCAGCGCCGGTGCCTGGATGACGGCATCCAGAGAGCGCACCAGCCGCCGGTAGCGCTCACTCGCGACTGCTTCCACTGCTGCCGCGTGAGCGCGGCGGTGCGCCTCGTCGAGATCGTCGTCGATGCGACTGCGAAGCAGGGTGTGGGTCGTCGCGGGTGGCTCGGCCGTCACCAGCGCGTCGAGGTGGCCACGCAGGACCTCGGAGTCGCGGGCCTCGCTGAGCTCGGCACCCAGCCAGCGCAGCTCGTCGCGCAGGGCGTCGACTGCGCCGGGCTCGAACATCGGCTGGTAGGTCGTGAGGGCCGAGCGGAGCCTGCGGGCCGCGATGCGCAGCTGGTGGACGGTCTCGCCCCGCAACCCGGCATCGTGCTCCTCCAGGACGGCGAGGTGCCCTGCGACATAGACGGCCACGACGTCCCGGACACTGGAGCGGCGGGAGAGCTGGGCCTTCGCCCAGGCACGCCCGTGGCCGGGCGACTCCTCGGCCAGTGCTCGGGCGAGCTTGGAGGAGACCCCCGCCGGACGGGCGCCTGCGCCCAGGAGCTCGGCCTCGATGCGCTCGAACAGCTCCGAACCGGCCCCGGCGAGCTCGACCTCCCACTCCCTCCAGTGCTGACCGAGCGCCGGCTCCAGAAGCCGCGTGGCGTGCACGTCGTCGTCGGCAACGACGGCGAGCTCGGTGCCGTCCTCGCCGACGAGGGTGACCTCTGTGCGGTGGGTCGAGATCTGGGCCACCGGAACCAGGGGGCGTCCACCGGTCAGGCGCACGACGGCGCTGCGCAGCTGCTTGGGAACGGTGTGCACGGCACGCCCCAGCGGAAGGCGGGTCTCCGATCGCGAGTCGGGGCCAGAGGGCTCCTTCAGGTGCCATCCCTCATCGGCGCCGCCGACCCGGCGCCGCAGGGTGACCCGGTGCTGCAGCAGCGCCAGGTCGGCCGTGTCGAAGTACGTCGCGGCCAGGTCGGCCTCACGAGCGGGACCGACGGCAGCGACGCCGTCCACCCCGGTGAGGTCGGGAAGGGCCGCGTCGTGGTGGACCGTGTACTTGCGCTCCACTTCCTCATGCCGGGTCTCAGCCATGACCCATCCTCTCGCCGCTGACCCGCCATCGCGCCCGCAGTGACGGACCACCGAGTCTGCGAGCGACGCTAGAGCGCTCGGACGGTGAACCTGCCGCCGTCCTCGACGAGCAGCACTCCGGCGCCCTTGCCGAGCGGCTGCACGGTCGCACCCGTCAGGGCAGCCGCCGCGGCCTCGTTCGTCGGACTGTGGCCGACGACCAGTGCCCGGCCGCCCTCGGGAAGTGACTCGACGATCCCGCGCAGTGCGGCGCCCAGCAGCCGCTCCTCGTGGTCGACCAGGTCCGGGTCGACCGCTCGGATCTGTTCGACCGAGGCGCCCTGGCCCGCTGCCTTGGCAGCGGCCCGCCAGCGATCCTCGACCGTCGAGCGCAGCCCGGTCACCTCGACGATGGCAGTGTCGTCCTGCCCGGCGGCGTGACGCAGGATCGTGACCATCTCGGTGGCGCGGGCCGCGCCGGAGGAGATGAACGCGGCATACGGCGGCTGCAGGGCTTCGCGGCCGATCGCCTCCGCATCAGCCACGCCCTGTGCGGTCAGCTGGTCCCCGTCGTTGTCGGTGTGGCGACGCAGCTCGACGTAGCGCATCCCCCATCGTCGGCACCTGACGGCGAGGAGCGCAAGCCGGACACCTGACGGTGTCGACGGACCCGGCCGGCTGCCCAGCGGACGGCCTCGCTGCCGGCCGCCACCGCTGCGACGGACAGCGTCAGGGCCGCAAGGGCCAGGTCTGCCTTGTTGTGGTCGCGGATACGCATGCCTGGTACCTGCCCGCTGTCAGGTGCTCTCACACCCCTGAACCGCCGCGGGTTCAGTGAAGCATCGGGCCGGAAGACGACTGCCCTCGACCTGCGTCTCCGCAGGTGAGGGGCCGATCGTGGTGGTGGATGTGAAGGGACTCGAACCCATGGCCTCTCGCGTGTGAAGCGAACGCTCTAACCAACTGAGCTACACATCCGGGTGCCTGACGGCCTGCCGAGGATATACGGACCTCCCGACTCGGCGGAAATCGGGTCCCCCGCACTCGGCCGACGTCCAGCCTACAGACCGGCGTTCGCGTGCAGCCAGGCCTCGATGCTGTCCGGGAGTAGCCCGGGAACCCCGGTGAGCCACATCGTCAGCCAGAACGCGAAGCCGACGAAGAAGAGCGTCACGAGCCCGACGATGCCCTTGACCGACCAGTGCTGCCTCCTGACCCACTGCTCCCAGGCCCGCACCTTGTCCTTGACGAACTCGAGCAGCCGCGAGGCCGGCTCGAACTCCGAGGCCCACACCGCGATGCCGAGGATCACGATCAGCCAGCCGGGGCCGGGCAGCGGCACCAGCACCAGCCCGCCGAGCACCATGACCAGCCCCGCGAAGAGCACCGCGCCCTGGTACAGCGGACGCCACCGCGGGCTGGCCCGGATCCTGCGACGCCACTCCCAGTCGTCCTCGTCCTCGGGGTCCCGCAACAGGTGGTGCTCGTGGGGCTCGTGGTGCTTCGCCGGGTCCCGCTGCTCGTGCGGCGTCACGGGTCCACCCCCAGGGCGGCGTGGGCCGCCCACACCTGCCGCACCCGCGCCGTCAGCGGCCCGGGAGCGGGCAGGGCCCGGCCGTCCGCGGCCGACACCGGGAAGACGTCCTTGATCGAGGAGGTGATGAAGACCTCGTCGGCCCGGGTGAGCACCTCCAGCGGCAGCGCCTCCTCGACCACCTCCACGCCATCCGCGGCACACCACTCGAGGACGAGCTCGCGGGTGATGCCCGCGAGGCAGCCGCTGTCGAGCGGCGGCGTGCGGACAACGCCGTCGATGACGACGAAGACGTTGCTGCCGGTGGCCTCGCACAGCTCACCGCGGGTGTTGCCGAAGATCGCCTCGAGCGCGCCCTGCCCCTTGGCGCGGGCCAGGGCGATGACGTTGTCGGCGTACGACGTCGTCTTCAGGCCTGCCGTCGCCGCGCGCTCGTTGCGCACCCACGGAACGGTGACCACAGAACCGTGCGCCTCGGGCCGGGTGTGGGGCACCGCCGTGACGATGTGGGTGAGGTCGGAGTCGTGCCGGTCCGAGCCGAGCGGTCCGCGCCCACCGGTCACCGTGAACCGCAGGCGCCCGAAGCCGATCGGGTCGCCGTCGAGCACGGCCTCGATGCCCTCGCGGATCCGGTCGTGGTCGGCCGCCGGCAGGCCCAGGCCGGACATCGTCCGGTCGAGCCGCCGCAGGTGGCGGGTGACCGCGAAGGGCACCCCGTGGTCGATCTTCGCGGTCTCGAAGGCACCGTCGCCCACCGTGACGCCGTGGTCGACGGCGCTCACCGCTGGGGTGTCGGGCCCGACGAGCGTGCCGTCGACCCAGACCCGGATGTCAGTCATGCGTCACACCCTTCCATGCCCGGCCCGACCGCCCGTGGCCAGCGCCACCAGACGCGCCGCCTTGAGCTCGGTCTCGCGCCACTCCCCCTCGGCATCACTTCCCCACGTGATGCCGGCACCCGTCCCGAACCGCAGGACGCGCCGCCCGGTGTCGTCGCGGGCCGCCCAGAAGGTGCGGATACCGACGGCGAGCTCCGCGTCGTCGCGGTCGGCGTCGACCCAGCCCACCGCGCCGCAGTACGGGCCGCGCGGCACCGGCTCGAGGTCGGCGATCGCCCGGAGCGCGGTGTGCTTGGGGGCGCCGCTGACCGACCCGGGCGGGAAGCTCGCCTCGAACAGGTCGCGCCAGCTCGTGCCCGGTCGCAGCGTGCCCGACACGTCCGAGACGAGGTGCACCAGCCCCGGGTGCTCCTCGACGCGACACAGGTGGTCGACCTCGACGGTGCCCGGCAGGCTGACGTGCCCGAGGTCGTGCCGCACGAGGTCGACGATCATGACGTTCTCGGCGTAGTCCTTCGCCAGCAGCTCGGCCGACGTGGGGGCCGTGCCCTTGATCGGGCGCGAGGTCACCCGGTCCCCGCGCCGCACGAGGTAGGCCTCCGGCGACGCACAGGCGAGCTCGAGCCCCACCTCGGGCAGGTCGAGCGTCGCCGCGTACGGCGCCGGGTTGCCGGCCGCCAGGCGGGCGCCGAGGTCGGACAGCCGGGCGCCTTCGGGCAGGTCGTGCTCCATGACCCGGCAGAGGTTGACCTGGTAGACGGTGCCCGCCGCGATCCGCCGGCGTACCTCGGCGACGCCCTCGACGTAGGCCGCGTGGTCCAGGCTGGTGCGCCAGCCGCCGGTCAGCGCGGGCCACCCGGCGCCGTCCCGCGCTCCCTGCGAGGCGGGCACGGCATCCGGCCCGCGCCGCACGTGGTCCATCCGCACCGCGGTGAACGCGCCCTCGAAGGTGACCACGACGACCCAGAACCCGCTCGTGAGGTCCTCGACGTCGTGGCTGACGGCGCGGACGCCGCGGGCCACGAGCGACCCGAACCTCGCCTCCGACACGCCCCGCATCGTATGCGGCGGCCGGGCGGGGTCAGCCGCCGTCGATGACGAGGTCGGCCCTGGCGAAGGTGGAGCGGACGAATGCGGCGTTCGGGTCGTCGACCGCAGCCACCCAGGCCGCGGCCCGTTCGGGCGGCTTGCCGAACTCGACGTGTCGCGCGACGAGACGGGCGGTGCGCACCTCCGCCGCGACCTGCACGACCCACACCTCGTCGAGCAGGTCGCGCACAGCCGCCCACGGCCCGTCGTCGACGAGCAGGTAGTTGCCCTCCGTGACGACGACGTCGGTGCCTTCCGGCACAGCGACCGCACCGGCCACGGACTCCTCGATCGAGCGGTCGTAGGTCGGGGCCCAGACCGTGTGGGGGCCGCCACCGCGCAACCGGGTCAGCAGCGCCGCGTAGCCGGCTCCGTCGAAGGTGTCGATGGCGCCCTTGCGGTCCGTTCGCCCGAGGGCGGCGAGTGCGACGTTGGCCAGGTGGAAGCCGTCCATCGGCACCAGCACCGCGGTGGTTCCGTTCTCCCGCAGGGCAGCCACGAGGGATGCCGTGAGCGTGGACTTGCCCGACCCCGGCTCCCCCACCACGCCGACGAGGACCGGCCGACCCGCACCGACCCGGGCCCGGAGGCCGAGGACGCGGTCGACGAGCGTGTCGAGGGTGGGGTCCATCGGCCCGGTCACTTCCGCTGCCGGTGACCGGCGAACTGCGACACGACGATCGCGACGATCGTGACGAGGAAGACCTGCCCGAGCACGGCCTCGGAGGAGACGAGCAGCCGGGACACCTCGGTGGTGGGCGCGATGTCGCCGATGCCGAGCGTCGACATCGTGGTGAGGCTGAGGTACGTGAGGGCGGTGGACTCCTGGGGCACCCCGAAGGGCGGCACCGAGCTCCAGACCTCGACGGCCTGGAACAGGGCCGCGTAGGCGACCCCGATCTGGAGGTAGGCGGTGATCGCCCCGAGCACCGTGCGACCCCCGACGACGGTGTGCTGGGAGATCCGCCGGATGACGATGACCGGCAGGGCGACGACCAGGACGAGCCACAGCGGGTCAGCCTCGCGGGGGTGCACCGGGCCCACTCCGTCCCCGCCGAACAGCAGGTCCGCGAGGGACAGTGCGGCGAGGGCACCCACGGCGAGCAGCACCACCACCGTGACCACCCGCCGGGCCTGCCGTCGCATCCCGGTCGCCCGCGCCGCGGCGACCAGCGCGACACCGCTCATCGTGTGGGCGAGCAGGGAGTCGCCCCACGAGTCGCCCACGTTGATCAGCGAGGACACCACGATCGTGGCGATGACGAAGAAGAGCACGACGCCGAACCGGTCGACCGGGTCGGCCCGCCAGTCGCGCCACACCCGGTCCACCCACGGGAAGACGGCACGCGGGCGCGGGAGCGGGCCGGACGGAGGGGGCGGTTCGGTCGGCTCGGAGCCCTCCCGCAGGGACATGCCGGCCTCCCTTCGCACCCGGGGCGCCACCGGGTCGGCGGCGCGGCGGAGCCAACCTATCGCCACGCCCGCACGGCCCTTCGTGGGCGCGCCGGACGAGGTGCCGGCACGGCCGTTCCGGGCTGATGACAGCGGGTCAGGCTCGGCGTAGCGTCGGCGGGTGGACCACTTCGCCACGAAGGGCCCGACTGATCGGAGGTTGAGATGTTCATCCAGGTCATCCAAGGGATGTGCACGGACGAGTCGATGCTGCGCCAGCAGATGGACCGGTGGAGGGAGGAGCTCGCCCCCGGCGCGCAGGGCTGGCTCGGCGGCACCTACGGCATGACCGACGACGGGCAGTTCGTCGCGGTCGTGCGCTTCGAGTCCCGCGAGGCCGCCGCCCGCAACTCCCTGCGCCCCGAGCAGGGCGAGTGGTGGGCCGCGGCGAGCAGGTGCTTCGACGGCGAGGTGAGCTTCCACGACTGCGACGACGCGATCATGATGCTCGACGGCGGCTCGGACGACGCCGGGTTCGTGCAGGTCATCCAGGGCCGGCTCGACGACCCCACGCGCTTCCGCGAGTTCATGTCGCAGCCGATGGACATGCTGCACGAGGCCCGCCCGGAGATCATCGGCGGCACGATCGCCATCGACGCCGACGGCTGGTTCACCGAGACGATGGCCTTCCGCAGCGAGGCCGAGGCCCGCCAGGGCGAGCAGATGGAGATGCCGGACGAGATGGCGGGTCAGTTCAACCGCGAGATGGAGCAGGTGCGCGAGATGCGCTTCCTCGACCTGCACCACCCGTGGTTCGCCAGTGCCGGGTCCGGCGGGATGTGACAGCGCCCCGGGATGACCGAAGCCCACCACATGATGTGGTGGGCTTCCGTCGTACGGGGTGGACGCGAGAGGACTCGAACCTCCGACCCCCACCGTGTCAAGGTGGTGCGCTAACCAGGCTGCGCTACGCGTCCGTGCGGTACTGCTAGGGGTACTACTCGAGGTGGAGACGGGATTTGAACCCGTGTACGCGGCTTTGCAGGCCGCTGCCTCGCCTCTCGGCCACTCCACCGTGGGGGCGGCTACACCCTCCGAGCGGATGACCGGGTTCGAACCGGCGACCTCAACCTTGGCAAGGTTGCGCTCTACCAACTGAGCTACATCCGCGCGCGCCGTGGCTCTCTCGAACCCCTTTGGCGTGCTCGCAGACATTATCCGATCGCCGCGACGATCTCCAAACCGGCGGGCCAGCGGGCCGGCGCGAGCCGTCAGCGCTCGGCGTCGACCCGCCGGGCCTCCTCGGCCGGCTGCGAGGGGGTGCCGGGCACGGGGCCCGACGCGGCATCCGGCGGCGTCGGCCGCCCCGCACCGGACATGGGGGTCAGCGGGCCGCGCGCGGCCTCGCGCAGGCGGGAGATGCCGAGGTCGTCGTCATCACCCACGGAGCCGTAACCGTCGAACGGGTCGTCCCAGCCGGCCGGGCGATCACGGCGCTCGATGCGGGACTCGCGCATCCCGACCACCCACGCGCCGAGCCGCTCGTGGAGGGCGCGGTGCTCGGCGGCCGGCCAGAGCTCGCGGATCGACGCGTTGAACGCGGCGCCGATGAGCACGGCGATCGCGAGGGCGTAGAGCCAGATCAGCAGCACGATGGGCGCCGAGAGCGGGCCGTAGATCGAGGTGCCCCCGCTCAGCGACGCGGCGATCGTCCCGCGCAGGAAGAAGGACGCGAGCACCCAGATCACCAGGGTGAGGACGGCACCCGGCACGTCGCGCAGCCACGGCGACCGGCGCGGGGTGCTCACGTGGTACAGGCTCGTGAGGCTCCCGACGGTGAGCAGGATGACGAGCGGCCAGTAGAGCACGATGAGGGCGTCCCACGGCTTCGGAAGGATGTCGCCGAGCAGGCTGGGCCCGAGCAGCACCAGCGGGATCGTGACGATGCCGACGAGGAGCGCGAGGACGTAGAGCGTGAACGACAGCACGCGGGTGTGCACGATGCCGCGCTCGTCCGACTGGCCGTACATGATCGAGATGGTGTCGACGAAGACGTTGAGGGCGCGCGACCCCGACCACAGCGAGAGCAGGAAGCCGATCGAGAGCAGGTCGACGCGCGGGCCGCGGATCACGTCGGTGATGGTGGGGACGATGGTGTGGGTGATCACGTCGTCGGTGAGGAAGCGGTGTGCGTAGTCGGTCATCAGGACCAGCACGTCCTGGCGACGGTCCTGGCCCATGGCGTTTCCGACGAAGCCGATGCTGCCGAACAGCCCGAGGATGAGCGGCGGGAGCGAGAGCAGGGCGAAGAAGCCCGCCTCCGAGGCCAGGCCGGTGACCCGGTAGCGCATGCAGATGCGGATGGTCGTGACGACGAGCCGGGCGAGCGCGAGCAGGCCCGGAACGCGCCCGAGCACCCGGCGCACCCGCCGCCTCGCCTCGGTCATGGTGCCAACCGTAACCGCCGTACCCTCGGGGGGTGCGGACCCACGTCGTCTCCAACGTCGTCCCGGCCCCCAGCGGGCTCCACCTGCTGCGTTCCGACCCGGCCCTCGCCGAGGCGGTCGAGCGCTGGGTCGCACCGGCTGACCCGGACGGGGCCGCTGCGCTCGACGACCTGGGCGTGCTCGCCGGCACGCCCGAGGTCCGCCAGTGGGCCGACCAGGCCGACCGGGTCGCCCCGGTGCTGCGCACCCACGGCCCCACCGGTGAGCGGCTCGACGAGGTCGAGTTCCACCCGGCCTACCACCGCCTGCTCGAGGTGGCCGTCGGCAACGGGCTCACCGCGGAGGCCTGGACCCGCCCCGCCGGCACCGGCGCCCACGCCCGGCGCGCCGCCGGCTTCGTCGTGTGGTCGCAGGTCGAGGCCGGCCATCTCTGCCCCGTCTCGATGACGTATGCCGCGGCGCCGGCGCTGGCGGCCGAGCCCGACGTGGCCGCGCGCTGGGTGCCCGGCCTCGCCTCGCGCTCGTACGACCCCGTGCTGTCGCCGATGGCCGACAAGGCCGGGCTGACCGTCGGCATGGGCATGACCGAGAAGCAGGGCGGCTCCGACGTGCGCGCCAACACCACCCGGGCGGTCGCCGACCCGGGCGGCCCGCTCGAGGGCGACACCTACCGGCTCACCGGGCACAAGTGGTTCTGCTCGGCGCCGATGAGCGACGCCTTCCTCGTCCTGGCCCGGACCGACGCCGGCATCGGCTGCTTCCTCCTCCCCCGCGTGCTGGACGACGGCACCCGCAACGACATCCGGCTGCAGCGCCTGAAGGACAAGCTCGGCAACCGCTCGAACGCGTCGTCGCGAGATCGAGCTCGACGGCGCCTGGGCGGTGCGCGTCGGCGACGAGGGACGCGGCATCCGCACGATCATCGGCATGGTCGCCTCGACCCGGCTCGACTGCGTGCTCGGCTCGACGGCCACGATGCGGGCCGGCGCTCGTGCGGGCGGTGCACCACGCGCGGCACCGCAGCGCGTTCGGGGCGCTGCTCGTCGACCAGCCGCTGATGCGCAACGTGCTCGCCGACCTGGCCCTGGAGACCGAGGCGGCGACCGTGCTCGCGATGCGGCTCGCCCACGCCGTCGACGCCGGCGAGGACGACGTTCGTGCGCCTGGGCGTCGCGCTGGGCAAGTTCTGGGTCTGCAAGCGCACCGCGCCGATGGTCGGCCGAGGCGCTGGAGTGCCTCGGCGGCAACGGCTACGTCGAGGAGAACGGCCTGGCCCGGCTCTACCGCGAGGCCCCGCTCAACTCGATCTGGGAGGGGTCGGGCAACGTCAACGCGCTCGACGTCCTGCGCGCCCTGACCCGCGAGCCGGCATCGCTGGCGGCGCTCGGCCAGGAGCTGGCCCTCGCCCGCGGCCACGACCGCGCGCTCGACGCCGCGATCGACGACTGGAGTCGGCCGGCGCGCTCGCCCTCGGCCCGGACGCGCCGTGGGGTGCCCGCCGGCTGGTCGAGCGGCTGGCCCTGACCCTGCAGGCCTCGCTGCTCGTCCGGTACTCCCCCGGGCCGGTCGCCGACGCGTTCGTCGCCAGCCGCCTCGGCGGCGACCACGGCGGCACGTTCGGCACCCTCGGCGCCTCGGTCGGGCCGGATGCCGTGTCGCTGCTGCTGGAGCGCGCGCTCAGGGAGTGAGCGCCAGCCGCTCCTTCTCCGCCTCGACGTCGAAGTCGGCCGCCGGCCACTTCGGGTCGATCGGCTCGAGCGTCTCGAGGAGCAGGTTGGTGACGGCGAGCCGGGCGTACCACTTGCGGTCGGCCGGGACGACGAACCACGGCGCGGCATCCGTCGAGCACGTCTCGAGCGCCGCCTGGTAGGCCTGCATGTAGTCGGCCCAGTGACCGCGCTCGTCGATGTCGCTCGGGTTGTACTTCCAGTACTTGTCCTCGCGCTCGAGCCGCTCGCCGAGGCGGGCCTTCTGCTCGGCGCGCGAGATGTGCAGCATCACCTTGACGACCACGGTGCCGTCGTCGACGACGCCCCGCTCGAAGGTGTTGATCTGGGTGTAGCGCCGTGACCACGTCTGGCGCGGCACCAGGTCGTGCACCCGCACGATGAGCACGTCCTCGTAGTGGCTGCGGTCGAACACCCCGATCAGGCCGGGTGTCGGCAGCGCGTTGCGGATCCGCCACAGGAACGGGTGGCGCTGCTCCTCCGGGCTCGGCGCCTTGAACGAGGTGATGTGCACGCCCTGCGGGTCGACCGCCCCGACGACGTGGCGCATGATGCCGCCCTTGCCGGAGGTGTCCATGCCCTGGATGACGAGCAGCACCGAGCGGTGGCCGCCGCCCTTGGACTCGGCGAAGAGCCGCTCCTGCAGGTCGCCGAGCCGGGACTGCAGCTCGTCCATGACCTCCCTTGCCCTCCGCCTTGTCGCCGGTGAAGGCGGGGGTCGAGTGCGGGTCGGGTCGGCAAGGTGGAAACCGGGACCCACCCGCGGCGCGTCGGTCCAGGTGACGCGGCTGGACGGCCTTGTCCTTGCGGGCCTGGCCGCCTTGGCCTCGCTTCTCGCGCGCCTTCTCCGCGGCCTTGCCGGAGAGCTTGCGGTCGGGGGTCACCTCTTCGTCGACGGCGCGCCGGCCTTCGCGGACGCACCAGCCCTCGCCGGGGTCCTTGCCCTTGTCGCCCTTGCGCTTGGCACGCTTCGACGCCGGCCTTGGTCTTCGATCCCTTGTCCATCGCCGCATCCTTGCCGATCGGGGGGCGTGGCAGGGCCGTCGGCAGTCTTCGCTCACCCGCGTCGCGGCTGACACACTCGCTCGCATGCGCGTCGTTCGACACCCGCCGGCCGGCGACGCCGGGGGCCGCGTCACGGCGTCCGAGCTCGTCGACCTCTACGCGTTCCCGCGTCGCCGGCGGTGGCTGCGCACCAACTTCGTGTCGACCCTCGACGGCCCGGCGTCGGCCTCGACGGCCGCAGCGGCAACATCTCCGACGCGGCCGACAACCGGGTCTTCGCCCTGCAGCGCGACCTGTGTGACGCGGTGCTGGTCGGGTCGGGCACGGTTCGCGCGGAGGGGTACCAGCGCCTCCCCCCGACGCGTCGACGCCCCGTGCCCGCCGGCGCTCGTCGTCGTCAGCGGGTCGGGGCGGGTGCCAGAGGGGCTGCGGTCGCCCACCCGGGGGCGCGGCGCCGGGCTGCTCGTGACGTGCACCGCGGCCGGTCCTCGCGCGCTCGCCCGCGCCCGTCGCGAGCTCGGTGAGGATGCCGTGCTCGTCGCCGGCGGTGACCACGTCGACCTACCCGCCGCGCTCGACGCGCTCGCCGAGCGCGGGCTGCGGCACGTGCTCTGCGAGGGCGGGCCACGCTGCTCGCGACGGCCCTGGCCGCCGGGGTCGTCGACGAGCTGGCCCTGTCTCTCGTGCCCACGGTCGTCGGCGGCGACGGCACCCGGATCACCAGCGGCGCATCGCTGGGCGGGCCGGACGGCATCCCCCTGGTGCCGCGGCTGCTGGTCGAGGAGTCGGGCACCCTGATGGGCCTCTGGCGGGTCCGCCGCCCCTGACCGCCCTGCTCAGCCGGCGGCGAAGTCGCCGACGAGGCGCTCCCAGCGCTCGGGGTCGGTGTTCCACTCCGTGCAGTGCCGGGCGACGTGCCACTCCTCGAAGGTGACCAGGTCGGGCCGCGCCTCGGCCAGCTCGCGCGACGGGCCGCAGGGCACGAACTCGTCGTCGGCGCTGTGGATCAGCAGCACCGGATGGCGCAGCTCGGCGCCCCGGCGCACCCAGTCGGTCTTGGCCAGGTCGACGCCCTCGTGCACCCCCACCAGCCGGTGGCCCCACCGATGCCGCATCAGGACGCGCGCCAGCGAACCGACGTGCGGAGGCACCCGGTGCGCCCTGGCGTGGTGGGCCAGCACGTCGCCCCAGTCGATGACAGGGGCGTCGAGCACGACGCGCGACACGAGCGCCGACAGCGGTCGAGCAGCTGCAGCACGATCGCCCCGCCCATCGACCACCCCATGAGCAGCACCTCGCGGGCGCCGTGGTCGACGGCGTAGCGGAGCGCGGCCTCGACGTCACGCCGCTCGGACAACCCGAGGGCGTAGCGGCCGTCCGGCCCGGGCGGCACCCCCTCGTCGTTGCGGTAGCTCGGCACCAGCGCAGGTCCAGCCCCGGCCGAGCAGCGGCGGCATCGCCCGGATGGTCTCCTCGCGCCGGCGACCATGTCGAACTGCTGCTGCACCAGCGTCACGTCACTCGCCGGATCGAGGTCGGCCTGGGCCAGCGCGGCGAAGATCTCGAACTCGTTGCCGAAGCCCCAGTTGCCGATGTTCTTGCCCGCGAAGTCCGCCGGCGTGGTGATGCCCGCCACGGCGAACACACCTGCACGTCCCCGACCGCTGGAAGATCTGGGCGATGTTGGTGATGTTCGCTCCGGCCTCGCGGCTGGCGAGGGCCTTGGCACCACGAGATGGCGAAGTCGGCGCCGCCGTCGCGCAGCACCTGCTGGGCACGATGTCGACGCCGCCCTCGAGGATGTCGACGTCGAGGCAGTACTTCTCGTAGATGCCGTTGTCACGGGCCGCCAGGTAGCCGGCGAACTGGCCCTGGTAGAACCACTGCACTGCAGCGAGACTCGTCGGTCGACTCGCAGGCCGCTTCCGACCCGCCCGACGGCTCGGTGGTGGCGAACGCCGACGCCGACGCGGCGATGAGCGGCAGGGCGACGACTCCGGCGCCCAACAGCTTGAAACGATGCTTCATGTTTGCTCTCCCTGTGGGGCTACGCCCCGGATGTGTTTGGATGAGGTTCTCCACTGCGATGGAGATCAGGTAGAACGCCAGGCCGACGATGACGGCCCCGAACACGTAGGCCCACGCGACGGCGTTCTTCGAGGTCGTCAGGTTCGACGTGATCCGGTAGCCCAGCCCGTTCTGGGGACCGCCAAAGTACTCGGCCACGAACGCCGTGATCACCGCGCCCGGGCGGCGATCTGAGCGCCGTGAACAGGTACGGCACCGCGTTCGGCACGCGCACCTTGGCGATCACCTGACGCGACGACGCGGCGTACGACCGCAGCAGCTCGACGTGGGTCGGCTGCACCTGGCGCAGTCCCTTGGCGACGTTGATCAGCACGACGAAGTACACGATCAGCGTCACCATCAGGCGGGCGCGGCACCTCGGACGTGCTCGTGAACATGTTGTTGAAGATCGACACGAGGACCACGATCGGCACGGCGTTCACGGCGACGGCGAGCGGGCTGAACATGTCGTTCAGCAACTCGAACCGCATCAGCACGAAGCTCATCACGATCCCGAGCAGCGTCCCGACGACGAGGCCACCGAGGCGTTGCCCCCCGACACCTTGGCGGCGTCGACGACGAGGTCGATGTTGTCGACGAACGCTCTGAACACCGTGGAGGGGGCCGGGAGGAAGTACGGCTTGAGGTCGAAGACGCTGACCGCGGCCTGCCAGAGACCGACGATCACCGCGCCGAACACCACGGCGGCCACACGTTGCGGAAGATCCGCCGGCCCGGCTCACTGGTCCACCATCGTCCCGCGCGGAGGTCTGCTCGGGGCCGACGCGATGGTGACTGGTGAGCGCTTCGCGCCGCATCGATGGTTCGCTGCTGCGCTCGCTCACTGGTCCACCATCGTCCCGCGCGGACGTCTGCTCGGGGCCGACGCGATGGTGCACTCGTGAGCGCTTCGCGCCGCATCGATGGTTCGCTCGCTGCGCTCGCTCACCGGTCGTCCACCCCGCCGAGACGGGCCTGGGCGATCGCCAGCTCGTCGTCGGTCGCGCCGCCGATGCCCCGCAGCGCTTCGCGGACCTCGGTGATCTTGTCGAAGAACCCGGCGTCCTCGCGGGTGTCGAGATCGCGGTCGCGGCCGAGACCGACGGGGACGACCTGGGTGACGCGCCCCGGCCGGGGTGACATCACCACGACGCGGTCGGACAGGTACACGGCCTCGGGGATCGAGTGGGTGACGAACAGCACGC
Source organism: uncultured Actinomycetota bacterium (assembly GCA_963695175.1). Lineage (GTDB taxonomy): Bacteria > Actinomycetota > Actinomycetes > Actinomycetales > Dermatophilaceae > Fodinibacter. The sequence goes on from CAVOGG010000003.1 coordinate 436,215, forward strand.
TGGTGCCGGCCTCGGCGCAGATGCGCAGCAGCTCGGCCTGCATGTGTTCGCGCGTCATCTCGTCGAGCACGCCGAACGGCTCGTCCATCAGGAGGATGGCCGGCGCGGCCGCGAGGGCCCTGGCGATCGCGACCCGCTGCTGCATCCCGCCCGACAGCTGCCACGGCCGGTGGTTGGCGAAGTCGCCGAGCTTGACCAGCTCGAGCATCTCGAGGGCCCGGGCGCGCCGACGTCGCTTGTCCCAGCCCTTGAGCTCGAGCGGGAGTTCGATGTTGCGGGCGACCGAGCGCCACTCGAACAGCCCGGCCTGCTGGAACGCCATGCCGTAGTCCTGGTCGGCGCGGGCCTGGCGGGCCGGCTTGCCGTTGACCGACACGGCACCGGACGTCGGCTCGATGAGGTTGGCGACGAGGCGCAGCAGCGTCGACTTGCCGCACCCCGACGGACCGATCAGCGAGACGAACTCACCCGGCTGGATGTCCAGGTCGATGTCGACGAGCGCATCGACGGCCTTCGGCGTGCCCGGGTTGAACGTCTTGCTGGCGTGCTCGATGGCCACCGCAGGCGTGACGACGACAGTCACCGATCCCCCTGTTCAGCGAGCGCCAGCGAGCGTCCCGGCCTCCGCGCGCCAGGCGCCCGGAGCGCCAGCGGAGGGTGCCGGCACGGCGGCCTGCGTGGCCGGGGAACGCCATGAAGGTCATGTCGCTTCGTCCGCCGGCGCCCGGTGCTTCATCGCCGCGGCGTCGGCCGCCCCGACCAGTCCCACCATCAGGAGGCCGTCCTTTTGTGGCAAGCACAATCGTCGTGGCGGTATAGACCGCAACCGTAGCAACGTCATTGACGGATGAAGCGGTGAAGCGCATGGCGCGCTTGAGGAGCGCCAAGTGTATAACCGACCCGGTGGCGATAAAGATTCCTATCGAAAGACCGATGGCGACCTTGGTCACCAGGGCGTTGTGGTAGAACCGCGCCAGCAGCGGCCCTGCCGCAGCCAAGCCGATCGCGAGAATCAGCCCCGCGCCGGTGTTCAGCCAGAACAAATTGCTGGCAGTGTAATGATCGATTTCCTCGAATTGGATGACCGTCTCGGTAAACCCGTTCAGTCCAAAGTTGGCTAAGAGAAGGCTGACCGTGGTCACCATAGTCACCAAGCCGAAATCGGCAGGCGTCAATAACCGCGCCAGGATGACTGTGCCCACTATCCGGAGCCCCAGTGACAGCGTCGCGGCAGAGAGCGTTGCGGCTGCGCTGCGAACCGCCACCCCGTCTCAATTCGCCGCCTGTGCCGGCCGGGTGAAAGGCACCGCTCGCGTCGAATGGGATCATTCAGCCTCTTTCAGCTCTCCGGTTGCTGCAGGTCCAGCGAATACAGTTTTTGCCATCTGGCGGACAAATGATTCGCATGTTATTGGTGTCAATGTAACTCGAAAACTCGTAACCGACTCATATTAGTTATCCTCTGTTATTTCGTTGCCTCCCGCTTGCCGGCAAGACAAACGTGGCAGTAACGGACTCGGCTCGCGAATCTATTTCGCTTACTCAGAGAGAGGTAGGCTGGCGCCTTGCGCCGCATAGCCGGCTTCTCCTCAGACGCAATGTTTGCTGGTCTGAGCGGGCCCGTCTACGGCTATTTGCCAACGACAGAGCCTGCCGGGCGCCGATGATGACCAGGAGCAAGAAAAACCAAGAGAGGTCTCAGAACCTGAATCCCGCCTCACTAAATGAATAGAACAATGCGCAGAGAAGAAATCCAAGAAACACGCAACCCTTTTCGGGGTCTTGACGGATGTGCGAGATGATCCTTTTGTATCCTGTTCCTATCAGAAGAGCGATAAAACAAAGTCCCGCCCAGCCAAGATTCAAATAAACCTCAATGTAGCCGTTGTGCGCCTCGTTGATGGGGAAATTGACTAATGCAGTCCGCATGAATTCGAGTCGCGATCCGAGCCAAAAGGTCTCGAAACCCGTCCCGATCAACGGGTTTGTATGCAGGTTCAGGAGTATGACCCAGATGTCCCTCCGTCCGGTAAGCGTGGGGTCCTTTCCCAACGTCTCGACCATACCTCCGCCGGGATTGAAAAACAGGGCAACTATCGCAAAGCCAAGCACCGCGAGAACAGCCAAGTGCACAAGGGCAGGCCTCGCCGAACGGCGGCTCGCCAGCCACAACACACCTGCGGATGAGGCATAGCCCACCATGGAGGTGGTGGAGTTGCACTGGCTTGAGCAGGTATACGCTTATCGCGATGATCGTTCCGTAGGCCAGCAGGCGGCGGCCACCGACCGGCCACTTCCGCTCGCGATAAACGGAGAGAAGCATCCACAGGAAAAAGACGCCATACATCATGCACATAATGCCGAGCTCGTTCTTCTGTGAGGTCACCCCGACGGGTTCCTGCGTCCAGCTATTCGGTTGGCCTTCGGCCGAGGTCGGGATAGATATCTGATGAACAGGATCGACAAGGGAAAGAGGAAAAAACCCATCCGGGTGAGGATGCACGTCAGGGCAGCGAACGGGTCTGACTCGGCGAGAATGATGAGGACCATTTCCACGTCGCCGAGTGCTTTGATCCATCGCTTGAAGGTAACGAAAGGAAAGTCCGACCAGAGAATGCTGAGCAGACAGAACGAAAAATACACCAGAATCAGGGGGTTCTTTCGCAGCATTGGCCCGACCTTGTCGCGTTTTGCGAACAGCACGATCAGCGCTGCTAGCTGTAGAAAAAGGATGAAATTCCTGTCAAAAGGACTTCCGTCGACATAAGCCTGGGTCGCGTCAACCCCCGCGTTTGCGGTGACATTCCAAGCCAGAACGATAGAGGATGCGTAGTATTCAGGATCATCCAAACAGCCGGAATCACAAGGGCCCAGGAAACCCGAGGTTTCTCGCCTCGATCGAGATAGAAGAGGCCCGCGATCGCCGATTCCGCAAATGATAGAGGCTAAAGCTGGCGGCATTCAGAAGCTCGTTAGGTGCTTATTTCCAGCTCGGGCGGCGCTCTCGCTGCCTCGGTTTTTCTTCAGAACCGCCGCTTGAGCTAGACGCCAAAGTGAACGCAGGACACGCAGGTCGCCCATCCTATTCACCGACGTTTCTCTCATCCTGTGCTTCGTTCCAAGCTGGCCGGTTGCTCGCAGAAGCGAGTTGCTCCCTACGCGAAGACGAGCCGGTACAGGTCGTTAGCTATCTTGGACCTCTGTCTTGCAATGTCCACGGCTTCCACGATCGCCACCGTTAGCAGCACGCCTAACAGCAGAGCAGGCGAGCGAGGCGACAACTCCGTGCTGAGATAACCAAGAAATCCTCCTTAGCCCCTGCAAGATCGCAATCTGCGCGATGTAGCCCAGCAGCGAGTACTTTCCCAGCAAAATCATGCGTCGCCGCGCTGTCCCAGATGCTCGCTAGCCGGCTGCCCGCGGTATACAGGAGTGCCGTGGTGAGGATCACGCTAGCTATCTGCTAACGGCAGTGGCACGCCCCAGATTGTGATAGCAGCTAAAAACAAGCAGTACAGAGCAGTTAGTATGTACGGATGGCTTATGACAAGATGCTAGTCTGCTCGCTTCCGGCGAACCCAATTGCGACCCCCAAGACACCAATCATCAGTAAATCAAGATACAAATTCTCTAAGTTCCAGAACCTTATGAATATGACCGCTGCGATTAACACAGACAGTGTGCAATAAAAAGCCATATCTTACTCGCCTAGTTAGTACAACCGCCGGCCGACACAATGAGCAGATAGGCGATGGGTACAAGGATGTTAAATATGACGCTTTTTTGCCCATCAGCTGCCCTAGAAGTCCCGACGACAAACGCCGCCCAGCTGAGACTCCGCAGCGATTCTCCCCCAAAGTGAATACGAGACTTGAACGCGCGATAGAGCGGCGTAGACGAGCGCGTTCAAAACCAAAAAAACACTGAGAAGCTTAAGCCCTCGAACGAACAAGCGCTTGGGCAAGCTCCGCCCGCTATTCTCGTAGCGACGCAATTGGATCTGCGAGATCATGAAGCCGGTGATGAAGATAAAGGAAGGAGTCAAGAAGCGAAGGTAATCATAATATTGACCTTGGGGTCCAAGAAAGTAGTTAAGCCAATGGTATAGAACCATAAACAGCACAAGAGCGCCCTTTGTGAAGTCAATGGCCGTATCGCGAGGAGGTCTGTTGGTTTCGGTTTGGCGCTCGACAACTGACTTTCCGCCAGAGCGCAGAGTTCAATATGCTCTGATCTACGGTGCATTGACATTGGCTCGTCTTTTCCTCTCAATGTTTCAGCATCCTTCCACCCAAGTTTTGGCTGCTTTGGCTTTGCATCTGGGGTCCTCCGGTCGATGAGATGCACTCGCGCTCTGGCTGTTCTATTGTCAGCCGTACCCGCGAAGACTGGCTGCCGGTCCGTCGCGTGTTATTTGCTGTCGATGAAAAGGCGGTGAATCAGCTCCACCGTGAGCAGCGTGTGAATTTCGCGGGTGTAGTTTCTCGCCCTCCACAAGGTGACCTCGAACGACCGCCTCAACGCCGCTGCGGTCCCAGTACGGTCGAGAGAGGGTTCTCTCGTCGAGCAGCATTTCGCGTACGTATTTTGAAAGGGCATCCCGATACCAGACTCGAAAGTGGTAGTACTTATGCCGGCCGAGGAAGAGGCGCTCGAGATGCAGCCACGACACCAGATGGTCGGCTCGGGAGGCAAGTTGCGGCATACCGTAGTCGTAGGCGTATTCCGCCTTGAAGGTCAGCTCATGATAAGCATGGACCAGGGCTGCGGTAATTGCGCTCGAGCTGTCGCTGGCGCGGTCCGTCGGTATTTGCCGAAGGGCGGGACGGCCTTCCGCAATCAACCGCAAGCGCACCTCGTTGCTCGTCAATGCCGACTGAGGCGCCCTGTAATTCGTCCGCACGAAGTCGTTATCCAGGTATGGCGTGCGCAGGGTGAGCTTGGGTGTGCTCGAGTGCCGCGAGTCCGTAATGAAACCAAGGCGCTTGACGAAAAGCTGCGAATGTAAGGGGGTGTGTATCGGTTGCGGCACGATACGTCTCGACGCCGGCGTTGACGTGGGCGAAAAAGTCGGGATGAAACAGACTCGGCGTTAGTTTCGAGGGCTTGAAAGCTCTCCACCGCAGGATTATCTGATCGCCATAGTTCCCGGTCATTCTTACGGGTGCAATCTCTCGCGCTTTTACGTTGGAATAAAGGACGGGAGCCGAGATTGACGCCGCGCACCCGTCCGTCAGGTACACCGTCCGCTCGGCATATCTGGGAAACTCTGCCAAGCAAATCGGCTCCGGCGACAATGACGTGGTGCGGCTGGCCGCAGGCACGGGCGACCCTCCGCGCGATGATCACATCCCGATTCTCACGGAACGCGCTACCGAAGGTGTAGCACGGCAGCGATCCCGCTGGACATTTCTGCCATGCCATGACCATTCGGGTGTCGAATCCGCCGGTCAATGACATCCCGATACGCTCCCTGCCTTCGAAATAACGGGGCAGGTTGCGGGTGAATACAGACTTTAGCTCTTCATAGTATGCTTCGTGTTCCAATGGCGTCTGTTCTTCCCATTCGCGTGGCTGGAAATAGAAGGACTTTTGGACAGAGGCGTCCCGGACGAAAGGTCCACGCCGATCCGGGCGGCAGAATCTGGATGCCCTCGAATAGCGAGCGATTCTCGAGCACACAACCGCACGAAACCAGACTCCCCCAAGCTCCGGGCGTCGACTCGCCGGAGTTCCGGGCAGACGGCCAAAATGGCCTTGGCTTCCGCGGCGAAGTAGAATGCATCAGCGGATTCGTGATAGTACATGCGATGCATTCCATATCGATCGTTGAATAGCAGCGCGCAACCCCGTGCACGGTCAGCTAGCAATCCCTGGAAGCGGCCGTTCAGACTTGCCGGAAACGCGCGATCGTCGTCGGTACCGTTGGAGGAGATACCCGGGGCCATCCTGCTCATCCGACTGATCGCCTGCTGGCCGAGGCAGCGCACCTTGAGTAGTCTTCGCCCGAGAAGACGAGCACGGCCTCGCCGTGCGGATCGCACAGCGGCATCTTTGCCGAGAACGATCCATCGCGAGCGACCCATCCGCAATATACGCCTAATTGCTCGTCACTCCAGGTTCCCGTCACATAAAAGGACTCGTGGCGGAGGCTCTCCGCCATCCGCAGCAACAGAGGCTTCGTCCTCGCTGCCGGCAATCCGCGTAATTAAACCAACGATTCCAGGCATTACTAGGCGACTTCGGTCGGACCGGTTCTCCAGCCGATACTTTCGCTTGTACCAGAGCGTCCGAAGGTCGCGAAGCTTGGACGCCACAGGTTCTGGAACGCGTCAGCCAGTCTTTTGTGGAAGCCCCAGGCGAAAGGCAGCCCACCCCAGGTGCGGTTAGTGGAACGTAGTATCGCGGCATGTCTACCCGCCCAAAGCCATTTACGCTCCTTGAAATCACGTAATCCATCCTGTTTCCTTCTTTCAGCCCATAATCGAACTTTGGAATACACGAGAAACGGGATGCTTCGGCTCGCGCAAGCTCGGACGGCATGAGCAATCAGGGCGTTGTTGGGCACTTGTCCCGGTGCTTGATCATCGAAACAATATTCATCAAGCCCGCCTGAGTGAGGGTTTCATCGTGCCACTAGCTTCACAAAACCAATGAGTCTTCTCCTCGAAAAACGCTCCAATGAAGATGCTGCTGTCAGGAATGTCGCCTCTTCGCTATGCACTGTTTCGAAATTCTTTCCGTAGTGGGGGTAACGCCGTCTTTGGCGGATTGGGAATTCGTTGTAGATTTCATGGATTCCGTCAACGAAGAGATCGTTAAAGGGCACTTCCCGCAACTCAACACCGTTCTTCTCCGCCTGTTTCGCCTTGTTCCTGGCTTTGAACCCGATTTGCTTCGTCCACCAATTCTCAAATGTCGACACGGGCAACACGGCGAGGTTGTCCCATTCGATAAGGTACGGGAATTTCGGCTCACCGCTCCGGTAACCGTTGGGCGAAAGTGAACAAATCTACGCGTTCGCCGCACTTCCGCAACTCCTTAATAATCGGTGCGGGGTCGTCTAAGAACCGGTATCGGTCGCCATGTGGCCGCGCAATACGGACAATTCTGCCTTGAACACGAATCGCTCTGCCGCAAACGTCAATCAGCTTTGTCATATTCCGAAGAACCATGATGGCGCAATGGCGCCCCGTAGTTTCACGAGATTGAAGCCCGTACTGATCGGGATACTCGATCTCAGGCTGTCAGATGAATTGGCGGAGAGGGAAGGGACTCGAACCCTCCGGATGGGATGACCCATCATGACCGGCGAACCGGCCACTGCCTTAGCCACCAGCGACCTCTCCATTGCTACTACAATTGTCGTTAATTCTTCCACGAAAACATCTCGCCTGCCCCTAGTCAGCCGCACTCTTCGCTACTCGTGCCAAAGACGCCGGGCAGGATCGAGGCTGAGCCCTGGCGGAGCCTGCTAGGTTGGCCTCTGGCTCACAAGCTCAATGCCAACAAAACCGAGGAGCCGGGCGAAGTGATCGCAGAGCTTGATCAAATATTTTATAAAAACGTGTGCGCCGAGCAACGCGAGGAAGGGCAGCGCAATGACGTAAGTGGGAACAGCGATCAGGGATGTGACGGCATTCTTCATCCGATTGACAGGATGGTTGTGAAATTTGCTGCCACGCATAAGGGCGCGTTTCAACAGGTAACTCAGCCGGCACCGTGAGGGCGGGACGACTTCAAAGACGACCGCCTCTTCACACCAAATGAATCTTCGACCTCGTTCCATTAACCTCCGAAAGAAGTCCATGTCGCTTCCGGCGGTCCCAATTTCAACACGGAACGGTGCTTCGTCTTTTGGCAAAATTCGCCGCGAGAAGAGCACATTCCCAGTACGCGTCTGCGACCACTGTAATACCATGCCCGTCGGATGCGATGGCCTTTCGAAAAATGCTCCCTTCGTGACCCAAGCGGGAGGAGCGCAGTCAAAATAGGGTCTGACCGGCCCCAGGACGCCATCCACGTCAGCGCCTTTACAGGTCTGGAATAATTCGAGAAGCCAATCCTGAGCCGGGTATTCATCGTCGTCGACAAAGGCGATGTAATCTCCAGATGCGTGCAATACCGCAGCGTTGCGGGCGCACGCGATGTTCTTCTGTGGCTCCACGACGAATGTCACGGGATGCCCGCCGAGAGACGTAAACTCGGATACGGTGCTTTTGGCTGAGGCCTCGGCATCGTTGTCCACGACCACCACCGAATAGGTGAAGAGGTCGCCGGTCTGCTGTGCCTTCAACGCCCTCAATGCCCGGCACAGGTATTCAGGCCGCTGGAAGGTGAGGATACAGACGCTGATATGGGGAAGCTGGGATATGGATGACATAGGGCAGTCAGACGCGCGATTTCATTTTTCTTACGGCCCGAGCGGCGCTTCTTTCGCGAGGCTTCCGCCGCTCCCAGGATCGGCAGGGCGCGGCGAACCAGTTGCCCCTCGACCTCTGAATCCAAACACGCGCGGGTTGACTCGACGGGCGCGAATACAGTCCAGGACCGCCCGCTCAGTGACCGTTGAGTCGAGGTCCATTGCCATCGCCAGCGGGAAGAACTGCTTCTGAGTGTGGAAGTCCAAACCGACAAACGGAATGGCGCCGGCACTACGCTGGAGATTTTGTGCAATGGGATTGGGTGACCAGCCGTCGTACTTTCGATTCCACACTTCGATTCCCGTGAGCGCCTCTCCCCAACTTGGCTCGAAACGCTGCCAGGCATTTCTTCGAAATGGATGTGCAAGCACGGACACGCCGCCCGCCTCCTTCACTCTGCGCAATGTCTCCCCGGTCGGCAGGTTTTCACCCAGGAATGGAACGTCACCCCAGACTAGAATGTGGACTTGATTTGAAGCATCGCTATACTCAATGCCCGGTATCATCAAGAGCTCTTTCGTGCTGGCTGCGTCACATAACTGACGTAGCTGGGAAAGCCGTTCGGGCGAGAAGCCGCGATCGTGTTCCGTCATGAGCACAACACGGTAACCGGCGCGACTGAACTTGTCGCTCAATGCTTCGAGCGTATAACTGCCGTCATAAGACAAGTTGGAATGAACATGACAAGCGGCAAGAATGGTCACGCGTAATCAGCCTTCTACCTTAAACAGGTTATTTCGCAACGTGTAAAAACAATCGGCAAAAAACACTTTCTTGTCGTCACGCCGCCAGTTGTAAAAACGCTCGCGGCGGCTGCTTTGCAGAATTGTTCGAAGGGCTGTCCAGATCGATGGCCAGCCGACTATCGCCGCGGACCGAGGGCCGCGGATAACGAATAGCAGATACATAAGTTCGCGGCCAAGGTTCCGGCACACTAGCCCTGGAGAAGCCGCTTGGGCCGGGCCAACCTGCGAACCAGGGGCGAGCGCCATGGACGCGCTCCAAGCTGGATATTCGAGGCCTTGCCGGCGGGCCAGGGCCATGCTGCCCCACGCCCGGCCATTCAGTTCAACGAACCATGCTTCTCCTGACCGATCTCTCAGCAGCTCTACCATGAACAGCCCTGTCCACCTCGCATTTCTGATGAGCGCCTCGGTCTTCTGTCGTATGCATTGATCTACAGGGATCGATACACAGGCAGAGGCGCCTGACCCTTGGGGATTCATCATTCGCAGGCGACGATGCGCACTCCAGGCCTGGACTCCTTCTGGAGTTGCGAGCCCAAACACACCTTCCCCAACTCCAACAATGTATTTCTGCAGAAGCAAGGGTATGCTTTCATCCCACTCTCCAAGAGCCGCTTCGAATTCATTTGCGTTTGCGCAAATCCGCGTCCTCCGCCCTATTTTCCGCCCATTCCGCACTGAAGTGCACTCCACGGGTTTCAGAACGAGAGGAAAACCAATCTGTTCGCCGAGGGCTCTAGCCTGCCCGTCCGAACTGGCGACACCTGTTTCGGGGACCTTGAAACCGGCTTCGCAGGCAAGCCGGGTTTGCTGGCATTTATTAAGTGCAAGCTCGGCAACGGATTTGCCGGGGCCGACTACGATCCAGCTCTCGTTGGGAGACAATTCACTACACATCCACAACGCCGTATCGTCCAGGGGAAACAGAAGTATTGGGCCGCTATGCGAGTCGACGAGCGAGTTCAGTACCGACACCATATCGCCGAGGGCCTGCGCCATGTCCTGTTCGGGGGGACAAATCTCGTGGCAAACGACTTTGCGACTGTGCCGCAGCGCTGAGCCCCTTCCGCGGCGGGCGATGCTAGTAACGTTAAAACCAGCATCAAGCAGACTCCATGCCACCTCTGGTGCAGACAGAGCCTCGGCAAATACCGTTACGACCGTGGCTTGTCCGGCATGCATGGATAGGTCTTCTGACGATTTCAAGCGGGTACGGGGAGATGGTGGCGCGATAGAGGTATGTCGCCCAGAAGTCGAAACAGAGCTCCGCCCGTCAAGAACTCGAACTCAACCGGGTTGGCCGGATGCGTCTCAACTTCAACAGTAATCTCACGAGACCTGGAGAAGATCTGCAGGAGCCTTTTGGGCTCGAGCGGCGGCAGAGCGAACAGGCCATCCACCGTTCGATGACTGCTTGCGTAAAGTCAGTTTTGTATAGCACCGGAAAATAGAGTTGCGAATTCGCTTCTCTCCGGGTTCCCAAGAAAAATGCGGCCGCAGCACCGTCCCGAGAGGAAGTAGCCTGCTAAAAAGCACGTTTGCAGCCAGATGCATATGATGATGGCCATCGATCCGTCGCGGTGCCGTGCCGTACAAGCGATCGTACTCCGCCAGTTGGGAGGACACGACGTATTCGAAAGAGCGAACCAACCCGGGATGGAAAAACGGGCGCGAGAACGGATTATGAAGGAAACGCGCGAGCCTGGCTTGGTGTTCCACCAGGTTGCTATTAACGGGAACTTTGCTAAAAGGAGTATCCAGGTTCAAATGGAGCCCGGCGTCGATTCCGCGGTCTCGCGCCAGGGCAGCCGCACCGCTCGGAGTCTTCCATGAATACCATGGCACTGACGGATGAAATGGAGCCACGTTCCACGCAGGCGAGCGACTCGCCCTGTGGTAGGCGCGTCATAGCCCCAGTCGTCAGCATTGATAATCAGCATCCTACTCAAGCCCATTTCGCCGCATTCACTCGCAACGACTTCGATTGCAGTGAAAAGAATTTGAGGAGCTACGGCAACATCCCAGGCTAAACCGCTGCGGGAACTAGATCACGCTCGTTGAGTTTGCCGGACTGTCAGCGCGAAGTTGAGGAGGTACCAGGCGGATGCCCGCGCAGGGCTGTCCAGCAACTTCATCACTTCATTGCTGTCCAGGAAAGAAGTGTCGGCGCAGAAGGACTGCAGTTCGCTTCGCGCGGTCGCCCCAAGTGCGCCGTTGAACCACTCGGGGAGCGGGACGTTGAAGCCCTGCTTTCTTCGATCGATGATTTCGTCGGACAACTAATCCGCGGACGGCCTTCTTGAGAAGATATTTCGTCCCTCCGGATCCGAGTTTCGCCTTAGCTGGTATGCTGAGCGCGAGTTCGACAAACTTATGATCGAGAAAAGGCACGCGGGCTTCGAGGCTAACGCCCATGCTCATTTTATCGACGCGCATCAGCAGCAACTCAGGCAGCCGGAGGTTCAGGTCCAGATACGACATCCAGTGGAGATCGGACTTGTCCCATGCGTTAGCGAGGAACCGCTCCCGGATCGGCGAAATGCGCGTCCCACGAAGTGAGACCGCGGAACCGTTTCCGCAAGTCGGGGTGGAGCAACCGGAGTTTCTGGACGTGGGTAAAAGCTTCCTCACCGCCCCAAAACACGGGGTTACCGTTCGCGCCACGCCGCAACCATTCGTAATGAACCGTTTGATCCTTGCCGGCGGCTGCCAGTGCGCCCAAGCCCAGGCGCTTGATCACGGAAGGTACGGGAAGGCGGTCGGCGCGCTGTAGTTGTAGAAACCTGAGCCAGAGGGGATAGCCGCAGAACAGTTCATCGGAGCCTTCGCCCGCCTGGCAGACGATGCATCCGTGTTCTCTAGCCAACTTCGATAAGTAGTAAACGGGGACGCAAACCGGATCCGCTATGGGCTCGTCCTGGAGCCTTGCCATGGTATCGAGGAATCCGATCGCATCGTTGACGTTCAACAGCTTCTCATGATGAGATGGCGCCGACTCTCGCAGCCGTGCGGCGAGCGTATTCCGTCTCGTTAGGGGCGGATGGGAAATTACCTTCGTACCCGACCGTGAAAGTGTGTACTTGCGTTCGGACTCGCCCTCGGAGAACAGAGTCGCATTCGCACTGGAGTCGATTCCGCCGGAAAGGAAGACGCCGATTGGAACGTCCGCCATTTTCCGCAGGCGGATCGCGGTTCGGAGCTCGGCCATGAGGCGCTCGATAAGCTCAGGCTCCGGAACGCCTATGAGCGGAGTCGTGTGATCCCAGACATCCCAATATCGATGTTGCTGAACGCTTCCGTCCGGTCGGACCCGCAACCACGTCCCGGGCCGAAGTTTACTGGATTCCCCGGTACAAGGTTCGCGGCGCCGGAGTCGTGAGGAACGAGAGATAGTGGAACAGCGACTCTTCGTCAATATCGCGACTCTGAAGGGGATCGGCGAAGAGCGCCTTGATCTCGGATGCGAACGCCAGTCGGCCGTTGTCTAGCGTGTAATAGAGCGGCTTTATGCCGATCCGGTCGCGGATGAGCCACATCTCGCGGGAACGACCATCCCAGATCGCGATTGCAAACATGCCGCGAAACCGGTTCAGGCAGTCGATACCCCACTCTTCAAATGCGTGGACGATGACCTCAGTATCTGAGTGATCGGTTTTCCAATGCCGCGGCCGAATGCGGTTGAGCTCCTGACGAAGCTCGGCGTGATTGTAGATCTCGCCGTTGAAAGAGACCCAGATGCTTCCATCTTCATTGCACATCGGCTGGTCGGCCTCTGGGGAGAGGTCTACGATCGCGAGCCGGCGGTGTCCCAAGCCGACGTTTAAGGCGGGGTCGATCCAAAGCCCGGCGCCATCCGGCCCCCGGTGAATCATTTGATCGCGCAGGCGGGCGAGATACGGCTTCGTAACCCGAAAGTCGCTATTCTGAAATCCTAAGACACCGACTATTCCACACATGAATTTACCTTACCTTCTGGGGGTAACTGGGGTAACTTGGCGTAACTGGATCTTGCAGTCAGTGGCGCTCCGCCGGCGGCAGCACTGGGGTCGCCGACGGAGCGGGTGCGGCGGACAAACCGGCTCAGGCGTTGCATTTGCTCGCGGTGCTGGAAGCGCACCGCTTCGGGAGACAAAGACCTTTCTAGTCCTGTGCCCACGGCCCAAACGTAGCCAGCCACAAGGGCGAACCCGCCAGTTAGATAAGGCTTGCGGGTCATCTGGTAAGCCGCGCGGCAGATCTCCCAAACGGATGATTACCGAAGCTGATAGTCCTTCACGCCATTGCGGAAGCGTGCGGCAATCGCGCCACGCTCGGCGGTTCCCATCTGGCGGTGGTGCAGACAGAACTTGTCGGTGAACGTGCGAGTCTTCCAGCCTTTCATGCGAGCAGTAATGACGGCGAGGTGATCAATTCCTCCGCCCTTGAGGGGTTTCGTAGCCGCCAATCGCTTCAAAGCACTCGCGGCGAAACACCTGGCAGGCGCCGGAAACGTGGTCGATGCTTACAAACCGATAATCGTAAATCTCCTGCGACGTCTCTCGGAAAGGAGTTCCAACCAAGCCGAGAGCGGAATCGGCAGCAAGTTTTCCGAGCAAGAAAGCGAAATACTCCGGTCTCGAATGAAACATCGCCGTCAAGACTGGCAACGACGTCGAAGTCCAGATTTGCCACACGCGCGTATCCTGCATTGAAAGCGTGCACCTTCCCGGAAAAGCTCCGTTCGCTCGATACCGGCATGCATACCAGTTCAATCCAGGAGTACTTTGCCGCATACTGTCCTGACGATCTGCCTCAGTGTCATCGGTCGAACCGTTGACTACGATCACCCACTTCAGCGGCAGCACGGTCTGCGCTACGACGGACTGCAGCGTCAGTTCAATGAACTGCGCCTCGTTGCGCGCCGGCGTGATCAGAACGTAGACTGGGTAAGTTTGACATGCGATTCTTGCTCGAGAGTTGCCTTACTTTTTCGTAATGCAGTAGGTCTCTCCCCTCCGGCCAGGCCACAAAAAACCCAGCGGCCAGAACGATACAGAAAGACAATGGTTTCGAACTAGCGGGCCACCGCGGCCCATGGCGTGCAGCTAACGAACTCGACGATCGAATCAGCAACACGCTTTTGCTGCTCGGGCTGAAGCTGCGGGAACATCGGCAAGGAAACAATCTCCGGCGCCGCCTTCTCCGAGACGGGGAAATCTCCGTGTTGTAGTATCGAGCGAAATATATGCCTTCTGCAGGTGCAGCGGAATCGGATAGTGAATTCCCGTTCCAATTCCGGCCTCCTTCAAGTGCACCATCATTGCTTCACGGTCGGCCACGCGGACCACATAGAGGTGATATACCGGCTTCGACCACGAGGGCTCGTACGGTGGGGCGATGCCGCAATTCGCTTCGGTCAAGAGACGCTTGTACTCCGCGGCGTGCTCGCGACGCTGTTCGTTCCACTTTTCAAGATGGCGCAGCTTCACGTGCAGTATCCCGCATTGAATAGAATCCAGGCGTCCGTTGTAGCCCTCGATATCGTGGTAGTACTTCTTGGCCTGTCCATGATCGCGGATCATCTTAACCTTTGCCGCCAGATCCGGGTCGTTCGTGGTTACAGCTCCGCCTTCGCCGCAGGCTCCCAGGTTTTTCCCGGGATAAAAGCTAAACGCAGCCGCACGGCCGATCGATCCCGCCTTCATCCAACGTCCTTGCTTGCGCGAGAAGTATTCCGCTCCGTGCGCCTGGCAGGCATCTTCAATCACAATCAGACCGTACTGCTCGGCAAGGTCCATGATCGGATCCATGTCTGCAGTTTGGCCGTAAAGGTGGACCGGGACGATGGCCGTGACGCGCAGGCCGCTGCGGCGGCTGATGAGCTTCCCTGATGCGTCTAGCTGTGCACTGGTTCTCCAGGTATGTCTTCAGCTTCGCAGGATCCATGTTGTAGGTCTGCTCGTCGATGTCGACGAATTCCGGCAACGCTCCGGCTTGGGAGATTGCTTCTGTGGTCGCGATGAATGTGTTGGGTACGGTCACGACGACGTCGCCGGACTTTACTCCTGCAGCCATCAGGGCAAATCGCAAGGCGTCGGTGCCGCTGTTGACCGCGGCTGAATACTTCGCGTCGCAGAAATCGGCAAAGGCCTTCTCGAAATCCTCAACCATAGGGCCGCCAATGAAGCCAGCGGTGCGCAGGGCGTTCTGAAACACACTCATCAATTCTTTTTCCAATTCAACGTGAGGAGTTACCAGGTCAAGGAATGGAATGTTGGTCGGATTGCTCACTTTGTGATCTCCATAAGTTGGTCAATGTAACGCCGCACCGTTGCAGGATTTCCCGCTACTATGCTGTTGGGGGGAACGTCTTTGGTCACTACGCTTCCGGCACCCACAATGGCGTTTTCGCCAATTGTTGTATTCGAAAGAATGGTTGCTCCGGAACCGATCGAAGCGCCCTTCTTGATTACCGTCCGCTCCACTTTCCAGTCCGCCTCGGTCTGCAAACTACCGTCGGAAGTTGTGGCCCGGGGATAGCTATCGTTGATAAACGTAACTCCGTGGCCGATGAAGACGTTGTCCTCGATCACGACGCCTTCACAAATGAAGGTGTGGCTCGAGACTTTGCAATGTTTGCCGACGATCGCATTCTTCTGGATTTCGACGAAAGCACCTATCTTCGTCTCATCACCGATCTCGCACCCGTAGAGATTTATAAACTTGGAGAGCTTCACACCTTGACCAAGCTTTACGTCGGGAGCAATGCACACGAAAGGATTCGATGTATGTTTAGCTTCTTCCATATTTTTCACAGAGCACAACAGGACAATGCGGTGGGACCGCTCAATCGGCGTCCGCGCGGGGGTGCGGCGATCCGGAGTACCACAATGCAGGGTTATTTGAAGTGGTTAATGCAACAGGCGGCCGGAGCATTGCTCCAGCGCGCAACTCACTATGCATAGCGAGAACCGCTCTTCTCAAATCATTTCTTGCCACTACTACAGACATCTTGCAATCTGCGGCGCCATGCGAAATCGCTAAAACGGCAATATTATCTTGATGTAATTTTCCCAATAGCTGACCTGCCGCAACCGGCTCACGCCGGGCTTCCCTTGTTACCGCTGTTACTACCGCGACTGCGCCATCTGAGATCACCTGCTCTAACTGCTCGGGTAAGAGCTCCTGTCGTAACTCGGATCGAATCGCTTCAATGGTGTCCGCCGCGCGTGCAGCCGGCACTACCAGAGATATGTCGTTCTGCGCCGAGGACTGCGCAATCATGAGAACGTCAACGTGGACAGCCGAAGTTGCGGCGAGTACCTTCGCGAGCGCATTGGGTACCGCTGCAATGGAGTATCCGCTCAGCGTGATCAGCACTGCCTCGCCAATCGACGTAACGGCACTCATTGCCGTCGCCTTTTCAGGGCCGCTGCGAGTGATTTTTGTTCCCAATGATTCCGGCGAGAAAGTATTGCGAATCCACACCGGAATGTCGGAGTCGATAAGTACTCGCAAGGTTTTTGGATGTAACACCTTGGCGCCGAAAAAGGCGAGCTCGCCGGCTTCGCGATATGAAATTTCAGGAATAATGCCGGCGTCTGAGACCAGCCGAGGATCGGCGCTTAACAGCCCATCCACATCGGTCCAAATAATAACGTCATCGGCAGGAAGCGCAGCACCGATAATTGCGGCCGAGTAATCCGATCCGCCGCGGCCCAAGGTCGTAAGTACGCGTTCCTGGGTGGCACCGATGAATCCCGTGACAACTGGAACCAAATCCTTTTCAAGAAGAGTACGCAGTCTCACGGCACATCGCTCGCGAGTCGGTTCCATCAGCGGATCTGCAGCACCGTGATAAGAATTGGTTACGATAAGTTCTGTCGCATCGACCGCCTCGCTCCCGATTCCCTGCTCACGTAGCGCTGCCGCAACTAAAGGCGCGCAGAGGCGCTCACCAAGACTGGACACGAAATCCTGCGCTCTCGGAGTCAATTCACCCAAGAGCATCGTCCCCCGACACACCTCATCGCACTCAGCCAGCAACTCTTGAATGACCTGGACCAATTGACTCTTTTGATGAGCCCCAGAAACGAGGACATCAACGGCATCCTCATGGCGTTTGCGAAGGCTAGTGATAATCGCAGTCACCGCAGAGTAGTTTCCTATTTGTGCCTGTTTGGCCGCCTCGATCAATTCGTTAGTCACGCCGGCCATGGCGGAGACGATTACAACGACGTCGCTCTTCACTGAATGCTCGCGAACTATTTCGATGACTTTGCCAATACAGGTGGCATCAGCTACCGAGGTCCCTCCGAATTTCATAACCCGGAGCAGGCGCGGATTGTTATTGCTCATAGGACGGTGCGATGAACGGTGTTGTGAGGCAAACGTTGGTAACTGTCCCGAACGCGGCTGTGAGTGTCGAGTGATCATTAGGAATTAATCAGCCTTGTAGTCGACGATCGTGGCTACACAACCAGGAGTAGCGCGCAACGCTGAAACTCTGGAAGGCTGCTGTTGACTTACATGCCGACTCACATGCGGCCGGAGCTTACGGACACAGTGTTCCACAAGCGCTGGCTCTGACCAGGGAACGTCGTGATAAGCAGTCTTCAAGAAGGCACTCGAAGGATCGCGCAACCATTCCTGCGGAAACAGAGCAATTGCATCATTTTCAGTGACCGGCTCCGGCGTGCTCATGAACTTGCCTCCCACTGCCTTATACAACGCAGCTGGCAAATCACGCCCTGGACCCAGACTCAGATGTCCCACCTGAGTCGCTCGCGGATTAATTTCAATAAGGAAGGCGTATCCCGTTTTTGAATCCAGCATGAAATCGAAGCCATGCAAGCCTGAAAGTTTCAATCGAGCCACAATTCTCTTGCTCGCATCGGCCATCTCGGCGTTATCGATCCGACGGACTACCGTGGCGTGCCCCGTATCGCGAACTTTATTCAGAACTTCAAAATGCAAACTCGCCAAGACTTTGCCGTCGGCGCACATCACGGCGCTTGTAGCCTCGCATCCGGCAACAAACTCCTGAGCATTAACCGTGCGCCGATGGCGAAACAGTGCGGGGCGAAGCAGTGTCATGTCGCGGTCCACAATTGCGCGCTTAATTGCCCTCGCTGCTAGTGGAGGCGCTTGCAATTTGCGAAATGCCAGTTCAGCTTCCCGTGTGTTGTGTACCACTCTGACGCCGTCGCCACCCGAGGTTCCGTTGGCTTTCAAAACGCTAGGGAAGCCTACTCGTTCAATCCAGCTGCGAAGATCATCGATACTTTCAATGACCTCAGTCCTCGGAACCCGAACACCGGCTTCGCTCGCAACCTTAATGAAGCGAGCACGTGAAAACATGACAGCGAATTCTGCGCTGTTACCGAGAGAACGTTCTATCAGGTTAGAAATTGAGTTCTTCTCAGGCTTGTTTCGTTCGCGCTGGTAAAGGTCATGCAAGTGCCGAGTTGCAAGATCGTCTCCTGGAACCACAAAATCGGGCTGAGCATCCGCAATGGCTTTACTCAAAGAGCGCAAAGGCATCAAACCGTCATAGTTATGCATGCGCCTCGCGACATTTGTCTTCGCGATTGGGTGATTGGAAGGACACATCGCGTCAACGGTGCAGCCGGCGTTCGCCAAAGCTACGCCCAACCGCGCTGTCGGATACCAGCGTTCCGTAGTGGCTAGTAAGACGATTGGTTCAGTTTTTCGCATTACAGGCGCACCAAGGCTCCACGGTGGCGGAGTGAGTCGTTTGCCGCCTCGAGCATGCGGACGACTCGAAGGCCAGCGATACCGTCGTTCATAGGCGCTTTATCATTCCTGATGCAATCGACGAAGTAAGTCAGCTCACGATGCAAAGCTTCACCTTGTTCGATCTTCGGAGCCCACATGTCGCCGGAGCGGTAGTTGACCAGTAGGTTGTAGACACCTTCCTGGTTTGTGACATTTACGCCTTTATCGTAAATTTTGATCTTTTCATCGGCTTCAAGATCGTTCCATACCACCATCTTCTTCTCCCCGCCAATGAGTGTTGTTCTAACCTTTACAGGAGAAAGCCAATTGACGTTCAAATGGGCAATAATCTTGTTCGGAAAATAGACTGTCATGAATGCGACGTCTTCGTGACCATTGAGGTGACGTCTGTCCGGTGGCAACGATGGCTTCGGGGTCTTCCTGAATGAGGTAATTCATGATGGAAAGGTCATGCGGCGCCAGATCCCAGATGACATTCACATCGTGCTGGAACAACCCTAAGTTGACGCGTGTTGAATCGTAGTAGAGCAGCTTGCCTAGCGCGCCTTCCTCGAGAAGTTGCTTTATCTTCCGCACCGCCCCGGTGAAGAGAAAGGTGTGATCGACCATGATCTTGAGGTTCTTGCGGGCCGCCAGTTCAATCAGTTCCTCGGCTTGGGCCACATTGCTGGTAAAAGGCTTCTCAACAAAGATGTGCTTGCCGTGCTCCAGAGCGGCTTTCGCTAGCTCGTAGTGCGTCCATACGGGTGTAACCACCGCGATGGCGTCGATGTTGGTCGATTTCATCAGTTCCGAGGGATCGGTAGTAACGTCCAGCTTGGGATACAACTTACTTGCACGCTTGCGCGCCGCTGGACTCTTGTCGCATACCGCGACCACATCGACCTCCTCCAACTGGTCGAGGTTTCGCACTACGTTCGGACCCCAGTAGCCATATCCGATCACTCCGAACTTGATGGTTCCGTCCCTTAGATCAGCGGTTTGGCTGATTACTGAACTCTCCGGTTGAATTACATAGGTAGCCATAAGGATCCTTTTAGTAAAATAGATTTTCTTCTGGAGAAAAGCTGAAAACAGCCAGGCTAGTGAGCGCCCTCGCCAAGTACCACTGCGCCGGGGGTGCGCAGCAGGATCTTTATGTCCATCCAGGGAGACCAGGTTCGCGCATACTGTAAATCAAGCCGAACCATATCGTCGAACTTAATCCGGCAACGTCCGTTCACCTGCCAAAGGCCGGTGATTCCAGGCTTTGCCTCTAGCAACCGGCGGCGATGCCAGAAGTCATAGGCCTCTACTTCGTACGGAAGCGGCGGCCGGGGCCCTACCAGAGACATGTTGCCTTGTAAAACATTTAAGAACTGCGGTAATTCATCGAGACTCGTTCTTCGTAGTAACGAGCCGACCCGAGTAATTCTCGGATCTTTCGTTAATTTGTAAACTCCGTCACTCTTACCTGAAGATTGTTTCTCGGCAGTGCCGGCGATCAGCTTCGTAACATATTCGCGATGTGCACGAGCATCGTTGTTCACGTACATAGAACGGAACTTGAGAAAGGTGAACGGCTTACCGTATTGTCCGACGCGCTGCTGGCGGAACAGAACCGGCCCCTTTGAGGTTAGCTTGACTACCGCTGCAGTGAGTAACAGGAGCGGCGAGAGACACATCACCGCGATGAGGCTGCCTAAGATGTCCATGGCACGTTTCAATACGCGGAACACCCTGCGCGATTCGTCGCGTTTAATCAGGTCAGGATAGAGTGTTGGATTACTCGGCCGCTGCCCAGACTTATGGTCCCAATCTTCCGGGAATAAGTGGAACGAAATGCTAATCTGATTGAACTGCTCAAAAGCTTAAATTCTCGCGCAACACGCTGGTGATTCTTGTCAGCATCGTGTTCAGAATAGAATCCTTCTCGCTGGACTCAATTTCGGTAAACATCACGCCAAGAACGGAATGGCCCTGATACCAGCCCGTAGTATCGGTCTCGCGCGTAGAAGCCAGCAGGGCCGATACTATGTTTCCGAGACCCCGGTTGCTTTTGGCAGTTCGCGCCTCGGACGCCGATATCGAGTAGCATCAGCAGGAACGCCTTTCGTGAACGCTCCGTTCGCTTACGCTCGAGGGAAAGTGTGCGCTGAAAAGACTCCTCTTCAAGTACGCGGCGGTCGCCACCGAGTATGCGGTCGGCAGCAAGAATGTAAGAACCTGGGCTATTGCCCCCTCGTCGTAAAGTCACGAGAACCTCCCATGATTCGGCTGGATATTGTTTGGCATCTCTAACTAATTCTGTACGCGATAGAAAACGCGAGGAAACGAATGGGGGAGGGGAGTTACTCGAACGGACTACTCAGCCGTATTGTCGTTGGATCGCTGCGACTGAGGCGCATAATGACTGTAATAATAATCATGGCTCGTACTCGTCGCGGAATTCAAAAGCGCGCCCAGCAATTTCTTCTGATCGATTGCTTCGATACCTCGCTTCAGTTGGTCCTTTTCCGTTGCTCCCTGGCGAGCCACTAACAGAATTCCGTCAGCCTGCTTCATCCAAATGCTTGTATCCGCCAGCGGCAGCACCGGAGGCGAATCGATGACGATCCAATCAAACCAGCTCGCCAGTTGTTCCATCAGCGCCGAGAGCCGCCCCGATTGCAACAGTTCCAAGGGATTACGCACCGCGCTGCCCGCGGGCAGGACCCACACGCCAGCGTCCTCCAGATGATAGATGCTGGTCGTGGGAGCACTCTCACCTCGCAACCAGTCAGCGATTCCAGTAATCTTGCCGAGCCCGAATAATTTCGCCACCGAAGGCCTGCGCAAGTCACCATCTACCAGCAAAGTTTTCTGCTGAGTCCGTTGGGCGAGAGCGCAGGCCAGGTTGGCCGCTACTGTGCTTTTCCCTTCCTGGGGAATGGTGCTGGTGATCAACATTTTTTTCAGCGGACGGCTCTGCTGAAGTTGACGTAGTCGGACACCTAGGAAACGGAATTTCTCGGCGGCCAGACTGTCCTTGTCCGTAACGCACACCACGCGGCTTTGTGGCGGCACCAGGACTTTCAAACTTTGGAACTGGCTGAACTGGTCTACAACAGGTTCGATTGAGGGCAGCTCAATCGGGGCGGCCGATTTTGTTACTGAACTGCGTGATAGTGCGGCATCCAGCGATTCCCTTAATCCGGCAATAGCCGTCATCTCAACGGGTATCGACGGCTCTTCTAGAAGTACGGCACTCGCGCGCAACGGCGCAGTCTTGCGCTCGGTTGCCTCCAGCACCTGTGTGGCCAGCAGCTCTGAAGGAAGATCTAGGTCTATATCTTCGCTGGCCGATTTTTGTAAAGCATCAAATATATGGCTCATGCTTGTCGAACTCGGGATGCCAACGGCAAAGACGTATCAATTTCGCGGCTCAGGGGTTTTTGCATGGAGCCGTACATATCCAGCAGAATCTTGGCTGCGCGTTGAAGATCGATTTCGTCAAACCCGCCAACTTTCTCCGCTTCTGCGGGGCGAACCATGTTAAGGCGAAAGTCGCGGGCAACTTCATCGATCGCTTCCGGCGTGACACTCGGCAGCTGTTTCGCATAACAAGAGAGCAGCGCATTTTCGCAGATTGTATTGATCAGACGGGGAATGCCGCGCGAGTGACGATATACGGCAGCAATCGTTTTTTCGGGGAAAAGAATTTGAGCGTGCGAGTTCGCCCCCACCAATCGCAGGCGGCTCTCGATGTAACCTTTGGTGTCTTCGTAATCCAAAGCTTCCAGGTGCGAACGGATTGCGATTCGCTGCTTCAATTGCGTCAGCTTGACCGAATCCAACTTATCGTCCAGTTCGGGCTGGCCGACCAGCACGATCTGCAGCAGCTTGTGCTCCGCAGTTTCTAGGTTAGTCAGCAAGCGAACTTCTTCCAGGGCTTCAACCGAGAGGTGATGAGCTTCATCGACGATCAGCACCGTGGTAAGCCCCTTCAGACCGCGATTAACCACAAAATTGCATAGGTCGAACAGCAGTTCGCCTTTATTTTTTCCCGCTGATGGAAGCCCGAAATCGCTCACGATGTACTGTAAGAATTCGGTAGGCGAAAGTCTGCTGCTGAACAGGTATGCATAGGCAACATCTTTGCTTTGCTTAAGCAAACTCAACAAACAGCGGAGCAACAGAGTCTTGCCCGTGCCGACTGGTCCGGTCAAGACCACAAATCCTTTGCGCCAGCGGACACCGTAATACAAGGCGGCAAGCGCCTCGTTGTGCCGCTTAGTCGAAAAAAGGAAAGAAGGGTCCGGCGTTATATCGAACGGGCCGCGTTTGAGGTTATAAAAGCTTTCGTACATGAGTTGAACCTAGCCGCGCAGAAAGCTGAAAGCGGAACCCGCCAGAATTGTGAACACCACGATCACCGCCGTCGCCCATCCCAGATAGCTTTTCCGCTTTGCGTTTTGTTCATCCACCGAGTTCACAATTGCAGGAATTTCCAAAATGACCGGCACCGGGATCAATTCTTTGATTTCCTTTTCAACATAAAGCCGATCGTCCATGATTTCGAATGCGCCAACCACGATAGCACCGAACGCCAGACCAACGGCTACCCCAATCCCACAAAATTTCAGACGATTCGGGAAGTCCGGCTTAAGCGGCAAGCTGGGAGGATCGATAATCCGGAAACGCTCACCCTGCTGCAACAGCTCCATGCTGGTCGCCATTGCCGATTCATTCTTCTTTTTCAGAAGATCATCATAATTCGTCTTCGATTGGTCGTAGCCGCGGGTCAAGTCCGCCAGTTGCTGCTCGCGCACCGGCTCCTGATTCAGGCGGCCCTGATAGTCGCTGATCTTCTGCTGCAGGGCTGCAACTGTCTGCTGGCGGTTTTTGGTTTCAGTTTCGTTTGCTTGTAACTGGCTCTGCAATTGTGCAACAGGCGTTGCCTGCGCAAGGCTGGCGCCCGATGTCGGCGCCGAATCATTTGTCTCCGACGGGTTATCGCGCCTGCTCTTTATGGCAGCCAAGAGCTGGTCTCGAGTTTTTTCGGTTTTGGCAATTTGTTCCTTCAACTTCCGCACATCGGGATGACGTTCCGTATAGCGAGAAGTGAGGTCCGCCAGCTCAGATTTCAACCTGTCGAGCTCTTTATCGATCGCTGGCAGGCCAATTTGCGTGTCGCCGGAGCCAGTGGTGGGCGACCTGAAGGCTGCGATACTGATTTAACAACGTCTCCAAATAAACGTGCTGTTGCTGGGCTGTGCCTAACGCATCCTGTTCATTCTGCAATTGCGATTGCAATCCGGCCAGAATCTGAAGATTACTCGCCTGCTGAGTCGGCAGCTCTTGAAGATGCTGCCCTTTGAATTCGCGTATTTTTTCTTCTTGGATATTAAGATTCTGACGAGCTTCGTCCAGCTGAGCCTGCAGGAACTTGGTAGTGCCTTCCGATTGCTGCTGACGTATCTCTAAATTCTCGTTAATAAATAAATTGGTCAGCTCGCTAGTGACCTGCTGAGCTACGTGAGGATCTCGCGACGAGTAATAGACGTTGAAGGCCGTTACATGATTTTGCGCATCCTTGACCAACTGAATGTCGATATCCGTCCGCATGCGTTCAACTTTTTCGCTCCGGATTACTGAGTCCCCGCTCGGCGGCATAGAGGTTGAACTCATCGATAATGTGCAGAAGCCGAGTGCGGCTGAGAATCTGCTGGGTAATGCTCTGCAGCCGTTCCTGTATGTCATCAGTCACGTTGGGCGTGACGTAGTCTTTCGGCATGGTGGGCTGCTCTACCAGGATCAAAGTGCCGGACTTATATCGAGCAGGCAACACCCAGCTTGCTCCCCAAACCAAAAGCCATCCCACAAACATCGGCAGCAGGAAGTGCAAATGACGGCGGCGCACGATCCCCAGATAGTGCTGCAGATCGAAGCTTTGTGATTCTTGTTCTTCGAGCTGTTCTGTCATAACTATCTTCCCAAAGCCCGGTTGAATTGGTAGGAAATCGAAATAAACTCGCGATTGGTATTCGGGCGCGCTGGATATTACAGCGATGTCACCGAAACTCTGATGCAAGCGGGTGTATCCAGCTTCGGCATTGAAATGCTCCCCGATCGAGTGCTGCAGTGACACGCTGCCTGAAATGCTGTGTCCGCCAGGATTAGCCGAAGCTCAGGAGCGGCGTTATGTTTTTGTAGATCGCGTAGCTGGCTGCCGATCCGACGCTCCACGTGCGTTTCATCTGCCAGCGCGCGCTTGCGTTTGCAGCGTTTGAATTGAAGGCGCCAATTAATCCGCCGCCCGCAGTAACGCTCCGCGAATAACCGGCCGCAAAAGTTGTCCGGCGTCCCTGCCAGCCGAGGCTTGCTGTGGCAGTGGGTGACCACGACCGCGAAGTCGAACAACGGAAGACTGTGTCGCCTCATAATGTTGCGGGCCGCCTGCGAACGATAAGGAAAGATTCGGCTTGAGATAGACCGTATAAAAGAGAAGCGCTGCGTGGGTTTGGGTGTCGAACTCCGGACCAACTGGAAACGCCGCGATCCTGGAATATTGATAGAGCACGCCCACGTAATGCTTTTTCGCAATACGACGACTATAGAAGGCCGACCCGCCTCGCGAATTCGAATCGATAGAGTCCAGGCACCTCGGATGGAGTTCGGATAATGCAGATTCGTAAAACGTTCCACCGCCACCAATCATCCCGTTCGGGCTAAATTGATAAGTAAGCTCCGCTGTCCCGGTGTTCGAAAGCCGGTCTGCGACCGGCGCGATATGACGGCGGCCGTGGGAATTTGTGTAGATCCATTAACCGCTCCCGCTGAAAGCAGGTCCGGCTGGTTGAACACGTTAGAGCTTTTCTGAAATGAATCGCGGAAGCTGACAGTCACGTGCGGGCTCAACCGATATTGAAAATCCATGCTCGCGTTCTGGTCGGTTTCGTCGCGACCGGCAGTGCGTTGATAAAAAGTAAAGCCAGGAGCGTAAGTCAACAATGAATGTAAGCGTGGTTGTGGTCTGATCCAGAGTAATGGTCGGCCAAACCGAATAATTAACATCGCTCACCGGATGAGTACTCACCCCTCCGAGTACGTTGTCGTCTATAGGCGCTGTTGACTGTTACTCCGGCCCGCAAGTAATTCGAGCGCTCCTCGGAAGCGGGAGCAATCGGATAAGCTTCACCGCTTAGGGCAGGCGGGGTCAGCATCCGGGCGTCATCAGAGCTGGTAACAATATCGGCGCAGGCCGATTCATTTGAAGCCGTGGGCCTGCGGTATCCTCTGCGACCAGAGCGGCACAGTCGCCAGCAGAATCACAACGAAAATAGATGTTCGAGTAATCATGACAAACTCTACGGAATAACGATGGTGTCGTTCGGCTGAAGCTTCACGTTTTGATCTGGAGTTCTTGCCCTTCACTACATCCTTGTAGT
>CAVOGG010000004.1:0-1427865 GCA_963695175.1 uncultured Actinomycetota bacterium
GCGAAGTGACGCACTCTCACCGGTCATGGCCGAGCTAGAGCCGAGTGTGACCGCCCTTGAAATCGGTGCTCAGAGCCAGCCGTTGCCGTCGGCGATGAGCACGGCCTCGGCCCGGTTGCCGGCGCCGGTCTTGCCGATCGCGCTGGACAGGTGGTTGCGCACGGTGCCCTCGGACAGGAACAACCGGCGGGCGATCGTGGCGACAGGCGAGCCGTCACGCGCGGCCTGCAGCACGTCGGTCTCGCGCGGGGTCAGCGGCGACTCCCCCGCCACCAGGCTGTCGGTGGCCAGCGACGGGTCGACCACCCGCAGCCCGGCGTGCACCCGGCGCACGGCGTCGGCGAGCTGCGCCGCCGGGGTGTCCTTGACGACGAAGCCACTGGCCCCGGACTTCATCGCCCGGTGCAGGAAGCCGGGGCGCCCGAACGTGGTCACGATGAGCACCCTGGTGTCGGGGTACGCGTCCCGCACGGCGGCGGATGCCGTGATGCCGTCCATCCCGGGCATCTCGACGTCGAGCAGGGCCACGTCCGGCCGGAACTGCGCGACCGCCGGAAGCACCTCGAGGCCGGACCCGACCTCCGCGACCACCTCGAGATCGGGCTCGAGGCCGAGCAGGGCCGACAGGGCTCCTCGGACCAGGGCCTGGTCGTCAGCCAGCAGCAGCCGGATGGGTGCGGCGCTCATCCGACGGCCACGCGCAGGGTGTGCCCATGAGGCTGCTCGACCCGGGTCGTCACCGTTCCGCCCACCGCGGCCGCCCGCTCGCGCAGGCCGACCAGGCCACTTCCCGCCCGGCTGCTCGCGCCTGCCACCACTGACGTGCTCGGTCCCGTGCCGTCGTCGACGACCTCCGCGGCATCCGGGCTGAGCCGCACCGTGCAGCGGCTGGCACCACTGTGCCGGATCACGTTGGTGACCCCCTCCCGAACGGTCCACGCGAACAGCTCGCGCAGGTGAGTTGGGACGTCATCCGTGGAGTTGGGCAGCTCGGCCTCGATCTCGGCCGCCGCCAACGCCGTTCGCGCCCGGGCCAGCTCGCCGGGCAGGGTCAGCTCGCGGTAGCCCTCGACGGCCCTGCGCACGTCGGCCAGTGCGTCGCGCGAGAGTCGTTCGAGGTCGACCAGCTCGGCCCGGGCCCGCTCGTGGTCGACGTCGAGCAACCGGTTCGCGAGCTCGGCCTTGACGGTGATGACGGTGAGCGAGTGGCCGAGGATGTCGTGCAGGTCGCGCGCGAAGCGGGTGCGCTCGTTCTCGACGGCCAGCTCGGCATTCGTCTGGTGCGCCCGGACGAGGTCGATGTTGCGCGCCATCATCTGACGGATGCCGAACACCGCCAGCGACGCCGCGAAGACCGAGAAGAGCAGGCTCACGGGGCTCGACCACTCGGGGTTGAGCCGGCCCAGCAGCAGCACCAGCCCGGCGACGGCCAGGACGAACACGCCCGCGACGCGCAACGGGAAGATCATCACCGCCGCGACGGCGCAGTAGACGAGGGAGGCCGTGCCCGCCTGGCCGAGGGTGGCGATCATGACGCCGGCCAGCGCCAGCAGCACCACGAGGTAGGTCACCGAGCTGGCCGTGCTGGGTGGACCCGCGAAGTCGTTGCGGTCGCGTCGCAGGCGCACCCAGATCGACATGTAGAAGGCGCCGAACACGACGGTCACGACGCCCCCGACGACGCCCGCAACCGTGTCGCGGGTGTTCCACGCCGCGATGAGCGGGTCGGCGAGGAAGAACAGCCAGATGGCGGCGAACCCGATCCCCCAACGCCGGGCGACCGGCGTCGGCGGGATGGGGGTTCCGCTCATGATCGTCACGCTAGCCGTCACACCCGAGCGGTGTCCTTGCTCATCCGCCACGCGGCGCCGAGCACGAAGATGGCCAGCCAGGCGACCGCGTTGACGACGGCGTACCAGGGCAGCTCCTGGGTCAGCGGCGCGCGAGCGACCTCCGCGACGCCGTACATCGGGGTCCAGTACGCGATGTCGCGGATCACCGGGCTGTACGAGCTCAGCGGGATGAACAGGCCACCGAGGAAGGCCAGCAGGGCCAGCCCGGGCCCGAGCACCTGCATGACGTTCTCGCCCGGCACGAGGTAGCCGACGAAGACGCCCAGCGCTGCGAAGGTCATGACGCAGGCCAGGGTCAGCAGCCCGCACTTGACCCACACGTCGAACGGCATCTGCGGCTTGCCCTGCACCGCGCCGATCACGTTGACGGCGAGGATGGCCAGGGCACCCATGACGAGCGCGACGAACGCCTTGACCAGGATGTAGGCCGCCGGGTGCAGCGGGGTGAGCCGCAGCTGGCGCGACCAGCCCAGCGCCCGCTCGACGGCCACCCCCGCCCCGGCGGAGGCCGCGATCAGCGCACCGCCGTACATGGCCATCGAGACCATGACGTACGCGGAGACGTTGCCGGCGCCGACGCTCTCCTGGGAGTCGTTGCCCGACCCGAAGACGAAGAACATCGCGGCGGGGAAGACCAGGGCGAAGATGATCGTGCGGCGGTTGCGCATCATCCGGGTGAGCTCGATGCGCACCAGGGTCGCGTTGAGGCCGCCGACCGGCGGCACCCGCCGCTCGTCCGGGCCGACGGACTGGGTCGTGCTCATCGCAGGGCTCCTTCGAGCTCGGGGTCGGTCGGGGAGGTGCGGCCGGTGAGGCTGAGGAAGGCGTCCTCGAGGCCGTGGGCGGTGATCTCGAGGTCGTGAGCGTCGGTCTCGGTGAGCAGGTAGCGCGCCACGAGGTCGCTGTCCTGGGCATGCACGTAGACCTGCCCGCCGCGCACCTCGACGCCGTCCACCCCGCCGAGCCCGGAGATGGCCTCGGTGTCCGGCCGGGCCAGCGTCGCTCGCACGGTGCGTCCGGACGCGAGCGCCTTGATCTCGCTGCCGGTGCCGTCGGCGACGATGCTGCCGTTGCTGATCAGCACGATCCGGTCGGCGTAGAGGTCGGCCTCCTCGAGGTAGTGCGTGGCGAACAGCACCGCACGGCCCTGGGACGCGTCCTCGCGGATCGCGTTCCAGAACGAGCGGCGCCCCTCGACGTCCATGCCGGTGGTCGGCTCGTCGAGCAGGAGCAGCGCGGGGTCGGACAGCAGGGCCATGGCGAAGCGCAGCCGCTGCTGCTCGCCGCCCGAGCACTTGGCCACCTTGCGGCCCGCGATCTCGGTGATGCCGGCGCTCTCGAGCACGGCATCCACCGGCTTGGTGTCGGCGAACAGGCTCGCGGTGTACCGCACGGTCTCGCGGACCGTGAGGTCCTTGAGCAGGCCGCCGGTCTGCATCACGGCGGCGACCAGGCCGCGCGCGATGGCCTGCCGCGGAGCCATCCCGAACACCTCCACCTCGCCGGCCGTCGGGTGCGAGAGCCCCAGCACCATGTCGATCGTGGTGGTCTTGCCCGCGCCGTTGGGCCCGAGGAAGGCCACCATCTCGCCGGGCCGGATCTCGAGGTCGATCCCACGCACCGCGTGCACCTCACCGAAGTCCTTGGTCACCCCGGCCAGGCGCACCGCGGGAGTGCTGAGTGTGTCCATGGCTCCGAGCCTCCTCCACCTCGGGCCGGCCCACTCGGGTGGGCTGTCACGTCCTGCCCATGACACATGTCATCCGGCGGCCGGGCGCGGGGCGCGGGGAGCACCCGGCATCCGGACTCGGCTTGATTGCATAGGTAACCTATGTAAATATCGTGAGGTGACCTCGACCGACGCCCTCGCCGACGAGCTGCTGCGCAGCGCCGCACGCCTCTCGCGGTGGGCCTCCCGGCACGCCGACCTCGGGATGCCGTACGCCCAGGCCCGCGTGCTCGCCCTCGTCGACGACCTCGGCCCGGCTCGGGTCACGGCCCTGGCGGCGGCCGACGACTGCAGCCAGCCGTCGATGACCGCCCAGGTGCACCGCCTCGAGGCCGACGGCCTCGTCGCCCGCACACCCGACCCGGGGGACGCGCGCGCCACGCTCATCGGCCTCACCGCCGACGGCGCCGCCGCGCTCTCCCGGCTGCGCCGCGCCCGCGGTGCCGCCCTGGCTCCCCTGCTGGATGCCGTGCACCCCGACCCGGGGCGGCTGCGCGATGCCGTCGACCTGCTCGGCGAGCTGCTCGACGCGACCCGGCGCGAACCCACCACCTCCGACCGGAAGGACACCTGAACCATGTGGCGCCAGCCCAAGACCGTCTGGAGCGTCGCCTTCGCGTGCGTCGTCGCCTTCATGGGGATCGGCCTCGTCGACCCCATCCTCAAGCCGATCGCCGAGGAGCTCGGTGCGTCGCCGTCGCAGGTGTCGCTGCTCTTCTCGAGCTACATGGCCGTGATGGGCATCGCGATGCTCGGCACCGGCTGGGTCTCGAGCCGGATCGGCCCGAAGCGCACCCTGCTGCTCGGCCTGGCCGTGATCATCATCGGCGCCGGGCTGGCCGGAACCCAGGACACCATCGCCGGCGTCGTCGGGTGGCGTGCGGTCTGGGGGCTGGGCAACGCGCTCTTCATCGCGACCGCCCTCGCGACGATCGTGCGGGCCGCCCGCGGGTCGGTGGCGCAGGCGATCATCCTCTACGAGGCCGCGCTCGGCCTCGGCATCGCCGCCGGCCCACTCCTCGGTGGTGTACTCGGCGGCATCTCGTGGCGCTGGCCGTTCTTCGGCGTGAGCGCCCTGATGCTCGTCGCCCTCGTCACGACGTGGGTCACCCTGCCCGACACCCGCCCCGACGCCCCGCCCAGCTCGCTCAGCGCGCCACTCAAGGCGCTGCGCCACCGTGGCCTGGCCACCGTGGCGGTCACCGCCCTGCTCTACAACGTCGGCTTCTTCACCCTGCTGGCCTTCACCCCGTTCCCGCTCGACCTGTCGGCGCACGGCACCGGGCTGGTCTTCTTCGGCTGGGGGCTGTTCCTGGCCGTGGCGTCGGTGTTCATCGCGCCGCGGGTGCAGCGCCGGATCGGCACCGTGCCCGGCATCGCACTCGCCCTGGTCGGCTTCGCCGCGGTGCTCGCGGCCATGGCCCTGTGGACCGACAACAAGGCGGTGCTCATCGTGGGCGTGGTCGTCGCCGGTGGCTTCCTCGGCGTGAACAACACCCTGATCACCGAGACCGTGATGACCGTGTCGCCAGTGGAGCGCGGGGTGGCCTCCTCGGCCTACAGCTTCGTGCGGTTCGCCGGGGGCGCCGTGGCGCCGTACATGGCCGGCAAGCTCGGGGAGAAGTCGGTGCACCTGCCGTTCTGGGTCGGCTCGGTGGCCGTGCTGGCCGGCGTGGCCGTGCTCCTCGCCGGCCGGGCCCACCTGCGCGGCGTCGACCACGAGATCGACCCGGTCGGCTCGATCGAGGAGGCCGAGGCGGTCACCGTCGGCTCCTGAGGTCGGGCAGCCCGCGGCCCGAGCAGCGACGACCCCGCACGTTCGCGTCTCGGGTCAGTCGCCGCGGGCGGCCGCGGGCCAGCGCTGCGGCCCGGGGCCCTGCTCGGCCAGCTCGTCGTCGTGGTTGTAGACCGGGCAGGAGCGCAGCGACAGGCACCCGCAGCCGATGCACGACGCGAGGTCGTCGCGCACCTTGGTCATCGCCTCGATCCGGGCGGTGAGCAGGTCGTGCCATCGGCTCGACATCCGCGACCAGTCGCGCTTGGTCGGCGGGTGGTCGACGGGCAGCGTCCCCAGCGCCTCCCCCACCTCGGAGAGGCTGAGGCCGAACCGCTGGCCCGCGCGCACCACCGCGATGCGGCGCAGCACGTGCCGCTCGAACCGGCGCTGGTTGCCGGCGGTGCGCAGCGACGACACCAGTCCGCGCTCCTCGTAGAAGCGCACCGTTGCGACGGACACCCCTGACCGGGTAGCCACCTCACCTATGGTGAGCAGGTCATGTCGGTCCACGCGCCGACGGTAGTCGATTTGACCTCAAGTGCACTAGAGGTTTCAGGATGGGGCCATGACGACTTCGGGGACCGCCGCGCCCACCGATGCGACCGCTGCCGCCGCTGCCGCCGAAGCCCCCCAGGCACCCGTACGGCTGCTCGCCCGGGCGAACCTGCCGGTCGTCGTCGGCGTCGTCGGGCTGGTGACCCTGGCGGCCTTCGAGAACCGCGCGGTCAGCACGATCCTCCCGACCATCGTGCGAGAGCTCGACGGCTGGGCCCTGTTCGGCGCCTCCACCGGCGCCACCCTGGTGACCTTCACCATCGCGATGGCGTGGTCGGGCGGCTGGACCGACCGCGCCGGCCCGCGCCCGGTGCTGCTCTGGGGAATGGCCGCCTTCGTCCTGGCCCAGGTCGTCTCGGGCCTCGCGCCCACCATGGAAGTGTTCGTCGTCGGCCGCGCCGCCTCCGGCGCCGCCGAGGCGCTCATCGACACCGCCCTGATGGTGCTCGTCGCCCAGGCCCTGCCAGAAGCCCTGCGCGCCAAGATCTTCGCCTCCTTCGCCGCGGCCTGGATCCTCCCCTCGCTCCTCGGCCCGAGCCTGGCCGGCGCCATCGACGCCCTCTGGGGCTGGCGCCTGGTCTTCGTGGCACCCCTGCTCGTCGTCCCGGTGGCGCTGGTGCTGCTGCAGCCGGCGCTGCGCCGCACCCACGCGGGTGGTGCGTCGACCGCGGATGCCGACGCCACGGCATCCGAGCGCCGTCGGGTCGCGGCCGCGCTGCTGCTCGCCGCGGGCCTGGCCGTCACGACGTTCTCGGCGCCGCTGCTCTCCGAGCCGGACACCCTGGTCGTCGGCGCCCTGGTCATCGCCGGCGGCGCGGTGCTCGTCGTCGTGGGCGCCCTGCGCGCGCTCCCCCACGGCATGGCACGGCTGGCCCGCGGCGTACCGACCGTCATCGCGGTGCGGATGCTCGTGTCGGCGGCGTTCACCGCGGTGGCCGGGCTGATCCCGCTCATGCTCGTGCAGACCCACGACGCGTCGACGGCCGTCGCGGGAGTCTCGCTGTCGGTCACCGGCTGCCTGTGGGCGCTCGGCTCGGCACTCAACAGTGCCAACCGGGTGCAGGCCGACATCGCCGCGCCGACCCGGGCCAGGATCGGCGCGGGGCTGATCGCCGCCGGGTCGCTCGGGCCGGTGCTGCTCTCCCTCGACGTCATCGGGCTGGTGCCCGGCATGCTGGCCTGGGCCCTCGCCGCGCTCGGCATGGGCATCGTGTCGCCGACCCTCTCGACCCAGCTGCTCTCCCTGGCGCCGGTGTCCGAGCAGGGGCGGGTGAGCGCGGCCCAGGGGCTCGCGATCTCGACGGGGGTCGCCCTGTCGACCGGGGTGGTCGGGGCGGTCGTCGCCCTGCGCGGCGCGCAGACCGACGGGATGGCGTTCGCCCTGCTGATGGCCGGCGGCGCGGCCTGCGCGCTCGTCGCGGCCCTCGCCGCCGGCCGCACCGGCCAGGCTCGGCGGCTTTCGTAGCGGGGTAGTTTCGACGGATGAACACCCTCGACAAGGCCCATGAGCTGCAGCGCCTGCACGCCGACCCCGAGCTGCTGCTGCTCGTCAACGTCTGGGACGCGATCACCGCCAAGGTCGTCGCCGACACCCCGGGCACGACGGCACTGGCCACCGCCAGCCACTCGGTCGCCGCGGCGTACGGCTACCCCGACGGCGAGCAGATCCCCCGCGACCTGATGGTCGAGGCCGTCGGTCGCATCGCCGCCGCCGTCGACCTGCCCGTCACCGCCGACCTCGAGGCCGGCTACGGCGACCCCGGTGGCACCATCGCCCGCGCCATCGACGTCGGCATCGTCGGCGCCAATCTCGAGGACCAGCTCAAACCGCTGCCGGATGCCGTGCGCGCCGTCTCGGATGCCGTCGCCGCGGGCGAGCGGGCCGGCATCCCGTTCGTGCTCAACGCGCGCACCGACGCCTTCCTGCGCGCGGGCGACCGTGACCCGGCGGAGGTGCTCGCGGACGCGATCGAGCGCGGCCGCGCCTACCTCGACGCCGGTGCCTCGACCTTCTTCGCACCCGGGCTGCTCGACGAACAGACCGTCACGGCGCTCGTCGACGCCCTGGGGCCGCAGAAGGTGAACCTCATCGGCATCCCGGGGTCGTTGCCGTTGGCGACGATGCAGCGGCTCGGGGTGGCACGGGTGTCGTACGGCCCGTGGAGCCAGAACGTCGCGCTCACCGCGCTGGCGAACCTGGCCGCCGACGTGCGCGCCGGGGGCGGCATCCCGGAGAACACCCGCCGCCTCAACTGAGCCCAGTACTTCTCACGTCGAGTGCGCAAGTGGTTGCCCTGGCGACCACTTGCGCACTCGACGCGGGAATGGTGGGGGTCTAGACGGTGACCTGGCCGCGCTCGGCGCGCAGTGCGATGTCGGAGCGGTGGTGCGAGCCGGGCAGGTCGATGCCGGCCACGGCGGCGTAGACCCGCTCGCGCGCCTCGGCCATGGTGGCCCCGGTGGCCACCACCGACAGCACCCGACCACCGGCGGAGACCAGCGTGCCGTCGTCGCCGCGGGCGGTGCCGGCGTGCAGCACGTAGGCCGTGGGGGCGCCGGGCAGGTCGTCGAGCCCGCTGATCGGGTCGCCGGTGCGCGGGGTACCCGGGTAGTTGTCGGCGGCGACGACGACCGTCACGGCCGCGTCGTCGGACCAGCGGAGGACGGGCGCCTCGTGCAACCTTCCCTTGGCGGCGGCGAGGAGCACGACGCCGAGCGGGGTGAGCAGCCGGGCCAGCACGACCTGGGTCTCGGGGTCGCCGAACCGGGCGTTGAACTCGATGACCCGCGGACCACGGGGTGTCAGCGCCAGCCCGACGTAGAGCACCCCGGCGAAGGGAGTGCCCCGCCGGTGCATCTCGTCGACGACCGGCTGCGCGACCCGGGCCACGACGTCGTCGACCAGCCCCTCCGGCGCCCAGTCGAGCGGGCTGTAGGCCCCCATCCCCCCGGTGTTGGGCCCAGCATCGTCGTCGCCGACCCGCTTGAAGTCCTGGGCGGGCATCAGCGGCACCACGGTGGTGCCGTCGCTCAGGCAGAACAGCGACACCTCCGGCCCGGACAGGTACTCCTCGATGACGACCGCGCCGTCGGGCTTGGCCAGGCACGCGCGCGCGTGCTCGAGCGCCTCGGCCCGGTCGTCGGTGACCACCACTCCCTTGCCGGCGGCCAGCCCGTCGTCCTTGACGACGTGCGGGGCGCCCAGGGCGTCGAGCGCCTCCTCGACCTCGGCCTCGGTGGTGCACACGTGCGCCATCCCGGTAGGCACCTCCGCCGCGGACATCACGTCCTTGGCGAAGGCCTTGCTGCCCTCGAGCCGGGCCGCCTCGGCCGACGGGCCGAAGCACGGGATGCCGGCGTCACGCACCGCGTCGGCCACCCCCGCAACGAGCGGCGCCTCGGGACCGATGACGACGAGGTCGACCCCGAGCGAGACCGCCAGCGCGACGACCCCAGCGGCGTCGGTGACCCCGCCGGGCAGCGGCTCGCACCTGGCCACCGCCTCGATGCCGGGGTTGCCCGGTGCAGCGACCACGGCGTCGACCGACGGGTCGAGCGAGAGGGAACGGACGAGGGCGTGCTCGCGGGCCCCGGACCCGACGACGAGTACCTTCACGCGACCAACCTAGCGGCGGGCGCGGGGCGAGCGGCACGGCCACCCCGGCATCCGCGCGGGTGTTCTCGGACCGTGCGTGGCCGGCGCGTGCACGGGATTAGACTGGTGAGTTCCGTGACCTCCGCCGCCGCACCGAGGAGACCCTGCTCCGTGACCGCCCCGCACCCGGGCCTGCCCGAGGCCTCACCCGACGTCGCCGGCCAGCTGGCGCTCGAGCAGGACCACGTCGACCGGGTCTACGCCGAGCTCGAGAAGGCCAGCCGGCGCGCTGCCGACGTCGAGGCCGACGGGATGGCGCGCGGCCGCACCTCACGCACGGGGGACGTCCGCGACGAGGAGATGACCGGGCTCTTCGAGCGCGACGCCCTCGTGTACGCCGCCGCCCGCCGCCGTTCGATGATCGACAAGCAGTACGAGGGCCTGGTCTTCGGCCGGCTCGACCTCGGCGACGAGCACTCGACCGCCGACCAGCGCGAGGTCCGCTACATCGGCCGGCTCGGGGTGCGCGACGACGACTACGAGCCGCTCGTCATCGACTGGCGAGCGCCGGCGGCATCCGCCTTCTACCGGGCCACCCCCGTCGACCCGATGGGCGTGCTGCGCCGCCGGGTGCTGCGCTGCAAGGGCGCCACCGTGGTCGGCGCCGAGGACGACCTGATGGTGCCCGAGGCGCCGGACGACATCGTCGTGCTCGGCGACGGCGCACTCATCGCCGCCCTGACCCGCACCCGCGGCCGGCAGATGCGCGACATCGTCGCCACCATCCAGCGCCACCAGGACGAGGCCATCCGGGCCCCCTCGCGCGGCGTCACCGAGATCACCGGCGGCCCCGGCACCGGCAAGACCGTGGTCGCCCTGCACCGCGCGGCCTACCTGCTCTACTCCGAGCGCCGGCGGTTCGAGAACGGCGGCATCCTCGTGGTCGGCCCGTCCGCGGCCTACACGGCCTACATCGAGCGCGTCCTGCCGAGCCTGGGCGAGGAGTCGGTGTCGCTGCGCGCGCTCGGCGACCTCGTCGAGGGCATGACCGCCGGGCGGCTCGACTCCCCCGAGGTCGCGGCGATCAAGGGGTCGCTGCGCATCCGCCGGCTGCTCTCGCGGCTCACCTCGCGGCCGCCGGCCGGGGCGCCGGGCGTCTTCCGGGCGTTCATCGCCGGGCACGCCGTGCGGCTCGACGACCAGGCGTTGCGCCGGGTGCGCTCCGAGGTGCTGCGCACCCACCAGCACAACCTCGCCACGGATGCCGCGCGCAACGCGCTCGCCGAGGCGGCGTGGCGCTCGGTGCGCCAGGGTGAGCGCGACGTGTTCCTCGACGCGTTCGACGCCTCGCGCGACGTCGACGAGTTCATGGCGTCGTGGTGGCGCCAGCTCGACCCGCGCGAGCTGCTGCTCTCGCTGGCCGACACCGACCACGTCTACGCCGTCTCGCGCGGGGTGCTCGACCACGAGGAGGGCGCCGCCGTCGCGTACTCCTACCGCGAGGCCCTCGAGGCGGGCACCTGGTCGGTCTCCGACGCCGCGCTCGTCGACGACCTCGTGGCCCGGCTCGGCGCGGTGCAGGTGGCCGAGCGCGAGGACGTCGGCTTCTACGACATCGAGGAGCTCGACGAGCTCTCCCAGTGGGGCGTCATCGACGTGCGCGCCGGGGTCGACCGTCGGGTCGTCGACGAGCAGACCCAGTCCGTGACCACGCCGGCCGATGCCCGCGGGCGCCTGATGATGGGCCGCATCGACCGGCCCTCGGGGTACGCCCACGTGCTCGTCGACGAGGCCCAGGACCTCTCGCCGATGCAGTGGCGGGCGCTGGCCCGCCGCGGTCGCGCCGCCTCGTGGACGGTCGTCGGTGACGCGGCGCAGGCGTCATGGTCCGACCTCGCCGAGGCCGGGCGGGCGCGTGAGGAAGCGTTCAGCGGCCAGGAGCGCCGGGCGTTCCACATGGACACCAACTACCGCAACGCCCGCGAGATCTTCGACTACGCGCGCGACTTCATCCTCCCGCTCGTGCCCGACGCCGACATCCCGGATGCCGTGCGCGAGACCGGAGTCGACCCCGTCGACCGCGTCGTCGAGGGGTCGCTGGCGTCGGCCGCGGCCGATGCGGTCGACCAGCTGCTCGGCGAGGTCGAGGGCTCGATCGCGGTCATCGCCGGGCGTCGCTGGGCCGAGCGGCTCAGTGGGCTGGACGGGGCGGGTGACGGCCGTGTGCAGGTCATCGACCCGCTGTCGACCAAGGGACTGGAGTGGGACGCGACGGTCGTCGTCGACCCGCAGGGGATCGTCGAGGAGTCACCTGGCGGGGTGCGCGTGCTGTACGTCGTGCTGACCCGTGCGGCGCACCGGATGCACGTGCTGCGCCCCGCCTGACCTGGCGAACCGCCGGCTCGACCTTCCGAACGGGTCGGTAGGCGGCAGCATGTACAGGCAGTCGCCCGATCGGCACGTGCGGCGCTAAGCGCGGCACCGGCCACCGGGCGACGGGAGCCGACTGCCGGTTGAACATGGGCCGAGACCGGTGCTGTCGCGTCGGACCCACGCGAGCGATGCTCGTGGTGAGTCGAACCCTGACCGAGAACGACTACCGCTGAGCCGGAGGAGACCGTGACCGAGACGACCACTGAGCACCGTGTACACGACGCGTCTGCTCGACCCCGACACCTGGGCCGACTTCGCCACGCTGGTCGAGGCGAACGGCGGGGTCTGGGGCGGCTGCTGGTGCATGGGGTTCCACCCCGAGGGCGTCGGCAAGGGCCACACCCCCGACCAGAACCGCGAGGCGAAGCACGCGCACGTTCGCGCGGGAACCGTCCACCAGGTGCTCGTCTACGACGGCGACGCCTGTGTCGGCTGGTGCCAGTACGGCCCGCCCGCCGAGATCGCGTCGATCAAGAACCCCAAGGCCTACGAGGCCGGGCTGACCGAGCTGCCGGACTGGCGGATCGGCTGCATCTTCACCGACCGGCGCCTTCGCGGCAGGGGCGTCGCCCGGGCCGCCGTGGCGGCGGTGCTCACCGCCATCGAGCAGGCCGGTGGCGGGCTGGTCGAGGCCTACCCGGAGCAGGTGGAGGGTCGGCCGCCGCAGCGTGGCGCCTTCCTCCACACCGGGCCCGAGGACCTGTTCGAGGAGTTCGGGTTCGAGCGCGACCGACGCATCGCGAAGTGGCGCTGGGTGATGCGCCGCCGGGTGCCGGCCTGACCGACCCACCCCGCCCCCGGCATCCGGCTCAACTTTCTCGCCCGATGCGGAAAGGTTGACCATCGCAGCACAACCGTTCCGGTGCGAAGGTGAAGGTTCCCGCATCGGGCGAAAAAGTTGTGGTCAGTCGAGCAGGGGGAAGCGCTGGATGATCTCGTGCCGGCCGGGGCCGACGCCGATCGCCGAGACGCGTGCCCCGACCAGCTCCTCGACGCGCAGCACGTAGGCCTGCGCGGCCGCCGGGAGGTCGTCGAACTCACGGCACTCGGAGATGTCCTCCCACCAGCCGTCGAGCAGCTCGTAGACGGGCTTGGCGTGGTGGAA
This sequence comes from uncultured Actinomycetota bacterium, assembly GCA_963695175.1. Taxonomy (GTDB): domain Bacteria; phylum Actinomycetota; class Actinomycetes; order Actinomycetales; family Dermatophilaceae; genus Fodinibacter. The sequence continues at coordinate 13,048 of CAVOGG010000004.1, forward strand.
GTCGCTCTGGTTCACCGGCATCTCGTCGTGCCGCACCCCGTCGACCTCGTAGGCCACGCACACCGGTACCTTCTCGAAGCCGGTGAGCACGTCGAGCTTGGTGATGACGAAGTCGGTGACGCCGTTGATCCGGTTGGCGTAGCGGCCGATCACGGTGTCCATCCACCCGCAGCGACGGGGCCGCCCGGTGGTGGTGCCGTACTCGACGCCCGTCTTGCGCAGGGTCTCGCCGTCGTCGTCGAACAGCTCGGTGGGGAACGGACCCTCGCCGACCCGGGTCGTGTACGCCTTGAGGATCGCGATCACCCGGGTCACCCGGGTCGGCGGGATGCCGGACCCGGTGCACGCCCCGCCCGCCGTGGCCGACGACGACGTCACGAAGGGGTAGGTGCCGTGGTCGACGTCGAGCAACGTCGCCTGGCCGGCCTCGAGGAGGACGTTCGACCCGGCATCCAGCGCCTGTTCGAGCACGAGCGAGGTGTCGGCGACCATCGGACGCAGCCGCTCCGCGTACCCGAGCAGCTCCTCGACGACCCGATCGGCCTCTGCCGCACGGGTGTTGTAAATCTTGACGAGAACCTGGTTCTTCATCGACAGCGCCGCCTCGACCTTCTGCCGCAGGATGTGCTCGTCGAAGAGGTCCTGGACCCGGATGCCGACCCGGTTCATCTTGTCGGAGTAGGTCGGCCCGATGCCGCGACCGGTGGTGCCGATCTTGCGGGCGCCGAGGAAGCGCTCGGTGACCTTGTCGAGGGTGCGGTTGTACGAGGCGATGACGTGCGCGTTGGCCGAGACCACGAGCCGCGAGGTGTCGACGCCGCGGGCCTCGAGCCCGTCGATCTCCTCGAAGAGCACCTCGAGGTCGACGACCACGCCGTTGCCGATGACCGGGGTCACCGACGGCGTGAGGATGCCGGACGGCAGCAGGTGCAGCGCGTACTTCTCGCGGGTGCCGTCCTCGCCCTCGATGACGACGGTGTGGCCCGCGTTGTTGCCCCCGTTGAACTTGACGACGTAGTCGACGTCACCGCCCATGAGGTCGGTCGCCTTGCCCTTGCCCTCGTCGCCCCACTGGGCTCCGACCAGCACGATCGCCGGCATCGCGGCTCCTCTCGCACGTGCGCCGGGCGAAGGTGCCGCGACGCGCCGAAGGCCCCTCGCGGGTACGCGCCGGGGCCTCGTACACCCCACCCTATCGCGGGATGCCGTGCACCCGGGTTCCGCTCAGCGCCGGCGGCGCGCGAGGGCCCAGCCGAGCTGGAAGCGGGTGTCGACGCCGTTGACCGCCATCAGGTGCGCGACCCGACGGCGGACGGTGCGCAGGCTGACGCCGAGGTAGCGGGCGATGGCCTCGTCCTTCAGGCCGAGCTCGAGCAGCTCGACGAGCTTGGGGTCGCCGGTGCCCTCGCGTCCTCCGACGACGGGCGCCGGCACCGCGTGCTTCCAGGCCAGGTCGAAGTACGCGGTGTAGAGCTTCACGGTGAGCGGGTCGCGGATCACGGCGTAGCCCTGGGCGGGGTCGTCCCAGCCGGCCAGGGCCACGACCGCCGTGTCACCGAAGACCGCGAACTCGGTGTCCGTGGTGGGCAGGATCCGCTGGTCCTCACCCACCTCGTTCCACACGCTCATCCAGCGCTGGCCCTGCGGTGACGACAACGCGCTCGCCGGGTAGACCGCGCGCTGCTGCTCGCCACGCCGGATCCGGTCCTCGTTGGAGCGCATCGTGCTCTCGTCGAGGGCCGGGCCCTCGGAGATGGTCAGCACGAAGTTGCGCAGCATGCCGGTGGTCTCGGACAGCAGGCGGTTGACGACCGAGGGCGCGATGGCGTCCGAGATGGGCTCGCTCGCCAGCTCGGTGGCCCCGAGCGCGACGCTGGTGACCTTCGACAACAGCTCGCGGGACGCGTCGAGGTCGCGGCGACGCTCCTCGATGCGGTCGAGCTCGCGCCTGAGCTGCTCCTCGAGGACGAGGAGTACGCCCCCGTCGTATGCCGAGGGGTCGTCCATCCGACCCACCTCCTACCCCTGCGGGTGGCCTATACCTGCCAGTGGCACCCAAGTGTCGCACCTCGGTGGTGGCACGAGGCACGATGGGACGGCACAGCCGAGGTTGCAGGGGACCATCGGGTGGGCGCTTCTTGGCGAGAGGGAAGCGCCCGCGTTCCGGTGGGCTCGAGATACGGCTGTCAGAGGAGGGCCCGGGCGCACGCGCCCGGGCCCTCCGTTGCGCCAGCCGGGGCCGGGCGCTCATCCGCTCTCAGAGGCCGAGCTCCCGGGCCCCGGTGGCGCTCGAGGCCCGCAGGAACTCGGTGCACCGGTGCACCTCCTCGACCTCGCCGATCTGCTCGGCCGCGCGGGCCAGCGCGGCGAGGGCGCGCAGGAAGCCGCGGTTGGGCCCGTGCTCCCACGGGATCGGGCCCTGTCCTCGCCAACCCGCGCGACGCAGGGCGTCGAGCCCGCGGTGGTAGCCGGTGCGGGCGTACGCGTACGCCGTGACGTCGTGCTGGTCGGCCAGGGCATCCTCGGCGAGCACGGCCCAGGCCAGGCAGGATGCCGGGTTGGCGGCGGCCACCTGCTCGGGTCGCACCCCCTGGGCCAGGGCGTCGGCCGCCGGGTCCTCGGGCAGGTGCGTCGGGGGGATGCCGAGCAGGTCGGAGCTCACGGGGTGCCTCCAGGGGCGATCGGGGTGGAGCCGGTTCGGTGCAGATCTGGTGCAGGTGGTGCGGGTCCGGTGCGTCGAGAGTAGAGAACACGCCGCGCGAGGGGCACCTCGCGCGGCGTGTTCTCTACTCTCGACCCGCTCGGGGTCGGCGGCAGCCAGGTCAGCCCTGGTGGGTGCCCGCCGAGCGCAGGTTCTGGCAGGCCTCGACGACGCGATCGGCCATGCCGCCCTCGGCCTCCTTGCCCCACGCGCGCGGGTCGTACTGCTTCTTGTTGCCGACCTCGCCGTCGATCTTCAGCACGCCGGTGTAGTTCTTCAGCATCCAGTCGGCGACCGGGCGGGTGAAGGCGTACTGGGTGTCGGTGTCGACGTTCATCTTGACGACGCCGTAGTCGACGGCCGCCGAGATCTCCTCGGGCAGCGAGCCCGAGCCACCGTGGAACACCAGGTCGAGCGGCTTGGCGCCGGCGGCGTCACCGTGGGCGCCGACGATGGCGTCCTGGCACTGCTTGAGGATCTCCGGGCGCAGCTTGACGTTGCCCGGCTTGTAGACGCCGTGCACGTTGCCGAAGGTGAGCGCGGCCATGTAGCGGCCGTTCTCGCCGAGGCCCAGCGCCTCCACGGTCTTCAGGGCGTCGTCGGGGGTCGTGTACAGCTGCTCGTTGATCTCGTTCGCGACACCGTCCTCCTCGCCTCCGACGACGCCGATCTCGACCTCGAGGATGATGTTCGCGGCCTTGGCGAGCGCGAGCAGCTCCTCGGCGATCTTCAGGTTCTCGTCGAGCGGGACCGCCGAGCCGTCCCACATGTGGCTCTGGAAGATCGGCAGGCCCGTGGACTTGACCTGCTCCGCCGACGCGGCGATCAGCGGGCGCACGAAGCCGTCGAGCTTGTTCTTGGGGCAGTGGTCGGTGTGCAGGGCGATGTTGACCGAGTAGTTCTTGGCCACCTCACGCGCGTAGGCCGCGAGGGCGAGCGAGCCGGTCACCATGTCCTTGATGGTCGAGCCCGAGGCGTACTCGGCACCGCCGGTGGAGACCTGGATGATGCCGTCGGACCCGGCCTCGGCGAAGCCGCGGATCGCGGCCGTCACGGTCTGGCTCGACGTGATGTTGATGGCGGGGTACGCGAACGAGCCGGCCTTGGCTCGGTCCAGCATGTCGGCGTAGACCTCGGGCGTTGCGATGGGCACGGTGATCTCCTCGTGAGGTTGGGAGTGCCGGTACGCCCCGATCCTTCCACGGATTCCGGTGGGCCACACGGGGGGTCCCCCTACCGAGCGGTAGGGCCGCGACGGCATCCCGGAAGGAGGTGAGGAGCGCCCGGTCAGGGGGTCGCCGAACCCCCCTCTGCGGCACCACGGGAGGGGTCGAGCAGGTACGGCCGGGTGTCGGCCACGGCATGCATCCCGAGCCCGATGAGGATCGGCCGCGAGTCGGGGGACGTGTCCACCCGGGCGTAGGGGTAGCCGCGCTCGAGGGCCAGGCGGGCGCGGTAGGAGGTCAGCGCGCGGTAGAGCCCACGACCCCGCCACTGCGCCAGGGTCGAGCCGCCCCACATCCCGCAGAAGTCGGTCTCCGGCTGCACGCGGAGCACCCCGTACGAGAGCACCTCGAGGGTGACGGCATCCTCGACGACGACGGCCGTCAACAGGTCAGGGTCGCGACGCTGCTCGGCGCGCAGGGCGTCGTTGACCCACGAGGTGTCCTCGCCCCAGACCTGGTCGACGCTCACCCGCACCCGGTCCCAGTCGTCGTCGGCGACGATCTCGCGCAGCCGGGTCCCGGCCGGCAGCTCGACGTCGTGCACGAGGTCGGCGCAGTTCCCCAGCAGCACGACCTCGGGGTCGTCGGCGACGAACCCGGCCCGCACGAGCCGCTCGGGCAGGTCGGCGGGCTCGTCGTAGCCGTAGGTCTTCCACTCCACGACCTGGCCGCGCGCCGTGAAGAACTCCACCTGTCGCGCGACCCAGTGCTCCGGGTCGTCGCCGAGGCCCTCGGGGCACTCGACCATCGCGCCGTGCTCCGCGGCATCCGGCGGGTAGGTGCGGTGCACCGGTCCGTCGCGGTCGACGACGAAGCCGGGGGCGGCATCGCGGTCACGCAGGCGCACCTGGCCGTGGAAGTGCTCGAGGAGCGCGTCGGGGGTCATGGGGCCATTCCACGGCATCACGGCCGCCCAGGCGAGGCAAGATCGACCAATAGGTCAAAGTTGTCCCACGCCGGGCCGGGGCAACTTCGACCTGTTGGTCGATGTGGGTACAACCCGGCGTACCTGGAGTGACCTATTGGTCGATGTCGGCCCGGAGCTCGTCGCGGCGCCGGGTGAGGTGCTCGCGCTCGACGTCGTTGCCGCACCGCTCGATCGCCACGTCCAGCGCCTCGACGGCCGCCCGAGGCTCACCGGCCCGCGCGAGCAGCTCGCCGCGCACCGCCGGGAGCCGGTGGCTGTGCGGCAGCGCACCGTCGAGGTCGTCCAGCGCCCGCAGGCCGGCGTGCGGGCCGTCCCGCTCGGCCAGCGCGACCGCCGCCGCGAGCCGCACGGCCGGTGACGGGTTGAGCGCCACCAGGGCCGCGTAGTGCTCGCAGATCCGGTCCCACCGGGTGTCGGATGCCGTGACCGCCGTCGCGTGCTCGGCCGCCACGAGGGCCTGGAGGCGGTAGCTCCCGGCGAGCGCGGAGGTGCCGGCGGCCGGCATCCGTTCAAGCAGGTCGAGCGCCTCGGCGACCTCGTCGAGGTGCCAGCGCGAGCGGTCCTGGTCGGGCAGCAGGACCAGCCGCCCGTCGTCGCCGACCCGGGCGTCCCGGCGCGAGTGCTGGAGGAGCAGCAGCGCGAGCAGCGCCCGCAGCACCGGCTCGTCGGGACGCAGCGCGAGGGTGACTCGCACCAGCCGCACGGCCTCCCCGGACAGGTCGGCGCGCAGCAGGTCCGGGCCGCTGCCGGGGGCGTAGCCAGCGGTGAACGCGAGGTAGGCGACCTGCGCGACGACCTCGAGCCGCTCGGGCAGCGCCGACGCGTCGGGGACGCCGAACGGGATGCCGGCCGTCACGATCTTGCGCTTCCCGCGGGTGACCCGCGCGGCCATCGTCGGCTCGGGCACGAGGAAGAGCCGCGCGATGTCGGCGGTGGTCACCCCGACCACCAGGCGCAGCGCGAGCGCGCTGGCGACCTCCGGGGACAGCGCCGGGTGGCAGCACATCAGCACCAGGCGCAGCACGTCGTCGTCGACGAGGTCCCCGGGGTCGGCCCGCACCGACCCGAGGGCTGCGGTGACCTCGGCGTCGACGACCAGCAGGGGCCTGGTGCGCGCCGCCATCGCCTCGGCCCGCAGCCGGTCGAGCACCCGTCGCCGGGCGGCGGTCGTCAGCCAGGCCGCGGGCCGGTCCGGCACGCCGTCGCGCGGCCAGGTGCGCGCCGCCGCCTCGACGGCATCCGCCAGTGCGTCCTCCACGAGGTCGAGCCGACGGAACTGCGCGAGGAGGCGGGCCACCAGGCGGCCCCACTCCTCACGCACCGTCGCCACGAGCGCCTCGTCGGGCGTCACTGCGGGTCGTACCCCTCGATCCTGATCACCGGCCGGACCTCGACGCTGTACGCCGGCGGCAGCAGTCGGGCCGCCGTGATGGCCGCGTCCAGGTCGGGCAGCTCGACGTCGTAGTAGCCACCGATCTGCTCGGCGAGCTCGGCGAACGGGCCGTCGGTGACGGTGCGGGCGCCGTCCGGGCCGGTTCGCAGCGTCGTCGCCGTCTCCGCGTCACCCAGGGCCGCGCTGCCCAGGTGCGCCCCGTGCTCGTCCACGTAGTGCTGGAAGGCGTCGTGGGCGTCGACGTACGACTGACGCACCTCTGGCGTCGCCGACGACCAGTCCCACGGCCGGTACGCGATCAGGATGACGTAGCGCTTCACCGCGGGTCCCCGCCGCCACCGTCGTCGTCGCCGCGGTCGTCTCCGTCGTCACCGACCATGTCGCGGAACTCGATCAGCTCACCGCGCGCCGCGAACTCCCCGCAGATCCGCACCAGGTCGGCCCGGTCGGCGGTCTCGACGAGGTAGAAGCCCACCACCTGCTCGACCGACTCGGTGAACGGCCCGTCGGTGACGAGCACCCCACCGGAGCCGTCCGGCCGCATCGAGAGCGCCTCGGCCGAGGGGGTCAGCGGGCCGGCCGCCAGGAGCCGGTGGCCGCCGGCGGCGAGGTCGCGGTGGAACTGCTCGTGCGACCGCATCCCCTTCTCGTGCTCCTCCGGTGGCAGCAGCGCCCACTCGGCCTCGGGCGCGGGCAGCAGCACGAGGTGACGGCTCACGCGCGGTCCTCCGGCGACACCGTGCGGCGCACCTCGACCGTGTCGCCGAGCGCCGCGATGATCCGGCAGCAGTCGACGAGGTCGTCGAGGTCGTCGGTGCGCACCTGGTAGAAGCCGCCGACCTGCTCGGTGACCTCGGCGAACGGCCCGTCGGTGACGGCGCCCCCGCCACCCGGGATGCGCTTGCCCTCGGACGTCGAGTGCAGCTCGGCGCCGCCCGTGATGGTGTGGCCCCGCCGGCTCAGCTCCTCGCCGAAGCGGGTGTACTCGGCGTAGCCGGCGGCGCGCTGGTCGGCGTCCATGGTGGTCCACCAACGGTCGGCGTCTCCGACGATGAGGACGACGTACTCGGGCATGGCGATCTCCTTCGCTCGGGTGCGGCCGCGGCTGCGACCTCACCCCAACGACGGGCGAGGGCGACCGGATTCGACAACGGCGCACGGAGAGTTTCTCCCCACAGGTCTACCCGATGCGCGAGGCCTCAGCCCGGGCGCTGCCCGAAGACGTGCCGGCGCACCCACGCGTGCATCGCGATCGCGGCCGCCGCGCCGGCGTTGATCGACCGGGTCGAGCCGAACTGCTCGACGTGCAGCACCACCGTGCAGGCCGCGAGCATCTCGGGGGTCAGCCCCGGCCCCTCCTGCCCGAGCACGAGCACGCACTCGCGGGGCAGCTCGAAGGTCTCCAGCGGCACCGAGCCGGGCACGTTGTCGACTCCGATGAGCGGGATGCCGTTGCCGTCGCTCCCAGCGGAGCGCGCCCACTCGACGAGGTCGGCGACGCTCGGGTGGTGCAGCTCGTGCTGGTAGCGGTCGGTCACCATCGCGCCCCGGCGGTTCCACCGACGGCGCCCGACGATGTGGAAGGCGGTGGCGTTGAACGCGTTCGCGGTGCGCACGACCGAGCCGATGTTGAAGTCGTGGCCCCAGTTCTCGATCGCGACGTGGAACGGGTGGCGACGGGTGTCGAGGTCGGCGACGACGGCATCCATGGCCCAGTAGCGGTAGCGGTCGGCGACGTTACGGCGGTCCCCGTCACGCAGCAGGTCCGGGTCCCAGTGGTCGCCGCCCGGCCACGGCCCCACCCAGGGGCCGACACCGACCTCGGGGACGTCGGCGTCGCTCACGCGTGGATGCGCGAGAGGAACTGGCGGGTGCGCTCCTCGCGCGGGTCGCCGAGCACCTGCGCCGGCGGGCCCTGCTCGTGGATGACGCCGTCGTGGAGGAAGCACACGGTGTCGGCGACCTGGCGGGCGAAGCCCATCTCGTGGGTGTTGACGATCATCGTCATGCCCTCGTCGGTGAGCGAGCGCAGCAGGTCGAGCACCTCGCCGACGAGCTCGGGGTCGAGGGCGGAGGTGACCTCGTCGAGCAGCATCAGGGTGGGGTCGTTGACCAGCGCGCGGGCGATGGCGACCCGCTGCTGCTGGCCGCCGGACAGCTCCTCGGGTCGGGCCGCCCCTCGGTCGCCCAGGCCGACCCGGTCGAGCATGGCCATCGCCCGCTCCCGCGCCTGGTCCCTGTCCACCTTGTGCACCCGCACCGGGGCGAGGGTGATGTTGTCGAGCACGCTCAGGTGGGGGAAGAGGTTGTAGGCCTGGAAGACGACGCCCATCCGCGCGCGCACGGCATCCGCGTCGGCCCGGGGGTCGGTGATGTCGTCGCCCTCGAGGGTGATGCGGCCGTCGTCGACCACCTCGAGCAGGTTGACGCAGCGCAGCAGGGTCGACTTTCCCGAGCCGCTCGCGCCGATGAGCACGACACACTGTCCGCGCTCGACGGTGAGGTCGATGTCGCGCAGGACCACGTTGTCGCCGAACGACTTCCGCACACCCTCGAGCTTGAGCACGCTCATCGCGGCGACCTCACAACGAGCCCGTCGCGCCGTGCATGCCCTGCTTGCGCGCGAGGTGGTCGGTGTACCGGGCCATCGGGATGGTCAGGGCGACGAACAGTGCTCCCGCCACGACGTAGGGGGTGAAGTTGAAGTCGAGCGCCGTCTCGATCTGGGCCGCACGGATGGCGTCGATGACGCCGAGCACGGCGATCAGGCCGGAGTCCTTCTGCAGCGAGACGAGGTCGTTCATCAGCGGGGGCACGACCCGTCGCACCGCCTGGGGCAGCACCACGTGGCGCAGGGTCTGGCCGTAGGTGAGCCCGAGCGAGCGGGCGGCGGCGCGCTGCGACGGGTGCACCGACTCGATGCCGGCCCGGAAGACCTCGGCGACGTAGGCCGAGTACGAGAGGACGAGCGCGGTGGCACCCCAGAACAGGGCCGAGTTCGGCAGGCCCGACAGCCGCAGGGCGGGGGCGCCGAAGCCCAGGAGGAACAGCACGAGCAGCAGCGGCAGCCCGCGGAACAGGTCGACGTAGGCCGTCGCGAACAGGCGCAGCGGGAAGGCCACCGGCCCGCGGATGGTGCGCATCACGGCCAGGGTCAGGCCGAAGATCGCGATGAGCACCGCGCAGATCAGCATGATCCGGATGTTGAGCCACAGGCCGCGCAGCACCGCCGGGAAGGAGTCGACCGCCTTGTCCCAGTTGAAGAAGTTCTCCTTGACGCTGGGCCAGCCGGGCGAGGTCACGATGAGGAAGACGGCCAGGCCGACCAGGGCTGCGGTCGAGAGGGCCGCGACGAGCGAGGAGCGGCGGGCCTTGGCCCTGCGGTAGGCCCGGCGCTCCTGCTCGAGGGTCGACGGGACCCACGGGTCGGCCTGGTCGGCCGCTGCGGGTCCCGTCTGCTGCGAGGTGTCCCCCGACATGGCGACTACTTCAGCTCGGGGGCGCCCTGGGTCGACAGCCACTGCGAGACCAGGGTGTCGAGCGTGCCGTCGGCCCGCAGTGCGTCGACCGCCTGGCTGATGCACGTGGTGAGCGGGCTGCCCTTGTCGAGCACGGCGCCGAACTGCTCGGGCGTGCTGCCCACGGCGGGCAGCTGGCCGACGATCACGCCGTCGTCGAGCTGGGCCGAGGTCATGTAGAAGGCGGTCGGCAGGTCGGCCACGATGCCGTCGATCTGCTTGTTCTTCAGGGCCTGCACGGCGAGGTCGTTGGTGTCGAAGACGGCAACGTCCTGGCTGGGCTTGATCTGCTCGGTGGCGGCGGTGTACGAGGTCGTGCCCACCTGCGCGCCGAGCTTGGCGTCCTTGAGGTCGGCCACAGAGGTCTTGCCGTCGATCGGGCTGCCCTTGTAGGTGATGACGGCCTGGCGCACGTCGTAGTAGCCGGAGGAGAAGTCGACGGCGTTCTTGCGCTCGTCGCTGATCGACACCTGGTTGAGGTCGAGGTCGAAGGCCTTCTCCCCGGGTGCGATGACCGTGTTGAACGGTGCGACGACCCAGGTGACCTTGTCCTTGGCGTAGCCGAGCTGGTCCGCGATCGCGTAGGCGACGGCCGACTCGTAGCCCTTGCCGTTGCTCGGGTCGTCACCGGAGAACCAGGGCTCGTAGGCGGGCTTGTCGGTGCCGATCGTCAGGGTTCCGGCCGTCCTGGTCTTCATCGACGCCGGGTCACACGTGGCGGAGGCGGAACCGGACGGGCTGGCGGAGGCGGCCTCGTCGGTGGGGGCGCCGCACGCGGCGAGCGCGACGACCGCGGTGCTGGCGATGGCCACACCGAGCAGGCGGACGGGGATGGAGACGGACATGCTGGATCCTTCGTTTTCGGGGCCGTGGACGGGTTGAGGCGGCCCGTTCCGCCGCTCAATGTAACGCCGGAGCACGAAACGCCCCGACGCGTGCCCGACAAGCGGGCACCGGGGCCGCCGACGGCCGGAGGACGGGATGCCGGGCGGATCGCCGTACCCTTGACCCCGTGATGCACGCACTCGGGCCCAACTGGATGGACCCCCAGTACCTCCTCGACACCTACGGGACCGCCTTCTTCGGGATCTCGCTGCTCATCGTGTTCATCGAGTGCGGGCTGTTCTTCCCGATCCTGCCCGGCGACTCGCTGCTCTTCGCGATCGGCATCTTCATCGCCGGCGGCGAGCTGGACATCCCCCTCCTCGTGGCGATCCCCGCGCTGTTCGTCGCGGCCTTCGCCGGCAACGTCGTCGGCTACGAGATCGGCCGGGCGGTCGGGGCGCCCCTGCGCAACCACGACGGCCGGATCATCCGCAAGAAGTACCTCGACCAGACCCATGAGTTCTTCGAGAAGCACGGCGCGAAGGCCCTGGTCATCGGCCGCTTCATCCCGATCGTGCGCACCTACATCACGCTGGTGGCCGGCATCGGCCGGATGAACCGCCGGCACTTCTTCACCTGGTCGGCGGTCGGCGCCGCCCTGTGGGTCACCTCGATCACCCTGGCCGGCTACTTCCTCGGCGGGGTCCCGATCATCCGCGACCACCTCGAGGCCGCGATCCTGCTCATCGTCTTCCTCTCGGTCCTGCCGATGCTCTACGAGTACCTCAAGCACCGGCGCCAGGCGAAGGCCGCCGCGGCGGCCGAGGATCTGGGCGAGGTCGTCCAGGACGCCCACGACGGCACGGCCTGAGCCGCCCACACCCGCGGCGAGTGCGGAAACGGTCGCCCTGGCAACCACGTCCGCACTCGAGGCGGCGGGTCAGCGGCGGGGTAGCTCGATCAGGCCCGAGACGTAGGCCGCGGTGACCGCCGCGGTGCGGTCGGTGACGCCCAGCTTGGCGAACGCCCGGATCAGGTGCGTCTTGACCGTCGCCTCGCCGATGAACAGCTCCTTGCCGATGTCGGCGTTCGACAGCCCGCGGGCGACCAGGCGCAGCACCTCGACCTCGCGCCCGGTGAGCTCGGGGCGCGCGGGTTCTCGCAGCCGGTCGGCCAGCCGCGCCGCCACCGGTGGTGCCAGCACCGTCTCCCCCCGGGCCGCCCGGCGGATCGCGTCGGCCAGCACCCCGGTCGGGGCGTCCTTGAGCAGGTAGCCCCGCGCCCCCGCCTCCACGGCCCGCACGATGTCGGCATCCGTGTCGTACGTGGTGAGCACCAGCACGTGCGGCGCGTCCGCCTCCGCCGTGATCCGGGCGGTCGCCTCGGTGCCGTCCATGACCGGCATCCGCAGGTCCATCAGCACGACGTCGGGGCGCAGCCGCGGCACCAGCCCGAGCGCCTCCGCGCCGTTGGCGGCCTCCCCCACCACCTCGAAGTCGCTCTCCTCGCCGAGCACCGCGACCATGCCGGCCCGCACGACGGGGTGGTCGTCGACGACCAGCAGCCGGATCACCGCGGCACCACGAGTCGCAACGTGGTGCCGGTGCCCGGCTCGCTGAGCACCTCCACCGCACCACCGACCTCGGCCGCGCGGGCCTGCACGCCGTCGAGTCCGAACCCCGACCGGGCGCCGTCGAGGTCGAACCCGAGGCCGTCGTCGTGCACGGTCAGCACCACCTCGTCGGGGTCGTCGTACGCCAGGGTGAGGTCGACCCGGGCGGCCGACGCGTGCCGCCGCACGTTCGACAGCGCCTCCTGGGCGGTGCGCAGGATGACGACCTCGGCCGACCCGCCGAGCGGCACCGGGTTCCCGGCGACCCGCACGTCGGCCCGCATCCCGGTCTCGCTGGTCACCGCCGCGCCGAGCCGCTCCAGGGCCTCCCCGAGGGTGCGCGACTGGAGGTGCCCGGGCGTGAGCTCGGCGACGATCAGCCGGGCCTCGTCGAGGTTGTCGGATGCCGTGTGCTCGATGAGCGCGAGCCGCTCCCGTGCCGCTGCGGTGTCACCGCGGGCCAGCGCGGCCTGCGCCGCGCGGGAGAGGGCGACCACCGAGGTGAACCCCTGCGCGAGGGTGTCGTGGATCTCGCGCGAGATGCGCTCGCGCTCCTCGTGCACCCCGCGGTCGCGCTCCGCGGCAGCGAGCCGGGCCTGGGTGGCGCGCAGCTCGTCGATCGTCTGGGCGCGGCTCTCGGCCTCGAGGACGATCCGGTTGATGAAGAGCCCGAGCGAGAGGGACAGGCCCATCGAGATGGTGCCGGAGATGAGGATCTCGGTGAGGCTGTCGACGGAGAAGTCCAGCTGGGCCCAGCGCACCAGCGAGAAGGTGGTGACGATCACCACGGTGCCGATGACGGCCCACCGGGTCGGCACCATGGCCCACAGCTGGGGGAACAGCGTGAAGTAGAGCAGCCAGGCCTGGGTGCTCGGGTCGACCCACTGGATGGCGAGCAGCGCCGACCACGCGACGACCTGGTAGGCCACCGCCCAGCGCAGGTCGCGGTGGGTCATCGCTCGCGTCCCCAGGACGACGTACGCGGCGGCGATCACCCCCAGCAGCGCGAGCGACGGGCCGCGGCCGTGCGGGCCCGGGTCGTCGAGCAGGGTCACGACGACCGCCGCGGCCCACACGATCGCGAAGACGGCGTGCCAGTACGGCTGCTGCCGACGCCACATGGCGCCGAACTCCTCGCGTGAGGTCGCTGCTGTCGCCGTCACATCGCTCATCATCGCGTGCGGGGGCTCACGTGGTGCCGCGCTTGAACCACTTGAAGGTGAGGACGCACAGCACGAGCCCACCCGCGGCCCAGGCGAGCAGCACCAGGGCGGTGCGGCCGGTCTCCCAGCCCCCGGCCATCTCGGCGGACGCGAGGTCGGAGGGGTAGAAGACCGAGCGCATGCCCTGGGCGATCCACTTCAGGGGGAACACCGACGCGACCTGCTGGAGCCACTGCGGCACGTCGTCGAACGCGATGTAGACCCCGGAGATGAACTGCAGCACCAGCATCGGGCCGATGACCACTGCTCCGACCGTGCGCGCGGTCGCCATCGACGAGTAGGCGATGCCGAGCACGGTGCCCCCGAAGACACCGAGCGCGAAGACGATGCCGAACACCGCCCAGCGGTCGGCCGACGAGGGCAGCTCGACGCCGAAGAAGAGCCGGGCCACGAGCAGGAGCAGGGCGACCTGCGCGGTCGAGGAGATCGCGACGAGGCCGACCTTGCCGAGGAAGTAGGAGACCGGCGGCATGGGGGTGGCCCGCAGCCGCTTGAGGGTGCCGTCGTCGCGCTCCGCGGTGACCGACATCGCCATCGTCTGGAAGCTGGTGAGCAGCACCCCGGCCGAGAGCATGCCGGGCAGGAAGTAGCCGCCGGCGGTCATGCCGTTGCCCCGGTCGAACTGGCTGCCGAAGATCACCGAGAACAGCGCCAGCAGCAGGATCGGGAAGAGGAACGAGAAGAAGACCGCCTCCTTCTCGCGGGAGTACATCTTCAGCTCGAGCACCGTGCGGTCCAGGCCGAGGGCGATGGCACTCATGCGGGCACCTCCGTCGTGTCGTGGGCGTGCGCGTCGTGGCCGACGTGGGGGGCGATCATGGCGAGGTAGGTGTCCTCGAGCGAGGGCCGGGTGACGGTGAGGGCCGGGACCTCGCCGCCCGGCATCCGGGCCGCGAGGCGCGCGACCTCGGCCGTCGGCGTGGACGTCGTGAGACTGCGCCGGATGCCGTCCTCCTCCCACGAGACCGTGGCCTCCTCCGCGCTGCGCCCGCCGAGCGCATCGGGGGTGTCGACGGCCAGCAGGCGACCGGCGGCGATGACCCCGACCCGGTCGGCGAGGGTCTCGGCCTCGTCGAGGTAGTGGGTGGTCAGCAGGATCGTGGTGCCCTCGGCGGCGAGCGCGCGGATCAGCCCCCAGAAGTCGCGGCGGGCCTGTGGGTCGAAGCCGGTGGTCGGCTCGTCGAGGAAGAGCAGCTCGGGCCGGCCGACGATGCCGAGCGCGACGTCGAGCCGGCGCCGCTGCCCGCCGCTCAGGCCGACGATCCTGGTGTCGGCCTGTTCGTCGAGGCCGACCGAGGCGAGCACGTCGGCCACGGCGCGCGGGTGCGAGTAGGCCTTGGCGGTGCTGGCGAGCGCCTCGCGCGGGGTCAGCAGGTCCAGGCCCCCGGTCGACTGCAGCACGATGCCGACCCGGTTGCGCCACTCGAGGCCGGCCCCCTGCGGGTCGGTGCCGAGGATGCTCACCTCGCCGGAGTCGCGCGGCCGGAACCCCTCGGCGATCTCGACGGTGGTCGTCTTGCCGGCGCCGTTCGGGCCGAGCAGCGCGAAGCACTCGCCGGTTCGGATGTCGAGGTCGAGCCCGTCGACGGCGGGCCGCCCCGCATAGGCCTTGGTGAGTCCCCTGATGGTGATCGCGTCTGCCATGCCTCCAGCGTGCTCCCGGTCGACCCGGGGCGCGACGCCCGCGCGGTGGACCGCACGTCCACCGACCGGTGGACCCTCGGCATCCAGCGAAGTCAGGAGCACTTCGTCGAGTCAGGGGCGGGTACGGCCCTGACCCTGCGAGAACCTCCTGACCCCGCGAAGTGCTCCTGACTTCGCGAGGAACGACCTCAGGCGGTGGGGGGCGGTGGCGTGCTGCCGGGGCCCTGCGGGGATGCCGGGGTCGCGCCCGGGCCGGCCGGCGGTACCGCGGGTGCCGGGGGCGTGTCCTGGGGTGTGGCAGACCCGGGCGCGGGCGCGGCAGTCCCACCACCGGCGTACGAGCTCGGCGGCGGGATGACGGCGTCGCGCTGGCCGAAGTCGACCCGCGGGGCCTCGCGCTGCTCGCCGACGGCCTCGAAGTACTCGGCGCGGTCGATGTTGAACACGCCGGCGATGATGTTGCTCGGCACGGTCTCGACCTTGGTGTTCAGGTCGCGGACCGTGGCGTTGTAGTAGCGGCGCGCGGAGGCGATGCGGTCCTCGGTGGCGGTCAGCTCGTTCTGCAGGGCCATGAAGTTCTCGTTGGCCTTGAGGTCGGGGTAGGCCTCGACGATCGCGAGCAGGCGGCCGAGCGCCTGGCTGAGCATGTTCTCGCTCTCGGCCTGCTGGGCCGGCGACTGACCGGGCGCCATCGCGGCGGAGCGGGCCTTGACGACGTCCTCGAGGGTGCCGCGCTCGTGCGCCGCGTAGCCCTTGACGGTCTCGACGAGGTTGCCGATCAGGTCGTGTCGGCGGGTCAGCTCGACGTCGATCTGGCGCCAGGCCTCCTGCACCAGGTTGCGCAGCTTGATCAGGCCGTTGTAGGTCACGACCGCCCAGCCGACGATCACGACCAGGACGACGATGAGGATGACGACGGCAATCATGGGTGCTCCCGTGCTCGGACCGGTGGTCTGACCCGATCCTAGGTGGCGCTCAGGCGAGGCCGAGGTCCTCGAGCCCGAAGACGTGCCGGTACTCGAACCCGGCATCCGCGAACTTCTCCGCGGCACCCGTCGCGCGGTCGGCGATCGTGGCGACGGCCACCACGGTCGCCCCGGCCTCCTGGGCGGCGTGCGCGGCATCGAGCGGGGACGCCCCGGTCGTGGAGGTGTCCTCGACGACGAGCACCCGACGGCCCTCGATCGACGGGCCCTCGATGCGCTGCTGCAGCCCGTGCGCCTTGCCGGCCTTGCGCACGACGAACGCGTCGAGCCGGGCACCGGAGGCAGCCGCGGCGTGCAGCATCGAGGTCGCAACCGGGTCGGCACCCAGGGTCAGGCCGCCGACGGCGTCGAAGTCGAGGTCGGCGACCAGGTCGCGCATCACCCGGCCGACGAGCGGGCTGGCCTCGCCGTCGAGGGTGATGCGGCGCAGGTCGACGTAGTAGTCGGCCTCCTTGCCGGAGGACAGGGTCACCCGGCCGTGGACGATCGCCTTGGCACGGACGATCTCGAGCAGGCGGGCGCGGTCGGCGGCGATGTCGGTCACCGCCCTACCGTATGCCGTCGCGAGCGGGCGGCGGTCAGCGGTTCGGACGGCGGTACGGGTGCAGGAACACCGACAGGTCGCCCCCGTCACCGGGCGTCGCGCGCTGCTCGAACCAGCGCTGGTGGTAGTCGGGGTCGAGGGGCGGGTCGGGTCGGGGGTCGGGGTCGTGGCCGTCCCAGACGTCGATGCCGGCGCGCAGCATCACCCCGACCGGGCTGCCCACCACGGCAGCGGCCAGGTCGTCGCGCAGGTCACGGGGGAGGCCGTCGAGCAGGATGCGGGGGCTGCGCCGTTCAGCCAGCACGACGAGCCGCGCGAGGGCGTGCACGTCGTCGCCCCCCAGCCGGGTGCCGGCGAGCAGCAGCCGCTGCAGCTCGGTCAGCAGCCGGCCCCGCCCCTGCGGCCCGAGGGCCATGAGGGCGTGCCGGTGCGCCGTCTCCTGCCAGTCGGCGGAGGCGGTGCGCAGGAGGTGTCGGTACTCGCGCAGCACCTCAGGCTCGGCGCCCGGGACCATCGTTCGATGGTAGGCCGGGTCGCCGAGCCTGACGAGGGGGTTTCGCCGCCGCTGCGACGGGCGGTCTCAGGGTGAGCCGGCGGCCGCCGGCCGGACCGACGAGGTCAGGACGTCGACCCGGGTCGGCGGAACCGGTCGAGCCGGCGCAGCGTGCCACCGCGCAGGAGCGGTCGGGGCAGCACCCTCACCCCGGCGGTCACGACCTTCCACTGGGCACCGGGCACGGAGACGACCTTGCCCCGGGCGACGTCGGTGAGCGCCTGCTGCACGACGTCGTCGGCGTCGAGCCACAGCGACTCGGGCAGCGCGGACATCGCGATGCCGGCCCGCGCGTGGAACTCGGTGTGGGTGAAGCCCGGGCAGAGCGCCGTGGCCGTGACCCCGGTGCCGGCCAGCTCGCCGGCCAGCCCCTCGGTGAACACGGTGACGAAGGCCTTCTCGGCCGAGTAGGTGCCGTTGGCGATGAACCCGGCGATCGACGAGACGTTGAGGATGGCGCCGTGGCGGCGCTCGCGCATCGAGCGCCCGGCCGCGTGGCTGGTGAGCATGACCGCCCGCACCATGACGTCGAGGCCGGCCTCCTCGTCGGCGAGGTCGTTGTCGAGGAAGGAGCCCTTGAGCCCGAAGCCGGCGTTGTTGACGAGCAGGTCGATCGGCCGCACGTCGTCCTCGATGCGGGCGCACACCCGACCGGTCGCCTCGCGGTCGGACAGGTCGGCCACGAGCACCTCGACGGCCACGCCGTGGCGCACCCGCAACCCGGTCGCGAGCTCGTCGAGACGAGCCCGGTCACGGGCCACCAGGACGAGGTCGGTGCCCTCCCGGGCGAGGCGTTCGGCGAAGGCGCGGCCGATGCCGGCGGAGGCGCCGGTGACGAGTGCAGTGCTCATGGTGGGGGCACTGTATGCCGCCGACCTGCGACCGGGTGCGCGCCATACCCGTGGGTAGGGTGAAGCCGTGCGCATCGCCACCTGGAACGTCAACTCGATCCGCTCCCGCATCGACCGCGTGGAGGCCTGGCTGGCCCGCACCGACGTCGACGTGCTGCTCATGCAGGAGACCAAGGCCAAGGACGAGCAGTTCCCCTACGACCGCCTCCACGCGCTCGGGTACGAGGTCGCCCACCACGGCACCAACCAGTGGAACGGCGTCGCGATCCTGTCGCGCGTCGGGCTCGACGACGTGCAGGTCGGCTTCGACGGCGACCCCGGCTGGGGCGAGCCGCTGGCCGCCGAGGCACGGTCGATCGGCGCGACCTGCGGCGGCATCCGGCTGTGGTCGGTCTACGCGCCGAACGGTCGCGCCCTCGACGACCCCCACATGGTCTACAAGCTCGACTGGCTGGCGCGGCTGCGCGAGCGGGCCAGCGAGTGGGCCGCCGACGGCACCCCGGTTGCACTCGGCGGCGACTGGAACATCGCCCCGCAGGACGACGACGTCTGGTCGATGGAGTACTACATCGACAAGAGCCACGTCTCGCCCGGCGAGCGGGCCGCCTTCAACGCCTTCCTGGATGCCGGGTTCGTCGACGTCGTGCGCCCCCACACCCCCGGCCCGGGCGTCTACACGTACTGGGACTACCAGCGCCTGGCCTTCCCCAAGCGGCGCGGGATGCGCATCGACTTCGTACTCGGCTCACCGTCGTTCGCGGCTCGCGTCGCGGGCGCGGCGATCGACCGCGAGGAGCGCAAGGGGGCCGGCGCCAGCGACCACGCGCCCGTCGTCGTGCAGCTCACGGACTGACCGGATGCCGTCCCACACCGCCGCTGCGGCGGCCTCCTCCCCCGCGGCCCGCGCCGCCGACCGGGTGGTGCGGCACCGGGTGCGGGTGCGCCCCGGCTACGACGTCCACGTCGTCGAGTGGCCGGCCACGGGTGCGGCGACGGGGACGCCGGCCGAGGGGGTCACGGTCGTGCTGGCCCACGGCTGGACCCTCACCCACGCGAGCTGGCTGCCCGTGGTCGCTCGGCTCCAGTCACGTCACGGGGTGCGGGTGGTGGCGTTCGACCAACCCGGCCACGGGCTGTCCGGCGCGGAGTGGAGCACCCCCTCGGTGCACGACCTCGGCGAGGTGCTGAACCGGGTGCTCACCGCCGTCGTGCCCACCGGCCCGCTCGTGCTCGCGGGCCACTCGATGGGTGGCATGACGATCATGGCCTGGGCCGCCGACCACGCGGCGGAGCTGGCCGATCGGGTTCGGGGCGTCGCGTTCGTGGCGACCTCGGCCAAGGTCGGGGACGACCGCGTCCACCTGCCGCTGGAGGGCCCGCTGATGCGCGCCTCCGCCAGGGCGCCCCGCATCGCGCCCGGGCGGCTGCTCTCGATCCGCTCGCAGGCGCGGCTGCTCTACGGGCGCGAGGCCGCGCGCGACACGGTCGTGCCCGGCGTCATGCTCATCCGGCGCACCTCGCTGCCGACCCTGGGCCGGTGGTTCCTCGCCCTGCAGGAGCACGACGAGAGCGCGGCCCTGGCCCACCTCGGTGCGGTGCCGACCCGGGTGCTCGTCGGCACGGCCGACCGGCTCACCCCGGTGAGGGACGCGCGGGCCCTGACCCACGGCATCCGGGGCGCTCAGCTCAGCGTGCTGCCGGGGCTGGGCCACATGCTGACCTACGAGGCCCCCGACGCCGTCGCCGACGCGATCGGCGACCTGCTCAGCGGCGGCTGAGGATGCCGCTCGCGTAGGACGCCTGGCCGGCGTGCTGGGTGGCGTCGTCGATGACGCTGACCAGCCGCACGGCGAGGGTGACGGGCGGGTCCCAGTGCTCGTCGACGACCCGGTCGAGGTCGGCGTCGGTGACCGTGCGCAGCGCGTCGGCAGCGGCCTCGCACGCCGCGTCGAGGTAGCCGCGCAGGTTCCTGGCCGAGGTCTGCACGAGCAGCACCTCGTCGAAGGTCATGCCGTAGCCGTGCACGTCGGCCGGCAGCGGCAGGGCGAACCGCTCGCGCCAGCCGGCGGCCTCCCAGACGGCGTCGTAGCCCAGGACACCGGCGACCTGCTCGTCGATGCCGCGGCTGATGTGCCACACGAGCCAGGAGATGGTGTTGGCGCCTGGTGCCGGTGGGGTGCCGAGGGACTCCTCGGGGGTGTCGTCGAGCACCTGGTTGGTGACCTCCCGGATCCGGCCGAGGGAGTCGAGGAGGAGGTCTGCGGTGGTCGCCATGCCCGTGACGCTACCGCTGCGGCTAGAGCCCGAAGGTGGTCGCCGCGCGCTCCCCGGTGCGGCGGTGCAGCCCCAGGGCCAGGGACGCGAGGGCACCCAGGCCCGCCGCGACGGCGGCTCCCCGGAACACCCACGCGACCTGCAGCACCGCGGCTGCCTTGAGCGCGTCGGTGTCGGTGGGGTCGGGCAGCGTGGCGACCACGCCGTAGTACTGGTGGAGCCCGATCGCGGTGAGCAGGGCAACCCCCACCACCATGCCGACCATCCGCGCCACGACGACCAGCGCGGATGCCGTGCCGTGGGCGTCGTGCGCGGCCTCGGCCAGTGCGGCGTCGTTCACCGGGGCCAGTGCCAGTCCGATGCCCAGGCCGGTCAGCGCCAGCACCACCGTCGACGAGACGTGGTCGAGCGACCCCCTCCCCCAGGTCGCCATCACCGCGAGACCGACGGCGGCCAGGGCCAGCCCGGCACCGGCGACCACGCCGTTTCCCAGCCGTCGCAGGGCCCAGCCGCCAGCGAGCGCGCCGACCGGCACGGCCACCAGGAAGCGGACCAGCACCAGGGCCGCCTCGGTCTGGCTCGACGTGTGCACGACGCGCGCGAGCAGCGGCACGTCGACGACGACCGCCACGAGCGCCACCCCGACGAGCAGCGAGACCACGAGGGCCCAGACCAGCCGCCCGCGCACCAGGCCGCGGGGCACCAACGGCGAGGTCGAGCGTCGGTGGTGCACGGCATACAGGCCGGCGAGCAGGGCGGCCACAGGGAGCAGGGCGTAGCCCAGCGGCCCCACGACCTCGGTGGCCGGCTCGGATGCCGCGAAGGTGAGCACCACGCAGCCCAGTGCCCCGCCGAGCAGGGCAGCCCCCAGCAGGTCGGCGCGCCGGAGCAGCGGCCAGGCCCCGCGCCCCCCGACGGCGAGGGTTGCGACCAGGAACACGGCGGCCACGACGCCGATGGGGGTGGCGAGTCGCGAGGTGGCGTCGCCGATCGGCACGAACGGCACACCGAGCGAGACGCTGGTGGTCAGCGCCTCCGGGGCCTCGAGGGCCAGGACCGCGGCCACCGCGGCGACCAGGCCGAGTGCCAGGACGAACGGCCGGGGCCGCGGGACCCGGCCGCCACCGGTCACCACGACGGCGACGGCGAGCAGGGCGCCGAGCAGCGCGTTGAGCCAGAAGATGGCCCGCCAGTCGGCCACGACGAGCACCAGGGCGCCGAGCACCGGCCCCAGCACCGAGCCGAGCTCCTGCACGGCGCCGACGACGCCCAGCGGCACCCCTCGCCGGTCGGCGGGCCAGAGCTGCGCGACGATCGCGAGGGTCGCGGGCACCAGGCCTCCGCCGCCGACGCCCTGCACCACGCGCCCGGTCACGAGCACGGGCAGGTCACTGGCCAGCGCGGTGATCGTCGAGCCGACGACGAAGACGCCCAGGCAGGCCAGCAGCACCCGCTGACGGTCGACGAGGTCGGCGAGCCGACCGATGAGCGGCAGCACGGCGACGTAGCCGAGCAGGAAGCCGGAGATGATCGGGGTCGCGCGCTGGAGGGAGTCGATGCCGACGCCGACCCCGCGCATCATGTCGGTGAGGGCGAGCACGACGACGTAGGTGTCGGCGGCGGCGAGCGAGACGGCGATCGCGCCCGTCGTGAGCAGGGCCCTAGGGGCTGGTGATCTCAACGGGCGTCCCGTAGTCGGTGAGCTTCACGACGTAGGTCGCCTGCACCCCCGGGAAGAACGGACCGGTGAGAGTTGCAGTGCGCAGCTGGTCGGCATCGGTCAGGCCGTAGCTCACGGCATACGTGCCGGTGCCGTCGCCGAGGTGGAAGAGGTCCTCGATGCTGGATCCGGGCAGGGTGCCGCTGATCTTGTCGAGCACTTCAGTGCCGGCGCGGGCCTTGCCGTCGTCCTTCGGGTTCGCCGTCTGCGGGAGGAGCGCCGAGATGCCGGTCGCGGGGTCGAAGAACATCGCCGGGTTCGGGGCGTTCAGCGTCTCGAAGTCGGTCTGGCGGTAGTCGGGCGTGAAGAACTTCAGGTAGGTGTCGGCGCCGATCGCGATGACGTCGATGGTGCCGGCCAGCCCCTTGATGGTGCCGGTGATGGTGCCCTGGAACTTCGGCTCGGTGGCGCTGATGACGCCGGAGCCCTTGGCCCGGGTCACGCCGTTCTCGCGCGGGGGGACGTCTCGGCTGGTGAGGTCGAGCTGCACGGTCTTCGCGGTGTCGAAGGCGGCCTTCGCGGCGGCCAGCTGCTCGGTCGGGCTCTGCTGCGGCGCTGCCGCCGGGTCGCCCGAACAGCCGGCGAGCGCGACGACCAGGCCGGCCACGAGCGGCGCCGCCGCTGCGAGCAGGGCGGGGGGTCGGCGCATGGCGGCAACAGTAACCGCACCCACCGCTGCGACACGGGCGGGTCAAGATCGACCAATAGGTCAAAGTTGCCCCGGGGCAAGATCGACCTATTGGTCAAAGTTGCCCCGGGGGTGCGGCAGCCCCGGCGAGGTCGGGGCGGCCCGGGGTCAGCGCAGGAGCAGGCCGGCCTCGCCGAGGTCGACGGTGGCGGTGTCGCCGTCGCGGACGTCGCCGGCGAGCAGCGCCCGGGCCAGCCGGTCGCCGATCTCGCGCTGCACGAGTCGGCGCAGCGGCCGTGCCCCGTAGGCCGGGTCGAAGCCCTGCTCGGCGAGCCAGGCCTTGGCGGGGTCGGTGACCTCGAGGCTGATCCGGCGGTCCCGCAGCCGGGTCGCCAGGGCGCGCACCTGCAGGTCGACGATGCGGGCCAGCTCGCCGGTCGACAGCGGGTCGAAGACGACCACCTCGTCGAGCCGGTTGAGGAACTCCGGCTTGAACGCCTGGCGCACCGCCGCCATGACCGCCTCGTGCTTGGCGCTCGGGGCGAGCGTCGGGTCGACGAGGTACTGCGAGCCGAGGTTCGAGGTCAGCACCAGGATGACGTTGCGGAAGTCGACCGTGCGGCCCTGCCCGTCGGTGAGCCGGCCGTCGTCGAGCACCTGCAGCAGGATGTCGAAGGTCTCGGGGTGCGCCTTCTCGACCTCGTCGAGCAGCACCACCGAGTAGGGCCGGCGCCGCACCGCCTCGGTGAGCTGGCCGCCCTCCTCGTAGCCGACGTAGCCGGGCGGGGCGCCGATCAGCCGCGCGACGGCGTGCCGCTCGGAGTACTCCGACATGTCGATGCGCACCATCGCGCGCTCGTCGTCGAACAGGAAGTCGGCGAGCGACTTGGCGAGCTCGGTCTTGCCCACCCCCGTCGGGCCGAGGAACAGGAACGACCCGGTCGGCCGGTCGGGGTCGGCGACGCCGGCGCGCGAGCGGCGCACGGCATCCGACACCGCGCGCACCGCCTCGGTCTGGCCGATGAGGCGGGCCCCGATGATCGCCTCCATCGACAGCAGCTTCTCGGTCTCGCCCTGCAGCAGCCGACCCGCGGGGATGCCGGTCCACGCCGAGATCACCTCGGCGATGTCGTCGGCGCCCACCCGCTCCTTGACCATCAGGTCAGCGGATGCCGTGGCCGACTCGGCCTGCTGGGCCGCGTCGAGCTCGGCCTCGAGAGAAGGGATCTCGCCGTAGAGCAGGCGCGACGCCCCCTCGTAGTCGCCCTCGCGCTGCAGGCGGTCGGCCTGGGTGCGCAGGTCGTCGAGCCGGGCCTTGAGGTCGCCGACCCGGTTGAGCCCGGACTTCTCCGACTCCCAGCGGGCGGTGAGCACCGCGAGCTCCTCGGTCTTCTCGGCGAGGTCGGCGCGCAGCCGGTCGAGCCGCTCGACCGATGCCTCGTCGGTCTCCTTCGCGAGGTGCAGCTCCTCCATCTTCAGCCGGTCGACGGCACGCCGGAGCACGTCGATCTCGACCGGGCTGGAGTCGATCTCCATCCGCAACCGCGAGGCGGCCTCGTCGACGAGGTCGATCGCCTTGTCGGGCAGCTGGCGGCCGGGGATGTAGCGGTCGGACAGCGACGCCGCGGCGACGAGTGCGCTGTCCTCGATCTCGACCTTGTGGTGCGCCTCGTAGCGCTCCTTGAGGCCGCGCAGGATGGCGATGGTGTCCTCGACCGACGGCTCGCCGACGTACACCTGCTGGAAGCGGCGCTCGAGCGCGGGGTCCTTCTCGACGTGCTCGCGGAACTCGTCGAGGGTGGTCGCGCCGACCAGGCGCAGCTCGCCGCGCGCGAGCATCGGCTTGAGCATGTTGCTGGCGTCCATGGCCGACTCGCCCGTGGCGCCGGCGCCGACGACGGTGTGCAGCTCGTCGATGAAGGTGACGACCTGGCCGTCGGACGCCTTGATCTCCTCGAGCACCGCCTTGAGCCGCTCCTCGAACTCGCCGCGGTACTTCGCGCCGGCGACCATCGCGCCGAGGTCGAGCGCGATGAGCCGCTTGCCGCGCAGCGACTCGGGCACGTCGCCGTCGACGATGCGCTGGGCGAGGCCCTCGACGACGGCGGTCTTGCCGACACCGGGCTCGCCGATCAGCACCGGGTTGTTCTTGGTGCGCCGCGAGAGCACCTGCACGACGCGGCGGATCTCGTCGTCGCGGCCGATGACCGGGTCGAGCCGACCCTCGCGGGCGGCCTCGGTGAGGTCCGTGCCGTACTTGGCGAGGGCCTCGCCGGCGGCCTCCGGGTTCTCGGTGGCCACCTTGGCACCCCCGCGCAGGTGGTCGATCTGGGCCTCGAGGGCGGTCGCGTCACCCTGCACGGCCCCCTTCTCGAGCAGGGCGAGGAGCAGCACGTCGGTCGACAGGTAGGTGTCGCCGCGGGCCGCCATCAGCACGGAGGCGTGCTGGAGCACGGCGAGCGCCGCCTGGCCGAGCGCCGGGGTGGCGACGGTGGCGCCGGTGGTGCGCGGCATCCCGGACAGCACCGAGCGCGCCGCCGCTGCCATGGCCTGCGCCGTGCTGCCCGCGGCCTCGAGCAGGGCGGGCGTGGTGGTGCCCTCCTGCTCGGCGAGCGCCAGGGCCAGGTGGGCCGGGGTGATCTCGGGGTGGCCGGCGGCCTGCGCCGCGCGCTGGGCGACGGCCAGGGCCTCGGCCACCGTGGTGGTGGGCTTCAGCTCCATGCGGGACTCTCCTCGAACGAGGTGGCGGGTCGGGTTCCTCGAGGGCAACCCGGCCAAAGTTGAGTCTATTCCGCTCAACTCCCGCGGCGGTCGCGGTGTGACCCAGGATGCCGGGTCACGGCATCGAGTGGACCTCCCGCGGGTGCGCGCCGCCGGTCAGCAGGTGGCGGCGAGCGACTCGGCGGCACCGTCGTCCGGCGTCGCGGTCGGCGTCGGCGTGCTCGACGACTTCTTGGTCTTCGTCGGCGTCGGGGTGGGCGACGGCGACGCCGAGGTGGCCGGGCGCGCGGTCGGCTGCTTCAGGCCCTTCTTCACGAGCGCCCGGATCTTGGCGAAGTCCGGGTTGCCCGGCTTGACGACGTTGGCCGTGAGCGGGAGCGAGCGGATCGAGCCGCCCTTCTGGATCCGAAGAGCCAGGTCGACCCAGGCGGACAGCTCCTCGCGCGGGATGTCGATGCTGACGTTGTTCTTGACGACCTTGGCGAGCTGCGGGTAGCTCTGCAGCAGCCCTACCGGGTCGGCCTGCTGCATCAGGGCGCCGGCCACGCAGCGCTGGCGGCGCATCCGGCTGAAGTCGTCGCTGCCGGCCCGCGAGCGGGAGTACCAGAGGGCGTGGAAGCCGTCGAGGTGCTGCAGGCCCGGCTCGATGTACTCGCTCTTGTCGCTGGTGAAGGCGACGCCACCGCTGGAGGAGGTGTGGCACTCGACGCACACCCGCTGCTGGACGTTGACGTCGACCCCGCCCATGGCGTCGACGAGCGCCTTGAACCCGCGCAGGTTGATGACGACCGACTGGTTGATGTCGAGCCCGGTGATCTCACCGACGACGTCGACGGTCGCCTTGCGCCCGGGGTTCTTGACGCCGGGAAAGAGGTCGGGACGGCCCTCGGCGAGGGTCCAGATGCCGTTCATCAGGCACTCGTCGCCGCAGTCGTACCCGTTGGGGTAGAGCGCGTGCAGCGGGTTGCTCGCCGGGAAGGGCACCCGCTCGAGGTTGCGCGGGATGCCGATGAGCAGGGTGTCACCGGTCTTGGTGTTGGTGCTGACCACCATCATCGAGTCGGTGCGGGTGCCCCAACGGTCCTTGCCGGCGTCGGAGCCGATGAGCAGGGTGTTGACCCGCGGCACGTTGGCCCACGGGTCCTCGGCCGCGGTGTCGGCGAGCGCGACGTCGCGGTGCTCGCTGGGGCTGTCGTCGACGAACACCTCGTCGATGACCGACGACTGCACGTCGAGGTAGCGCACGGCCAGGGCCGAGGGTGCGGCGATGAGGGTGCACGCGGCGGCGGCGAAGAGCACCCGGGCCCAGCGACCGCCACGCCGGCGCGGCCAGGACTGCTCGGCGGTCAGCACGATCGAGCCGACCCACAGCACCGCGCCGACCATGATGCCGACACCGACCCACTGCAGCAGCTCGGGCTGCACGGCCACGTTGAGGGCCGAGCGGAGCAGGCCGCCCTGCCACGCCTTCACGAGCACCCAGATGCCGGCGGCCAGCGACGCCACGACGAGCAGCCAGCCCAGCACCTTCCAGCGGGTGCCGAGCAGGCCCGCTCCGGGCAGCACGGTGCCGAGAGCGATCCGCCGGTAGTACGCACCCGGGGGGTAGCGCAGCTCGGCGCGGCTCGGCGGCGGCTCGGTCTCACCCGGCCGCCGCGTCGAGCTCGGCAGCTCTTCGGGCATGGCCCACCAATCTTCTCTCGTGGCAGGTCAGGGCGCGTTAGGTCAGCACAGGGCAGGCGCCTGACCGGCCAAGAATAGTCGCCGAATCTGTGAGATGCCTGATCGCACCGCCGCGCTGCCGCTCGGGCCGGTGGCCCGGGAGGGACTCCGGGTGCGTGGTGCAATGGCCGGATGACGACGCTCACCCGGCCCGGGACCGTGCCCGCCGACCGCCTGCGCCAGGTCACGGTCACCGTCGCCGCGCTGTTCTGCGTGGTGGGCACCCTGGTCGGAGTCGGGGTGATCGGCACCCGCGTGGCGGAGTCGGCCGGGGGCGCCCTCGCGGCCGACGCGACCCTCATCGCCCCGGCGGGTCCGGCCTTTGTGATCTGGACCCCGATCTACCTCGGGCTGGCCGGCTTCACCGTGTTCCAGTGGCTGCCCACCCAGACCGCCGAGCCCCGGCACCGCGCCATCGGGTGGCTCGCCGCGGCATCCATGGTGCTCAACGCGGTCTGGCTGCTCGTGACCCAGCAGGACTGGATCTGGGTGAGTGTGGTCGTCATGGCCGCCCTCGTCGCCACCCTCGCCCTGCTCGTGCGGCGCCTCGAGGAGCACCCTTCCTACGGCCACGGTGAGACGGTGCTCGTCGACGGCACCTTCGGGCTCTACCTCGGCTGGGTCGCAGTCGCAGCCTGTGCCAACGTCGCCGCCGCCCTCGTCGCGAGTGGGGTCGACCCGGGTGGTCTCCTCGCGCAGCTCGCCGCCGTCGTGGTGCTCGCCGTGGCGGCGGGGGTCGGGGTGCTGCTCGCCCGGCGGCTCGGCGGACGCTGGGCGGTCGCCGTCGCGATGGCCTGGGGTCTGCTCTGGGTCGCCTGGGGCCGGCTCGCCGGTGAGCCGCGCTCGGTGGTCGTCGCGCTCGCCGCGGTCGTCGCCGCGGTCGTCGTGCTCGTCGCGACCTCCCGCACGCACTCCGTCCCGCGCGACTGAGGCCCTATCCCCCGGCGTTCGCGGCGTAGTCGGGCAGCTGCTGCAGCGACCACCGGTTGCCGTCGGGGTCGCTGAAGAAGACGAACCGCCCCCAGGCCAGGTCCGCCACGCCCTCCGCCTCGATGCCGCGCTCGCGCAGGTCGGCGTACACGGCATCCGCGTCGGCCACCACCATCTGCAGGTTGTCGAGCGACCCTGGCGCCATCTCGGTGAGCCCGCGGCCGACGGCGATCGAGCACGCGGACCCCGGCGGCGTCAGCTGCACGAAGCGGACCTCCTCGCTCACCGTGTGGTCGTGGTCGACGACGAAACCGACCCGTGCGTAGAAGTCCCTGGCCCGGTCGACGTCGGTGACGGGCACCATCACCAGCTCCAGCTTCATGTCCATGCCGACCACGGTAGGACCCAATGAGGACAGGAACGGTCCGCTACCTTTGGACGAGTCCCGTGCCCTTCACCTGCTCGGATGCCGGGCGCACGATGGACCATGGCTGCTTCAACGAACCCTGTCACCACCCATGCCCTGACCCGTCGCGGCGCCATCACGCTGGCCGCCGCCGCGACCACCGCCGCCCTCGCCGGCCCCGCGTACGCCGACGACGGCCGGCACGGCCACCACGACCTCCCCGACACCGTGGCGCTGCCCGACGGGCTGCAGCCCGAGGGCATCACGTCCGGCCCGGGGACGACCTTCTACGTCGGCTCGGTCTCCGACGGCCGGATCGTCACCGGCGACCTCCTGGACGTCGGCACCACCGTCCTGCTGCCCGCCGCCGCCGGGCGCTCGCTGCGCGGGCTCTTCCACGACCGGCACACCGGGCTGGTCTGGGCGGTCGGCAGCCTCGGCGCCGACGCGCACGTCTGGGCGGTCGACGACACCAGCGGCGCCGTCGTGGCCGACGTGCTGATCCCCGGCGGCGGGTTCCTCAACGACCTCGTGATCACCGAGCGTGCGGTGTGGGTCACCGACTCCGCGGTCGACCGGCTGACCCGGATCGCCCTGAACCGTCGCGGCCTCCCGCGTGGCACGGCCCCGACCTTCCTGACCCTTGGCGGCGCGTGGCCGGCCACAGCCCCGGGGGCCTTCGGCGCCAACGGCATCCGGGAGCTGTCCGACGACTCGCTCCTGATCAACAACAGCACCGCCGGCGGCCTGTGGCGGGTGAACCGGCGCACCGGCGAGGCCCGCGAGATCGTCGTGCGCGGCGGCCCACGGCCGGTCAGTGGTGACGGCCTCGTGCTTCGCGGTGACACCCTCTTCGACGTGCGCGGCAGCGGCGGCAACGACGTGTCGGTGTTCCGGCTGAGGCGCCGCAACGGCCGCTGGGTCGCGACCGCGCAGGGAACGCTCACCGACGCGACGCTCGACGTGCCCTCGACCGCCACCTTCGCCAAGGGGTCGCTGTGGGCGGTCAACGCCCGCTTCGGCGTCGCCTCACCCGACACGGCGTCGTACTGGGTCACCCGCCTGGCAGTCTAGCAGCACTGCCCGGATGAACGTCCGCGCCGTCACCGCGACGGCGCGGACGTTGTTCTTGCTGCCCGGACGGCTACCCGCCGTGCACCGGGCGCCACACGACCAGGGCCGTGGAGCGGTCGTGCCGAGGGCGCTCGCCGAGCCGGGCGGCATACACGTCCCCACTCGGCGAGACCGAGAAGACCCGGGTGCTGCGCCCGGTGCTGACGTGCGCGACATCCAGCTCGGCGGCCAGCTCGGCCACCCGGGCCCGCAGGGCCGTGACCTGGTTCTCGAGCTCGAGGATGCGCGCGATGCCGGGCAGCGAGATGCCCTCCTCCTGCGAGAGCCGCTGCACCTCGCGGAGCAGGGCGACGTCGCGCTGGGAGTAGCGACGCCCGCCACCGCTGGTGCGCGACGGGGTGACCAGGCCGAGCCGGTCGTACTGCCGCAGGGTCTGTGCGTGCATGCCGGCGAGCTGCGCGGCCACCGAGATGACGAACACCGGGGTGTCGTCGTCGGGGCTGAACGCGGAGAAGCTCATCGACGACACGACCCTCAGCTCCCGGCCTGCTCGAAGAGTGCGGCCCGCGGGTCGACCTCGGCCTCCTCGGCGCGCAGCGCCTCGACCGCCGTGCGGGCGGTGTCGGTGAGCCGTTGCGGCACGAGCACGCTCACCCTGGCGAGCAGGTCACCGGTGCCGTGCCGGCCGGTGACCCCGTGGCCCTTGACCCGCAGCACCCGGCCGTTCGGCGTGCCGGGCGCGACCTTGACGCGCACCGGGGTGCCGTCGAGGGTCGGCACCGAGACGGTGGCGCCGAGCGCCGCCTCGGCGAAGGTGACCGGCAGGTCGACGGTGAGGTTGTCGCCGTCGCGGCCGAACACGGGGTGCTTGTCGACGGCCACGGTGAGGATGAGGTCGCCCTTCGGGGCTCCGGGGTCGCCCTCGCCACCCTTGCCGCGCAGCCGGATCTTCTGGCCGTCCTTGACCCCCGCGGGCACCTTGGTCGTGATCCGGCGGCCCTCGGCCGTCTGCAGGGTGACCGTGGCGCCCTCGACGGCATCCCGGAAGCTCAGCGTGGTGCGGGCCTGGACATCGGCGCCGGCCCGCGGGCCGCGCGGTGCCTGGAAGCCGGAGAACGGGTCCGCGCCCGCGGCGCGCCACCAGCAGCGGCACCGCCGAACATCTGCGCGAGCAGGTCGTCGAGGTCGGGCTGGCCCGCGCCGGCGCCGCCCGGCCCACCGGTCGAGAACCGCACCCGCTGGCCGTCGCCGCCACCGAACGCCGAGAAGACGTCCTCGAAGCCGCCGTTGCCACCGGGGCCGCCCGCACGGAAGCGGGCGCCGCCGTGCGCCATCTGGCGGATGGCGTCGTACTCCTCGCGCTGCTTGGGGTCGGAGAGAACCGCATTCGCCTCGCCGATGTCCTTGAAGCGCTTCTCGGACGACGCGTCCCCGGCGTTCTGGTCGGGGTGGTGCTTGCGCGCGAGCTTGCGGTAGGCCTTCTTGATGGCGGCCTGGTCGGCGTCCTGCGGGACGCCGAGGATCGCGTAGAAGTCCTTCTCGAACCAGTCCTGGCTGGCCATCGGCGCCTCCTCTCGGTACCTGGTCTAACTGTCAGTGCGGCCGGGGCCGGGTCACTCGGGGTCGGCGACCGCGACGCGAGCCGGCCGCAGCACCTGCTCACCGGCACGGTAGCCCGGCTGGAGCACGGTGACGACGGTCGTGGCCGTCGCGTCGGCCGGCAGCTCGTCGTCGCCGACCGGCCACGGGGCGTGCATCAGGGCCTCGTGCTGCATGGGGTCGAACACCTCGCCCTTGCTGCCGAAGCGGCTCAGCCCGTACTTGCCCAGGGTCGTCTCGAGCTTGTCGGCGATCGCCGCGAACGGACCCTCGACGAGGTCGCCGTGGTCGCGCGCGGCCTGGATGTCGTCGAGCACCGGCAGCACCGACTCGAGCACGTCGCGGACGGCGCGCTCCTGCACGAGCGCCCGGTCACGGTCGACCCGGCGCTTGTAGTTGACGTACTCGGCCTGCAGTCGCTGCAGGTCACCGAGCCGCTCGGCGGCGAGCGCCGTGTCGGGGTGCGGCGCACCGGCATCCGCACCGGCATCCGCAACGTCGTCGGGGCCGGATGCCGCGCTGCTGCCGGGCGCGTAGGCCGCCCCGGCCGGGGTGGCCCCGGACTGCTCCGGGGCCACCTCCGAACCGTCGTTCACGGACTCGGTGTTGATCGCGTCGTCGGCGTCCGGGCCGGTGGCCGCGTCGTCGGGCGTGCCGTCGAACGGCTCACCGGTTGCGGTCGGGTCGGTCACTTGCGGGCCTCGTCGTCGTCCTCGACGACCTCGGCGTCGACGACGTCGTCGTCACCCGCGTCGGTCGCCGGCTGGCCGCCGTCGGTGGACTCGGCACCCGGCACGTCGCCGGACTCGCCCTGCTCGGCCGCTGCCGCGTACATCGCCGCGCCCATCTCCTGGGACTTCGTGTTGAGCGTGTCGATCTTGGCCTGGATGTCGTCCTTGGACGCACCCGAGTCGGGCTTGATGGCGTCCTTGAGCGCGACCAGCGCCTCGTCGACCGGGGTCCGCAGCTCGGGGTTGACCTTGTCACCGCTCTCGGCGAGGAACTTCTCGGTGGAGAACACGAGCGACTCACCCAGGTTGCGGGTCTCGGTCTCCTCGCGGCGGACCTTGTCCTCCTCGGCGTGCGCCTCGGCGTCCTTGACCATCCGCTCGATCTCGTCCTTGGACAGGGCGGAGCCGCCGGAGATGGTGATCTTCTGCTCGCGGCCGGTGCCGCGGTCCTTGGCCGTCACGTGCACGATGCCGTTGGCGTCGATGTCGAAGGTGACCTCGATCTGCGGCACGCCGCGAGGGGCCGGGGCGATGCCGGACAGCTCGAAGGTGCCCAGCGGCTTGTTCTGCTGCGCGATCTCGCGCTCGCCCTGGAAGACCTGGATCAGCACCGAGGGCTGGTTGTCCTCGGCCGTCGAGAAGACCTCGCTGCGCTTGGTCGGGATGGCGGTGTTGCGCTCGATGAGCTTGGTGAACAGGCCGCCCTTGGTCTCGATGCCGAGCGAGAGCGGGGTGACGTCGATGAGCAGGACGTCCTTGCGCTCGCCCTTGAGGACACCGGCCTGGAGCGACGCGCCGAGCGCGACGACCTCGTCGGGGTTGACGCCCTTGTTGGGCTCCTTGCCGCCGGTGAGCTCCTTGACGACGGCGCTGACGGCGGGCATGCGGGTGGAGCCGCCGACCAGCACGACGTGGTCGATGTCGCTCAGCGCGATGCCGGCGTCCTTGATGACGTTCTGGAAGGGCTGCTTGGTGCGGTCGAGCAGGTCCTTGGTCATCTGCTCGAACTGGGCGCGGGTCAGCGTCTCGTCGAGGTGGATCGGCCCGTTCTCGGACATCGAGAGGTACTGCATCGAGATGTTGGTGCTCGACGCCGACGACAGCTCCTTCTTGGCCTGCTCGGAGGCGTCGCGCAGCCGCTGCATGGCGATCTTGTCCTTGGACAGGTCGACACCGGAGGAGTTCTTCACGACGGTGAGCAGGTGGTTGACGACGCGCTCGTCCCAGTCGTCGCCACCGAGCTTGTTGTCGCCGGAGGTGGCCTTGACCTGGATGGTGGAGAAGCCGTCCTCGGGGTCCTTGCCGACCTCGAGGAGCGAGACGTCGAAGGTGCCGCCACCGAGGTCGAAGACGAGGATGAGCTCGTCCTCCTTGCCCTTGTCGAGGCCGTAGGCGAGCGCGGCCGCGGTCGGCTCGTTGACGATGCGCAGCACGTTCAGGCCCGCGATCTCGCCGGCCTCCTTGGTGGCCTGGCGCTCGTGGTCGTCGAAGTACGCGGGGACGGTGATCACGGCATCCGTGACCGTCTCGCCGAGGTAGGCCTCCGCGTCGCGCTTGAGCTTCTGCAGGATGCGGGCGCTGATCTCCTGGGCGTTGTACTTCTTGCCGTCGATGTCGTCGGAGCGCCAGTCGGTGCCCATGTGGCGCTTGACCGAGCGGATCGTGCGGTCGGCGTTGGTCACGGCCTGGCGCTTGGCGATCTCGCCGACGAGCACCTCACCGCCCTTGCTGAACGCGACGACCGACGGGGTGGTGCGCCCGCCCTCGGCGTTCGCGATGATGGTGGGCTCGCCGCCCTCGAGGACCGCGACGGCGCTGTTGGTGGTGCCGAGGTCGATACCGACTGCACGTGCCATGGTGGCTGTTCTCCTTGCGTTGGAACCGGGATTGAGTGCTTGACGCTCAAGATAGAACGACCGGGATGCCGTGAGCAAACCGACCGCTCGAAACTTGCGTTCACTCGACTCAACTCTGCGACGGCATCCCGTTGTTCCCAACTTTTTCGCCCGATGCGGGAACCTTCACCTTGGCACCGGAACGGTTGCGGTGCTCAGGTGAAGCTCCTCGCACCGGGCGGGAAAGTTGGGGCGGGCGTCGGCGGGCGTCGGTGGGCGGTGGCAGGGTGCCCGGATGGAGAAGCTCACCACCCAGGACATCGTCGACGCCGCACTGGCCGACTGGCGCAAGCTCGCCCAGCGCCTGCACGCGAGGTACCGCGTCGGTGACCCCGGCGTCGGGGCCACCCTCGCGTCGGATGCCGTTCGCGCGGCCGGAGAGGTCTCGCTCGGCGACCACCTCGAGGCCACCCTCACCGCCACCCACGTCGACCTGCGGGTCGCGACGCACCGCGACGGCATCTGGGTGACACCCGACGACGTCGCCCTCGCCCGGCTGCTCAGCGACGTCGCGAGACGGCACGAGGTGACCTCCGTGCCGGGTGAGGTCACCCAGGTCGAGCTCGCCCTCGACACCGCCGACGACGGCCGGCTCGGCCCGTTCTGGGCTGCGGTTCTCACCGGCGACCCTGACGGCGTCGTGGCAGACACCGTCTTCGACCCGACGGGCCAGCTGCCGTCGATGTGGTTCCAGGGCACCGAAGCCCACGAGGTGCCCCGCCAGCGGTGGCACCTCGACCTGTGGGTCGCACCGGAGGTGGCCGACGCGCGGATCGCTGCCGCGGTCGCGGCCGGCGGCACCGTGGTCGACGACTCCGAGGCCCCTTCGTTCACGGTGCTCGCGGACCCGGACGGCAACAAGGTCTGCGTGTGCACGTTCCTCGACCGGGGCTGAGCCGCGAGCAAGGGTAGGAGATATCGGGGTGATAGCGCCGCTTTCTCCCACCCTTGTCCCCAGCTCGTCACGTCACGCCACCCCGGAGCCGCGCACCCATGGCGACGACCTGCGTGTGGGCGCAGCGGGTCAGCGGATGATCACGGTGGGCAGCGGGGCGAACCCGTTGAACCCCACCGTGGAGTAGCACGTCGAGTAGGCGCCCGCGGCGTGGATCCTCAGCTCGTCGCCCTCGGCGAGTGACAGCGGAAGCCAGACCGGCGTGGTCTCGTAGAGCACGTCGGCGCTGTCGCAGGTCGGGCCGGCGAGCACGCACGGCCCCGTCGGTCCGGCGACGCCGGGCGTCTCGAGCCGGTAGCGGATCGCCTCGTCGAGGGTCTCGACCAGACCGGTGAACACCCCCGCGTCCACGAAGACCCAGCGGCTGCCGCCGCGGTCGACGACGCCGACGACGCTGGTGACGACCGTCCCGGCATCCCCGACGACCCCGCGGCCGGGCTCGGCGAGCGTGCGCGGCCGGTCCGCGCCGAACGCCGCCGTCAGGTGGGCGTCGATGGCGCGGCCGTAGTCGGCGATCGGCAGCGGCTCCCCGTCGAGCCGGGCCGGGAAGCCGCCGCCGAGGTCGAGCAGCCACGGGTGGAAGCCGGCGGCGCGCACTCCGTCGAAGACCCTCGCGGCCGAGGCGATCGGCGCGGCCCAGGCATGGGGGTCGCGCTGCTGCGAGCCGACGTGGAACGAGACCCCGGCGGGGTCGAGGCCGAGGTGGGCTGCAGCCACGAGCAGCTCGACCGCGTCGTCGACGGTGCAGCCGTACTTGCGCGACAGCGGCCAGTCCGCGCCCGAGCCGGACGTCACGATCCGCACGAGCACCGACGAGCCCGGCGCGGCATCCGCGAGCTTGGCCACCTCCCCCGGCGAGTCGACGACGAACAGGCGCACCCCGAGCGCGTGGGCCTCGGCGAGGTGGTCACGCCGGGCGACCGGGTTGGAGTGCACGAGATGGGATGCCGGTGCGCCCGCGTCGAGCGCGGCCCGCACCTCCGTCGGGCTGGCGACGTCGAACCGGCAGCCGGCCTGGGCGAGTGCGCGCAGCAGCACCGGGTGCGGGTTGGCCTTGACCGCGTAGTGGATCGCGGTGCCGGGCAATGCCGAGGCCAGGGTGAGGTACCGGGCGACAGCGGTACCGACGCTCAGCTCGAGGCGCGGGGTGGGCGCGACCGGGGCTACCGGTGCTGCCACGGGCGGCGCGATCGCGGCCGGCTCGATCGCGGGCGCCGAGGGAGCGGTCTGGAAGGTCAGCGACATGGGTCCTCCTGCGACGGGGTGCTGAACAGCAGGAGCACCCGGACCGCCTCCAGATACCTCAGTGACCGGTTCGGTCAGCGTCAGTCGACGCCGAGGCCGCCCTCGCGGGCCCGGCCGGGAGGAGTGTCATGGGTGGTGGTCGCGCTGTCGCTGCTCGACGCGAGGGCGTGGGCCGCGGATGCCGTGGTGGTGCTGCTCATGGTGGTGCGTCCTTACGTCTGTCGGTGTGTGGAGCACCAACGGTCGCCGCACCGGCGTCCCGGCCGACAGGGCCCGACGTCCCGACCACCCGGGAGGTTGTGGCAGGACTCAGGGCGCGCCGGTCGTGACCACTTCGATCTCCTCGCCGTATGGCGGCTCGGGTCGTGCCGGGTCGGATGGGCGAGCCGCCCCGGGCGGGTGCGGCCGCCCGGGTAGCGTCCTGAGCAGGAGGTCCTCATGGGTAGGTTGCGCACCGCCAGCACGCTCACCGTGCTGTCCTTGATGTCGCTCGCGCTCGTCGGCTGCTCGGACGACGAGCCTGCGAGCCCGATGCCGACCCAGTCCTCGGCGACCTCCTCGCCGAGCCCGAGCGCCTCCGTCTCGGCGTCGCCGACGAACAGCGCGTCGCCGACGGGCACGGCTTCCGTGCCGGCCGGGTTCTCGCTCGACGCGGTGAGCTCGCCCGGGTACCCGAGCCTCGGTGGCGACCTCGGCACGATCGGCCTGGTCCGGGTCGGCGGGCACACCGGGTACGACCGCGTGGTCTGGCAGTTCCCGGGGGCCGGGCGGCCCTCGTTCCAGGTGCACTACGTCGACCAGCCCATCGCCGACGGCAGCGGCGACGTCGTCGCCGTGCCGGGCGACGCCTACCTCGAGGTCATGATCAGCTCGGTCGGCATCCCCGCCGCGAACGCGCCGCGACCCGGCAACGCCTCCGCCGCCTCGCTCGCCGGTACGGTCATCGCGCAGGCCCGGCCCGTCTACGGGGGCTTCGAGGCCGTCGGCCAGTCGTTCGTCGGGGTGCGCGACCGCGAGCGGCCGTTCCGGGTTGCCGTGCTCACGAACCCGACCCGGCTCGTGGTCGACATCCTCTCGGGCTGAAGCCCTCCGGGCCGGTCAGCGCAGGTCGAGCTCGCGGTGCCAGGACTGGGTGCGGTAGTCGGTGACCCAGCCCATCGACGTGTAGAGGCCGTCGGCCCCGGTCGGTGAGTCGCCGTCGACCTCAAGGCCGATCCGGTTGCGACCCCGGCGCACGGCATCCGCTATCGCGGTGTGCAACAAGGCTTTCGCGACCCCTCGGCCACGAGCTCGACGGTGCACACCGATGTAGTCCACGTAGCTGCCCTCGAACCCCGTGGCATCCTCGCGCAGCACCGTCGACACGAGCGCCCCTGCGGGGAACACGCCCTCGTCGGTATCGATCGTCGCGAGCCACCAGTGGTCCCAGCGGTGGCCAGGGTCCTCGCGCAGCCGCATGACGAACTCCGGGAAGCTCTCCCGGTACGAGCTGAAGTGGTCCTGGAACGACTCCTCGAGCACGCGGTGCACGTCCTGGAGGTCCTGGGCCACGGGCAGGCCGTCGTCGTGGCGCTCGACGGGCCGCACCGTCACGCCCTCGCGCGGCGCCGGCATCGTCGACGCCTCGTCGGCGGTCACCGGGCGGGTCATCTGCAGCCAGGTGCGGGTCTGCTCGAAGCCGGCCGCGGCGAGCCACCGTTGCTGGCGCGGGTCGTCGGCGTAGGCACCGGAGTCGAGCAGGGAGGTGTGCACCCCGCGCATCCCCGCGATGTCGACGGCGTGGCGCTCACCGGCGCCGAAGAGCGCGGCGGCGAGGGCGGCGGCATCCGCCTCGGGCAGGTCCGGGGTGACCGTCACCTCGACGAGGGTGCGCCCCGAGGCACGGTCGTGCACGGAGAGCCAGGCGACGAGCCGCCCGCTGGGGTCGTGCACGAGGGCCTGCCGGCGGGTCCACGACCCGGTGCCGACCAGCTGGCCGAGAACCGCCTCGGGGTCGACGCCGGCTGACCCCTTCGCGGCCCGCTGGTGCAGCGCCAGCAGGGCCGCCACGTCGGGGGCGTCGGCCGCGTTCGGGAGCCGGGCGGTCAGGCCCGCTGGGAGCCCGTCGATCGTCAGGTCGTCGTCGGTCACACGGCCCACTCTCCCACCCACCGCGCCCCTAGACTGCACGCCTGCACGAGGGAGGACGTCGATGGCCGGCACCAAGGGCGAGGACGAGCAGCCGTCGCAGGACACGCTGACCCGCAACTGGGACGAGCTGCTCCAGGAGATCCGGGTCACCCAGACCGGGGTGCAGATCCTCACCGGGTTCCTGCTCACGGTGCCGTTCTCAAACCGCTTCGACGACCTCACGGCGTTCCAGAAGGACGTCTACCTGGCCGTGCTGGCCGGGTCGGTGCTCACCACCGGGCTGGTGGTCGCACCGGTGGCGATGCACCGGGTGCTCTTCCGGCAGAGGCGGCGCGAGCTGCTCGTCGAGTGGGGCAACCGGTTCGCGATAAGCGGGCTGGCGCTGCTGGCCCTGACCCTCTCCGGGGGCGTGCTGCTCGTCGTCGACATCGTCGTCGGCACCACCGCGGGGTGGGTCGCGGGGGCCGCACTCCTGCTCGTGCTGACCGCGCTGTGGGCCGTGCTGCCACGGGTGGCCGACCGGGTCGACGACAGCCCACGCAACCCCCCGCCCTCCGACGAGGAGTGAC
Source organism: uncultured Actinomycetota bacterium (assembly GCA_963695175.1). GTDB lineage: Bacteria > Actinomycetota > Actinomycetes > Actinomycetales > Dermatophilaceae > Fodinibacter. Next base: position 51,651 of record CAVOGG010000004.1, read on the forward strand.
CCGGGCGGGTCAGCGGCGGACCCGGTGGTGCAGGTGCACCACGTCACCGACCCGGTCGACGTCCACGAGGTCAAGGCGCGCGTGCACGTCGTCGGGCAGGGCCCGGGTGCCGCCGCCGACGAGCACCGGGTGCAGGAACAGGTGCACGTCGTCGACGAGGCCGGCGCGGAATGCCTCCGCCGCGAGGGTGGGGCCGCCCACGCTCACGTCGAGCACGCTCGAGGCCTTGAGCTGCTCGACGGCCGCCGGGTCGAACGACGCAGCCAGCCGGGTGCGCGCGGTCGTGACGTCGTCGAGGCTGGTGGAGTAGACGACCTTGTCGGCAGCCCGCCAGATCCGGGCGTACTCCCCCATCGGGCCGGGGACGTCACCGGGGGCGGTCTCCCAGTAGCGCAGCGTCTCGTACATCCTGCGGCCGAGCAGGTAGGTGCCGACCTCCCGCTCGTGGGCGTTGACCACCTCGTGCAGCTCGTCGGAGGGCGCGGCCCAGGAGAACCCGCCCTCGGCGTCGTTGACGTAGCCGTCGAGGGAGGTGATCGCGGTGTAGCGCAACAGGGCCATCCCGGCATTGTTGCCCAGTCCAACCCCGAGGACGCGGGACAACTTTGACCAATAGGACGATCTTGCCCCAGCCGAGGCAGGCAGGAGCCGGTTCAGTGCGCGCCGAGCCGACGGGCGGCCACGAGCGCCAGCGACCGGGCCACCTGCACGACCTCCGCGATCGGCACCGACTCGCGCGGGGCGTGCGCCAGCCGGACGTCGCCAGGCCCGTAGTGCAGGGTCGGGATGCCGCCGACGCCGGTGTAGAGGCGCAGGTCGGAGCCGTAGGGGGCCGCGCCCTCCGCGGGCCGTCGCCCGGTGACCACCTCCACCGCGTCGGCCACCTCCCCGACCAGCGCGTGGCCTTCCGGCAGCCGTCCGGACGCGAACTGCCCCCCGGGCCAGGTCACCCGGGGTGGGTGGTCGCGCAGCCAGGGGTCGACAGCGGCGGCCGCGGCGACGGCATCCTCGAACGCGGCGCGGGCGACGACAGGGTCCTCCTCCAGCCGCACGCCCATCCGGCCCTCGGCGACGAGCAGGTCCGGCACCGAGCTGGCCCAGTCGCCGGAGCGCACCGTGCCGACCGAGATGCCGTACGGCAGCGGGTTGTCCCCGAACAGCGGGTGCCGGTCGGTGTTGCGCCGCGCCTCGAGCTCGCGCAGCGCGAGGTGCACCGGCCAGAACGCCTCGAGGGCGGACACGCCCTCCTGCCGGGTGCTGCCGTGGGCGGCGCGACCGGTGACCTCGATGCGGAAGGTGAGGGCACCGGCATTGGCCGTGACGAGGCGCCCGCTCGTCGGCTCGGTGATGACGGCGACCTCCCCGCGGTGACCGCGGCGCAGGGTGGCGAAGGCCCCGAGGCCGCCGTCCTCCTCGCTGACCACACTGTGCAGGGCCAGCCGGCGCTCGGTGCGCACGCCCGAAACGTGCAGGGCCCGGGCGACGGCGACGTTCACGGCCATCCCGGCCTTCATGTCGCACGCGCCACGCCCGTGCAGCACCCCGTTCGCGATCCGCGCCGAGAAGGGTTGCGCGTCAGGCCAGTTCGTGAGATCGCCGACCGGCACCACGTCGACGTGCCCCTGAAGCACCAGCGCCGGCTCGCCCTCGCCGGATGCCGTGCCCACCACACCGTGCCCCTCGACCCGTGGCGCCTCGGTGCCGGGGAAGTCGGGGTCGGCGCGGAGGTCGTCGAGATCCAGGTCCCAGCGGTCGACCTCGAGCCCGGACTCCTCGAACCAGCGGGCGACCGTGTGCTGCAGCTCGCTCTCGGCGTCGGTCCCGGTGACGCTCGGCACCCGGACCAGCTCGACGAGGGTCTCGACCAGCGCGGCCTCGTCGAGGGCGTCGAGCACGCGGCGTTCGGCGGTGGTGGTCTCCGCGGAGGTGTCGGACCCGGGCATGAATGGCACTGTATGCCGGACCCCCGCCGCGCCGCCGGGTAGCGTCGTGTCGTGAGAACCGCGCAGGCCCGGAGGAGGTGTCGGTGGTGAGCGGAGGCCACGGCCACGGCCACGGGAGCCCGAACACCGGCGCCACCCACCGGTGGCGGCTGCGCGCCGCGTTCGTCCTCATCGCGAGCTTCTTCGTCGTCGAGCTGCTCTCGGCCCTGGCCAGCGGCTCACTGGCGCTGCTCAGCGACGCGGGCCACATGGCCGCCGACGTCGTGGCGCTGGGGGCGGCGCTCGTCGCGACCCGGATCGCCGGGCGGCCCGACACCACCGGCCGGCGCACCTTCGGGTCGTACCGGGCGGAGGTCTTCGCGTCCGGGCTGGCCGTCCTGCTCATGCTCGGCGTCGCCGCCTACATCGTGGTCGCGGCGATCGGGCGGATCGGGGACGAGCCGGAAGTGGCGACGACGGCAATGCTCGTGGTCGGCAGCCTGGGCCTGGTCGTCAACCTCGTGGCACTGGTGCTGCTGCGCGGCGGAGCCGGGGAGAGCCTCAACGTCAAGGGCGCCTACCTCGAGGTGGTCGCCGACACCGTCGGCTCGGTCGGGGTGATCGTCGCCGGCCTGCTGGTCGCCGCCACCGGCTCGTCGGTCTGGGACACGGTGATCGCTTTGGCCATCGCGGCGTTCGTCACCGTGCGTGCCGTGCTGCTCGGGCGCGAGGTGCTCGCCGTGCTGGGCCAGCACGCGCCGGCCGGCATGGTCCCCGCCGAGGCGGAGGCGGCGCTGCGCGGTGTCGGGGCGGTGGTCGACGTGCACGACCTGCACCTGTGGACCCTGACGTCCGGCATGCACGTGGCGACCGTGCACCTGGTCTGCGACGACGGCGCCGACCCGACGGTGGTGCTCACCGAGGCGGCGGCCGTGCTGCGCGAACGGTTCGCGATCGAGCACGCCACCATCCAGGTCGAGCCGCGCAGCGCGCGGGCCTGCGTCGAGACGAACTGGTGAGCCGGGCCGGCATCCGCCGGTCGAGGGTCGGAATGCCCGCCGCGGGCCGAGGGTTGGTCGAGAGGTGACGACCTCCGCGGACACCAGAGTCAGCCGTGCCAGCGTCGGCCTGCGGAGCGAGCGGGGGCCGGTCCTGCTCGCCGTGATGCTGAGCACCGGGCTCGTGGCGATCGACGCGACCATCCTCGCCGCCGCCGTGCCCGCCGTGGTGCGCGACCTCGGCGGCCTGAGCCAGTTCCCGTGGCTGTTCTCCGTCTACCTGCTCGCGCAGGCCGTGTCGGTGCCGATCTACGGCAAGGTCTCCGACCTCGTCGGGCGCAAGCCGGTCATGCTGCTGGGCGTCGCCCTGTTCCTCGCCGGGTCGCTGCTGTGCGGGCTGTCGTGGTCGATGGGCAGCCTCATCGCGTTCCGTGCCCTTCAGGGGCTGGGAGCCGGCGCGGTGCAACCGGTCGGCATGACGATCGTCGGCGACATCTACTCCGTCGCCGAGCGCGCCACCGTGCAGGGCTACATCGCGGCCGTCTGGGCGATCTCGTCACTGATCGGCCCGACCCTTGGCGGCGTGTTCGCCGACTACGCGTCGTGGCGCTGGATCTTCCTCGTGAACCTCCCGCTCGGCGCCGCCGCGGCATGGATGCTGTGGCGCAAGTTCGAGGAGCAGCCGCGGGCACGCGACCCCGAGCGCCCGCGGCCCAAGGTCGACGTGCTCGGCACGGTGCTCATGCTGGTGGGCACGGTGGCGCTGCTCGTGGCCCTGCTCGAGGGCGGCGTGCTGTGGGACTGGTCGTCGCCGGTCAGCATCGGGCTGCTCATCGGGTCGGTGGTCGTGCTCGTGGCGTTCGTGCTCGTCGAGCGCCGGGCCGCCGAGCCGGTGCTGCCGCTGTGGGTGTTCCGCCACCGCGTCGTCGGCGCGGCGATGGCCACCTCGCTCGTGGTCGGGGTGCTGCTGCTGGGGCTGACGTCGTACGTGCCGCTGTTCGCCCAGGGGGTGCTCGGCACCGGGGCGATCGTCGCGGGGTTCGCCCTCGCGGCGATGACCATCGGCTGGCCGATCGCGGCGGCGACGTCGGGGCGCCTGTACCTGCGGTTCGGGTTCCGCACGACGATGCTGATCGGCTCGCTCATCGCGCTCGCCGGCGCGGCCCTGCTGCTCACCATCGACTCCTCGAGCTCGGTGCTGCACCTCGCGGCCCCGAACTTCGTCATGGGCCTCGGCTTCGGCTACGTCGCCAGCCCCGCGATCATCGCGGCCCAGTCGTCGGTCGGCTGGGAGCGACGAGGTGTGGCCACCGGCGCGACGCTCTTCGCCCGCTCGGTGGGCTCGGCCGTCGGGGTGGCCGCCTTCGGCGCGATCGCCAACACCGTCGTCCACAACCGGCTCGGGTCGGAGCCGACCAGCCTCGAGGACCTGCCGGCGGGAGTGCTCGACCCGGCGATCCACGCGGTGTTCATCGCGTCGTTCCTCGTGGCGGTGACCCTGGTGGTGGCCGCGGCGTTCATGCCCAAGAAGGTCGTCGAGGTCACCGGCTGACCCCTCCCGAGCTCCCACCTTTTTCGCCCGATCCCAGAACCTTGACCTGAGCACCGGAACGGTTCTGGCGCGACGGTGAAGGTTCCCGCACCGGGCGAAAAAGTTGGGGCGAGACCGGGGCGGTCAGGCGACGCGACCCCCGGCTGACGCCACCCCGAGCCAGTCGTGCGGGTTGCCGTCCCAGCACCAGCCGAGCTTCGGCGCCTTCGCCGAGATCCACATCGCCGGCACCCGCCGGTCGCCGCGCCGCGACCCGGAGAGCATGAAGCAGCGGTTCTTCTCGAGCAGCTGCGGGGCGTGGGTGACGACGGCGATGCCCTCCTCGATGGTGAGCGGCGTGCGGGCGCGACCCAGGACGACCGGCAGCGCCTCCTCCGGGCGCACGCCGCGGAACTCCTCGCCGCGGTCGACGTCGAGCAGCAGGTAGGCGGTGGCGTCCGGTAGGGCGACCTGCTCGATGGGCCGGTACGGCGCCAGGCCGGCCTCACCGTGGTTGCGGTCGACGACCCCCGGCGCCGTGCCCTTCGGGGCCAGCCGCAGCAGCGGAACGGTGGTCTCGGGGTCGACGAGGTCGCGGGTCACGACCAGCACCATCGACGTGTGCCCCGGCTCCCCCTGCTCGGGCAGATCGGGGAGGGTGCCGGCCACCGCACGCAGGGGCTCGAGCAGGTCGGTGAACTGCGGCGGCGTCAGGCCGGCGAGGGCGGGGTAGCCCAGGCCGAGCAGGGTGTCGACCTGGCGGTCGAGGACGGTGAGCGCGGGCAGGCTGGCGGTGGAACCGGTGATGGTGACCTCCGAGGTGGTGGGCCGGTGGTGGTGTGTCCCTCGTCCGCGCGGGTGTGTGTCCGTCGTCCGGACGCGAACGGTCCATGGTCAACGCCGGCCGCACCCTCCCCGGTTCCCCACGCCCGGCGGCACCCGCGGCTAACCTGCCGTCGTGACCACCAGCCCCGACGCGTCCGCCGAGCGCGCGACGAGCCCGCGCCGGTCCCGGCGTCGGCGACGGGTGCTGGTGGGGGTCGGCGCCGTCACGCTCGTCGCCGTGGTGGCCCTCGGGCCCTGGGCCTGGGTCAGCCTCGCGTCGCGCGGCCACCTGCACCACCTCGACGACGCCCCCAGTGCCCCGGTGGCCCTGGTGCTCGGTGCCGGCCTGAACCCCGACGGCAGCCCCTCGGCGTTCCTGGCCGGCCGGCTCGAGGTGGCCCGGGCGCTCTACGCGTCGGGGCGGGCGCGCGTCCTCCTCGTCTCCGGGGACAACCGGGTCGCCACCCACGACGAGCCCACCGCCATGCGTGACTGGCTCGCCGTCGCACGGGGTTCCGGCGGATGCCGTCGTGCGCGACTTCGCCGGGCGCGACACCTACGACTCGTGCAGCCGGGCCCAGCGCATCTTCGGCGTCGACCGGGTGCTCGTCGTGTCGCAGGGCTACCACCTGCCGCGTGCCGTGACGACCTGCCGTGCGATCGGGCTCGACGCCGAGGGCGTCGGCGACTGGACGGCCCGGACGTACCCCGCACAGTGGACCGCCGGCGCACGCCGCGAGAAGCTCGCCGCCGCCAAGACCGTCATCGACGTGCTCTCCGGGCGCGACCCCGTGCTCGGAACGGTCGAGACCTCGGTGCAGGACGCCCTGGCTGCGTCGCCCTCCTGAGCTGCGGGCCTCAGGCCTCGCGGGAGCTCTCGGCGACGGTGGCCTCGAGGTCGGCGGCGTCGGTGCGCTGACCGGCATCCGGGGTGGGCGCCCCGTGCTGCACGTCGTGGGTCTCGCGCGCGAAGAGCCACGGCACGACCGCGACCAGGGTGATCAGACCGGTGATGCCGAAGGCCAGCGGGTAGCTGCCGTGGTCGATGAGCAGCCCGGCCAGGACGGGCCCGACGATGGCGCCGCCGTCGGCGGACATCTGGAACGTGGCCAGGGCCGGCCCGCCGTTGCGCTCGCGCCCGACGATGTCGGCGAGGGCGGCCTGCTGGGCCGGGTTGAGCATGCCGGCGCCGAGGCCCGCGACCACCGACAGCACGACGAGCACGGGCAGGTCGGACGCGAACCCGGTGACGATCGTCGCCAGGCCGCTGATGACCAGGCCAGCGATGATGAACGGCCGCCGCCCGACCCGGTCGGACAGCCGCCCCGACACGGTGAGGCCGATCGCGTTGCCGGCGGCGAAGACGGCCAGGGCGGTTCCCGCCACCCACGGCTGCTTGCCGATGACGACCGCGGCGAACAGCGGCAGGATCGCGTTGCGCACCCCGAAGTTGGCCCACCCGTTGGCGAACGCCGACCCGATCGAGGCGCGATAGGCGCTGTCCCGCCAGGCGTCGCGCACGGCCAGCACCGGCAGCACCGGCGCGCCCTCGGCCGGTCGCAGCGCCGAACCGCTGATGAAGATCGCGACGAGGGAGGCCGCGACGAGCAGCGCCACGGCATACACGAGGAACGGCACCCGCAGCCCGAGGTTGCCGAGCAGGCCACCGACGACCGGCCCGAGGATGCCGCCGAAGAGGAAGGCCGAGGCGTAGACCGAGGAGACGCGGGCGCGGATCGCCGGGGGTGCGAGCCGCACGATGAGCGCGACCGCCGACACGGTGAACATCACCGACCCGATGCCGCCCAGGCCGCGGTAGAGCAGCAGCTGCCAGTAGGTGTGCGCGAAGGCCGTGGCGCCGGTCGAGATCGCGACGATGACCAGGCCGGCGAGGTAGATCGGGCGCTCCCCGAAGCGGGCGATCAACCGCCCTCCGGCCGGGGCGAAGAGCAGCCGGAAGAACGCGAACGCGCTGACCACGATCGCGCTGGCCGTGGCCCCCACCCCGAAGCTCTGCGCGAACTGCGGCAGCACCGGCAGGATCAGCCCGAACCCCAGCGCGATCACGAACGCCGCCGCCACGAGCACCCACAGCTCGCGCGGGATGCGGACCGCCGCGGTGGGCGGGGTCACGGAGGTGGCAGACACGATCCACAAGTATGCCGTCCGCCACCGACGGCTCCGAATTCCGCCTCACGCGGTCTGCGACGAGGAGCGTCAGAAGGGCTGGGTGATGATCGGCGGCAGGTCGCGTAGCGGCTTGCGCCAGGTGCGCTGCCGACGGCTGAACGCCCACAGGGCAAGGACCAGGAGCGTCAGCCCGAGCAGCGGCACCCCCCAGGTCCAGAGGCGTTCCTGCCAGAGCGCGACGTGGTTGGTCATCGGGGTGCCCCGCAGCTCGTTCCCCGCGAAGGCGACACAAGGCTCCCCGTAGCCCGACGACACGGCGACGAGGGGGCCACCCCGCGATGCGGTGGCCGTGCGGATGGTCCCGTCGGTGACGACCGGCCCGCCGTGGCGCCACGCCGGGCGACAGCCCCAGCCGCCCCACTCGACATAGCTTCCCGGAGCCCAGCTGGCGGAGTCCAACAGCCCGTCAACGTCCGGCATCCCGATCTGGGCACCGGTGCTCGCGTCGAACATCATCGCGCGGGTGCTCTGCAAACCGGTGGGCTCGGGATCGGCGACCGACCGGGTGAGCAGCACGCGGGAGCGGTCGGGTGACAGCGACGCGCGCACGATCTCGTCCTCGGGCGCCTCCAGCTCGTCGACCGTGGACCACTCGACATCCGCGTCGGCCACGTGCCACGCGTCGTCACCGACCCGCCAGGTGCGGCCCTCGAGTCGCGAGGTCCCGGGGCCGAGGTCGAGGAAGACGAGCAGGGAGGCCTCGTCAATCCACCCGGCGACGATCGGCGCCACTCCACCCGCGACGAGCGGTACCTCGGTGATCGAGCCGTCGATGCCGACGACCAGACCGGCGGACCGCGGGACCCCTTGGTTGAATGTCGCGACGAAGACGCGGCGCGAGTCGGGCGACCACCATGAGGGCTCCGCGGTCGGCGTCCACGCGTCCTCGAGCCGGGCCTGGTCCGCACGCGACGGGATGGCCGCCCCACTGATGAGGTCGGTGAGCACGGGCCCACGGGAGACCCACCGGCCGTCGGGCGAGAGCGAGGGTCCGCCCAACCCCCACTCGTCGCGCGGCAGCGGCACCCGAGTCAGTGCCCCCACCGGCGACACCGCGTACATCGCAGCGAGCTCGCCGGAGCCCGGGACGAGGGCGGCCGTCACACCCGGTGTCGTCGTCGTCCGGATGGACGGGGGCTTGGCGATGACATCGGGGTAGGCCGTGAGTCGCGCCGTCCCGTCGTCGTCGACCGTGATGGCGGGCACCGAGGCTCGCGGGGCACCGCTCGGCCACACCACGAGGGTGACCAGGGCCGCGACACACGCAGCGGCCACGACCGGGACGAGGCGGGCAGTGCGGCGACGACGGCGCCCACCTGCCCACAGCTCGTCCGCCACAGGGGGCACGAGACCCGCCTCCACGTCGTCGGCGAGGTCACGCAGCGCGGTGCCGAGGGGGTCGGGGCTCATCGGACGATCTCCTCTCGGCCGAAGGTGGCGGCGAGCTCGGGCGCGAGCACGCGCAGGCGCTCGAGGGCGTGGCGGGTCTGTGACTTGACGGTGCTCACCGAGCAGCCGAGCACCCGGGCGGCATCGGTCTCGGTGCGGTCCTCGTAGAACCGGGCCACGAGTACGGCACGCTGCCGCGGGGTGAGCCGGGCCAGCGCTGCGGCGAGCGTGAGGCGGGTGTCGACGGCATCCGCGCCGGCGCCGACCTGGGTGTCGTCGGCGTCGTGCCCGGCACGGTCGACCGGGTCGGGCTGGCGCCGCCGCCAGCGCCAGGCATCGACCGACCGCGTGTAGAGGATCCGGCGCACGTACGCGTCGGCCGTGGCGGGCTCGACCCGGCTCCAGTGCTGAGCGGCGCGCACCAGCGTCTCCTGCACGAGGTCCTCCGCGGCGTGCCGGTCACCGGTGAGCAGGGTCGCGGTGCGCAGCAACGGCGCCCAGCGCTCGCGCACGTAGGCGTCGAAGGCCTCCCGGTCGGCCATCGCACCTCCCTCGGTCCGGTCACGTCGCGCCCGTCACGGAGGAGTACGGATGCCGACCCTCCCACGGGTGGATGCCGCCCCCGACTGATGTGCGGATCACCCACCCGAAGCGTGCCGCACGGCGGGCCGGAAGGTGGGTGATCCGCAATGAGTCGGATGCCGTGGCGCGCTACCGGGCCAGGATCGCCACGACCAGCGGCACGGCGGCCAGCACGACGAGGACGGAGTCGCGCCACCGCCACGGCGCCGGCATCCACCACGAGCGGGCGAGCGCGGTCGCGAAGCCCCGGGCATCCATGGCGACGGCGAGGTCGGCGGCGGCGCGCAACGTGCGCACGAGCAGCCCCATCGTGAGGGCGCCGAGGTGGGCGACCACCGTGCGCGGGGCGCGCCACGACACCCCGAACCCCCGGATCCGGCGGGCCCGGCCCAGCTCGCGCCAGATCTCGCCGAACGAGTGCACCCGCTGCAGCGCCGCCGACGTCGCGACCACCGGCCGGTCGGGCAGCCGGAGCCGCTGGGCGAGGGCGTCGCCGAGCGCGTCGGGGTCGATCCACGGGATGAGCACGGCCGACGGCAGCACGATCACCAGCACCCGCAGGCCGACGGTGAGAGCAGGGTCGAGGTCGCGGCCGGCGAGGAACCAGGTCGACCAGCCCACCGAGAGGGCGGCAATGAGGCCCGGGACCATCCGCACCAGCACCCGGCGAGCTCGACCCAGCACCCCGCCGCGCCCGCCCGGGGTCCAGAGGCCGACCACCGCGAGCACGAACTGGGTGGCGAGCACCGCGAGGGAGGTCGTCCAGTGCGGCGAGAGCACCCCGGCGGGCACGGCCAGCAGGGCGCCGGTGAGCAGCGCCAACGGGCCGCACCGGGCGACCAGCGGCACCCCGGCCGGCGCCGGCACCGCGGGGTCGGGGGGCGCCACGAGGTGGTGCACCTGCGTCGCACGGTCGACGACGTGGGCGTCGTGGGTCGCGGTCACGACCGCACCACCGGCCTCCCGGTAGGCCGCGACGAGCCCGACGACCGCCGCCCAGGTGCCGCGGTCCTGGCCGACGGTCGGCTCGTCGGCGAGCAGCACCGGAGGTCCGTGGTGCAGTGCCGCGGCCACCGCGAGCCGCCGCTGCTCGCCCCCCGACAGCTGTCGTGGGTCGGCGGCCTCGAGGTGCCCCAGCCCCAGGGCGAGCAGGAGGGCGCGGGCGCGCTCGGTCGACTCGGCACCTCCGTCGCCCGTGCCGTCCACGGGCTCGACGGTCCGCGCGGTGGTGAGCACCTCGTCGAGCACGGTGCGGGCGACGATCGTCGAGCTCGACCACTGCGGCACCCAGGCCAGGGTGCGGGCCAGGTCGGGAGCCGACAGCGAGGCGGGCGGCACGGCATCCGGCCGGTCTGCCGGCGGGGCGGCGACCGGGTCCCGGGGCGGCCTCACCTTGACGGCAACGGGATCGGCAGGCTGGAGGAAGCCGGCGAGGGCGTGCAGCACGGTCGACTTGCCCGACCCGCTCGGCCCGACCAGGGCGGTCAGGGTGCCCGGCGCAGCCACCAGGGCATCGGCCAGCACGGCGACTCTGCGGGTGCGGGCGGTGCCGTCGACCTGCCGGGTGGTCCGGTCGACGACGAAGGGTGCTGCCGCGAGGGATGCCGTGGGCCCGCCCCGGCGTGGCGCCACCAGGGTCGCGTCGACGGACAGTGGCGCTGGCGGCCCGGCACCCGGCACCCAGATGCCCATCGCGAGCAGCCGGGCGCGCTCGCTCGCGAGGGTCTCGCGCACCGGGCCGTCGGCCACGACCCGGCCGTCCGACGACAGCACGACGAGCCGGTCGACGAGGTCGACCCACGGCCCCAGGACGTGCTCGACGACGACGAGCGTCGGCGAGGGGTGGCCGGTGGCCGGCTCCGAGGGGCCCGGACCGACCGCCGGCCGCCTCTCGCCGGGCGTGAGCGCAGCGACCGCGTCGCGCACCTCCTGCGCCGACGCCGGGTCGAGCATCGCCGTCGGCTCGTCGAGGAGCACCACAGACGGGTCGAGTGCCAGGGTGCCGGCGAGGGCCAGCCGCTGGGTCTGCCCGCCCGACAGCGCGGACGTCGGGGTGTCGGGCGGCAGGTCACCGAGGCCGACGGAGGCGAGCGCGGAGGTGACGGCGCCGGCCATGTCGGCGCGCGGCATCCGGACGTTCTCCGGGCCGAACGCGACGTCGCGGCCGACCGAGGCCGCGACCACTCCCGCGCCGGGCTCCTGCAGCACCAGCCCGACCGCGCCGGGTCGGGCTCCGGGCGCGACGCCGTCGACCGACACCCGGCCGGTGAGCTCACCGGCGTCGACCGTCTCGAGCAGCCCGGCGAGGGCGCGGAGCAGGGTCGACTTGCCCGACCCGGACGGCCCGACGAGGAGCACCCGCTCGCCCGGTCGCAGGGTCAGCGACACGTCGCGCAGCACCGGCTCGCGACGGCCGAACGGTCGCCAGGTGAGGCCGTCGACCTCGACCCGCCCGCGCGAGGTGGTGGTGGCGGCGTCAGACAGCGTGCTGCTCCCGGTGCTCCTGGCCGGCGGGGAACGCCGACAGCGCGCCCGCCCGGGCCAGGGCTCGCACCAGGAGCCAGCCGACGAGCCCGGCGAGCACCGCCCCGGAGACGGCCATCGCGCCGAGGTAGACCAGCTTGTCGCGCAGCACCCACTCGGCGTACCAGCCACCACCGTTCGCGAGCACCGACAGGACCGGTACGTCGGCCCACGAGGCGGGGAACTTCACGACCTCGAACGCCCACTCCAGCGGCGCCGACAGCACGCCGGCGAGGGCCGCCGCGACCGCACCGAAGGCCGAGTAGCCCAGGATCGCGAACGCCAGCTCGGCGCCCAGGCCCTGCAGGATGCCGGACACGAGCACCGTCGCCCCCCACTCGGTGCCGGGGAGCATCGAGACCAGGGCGGCCACGACCTCGCAGAACAGGGCCGCGCCCGGGCGGCGCACGACGAGCCCGCCGATGACGCCGGCGAGGAACCACGGCCCGACGAACAGCCCCATCAGCGGGGCGTAGCCGATCTTCAGGGCGGTGACCGGGCCGTTGTAGAACACGCCCCAGCCCCAGAACGCGACGCCGAGGGCGGCGCCGAGGAAGGCGATGGTGAGGATGTCGACCGTGCGCCAGCCCATCAGCGGGCGGGTCGCGGTGATGGAGCGCCGGGTCGGCGCCTCCGTGAGCTGTGTGGCCATGTGCTTCTCCCGAGGTTTGCGATGTGGACCTCGGGGAGGTGCGACACCCGGTACCTCGCGGCCGTGGCGAACGCGGGTGTGCCGGACACGCACCTGAGATTCCCGACTCCCTTCGCCGGTGCTAACCGGATCAGGTTCGAGGGTCTGCGGCGAACCGCACTCTCAGCGCTTTGGGGGCGCTCCCCTGTCGTTGGACGTCACCACCATAGACCCCCGGGACTAGAGTGGATCTCGACCCGTCGGACGTCCTTTCGTCCGGCCCTACGGAGCACCGGGAAGGACCACCATGGCGATGGGCAAGGTCGCGTGGAAGATCATGGGCACCGGGGGTGCCATCCTCGCGGGAGTCGTCGCCACGAAGGTCATCGACGCGATCTGGGCGCGGGCGGGGCAGGACGAGATCAACCCGAAGAACCCGCACGCACCGCTGGCCAAGGCGGTCGTGTACGCCGCGATCACCGGCCTGGCCGTGGGCGCCGCGAGAACCATCGCGACCCGCCGGGCGGCGGCGTTCTACGAGAAGTCGTCCGGGCACCTGCCGTCCGAGGTACGCGACGACCCCGTCTGACCCCTAGTCCCGACCGAGGTCGAGGGCGCGGGCCAGCGGCATCCCGGGCCGGTAGGCCAGGTGCTCGTACGACGGCGCCTCGAGCACGGCCAGGTCGGCCCGCGACCCGACGGCCACCCGCCCCACGTCGCCGCGACGCAGGGCTCGGGCGCCGCCCACCGTGGCCGCCACGAGTGCCTCGGCCGCCGTCAGCCGCATCTCCCGCACCGCCAGGGCGATGACGAACGGCATGGATGCCGTGTTGCAGGTACCGGGGTTGCAGTCGGTCGCCAGCGCGAGGTCGACGCCGGCGTCGAGGAGGCGGCGGGCGTCCGGGTAGGGCGAGCGGGTCGAGAACTCCACTCCCGGGAGCAGGGTGGCCACGGTGCTGCCGGCTGCACCCACGAGCGCGTCGATGTCGGCAGAGGTGAGGAACGTGCAGTGGTCGACGCTGGCGGCCTCGAGCTCGACCGCGAGCCGCACGCCCGGCCCGGCCGAGAGCTGGTTGCCGTGCACCCGCAGGCCGAGCCCGGCATCCCGCCCGGCCGTCAGCACGCGCCGCGCCTCGTCCTCGGTGAACGCGTGCGGCGAGGCCGGCTCGCAGAAGACGTCGACCCAGCGGGCGAACGGCGCACAGGCCGCCAGCATCGGCCCGCAGACGAGGTCGAGGTAGGCGCCGCGGTCGTCGCGGGCCTCGGGCGGCACGACGTGGGCGCCGAGGAAGGTCGTCTCGTCGGTGACCTCGCTCGCCAGGCGCAGTGAGCGCACCTCGTCGTCGACGGTCAGCCCGTAGCCGCTCTTGACCTCGACGGTCGTCGTGCCGAGCGCGCGCATCTCGGCGACCCGGGCCCGCAGCAGCGCGCGCAGGTCGTCGTCGGTGGCCGCCCGGGTGGCTGCCACCGAGACGCCGATGCCGCCACCGTCGTAGGGGACGCCCGCCATCCGCGCCGTGAACTCGGCGGCCCGGTCGCCGGCGTAGACGAGGTGGCTGTGGCTGTCGACGAACCCGGGCACCACCGCGCGCCCACCGACGTCGATGACACGGTCGGCCGCAGGTGCGGCGACGGCGGGCCCGACCCAGGCGACCAGACCGTCGGCCACGACGACCGCGGCGTCGCGGACGATGCCGAGCCGGTCGGCGGCCGGCGTCGTCCGGTCGTCGGTCGAGGTCGCGCCGTCGGGCCCCGCACAGGTCACCAGCTCCCCGATGCCGGTGACCAGAACCGCGCCGGATGCCGTTGTGCCGCTTCCGATCTCGGCCGTCACCTGCGCACCGCCGAGATCGCGTCGGTGAGCAGCCGCCCGACGTCGCCGGCGCGGTGCCTGCCGTCGCGCACCACCTGTTCGCCCCGACGACGACGTCGGTGACGTCGGCCGAGGTCGCCGCGTAGAGCACGCCACCGGCACCCGCGCCGGCCGTGCGGGGGCTGTCGAGCCGCACGGCCACGAGGTCGGCCACGTGACCGCTCGCGATCACGCCGCCGTCGTCCCAGCCGAGCGAGCGGTAGCCGTTGAGCGCGGCCATGCCGAGCAGGTCGGCACCCGCGAATCGACCCCGCTCCAGGCTCTCGAGCCGCTCGTGCATCTCGACGCCGCGCACCTCCTCGAAGGGGTCGATGACGGCGTGCTGGTCGGAACCCAGGGAGAGGCGCACCCCGGCGTCGAAGAGCCGGCGGGCCGGGCCGATGCCGTCGGCGAGGTCGCGCTCGGTGGTCGGGCAGAAGCAGGCCGTCGACCTCGCCTCCCCCAGCAGCTCGATGTCCTTGTCGGACAGGTGAGTTGCGTGCACCGCAGTCGTCCGCGACGTGAGCAGACCTTCGCCCGCGAGCAGCTCGGTCGGCGAGCAGCCGTAGAAGCCCTCGCAGGCGAGGTTCTCGCCAGGCTGCTCCGACAGGTGCACGTGCAGCGGCCGGTCGTCGCGGCTCGCGACCTCGCCCACCAGAGCGAGGTCGTCGCACGGCACGGCACGCACCGAGTGCACGGCCGCGCCGATCCGCACGGTCTCGTCGTCGGACAGGCGGGCCACCCGCTCGGCCCACGCCTCGGCCGTTCCGTCGGAGAACCGCTCCTGCACCTCGTCCAGGGGGACGTGGCCGCTCGCGAAGAGCCCGCCGGCGAGGTAGCAGGTGTCGAGCAGCGTGATCCGGATGCCGACCTCGCGCGCCGCGCTGACCAACGCCTTACCCATGACGTTCGGGTCGTCGTAGCGCCGACCGCCGGCCGCGTGGTGCACGTAGTGGAACTCGCCCACGGCCGTGTACCCGGCGAGCAGCATCTCGGCGAAGACCGCCTTGGCGAGCGCGTGGTAGGTCTCCGGGTCGAGGCGGTGGGTCACGGCATACATCGCGTCGCGCCACGTCCAGAAGTTGCCGCCGTCATCGTGGGTGCGACCGCGCAGGGCCCGGTGGAACACGTGGCTGTGGCCGTTGGCGAGGCCTGGCAGGACCACGCCGGCGAGCCTGGTGTCGCCGGGCTCGGCCGGCTGCTCGTGGCGCACGTCGATGATCCGGCCACGGTCGGTGACGACCCGCACCGAGCGCCGTACACCACCGGGGAGCATCGCGTGCTCGCACCAGAACGTGGTCATGCACCAGCCCCGGCGAGGTCGGTGACGACGTCGGCGAGGGCCGCGATGCCGTCGAGGCAGTCGTCGGCCGAGGCCCACTCGTCGGGCGAGTGCGACACCCCCGTGGGGTTGCGCACGAAGAGCATGGCGCTGCGGATGCCGTCGTTGGCGAGGATGCCGGCGTCGTGGCCCGCGCCGGTGCCGATCACCGGCAGGCCGTCCAGCCGGGTGGCGATGCGGCGCACGAGTGCGGGGTCGAAGTCGGTGGTGGGGGTCCAGGACTCCTGGGTGAGCAGGCCGTCGAAGTCGGAGACGACGTCGCGGACCTCGGAGACGACGCGCAGCACGGCATCGGCGTCGGAGCCGCGCGCGTCGAGCCACCCGGTGGCGCGGCTCGCGATGGCGTTCACCCCACCGGGCTGGACGTGCACCTTGCCGACGGTCGCGACGCAGCCCTGCGTCTCGGCGGCGCGGCGGGCCGCGATGATCAGGGCGGCCAGACCCAGCATGGCGTCCTCGCGCTCAGCCAGCGCGGTCGTGCCGGCGTGGTTGGCCTCGCCGGGCACGTCGACCCGCCAGCGGCCGTGCGGCCAGATGTCGCTGCCGACACCGACGGAGTGGCCGAGGTCGACGAGGTGTCGCCCCTGCTCCACGTGCAGCTCGACGAACGCGCCGATCCGGGCGAGCGTCTCGTCGTCGCGGCCGAGGATGGCCGGGTCGCGACCGGCGCGGCGCATCGCCTCGGCCATCGTCACGCCCTCGTTGTCGGTGAGCCCGCGGGCCCGGTCGGCCCCGAGGGCGCCGGTGATGACGCGTGACCCTGCGCAGGCGACGCCGAACCTGGCGCCCTCCTCGTCGGCGAAGTTCACGATCCCCACCGGGCGGGACGGGGCGAAGCCGTCGTGCCGCAGCTGGTCGACCGCCGCGAGGGCACCGACGACTCCGAGCGGGCCGTCGAAGGCGCCACCATCGGGAACCGAGTCCAGGTGCGAGCCGATGACGACGCCGGGGTCCCCGGCGGCCACCGCGGCATCGGGGTCACCCCACCAGGCCCACTGGTTGCCCATCCGGTCGGTGGTCAGGTCGAGCCCGCGGTCAGCACACTCGCCGGCGAACCACTCGCGCAGGTCGTGGTCCTCGCGGGTCCAGGCGAACCGGTGGTACCCGCCGGTCTCGCCGTCGACGCCGAGGGCCTCGAGGTCGTGCCACATCCGTCGGAACCCCGAAGCGGCCCCGCCGTGGAGTGGCGTCGTGGACATGGGTCCATTTGACCGTGCCGACAGGGCGGAATGGGTCGCACGTACGAGGTGATTGTCTCGATGCCCAGACGTTGGACACCGGCCCTACGCTGAGGCGATGACCGCGAGTGGTGAGGAACGCGCCACGGGCGCGCTGACGGCATCCGGCATCGCGTACACCGTGACCCGGCACGGGCGGGTGGGCTCGCTCGCCGAGGCGGCGGCCGCCCGCGGGGTCGAGCCGCGCGACATCGTCAAGACCCTGGTGGTGCGCCGCTCGGAGGACGACTTCCTGTTCGTGCTCGTGCCCGGCGACCGCGAGATCTCGTGGCCCAAGCTGCGCGCGCACCTCGGGGTCAACCGGGTGTCGATGCCGGATGCCGCGACGGCGCTGGAGGTCACCGGCTACGAGCGGGGCACGATCACGCCGTTCGGGTCGAGCACGGCGTGGCCGGTCGTGGCCGACGCGACGATCACCGGGCGCACGGTGTCGATGGGCGCCGGGGCGCACGGGGTGGCCGCGACGGTGGCGGCCGACGACCTGGTGCGTGCCCTGGGCGCCGACGTCGCCGACGTCACCGAGCCCGCCTGACGTGGCCGCACGTCGCCCGGTCGACCTCAGTGGCCTGGTGCTGTCCGTCGTCGAGTGGCGCCGGCCGTCGCCGGTGGCGCCCCCGGTGCGTGCTGCTGCCCGGCACCGGGCTCACGGCGCGGTCGTGGGACGCGGTCGCGGCATCCCTGTCGGCGACCCGCACCGTGCTCGCCGTCGACCTGCGCGGGCACGGGCAGAGCGGGTGGCCGGGCGAGTACTCGATCGCCCTGATGGCGCAGGACGTCGGCCAGCTGCTCGAGCGGCTCGACGAGCCGGCGGTCGACCTCGTCGGCCACTCGCTCGGCGGGCTGGTCGCGCTGCGCGTGGCCGCCGCCCACCCGCACCGGGTGCGCCGGCTCGTGCTCGAGGACGTCGGGATGCCGCACCCGCGGCGGCCGGACCCGCCGACCCGCCCGGACGGCGAGCTCGGGTTCGACTGGCGGGTCGTGGAGCAGGTGCGCCCGGAGATCGACGACCCCGACCCGGCGTGGCCCGAGGTGGCGTGGTCGGTGGCCGCGCCGACGCTCGTGGTCGCGGGCGGCCCGCGCAGCTTCGTCGCGGCCGAGCACGTCGCCGAGCTCGTGGCGGCCCTGCCGCACGGGCGCTCGGTGACCCTCGACACCGGCCACGAGGTGCACGAGGCCGACCCGGACGGCTTCACCCGCGAGCTGCACACCTTCCTCGGGTGAGTAGCCGGGTTCTACTTCGAGGGGGGTTGGGGGTCAGCTCTCGCGCATGGGGATGCGGACGTCCTGCTCCTGCGCGGTGCGCTCGGCGATGTCGTAGCCCGCGTCGACGTGCCGGATGACGCCCATCGCCGGGTCGTTGGTCAGCACCCGCTCCAGCTTCTGGGCCGCGAGGTCGGTGCCGTCGGCGAGCGAGACCTGCCCGGCGTGCAGCGAGCGGCCGATGCCGACCCCGCCGCCGTGGTGGATCGAGACCCAGCTCGCGCCGGACGAGGTGTTGACCAGTGCGTTGAGCAGCGGCCAGTCGGCGATCGCGTCGGAGCCGTCGAGCATCGACTCGGTCTCGCGGTACGGGCTCGCCACCGACCCGGTGTCGAGGTGGTCGCGGCCGATGACGATCGGGGCCTGGACAGCCCCGGTACGCACGAGGTCGTTGAACGCCAGGCCCGCCTTGTCGCGCTCGCCCTGGCCGAGCCAGCAGATCCGGGCCGGCAGGCCCTGGAACGCGATGCGCTCCTGGGCGCCGCGGATCCACTTGTGCAGCTTCTCGTTGTCGGGGAAGAGGTCGAGCACGGCCCGGTCGGTGGCCGCGATGTCTTTCGGGTCACCGGAGAGCGCGGCCCAGCGGAAGGGGCCCTTGCCCTCGCAGAACAGCGGGCGGATGTAGGCCGGCACGAACCCCGGGAAGTCGAACGCGCGCTCGCAGCCGCCCTGGCGGGCCTCGTCACGGATCGAGTTGCCGTAGTCGAAGACCTCGGCGCCGGCGTCCATGAAGTCGACCATCGCCTGCACGTGCTTGGCCATCGAGGCGCGGGCCCGGTCGGTGAAGTCCTCGGGCTTCTTCTCGGCGTAGTCGGCCCAGTCCTCGACGGAGATGCCCTCGGGCAGGTACGACAGCGGGTCGTGGGCGCTGGTCTGGTCGGTGACGATGTCGATCGGCACCCCGCGCCGGAGCAGCTCGGGGAACACCTCGGCGGCGTTGCCGGCAACCCCGACCGACCAGGCGCGGCGCTCGGCCTTGGCCCGCAGGGCGATCTCGACGGCGTGGTCGAGGTCGTCGGCGACCTCGTCGAGGTAGCGGTGCTCGACCCGGCGGTGCAGGCGGGCCGGGTCGACGTCGACGATCAGGCAGACGCCCTCGTTCATCGTGACCGCGAGCGGCTGGGCACCACCCATCCCGCCGCAGCCGCCGGTGAGGGTGAGCGTGCCGGCGAGGGTGCCGCCGAAGCGCTTCTCGGCCACCGCGGCGAAGGTCTCGTAGGTGCCCTGGACGATGCCCTGGGTGCCGATGTAGATCCACGAGCCGGCCGTCATCTGGCCGTACATCGTCAGGCCGAGGTGCTCGAGCCGGCGGAACTCGGGCCAGGTGGCCCAGTCGCCGACCAGGTTGGAGTTGGCGATGAGCACCCGCGGCGCCCACTCGTGGGTCTGCATGACGCCGACCGGCCGGCCGCTCTGCACGAGCATCGTCTCGTCGGCCTTGAGCGTGGTGAGCGTGCGCACCATGGCGTCGAACGACTTCCAGTCACGCGCGGCCCGGCCGGTGCCACCGTAGACGACCAGGTCGTCGGGGCGCTCGGCCACCTCGGGGTCGAGGTTGTTCATCAGCATCCGCAGCGGGGCCTCGGTCGACCACTGGCGGGCGGTGAGGGTGGTGCCGCGGGGGCTGCGCACGGGGCGGGCGCCGTCCATGTCGATTCTCCGTTTCTTCGGCCACGAGTGCGGAAGTGGTCGCCCGGGCGACCGTTTCCGCACTCGAGGCGGGTCGGTGGGTCGGGTCGGTCAGGTGAGGGGGCCGGTCTCGGACTCGGCGGCCCGGCGCACCGTGCCGTCGAGGACGAGGCCGTGGGCGGTGTCGATCTCGGGTGAGAGCCAGCGGTCGCCGCCGGGGTGGCTCGCGCCCGCGGTGACGAGCGCGTCGACGACGGCCGAGGTGGCCGGCGCCGGTGCGAGCGGGGCGCGCAGCTGGATGCCGCGGGCGGCGGTGAGCACCTCGACCGCCAGCACGCGGGAGAGCCCGTCGACGGCGCGGCGCAGCTTGCGGGCCGCCGACCAGCCCATCGACACGTGGTCCTCCTGCATCGCCGAGCTCGGGATCGAGTCGACGGATGCCGGGGCCGCCAGCCGCTTCATCTCCGAGACGATCGCGGCCTGGGTGTACTGCGCGATCATGTGCCCGCTGTCGACACCGGGGTCGTCGGCGAGGAACGGCGGCAGGCCGTGGCTGCGCGAGACGTCGAGGAACCGGTCGGTGCGCCGCTCCGAGATCGACGCGACGTCGGCCGCCACGATCGCGAGGAAGTCGAGCACGTAGGCCACCGGCGCCCCGTGGAAGTTGCCGTTGCTCTCGACCCGGCCGTCCGGCGTGACGACCGGGTTGTCGACGGCGGAGGCGAGCTCCCAGCCCGCCACCCGGGCGGCGTGGTCGACGGTGTCGCGCGCCCCGCCTGCGACCACCGGGGCGCAGCGCAGCGAGTAGGCGTCCTGCACGCGGGTGCACGCCTCGGTGCGGTGCGACTCACGAATCGCGCTGTGCGCCATCACCTTTCGGATGTTCTCGGCCGACACGGCCTGCCCCGGCTGGGGGCGCAGCCCGTGCAGGTCGGCGGCGAAGACGTCGTCGGTGCCGAGCAGCCCCTCGACCGACATGGCCGCCGCGACGTCGGCGACCACGAGCAGCTCGCGCAGGTCGTGGATGGCGAGGCACAGCATCCCGAGCATGCCGTCGGTGCCGTTGATGAGGGCCAGCCCCTCCTTCTCCTCCAGCTCGACAGGCTGGATGCCGGCCGCGGCCAGCGCGTCGGCTGCCGGCATCCGCTCGCCGTGGGCGTCACGCGCGACACCCTCGCCCATCAGCGCGAGCGCACAGTGCGACAGCGGCGCGAGGTCGCCCGAGCAGCCGAGCGAGCCGTACTCGTGCACGACGGGAGCGATGCCCGCGTTGAGCAGGGCGACGTAGGTGGTGAGGGTCTCCTCGCGGATGCCGGTGCGACCGGTCGCGAGCGTCGAGATGCGCAGCAGCATCAGCGCACGCACCACCTCTCGCTCGACCTCGGGGCCCGAACCGGCGGCGTGCGACCGCACCAGTGACCGCTGCAGCTGGTGGCGCTTCTCGACCGGGATGTGTCGGGTGGCCAGGGCGCCGAAGCCGGTGGAGACGCCGTAGTGGGGCTCGGTGTCGTTCGCGAGCCCGCGGATCACCTCGCGGGTGCGCCGCACCTCGACGAGGGACTCCTCGGCCAGGACGACCGGCGCGCCGTCGCGCGCGACGCGCACGACCTCGTCGATCGTCAGCGGGCCGGTGCCGATGGTGACGGGCTGCAGGCCGGGGCGCGCCTCGCACTGGGCGCGGCTGGGCCCCCATCGGTGTACACCGCGGGAAGGCCGGGCCGCGGGGCCGGGCCGGGAGTGGTCGCTGCGCTGGTCATGTGGTCCATTGGAGCGCCCGCGACACCACCCTGCACAGGTGCGGGCCTGCCATACCGTCTCAGTGGCGAGACGGTCAGGCGGCTCGGGCGGGCTCGGTGGCGGCGACCAGGGCCGCATACCGGCCATCGGAGGCCACGAGCTCGTCGTGGGTGCCCGCCTCCACGAGCCGTCCCCGGTCGAGCACCGCGATCCGGTCGGCGTCGCGCACGGTCGACAGCCGGTGGGCGATCGTGATGGTCGTGCGCCCGCGAGCCAGCTCGTCGAGGGCCCGCTGCAGCGCCCGTTCGGTGGCCGTGTCGAGGGCACTGGTCGCCTCGTCGAGCACGAGCACCGGGGGGTCGCGAAGGATGGTGCGGGCCACCGCAAGCCGTTGCTGCTCACCACCGGAGAACCGGTGCCCGCGAGCGCCCACGACCGTGTCGAGCCCGTCCGGCAGCGAAGCCACCAGGTCGGCGACCTGTGCCGCGGCCAGCGCCGCCCACAGCTCGCCCTCGGTGGCGGACGGCCGGGCCAGCAGCAGGTTGTCGCGCACCGACGCGTGCACGAGGTAGCTCTCCTGCGACACCACGCCCACGACCGAGGCGAGCACGTCGGGGTCGAGGTTGCGTACGTCGATGCCGTCGACGGTCACCCGGCCGGCATCGGGGTCGTGCAGCCGCGCGAGCAGCCCGGCCACGGTCGACTTGCCCGAGCCGGTCGGGCCGACCAGCGCCAGGGTGGAACCGGCCGGCACCGACAGCGTGAGGTCGGCGACGGCATCCCGGTCCGAGCCGGGGTAGCGCAGGGTCACGCCCTCGACGCGCACCTCACCGCGCACGGATGCCGGGTCGAGCGCCACCGGGTGCGTCGGCGCGGGCACCTCGGGCACCAGGTCGAGGTACTCGAACACCCGCGAGAACAGCGCCATCGAGGCCACCCACTGGGCGCCGACGTTGAGCAGCCCCATCAGCGGGCGGAAGATGCCGGCCTGCAGGGCGGTGAACGCCACCAGGGTGCCGATGGTCATGCCACCGGCGGTCGCCGGCAGCCCGGCGGCGAGGTAGACCAGCGCCGGGATCACGGCGAAGACGATCTGCATGGTCGCCATCCGCCAGCGACCGGCCAGCTGCGAGCGCAGCTCGAGGTCGACGAGCTCGTGGGAGGTGTCCCCGAACCGCTCAGCCGTGCGCGCCGAGGTGCCCAGCGTCTTGGCGAGGCGCACCCCGCTGACCGACAGGCCCTCCTCGATCTGGTGGTTGAGGTCGGCCAGGTGGCGCTGCTGGGCGGAGGTCACCGCGCGGCGGAGCAGGGCGACCTTGCGGGTCAGCCACAGGGCCGGCGGGATGACGAGCAGCGAGAGCAGCGACAGCCGCCACGACAGCGCGACCATGGCGACCGTGGTGGCCACCGCGGTGGTCAGGTTCGAGGCGATCGACGTCGCGGTCGAGGTGACGACGCCCTGCATCCCGTTGACGTCGTTGGTCAGGCGCGACTGCACCTCACCGCCACGGGTGCGGGTGAAGAAGCCGAGCGACTGGCGCTGCAGGTGCGCGAAGACCGAGGTGCGCAGCTCGTGCATCACCCGCTGCCCGACGTGGGTGGACAGCCAGGTCTGCACGACACCGAGCAGCTGGGTCACGATGGCCACGGCGACCATCGCGCCGACGGCGATGAGGAGCAGCCGCGAGTCCTGCTGGGGCAGCGCGACGTCCACGACCTCTCGAACGAGGAAGGGCTGGGCCAGAGCGACGACGCTGGTCACGACGATGATCGCGACGACGACAGCCACGCGCACGCGGTGCGGCCGGAAGAGCGCGAGCACCCGCGAGAGCGGCACGGGCGTCTCGGCGAGCTGGGCGCGGTCGCGCGGGTCGATGCGCATGGCGCCGCCGCGTCCGCCACCGCGGCCGCCACCACCGCCACCGCCGTGGGCGGCCGCGGGGTCGGGTCCGCCGCCGCGGCCGGGGTGGTCGGTCGGACGGGTGGAGCGGGGCTGGGTGAGGGTGGCTGTCATGCGCACCCCTCCTCTCTGGCGGGGATCAGTCGGTCTGACGTCTGTTGTGAGGTTACCTCACAATGAGCCCAACGCAGCAACTGGCGCTAGCATTCCCGGGTGAGCACCCCGCGCCCCGAGCGACCGACCGAGGCCGACCTCGGTGACCTCGTCATGCGGGTGGCCCGCGGCCTGCGGCAGCGCGGGGCTGCCGTGACGGCGCCGTGGGCCCTCGCGCCACACCAGGCCAGGGCGCTGCGGGTGGTCGCGCGGCACGAGCAGATCCGGCCCGGCGAGCTCGCGCGCCACCTGCGCGTCGCGCCGCGCTCGGTCACCGACGTCATCGACGCCCTCGAGGAGCGCGACCTCGTCCAGCGCACCCCCGACCCCACCGACCGGCGGGCCACGGTGGTGACCCTCTCGGCATCCGGGCGCAGTCTGGTCGACGAGATCGACGCCGCGCGCCGGGCCGACTCCCACGCCTACTTCTCGCAGCTGTCCGACCGCGACCAGGCCTCCCTGCGCCGCATCCTCAGCCGACTCGACCAGCGTGACTGATGGCCAACGCCCCCGCCGCCGGTCAGGCCCTCGACGTGCTCGCCCTCATCGCCCGCCGCGGCGAACCGGTGCCCGCGGCGGCCATCGCCCGTGACCTCGGGCTGCCCCGCTCGAGCGTCTACCACCTGCTCGCGGTGCTGGTCGACCGCGGCTACGTGCGGCACCTCCCCGAGGAGCGGCGCTACGGCCTCGGGCTGGCGGCCTACGAGCTGGGGTCGGCGTACCAGCGCCAGGCGCCGCTCGAGCGGATGGCCCGGGGCGCGATGGACCGGCTCGTCGACGCGACCGGCCACAACGCACACCTCGCCGTGCTGCACGGGCGCGACGTGCTCTACGTCATCGAGCAGCGGGCGTCGGGGCGTCCCCTGCTCGTCACCGACGTGGGCGTGCGGCTGCCCGCGGTGCTCACGGCATCCGGCCTGGCGATGCTGGCCGCCCTGCCGGCCGCCCAGGTGCGCGCCCTGTACCCCGACCGCGCGGCGCTGGTGCAGCGCGACGGTCGCGGGCCGACCTCGACCACCCAGCTGCGCTCGCAGCTGCAGGCCGTCCGGCAGCGCGGTCACGCCGTGGAGGACGGCCTCGTCACGCCCGGGCTCGGGTCGGTGGCCGTCGCGGTGCTCGACCACAACGACTACCCGGTCGCGGGGGTGGCGGTGACCTACCCGCAGGCCGACGTCGACGCGCCGACGACCGCACGGCTCGTCGACGCCGTGGCGCGGGCGGCGAGCAGCCTGAGCGCCAGGCTCGGGCGTGCGACGAGCCGACCCCCGGTTCGAGAGTAGGAAGCACGCCGTCTCCCCCCGGCGGCGACGGCGTGTTCTCTACGCTCGACTGGGTTGGGGGGCCGGCGCCTCGTCAGACCCCGATCCGCTCCCAGGGACCCCAGATCGCGAAGGTCATCCCGGCGCTGGCCTGGATGTTGACGAACAGGGTGTGGCCGTCGGGCACCGCTCCCCCGGCAATTGCGGCGGTTCCGGTGAGGACGGTGCGGCGTTGGATCGACATCGCTGGCTCCTTGGGTGGTCGGTGGCCGGACCGATGCACCGTAGGGCGGCGCCCGGACCGGTGGTGGGGTCCTGAACGCTTGGGAAGTGGCCACGCCCCGCCTCGGGAGGCGCACTGCCGCCGGCTCAGAGCAGTCCCTTGAACGACGGGTTGGTGCCCTCGTATGACTTCTTCTCCCGGCCGCACCGCGCGCACAGCTCGTAGCCGGCGCCCTTTCCGCCCATCTCGCGGTTGACGTGGTGCTCCCAGTGGTGAACACCGACCAGACAGAGGACGTGCCGCATGGCCAACCTCCTGCGACGAGGAAGCCTCCATCGTCCGCCCGCGCGCATTCTGGCGGCAATGGCTCGACCGGGTCACGAGCGGCCGGCGCGCACGGTGACACACGGGAGCCCCTCGCCGGACGGGTGGGACCACGGCATACGGTGGCCGGATGAAGGCCATCACCCTCCCCGAGTTCGGCGGGCCCGACGCGCTCGTGCTCGCCGACGTCGACACCCCCACCCCGCGCGCCGGCGAGGTGCTCGTGCGGGTCGCCGCCGCGGGCGTCAACCGCGCCGACCTGCTCCAGCGCCAGGGCCACTACGCGCCGCCGGCCGGTGAGTCGGAGGTCCCCGGCCTCGAGGTGAGCGGGGTCGTCGAGGCGCTCGGCGAGGGCGTCGACGGCTGGGCCGTCGGCGACGAGGTGTGCGCCCTGCTCGCCGGCGGCGGGTACGCCGAGCAGGTGCGGGTCCCGGCCGGACAGCTGCTGCCGGTACCGGAGGGAGTGTCGCTGGTGGACGCGGCGGCCCTGCCCGAAGTCGCCTGCACGGTGTGGTCGAACGTCTTCCTCATCGCCAACCTCCAGCCCGGCGAGACGTTGCTGGTGCACGGCGGGTCGTCCGGCATCGGCACGATGGCGATCCAGCTGGCCCGGCAGGTCGGCGCGCACGTCATCGTCACGGCGGGGTCGGCGGCCAAGCTCGAGGCCTGTCGCGAGCTGGGCGCCGAGGTGCTGGTCAACTACCGGGAGGAGGACTTCGTCGAACGCGTCGCGGAGGCCACCGACGGCCACGGCGCGGACGTCATCCTCGACGTCATCGGCGCGAAGTACCTGTCCCGCAACGTCTCTGCGCTCGCGACGAGTGGGCGGCTGGTCATCATCGGCATGCAGGGCGGCACCCGTGGCGAGCTCGACATCGCGGCCCTGATGGCCAAGCGCGGGGCCGTCATCTCGACCTCGCTGCGGGCGCGCCCCTCGGCCGAGAAGGCCACCATCGTGGCAGCGGTGCGCGAGCACGTCTGGCCGCTGGTCGCAGCCGGGCGGGTGCAGCCGATCGTCCAGTCTCGCCATGCGTTGGCGGATGCCGCGGCAGCCCACCGTGAGCTCGAGGCGAGCGACCACGTCGGGAAGATCCTGCTCACCACCGGCTGAGCCGGGCGGGGCGCACGACGTGAGCCGACACACCCTTCTCGCCTCACGACGCGTGAGCAAACGCCTGAATGCTTCACGACGTGAGCGGGCACGGTCGCGGGTCGCCAGGTGAAGCATCCGGACCTGCCCCCACCACTCCCGATCAAGGGCGCGCCACTCCCCGGTCGCGACCCGACGCCCCCGCCAGCGACGCCGTGAGCGCCTGACGCCGGGGACCGCCGTGCGGTAGACATCGGGCATGACAGCGATCGCCACGGTCCTCACCGCCCTCGTGGCGCTCATCCACGTCTACATCGTGGTGCTCGAGATGGTGCTCTGGGACACCCCGCGCGGGCGCGCCGCCTTCGGCACCACTCCCGAGCTGGCGACCCAGACCAAGGTGCTCGCCGCCAACCAGGGCCTCTACAACGGGTTCCTCGTGGCGGGCCTGGTGCTCGCGCTGGTCGGGCCGGAGGCGCACCGGTACGCGTTCGCCGTCTTCACGCTCTCCTGCGTCATCGTCGCCGGCGTCTACGGAGCCGCCACCGCGAGCCGACGCATCCTGTGGGTGCAGGCCGTGCCGGCCGCGCTGGCCCTGGTCGCCCAGGTGCTCGCGCACTGAGAAGGGCCGGCAGCGGGTCAGCGCCACAGCAGCAGGTTCAGCCCAACCGTCAGCAGCACCGAGAGGACGACGGAGACGAGGATCATGGCGAGGCAGCCGAGGGCGCCTCCGACGGGTCTGAACTGAAGTTGACTCACCCGGTGCTCCTGCCCCGATCGGCGCCGACCATGCTTGACGAGCCCAACCATACTGGGTATACATGGCTTCACACGCACGACATACCCGGTATGCCGTGCCACGGGGAAGGAGACCGCGATGTCGGTCAGGTCGGGCCTGATGGCCCTGCTCGCCGAGGGCGAGAAGTACGGCGCGCAGCTGCGCAGCGAGTTCGAGTCACGTACAGGGGGCACCTGGCCACTCAATGTCGGGCAGGTCTACACGACCCTCGACCGCCTCGTGCGCGACGGCCTCGTGGAGTCCGCCGCAGGTTCGGATGCCGAGGGGCGCATCGCCTACCGGCTCACCCCCGCGGGCCACGCCGAGCTCGGCGCCTGGTGGAGCACTCCCGTCGACCGCACCAGCACGCCGCGCGACGAGCTGACCATCAAGCTCGCGCTGGCCGTCACCGCCCCGGACGTCGACGTGCAGCGGGTCGTGCAGACCCAGCGCACCGCCACCCTGCGGCACCTGCACGACCTCACCCGGCTCAAGCGCGAGTCCCTCGGCCGCACGGAGGGGGCCGTCGAGGGCCGGGTCCACGGGCACGACGTCCCCGGGCTCGGCGACCTCGCCGAGCCGGGCGCGGCGGGCGACAACGGCCTGGTCTGGCTGCTCGTCCTGGAGAACCACGTCTTCGCGGCCGAGGCCGAGGTGCGCTGGCTCGACCACGTCGAGACGATGCTGGCCCGCCGACCCGCCCGCGCGGCATCCGTCGAAGGAGCCACGACCGGAACCACCGCGAGCCGGCCCGAGGCGGCCGTCGTCGGCAGCAGCCACCCCGGGGGGGCCCGCTCATGAGCACCGCACCGCACGTTGTCATCTCCGACGTCACCCGCGTGCACGGCAGCGGGCAGACCGCCGTGACCGCGCTGGCCGGCGTCAGCCTCGAGATCCACCCGGGCGAGCTCGTCGCGGTGATGGGCCCGAGCGGGTCGGGCAAGTCGACCCTGCTCAACGTCGCCGGCGGCCTCGACCGCCCCACGTCGGGCACCGTCACGATCGGCGGCGACACCCTCACCGACCTCGGCCCGCGCGACCTCGCCAAGCTGCGTCGCCGGCGGATGGGCTTCGTCTTCCAGGACTACAACCTGATCCCCAGCCTGACCGCCGCGGAGAACGTCGCCCTGCCGCTGGAGCTCGACGGCCAGCGAGCCCGGCAGGCCCGCCGCCAGGCCCGGCACACGCTCGACCTGATGGGCCTGATGGACCTCTCCGACCGCTACCCCGACCAGATGTCAGGTGGCCAGCAGCAGCGCGTTGCGATCGCCCGCGCCCTCGTCGGCAGCCGTCGCTTCGTGCTCGCCGACGAGCCGACCGGCGCGCTCGACAGCCACACCGGCGAGGAGGTGCTGCGGGTGCTGCGCGACCGTTGCGACGACGGCGTCGCCGGCCTCCTCGTCACCCACGAGGCGCGGCACGCCGCGTGGGCCGACCGCGTGGTCTTCCTGCGCGACGGCGTGGTCGTCGACACCACGGGCCACCGCGAGAGCCCGGAGGACCTCCTCGCCGCGGGTGAGGCCGCGCGATGACGACGCTGGTGCGCCCGGACGCACCGGCTGGGGGCGGTGGGGTCGGAAGCGACGCGGGCGAGCAGCCGCAACCGCGCGAGCCGAGCCGGTACGCCGCGTGGCGCTCGAGCTGGGCGGTCGCACTGCGGATGGCGCGGCGCGACGTGCGCCGGCACAAGGGCCGCAGCGCTCTGGTGGTGGTCATGGTGGCCGTCCCCACCCTGCTGCTCAGCCTGGTGGTGACCCTGTCCGTGACGTCCGACATCGACAGCGTCGAGGGGATGCCGTTCGTGCTCGGCACGAACCAGGCGCTCATCGAGGGGGTAGACGGGGCCAAGGTGCTCCAGGGCGCCGACCCGCAACGAGGGTCGTCGAGCTCGCAGGGGACGGCCACGCCGATCCCCGGGTTCGACTCCGCGGCCAGCGCCTTCACCAACGCCGGGGCGATCAGCACCCTGGTCGGGACCCCGGTGGTGCCGCTGTCCGGCTTCCAGGGCCGGGCCTCGGTCGGCGAGCGCCGGATCAGCGTGGAAGGCCTCGCCGTCGACGGCCGCAGGGCCTCGGCCAGCGGCTCCGGCTGCTCTCGGGACGGTGGCCGCACGGCGCCTCGGAGGCGCTCGTCACCGAGTACGGCCGGCACCGCGGCCTGCCCGACAGCGGGCGGCTCACCGTCACGGTCGACGGCACCGACCACACCTACGACGTGGTCGGGCTTGCGTCGGCGAGCAGCCTCTACGGGTCCGAGGGTCTCGTCGTGGCAGTTCCGCCGACCGACGCAGCAGCGGGCGCCAACAGCTGGCTGGTCCCCGGCCCCGACCCGGTCACCTGGGCCGACGTGCGCCACCTCAACGACTACGGCCTGCGGGTCACCTCGCGGCAGGTGCTGCTCGACCCGCCGTCGGTCGACCAGCTGCCGGCCGAGCTCCAGGAGTTCGCGTCGGGTGACGCGGACCAGGTCAACCTCATGGTGGGGATGGGCGCCGCCATGCTGCTCATCGTCACGGCCCTGCTCGTGGGCCCCGCCTTCGCCGTGAGCGCGACCCGCCAGCGACGCACCCTGGCCCTGGCCGCGAGCAACGGCGCGAGCACCCCGGTGCTGCGCCGCACCGTGCTCGCCCAGGCCCTGGTGCTGGGCGGCGCCTCGGCCCTGGTGGGGACGGTGCTCGGCGTGGCCCTCACCCCGGTCGTGCTGGCTCTGTTCCGCAGCGACACCGACTTCAGCCCGACCGTGCCCCTCGACATCCGTTGGGGGCTGCTGGCAGGCATCGCGCTGTGTGCCCTGGGGAGCACGCTGGTCGCGGCCCTCGCGCCCGCCCGGCGCCTGGGCCGGCTCGACATCGTCGGCGTGATGCGCGGCCAGAGCGTGTCGCCCCGCCCGAGCCTGTTCATCCTGGCGGCGGGCGTCGTGCTGACCCTGCTCGGTGCGTTCGCCGTGCTCGGGTCCACCGGCGCCGCGGGGCTGCCGAGCGTGACCGAGCTCCTCGGGCTGGACGCGGGTGGCGAGTTCGCCGTCACCATCGGGGCGGTGGTGCTCATCCTGGGCACGCTCTTCCTCGTTCCCGTCATCCTCGCGGGCGTCGGTCGGCTGGGGGGTCGCCTCCCGACCACGCTGCGGATGGCGGCCCGCGACCTCGCCCGGCACCGCTCGCGCAGCGCCCCCTCCGTCGCGGCCGTGCTCGCGGCCGTCGCGGGGCTGACCTTCGGGCTCACCGGTCTGGCCAGCGACACCGAGCAGAACCGCCGCGACTACCAGCCCCAGACCCTTCCCGGCGAGGCCGTCATCAACCTGTGGGGGCCGGAGGAGCCGTCGCTCGACCCCCTGCGGGCCGCCGCCCCGGGGCTGGTGTTCACCGAGAACGCGGCCTTCGACACGGGCGACCCGTCGATGACCGGCGACGGCGTCATGCCGACCGAGCCGTACCGGGTGGGGTTCCTCAACGTGGTCCCGCCGGGATGCACCCCGAGCGAACCGTGCAGGACGACGACTGGTTCGCAGCGGAGGACGCGCGCCACCGGGCCGCCGAGGCCGCCGGGACGCAGGAGAGCTTCGTGCCGGCCGAGAACCCGTGCATGACGGGCGGTGCGGCCTACACGGGCAGCGGCCAGATCCTGCTGCTGCCCGCCGACGAGATCGTCCGTCGCCTCGGGCTCGACCCCGCCCGGGCGGATGCCGTGCGCGCCGGCGCCGTGGTCACCCGTGAGCTGCCGGCGAGCTCGACCCGCGGCACGACGGTCAGCATCGCCAGGGGAACGTCCCTCGTCGACCCCACGGCCACCGGGCCGGTCGACCCCGATGTGCAGGTGGAGCAGCAGGTCGACCTCCCCGTCGTCCAGCTGCCGCGCACCCCCGAGACCGAGGGCCGGATGCTCAACGCGAGCCTCGTGCTCGCCGCCGACAGCGCCGTGACCAAGGACTGGCCGACGCGCGCGGCGAGCCTCACGGTCCGCGACCCGTCGGGCGCACCGATCACCGACGCGGCGGCCGAGACGCTGCAGCAGGCGCTGGGCGACGAGCTGCAGGTCAACGTCGAGCGAGGCTTCTCGCGCGACGACGCCATCGTCGTCGCCGTGCTGCTCGGGGTGTTCGCCCTGCTCATCCTCGTGATCACGCTGACCTCGACCGCCCTCACCCTGGCCGAGCAGCAGACCGACCAGGCGACGCTGGCGGCCCTCGGGGCCACGCGTGGCACCCGGCGGCTCATGGCGGGAGCCGCGGCCTTCCTCCTCGCGGCGGTCGGCTGCGTGCTCGGGGTCGCCGTCGGGCTGGTGCCCGGCATCGCGATCGCGAGGCCCCTGACGAGCAGCGGCTGGACCACCACGGGTCTGCCGGACGGCGGCCAGACGATCCTGGTCATCCCGTGGCTGTCCCTGCTCGTCGTCGGGGTGGCCGTCCCGGTGGTCGCGGGCGCGATCGCGTGGGCCGGCATCCGCAAAGCGCCGCAGGTGACCCGCCGCACCACCTGACCCCCGCCTCGACTTTCCCGCCCTATCCCGCAACCTTCACTTCGCACCGTTGGGGTGCGAACGTGAAGGTTCTCGCACCGGGCGAGAAA
Organism: uncultured Actinomycetota bacterium; assembly: GCA_963695175.1. Classification (GTDB taxonomy): domain Bacteria; phylum Actinomycetota; class Actinomycetes; order Actinomycetales; family Dermatophilaceae; genus Fodinibacter. The sequence continues at coordinate 83,591 of CAVOGG010000004.1, forward strand.
GTTGGGACGACGGGGGCGGGGCTGGCGACCGGTAGAATCGGGGAGCGCACAGGGTCCTGGTGCGTCGTTGGAGGCGGGTTCGACGCACGCTCGCTCCGCCCTACCCGGGCGCAGACCTGGAAGCCCTCGATGTCTCCCCTTGCCTCCTACCGGCGGCTGTTCACCCTCGCTGGTCCCCTCTACGTCGCCGTCGCGTTCGTCGGGCGACTCCCTCTCGCCATGGCCCAGATGGGCACCCTCCTCCTCGTCGCCGGCACCACCGGCTCCTACGGCACGGGCGGTGCCGCCGCCGGCGCGCTCGCCGTGGCGAACGCCGTGGGAGCGCCGGTCGCGGGCAACCTTGCAGACCGGGTCGGGCAGCGTCCGGTAGTTCTCGTCCAGTCCCTGCTCGGCGGACTCGGCCTGCTCGGCCTCGTCGCGCTTGCCCGGGCCGACGTCGACCCCGCACTCGTCGTCGCGATGGCCGCCGTCGCCGGTGCTGCCATGCCGCAGATCGGGCCGCTGGCCCGGGTGCGCTGGCGCCCGATCACCCGTGAGGAGGAGCACCACCAGCCGCACCTGATGGAGGCCGCGTTCTCCTACGAGGGAGCAGCCGACGAGGCCTCGTTCGTGCTGGGTCCCGCCCTCCTCGGCCTGATCGTCGTCGTGGCCAGCCCCGAGCTGGCGCTCGTCGTTGCGGCAAGCATCCTGCTCGTCTTCGGGTGCGCGTTCGCCCTGCACCCCACCGCTCGCCTCACCCATGCGCACCGGGCCGCGGCCGTGTCCGGTGCCCGGCTGGTGAGCGCGGCGTTCGTCGTGCTGCTGGTGGCCCAGCTGCTCATCGGCGTCGTGTTCGGCTCGATCCAGACCGGCACGACGGTGCTGGCCACGGATGCCGGACAGGCCGGCATCGCCGGTCTGGTGCACGCCTCGCTCGGGGTCGGTTCGGTGATCGCGGGGCTCGCCGTGGCCGCGCTGCCGACCCGGTTCGGATACGCCTCACGGGTTCTCGTCGCCGCTCTGGGACTGGCCGTGTTGTCGCTGCCGCTGCTCGCCACCGACACCATCCCGCGGCTGTTCGCCGTGGTGCTGGTGCTGGGGTTCGTCGTCGCGCCGTACATGATCAGCGTGTTCATGCTCGGTGAGCGCGCCGCTCCCGCCTCCCGGGTCGGCGCCGCCATGACGCTGCTGGCCGGGGCCACCGGTATCGGCTACGCCCTGGGGTCGGCCGTCGCCGGACGGCTCGCGGACGTGCACGGCCACACCGGCGCATTCGCGGTCACGGTGGCGGCAGCGGCATCCGCCGCGGTGCTGGCGGCCGCCTCGCAGCCCCTGCTCCGCCGCATCGGCAACCCCGACTCCCTCGAGGCGGCTCCCACCCCCGCCGCCGTCTGAGCGGCGAAGTCAGGAGCACTTCGCGGGCTCAGGACGTTCTCGCCGAGTCAGGGTCGAATACGGCCCTGACTCGGCGAAGTGCTCCTGACTTCGCGGAGCCGTGGGTGGGGCGGCGGTGATCAGGTGGTCGGGCGGTACCCCTGCAGCCGCCCGGACACGCACCAGTTCTCGTGGGGCAGGATGGGGCCATGAGTGAGCAGCACCACCCCGAGCAGGACCGGGACGACTCCGAGCGCCAGGGCACGCCGGTCACCGTGACGAGCGACGGCGAGCGCGTCGTGGTCGTCACCCCCGACGGGATGGGGGTGGCCGCGCACGACGACCCGCCCGCTGACGAGCCCCGTCAGCGCCCCACCAACCCGGCCGACCTGGTCGAGCAGCCGGCCAAGGTGATGCGGATCGGCTCGATGGTCAAGCAGCTGCTCGACGAGGTGCGCAGCGCCCCGCTCGACGAGAAGGGCCGCGCCCGCCTCGCCGAGATCCACCAGCGGTCGATCGCCGAGCTCGAGGACGGCCTGGCCCCCGAGCTGGTCGACGAGCTCGAGCGGATCACCCTGCCCTTCCAGGACGACTCGCCCTCCGACGCCGAGCTGCGCATCGCCCAGGCCCAGCTCGTCGGGTGGCTGGAAGGGCTGTTCCACGGCATCCAGACCGCGCTCGTCGCACAGCAGATGGCGGCCCAGGCGCAGCTGCAGCAGATGCGACAGCTGCCTCCGGGCACCGCACACCAGGGGATGCCGTCGCCGGGCGCCCCCGGGCTGCCGCAGTCCCACCGCCCGCACGGCGAGTCGGGTCCCACCGAGGGCACCGGCCAGTACCTCTGAGCCACTCCCCCGACCCCAGGACGGCGTTGGGGGACCCGGCCCTACAGTGAGCCGATGGACGTACCGCCGCCGACGATGGACCCCACCATGTTCGACGCGCCGCTTCGGCGTCAGTTCGACGCGTTCCTGGACGACCACCGCCAGATCCTGATCGACTGCCTCGACGGGCTGACCGAGGAGCAGGCCCGCCGCCGGCTGGTTCCGTCGAAGACCACGCTGCTCAGCCTGCTCGCGCACGCGACGTTCGTCGAGCGGGTCTGGTTCGACGAGGCGGTGACCTGCCGGCCGAGGTCCGAGATCGGCATCCCGGAGTCGGCAGAGGAGTCGTGGGACGTCGACGACGACGCCACCGTCGCGGCGCAGCTGGCGGCCTACCGCGCGGCCTGCGACGACTCGCGCAGGGCGATCGCCGGTCTGGGCCTCGACGACGTGCTGCCCGGGAACCGGCGCGGCCCGCTGCCCCTGCGGTGGGTCCTGCTGCACATGCTGCGCGAGCTGGCCCAGCACTGCGGTCACGCCGAGATCCTGCGCGAGCAGGTGCTCGCGGGGCACCGATGACCGGCCCTGACGGCCAGACGGGCGCCGCACCGGATCCGCGCGCGCTGACCCGCGCCCACTTCGACCGGGTCGTCCGGGTGACGACGAGGTGGTCGGACAACGACATGTACGGGCACCTGAACAACGCCGTCTACTACGAGCTGTTCGACTCGGTGATCAACGGCTGGCTGATCGCGGGCGCCGGCATCGACGTCAGGGCGCTCCCGGAGCTCGGGGTGGTCGCCGAGTCGGGCTGCCGCTTCTTCCGCGAGCTGGAGTACCCGAACCCGCTCGACGTCGGCGTCCGCGTCGAACGGCTCGGGCGCAGCAGCATCACCTACGCGCTGGGCCTGTTCGACGCCGAGGCGGTCGAGCTCGCCGCGCTCGGCCACTGGGTGCACGTGTACATCGACCGGACCTCCCGCGCCACGGTGCCGATCCCCGCCGCGATCCGGGACGTCCTCGTCCGGGCCGAGCAGGCCCGCTCATGAAGATCACCGGCGCCGTCCTGGAGGAGGTGGGCCGGCCCGGGCCGTGGGCCCGGACCCGGCCCCTCACGGTGGGTGAGCTCGAGCTCGACGCCCCGGGCCCCGGTGAGGTGCTGGTGCAGATCGCCGCCGCGGGTGTCTGCCACTCGGACCTGTCCGTCGTCGACGGCAACCGGTCTCGCCCGGTCCCCATGCTGCTCGGCCACGAGGCGAGCGGACACGTCACCGCCCTCGGGCTCGGAGTGAGCGACCTGGCCATCGGCCAGCGCGTGGTCATGACCTTCCTGCCCCGCTGCGGACGATGCCCCGGCTGTGCGACTGGCGGGCGGATGCCGTGCGGCCCCGGATCCGCCAGCAATGCCGCCGGTGAGCTCCTGGGGGGCGGTCGCCGGCTGACGCGCGACGGCATCCCCGTGCACCACCACCTCGGGGTCTCTGCCTTCGCCACCCACGCCGTCGTCGACACCCGCTCGCTCGTCGCCGTGGACGACGACGTGCCGCCGGACGTGGCCGCGGTGCTCGGCTGCGCGGTGCTGACCGGAGGTGGTGCCCTGCTCAATGCCGCCCCACCCGAGGCCGGACAGAGCGTCATGGTCGTCGGGCTCGGTGGTGTGGGCATGGCCGCCCTGCTCACTGCGGTCGCGATCGGGCGCGGGGACGTCGTCGCGGTCGACGGGGTCGCGGCCAAGCGCGCCCAGGCCCTCGAGCTCGGTGCGACGACCGTCCTCGACCCGGCCGAGCTCGCGTCGAGCGGAGCCAGGTGCGACGTCGTCGTCGAGGCCGCTGGGAACGTCCGGGCGTTCGAGGCGGCGCTGGCCGCCACCGCGCCCGGTGGACGCACCGTCACCGTCGGCCTCCCGCACCCCGACGCCCGTGCCAGCGTGTCGCCGCTGCAGCTGGTGGCCGAGGCCAGGACGGTCATCGGCAGCTACCTCGGGTCCGCGGTGCCGGCCCGGGACATCCCGGTGTTCGCCCAGTGGTGGCGCGAGGGACGGCTCCCGGTCGAGGCCCTGGTCTCGTCACGGATCGGGCTCGACGACGTCAACCGGGCCATGGACGAGCTCGCCGCCGGGACGGCCCTGCGGCAGGTCATCGAGTTCTGAGGGGCCTCAGTCCGAGAGCTCGCTCGGCAGCACCACGGCGTCCACGAGAGCGCCGTTGCGCAGGACCGTGACCTCCATCCGCTGCCCGATCGCGTCCGTGAACAGGTGCTTCTGCAACGACTGGGCGTCACCGAGCGGGGCGCCGTCGATCGCGAGGACCAGGTCGCCGGCGAGCAGGCCGCTCTGGGCGGCCGGGCTCCGCTCGACCACCTCGACGACCCGCAACGCGCCGCGCTGCCCGTACCGCTCGGCCTGGACGGGTGTCAGCCGCGCGGGGGTGCTCACCAGGCCGAGGTACGCGCGACGCACCCGCCCGTCATGCATCAGCGCGTAGATGATCCGGTGGGTCGTGGCGTTGATCGGTACCGCCAGGCCCAGGCCCACTCCGGCGACGGCCGTGTTGATGCCGACGACGCGACCCCGGCTGTCGGCCAGCGCGCCGCCGGAGTTGCCGGGGTTGAGCGCAGCGTCGGTCTGGATGACGTCCTCGATCAGGCGCGCCGTCGTGCGGGTTCGCACCGGCATGCTGCGGCCGAGGGCGCTCACCACACCCGCCGTCACCGTGCCGGAGAGGCCCAGCGGGTTGCCGACAGCCACCACGAGCGAGCCGACCAGCAGCGAGCTCGCGTCGCCGTACTCGGGCGGGCTGGGCACCTCACGGTCAGCGCGGATGACGGCGATGTCGGACAGCGGGTCCCGGCCCACGACCTGGAAGCGGGCGAGCGTGCCGTCGGCGAACTCCGCCGTGCCGTCGCCGGCATCGCCGACGACGTGGGCATTGGTGACCAGGTGGGACTCGCCGGTCAGGACCACGGCCGACCCCGCCGACTCCCCGCGGTTCGAGCGGATCCGCAGGGCGGCAACCTTCGGCGTCAGCTGCGCGGCGACGGAGGTGACGATCGCCGAGTAGGCGTCCAGCGCGGCCGACTCGGCCGCCGGATCGGTGTTCATGGTGTGACAACGAGCGGCCGGCGCGGTGGGATTCCGGGGTTCACCGAGGGCGTACGACGCACGGCAGGGTGATCGGACGGTCCGCTCCCGCTCCGTGGGTCAGCCGACAGCTCGGGTGGTGACCTGCCCGTGCTGGACGTGCCAGCGCTGGTCGAGCCGGACGTTGTCCAGCAGCCGGCGGTCGTGGGACACCAGCAGCAACGACCCGTCGTAGGACTCGAGGGCCTCCTCGAGCTGCTCGATCGCCGGTAGGTCCAGGTGGTTGGTGGGCTCGTCGAGCACGAGGAGGTTCACGCCACGGGCCTGGAGCAGCGCCATCGCGGCACGCGTCCGCTCGCCGGGCGAGAGCCGGCCGACCAGACTGGCGACCTGGTCGGCCCTGAGGCCGAACTTCGCCAGCAGCGTCCGCACGTCGGCGGGAGCCATCTGCGGCAGCGCGGCCTCGAACGCCTCCCCGAGTGGGAGGTCCTCGGCCAGCCCGGTACGGGCCTGGTCGATCTCGCCGACCGCGACAGAGGTGCCCAGGCTGGCCCGGCCGGTGTCCGGGGCGAGCCGCCCGACGAGCAGGCGCAGGAGCGTGGTCTTGCCGGCGCCGTTGGGGCCGGTGACGCCGATCCGGTCGCCCGCGCTGACCTGGAGCGACGCCGGGCCGAACGTGAACCGGCCCAGGTTCGCGGTTGCCTCGTCCAGCGTCGCGACGACGGAGCTGGAGCGTGGGGCGCTGCCGATCGTGAAGCGCAGCGCCCACTCCTTGCGCGGCTCCTCGACCTCCTCCAGGCGCGCGATCCGCGACTCCATCTGGCGGACCTTCTGGGCCTGCTTCTCGGAGGACTCCACCTGCGCCTTGCGGCGGATCTTGTCGTTGTCGGGGGCCTTCTTGATGGCGTTGCGGACGCCTTGGGAGCTCCACTCCCGCTGGGTCCGGGCGCGACCGACGAGGTCCGCTTTCTTGTCGGCGAACTCCTCGTACGCCTCACGGGCGTGCCTGCGGGCGACGGCCCGCTCCTCGAGGAACGCGTCGTAGCCGCCGTCGTAGACGGCGACCCGGCGCTGGGCGAGGTCGAGCTCCACGATGCGGGTCACGACTCGGGAGAGGAACTCGCGGTCGTGGGAGACCAGGACCACCCCCGACCGAAGGCCACGCACGAACCCCTCCAAGCGGTGGAGACCGGCCAGGTCGAGGTCGTTCGTGGGCTCGTCCAGCAGCACCACGTCGAAGCGGCTGAGCAGCAGCGCGGCCAGTGCTGCCCGGGCGGCCTGCCCCCCGGACAGGGAGGTCATCAAGGCCTGTGGGTCGACGTCGAGGCCGAGGTCCGCCAGCATCGGTGGGAGACGCTCGTCGAGGTCCGGTGCACCGCTGGCCTGCCAGTGGTCGAGGCTGTGCGCGTACGCGTCCTCGGCGGTCCGGGAGTGGCCCTCCGGACCGCCGAGCGCAGTGGCGGCCTGTTCCATCGCGGCGGTCGCGGCGGCGGCGCCCGTGCGGCGGGCGACGTAGTGGCCGACGGTCTCGCCCTGGACCCGCTCGTGCTCCTGGGGGAGCCACCCCACGAAGGCATCGTTGGGCGCGGTCGAGACCACGCCCCCGAGCGGGTCCAGGTCGCCGGCCAGGATCCGCAGCAGGGTGGTCTTGCCGGCGCCGTTGGCGCCGACCACTCCCACCACGTCGCCGGGCGCGACGGTCAGGTCGAGGGACTCGAACAGGGTGCGGTGAGCGTGGCCGCCGGCAAGGTTCTTCGTGACCAGGTCCGCGCTCATCCGGCGATCGTAGTTACCGGACCTAGCGGGCGGCGTTGGAGGGTCGGCCCCAGGGACCGGTGATGGCCAGCGTGTACCCCGGCGTCTGGATGTTCGTGAACAGCGTGCTGCCGGAGGCGTTGAACACCGGGCCGGCGAACTCGCTCTCGTTCGCCAGGTTGAGGGCGAGTGCGTAGGCCTTCCCCTGGTCCGTCACGCCGACGAGGTGCGAGCGCCCTTCCCCGTCCTCGGCGAGGATGAGGCCACCGTGCGGTGACACGGTGATGTTGTCGGGCCCGTCGAAGTTCACGTCGCCCGTGGCGGGGTCCGGGTTGACGCCGAAGATGGTCTTGAGCCTGACCCGCGACTTCGTGGGGTCGTAGAACCAGACCTGGCCGTCGTGCTCGTTGGTCGAGCCGTCCGAGTGCCGGGCGAAGCTGGCGACGAAGTAGACGCCGCCGTCGGCAAACCACTGGCCCTCGAGCTTGCGCGACCTGGTGACCTGCCCGTCGGTGAACTGCTTGCGGACCGGGACCTCTCGGGCGGCGCGCTCCGGCACAGCCACCCACTCGACGGTGTAGACGGTGTTGACCTCTGTGGCGATCGAGAGGTCAGGCACGTGGTTGCCGTCCTCGTCGAAGCACTTCATCGCGTCGAGCGTCCCGACGTCCACCGCGCCGCCCGCGGCGAGGGCGTGCAGCGCACCCTTGCCCGGAGTGAAGCCGGCGGGCGGGGTCCAGCGGAAGTACAGCCCGTTGGGTCCGGAGGCGTCCTCGGTGAGGTAGATGGTGCTGGTGCTCGGGTCGACCGCTGCTGCCTCGTGGGCGTACCTGCCCAGGAACTTCAGCGGGATCGGGGACCTGCCGATGTTGGCGGCCTGACTGGTGGGGTCGACCTCGAAGACGTAGCCGTGGTCCTTGGTGAGGGTGCCCCCGGCCTTGGCCTCCGTCTCCTCACAGGTCAGCCAGGTGCCCCAGGGCGTGACGCCGCCGGCGCAGTTGTTCCACGTGCCCGAGACCGAGGCGTACTGCTCGATGACGGTGTTGTCGGCGTCGAGCACGATCGTCGACGTGCCCCCGATGCCGCCCTCGTCGTAGACCAGACCGTCGAGGTGCGGGACCGCGTGCTGGTCTGCACCGGACAGCTCGTGGTTCGACACGACCACCGAGCCGCCGCCGGGGCGGGCGAAGCAGCCCATGGCGTCAGGGTCACCCGGGTGGACGAACCCGCCGACGCCGGCGACTCCCGACTGGCCGATCACCTTGTAGGAGAAACCCTTCGGCAGGGCGAGCAGTGGCCCAGCCGGGGAGAGCGGGCCGTAGCCCGCACTGGTCCGGGTGGCCGCGGCCGCCGAGCTGATGAAGGGGTCGAGGCTGCCGGCGCCGGCGAACGCGAAGCCGAGCGTCGCGGCCGACCCGCCGAGGAAGGCGCGCCTGGGCACGGAGTTGGGCATGGATGCTCCTCAGGGTGTGGATCGTGGATGCCCTGAATCCTTTCCACCCGAGACACCCGAGGGGTGGCCGCAGGTCGAACAGCGCGTGAATCGTCGGTCAGTGGATGCGCGCGGCCAGCGACACGATGATCCCCTCAGGCCCGCGCACGTACGCCATCCGCCAGGTGTTCTCGTACTCGCCGATACCGCCGACGAGGCCGTACCCGTCCGCGGCCACCTCGTCGACGGCGGCCTGGACGTCGGCGACCTCGAAGGCCACGTTGCGCAGGCCCAGCTCGTTGGCCATCGCGGTCGGGGACCCGGGCTCGTGGTCGGGCGTGACGAAGCTCGAGAGCTCCACGGCGGTGCCACCGTCGGGCGGTCGGAGCATGACGATCTCGCTGCGTGAGTTGGGGATACCGGTGACGGTGTCGACGAACTCGCCCTCCACGAACGTCCGCCCCTCGACCTCGAGACCCAGCCCGACGAAGAACGCGATCACTGTGTCGAGATCTGCCACGGTGATGCCGACGTGGTCGAAACGAAGTACGTGTGACATGAGCTGCTCCTCGGTTGTCCGGCCTGCGGTTCAATACTGGGACGGAGCCGGCGCCGGGTTCTCGACATGCCCACTGGCTGACCGTCGGGCGACCGCCACGTCAGTCCATGGTGTGGGTCGCGACCACTCGGACGGCGGGGAGCTCGGGTGGCCGGGCCGGGTCGCCTGTCGGAACCATGCGCCGTACTGCCGCTGGCATCGCACCGACCGTGAACGCGTGCACCGCCGGCCCGATGGACACGGTCACGAACGAGGCCACGGGCGGAACCTCGTCGGGGACGGGAATGTCGTGCGTGCCAGGCTCGAGGTGCACGTCGACGACACGGATCGAGGTGCTCGTCGGCTCCGGCGGCGTGAATGACGTGGCCCACCATGCGTCGACGACCACCTGCGCCGGGTCCCGCACCGTGAGCTGCACCGCCCTGCTGCTCGGGTCGAACGCCACGTCGTCGTCCCCGGCATCCGATGTGGCGCCTTCGACCTGGGCGGCGATGAGGCCCGGGATCCCGGCCAGTCCCTGGACGAAGGCCACGTGCCCGTTGACCCTGGAGATCTCGTCCCTGAGGTGCTGCTTGGTGTTCGGCGCGACCATTCCGCCGAAGACGACGACATCGATGCTCGTGGTGTCGTAGTCGGTCAGCACCGCGTCGAACTGGTTCGTTGCATCTGCGAGGAAGCCCCTGCTGCGCAGGATGCCCGCGGCCTCGAGGATCACGCCCGGGCTTCGACCGATGACCAGGATCCTTCGCGGCCGGCTGGTGGGTGGGGTGGTCATGGCGCGTCCTCCGAGATCAGTGTTGGTGAAACCAACATATATAATGTTGGCCCTGCCAACAACTGGTAGCGTCATCGGGTGGAGACGAACCCCCCGAGAACCGAAGCTCCTGCCCGGGTGAAGGACCGGCCGACCTGGTTGATCAGTCGGGCGTACGCCCGCTCCTCGGGTCTGCTCAGAGCCGGCTTCGAGTCACAGGGGAGCGGCCTTCGCAGCTATCACTACCGACTCCTGGCAGCGCTCGACGAGGGCGGCCCGGCCAGCCAGGCCGCGTTGGGCCGTGGCACCGGCATCGATCGCAGCGATGTCACGGCTGCCCTGTCCGAGCTCGAGTCGCGTCGGCTCGTCGAGCGGACGGCCGACCCGGACCACAAGCGCCGCAAGATCGTCACCCTCACGTCCGAGGGCGTCGACCGGCTCGGTGAGCTGGACGCCGTCGTCGACGACGTCCAGGAGGAGGTTCTCGCACCACTGACCGCTGCCCAGCGGCGCCAGTTCATCGACCTGGTCGCTCGCCTGGGGTGACCCGGCTTCAGCCCGGGTCGCGCGGTTCGGCGATGCCGAGCAACCCGGTTCGGGTCCGGGGGAAGCCGCTGGCCCCACCGCGGCCGGGCCTCACCGCGAGCACCTGGTTGACCCCGAGGCGGTTGGACTGGAAGCCGAGTGCCGACCCGGCCATGTAGAGCCGCCACACCCGTGCCCGGCCCGGGCTGGACAGCGACACCGCCCGGTCCCAGTTCCCCTCGAGGTTGGCCACCCACGCGCGCAGGGTGTCCGCGTAGTGCTCACGCAGCGACTCCACGTCACGGACCTCGAACCCCACGGACTCCAGGACATCGACGAACGTCGACAGGGGATGGAGCTCACCGTCCGGAAAGACGTAGCGGTCGATGAAGGAGGTCTTGTCACCCCTGGGGTCGCCGGGCGGTCCGGGCCGACGCGAGATCGCATGGTTGAGCAGCCGGCCGCCCGGAGCCAGGAGGGTGTGGAGGTGCGCCGCGTACTCGCCGAGCTGGGACAAGCCGACGTGCTCGGCCATCCCGATGCTGGAGATGGCGTCGTAGGGGCCGTCGGGAACGTCTCGGTAGTCCTGCACCCGGATCTCGACCCGGTCATCGAGTCCCAGCGACGCGACGGACCGGCGGGCGTAGGCCGCCTGCTCCTCGGAGAGGGTGACCCCGACGGCCCGTGTGCCGTACTCGCGAGCCGCGTGGATGACGAACGCGCCCCACCCGCATCCGACGTCCAGCAGGCGCGTCCCCGGGCCCAGCGCGAGCTTGCGGGCCACGAGGTCGAGCTTGGCGCGTTGCGCGTCCTCCAGGGTGTAGGTCGCCGAGGGCGGCTGTTCGAAGTACGCGCACGAATAGACCATCGAAGGGCCCAGGACGAGCGCATAGAAGTCGTTGCCCACGTCGTAGTGGTGGGAGACCGCCTTCGCATCCCGTCCCCGCGCGTGCCGGTCACCGGACAGCCGAATCTCCTCGACCGGCGGCCGAGGAGGCGGCCCCAGCGCGCCGAGTCGCACAACTGCCTTGGCGACAGCGGCCTTGGTCTCCCGTCCCACCCGCACGCCCGGTCCCCGCTCGGGGTCGGCCAGCTCGTCCAGACGGGTCAACGCGTCGAGCAGGTCACCCTCGATCTCGACGTCTCCGGACACGTAGGCGCGGGCGAACCCCAGCTCGTTCGGTGCCCAGATCAGCCGGCGCAGGGCGCGCCGCGACGTGAAGCGAACCACCGCCGCGGCCTCCGCCGGCCCGATCGAGCTGCCGTCCCAGCAGTCGATGCGGACGGGCAGGTCAGTACCGAGCGCGGCGTCGACCAAGGGTCGCAGGGTCGTGGCGGCGTCCATCCCAAACCTCCCAGGCATCCAGATCTCAACGTACAGGCGCCGACCACCGGGCAGGGCTGTCGCGCCGGTGGCCGCGGGCGGCGCGTCAGGCGTGTGGGGGTGGGGCGTGTGCCACGTTGACCGTCGGGATGCCGACACCGGAGCGCGCGATGACGGCCAACGACGGTTCACGCCCCGGGTTCGACTCCCGGTGCACGGTGAACGCGGGGACCCGCACGTAGTCGCCCGCGACCGCGTCGACCCAGCCCTCGACGCCCTCGCACTCGAGGCGGAGCACCCCGTGCACGACGTAGAGCATGGAGCTGTTGGAGTCGTGGTGGTGCCACCCCGAGAAGGCGCCGGGCTCGGTCACGACCTGGCCCGCCCACAGGCCCGGCGCCTCGAACGCACGCCGTCGCAGCATCCCCGACGTCGGGTCGGCCTCGAGCAGCTCGGCATCACGGATGACGCGGACGGGCTCGGGGTGCTCCATCAGGCCACGCTAGCCCTCACGACCCACAGCACGCTGGGCGAAGGTCTACAGGGTTCGCGGTCGGAAGGTGGACGTGACGGCTTCCCAGACGACGTCGCCGCGGTCGTGGCCCCCCAGACCCCTGGTCAGGTACGCGGCGCCATAGCTGGCGGCGGGCTCGGCCCAGGCCGAACAGCCGCCTGCGCCCCCCATCCCGAGCTCGACGCGCCCGTTCTCCTTGCCCACCTGGAAGCCGAGGGTCCAGGTGACGGGCCGGTCGAGCACCAGGTCGTGACCGGTCGCCGCGGGCTCGACGTACGCTCGCCACAGGTCGTGGCCGAGGCGGGCAGCGACGACGCCCTCGGGTCTGGTCACGTCGTCGTAGAAGGACGCCAGGGACAGGGCGCTGGCATGCAGTGCCACGGCGGGGAACGGCTGCCCACGGAAGCGGTCGGAGTTCAGCACCGCCGGGTCGAGCAGGCCGGGTGGTCGACCCAGTGCCGGGCCCCACCGTGGGTCCTCGAGATAGCCCGAGCGCCACGTCCCGGTGGGCTCCACCAGGGTTGCCACCCGCGCCAGGTCGTGGTCCGCGACGCGCAGGTGCAGGTCCCACCCGGCAGCAGCGGCCACCCGGGCGAACCGCTCGTGCAGTGGTTCGCCGGTGGCGCGGCGCAGCACCTCGTCGAGCAGGTGACCGTAGGTCAGGGCGTGCTCGGCGACCCCAGCACCCGGCGGATGCATCGGGCCAGCCGCCGCCAGCAGGTCCACGAGCGCCTGACGGTCGTCGACCTCGACCCGCGACGCGCTCTCGGGAAACGACGGCAGCCCGGCCTGGTGGGAGAGCAGGTGCCGCATCGTCGTGGAGGACTTGCCGGCCTGGCCGAACTCGGGCCAGACCGAGGTGACCGGCTGGTCGAGCTCGAGGTGCCCCTCGGCCACGGCATCCAGGAACGCCAGCGCGGCGAACGGCTTGGCGACCGAGAAGGTCATCACCAGGGTGTCCGAGGTCCACGGTGCGGCCCCGTCCCGGGTACCTGCGCAGTGGTCGACCTCGACGGCGCCGCCACGGACGACGGCCACCGCCCCTCCCGGCTCCCGGCCCGTCTCGACGAGCCCGTCGAGCACGTCGGAGGGATGGGCGCTCACGACGCGCCACGCTACGCCTCCCCGGCGTCGACCCAGGCCGCCAGCGGCCGGGGACCAGGGTCTTTACGCCTCCGACGGGCGTGCGGGAGGCTGACCGCGTGTACACGAGGGTCTGGCAGTACGAGGTCGTCGCGGGCCGCGAAGCCGAGTTCGAGCGCGCGTATGCCGACGACGGTGCCTGGGCACGCCTGTTCGCGCACTCGGAGGGCTTCCTCGGCACCGAGCTCTTTCGCAGCCTCAGCCGGCCTTGCGGCTACCTGACGGTGGACCGGTTCACCAGCGAAGACGCGTTTCGGAGGCTTCTCGAGCAGCAGGCGGGCTCCTACGCCGAGCTGGACAGGCAGTCCGAAGTGCTGACGCAGAGCGAGCAGGAGATCGCCACCGGCCTCCAGTCCTAGAACGCGCGCCCACCGGATCTTCGATGGGGACGGCACGCAGCAGGCTGTCGCATTCCGAGGGAGCCGTTCGTCGTACAGGTGGGAGCGGCCGGAGGAGGCCACCCCGGACCGCAGTCGCCACCCGTCGAAAGGAACTCGCAATGTCGAAGATCGTCGCAATCATGTCCATGTCGCTCGACGGCTACGTCGCCGACGTCAACGATGGCGTGGCCGAGGTGTTCGACTGGTACTTCACCTCGGGAGACGTCGAGATCCACACCGGAGGGTCGAACTCCATGACGTTCACGATGTCCGGGCCCAGCGCCGAGCACTTTCGCGGTCTCACGTCAGAGCTCGGCGCGGTGCTCACGGGTCGACGCACCTTCGACGTCGCGCAGGGCTGGGGCGGAAACCACGCCTGGGGACCCGCCTTCGTGCTGACCCACCAGGTGCCGAGCGGATGGCCGCGACCCGACTCCACCGTGCACTTCGTGACCGACGGCATCGAGAGCGCCGTGGCACAGGCCAAGGCGGCCGCCCAGGGGAGGTCCGTCGGAGTCCACGGCGCTGACACCATCCAGCAGTGCCTGAATGCGGGGCTCCTCGACGAACTGCACGTCGACCTCTCGGCGGTCCTTCTCGGCTCCGGGGTTCGACTGTTCGACCACCTCGCCGGCACGCCGGCCGTCCTCGGCAACCCGACGGTGACCCAGGGCGTCGGCGTCACACACCTGCGCTACCCGGTCCGCACGGCGTAGCCCTGCCCGGCTACTGCTCCGTCGCTGACGCATCGGGGTGTGCCGGCAGGGTGAAGCGCCACCCGTCGTCCAGCCACTGCGGCAGGACGACACCGACCGCCTCCACCGTGCCCCGCCGGTCGCCGCCGCCGTCATGGGCCAGCACGATGCCGCCGGGGCGGATCGCCGCACGGAGGTTGGCGGTCAGGGTCGCGACGTCCTGGGTGCGCCAGTCGTCGATCGTGCCGGTGACCCCGAGCGGCTGGAGGCCGAGCTCGACGGCCACCTGCGCGGAGCACCCCCAGCTCCCGTTGGGCGCCCGGAACCACGCAACGGGCGCCGCGGGGTCGCCCAGGGCCTCCCGGATGACGGCGAGGTTCGCGAGCAGGTCCGTCCGCACCCGGGCGGGGCCCCACCGGCCCATGTCCGCATACGTCATCCCGTGCGCGGCGAGCGCGTGGCCGTCGGCGACGACACGGCGCAACACGGCATCCCCACCGCAGGCACCGACCTGCGAGCCGACCACGCAGAACGTCGCCCTGACCCGGTTCTGACGCAGCACGTCGAGCAGTGCGCAGGTCGACTCGGGGTCGGGCCCGTCGTCGAAGGTGAGGGCGGCGACCCGGCCGGTCGCAGCCGCCGACAGCACAGGGGTCGGGCTCGCTGGCACCCTCCTCGGCCTCCTCGTGGCGGGCTGTGGCTCACAGTTCGATAACGTTATCGAAAACGATTGACATGCGGTAGCGGCGCTGTCATTTTGGCCGTACCCAAACTCTCTCAACGGCGAGGAGCGCACACAGATGAGAACTACCCCGGTGGCACGGGCCGTCGCACTCGGCGCGGTGGTGGCCGTTCTGGCCGCCTGCGGCACGGGCGGCGACAGCAGCAGCGACAGCAGCAGCAGCACGAGCGGGTCCAGCGGCCCGGTGACGATCACGTGGTGGCACAACTCCAACACCGACCCCGGCAAGGCGTACTACGACAAGGTCGCCAAGGACTTCCAGGCCTCGCACCCCGGCGTGACGATCCAGGTCAGCGCGATGCAGCACGAGGACATGCTCACCAAGCTCGACGCGGCCTTCCAGAGCGGTGACGCGCCGGACGTCTACATGGAGCGCGGCGGCGGCGAGCTCGCCGACCACGTCAAGGCGGGGCTCACCAAGGACCTCAGCGAGCCGGCGAAGGACGTCATCGACAAGCTCGGCGGCAGCGTGGCCGGCTTCCAGGTCGACGGGAAGACCTACGCCCTTCCGTTCTCGCTCGGCGTGGTCGGCTTCTGGTACAACAAGTCGCTCTTCGAGAAGGCCGGCATCACCAACCCGCCCACCTCGGTGGACGAGCTGGCCGCCACCGTCGCCAAGCTGAAGGCCGCGGGCATGGAGCCGCTCTCCGTGGGCGCGGGCGACAAGTGGCCGGCAGCCCACTACTGGTACTACCTCGCCCTGCGCGAGTGCCCCGAGCAGGTGCTCAAGGACGCGGTGAAGAGCCTGGACTTCTCCAACCAGTGCTTCATCAAGGCCGGTGAGGACCTGCAGAAGGTCATCGCGACCAAGCCGTTCAACAAGGGCTTCCTGTCCACCCCGGCCCAGACCGGACCGGGGAGCGCCTCCGGGCTGCTCGCCACCGGCAAGGTCGCCATGGAGATGCAGGGCCACTGGGAGCCCGGCGTCATGCAGGGCCTCACCGAGGACAAGAAGGGCCTGGGCGAGAACACCGGGTGGTTCCCGTTCCCGTCGGTCGCCGGCGGTCAGGGCGACCAGAGCGCCGCCCTCGGCGGTGGTGACGCCTGGGGCGTGTCGAAGGACGCGCCGGATGCCGCCGTCGACTTCGTCAAGTACCTCCTGTCCGACGAGGTCCAGAAGGGCTTCGCCGAGCGCGACATGGGGCTCCCGACCAACCCGGCAGCGACCGGCTCGGTCAAGGACCCGGCCCTCGGTGGCCTCCTGAAGGTCCGTGACGAGGCTCCGTACGTCCAGCTGTACTTCGACACCGCCTTCGGGCAGTCGGTCGGCGGCGCGATGAACGACGAGATCGCCCTGATGTTCGCCGGCAAGGCGACTCCGCAGGACATCGTCGACAAGACGCAGCAGGCGGCGGACGCAGAGAAGTGACCTCAGTGACCCGCACCGCGGACTCCCGCGAGGCAACCCCCGGCGCCTTCGGCGGCGCCGGTCGTGCACCCGCACGGCCGGCGCCCCGGAGGCGCCGGCCCGGGGGGCGCCGGGCCTCGCTGCGGATGGCCCTGGAGGTGCTCTTCTTCGTCGGGCCGGCGCTGACGCTCTTCGTCGTGTTCGTGGTCTGGCCGATCGTTCGCGCGCTGCAGTTCTCGCTGTACCGCTGGAAGGGGTTCGGCCCGCTCGTCGACTTCGTCGGCCTGCAGAACTACGTGTCCGTGCTGACCAACGACGTCTTCATCGGCGCGTTCACGCACAACATGGTGATCGTCGTGCTGTCGATCCTCGTGCAGCTCCCGGTCGGCCTGGGGATCGCGCTCCTGCTCAACCGCAGGATGCTCGGCCAGGGCGTGCTGCGCACCATCATCTTCGTCCCGTACGTCCTGTCCGAGGTGATCGCCGGCGTCGTCTGGTTCCAGCTGCTCCAGCCGGAGTACGGCGTCGTCGACACCCTGCTCGGCGCGGTCGGCATCTCCGGCCCCGAGCAGGGCTGGCTGGGGACCCCGGACGTCGCCCTCTACACGGTGTTCGTCGTCCTCACCTGGAAGTACCTCGGGCTGGCCGTCCTGCTCTTCCTCGCCGGGCTCCAGGGCGTCCCGGACGAGCTGATGGAGGCCGCCCAGATCGACGGCGCCTCGTGGTGGCAGACCCAGCGCCGCATCACCGTGCCGCTGCTCGGCCCGACGCTACGCACGTGGGGCTTCCTGTCGATGATCGGCGCCATCCAGCTCTTCGACATGGTCTGGATCCTCACCGGTGGCGGCCCCGCCAACGCGACGACGACGATGGCCACCTTCCTCATCACCGAGGGCACCAAGCGCTACAACTACGGGATCGCCACGGCGGCGTCGGTCATCCTCTTCGCCGTCGCGCTCGTGATGGCCCTGATCTACCAGTTCTTCGTCCTGCGCCGCGACGTCACCGAGGCGGACGCCGGCGCGAGGAGGGTCCGGTGAGCGCCCCGGTCGCGGAGCAGGGGAACGGCGTCCCGCTGCCATCCGCCGTCGGGCCCGGCAATGGCCGGCCGCTGCGCCGCCCGCGTGCCTCCGGCCCGGGCCACGGCGGCTCGCCCCTCGTCTGGTTCGTCGCGCTCATCGTCGTCGCGGCAACGCTCGGGCCGGTCCTGTATGCCGTGCTCGGCGGCTTCCGCACCAACGCCCAGCTCGCGGAGTCGCCGGCCGGCCTCCCGAACCCCTGGGTCCTGGACAACTACCAGCGAGTCCTCACCAACCCCAGCTTCTGGCGGTACGCGTTGAACTCGACGGTCATCGCGGTCATCACCACGGTGGTCACCGTCGTCTTCGGCCTGATGGCCGCCTACCCGCTGGCGCGGTACCGGTTCCGCTGGCGCGAGCCCCTGTACCTGGTGTTCGTGCTCGGGCTGCTGTTCCCGGCGACCGTCGCGATCATCCCGTTGTTCGTCATCATCACCAGGCAGCTGCACCTCGGGAACACCTGGTGGGGAGTGGCGCTGCCCCAGGCCGCGTTCGCGCTGCCCGTGACCATCATCATCCTGCGCCCGTTCCTGATGGCCATCCCGAACGAGCTGGAGGAGGCCGCCGTCATCGACGGAGCGTCGCGCATCCAGATCTTCTGGCGGATCATCGTCCCGCTCTCCGGCCCGGCCGTGGTGACGGTCGGCATCCTGGCCTTCGTTGCCTCGTGGAACGCCTACCTCCTGCCGCTGCTCCTGCTCCAGGGGGACATGAAGACGCTCCCGCTGGGAGTGGCGGACTTCTCGTCGCAGTACTCCTCCGACACGGCCGGGGTCTTCGCGTTCACGACCCTGGCGATGATCCCGGCGCTGGTCTTCTTCCTCGCCATGCAGCGACGGATCGTCAACGGCCTCCAGGGTGCGGTGAAGGGATGACCACACCCGCGCGCCAGGTCGCCACGCCCTCCCCCACCGACCTCATCGAGGACCCGATCGTGACCATGACCCACCCCCAGTCCACGTCTGTTCCGGCCCGCCCTGCCGCGTCGGACCGCGTGGTCGACCTGCTCGGCGCGATGGTGCTGGAGGAGAAGCTCGCCCAGATCGTGGGCTTCTGGGACAAGGGTGACGGCGAGGCCGTCGCCCCGCTCCAGGGCGACTTCACCGAGTCGGGCGGGCTCGACCACGCCGCCCGCCACGGGCTGGGCCACCTGACCCGTCCGTACGGGACCCGGCCGGTCGATCCGGTGGAACGGGCCCGGTGGCTGTGGGAGTGGCAGCGGGCCCTGGTCGCGGGGACCCGGCTCGGCATCCCCGCCCTGGTGCACGAGGAGTGCCTCACCGGCCTGGGCGCCTGGACCGCCGCCACCTTCCCGACCCCCCTCGCGTGGGGAGCGGCCTTCGACCCCGCTCTCGTCGAGGAGATGGGTGCGCTCATCGGAGCGTCGATGCGCACCCTCGGCATCCACCAGGGCCTGGCGCCGGTCCTCGACGTCGTCCGCGACCCGCGGTGGGGAAGGGTCGAGGAGTGCATCTCCGAGGACCCGTACGTCGTCGGCACCGTGGGCACGTCCTACGTGCGCGGGCTCCAGTCAGCCGGCGTCCACGCCACGCTCAAGCACTTCGTCGGCTACTCGGCCTCGCAGGCGGGACGCAACTTCGCCCCGGTGCACGCGGGCCCCCGCGAGCTCGCCGACGTCCTCCTCGTCCCGTTCGAGATGGCAGTCCTCGACGGCGGGGCACGATCGGTCATGCACTCCTACTGCGAGATCGACGGTGTCCCCGTGGCCGCCGACCCCGACCTGCTCACCGGGCTCCTGCGGGACCGGTGGGGCTTCGACGGCACGCTCGTCGCCGACTACTTCGGCATCGCGTTCCTCCACCTGCTCCACCGCGTCGCCGGGGACCTCGGCGAGGCGGCCGGGCTCGCTCTCGCTGCGGGAGTGGACATCGAGCTGCCCACGGGTGACGCCTACCTCGGGCCGCTCGCAGCCGCGGTGCGCGCCGGCGTCGTCGACGAGGCCCTGGTCGACCGGGCGGTGCTGCGAGCGTTGTCCCAGAAGGAGGAGCTCGGGCTGCTCGACGCAACCTTCGAGGACGAGCCGCCGGCGACGGTCGACCTCGACGGGCCCGAGCACCGCCGGGTGGCCGCTCGGCTGGCTGAGGAGTCCGTGGTCCTGCTCGGGAACGACGGCATCCTGCCGCTGGCCCGGCCCTCGCGGGTGGCCGTCGTCGGCCCCAACGCGGATCGCATGGAGGCACTCTTCGGCTGCTACTCCTTCGTCAACCACGTCATCCCGCAGCACCCCGGGACGCCCGCGGGGATCGTCGTGCCTACGGTGCGCGCCGCCCTGTCGGCGGAGCTGCCGGACGCCGACATCGCCTACGAGCGCGGCTGCGCGGTCGATGACGACGACACCTCGGGCATCGCGGATGCCGTCGCGGCCGCCGCCCGCTCCGATGTCGCCGTCGTCGTCGTCGGGGACCACTCCGGCCTCTTCGGCCGCGGCACCGTGGGAGAAGGGTGCGACCGAGACGACCTCGAGCTGCCCGGCGTCCAGCGCCGGCTCGTCGAGGCGGTGCTCGACTCGGGCACGCCGGTCGTCCTGGTCCTGCTCACCGGTCGGCCCTACGCCGTCGGCTGGGCCCTCGAGCGGTGCGCCGCCGTGCTGCAGGCCTTCTTCCCGGGTGAGGAGGGAGGCACCGCGATCGCGGGAGTGATCTCGGGCCGCGTCAACCCCTCGGGGCGTCTGCCGGTCAGCCTGCCGCGGTCGGCCGGTGCCCAGCCCTTCACCTACCTCCACCCGGTCCTCGGCGGGGATGGCGACGTCACCTCGGTCGCGTCGACCCCGGCCCTCCCGTTCGGCCACGGGCTGTCCTACACCTCGTTCCGACACCAGGCGCTCGAGGTGCGTGCCGGCGCGACCTGCGAGCCCGTCGTCGCCCGGGTGCGAGTGACCAACACCGGCGCCCGCGCGGGCGACGACGTCGTGCAGCTGTACGGCCGCGACGTGATCGGGTCCGTGACGCGACCGGTGGCCCAGCTGCTCGGATTCCACCGCGTCCACCTCGAGGCGGGCGCCTGCGCCGACGTCACCTTCACCGTGCCCCCCGCGCGCCTGGCCTTCACCGACCGCGCCGGCCGCCGAGTGGTGGAGCCGGGTGAGCTGAGCGTATGGGTCGGCTCCTCCGTCGCCGACCACGCGACCGAGGTCGCCGTCAGCCTGACCGGAGGAGTGCACGCGGTCACGCTGCAGGACGAGCGGTGGGTCATGACCGAGGTGAGCGAGCCTGCCCGGTCGAGCGGGACGGCATCCCTGGTGGAACGATGACTCAACAGCCAACACGACCGGCAGGCTGAGCCGTCGGCGTGGATGTAGATCGTTCTCGACATCGTTCTCGGACCGTGCGGGCTGCACCTGCCCCTCCCGGTAGTCTCGGCCCCGTGACGACTGGGGGACGGGTCCGGATGGAGGACGTCGCGCGGGTTGCCGGCGTCTCCGTCGCCACGGTGTCCAAGGTCGTCAACCGCCGCTACGGCGTCGCCCAGACCACCATCGAGAAAGTCACCGAGGTCATCGACGCACTGGGCTACGAGGCCAGCCTGGGGGCCAGCAGCCTGCGCAGCCACCGGACCAACGTGATCGGGGTGCTCGTCGCCGAGTTCGAGCCGTTCAGCACCGAGCTGCTCAAGGGCGTCTCCAGCGCCATCGACGAGACCGGCTACGAGCTGCTCGCCTACTCGGGCGGACACCACGGCAGATCGGTCGGCTGGGAGCGCCGCTCGCTCAGCCGCCTCGGGGGCACGCTCATCGACGGTGCCATCCTCGTGACACCCACCGTGGTCTCGGCGCCGGCCGAGATCCCGGTCGTCGCCATCGACCCGCACACCGGGCCCGCCGGCATCCCGACCGTCGATGCCGACAACGTCGCCGGGGCGATCGCGGCCACCGAGCACCTGTTGGCCCTGGGGCACCGGCGGATCGCCCTGCTCGGCGGTCGCGAGGACCTGGAGTCCGCGCGGCTGCGAGAGCACGGGTTCCGGGCGGCGATGGCGCACGCCGGCGTCCCGGTCGAGGCACAGCTGGTCCGGGTGGGTGGCTACCGGCCCGAGACCGCGACGGCTCCCGCCCTCGAGCTGCTCTCACGACCGGACCGACCCACGGCCGTGTTCGCCGCCAACGACATCTCCGCGATCCGCACCATCGAGGTCGCCCGGGAGCTCGGGCTGCGGGTGCCGGAGGACCTCTCCGTCGTCGGTTTCGACAACGTCCCCGAGTCCGTGCTCTGCCGCCCGAGCCTGACGACGATCGCCCAGCCGCTGCACGACATCGGGGCGACCGCCCTGCGGATGCTCGTCGAGCTGCTCGCAGGACGGGAGCCGACGCCGTCTCACGTCCGTCTCCCCACCCGGATCGTCGAGCGCGACTCGTCCGGACCGGTCCCCCGCTGACCGGCCGCCGCACCCCGGGCGGGCCGTTGCCGGCAAATGTCTCTGTGCGGGCGTTCGGGGCGCATACTAGTGGTAATGGCAACTTCATCTGCACACGCGCGCCCCCGGCTGGCCAGCAGCCCCTTCCAGCCCCACCCCGAGCCGGTGATCGAGCAGTACGTGCTCGACGACCGCGTCTCGCACGACTCGTACGGGTTGGGTCGAGTCGTCGGCGTCGACGGAACGGGGGCGACGGTGGACTTCAGCAGCAAGACGGTCCGGATCACGACGCCGTTCCGGAAGATGACCAAGCTCTAGCTCCGGGCCCCTCGGAATAGCACCGCAGGCGACACTGCTGCATGCGGGGTGAGCGACCCTTCCCCCGCCCTGTCCGTCCTTGATCTCGTGCCGGTCCGAAGCGACCAGAGCACCGCGAACGCCCTTGCTGCCACTCGCCGGCTCGCCCGCGTGGCCGACGAGCTCGGCTTCCGGCGGTACTGGCTCGCGGAACACCACAACATGCCGGCGGTCGCGGCGACCAACCCACCGGTGCTCGTCGCGATGGTGGCGGCGGCCACCGAGCGCATCCGGGTCGGCTCCGGTGGCGTGATGCTGCCCAACCACGCCCCGCTCGTCGTCGCCGAGCAGTTCGCGCTGCTCGAGGCGGCCCACCCCGGGCGGATCGACCTCGGAATCGGACGGGCGCCCGGCACCGACCCGGTCACCGCGTGGGCGCTGCGACACGGCGGTGGCGGCGTGGAGGACGACGCCGTCGCACGCTTTCCCGAGTACGTCGACAACATCACGGCGATGCTCTCGCCCGACGGCGTCGGGCTTCGCCTGGCCAGTGGGACCCACGTGCTCCGGGCGACGCCGCACGCGACGTCGGTGCCGGGTGTCTGGCTGTTGGGATCGTCGGACTACTCGGCCCGGCTCGCCGCCGCGAAGGGGCTGCCGTACGTCTTCGCGCACCACTTCTCCGGCCGGGGGACGGCCGAGGCGCTCGCGCTCTACCGCAACGAGTTCCAGCCGTCGGCCGACCACCCCGAGCCGCGAACCTTCCTGACCGTCAACGCCGTCGTGGCACCCACGCAGCAGGAGGCCGACCGCCTCGCACTGCCGAACCTGCGGTCGATGGTCGCGCTGCGCACCGGCCAGCCGCTGCACGCACAGCCGCTCGTCGAGGACGTCGAGGAGAGAGACCTCGACCTCGCCCGCGGCGACCTGGCCCGGCAGATGCTCGACCGCTGGGTGGTCGGCACACCCGAGTCGGCGGCCGCGCAGCTGCGCGAGCTCGCGAGCACCTTCGGGGTCGACGAGGTGATGGTGCACCCGGTGGCCGGTGCCCTTCGTGGCACGCCGACCGACCGCTCCCCGGCCCGTGAGGAGACCCTCCGTCTCCTCGGCGCGGCCCTCGCCTGACTCGGGGACGCGGGGGCCCACTCCTCAGGCGAGGGTCTCCGCCAGCAGCTCGCCCATGGACCGCACACCGGCGACGAGGCGTGCATCAGGCACCCCGGAGAAGCTCATCCGGGCGTGGTTGGCCTCGGGGCGGTCGGCGAAGAAGGGCGTGCCGGGCACGACGATGACCCCCGCGCGGGGGATGAGGACGTCGCGTTGGAACGCCGCGAGGTCGAGCCGCTCCGGGAACGTCACCCAGGTGAACAGGCCGCCCTTCGCCCTGGTCCAGGTGATGCCGGCCGGGAAGTGCTCCTCCATGGTCGCGAGCATGAGGTCTCGCTGGTGCCGGTAGGTGGGGAGCATCTCGGCGATGTGCCGATCGATGTCGTACCTGCTCAGGTAGGCCGCGGCCGCGCGCATGTTGAGCGTGCCGTTCTGGGTGTCGGCGGCGAGCTTGAGGAGGGAGAGCTTCTCGCGGACCTCGGGTGTCGAGAGCATCCAGCCGAGCCGGAGCCCGGGCGCGAGGATCTTCGAGAAGCTCCCCAGGTGGATCACCCGGCCGCCGGTGTCGAGGCTCTTGATCGTCGGCAGCCGCTCGCCCTCGTACCGCAGCTCGCGGTAGGGCGTGTCCTCGAGGATCACGACGTCGTACTCCTCGGCGAGCTGCACGAGTCGCCGGCGGCGGGCGAGGCTCATCGTGCGACCCGTCGGGTTCTGGTAGTCGGGAACGGTGTAGACGAGCTTGACCCGCTCGGTGCGGCGCAGGACCTCCTCGAGGGCGTCGGTGTCCATTCCCTCCTCGTCCATGGGCACCGAGCGGTAGTCCGGCTCGCACGGGTTGAAGGCGATGAGCGCTCCGAGGAAGGTCGGCCGCTCGGTGACGATGACGTCGCCGGGGTCGATGAACAGCTTGGCCGTGAGGTCCAGGCCCTGCTGCCCGCCCTGGGTGATCAGCACGTCGTCGGCGGTGCACGGCATCCCGTCGGTGGTGAGCCGGCCGGCGACGAGGGCACGAAGCGCGGGCAGCCCGTCCGAGGCCGTGTACTGCAGCGCCGACGCGTTCGCCGCGGAGAGCAGGTCGTCGTAGATCTCGTGCAGCTCGCCCATCGGGAACAGCGTGGGGTCCGGGTAGCCCCCGGCGAAGGACGTGATCCGGGGGTCGCCCGCGAGAGCCAGGAACTCACGGATCGCAGAGGGCTGCACGCGCTCGGCGCGACGGGCGAACGTGGTCATCTCGGATCTCCAGCGGTCGAAGGACTGGGTGTCACTCGAAGGCCAGTCCCCCGGCACGCCCGTCGCGCAGGGCTGCGAGGTGCTCGTCGTAGTTCATGACGTCGAACAGTGAGGCACCCTCGAGCATCCGCGCCTGGAGCCCCTTCTCCCTGGCCTCGATCGCTTCCGCGGCGTCGACGGCTGCGTCGAGCTCGCTCTGCGAGCCCACCACGAGCCCGTCGTCGTCCCCGACGATGAGCTCGCCCGGCTCCACCGGCACACCATCGAGCGACAGCGCCACCCCGGTCACGGGGAGGGACTTCGCCGCGTACGCGTTCGGGGCCGCCCCCGTCGACCAGACCGGGAGCGACAGCCCGGCGAGCGTGGCCGTGTCACGGGACCGACCGAGGATGACGAGCCCGGCCAGGCCCCGACGCAGGGCCTCGGTGCCGAACAGCTCGCCCGCGACGGCTCGGTCGTCGCCGCCGGCGTCGACCACGAGAACATCCCCGCGCCCGGACTCCCGCAGTGCGTGGATGACGGACATCAGGTCCCGGTTGGCGCGGGCCGTGACGACGCGGCCCACGAGGTGCCGACCAGGCACGACGGGACGCAGCCGAGTGGGAAGGACGCGCAGCGTGGGCGCGGCGTCGACGAGGCTGGTCGTCGACAGGCGTCCCAAGCGCTCGAGCAGGTCCTGGGTCGTCATCCGGTCGAACAGGTCAGGCCTTCACCGGCACCGGGTAGATGCTGTCGGCGGGATGGCCGGCGCGCTCGTGGATCTTCTGCACCGCTTCGGCGCTGGGTGCCTCGGAGAGGCAGAAGACCATGCCCGACTCAGGATCGGCCCAGGCGTGCTTGAAGTTCACGCCCTCGTCGCCCTGGATCGCCAGGTCGGCGTTGTGGGCTTCCAGGAGGGCCTCGGGAGTGACCCCCTTCATCGTCGTGTGCACATCCATGAACTCGGGCACGTCAGCCTCTTTCCTCGGGGCTTCGAACAATCCTCCATCCCCGGGCGAACCGCCATAGCCCAGAAGGGTGAACCGTCGCCATGACGTTCGGGGGCACCAGGGGTCGATCACCTCGCCGTGGGGTTGATTCCGGTGAATCGCAGTTACTAGTCTTCGAGTGAAGATTCCTCCAGGGCACACCGCCGGTGGGATGCGCGCGGTCGTGTTGGTCGGTAGTCGGACGGGCGGTGGCGACCTGAGCGAAAGTGCTGAGGTGCGTCCTGTCGACGGGCGCGCGGCGCGGACGCAGCGCACCTGCGCAGCCACCGTCGCGGCCCCGTCCGACGCATCGGCGAGGGAGACCTCCGGCCGACCGGCGAGCGCGTCGCCGAGCGTGCCGGCGTATCGCGGTGCGCGCCGTGGCTGAGCTCACCGGAAGCGAGACCCGCGGTTCGTGGCCGACGCCGCGAGACGACGTCGGACTCGGCAGCCACCACAGCCGCCCCGTGCAGGTCCGCACGATGCCAGAGCTCGACCATCCACCGAAGGAGAACCGATGAGTCTGAACGTTGCCGGCATCTTGCGAGAGTCGGCCAAGGCCTACCCCGACAAGCCGGCCCTGATCTTCGATGGGGGGCGGATCACGTACGCCGAGCTCGACGCGCTGACCGACCACTTCGCCCGTGGACTGCAGGCGGAGGGCTTCGCGCGCGGAACCCGGATCGGGCTCCAGCTGCCCAACATCCCCCAGTTCGTCATCTCCTACTTCGGGATCCTCAAGGCCGGCTGCGTCGCCGTGCCGATGAACGTGTTGCTCAAGGCCCCGGAGGTGAGCTTCCAGCTCCGCAACTCCCACGCCAGCGCGCTCATCACCTGGGCCGGCACGGCGTCGGAGGCTGCCGCGGCGACCGAGTCCGCCGAGGTCGAGCACCTCTACGTGGTCAACACGCCCGGCGTGCCCGAGGCGACGGTCGGCGTGCGGTACGAGACGCTGCTGGCCGCAGACCCGGGCTCGCCGGCGCCGCTCGAGCAGACCGACCCGGGCGACACCGCAGTGATCATCTACACGTCGGGCACCACGGGCACGCCCAAGGGAGCCGAGCTCACGCACTTCCAGCTGCTGATGAACTGCGACACCCCGGGGCGGGTCTTCGGCATGCGCGCCGATGACGTCAGCCTCGTGCTGCTGCCGCTGTTCCACGTGTTCGGCCTGTCCAGCCAGCTCAACGTGGCCATCAGGTTCGGCGCGACGCTCTCGCTCGTCCCGCGCTTCGATGCGGGCAAGGTGATCGAGGTCATCGCCCGAGACCGGGCCACGTTGTTCGTGGGCGTCCCCACGATGTTCCTGGCGCTGCTGCACCACCCGGACGTGAACCCGGACGACATCGCGTCGCTGCGCGTGGGCATCTCCGGCGGGGCCTCCCTCCCGGCCGAGGTGCTCGACGCGTTCGAGAAGCGGTTCGGCGTCGTCATCCTGGAGGGCTACGGCCTCACCGAGACGGCGTCGACGACGACGTTCAACATCAGTGTCGAGGAGCGCAGGATCTACAGCGTCGGCAAGCCCATCTGGGGGGTGGACGTGGAGATCTGGGACGGCGACGACCAGCCCCTTCCGGCCGGGCCCGACCACGTCGGCGAGATCGTGGTGCGCGGCGTGAACGTGATGCGGGGCTACTACGACAACCCGCAGGCGACCGCTGACACCTTCACCCGAGGCTGGTTCCGCACCGGGGACCTCGGCTACATCGACACCGACGGCTTCGTGTTCATCGTCGACCGGATGAAGGACCTGATCATCCGTGGCGGCTACAACGTCTACCCGCGCGAGATCGAGGAAGTCCTCTACACCCACCCCGGCATCGCCGAGGCCGCCGTGATCGGCGTGCCCGACCCCCGGATGGGCGAGGAGGTCAAGGCCTTCGTGACGCCGATGCCGGGGGTCCAGCTCACCGAGGCGGAGGTCATCGACTTCGTCAAGGAGCGGATGGCCGTCTACAAGACCCCTCGGCTGGTGGAGTTCCGGGACGAGATGGAGCACGGCCCGACCGGCAAGATCCTCAAGAAGCTGCTGCGGTGACCGACGACGGCGGGCCGCCGTCGACCGGGCCGCCCACGGGCGCACCGGCCGTGCCGCGGAACAGGTCCGACGACTACACCGAGGAGTCCGCGGCAGGTCGGCGGCAGTTCGTCCGCGAGGTCACCGGCGTGGCGCTGACGCACGTCGGCGCCTACTCGGTCGAGCCGGCCACCCTGGCGGGCAACATCGAGAACTTCGCCGGCATCGCGCAGGTGCCGATCGGGATCGCGGGGCCGCTGCGGATCAACGGCGAGCACGCTCGGGGCGACTTCTACGTCCCCATGGCCACCACCGAGGGCACCCTGGTCGCCAGCTACAACCGCGGGATGCGCCTCCTGACCGCTGCCGGCGGGGTTCGTGCGACGGTGGTCGACGACCGGATGCAGCGGGCGCCGGTCTTCGTGTTCGACCACGCGGTCGCGGCTCGGGAGTTCGGGCGCTGGGTCGAGCACCACCAGCCGGCCATCGCCCTGGCCGCGGAGGCGACCACCCGCGTCGGCGCCCTCTTGGAGATCGAGCAGTACGCCGTCGGCCCACTGCTGTACCTGCGCTTCGACTTCTCGACGGGCGACGCGGCCGGGCAGAACATGGTGGGCCGAGCCACCCTCGCCGCCTGCCAGTGGATCGTCGAGAACCATCCCGCGACACCGCGGTTCGTGCTGTCCGGCGGGATCGACACGGACAAGAAGCACTCGGAGATCAACGCGCTGCGCACCCGGGGCAAACGGGTCGTCGCGGAGGCGACGCTGCCAGCCCACCTGCTGCGCGAGATCATGGGTGTCGAGCCGAAGGCGCTGTTCTGGGCTCGGCAGCTGAGCCAGACCGGGGCGTTCCTGGCCGGCTCGGCCAACAACGGCGCGCACGCGGCCAACGGTCTGGCCGCCCTGTTCATCGCCACCGGGCAGGACGCCGCCAACGTCGCGGAGTCGCACGCCGCCATCGTCTACACCCAGCTGCTGGACTCCGGCGACTACTACTGGTCGATCACGCTGCCCGCCCTCATCGTGGCGACCGTGGGCGGTGGCACGGGGCTGGCCACCCAGCGTGAGTGCCTGGAGATGCTCGGCTGCTTCGGCCCGGGCCAGGTGCGCAAGCTGGCCGAGATCTGCGCCGCCGTCGTCCTGGCCGGCGAGATCTCGCTCAGCAGCGCCGTGCTCGCGGGCGACTGGGTGTCCAGCCACGAGCGCCTGGGCCGCAACCGCGGGTGAGCCGCACCGCCTGCCTCTTCTGCTCGGGGGCTCGGCTCAGCCACCCCAGGCCGGCCAGCCCCTGGCGCCGATGTACCAGACGGCCGAGGTCATCACCGCGGCGATGAGGAGCGCGAAGAGCAGGCCGCCGGCCACGGGCAGGAACCACCCCGGAGCGCGCCTGGACCGCACCGCGACCACCTTGACCACCAGCGCACCGATGACGGCGCAGCCGAGGATGCCGTGCACGACCGTCCGCGTCGACACGGGCTCTCCGTCCGCGAACGTCCCGGACGCCAGGCCCAGCGTCCAGACACAGTGGTAGCTGACGAAGAGGATGAGCACGACGGCGATCGCACCGGAGATCCGGTGTGCGGTACCGAGCCACGAGGGTGCCGTGACGCCCAGCTTGCCGTACATCCAGAGCGCTCCGATGACCTGGAGCACGGCGAGCACCCCGATCGCGACGGACAGCACGACCTTCATGTCGATGACCGTGCGGAAGCCCAATGTCGTCGTGTCGGCGAGGGTCGGGTCGTGCACCCGGCCGAAGATCCCGACGAGCAGCGCGACGACAGCTCCTGCGGCGAACGCCGTCAGTGGGACCGCCATGCTCCTGGGCTGCGTGCTGTCTGCCATCCGCTCAGGATGCTCCTGCCCCGGCTCGTTCGGGGCCGTGGCGTTACGACGCCACGACCGCCGGGCCGTGCGCGTCGATGGTGCGCAGCGGCGACAGCCACCCGAACACGCCCGCCGCCAACCCGACCGACACCACGGCGACCAGGGCCGGCTGCAACCCGATCAGGCCGGCCAGCGCGCTCGCCCCCAGCGCTCCGCAGGTCCAGCCGACACCGAAGGACAGCATCCGACCGGCGGTGTTGACCCTCCCGAGCAGCGGCTCCGGGGTGACCTGCTGGCGGTAGGTCATCGAGTTGAGCACCACCCCCTGGTACGACACGCCCCAGACGACCATCACCGCGACGGCCACCGCCCAGGTCGTCGTCGTCGCCACGACGACCCCCGCCACACCGGCCACCGGGAGCCACAACAGCGACAGCCGGTTCGGTGAGGTCACCCGCAGCAGCCGGGGCGTCAGCACGGCGACGAGGATGCCGCCCACGCCCCAGGCGGCGAAGACCAGGCCGAAGCGCCAGCCGCTGGTGCCGACACCGAGCACGAGGTCGGCATACGGCACGGACAGCGACATGAACCCGGCCCCGGACAGCGACAGCAGGAACCCGACGACCGTCTGCGAGCGCACGCCGGCGTGCCTCCAGAGGAACCGCAGCCCCACGGCCACCTCGGCGAGGAGCACCCGCGGGCGCAGCGGCGGCACCCCGGACCGCTCCGGCGAGAGCCGGCTGCGGATCGACGCGACACAGACCGCCGAGAGCAGGAAGCTCAGGGCGTCGATGCCGAGCAGCGTCGCGGGGTGGACGACGGCGAGCAGCACGCCGGCGAGCATCGGCACCCCGAGGTCGAGCAGCGACCCGAACCCCCAGAGCGCCGAGTTCGCCTGGCCGATCCGGTCGCGGCCGACGATGGCCGGCAGCGCGCCGAACGCCGCACCGTCGAAGAAGACGAACGCGGTCTGGGCGAGGAAGCCGGCGGCCAGCGCGTGCACCGCGGTCAGCGAGCCGAGCCAGAACGCCACGGGCACCGAGGCGATGGTCAGCCCCGCGATGACGTCGGCCACCACCATCACCCGGCGACGGTCGAGCCGGTCGGACAGCGCACCCGAGAACAGCCCGAACAGCAGGTAGGGCACCCCCTCGACCACGGTGATCAGCGCGGTCAGCGACGGGCTGCCACTGAGCCGGTAGACCAGCACGGGCAGCGCGACCGCGGTGACCAGGGTGCCGGCGATCGACACCTCGCGCGCCACCCAGTAGCGGCGAAAGTCCCGGTGTCGCCGTAGCGGCACCACCGCGGATGCCGTCGCGGCGGCGTCCGCGCTGCGCGCGGCATCCGCATGTCCGACCGGGAAGGAGTCTGCGCTCACAGGGCCGACGCGGCGGCCCGGCCCGCGGTCCTTCCCGAGAAGAGGCAGCCCCCGACGAACGTTCCCTCGAGCGCGCGGTACCCGTGCACCCCACCACCGCCGAACCCGGCGACCTCACCTGCGGCGTAGAGGCCGGGAACGGGGTCGCCCGACGGCCCGAGCACCCGGCCCGAGAGGTCGGTGTGCAGGCCCCCGAGCGTCTTGCGCGACAGCACCCGCAGGCGCACCGCGACGAGCGGGCCGTACTTCGGGTCGAGGATGCGGTGCAGCGGGAAGGCGCGCTTGGTCAACCGGTCGCCGCGGTAGGTCCGCGCCACCCGGATCGCGGCGACCTGGGCGTCCTTGGTGTAGCGGTTCTCGACCTGCCGGTCGCGCTCGACGACCTGGCGCTCGATCCTCACCGGGTCGAGCGGCGCCTCGGGCGTCAGGGCGTTCATCTTCGCCACGAGCTCGCCGATGGTGGTGGCGGTGAGCCAGTCCTCGCCGTGGTCGAGGAAGGCCTGCACCGACGGGGTGACCTTCGTGAGCGGCCGGCGGAGCACCTCGCGATAGCGCTTCTCGGTGATGTCGAGGTTCTGCTCGGACCCCGAGAGGGCGAACTCCTTGCCGGCGAGCGACCGGTTGAGGATGAACCAGGAGTGGTCGAAACCGGTGTGCCGCAAGTGGTCGAGCGTGCCGAGGGTGTCGAAGCCGGGGAGGAAGGGAGCGGGCAGCCGGTTGCCCCGTGCGTCGAACCACATCGCGCTCGGGCCGGGCAGGATGCGGATCGCGTGCCCCGGCCAGACGGGGTTCCAGTTGCGCACGCCCTCGACGTAGTGCCACATCCGGTCGCGGTTGACGATCGAGCCGCCGGCCGCCTCGGTGATCGCGAGCATCCGGCCGTCGACGTAGGCCGGCACCCCCGTGAGCAGGTCGGCCGGCGGGGTGCCGAGCCGCTCTGGCCAGTTGGCCCGCACCAGGTCGTGGTTGCCGCCGATGCCGCCCGAGGTGACGATGACCGCCTGGCCGCCGTACTCGAACTCGCCGGCCACGTCGCGGTTGCTCTGCACCCCGCGCGGGGAGTCGTCGGGCGCGAGCACCACACCCCGCACTCCGGTGACCACCCCGTTGGTGCGCACGAGCTGGTCGACCCGGTGGCGGGGCCGGTAGAACACCCGACCGGCCGCGATGTGCTCACGCACCTTCCGCTCGAACGGCGCGACGACGCCGGTACCGGTGCCCCACGGGATGTGGAAGCGCGGCACCGAGTTTCCGTGGCCACCGCTCGTGCCGTCGCCGCGCTCGGCCCAGCCGACGACGGGGAAGAACGAGACGCCCAGCCCCTTCAGCCAGGAACGCTTCTCGCCGGCGGCCCACTCGACGTAGGCGCGACCCCACGTGTGGCCCCAGTGGTCGGGGCCGGGGCTGCCGTCGGGTGCGGTGAGGCGGTCCCAGCCCGCGGTGCCCTCCCAGTCCTGCCAGGCGAGCTCGAAGGAGTCGGAGATGCCCATCCGGCGCTGCTCGGGGCTGTCGACGAGGAACAGGCCGCCGAAGCTCCACCACGCCTGGCCGCCGAGGTTGGCCTCGCTCTCCTGGTCGAGCAGCACCACCGACCGGCCGGCGTCGGCGAGCTCGCACGTGGCGACGAGCCCGGCCAGGCCGGCACCCACGACGACGACGTCGGCATCCATGGAGCGACCCTATGCCCCGGTCACCGACAGGCGACCGCCCTCGACGGAGGTGGTGAGGTGCGTCAGGTCCGGCACCACGAGGTCGGCGACCGGCTCGAGCTCGTCGGCCGGCGTCGTGCCGAGTACCGCGACCAGGGCACGGCATCCGGCGGCGCGTCCCGCGCGAAGCCCGGCGACGGCATCCTCGACGACGAGGCATTCGGCCGGGTCCACCCCGAGCCGGCGGGCACCCTCCAGCCACGGGTCGGGCCACGGCTTGCCGCGCTCGACGTCGGATGCCGTGACGACCACCGGCGGGTGCGTCAGCCCGGTGGCCGCGATCCGGGCCTCGGCGAGGTCACGGGTGCCGGACGTGACGATGGCCGTGGGCACCCCGCCGTCGGCGAGCGTGGCGAGCAGGGTTGCGGCGCCCGGCAGCACGACGATGTCGGCGACGTCGGCCACCTCGAGGTCCCTGATCCGTTCGAACGCGGCGACGCGGTCGCCCTCGGGCAGCAGCGTCTCGATGACCCGGGCGGCCGGGATGCCGTGGAATCCCAGGAGCCGCTCCGGGTCGACCCCGTACTCGCCGCACCACCGGATCCAGGACCGCTCGACGGCGGCGATGGAGTCGATGAGCGTGCCGTCGAGGTCGAGCAGCACCCCCGCGAACGGCTCGGCGAAGGGCGCCTCGGAGGGCGCGCTGGACGACGGGGTGGAGGTGACCGGCATACCGGTCAGCCTAGGTTCCCCCGGCCGCCGACCCGCACCGGTCAGCGGCCGAGGAGGTCGCCCAGCCGCATCGCGTTGGCCACGGCGTACCCGAACTGGTCGTTGTTGAAGTAGCCGTACACCCGGTGGCCGGCCGCCTCCCACTCGCGCAGCCGGTCGGCCCACCAGCACAGGTCGTCCTCGGAGTAGGACCCCGCGTAGAGGTGCTCACCACTGGGCCCGTGCCAGCGCACGTAGACCGCCTCGCTCGTGGCCCGCAGGACGCACGGCAGGTTCGCGCCGCTCATCACGACGTAGGCCGAGTGGTGTCGCTCGAGGATGCCGAACACCGTCTCGTCGAGCCAGGACGGGTGCCGGAACTCGACGGCCGTTCGGATGCCCGCGGGCAGGTGGGCGAGGGCGTGGTCGAGCCGGGCGTCGTCCCGCTCCATGGTCGGGGGCAGCTGGAGGAGGAGGGGGCCGGCGCGGTCGCCGAGCAGACGCATCCCCCGCTCGATGATCTCCGACCATCGCTCGGGTGCGTAGAGGCGTTTGGCATGGGTCAGTGCACGCGGTGCCTTCACCGCCATCTCGAACCCGGCCGGCAGCCGGTCGTGCCAGCCGGCGAAGGCGGTGTCGCGGGGCCAGCGGTAGTGGCTCGCGTTGAGCTCGACGGTCGGAAGTCGTTCGGCGTAATGCTCCAGCCAGCGCCGTCGGGCCACCCCCTCGGGATAGAACGGCCCGGCCCAGCTGTCGTAGGTCCACCCTGACGTGCCCACGAGGATCGTCACCCCCGGCATCCTGCCGTGCGGCCGCACCCGTCGGTCGGTTCGCGACCGACTACTCCGGCACCTTGGGTACGCGTGCCGACCCACGCGCGCGACGGAGCCACCCTTGGTGCCGAGGGTGGGCTGTTGGGCACCGGACCGGCCGGGCGCTCTCAGGGTCGACCCTGACTGCCGGAGCGGTATCTGGGGGTCGATCCCCGGACGACCCCTGATGTGGTCGGGATCGGACTGCGCCACGGTGGATGGATGAGGACCCACACCGGCGCCGTGGCCAGGTTCGCCGTCGCCGGCGGTGCCGCAGTCGCCCTCGTCGCCCTGGTCCTCCCGCGCGCCAGTGGCGCTCGGTGGCACGACATCGCGGGGGCGCTGTCCCGCCCGTCAGCCTGGCAGCTGGCGCTGCTCGGCGTGCTGTGGCTCGCCGGCCTGTGCGTGCACACGCCCTCGCTGACGGCGGCCATGCCGGGCCTGTCCCACCGACGCGCGCTGCTGCTCAACCTCAGCGGGTCGTTCGTGTCGAACCTGCTGCCCCTCGGCGGGGCCGCAGGCACCGTCGTCAACTGGCGGATGGCCCGCACGTGGGGGTTCAGCTCCGGTGCGTTCAGCCGGTGGGCGGTGGTCACGAACCTCGCCGACACCGTCGTCAAGCTCGCGCTGCCGGGAATCGTCCTGTGCTGGTTCGCCGTCGGCTCGACCGCACCGCCACGAACGGTCGGGACCGCGGCAGCGGTCGGGGCCGCGCTGCTCGTGGTCACCCTGCTCGCGGGCGCCCTGGTGGCCAGGGACGACCGGATGCTGCGGCGCGCGGGACGCTGGGCCGACCGGGCCGCAGCACGAGTCCGGGTGATCCCCGAAGCGCCGGAGGGCTACGGCGAGCGGGCCGCACGCTTCCGCTCCGACTCGGCGCAGCTCGTCCGGAACGGGTGGGGTCGGATGCTCGGCGGCAAGCTGGGGTACGCCGCGCTCCAGGCGGTCCTGCTCTGGGCGTGCCTGCGGGTGGTCGGTGGCCCGGTCGCCCCCCTCGTCGTCGCGTCGGCCTTCGTCGTCGAGCGCGTGCTCTCCATGGTCGTCGTGACCCCCGGGGCGACGGGCGTCGTCGAGGTGGGGATGGCGGCCGTGCTCGGTGCCCTCGGCGCTGAGCCCGCCGCGGCCGCCGCGGGAGTGCTGCTCTACCGCGGGCTCGTCGTCGGCATGGAGGTGCCCGTCGGTGGTCTGGCGCTGCTCGGGTGGTGGGTGGGAACCCGCCGGGGCGCCTCGGGCGTCGGGGCACGACCCCACGTCGCGGACGCCCGCCCCACCCCGCCGCAGCTGCTCCTCGTGCCCGTGCCCGTCGGCGCCCGGAACCGCAGGGCCCCGGCCCTCTCGTCGCGGAGATGACCGCCGAAGAACACCGCCGCCATCCCACCGACAAACCGGGCCGGTGGTGCAGCCACCCGACCTAGGGTGGTGCGCATGCCCGAGCCCACGAGCGAGCCGTCGAGCACGCCGACGGCGCCCACTCAGGGTTCTCGCGCGGCCGGGGCGGACGGTGTCGGGCGGCCGCGAACAGCAGTTCTGAGCGCCACGGTGGCGGTGCTCGCCCTCGTCGGTGGGTGGACCTGGGCCGCGGCGGTGCAGTCGGGCGGTTTCGACGCCCGGGCCGAGTCGATCAGCGCCCTCGCGGCATCGGGAACGCCGCACCGGTGGATCATGACGACCGCTCTCCTGATCACCGGGGTGGCGCACGTCGTCACCGCGTGGGCCCTGGTGCCCGCTCGCCGCCCCGGCCGGATCCTGCTGGCCGCCGCTGGGGTCGCCACCCTCGCCGTCGCCGCGCTTCCCCTTCCGTCGCGCACGGGCTCGTCGGTGGCGCACACGGCCGTGGCCACACTGTCGTTCGCGCTGCTCGCCGGGTGGCCCTGGTTCGCGGCGCGACCCGACGGCCCGGTCGCCCTGGAGCGCCGGGTGGCCCGGCCGGCGGCCGCTGTGCTCGCCGTGGCCGTCGCATCGCTCGCGATCGGCCTCGGGGGCACCGGGTTCGGCGTCCACGAGCGCACCGTCGCCTTCCTCACGGTGGCGTGGCCGCTCGTCACGGCGGTCAGCACGTGGTGGTGGGCCGGGCACCGGATCGGCTCCCGGCGGGTGCGCCTCGGGCTCGCGGTCGTCGGGCTGGTCGTCGCCTGCGGGCTCGCGGGCACCTCGGCCACGGCGATCGCCCCCGCCACCGCGCAGACCCGTCACTACCAGGCGAGCGTGGCGCTCGACCCGAACCCCCTGCACAACGGCGAGCTCGTCGCGACCACGGCATTCGGGGACCTGCGCCTGGAGTTCCAGGGGATCGCCCCCGGCATCCGGGCGGTGCCGCAGGTCAAGGCGAACATCGCCGAGGTGCTCTCCCGCCCCGGGGTCAGCCTCGCCAGCCTGCGCCCCGGCCCCGAGGAGCTGAGCGCCGCGATCCGCGACGTCGCCGTCGCCGTCATGGTCCGCTTCGCCCTCGGTGCACTCGCCGTCGTCGCCGCCGTGCTCGCCGGGTACGCCGTGCTCCGTCGACGCCGCCCGCCCATGGCGCTGGTCGTGGCCGGGCTCGTCGGGTGGCTGGCGTCCACGGTCATCACCGGCTTCACGCTCTACACGACGTACCAACCCACCCGTCAGGAGACGTTCACCTCGACCGGGGTGCTCGGCACGCTCCAGCGCAACCAGGGGATCCTCAGCGACGTCGAGGCCCGAGCGACCCAGGTGGCGCCCTACCTGCGCAACCTGATCGCCCTGTCGACGGCGCTGCAGCAGAAGTACCAGGCGGCGCCGCTGGAGTCCGACACCTCGTTGCGGGTCCTGCTCGTCAGCGACATCCACGCCGGCAACCAGTACGACCTGATGCGCACGATCGTCGAGGAGGAAGGCATCGACGTCGTGGTCGACGCCGGCGACCTGGTCAACTTCGGCACGGTCGAGGAGGCCGAGGCGACCGGCCTGTTCGACGGCATCCGGTCGGTCGGTGTGCCGTACCTGTTCGTGCGCGGCAACCACGACGCGAACAGCGCGACCGACACCGCGCTGCTCGACCGGATCGCCACCATTCCCAACGTGACCCTGCTCGAGGACGGCGCGGG
Organism: uncultured Actinomycetota bacterium; assembly: GCA_963695175.1. Taxonomy (GTDB): domain Bacteria; phylum Actinomycetota; class Actinomycetes; order Actinomycetales; family Dermatophilaceae; genus Fodinibacter. The sequence goes on from CAVOGG010000004.1 coordinate 120,534, forward strand.
CGACTACACCGAGGTCACCGTGCACGGGGTGCGGATCGCCGGCTTCAACGACCCGCGCTGGTTCGGCGACTCCGGCACCGGCTCCCCCGCCAAGCAGGCACCGGCCCGCGAGGCCTTCACGGCGGCGTACGCCGGCCGGCCGGCCGCCGACCTCGTCGTCGGGCACGAGCCGTGGGCCGTCGAGGGCCTGGCCGGCGGTGTCCTCGCGAACGGGCACATGCACTCGGCCGACCTCGAGGGCAACCGCGTTCAGGCCGGCACCTTCACCGGAGGGGGGCCGTTCACCCACTTCCTCGCCGACAGCGGAGGTGAGGAGCTCGTCGGCCAGCCCTCGGCGTTCGACGTGCTCACCTTCGGCACCGACTGCCGGCTCGCCACGCTCACCCGCTACCGGTTCCGTGACGTGATCGAGGGGCGGCCGGCGTACGACGACGTCTCGCTCGTCAACGGCCGCCGGGTCGACGGGCGCGAGGCCGACCCGGCCCGCACCTGCTCGGTCGACTCTCCCCTGACGACCGTCCCGGTCCCCAAGGCGGCGACGACGGCGGTGAGCGCACCGGCATCCCCTTGACGTCGTCTCGCGAAGTCAGGAGCACTTCGCGGAGTCAGGATGCGGTAACACCCTGACTCGGCGAAGTGCTCCTGACTTCGCGGAAGGGGGTCAGGACTTGAGGTCGGGGAACATGTCGTCGCGCCACTCGGTGCCGTCGGGGGCGCCCTCCGCGTCGGCCAGCTGCTCCTCGCGAGCCCGCAGCTCGACCCGCCGGATCTTGCCGGAGATCGTCTTCGGCAGCTCCGAGAACTCCAGGCGGCGCACCCGTTGCCACGGCTGGAGGTTCTCGCGGGCGTACTTCAGGATCGAGCGTGCGGTCTCCTCCGTGGGCTCGTGACCCGGGGCGAGCACGACGTACGCCTTGGGCACCGCCAGCCGCACGGCATCCGGGGCAGGGACGACGGCCGCCTCGGCGACCGCCGGGTGCTCGATGAGCACCGACTCGACCTCGAACGGGCTGATCTTGTAGTCGCTGGCCTTGAACACGTCGTCGGTGCGCCCGACGTAGGTGATGTAGCCGTCGGCGTCGCGGCTGGCCACGTCACCGGTGTGGTACCAGCCGCCGGTCATCGCCTCGTCGTTTCGCGCGGCATCGCCCTGGTAACCGGTCATCAGCGGCAGTGGGCGAGCGGCCAGGTCGAGGCAGAGCTCGCCCTCCCCCGGACCGTCGACGCGCACGCCGCTCAGCGGGTCGACGAGCACCACCGGCACCCCGGGCAGCGGGCGGCCCATCGACCCGGGCTTGACCGGTGACCCCGGGGTGTTGCCGACCGCGGCGGTCATCTCGGTCTGGCCGTAGCCGTCGCGCAGGTCGAGCCCCCACGCGCGCCGCACCTGCTCGATGACCTCGGGATTCAGCGGCTCACCGGCCCCGACCACCTCACGCAGCGATCCCGGCCCACCGGACAGGTCGGCGTTGATCAGCATCCGCCACACCGTCGGCGGGGCACAGAAGCTGGTGACCTCGTTCTCGCGCAGCACGTCCAGCAGCAGCCCGGCATCGAAGCGCGCGTAGGACAGCACCACGATCGTCGCCTCCGAGATCCACGGGGCGAAGAAGCACGACCAGGCGTGCTTGGCCCAGCCGGGGCTGGAGAGGTTCAGGTGCTTGTCACCGGGCCGAAGGCCGAGCCAGTAGGCGGTCGAGAGGTGCCCGACCGGGTACGACACCTGGGTGTGCTCGACGAGCTTGGGTCGGGCCGTCGTCCCGGACGTGAAGTACAGCAACAGCGGGTCACCGGGGGCGGTGCCCGGGTGGGGCAGCGGCTCGACGTCCACGGCGTACGCGTCGTGCAGGTCGGCCCAGCCGTCGGCCGGGCCCACGCTCACCCGCACGAGGTCGGCGCCGAGGTCGGTGAACTTCGCGGTCTGGTCGGGGGTGGTGACGACCGCCCGCGCCGCGCTGCGGGCCACCCGGTCGGCGAGGTCGGCTGTTCCGGCCGCGGTGGCGGTCGGCACGATGACGGCGCCGATCTTCGTCACCGCGAGCATGACGTCCCACAGCTCGACCTGGTTGCCGAGCATGAGCAGCACCGGGTCACCCCGCCCGACCCCGAGGCCGAGCAGCCAGCGGCCGACCCGGTCCGCGCGTGCGGCCATCGCGTCGAAGCTGATCTCCTCGCTCGAGCCGTCCTCGGCCACGACGACCAGGGCGGGCTCGTCGTTGCCGCGGGCGATCGCGTCGAACCAGTCGACACCCCAGTTGAACTGCTCGCCGACGTCGGGCCAGGCGAACCGCTCGAGCGCCTCCTCGTGGCGACCCCGCAACGAGATCAGCAGGTCACGTGCCTCGCGGTACCGCTCCGTCGCGCTCATCCCCCCATGCTGGCACCGCGTGGACCGGGGCGGAACCTACGGGCGCACGGTGGCGCGCTGCGCGACGTGGGCCTTGGGCCGGTCGCCGCAGCTGAGCGGCGCGTCGGGCAGCGCCTGCGTGACGACGTCGACGACGAGCAGCTCGGGCAGCGACCCACGACCGATCACCTCGACCGTGGTGCGGTCCCCGTCGACCTCCACGGTTCCCGGCGCCGCGTCGTCGGCGGATGCCGGGCCGTGGGCACCGATGGCCGCGACGAGGGCGGCCTGCACCGCCGGCTCCCAGCGCGTGGTGCCGCGCAGGTGCGCCGGGTCGGTGCGGCCCTGTCGGTGCGCGTGGACGACCTCGACCGCGGTGTCCGGGTCGAGCCGGCCGAAGCAGGCTCCGTCGGGCAGGGACAGCAGCGTTCCGGCGAAGCGGTGCCCACCCAGGTGCGTGCACTCCCACACCTGTTCGGGAAGCGCCCGGGCCAGCGACGCGACGATCGGACGGCCGCGCACGGCGCAGCAGGTGTCCCGCGTGCCGTGGGTGCACACCAGCACCATCGGCCCGGCGTCCTCGTCACTGGCCGAGAGGCGGGCGCCCAGGGCGCGGGCCGCGTCGAGCAGGTCGGTGGGGGTGCGCCACGTGCCGCGGACCCAGGTGCGGCGCACCGTGTCGACGGCGAACCAGTGGTGCTCCTCAGCGCCCGGGATGCGGCGGCCCGGGCGCCGCACGAGCAGCACCTTCCCGCCGACCGAGGCGGCGGTCGCCTCGACCTCGACGCCGACCGGGCCGAGCAGCGGCTCGGTGTCCATCGGCTTCTTCGCCCACGGGCCCAGGTGCTCGACCAGGAGCCACCGAGTCGCGACGGGGGCGGTGCCGGCCAGTGGATCCCCTCGGTCCAGCGACGCGATGGAGCAGCGCGGGAGATCGGTCGGGGCCACCCCGCGATGCTATGCGAGGTGGCCCGGGCGGGTCGTCAGGCGTCGCTGGAGAAGACCTTGGCGTCCCACGGCCCGAGCGGGATGCTCTCCCCCGGCCCGTGGCTCTCGCCGGTGAGCAGGTCCCTGACGGCGGTGGCCGGCGTCGCGGCGGCCGGCGCCCAGCCCCAGTTGTGGACGACGTGGAGGCGGCCTGTCGCGGTGCCGCTGGTTGCCACGGTCACCGCGGCATCCGTCGTCCAGCCGCCGACGGGCGAGGGGGCCAGCCAGCGGGCGATGGCACTGGCGAGCCCCTGGTCGGGGACGGTCCCGACGACGGTGATCCGCCCGGCACCGACCGGTCGGGTGGTGACGGCTGCCCAGCGGCCCAGGTGCGGGTGTGCGTAGGTGGCCAGTGCCTCGGCGCCGTCGAGGACGAGGCCCTCGGCCAAGGTGGTCGCCGAACCGGTCAGCATCCCCTCGACCGGGACCGGCTCCGCCAGGGACGCCGTCTCCTCGTACCAGGTTCCGGCGGCTGCGCACAGGCGTGCCGGCGCCGGTTCGGAGCGGGCCCGGCCCTCGATGTCGCCGTAGCCGGTGCGTGGTCCGACGACCAGGTGGCCCCCCGCCCGGGCGTAGGCAGCGAGGTGGTCGAGGTCGTCGTCCGTCGCGGTGTACAGCGCGGGGACGACGAGGACGGGGAAGCGGTCAGGGTCGACGTCGTGGAGCTGCTCGCGGCGGACCAGCCGCTGCTGCCGCTTGGCGTCGAAGATGCCACGGGAGAAGGCGGCCACGATGTGCCGGTAGGAGTCGGGGTCGACGTGCCCGAGCCCGTCGCCGCGCACCGGTCCCTGCGTGGCGAGGGCGAACTTGCTGTCCGAGTCGTAGAGCACCGCGATGTCGTAGTCCGGTGTCGCGTCTGCGAAGGCGTCGCCGACCTCGCGGAGCTCCGCGCCGATCCGGGCGATCTCGCGGTACGCGCGGCCGGGGATGCCGCTGTGCGGCAGCACGCCGCCCCAGTAGGTCTCGGCGCCGAACGGGAGCGTGTGCCAGTGCCAGTACTCGACCATCCGGGCGCCGCGCGCCACGAGCAGCCAGGCCATCTGGCGCCACTGCCCGTCGTACGGGGAGTCGTTCATCGAGGAGTACCCGATCGAGCCCGCGTTGGTCTCGGTCACCAGGAACGGCGCCTGCTTCGAGGAGTACATCAGGTCGGCGAGGTTCGCCACGGCCCACGGTCCTCGGACGACCCACCCCAACGGCCCGGTGGAGCGGGGCCGGTCGGACGGGTGGCTGAGGGAGTCCTGCATCTCGTAGTAGGCGTTGCCGCTTGCGACGTCCAGCCGTGCGCTGAGGCCCACGTCGTCGACGCCGGGCTGTTCGTAGGAGATGCAGGTGGTGACGAACCGGTGGCCACCGGTGACGTCGCGGACGATGTCGGCCTGCCAGCCGATGAACTCCGTGACCATCTCGGCCTGGAAGCGACGCCAGGCCAGGTCGTACTGGGGCTGGAAGTTGCCCTCCGGCTGCCACAGGTCGTCCCACCGCGAGAGGCGATGGGACCAGTAGACGAGGCCCCACTCCTGGTTCAGGCGCTCGACCGTCCCGTAGCGGCGACGCAGCCACTCGGTGAACCGCTGGAAGACGTCGGTGTTGTAGAGCAGTCGTAGTCCCGGTTCGTTGTCGACCTGGAACCCGATGACCGCCGGATGGTCACCGTGGCGTTCGATGACCTTGCGGATCACTCGCTCGGCATGGAAGCGGTAGGCCGCGTGCGCGAAGTTGACCTCCTGCCGGGCACCCCAGCCGACCCGCTGCCGGCTGGCCGTCTCCCCAGCGATCTCCGGGTACAGCCGGGTCAGCCACATCGGTACCGCGTACGTCGGCGTGCCCAGGATGACGCCGATGCCGCGTTGGTGAGCCCCCTCGAGGACCGGATGCAGCCACTCGAGGTCGAAGACGCCCTCCTCCGGCTCCCACGTCGACCACACCGACTCCCCGACCCTGATGACGGTGAACCCGGCGTCGGCCATCAGGTCGAGGTCGGCCTCGACATCGTCCCGGTGGTACTCGGCGTAGTAGGCGGCGCCGAAGCGGATGGTCACTGGCCCCTCGTGTCGTTGTCGCACATGGCCCGCAAGCCCCTGTCGTTCAAGCTGGTTCAGCCGATGAGGTGTTCGGTGCCGGGTCGGAATGACGCAGCTCGAAGTAGTCGAACGTCGCCTCGAGGTCCCGCCGGTACCCGTCCACGCACGCGAGCCCGACCATGGTGCCGGTGAAGCCGTCGACGCTCTCGTCGGACATGAACGTGGTGTCGAGTGCCGGCCCCAACGGCCTGCGGTCGTGCGGCTCGTCGGCCGGGGCCCACCAGAAGCGGACGACCCCGACCTCGAGGTCACCACCGAGCACGATCGGTCCCTCCGGCAGCGGTTGCCGCGTGTCGAGGAGCTCGGTCTTCACGCCGGACTCCACCGAGAGGAGCGCTGCGACCCGGGCGCCCAGGCTCTCGCTGGCGTAGATCCGGGCGTAGAGGAAGTTGCGCTCGTCGTAGATGACGACCAGCCCCGCCGACTGTGAGAAGTGACGAGGTGCCACGTCGAGGCGGGTCTCGACCGACGCCACGAAGCCCTGCAGCGGAGTGGCCACCACCGAGCTGTCGTGGCGGGACGTCACGGACTCACCGCCACGCAGTCGCAGGCCAGGCCCGTCGCTCGCCACTGTCAGCCAGCCATCGCTCGCCGGCCGTCGCAGCGTCGAGAACCAGAGGTCGAGCTCGGGGCCCTCGAACTCGGTGCGCCGGACGATGTCCGAGGACGAAGCGCTCGGCCTCGCGCCGACCGGCGACGGCGTCTCCAGCCTGGCCACGGTGCCTCCGGTGCTCAGACGGAGCCACCCGTCGTCGGACCAGCGGACCTGTTGCAGTGCTGTCTCACGGCCGAGCGTGCACCGATGGTCAGGGCCGATGGGCCGTGCGCAGAGGTGCGCGACGTACCACTCGCCGTCCGGGGTGCTCACCAGGGAGCCGTGGCCGGCCTTCTGCAGCTCGACGTCCGGGTTGAACCACTCGAGCTTGAGGTGGTCCGGGTCGCCGCGGCCAGGGATGCTGGCGGGGTTGCTGGTCAGGAACGGGTTGAGCGGGTCCGCTTCGTAGGGCCCCTCGATCGTGGCGGACCGCGCCAAGGTGACTCCGTGCGCGTACCCGGTGCCACCCTCGGCGGCCATCAGGTAGTACAGGTCGTCGTGCCGGTAGAGGTGAGGGGCCTCGAGGCAGCCACGGTCGGAGCCGCCCCGGTAGATCCGACGGGACCCCCCGACCAGAGAGCCTCGCTGCGGGTCGTACTCGTCCAGGACGATGGCTCCCGGGTGCTCATAGCCCGTGCGCGGGTCCCACTCCAGCGCCACCAGCCAGTGCCTCCCGTCCTCGTCGTGGAAGAGCGACGGGTCGAAGCCGACACTGTTGAGGTACACGGGAGGGCTCCAGGGCCCCTCGATGGTTTGTGCGGTCACCACGTAGTTGTCCACGTCGAAGTAGCGTGCCGCGGTGCTGCGCATCACCGAGTAGGTCAGGTAGAACGTGCCGGTGGCGGGGTCGAGGCTGAGGTCGGGCGCCCAGACACCTTCGTTGCTCGCCAGGCCCCGCAGGTCGTGGGTGCCCGGCGCCAGGGCGTGCCCGACGAGCTCCCACCGTTGCAGGTCGCGCGAGTGGAAGAGCCGGATCCCGGGCTCCCACGCCATGGTCGACGTGGCGAGGAAGTAGTCATCCCCGGTTCGCACCACCGACGGGTCGGGGTGGAAACCGGGGATGACCGGGTTGTGGATCACTGATGACGTCGAGTGACTCGAAGCGCGGGCACCGCCGTCAGTTGCGAGCCAGCGACGTCGAGCCGGACCGCCTGCGAGTCAGGGCGTCGATGGTGGCCGCGAGCATGAGCACGCCGCCGGTGACCATGAACGTGATGCCGGCCGAGTAGCCGAGCAGGCCCAGGCCGTTGGTGATCATCGAGATGAGGAACGCACCGACGGTGGCCTGCATGAGGCGGCCCCGGCCACCGAAGAGGCTGACACCGCCGATCACGGCAGCACCCACACCGGACAGCACGACGTCGCGGCCGGTCGAGGACTGCACGACACCCACCTGACTGATGGTGAACAGGCCCGCGACGACCGCCAGGACCGAGCAGATGATGAACGCCGAGATGCGCACCCGGGTGACGTTGATACCGGCCCGTCGGGCGCCCTCCGGGTTGCCGCCCACGGCGTAGATGTGCAGGCCGAACCGGGTGCGGTCGAGCACGAGCTGACCGACCCAGAGGATGGACAAGGCGAGGGGCACCACGATCGGCACCCCTTCGATCACGAACACCCCGGTGGAGCGATTCTGGTTCAGGAAGAACACGAGGAAGCCGACGCCCACCACCACGGCCCCGAACTGCAGCCACAGCATGCTGAGGGGTCGCACCGGCATCTTGTACTTCTGCCGCCGAGCGCGGTCGTAGAACGAGGTGGCCAGCGAGACGGCGCAGACCACCGCGAACATCAGCCACCCCGCCCAGAGGGGCATGCTCTTGTTCATGATGGCCAAGACGGCGGGTTCCTCGATGCGGTACGAGCCCGCGTCGCCGAGCAGGACGAGCATCAGGCCTTGGAAGGCCAGGAACAGGGCCAAGGTCACGACGAACGAGGGGACCCCGATCCTGGCGACGAAGAAGCCGATGCTCGAGCCGATCAGGACTCCGGCCAACAGGGCGACGACCAGCGCGACGATCCAGTTCCAGTGCTGGTCGTTGAGCAGCCGGATGAAGATCGCCATGCCGACGCCGCCGGTGATGCCTGCGGACAGGTCGATCTCGGCCATGATCAGCAGGAAGGTCAGGGCGATCGCGAGGATCATCAGCGACGCCGTCTGGGTGAGTAGGTTCGCGATGTTCTTGTTCGTCAGGAAGAACTCGCTGAGGAACGAGAACAGCACGCCCAGGACGAGCACGCCGGCGAGGGCCGGCAGCATGCCCATCTCGCCGGAACGGACCCGGCTGAAGTAGTTCTGGAACTGCTCGGAGAGGCTCCCCTCGTGTCCGGTCGCGATCGCCTCGACGGCTGCAGCGGCGGCGTCGGGGTCGGGGTCGGTGCGGATGTCGGTCATGTCAGACGCCTTCCACTACTGCCGGGTCCTTGATCTTGCTACCGGTGATCCAGCCGACGACCTCGTCGTAGGTGGTGTTCTTCGTCTCGAGCTGCGCCACCATGGTCCCGAGGTACAGCACGTTGATGTAGTCGGCCACCTCGAACACGTCGGCGAGGTTGTGGCTGATGATGAGCACGGCGGTCCCGGAGTCCGCCAGCCGGCGGACCAGGGACAGCACCTGCTCGGTCTGCGCCACACCGAGGGCTGCGGTGGGCTCGTCGAGGATGACGATCTTCGCCTCCTGCAGCACCGCACGGGCGATCGCCACCGTCTGGCGCTGACCGCCGGAGAGGGACGAGACCTTCTGCCGCACCGACTTCAGGGTGCGCACCGAGAGGGCCTGCAGCGTCCTGGCCGCCGCGCCTTCCATGTCCGGCTGGTCGAGCATGCCGTGGGCGGTCCGCTCGCGCCCGAGGAACATGTTGTTGACGATGTCGAGGTTCTCGCAGAGCGCGAGGTCCTGGTAGACGACCTCGATCCCGAGCCCCGAGGCGTCCTGTGGGGTGTGGATGGTGACCGGGTTCCCCTCGAACCTGATCTGCCCCTCGTCATAGGGCTGCGCTCCGGAGAGCCCCTTGATCAGGGTGGACTTCCCGGCCCCGTTGTCCCCCACGAGTGCGGACACCTTGCCCGGGTGAACCGCCATGGTCACGCCCTTGAGGACGTCGACGGGGCCGAAGCTCTTGCGGATTTCTTCGAGTTCGATCAGTGCAGTCATCGCCACTCCTGCGGCTCTAGGTCCGGCTGGCCACACGCCCCATGGGTGGTTGGGGTGTCTGGGACACCACGACCGTCGCCCGGGATGTGTCGAGGTCTTTCACGTGACAAGTGTCGACCGTGGAGTGACCCGGGGGAATACCCTCCGGCCACTCCACGGTCGACCAGTCACGTCGGTGGATTGAACCTACGCGTGATTACTTGATGCCAGCCGCGGTGCAGGCTGCCGCAACCTCGCCGGTGCAGACCTCGGCGACCTTCGCGTTGCCGTCGTCGAAGACGGTCTGCATGTTCTCCTTGGTGACCACGACCGGGGTCATGGCGAGGAACGGCACACCGTCGTCCGTCTTCTTGTCGGCCGTGGGCTTCTCACCGTTGGCCAGCTTCTGGGCCAGGTCGACCGACGCGGCAGCCTCGAGCTGGAAGGGCTTGTAGACGGTGGCGAACTGCTTGCCCAGCAGGACGTTCTGGAGGCCGACGGGCGAGGCGTCCTGGCCGCTGACCGGGACCTTGAGGCCGTTCTTGTCGAGCACCTGGATGACCGCACCCGCGTTGACGTCGTTGGCGACCCAGACGGCGTCGACCTTGCCGCCGGTGGAGGTCAGGGCCTGCTCGAAGTTCACGCCGGTCTTCGCGCCGTCCCAGATGCCCGGCGGCTCCGCCGCGGGCTTGATGCCTGCGGCCTTCATGATGCTGTCGGCGCCGTCGTGGAACTGCTTGGCGTTGCCGTCGGTCGGGTCTCCACCCATGTAGATGACCGTGGCCGTCTTGGCGTCCTTGCCCTCGGCCTTGAGGCCGTCGACGATCATCTGGCCCTCGAGCTCACCGACGTGGAAGTTGTCGAAGGAAACATAGTAGTCGGCGCCCTTGATCGGGCGGTCGTATGCGATGACCGGGATGCCCTGGGCGTGCGCCTTGTCCATCACCTGGGCGCCGGCGCCGTTCAGGTCGACCAGGAGCATCACGTTGCAGCCCTTGGTGAGCTGCTGGTCGGCGAGGGTCGCGTACTTGCCGGTGTCGTTGAGGGCGTTCTGGATGTCGGTCTCGAAGCCGATTGCCTTGAACTGCGACTCGAGGGCCGGCCGGTCCCCGTTCTCCCAGCGGCTCGACGAGTCAGCGTCGGGCAGCATGATGCAGGCGCGCTTCGCGGCCGCGGCGGACGAGCCCGACGCCGAGCTGCCGCTGCCGGAGTCGTCGCTGCCGCAGGCGGCGAGCGAGAGCATCCCGGCTGCCGCGAGGAACACGGCGGTGGCCGTTTTCTTGGTCGTCATTCGTGAACTCCATCTGAGGACGGGTGGAAAGGCGACCAAGGAGGCCGACCTCGTTGTCGATGGCCGAAGGCTACAAGCGCGCGGTCTCGCACTGTCAAGGGTTGTGACCATATTGTTGTGCACGTCCACATAATGTCCGGACGGCTGCGCTCGACCCGAGACCAGGAGCATCGATGAAGTTCAACGACGGGTACTGGCTGCTGCGGCAGGGGGTTTCGGCCGCCTACGCCAAGCAGGCCTTCGCGGTCGAGACGTCCGACTCCACCGTCTCGATCGCTGCGCTGACCCGGCCCGTGGAGCATCGCGGCTCGCACCTCAACACGCCGACGATCACCGTGGACCTGGCGTCCCCGGCCACCGACGTCGTCTCGGTCCGCGCCTCGCGACGGGTGCGGACGGGCTCACCGGCACCGGCCTTTCGGGTGGACACCATCACCCCGTCGGTCACAGTGGAGTGCGACGACCACCACGTGTCGCTGCGCACCGGCGGCCTGACTGCGGAGGCGACCGTCGGCGGGCCCTGGGGGCTCGCCTTCAGGTCGCAGGACCGAGAGCTGGCGAGCGCCGGTCCGACCGCCCTGGCCTCGATGCGGGTGGTCGACGACCCGACCACACCGGGAACGTCGCACATGATGCAGCGCCTCACGTTGCCGGTGGGGACCAACGTCTATGGCCTGGGTGAGCGCTTCGGTGCCTTCGTGAAGAACGGCCAGTCGGTCGACACCTGGAACCAGGACGGCGGGACGGCCAGCGAGCAGGCGTACAAGACGGTGCCGTTCTTCGTCACGGACGCCGGCTTCGGCATTTTCGTGAACAGCCCCGGTCGCGTCTCGTTCGAGGTGTGCTCGGAGGTCGTCTCGGCCGTCCAGTTCTCGGTGCCGGGCGACGAGCTGGAGTACCTCGTCGTCCACGGCCCCACCCCGCGCGAGATCGTGGAGAAGTACGCCGCCCTCACCGGCCGACCGGCCCTGCCACCGCGGTGGTCGTTCGGCCTGTGGCTGTCGACCTCGTTCCTCACCGACTACGACGAGGAGACGGTCACGCACTTCGTCGACGGCATGCAGGAACGCGAGATCCCGCTGAGTGTCGTCCACTTCGACTGCTACTGGATGAAGCCGCTCCAGTGGTGTGACTTCGAGTGGGACCGCGACGCCTTCCCCGACCCCGAGGGGATGTTGCAACGGCTCGGCGACAAGGGGCTGCGTCGCAGCGTGTGGATCAACCCGTATCTCGGGCAGCGGTCGCCGCTGTTCGTGGAGGCGGCCGGAGGCCGGCTACCTGCTGCGCCGGCCGGACGGTTCGATCTGGCAGATCGGACCAGTGGGTCGCCGGCATGGCCATGGTCGACTTCACCAACCCGGCTGCCCGCGAGTGGTTCGCCGGCAAGGTGCGAACCCTCCTCGACTCCGGGGTCGACGCCATCAAGACCGACTTCGGGGAGCGTGTCCCCGTCGACGTGGTGTGGCACGACGGCTCCGACCCGGCCCTGATGCACAACTACTACACGTTCTTGTACAACAAGACCGTGTTCGACGAGGTGGTCCGGGCACGCGGGGAGGGCGAGGCCGTGCTGTTCGCCCGGTCGGCGACGGTCGGCGGCCAACAGTTCCCGGTGCACTGGGGCGGGGACTGCGAGTCGAGCTACCAGTCGATGGCCGAGTCCCTGCGCGGGGGGCTCTCGCTCGGGCTGGGCGGCTTCGGTTTCTGGAGCCACGACATCGGCGGGTTCGAGGGCACTCCCAGCGCCGCCCTCTTCAAGCGGTGGACCGCCTTCGGCCTGCTGTCCTCCCACTCCAGGCTGCACGGGTCGGAGTCCTACCGGGTGCCCTGGGCCTTCGACGAGGAAGCGGTCGAGGTCACTCGGGAGTTCGCCGAGCTGAAGAACCGGCTGATGCCCTATCTGTGGGGCTGTGCCGTGGAGGCGCACCGGGTCGGCGATCCCGGTCATGCGACGCGATGCTGCTCGAGTTCCCCGACGACCGGACCTGCGGACACCTGGATCGCCAGTACATGCTCGGGCCGAACCTGCTCGTCGCGCCCGTGTTCGACGACGAGGGCGACGTGGAGTTCTACGTGCCCCGGGGCCGCTGGGTGGGCCTGCTGGACGGGCAGGTCGTCAACGGCCCGGGATGGGTGCGTCAGCGACCACGACTTCCACTCCCTGCCTCTGCTCGTGCGTCCCGGTTCGGTGATCGCGGTGGGCAGTCGCGCGGACCGACCCGACTACGACGACGCCCTCGCGCCCACCTTCGAGGTCTTCGACCTGGCCGACGGCGACTCGTCGGTCACCCACCTGTACGACGAGCTCGGGCGCGAGCGGGTGTCCCTGCGCGTCGCGCGCCACGGGAACGAGGTCGTCGCCGAGGTCGTCGCCGGGCTGGAGGAGCTTACCGAGGGCTGGCGCCTGACCTGGGCGACCGGGCCGTTCGGAGGGCGGACCGGACCCACCGCCGAGGCGGCATCCGGGCAGGGGTCGCTCGTCCTCGACCTCGGCCAGCACCAGGCGGCGACCGAAACAGATTGACGGTCTCGTACTTCCGTATGTTGTTCACAGCAACATACACTCGGGCTCGCGACCAGTGCTGTTCGTTCGGAGATGCCTCGTGGGGAGACGACATGAGTAGAGCTGTCCTCGGACGGACTCCGAGTCAGGTCCCTCCGCGGGGCACCCTGCGCCCCGAGCAGCTCAAGCGCAACAACATGGGCCGACTCCTGACCCGGGTCCACCTCACCGGCCCGACCTCCCGCGCGGCGCTCACGCGGGACTTGGGACTCAACCGCAGCACCATCGGCGACCTCACCTCGTCACTCGTCGACCTCGGCCTCGTCACGGAGTCGGGATCAGTGAGCACCAACGGCAACGGGCGCCCCAGCTACGTCGTCCAGCCGCGCGACGACGTCACGGTGATCGGCGTCAACCTCGGGGTCGACCGCAACACCGTGGCCAGCGTTGCCCTCGGCGGAGAGGTGTTGTCCCGTCGCGAGCGCCCGCACCATCGCGGCGAGCACGACATGCTGAGCGTGGTGGAGTCCCTGGGCCAGATGATCGAGGACGCCCTGCGGGAGGATCCCGACCGACGCTGCCTGGGCATCGGCGTGGCCGTGCCCGGCGCTGTCGGGCTTCGCGACGGTGTCGTGAGGTTCGCACCCAACCTCGGCTGGGTGAATGCACCGTTCACCTCCGCCCTGTCCTCCCGACTCGGCATGACCGTCGTGTGCGACAACGACGCCCATCTCGGTGCCCGGGCCGAACACCTGCGCGGGGTGGCCGTCGGGCGCGACAACATCGCCTACCTCGCCGGCAGTGTCGGCGTGGGGGGCGGCTTCATCGTCGGTGGGCAACCGTTGACCGGGGCCAGTGGCTACGCCGGGGAGATCGGGCACCTGTCGCTGGATCCCGACGGTGCCGAGTGCCGCTGCGGGAACGCCGGCTGCTTCGAGACCAAGATCAGCGAGAACCGCCTGCTGACCCTGGCGGGTCGGTTGCCGGGAGGTGGACCGGAGGCGGTCCAGGAGGTCATCGGAGCCGCGTGCGCCGGAGAGGACCGGGCGTCTGAGGCGCTCGACGACATCACCGGCTGGCTCGCCCTCGGTCTTCGGGCGGTCGTCAACATCTTCAACCCGGAGATGGTCGTCCTCGGCGACTCCCTCGCACTGATCTGGCAGGCCCGAGCGTCCGAGATCTCCGCGCGGCTGGGCGAGCTGCCGCTCATCTCGTCCGTCGACCACGTCGAGATCGTCGCCTCGAGGTTCGGGCACGACGCGCCCCTCGTGGGTGCGGCCGAGCTGGCGTTCACCGGGCTCCTGGCCGACCCCGCGAGCGTCAGCCCCTGACGGCGACTCCCCCGACCCGGTACGAAGGGATGGACGAATGCGATTCGGTCTCGTAGGGACGGGCCCCTGGGCGGAGCTCGCTCACGGCCCCGGGCTCATCGCCGCCGAAGGGGTCGAGCTCGTCGGCATCTGGGGGCGCACACCTGGTCGGGCGGAGCCCCTCGCGCAGTCCCTGGGCGTCACGGCCTACGACGACTACGCGGCGTTGCTGACTGACGTCGAGGCGGTGGCGTTCGCGGTTCCCCCCGCGGTCCAGGCCGAGATGGCCCTCGAGGCGGCCGTGGCCGGCCGCCACCTCCTCCTCGACAAGCCCGTGGCGACCGACCCCGGCGCAGCCCGGACCCTGCTCGCGGCTGCCACGGAGGCCGGCGTGGCCTCGGTGGTCTTCTTCACCGACCGGTTCGTCGACGCGACCCGGACCTGGATCGACCAGGCGCGCGGTACCGAGGGCTGGCACGGCGGGTGGGTGCGGTGGTTCAGCGCCCTCCAGGAGCCGGACAACCCGTTCGGCGCCTCGCCGTGGCGGCACGAGGCCGGCGCTCTCTGGGACACGGGACCGCACGCGCTGTCCACGCTCATCGCCACCTTGGGCCCGATCGCCTCGCTCTCGGCGGTGTCCGGTCAGGGTGACGAGGTCTACCTCACCGCACAACACGTGTCCGGACAGACCAGCACCATTGCGCTCACGCAGTTCGGCCCCCCCGCCGCCAGCCACTTCGAGGCAACGCTGTGGGGCGAGGCCGGGTTCTCCACGATGCCGCCTCGCCCCGACGGCGCCTTCGGCACCCTCCTCGCCACGGCCGCGGAGGAGCTGGTGGCGTGCGCGGTCAGCGGTGACCCGCACGAGCTGGACCTCCGGTTCGGGGTTCGCATCGTCGAGCTGCTCGCCGAGGCGCAGGAGCAGCTCGTCCGACCCGAGGCGACGGGGAACGCCGGGTGACCGCGTCCCCGTCGTACGCGCCGCCGTGGCGCGAGGTGGAGATCCGGCTGACGGCGCAGGCGTCCCACGTCGCGCCGTACGCCGAGGTCGAGGTGTGGGCCGACTTCACCTGTGGCGGTGAGGTCCTGCGCCGGCCGGCCTTCTGGGACGGGGGCGACCGGTGGCGCCTGCGCTTCGCGGCGCCCCACGCCGGTGACTGGCGCTGGGCGTCGACAGCGAACGTCGACGACGCCGGGCTGGACGGTCGCTCGGGCACGGTCGTCTGCGTCGACGGCGGGGCGGGGGCGCGGGCACGGGCCGGGCGAGCCGAGCGGGCGCGCGTTCGAGCACGGCTTCTGGCGGATGTCGCCATCGGGGCGTCAGCTGGTGCACGCCGACGGCACCCCGGCCCTGATGGTGGCCGACACGGCGTGGGCCCTGCCTTGGCGGGCCACGCCCGAGCAGGTCGAGGTGTACGCCCGCGACCGCCAGGCCAAGGGGTTCAACGCCGTCCTGCTGATGACGGTGCAGCCGGACATGCGTGCGGTGGGCCCGCGCGACCGCACCCTCGACGAGGGCTTCGACGTGGCCTTCGAGGACCTCCCCGACGGCCGCCTGAAGGACCTGAACCCCGACTACTTCGCCCGTTTCGACGTGCTGGTCGACATCCTGGTGGCCCACGACCTGGTGCCGGTCCTGCAGCCGGTCTTCCAGGGGTTCGGCTGGAAGGGCCTCGACGTGGCCGGGACCGTCGTCCCTGACGCGGACTACGCGCGGTACTGCCGCTACCTCGTGGCACGGTACGGCGCACGGCCGGCGGTCTACCTCGTGGGTGGCGACGGCTCGGGCGAGGAGCCGCAGGTGGCCGCCGGTGGCGAGGAGGTGCACGCCTGGGACGCGTACGGCCAGCCGACCGGCATCCACTACCGGCCGCACGCGACCAACCGAGCCCATCAGGGTGCGGCGTGGCTGGACTTCCAGAGCTGTCAGACCGGGCACGAGGCAGAGCACCTTCCGGAGCGGGTTGCCGACATGTGGCGCAACACCCCGGCCAAGGGGGTGCTCAACCTGGAGCCGTCCTACGAGAACACCCACGAACGGGGCCGGGCCGCGGGGTGGTGGCAGGGCCACGAGGCATGGAGCAACCTGTGTGCCGGCGGCACGATGGGGGTCGGCTACGGCGCGGCCAGCCTGTGGCAGTGGCGTCTCCACGCCGACGAGCCGGGCCACACTGAGGGCTTCCTGTGCCCGGACGCCGGCTGGCGCGAGGCGGTGGGCTTCGAGGGCTCGACGTACGTCGGGCTGGTCGGCCGCATCCTGCGCCACCTCCCGTTCGGTGACATGGAACCGAACTGGACGAGCTCGCTCGGCGGCCGAGGACTCAGCGTGCCCGGCGAGCTCGTGGTGTTGTACCGCGACGGTGCCCGGGTGGTGAAGCTGATGGATCCCGACCTTCCGCGCCACCTCTCGGTGCTCGACCCGCGCAGCGGCGAGGTCATCGAGCAGACCGTGCTGGACCCGCTGCCCGAGGTACTCGACAACCCCCTGGGCGACCCGCGCGTCTACGTCTTCACCAACCAGCCGGTCACCTGGGACGCGAACCGTGCCTGATGACCGTGCTGCCCCGGCTCGACCCGTGCCCGAGCCACGTCGCACACCCGACCCTCGACGACCTCCTAACCTGCTGAGAGAGTGACCCCCATGCCTGACCGCCCGCTCGTCGCCGGGGTCGACACCTCGACCCAGTCCTGCAAGGTCGTCGTCTGCGACGCCGAGACCGGGGAGGTCGTGCGCACCGGGCGCGCCTCACACCCCGACGGCACCGAGGTCGACCCACGCCACTGGTGGGACGCGTGGCGGGAGGCGAGCGGCGACGGCATCCTCGACGGCGTCTCCGCGATCGCCGTCGGCGGCCAGCAGCACGGCATGGTGCTGCTCGACGAGCACGGCGAGGTCGTGCGACCCGCCCTGCTGTGGAACGACACCCGCTCGGCCCAGGCCGCCGACGACCTGGTCGCCGAGCTCGGCGCCCAGGCCTGGGCCGACGCCACGGGGCTCGTCCCGGTCGCTGCGACCACGGTGAGCAAGCTGCGCTGGATGGCGACCCACGAGCCCGACGCCCTGGCCCGGGCCACCACCTGCGTGCTCCCCCACGACTGGCTCACCGGCCGGATCCGCGCCGACGGCGCGACCGCCCCCGACGCCTGGACCACCGACGGTGGTGACGCGTCCGGCACCGGCTACTGGTCGGCCGGCACCCGCGAGTACCGCCCCGACCTCCTGCGGCTCGCGACCGGCGCCGACCTGGCGGTGCCGCGGGTGGCGGCGCCCGCAGAGGTCGTCGGCCACACGGCATCCGGGCTCGCGGTGGCTGCGGGCACCGGCGACAACATGGGGGCCGCCCTGGGTCTCGGGCTCCAGCCCGGCGACGTCGTCGTCTCGCTCGGCACCAGCGGCACGGCCTTCGCGCGCAACTCGCGCGCGTCCGCCGACCCCACCGGCAGCGTGCAGTCGTTCGCGGATGCCGAGGGTGGCTTCCTTCCGCTGGTCTGCACCCTGAACGCCGCGCGGGTGCACACGGCCGGGGCCGCGATGCTCGGCACCGACCGGGCCGGCCTCGACCGCCTCGCGCTGGCCGGTGCTCCCGGTGCCGGAGGCCTCACCCTGCTGCCCTACCTCGATGGCGAGCGCACCCCCAACCTGCCTATGGCCACCGGCTCGCTGCACGGGCTGACCAGGTCGAACGCGACGCCCGAGAACCTCGCCCGCGCGGTGCTCGAGGGCATGCTGCTGAACCTCGCAGCAGCGGTGGATGCCGTGCGCGCCGTCGGTTGCCCGGTCGCGCGGGTGCTGCTCATCGGCGGCGCCGCGGCCTCGAGCGCGGTGCAGGGAATCGCGCCCGACCTGTTCGGTGTGCCCGTCGCGGTGCCGACCCCCGGCGAGTACGTCGCCCTCGGAGCGGCCCGGCAGGCGGCCTGGGCGCTCGCCGGTGGAGAGCACCCGCCGCGGTGGGACGTCGACGTCGACGTGACCGTCGACCCCGGTGACACCGCCACGGGCGCCGAGATCCGCGAGCGGTACGACGCGACGGTCGCCGCGGCGTACCCCACGATCGCGTCCTGAACGCGCCCAGGCAGTTCTACGGCGCCAGGTCGTCGTCGACCCTTGCGGTCGGTACACCTAGGGTGGGCGGATGACCGGGAGTGCGCGTGAGTTCGACATCGTCCTGTTCGGTGCCACGGGGTTCGTCGGGCGGCTGACCGCCCGGTACCTCGCCGCGGAGGCCGACCCCACGCTGCGGATCGCGCTCGCGGGCCGCTCGCTGACCCGGCTGGACGAGGTGGCCCGTGGGCTCGGCCCCGCCGCGCAGGGCTGGCCGCTTCTCGTGGTCGACGCGACGGACGAGCGAGCGGTCACCGAGCTGGCCGACCGCGCTCGTGTCGTCGTCACGACGGTCGGCCCCTACGTGAAGTACGGCGGGCCGCTGGCGGCCGCGTGCGCCGAGGCCGGCACGCACTACTGCGACCTCACCGGCGAGGTGCTCTTCGTGCACCGCAGCATCGCCGCGAACCACGAGACCGCCCAGCGCACCGGCGCCCGCATCATCCACGCCTGCGGCTTCGACTCGATCCCGAGCGACCTCGGGGTGTGGCTCACCGCCGAGGCGGCCAGGGCCGACGGGGCCGAGCTCGGCCGCACCCACCTGGCCGTGCGCAGCATGAAGGGCGGCTTCAGCGGAGGCACCATCGACTCCGCCCGCACCCAGGTCGACGAGCTCAAGGACGACAAGGCCGCGCGCCGCGTGGTCGGCGACCCGTGGGCACTCGCCGAGGGGGGTCGCCCGCCGCGGCCCGCTGGCGACACGGCATCCACGACGACGCCCAGGCGCGGGGGGCTGGGCGGCCTCGTCGACACGGTCACGAAGGCCTCGCCGGTCAAGCGCGACGTCGACAACGGCCACTTCACCGGGCCGTTCGTCATGGCCGCCTTCAACACCCGCATCGTCGCGCGGTCGGCGTCACTGCTCGGCTACGGCGACGGCTTCCGCTACGTCGAGTACTCCGACTACGGCGCCGGGCCCGCCGGCGCCGTCGCCGCCGGCGGCATGTCGGTCGCTCTCGGTGCCGGGCTGGCCGGGTTCGCGTTCGGCCCGACCCGCGCGCTGCTCGACCGGGTGCTGCCCAAGCCGGGCGAGGGCCCGAGCGAGGAGGCCCAGGCCAAGGGCCGGTTCCGGATGGAGGTCACGGCGCAGGCCACCAACGGGGCGCGCTACCGCACCACCGTCGCGGCGCCCTACGACCCGGGCTACAGCGGTACCGCGGTCATGCTCGGCCAGGCCGCGCTCTGCCTCGTGCAGGACGGCGACCGCCTCCCGGATGCCGCCGGGGTGCTCACGCCCGCGACCGCGCTCGGTGCCCCGCTCGTCGACCGGCTGCGGGCGCACCGCTTCACACTGGAGACCGAGCGCCTTCCCGGGTGATCGCCGAAGCGATCTTCTCGGCGTCGATCCGCAGCTCGCGCAGCATCCCGGAGATCGGGTTCGTGTACCCGGTGAACCACAGGCCCGGCGCGCCGTCGGGCTCGTGGGCGCCGTGCACGAGGGGCAGGCCGCGGCCGTCCAGCACGTCGAGGTGGCCGACGATCGGCTCCAGCCCGGCCCGGTAACCGGTCGCCACCACGATGACCGACGGCTGCACGCGGGAGCCGTCGGCGAGCACGACGTCGCCACCCTCGACCGCCGCGACGGCAGCCACCGGCTCGACCCGCTTGGCCCGGATGGCGCCCACGATGCCGACGTCCTGGACGGGCACCCGCCCGACGAGGACGCGCGAGTAGAGGTCGGTTCCGGGCTTGGGCATGCCGAAGGCCGTGAGGTCTGGCTCCTGGACCACCGCGAGCACGGCGGCGACCCGGTCGACCAGGCGCGGCGGGAGCCTGCGCACGAGGATGCCGGTCCCCTGCGCGGGCCACCCCATCCGCGAGCGCGGGAGGATGTGCGGCGGGGTGCGCACCGCCAGCCAGACCCGAGTCGCCCCGTGGTCGGCGAGGTCGGTGGCGATCTCCATGCCGGTGTTGCCGGAGCCCACGACGAGCACGTCGTGCCCCGCGTGGGGGCGCCCGTTGCGGTAGTCCCTGGCCAGCACGACCTCACCCGGGAAGCCGCCAAGGCCGGGCCAGTCGGGCTCGACCGGCGTGTGGTTGTAGCCCGTCGCGACGACGACGTGGTCGGCCGTGATGATGCTGTCGTCGTCGAGGCGCACGGCCCAGCGGGCGGCGTCCGGGCTGGGCGCGACAGGGTCGATGCCGGTGACACCCGACCCGAGGCGCAGGTCGAGGCGGTGGTGGGTGGCGTACGCCTCGAGGTAGCGGACCACGTCGTCGCGGCTCACCCACCGGCCGGCGCTGCGGGGGATCGGGTAGCCGGGCAGGCCGGACCAGCGGCGCGGGGTGTGCAGGTGCAGCCGGTCGTAGTGGCCGCGCCAGGAGCTGCCGACCCGGTCGGCGCGGTCGACCACCAGCGGGTTGACGCCGTGCCCCTTCAGTGCGGCGGCGACGGCAAGGCCCCCGGGTCCGGCTCCGATGACGACCACTTCGACGCGAGTCACGCCGCGAAGGCTACCCATCCGGGCTGGATCGGGGCGCGCTCGGGGGTCTCGTGCGTGAGAACGGTCTCTGCGACGTGACCCGCCACCGGTGCGCCAGTAGATTCGGGGCAGGTAACCCCGCTCAGGAGGCCGCATGTCCGAGCACTCGCCCGTCACCCCCATCCCCGAGGACACCTGCTGGCAGATGCTGCACGACGAGGAGTTCGGCCGGCTCGCGTTCCACCTCGCCGACGAGGTGCACCTCGTGCCGATCAACTACGCCGTCGACCAGTTCCGCCGCATCGTCTTCCGCACTGACGAGGGCAGCAAGCTGCTCGGCCTGACGATGAACGCCGACGTCGCGTTCGAGATCGACGACTTCGGCGAGGACGAGGCGACCAGCGTCGTCGTGCGCGGCCGCGCCCGCCAGCTCGAGGGCCACGAGGAGGAAGAGATCGAACAGCTGCCGCTGCGACCCTGGGTCAACACCGCGAAGTTCAACACCGTCGCGATCGAGGTCGACGAGATCAGCGGTCGGCACTTCGAGCTGACCCGGCCCTGGCTGCACATGCGCCCGCAGCCGGACGCCTGAGCCGGGCGTGCAGATCCGGCCCGTCTCGGATGCCGACTGGGCGGCGTTCTACCCGGTCTTCCGCGAGGTCGTCGCCGCCGGTGAGACCTACGCGTACCCCGACGGGCTGAGCTCGTCGGAGGCGCACGACCTCTGGGTCGAGTCGCCACCCGGTGTCACGGTGGTGGCCGTCTCCGACGACGGGTCGCTGCTCGGCTCGGCGAAGGCCGGCCCCAACCGGCCCTCGCGCGGCAGCCACGTGGCGACGGCATCCTTCATGGTCTCGAGCGCGGCTCGCGGGCAGGGGGTCGGGCGGGCGCTCGGCGAGTGGGTCCTGGCATGGGCACGCGAACAGGGTTATGCCGCAATGCAGTTCAACGCGGTGGTCGAGACCAACACCGCCGCGGTGCGCTTGTGGCGCGACCTGGGCTTCGAGGTGGTCGGCACGGTTCCCGAGGCGTTCGACTCCGCGGCGCACGGTCGGGTCGGGCTGCACGTCATGCACCGGTTCCTCTGATCGGTCGGGTTCGTGGGTGACGACGTGCCACCGAGGGTGGTCATCGCGAGCGACTCCTTCAAGGGCTCGCTGAGCTCGCTCGACGTGGCGGATGCCGTGCGCCTCGGGCTGCTCGACGTCTCGCCCACCGCACAGGTCACCACCGTGGCCGTCGCCGACGGCGGGGAGGGGACGGTCGCCGCGGCACTGGACGCCGGCTGGGAGGGCGCACCGGTCGAGGTGCCCGGCCCGACCGGCGATCCGGTGACGGCGACGCTGGCCGTGCTGCGCCGGAGCGGACGGGTGACGGTGCTCGTGGAGATGGCCGATACCTGTGGGCTGGGTCGGCTGCCCGGTGGCGTCCCGGCACCACTCACCGCGTCGAGCCGGGGCCTCGGTGTCGCGGTCAGGGGGGCGCTCGACCTGGGGGCCGACGAGGTCGTCATCGGGGTGGGCGGGTCGGCCAGCACCGACGGCGGGTCCGGGATGCTCGCGGCTCTCGGTGCCCGGCTGCAGGACGCCTCGGGGCACGACCTTCGAGACGGTGGGGCCGCGCTGGCCGGCGTGGCCCGCCTCGACCTGTCGGGGCTCGACCCCCGGCTGGCCACCACCGGGCTCGTTCTCGCAGCCGACGTCGACAGCCCGCTGCTCGGCCCCGGCGGCGCCGCGGCCGTCTTCGCCCCGCAGAAGGGGGCCACCCCCGCCGACGTCGCCGTGCTCGAGGCCGCCCTGACCCGCTGGGCCGACGTCGTCTCGACCACCCCCCCGGTCCCCACACTTGGGGCAACATCGACCAATAGGTCGATGTTGCCCCAGCTGGCGGGGGCTGGGGCCGCGGGTGGGGTCGGGTTCGCGCTCCTCGCCGTGCTCGGGGCCGAGCGCCGGTCCGGGGTCGACGTCGTGCTCGACCTCGTCGGCCTGGAGGCGACCCTGGCCGGCGCCGACCTCGTCGTCACGGGTGAGGGTGCGCTCGACGAGCAGACCCTCGCCGGCAAGGCCGTCGCCGGGGTGGCGCGGCGGGCGAGCGCGCACGGCATCCCGGTCGTCGCGGTGTGCGGCAGGCTCGACCTCGACGCGCCCGGGCTGGCCGCGCTCGGCGTCCGCGCTGCGTACCCGCTCACCGACCTCGAGAGCGAGCCGGCCAGGTCGCGAGCCGACGCGCCGGACCTCCTGCGCCGCACCGCTCGACGCATCGCCCAGGACTGGCTCAGCCCCGCACGGGGGTGAGCGGGTCCTTCCCGTCGAGCACGGCGAGCACGTTCCCGACCGCGAGGTCGGCCATCGCGGTGCGCGTCTCGAGCGTGGCCGAGCCGATGTGCGGCAGCAGGGCGACGTCGTCGCGGCCGAGCAGCCCGCGGTGCACGCGCGGCTCGTCCTCGAAGACGTCGAGCCCGGCGCCGGCGATCTCCCCGGCCTCGAGCGCCGCCACCAGCGCCGCCTCGTCGACCACCGGGCCGCGTGCCGTGTTGACCAGGTGGGCGGTCGGCTTCATGGCTCGCAGCTCCGCGGCGCCGATCAGGTGGTGCGTGGCCGGGGTGAGGGGACAGTGCAGCGAGACGACGTCGGATGCCGTGAGCAGCTCACCCAGCTCGACCACGCGCGCGCCCAGGCCCTCGACGGCCCCGGGGTCGGGCTCCGAACGACCGGCGAGCAGGATCTCCATTCCGAACGCCGTCGCGCGACGCGCCGTCGCCAGGCCGATCGCGCCCGGGCCGACGATGCCCAGGGTCTTGCCGCGCAGGCCGGTGCCGAGGTGCGCGGTGAAGTTCCACTGCCACGGCTGCCCGGTGCGCACCCGGCGCTCGGCAGCGCCCAGGCCGCGAGTCGTCATCAGGACCAGGGCCATCGCGAGGTCGGCCGTCGCGTCGGTGAGCACCCCGGGGGTGTTGGTCACGACCACGCCGCGCTCGGTGCACGCGGCGACGTCGACGTTGTCGTACCCCACGACCACGTCGGCGACGACCCGCAGACCCGTCCCGGCGGCATCCAGCAGCTCCGCGTCGACCCGGTCGACCATCATCGCGACGAGCGCGTCGACGCCGGCCACCGCCGCGAGCAGCTCGTCTCGCGGCATGGGGGCCGGGACGTCGCGGTAGGCGACGTCGTGCCCGGCGGCGGTGAGGCGGGCCGGCCCGTCGCCGGGGAGGTGGGCGGTGACCAGGACGCGTGCCACGGTCAGGTGATCTTCCGGACCAGCGGCAACGGCAGGTGGCGCATCGCCCGGCCCAACGGCACCCACGGCCAGGCGGGCACGAGCGCGTTGGCCTTCTCCTTCTCGATGGCCTCGACCATGGCGCGCACCCCGGTCTGGGTGTCGACGATGAACGGCGTGTTCTTGACCCGCTCGTTCATCTCGGAGCGGATGTAGCCCGGGAAGATCGTCGAGACCCGGATGTCGAGGTCGGGCTCGCCGAGCATCTCGTTGCGGATCCCCTCGGCGAGCGTCGCGACGCCGGCCTTGGTCGCGGCGTACGTCGTCACGGTCTTGCGCATGCCGCGCATCGCCGACACCGACGAGATCATCACCAGGTGGCCGCGCTTCTGGGCGCGGAAGATCTCCATCGCCGCCTCGGTCTGCGCCAGGGCCGCCACGAAGTTGGTCATCGCGGTCTGCCTGTTGGCGTCGTAGCGCCCGGTGCCGATCGGCGCCCCCTTGCCGAGCCCGGCGTTGACGATGACCCGGTCGATCGTGCCGAAGTCGTCACGGAAGGCCGCGAAGACCTCGAACACCTGGTCGTCGTCGGTGACGTCGAGGGCCCGCAGCTCGACCCTGCGGTCGGGGTGGGCCGCCAGGATCTCGTCGCGCAGCCCCTCGAGCCGCTCGGTGCGCCGGGCGGCCAGCGCCAGGTCCCAGCCGCGGTCGGCGAGCTGGCGGGCCATCTCGGCGCCGAGGCCCGAGCTGGCGCCGGTGATCAGGGTGGTGGGCATGTGGGGTGTCCTTCTCGTCGTCGTCGCGGGGGTTCAGGAGTCGCCGATGAGGGCGGCGCAGTGGTGGTCGAGGAAGCGCACGACCTCGCGGAACTGCCCGTAGGCCGGGTTGCTCGTCTGGCCGAGGTGGAACCGGTAGTAGATCTGCTGGGCGATCACCGCGAGGCGGAAGGCGCCGAAAACGTCGTAGAACCGCCACTGCTCGGACGTCACCTCGAGCCCCCGGGCTGCCGCGTAGCGCTCGACCACCTCGGCCCGGGTCAGCATCCCCGGGGTGTGCGTCGGCTGGCGGCGCACGTCGAGGAACGCGGGGTGGTCGTCGGCCTGCACCCAGTAGGCCAGTGCCGCACCGAGGTCCATGAGGGGGTCACCGACGGTGGCCATCTCCCAGTCGAGCACGCCGACGATCCTGGTCGGGTCGGCGGGGTCGAGCACGAGGTTGTCGAACCGGAAGTCGTTGTGGATCAGCACGTGCGGGCGGTCGGGCGGCTCGTGGGCCACGATCCAGGCCATCGTCGCCTCGAAGTCCCCGACGTCGTCGGTGCGCGCCCGGCGGTAGCGGCCGCACCAGCCCTCGACCTGGCGGCGGACGTAGCCGTCCCCCCGGTCGAGGTCGGCCAGACCGGCAGCCTCCACGTCGACGTCGTGCAGGGCGACGAGGGTGTCGATCGCGGTGCGGCACAGGGCGGCCACCCCCTCGCGGTCGAGGCCGAGCTCGGCCGGCACCTCGCGGCGCAGGATGGTGCCCTCGATGCGCTCCATGACGTAGAACTGCGACCCGACGACTGCCTCGTCGTCGCAGAAGGCGACCATCCGCGGCACCGCCGGGAACACCGGCGCCAGGGCCGCCTGGATGTCGTGCTCCCGGCGCATGTCGTGCGCACCCCTGGCCTTGGTGCCGCTCGGCGGCCGTCGCAGGATCAGGTCGCGTCCACCGGATGCCGGCCCACCGGCATACCGCAGCAGGTAGGTGAGGTTGGAGGCGCCACCGATGAACTGCTGCACCTCGGGCGTGCCGTCGATGTCCGCTTCACCGGGAGCGTTCTGGCGCAACCAGGTTGCGACCCGCTCGACGTCGAAGGCGTCCTCGTCACGCACCGGTGCGGCTCCGGCGACCTCGTTCACGGCACGAGGTCCTCGGGGGCGGCGCCGGCCCGGCGGGCGAGCCGCTTGGCCTGCGCGGTCAGCATCCGGTCGTAGAGGGGCCGCGCGAACCGCTTCGACAGGTAAGCCCGTTGGCCGAGCCGGTCGGTGAGGATGACCCTCTTGCGGGCGTCGACGCCCTGGAGCGCGATCGCGGCGATGTGCTTGGCGTCGACCTTGGCCTGGGTGATCAGCCGCATCCCGGCCTCCTGCATCGCGGCGTCCTTGCCCGCGAAGGAGTGGTGCAGGTTGGTGCGGAAGAAGGCCGGGCAGATGACCGAGACGTCGATGTCCCACGGCCCCAGCTCGAAGGACAGCGTCTCGCTGAGAGCCACGACCCCGGCCTTGGTCGCGTTGTAGCTGGCCATGCCCGGGCCGTGCACGAGGCCGGCGAGCGACGCGACGTTGACGATGTGGCCGCTGCGCTGCTCCTTGAACAGGGGCGTGAAGGTGTGGCAGCCGCGCGCGACGCCGAGCAGGTTGATGTCGACGACTCGCTCCCAGTCGGCGATGGCCTCGATGTCGATGCGACCGCCGGTGGCGATGCCGGCGTTGTTGACCAGGATGTCCAGGCCGCCCCAGGTCTCGCGGACCCAGGCCAGCGTGGCGTCCCAGTCCTGCTGCGAGCGCACGTCGAGCCGTCGGTACGCCGCGCCCTCGGGCACCGTGTCGGGGCGGTCCTCGGCGAGGTCGACGACGAGCACCGTGTCGCCACGGGCGAGCATCAGCTCGGTGAGGGCCAGGCCGAGGCCCGAGGCGCCTCCGGTGACGACTACACGCCTGTTGCTCTCGACGCGACGGCTCATCGGGCGCTCTCCAGGGTGGGGGTCGAGGTGGTCGCGGATTCCGCCGCGCGGGCGGCGTACGGGCGCAGCAGGTGCCGCGCGACGACGCCGAGGTGCACCTCGTCGGGCCCGTCGGCCAGGCGAAGGCTGCGAGCGCCGGCGTAGGCGGCGGCGAGGGGGAAGTCCTCGCTCATGCCCCCGCCGCCGTGCAGCTGGATGGCGAGGTCGATGACGTCGCAGGCCATCTGCGGCACGGCCGCCTTGATCTCCGACACCTCCGACTGGGCGCCCGCGATGCCGACGGTGTCGAGCTTCCAGGCGGCGTGCAGCACCAGGAGGCGGGCCTGGTTGATGGCGATCCGGGCGCGTGCGAGTCGCTCGCGGTTGCCGCCGAGGTTGGCGATCGGCTTGCCGAAGGCCACCCGGCTGGTCGAGCGCTCGCACGCGAGCTCGAGCGACTTCTCGGCCAGGCCGATGAGGCGCATGCAGTGGTGCACCCGGCCCGGCCCGAGGCGGCCCTGGGCGATCTCGAAGGCACGGCCCGGGCCGGCGAGGATCGCGCTGGCCGGCAGGCGCACCCCGCTGAGGGTGACCTCGCCGTGTCCGAGCGGCTCGTCGTACTGGCCGAGCGCGGTGAGCATCCGCTCGATGGTGACGCCGGGGGCCTCGAGCGGCACCACGACCATCGAGTGCTGGCGGTGGCGATGGGCGCCTGGGTCGGTGAGGCCCATGAAGATGCCGACCTTGCAGTCGGGGTGGCCGGCGCCCGTGGACCACCACTTGCGGCCGTCGAGCACGACGTCGTCACCGTCGAGGGTGGCCGTCGCCTCCATGTTGGTGGCGTCGGAGCTGGCGACGCCGGGCTCGGTCATCAGGAAGGCGCTGCGCACCCGGCCGTCGAGCAGCGGCTCGAGCCACTCCTGCTGCTGCTCGGGCGAGCCGTAGCGCAGCAGCACCTCCATGTTGCCGGTGTCGGGGGCGTTGCAGTTGAACACCAGCGGCGCCAGGGGCGAGCGGCCGGTCTCCTCGGCGATCGTGGCGTAGTCGGTGTTGGTGAGGCCGGCGCCGCCATCGGTGCCGAAGCGGGCGGCATACGCGTCGCCGTGCCCGGCCGGGAGGAAGAGGTTCCACAGGCCCTGGCTGCGGGCCTTGGCCTGCAGCTCACCGACCACGGCGGGCGGCGGCCAGGCGTCCTCACCGCGGGCGCGGCGTGCGGCGACGTCGCGCAGGATGCCGGACTCGACGGGCTCGATCTCGGTGTCGACGAAGGCCCGAACCCGGGCGGCGAGGTCGGTGGCGCGGGCCGAGGGGGCGAAGTCCATGCTCTTGACCCTAGACCGTTGTTGAGCAATGCTCAATAGCATGGGAGCGACGGCACGGGTGCGGATGACGCCCGACGACCGGCGCCGCCAGCTCGTCGGCATCGGGCTGCGCAAGTTCGTCGAGCGACCGGTGCAGGAGCTCTCGCTCGACGAGGTGGCGGCCGAGGCCGGGGTCTCGCGCGGGCTGCTGTTCCACTACTTCCCGACCAAGACCGACTACCACCGGGCGGTCGTCGAGGCCGCGCGACGACGGGTGGGTCGCAACGTCTCGCCGGATGCCGGGGTCGTCGGCCAGGCCGCGGTCCGACAGGTCGTGGAGCGGTTCCTCGACCAGGTCGCCCGGCGGCGCGCCTCGTACGTCGCGCTCGTGCTCGGCCAGGCGCCGATCGCCCGGGCCGCCGGCGACGACCCCGTCCAGACGGTGCGCGAGCACGTGGCCGGCGTGGTGGCCGCCGCGGCGGACCTGCCGGAGGCCGCGCTCCCGGTCGTGCACGGCTGGGTCGCCTACCTCGAGGACCGCGCGCTGCAGTGGGCCGCGTTGCCGGCATCCGAACGGGATGCCGGCCGGCTCGCCCTCGTCGACCACTGCACCCGAGCGCTCACCCTCCTCACCGCCCCCGCCTGACCAGTTCTCCCGCGAAGTCAGGAGCACTTCGCCGAGTCAGGGCCGTATACGCCCCTGACTCGGCGAGAACCTCCTGAGCACGCGAAGTGCTCCTGACTTCGCACGAACGAGCCCGTGCCGCTTGCTCCGCCGACCGGGCCGGGGCGACGTGCGGCTCGGGCGCGCTGCTCGCATCACTCATCGAACGACCGCCCGGGCGTGCGCCTCGTCGAGCAGCTCGGTGACGACGACGGCATCCGCATCGGCGAGCACCACCTCGACGGTCGCCAGCGTCTTGCCCCACCAGCCCTCGCGGCACCAGGGCCACTGCGCCACCGCCTCACGGATCGACCCCTCCACGAGCATCACCCGCAGGACCTCCTCGGTCGGCAGCGTGGCGAAGATCTTCTCCCGCGGACCGGCGCGGAACGAGGGAAAGCCGTGGTGGTCGCGCTCGACGACGTCCGGGAGGTCGAGCGCGAGGAGGCGCACGGCATCCGGAGTCATGGCCGGGCGACCTCGAGCGGGTCGAGCGTGACGGGCACGCCGTTGAGCACCGCGTTGCCCGACAGCCCTTCGACGACCGAGGCGTCGGTGAGGTCGTTCATCGTGACGCCGGGCAGCGTCTCGGCGTTGCGCAGCCGCACCCCCGGGCGGCGGTGGCCGTAGCCGTGCGGCAGCGACACCACGCCGGGCATGACGTCGTCGGTGGCCGCCACCTCGACGCGCACCTCCCCCGCCGCCGAGCGCACGACGACCGTGTCGCCGTCGTGGATGCCGCGCTGGGCCAGGTCATCGGGGTGCGCGAGCAGGGCGTGCCTGGGCCGCCCGCGGGTGAGCCGGGCGGAGTTGTGCAGCCAGGAGTTGTTGTCGCGCTGGTGGCGCCGACCGATGAGCAGCAGCTCGCCCGCGCCGAGGCCGGGCGCCCCTGACAGCTCGGCCAGCAGTCCGGGCAGGGCGTCGAGCACGAGGGGGGTCGCGAGGTCGATCCGGTGGTCGGGGGTGGCCAGGCGCTCGGGGAGCCGGGGCTTGAGCGGGCCACGGTCGGCGCCGGCCGACATCTCCTCGAGCTTGGCGACCGACAGGCGCGCACCGGACGAGCGGAGCAGCGCGTCCAGCTGCCGGCGCGGGCTGACCCGCAGCCGGGCCTCGGTCTGCATCGCGTCCCGTGACCACCGGTCGCGCAGCCCGGTCGACCGCTCGCGCAGCAGGGCCGCGCCGAGGTCGCGGGCGATCTCCCAGTCGGCCCGGGCTCCCGGCTCGGGCTCGAAGAGTGCCGGCGACCAGCGGGCGGTGTCGCGCACCGCGAGGAGGTGGAAGATGATGTCGTAGTGGTCGCGCTCGAGCGGCCCCGTGGGCGGCAGGATGACGTCGGCGTGCCGCGTGGTCTCGTTGACGTAGAAGTCGATCGACACCATGGCGTCGAGCCCGGCCAGCGCCTCGTCGAGCCGGTGCCCCGACGGGGTGGACGACACCGGGTTGCCCGCGATGGTCAGCAGCGCGCGCACCTGGCCCTCGCCGGGAGTGGTGATCTCCTCCTCGAGCGCCGACACCGGCAGCTCGCCCGCGAACGAGGGCAGCCCCCGCACCCGTGAGCGTCGCGTGCCGAAGCCGCCCGGCCCGAGGAACCCGCGACCGATGAGGTCGACCGCGGGCGTGGTGAGCATGGTGCCGCCGGGCCGGTCGAGGTTGCCGGTGAGCAGGTTGATCGCCTGCACCGCCCACTGGCACACCACGCCGTGGGCCTGCGTCGAGACGCCCATCCGCCCGTGAACGGCGGCCGAGGGCGCGGCGGCGAGGTCGCGCGCCAGACCGCGCACGGCATCCGCGGGCATGCCGCTGACCTGCTCGGCGAGCTCGGGGGTGAAGCCCTCGACGGCCTCGCGCACGGCGTCGACCCCGTCGACGTAGGCAGCGGGGCTGGCGACGCCGTCGACCAGCAGCTCGCGCACGACCGCCAGCAGGACGGCGGCGTCGGTACCGGGTCGCACGAAGTGGTGGGCGTCGGCAACCTTGGCCGTCTCGGTGCGGCGCGGGTCGATGACGACCAACCGCCCTCCGCGAGAAGCGAGCTCGCGCCGCCGCTGGGGGAAGTCGGGCACCGTCCACAGCGACCCGTTCGACGCCATCGGGTTGTGGCCGACGAGCACGAGCAGGTCGGTGCGGTCGATGTCGGGGACGGGCAGGAGGAACTGGTGCCCGTAGAGCGCCCACGCCACCACCTGGTGCGGCAGCTGGTCGACCGAGGTGGCCGAGAACCGGTTCCGGGTGCGCAGCAGCCGCACCAGCGTCGGGTTGTGGGTCAGGGCGCCGAGGCTGTGGACGTTCGGGTTGCCCTGGTAGACCGCCACCGCGTCGTCGCCGTGCTCGCGCTGCACCGCGACGAGCCGGGAGGCCGCGAACCCGATCGCCTCGTCCCAGGACACCTCGCGCCACCCGCCGTCGGCCGTTCGGCGCACCGGCCGGCGCAGCCGGTCGGGGTCCTCGTGGACGTCCTGCAGGGCGAACGCCTTGGGGCAGATGTGCCCGCGCGAGAGCGGGTCGGCCTCGTGGCCGCGCATCGACGCGATCGCGCCGTCACCGTCGAGGCGCACCTCGAGCGAGCACATCGCCTCGCACAGGGTGCACGTGACGTGCCGGACGTCCGGCGACTCCGCTGCGGCCGTCATCGGCGGCGGGGCTCGAAGACGGGGGCCAGCCGCTGCATCGCGGCCTCCCGGGCGATCGTCGTGTTCTTCGTGGCCAGCAGCCTGGCCTGCTCGAACCGCTCGCGCGCGAAGGTGCGCCGGTCGTTCGAGGCCCAGGTGCGGCCGAAGAGCCGCTTGGTCGCCGCGACGGCATCCGGTGAGCGCTGCGCCACCTGCTCGAGGAACCTGGTCGCGGCGACGAAGGGCTCGTCGTGCACCTCGCTCGCCAGCCCGAGCTCGACGGCCCGCTCCCCGCTCACCACCTCGCCGGTCATCGTCAGCCGCTTCGCGACGTCCATCCGCACCTGCTGCGACAGCGCCTGGGCGCCGCTCATGTCCGGGATGAGCCCCCAGCGGGCCTCCATGACCGACCACTGGGCGTCGGCGGTGGTCATCCGCAGGTCGGCGGCCAGCGCGATCTGCAGCCCGCCGCCGTAGCAGTGGCCGTGCACCGCCGCCACGACCGGCACCGGCAGCCGGCGCCACGCCCAGCACGCCTCCTGGAACAGGTTGGTGCCACGCCACGGCTTCGGCACGAACGAGCGCGCCACCCGTGGCGGGTTCTTCAGCACCGTGGCGAAGTCGAGACCGGCGCAGAACGACTCCCCCTCGCCACCGATCACCACCCCGCGCAGGGTGCGGTCGCGGGACAGGTCCCGGGCGGTGGTCACGAGGTCCTCGAGCGTGTCGAGGGTCAGCGCGTTGAGCTTGTCTGGGCGGTTGAGCCGGACCTGGGCGACGCCGCCCTCGACCCGGCACGTGACGGTGCTCGGCATCCCACCACCCTACGGATGCCGGGCGCCGGGCGTCGCGGTCAGGTGACCTTCGCGACGATCTCGGCATCCGGGTGCGCGCCGATCGGGCCGGCGGGGCGCATCGTCGCGCGCTCGGGGTGGTCGCGGCGGTGCACGAGCACCGACACGGCGAGGATGCCGAGGCCGAGGACCGCAAGGCCCACGCCGACCCACGAGGGCGCGGTGTAGCCCCACCCGGCGGCGATGACGAGCCCACCCAGGTAGGCGCCGAGCGCGTTGGCGACGTTGAGCGCCGCGTGGTTGCTCGCGGCGGCGAGGGTCTGGGCGGTGCCGGCCACCTGCATCAGCCGCAGCTGGAGGTTGATGACGAGCACCGCGGTGAGCACGCCGACCAGGAAGAGCACGACGAGTGCGGCAATGGCGTACGGCGCGGCCAGCGCGAACAGGGCCAGCCCGATGCCGAGGCCGGCCATGCCGATGACGACCGACCGGATGACCGACCAGTCGCCCAACCGGCCGCCGACCAGGTTGCCGACGAACCCGGAGGCCCCGAAGACGAGCAGGAAGATCGGCACCGCGGAGGCGGGCAGCCCGGTGACCTCGGTGACCGTGGGGGCGATGTAGGAGTACATCGCGAACATGCCGCCGAAGCCGACCGCACCGACGCCGAGGGTGAGCCACACCTGCAGGCTGGTCAGCGCACTCAGCTCGTTGCGCACGGTGCGGGTGCGGTCGCGCGGCAGGTGGGGCACGGCATACGAGATGAGGGCGACCGTCGCGACGCCGATCACGGCGACCAGCCAGTAGGCGGAGCGCCAGCCGAGGTTCTGCCCGAGCCAGGTCGCGCCGGGCACGCCGAGCACGTTCGCGATCGGGATGCCGAGCATCACCTTCCCGACGGCGCGGCCGGCCTGACCGCGCACGGCGAGGTCGACGGCCACCAGGGCGGCGACACCGAAGAAGGCCCCGTGCGGGAGACCGGCGATGAACCGCGACGCCACGAGCAGGCCGTAGCTCGGGGCGACCGCGCTGAGCATGTTGCCGACGGTGAACGCGGCCATCAGTCCGACGAGCAGCGCCTTGCGCGGCCAGGTCGCCGCGAGCAGCGCAAGGAGGGGCGCACCGATGACGACGCCGGCGGCGTAGGCGGAGATGGTGTGCCCGGCCGTGGGGATGTCGACCCCGACGCCGGCCGCGATGTCGGGCAGCAGGCCCATCGTGACGAACTCGGTCGTGCCGATCGCGACGCCCCCCAGGATCAGGGCGAGGGTCGCGAGGAAGGCGTGGCGGGGCTGGGGCACGAGACGTGCAGCGCACCGCACCCCCGGCTGCATTCCCGCTCGCGCGGCTTTCGGTGCGATGTCACACAGAGTTCACAAGACCGTGCGGGATGCCGCGTGGCGTCGGCGGCGCCGGCCCGTCGCCGTGGGTGCCACCCGGCTCAGCTCAGCCGGGCTCTGACCCACCAGACGCACAAGCCCGCCAGCAGCGCCGAGGCCGCGAGGTACAGCGCCGCCTCCGCCAGCTGGAGGGGCCAGAAGTTGCCGCCCGGCTGGTAGACCACGCGCTGGGTGTAGCCCTCGCTCGACAGCCGCTCCAGGCACGGGTTGATGGGCGAGGCCTCGACCGGGCCGCTGAAGCGGTCCGGCGCCGCGGCGAAGCAGTCGGACAGCCAGGCGGGCAGGCTCGCGGGCCTGCCATCGGCACCGAGCGTCTGGTTGGTGAGGACCCAGTCTCCGCGGTGGGCGGTGTGCACGGTGATCGTCTCGGGGTGGCCCCGGTCGTCCGCACTGACCCCGTCGAGGGTCTGCGCACTGATCGCGATGCTCACGGTCGTCGGGGCCACGAGGTGCGGGCGCACCCAGATCGGCACGGCGACCTGGACGGCGACGTAGAGCGCCAGGGTGAGCGCCATGGCCGGCAGGGACCGCCGCAGGACGGCACCCAGGGTGACGCCGAGGACGACCGCGAAGACCGTGTAGGCGACCGGCACCACCCCGCGCATCGCGAACGACACCGGCGTCAGCAGCGGGGGCAGGCCTCCGCGGGCGTGGCTCACCACGCCGTCGAGGGGGTGAGACCACCAGGTCACCGCGAGGGTCAGGGCTCCGACGGCGAGCGCGGCCACCAGCGTGGTGACGGCGAGCTTCGTGGCGAGCCAGCGGGTGCGGGTGACGCTCTGGTTCCAGACCAGCCGGTGGGTGCCCGTTTCGAGCTCACGCGCCACCATCGGCGCACCCCAGAAGGCGCCCACGAGGGCCGGGACCACGGCGACGACGATCAAGCCGGCCCAGAAGAGGTTGATGTCCGCGCTCGTCAGCTTGTCGAAGACGTCGTCGACACCGGCCGTCGCGAGCTTCGCCAGGCGTGGACCGGTGACGGCGAGCACGATCGCCATCGCGACGACGGCCACGACGACGGTCACCGCCTGCACCCGCAGCTGGCGCCAGGTCAGCCAGATCACTTCAGCACCTCCAGGGTCGGCGAGCCGGTCGCGGTGCCCGGGGCGCCCGGTGCCCCCGGGGCGCCCGGTAGCTGCGGTGTGGGGCGTTCCATGTACGACAGCACGAGGTCCTCCAGGCCGAGCTCGGTGACGGTCCACGCCGGGTCGAGCACGGGGCGCTCGGTGCGCACGACGAGGGTCGTCTGCCGGTCGGTGTGGCTGGCGGACACGACCTCCTGGTCGGCCGGCAGCGTGTGCGTGGCCCGGCGGGGGCCGGTCAGCCGGTGGTGGGTGTCGAGCAGCGTCTCGACCTCGCCGGCGAGCCGCACCTCGGAGTCGACGAGCACCACGACGTGGTCACAGACCCGTTCGAGGTCGGAGACGACGTGCGAGGAGAGCACGACGCTGAGCTCCTGCTCGGCCACGGCCTCCATGAGCAGCTGGAGGAACTCGCGCCGCGCGAAGGGGTCGAGGCTCGCGACCGGCTCGTCGAGGATGAGCAGCTCGGGGCGCTTGGCCAGTCCGAGCGCCAGGGCGAGCTGGGCGCGCTGGCCCCCGGACAGCCGACCGGCGCGCTGGCGTGGGTCGAGGCCGAGCCGTTCGACGCGCGACCGTGCCAGGTCGTCGTCCCAGCGCGGGTTGAGGTGGGCGCCGAGGCGCAGGTGGTCGCGGACGCTGAGCCCGGCATAGGTCGGGGTGTCCTGGGCGACGAAGCCGACCTTGGCGAGCTGGGCGGGGTCGGATGCCGGCCGCCCTCCGCACACCTCGATGGTCCCGGTCGTCGGCCGGAGCAGCCCCGCGGCCAGGTTGAGCAGGGTGCTCTTGCCGGCACCGTTCTGACCGACCAGCCCGGTGACCCGGCCGGCCGGGATCTGCAGGGTGCAGTCCTTCAGCGCCCACCGGCGGCCGTAGCGCTTGCCGAGCGCGTCAGTTGCGAGGACGGCCGTCATGCGACGCCCCGCTGCTCGCTGCGAAAGGCGCTGCGGAACAGCGCCTCGATGCTCTCGTCATCAACCCCGGCGGCCCGGGCGCGGCCCAGCCAGCGCTCGAGGTCGCGTCGCAGCGGCTCGTGCGCGGCCAGCGAGTCGTCGGCGAGCGAGCGGGTGACGAAGGTGCCGACGCCGGGGCGGGCCGACACCAGCCCGTCACGCTCGAGCTCGCGGTAGGCCTTGAGCACCGTGTTGGGGTTGATGGCCAGCGTCGCCACGACGTCCTTGACGGTGGGGAGCTGGTCGCCCTCGCGCAGCAGCCCGAGCCGCAGGGCCTGGCGCACCTGGTGCACCACCTGCAGGTACGGCGAGACGCCCGACCGGCCGTCCAGGGTGAACTCGATCATCGGAGCCTCCTGTTGTACTAGTTGACTAGCACAATAGATGAACAGCACGGGCTCGACAACCCCACCTCGGGCGCACACCCACCGGGCCTCCCTACGATGGCCGGATGCGCGCAGCCCAGGTGACCCGACTCGACGGACCGGATGCCGTGGAGGTCGTCGACCTCCCGGACCCCAGCGGCGACGGGGTCGTCATCGAGGTGGCCGCGGCCGGCATCTGCTTCCCCGACGTGCTGCTGACCCGTGGGCAGTACCAGATCACGCCCGACCTCCCCTTCGTGCCGGGGTCCGAGGTGGCCGGCCTGGTGCGCTCGGCGCCGGTGAGCAGCGGGTACGCCGCGGGCGACCGGGTCGCCGCATTCCCCTTCCTCGGCGGGTTCGCCGAGGTCGTCGAGGCCGACGCGGCCATGGTGTTCCCGCTGCCGGACTCGGTGACGTTCGAGCAGGGCGCGGCGCTGCCGATGAACTACCTCACCTGCCACTTCGCCCTCCGCGAGCGCGGCCGGCTGCGCGAGGGCGAGACCGTCCTCGTGCAGGGGGCGGCGGGCGGCATCGGTACCGCTGCGGTGCAGCTCGCAGCCGCCTGGGGTGCGCGGGTCATCGCGGTCGTGTCGTCGCACGACAAGGGAGCGGTCGCCAGGGCTGCCGGGGCGCACGAGGTCGTGCTCGCCGACGGGTTCCGCGATGCCGTCGCCGGGCTGACCAGCGGACGTGGCGTCGACGTCGTGGTCGACCCCGTGGGGGGTGACCGGTTCACCGACTCGCTGCGCTCGCTCGCGCCCGGTGGCCGGCTGCTCGTCATCGGGTTCACCGCCGGCTCCATCCCCGAGGTCAAGGTGAACCGGTTGCTCCTCGGCAACATCTCCGTCGTCGGCGTCGGGTGGGGCGCGTGGTGGACCGGGCGTGGCGGCCCCGGCCCGGGATTCCTGCGCCACCAGTGGGACGACCTCGTGCCGCTGCTGGAGTCGGGGGCGATCGACCCCGTCATCGGCGAGGTGCGCGACCTCGAGGACGTCGTGGCGGCGCTCACCGCGGTCGACGAGCGCCGGGCGACCGGGAAGATCCTGCTCGTCCCGTGACCCGGGCGGCCCCGGGTGAGCACAAACCTCA
Organism: uncultured Actinomycetota bacterium; assembly: GCA_963695175.1. Taxonomy (GTDB): domain Bacteria; phylum Actinomycetota; class Actinomycetes; order Actinomycetales; family Dermatophilaceae; genus Fodinibacter. Next base: position 157,490 of record CAVOGG010000004.1, read on the forward strand.
GGCTCCCTTAGGACGGTCTTAGGACGGATGCCGGGAGCCGACCGGAAGGGTGGGCAACAGGCTCGCGGACCCGCTGCGGCCCGATCCGGAGGTCACCGTGCTCGACACCATCGGCGGGATCCCCCTGCACCCGCTCATCGTCCACGCGGTCGTGGTCCTCGTGCCGCTCGCCTCGCTCCTGCTGCTGCTCGCCGCGGTCTCGCCGAGGATCCGGCACTGGGCCGGCATCCTCACGCCCATCACGGCCACCCTCGCGCTGGTCATGGTGCCGCTCGCAACCCAGAGCGGTGAGGCGCTCGAGAAGCGGGTCGACGCGAGCCCCGCCCTCGAGGAGCACACGGAGCTCGGCGACAGCCTGCTCTACTTCGTCCTCACCCTGGCGATCCTCGCGTGGGCCCTGTGGTTCCTCGACCGACGCGCCCGGGCCACGGTCACGACCACCGACGCGGCACAGCGCGGCGCCCACGGCACCCCCCGTGCCGCTCGTTCGGGGCTGATGACCGCCGTCATCGTGCTCTCGGTGGTCTCCGTGCTCGCGACGACGGTCCAGGTCATCCGGATCGGCCACAGCGGCGCCTCCGCCTCGTGGTCCGACGTGGGCGCGAAGACCGTGCCCCCCGGGGGTGGCGACGGCGACTGACCTCCCGCCGCGACCCCGTCACGCGGTCCGTCGCCCGGCTCAGCCCGGGTGGCGGGTCGCTTCGCCGCCCTCGGGAGCGTGGACCAGGTCGCGCGTGACCGGGCCGAGGTCTCGGCGTCGCAGCACCCGCTCGGTGACGACGACACCGGCCGCCAGCGCGACGAAGTAGGCCGTCGGGCCCACCTCCAGTGTCGTGGTGCCGCTGCCGACGACGGCGTCCAGCAGGACGGCGAACCCGAACGCGAGGGCACCGCCGGCGAGCCAGGTGAGCCGCTCCGCCACGTCGCGACGCGCCGCCGCCTGCCAGGTGACCCCGACCGCAGCTCCGACCACGAAAGCCGCCACCGCCTGCCACGAACCCATTTCGGCCGTACCGAAGGGCACGCTGATGAACCACACCCCGACCCACGCCCACCGCTGCCACGTCGTCATGCCGCCGAGTGTGGCAGCCCGCGACCCGGCCCGGCCCCGGCATCCGGAGCAATAGGCTCGGGCCATGGACTTCCGGAACGCGTACGCCCAGGGTTTCGCCCGGGTCGCCGCGTGCACAGTGCCCGTCGCCCTGGCCGATCCCGCCACGAACGCCGAGCGTGTCCTGGCCACGGTCAAGGAGTGCCACGACGACGGGGTCGCGGTCGCCCTCTTCCCCGAGCTGTCGCTGAGCGGCTACGCCATCGACGACCTGCTCCTGCAGGACGTCCTGCTCGAGGCCGTCGACGACGCCGTCGTCACCATCGCCGAAGGCACCGCCAAGCTGCTCCCCCTCGTCGTCGTCGGCGCCCCACTGCGACACGGCAACCGGCTCTACAACTGCGCGGTCGTCATCCACCGTGGGGAGGTGCTCGGCATCGCGCCGAAGTCGTTCCTGCCCAACTACCGCGAGTTCTACGAGAAGCGCCACTTCGCCTCGGGCGCCGGCCACCAGGGCGAGTTCCTCGTCCGCCCCCACTGGCCCGGTGCCGACGTCGACGGTGAGATCCCCTTCGGCCCCGACCTGATCTTCACCCCCGAGGACCTGCCCGACCTCGCCGTGCACGTCGAGATCTGCGAGGACATGTGGGTGCCCGTGCCCCCGAGCCACGAGGCCGCGCTCGCCGGGGCGACCGTCCTGCTCAACCTGTCGGCATCCCCGATCACCGTCGGCCGCGCCGAGGACCGCCACCTGCTCGCCCGCTCGGCGAGCGCGCGCTGCAACGCCGCCTACCTCTACGCCGCCGCGAGCGCGGGCGAGTCGTCGACCGACCTGTCGTGGGACGGGATGACGATGGCCTACGAGATGGGCGACCTGCTCGGTGAGTCCGAGCGCTTCCCCGACGGCCCGCGCCGCACCGTCGTCGACGTCGACCTCGACCGGTTGCGCCAGGAGCGCCAGCGCCAGGGCAGCTTCGGCGACAACGCCGAGGCGTACGCCGCCGACCAGGGCGGGTTCCGTGTCGTCCCCTTCCAGCTGCGGCCGCCGAGCGGCGACCTCGGCCTGCGTCGCGCGGTCGACCGCTTCCCCTTCGTGCCGGATGACGAGGCACGCCTCGCGCTCGACTGCTACGAGGCCTACAACATCCAGGTGTCCGGCCTCGAGCAGCGGATGCGTGCCATCGGTGGCGGCGACCCCGCCCGGATGCCGGCCATCGTCATCGGCGTCTCCGGCGGGCTCGACTCCACCCATGCGCTGATCGTCGCGGCCAAGGCGTGCGACCGGCTCGGCCTGCCGCGCACCCACATCCTCGGCTTCACGATGCCCGGGTTCGCGACGAGCGTCGGCACCAAGGCGAACGCGATCCACCTGATGGAGTCGCTCGGCATCACCTGGGAGGAGCTCGACATCCGCCCCGCGGCGACCCAGATGCTGACCGACCTCGGCCACCCGTTCGGGCGCGGCGAGGAGGTCTACGACGTCACGTTCGAGAACGTGCAGGCCGGCCTGCGCACCGACTACCTCTTCCGGGCGGCCAACCAGCGCCGCGGCATCGTGCTCGGCACCGGCGACCTGTCCGAGCTGGCGCTGGGCTGGTGCACCTACGGCGTCGGCGACCAGATGTCGCACTACGGCGTCAACACCGGTGTGCCGAAGACGTTGATGCAGCACCTGATCCGCTGGGTGGTGTCGTCGGCCCAGTTCGACGGCCCGGTCAACGACACCCTGCTCGCCATCCTCGACACCGAGATCAGCCCCGAGCTGGTGCCGGCCAAGGAGGGCGAGAAGATCCAGTCGACCGAGGACTCGGTCGGCCCCTACGCCCTGCAGGACTTCACGCTCTACCACGTGCTGCGCCGCGGCTACCGGCCGAGCAAGATCGCCTTCCTCGCCGAGCACGCGTGGTCGCAGGCCGACCGCGGCGCCTGGCCCGCGGGCTACCCGGAGGGCGCGCGCCCGGCCTACGACCTCGCGACCATCCGGGGCTGGATGGAGGTCTTCGTCAAGCGGTTCTTCGCCAACCAGTTCAAGCGCTCGGCCATCCCCAACGGCCCGAAGGTCGTCGCCGGGGGCTCGCTGTCGCCGCGCGGTGACTGGCGGATGCCGTCGGATGCCGGCTCGCGCGCCTGGCTCGCCGAGCTCGAGGCCAACGTCCCGAAGGCCTGACCCGAGGATCGGACGTCGGGCCGTTGACGGGCCCGAGCGCGGGCTGCGACCCTGCTGGGGTGCGGCCAGCGGGCCGCAGGAGCGGGGGTGAGCGCGATGCCCGGTCCCGGGGAGCACGACAGCGTGGTCGGCCACAGCTTCACCCTCGAGGTCGACGGCGTGCGGGTCGCGACGCTCACCGAGGTCAGCGGGTTGGCGCTCGAGCGTGAGGTCGTCGAGGTCAAGGAGACCGCCGCGGACGGCACCTTCGTCATCAAGCGGATGCCCGGCCGGCGCAGGCCCGGGGAGGTGCAGCTGACCCGGGGGCTCACCGACGACCGCACCTTCGAGCACTGGGTGCGCGACCCCACGCACGGGCCCGGAGCCGCCCACGGGTCGGTCAGCATCGTCGTGTTCGACGTGCAGGGCCGACGCGTCGCCACCTACGCCCTGGCCGAGGCCTGGCCACGACGGCTCGAGATCGGCGGCCTGACGGCAGGGGCGGACGAGGTGCTCACCGAGCAGCTGGTGCTGGTCTACCAGTCCTTGGAGCGCACCTGACGCGACGGCATCCGAGCCCCGTCAGGACGTCGCGGTGCCCGGCGCCCCCAGCGCGGCCATCGTGTCGAGCGCGCCCCCGTCGAGGCGGAAACGGGTCCACTCGTCCTGGGCCACGGCACCGATCGACTCGTAGAAACCGATGCTCGGGGCGTTCCAGTCGAGCACCCACCACTCGAGCCGGTGGTAACCGCGCTCGACGCAGATCGCCGCGAGGGTGCGCAGCAGCTCCTGCCCCAGACCCGAACCGCGCTGCGCCGGGGTCACGTAGAGGTCCTCGAGCCAGATGCCGTGCGTGCCGGTCCAGGTCGAGAACGACAGGAACCAGATGGCGCACCCCACGACCTCGCCGTCGACCTCGGCGACGTGCGCGAAGGCGGCCGGCTCGCGCCCGACCGGGAAGAGCGCGTCGCGCAGGTGCTCCTGCGACGCGTCGACCTCGTGCAGCGCCTTCTCGTACTCCGCGAGCTCGCGGACCAGCCCGAGGATGACGGGCACGTCGCCCGGCACGGCGGCCCGGACCCTGGAGGAGGTGGGGCCACTGCGGGGGGAGGCGGACGGCATACCGGGCAATGTACGCGGGCGGCCACAATGGGGCGCATGACCACCACCCGGCGGATCGACACCTGGCTCACCGACATGGACGGCGTCCTCGTGCACGAGGACGACCCCATCGCGGGAGCGGCGGAGTTCATCGAGGCGCTCAAGGCGTCCGGCCGCGCGTTCCTCGTGCTCACCAACAACTCGATCTACACCCCGCGCGACCTGCGGGCCCGGTTGTTGCGCAGCGGGATCGACGTGCCCGAGGAGGCGATCTGGACCTCCGCCCTCGCCACCGCCGACTTCCTCGCCGACCAGCGACCGGGCGGCACGGCGTACGTCGTCGGCGAGGCCGGCCTGACCACCGCGATGCACGACGTGGGCTACGTCATGAGCGACCGCGACCCCGACTACGTCGTGCTCGGCGAGACCCGCACCTACTCGTTCGAGGCGATCACCAGGGCGATCCGGCTGATCGCCGGGGGCGCGCGGTTCATCGCGACCAACCCCGACCCGAGCGGGCCGAGCGCCGCCGGCCTCGCTGCCCGCCACCGGGTCGGTCGCCGCGCTGATCAGCACCGCGACGGGTCGGAAGCCCTACTTCATCGGCAAGCCGAACCCGCTCATGATGCGCAGCGCGCTCAACCGGCTCGAGGCCCACTCCGAGACCACCGTGATGGTCGGCGACCGGATGGACACCGACATCATCAGCGGCCTCGAGGCCGGCCTGCGCACGGTGCTCGTCTCGACCGGGTCGACCCGGCCCGAGCAGGTCGAGCACTTCCCCTACCGGCCGACGCGCGTCGTCGACTCGATCGCCGACCTGGTCCCGCTCGTCACCCAGCTGGCCGAGGAGGGACTCGAGTGAGCACCGGCCCCGTCCTGCACCTCGCCGAGGTCGCGCACTGGCACGAGGCGCTGCGCACCGGCGAGTACCGGTGGTCGACCCTCGGCCGCACCCTCGAGGAGGAGGGCTTCATCCACTGCGCGACGCCCGAGCAGGTTCCGGGCGTGCTGAGCCGCTACTACTCCTCGTATGCCGGTGACCTCGTGCTCCTCACGGTCGACCCCGAGCGGCTCACCGCACCGCTGCAGTGGGATGTCGTCAACACGGTTACCGGAGAGCGGTTTCCACACGTGTACGGCCCGATCACGCCGGATGCCGTGACGGCCACCGAAGCGCTCCACCCACCCCACGGCACACGCCTCTAGCCCGACCACACCGAAGCAGGTGGGATCGGGCTCGAGGGTGCGCCGGCCGGCTCACGGGCCACCGTGGTCAGTCCAGCCCCCGCTGCGGGGTCGGGGTGCCGTGGATGCGGCGTGCGTACCGGCGGAACGCGCGCCGGCCGAGGACGGGAAGGATCGGCCGCAGCGGTGCGGGGAGCTTGGCGATCTCGAGCGCCAGCACCTCCGGGTCGCCCTCGTAGAGCATCATCCCGAAGCCGAGCAGCAGCATCCCCTTGGGGATCGACTCCATCCCGCGCTCGGTGAACTCCTCCCACTCCTCCGGTCGGATGTGCTGTGCCATGAGCGGCAGCACCCGGGTCTCCTCGGCGTCGAGGTGCTCGCACAGCGCCGTCGAGAGGTCGGCCAGGTGATGTGCGAGGGGTGACCCGTCCTCGGCAGCGGCGGAGGTCCGCCAGGCCGAGACCAGGGGCGGGGCTTCGGCGAGGAGCCGAGCGACCCCGTGGTGCTGGTCCTCCATCAGCTGGACCAGCGGCGCCTGCTCGTCCCCGACCCGCTGCGTCAGGCGGTCCCAGAGCAGCTCGTCCTCGATCGTGTGATGGTGGTGGACGAGGCCCAGCCACAGGTCGACGTGGTCCGCGACCTGGCGCGCGCGCCGGAGGTCTCCCGGTTCGACCCGCCTCACGGCAGCCGCGGACAGCTTCAGCTCGCGCCGGAAGCTGGTGTGGGCGACCGCCATCATCCGCACGTCGGTGAGGCCGGAGCCGTGCAGCGCACCGACCTGCGTGCCCGTGGTCATGCTGACCCCTCGGCGGCGGCCAGCAGGGTCTCGGCGAGGCTCTGGTGAGCTGCCTGACCGTAGTACTCGAACATCTCGTCGATGAGGCCGTCGCGGAAGGTGACCCGGATGACGAGGTCGTTGACGTAGGTGCCGCCTCCGTGCAGGTCGATGGTCATGTGCTCCTCGACGAAGACCACGTCGGGATCGTCGGTCTGGTGGAGGCGCACGTTGGTGACCTCCACCCGTTCCGCCGCGGCGGCCATGCCGCCGAACATCGCCCGGAACTGGTCGCGACCCTCGATGACGGGCGGCAGGCCCCGGACCGGGTACGCCACGGCGTAGCGGGGCTCGGGCGACCAGTACGTGAGGCACTGCTCGATGTCGCCGTCGTACAGGGCGATCGCGGAGGCACGAAAGGTGGACTCGTTGCGTGCGCGAGCCGAGGTGCGGTCGAGGCTGGGGGCGGGGCTGCTGGTCATGCTGATCTCCTGGTGGGGGGTCGCTTGGTGGTGGTACGACGCTCGCACCGGCGCTCCTGCTCAACATCAGGGAATCCCCTGTCCCTCGGATGTCAGGGTGCGATGCTCACGGGGTGCAGATCGTGGGCCGGGACGCGGAGATCGGCCAGGTGGAGCTAACCCTCGACGCCGTGGCCAACGGAAAGCGGCAGTTCCTGGTGGTCCGTGGCGAAGCGGGGATCGGGAAGACCCGGCTGCTGGACCGGCTGGTCGAGCGCGCACGGGCACGACGGCTGGAACCGGTGCGGGGCCGGGCGACCGAGCTGGAGAGCGACGTACCGCTCGCCCTGCTCCAGGACGCCTTACCCCGGCTCGGTCCGGTGGCCGGGCCGGACGCCGCCACTCGCTGGAGGCTGTACCGCACCCTCACCACCGAGCTCGCCGGGCGGCCCGGGCTGGTCCTCGTCCTGGACGACGCCCACTGGGCCGACCCCCTCTCGCTCGAGCTCCTCGAGACGCTCGTCCGGCGTCCGCCCGCCACACCGCACGCGCTCGTGCTCGGCCTGCGGCCGGGCACCGTCGCCGACTCGCTCATTGCAGCGTCCCGAGCGGCCCGCGGCACGTGCACGGTGGTCGACCTGGCACCCCTGTCCCGCACTGCCGCCGACGCCCTGGTCGGTGCCGAGGCGTCCGAAGACGACCGGCGCCGCCTGTACGAGATCTCGGGTGGCAACCCGATGTTCCTCGAGGAGCTCACCAGGGCCGGCACCGCAGACGGGATTCCGGAGGGGATCCGCTCCGCCGTCTCGGCCGACCTGGCTCGTCTGAGTGACACCGCCAGGGCGCTGGTCCAGGCCGGCGCCGTGGTCGGTGATCCGTTCGACATCGACATCGCGCGCCGGACGGCCGGGCTCGACCTGGCCGAGTCGCTCGCCGCCGTCGACGAGCTGGTCGATCGGCAGATCGTCCGGGAGAGTGCGGTCCTGCGTGAGTTCGGCTTCCGTCACCCGGTGATCCGCAGCGCGGTCTACGAGGGCCAGTCGGCCGCGCGCAGGCTCGCCGGCCACGCCCGCGCGGCCGCGGTGCTCGCCGAGACGGGAAGCCCGCTGCCGACCCGGGCCAGGCACCTGGTCCATACCGCAGCGCCGGGAGACAGCGACGCCGCGACCCTGCTGCGCGCGGCGGCGGATGCGGTCGGGCCGTCCGCGCCGTCGATCGCCGCCGACTGGCTGATCGCCGCGAAGAGGGTGTCGCCGCCCGCCGACTTCGGCTCGTTCTCCGACCTGGCCGAGGTGCTCGTCCAGTCGGGCCGCCTCGCCGAGGCACTCAGGGTGGCCGACGAGGGGCTCTCGTTCGGTGCGGGGAGCGACGCCGAACGGGTCCGGCTCATCCTGGCCGCCGCGTCGGTCGAACGACTCCTGGGTCGGCACGAGGCGTCGCTGCGGCGGCTGGGCCGGACGTTCGAGGAGAACAAGGACACCGTGACGGCCGACCTCACGGCGGCGCTCGCCCTGTCGGCGTACGAACGTGGGGACCACGCGGACATGGATCGCTGGGCGCGGCTGGCCCACGAGGACCCGACGGCCGATGCCCTGGTGCACGGCGTGGCCGCTGCGATGTGTTCGATCGGACACCGGTTCACCGGTCGCAGGGCCGAGGCGGACGCCACCGCAGACGCTGCCACCGGGGCGGCACTCCTGGCGACCGACAGCGAGCTGGCGGCCCACGCGGAGCTGCTCAGCGCCATCCCCTGGGCCCTGATGGCGATCGAGCGAGTCGGGGACGCCCTCGCTGTCGCCCGGCGGGGGTCGGCGGCGGCGCAGCGCTCGGGAAACCTCGCCGGTGCCACCCCCATGCTCGTCGCGGAGGCGCTGTCCCTCGGCCTGCTCGGCCGGCTGGAGGAGGCCGCCGATGCAGCAGTTCGGACCGAAGTCGCGGCTCGGCTGACCCGCAACGACCAGTCCCTGCAGTGGGCCCTGTGGATGCGGGCCTGGGTGATGCTCGACCGGGGCGACCTGGACGACGCGCTCGCCGCCGCGAACGAGAGTGTCGCCCTGGCCGAGCACCTGGACCAGTCGGCATTCATCTCGATCGGCAACGCGGTCCTGGGCTCCGTGCTGCTGGCAGCGGGGCACCCGGAGCGGGCCCGACCGCTCATCGCCGCCTACGACGTGGAACCGGGATGGGTCTGCCGTTGGTCACCTCGCCTGGTTGCTGCCGAGCTGGCTCTGGGTGACGTCGACGGCGCGCAGGGGGCCGCGGACCGGGCCTCGGCGTTGGCGTCGGTGTCCGGGTTGCACGGGGCTCTGGCCGCAGCAGAACGCGCGGGCGCCCAGGTCGCGTTGGCCCGGGGCGACCGCGAGACGGCACTCCTCCAGGCGACGTCGGCGATCAGTCACGCGCACGCCATCCACGCCAGTCTCGATGCTGCCCAGGCCCACCTGCTGGCTGCTCAGGCGCTGTCGGTCGACGACCGGGAGGGTGCCGTGGCACACCTGACCCGAGCCCACACGCTGGCCTCCGCCGGTGGTGCTCGGCGCACCGCGCAGGAGGCGACTCGCGAGCTGCGCAGGCTGGGTCGCCGGGTCGGTCGCGGGGGCGGTCGCGGCGTCGGCACCACCGGCGTCGACTCCTTGAGCGCCCGCGAGCGCGAGATCGCCGAGCTGGTGGGCCGCGGACTGACCAACCGCGAGATCGCCGCGCGACTCTTCCTCAGCGAGAAGACGATCGAGTCGCATCTGGCGAAGGCGTTCATGAAGCTGGGGGTGTCGTCCCGAGCCGCCCTCGCGGCCCAGGTCGCTGCCGGACAGCCGGGGCAGTGACCAACCGGCCGGATGCCGTCAGTGCGCGATCGCGCTCTCCGGCAGGTCGAACCAGCGCAGGTGCTCGAAGTCGGCGGAGACGTCCGCCGGGTGCGAGTCCAGGTCCGGTGGCACCGCCGCCGCCAGGATGGCCGCCCCGTCACGCAGGTGCTGCGCGAGCAGCTCCTCGCCACCGCGGGCCTCGGACCGCGGCACGACCATCGAGCCGTCGTCCGCGTACCCGACGTCGCCGAGCCGGATGGGGGGCTCGACCAGCCCGTCCCGGTGCCGCCAGCGCCCGGTGAGCGGGTCGAAGAGGTAGTCACCGAGCAACCGCCAGCCGTCGCGCGCGACGAGGCGGACGGCATCCACGACGTAGTCGGCCACGGTGTCGCTGAGGAAGTAGTTGAAGTTCACCCGCACCCACCCGGGCTTGATGCCCTCGCAGCCGCCGGTGATCTCGCGCTCGAACTCGTGCGAGCGCTCCAGGTCGATGCCGAGCAGCCGGTGGCCGTAGGGCCCGGCGCACGAGCACCCGCCTCGGGACTGAACGCCGAAGAGGTCGTTGAGCAGCGCGACGACGAAGTTGTGGTGCAGCCAGTGCCCCGAGGGCGCCCGCACCACGAACGAGACGATCGACAGCCGGGGCGCCTGAAGGTTGCCGAGGATCTCGATCGACGGCTCCTCGCGCCAGGCCTCGACCGCCCGGGCCAGCAGCCGTTCCTCGTGGGCCCGGATCGTCTCGACCCCGACGGCCTCCTTGAGCTGGAAGACCAGCCCCGCGCGCACCGCCTCGATGATCGCCGGGGTGCCGCCCTCCTCGCGGTGGGCGGGGTCGGCGAGGTAGGCGTGGTCCTCGGGGTTGACGTAGGCGACCGTGCCACCACCCGGCACCACGGGAACCCGGTTGGTGAACAGCTCGCGCCGGGCGACGAGCACCCCGGGGGTCGAGGGCCCGCCGATGAACTTGTGCGGCGAGAGGAAGATCGCGTCCTTGTAGGCGAGCGGGTCGCCCGCGGCGGGCGCGGTCATCTCGATGTCGACGTAGGGCGCAGCGGCGGCGAAGTCCCAGAACGCGAGAGCGCCGTGCTGGTGCAGCAGCGTGGAGATGTCGTAGGTGTGGGAGACGATGCCGGTGACGTTCGACGCCGCGCTGAACGAGCCGATGAGCAGCGGCCGGCCGGCGAACTCCTCGAGCCGCTCGCGCAGGTCGTCCTCGCAGACCCCGCCGTCGACGTCCTCGCGGATGGTCACGACGTCGGCGATCGACTCGCGCCAGGGGATCTCGTTGGAATGGTGCTCGTAGGGCCCGATGAACACCACGGGGCGCTGGTCCGGCGGGATCTGCTCGGTGAGGTGCCACCGGTCCTCGAGGGTCGACGGGATGCGCAGCCCGAGCACGCCGATCAGCTTGTCGATCGCCCCCGTGCAGCCCGACCCCGTGAAGATCACGACGGTGTCGTCGTCGCCGTGCACCGCGTCGTGGATGATCCGCCGGGAGTCCTCGCGCAGCCGGGTGGTCTGCAGCCCCGTGCCGCTGGACTCGGTGTGCGTGTTCGCGTACCCGGGCAGCACCTCGTCGCGGATGAAGTCCTCGAGGAAGGTCAGGGCGCGCCCGGATGCCGTGTAGTCGGCGTACGTCACGCGTCGCCTCCCGTAGGGCGTGGTCATGACGAGGTCCTCACCGATGACGGACTCGCGAATGCGGCGCACCAGCGCCTCTTCGCGCGGCTCCGGTGCCGTGCGCTCAACCATGGCGACAGCGTCTCATGGCCGGGCTGTCGAAGGTTGGGCGTGCATCCTCGTGCAGAATTGCACTGCCGTGCAGTTCGGCGTACCGTCGGCCGGGTGAACCTGCGACCCGGCTCGTCCAGCGACGGGTGCTCGCTGCGCACCCGCAAGCGCGTCGAGACCCGCACCGCCCTCGTCCAAGCCGCCTACGCGATCGTGCGCGACTCCGGCTTCGAGGGCCTCACGGCCGAGGCGGTGGCCGACCGGGCCGGCGTCTCACGCCGCACCTTCTTCAACTACTTCCCCTCGGTCGAGTCGGTGCTGACCGCCAGCGTCACCGAGTTCTTCGCCTCGGTCGGCGCGCGCCTCGACGCCCGCCCGGTCGGCGAGGACGTGCTCGACAGCGTCGTCGCCGTGGTCACCGACCCGGGCGACGTCGACCTCCTCGAGCGCATCGGCGTGCTCGCCGCCGCCGGCGAGGCCTCCCCCCACGCGCGGGGCCTGATCCTCGTCGAGCTGCACACGTGGCTCGACTGGCTCGAGGGATGGCTGCGCCGGCGCCTGCGCCCTGACGTCACCGACGTCTACGTCGCCACCCTCGCCTCAGGACTGGTCGGGGCCGCCGAGGCGGCGTTCCGGGTGTGGCTGCGCTGCGGCACGCCCGCGGATGCCGTTGCCGCGGCAGCCGCCGACGGCTCCACCTCGTTCCGGGACTGCTTCACCGCAGCGATCGGCCACGTCCGAACCGGCCTGGACCCCCAGCGCGTCACCGTCGCCGCGCGCACCGCCTGACCCTCCCTCCCACCTCGAGAAGGCGCCCATGTCCTCCCTCCTGTACCGCCTCGGCCGCTGGTGCGCCGCCCACGCGTGGCGCACGCTGACCATCTGGCTGGTCATCCTCGTCGGCCTCGGCGTCCTCGCCGGCACCGTCGGCAAGCCGCTCACCAGCCAGATCTCCATCCCGGGCACGACCTTCCAGAAGGTCATCGACGGGCTGGGCGAGGAGATCCCCGAGGCGGCCGGCGGCGCCGGAACCGTGGTGCTGCAGAGCACCGACGGCACGGCCATCACCGACGAGCAACGGGCGGCCGCCCAGGAGGTGTTCGCCACCTGGGCCGACGTGCCGCACGTCAAGCGGGTGAACGACCCGTTCGCGGCGCAGGCGAGCCTCGACAAGAGCGCCACCGACCTCACCGCCGCCGCCACCAAGCTCGAGGACGGCACGGCCGCGCTCGAGGCCGGCCGCGCCAAGCTGCAGGAGGGCGAGGGCCAGCTGAACGGCGGCCAGGCCCTGCTCGACCAGCTCGAGGCGACCAACCCGACGGACCCCTCGATCCCCGGGCTGCGCGCGCAGATCGCGGCCGGGCGGCCGGCAGTCGAGGCAGCCAAGGCCGACCTGGCGACGGGCGAGGCCGACCTCGCCGCGGGCCGCGCCCAGTACGAGGACGGCAAGGCCGTCGCCGACGCCACCTCCGCCACGCGCCTGGTCAGCAAGGACGGCCGGCACGCGGTCGTCCAGGTGCAGTTCGACGACAACGCCCAGTCGGTGCCCGTGGACGACCGCGCGCTCATCCCGGCGCGCGCCGACGCGGCCCTGGCCGATGCCGGCCTCAGCGCCTCCTACAGCGTCGAGATCACCCAGGACACCTCGCTGATCGGCCCGGGAGAGGTGCTCGGCCTGACCGTCGCCCTCGTCGTGCTCGTCATCACGCTCGGCAGCCTGGTCGCCGCCGGCCTGCCGCTGCTCGTCGCGCTGCTCGGTGTCGGCGTGGGCCTGGCCGGCGCCGTGGCCTTCACGGTGTTCAGCGACCTGAACACGATGACCCCGGCGCTGGCGCTGATGCTGGGCCTGGCCGTCGGCATCGACTACGCGCTGTTCATCGTCAACCGGCACCGCGGCAACATCCTGCGCGGTGACGACGTGCAGGAGTCGATCGCCCGTTCCGTGGCGACCGCAGGCAGCGCCGTCGTCTTCGCCGGTACCACCGTCGTCATCGCGCTCGCCGCGCTCGTGCTGTCCGGCCTGCCGATCCTGGCCCAGATGGGTCTGGTCGCCGCGGCCACCGTCGCGGTCACGGTCGTCGTGGCCGTCACCGTCAGCCCGGCCGTGCTCGCCCTGATGAAGACCCGGGTGGTGTCCAGGCGCAGCTGGCGCGCCCACGGCTTCACGGTGCCGGGTGACCTCACCACCCGCACCGGCTCGGCCGACGAGCACGAGGACGAGCACGGCGCCTGGTACGTCGGCCTGGTCACCCGCCACCCGTGGCTCACCGTGATCGGCGTCGTCGCCCTGCTCGGCATCATGGCCATCCCGGTCGCGTCGATCCGCCTCGGGCTGCCCGACGGCGGCAGCGAGGCCACCGGCTCGAGCGCCCACACGGCCTACACGACCATCGCCGACGAGTTCGGGCCCGGCGTCAACGGCCCGATCATCGCGGTGGCGACCCTGCCCGAGCAGGACACGGCACGCACCGACGCCGAGGTGCTCGACGCCCAGGCCGACATCGCCACCGACCTGATGTCGGTCGACGGCGTGAGCAGCGTGCTGCCCTTCGGCGTGAGCGCCGACACGTCGACCCTCGCGTTCCAGGTCGTTCCCGACCACGGGCCCGGCCGACCCGGAGACGGTCAACACCGTGCAGGCGATCCACGCCGCCGCCGACACCTACGGACGGCACACCGGCACCGAGATCGGGCTGACCGGCCAGACCGTCGCCAACATCGAGATCTCCGAGCGGCTGGCGTCTGCCCTGCCGCCCTACCTGGTCGTCGTCGTCGGGCTCTCGCTCGTCATCCTCATGATCGTGTTCCGCTCGATCGTGGTGCCCGTGGTCGCGACCGTCGGGTTCCTGCTCTCCGTCGGTGCGGCCTTCGGCGCGACCGTGGCCGTGCACCAGTGGGGCTGGCTGGGAGGGGTGCTCGGGGTCAACCAGCCCGGGCCGTTGCTCTCGTTCATGCCGATCATCCTGATCGGCGTGCTCTTCGGCCTCGCGATGGACTACCAGATGTTCCTCGTCTCCGGGATGCACGAGGCCCGTGCCCACGGCCAGGACTCGCGGACGGCGGTACGCACCGGGTTCGTGCGCGGCGCCAAGGTGGTCACCGCGGCCGCGATCATCATGACCTCGGTGTTCCTGGGCTTCGCCTTCTCACACCTGGTCATGGTGCGGCCGATCGGTTTCGGCCTCGCGGTGGGTGTGCTCGTCGACGCCATCCTGGTGCGGATGACGCTGACCCCGGCGGTCATGCACCTGCTCGGCGACCGGGCCTGGTACATCCCGCGCTGGCTCGACCGGCTGCTGCCGGACCTCGACGTCGAGGGCGTCAAGCTCGCCGAGCGGCTCGAGTCCGGTTCGCTGGGAGGCGCGCCCACGGCATCCGAGCCCCGGTCCGCGGACGAGGACGAGCGCGAGGAAGAGTCGGACCCGGCGTCCGCCGCGAGCCCCGAGCCGCAGCCGCAGCCCGCCGAGCGCTGACCCCGCCCGGGCTCTAGCGGAGTCAGGAGCACTTCGCGGGCTCAGGAGCTCCTCGCCGAGTCAGGGTCGAGTACGGCCCTGACTCGGCGAAGTGCTCCTGACTTCGCGGACCCGTCGTGTTCCGCCGCTGGGGTGGGCGATGAGCTCCTCGAGCAGCGCCACAGCACGCTCGGCCGGCGGGTTCGGCGCACCCAGGTCGCGCACCACCGCCGCCAGGTGGCGCACCGGGGTCGGCGCCTCGAGACCGAGCCGCACGACGGTCGCCGGCAGGCTGCGCGCCGCCAGGCCCGGCAGCACCGAGACCCCGATGCCGGCCCCGACGAAGCCGATCGCCGTGTAGTGGTCCTGGGCCTGCACGGTGAACCGCGGCCGGAAGCCTGCGGCGTTGCACGCGGCGACCACGAGGCGGTGGCCGTAGGCGCGTGGGTAGTCGTTGCTCACCCAGGTCTCGCCCCGCAGGTCCGCCAGGGCGATCGTCCCGGCCTCGGCCAGCGCGTGGGCGCGCGGGACGATGGCCACGAACGGGTCCTCGGTGAGCTCGGTGCGGGTGTAGCCGCTCGGCAGCGGGGTGTCCGGCGGGTTGATGACCAGGTCGATGTCCAGGGGGTGCATCCGCTGCTCGACCTCGTTGAGCACCAGCTCGAGCACGATGTCGGGGAACTCCGCGGTCAGCCGCTTGACGAGCGACGGCATCCAGGCCGCGCCGGCGGAGGCGAAGTAGCCGACCGACAGCCGCCCCGAGCGCCCGTCGCGCAGGTCGGCGACCACCTGGTCGAGCCGGTTCCACTGGCTCATCACCTCGTCGCTCTGGGCGTCGAGCACCAGCGCCGCCTCGGTGGGCGCGATGCCCCGGCCGACCCGCTGGAACAGGGTCAGCCCGGTCTCGCGCTGCAACGCCGACAGGTGCTGGCTGACGGCCGAGGAGGTCAGCCCCAGGTTGTCTGCGGCGGCCTGCACCGAGCCGCTCGCGACGACGGAGCGGAAGACGCGGACACGGTGTGGGTCGAGCATCCACCAATCTTAAGCCACACTTGACTACTACTAAGTAAACTGACGTTGTGCTGAACAGTTGTCGGGCTCACAATTGAGTCATGCGAAACACTTTCTTCTCCGTCGACACGGCACGCACCATCGCCGCCCGCCTGCGCACGAGCCGCCACTACGGCGGCGGCTGGAGCGCCCACGCCGACCGCGACATCGCGCGCGAGGCCAACGAGATCCACGTCATGGCTCAGTCCAGCCACGACCGGATCATGTGACTCCCGACCCCCGGGAGCAGCACCCAACACCCTGACCCTCAGGCCACCACGTGGCCGAGGGTCAGCGTCGTCTCCGGGGACCGCGCCTGCAGCTCCGCGCCCTGGGCGAGGTAGAGCTCGGCGCAGGCCAGGGCGTCGGTGAGCGCCTCGTGGGCCCGGTAGACCGGCAGCCCGCGTCGTTCCCGGGCCGTCCACAGCCGCAGCGCCCCTCGCGCCGGCTCACTCCCCCAGCCGCCGGCCACCGCACGCCGCTCGAGCTCGAAGGTGTCGACGACCACGCACGGCATCGGGGCGCCCCAGGCGCGTTCACAGACCACCGTGAGGAACCCCGTCTCGATCTGCGCGAAGTGGGCGAGCAGCACCCGCCCGGTGAGGGCCGCCAGGAGGCACGCCACGGCATCCTCGAGGGGCACGCCGCCGCTGAGGCGGTCGTCGGTGAGCCCGTGCACGGTGGCGCTCTGCCCCACGCCGGCTGCACCACCCCCGTCGCGCACCACCACCCGCCCGGCGCCGCCGAGCCGGACCCGGCCGCCGTCGACCGGCAGCCAGCCGATGGACAGCACCCGGTCGCGGCGCGGGTCGAGCCCGGTCGTCTCGATGTCGACCGCCAGCAGCGCCAGGTCGGTCAGCGGCGTCTCGGGGCCCGGCGGGGCCACGGCCAGGAAGTCGCGCAGCGGGCCGGGCGCGGCGGTGCGCAGCGCCCGCTGGCGCCGTTGCTCGGCGCTGCGGCGGAACAGGTTCACGAGATGTACGTCATGGGGTACCGGTGCGCCAATGCCGACTGGGCCGCCCGCACGATCGAGAACGCCTCGCGCAGGTGCCGCTTCTCGAAGCTGGACAGCTCGTCGGGCGAGACGAAGTTGTCGGTCGGTCCGCCGCCGCGCACCTGGGCCGCCTGGTGGCGCAGCCGCACGTACGAGATGAACTCGAACGCGTCGCGCAGGTCGTCGGCGCGCGGGTCCCCGAGGATGCCGGCCTCGCGGGCCGCCTGGATGCGGGCCTGGGTGTTGACCGCCGGGCTTCCGACCGCCAGCGCGTGCGCGCGGGCCAGCTCGACGACGGCGCCGATGCCGCCGCGCTTGATGTCGAGAGTGGCCCGGTGGTCGCCGGCCTTCTCGAGCACGAAGCCGCGGAAGAACCCCAGCGGCGGCTCGTGGGCGGTCGCCTGCTTGGCCAGGTGCGCGAGGAACACCGTCGAGCCCGGGGATGCCGTGAGCACGTCCCGCTGCAGGCTCGCGAAGAGCCCCGGGTCGCCGTGCACCGGCCGCATGTCGAAGAAGATGCTCGCGCCCAGGATCGCGTCGGGCACCGGCTGCTGCAGCCATGACGCGAACTCCTGGCGCCAGCCGGCCAGGGGTTGCCGCCAGCGCGGGTTGCTGGCCATGACGCCGCCCGGGCAGCGCGGGTAGCCGCAGGCGACGAGGTCGTCGGTCACCCGGCTGGCGAGCGCCTCGAACCACGCGGCGTGCTCGGGTCGCATCGCGTCGTCAGTGATGATCGCGTTGTCCTGGTCGGCCGCGAGCGCCTGCTCGAGCCGGGCCCGCGAGCCGAGCGCCACCCAGCAGTAGGGCACCGGTGGCGGGCCGAGGTCGGCCTCGGCGAGCGCGATGACGCGGCGCTCCACGGCATCCCCGACCGCGGTGACGACGCGGCCGATGTCGTCGGCCGAGGCGTCCTGCTCGACCAGGGCCTGCACCATCTGGGGCAGCCGGCTCGACACCCGGGCGACGCCGACGACGTCGGGCTGCTTGGTGATGTCGCCGGCGAGGTACACCGGGTTGGCCTGCTCCAGGCGCAGCAGGTCCGTCGTCGTCACGACGCTGACCGGCCGGCCGGCGCCGTCGACGATCGGCAGGTGGTGGATGTGCCGCCCCACCATCTCGAGCAGGACCTCGAACGCGAGGGCGTCGACGTCGCCGGTGACCGGGTCCGCCGTCATCACCTCGGCGACCTCCACGCCGGGGTCGACCCCCGCTGCGAGAACCCGGGTGCGCAGGTCGCGGTCGGTGACGATGCCGGCGAGCTGCTCGTCGCGCAGGACGAGCAGGGACGACACCCGGTGCTCGGCCATGACCTTCGCGGCCTCGCGCACGGTGGCCGTCGTGGCCACCGCGACCGGCTCGCGGCCGACGAGGTCGCGGACCCGGGTCTTGAGGATGGCGCTGCCCGTCGACGACAGCTGCAGCGACGCGACCGCCCCGCTCATCCGGCTGGCCCGCTGGGCGTCGAAGAAGGCGTCGACCTCGGGGTGGTCGGTGCACAGCCGATGGAAGTCCTCGGCCGGCAGGATCAGGGCCAGGCAGTCCTCGATGGCGGTGACGTCGAAGGTCGACGGGTTGCCCTGGGTGAGGCTGGTCGAGCCGAAGCAGGACCCCTCTCCACCGCGGTCGACCAGGCTGCCCTGGGCGTCGCGCACCTCCGCCGCGCCGGAGCGCAGCACGACGAGGTGGTGGTTGTCGCGGCCGCGCTCGATGAGCGTGGTGCCCCGGCGGAAGTACGTGAGGCTCATCCGCGCCGGGAGGGCGTCGAGCACCGCGTCCGGCAGCACGTCGAAGGGCTCGTGGCGCGCGAGGAAGTCGCGCACCTCGGACAGCTCGACGTCGAGGGCCATGCCGCCATCGTCGCAGCGGTGGGGATGCCGTCACCGTCGCCCTCGTGCGATGGAGCGCCCGGCGCGCGGCATCCCTCGACGAACGGGCACCTGCCCCGGTCGCAAAGCCCCCGCGCGGTCGGTAGGGCTGCTGGAATGAGGCTCCGCGCCACCGCAGGTGGCGCCCGAGAGGAAGGTGGGGAGCCATGAGCGACAGCACCATCGAGCCGCTGCCCGACGGCGACGGCATGCTCGGCACCACGCAGGGCCCGGCCGACAGCGGCGCGGGTGACCCGGGTCGGCCGGGCGAGCACGACGGCGGGGCGGACGGCGGCGCGGGCGGCGGCACCGAGGGACCGGCCGACAGCGGAGCCGGCGAGCCGGCCGTTCCGGGCGAGCACGACGGCGGAGCGGACGGTGGGGCCGAGGGCCCGGCCGACAGCGGCGCCGGCGACACGGGGTATCCCGGTGAGCACGACGGTGGGGCCGACGGCGGGGCCGACGCCTCGCAGTGACGACCCCACCCCCGAGCCGGCCCGTGGCCTCCTCCTCCTCAGCGGGGGGCCACGGGCTGGCGTCACTCGTCTCGATCGACCGCGCGACGTTCGCCGAGCAGCACTGGGGGCGACGGCCCCTGCTGACCCGCGCCGCCGAGCGCGTGCACGACCCCGGCCTGTTCGGCCCGGACGCCGTCGACGCGCTGCTCGCGCGTCGTGCCCTGCGCACCCCGTTCCTGCGGATGGCCCAGGACGGCCGCACCCTCGACCCCTCGACGTTCACCCTGGGCGGTGGCGTCGGCGCGGCGATCGGCGACCAGGTCAGCGAGGACCGGGTGCTGCGCCTCTTCGCCGCGGGCGCGACCATCGTGCTGCAGGCGTTGCACCGCACCTGGCCTCCCGTGGCCGACGCCGCCCAGGACCTCGCCGCCGACCTCGGCCACCCCGTGCAGGTCAACGCCTACGTCACCCCGCCGCAGAACCGCGGCTTCGACGACCACTACGACGTGCACGACGTCTTCGTCGTGCAGGTGACCGGCGAGAAGCACTGGCAGGTGCGGCCGCCCGTCGTCGAGTCGCCGCTGCGCGACCAGCCGTGGACCGACCACCGGGATGCCGTACGGCTGGCCGCCCAGGGCCCGCCCACCGTCGACGCCGTGCTGGCCCCCGGCGACTGCCTCTACGTGCCGCGAGGCTGGCTGCACTCGGCGACCGCGCTCGGCGGCACGAGCATCCACCTCACGATGGGCGTGCACGTCTGGACCCGTCGCCAGCTTGCCGACGACCTGCTCCGGGCGGCCGGGCAAGGGCTCGACGCCGACCCGGCGGTGCGCGCCGCGCTCGACCTCGGGGTCGACCCGCTCGACCCGCAGGTCGCCGCCGGCCTCTTTCCCTCCATCCGAGCCGCCGTCGCCACCGCCCTCGAGCAGGTCACCGACGACGAGCTGGCCGACGCCCTGGCCCGGCGGGTGCGGGCGGCGCAGCGGGCCGAGCCGATCGGGGCGCTGCGCCAGCACACGGCATCCGATGACCCTGACACGGTCTGGCGGCCACGTCGCCACCTCGCCGCACGCTGGGAGCCGGGCGACGCCGACGGGGTCGCCACCCTGGTGACCCGGGTGGCGCGGGTCGACGTGCCGACCGCCCACCGAGCCGCGGTCACCGAGGTGCTGGCCGGTGCGGCGGATGCCGTCGACCTCGACCCAGCGGTACGCCGATCGCTGTGTCTCGCAGGCCTGTTGGTACCGGTCGGTGATGACTGAGCGTCGGCGCTAGCCCGAGGCGCGCACCACGAGCCGGGTGGGCAGCACGGTCTGCGCCGGCACCGTCTCACCCGCGATCCGCGCGAGCAGCAGGTCGGCCATCACCCGGCCCATCTCCTCCACCGGCTGGTTCACCGAGGTGAGGGCGGGGTCGGTGTGCCGGCAGACCGCCGAGTCGTCGAAGCCCACCAGGGCCACGTCGTCGGGTACCCGCAGCCCGGCCTGGCGCAGCACGCGCAGGGCACCCACCGCCATCAGGTCGGAGGCTGCGAACACGGCATCCGGCACGAGTCCGGTGCCGAGCACCTCACGCATCGCGCGTTCTCCGCTGTCCTCGCTGTAGTCCCCGAAGGCCACCACCAGGCCCTCCCGGTCGAGCCCCGCGGTCGTGAGGGCGTCGCGGGCCCCGTCGAGCCGGTCACGGCCCGAGGCCATGTCCTGCGGGCCGGTCAGCACGGCGATCCGGCGGCGGCCGACGGCGAGCAGGTGGCTGACGGCCGCCGCGCCGCCTGCGCGGTTGTCGGCGTCGACGACGACTGCCGGGTTCGACCCGACGACGGCGCCGCCGCACACGGTGGGCACGCCACGCCGGTCGAGGGTGGTGACGAGGTCGTCGTCGGCGTGCAGCGACAGCAGCAGCACCCCGTCGACGTGCTGCTCGGTGAGGTAGGTCGCGACGTGCGCCCGGTCGCGGTCGGTGCCGGCCATGGTGAGCAGCAGCTGGAACGGAGAGGCGCTCAGTCGATGGCCGACCCCGCGCACGATCGCGCCGAAGTAGGGCTCGCCGAAGACGCGGTCCCCGGGCTCGGAGACGACCAGCGCGACGGTGTCGGTGCGCCGGGTGACGAGCGAGCGGGCCGCGCGGTTGGGCACGTAGCCCAGGGCCTCGATGGCCTCCTGCACCGCGGCGCGGGCCGCCGGGGACACGTGCGTGGAGCCGTTGACGACGCGCGATGCGGTGCCCCGGCCGACGCCGGCGTGCCGGGCGACCTCGTCGATGGTGGGTGGACGTCTGGCTCCCGTGCCGGTGCCGGGTTCCCGGACGGCCCCGGCACGGGTGCCAGACGAGATGGGACGGGTTGACCGGGCCTTGACCTCGGTGTCCGTGGGCTCCGTGGGAGCGCTCCCATCCTCCACGTGCCCATTGTGCAGACATCGACCCCTCTGGCGTCCAGCGGACTCGCAGGTCGTGTCCCAACCGTGACACTCGGGCCCTCGCCGGGTGGTGGCAGGGTGGGGTCGTGCGAGCCCTGACCTACGCCGCGTTCGGCGCCACCCCCGCCGTGGTCACCCTCCCCGACCCGACCCCGCCACCGGGCGGCGCGGTGGTGCGGGTGCTGTTCAGCGGGCTGTGCCGCAGCGACTGGCACGGCTGGATGGGCCACGACAGCGACATCACGACGTTCCCGCACGTGCCGGGCCACGAGCTGGCGGGCGTCGTCGAGGCCGTCGCCGACGACGTGGATGCCGGGTGGCTGGGTCGCGCGGTCACCGCACCGTTCGTCATGGCGTGCGGCGCGTGCCCGGTCTGCCGCGCCGGGGCCGGCCAGGTCTGCCCGAACCAGCGACAGCCTGGGTTCACCGACCCGGGCTCGTTCGCCGAGCTCGTCGTCGTGCACGCCGCCGAGACCAACCTCGTGGCCCTTCCCGCCGGGCTCGACGCCGCAGTCGCGGCCGGGCTCGGGTGCCGCGTGGCGACGGCCTACCGCGCGGTGGTCGCGAGGGCGGCCGTGCGCGACGGCGACTCGGTGCTCGTCATCGGCTGCGGCGGGGTCGGCCTCGCGGCCGTCGCGATCGCGCGCAGCCGTGGGGCGTTCGTGTGCGCCGTCGACGTCTCCGCCGCGTCGCTCGACCGGGCGCTCTTCCACGGCGCCGACGAGGTGGTCGACGCCTCGATCGGGGTCGACAAGGTGCTCGCTGCCGTCTCGCGGTGGTCGGGCGGGGGCGGGGCGTCGGTGAGCATCGACGCCCTGGGGTCGCCGGAGGCGTGCCGCACCGGCATCCTGGCGCTCGGCCGACGCGGGCGGCACGTGCAGGTCGGGCTGCTGCCCCCGGCCGCGGGCCGGGCCGACGTGCCGATGGAGCGGGTGATCGGCTGGGAGCTCGACGTGCTCGGGAGCCACGGCATGGCCGCCGCCGACTACGGCCCGCTGCTCGACGACGTGGCCGGCGGGCGGCTCGACCTGGCGGACCTGCTCGCACCTGGCGAGCCGATCGGGCTCGCTGCAGCCGGCGAGGCTCTCGTGGCGATGGGCTCGGCCCCGTCCACCGGGATCGTGCTGGTTGACCCGGAACGCTGAGCCTGGTCGGGGCGTGGTCGCCGAGCCGGCTCCGGCCAGGGCGCCCGGACAGACCACCCGACCCG
This sequence comes from uncultured Actinomycetota bacterium, assembly GCA_963695175.1. Classification (GTDB taxonomy): domain Bacteria; phylum Actinomycetota; class Actinomycetes; order Actinomycetales; family Dermatophilaceae; genus Fodinibacter. The sequence continues at coordinate 180,193 of CAVOGG010000004.1, forward strand.
ACGCCGGGGAACCGGCTCGACACCTTTGACGCTATACCCGCTGGGGTATTTGCGACCGGGCTGTGACCACACGCACACCCGCGGCGACCCGCCGGCGCGGCTGCCCCGGGCGGGGGCGAGGAATCAGGCCTGGGCGCGCACCCGGAGTCGCACCACGGTGTCGAGCGCCGGCCGGTCGGCCCCCTCCACGTCGCGGGCCCGCAGCTGGGCCAGCTCGACGTCGACCGGCAGCTCGGCCACCGATGCGATGACGTCCTCGGGGTCGAGCAGGATCGTGGGGTCCTTCGGGCCGCCGACGCCCTCGGTGAGGTTGCGCACGGCGTGGGCCACGACGAGCACGGCCCCGCCGACCGTGGTCGCGTGCACCGCGGCGGCGATGGCCTCGCCCCACTCGGTGCGTGGAAGGTGCAGGTAGGAGATCAGCACCAGGTCGTAGCCGGCCCGCCGTCGCTCTCCCCAGCCGCCCCAGCATCGACCAGCGGGTCGCTCGGGGGATGCGGCGCCGGCTGGGTGGCGTCGGCGACCACGGCGGTGAAGGCCGAACGACGCTGCGTGAGACGGCGATCGGCGATCTCGTTCATGCGCTCCACCCCGACGGCGGAGAAGTCGGCGGCCACGACGCTCCAACCCTGCTCGACCAGCCAGAGGGCGTTTCGTCCCTCGCCGGCCGCGACGTCGAGTGCCCTCCCCGGCGGCATCGGGGTGCACAGCTCACGCACCCACACGTTCGGCCCGGCCGACCAGACGAGGTCGGCACCGGAGTACCGCGCGTCCCAGCCCGCGGCATCCATGGTGGCGCCGCTCATGCGAGCGAGAGGAAGAGCTTCTCCATGGTCTCGACGTCCATCTCGTGCCCCTCGGGGTCGGCGATGCACTGCCGCAGGCCGAGCGCGATGACCGCGAACCCGGCCCGGTCCAGGGCCTTGGAGACCGCCGCCAGCTGGGTGACGATGTCCTGGCACTCGCGGCCCTCGTCGATCATCTTCAGCACGCCGCCGATCTGGCCCTGGGCGCGCCGCAGGCGCTTGACGACGGTCTGCATCTCGTCGGGGTCGAGCTCCATGTCCCGGTTCCTCCTGGTGGTCGGTCGTCGCCGACCGAATATACCCCGGCCCGTATCGCGGCGCAGGGCCCCGGACGCCGAGCGACCGGCACCCCCCGCGGGCGTGCCGGTCGTCGACTCGAGGTGGGTCAGGCCTGCTGCGGCGCGGCCTGCTGGGCCTGCACCTGGCGACGGACGTCGTCCATGTCCAGGGCCCGGATGCCCTCGATGACCTGCTCCAGGCCTGCGGGCGGGAGCGCACCGGACTGACGGAAGACGAGGATGCCGTCGCGGAAACCCATGATCGTCGGGATCGAGGTGATCTGCGCGGCACCGGCCAGCGCCTGTTCGGCCTCGGTGTCGACCTTGCCGAAGACGACGTCGTCGTGCGTGGCGCTCGACTTCTCGTAGGTCGGCGCGAACTGGCGACACGGGCCGCACCACGAGGCCCACCAGTCGATGAGCACGATGTCGCTCGTCGTGATGGTCTGCTCGAAGGTGTCGGCGGTGAGCTCGACGGTGGCCATGCTGGGTGCTCCTCGGTCCGGGGTCCTGGGTCGGTCCGCGGCGGGTGGCACGACACCCGGAGGTGCGTTCTCGCCCGGCGCGGACAGGTGTGGAACACCCGCACCGCCCCACATCATCCCGATCCGGCACGATGGCGACGTGCCTCACACGCTCAGCGGAGCCCTCGACGCCGTGCTCGACGGGCTGCCGGCGGACCCACTGCGGCGCGCCACGGCATCCCTCATCGACGCCTACCGCAGTGGCGCCCCACCGACTGCGCAGGTGCTGCGCGATCCCACCACGGCCGCCGCGTACGCCGCCTACCGGATGCCGGCCACGCACGCCGCGGTCTCCAGGGCGCTGCGCCACGCCACCGACCTGGCCCCCGACCTGGACGTGCGCACCCTGGTCGACGTGGGAGGGGGCACCGGGGCGGCGACCTGGGCTGTGGCGGAAGCCTTTCCGCGGCTGGAGCGGGCGACCGTGCTTGACGGCTCGACCGATGCGCTGACCCTCGGCGCGCGGATCGGGCGGCACGGCCCGCCTCCGGTCGCCGACGCCACGTGGTCGCGGGCGCTGCTCGGCCCGGGCGTCACGCTGCCCGGCGCGGACCTCGTGGTCGTCAGCTACCTGCTCGGCGAGCTGGCCGAGAGGTTGCACGCGCCGGTGGTCGACGCAGCGGTGGCCTCGGCGGCGCAGCTGGTGCTCGTCGTCGAGCCCGGCACCCCGCGGGGGTATGCGGCGGTGCTGGCGGCGCGCTCCCGGCTCACCGACGCGGGGTGGCACCTGCTCGCGCCGTGCCCGCAGGACGGAGCCTGCCCGGTCGCCACTCGGTCCGGGGACTGGTGCCACTTCGCGGTGCGGCTGGACCGCAGCGCCCTGCACCGGCGGGTCAAGGGCGGCCGGCTCGGCCACGAGGACGAGAAGTTCTCCTACGTGCTGGCGTCGCGCGCGCCCGTGACGCCGGCCGGGGGTCGGGTGCTGCGGCATCCGGTCACCCGAAAGGGCCTCGTGCAGCTGGAGGTCTGCGACTCCGCGGGGGCCGCAGGGCGAGTCGTGGTGACCAGACGCGACCCGATCGCCTACCGTGCGGCACGCGACGCCTCGTGGGGAGATACGTGGTCCGGCCCCGGGCTTTGCTAGCGTCGACACGATCGATCACCAGTATCAAGGGAGTGACATGACCAAGAAGGACATCGCCCAGGTCGTCGCGCAGCGCGCCGACGTCTCCGCAACCGCCGCCGAGGAGATCATCGGCGCGGCGCTCGACGTCATCGGTGAGCAGCTCGCCAAGGGTGAGGACGTCCGGCTCGCCGGGTTCGGCACGTTCGAGACCCGCGAGCGCGCGGCCCGCACCGGCCGCAACCCGCAGACCGGCGCCGAGATCGCCATCGCCGCGTCGACCTCGGTCGGCTTCAAGGCTGCCGCGCAGCTCAAGCGCGCGGTCAACGGCTGACGCCAGCAGCACCAGCACCACACGCCGACGGGGCGTCGACCACACCAGTGGTCGGCGCCCCGCCCGCATGTCCGGGTGGGCCAGGGGCGCCGAGCGACGCAGCTGGCGCTCCACCCCGCGCCTGGGCCATCCACGAGGCTGCCGGCCCGGCTCACCCGCGAAGTCAGGAGCACTTCGGCGAGTCATGTCCGTACCCGACCCTGAGTCGGCGAGAACCTCCTGAGCCCGCGAGGTGCTCCTGACTCCGCGTCGCCACCGGTGCAGGGCCGCCAGAACGGCGTCGACCGACCGATACCGGATGCCGTGACGCGCCACGACCGCGGATTCCGCACCTCCGCGCGCCGGAGACTGCACTTTCCGGAACCCGGCCGCGCCCCGTATGCTCGCGCCCATGCACCAGTACATCGGCGGGCAGCGGCGCGACGCGGCGTCGGGCGAGACCTTCGACGTGGTCGACCCGAGCACCAACGAGACGATCGAGACGGTCACCCTCGCGGGGCACGACGACGTCGACGCCGCGGTCGCCGCGGCATCCGCCGCCTTCGAGGAGTGGAGCCGCGCCACCCCGGTCGAGCGGTCGACGGTGCTGCTCAAGGCCGCCCAGCTGCTCGACGAGCGCGCCGAGGAGCTCGCGCAGCTCGAGAGCCGGCAGGCCGGCAAGCCGATCCGGCTGGCCCGGGAGTTCGACGTGCCCGGCACCGTCGACAACACCGCGTTCTTCGGCACCGCCGCCCGCCGCCTCGACGGCATGGCCAGCGCCGAGTACTCCGGCGACCACACCAGCTCGATCCGGCGCGAGCCGATCGGCGTCGTGGGCTCGATCGCCCCGTGGAACTACCCGCTGCAGATGGCCGCCTGGAAGGTCCTGCCCGCCATCGCCGCCGGCAACACCATCGTGCTCAAGCCCGCCGAGATCACCCCGCTCACCAGCCTGCTCTTCGCCGAGGCGTTCACCGAGGCCGGCGCCCCCGCCGGAGTCGTCAACGTGGTCACCGGCACCGGCCCGGTCGCCGGCCAGCACCTCGTCGGCCACCCCGACGTCGCGATGACCTCGTTCACCGGCTCGACGAACGTCGGCCGCCAGGTGATGGCCACGGCATCCGCCACCGGGAAGCGCGTGCACCTCGAGCTGGGCGGCAAGGCCCCGTTCGTGGTCTTCGACGACGCCGACCTCGAGGCCGCGGTCCACGGCGCGGTCGCGGCATCCCTGATCAACGCCGGCCAGGACTGCACCGCCGCCACCCGGGCGATCGTGCACCGCTCGCTGCACGACGCGTTCGTCGCGGGCGTGGCCGAGCTGATGGCCCAGGTGCGCATCGGACCCACCGGCGACGAGGCCACCGACCTCGGCCCGCTGAGCTCGCCGGCCCACCAGGCCAAGGTGGCCGGCATGGTCGAGCGCGCCCGCGGCTACGCGAAGGTCGTCACCGGCGGGCAGGCCCCGAGCGGCGACCTGGCCCGCGGCTGCTACTACGAGCCGACCTTGGTCAGTGACGTGCCGCTCGAGTCCGAGATCTGGCGCGACGAGGTCTTCGGGCCGGTGCTCGCCGTAGTGGCGTTCGACGACGACGACGAGGCGATCCGGCTGGCCAACGACACCGAGTTCGGGCTCGCCGCCTCGGCCTGGACCCGTGACACCTACCGCGCCGGCCGCGCCACCCGCGAGATCAGGGCCGGCTGCGTGTGGGTCAACGACCACATCCCGATCATCAGCGAGATGCCGCACGGCGGGTACCGGCACAGTGGCTTCGGCAAGGACATGTCGGCCTACTCGTTCGACGAGTACACGAACGTCAAGCACGTCATGCACGACAACACCGCGGTCGCCCACAAGCCGTGGCACCGCACGATCTTCACCCTTCCCGGCTGACCAGCAGTTCTCCAAAACCGCAGACGCACGAGAGGCCCCGCCCGATGAGCACCTTCCCCGAGCCGCAGATCCACACCGACCCCGCGCGCGGCGCACAGGTCTCGCGCGACGACCGCGCGCACGTCTTCCACTCCTGGTCGGCGCAGGCGCTCATCAACCCGCTGCCCATCGCGGCCGCGTCGGGGAGCCACTTCTGGGACTTCGACGGCAAGCGCTACCTCGACTTCTCCAGCCAGCTGGTCAACGTCAACATCGGCTACCAGCACCCGAAGCTCGTGGCGGCGATCCAGGAGGCCGCGGCCCGGCAGTGCACCATCGCGCCGAGCTTCGCCGACGAGTCCCGTTCCGAGGCAGCGCGACTCATCGCCGGCCTCGCCCCCGGCACGCTGAACCGGGTCTTCTTCACCAACGGCGGCGCCGAGGCCACCGAGAACGCGATGCGGATGGCGCGCCTGCACACCGGCCGCCACAAGGTGCTCACCGCCTACCGCAGCTACCACGGCGCGACAGCCGGGGCCATCACGGCCACCGGCGACCCCCGCCGCTGGCCGAGCGAGCCCGGCATGTCCGGCATCGTGCACTTCTGGGGGCCGTACTCCTACCGCTCGGCATTCCACGCCACCAGCGAGGCGCAGGAGTGCGAGCGCGCCCTGCAGCACCTGCGCGACACGATCATGGTCGAGGGCCCCTCGACGATCGCGGCGATCATGCTCGAGACCGTGGTGGGCACCAACGGCATCCTCGTTCCGCCGGACGGCTACCTCGCCGGCGTCCGCGAGATCTGCGACGAGCACGGCATCATCTGGATCGCCGACGAGGTCATGGCCGGCTTCGGCCGCTGCGGCGAGTGGTTCGCCGTCGACCACTGGGGCGTCACCCCCGACCTGATCTGCTTCGCCAAGGGCGTCAACTCCGGCTACGTGCCGCTCGGTGGCGTGGTCATCTCCGATGCCATCGCCGACACCTTCGCCGAGCGCGCCTTCCCCGGTGGCCTCACCTACTCGGGCCACCCGCTCGCCTGCGCGTCCGCCGTCGCCTCGATCCGGATCTTCGAGGAGGAGGGCATCCTCGAGAACGTGCGCAAGGTGTCCGACACCGTGATCGCGCCCCGCCTGGCCGAGATCGCGCAGAAGCACCCGAGCGTCGGCGAGGTGCGTGGCCTGGGCTACTTCTGGGCGCTCGAGCTCGTCAAGGATGCCGACACCCGCGAGCCGCTCGTCCCCTACAACGCCGGTGGTGCGGCCGCCGGGCCGATGAACGACTTCGCCGCCGCCTGCAAGGCCGAGGGGCTGTGGCCGTTCATCCACTTCAACCGCACCCACGTCGTGCCGCCGTGCACGACGACGGCCGACGACATGGCCGAGGGCCTCGACATCCTCGACCGCGCACTCGAGGTCGCGGACCGGTTCACCGCCTGATGGGTCTCGCCAACGACGTCGCGAAGGCCCGGATGATCGGCGGGCGCGGCATCGAGCACCTCCGGGGACGCCGCGAGGCCCGACGGCTGAGCAGCGCTCGACCACCCCTTGCCGACGACAGCATCGAGGCCGTCGTCTACTTCCCCGACCTGTCGGAGAACGTCTACCAGGTCGACCAGTGGTACGAACCGATGCGACGCCTGGCCGAGCGCCACCGCGTCGCCGTGGTGACCCGCAAGTGGGGGTCGACCGCGCGGCTGCTGCGCGACTGCCCGCTCCCGGTGGTGCACTGCGACACCATCGAGGAGGTCGAGCGGTTCCTCGACCGGCAACGGGTGCGGGTCATCTTCTACGTGAACCAGAACCAGCAGAACTTCCCGGCGATGCGCTTCGCCGACCCGGCCCACGTCTTCGTCTGCCACGGCGAGTCCGACAAGGACTACATGTCGAGCAACCAGCTCAAGTCCTACGACCACGTGTTCGTCGCGGGCCAGGCTGCGCGAGAACGCATCCGGCGCAAGCTGATCGGCTTCGACGAGTCACACCTGGTGGAGGTCGGGCGCCCGCAGGTCGACGTGCACCCGGCCGGAGCCGTCCTGCCCCACGACGGGCGCACCGTGGTGCTCTACGCCCCCACGACCGAGGGCGACGTGCCGAGCATGCGCTACTCGTCCGTCGCCAGCCACGGGGTCGCGCTCGTGCGGTCCCTCGTGGCCGACAGGGCCTACCGCGTCATCTACCGCCCACACCCACGCCTCGGCCTCACCGTGCCGGCCTACCGCGCGGCCCACGAGGAGGTCGTGGGCCTCCTGCGCGATGCCAACGCCGCGGATGCCGGTGCGCAGCACCTGGCCGACACCACCGGCCCGTTCGGCTGGCAGGTCGACGCGGCCGACGTGTGCGTCACGGACATCTCGGCGGTCGCCTACGACTGGCTCGCCACCGCCAAGCCACTCGTCGTGACCCGGCCCGCGGAGCCCCGCGCCGAGCTGCCCGAGTCGGGACTCGTGCGCGAGCTCGACCTCCTCGACGCCGCGGATGCCGTTCGCGGCGCCCAGATCGTGGCCGCTGCGGTGGCACACCCCGACGACGCCCACGCTGCCCTGGTGCACCGCTACTTCGGTGACACCACGCCCGGAGCGAGCATGGAGCGCTTCCTGACGGCCTGCTCGGCGATCATCACCCAGCGCGAGGCGGCGCTCGTCGCCCGCGGGTCGAACGCAGGCGACCCGGAGTCCGCAGCGGGTCGAGGGTAGGGAACACGCCGCTGCGGCTGGACCGGGGCGGCGTGTTCTCCACCTTCGACTGCTCGTGGCGAGGGTCAGGACGTGGTGGCCGCCCGGGCCGGGAGGGTGACGCCGCACTTCTGCGCCGCGGCCTCGAGGTCGGCGCGCACCGACTGGCGCTGCTCCTTGGTGAGCGGGCCCCACGGACGGGTCACCGCGGCATCCTGCAGGCAGCTGCGCTGCTGGGCGGTGAGGCCGTCCCAGAAGGCGCGGGCCTTCGCGAACGGCAGGGTGACCTGGCACTTCTGGGCGGCAGCCTCGACCTTGGCGCGCAGGGCGGCGCGCTCGGCATCGTCGAGCTGGCCGACCGGCCGGGAGATGGCGGCGTCCTCGAGGCAGCTGCGCTGCGCGTCGGTGAGCGTGTTCCACCAGCCGCGAGCGGCGGCGCGGGGGGTGGCGACGTCGGCGGTGGCGTCGCCGATCGTGTCGGCTGCGGTGCCGACGCGGTGACGTGACCACCCTCGGGATGCCGGCTGGCGGGCGCCGCGAGGAAACCTCGCGATCCGCTGGAGATCGCTCCCCCACTGCGGAGTCAGGAGCGCTTCGCCCGCTCCGGAGTTTCTCGCCGAGTCAGGGTCGAGTACGGCCCTGACTGCGCGAAGTGCTCCTGACTTCGCGGACACGGTCACCGCCCCGAGTCGCTCGTCGTCACCGGCGACCGCGACCGGCTGACCCAGGCGCTGGTGGGCCTCACCTCGAACGCCGTGCGGCACACCCCCGCGGGCACCCCCGTGTGGCTGTCGGTGGTCGAGCTGCCGGGCTCGGTACGCGTCGACGTGGCAGACGCGGGGCCCGGCGTCCCGCCCGAGCACCTGCCACACGTCTTCGAGCGGTTCCACCGGGTCGACCGGGGCCGAGCGTCGGCCAGCGGCGGCACCGGACTGGGGCTGGCCATCGTCGACGCCATCGCCCGGGCGCACGGCGGCTCGGCGAGCGTGACCTCCCGACTCGGGCACGGCTCGACCTTCTCGATCACCCTCCGGACGTAGGCCGGCCACCGGCTGTGGACGACATGCCGGGAATGTCAGGTACACGGCATACGGTTGGTGGTTCAGGATTCGGGCGAGCAGGCCCGACGGACACGTCGCGGAGGTCGTGTGGTGGCACGGGTGTTCACCGTCGACCGCCTCGCCGACCTCACCAACCGTGAGCTCGACGAGGTGTGCGGCACGGTCACCGTCGCCCGCGGGCTGGCCTACGCCAAGCAGGGACGGGTGGTCGAGCTCGAGCTGTCCGACACGGGCACCGAGGCCACCGGCTGGGTCAGCGGCAGCAACGGCCAGACCTACACCACCACCGTCTCGCTCACTCCGGTCGCCACCCCGAGCGTCGGTCGCCTCGAGCTGCGCCGCTGGGCCAGCACCTGCTCCTGCCCGGTCGGCAGCGACTGCAAGCACGCCGTCGCCGTCACCGCCGAGGTGCGCGTGAAGCAGCCGCTCGTCGACCGCACGGTCGGCCGGGCGCCCGCACCACCGCGACCCACCTGGGAGCGCGCCCTCGGCGGCCTGCTCGACGACAACGACCTCGAGCCCGAGCACACCCAGGTCGGCATCCTGATCGAGCCGGCCACCGGGCCACGGCGTGACGAGCCGGCCCGCGCCCAGCTGCGCATCCGCCCGGTCGTCCCGGGCGTGCGCGGCGGCTGGATCCGCACCGGGGTGTCGTGGGAGACCTTCGCCGGCGGCTACTACGGCTTCGGCCGGGTGTCCTTCGCCGACGAGCACCGCGACGCCCTCACCGCGCTCGCCGACGCCCACCGCCGCTCGGTGCGCGCCTTCGGCTACGGGCGGATGCCGGACGCCATCCTCCTCGACCACCTCGGCCCCGGCTGGGTGGCGCTGCTGCGGGCGGCCGACCGCGCGGGGGTGCGGCTGCTCACCGACCTCGCCGAGGGCGGTGAGGTCGCGTTCGCCCCGGACCCGGCCGAGCTGGTCGTCGACGTCGTGCGCACCGACGACGGCGCCGAGCTGCACCCACGCCTCGACCTCCCGACCAGCGCGGCCGGGGCCCGCCCGACCCTGGTCGGCCAGCCCGCCACCGGCTTCTGGCTGCGCGACGGCGAGACCCTCGTGCTCGGCGCGCTCGCCGAGCCGCTCGACGGCACCCGCCAGCGCCTGCTCGACCTCGGAGTCGTCGAGGTGCCCGAAGCAGACTGGGCCCGCTTCATCGTCACCCACCTGCCGGGGCTGCGGCGCAAGGCCCGGGTGCGCGCGGCATCCGGCGACCTCGACCTGCCGGATGCCGTGCCGCCGCGGCTCACGCTGCGCGCCACCTTCGAGCCGGGGCACCGGGCGCACCTGGAGTGGGGGTTCCGCTACGGCGCGACCGCCGGTGGGGTGCTGGTGCCGATGGCCGCCGAGGAGCACGACCCGATGCGCGACCGGGCCGCCGAGCGCGCGTTGGTCGACGGGCTGCTCGAGGTCGACGAGGTCGCCGGGTTCGACCCGCTGTGGCAGGTCGTGGCCCGCATCCGGCGACTGGTGCCCGAGACCCGGCTGCACGGGTTCACGACGGTGGCGTTCGCCGAGCTGCTCCCCGTGCTCGCCGAGCTGCCGTCGCTCGAGCTGACCGTCGTCGGCGAGCCCGCGACGTACAGCGAGGCGGTCGACGCGCCGCTGATCCAGGTGTCGACGTCCGACCCGGGCGACGGCGCGCCCACCGACTGGTTCGACCTCGGCATCTCGGTCACGGTGGCCGGCGAGGACGTGCCGCTGGCGCCGCTGATCGAGGCGATCGCGCGCGGCCACGAGCACCTCATCCTCGACAGCGGCACGTGGTTCTCGCTCGACCGGCCCGAGCTCGAGACGCTGCGGGCGCTGGTCGACGAGGCCCGCTCGTTGCAGGACAAGCCGACCGACCCGCTGCGCATCTCGGTGGTCCACGCCGGGCTGTGGGAGGAGCTCGCGGCGCTGGGCGTCGTCGAGCAGCAGTCCGAGCGATGGAGCCGTGCCGTCGGCGCGTTGCTCGACCTCGATGCCGTGGAGCCGGCCGAGCTGCCGGCGGGGCTCGACGCGACGCTGCGGCCGTACCAGGTCGACGGGTTCCGCTGGCTGTCGCTGCTGTGGGACTGCGGCCTCGGCGGGGTGCTCGCCGACGACATGGGCCTGGGCAAGACGCTGCAGATGCTCGCGATGGTGCTGCGAGCGCACGAGCGTGGCGAGCTCGACGACCCGGTGCTCGTCGTGGCTCCGACCTCGGTGCTGTCGACCTGGGAGAGCGAGGCGGCACGGTTCGCACCGTCGTTGCGCACCGTGGTGGTCGACCGCACCCGCAACAAGGCCGGCCGCGGTCTCGAGGAGACCATCGCGGGGGCGCAGGTCGTCATCACCTCGTACGCCGTGGCGCGCATCGACGAGGCGGCCTTCCGGTCGCGTCCGTGGGGTGCGGTCGTCCTCGACGAGGCGCAGTTCGTGAAGAACCACCAGGCGAAGACCTACCAGGCGGTGCGGCGGCTCACCGCGCGGGCGAAGTTCGCGATCACCGGGACACCGCTCGAGAACTCGCTGATGGACCTGTGGTCGCTGCTGTCGATCGTGGCGCCCGGGCTGCACCCGCGCCCGGCGCTGTTCAAGGAGCTGTGGGCCAAGCCGATCGAGAACGGCGGCGACGCCGAACGGCTCGCGGCGCTGCGCCGTCGCATCCGGCCGCTGATGCTGCGGCGCACCAAGGAGGCCGTGGCCACCGAGCTGCCGCCGAAGATGGAGCAGGTGCTGTCGGTCGACCTGCACCCGCGCCACCGGGCGGTCTACGACCGGCACCTGCAGCGCGAGCGGCAGCGGCTGCTCGGGCTGATCGACGACGTCAACGGCAACCGGATCGCCATCCTGCGTGCGCTCACGGTGCTCCGGCAGATGTCCCTCGACCCCTCACTGGTCGACGACGCGTACGCCGGCCTGGCGTCGTCGGCGAAGGTCGACGCCCTGGTCGAGCAGCTCGGGGAGCTGTCCGAGGAGGGGCACCGGGCGCTGGTGTTCTCCCAGTTCACCGGGTTCCTGAAGATCGTGCGCGCGCGGCTCGATGCTGAGGGCATCGCCTACGAGTACCTCGACGGGTCGACCCGCAACCGGGCCGAACGCATCGCGTCGTTCCGCGAGGGCACGGCCCCGGTGTTCCTGATCTCGCTGAAGGCCGGTGGGTTCGGGCTGACCCTCACCGAGGCCGACTACGTGTTCGTGCTCGACCCGTGGTGGAACCCGGCCGCCGAGGCCCAGGCGATCGACCGCACCCACCGGATCGGCCAGACCCGCCCGGTCAACGTCTACCGGATGGTCTCGCGCGACACCATCGAGGAGAAGGTCGTGGCGCTGCAGGAGCGCAAGCGCGACCTGTTCGCCCGGGTGGTCGACGAGGGCGCAGCGATGTCCTCGGCGCTCACCGCCGACGACCTGCGCGAGCTGCTCGACACCTGAGCGCCGTCCGGCCCTTCGCCGCCCCCGCGCCATGGTCACGTGGACCGGGTGGACCGGTTCAGGAACGTCCGAGCGCCCGGACACCCGCCGCCATCAGCTCCGGCACCGCGCGCTCGGCGCCGGCCGCGCTCGAGTCGGCGGCCGCACCCTGCCTGGCCCGGTAGCTGATCCCCTGGGCGATGACGGCCAGCTTGAAGTTCGCCAGGGCCAGGTAGAACGGCCAGTGCCGCAGGTCCACCCCGCGCAGCACGGCGTACTTCTCGGCCAGCGCGTCGCCGGACGGCAGCCGGTCGCTCGCCCAGGCCGCCTCGACCCCGAGGATCGCGTCGAGCTCGGGCTGCCGGTAGACGCACATCAGGGCGACGTCGGTCTGCACGTCGCCGATCGTCGCGAGCTCCCAGTCGACGACCGCCAGCACCTTGGTGATGTCGTCGACGGCGAGCAGGGTGTTGTCGATCCGGTAGTCCCCGTGGACGATCCCGATCTGACCCGGCGTCGTGGGCAGCGACGAGACGAGCAGGTCGTGCAGCCGTGACGCGTCGGCGAGGTCCTCGCTCTTCACCTCGGTCCACTGCCGCCACCAGAGCCGCACCTGCCGCTCGAGGAAGCCGTCCGGCCGCCCGAACCCGTCGAGCGCGACGTCGTCGAGGTCGACCGAGTGCAGGTCGGCGAGCACCCGCACCAGCTCGTGGGCGCAGGCCTCCAGCTCGACCGCCGGGTGGGCGTCGAGCTGAGAGCGGGTGCGCACCACCTGGCCGTGCACGTACCCGGTCACCGCGAACGGCGCTCCCAGCACGGACGCGTCCTCGCACAGCGCGACCGCGGGAGCGACCGGCACGGCGCTGTCCCGCAGCGCGTGCGTCACGCGCCACTCCCGGGCCACGTCGTGCGCCGACGGCGTCAGCCCGGATGCCGGCGGACGCCGCGCCACCCACTCGCTCACCCCGTCGGTCACGGCGAAGGTGAGGTTCGACTTCCCTCCACTGATCAGCTCCCCGTCGAGCGGCCCGGCCACCGTGACGCCGTGGGCCTCGAGGTACCCACGCAGCGCGGTGAGGTCGAGGAGCGGCAGGTCGCGGGTCACCCGGTCGCTCCGCGAGAGCCCGGCGCCGGGGGCGCGAGGCCGCTCACGCCGAGTACCCCGAGGTCCCCGCGCGGCTGATGACGAGCTCGTTGACGACGGTCCGGGGCGAGAGGTCGAGCAGGGCCAGCACTGCGGTCACGACGTCCTCGACGGGGATCATCGCCTCGGGCGGCACGCTGTCGTGGACCCACGCGCTCATGTCGGTGTCGACGTACCCGGGCGCGATCGCCGTGGCGGTGACCCCGTTCCCGGACTCCTCGGCGTTGAGCCCGCGGCACAGGGCGATGAGCGCGGCCTTCGTCGCGCCGTAGACGGACAGCCCCGGCTCGGCGTAGACACCGCCGATGGAGGCGAGCGCCACGACCTTCGCCCCCCGCGCGGGGCGGGCGGCGGCCGCCGCGCGGAGCAACGGCATCCCCTCGCTGACCAGGAGGAAGGGAGCACGGGTGTTGAGCGCGAACTGCTTGTCGTAGCGCGACACCGGGTAGCCGGCGAGCGGCGCCGCCGAGCCCACCCCGGCAGCGAGCACCATCGCGTCGAGCGAGCCGAACGCCGACCCGTGCGCCGCCAGCGCCGTGGATGCCGCGTCGGGGTCCGCGAGGTCGGCGGCGACCGTCTGCACGAGCGCGGCGCCCGAGGCACGAGCCTCGACCGCCGCCGCCTCGAGCCGCTCGGGGTCGCGCGCCACGAGGGTCAGCGACCACCCCCGCCGCGCCAGGGCGAGGGCGATGCCGTGACCGATGCCCCGCGAGGCACCGGTGACGAGGGCCGAGGGCGGCGCGGGCGTGGTCACGTCGCCTCCGGCGAGGACTGGTCGGCGTGGCCGACGATGGACCGGGCGATCGCGCGGTAGCGCTCGAGCAGCTCCTCGACCGACAGGCCACCGTCGGGCCGGTACCAGGTGGCCACCCCGACGCAGAGTGACGCGATCGAGCGGCTGGCGTCGGCCGGGTAGGGGGTCGAGAACGCGCCCGCGGTGACCCCGTCGAGGATCACCCGGTCGAGCATCCGCTGCTGCTCGTCACGCTTGGCGACGTAGCGCTCGCGGTACCCGGGCTCGAGGCTCCTCAGCTCGGCGGTCGAGACCATCGCGGACTGGCGTCGGTACATGTGGAAGAGCAACAGCGACTCCACGAGCGCGTCGAACTGGGCGCGCGGGTCCTCATCCGCGGTGTCGAGCGCCTGGCGGCTGCGGGTCAGCAGCTCGTCGATGATCACCGTCATCAGCTCGAAGAGGATGTCCTGCTTGGACGGGTAGTAGTGGTAGACCCCGGGCACCGACAGCCCGGAGCGCTGCGCCAGGTCGCGGGTCGTGGTGCCGTGGTAGCCGTGCTCGGAGAACGCCTGCAGCGCGGCCTCGAGGATCCGCGGGTACTCGACCGGCCCGTAGTCGCGCCAGTCGACCGGCTGGGCCGGGTCCTCGTGGAGGGCTTCTCGGCTCATGTCTCACTTCCCCTTCCCCTGGATCGCGCGAACGTGACGATGACATCGAGTGCCTCGGGGTCGTCGACCGCCCCGCGGGTGAGGACGGCGTCCGGGTCGGCACCCTGCAGGATGCGCTTGACCGGTACCTCGAGCCGCTTACCCGTTTTCGTGTGGGGCAGCCGTCGTAGGAGTATCACGTCGTCGGGAACGTGTCGGGGCGAGGTGCGCTCCCTGATCCGCTCACGGATCCGGCGGGTGAGGTCGACCGGCTCGGCGCCGTCGCGCGGCACGACGAACAGCGGGAACCAGTAACCGCCGTCCCGCTGCTCGACCCCGACGGCGAGCGCGTCCTCGACGTCCGGCATCCCGCCGATGGCCTCGTAGATCTCCGCGGACCCGAGCCGCACGCCCGAACGGTTGATCGTGGCGTCGGACCGCCCCAGGATCACGGCCGTGCCGCGCTCGGTGAGCAGCATCAGGTCGCCCTGTCGCCAGAACCCGGGAAAGCTCGAGAAGTAGGTGTCGTGCAGCCTGGTTCCGTCCGGGTCGTCCCAGAACCGCAGCGGCATCGAGGGCATCGGCTCGGTGATGACCATCTCCCCGGGATCCCCCGGCGCGACCGGCTCCCCCGCGGCGTCCCAGACCTGCAGCGACACCCCCAGCGCGACGGCGGAGATCTCGCCGTCGACGACCGGTGTGGTGGGGGCGCTGGCGACGAAGATCCCGACGATGTCGGTGCCCCCGCTCATCGAGCCGAGCTGGATGCGCTCCCCCACGTGCTCACGCACCCACGCGTTGGCGGATGCCGGCAGCACCGACCCCGTCGCCCCGATGAGCCGCACGGCCGACAGGTCGAGGTCGTGCCCGGGCTCCAGGCCGGCCCGCTCCGACGCCTCGAGGTAGGCCGGGCTGGTGCCGAAGACGGTCACGCCGAGGTCGGCCACGACGCGCCAGAGCGCGTCCGGCCCGGGCGACGTCGGGCGCCCGTCGAAGAGCACGATCGTCGCGCCGTGGAGGAGCCCGCAGACCTGGGCGTTCCACATCATCCAGTTCGGCGTCGTGAACCAGAAGAAGACGTCGCCCTCGTGCAGGTCCATGTGCAGGCCGGGCGACACCAGCTGCTCCAGGAGCACCCCGCCGTGCCCGTGCACGATCCCCTTGGGCTTGCCGGTCGTGCCGGACGTGAAGAGCACCCACAGCGGGTGGTCGAAGGGCACCGCCTCGGGCCGGCCGTCGGGGGTGGCCGCCAGGGCCTCGGCCCAGGTGCTGGAGTGCGCGTCGGGGGCCGGGCTCGTGATGCCGCCGGTGGCCACCGTGATGGTGTGCGCGAGGTCGGGGAGCAGGTCGCGCAGCTCACTCACCTCGCTGCGGCGGTCGTGGGCACGCCCGCCGAACCGGTACCCCGACCCGGCGATGAGCACCTTCGGCGTGAGCTGTCCGAGACGGTCGGCCGCGGCCGAGGAGGCGTAGTCGAGCCCCGCCTGCGCCCAGACCGCACCGATCAGCGCCACCGCCGTGAACGCGACGACGCCCTCGAGACAGTTCGGGAGGTAGCCGACGACCCGGTCGCCCGGGCCGACCCCCAGCCCGCGAAGTCGTCCGGCCACCGCGGCCGCCTGCGCGCGCAGCTGGCCGAAGGTCAGGGACGAGCGTTCGCCGGCCTCGGTGACGAGCACGACCGCCTCGCGCTCGGCCGCGCCGTGACGCAGCAGGTGCTGCCCGAAGTTCAGCCTCCCACCGGGGAACCAGACCGCGCCCGGCATCCGGCGCTCGGCGAGCGCGACCCGCGGCGGGGCGACCCACTCGACCTCGAAGAAGTCGGCGACCGCCCCCCAGAACTCGCCTGGGAAGGCGGCCGACCACGCGTGCAGCTCGGCGTAGTCGGAGACGTCGCACAGGTCGGCACGCCCCGTGGCAACCAGCCAGTCCGCGAAGCGGACGATCCGGGTGGCCGGGAGTGCCGCGGGGTCCGGCACCCAGCCGGGTGCGGGGGCGCTCACCTGCGCCCCGGCAGGAGCGACCCTCGGCTGAGCACGACGTCGACCGCCACGGCCAGGATGAGCACGACCCCGGTGGCGAAGAACTGAACCTCGGTCGACAGGCCGAGCAGCTGCACGCCGTTGCTGATCGACCCGATGACCAGCGCGCCGAGCAGCGCCGACCAGACCGAGCCACGCCCACCGAACAGGCTGGTGCCCCCGACGACGGCGGCGGCGATCGCGTTGAGCATGAGGGGCCCGGCGCCCGAGGAGACGGAGACCCCGAGCTGGCGCGAGGAGTCGACCATGCCGGCGACGGCGGCGCAGGCGCCGAGCACGAGGAACGAGTAGAGCACCATCCGTCGCACCGGGATGCCGGCCCGCTGGGCGGCCTCGCGGTCGCCGCCGACGGCGTACAGGTGCGTGCCGTAGCGGGTCTGGGTGGTCCAGTACCAGGCGACGAGCAGCATCACCGCGAGGATCAGGACCGGCAGCGGGAGCCCGCGCTGGCGGCTGAGCACGAAGACGACCGCGAACAGGCCCACCGCGGCCACCACCGAGGGCACGACGACGTTGCGGACGAGGGAGGTCTGCGACCCGGTGCTCATCCGCTCGCGGTGCTGGAAGAGGCGGTAGCCCGCGAAGGCGAGCGAACCGAGCGCGGCGAGAACGTAGCTCGCGCCCGCGGGGATCGTCGTGCTGGCGAGCAGGGCCAGCGGCGTGCCGGCGATGCTGATCGTGAACTCCTCGGGGAGCACGACGAGGATCAGTCCCTGCAGGATCACCATGCCGCCGAGGGTCACGATGAGCGACGGCACCCCGAACGAGATGACCAGGGCTTCGATGAACGTCACGAGCATGCCGAAGGCCACCGCGGCCACGATCCCCACGGCCAGCGGCATCCCGTGGATGACGACGAACGTGCCGGCGACCGCCGCGCAGACGCCGGACAGCGCCGCCGACGACAGGTCGATCTCGCCGACGAGCA
Organism: uncultured Actinomycetota bacterium; assembly: GCA_963695175.1. GTDB lineage: Bacteria > Actinomycetota > Actinomycetes > Actinomycetales > Dermatophilaceae > Fodinibacter. The sequence goes on from CAVOGG010000004.1 coordinate 197,657, forward strand.
GGACGAAGACGATGCCGAGCGACAGGATCGCCGTCGTGACGATCTGCAGGGTGAGGTTCGTGAGGTTGCCGAAGCTGAGGTAGAAGTGGCTCTGGCTGTAGAAGACGGCCCAGATCAGGGCGAGCGTGATCAGCACCGGGATGCTGCGCGGCATCCGGGCTGCCGTCTGGATCGCCCGGCCCAGCCCGGTGGTCTGCTCGGCCACGGGTGCCACGGCCGGTTGCGTGGTCGTCGTCATCACGCCTCTCCTCGGCTGTCGCCGGTGGTCTCGTGCGCCCCGGTCATCGCGCTGACCAGGTCGGAGGGGGTGTAGCCGTCCCGGTCGAACTCGGCGACCTTCGAGCCCAGCCGCAGGGCGACGATGCGGTCGGCCACCTTCTGCACGTCCTTCATGTCGTGCGAGATGACCACGACGCCGCGGCCCTGCTCGCGCAGCCGGCCGACGAGGTCGAGCACCTCGGCCCGCTGCGAGACCCCGAGCGCCGCGGTCGGCTCGTCGAGCAGCACCACGGCGGGGTCGCTGATCAGCGCTCGGCAGATGGCGATGCCCTGGCGCTGCCCGCCGGACAGCTCGGACACCGGCGCCGTGAGCGAGCGCACCTTCACCGAGAGGGACTCGAGCACGCGCTGGGCCTGCTCCTCCATGACGTGACGGCGGATTCGGCGGCCGGTCCAGGCGGCACCGCAGCGCTCGTGGCCGAGGAACAGGTTCTGCACCGCGTCGAGGTTGTCGCACAGCGAGAGGTCCTGGAAGACCGTGTGGATGCCGGCGTCGGCGGCGGCGCGCGGTGAGTCCAGGCGGACCACCTCGCCGCGCGCCCGGATCTCGCCGGTGTCCGGGGACTCGACACCGGACATCACCTTGACCAGCGTCGACTTCCCGGCACCGTTGTCACCGATCAGCGCGACGACCTCGCCCGCGCGCACCGAGAGGTCGACCTCGTGCAGGGCACGGACACCTCCGAAGTGCTTCGAGATCTGGGTGAGCTCGAGCAGGGGGGTCCCGCTCGGCACACCGCCGTCCTGGGGTTCCACCGGCATCCCTTCGTCGTTCCTCTCGCCACGCCCTGACCCGCTGACCCGTGCGGGGCGACCGACCACGGTCGGCCGCCCCGCACTGAAAAGGTCTGCGTCAGAGCTTGGCCTTGCAGGTCGCGGTCTCGGCCGCGGGGCCGGTGCAGATCTGCTCCCAGGTGAACATGCCCAGGTCGACCGCCTGCTGCACGGCGTCACCGGGGTCCTTGCCCTCCTCGAGGTGGATGAGCGTGGCGTCGAGCTTGGCCGTGGGCACCTGCATCGACCCGTTGTCGATGGTGTCCTTGACGAGGTCGGCCGGGGGCTGCTGGCCGTTGATCGCGGCCAGGGTGATCTTGGCGGCGGCGTCGGCCTCCACCTTGAACGCCTTGAGCACGTCGTCCTGCTGGTCGCCGGTCAGCATGTACTGCAGGCCGGTCAGCTCGGGGTTCTGGCCACCGTAGACGGGGGTGTCGAGGTTCTTGGCCGTCAGGGCCGCGATCATGCCGGCGGTGATGCCGTCGTAGAAGCCGAAGAAGGCGTCGACCTTGTTCTGCGTCTTGGTCAGGCACTGCTCGGTGGCCTTGGTCGCGTTGTCCGGCGCCCAGTCCTTGATGTAGTCCTCGCAGACGACCTTGATGTCACCACTCGCGATGAGCGGGTCGATGATCGTGTTCTGGCCGGCCAGCATCTCGGTGGTGTAGACGTCGCCCTTGTTGCCGAACTGGCGCGCCACCTTGACCGGCTTGGTGCCGAGCTTGCCGCTCTTGACCTGGTCGGCGAAGTACTCGGCCTGCTGGACGCCGACCTTCTTGGGGTCGAAGACGACCTGCGCGTACATCTTTCCCTTGATCGGGGGGTTCTCGTAGCCGATGACCGGCACGCTGGCCTGCTCGGCCGCCTGGAGGAGGCCGGCGCTGAGGTTGGGGTCAGCGGCGACGACGACGAGGGCCTTGGCGCCCGCGGCGATCGCGGCATTCGCCTGCGAGAGCTGGGTGTTCGAGTCGCCGTTGGCGTTGACGAACTGCACGGTGATGTTGGGGTCGAGGGCCTTCATCGCCTTCTCGAAGGCGGGGCCGTCCTGCTGGATGTAGCGGGTGGGCGTGGTGTTCGGCGCCATGAAGACGACGGTGCGCTTCTCGGCGGCCGCCGAGCCGCCACCGCTGCTGTCTCCGGCGTCGTCGCTGCCGCAGGCCGCGAGGACCAGGAGGCTGGCACACGCTCCTCCGGCGACGAACGCCCGGAGGGTGGCGCCCTGGGAAATACGCTTCATTGAGTACTCCTTCTGCTGACACTCCGAGCCGGACGGCGTCGGTGGTTGCTGCGGTGGTGGTCGGGCCCGTCGGGCGTGGTGGATGGGTGTGCGGTGGCGACGGTCGGCGAGGTCCTCACCTCGGTGCCGGGTGTCACGCCGGGGAGATGCCCGCCTGCTTCGCGGTGATCTGCAGCGCCAGGTGCTTGGAGTAGATGCGCACCCAGGCGAGCGGGCCGCCCATGTACCAGAACGCCGGGTGGCCGGTGCGCCGGTAGAGGCCGCCGAGCTCGCCGTCCTCGCCGACGCCGAGCACGAGCGGGAGCCGGTCGGCGACGTCGTCACCGAAGAGCCGGCGGGCGGTCTCGCGCATGTTCCGGTAGCCGGTCGCGAGCACGACGAGGTCGGCATCGAGGGTGCGGCCGTCGGCCAGCCGGATGCCGTCGGGCGTGAACTGCGCGAGGCCGGAGCCCTGGGCGAGCTTGATCCTGCCCTCGGCGATGAGCGTGGAGGCGCCCACGTCGATGTAGTAGCCGCCGCCGTAGGCGAGCGCGTACCCCATCAGCCCGGTGCCGTCGGGCCCGTCGTTGAGCTGGAAGCCGACGGCTTCGAGCGAGGCGAGCAGGTCGGCATCCTTGGCGGCGGTCTGCTTGACGCCGTCCTTGGCGAACTCGAGCACCAGCGGCCACGGCGTGCCGCTGGCGAGCAGGTCGGCGTACTTCGTGGGCGGGCCACCCTCGGCGAAGTTGGCGCCGAAGATCGCCGGGATGCCGTGGGTCTGGCTGATGATGTGCGTCGACGACCGCTGCACGAGGGTGACGTCGGCCCCGGCCAGGTAGAGGTCCTGGGCGATGTCGTGGCCGCTGTTGCAGGCGCCGACGACGATGGCCTTCTTGCCCGCCCAGTCGCTCGCCGAGGCGTGCCGGCTCGAGTGGTAGCTCGTGCCTCGGAAGGTGTCGCGACCCGGTACGTCGGGGACGTTCGGCTCGCCCGCGGCGCCGGTGGCCAGGACGACGTCGCGTGGGTGGACCACGCGCTCGCCCTCGGGCGTGCTCACCGTGAGGGTCCACCGCCCGGTGGCCTCGTCGTAGGAGCTGTCGGTCATCTCGGCCGACGTCCAGACGTTGAGCTCCATCGCCGAGGCGTACGACTCGAACCAGTCGGCGATCTTGTCCTTGGGGCAGTAGACCGGCCACGAGGACGGGTAGGGCATGTAGGGCAGGTCGTCGGCCCACACCGGGTCGTGCAGGACGAGGGAGTGGTAGCGCTTGCGCCAGCCGTCGCCGACCCGCTCGCTCTTCTCGAGGATGAGGGCGTCGACACCCATGAGGCGCAGGTTCGCCGCCACGGTGAGGCCGCCCTGGCCCGCGCCGAGAACGACGACGTCCGGGTCGGACTCGGCGTACGCGACCGAGGCCCGGCGCTCGTCGAGCCAGTTGCCGCCGCCCGGGCCGGGGCTGTGGCGCGGTCCGCGGGAGCGGTGCGTGCCGATCGCCCGCTCGTGTCCCCGCAGGTCGTCGAGCTCGGTCATGACCGTCCAGGCGACCCAGGCGCCGTCCTCACGGACCAGGCGGACGGCGCCACGGCCGTGGCCGAGCGGGGTCTCGAAGGTGACGAACCCCTCGACGACCTCGTCGTCATCGCCCTGGAACCGCGGGCCGAACTCGGTGTCGGTGCTCAGGTCGCGGATCGAGCCGGCCGCCAGGTGGGCGCCCAGCATCTCGGCGACGGCCTCGGTGCCGCGGTAGGTGCCGAGGTCCCAGGTGAGCGCCAACAGGTCACGCCACCAGCAGTCAACGGCGAGGAGGGCCGTGACGCGCGAGGCGTCCGCAGTGCTCAGGGCCGCCCTCAGGTCGTCGAGCCACGTCTCGAACGTGGCGGAGGCCGTGCCGGTGGCGGGGGGTGCGTCGGGTGTCTCCGTCGACATTGACGATCCTCTTCCTGGGTAGCATCATCGGTACCGCCCGAGCGCTCGCTCGGTTGGCCAGAGTGTGGACCTTCGCCCCTCGCGTGGCAACCATTTCGGCGGTATTTCTTGGAACGAGATCGAAACGCGACGTCGGGCCCGGGCCCGCGTTCGCTGCGGCCGACCACGGACGGAAGGGCTCCACGATGAACCAGCCAGAGGCGATCGCGGCGCGGACCAGGGCATTCGTCGAGGAGCACGTGCTGCCGGTCGAGGACGAGTTCGACGGTGACGTCGAGGCTGCCGGCGGGGAGCGCCTGCGCGTCGAGCTACAGCGCAGGGCAAGGGATCTCGGCGTGTTCGCCCCCCACGTGTCGGTGGACCTCGGTGGCCTCGGCCTGGGGATGACCGACCGCGCTCCCGTTTTCGAGGCGGCCGGCCGGGCCCTGTTCGGGCCGATGGCGGTGAATGCCAACGCACCCGACGAGGGGAACGTGCACCTGCTGGAGCAGGTGGCCGTGGGATCCCAGCGGGAGCGGTTCCTGGCCCCGCTGGCCCGGGGCGAACAGCGGTCGGCCTTCGCGATGACCGAGCCCGCGCCGGGCGCCGGGTCGGACCCCACCGCGCTGCGCACCGAGGCCCGTCGGGACGGCGACTCGTTCGTCATCACCGGTCGCAAGAAGTTCATCACCGGGGCCGACGGGGCCGGCTTCTACATCGTCATGGCCCGCACGAGCGGGTCCCCCGACGGGGCCGGTGGCGCCACCATGTTCCTCGTTCCGGCCGACCGGGCCGGGATCCGGGTCGTGCGCCACGTGCACACCGTGGACCGCTCGATGCTCGGCGGGCACTGTGAGGTCGAGCTGGATGCCGTGCGCGTGCCGGTGGAGGACGTGCTGGGGGAGGTCGACGAAGGGTTCCGCTACGCCCAGGTGCGGCTCGGCCCGGCCCGGCTCACGCACGTGATGCGCTGGCTGGGTGCGGCGCAGCGTGCCCACGAGACGGCCGTCGAGTACGTGAGCGAGCGCTCCGCGTTCGGCCGGCCGCTGGCGCGACAGGGCATGGTCGAGCTGATGATCGCGGACAACGAGATCGACCTCGCCGCAACGCGTTCCCTGCTGCTCACGGCGTGCCGAGCCCTCGACGCCGGTGGGAACGGTCGCGAGGAGTCGTCCCTGGCCAAGGTGTTCGGCGCCGAGGCGCTGCACCGGGTCGCCGACCGGTCGGTGCAGATGTGCGGCGGCGCCGGGGTGTCGGCCGACCTGCCCGTGGCCCGGATCGCCCGCGAGATCCGGCCGTTCCGCATCTACGACGGGCCGAGCGAGGTACACCGGATGTCGTTGGCACGCAGGGCCGTTCGGCGCTACGGTGCTCCGGGCAGCGTCACCTGACGATCGCGCCTCGGGAGCTGCGCGACGTCGGCGCCCTGGGTCGCTCCGTCAGCCGGTCGGGTGGACGACCATCTCGCGCACCGCGGCCCGCAGGTCCCCGCTGCCGTCCGACTCAGCGGCCGCACGCATCCGCTGGTAGCCGGCCCCGGCATCCAGGATGTCAGCGATGCCGGCGAGCTCGCGGGTGCAACCCAGGGTGCGCGCGGTCGGCGCGAGCCGCCCCAGCAGCTCGTTGATGTCGTCGACGACGTGCACCTCGGTGTTGTCGGCATCGCGGATGATGATGGCGTCCAACCCGTACCGGGCTGCGCGCCACTTGTTCTCCTGCACGTGCCAGGGCGGTAGGGGCGGCGGGAGCACTCCCTCGTCGAGCTGGTGCTCGAGGTCGACCACCAGGCAGTGGATGAGGGCGGCCACGGCGACGACGTCCTGCGGTCGGGAGAAGCCGTCACAGGCGCGCACCTCGATCGTTCCCAGCAACGGTGAGGGCCGGATGTCCCAGCGCAGCTCGCTCGCGTCGGTGATGACACCGGTGGTGAACACGTCGTCGAGGTAGGCGCGGTACTGCGCCCACGTCTCGAACTGGAACGGCAGCCCCGCCGTGGGCAGCTGCTGGAACAGCATGGTGCGGTTGCTGGCGTACCCGGTGTCGGTGCCCGACCAGTAGGGCGAGGAGGCCGACAGCGCGGTGAGGTGGGGGTGGTAGGTGAGCAGCGCGTTGATGAGCGGCCACACCTTCGCCGCCGACCGGATGCCGACGTGCACGTGCACGCCGAAGATGACCATCTGCCGCCCCCACCACTGGGTGCGGTCGATCAGGGTCGCGTAGCGGTGGCCGTCGCTGACCTCCTGGTCCTCCCAGCGGGCGAACGGGTGCGACCCGCCGCCGTAGAGCAGCACGTCGAGCTCGGCCGCCGCGGCCTGCACCCGGCCCAGCCCGTCGGCGAGGTCGGAGGCCGCCTGCTCGGCGTTGGCGCACACCCCGGTGACGATCTCGACCGTGTTGCGCAGCAGCTCCTGGGTGACCGTCGACCGAGACCTCGTCGGCCGCGCGTGGCTCGCGACGTCGGTGGCGTTGGCGAGCCCGAGCAGCTCGTCCGCGCGCGAGACGAGGTCGAGGGTGAGGGGGTCGAGCAGGCCCAGCTCCCACTCGACGCCCAGGGTCCGGCCGGCGGACGGCGTGAACGTGACGTCGGCTCCGCGTGCCCGTGGCTGGTCCATGGCCCCCCTCGGTCGGCCGGTCGGCCGGTCTGCTCGGACGCACCGCCCGACGGGGCGGCGCGAGGAACTGGTGCTGGGAGCCTAACCGCGGCCGCCGGCCTCAGTCGCGGTGCACCTCGTTCAGCCGCCCGGTGGCAACGTCGAAGACGAACCCGCGCACCGAGTCCTTGATCGGGATGAACGGGCTGTTGTCGATGCGGGCGAGCGACTGGCGCACGTCGTCGTCGACGTCGGGGAACGCCTCGGCCGCCCACGGCGGGCGCAGGCCGGTCTCGGCGCGGATCGACTCCTTGAAGCCGTCGTCGGTGAAGGTGAGCATGCCGCAGTCGGTGTGGTGGATGAGGATGATCTCCCGGGTGCCGAGCAGCCGCTGGCTGATCGCGAGCGAGCGGACCTCGTCCTCGGTGACCACGCCGCCGGCGTTGCGGATGACGTGCGCCTCACCCTCGTTGAGCCCGAGGACGCGGTAGACGTCGATGCGGGCATCCATGCAGGCGAGCACCGCGACGTGCTTCGAGGGCGGCAGCGGCAGCGGCCCGCTGAACTGGGCGGCATACGTCTGGTTGTTGGCGAGCAGGTCGTCGGTCACGGTCATGTGGGGCTCCTCGAGGTGGTGGTGTGCTGGAGAGGGTGGGGTCGCTCGGGCCGGTGCGTCAGGCGGTGCGCTGGGTCGACGGCCCGTAGGGGCGGTCGCCGCGGATGGTGACCCTGGCCATCACCCGGGTCCTGGTGTAGTCGTTGTTGGCGTAGTGCGCGGTGGCGCGGTTGTCCCAGATGCCGACGTCGCCGGGGGCCCAGCGGTGGCGGACGGTGTGCTCGGGCTTGGTCAGGTGCGCGTAGAGCAGGTCGAGGATGCCGCGGCTCTCGGCGTCGGAGACCCCGACCACGTGCGAGGTGAAGCCCGGGTTGACGAACAGCCCCTTGCGTCCGGTCTCGGGGTGGATGCGCACCACGGGGTGCTCCACCGGGGGGATCTCGGTGACCGTCGCGCCGTCCCACTGGTTGCCGCGCCCCGCGCGACGCCGGAGGTAGGCACCCCACTCGCGGTTGCCGTCGTGCACCGCCACCAGGTCGTCCACGAGCCGGCGGACCGGTGCCGAGAGCGACTCGTAGGCGAGCTGGGTGTCGGCCCAGCTGGTGTCGCCACCGGTGTCCGGCAGCGTCACGGCGCGCAGCACCGACGCCGCCGGCGGGGTGGCCACGAACGTGACGTCGGTGTGCCAGACGTCGGAGAAGGAGAACTCCGGGTCGCTGCTGTCGATGCGGTAGATCTCCGCGCGGCCCGGCGCGGTCTGCGCCACCGGGTGCCCGGCCGTCAGCTCACCCAGCCGCGACGCGAAGGCGACCTGGGCGTCGTCGGTCAGGCCCTGCCCGCGGAAGAACAGCACCTTGTGCTCGACCAGGGCGCCCCGGATGCCGCGCACCTGCGCGTCGTCGAGGTCGGCGAGGTCGACGTCGTGCACCACCGCGCCGAAGGTCGGACCAAGCCGTTCCACCCGCAGGTCAGCGGCGCCACCGAGCACCGAGGGGCGCGCGGCGGGGGCGAGCGCGGGCGTACGGGCGGGCATGAATGGACCTCGAGATCGGTCGAGATGGGTACCGAGGACGTGAACGATTCATAACCTATGTAAATGGTATGGATAACTTCAAGTGATGGTCTCAGGAGGTGAGACCAGCCCGGCAGGGACTCAGCCGGGGCGGGTCATGGCCTCCGGGTCGACCCACCGGTCGTAGTCCTCGGCGCTGACCGCACCCGCGGCGAGCGCCGCCTCGCGCAGGGTCGACCCGTCGCGGTGTGCCTGCTTGGCGATCGCCGCCGCGGTGTCGTACCCGACGTGCGGCGCCAGCGCGGTGACCAGCATCAGGTCGGCGTCGAGGTTCGTGGCGATCTTCTCGCGGTCGGCGGTCAGCCCGACGACGCAGTGCTCGGTGAACGAGCGGCTCGCGTCCGACAACAGCCGGATCGACTCCAGCACCGCGTGCGCCATCACCGGGGTGAAGACGTTGAGCTGGAAGTTGCCCTGGGTGCCGGCGAAACCCACCGTTGCGTCGTTGCCGAACACCCGGGTGACGACCATCGTCATCGCCTCGGACTGGGTGGGGTTCACCTTCCCCGGCATGATCGAGGAGCCGGGCTCGTTCTCCGGGATGCGCAGCTCACCGATGCCGGTGCGCGGGCCGGAGGCCAGCCACCGCACGTCGTTCGCCATCTTCATCAGCGCGCCGGCGAGCGTCCGCAGCGACGACGACACGGCGACGAGCGCGTCGTGCGAGGCCAGCTGCACGAACAGGTTCCTCGCCTGCTGGAACGACTCCCCCGTCTCCACCGACAGGTGCGACGCCACAAGGGGCCCGAACTCGGCGGGCGCGTTCAGCCCGGTGCCGACCGCCGTGCCCCCGATCGCGAGGGCGCGAGCCCGGTCGCCGGCATACCGCACGTCGTCCTGTGCGTCGCGGATCTGCGCCGCCCAGGCACCGATCTCCTGACCGAGCGTCACCGGTGTCGCGTCCTGCAGGTGGGTGCGCCCGACCTTGACGACGTCGCCCAGCTCGGCGGCCTTGCGCTCCAGCGCCGCCACCAGCCCGTCGATGGCCGGGTGCAGCCGCTCGGCGAGCTCGAGCACCACCGCCACGTGGACGGCGGTGGGGAAGGTGTCGTTGCTGGACTGGCTCTTGTTGACGTCGTCGTTGGGGTGCACCGGCGACTTCGACCCGAGCTCGCCCCCGAGGATCTCGATGGCGCGGTTGGCGATGACCTCGTTGGCGTTCATGTTGCTCTGCGTGCCCGACCCCGTCTGGAAGACGACGAGTGGGAAGTGGTCGTCGAGCTCGCCGCGCGCCACCTCGTCGGCGGCCTGGACGATCGCCCGGGAGACCTCGACGTCGAGCAGGCCGAGGTCGAGGTTCGCGAGCGCCGCACTCTTCTTCAGCAGCCCGAGCCCTCGGATCACCGCCCGACCCCACACGAACGTGTCGCGGCCGATGTCGAAGTGCTCGACGCTGCGCTGGGTCTGGGCCCCCCAGTACCTGTCGTCGGGCACCTCGACGGCGCCCATCGTGTCGCGTTCGGTGCGAGTCGTCGCCATCACCCCACGGTATGCCGGTGGCCCGCCGGTCACTTCGGGTCGGTGGGAGCCTCGCTCGTCGGGGGCGTGTCGGTGACGTCGACCCAGGCGTCCGAGTCCGCCGTGCCGACAGGAGCGTCCGGGCCGGCGGGCGGCGCGGGCGGCGCGGCACCGGCATCGGGCTCGCTGCCCCAGCGTGTGCCCGCGGCCCAGTCGGGCGTCGCCGGGCTCTCGCGCTGCTCGGCCACCCAGTCGACACCGACGAGCACGCCGGTCTTCAGCTTCGCGAACGTGCGGTGGTACTTGCCGTCGGTCTTCTCGTCGACCTTGGCGCCGGCCCGGTCGAGCGTCCCCTCGACGCTGTCGCGGTGGTCGTGCGCGTAGTCGCCGGCCTTGACGGCGGCCTCGCGCAGGTAGTGGTCGGCCTTGTCGGCGAACTTCTCGAGCTTCGCGTCGATCTCGAGCTCGCGGACCTTGGCCTCGAGGTCGTGCAGTGCGGCTCGCAGCTGGTCGGTGGCGGTCATGGTGTCCCCTTCGTACAGGTCGGACCACACACGGTACGACGCTCCACCATGCTCAACTCCCCCCAGCAGCCGCCGTGTTCCCGCGTACGAGACAGCCGCACGTGCCACACTTCCCTTACCGCACTCGCAGCGTCGCGACCGGCAGCTCGGCCTCGTGGCGCCCGGACCAGGAGCCGTGATGCTGGACCCGACCGACCTGCCCCCCGCCGACGGCGCGCACGCGCCGACGGCCTGGCAGGCGCGCCGGGAGTGGCGGATGGGGCTGGAGCTCGCGAACTCGGCGCTGCGCACCCGCGACCTGCATGCCTGGCCGCGGGGCGACGGGCACCCCGTCATCGTGCTGCCGGGCTTCCTCGCCGGGCCCGAGTCGACCGCCTTCCTGCGCAGCCACCTGCGCCGCCTGGGCTACCAGGCGCACGACTGGCGTCAGGGCCGCAACCTCGGCGCCAGCCCGGCCCTGGCCGACAAGCTCGAGGACCTGCTGCTCGAGATCCACGACCGCTACGAGCGCAAGGTCAGCCTGGTCGGCTGGAGCGCCGGCGGCATCTACGCCCGCGAGATGGCCCGGGCCCTGCCCGGCCACACGCGCTCGGTCATCACCCTCGGCAGCCCGTTCCGCGGGCACCCGGCCTCCACCCGCGCGTGGACGATGTACCGGATCATGAACCGGCGCCACCTCGCGAGGATGTTCACCCAGGAGGCGCTGGCCCAACGCGCCTCGCCGCTGAGCGTCCCCACCACGTGCATCTACTCGCGCACCGACGGCATCGTCGCCTGGGAGTGCTGCATGTCCGAGCCGGCCCCGCAGACCGAGAACATCGAGGTGCACGCCACCCACTTCGGCTACGGGCACGAGTACGAGACGCTGCGCGTCATCGCCGACCGGCTCGCGCAGCCGGAGGGGCACTGGATGCCGTATGCCGGGTCGGCGCCCGCAACGTCCGCAACGTCCGCGACGCCCGAGCCGCCGGGCCACCAGGCGCAGGGCCGGGCGGTCTGACCGAACGTGGCCGGATCCCGCTGGGCGTCACCACTGGACTCGATCTTCCTGATGGGGGAGTCCAGCCACACCCTGATGCACGTGGCCTCGATGCTGCACCTGTCCCTCCCCGAGGATGCCGGCCCCGACTTCCTGACCGACCTGGTCGCCGCCCTGCGCAGCTCCCCGATCGAGCCACCGTGGAACATGCGGCTGCAGACCCGGATGCTGATGCGCCAGCCGGTGCACCGGTGGGTCGTCGACGAGGAGTTCGACATCGAGTACCACGTGCGGCACTCGGCACTGCCGAGCCCGCGCGGCGAGCGCGAGCTGGGGGTGCTCGTGTCGCGGCTGCACTCCAACCCGCTCGACTTCAGCCGGCCTCCATGGGAGCTGCACATCATCGAAGGGCTGTCCGGCAACCGGTTCGCGGCGTACATCAAGATCCACCACTCCCTCGTCGACGGCTACACCGGCATGCGGCTGCTCCAGCGCGGCCTGTCCCTCGACCCCGACGACCGCGAACACCCGTTCTTCTTCAGCCTCCCCAAGCGCAAGCGCCCACCGCGTGAGGCCGACCCGATCGGTGACTTCGCGTCGATCGTGCGCGGTCTGGCGTCGTCCTTCGGAACGACGCCCGCGGTCGCCAAGGCGCTCGTCGAGACCCAGCTGCACCGCGGACGCACCCCGACCCGCGCGGTCACGTCGTACCAGGCACCGCACTCGGTGCTGAACAGCCGGGTCGGGCAGTCGCGGCGGTTCGCGACCCAGCAGTACGACCTGCGCCGGCTGCGCGCGATCGCCAAGGCGCGCGGCGCGACCCTCAACGACGTGCTGCTGGCGATCTGCGCGGGCGGTCTGCGCCGGTTCCTGGCGAACCGGGAGCAGCTGCCCGAGCGCCCGCTCATCGCGTTCATCCCGGTCAACGTGCGCCCCAAGGAGAGCGAGGGCGGCGGCAACGCCGTCGGGGCGGCCCTGGTGTCGCTGGCGACCGACATCGAGGACCCGCTGGCCCGGCTCGCGACGATCACGGCATCCGCACGGGCGGCGAAGGACCGGATGCGCGGGATGAGCGCTGATGCCGTGATGGCGTACAGCGCACTGCTGCTCGCGCCGGCCGGGCTGCAGGTGGCCCGGGCGGTGAGCGGCCTCCCGCTGCCGGTGCCGACCACCCTCAACGTCTGCATCTCGAACGTGCGCGGCCCCAAGGAGACGCTGTACTGGCGTGGGGCCCGGCTCGAGGCGACCTACCCGGTGTCCATCCCCGGGCACTCGATGGCGCTGAACATCACCGCGCACTCCTACGCGGGGGCCCTCGACATCGGCTTCGTGGGCGACCGCGAGTCGCTGCCGCACCTCCAGCGCCTCGCGGTGCACACCGGCGAGGCGCTGGACGAGCTCGAGGCGGCGGTGTCAGCCCTGGCCTGAGCCGATGTTCACCAGCCACGGGATGCCGAAGCGGTCGGTGAGCATGCCGAACTCGTCGCCCCACGTCTGCTTCTCGAGCGGCATGGTGACGGTGCCCCCCTCGGACAGGCCCTTCCAGTAGCCGCGCAGCGCGTCGTCGTCGCCGCTCAGGCTGACCGCGAAGTTCGACCCGGGGGCGACCTCGCCCATGCCGGGGCCGGTGTCGGAGGCCATGATCGTGAACCCGTCGGGCGTCTCGAGCTGGGCGTGCATGACCCCGTCGGAGCCCTCGCCCTCCTGCCCGTACTCGCCGAAGGTGCTGATCGCGAGGTCTCCGCCGAGCACCTGCTGGTAGAAGGTCATCGCCTCGCGGGTGGTGCCGTTGAAGTTCAGGTAGGGGTTGAGCCGTGCTGGCATGGTCGTCTCTCCTCGGGCGGTGGTCGCGGGCAGGTGGCGCCCGTGCCAACCGACGTTACGCCGGGGCGCCGACACCGTCACGGGTGCGGACCGGCGCCCTTGCCGTCGGCATCCGGGTCGAGGACGATCGAGCGCATGACCACCGTCTTCGACGCCGCCGGTGGGGTTGCCGGGATGCTGGCCCTCGCCCGCGCCTGGCACGAGCGCTGCCTCGCCGACCCCGTAGCCGCCCACCCCTTCTCGCACGGCCTGCACCCGCAGCACGTCGAGCGCCTGGCCGCGTACTGGGCCGAGGCCCTCGGCGGCCCGACCACCTTCACCGACTCGATGAGCGACGAGGCCGCGGTGCTGCGGATGCACGCCGGCAACGGCGAGCACCGCGAGCTCGACCGGATCGTGGTCGACTGCTTCGACGGCGCCCTGACCGACGTCGGCATCACCGAGCAGCCGTTGCGCGGCGCGCTGCACGACTACTTCGCCTGGTCGACCGACCGGATGGGCCAGCACCCGGACTCCCCCGACTCCGTCGCCGACGACGCGCGCCTGCCGCACTGGGACTGGGACGGCCCGGTCACCCGCTGACCGAGGTGCTCACGGCTCCAGCGAGCTGAGGTCCTCGGGCACGTCGACCGCGTGCTGCTCCAGGGTGGCGAGCGGCACGATCCGCAGCACCGCCTCGTGGGTCGCCGCGAGCACGACCGGGGCCGCGACGCCCTCGGCGTGCGCCCGCGCCCAGTTGGCTGCCGTGACGCACCACCGGTCGCCGGGCACCAGGCCCGGGAAGCGGAAGGCCGGCACCGGCGTCGACAGGTCGTTGCCGATGGCGCGCTGGTGCTCGAGGAACTCGGCGGTCACCACGGCACAGATCGTGTGGCTGCCCAGGTCCTCCGGACCGGTGCTGCAGCACCCGTCGCGGTAGAAACCGGTCATCGGGTCGGTGCCGCACTCCTGGAGCTCGCCGCCGAGGACGTTTCGTTCGGTCACCTCCCCAGCATGCCCCCGCCGCCGGCGGGCGGCGACTCCCTGCGGGCCCGGTCACACGCGGAGCACAGTCGTGGTCAGGAACGACCCGGAGGAACGGTCATGCCACTCGAGCACCCTTCTTCCACAGCGCGCGGCCCGGTGCGGCGCCGAGAACTTCAGATATCCCGTATCGCGCTGACCTGCGCGGGAGCACACTGGGGCGGTGGACTGGTACCTGGACCGTCGCGAGCTCGTCGGTGACCTTCGTCGCGAGCTGGGCCGGTACCTCGAGCGGCACGCCGAACCGGGCAGCGACGACCAGATCGCGGATGCCGAGCTCATCGTCTCCGAGGCCGTCGGGAACGCCATCCGGCACACCGGTGGCCCGGTGTGGGTCTCGCTGAGCTGGGCCACCGCGCTGCCCGTCCTCCAGGTCTACGACATCGGCCCCGGATTCGACTCCGCCGAGCTGGCAGCGGCAGCGGCAGGGAACCCGTCGGCATCCACGGCCACCCCGGACCCCGGGACGACCGACGACGCCGCCCTCGACGCGATGATGTCCGACTCCGGCCGGGGGCTGCTCATCATCCAGGCCCTGTCACCCGAGGTGAGCGCATCGGTGCGGGCCAAGGCCGGGATGGTCGTGTCGGTCACCCTGCCGGTGCCGCGTCGGGCGACAGCCACGTTCAACCCACCGCTGCGGCCCACCAGCGTGCTGCCGGCGCTGGCCGAGGCCCGACCCGAGGGCGGCTTCGGCAAGGAGTCGTTCCTGCGCGCCATCGTGGTGCAGCTCTCGCAGGCGGTCGAGACCAACCACGGGCCGGAGGCCGCCGAGGCGGCGATCACCCAGGTGGGCACCGACGTCGGCTGGCAGATGGAGAAGGAGTACCGCCTCGCCAAGGACGTCGTGGGCGCGATGACGCCCGACCAGCTCGGCGACTGCTTCGTGCGCCTGAAGCACGCGATCGACGGCGGGTTCAGGGTCGTCGAGGCCACCCGCGAACGGATCGTCCTCGACAACACCCGCTGCCCCTTCGGCGACGCGGTGCTGCGCTCCCCGGCGCTGTGCCGGATGACGTCGAGCGTCTTCGGCGGGATCGCCGCCCGGAACACCCCCAACGAGGTGGCCGTGCTGCTCGAGGAGCGGATCGCCGTCGGTGACCCCGGATGCCGGGTGGTCGTCTCGCTCGTCCCGCCCTCGGACGAGGCGAGCGCCTTCGCCCACCACTACCGGGCGCCGAAGACGCCGGCCGAGAGCTCCTAGCCCAGCCGCCGCAGCCCCAGGGCCGCCATGTCGTCGTCGTACGTGGCGTCGTGCACGGCCTCGACGACGTCGTTCACCCCACTGGCGAGTGAGTCCGCCGCCAGGCCGGGCACGGCCCGGCGCGAGGCGGTCCAGCCCGGTGTCGATGTCCTCGTCGCGGCGCTCGATGAGACCGTCGGTGAAGGCCAGCAGGGTGTCGCCGACGTCGAACGGGACGCGGAGCCGGCCGCGCTCGCGGGTGAGCACCCCGAGCGGTGGGCCGTCGGTGAGCGGCAGCCGCTCGACCGACCCGTCGCCGCGCAGCACGAACGGCGGTGGGTGACCGGCGTTGCCCACGAGCAGGTGGCCCGCTGTCGCGTCGGCCAGCACGTAGACCATCGTCACGAGCTGGTCGCTGCCGTACGCCACCACCATGCGGTCCAGGTGGTGCAGCACCTCCGTCGGGTCGGGGTCCACCGACGCGAAGGCCCGGGTGGCCGCCCGCATCTCGGCCATGGCGGCCGCCGCGGCGACACCTCGGCCCATGACGTCACCGATGAACGCGACGTACCGCCCGTCCGCGAGCAGGAACGCGTCGTAGAAGTCGCCGCCGACCTCGGCGCGCCCGGAAGGCCGGTAGTGGCACGAGACATCCCACCGGTCGTCGCCCACCAGCGCCTGGGGCAGCACGGCGTGCTGCAGCTGTTCCGCGGCAGCGCGGGTCTGGCTGTAGAGCTCGGAGTTGTCGATCGCGGTGGCCGCGCGCCGGGCGAGGTGCTCGGCGAAGCGCACGTCGTCCTCCTCGTAGAGGCGGTTCTCGTCCGTGGACACCCACGAGATCACGCCGATCACCCGACCCCTGACCCACAGGGGCACCAGGAGCGCACTGCGCAGCTGCAGCTCGCGGGCGATGCGCAGCTGCTCGGGGTCACGGCAGCCGGCGACGAGCATCTCGTCGGTGATCTGGTGGATCAGCTCGGGCTTCCCGGTGAGCGCCACCGCGCGGGCGCCGCTCGGGCTGGCGGGGTCCGGGGGCCAGCGCTCCTGCAGCGCCACGGCGAGCTCGACCTTGCGGGGGTCGACGTGGGCGACGGCCAACCGGCGCACCTGCCCGTCACGCACGACGTCGATGGCGCACCAGTCGGCGAAGGTGGGCACCGCCAGTCGCGCCACCCGGTTGATCGTGACGTCCAGGTCGAGGCTGCTCGCCAGCTCGATGGAGGCCTCGGCGAGGAACTCCAGCCGCGCGGTCTGCCGACGGGCCACCACGGACGCCTCGATGCGCTCGAAGGCCTGGGCGCAGGTGTCGGCCATGATGTCGAGGAAGTCGAGCTCGGCGGGGTCGGGCGCGACCGCCCCCGGGAACGAGAGGTTGATCGCCCCGATCGTCCGCCCCGCCGTACGCAGCGGCAGGTCGACCACGGTGCGCTCCCCGCGGTCGATGCCCAGGTCCGGATAGGCCCGCCCGATGGCGGCCCCCCCGACCAGCACCAGCCGTCGGCCGGTGCGGATGGCGTCGGTGACCGGGGTCGCCATCGTCATGGGGATGAGCTCCCACTGCTGCGCCTCGCTGGCCGGCAGGCCGCGCAGCCCGATGACCCGCGCCTGGTCGCCCTCGCGCAGGGCGATGGCGGCGATCGTCGCGCCCACGGCATCCGCCATGTGGTAGGTCACGATCTTCACCACGGAGTGCACCGAGTCGGCCGTCGTCAGCTCCCCGGTGACCCTGGCGAGGCGCGTGAGGCTCTCCCCGACCCGCTCAGCGATGCGGGCCGGGTCGTCGCTCATCCCGGGTGGGGCCACCACGCGGCCCATCGTTGCAGGTCAGCGCGGTATTTGTCGCTAGTTCATCTGAGGGGGGCCCGGAGGTCACCTCACGATGGCGTGGACCTGGCCTGTCTAAGGTTCGTGCAACGATGGCGCACCGGTGTCTAGGCTCGGGTCAGCACACCAGTTCTGGTTGGGTCGATGCCCGAGGGGCGAAGGACGAGGCGGTTGAGTCGATGAGTGCCGACGTGACCACTCTGGACCTCGACGCGCGCCGCCGCTCCCGCACGGTCGACGGCACGCTCGGTGCGGTCGACGCCCTGCTCGAGGCGACCTTCGCGGAGCTCTCCGAGGCGTTGCGCCGGGCCGCGCACACCGGTGACGGCAGCTCGGCCGACGCCATGGGCGACCTTCCCGGGCTCGACCCCGGCCCGCTGGGTGTCGACCTCGTCGGCGAGCTCGCGGGCCGGGCCCGCAACCGCGGGAAGCGGCTCCGACCCGTGCTGGCCCACTGGGGCTGGGCGGTCGCCGGAGGTCGCGGCGACAGCCGGCCGCAGGTCGTCCGGGTCGCGGCGGCACTCGAGCTGCTGCACCTGTTCGCCCTGATCCAGGACGACGTGATGGACCGCTCGGCGTCGCGCCGTGGCCTGCCCACCCTGCACGTCGTCGCCGCCGAGCGGCATCGCGAGCGCGCCGGCCTGGGCGACGCCGCCCTGTTCGGCGACAGCGTCGCCACCCTGGTGTCCGACCTGGCCCTGAGCGAGGCGAGCATGCTCGTCGCCGGCACCGCGCCCGAGGTGCGCGCCGCCTGGCGGCTGATGACGGTCGAGCTCGTGGAGGGCCAGCTGCTCGACGTCACGCACACCGCCGGGCGTCGTCGTGACCTGCCGACCTCCCGGCGCATCGCCCGCTTCAAGAGCGGCCGCTACACGATCACCCGCCCGCTGCAGCTCGGCGCGCTCGTCGCGGGCGCCGACGCCGGGCTCGTGCGCCGGCTCGTCACGTGGGGCGACCTGGTCGGCGACGCCTTCGCCGTGCGCGACGACGTGCTCGGCGTCTGGGGCGACCCCGCCCGCACCGGCAAGCCCGCGGGTGACGACCTGCGCTCGGGCAAGCCCACCGCACTGCTCACCTGGGCCGGGCAGCTGCTGCCCGACCACGCCCGCCCGCTGCTCGCCGCCTGCGACGCCGGCACCCTCGACGACGCCGGGGTCCACGCGCTGCAGCAGGCGATGGTCGAGGCCGGCGTGCGCGAGCGCGCCGAGTGCGCCGTCGCCGACCTCGTCGCCCGAGCGCACCACGCCCTCGACGACCTGGACGTCGATCCCGAGGCCGACGCCGCGCTGCGCGACCTCGCCGACGCCATCGCCTGGCGGTCCGCGTGAGGGTCGTCGTGATCGGGGCCGGTCTGTCCGGCCTGGCCGCCGCGTGCCACCTCACCGCCGCGGGCCACGACGTCACGGTGCTCGAACGCGAGGCCATCGTCGGTGGTCGTGCCGGCGAGCTGCACCTCGGCGACTTCCGGATCGACACCGGCCCCGTCGTCATGACGATGCCCGAGCTGCTGCACGCCCCGATCCGCGCAGTCGGCGGCGACCCCGAGACGCTGGTGCCGATGCGCCGCCTCGACCCGGCCTACCGGGCGGTCTACCCAGACGGCAGCGAGCTGCACATCCGCTCCGACATGACCGACCTGCGCGAGGAGATCCGCGCCAAGGTCGGCGACACCGACGCGGCCGGGTTCGACCAGTTCCTCGACTGGCTCGAGCAGCTCTACGAGACCGAGTTCGCCACCTTCGTCGACCACAACTACTCCTCCCCCTTCGACCTGGTGCGCTCCCCCGCCACGGCGGCCCGGCTGCTCCGGCTCGGCGGGCTGGGGGCACTCGGGCCGGCCGTCGACCGCTTCTTCACCGACGACCGGCTCACCCGGGTCTTCAGCTTCCAGGCGCTCTACGCCGGCGTCGCGCCCGCCAGGGCCAGGGCGGTGCTGGCCGTCATCACCTACATGGACACCGTGCGCGGCGTGTTCTACCCCGAGGGCGGCATGCACGCCGTGCCCCGGGGCATGGCGCAGGCGCTGACCGACGCCGGGGTGCCGGTCCACCTGGGCGTGGAGGTGAGCGAGGTGCTGCGTCGCTCCGACGGCGCCGTGGTCGGGGTCGCGACCAGCGACGGCGAGCGGCTCGCCGCGGATGCCGTGGTGTGCACCCTCGACCTGCCGGTCGCCTACGAGCGGCTGCTGCCCGGTGTGGCCGCGCCGCGAGCGGCGCGCACCGGCGCCTTCTCGCCATCCGCCGTCGTGTGGCACGTGGGCGCGTCCGGCACCCCGGCAGCGCACGTGCGCCACCACAACATCCACTTCGGCGACGACTGGGACGGCGCCTTCGAGGCGATCATCGACCGCGGCGAGCTGATGCCCGACCCCTCGCGCCTGGTCACGGTGCCGTCGGTCACCGACCCCACCGCCGCCCCCGACGGCTCCACCACCATGTACGTGCTCGAGCCCGTGCCGAACACCGCCTCCGGCCTGGACTGGCGCCGCGAGGCCGGCCCGATGCGCGAGCGGCTGCACACGTTCCTCGAGGCCGGGGGATACCCCACCGACATCCGTGAGGAGCTGCTCGTCACGCCCGACGACTGGCGCGCCCAGGGCATGCACCTGGGCACCCCGTTCGCCCTGGCCCACACGTTCCTGCAGTCCGGCCCGTTCCGCCCGTCGAACGTCGACCGCCGGGTGCCGGGCCTGGTCTTCGCCGGCTCGGGCACCCAGCCGGGCGTCGGCATCCCCATGGTGCTGGTCAGCGGCAAGCTCGCCGCCCAGCGGGTGCAGGAGTACGCCGGGGCCGCCCGACCGGTACCGCGTACGGTGGTCCGATGAGCCCAGCCACCCCGGTGACGCCGCCCGAGGTGCTCGCCTCGGGCTATGACCGGTGCGCGCAGATCACCCGCGAGCACGGCACCACCTACTACTGGGGCGCCCGGCTGCTGCCCGCCGAGAGCCGCCGGCACGTGCACGCCATCTACACCCTCGCCCGGCTCGCCGACGACATCGTCGACCTCGCCGGGCCGGACCCCGGCCCGCAGACCGCGCTCGCCCTGGACGCGTTCGAGCAGTCCTTCTGGGTCGCCCTGGCCACCGGCAGCTCACCCGACCCCGTCATGGCGGCCGTCGCGACCACGGTGCGCGAGTGCGGCATCGACGACGAGTGCTTCGCGCGGTTCTTCGGCGCGATGCGCAGCGACCTCACCCGCCGCACGTACGAGACGTGGGCCGACCTGCTCGGTTACATGGACGGCAGCGCCGCGGTCATCGGCGAGATGATGCTCCCCGTGCTGCGACCGGGCACGGATGCCGTCGTCCCGGCCCGCGCCCTCGGCCTCGCCTTCCAGCTCACCAACTTCCTGCGCGACGTCGGCGAGGACCTCGGCCGTGGCCGGGTCTACCTCCCCCAGGAGGACCTGCGCCGGTTCGGTGCCGACCCGCACGCGCGGGTCGTGACGCCGCAGTGGCGCGCGCTGATGGCCTTCGAGATCGAGCGGAACCGCCGGCTGTACCGCGAGGCCGACGACGGCCTCCCGGCGCTCCCCGGCGCCTCTCGGCGCTGCGTGGCCACGGCCAGGGTGCTCTACGCGCGCATCCTCGAGCGCATCGAGGCTGCCGACTACGACGTGTTCGACTCGCGGGCAACGGTGTCGACGCCTGCCAAGGCCGCACTGGCCGCCCGGATGGTGGTGACGCGCGAGCCGATGCGGCTGGTTCGTGCCGACCGCGCGGCGCGCGACCCGCACGGCGGCGCCTGGGTGTCCGACGACCCCGTCGTGCTGCTCGACGACACCGGCTCGCGGGTGGGCCAGGCCCCCAAGTCGGTCGTGCACCACGACGACACCCCGCTGCACCTCGCGTTCTCCTGCTACGTCGTCGACCCCTCCGGGCAGCTGCTCGTCACCACCCGCGCGGCGAGCAAGCCGAGCTTTCCCGGGGTCGTGACCAACACCGTGTGCGGGCACCCGCGGCCGGGTGAGGACCTCGCCGAGGCGGTGCGTCGGCGGGCCCGCAGCGAGCTCGGTGTCGAGGTGCGCGACCTGCGGCTGGTGCTGCCCGACTTCCGCTACCGCGCGGTGATGAACGGCCTCGTCGAGCACGAGCTGTGCCCGGTGTTCGTCGGCTTCGTCGACGACGACCGGATGGCGACCGACCCCACCGAGGTCGACGACGCGCAGTGGGTGCCGTGGTCGCAGTTCCGCGACGAGGTGCTGGCGGGCGACCGCACGGTCTCCCCCTGGTGCACCGAGCAGGTGCCGCTGCTCGACGCCCTGGGCCCCGACCCGCACGCCTGGCCCGCCGGCCCGCGCGACGGGCTGCCGCCTGCTGCCGCCCTGGGCCCCGACGCCGAGGCGGCGTGAGGCCGGGCCGTGGACGACCGCTATCAGTACCTCCTGCTCATGGCGGGCTGCCTGATCGTCACCCTGCCGCTGGAGTTCCTCCTGCGCGCCCGGGTCTACCGGCGCCCCCGGCGGCTGCTGCTGTCGCTCCTTCCGGTGCTCGCGATCTTCCTGGTCTGGGACGTCGTGGGCATCGCGCGCGGGCACTGGTCGTACAGCGAGAGGTACACGACCGGCATCCGGTTCCCGTTCGACGTGCCGCTGGAGGAGGTCGTCTTCTTCGTCGTCATCCCGATCTGCGGGCTGCTGACCTACGAGGCGGTCGGCACGGTGCTCGGCTGGTGGCGTGAGCGGCAGGAGCGCGATGCCTGAGTACACCGTGCTGGCCGTGCTCTCTGTCGTCGGAACCGTTCTCGCCGAGGTCTTCTGGCTGCGCACCGGCATCTTCCGCCGCGCCCAGTACTGGATCGCGATGGCGATCGTCTACTGCTTCCACGTGCTCGTCGACGGCTGGCTGACCAAGCTGTCGGCGCCGATCGTCATCTACGACGAGGGCCGGATCACCGGTCTCCGGGTGCCGTGGGACATCCCGGTGGAGGACTATCTCTTCGGGTTCAGCATGATCACCCTGACCCTGATGGTGTGGGTGCACCTCGGCGACCGGAGTGACCCCGACCCCGGTGACCGCAG
Source organism: uncultured Actinomycetota bacterium (assembly GCA_963695175.1). Classification (GTDB taxonomy): domain Bacteria; phylum Actinomycetota; class Actinomycetes; order Actinomycetales; family Dermatophilaceae; genus Fodinibacter. Next base: position 219,882 of record CAVOGG010000004.1, read on the forward strand.
TGACCACGAGGCGAGGCAGGAGGCATCGTGACGGAAGCGCCACGCCGCGAGGAGTGGGTGCTCGCTGACGCGTTCGACCGCGCCGCCCCGACCTACGACGCCATGGTCGCCCTCTCCCCGGGCTACCACGACCAGCTGCGCACCGCGGCGCAGGCGCTCGTCGACCGGCTGACCGCCCCCGGGCCGGACGAGGGCGCCCTGCGGGTGCTCGACCTCGGGTGCGGCTCGGGTGCCTCCAGCCGCGCGCTGCTCGACGCCTGGTCGGCGGGCGGCGGGTCGGCCGACGACCTGTCGGTCACCGGCGTCGACGCCTCGGAGGGCATGGTCGGGCAGGCTCGCGGGAAGGCCTGGCCCCCGAACGTCGCGCTGGTCGTCTCCGACGCCGTCGCCTACCTCGAGTCGCTGCCCAGCGGTTCGGTCGACGGCGTCCTGGCGGCCTACCTGCTGCGCAACGTGCCCGACCGCGACCGGCTCGTCGAGGAGGTGTCCCGCGTGCTGCGACCCGGCGGCGCGCTCGTCATCCACGACTACTCCGTCGCCGGGGACACCCGCGCCAGGGTCGTGTGGGCGGCGGTGTGCCACGGCATCATCATCCCGCTCGCGGTGCTGAAGCGGTCCGACGTGCCGCTGCACCGCTACCTCTACACGAGCGTGCGCGACTTCGACTCCGTCGACCGCATCTGCGAGCGGTTGCTGTCCGGTGGCCTCGTCGACGTGAAGCACCGCTCCTACCCCGGGTGGCAGCACGGCCTCGTGCACACCGTCGCCGGGTCGGCGCCGTCGTGATCGGCCGCACGCCCCTCTGGACCCCCGGTCTCGACCGACGGGCCGTGTTCCACCCGCCGCCCGCCCCACTGGCCACGACGGATGCCGCACGTGTGCCGGCATCCGCGCGGCACGTCGTCGTCGTGGGCGGTGGCATCGCGGGGCTGACCACGGCGCTGGGCCTGGCCGAGCGCGGCGTGCGGGTCACCGTGCTCGAGCGCGAGGACCGGCTCGGCGGCCGGGTGCGGTCGTGGCCGGTCGCGCTGCCGGACGGCGAGCGCGGCGAGATGAGCCGCGGCTTCCACGCGTTCTTCCGGCAGTACTACAACCTGCGCGCCGTGCTGCGCCGCACCGACCCGACCCTGGAACGGCTGCGCCCGCTCGACGACTACCCGCTCGTGCGTGACGGTGGGGGGCGCGACTCCTTCTCGAACATCCCGCGCACCCCACCGTGGAACCTCGCCGCGTTCGTGGCCCGCAGCCCCAGCTTCGACCTCAAGGGCCTGGCCGCCGTCGACGTCGAGGCCGCCCTGGGCCTGCTCGACGTCGACTTCCCCGCCACCTTCGCCGCCCTCGACGGTCAGAGCGCCGCCGACGTGCTCGACCGGCTGCACTTCCCGGAGGCCGCGCGGCACCTGGCGCTGGAGGTGTTCGCCCGCAGCTTCTTCGCCGACCCGCGCGAGTTCTCCGGCGCCGAGCTCGTCGCGATGTTCCACCTGTACTTCGTCGGCTCGGCCGAGGGGCTGCTCTTCGACGTGCCGCGCGACGACTACGACTCGACGCTCTGGGGCCCGCTCGGTGCGCACCTGTACGGCCTCGGCGTCACCGTGGTCACCGGGCGCGAGGTGCGCTCGGTCGCCGAGCTCGGTGACGGCCTCTCGGTGCTGCACGGCCTGCCCGGCCACGACGACCAGGACTGGCTCGCGGCGGATGCCGTCGTGCTGGCGCTCGACCCGGCCGGCCTGCGCCGGGTCGTGGCCGCGTCCCCCGGGCTCGGGGGCGACGACGAGGCGGGGGCGTCGTGGCGGGAGTCCGTGGCCGGCATCCGGTCCGCGCCCTCGTTCGCGGTGTGGCGGCTGTGGCTGTCCGGAAGGGTGGCGCCGGAGCGACCCGCGTTCCTCGGCACGAGCGGGTACGGGCCGCTCGACAACGTCTCGGTGCTCGAGCGGTTCGAGGGGCACGCCACCCGGTGGAGCGAGGCGCACGAGGGTTCGGTCGTCGAGCTGCACGCGTATGCGCTGCCGGAGGGCACCGCCGAGGCCGACCTGCGCCAGCAGCTGCTCACCCAGCTGCACCGCGTGTATCCCGAGACGGCCACCTTCGCGGTCGTGCACGACGAGTGGCTCGTTGCGGCCGACTGCGTGCTGGTGGGTCTCGAGCCCTGGCGGTCGCGCCCCGGCGTACGCACGCCCGACCCTCGGGTGCTGCTCGCCGGCGATGCGGTGCGCTGCGACCTGCCGGTGGCGCTGATGGAGCGCGCGGCGACGACCGGTTGGATGGCCGCCGACCGGCTGCTCGCCGGCTGGGGCGAGCGCGGCCACGGCGTGTGGTCGGTGCCGATGGGGTCGCGCCTCGGGCCGCTTCCGCGACTCGCGCGCCGCGGCATCCGGGCCTTCAGGGCCCGCGGCTCACGCAGAAGCTCGGACGTCACGCAGCAATAGGCGCGTGCGATCCGAACTTCCGCGTTTCGGTCAACCCTCGGCGGCGGCGCGGCGCAGCTCGTAGAGCCGGGCCGCGTAGACCAGGTCGTCGGCCCACAGCCGGGTGGCCGACGCGCGCATGCCGACCGTGACGAGCGGCGCGAGGCCGCGGGCGACCCGGAACCCGAACCGGTCGGACGTCGCGACGACCGCCTCGGTCATCACCGTGCGCGCGGGGTGCACCCCGGGCGCGGTGAGCGGGGTGGCGTGGGTCTCGACGACGCTGCCGGTGCCCTCGCCGTCGACGATCGTCATGACGATGGTGTGCGAGTCGGGGCAGCTGAACTCGGCACGCACCGGCACCGCGAAGGTGCGGCCCAGCCGGTACGCGACGTCGAGCACGAGCAGGTCGTCGGTGGAGGCGTCGTCGTCGACCCTCAGGTCGCTGAACGCGTAGGGGTGCAGCCAGGCGCCGTGCCAGGGGTCGAGCCGGTTCTGCACGATGTCGCGCGGCTCGCAGTCGGTGGGCAGCGAGATGACCGACGCGAGCGACTCCTCGAGCGGCGGCCGGGATGCGAGCACGGGGCGCTCGCTCGGCTCGACGCCGTCCTCGACCTGCCCGACGCGCACCCAGAACAGGATGCCGTCGTCGAAGGCGGCGAAGGTGCGCCAGCTCGGCTGACCGTCACCGTCGAGCGGCATCCCGTGCCAACGGCACAGCACGGTTCCGTCGACGACGTCACAGGCGTCGAGGCGGGCGCCGAGGTGCGGGCAGGCGCCGGGCCCGGCCAGGGCCGACCCGTCGGCGTCGCGCCAGAGCACGACCTCGCGACCGGCGACCGTGCGCAGCAGGGTGCGGCCGACCGGCACGTCGGCGGACGCGGCGGCGACGAGCCAGCCGTGGGTGGGGCGGCGCATCGCCGCGCGCAGGGTGGCCTCGATGCGGGCCGGCTTGGCCTCCCGCCAGGTGCTGCGCAGGTGGTCGGGGGTCGCCTGGGGCAGGTAGCGCACCGGCACGCGGTGGCGCACCTCTTCACGCCAGGACCGGTCGGTGCGCAGCAGGCTCACGCTGCAACGCTAACCCCGCAGGAGCCCGGCGAACCAGATCCTTTGACACCGATGGCCCTCGCACCCCTCGACGCGGCTCCGGCGCAGGGGTCACACTCGGGACGAGGCGCGGCCGACGGCCAGACCGGCCCGCTCGAGCTCGCCCCGCCAAGGAGGACCCATGCCTTCCGGGTTCCACGACGGCAGCCGCTCGCTGCAGGACCGCTTCGACACCCGCGCCCTGGCCGACCGCATCGACACGCTCCTGGTGAGCGACACGATCAGCGATGGCGACCGCGCGTTCATCCAGGACCGTGACATGTTCTTCCTTGCCACGGCCGACGCCGAGGGTCGACCGACCTGCTCGTACAAGGGTGGCGAACCCGGCTTCGTGCGGGTGCTGGACGCCCACACCCTCGCCTTCCCGAACTACGACGGCAACGGCATGTACCTGTCCACGGGCAACGTGCTGGTCAACCCCGCGGTCGGGATGCTGTTCATCGACTTCGAGCGCGGCCACCGGATGCGGCTCGAGGGCACCGCCACGATCGACCCCGACGACCCACTGCGTGCGCAGTACCCGGAGGCGCAGTTCGTCGTGCGCGTGACCGCCCGGGCCGTCTACCCGAACTGCCCGCGGTACATCCACCGCTACGAGCTGGTGCGGCGCTCGCGGTTCGTCCCACGCACCGACTGCCTCACTCCGGTGCCCGAGTGGAAGCGTTCCGACTGGGCGCGCGACGCCCTCCCCGAGCACGACCCGGCCCGCGACCCCGGCGACCGCGAGGTCCTCGGTCGCTGAGCCAGGTGTCAGTCGTCGGCTGACGGGCCGGTGCGGGGCTCCCCGGGCGTCGGGTCGACGGACACGAGGATGCCGGCCCGCGGCGCCCGCTTCAGGCCCACCTTGGAACCGATCTTGTCGGTGAGGTCGGAGAACCGTGCCGGCAGGCCGTACTTCGCGACGACCGCGCGGCGCACCGAGGCGACGGCTGCGGCATCCCGCACGATCCGCGCGGTGCCGTGGAAGGTCGGCGCCCCGGGCGCGACCTTGCCGCGCAGGTCGCACGCCTGCAGGTCGACGGTGTCGGTGTGGGCGAGCCGCTTGGTCTTCCCGGTGTCGTCGACGGTGATCACCGCGAACAGCCCGGGCTCGTCGAGCGACGGCGCGAACCAGACCGGCGTGGTGACGGGAGCACCGGTGCGACGGAAGGTGGTCAGCGCGACGTACTGCGCCGAGGCCAACGGGTGGTCAGCGGCGCGCCCGGGTGCGGCACCGGCATCCGACTCGTCCATGACGACAGCGTAGGCGGGCCCGCGCGTGCTCCGGATGGTGCTCCCGGCACCCTTCGGCGCAGATCCCCCGAGATTGGTCCCCCCGAATGTGACGTTCCCGGGTGTTGACCGCTAGGCTGGCCGCAGTTGTTGAGCTTTCCGTTGTGAAGTAGTGGCACAGCGTCCCGCCGGGACTGAGCACTTTCTGAGCAGAGGTATCACAGGCATCACCAACGCGGAGCCCCCGACAAGCGGGGCGCTCCTACTCAGAAAGTAGGCCCCACATGGCTACTGGCACCGTGAAGTGGTTCAACGCCGACAAGGGCTTCGGCTTCATTGCCCCCGACGACGGCTCCGCCGACGTCTTCGCCCACTACTCGGCGATCAACTCGAACGGCTACCGTTCGCTCGACGAGAACGCCAAGGTCGAGTACGAGACCCAGCAGGGCGCGAAGGGCCCGCAGGCGGCGAACATCACCGTCATCGGCTGACCCAAGCCTCCTTCTGCGCCGCGAGGCGCACCCCACGACCGCCGTCCGGCTTGCCGGGCGGCGGTCGTGCGTGTCCACGGCCGCCGCACTAGCGTTCGTGCCATGACCATGCGGATCGACCTCAACGCCGACCTCGGCGAGTCGTTCGGCACCTGGGTGCTCGGCGACGACGAGGCGATGCTCGATGTCGTCACCAGCGCCAACGTCGCGTGCGGATTCCACGCCGGGGACGCGACCACGATCCGCCGCACGGTCGCCGCTGCCGCGGCGCGTGGGGTCGTCGTCGGCGCCCAGGTCGGCTACCGCGACCTGGCCGGGTTCGGCCGGCGCCGCATCGACATGGATGCCGCGGACCTCACCGCCGACGTGCTCTACCAGCTCGGCGCGCTCGAGGCGATGTGCCGCGTGGCCGGCACCCGGGTCTCCTACGTCAAGCCGCACGGGGCCCTGTACACGACGGCCGCGGTCGACGAGGTCCAGGCCAGGGCGGTCGTGGATGCCGTGGCCGCCTACGACCCCTCACTCCCCCTCCTCGGCCAACCGGGTTCGGTGCTCCTGCAGGTCGCGTCCTCGGCCGGGCTCCCGGTGGTGGCCGAGGCGTTCGCCGACCGCGGGTACGCCGCCGACGGCAGGCTCGTGCCTCGCTCGCACCCGCGGGCCCTGCTCCACGACCCGGCGGAGGTCGCCGAGCGGGTGCTCCGGATCGCTTCCGAGGGAACGCTGTTGGCGGTCGACGGAACCCTCATCGCAGTGCCGGCGCGCTCGGTGTGCACCCACGGCGACACCCCGGGAGCGGTGGAGCTGGCCCGCGCGGTGCGGGCGAGGCTCGAGGCGGCCGGGGTCACCATCACCCCGTTCGTCCCCTCCGGGCCGTGACGGCCGGCGAGCCCGCGGGCCTGCCGATCGAGGTGCTGCCGGTCGGCGGTGAGGGCCTGCTCCTCGAGGTGGCCGACCTCGACGCGGTGCTTGCGCTCGACGGCGCCCTTCGCGCGGCCGGCGCGACCGGCGGCGAGCCCTGGCAGGACGTCACCGACGTGGTGCCCGCGGCGCGCACCGTGCTGCTGCTCACCCACGAGGGGAGCGACCTCGTGGCCCTGCGCGCGGCCGTGCTCGCGCTGGCCGACTCCGTGCGACCTGCGCGCGGTTCTGCGGGCGGACCAGCACCGGAAGCCGCACCCAACCCGCACGAGGTCGAGATCCCGGTGCGCTACGACGGCCCCGACCTCGACGACGTCGCCGGCCTCACCGGCCTGACCCCCACCGAGGTCGTCGCGGCGCACACCGGCACCCCGTGGCGGGTCGCCTTCGGCGGGTTCGCGCCGGGGTTCGCCTACCTCGTCGGCGGCGACCCCCGGCTGCGGGTGCCGCGTCGCGACCGCCCCCGCCCGTCGGTCCCGGCCGGAGCGGTCGGCCTGGCCGGCGAGTTCTCCGGGGTCTACCCGCGCTCCTCGCCCGGCGGCTGGCAGCTGCTCGGCACCACCGACGCCGTGCTGTGGGACGTCGACCGCGACCCGCCCGCCCTGCTCGGCCCGGGCGCCACGGTGCGGTTCGTCGACGTCGGGTCGCCGACGTGAGCCCCGCGCTCGAAGTGCTCGCGACCGGGCCCCTGGTGCTCGTCGAGGACGCCGGCCGCCCCGGCCTGGCCGCCGTCGGGGTGGGTCACTCGGGCGCCGCCGACCGCACGGCCCACCGGCTCGGGGCCCGGCTCGTCGGCCACCCGCAGGACCGTGCAGCGCTCGAGGTGCTGCTCGGTGGCCTGGTCGTGCGGGCCCGGGGGCGGGTCACCGTGGCCGTCACCGGTGCCCCGGCTCCGGTGACCCTCGATGGACGCGTCGTGGCGCATGCCGCCCTCGTCGACGTGCCCGACGGCGCGACCCTCTCCCTCGGGATGCCGGTCACGGGCCTGCGCACGTACCTCACCGTGCGCGGCGGCATCGACGTTCCGCCGGTGCTCGGCTCTCGTTCGACCGACACGTTCTCGGGTCTCGGCCCCGCGCCTGTGCAGGTCGGCGACGTGCTGCCGGTGGGGGTGCCGGGGGCCGACTTCCCCACGGTCGACCACGCGGCCTACTCACCGGAGAACCCCGAGGGGGCGACCGTGCTCGAGGTGCTGTCCGGCCCACGCGCGCACTGGGTCGGCGGGTGGGCCACCGGTCTGGGCGGCCTGCTCGACGTGGACCGCCAGGTCTCCGGGGACAGTGACCGGGTCGGGCTGCGGCTCAGCGGCTCCCCGGTGCAGCGCGCGGCCCCCTGGCTCGACGTCGAGCTGCCGAGCGAGGGAGTGGTGCGCGGCGCGGTGCAGGTGCCACCGGGCGGCGAGCCGGTCGTCTTCCTCGCCGACCACCCGGTGACCGGCGGCTACCCCGTCGTCGGCGTGCTGACGGCATCCGCCTGCGACCGCGCGGCCCAGCTGCGCCCGGGCGAGACCGTGCGCCTCGTCCGGGCGGCATCCCTCAGCTGAGGTGGGTCGGCTCGACCGCGCTGCGCCGGGTGTGGTCGCTGCCGGCCTTCATCCCGCCGTGCGCGTCGTGGGAGGTGATGGCGCCCGGCGGCTCGAACCGCACGACGACCGACTTCGACGTCGGGCAGTTGCTGCCGTCGGCGACGGAGTCGAGCGGCACGAGCACGTTGCACTCGGGGTAGTAGGCGGCGGCACACCCGCGTGAGGTCGGGTAGGAGACGACGCGGTAGTCGCGGGCCACCCGCTCCGAGCCGTCGGTCCACGTCGAGACGACGTCGACGACCTGGTCGGGCTCGAGACCGAGGTGGGCGATGTCGTCGGGGTGCACCATGACGACGTGGCGGCCACCGGCCAGCCCGCGGTAGCGGTCGTCGTGGCCGTAGATCGTGGTGTTGAACTGGTCGTGGCTGCGCAACGTCTGCAGCAGGAGGTGGCCGTCGGGAACCTCGAGCACCTCGAGCGGGCTGACGCCGAACTCGGCTCTGCCGGAAGGCGTGTCGAACGTGCGGGTGTCACGTGGGGCGTGCGGCAGCACGAAGCCGCCGGGTCGCTTGACCTTCTCGTCGTAGGCGTCGCAGCCCGGCACCACGTGGCCGATGTGGCGGCGGGTCACGGTGTAGTCCTCGGCCATGGCGTCCCAGTCGATGCGCGAGCCCTCCGGCAGCGAGCCGAGGGTGGCCTCGGCGATGCGGCAGACGATCCACGGCTCCGAGCGCAGGTGGGGGCTGGCCGGCTCGTTGCGGCCTACCGAGAGGTGGACGCTCGACATCGAGTCCTCGACGGTGACGCCCTGCCAGCCGCCGCGCCGCACGTCCTTCTCGGTGCGGCCCAGGCACGGCAGCACCAGCATCTGCCGGCCGGGCAGCACGTGGGTGCGGTTGAGCTTGGTCGAGACCTGCACGTTGAGGTCGAGCGAGCGCATCACCTCGTGGGTCACCTCGCTGTCGGGGGTGGCCGCGGCGAAGTTGCCGCCGAGGCCGACGAGGACGCGCAGCTTCCCCTCCTTCATCGCGCGCACGGTGTTGACCACGTCGTGCCCGCGCTCGGTCGGCGGGTCGAAGCCGAACTCCTGCCTCAGCCGCTCGGCGAAGTGCGCCGGCAGCTTCTCCCAGATGCCCATCGTGCGATCGCCCTGCACGTTGGAGTGGCCGCGCACCGGGCACAGCCCGGCGCCGGGCTTGCCGATGTTGCCCTGGAGCAGCGCGACGTTGGTGATCTCCTTGATCGTCGCGACGGCGTTGCGGTGCTGGGTGATCCCCATCGCCCAGCAGATGACCGTGCGGTCGGATGCCGCGAACAGCTCAGCCACGCGCTCGATCTGGGCGCGGGGCAGCCCCGTGGCGCGCAGCACGGCATCCCAGTCGAGGTGCGAGATGTGCTCACGCCAGGTCTCGTACCCGGTCGTGTGGCGGTCGACGAAGTCGAGGTCGACGGCGCCCTTCTCCACGAGCAGGGCGCCGATGGCCTGGAAGAGCGCGAGGTCGCCGTTGAGCCGGATCGGCAGGAACTCGTCGGCCAGGGCGGTGCCGGCCCCGGCCAGGCCCTTGACCTTCTGCGGGTTGTCGAAGCGCATCAGGCCGGTCTCCGGTAGTGGGTTCACGGCGACGATGCGGGCGCCGCGCTCCTTGGCCTTCTCGAGGGCGCTGAGCATGCGCGGGTGGTTGGTGCCCGGGTTCTGGCCGGCGATGACGATGAGCTGTGCGTCGTGGATGTCCTGCAGGCTCACCGAGCCCTTGCCGATGCCGATGCTCTCGGCGAGCGCCACGGAGGTCGACTCGTGGCACATGTTCGAGCAGTCCGGCAGGTTGTTCGTGCCGAACGCGCGGGCGAACAGCTGGAGGCTGAACGCGGCCTCGTTGGACGCACGGCCGCTGGTGTAGAACGCCGCCTCGCCCGGGGCGTCGAGGCCGCGCAGGGTGCTTGCGACCAGGGCGATGGCGTCGTCCCAGGAGATCGGCTCGTAGTGGGTGCCACCCTCGCGCAGCACCATCGGCTCGGTGATCCGGCCCTGCTGGCCGAGCTGGTAGTCGCTCCAGGTCGCGAGCTGGGCCACCGGGTGCGTCGCGAAGAACGCACGGTCGGCCCGGCGCGTGGTGCCCTCCTCGGCCACCGCCTTGGCGCCGTTCTCGCAGAACTCCGCGAAGCTGCGGTGCTCGGGGTCGGGGTCGGCCCAGGCGCAGCCCATGCAGTCGAAGCCGTGCGCCTGGTTGAGCTGGCGGAGTGTGTTCGTGGCCCGCACCGGGCCCATCTGGCCGGCGGCCCGGTTCACCGCCACGGCCACCGCCTCGACCCCGGCGGCCGAGCGCCGGCGGTGGTGGCGGTCGACCGCCACCGGGTCGACGTCCTGGTCAGGTGCGTCCCGCCACGGTTCGAGCATGCGGGTCAGCCGGCTGCGGTCCTCGGTCATGATCGCCACGCTGCCACCCACCGCGCGCGTCGTGCGGGTTGCGAACCTGTGAACCTCACCCGCTCCCGATGAGGCCTCGGTCAGGTAGGTCAGGACAGGGCGATGGCCTTGGCGGCTCGCTCGCCCGACTCGACGGCGCCGTTGAGGAAGCCGAAGAACTCCGTGCTGGTGTGCTCGCCCGCGAAGTGGATGCTGCCCTCGGGCGTCGACCCGGCGCCGAACACCCGCGTGTACTGGCCGGGGCGCTGGGCCGTGTAGGCCCCCCGGCTCCACGGGTTGGCGTGCCAGAAGTCGCGGTACGCGACCCCGGTGTACGCCGCCGTTGACCCCGGGAAGATCGGCTCGACCTGGGCGAGGTAGGACTGCACCTGGGATGCCGCGGGCACGCCGAACGCCGGGCCGCTCCAGCCGACGCTCACCTGGCTCCCGCCGGGGAACAGGTTGAGCACCCCGCCGGGCAGCGCCTGGTCGGCGGTGTCGTCCCAGCCGCACTGGAAGCCCTCGACGTTGGTGTAGACGGCGCCGCCATAGCCCTGCTCGACCCACGGCCGTCGCCGCATGCCGAGGTGCAGCTTGGCGTTGGCGCCGAGGCCGAGCTCGGCGACCGCCTGCCGGGTGACCGGGCGCAACCCCGCCTGGCTGAGGTCGACGTCGCGCAGGGTCGTGAACGGCAGCGCCAGCACGACGCGGCGGGCGGTGACCTCGAGCGTCGCGCCACCGGTCGCGAAGGCCAGCCGCACCCGTCCGTCGGCGAGTGCCCGCACGGCGGTGAGCCGGTGGCCGGTGCGCACCGTGCCCGCGGGGAGCTCCGCCACCATCCGGGTGACGAGCTGGTCGTTGCCGCCGTGCACGGAGAACTTCTCGTCGCCCCCGTTGATCGGGTTCAGGCTGTTCTGGCCGTTCCAGCCGAGCAGGTAGATGAAGTTGAGCGCTGACTGCTGCGACGGGTCGAGTCCGTACTCGGCGACGGCGTTGCTCTGCATCAGCTTCGCGAACCTGCTCGAGAGCCCCCCGGGCACGTTCGCGTCGAGCCACTGGTCGACGGTCAGGTCGTCGAGGGCGCGCCCGGCGGGGGTCCACGAGTCGTAGGTCTGCGGGTACGGAGCCGCCTTGAGGGCGTTCTTGACCGCCAGCCAGACCTGCCCCCAGTCGCTGTTGGCCGCGTCGTAGGGGTAGTTCGCGCCGTCGATCCAGTACTTGTCGACCCAGCCCGCGTAGCTGCCGCCGTGCACGGTGTCGAGGGTGAGGCCCAGGCTGCGCGCGAGGTTGCGCACCGCGTTGTGGTCGGTGTTGATCAGGGCCCCGCCGTGTTCGACGACGTAGCCCGGGAAGTGGTCGCGCAGCGTCCAGCACCGGCCACCGAGCCTGGTCGAGCCCTCGTAGACCGTGCTGGCTATCCCCTTGACCTTCCACAGCCAGTGGGCGGCCCGCAGCCCGGCCAGGCCGGCGCCGACCACGATGACGTCGGGTTCGGCAGCCCGGGCGGGGGCGGGGCGCGACGCGGCCGCCGCCACCACCCCACCGGCAGCCAGCAGGCCTGCGGCGCGCACGGCATCCCGTCTCGAGATCTGGTGTCGCGCAGCGGCTTCCTGGGAGGTGCCGATGATGTCGGCGACCGGCGTGCCGGTGCGCTGCGACTCCTCGTGCGCCGCCAGGGTGCGCCGGATCTGTGCGGTCAGCGGGGTGCGTCCTCGGCCTGTCATCGTCAGAGTGTGGCGGCGCGCGCTGAGCGTGTCCATGACCCGCGTGGACACCGACGGCGGCTGACCCCACGAGCACGTGACCGAGCACTCACCCCGAGGACGTGACGCCCAACCAGAACCTACGCTACCGTAACTTACGGTAGCGAAACTTACGCGACCGTAGGTTCCTCTGACGACGAAGGTTCCACCCATGGCCACTGTCCTGACCCAGCCCGCCCCCACCGCCCCCGGGGCCCCTCACCGCGCCCGCCCGGCGATCATCCAGGGCGGGATGGGCGTTGCCGTCTCGGGCTGGCGGCTGGCCCGCGAGGTCTCCCGCGCGGGACACCTCGGCGTCGTGTCGGGAACCGCCATGGATGCCGTGCTCGCCCGTCGCCTCCAGGACGGTGACGAGGGCGGCCACTACCGCCGCGCCCTGGCCCACTTCCCGAGCCCGGCCATGGCGCAGCGGGTGCTCGACACCTACTTCGTCGACGGCGGCCGTCGCGCGCGGACCCCGTACAAGCCCATGCCGAAGCTCACCCTCACCACCGCCCGGGCCGGCCAGGAGCTCGCCGTGGTCGGCAACTTCGCCGAGGTCTGGCTGGCTAAGGAGGGGCACGACGGTGTCGTCGGCATCAACTGCCTCGAGAAGATCCAGGTGGCCACTCCCACCGCCCTGCTCGGCGCGATGCTGGGCGGTGTCGACTACGTGCTGATGGGCGCCGGCATCCCGCGCGAGGTCCCCCAGCTGCTGCGCGCCCTCGCCGCCGGTGAGGTCGGCCGCATCCCGGTCGACGTGGCCGGCGGCACCGTGCAGCGGTTCGTCGAGGCGGACCCGCACGACCTGCTCGGTGCCGACCTGCCGCCGCTGACCCGTCCGGACTTCCTCGCCATCGTCTCGCTCGACCAGCTCGCCTCCTACCTGCACCGCGACCCGCAGATCTGCCCCGACGGCTTCGTCGTCGAACGACCCCCGGCCGGCGGCCACTCGGCACCCCCGCGCGGGAAGATGCAGCTCGACGAGCACGGAGCTCCGGTCTACGGCGCCCGCGACGAGGCCGACCTCTCCAAGATGGCCGCTATCGGCCTGCCGTTCTGGATGGCCGGCGCGTACGGCACCCCCGAGCAGGTGGCCGCCGCCGTCGAGGCGGGTGCGGTTGGAGTGCAGGTCGGAACGCTGTTCGCGCTGTGTGCCGAGTCCGGCCTCACGGATGCCGCCCGCGACCTCGCGCTCGACCGGCTGCGCGCCGGTCATCTCACCGTGCGCAACGACCCGCGGGCCAGCCCGACCGGGTTCCCGTTCAAGGTCGTCTCGCTCGAGGGCACGGTCAGCCAGGCCGAGGTCTACGAGTCGCGCGAACGCCTGTGCGACCTGTCCTACCTGCGCCAGCCCTACGAGCGGGCGAACGGCACCGTGGGCTTCCGCTGCGCGGGCGAGCCGGTGCACATGTTCGTCAAGAAGGGCGGCGCGGCGCAGGACACCGAGGGCCGCAAGTGCCTGTGCAACGGGCTGACCGCCACCATCGGCCTGGGTCAGCACCGCAAGGGCGGCTACGACGAGGCACCGCTCGTCACGCTCGGCGAGGACCTCGCCGGCATGGAGGAGCTCGTCCGTCGTCACCCGCAGGGCTGGTCGGCCGGCCAGGCCGTGTCGTACCTCCTGGAGCGCCTCAGCCCGGCGTGACGACGCCTGTGCCGCGGACGTGACCGTGCTGAGGGGGCGGCCACGTTCGCCTTACGCCGTAAGATCTGGTGCACCCGACGACCTCGCCCCTCCCAGGAGCCCGGATGCCGCCCGCCCGCCCCCCGCTGAGCCGCGCCCGCGTGGTCGCCGAGGCGATGGCCCTCGCCGACGACCAGGGCCTGGCGGCGCTGTCGATGCGGGGGTTGGCCGCCCGCCTGGGGGTCGAGGCGATGTCGCTCTACCACCACGTCGCGGGCAAGGAGGCCCTGCTCGACGCGATGGTCGACGCCGTGTTCGGCGAGCTGCACCTCCCGGCCGTGGGCGGCGACTGGCGGGCCGAGCTGCGAGAGCGGTCCGTCTCCGGGCGGTCCGTGCTGCTGCGGCATCGGTGGGCCGTTGGGGTGATGGAATCACGTCGCACCCCTGGCCCGGAGAACCTGCGCCACCACGATGCTGTGCTGGGTTGCCTTGCGGCGCAGGGCTTCTCGCTGACCGCTGCAGGTACAGCCTTCGCACTGCTCGACGCCCACCTCTACGGCTTCATGCAGCAGGAGGTCAACCCCGCGTTCGAGGGCGAGGCCCACTTCGCCGCCCTGGGTGTCGGGCTGCTCGGCCCGGAGGTGCGCGCGGCCTACCCCCACTTCACCGCCTTCGCCGAGGGCCGGGCCCTGCAGCCCGGCTACTCCTTCGGCAACGAGTTCGAGGTGACCCTCGACCTGGTGCTGGGCGCCCTGGCCGGGCTGCAGGCCGCGGAACCGGTCGTGACGGCATCCTCGAGGGCGATGGCGCCGATCGAGGTGACCGTACCGGTGCTGGGGGTCGACGGCTGCCCCGGCGGGTGGGTCGGAGCCGTGCTGGTGCCCGGCGCGCCCCGGCCCCGGGTGGTGGTGGCCCCGACCGTCGAGCTGCTGGTCGAGACCGTGCGCGCCGACCTCGACGTGCAGGTGGTGGGCATCGACATCCCGATCGGCCTGCCGGACAGCTCGATCCGCCAGGCCGACGTCCTGGCACGCCGCGCCCTGCCCGGCCGGGCCAGCTCCGTCTTCACGACCCTGACCCGGCCCGCCTACCTCGCCGCCGACCGCAGCGCGGCGGATGCCGTGAACCGCGGCCTGAGCGGGCAGGGGGTCGGCGCCCAGGCGTTCGCCCTGCGGGCGAAGATCCTCGAGGTCGACGCCTGGCTGCGCAGCCGGCCGACGGTCGACGTCATCGAGGTGCACCCGGAGGTGTCCTTCGCGACGATGGCCGGCGCGCCACTGCCCGGAAAGCGCACTCCCGAGGGACAGCAGGCCCGGCTGGACGCGCTGGCCGTCGCGGGCATCGCCCGGCCCTCGGTGCTCAAGGGCAGCGGGTACGCCACCGACGACGTGCTCGACGCCTGCGCCGTCGCGTGGTCGGCCCACCGCCGTGCGACGGGTGACGCGCGGTGGCTGCCCGACCCGCCCGAGGTGTTCTCGGACGGCATCCGGGCCGCCATCGTCGTCTGACGGCGGTGGCCTGACCGCCGTCAGACGCAGCACACCTCCGATGGTGCCCTGGGCGGCAGCAGTGAGAGGGTTGCAGGATGACAGCACGGGTGTCCCACACGACCATCGACTGCCGCGACGCGTACACGCTCTCCGAGTGGTGGAAGGGGGTGCTCGACTACGTCGACGTCGAGGGCGACCCCAACCTCGCGGGCCACGAGGAGTGCATGATCCTCAGCCGCGACGGCTCCCACAAGCTCCTCTTCATCGAGGTGCCGGAGGCGAAGTCGGGGAAGAACCGCATCCACCTCGACCTCGAGCCGGTCGAGGGTCGTCGCGACGACGAGCTCGCCCGCCTCCTGGAGCACGGAGCGGTCGAGGTGGCCGACCACCGCGGGCAGTACGGCCCCGGCACCGGGTGGGTGGTCCTGGCCGACCCCGAGGGCAACGAGTTCTGCATCCTGCGCAGCCTCGCCGAGCGCGAGGCGGCTCCCGGCTCGGAGACGTCGACCCCCGGCTCCTGACGCCGTCAGCCACGACGGGCGCTCCCCCGCGCGGTACGGCTGCTGGAGCCGAACGCATACTGGGCACGGCATCCGCCGCACCACACCGCCCCGCACGCCACACCTGAGGAGACCCATCGTGAGCTGGACCCCCGACGAGATCGGTGACCTGTCCGGAACCACGGCGCTGGTCACCGGCGCGAACTCCGGCATCGGCCTGGTCGAGGCCCGCGAGCTCGCGCGGCACGGCGCCGATGTCGTTCTGGCCGTGCGCAACACGGATGCCGGTGAGGCGGCCGCAGAGCGGATCCGTGCCACTGGGGTTCCCGGAACCGTGCGGGTGGAGCACCTCGACCTCGCGTCCCAGGCGTCGGTGCACGCGCTGGCCGAACGGTTCGACGGGCCGCTCGACCTGCTCGTCAACAACGCCGGGGTCATGACCCCACCCCGGTACCGCGCCACCAGCGACGGGTTCGAGCTGCAGTTCGGCACGAACCATCTCGGGCACTTCGCGCTGACCGGGCTGCTCATGCCGCACCTGCTGGCCGCGCCGGCGCCGAGGGTCACCACGGTGTCCTCGATCGCCCACCACCGGGGCGACGGCGCCGTGCTCGAGGGCAACCCCGCGACCGGCTACGACACCCAGGTCGCCTACGGCCGCTCGAAGCTGGCCAACCTCCTCTTCGCGGCCGAGCTGCAGCGGCGCGCCACAGCATCCGGGTCACGGCTGACCTCGACGGCCGCCCACCCGGGGATCTCGGGCACCAACCTGATCGCGAGCCGCGACGGGATGGGCGCGACGCCGGTGATCGGGGCGCTCACCCAGTGGGTGGTCAGGGCGATCTTCCCCAACCCGGACAAGGGTGCCGAGGCGATCCTCTTCGCTGCGACGGATGCGGCCCCGGGCTCGTACTCAGGCCCGACCGGCTTCCGGGAGACCCGCGGTCCGGTCGGCGAGGCGAAGCTCAGCCCGTGGGCGCAGGACGAGACGCTGGCCGGGCTGCTCTGGGAACGCAGTGAAGAGCTCACCGGGGTGTCGGTCACTCCCTGAGGTCGCGCGAGCCGATCCGGCGGTCGATCGATCCGGCGGACGATGTCGAGACACCGGGGGCGGCTCCGTCCCTAGGGTGTCAGCATCGAGAGAACGGGCCCCCGAGCCCGTCGACCGGAAGGGGCCACCCGTGGCCAGGTACCTGCTCATCGTCACCTTCGAGCCCGGCGTCGAGGACTCCCCCATGGAGGAGTGGAAGCCGGAGGAGATCGAAGCCCACCTCAACTACTACCGCGCGCTCAACCAGCAGCTCACCGAGAGCGGTGAGCTCGTCGACGTCACGATTCTCACCCCGCCGGATGCCGCGCACATCGTCCGCGTCGACGCCTCCGGTGACCGGGTGGTCACCGACGGCCCGTTCCAGGAGTTCAAGGAGTGGGCTGCCGGTTTCCAGGTGATCGACGTCGAGACCGAGGAGCGGGCGCTCGCGATCGCCGCGCTGGTCTCGGCCGTCCCCGGGCCGGGTGGCGTGCCGCTCCAGCAGCCCATCCACGTGCGCCGGGTCATGGACGACGGGCCGTCCGACGCTGCCGAGATGGACACCTGGCTGGAGGGCGTGGGAGACGGGCGCTGAACCCCTGAACCCCGAGCGCCTCGCCGAGGACCTGCTGCGCGACCTCGCGCCGCAGGTCGTCGGCATCCTCACCCGCCGGTCAGGTGACTTCACGGCCGCGGAGGATGCCGTGCAGGAGGCCCTCGTCGCGGCCCACACGACCTGGGCGCGCGACGGCATCCCCGACAACCCTCGAGGGTGGCTCATCACCGCGGCGACCCGGCGACTGGTCGACGAGCAGCGCAGCGCCGTGGCGCGTCGCCGTCGCGAGCTCGACTGGGTGGCAACGGAACCCGACGGGGGCCAGGTCGTTCAGCAGGACGACTCGCTCACCGTGCTGCTCATGTGCTGCCACCCGGCACTCTCGCCCGCGTCGGCTGTGGCCCTCACCCTGCGCGCCGTGGGGGGACTCACGACGGCCGAGATCGCAACGGCCTACCTGGTGCCCGAGCCGACCATGGCGCAACGCATCTCGCGCGCCAAGCGCACCCTGCGCGACTCGGGTGCGTCGTTCGGGCTGCCCGCGAACGACGAGCTCGGCGACCGTGTCCGGCGGGCCCTCGCCGTGGTCTACCTCCTCTACAACGAGGGGTACGCCGCGAGCACCGGGGCCGACCTGACCCGCACCGACCGCTCGGCTGAGGCGATCCGGCTGGGGCGGCTGGTGCACCGGCTGCTCCCCGACGACCCGGAGGCCACGGCGCTGCTGGCGCTGATGCTGCTGCTCGACGCGCGGCGACCGGCGCGGGTCACGGCATCCGGTGACCTCGTGACGCTCGCCGAGCAGGACCGCGGCCTCTGGGACCGGGCACTCGTCACCGAGGGGACCGCGCTGCTCGACTCGACGATCGGCGCCGGTCGGGGGCCCGGGGAGTACCAGGTGCAGGCCGCGATCGCCGCGGTGCACGACCGCGCTGCGACGGCGGCCGACACCGACTGGGCACAGGTGCTCGCGCTCTACGGGTTGCTGGAGGAGGTCGCGCCGAGCCCGTTCGTCACGCTGGCCCGCGCGGTGGCGCTCGCGGAGGCCGAGGGTCCGGATGCCGCCGTGCCGGTGCTCGAGGGCCTCGACGCGGCACTCGGGGACCACCAGCGGCTGCACGCCGTGAAGGGTCACGTCGCGGAGCTGAGCGGCGACCGGGCCGCCGCCCGCCGGCACTACCTCGCGGCGGCGGCGCGCGCGACGAACCTCGCCGAGCAGCGCCACCTGACCCGGTTGGCCGCCGCCCTCGCGGAGGCTCCCCGCACCTGACGTCGGACCGCCCGGTGACGTGTCACCCCTAGTCGGCCACCGCGACCCCCGTCTGCGACGCTGGGGGCATGACCTTGCGGCGAGCCAACATCGCGCGGATCGACGGTGGCCTGTTCGACGTGCTCGTCGTCGGCGCCGGCATCAACGGCGCGGTCTCGGCGGCATCGCTCGCGGGTCGCGGCGCGTCCGTCGCGCTCATCGACCGGGGCGACTTCGGCGGCTTCACCAGCCAGGAGTCGAGCAACCTGGTGTGGGGCGGCTTCAAGTACCTCGAGAACTACGAGCTGCCCCTCGTCTTCGGCCTGTCCCGTTCCCGCAACCGGCTGATGAAGGCCTACCCCGACAACATCAAGGAGATCTCCTTCCTGGCGACCCTCGACCGCACCGCGCCGTACCGGCCGTGGTTCGCGGCCGTCGGGGCGGCCGCCTACTGGGGCATCGGCCTGTTCGGAACGCACCGTCCGCACGTGTTCGGCGTCGAGCAGCTCGAGGAGGTCGAGCCGGTCATCAACACGAGCACCGCTCGTGGCGCCGTGCAGTACCAGGACGCCTACCTCGTCGACAACGACTCGCGCTTCGTCTTCTCCTTCGTGCGCTCGGCGATCGAGGCAGGCGCCGCCGTCGCCAACTACGTCGAGCTGGTCTCGGCCGAGCGGGTGGGCGACCGGTGGGTGTGCCGGCTGCGCGACACCGACTCCGGCGAGGAGGTCACGACCTCGGCCCGGGTGGTGGTCAACGCGGTCGGCCCGTTCGTCGACGAGCTCAACAGCTCCTGGGGCCTGCAGACCCGGCACCGCATCGTCTACTCCAAGGGCATCCACCTGGTCGTCCCCCGGCTCACCACGACCCGCCACGACCGGGTGCTCGCCTTCTTCGACGACACGCAAAGGCTGTTCTACGTCATCCCGATGGGCCAACGCTCGGTGATCGGCACCACCGACACCCGCATCGAGACCCCTTTCACCCACGTCACCGACGAGGACCGCGAGTTCCTGCTCGGCCAGATCAACGCCCGCCTCGACCTGCCCCGGCCGCTCACCGCCGACGACGTCATCGCCGAGCGTTCCGGCGTCCGCCCGCTCGTCGTCCGCTCCGGGGGCGGCGACCAGGAGGACGCCGACTGGACCTCCCTGAGCCGCCGGCACGAGATCGAGCGCGACACCGACCGGGGCGTCGTCACCGTCTTCGGCGGCAAGCTGACCGACTGCCTCAACGTGGGCGAGGAGGTCGCCGACCACGTCCAGGCCCTCGGCATCCCGCTCGAGAAGGACCTGCGCAACTGGTACGGCGAGCCGGCCAAGGCCACCCGCAAGGAGTTCTACCGCCAGGCCCGGCTGATGCGCCTCGACGCCCTGCGCACCCGCCCCGAGGTCGAGCCGCTCAGCGACCGGCTCTGGCGACGCTACGGGCGCCGCGCCTTCGACCTGCTCGAGATGGTGCGCGCCGACCCGACGATGGGCCAGGACGTCATGGGTTCCACCGACTACCTGCGGGCCGAGCTCTACACCGCCGCCGAGCAGGAGATGGTCGTGACCCTCGACGACTTCATGCGGCGCCGCAGCAAGATCGACCTCGTGGTCAGCGACCGCGACATCCTCGACTCCCCCGGGCTGCGGGAGGTGGCCGAGATCCTCTTCGGTGCGGATGCCGAGGCGCGCCTCGCGGCGTACGTCGAGTCCAAGGGGCGCACGTCGGTCGACAACCCCTGAGCCCGGCGAGTGGCCCGGTGCACGACGGCCTGACAGCAACCCCACAGCCGCACCCGAGCCGGCACCGAGGCAGCGGCACGAGGGTGAGGGGCATGGCGACGACCCAGCAGCCCTCCATCCGAGACCTCATCGCCGAGCTGGCGGACACCGAGGACGTGCTCCGCGGATGCCGTGGACCCGCCGGCCCGCGCGAACGCTCGGCCCGCCGCCGGCAGGGCCGGATCGTCAGCGAGCTGCGCAGCCGGAGATCAGTCGCCTGAGGTGTGCTTGGCCCGGCCGACGATCTTCGGGTCCGGGGCGAACACGACCTCCGGGTCCTTGTCCTCGTAGTCGAACTGGTTCAGGAAGGCCCGCAGTGCGTTGACCCGGGCCCGCTTCTTGTCGTTGCTCTTCACGGTGATCCACGGTGCGTACCGCTTGTCGGTGAACTCGAACATCGCCTCCTTGGCCGCCGTGTACGCCTCCCACCGGTCCAGGCTCTCCAGGTCCATCGGCGACAGCTTCCACCGACGCACCGGGTCGATCTGCCGGATCGCGAACCGGGTGCGCTGCTCGTCCTGGGTCACCGAGAACCACAGCTTGGTCACCGTCGTCCCCGACTCCACGAGCATCCGCTCGAACATCGGTGCCTGGCGGATGAAGACCGCGTACTCCTCGTCGGTGCAGAACCCCATCACCCGCTCCACGCCCGCCCGGTTGTACCAGGAGCGGTCGAAGAGCACGATCTCCCCGGCGGTCGGCAGGTGGTTGACGTAGCGCTGCATGTACCACTGGCCGCTCTCGGTCGACGTCGGCTTGGTGAGCGCGACGACCCGCAGCGCCCGCGGGTTGAGGTGCTCGGTGAACCGCTTGATCGTGCCGCCCTTCCCGGCGGCGTCGCGCCCCTCGAAGACGACGACGTGCTTGGCCCCGGTGTCGATCGTCCAGTACTGGAACTTCAGCAGCTCGATCTGCAGCAGGTACTTCTCGACCTCGTACCCGTTGCGCGTCATCAGCTCGTCGTAGGGGTAGTCCTCGCGCCAGGTCTCGACGGCCTTCCCGCCGGGAGCGATGAGCACGGGGTCGTCGCCGTGGTCGTCGCGCACGGTGTATCCCTCGGTGCGCAGCTGGTCGATGTAGGCACGCAGGGCCATTTTCTGGGGCATGGCCCCATTCCAGCGGTCGGGGCGCCCGGTGTCACCCCTTGGTGGCACTCGTCACGAGGTGCGTTCAGGCGGGCTGGTCGCTGCGCGCCCCCACCGGCCCGGATGCCGCCGTCACCTGGTGCGTGCCCGCCAGGGTCTGCAGGCTGCGCGCGTACGCCGGGACGACGTCCGGGTCGACCCGCGGGTCGGGCGCGGCACTCGTCGGCACCGGGGTGTGGTGGTAGTCGGCCTGCACCCGCTCGGGCGTCACGTCGATGACGACGAAGCCGTGGCTGACCCCGTCGACGAACTTCAGCCACGGGTTCAGCTGCTGGGCCGCACCGATGGCCTGCCTCGTGACGGCGACGACGACCTCCGGCGGCTGGCCGGCGAGCTGGGCGGTGCCGCCGAGCACCTCGACGAACCCGTCGCTGGTGACCGAGGGGCAGACGAACTCGACGGCGGCCGAGGTGTACGACGCCGACCCGGGGGTCGCGACCACCGGGATCTCGCACGAGAACGACGCGTGGATGTCACCGGTCAGCACCACCACGTCACCGGCTGCGTCCGGCTGGGCGGCGAGGTGGCCGAGCAGGCTGGCCCGGTCGGCCGCGTAGCCGTCCCACTGGTCGCCGTTGACGAAGGTGAGGCCGGGGGCGCCCAGGGCCGCGCCCGGGTAGAGCACCGGCGCGATCATCACCTGGTTGCCGAGGAGGTGCCATGGCTTGCCCTGCTGCGCGACGCCGTCCTTGAGCCAGGTCATCTGCTCGGGCTCGGGCAGGTGGCGGGCCGGCGAGGCGATCGCCCCGTCGATCGCAGGGTTCACCCCGATCGGCACGAACCCGTCGAACGGCACACCGGGCACGGCGACCTGCTGGCTGCGGTTCTGGCGGGTCTCGAGGATCGACAGGTCGCCCAGGGCTCCGAAGGTGAACCGCTTGAAGAACCGCGTCCCCTGGTGCGGCACCGACTGGTCCGGCATCCGGAACGGCATCCACTCCAGGTAGGCCTGCATCGCCTGCGCACGGCGAGCGGCGTAGGCGCCCTCGTCGGCCTGGTGGTTCTCGGCACCGTTGGCCCAGGCGTTGTTGGCGACCTCGTGGTCGTCGAAGATCGTGATCCACGGCAGCGCGCGGTGCGCGGCCTGGGCGTCCGGGTCGGCCTTGTGCAGGGCGTGCCGCAGCCGGTAGCCCTCGAGGTCGATCGTCTCCGTCGCGGGCCGGCCGTCGCGGATGCCGATGAGGGCGTCAGGGCCGTAGCGGTCGAGGCCGTTGCCGTACTCGTAGATGTAGTCGCCCACGTGCAGCACGAGGTCGAGGTCGTCGCGCTGCGCGATCGCGCGGTAGGCCGTGAAGTAGCCGCCGGTGTAGTTGCTGCAGCTGACCAGTGCGAACCGCAGGGCGTGCACCTCGCCCGGCACGTCAGGCGCGGTGCGGGTGTGCCCGACCGGGCTGTGCTCGCCGCGGCTCTCGAACCGGTAGTGGTAGCGGGTGTACGGCTTCAGCCCGGTGACATCGACCTTGACCGTGTGGTCGCTGTCGGCGGAGGTCTTCACGTGGCCCTTGGCCACGACCTGCTTGAAGTTCTCGTCGCGCGCGACCTCCCAGTGCACCTGGAGCGGCTTGCCGAGACCGCTGCCCGGGGCCGCGACCGGCTCGCCGTCCTCGCTCGGCGGGGTGGCCCGCGTCCACAGCACCACGGACGTGCCGGTGGGGTCACCGCTGGCGACGCCGTAGCCGAAGATGCCCTTGCTGGCCGGGGCGGCGGCAGCGGCAGGGTCGAAGACCCGGGGGACGGCCAGGGCCGCGGTACCGGCGGCCAGGCCCTTGAGTGCGGAGCGGCGGTCGATGCGCGTCGGAGCCATGCTGCATCGTGCACCAGGCGACGGCTCCCTGACCAGAGCGCGAGGCGGTCGATCGGACGAACAGCTCGCAGGTGAGGGGCTGGTTCCGGGGTGCGGTCGGGGTCGACTCAGGGTCGTTCCGGACAGACCGCGCCGTGGTCACCACGCCACGCTGGCGAGGTGACCACGACCACCGCCCGACCGCGCTCGGCCGGCACCACCCTCCGGCCCCATGCTGTCCCCGCGCAGGCGCACCGCACGGCCCGCGTGGCCGCCGTCGCACTGGCCGCACTCACCGCGCTCTCGGTGCCGGCGACGGCGCTGCTCGACAGCGCCGACCGTCCCGGCCCTCGTCTGCTGGCCGGCGCGGCTTTCGTCACCGTCGCCGCCCTCGAGGTGGTCGTCGGGTGGGGCCTGTACGTCCTGCTGCGCGAGCGGGCCCACTCCCCGGCCTACGCGGCGCTGGTCAGCCGCGGTGGGTATGCCGTGCTGCTGACCGCCGCGGCCGGCCGGCTCCTCTGGCCCGGCGGCGACGGCGTCGACGGCTTCCGCTCCGACTGGTCGCTGGCCCTCGTGGTGCTCGGCGTGCACCTGCTCGTCACGGCGATCGCCCTCTGGTGCGCCCGGCGGGTCCCCGGAGCGGTGGTGGCGGGCACCGCGGTGGCGGGCACGGCATCCCTGCTGGCCGCGCTGGGTGGGGGCCTGCCGCTGCCCGACGTGCTCCCCGGCGCTGGGGCCCTGCTGCCGGCGGCCCTCGGCGAGATCGTGCTGCTCGCCTGGCTGGTCATGGTCGGCTGGGACCACGCCGAGTGAGCAGGAGGTGGGTGACGCCCGACCCTCCGGGCAGCACCTCGATGTCGAAGCGCTGGTCGAGGCCCTCCTGGCCGTCCCAGAGCCGCTGGCCCCGGCCGAGCACGATCGGCACGACCACCACGTGCAGCTCGTCGACGAGGTCGGCATCGAGGAAGGTGCGGATCGTCTCCGCCCCGCCACCGAGGCGCACGTCGAGCCCGCCGGCCGCCTCCACCGCCACGGCGAGCGCCTCCTGCGGGGTGGCATCGACGAAGTGGAACGTCGTCCCTCCCGCCATCTCCAGGCTGCTCCCGCGGGTGGTGAGTCAGCACGAACACCGGTGTGTGGAACGGTGGGTCGTCGCCCCAGAAGCCCTGCCAGTCGTCCGGGATCGGTCCGGTGCCCACGTGGAACTTGCGCCGCCCCATGATCTCGGCGCCGATGCCGTCCCAGGCCCGGGCGACGAGGTCGGCGTCGACCGGGGCGGATGCCGGTTCGCCGTCGATCGCCGCGAACATCCACTCGTGCAGCCGCTCACCGGCATGTCCGAAGGGGGCGTCGTCGGTCAGCCCCTCCCCCGTCCCGAACCCGTCGAGCGAGATCGAGAACGCGTGCACCCGTAGCTTCGCCATCGGCCCGACCTCAGACCGGCGCGCCGCGGTCCAGGCCCAGCGTGGCGAGGAGGTCCTCGTGCAGCTGGATCCACACCGTGTGGCAGGAGTCGACGCCCGCACCGTCGACCCAGCTGAGCTGTCCCGCCTCGGCCCGGGCGAGCGCGGCGGCGAACCGGTCGTCGTAGCCGGCGAACCGGTCGAGCACCCCGGTCAGCTCGGCGCACAGCGGCCCGAGGCGGCGGCGGTACGACGCGAGCTCGTCGAGCACCCGGCCGTCCCACACGGGGTCGTCGTGGTCGTTGGCCGCGAGCCGGTCCCACGACTGCGGCCGGATCTGCCAGCGGGTCAGCGTCGACAGGAACCGCTCGTTGAGCCGGACGAAGGTCTCGTGGGCCGAGTCGACCGCGGCCCGGGCGCCGGTGTGCTCGAGCTCCTCGGCCAGCCGGCGCTCACCCTCGAGCCGGCCCGTCTCGGTCAGCGACCACCCGGCGAGGTCGGCGAACACGACCCGGCTCACCCAGCCACGCGCCTCGTCGTCGAGCAGCAGCTCCTCGGCCACCTCGCGGGCGAGCCCGGTGCGCCGTGCCACGGCGGCGGCATCCGACATCCCGGTCACGCGCACGGCGTGCAGCGCGAGGAGCTCGGGTGACGAGGGACGGCCCACGCCCGGAGCCTAGCCGCCGCGGTCAGCCTGACTCGGCGACCCGCTTCAGCCGGGCCAGCCCTTTCTCGAAGTCGGCCCCGACGAGGGAGTCCATCGACTTCACGATCGAGAACAGCCGCATGAACCCGCTGAGCTCGCCGTGCATCCGCCACTCGACGCTCGTCGACGCCTCACCGGCAGGGGTGAGCACCAGCTCGATCCGGTTCCTGGCCGCGAACGGCTTCTCGAAGTGCAGGTCGATGTCGACCTGCTCGGGCGTGTCACCGGTGATGGTCATGTCGCCCTTGCCGGCCTTCCGGTTCCCCTCCCAGGCGTACGCGGACCCGACCCCGGCATCCGGGCCGGAGTAGGCGCGCCGGATCTGCGGGTCGAGGTCCTCCCACGGCGACCACTGCGGCCACTCCCGGAAGTCGTCGACGAGCGCGTGCACCCGCTCGGCGGGTGCGGCGATCGTGGTCGTGCGGGTGACGGTGTAGGGCGTGGCCATCCGGCCAGTGTGCCTGCCCGGCGCCGTGCCCGACAGTGGCTCGGGAGTCACCGCTCGAGCAGCGAGGCCATCTTCTTCGCGATCAGGTCGGTGGCGCGCTGGGGCGAGAACCGCGAGAGCCGGTCGAGCCCGCGGGCGTCCTTGCCGATGACCACCCGGTAGCTGCCCTGCTCGATGCCCTTGACGATCTGCCGGGCCGCCTCGGGGGCGCTCGTCATGCTCCCGGCCGCGTCGGCCGCTGCGGCCTCCATCCCCGGGATCGCGACCCCGGAGTGCTGGGCGATGCCGGTGTCGACCCCACCCGGGAAGACCACCGTGACCGCCACCGTGGTGTCGCGCAGCTCGGAGTACAGGCCCTCGGTGAACAGCTTGACCGCGGCCTTGCTCGCGCCGTACATCGTCTGGCCGGGGACGGGTGCGAGGGCGCCCATGCTCGAGACGTTGACGATGCAGGCCTCGCGCCGGACCACGAGGTGGGGCAGGAACACCTTGCACGTGTGGATGACGCCCCACAGGTTGACCGCCAGCACCTTCTCCATCTGGGCGTACTCGAGGTCGGCGAACTTCACGAACGGCTGGATGATGCCGGCCACGTTGACCAGCCCGTCGATGCGACCGTGCGCCTCGCGCACCGCGTCGGGGAGGGCCTCGACGGCAGCCCGGTCGGTGAGGTCGGCGACGTGGGTGCTGAGCCGGTCGGATGCCGCGGTCGCCAGTTCCGTTGTCTCGTCGAGTCCTTCGCGACTCAGGTCGACGGCGGCGACGAGAGCACCTTGGGCGAGCAGCGCGAGGACGACCTCGCGCCCGATCCCGTTCCCCCCGCCGGTGACCACGAAGACCTTGTCGGTGATCTGCACAGGTGTTCCCTCCCAAGGTGGCGGGTGACCACTGTCGCCCTCACGGTCAGGCTATCCCCGTTGTGCCGGAGGGAAACCCGGATCGTGGTCGACGAGACAGCCGTCAGGCGGCGACGGGGCCCTTCGCGTCGGCCGCGCCGAGCACCTCGGCGCGCCGGTCGTAGGCCCAGCCCGGCCCGCGCAGCAGGAACGACCAGCGCTCGCGCCAGGTGCTCGCGCCGGCGACGTCACGGGCGACGTCACGCCACTCGTGCGTGGCGATGGTGACCGGGTTGAAGGTGTCGATGTTCGTCGTCAGGCCGTAGACCACGCGCTCGTCCTCACGCTCGAAGGTGCCGAACAGCCGGTCCCAGAGAATGAGGATGCTGCCGTGGTTGCGGTCGAGGTACTGCCGGTTGACGCCGTGGTGCACCCGGTGGTGCGACGGGGTGTTGAGCACGTTCTCGAGCCAGCCGATCGACTTCACCGCCTCGGTGTGGATCCAGAACTGGTAGATCAGGTTGAGCGCGCGGGCGTTCTCGATGACGCTCGGGCGCACCCCGGCCAGGGCGAGCAGGCCGTAGGGCACGCTCATCGTCAGCCCCTCGGCCACCGGCTGGCGCAGGGCGGTGGAGAGGTTGTAGCGCTCGCTGCTGTGGTGCACGACGTGCATCGCCCACAGCCAGCGGCTCTCGTGGTTGAACCGGTGGTTCCAGTAGTAGATGGCGTCCCAGCCCAGGATCGCGACGGCGTTGGCCGCCAGTCCGGTTCCGAGGTCACGGGTGGTGAGGGCGAACAGGCGGGTGCCGCTCGTCTGCGCCGACCAGGTCGTCGCGACCGTGAGCGCGGTCGACGCGACGGCGGCCACGGCGGTGGCTCCGGTGACCCGGCGGGCGAGCGGGGCGTCGCGCAGCTGCGGCACGGCATCCGGCCCGGTGCGCGGCGCGCGCGGGTCCGCGGCCGGCAGGGTGCCGGCATCCGGCAGGCCGCCCTCTTCGCGGCGACGTCGCACGACGTCGGCGACGGTGGTGGCCGCCGAGGCCACGACGGCGGCGCCCATCAGCACCTTCGCGTAGCGCCCGCGACCGGGGGTGACCGGGTCGAGCAGGCGGGCGGAGACGAACGGGGCGACCAGGCTGCCGACCCCCATGGTGAGGCTGGCGATGGTGTCGGCGAGCTCGTAGTCACCGGCTCGGGTGGTGCCGGGCGGTGCGGGGTGGCGCCGCTGCCACAGGACCTCGGCCGCCATCGCGCCGACGAAGGCCGGGATGGCCAGCACGGTCAGGTCCGGTCGGCGCATGCTCGTCGGCCCCTTTCGTGGGCGGCTGGGGTGGCGCGGCACCGCTGGGACCGCGACGTCCGGCCCGCAGACTAGCCCGGGTCGCGTGCGGTCGGCGAGGGCCGCTCGGGTGGCACCCACCACCCGGCGGGGGGTGCCCATCGCTGCGGTGAGGAGGACAATCGCGGGTGGGTACCGTGGCCGTCGCCACCGCCCGGTACTCCCGTGGCACGGTGACGACGCGTGTGAGGAGCAGCCATGAGGGCCAGACCCGGAGACCGGATCATCCTGGCGGGCGAGCAGGTCGACCAGCCCACTCGCGCCGGGGAGGTGCTCGAGGCCCGCGGCCCCGACGGGGGACCGCCGTACGTCGTGCGCTGGGAGGACGGGCACACCAGCACGATGTTCCCCGGGCCCGGAGCGGTGCTGAAGGTGACCGACGCGCCACCCGCGCACGCCGAGGAGGAGGCCGTCGCCAAGCCCGGGCTGGGCACGCTGCGCGAGTGGTCCGTGCGGGTCACCATCTTCGAGCAGGGCGACGACACGACGGCCACGGTCGCCCTGCTCGCCGACTCACCCGAGGCGCTCACGGCGAAGGGCACGAGCCGGCGCAGCGGGTCGGACGCCGAGGTCACGCAGATCGGCGACGAGGTCGCGGTCGCGCGGGCCCTGCGCCGGCTGGCCGACCACCTGCTCACCCAGGCCGAGCAGGACATCGAGGCCACCACCGGTGAGCGCGACGTCACCGTCCGGGCCAGGTGAGGCCGCGGGTCAGTCCTGGGGAAGGGTCTTCAGCCACTCGGCGATCTTCGGCGCCACCACCTGCGCGTCGTAGATCGAGTCGTGGTCCTCGCCGGGCAGCACGGTGAGGGTGGTGGGGTGCCCCGCCGCGGTCAGGGCGGCGGCGAAGTCGGTGCTGTAGGTCACCGGCACCCGCTCGTCGGCGGTGCCGTGCAGGAGGAGCACGGGCACGTCGGGGTGGTGGGCGGCCAGCAGCAGCGGGTTCGCGGCGTCCTGCTCGGCGGAGGTGGCATCGGGGCGGAAGAGCGCCGACGCCGCGTCGTCGAAGGTGCGGATGTCGTAGGGGCCGGCCAGCCCGACGAAGGCGTTCGCGGTGGCGGGCGGGTCCTCGCAGTGCGGGGCGAACTGCTCGGGGTCGAGGGTGGCCAGAGCGGCGAGGTGAGCGCCGGAGGAGTGCCCGAGCAGCGCCACCCGGGTCGGCTCGATCCCCGCCGCGCGGGCGGTGGCCACGCCGTCGGCGAGCGCGCACAGCACGTCGTCGACGGGCACCGGGAAGACCACACCGTCGCCCGCCGTGCGGATGTGCACCGGCACCGCCAGGACGCCCCGGTCGGCGAGCGCGGCCGCCAGGGGTTGCAGCCCGGTCGGGTCGGCACCGCGCCAGGCCCCACCCGGGATCATCACCAGCACCGGTGCCGAGGTGACACCCCGCGGGACGTGCGGGAAGGCCGGTAGCCCCGGCAGGTAGTCATGGGATGCCGGTGCGCTGGGGTCGTCGTCGGCAGAGCCGGAGCAGCCGGCGAGGAGGGCGGCGGCAGCCAGGACGGCGGCGAGCACGGCGACGGTTCGGGAGGTGCGCCTCGCCACCAGACCACCCCCCACCCCGTCGGAGCGCTCGTTGCGCCCCCATGCCACCAGTATCGGCTCCACTCGCTCGAGGTCCTACTGCGCGTGGCGTAAAGCACCACCGGGCGGACCGTGGCGGCAGCATGGCTGGTGGACGAGACGACGAGAGACGAGGGGACGACGACATGCCCGAGCTGATGGTCGACCTGATCACCTCCCTGGACGGCTACGCCGCCGCCGAGGGCTGGCCCGGCTGGTGGGGCCTCGAGGGGCCGGAGTACCTCGGCTGGCTGGAGGAGCAACCCGAGGGCGCCTACGAGGTGCTGCTGGGCGCGACGACCTACCGCCTGATGTCACAGATGTCGACGGATGCCGCCGGAGGTCAGGGTGAGTACCGGCCCGACGAGGCCGAGAGCCTGACCGGGCTCGACGCGGTGCCGAAGGTGGTGTTCTCCTCCACGCTGCGCGAGCCGTTGGCCTGGCCGAACACCCGCCTGGTCAGCACCGACCCGGTCGAGGCGGTGCGCGCGATGAAGCGCGACGGCAGCACCTCGATGCGCACCCTGGGCAGCCTCACCCTGTGCCGCTCACTGCTCGCTGCGGGGTTGGTCGACCGGTTCCGGCTGGTCGTCTTCCCGGTCGTCACCGGCGCCACCGGTCGGGAGCGGGTGTACGACGGCTACCCCGACGTGGCCCTGGAGCTGGTCGAGAGCCGCACCTTCGACGGCCGCTCGCAGCTGCTCGAGTACGTGCCGACCGTGCTGAAGGGGCCGCCGGGCGCCGGCTGACCCGTGGGACAGTTGGCCCCATGTCCCTGCGCCGTGTCGACCGAGCCGTCGCGGACTACACGGCACTGCGGCCCCGGCTGCTCCCCGCGACCGACGAGTTCGTCGCGCTGGTCACCGGCACGATCGACGACGCGGGCATCAACTACCTCAGCGTGACCGGACGCACCAAGACCATCGGGTCGTTCGCCGCCAAGGCTCGCGGCGTGCTGGCCGCCGACGGCGGCGCCGACCCGCTGCGGGGGGTGACCGACCAGGTCGGGGTGCGCGTCATCACCTACGTGCAGCGCGACATCGACGCGGTCGCCGGTCTGCTCGCCGAGCAGTTCACCGTGCTCGACGACCGCGACCTCGGTGAGGAGACCGCCGCCGCCGGGCGGTTCGGCTACGCGAGCCGGCACCTGCTGGTGTCGCGGGCGCCGGGCGAGCCCACGGCCTACGACCCGCTGTTCTGCGCCTCGATCCAGCTGCGCACGGTGCTACAGCACGCGTGGGCGGAGTTCGAGCACGACATCCGATACAAGGGCACCGTGCCGCCGGAGCAGGTCCCAGACCTCGACCGGCGGTTCACCCTGGCGGCGGGGCTGCTCGAGCTGGCCGACAAGGAGTTCGAGGCGATCCGCGACCGGCTCCAGGCCGGCCTGGGCGACAGCGACGTCGACGGGGGCGACGAGCACGACCCGCGGATCAGCTCGCAGGAGCTCGCGACCTTCCTCGCCGGGCGCTACTCGAGCGCCGGGTGGTCGCGCACCGAGCACTACGAGTGGATCTCCGGCCTGCTGCTCGAGCTCGGCATCGCCTCGCTCGACGAGCTGAGCTCGACGCTGCGCGACGTCGACAGCGCGGCGGTCACCGCGGCCATGGACTACCGGTACCCGCCGGGGGCGGTGCGGCGGCTCGACGACGACCTGCTCTCGCGCTTCGGCGACACCTACGTCGCGCTGCACGGCAACGCGCACCGCCGTGAGTCGCTGGAGTCCCGCCGCTCGCACCTGCCCGGCTGAATGGGTGGTGCGAGGCGACGGGACTCTCGGCGCCGGCATCCGGCTGCGGCTACTTGACCTCGGAGCGACGCACGATGAACAGGCCGACGGCCAGCGGCAGGAGGAACCAGATGGTGCCCGACACCGCGAGCTGCTGCCACTGCTCGCCGCTCATGCTTCCGTTGAACAGCATGTTGCGGGCGTTGGCGTAGTCGATCCAGGGCCGCACGTCCGCGAACCACGAGGCGTTGGCGGCGAGCAGCTCGACGAGCGGGGGCAGCACCAGGCTGTAGACGAAGTAGGCGACGATCGCGCCGGCCGAGTTGCGGATCAGCACGCCGAGCATGAAGCCGAAGAGCATCCCGAGCACGCTGCCGAGCACGATGAGCGCGAACTCGGTGGCGGTGACGTTCCAGACCGGGTCGAGGCCGGTGACGAGGCTGCCGACGAGGGTGCCGAGCGCTCCGACGACGAGTGCGACGAACATCGCGACGACCCCGACGCCTACTGCCGCGATGAACTTGGCCCACAGCACCCGGCCGCGGCGCGGCACGAGCGTGAACGTGGTCAAACCGCTGCGCTGGCTCCACTCGCTGGTGACGGCGAGGATGCCGATGATCGGCAGGATGATCGTCATCGGGATGCCGACGGCCGCGGCGAAGTTGTCGTAGGTCTGCTGGTCGTCGGGCGCGAAGACGATGATCGCGGCAGTCGCGAGCACGCTGGTGATGAGGATGCTCGCCATCAGCCAGAAGCCCGAGCGGGTGTCGAACATCTTGCGCAGCTCGACGCCGACCAGCCGGCTGAGCGGGATGCGGGCGGATGCCGTGCGGCTGCGTCCGCGGCCGGCTGCCACCTCGGCCGTGGCCGGGAGGACGGTGGTGGTGGTCATGCTGCTGCTCCTTCACGCTGGGTGTCTGCAGTGAGCTCGAGGAACATCTCCTCGAGCCCGGCGCCGTCGGCGGCGCGGAGCTCGGTCAGGGCCAGACCCGCGCCGAGCGCGACCTGCCCGACCTGCTCGGGGGTGGCGTCGGTGTGCACGCTGCCGTCGGCGTGGGTGACCGTGAGGCCGGCCCGCTCCAGGGCGGCCACGAGGGCCGGGAGGTCCCGGGCGCGGGCGATGGTGCCGGCGGAGGCGAGCAGCTCGGCCTTGGTGCCCTGCGCGACGATCCGGCCGTTGCCGATGACGACGAGGTCGTCGGCGATGACCTCGATCTCGTGCAGCAGGTGCGACGAGAGCAGCACCGTGCCACCGGCGTCGGCGTAGCCACGCAGCAGGTCACGCATCCAGCGGATGCCGGCCGGGTCGAGCCCGTTGGCCGGCTCGTCGAGGATGAGCACGTGCGGGTCGCCGAGGAGGGCGGCACCGATGCCCAGGCGCTGGCGCATGCCGAGGGAGTAGTTGCGCACCCGGCGGTCGGCCTCGTCGTCGGTCAGGCTGACCAGGTCGAGCATCTCCTTCACCCGCGACTTGGGCAGGCCCATGGTGCGCTGCACCAGGGTGAGGATCTCGCGGCCGGTGCGGCCGGCGTGCTGGGCCGAGGCGTCGAGCAGCACGCCGACCTCGGTGCCGGGGTTGGGCAGGTCGACGAACCGACGGCCGTCGATCGTGGCGGTGCCCGAGGTGGCCGGGGTGAGGCCGACCATGATCCGCATGGTGGTGGACTTGCCGGCCCCGTTGGGACCGAGGAAGCCGGTGACCCGGCCGGTGGCCGCGGTGAAGGTGACGTCGTCGACTGCGGTCAGGCCGCGGCCGTAGGTCTTGGTGAGGGATTCGACAGTGATCATGTCGAGCATCGTCGTCGGGCGCGCGGTGCGGCCGCATCGGGGAGACACCTGACAACGACCCTGAGTCGACCCTGAGGCGCCTCGGGATCGCGGCGCGGACCGGAGCTGTCCACAGGCGCGCGCACGTTCCCGGCATCCGGGTCCGAAGTCACGGCACCATGGACCGATGACAGAGCAGCGCACCGTCCACCAGCTCCGGGTCGTCGTCGAGGTCGACGACTACGACGCGGCCGTCGCCTTCTACCGCGACGTGCTCGGGATGCCCGAGCTCGCGGCGTTCGCCGAGGGCGGTGACGACCGGGTGGCGATCCTCGACGCCGGCCGCGCCACGCTCGAGCTGGCCAGCCCGGCCCACCGGCAGAGCATCGACCGGGTCGAGGCGCAGGGGCTGACCAGCCCGCGGATCCGGCTCGCGCTCGAGGTCGACGACACGGCGGGGCAGACCCACCGGCTCGTCGAGGCCGGTGCCGCGCTGGTCGCCGAGCCGGTCATGACCCCGTGGCGGTCCCTGAACTCACGGCTCGACGCCCCGGCCGGCCTGACCATCACCCTGTTCCAGGAGACCGAGGACGCCGCCACCCGAACCGCCCGGGAGGGCTTCGCCCGTGACGACGAGCGCGACGGGCGCGACTGACGGCATCCGGTGTCGTTGCGGCACCGGGCCTGCGGGGTCGCTCAGAAGCCGCCGTCGCGGGCCATGTTGTTGAACCGGGAGTAGTGGCCCTGGAAGGCCAGCACGATGTCCTTGGTCGGGCCGTTACGGTGCTTGGCCACGATGACGTCGGCCTCCCCGTCGCGCTCGGGGTCGGAGCGGTCGCGGTGCAGCAGGATCACGACGTCGGCGTCCTGCTCGATCGAGCCCGACTCGCGCAGGTCGGACATCTGGGGACGCTTGTCGGTGCGCTGCTCGGGGCCACGGTTCAGCTGGCTGATCGCGATGACCGGCACCTCGAGCTCCTTGGCGAGGAGCTTCAGCGCCCGGGAGAACTCGGCGACCTCCTGCTGGCGGGACTCGACCTTCTTGCCCGAGCTCATCAGCTGCAGGTAGTCGATGACGACGAGCCGCAGGTTGTGCTGCTGCTTGAGCCGGCGGCACTTGGCCCGGATCTCCATCAGCGACATGTTCGGGCTGTCGTCGATGAACAGCGGGGCGTTGGAGATCTTGCCCATGATCCGCGCGAGCTTGGTCCACTGCTCCTGGTTCTTCAGGCCCTTGCGCAGGTCCTGGAGCTGGATGGTGGCCTCGGCGGACAGGATGCGCATGGTGATCTCGGTGCGGCTCATCTCCAGCGAGAACACCGCCGCCGCCATGTTGTGCTTGATCGCCGCGGCCCGCGCGATGTCGATGCCGAGGGTGGACTTTCCGACGGCCGGCCGCGCCGCGACGACGATCATCTGGCCCGGGTGCAGGCCGTTGGTGAGCTCGTCGAGCTCGATGAACCCGGTCGGCACGCCGACCAGGTCGTCGGTGCGCCCGGAGGCGGCCTCGATCTCCTCCATCGTCTCGTTGAGCAGGTCGCCGAGCACGTTGTAGTCCTCGCCGCCGCGCTTCTCGGCGACGGAGTACACCTCGGCCTGGGCCCGGTTGACGATGTCGTCGATGTCGCCCTCGCCCTGGGCGTAGCCCATCTGCACGATGCGGGTTCCGGCCTCGACCAGCCGGCGCAGCACCGCCCGCTCGTGGACGATCTCGGCGTAGTAGCCGGCATTGGCAGCGGTGGGCACCGACTGGATCAGCTGGTGGAGGTAGGCCTGACCACCGATGCGGGTGAGGTCGCCGCGCTTGCCGAGCTCGTCGGCGACGGTGATCGCGTCGGCCGGCTCGCCGCGGCCGAACAGGTCGAGCACGGCGTCGAAGATCAGCTCGTGCGCCGGCCGGTAGAAGTCGTGCGCCTTGACCGCCTCGAGGCAGTCGGCGATGGCGTCCTTGTTGATCAGCATGGAGCCGAGCACGGACTGCTCGGCGTGCAGGTCCTGGGGTGGGACGCGGTCGTCGGAGCGCCCCTCGCTGGGCCCACCGAACGCCACGTTCAGCTCCGCGATGGACACCCGCTCAACCCCTCACGTCCGGCGTGCGCCGGGCTCGATGTGCCACTGTGGCGGCGGGACCGGGCCGGCCCTGGACACAGCACACCAGAGCCCACCGACAACCCGCCGCGGCTCACCGTAGGCGTACCGGACCCGAACCCCAAGCCCTGCGAACGACCTCGGCCGAACGGCTGTGCACAAGCTGGGGACAACGTGTGCAAAACGCCCGGTTGCCGTGTGCACAGCCGGTGGAGAAGCCTGTGGACCATGCCCGGGCCGGCCCCCGCCCAGCACGCTGACCTGCACCGACGCCGTCCACCCCTGTGCATCCGAGAAAGTTTCGGGCGTGTCACGGTCCACATGACCCGGGTCACATCCCCCAGCCGTCAGGCCTTGCTACTCGTTGGTAGCACGAGTCACGGGTGCCTCGTCCGCCCGGCGTGCCCTGTGGTGCTGGCGATCTGCGGCGCGGCCTCAGCCGGCCCGTCCGTACCGCTCGGCCGTGCGGGCGCGGGCCTTGGCGGCCTCGACCTCGCGGTCCTTGGGCGGGGCCGTCGTGACGAGCGCGCCGAGCAGGTGGGCAGTCGCGTGGGCGACCTCCTCGACGGCCCGGTCGAAGGCCTCCTGGTTCGCGGCGGACGGCTTGGTCGTGCCGCTCACCTTGCGCACGTACTGCAGGGCGGCGGCGCGCATCTCATCGGTCGTGGCCGGGGGCGCGAAGTTGTTCAGCGGTCGGATGTTTCGGCACATGCGTCAACGGTAAACCGGTCCACCGACCCGCGGCATGCTCGCGACGCCCCGCACGGCATCCGGATACGGCGAAGGAAGGGCAGCCGAACCTCACCTGAAAGTTGGACGCGACGAGACCATGATGTGGGTCATGAGGACCCTCACTGTCGAGGAGCTGGGCCGCCACTTCGCCTCCCTGCCGGGCAAGCCCCGGGTCGTCGTCTCCGGGAACCATGCCGTTCCGTGGCCGGCCGTGCGGGCACTCGACGAGAACAAGGACACGTACACGCTGCACGCGCTCAACGCGCCGCCCGGCATCCCCGACCGCGAGGGCGTGACCGCGGAGACGTGCTTCGTCGGGTCCGGAATGCGGCGGCACCGCGACCTGTCGTACGTGCCGAGCCGGCTGTCGCTGGTGCCGGTGCTGCTGCAGCGGCGGATCCCCCCTGACGTCGTCATCGTGCACTGCGCGCCGCCGCGTGACGGCCAGCTCAGCCTCGGCATCGAGGTCAACGTGCTCCCGGCCGCGATCGAAGGGTGCCGGCAGCGTTCCGGTCGCGTGGTGGCCGTCATCAACGACCAGATGCCGTACACCTTCGGCGACGCGCAGATCCCGGTCGAGGCCGTCGACGTCGCGATCGAGGTCTCCGAGCCGCTGCCCGCGCACGACCCGGTCGCGCCGGACGCCGACAGCCTGGCCATCGGCGGGCGGGTGGCCAGCCGGGTCAGCGACGGCGCCACCCTGCAGATGGGCATCGGTGGGGTCCCGGACGCGACGCTCAACGCGCTGACCGGTCGCCGCAGCCTGCGGGTGTGGACCGAGATGTTCTCCGACGGCGTGCTCGAGCTCGACCGGGTGGGCGCGCTCGACGAGCACCACCCCCTCACCGCGTCCTTCGTCTTCGGCTCGCGCGAGCTCTACGACTGGCTCGACGGCAACCACCGGGTGCGGATGATGCGCACCGAGCACACCAACGACCCCGGCCTGATCGCCCAGCAGCGGATGATGACCTCGGTCAACACCGCGCTCGAGGTCGACCTGTTCGGCCAGGCCAACGCGTCGCGGATCAACGCCCGCATCTACTCCGGGTTCGGCGGGCAGACCGACTTCATCGTCGGGGCGCTGCACTCCTCGGGTGGGCAGTCGTTCATCGCGCTGCGCTCGTGGCACCCCAAGGCCGACGTGTCGACGGTCGTGCCGCTCGTCGACGAGCCGGTCACGAGCTTCCAGCAGAGCGCGATCGTCACCGAGCACGGCATCGCCGAGCTGTGGGGCTACGACCAGCAGGCCCAGTGCCGGCACATCATCCGCGACGCGGCCCACCCGCGGGTGCGCGACGAGCTGTGGGAGGAAGCCGCGCACCTCGGGCTCGCCTGAGGCCCGCTCGCCCCTCGCTGGGCTTGACCTTCGCCACTTCCTCGCGTTGAGTGCGGAAATGGTCTCCATGACAACCACTTCCGCACTCGACGCGGGACTTGTCGGGGCGGTGCGGGCTGCGCTCGCGGGTGCCGGAGACCCGGAGCGGGCCGCCGGGCAGCAGGCCTACATGAAGTCGTCGCTGCCGTACCGGGGCCTCACCTCTGGGGAGCTGCGGGTCCTCCTGCGTCCGTTGCTCGCCGACCCGGCGCTGGCCCCGGCGTCGCGGGCGGAGTGGGAGGCGGACGTGCGGGCGCTGTGGGACCACGCGACCCACCGGGAGGAGCGCTACGCCGCGCTGGCGGTGACTGCCCACCGGGCGGCTCGGCCCTGGCAGGACCCGGCGGCACTCGGGCTGTACCGGCACCTGGTCGAGACCGGCGCCTGGTGGGACTACGTCGACCTGGTCGCTGCCGACCGGGTCGGCCCGATCCTGTTGCGGCACAGGCCGATCGTGACGCCGATGATGCGTGCGGATGCCGTGGACGCCCACCTCTGGGTGCGCCGCACCGCCATCCTCGCGCAGCTGAAGCACCGCGAGGAGACCGACCTCGACCTGCTGTCCGACGTCATCGACGCCAACCTCGAGGGGTCGACCTTCGGGAGCGAGTTCTTCATCCGCAAGGCGATCGGGTGGGCGCTGCGTCAGCACGCGCGCGTCGACCCCGACTGGGTCAGGGCCTTCGTCGAGGCGCGCGGCGACCGGCTGAGCGGCCTGTCCCGACGCGAGGCCCTCAAACACCTCTGACCCGCCGCCTCTTCGCCACGACCCACCCACCCATTCTGCGAAGTCAGGAGCACTTCGCCGAGTCATGGCCATATACGGCCCTGCCTCGGCGAGAACCACCTGAGCCCGCGAAATGCTCCTGACTTCGCCCGGAGAGCCGGATCAGCGGAGCAAGGCCCGTATGCAGGACAACGGCCGTCTCAGGAGGCGGACCGAGCACCCAGATCGACCCATGTGTTGGCCGGCAGAGGGCGGATGCCGTACTCGGCCAGCCGGGCGCCCAACCGGGCTCGGTCGAGTGCGATCGCCCAGGTCCACCGAGCGACGCGCACCTGGCGGCGAAGCCGGTCTTCCCGCTGCTTCTCACGCCAGACCACCTCGCCCGCATCGGCAGGACTGGCACCTTCGGCCACGCGGTACTTCACCTTGCCGTCGAACTCGCCGACCACGCCCTCCCAGCCGAAGTCGACGAAGCCGACCAGACCGGCGGCGTCACGAACCTCCTTCTGCAGCTCGGGCTTGGGCAGGTTGAGCAGGAACATCTGGACGCGCGACAAGCTCTCGCCCGCGCTCATGCTCAACGGGTCGGCCAGTGCCCCCACAAGACGCGCGGTGGTGCGGCCGCGAACGCGAGGCGGCACGGCATCCACTTCGACCATGAGCTCGTCGAACGAGCAGAGCTCGTGGCGCAGGGCATGGTCGGCGGCTGCGACCGCGGTGTGGAGGGTGCCGGTTCGAGCCAGATCCACGATGGTCCTCGCGGCGCTCGTCACCCGGATGTCCCCCCGCCGCACCGTGTCCGCCTCGCGGCCCACGTGCGGTCGGACGAGCGATGACCCGCGACCCCGCTGCTCGGTCGCGACGAGTACTCGCACCGCGTCCGGCCACTGCTCGATCCGCGGCAGCCCCCAGACCGCCGCGGCCGAAGTCACGGCGAACACCGGGTCCTCGCGATCCAGGCACAGTCCGGTCGCGTGGACGAGTGCGGCGTGCTCGTGCTCGGGTGTCAGGCCACGCCACTCGTGCTCGCTGACCCACACTCCGTTTCGCACCTGGTGCCAGCCGCCCCGGGTCGGCTCGATGCCGGAAGCACGCAGGTCACGACCACGACGCAGGATGCACGCGTCGAACGGGGGCGGGGCTGGTGGACCGAGCACCCGCTCACCGTGCCAGAAGCCGAGACCTCCACCTCAGCGTTATCCACAGGGCTCGCTACCGCTTCGCGGCCGAACCCCGGCGGAGTCAGGAGCACTTCGCCCGCTCAGGTGATTCTCGCCGAGTCAGGGTCGTACGCGGCCCTGACTCGGTGAAGTGCTCCTGACTTCGCCAAGAGAGCCGCCTCCGCTCGGGCTCCAGGCTGTCTCGGGGGATGGGCGCGATGCCCACGGGCGGCGGCATCGGGTGGCCCGCCGTGGGACAGTGCCGTGCGTGAGCGAGCCAGCACGCAGCCAGAACCGCGAGGTGCTGCGGCTCGCCGTGCCCGCGTTCCTGGCGCTGGTCGCCGAGCCGCTCTTCCTGCTGGCCGACGCCGCGATCGTCGGACGCCTCGGCGTCGCCCAGCTCGCGGGCCTCGGCGTCGCCAGCGCGGTGCTGCTCACCTCGGCGAACATCTTCGTCTTCCTCGCCTACGGCACCACGGCCGTCGTGGCCCGCCAGCTCGGCGCCGGCTCGCGTGCCGGGGC
This sequence comes from uncultured Actinomycetota bacterium, assembly GCA_963695175.1. Taxonomy (GTDB): domain Bacteria; phylum Actinomycetota; class Actinomycetes; order Actinomycetales; family Dermatophilaceae; genus Fodinibacter. The sequence goes on from CAVOGG010000004.1 coordinate 259,233, forward strand.
GATCGCCGCCGGCGTCGACGGCACCTGGCTGGCGATCGGCCTCGGCGCCGCCACGGCCGCGCTCGTCGCCGTCTTCGCCGCACCGGTCGCCGACGTCTTCGGCGCCTCGGCGGCGGCCATCGACCAGGCCGTGACCTACCTGCGGATCTCGGCCCTCGGCATCCCCGCCATGCTCGTCGTCCTGGCCACGACCGGCGTGCTGCGCGGCCTGCAGGACACGCGCACCCCGCTCGTCGCCGCGGTCGGCGGGTTCAGCCTCAACATCGCACTCAACGTCTGGTTCGTGCACGGCCTGCACTGGGGCATCGCCGGCTCCGCGTGGGGCACCGTCATCGCCCAGACGCTGATGGCCGGCGCCCTCGTCGTGGTGCTGATCCGGTATGCCGCGGGCACGTCGGTGCCGCTGCGGGCCCACCCCGGGCGGGTGCTCGCCGCCGCCCGCGGGGGCGTGCCGCTGCTCGTGCGCACCCTGGCCCTGCGCGCCGTGCTCCTGGTGACGACGTGGGTGGCGGCCGGGCTCGGCGACGTGCCCCTGGCCGCGTACCAGGTGACCGCCACGATCTGGACCTTCCTGGCCTTCGCCCTCGACGCCCTGGCCATCGCCGCGCAGGCGATCACCGGCAAGGCCCTGGGCGCCGGCGAGGTCGACCGCACCCGCGACGCGACCAGCCTCGTCGTGCGCTGGGGCGTCGTCGTCGGCATCGTGCTCGGCGTGCTGCTGCTCCTGCTGCGCCCGGTGCTCGGGCCGCTGTTCACCCCCGACCCCGCCGTGCAGGCGGCCATCGCGGGCGGCCTGGTCGTCGTGGCCCTGGGGCAGCCGCTCTCCGGCTTCGTCTTCGTCGTCGACGGGGTGCTCATCGGCGCCGGCGACGGGCCGTGGCTCGCCCGCGCCATGCTCGTGACCCTCGCGGGCTACCTCCCCGTCATCCTCGCCGTGAACGCCGCGGGGGGCTGGCTGCTCGAGGGCGGCACCACCCGGGGCCAGGTGAACGCCGTCGTCTGGTTGTGGCTCGCCTTCACCGCGTTCATGTCGGTGCGCGGCACCCTGATGTGGATGCGGGTGCGCACCGACCGCTGGATGGTCACCGGCGCGATCCGCACCTGACGCGACCGGCCGGCGCCTAGCCCACGTCGACGACCTCGACCGCCGCCTCGCGACGGGGGTCGCCGGCCGCCTGGAGCACGCCGTCCTCCCGGCGGTAGGCCGCGCCCACGCCCCCGAAGAACATCTGCTGGATGCCGTGGTCGCGCCCCTGCAGCCCGGCCGAACGCACCGCGTCGGCGATCGCGGCATCCGTCTCGTGCTCGACGACGGCCACGCCGTCCTCGTCGAAGCGCACGTGCAGGCGCGGGGCCTCGATCGCGTGCCGGAGGTCGGCGCCGTGCAGGCAGCCCTGGCCGAGCACGAGCATCAGCGCGGTCGTGATCCGGTCGGCCCCGGGCGAGCCGATGGCGAGCACCCGGCCGTCGCGGGTGCGCCCCGTGGTGGGCGCCATGTTCGACGCCAGCCGGGTGCCCGGTGTGAGGCGGTGCAGGCCGAGCTTGTTCAGCTCGGGCTCGCCGAGGGCGTTGTTGAGGAGCAGCCCGGTGCCCGGCACCGTGACCCCGGCGCCGTACCCGCTCGAGACCGTGACCGCGCAGGCGGTGCCGTCGCGGTCGACGACCGAGATGTTGGCGGTGCTCGAGCTCGTCGGCAGGCCGGCCAGGCCGTGCCGGTCGACGGAGAGCAGCAGCTCGTGGCCCGCCGCGTCGAGGTCGTGCGCGAGGTCGTGCACGTTGCGCCGGTAGCGCAGCACCGAGCGCTGGATGTCGATGATGTCCGGCCAGTGCCAGTTGCCACGGCGCTGCAGCTCGCCGAGCATCACGGCCAGCATCGGGCCGCCCACCGACGGCGGCGGGTTGACGGCGAGGTCCCACTCGCCCACGGTGCGGCGCACCGGTGGGCGCACCAGCGGCGTGTACTCGGCCAGGTCGAGGTGGGTCACGAGGCCACCGTGGGCGGCCATGTCGTCGACCATCGCCCGGCCGATCTCACCCGTGGTGAGCACCGACGCGCCCTCGCGCGCTACCTGGCCGAGCACCTCCGCCAGGGGGTGGTTGGTGATGACGTCGCCGGCGACGACCGCCGAGCCGTCGGGGCGGGTCACGACCCGGAAGGCGTCCGGGTCGCGGCCGAACAGCGAGTGCGCGGTGTACGAGAGGTAGCGCGCGGCCGCCCCACCGACCGGGTATCCGTCGCGACAGGCCGCTTCCGCCGGCGCCACGACGTCGGCCCAGGACAACGCGCCCAGCTCCTCGACCGCCAGCTGGCAGGCGGTGACCGCCCCCGGCGTCGCGACCGAGCCGTGCCCGGCGAACATCCGCACCCCGCCGCCGTAGTCGGTGACGACCTCGTGCACCCCGCCGCCGAAGCGCTCGACGGGGAGCCCGCGACCCGGCATCTCGACGTTGCCGTCGATGACGACCGGGTCACCCGCGGCCGGCCACACGGACACGAACGCCCCGCCCGCCAACGAGACGATGCCCGGCTCGGTGCTCATCGCAGCGAGCGCGGCGGCCACGCCGATGTCGACGGCGTTGCCCCCGGCCAGGGCGACCTCGCGGCCGGCTGCCAGCGACGCCGGCCCGGTCGCCGCGATCGCCACCCGTGCACTCATGGGGTGATCCTGCCACCGAGGTCATCGGGGTGCCCCCGGGCCGTCCACGAAGGCGCGCGGGACCGGTAGCGTGCGTGGGCATGACGCGCCTGCCCCTCGGCATCATCGCCGGCACCGGCTTCTACGACCTCGGGGCCCTGCAGGACACCAGGGACGAGACCGTCACCACCGCCTTCGGCGACGCCCGGGTGACGCGCGGTACCTGGCACGGGATGCCGGTCGTCTTCCTGACCCGGCACGGCGCCGGTCACTCGGTGCCCCCGCACCTGGTCAACTACCGCGCCAACATCCGCGCGCTGGCCGACCTCGGGGTCCGCGATGTCGTGGCCGTCAACGTCACTGGTTCGATCGACCCCGACCTGCGGCCCGGCGACCTGCTCTGCCTCGACGACTTCCTCGACCTCACCAAGCGGCGGCCGGTGACGTTCTTCGACGGCTCCGGCCCCGAGGGTGTCGTGCACACCGACGTGCTGGAGCCCTACCACCCAGCCATCCGTGCCGAGATCCTCGAATCCGCCTCTGCCGCAGGGCACTCCATCCGCGACGGTGGTGTCTACGCCTGCTTCGAGGGCCCCCGGTTCGAGACCCGCGCCGAGATCAGGCTGGCCGCGCTCGCCGGGGCCGACGTCGCCGGCATGACCGGCGTCCCCGAGGTGACCCTCGCCGCGGAGGCCGGCCTGCGCTACGCCGCGATCTCCCTCGTCGTGAACCCCGCCTCCGGCGTCGGCGACTCCACCGAGCCGATCACGATGGACGAGATCAACGCGGTCCTCGCCAGCAGCGCCACGAAGGTGCTCGCCGTCCTCGACGAGCTGGTCCACACCCGCGCCACCTTCCCCGACGCCGACGAGACCGACGCCGACGCCGACGAGACCGGCGCATGACCCGTCTGCGCATCGAGAACGCCCGCTACGTCGTCACGGTCGACGACACCGACCGGATCCTCACGAACACCACCGTCGTCGTCGACGACGGCGTCATCACCGAGATCCGCGCGGCGGCAGACCCGGGCCCGGCCCCGACCCCGACCCCGACCCAAGGCGACGAGGTCGTCATCGACGCCCGCGGCAAGCTGTTGATGCCGGGGCTGGTCAACCTGCACACGCACCTGCCGATGACCCTCCTGCGCGGGCTGGCGGAGAACCTCGACCTCCAGGGCTTCCTCGAGCACCTCTGGGCGGCCGAGGCGGCGGTCATGGACCCCGAGACGGTCGAGCTGGGGGCGACCCTCGGTGCCCTCGAGTCCCTGCTGGCCGGCTGCACCACCCAGCTCGACATGTACTTCCACCACGAGGCCACCCACCGCGGCGCCGTGGCCGCCGGGAGCCGGCACGTCATCGGGCCGGTGTTCTTCGACGGGCCCGGACCCGACGGCCTGGCCTGGGCGGAGCGGCTCGCCCACCTGCGGGCCTGGCCGGGCGTGCTCGACGAGATCGGCGGCCCGGAGGTCCCCGTCGCCGCGATGCCGCACGCCACCTACACCTGCTCGCCCGACGGCCTGACCGAGGTCGTCGAGACGCTGCGCCAGGTGCTCACCGAGACCGGCCGCCCCGGCGTGCTCACGACGCACGTGTCGGAGAACGCCGCCGAGAACACCGGCATCCGCGAGCGCTACGCCGCCACCCCCACCGAGCTGCTCGCGCGCACCGGGTGGCTCGAGCCCGACCTGCCCCTGGTGCTCGGTCACGGCGTGCACCTCAGCGCGACCGACCGCGAGCTGGTGGCGGCGGCCGGCGCCGCGATCGGCCACTGCCCCGGCTCGAACCTCAAGCTGGCGAGCGGCGCCCTGCACTGGGAGGAGGTGCGGGCGGGCGGCATCCGGGTCGGCGTGGGCACCGACGGCTGCTCCAGCTCCAACGACCTCGACATGTGGCAGGCGATGCGCCAGGTGGCGCTGGTCGCCCGGCTGACCAGCGGGCGACCCGACGTCGCGAGCGCCACCGAGGTGCTGCGCGCCGCGACCATCGAGGGCGCCCGCGCCCTGGGCCTCGGCGACCGGATCGGCTCGGTCGAGGTGGGCAAGCGGGCCGACCTCGTTCTCGTCGACCTGGCGGCGCCGCACCTCACGCCGGTGCACGACGTCGCCGCGCTGCTGGTCTTCGCGGCCGGCCGCGGCGACGTCACCGACGTGCTCGTCGACGGACGCCCCGTGGTGCGCAACCGGCGCAGCACCCTGCTCGACACCGCTGACCTGCTCTCACGTGCCCGAGCCCGCGGCGACGTCGCCCGGGCCGCGGTGGAGGCCCTGTGACCCGGGAGTCCGCCGAGCAGGTCATCGCACGCCTGAAGATGCAGCCGATCCCCGAGGAGGGCGCCTGGTTCGTCGCGGGCCCGCGCACCCAGGGCCTCAACGCCATCACCGTGCTGCTCACCGACCGGCCCGACGGCTTCTCGGCCATGCACCGGCTCACCATCGACGAGGGCTGGCAGTGGCTGGCGGGCGCCCCGGCGGCGCTCCTGCGGCTGCGGCCCGGCGGCTCCGGGGTGCTCAACTACGTCGGCCCGAAGACCAGCCAGTTCCTCGTGCGCCGCGGCACCTGGATGGGGGCGTCGACCCTGGGCGACTGGACCCTGCTGTCCTGCTGGTGCTCGCCCGCCTTCCGCCCCGAGCACTTCGAGCTCGGCGACCGCACCCTGCTCACGGCCGGCTACCCCTCGTACACGGCCGAGATCGCCGCCCTGACCCGCGACGAGCCGATCGGACGGATGCGGTGACCGCGCTCGTCACCGGCGCCAGCGGCGGCCTGGGCCGGGTCGTCGCGCTCGTGCTGGCGGAGCACGGCCACGACGTCGGCGTGCACTACCGGGGCGACGCCGAGGGTGCCGCCGCCGCGGTCGCCGAGGTCGAGGCCACCGGGCGCCGGGCCGCCGCCCTGCACGCCGACCTCGACGTCGCCGACGCCGCCACACTGGATGCCGCGTGCGACGACCTGCTCGACCGCTGCGCTGCCGCGGTGGGCACCCCCGACGTCGTCGTGCTCAACGCCTTCCCGCAGGGACACGTCGAGTGGGACGCCCTCGACACCGACGCCTGGGACGCCTTCCACCGCGCCGGCCTGCGCCCCACCACGGCCCTGCTGCAGCGCGCCGCCGCCCGCCTCGGTGCCGGGCGGCGTCGTCGTGGTCGTCGGGTCGATCGAGGGGTTGCGGCCCACCCCCACCCACACCCCGTATGCCGTCGCCAAGGCGGCGCTGCACCACCTCACCGCCGCCGCGGCCGCCGAGCTGGGGGCGCGCGGCATCCGGGTGGTGGCGGTCGCCCCGGGGCTGGTCGATCGCGACGGCCTGGCGGAGGCCTGGCCCGAGGGGGTCGAGCGCTGGCGTCGGGCGGCGGCGCTGGGCCGGCCGGTCACGGCGCGTGAGGTGGCGGCGACGATCGCGTTCCTCGCCTCACCCGCAGCCTCGGGCATCACGGGCACCACGGTTACCATCGACGCGGGCTGGTCGGCCGGCGCCGGTTGGTGAGTCTCGCCAGTGCGGGGCTGTGCTTCTCGTCACCACTCCCCCCTAGCGAGGTAACGACCCGACAACGACACTCGGTGGGCTGGTGGTGCGGCCTGCCCCAGGCCTTAACATCTCCACGTCTGACCCGATCTCCAAGGAGAACTTTCATGAAGTCCACGCGTTACCTGGTCGCAGTGCCAGCGCTCCTCGCCCTCGCCCTCGCGGGCTGCGGCGGCAGCACCGGCAACTCCGACACCCCCGCCGCCACCGGCTCCTCTGCGGCAGGTGCGCCCGCGGATGACTCGAACTGTGCTTCCGCCGACGTCTACTGCGTCGGCCTCGTCACCGACACCGGCAAGGTCGACGACAAGTCGTTCAACCAGTCCGCCCACGAGGGTGCCAAGGCCGCGGCCGAGCAGACCAAGGGCTTCTACAAGTTCATCGAGACGCAGGACGCGAAGGACTACGCGGCCAACATCCAGCAGTTCACCAACAAGAAGTACGACACGATCGTCACCGTCGGCTTCCTGATGGCCGACGCGACGACCGCGGCGGCCAAGGCCAACCCCACCACGCGCTTCATCGGCGTCGACCAGGGCTACGACGCCAAGGCGGTCACCGAGAAGAACATCACCGGCCTCGTCTTCCCCGAGGACCAGGCGGGCTACGGCGCCGGCTACCTCGCGGGCCTGATGACCAAGACGAACAAGCTCGGCCAGGTGCTCGGTCTCGAGATCCCGCCGGTGCAGAAGTACGCGAAGGGCTTCGAGGCCGGCGCCAAGGCTGCCAACCCCAAGGTCACCGTCGCCACCGTGTACCACCCCGCCGCCGACAACGCCTTCAATGACCCGGTATGGGGCGCCGGCGAGGCCAAGAAGCAGCTCGCCCAGGGCGCTGACATCATCTTCGGCGCCGGTGGCAACACCGGAAACGGCGCCCTGCAGGAGATCGCAAAGGCCTCCGGTGCGGGCACCGACAAGTTCTGCATCGGTGTCGACCTCGACCAGTGGAACACCGTCCCGGCCGCCCAGCCGTGCCTCATCACCTCCGCGATGAAGCTCATCAGCGAGGGCGTCACCGACACGGCCGTCAAGGCCAAGGACGGCGACTTCACCGAGCTGCAGACCCTCGGCAAGGCGAGCCTCGCGCCGTACCACGACTTCGACTCGGTCGTCCCGGCCGACGTCAAGGCCAAGGTCGACGAGGTCGTCAAGCAGATGGAGGCCGGCACGCTGAAGACCGGCGTCACCCTCTGACGAGAGTGACCACCGGGTCGCGCTAACGTGACCACCGCCTGATCGAACACTGGGGGCGGGCACCCACCGGGTGCCCGCCCCCAGTGCGTCAGCGCCGAGCCGTAGTGGTCCTTTTGCCCGGGGCCGCGACACGCAACACTGTGGGCACCGACCGACATTGGAGTCACATGTCCGAGACACCCACGGTGGCCGAGCAGGCTGCCGGCCCACCGCCTGTAGACGGGTCGCCGGAGGACGGGCGCCCCGACCGGCAGCCGCTGGCGTACCTGCTCACCCACCAGAGCGGCGTGGTCATCGTCGTGGCGGTCGTCATCGCGCTGGCCGTCGGCGCGCTCCTGATCCGGCTGCAGGGCGTGGCCCCGCTGTTCGCGTACCAGACGCTGATCGACCAGGCGCTCTTCGTGCCGGGCGGGCTGACCCGCACCCTGCAGAAGACGGCGCCGCTGGTGCTCACCGGCCTCGCGGTGGTGATCCCGCTGCGGGTGGGCCTGTTCAACATCGGTGGCCAGGGCCAGCTGATCTTCGGCGCGATGTTCGGCGCGTGGGTCGCCTACGCGGCCGGGGACTTCGGCCTCCTCGGAGCGGCGCTCGGCATGGTCGCGGGCATCGCCGCCGGTGCCTTCATCGGCTTCATCGCCGGTGTCCTGAAGGCGAAGCGCGGGGTGCACGAGGTCATCACGACGATCATGCTCAACTACATCGCGGCGGGCGTCACGTGGTGGCTCGTCACCGGCCCGATGCAGGCCGAGTCGTCGAAGACCAGCGGCATCCCGCAGACCGAGCTGATTCCCGAGTCGGCGCAGGTCGGCGCGATCGCGAAGATCCCGATCGGGTTCGTCATCGCCGTCGTGCTCGCGGTCGCCTGCTGGTGGATGCTGTCGCGCAGCACCCTGGGCTTCCGGTTCAACACCGTGGGTGCGAACAAGCACGCGGCGGGCTACGCGGGCATCAACATCGCCCGGATCGTCACGCTGTCGATGATCCTCGGTGGCGGCCTCGCCGGGCTCGCCGGTGCCCTCGAGGCCGAGGGCACGCTGTACCGGTTCGAGCCGGCCGTCGGAGGCACGCTGGGCTTCGACGGCATCACCATCGCCCTGCTCGCCCGGGCCAACCCGCTGGCGACGATCCCGGCAGCCTTCCTCGTCGGCGTCCTGCGCACCGGCGCCGCCGGCCTGCAGTTCGAGACCGGCATCGCCCCGGAGGTCGTGGACGTGCTGCTGGCCATCATCCTGCTGATGGTGTCGATCCCCGTGCTCGGCAAGTGGATCTTCCGCAGCCGGGCCGACAAGGTCAGCGCCGCATCGACGAGCTGGGGGAACTGACGTGACGACGGAGTGGATCGCCAAGAACCGGACGACCCTGATCGTCACGGTGGTCGTGCTCGTCGCGGCATACGTCTTCTACTACGCCAAGAACGGCATCGCGCCGAGCATGTACACCTCGGCGTGGGGCTACGCCATCCCGCTCGTGCTCGCCGCCCTCGTCGGTGTCATCGGTGAGCGCTCCGGCGTGGTCAACATCGGCATCGAGGGGCAGATGCTCGTGGCCGCCTTCGCCGGCTTCTTCGCGTCGGCGTACAGCGGGTCGCTCATCGTCGGGGTGCTGGCCGGCATCGGCAGCGGGCTGATCCTCGGCGGGTTCCTCGCCTGGACCACCGTGAAGTGGCGGATGGACCAGATCATCGCCGGTGTCGTGCTCAACATCATCGCCACCGGCATCACCTCGTTCTACTACAAGCCGGGCAAGCAGCTGCCGGGGCTGATGCCGAGCTTCGACGTGCCGATCCTGTCGAAGATCCCGCTCTTCGGGCCGGTCTTCTTCACCGGCACGAGCATCTTCGCCATCCTCGCGATCCTCGCCGCGCTCACCGTGCACTTCGGCCTGTTCCACACCCGGTGGGGACTGCGCACCCGCTCGGTCGGCGAGTACCCCTCGGCGGCCGACACGGCCGGCATCAACGTCGAGCGGCTGCGGCTGATCAACGTCACCCTCGCGGGCTCCCTCGCCGGGTGCGCCGGCATCTACCTGTCGATGGACGCCTCGAGCTCGTTCGAGCGCAACATGGTCGCCGGTCGAGGCTTCCTCGCCCTCGCGATCATGATCATGGGCGCCTGGCGGCCGCTGCGGGCGTTCGTCATGGCGATCTTCTTCGGCTTCATCAACGCCGTCGCCTCGCAGCTGCAGCAGAGCGGCAACATCGACCTGCCGCCGCAGCTCACCGGCACGCTGCCGTTCGTCGTGACGATCATCGTCCTGGCGATCGCGGCCGGCCGGGTGAGGGCGCCGGCAGCCGTCGGACAGCCGTACATCAAGGGAGACGAGTGATGCCCGAAGCGCCCGAGTACGACCCGACCCCCGTGCCCGCCGACACCGCGCCGGAGCACCTCGAGGCGATCGCCACGACCGACGCCGCGCTCGAGCTGCCGCCGGAGCAGTCCGGCTTCGGCGAGGGCAACGTCGGCGAGGTGCTGCTCGACATCGCCGGGCTGTCCAAGAGCTTCGGCAGCGTCCGGGCGAACGTCGACATCAGCATGCACGTGCGGCGCGGCGAGATCGTCGCCCTGCTCGGTGAGAACGGCGCCGGCAAGTCGACCCTGGTCAACCAGATCTTCGGCCTCATCACGCCGGACACCGGCACGGTGAGCGTGCGCGGCGACGCGACCCCGATCAAGGACCCGCGCGACGCCATCCGGCGCGGCATCGGCATGGTGCACCAGCACTTCCAGCTGGTGCCGGTGATGACCGTGGCCGAGAACATGATGCTCGGCCACGAGCCGACCAAGGCGGGGGTGCGCCTCGACATCGCGAGCGCCCGCGAGATGGTGCGCTCGCTGTCGGAGAAGCACGGGCTGCCCGTCGACCCGGACGCCGAGGTCGAGGACCTGCCGGTCGGCACCCAGCAGCGCGTCGAGATCCTCAAGGCGCTCTCGCGCAAGGTCGACCTGCTCATCCTCGACGAGCCGACCGCGGTGCTGACCCCGCAGGAGACCGACGAGCTGCTCGGCGTGATGAAGGAGCTCGCGGCCTCCGGCACGTCGATCGTCTTCATCACGCACAAGCTGCGCGAGGTGCTGGCCGTCTCCGACCGGGTCTACGTGCTGCGCCAGGGCGCCGTCGTCGGCGAGGTCGCCACCTCCGACACCGACGCCCGCCGGCTGGCCACGATGATGGTCGGCCGCGAGGTCGTGCTGTCGATCGACAAGGCCGACGCGACCCCCGCCGAGACGGTGCTCACGATCACCGACCTGCACGTCAAGGACGACCGCGACCTCGGGGCGGTCAACGGGTTCACCCTCGAGGTGCACGCCGGCGAGATCGTCGGCGTCGCGGGAGTCGAGGGCAACGGCCAGCGCGAGCTCGTCGAGGCCCTGGCCGGGATGCGCAAGGTCGTGTCCGGGCAGATGACCCTCGGCGACCTCGACCTCACCAAGGCCAACCCGCACCAGACCCACCACGCGGGCGTCGGCCACATCCCCGAGGACCGCGAGAAGCACGGGCTCGTCGCGGCCTACTCGATCGCCGACAACCTGGTGCTCAACGAGTTCGACCAGGCGCCGTACGCCAAGTCGGGGGTGCGCAAGTTCAGCGCGATCGTCGAGAACGCCGAGGCGCTGCGCACCGAGTTCGACATCCGCTCCTCGGGCGTGCACCAGAGCTCGGGGTCGCTGTCGGGTGGCAACAAGCAGAAGGTCGTCGTCGCCCGCGAGATGTCGTTCAAGCCACGGCTGCTGATGGCGGCCCAGCCCACCCGCGGTGTCGACGTCGGGTCGATCGAGTTCATCCACCGCCGCATCGTCGACGCGCGCGACGCCGGCGCCGCGGTGCTGCTCGTCTCGGCCGAGCTCGACGAGATCCTGTCGCTCTCGGACCGGATCGCGGTCGTGCACGGTGGCAAGGTCGTGGCCGAGATGGCCGGGCGCGACGCCGACCGCACCGAGATCGGCCGCCTGATGGCCGGAGACCACTGACCCGCCGCCGTCACAACGTTGCGGGGCCCAGCCACGCGCGATGTGGTTACGGTTTCGTAAGTTACGGTCGCGTAGGTTACGCTTGCGTACGTGAGCGCATCCACCGTGACCCGACCGACCCCGCCCGCGGTACACCCGCCGGCCGCGCCGTCGCGCCCGCGCCTCGGAGCCCACGCCCCCGGACCGCTCGGGGGCGTCGTGCGTGGCGCCCGCAAGGTGGCCGAGGCCCTGGCCACCCCGCTGGTGCCGAGCGACTACCTCGACCTGATCGACCCGCTGCGCTCCGGCGCCGACCTGCGCGGACGGATCGTCGAGGTGCGCCGAGAGACCGCGGATGCCGTCACGGTCGTCATCCGCCCCGGTCGCGGCTGGCTGGGCCACGTGCCCGGGCAGTACATCCGGATCGGCATCGACATCGACGGCGTGCGCAACTGGCGCGCCTACAGCCTGACCCACCGCGCCGACGGCACCGCCGCGGCCGGCATCCCGGCGGGGTGCGTCGCCATCACGACCAAGGCGATCCCCGACGGCAAGGTCTCGAACCACCTGGTCCGCGAGGCCAGCGCCGGCACCCTCGTCATGCTCGACCAGGCCACCGGCGACTTCACCCTCCCGAGCCCCGCGCCCGCGAAGGTGCTCTTCCTCACCGCCGGCAGCGGCATCACGCCGGTCATGGGGATGCTGCGCAACCACCTCGGCGAGCTCGCCGACGTCGCCCAGGTGCACTGCGCGCCCACGGCATCCGACGTCATCTTCGCCGGCGAGCTGCAGTCGTATGCCGCCGACGGTCGCCTCGCGCTCACCGTCAACCTCGACGACGAGCACGGCGTGCTCGACCTGGCCCGGCTCGACACCCTCGTGCCCGACTGGCGCGAGCGCGAGACGTGGACCTGCGGGCCCACCGGCCTGCTCGACGCCGCCGAGGCCCACTGGGCGGGCGCCGACGTCGCCGACCGCCTGCACACCGAGCGCTTCCGCCCCACGGTGGTCGAGCCCGGCGACGGCGGCCAGATCACCTTCCTCACCAGCGACCTCACCGTCGACGCCGATGGTGGCACCCCGATCCTCGACGCCGGCGAAGAGGCCGGCGTCCTCATGCCCAGCGGATGCCGGATGGGCATCTGCTTCGGCTGCGTCGTCACCATGCGCCAGGGCGCCGTGCGCGACCTGCGCACTGGTGACATCACCGTCGTCGAACCCGGCGACGAGCTGCCCGTGCAGACCTGCATCAACGCCGTCGCAGGCTCCTGCGACATCGAGCTGTAGCACGCCCCGGGGCAGCTTTGACCTATTGGTCGATGTTGTCCCGGACCGACCACCGACCGCCCGCGAGAACCGAGAGGACCACCGCAATGACCCTGGCCCCCGATCGCCGCACGATCTCCCCCACCGCACCGCACCACGTCGCCGCCGACCACGCGTCGACCAAGCCGCACGGCATCAACCCGCGCCTGTCGGTGACGAGCGCGACCCCGCGCCCGCAGCGACCCGCCCTGAAGAAGTCCGGCCGGCCCAACCCGGCCGCGCACCTGACCCCCGAGCAGATCGAGGGCATCGGCCACGAGCTCGACGCCCTGCGCAAGGAGGTCATGGACAGCCGCGGCGCCCGCGACGCGGCCTACATCCGCAAGGTGATCAAGGTCCAGCGCTACCTCGAGATGAGCAGCCGCGCCGTGCTGCTGTTCTCCAACGTCAAGGTCAAGGGCGTGCGCCCGGCCTGGTGGCTCGGCACGGCCGGCCTGTCGGTGGCCAAGATCCTCGAGAACATGGAGATCGGCCACAACGTCATGCACGGCCAGTGGGACTGGATGCGTGACCCGAAGATCCACTCGACCGCGTGGGAGTGGGACAACGCCAGCCCGAGCTCGCAGTGGAAGCACAGCCACAACGAGATCCACCACACCTTCACCAACGTGATCGGCCGCGACAACGACCTCGGCTACGGCATCCTGCGGGTCGACGAGGACCAGCGCTGGAGCCTGTTCTACCTCTTCCAGCCGATCTGGCACGTGGGCAACGCCCTGCTCTTCGAGTACTCCATCGCGGCCTACGACCTCGAGCTCGGCGGCTACCTCGCCAAGAAGAACCGGATGTCGGACGAGGAGAAGGCGAAGTTCCGCAGCGACGCCAAGGAGGTCGGCGCGAAGATCAAGCGCCAGGCCACCAAGGACTACCTGGTGCACCCCGCCCTGTCGATCCCGACCGGCTCGGCGCGCACCACCCTGACGGCCAACGTCGTCGCGAACCTGGTGCGCAACGTGTGGACCAACACGGTCATCATCTGCGGCCACTTCCCGCCCGGCATCGAGACCTTCGAGAAGACCTCGATCGACGGCGAGACCCGCGGTGAGTGGTACGTGCGCCAGATGCTCGGCTCGGGGAACATCAGCGGCTCCAAGGCGATGCACGTGATGTCGGGCAACCTGAGCCACCAGATCGAGCACCACCTCTTCCCGGACATGCCGAGCAACCGCTACCGCGAGATCGCCCCGCGGATCCGCGACCTGATGGAGCGGCACGACCTGCCCTACGTCACCGGCTCGCTCGGCAAGCAGGCCGCGTCGGTCTACTGGAAGGTCGTGCAGCTCTCGCTGCCGAACAAGGTCGAGGGTCGGCGTCGCCGCGACATCGTGCGCCTCGCCGCCAAGAAGGCCTGGCGCAAGAAGTCGCTCGACCGGTTCTGAGCGCACCACCCGTTCGGCAGATCCCGAACACCCCGCGAAACCCCTGCGCCGTCCCCTACCGTGGACGGCGCAGGGGTTTCCTCGTCGTTCGAGAGGTTCCCGATGGGCCCGACCCCTCCACGCCGGCCGGTGCTGGCGGCAGTGACCCTGGCGCTGCTCGCCACGGGCACCGCCGCGCCGGCACAGGCCCGCCCGCTGAGGCCCGGGCGGATGCCGGGTGCGCCGCCCTTCGCGTCGACCCGCGGCTCGTGAGGGCGGCCCGGCTGCACAGCGGATGCGCACCCTGGGCTACTCGAACGGCTCGGGCGAGAACATCGCCGCCGGGTACGCCACGCCGGCCGCGGTGATGACGGCGTGGATGAACAGCCCGGGGCACCGCGCGAACATCCTCAACTGCTCGAGCAGGGCCATCGGCGTCGGCATCGGCACGGGCGGGTCGTACGGCACCTACTGGACCCAGGACTTCGGCTACAGCTGAGCAGCCGCCAGGTCAGCCCCGGTCGCGGCCCTCGCGCGCGGCGACCGCGGCGGCGAAGTCGATGCCGACCTCGGCGCGCACCCGGTCCATCACCTCGAGGGTCGCCACCGTGTCGGCCCACGGGCGCAGGGGTGAACCGGTCTCGCCGGCCGTGATGCGACGGGCCACCTCGGCCGCCTCGAAGTGCAGGCCGCCGTGGTCGACGCGGGGCTCGTCCCACCGCAGGTCGGTGCCGTCGCGCAGCGTCAGGGCCACCGGTCCCGGCCGGTAGAACGGGCCGCCGAGGTCGATGCGGCCCAGGGCGCCGGTGATGCTGGCGACCGACGGGGTGTCGGCGAGCATGCTGACCACCAGGGATGCCGTCGCGCCCGCCGTCGTCGTCAGCCCCATCGTGAGCTGGCCGTTGATGCCGCTCGGTGCCGGCGTGCCGACGGCGACCACCTGGTCAGGGGCGCCGAGCACCCAGGTCGCCAGGGTCACCGGGTAGGTGCCCAGGTCGAGCATCGGCCCGCCGGCCAGCTCCGGGCGCATGATCCGGTGCCCGTCGTCGAACCACTCCCCCATGTCGGCCAGCACCACGCGCGGCTCACCGACCACCCCGTCGGCGAGCAGCTGGCGCACGATGTCGAAGCGGGGCAGGAACAGCGACCACATGGCCTCCATGCAGAACACGCCGGCGCGCGCGGCGGCCTCGCCGACCATCCGCGCCTCCCCGGCATCCAGCCCGACCGGCTTCTCGACGAGCACGTGCTTGCCGGCCGCGATGGCGAGCAGGGCGTGCGGCAGGTGCAGGTGGTGCGGGGTCGCGACGTAGACCACGTCGACCTCGGGGTCCGCGACGAGGGCCTCGTAGGAGGCGTGGGCGGTGGTGGCGCCGAAGGCGTCGGCCGCGCGGCGGGCACCCTCGGCCGACCGCGACCCGACGGCCTGCACGACCTGGCGGGTGCTCTCGTGCAGGGCGGTGACGAACTTGTCGGCGATCCAGCCGGTGCCCAGGACGCCCCAGCGCAACGGTGGCGCGTCCATGGACTGCGGGACACGGGGGTTCGGCAGGTGCGACGGCATACGGCATGATAGCCAGACAATGTCCTGACATTAGGCCCTGGACCCGAGGAAGGAGCCGCGTGGAGCTCGCCCCCAGTGCGGCCGGCCTCGCCCTGATGGCGCTCGCCGCCGGCATCATCGGCTACTCCAAGACAGCCCTCGGTGGCCTGGCCGTCATCGCGGTCGCCATCTTCGCCACCGTGCTGCCCGGCCAAGGAGTCGACCGCCGCGATCCTCGCCATCCTCATCGTCGGCGACGTCATCGCCTGCTGGCACTACCGCCACGACGCCGACTGGTCGCTCATCAAGCGGCTGCTGCCGGCCGTCGTTCCCGGCCTCGTCGTCGGGGCGCTGTTCCTGCGGGCCGTCGACGACTCGACGCTGCGCCGCACGATCGGTGGGGTGCTGCTCGTGCTCGTGCTGCTCCAGCTGTGGGTGAAGTGGCGCAGCGATTCCGACACGGCATCCACCGTGCACGAGCGCCGCGCCGCGTCGTGGGGGGCGGGCAGCGGCGTCGGGTTCGCGACGATGACCGCCAACGCGGCGGGTGCGGTGATGACGCTGTACCTGTCGGCGTCCGGCATCGACAAGCGGCGGTTCGTCGGCACCAACGCGTGGTTCTTCCTCATCGTCAACCTGGCGAAGGTGCCGTTCTCGATCGCGCTGGGCCTGATGCACCCCGTGGATGCCGTGCGCGCGGTGGTGCTCGCGCCGCTCGTGCTGCTCGGGGGGCTGCTCGGGTACGCGACGGTGACCCGGATCAGCCAGCGCCGCTTCGACCTCGCCGTGCTCGCGGCGTCGGCGCTGGCCGCCGGGGCACTTCTCCTCGTCTGACCGTCGCCGCCCGGCCGGGTGCGCCGCGGAGGGCCCACACCTGCCCGGCACGTGCGCGGTTATCGCTGTCAGATCCGCGACGTGACAGCAATAGCCCCGCACGTGCCGGATCGGGCGCCACACCGCCGGCAGCGGGTCAGACGGTGAACGCCTCGCGGAAGGCCGCGAGCGCGGCATCCGGGTCGGCGCTCGCGAAGGCCTCGAGGCCGACGACGCCGGTGAAACCGGCGTCCGCGAGCGCCCGGGCGACTCCGGCGTACCGGATCTCGCCGGTGCCCGGCTCGCAGCGGCCCGGAACGTCGGCCACCTGCACCTCAGCGACCCAGGGCAGCGCTTCGCGGCAGAGCTCGATGAGGTTCCCCTCCCCGATCTGCGCGTGGTAGAGGTCGAGGTTGAGCCGCAAGTGCGGGGAGTCGACACCCCGCACCAGGTCGAGGGTGTCTGCCGCCTTGGCGAAGGGCGTGCGCGGGTGGTCCACCGCGGTGTTGAGGTTCTCGAGCACGAACGTCACGCCTTCGCGCTCGCCGAGCTCGGCGAGGCGTGTCAGTGTGTTCCGGGCGGTGTCCCACATCATCGGTGTCACCTCGTCGGCGGGCACGACCGGCAGGCCTCGACCGTCAAGCCCGGTGCCGTGCAGGTTCAGGCTTGGCGTACCCAGTCGGCGCGAGACCACGACGGACTCGGCGGCGGTGCGGAGCAGCGCGTCGGCGCCGGCCTGGTCAGCCAGGGTTCCGGTCGCGTACCCGGTCATCGACGTGAAGACGACCCCGCCAGCGGCCAGGGCCTCCAGCTGGTCAAGGTCGTGGTTGCGCCAGTCCCAGATCTCGACCGCGAAGCCGGCCTCATGGATCGCGCGCACCCGGTCGGCCACGGGCCGGTCGACGTACAGCATCTCGGCGCTGGCGGCGAGGATGAACGGTGAGGCGCTCATGCGAGGGCTCCTTCGGTGGGCGGGGCCGACTGTCGAGAGCCGACGCCCCGTTCCGGTCGCGGCTGGCTGTTGGTCCAGTTTGTCAGAACATATGGTTGACAGCAACTGGAGAGATAGGTGAGCATTGGCGCGATGCCTTCCACGTCCTGGCGAAGGCCGGACGCCAAGGAAGCCTCAGATGCGCATCGGACTCATCGGCCTCGGCCGGATCGGCGCCTTCCACGCCGACACGCTCGCCGCCCTCGACCGGGTGGACGAGCTCGTCGTGACCGACCCCGTGGCCGCTGCAGGTGACGCCGTCACCGCTCGGATCGGTAAGGCCACCGTCGTCGGCTCCCCCGAGGCGGTGCTGGATGCCGGCGTTGACGGTGTCGTCATCGCGGCCGTCACCGGCGCGCACGCCGAGCTGCTGCTGGCGTCGGCCGGTCGCGGCATCCCGACCTTCTGCGAGAAGCCGATCGCCGGCTCCGCAGACGAGGCCGTCGCGGTGCGCGACCGACTCGCCGGGTCGGCTGTGCCGGTGCAGATCGGCTACCCGCGCCGCTTCGACCCGGCCTTCGTCGCCGCGCGCGACGCCGTACGCGCCGGCGAGCTGGGGCGCGTGCACACGGTGCGCTCGACCACCCTCGACCCGGCCCCACCGCCCGCTGCCTACCTGGCCGGCTCCGGCGGCATCTTCCGCGACTGCTCGGTGCACGACTTCGACGCCGTGCGTTGGGTGACCGGCCGAGAGGCCGTCTCGGTCTACGCCGTCGGTGCGGTCGACCCCGACGCCGGCCGCGAGTTCTACGCCGACCACGGCGACTACTCGACGGTCTCGGTGCTGATCACGCTCGACGACGGCTCGATCGGGGTGGTCTCGAACACCCGCACCAACGCCCGTGGCTACGACGTCCGCCTCGAGGTGCACGGGGTGTTGGACGCCGTCGCCGCCGGGCTCGACGATGGCCTGCCGCTGCGCCCGACCCAGCCCGGCGTCACCTGGCCGGCCGGCCCGCCCCATACCTTCTTCATGGACCGCCTGACCGAGGCGTTCCGCCGCGAGCTCGCCACGTTCTGCGCGGTGGCCGCCGGCGAGATCCCGTCGCCGTGCACCATCGAGGACGCCATGGGCACGGCCTGGATCGCCGAGGCCGCCACGCTGTCGGCGCACGAGGGCCGCCCGGTCCGCATCGACGAGGTCGCCCGCTAGGACGACCCGTCGAGAGGAGAGAACACGCCGCGGGGGCGAGGGCCCCGCGGCGTGTTCTCTACGCTCAACCAGGCGGTGGGCCCGTGGACGAGCGGACCACCAGGCGTGGCGGGATGACGACGTCGGCCACCCGCTCGCCGCGCCCACCTTCGAGCAGCGTCGCGACCACCTCGACGGTGGCGTCGGCGATCGCCTCCGGCTCCTGGCTCACCGAGGTGAGGTCGATCGTGCCGAGGCGCGCGATCGGGCTGTCGTCGTAGCCGACGACTGAGACGTCCTCGGGGACCCGCACGCCGGCTCGTAGCAGGCTGTCGCGCAGGCCTATCGCGACCCGGTCGTTGAAGGCGATGACCGCCGTCGGTCGGTCACCTGCGGGCCTCGAGAGCAGCCGCTCCGCCGCCGCTGCACCCTCGGCCTCGGTGATACCACCGCGCACGACGTCCGCGCCGGCGCGGAAGCCGTGCCGCGCCATCGCGTCGCGGTAGCCCTCGCGGCGAGCTCGGGCGATGCTGCCGCGGGGCCCGTCGACGAATGCGATGCGTTCGTGGCCCAACGACGCGAGGTGGTCGACCGCCGCCTCCAGCCCCTGGTCGTCCGCGGCGAGCACCCCCGTCACCCCTGCGGTGCCGGCCCGGCCGACCGCAACCGTCGGGCACTGGGTCGCGAGGGCGGTCAGGTCGGAATCGGTCATCTGTGGGCCCAGCAGCACCAACGCCTCGACCCGGAAGTCGAGCAGCGTCTCCGCAGCACGGTGCTCCCCGGTGCGGGCCGTGGTGGTGCCGAGCACCAGGTCGAGGCCACGGTCGGCCGACGCTGTGTCCAGCGCCCGCACCAGCTCGGCGTGGAAGGGGCTGGTCACGTCGAGCAGTACGCCGAGCAGGTGGCTGCGTCGGCGGGCCAGCAGGCTCGCGGTGCGGTCGGGGCGATAGCCGAGGTCGCTCGCCGCAGCGTGCACGGCATCCCGAGTCGCTCGCGCTGGGGCCAGGGCGTCCCCGCAGCACCAGCGATGCCGTGGCCGTTGAGACGCCCGCCCGTGCGGCGACGTCGACGAGCCGCGGGCGCCCGGATGGCGTGCTGCCAGTGCTCACCGATGCTCCTCTCGCCACTTCTTGACAGTTTGTCCGCACAAAGGGTTGACACGGCATCGGCGCCGGGTCCACCATTCCTTAAAGCGCTTTATACACGTCACCAAGGACGTTGACAAGGAGAGACCACGATGTCCCAGCAGTCCATCGGAGTCGCCGTGATCGGGGCCGGCATGGCGGGTCGCGCACACTGCGCCGGCTACCGCTCCGCGCCGACCCTGTTCGACCCGCCGCTCCCCCCGATCCGCTACGCGGCCGTCATCGACGCGAACGCGGCCACGGCCGCGGACGCGGCAGAGCGCTACGGCTACCAGCGGCACGGCACCGACTGGCGCGACTTGCTCGTCGCCGACGACGTGCAGGTCGTCAGCGTCGTCGTCGCCAACGCCCTGCACCGCGAGATCGTCGAGGCGCTGCTCGCCGCCGGCAAGCACGTGCTCTGCGAGAAGCCGCTCTCGGACTCCCTCGACGACGCGCAGGCCATGGCGGATGCCGCCGCGGCGCACCCTGACCTCGTCACCGGCACGGCGTTCGTCTACCGCCGCCAACCTGCCGTGGCCGCCATCCGCGAGCTGGTCCGCGACAGAGCTCGGCGAGGTCTCGCACTTCAACGGCCGCTACTGGTGCGACTACGCCCGCAGCCCGCAGACCCCGATGGCCTGGCGCTACAAGGGCGGCCCGGGCACCGGTGCGCTCGCCGACATCGGCAGCCACCTGATCGACCTCGCCGAGTTCGTGTGCGGGCCGATGACCCAGGTCGGCGGCGCCGCGTTCACCACCAAGGTGAAGGAGCGCTACCTCGCGTCCGGCACGACCTACGGCCACGCCCGGGCCGAGCTCACCGACGTCAAGGAGCCCGTCGAGAACGACGACGTGGCCACGTTCACGGCGCACTTCGCGTCCGGCGCCGTCGGCACGTTCTCGATCTCCCGCGTCGCACCGGGCCACGCCAACTCGCTGGCCTTCGACCTCTTCGCCGAGACGGGCGCCGCCAAGTGGGACATGGACCGGCCGGCCGAGTTCTCGGTCATCCGGCAGCTGCGCGACGACGGACTCGACGGCTACAACCAGGTGCTCGTCGGGCCGGCCCACCCCTACCTCAAGGGTGGCGTGCCGATGGACTTCCCCGGCGTCTCGTTCGGGGTCGGCGACCTCTTCGGCTTCCAGCTGCGCGCCTTCCTCGAGCAGGTCGCCGGCATCGAGGGCGGCCTACCGCCGGTAGCCACCTTCCAGGACGGCGTCCGCGACCTGACCATCATCGACGCGGTGATCCGATCGGCCGCCGCCGGCGGCGCCGTCGTCGACCTACCGCCCCACCACTCCGCCTGACCCCCTCGAGCCACTGACCCCCATCGCAGCAAGGAGCATCACCATGTACCTCGGCGTCTACAACGCCTGCCTCGGCGACAAGCCGCTCGGCGAGGCCCTCGACATCATCGCCGGCATCGGCATGACCAGCGTCGAGATCAACTCCGGCGGCTTCCTCCCGCCGATCCACCTGCCGGTCGACGAGCTGCGCGCCAGCGAGGATGCCCGCCAGCAGTACCTCGGCGAGTTCAGCTCGCGCGGGTTGACCCTGACGGCCCTCAACTGCAACGGCAACCCGCTCTTCCCGCGCGAGGGTTTCCCCCACGCCCGGGACCTCGAGGAGTCCATCGAGCTCGCCGCCCTGCTCGGCGTCAGCCGGGTGATCACGATGTCGGGCGCACCGGCCGGCAGCCCCAGTGGCACCAACATGGCGTGGAACCCGCTGCCCTGGTGGAGCCCGCTGCTCGACGTGCGCGACCACCAGTGGAGCGTGGCGGTCCCCTACTGGAAGGAGATCCAGGCGCGCGCCGCGGATGCCGACGTCAGGGTCGGCATCGAGATGCACCCGGGGAACATCGTCTTCAACCCCTCGTCGATGCACCGCCTCGCCGAGGAGATCGGCTCGACCCACGTCGGTGCCGAGATGGACCCGAGCCACCTGTTCTGGCAGGGCATCGACCCCGTGCTGGCCGTCAAGGACCTCGGCTCGCTGGTGGTCGTCGCCGCCGCGAAGGACACCAGGATCAACGAGGCGGCCAAGGTCAACGGCGTGCTCGACGACCGGTTCACCCGCGTCGCCGAGGGCGAGCCCGGCTACCTGGCGCTGGGCGGCGGGACTACACTGTCGGGCTGGCCGAGCAACCCCTCGTGGGACTTCGTCGCCGTCGGGCGGGGGCACGACGTGTCGTGGTGGACCGAGTTCCTGCGCGCCCTGCGGACGTCGACCCCGACATGCCGGTCAACATCGAGCACGAGGACCAGGAGCTCGACCAGCTCGAGGGCCTGACCTTCGCCGCGAACACGCTGCTCGAGGCCGAGAAGGCGTTGTGAGCGAGGGCGCCGAGCCGTTGCGGATCGGCGTACTCGGGCGCGGCACGGATCACCGCCCTCTCGCTGGTCGAGCCGGCACGGACCACCGGAGCCGGCCGAGGTGTTCGCCGCCCAGCACGGCATCGAGCGGGTGCACGAGACCTACGCCGACGGTGTTGCACGCCAAAGTGAGGGCGCGGAGGCTCGGCGCCGACACAGCGGCCCCCGGCATCCCTGGTGGATGTCGGGGGCCGCTGCGGCGAGTGACTCGCAGTGGTGCGTCAGACGTTCTGCGGGAAGCCCAGCTCGATGCCGCCGTGGCTCGGGTCGAGCCAGCGGGAGGTGACGACCTTGCCGCGGGTGAAGAAGTGCACGCCCTCCATGCCGTGGGCGTGGGTGTCGCCGAACAGGCTGTTCTTCCAGCCGCCGAACGAGTAGTACGCCATCGGCACGGGGATCGGCACGTTGACGCCGATCATCCCGACCTCGACCTCGTTCTGGAAGCGGCGGGCCGCGCCACCGTCGTTGGTGAAGATCGCGGTGCCGTTGCCGTAGGGGTTGGAGTTGATCAGCTCGAGCGCCTCGTCGTAGGTCTTGACCCGCAGCACCGACAGCACCGGGCCGAAGATCTCGTCCTGGTAGATCGACATGTCGCGGGTGACGTTGTCGAACAGGGTGGGCTTGAGGAAGTAGCCCTCGCCGTCGGAGTCGATGTCGCCCTCGCGGCCGTCGATGACGAGCGTGGCGCCCGCCTCGGTGCCGGCGTCGAGGTAGGAGGTCACCTTGTCGCGGTGCTGCGCGGTGACCAGCGGGCCCATGTCGCAGCCGCGGGTGCCGTCGCCGGTCACGAGCTTGCCGACGCGGTCCTGGATCTTCTGCACCAGGTCGTCGGCGATGGTGTCGACGGCGAGCAGGGCCGAGATGGCCATGCAGCGCTCGCCGGCGGAGCCGAACCCGGCGTTGACCGCAGCGTCCGCCGCGAGGTCGAGGTCGGCATCCGGCAGCACGAGCATGTGGTTCTTGGCGCCGCCGAGGGCCTGCACCCGCTTGCCGTGCGCGGTACCGGTCTCGTAGACGTACTTGGCGATCGGCGTGGAGCCGACGAACGACACGGCCTTGACCTGCGGGTGGGTCAGCAGTGCGTCGACCGCCTCCTTGTCACCGTGCACGACGCTGAGCACGCCGTCGGGCAGGCCGGCTTCCTTCCACAGCGCGGCGACGGCGTTGACCGCCGACGGGTCCTTCTCGCTGGGCTTGATGACGACCGCGTTGCCGCAGGCGATCGCGACGGGCACGAACCACAGCGGCACCATGGCCGGGAAGTTGAACGGGCTGATGACGGCCACCACGCCCAGGCTCTGCCGGATCGAGTAGACGTCGACCTTGGTCGAGGCGTTCTCGGTGAAGCCGCCCTTCATCAGGTGCGGGATGCCGCAGGCGAACTCGGCGACCTCGAGGCCACGGGTCACCTCACCGAGGGCGTCGGAGAGGACCTTGCCGTGCTCGGCGGTGATCAGCGCGGCGATGTCCTCCTTGCGCTCGTTGAGCAGCTCGCGGAACTTGAAGAGCACCTGGGTGCGCTTGGCGAGCGAGATGCTGCCCCAGCCGGAGGCCCAAGCCTCGTGGGCCGCGGTGACGACCTCGTCGACGAGGTCGGCCGACGCAAGGTCGAGCTCCCCGCTCTGCACCCCGGTGGCCGGGTTGAAGACCGGACTGGTGCGCTCGGCGGTGCCCTCCCAGGGGGCGCCGTTGATCAGGTGGGTGATGCGGGTGGGGGTGCTGCTCACGGTTATCGGTCCTGTCGTGCGGAGTGATGGATCAGTGTCCCAGATGGGGGAAGTGCGATGGAATGCGTGGTTCGGAACGCGGAATCAACCACGAACCGACAGTTCGGCGCGCACTGTCGGGATGTCGCGGAGGTCGACCGGCTCACCGGTCGTCATCGACCGCGCGCAGGCCTCGGCGGTGCGGAACGCCTCGAGGGCGTCCGCGACCGTGCACGGGCTCGGGGTGTCACCGCGCGCCACGTCGACGAAGGCGGTGAGCTCGGTGACGTACGCGGGTAGGAACCGCTCCATGAACGACCAGTGGCGCGGCCCGGGGGGCCACTCGATGCCCGGCTCCGCGGAGGTGATCGCCAGCGCGGTGTCGTGCCCGACGCCGAGCGTGCCCTGTGACCCGTGCACCTCCATGCGCACGTCGTGCCCGCCGCCGTTGTACCGGGTCGCGGTGACGGATACCAGGGTGTCGTCGTCCAGGACGAGCGTGGCCGCGGCGGTGTCGACGTCGCCGGCCTCGGTGAAGAACTTCTCACCCTTGTTGGCCCCGACGGCGAACACGCGGCTCACCTCGTGACCGGTCACGAAGCGGATGATGTCGAAGTCGTGCACGCTGCAGTCACGGAACAACCCGCCGGAGGTGGGCAGGTAGGCCGCGTGCGGTGGCGCCTGGTCCATCGTCGCCGCGCGCACCGTGTGGATGAAGCCCAGCTCACCCGAGGTGACGGCCTCGCGCACCCTTCGGTAGCCGTTGTCGAACCGGCGCTGGAAGCCGATGTGCACCGGCACCGAGCTGCGGGCCTCGAGCTCGGTGAGTGCGATGGTGCGCTCGAGGTCGAGGGCGACCGGCTTCTCGCAGAAGGTCGGGATGTCACGCGCGATGGCCGCCTCGAGCAGCTCGGCGTGGGCAGCGGTGCCCGCAGTGATGACGAACGCGTCGAGGCCCGAGTCGAGCAGGGCGTCGATGCTCGAGGCCGCACCGACTCCCAGGTCGGTCGCCACCCGTTCCGCGATCGCGGTGTCGAGGTCGGCGAGCACGAGGTCGTCGACCCCGTCGAGCGTCGTCAGGGTCTTGGCGTGGAAGGCGCCGATCCGGCCGGTGCCGGCGAGGCCGATGCGCATGTCGTGTCCTTCGGGTCGAGCCGCTGCTGGCGGCCGGGTGGGTGGAGCTCGTGGTCTGGGGTGCCGATCAGGCGTCGGTGGGTGCGAGGCGGGGGTCGACCGGGAGGTCTGGCCAGGTGTCGCGAACCCAGGCGTGGGCGGGGTCGTCGCAGATCAGCCAGGTGCGTTCCGCACCCGGGCCGGCCATCACGTTGAGGTAGTACAGGTCTGCGTCGGGGGCGGCGACCGCCGGCCCGTGCCAGCCGTGGGGCACGAGTACGACGTCGCCGGTGCGCACCTCGGCGAGCACGTCGATCGGCCGATCCTCGGTGCCGTAGACGCGTTGGTAGCCCACGGCATCCGTGCCCCGGCCATCGGTCGGCTGGGCCTCGAACCAGTAGATCTCCTCGAGCTCCGCCTCGACGCCTGGCCGGTCGGTGTCGTGCTTGTGCGGCGGCCACGAGCTCCAGTTGCCGGCCGGGGTGATCACCTCGCACGCGATGATCCGGTGAGCGTCGAGCACCCCCGGGACGCCGAAGTTGCGCACCTGCCGCGAGGCAACTCCGGCTCCGCGCAGCTCGACCGGAACGTCAGCGGCCGGGAGGTACAGAGCGGGGATGCCGATGCCGCCACCCGCGTGCGCCAGGCACACCGCGACCCGCACGGCACCGCCCTCGGACAGGTCGGCGCGTGGGCGCAGCCGCACTGTCATGCCCGGTGGGGCGTAGACGACGTCCGTCGCACCGGCGAAGACGCCGGTCCGCCCGGCGAGCGTGAAGGACTCCGCCTCCCCGTCGGGTGACCCCACGTCGACGATGACACCTCCGTCGAGGGGCAGCACCATGGCCTCGTTGTCGCCGAGCTGGAGCTCGACGGACCCACCGGTCGTCAGGGTGGCAGTGCGCAGCCCGGTGTGGGACCAACCGGGGGTGGAGTCGTCGACCACGCAGTCCCAGCCGTCGGCAGCAAGGGAGCCCGCGGGGTGGCACCAGGTGGGGTTGTCGGAGCCGAGGCTCATCGGGTTCCTCCGTGCACGAGGTCGACGGCCACGTCGACGGCCGAGTCGACGTCGCCGTCCGGGGGGAAGAGCAGGGCACGCCCGACGACCAGGCCCGCGGCCGAGGAGTGCTCAAGGGCCCGGCCCCACTCGGCGTAGGTGTCGGCGGGGTCGCGCATGGGGTCGCCGCCGAGGAGGAGGCAGGGCAGCGTCGTGGCGTCGAGCACCCGCGCCATCTCGTCGACCACCGGCAGCTTCAGCCAGGTGCGGGCACTGGTGGCGCCGAGCCCCGCCGCGATGTGGATCGAATCGATCACCGAGTCGGGGTCGAGGAGGTTCTCGACCCGGCTCGGCGAGGTGCGCACCGTCATGAACGGCTCCACCATCGCCATCAGGCCGTGCCTCGCGAGGGCGGTCACCGCCGAACCGCTGGCCTCCAAGGTCGGAGCGGTACCGGGCTCGTCGAGCGCGATGCGGGTGAGCATCTTGCCCCCGTCGAGGCCGTTGGCCGCGATGGTGTCGGCGTCGTAGGCGGTGAACCGGTCGTCGAGCTCGAAGGCAGCGCCCTGCAGGCCCCCACGGTTCATCGAGCCGATCACGACCTTGTCGTCGAGCAGGCCGGAGAGCAGGAGGTCCTCGAGCACGTCCGGGGTGCCGAGCACCCCGTCGACGCCCGGTCGCTGCAGGGCCGTCGCCAGCCGCTCGAGCAGGTCGGGTCGCGAGGCCATCGCGCGGGAGTCGTCACGGACGGCGAGTGCCCCGCGGGCCGGGTGGTCGGCGGCGATGAGCAGGAGCCGTCCGTCGTCGCTGAGCGAGGTGCGACGGCGGCGGGCCGCCCAGGCAGCGGGCACGGCATCCGGCTCGGTGAGGCGACGGCGGGTGAGCACAGCGGCGTCGATCGTCGTCATGCGGTGGTCCCCTGCATCAGCTCGAGCACCTCTCGCTCGTCGGGCATCGCCGTCGAGCACTCCAGGCGTGAGGCCACGATGGCGCCCGCGGTGTTCGCGAAACGCAGGGCGCGCTCGAGGTCCCAGCCCTCGAGGAGGCCGTGGCACAGCGCGCCACCGAAGGCGTCACCCGCACCGAGGCCATTGGCGACCTGCACGGGCACCGGCGGCACGACGACGCGCTCGCCGGAGGCCGACACGGCGAGCACCCCCTTGGGCCCCTGCTTCACGACGGCCAGCTCGACACCCCGGTCCAGCAGGGCCTTGGCGGCATCCTCGGGGTGCTCGGTGCCGACCGCGACGCGGCACTCCTCCGCGTTGCCGATGGCGACGGTGCTGGCGTCGATGGCCGCACCGGCCGCGCGGGTGGCCTCGGACTCGGCCCGCCAGAACTGCGGTCGGTAGTCGAGGTCGATGACCGTGTGCGCACGCCGGCCGCGCAGCTCCCAGGCCGTGGCGTGCGCCGTGCGGCTCGGCTCGGCCGACAGCCCGGTGAGGGTGGCCCAGAACAGGCGGCTCTCGCGCACGGCCACCGGGGGGATCTCCTCAGGCGCAACCCGCAGGTCGGGTGCCTGCGGGTAGCGGTAGAAGTAGAGCGGGAAGTGGTCGGGCGGGAAGATCTCGCAGAAGGTGACCGGCGTCGGCAGCGACGGGTCGGTGGTGACGTAGATCGGGTCGACGCCGAGCTCGGCCAGGGTGCGGGTCACGTACCGGCCGAAGGGGTCGTTGCCGGCACGGCTGATCAGCGCCGCGCTGTGCCCGAGCCGGGCGACGGCCACGGCCACGTTGCCGGCGCTCCCGCCGAGGAACTTGCCGAAGGTGGTGACGTCCTCGAGCGACTTGCCGGTCTGCATCGGGTAGAGGTCGACCCCCACGCGGCCGATGGCCAGCACGTCGAAAGAGCTCGTCAGCGGCAGGGGCACGGCTCCTCCTGGGTCCTCAGGCGTCGGTGTGGTGATGCGCCAAGGCTGCACCACGTCCCGGCGCCCTGTCAACATTTGTTAGGACATTTGGCATTTCGCACTCGTAGACCTGCGAACACCTACACTCGGGCACGTGAACGTCATCCCCGTCACCATCGACCGCGGCAGCCCCGTCCCTCTCTACCACCAGCTGGCCGAGCAGCTGACCGCCTCGATCGAGGACGGCCGGCTCAAGCCGGGCGACCCGTTCGAGAACGAGCTGGCCCTCGCCGAACGGCTCGACCTCTCCCGGCCGACGGTGCGACGCGCCATCGCGGAGCTGGTGTCCCGCGGGCTCCTCGTGCGTCGTCGCGGCGTGGGCACCACCGTCGCCAGTCAGGTCATCCACCGGCGCGACGAGCTGACCAGCCTGTACGACGACATGGTCAGACGCGGCCAGAAGCCGGTGACGGAGGTCGTCTCGTTCAGCACCGACGACGTCAACCCGGTCGCGGCCGAGGCGCTCGGGCTGGCGCCGGACACCCACCTGGTCTCCGTCGAGCGGCTGCGCAGCGTCGACGGAACCCCCACGGCGTTGATGCACAACTGGTTGTCCCCACAGTTCGCCGACCTCACGGCGGCCGACCTGGAGGACGCCAGCCTCTACGCAATCCTGCGCACCCGTGGGGTGCGGCCGGTCATCGCGCACCAGACCATCGGCGCCCGCCGGCCCGCTGCCCGCGAGCGCAAGCTGCTCAAGCTCGCTGCCGGCGACCCGCTGCTCACGATGACCCGGAAGGCGTATGCCGCGAACGGTGTCGCCGTCGAGTACGGCGACCACTCCTATCGCTACGACCAGTACGCCTTCGACGTCACCGTCTACGACCGCTGAGCGAACAGCGCCGCCCTTCCCCCTTGCGCAACCCCGGGGCCCGAATGCTAATGTCCTAACATTCAAGCATTCAGCCCCTACCCGTCGTGACGGGTCGAAGGAGGACCCGACGGTGAAGATCGCGCAGGACCCCACGCCCTTCCACCACGACCACGCACTCCTCGACTTCCCCGGCGTGGTCGCCGACCTGGGCTACGAGCACATCCAGCTCACCCCTCATTCGGACCTCATCCCCTTCTTTCGGCACCCCAAGGCCGACGACGCGCTGGTGCGGTCGCTGAAGAAGGCGTGCGACGAGGCCGGCGTCGGCATCGCCTCGCTGCTGCCCGTGCAGCGGTGGTCCGGTCCGGACGAGTGGGCGCGGGAGGCGGCCGTGCGGAACTGGAAGCGGATCGTCCAGATCGCCGTGGACCTCGACGTGCGCGTGATCGGCACCGAGTTCTCCGGCCGGCCGGAGCGCGCGGAGGAGTCGGAGGCCGCGTTCTACCGCTCGATGGAGGAGCTGCTCCCGGTCATCGAGCGCGAGGGCATCGACCTGCTCATCGACCCGCACCCCGACGACTTCGTCGAGGACGGGCTGGAGGCGATCCGCGTCATTCGGGGCCTGAACAGCCCCAACGTCGGGATGGTGTTCGTCGCCTGCCACAGCTTCCACATGGGCCACC
Organism: uncultured Actinomycetota bacterium; assembly: GCA_963695175.1. GTDB lineage: Bacteria > Actinomycetota > Actinomycetes > Actinomycetales > Dermatophilaceae > Fodinibacter. The sequence goes on from CAVOGG010000004.1 coordinate 288,425, forward strand.
CGATGCGCGAGGTCATCCGCGCCGGCAAGGACCTCATCCGCCTGGTGCACGTCGCGGACACCATGGACCACCACGCCTCACACGGCCTGCGCTACATCTCGAACCCGCCCGGCAACACCACCCGGGTCCACCAGCACCTGAGGATCGGCGCCGGTGACGTGGACTGGGACGACTTCTTCGGCGGCCTGGCCGAGATCGGCTTCTACGACAGCCCCGACACGGTCATGTGCAACTCGGTGTTCGCCGAGGACGAGAACGCCGACGCCATGGCCCGCTACCAGCTCACGACGATGCACGACCGCGTCGCCACGCACACGACCGGAGGACACCAGTGACCACGTCACCCCTGCTCACCATGACCGAGACCACCCCCACGGCGCTGTGGAACGACTCGTCGACCCTGTCCGAGCTGACGGCGGCCATCGGCTGGGGAGCCGTCGGCGCCACCTGCAACCCGGTCATCGCCCTGGCTGCGATCCGCTCGGACCTGCCCCGCTGGCAGGCCCGGATCGCCGACATCGCCGCCGACCGGCCGACCGCCACCGAGTCGCAGATCGGCTGGCAGGTCGTCGAAGAGGTCTCCATCGAGGCAGCGAAGTACCTCGAGCCCGCGTTCGACGAGCACAACGGTCGCAACGGCCGGCTGTCGATGCAGACCGACCCGCGCCTGCACCGCGACGCCGCGGCTTTGGCCGACCAGGCGGAGCACTTCGCCTCGCTCGCCCCGAACATCATCGTGAAGATCCCCGCCACTCAGGTCGGCATCATCGCCATCGAGGAGGCGACCTACCGCGGGGTCAGCATCAACGTCACCGTGTCGTTCACCGTGCCCCAGGCCGTCGAGGCCGGCGCGGCGATCCAGCGGGGGCTCGACCGCCGCAAGGCCGAGAACAAGGAGACGGCCTCGATGGGCCCGGTCGTCACAATCATGGTCGGACGCCTCGACGACTGGATGAAGACCGTCGTGGAGCGCGACCGCATCGAGATCGACCCCGAGTACCTCGAGTGGGCCGGGGTTGCGGCGTTCAAGAAGGCCTACGGGATCTTCCTCGAGCGCGGCTTCCAGGCCCGCGTGCTCGCTGCGGCCTACCGCAACCAGCTGCAGTGGACCGAGCTGGTCGGTGGCGACATCGTGCTCTCCCCGCCGTTCGGCTGGCAGGAGAAGTTCCAGGCCAGCGGCCACGACCCCGTGTCGCGCATCGACGAGCCGGTCGACCCGGTCATCGTCGACGCCCTGCTGACCATCCCCGACTTCGTTCGTGCCTACGAGGTCGACGGGATGACGCACGCCGAGTTCGACGGTTTCGGCGCCACCCGCACCACGCTGCGCCAGTTCCTCGAGGCGGACGAGGCCCTCGACCAGATCGTGCGCGACGTGATCGTTCCCGCTCCCTGACCCACCCTGGTCACCAGGCCATCGACGACGACGACGAAGGACCGACGACGCCATGACGCAGACCGTGCGGCTCACCACCGCCCAGGCCCTCGTGAAGTTCCTCTCCAGCCAGTACTCCGAGCGCGACGGGGTGGAGCAGCGCCTCGTGACCGGAATACTCGGAATCTTCGGCCACGGCAACGTGGCCGGTGTCGGGCAGGCGCTGCTCCAGGCCCAGGTGCAGGGCGAGGACGGTGCTGAGGGCGACGACGTGCTCGGCGACCTGCCCTACTACCTCTCGCGCAACGAGCAGGGGGCGGTGCACACTGCCACCGCCTTCAGCCGGGCCCGCAACCGCCGACAGGTGATGGCCGTGACGACGTCGATCGGGCCGGGCGCGACCAACATGGTCACCGGCGCCGCGCTCGCGACGACCAACAGGATCCCTGTTCTGCTCTTCCCGTCCGACCAGTTCGCCACCCGGGTGCCGGACCCGGTGCTCCAGCAGCTCGAGGACCCCGGCACCCTCGACGTCACCGTCAACGACGTCTTCCGGCCGGTGTCGCGCTTCTTCGACCGGATCAGTCGGCCGGAGCAGCTCATCCCCTCGCTGATGAACGCGATGCGCGTGCTCACCGACCCTGCCGACACGGGGGCCGTCACGGTCTGCCTTCCGCAGGACGTCCAGGCCGAGGCGCACGACTGGCCCCTGGCCTTCTTCGCGAAGCGGGTCTGGCACATCGGTCGGCCGGTGCCCGAGCCGGCCGCGCTGACGCGCGCGCTCGACGTCATTCGATCGGCGAAGCGACCGCTCGTCGTCGCCGGCGGCGGTGTGGTCTATGCCGAGGCGTCCGAGGAGCTGCGCGCCTTCGCGGCCGCCACGGGGATCCCGGTGTCCGACACCCACGCCGGCAAGGGTGCGATCAACTGGGACCACCCGTCCGCGGTCGGCGGCGTGGGGTCAACCGGCTCCTCGGCCGCCAACGCGTTGGCCCGGGAGGCTGACGTGGTCATCGGGATCGGCACCCGCTACTCCGACTTCACCACGGCGAGCCACACGATCTTCGCCAATGAGGACGTGCGCTTCGTCAACGTCAACGTGCTCGGCTTCGACGCGGCCAAGCACGGGGCGACGATGCTCGTCGCCGACGCCCGGGAGGCCCTGCGTCGCGCTGACCGCCGGCCTCGAGGGCTGGCAGGTGGACGACGCCTACCGGCAGGAGGCCGTCGACCTCGACGCCGCGTGGCAGCAGGTCGTCGACGAGTGCTACCACCGCGACCACACGCCACTGCCGGCCCAGACGGAGGTGTTCGGGGCACTGAACGAGCTGATGGGGCCCAAGGACGTCATCATCAACGCCGCCGGCTCGATGCCGGGTGACCTGCAGTGCCTCTGGCGGGCCTCGACCCCCGAGCAGTACCACGTGGAGTATGCCTTCTCGTGCATGGGCTACGAGATCCCGGCGTCGCTCGGCGTGAAGCTGGCCGTCGGGGACGAGCAGCAGGTCGTGGCGATCGTCGGTGACGGCACCTACCAGATGCTGCCGATGGAGATCGCGACGATCGTCTCCGAGGGCGTCAAGGTCATCATCGTGCTGCTCCAGAACCACGGCTTCGCCTCGATCGGCGCGCTCTCCGAGTCGCGGGGTTCCCAGCGCTTTGGTACGAAGTACCGCATGCGCCAGTCGTCCACTGGCCGCCTCGACGGTGAGGAGGTGCCTTTCGACCTCGCTGCCAACGCCGCCTCCTGGGGCGCCGACGTTCTGCGCTGCGGGTCGATGGCCGAGTTCCGCGAGAACTACGGCGTCGCAGCCGCATCCGACCACACGACGGTGCTCTACATCGAGACCGACCTGCTCGGGCCCAACCCGCCCGGGTCGGCCTGGTGGGACGTCCCCGTCTCGCAGGTGTCAGCTCTGGAGTCGACACAGCAGGCGTTTGCCGAGCACCTGAAGAGCCAACGCGGGCAGCGCGCGTACCTCTGAACGGGGACGATGCCGACAACGTTGTCCTTAATGACGGAATGTTAGGACAATTGCTTGACAGCACGGCGCGGACACGCTGGAATGAACCTCTGGAGCCGACTCGCTCCGCCAACAGAAGAGCTCCACCCGGTCCAGGCCCGAACGCCAACGGGGACTTCACCCCTTCCCTCCGTCGCTGAGGACGCCGCCGACCGGCCGCCGCAGTCGCCACACGGCGCGCACCACCGATGCCTCCCCCCACGGGTCGCGCCGGCGCGGCACCACTGACCCCGCAGAGCCGCGGGCAGTAGCCCCGAAAGGACACCGTCCCACCATGAATCAGAGCCGATTCCGGAAAGCAATGGCGGCGACCGCGATCGCAGCCTCCGCAACCTTCGTCCTCGCCGCCTGCAGCGGCGGCGGCGCCGAGAAGAGTGACGACACGGCGAGCGGCTCGGGGGGTGGCGGCGGCAACTCGGGTTACACCTTCGCCATGGTCACCCACGAGACCCCCGGCGACACCTTCTGGGACAAGATCAAGGCGGGTGCGCAGCAGGCCGCCAAGGACACCGGGTCCACCCTGAAGTACAGCAACGACCCCGACCCGGCCAAGCAGGCCACGCTCATCCAGAACGCGGTCGACTCCAAGGTCGACGGCATCGCCACCACCCTGGCCACGCCGGACGCGCTCAAGGGTGCGGTCCAGTCGGCGGTCACCGCCAAGATCCCCACGGTGGCCTTCAACTCGGGTATCGACCAGTACAAGGACACCGGCGCGCTGATGTACTTCGGCTCCGACGAGAACCTCGCCGGTTCCACCGCCGGTGAGCGCATCGTGGCTGACGGCGCGAAGCACCCCCTGTGCGTGATCCAGGCCGCCGGTTCGGTGGCCCTCGAGGCCCGGTGTGCCGGCGTGAAGAGCAAGGCATCCTCCACCGAGAACATCCAGGTCAACGGCGCCGACGACTCCTCGGTCGTCTCCGCGCTCCAGGCGAAGCTCGCCGCCGACCCCTCGATCGACTACATCGTCACCCTCGGTGCGCCGATCGCTCTCGACGCCCTCAAGGCCATGGACCAGGCCAGCAGCAAGGCCAAGCTCGTCACCTTCGACCTCAACCAGGAGGCCGCGCAGGCCATCAAGGACGGCAAGATCCAGTTCTCGGTCGACCAGCAGCCGTACGTCCAGGGCTATCTGGCCGTGACTTCCCTGTACCTCAACAAGAAGAACGGCAACGACATCGGTGGCGGCCAGCCGGTGCTCACCGGCCCCTCCTTCGTCGACAGCAGCAACATCGACGTCATCCTCCCGTTCACCAAGAACAACACCCGCTGATCCATCCGAGACGTCCCGGTGACGGGGCCCCGCCCGCGCGGCGCCCCGTCACCGGGAACAGCAGAGGGAGAGAAGCATGAGCCAAGACCCCACGTCGGCACCCTCGAGTGCCCCGCCTGAGGCGCCAGGCGCCTCCACGACGGCCCCACCGGCCGAAACCTCGACGGCCCCACCGGCCGCCACCTCCTCGGCCGCGCCGCACGGCGCCCACGCCGAAGCCTCCAACCGCGTACAGCTGGGCTGGTCCAACCGCCTGCTGGCGCGGCCCGAGATCGGGGCGCTCGTCGCCGCGGTCATCCTGTTCGTCTTCTTCCTGATCGTCGCCCCCGCGTTCAGATCAGTCGACTCGTTGATGACCGTGCTCTACCAGTCGTCGACGATCGGCATCGTCGCGGTCGGTGTGGGCCTGCTGATGATCGGTGGTGAGTTCGACCTCTCGGCAGGCGTGCTGGTCTACAGCGCCGGTTTGCTGAACGCGATGTTCTCCTACCAGCTGGGCATCAACCTCTGGGTCGGGGCGGTCATCGCCCTGCTCTTCGCCCTGTCCATCGGGTTCTTCAACGGCTACATGGTGATGCGCACCGGGATCCCGAGCTTCCTGATCACCTTGGGATCCTTCTTCGTGCTCCAAGGTGTCAACCTCGGTGTCACGAAGCTGGTCACCGGCTCGGTGTCGACCCCCAACATCAACCAGATGGACGGCTACAGCTCGCTCAACGCGATCTTCGCGCACCAGTTCACCATCGGCAGCGTCAAGCTCGACATCACCGTGCTCTGGTGGTTCCTCTTCGTGGGCCTCGCGCACTGGATCCTCACCCGTAGCCGGATCGGCAACTGGATCTACGCCGTCGGCGGCAACGCGCCCAGCGCCCGCGCGGTCGGTGTGCCGGTACGCCGGGTCAAGATCGGCCTGTTCATGGGCGTCTCGTTCCTCGCGTGGTTCATGGGCATGCACACCCTGTACAACTTCAACACCCTCCAGGCGAGCAACGGCATCGGCAACGAGTTCCTCTACATCGTCGCCGCGGTCGTCGGTGGCACGCTGCTCACCGGTGGCTACGGAAACGCGATCGGTGTCGCCATCGGTGCGTTCATCTTCGGCATGACCAGCCTGTGCATCGTCTACGCGGGCTGGGACAACAACTGGTTCAAGGCCTTCCTGGGCGTCATGCTCCTGCTCGCGGTCATCGTGAACCTCTACGTCAAGAACCTCTCGACCTTGCGAAAGGTGGGTTAGGCGCCATGACCGACACCATCACCGAACACGCCGACGACACCCTCGAGGCGGGCGAGACGCTCGTCGAGATGGTCGACGTGGGCAAGTCCTACGGCGCCATCCGGGCCCTGCGTGGCGTCAACATGAAGGTCCGCGCCGGCGAGGTCACGTGTGTCCTCGGCGACAACGGCGCCGGCAAGTCGACGCTCATCAAGATCATCTCCGGTCTGCACCCCCACAACGAGGGGGTGATGAAGGTCGACGGTAACGACGTCGAGTTCAGCAACCCCCGTGAGGCGCTCGCACACGGCATCGCGACGGTCTACCAGGACCTCGCAGTCGTCGCACTCATGCCGGTCTGGCGCAACTTCTTCCTCGGCTCCGAGCTCAAGGCGGGCAGCTACCCGCTGGCCCCGATGCGGATCAAGGAGATGAAGTCCATCGCCGACACGGAGCTGCGCAAGATGGGCATCGTCGTCAAGGACATCGACCAGCCGATCGGCGAGCTCTCGGGTGGCCAGCGCCAGTGTGTGGCGATCGCCCGGGCCGTGTACTTCGGTGCGCGCGTCCTGATCCTCGACGAGCCGACGGCGGCCCTGGGAGTCAAGCAGTCCGGCGTGGTGCTCAAGTACACCGCCGCGGCGCGTGACGCCGGTCTCGGCGTCGTCTTCATCACCCACAACCCGCACCACGCCTACCTCGTGGGCGACCACTTCATCATCCTCAAGCTCGGCGAGGCCGTGCTCGACAAGAAGCGCGACGAGGTGGCTCTCGACGAGCTGACCCGGCAGATGGCCGGCGGCGACGAGCTCACCGAGCTGTCGCACGAGATCACCCGTCGCTGACGGGTGAACCATCGCAGGACCGAACGGCCCGGCTCCCCCCGGACGGGGAGCCGGGTCTTTCGTCGCGCCCAACGTTCCGCGCGAAGTAGTGGCGGACGGACACGCGCGCCCCCGGGTGCGACCGTCTGCGCCCGTGTTGCTCGCCGTACAGCACGAGACCCCGCGCCCTTCGATCAGGGGCGGGGTCTCGGCGTCGGGGTGGCCGCGTCAGCGTGGGGGCTTCACGACAAGCACGGGTACGTCGGCATCGAGGATGAGGCGCTGAGACACTGAGCCGAGGAAGGCCTTGCCGACCGGCGACCGGTGCCGAGCGCCGATGACGAGGAGCGAGGCCTTCACGGCATCCGTCTCGTCGAGCAGGGAAGCAGCGAGGTCGTCGGCAGTGCCGGCGGCGATGCGCAGCTCGTAGGGGACGGGTGGGACGCCGGCCTTGGCGGTCACCCGCGCGACGGAGTCCTTCACCCCCGCACCCACGGCGGCCTCGAGGTCCTCGTCGAGGGCCCCACGCACGTGGATCACCACGAGGGTCTCCCCCCGGTGGTGGGCCTCGCGGACGGCCTCGAGCAGGACGTGGTCACTGTCGTTCGAGCCCTGGTGGGCGACGGCGACGGTCATCGGTGCTCCTCTCCTCGTCCCGCCGGAACGGGGGAACTGCTCGGTTGGCGCCGTCCCGGTCGGGGCGACGACGTGGCGGTCAGGCGTAGAACACCGGCCGTTCGATCATCTGGACGGCGACCTCGCCGTCCTCGGTGAGGGCCCTGACCCCGGCGTCGCAGACGCTGGCGGCCGCGTAGCCGTCCCAGGCCGTGGAGCCGGTGTGCTCGCCGCGCGCGACGGCCGAGATCCACTCCTGGACCTCGGTGATGAAGGCGCCGCGGAAGCGCTCGTTGTGGTCGCGGGTGATCTTGTTGCCGGCCGTGAAGTTGGTGCGCACCGAGGTGAGCTCCTGGTCGGACAGGCTGACGGTGCCGCGCTCGGCGACCGCCTCACAGCGGATGTCGTAACCGAACTGGCAGTTGACGAAGATCTCGTCGTCGACCCGCACACCCGAGGTGCTCGTCAGGATGAGGACGAGCGGGTCCTGCAGGTGCGGGAAGCGCAACGAGGTCTTCTTGGGAGCGTCGACCCGGGCGGAGACGAACTCCTCACCGAGCAGCCACCGCATCGTGTCGACCTCGTGGATCGCGGTGTCGTTGATCGCCATGTCCCATGTGTAGTTCTCCGGGACCGTGGGGTTGCGATGGGCGCAGTGCACCATGAGCGTCTCGCCCAACGCGCCGGAGTCGAGCAGGCTCTTCATCTCGCGGTAGCTGGCGTCGAAGCGGCGCATGAAGCCCACCGTGACCAGGCGCTTTCCGTGGGCCTGCTCGGCCTCCATGATCCGCAGCGCGGCGGCGGCCGTGGGGGTCAGCGGCTTCTCACACAGGACCGGCTTGCCGGCGGCGATGCAGGCGAGCACGTCGACCTCGTGGGCCGGGCCGAAGCTGCAGATCATCACGGCGTCGACCTCTGGGCTCTCGATGAGCTCGGCAGACGTGGCGAAGGAGACACCGCCGATCCGCTCGGCCACCTCCGCCGCCCGCGACGGGTCGACGTCGCTGACGGCGACGACGCGGCCACCGGCGATCACGGTGTGGATGCGCTCGATGTGCGCCTGCCCCATGCCGCCGGGGCCGATCATTCCGATGCGGACGGTCACAGCTGTGCCTTTCAGGCCCTGCCGAGACCGAGCGAGGCGAGGTACTCGCGGGTCTTGATGGCGTTGGGGAGCGGGAAGGACTTCTCGCAGCCATACATGTCCTGCTCGCAGACCACGTAGAGCTCCTTGTCGAGGTCGGCGAGCGCCTCGATGAGGTCGCGCATGTCGGGCAGCCCGGCGGGCGGGGTCACCGAGCAGCCGGCGTGCACGGCTTTGACGAACGGCCAGTCCTCGTCGTGGGCCTGCTTGACCAGCACCGGGTCCATCGCCTTGATGTGCACGTACGAGATGCGCTCGGGGTACTTGCGGCACAGCTCCATCGGGTCGCCGTCGCCGTAGACGATGTGCCCGGTGTCGAGGCAGAACCCGACGTACTCGGGGTCGGTCGCCTGGAAGATGCGGTCGATGTCGTCGGGGGTCTCGATGTGGCTGTCGCCGTGCGGGTGGAGGACCATCTTCAAGCCGTAGTCCTCCTTCATGATCCGGCCCAGCTTGTCGGCGTTCTTGATGTAGAGGTTCCAGGCGTCGGTGGAGAGAACCCGGTCGTCGGTGTAGTCACCGGTCTTCTCGTCACGGAACATCGGAGGAAGGTGAACGACGTACTCTGCGCCGACGGCGGCATGGGTCTCACCGATGGCACGGAAGAGCTTCTCGGTGTCGCCCCAAGCCTCGGCCTGGTGCAGGATGCCCCAGCCGGTGCCGGCCACGACGCGGAAACCGCGGGCGTCCATCTCCTCCTTGAGGCGGGCCGGCTCGGTCGGGAAGTAGCCGAAGGGGCCGGTCTCCATCACGGAGAAGCCGGCGGTCGCCATCTCGTCGAGCGCGACGTCCCAGTCGATCTGCTTCTCGTCCTGCGGGAACCAGACGCCCCACTGGTCGGGGCAGACACCGATCGTCAGCTTGCTGTAGCGCGGGTCGGTGTTGCGGGCCTTGGACTCCGCCATTGGACGTTCCTCTCGAGCTCATGGGGTGCCATGCAAACCTAATCATGGCAGTTTGTTCTGTCAATAGATCATGAACACCATACCGTCCTTGCCGAAGGTGCGCGGGACCGGGTCCGCCGTCAGTCGTCGAGGTCGTCGATGACGTGCCGCAGGTAGCGCCGCGGCTCGGCGAGGAAGCTGCGGTGGTGGGTCACGACCTCGAGGTCGTCCCACGTCGTCGACCGGATGCCGTGCTCGCCCAGCTCGAGCACCATCGCCCCGGGGATGGCGGCGAGCACCGGCGAGTGCGTGGCGAGCACCACCTGGGTGCGGGGGCGACGGGCCATCTCGGTGAGCTCGGCGACCAGGTGCAGCTGGGCGGAGAAGGACAGCCCCGCCTCGGGCTCGTCCATGACGAACAGCCCCTCGCCCCGGAAGCGCCGGGTGCCGAGCAGCGACACGAACGACTCGCCGTGCGACATGGCGTGGAAGGTGGGGTCGGTCGGCCCGGGGTTGGTGTCGAGCCAGGTGAACAGGCCGTGCATCGTCTCGGCCCGCACGAAGTAGCCCCAGCGCGAGGCCCCGGGGTCGCGCACCACGGTGAGCCACTCGTGCAGCGGCGACTCGCTGGCGTGGGTGCGGTGGGTGGCCCCGGTCGACCCGCCCTCGGCGTTCATGCCCGCGGCCATCGCGAGCGCCTCGACGAGGGTCGACTTGCCCGAGCCGTTCTCGCCGACCAGCACGGTGCACCGCGCCAGGTCGAGCCCGCGCTCGAGCACCTGCGCGACCGCCGGGATGGTGAGCGGCCAGACGTCGGGTGCCGGCAGCTCGGCGTCGCGGGCCTGCTGCACCCGCCGAGCCGGCAGCCCCTCGGTCCACCGGTGCGCCGCGCTCGCCATGGGCGAGACGCTAACCGCCCGGTGAGACACCGTCCTGCCTACCCTGAGGAGAACTGGGAGGGATGCCGTCGGGTCGCCGGCGTTCGGCGGGCTCGCGACGGCATCCGAGAGGGACGAGAACGATGACCGACACCAACCACCCCCGACCCGCTGCGGTGCCCTACCTGGCGGTCCGCGGAGCGCGGGACGCGATCGACTGGTACGGCACCGTGTTCGGAGCCGTCGTCGAGGGCGAACCCTTCGAGAACGACGACGGCTCGATCGGCCACGCGGCACTGAGGGTCGCCGACGGCGTCTTCTACCTGGCCGACGAGGCGCCCTCCTACGGTGCCGTCGCCCCGACGGGTCCCGGGGCGGCGGTGAGCCTGATGCTGCCGGTGCCCGACGTCGACCGGACCCTCGCCGCGGCCGTGCGTGAGGGTGCCACCCCCGACGACCGTGGCGTCTACGAGGGCTACGGGAACCGCAACGCCTGGTTCGTCGACCCGTTCGGCCACCGGTGGGGGATCAGCAGTCCGATGTCGGCCTGAGGACTGCCGGGCGGCGGGTGGCTCGAAAGCACAGTGACCGTAGGCTTGACCCTCGTGACCGAGACGCCCCCCGACGCACTCCCCGAGGCCGACCTCCCCGAGCAGCTGCGGATCCGCCGCGACAAGCGCGACCGCCTCCTCGCGGCCGGCATCGCGCCCTACCCGGTATCGGTCCCGCGCACCCACTCCCTCGAGCAGGTCCGTGAGCAGTGGGGGCACCTCGAGCAGGGCGAGGAGACCCAGGACGTCGTCGGCGTGGCCGGCCGCGTGGTCTTCATCCGCAACACCGGCAAGCTCGCCTTCGCCACCCTCCAGGAGGGCATCGGGACCCGGCTGCAGGTGATGCTCAGCCTCGCGGAGGTGGGCGAGGAGTCGCTGGCCGCGTGGAAGACCGACGTCGACCTCGGCGACCACGTCTACGTCGAGGGCCGGGTCATCTCCTCGCGCCGCGGTGAGCTCTCGGTCATGGCCAGCCGCTGGGGGATGGCGAGCAAGGCGCTGCGCCCGCTGCCGGTGCTGCACAAGGAGCTCTCCGAGGAGAGCCGGGTTCGTCAGCGCTACGCCGACCTCGTCGTGCGCCAGGAGGCCCGCGACATGGTGCGCACCAAGGCCACCGCGCTGCGCGCCATCCGGCAGACCCTCGAGGACCAGGGCTACGTCGAGGTCGAGACGCCGGTGATCCAGCTGGTGCACGGCGGCGCCGCGGCCCGCCCGTTCCGCACCCACATGAACGCCTTCGACCACGACATGGTGCTGCGCATCGCCCTCGAGCTGAACCTCAAGAAGGCCGTCGTCGGCGGCGTCGACCGGGTCTACGAGATGGGCCGGATCTTCCGCAACGAGGGCGTCGACGCCACCCACTCCCCCGAGTTCACGATGCTCGAGGCCTACCAGGCGTGGGGCGACCAGACCTCGATCGGGGCGCTCATCCGCGACCTCTACCTCGGCGTGGCCGACGCCCTCGGCTCACGGGTCGTCGAGACCCCCGCCGGCACCGTCGACCTCGGTGGCGAGTGGCGCTGGCTGCCGGTCTACGACGCGGTGAGCGAGGCCGTCGGCGAGAAGGTCACCCTCGAGACGTCCAAGGAGACCCTGCTGCGGCTCGCGGCCAGCCACGGGGTCGAGGTCGACCCGGCCCTGGAGAAGGACAAGGTCTTCCTCGAGCTGCTCGGCGAGATCGTCGAGCCGCAGCTGCTCCAGCCCACCTTCCTGTGCGACTACCCCGCGATCGCCCAGCCACTGGCCCGCCCGCACCGCGACACGGAGGGCCTGATCGAGGCCTGGGACCTGATCATCGCCGGGGTCGAGCGCGGCACGGGGTTCTCCGAGCTCGTCGACCCGGTGGTGCAGCGCGAGGTGCTCACCGCCCAGTCGCTGCGTGCCGCCGGCGGCGACCCCGAGGCGATGCAGCTCGACGAGGACTTCCTGCGTGCGCTCGAGTACGGCGCCCCGCCGATGGGTGGCCTGGGCCTGGGCATCGACCGGCTGGTCATGCTGTTCACCGGCGCGAACATTCGCGAGACCATTCTTTTCCCCCACCTGAAGCCCGAGGCCTGACCGATGGATGCCGTGTGGCCCTACCTGGCAGCTCTTCTCCCGACCATTTTGGTCGCGATCCTTTTCTACTTCATCGTCAAGAGCATGCTCGAAGGTGACCGCCGCGAGCGCATCGCGCAGCGTCGTTTCGAGGCCGAACAGGATCTCGAAAGGGAGCGCGCCGCCGCGCGGGCAACGGATCCCGACGGCCTGAACGGCGTGCAGCGGCGCCGGCCCGACGGCCCGCAGTCGCCTCCGAATACCTGACGAGCAATACCCGTCTTTACCATTGCTTTACCTTTCGGTGAAGCCGCTGCTAATGTCCTTTCCGGCATCGAGACGCTGCCCCGGGATTCCGGTCGAATACCCCTGAAGGGAAAACCATGGCAAAGAAGGTCCAGGTGCTCCTCGTCGACGACATCGACAAGAGCTCCCCCGCCGACGAGACCGTCTCGTTCTCACTCGACGGCGTCAGCTACGAGATCGACCTGACCTCGGACAACGCCGCGAAGCTGCGCGACGACCTCGCCGTCTGGATCGGTCACGCCGAGCGCACCGGCGGTCGCCGGTCGACCGGCCGCCCGGCATCCAAGGGCTCCGGCCGCAAGGCCGACCTCGGCGCCGTCCGCGCGTGGGCTCGCGACCACGGCCACCAGGTCAGCGACCGCGGCCGGATCTCCGCCGAGGTCCAGGCCGCTTATGACAAGGCGCACGGCTGAACCCCGAGCACCCCACCGATGCGGCGCCCCCCGACCTGGCGGGCGCCGCATCGCTGATGTCCCGGCGGCACGCCTGGCTGGCCTTCACGGCCGGCGGGCCGGCCCTGACACACACCCTCGACACCGACCCGGGGCCCTGGCAGCGGCAGCTGACCGTGCTGCAGGGCCGGTGGTACGACCTCGACGCCCCGCCGCAGGTCGCCGCCGTGTTCGTGCTGCAGTGGCTGCTCCAGGTGCCGGCGCACACCGCCGCCCACGCCGCGAGCGCCGGCCCCTGGCGGGCCGACCTCGGCGCAGCTCACCTTCGACCTCGGACCCGCACTGGTCCCGTCAGGCGTGCGGCTCACCGCACTGCAGCCGGATGCCGGCCCGCTCGCCGAGCGGATGGAGCGTGCCGAGCGCGACTACCGGGCGGTCGCCGACCCCGTCGCCGCCGCCTACCCGGCGCAGGTGCGGATCGGCCCGCACACCCGGGCGGCGCTGGTCGACGACATGTGGTCGGCGGCCCGCCGTGAGGCCGAGACCGCGGCAGGGCTGTTCCGGCCGGGGGTGCCACCGCGCGAGTCGTGCTGCCTGATCTACGCCCTGCCCGGGTGCGTCGAGTGCGCCGGGTGCCCGAGGGTTCGACCGTCGTCGGTCCAGCGGTAGGCGACGTCGACGGCATCCACCGTGCACCTCGCGTGGACGGTGTGCCCTTGGCCCTCGCTGTGGCGTTCCTGTGGGAGGCGACGGTCGCGGCAGGCGCGGCTCAGGGCAGGTCGGCGATCAGGTCGCCATCGCGTTCGACCCGCTCGAGCACCTCGTCGAACATCAACTGGCGCAACGTGTCCGGCTCCTCGGCACCTTGCTCGACCTCGTCCCAGGTGCGCGGCGCCGCGACGCAGGGCAGCTCGCGACCGCGCAGCGAGTAGGGGCTGATCGTGGTCTTGGCCGCGACGTTCTGGCTCCAGTCGAGGAAGACCTTGCCCGGCCGTAGCGACTTGGTCATCTTCCACAGCACCAGGCCCGGGTACTTCTTGGTCATCTCCTGCGCGAGCTGCATCGCGAGGTCACGCACCTGGTCGCTGGAGAGGTCACCGCCGAGCGCCGCGTAGAGCTGCATCCCCTTGCTGCCCGACGTCACCGGGAACATCTCGAGACCGAGGGCGGCCAGCCGGTCGCGCACCAGCAGTGCCACCTTCGCGCACTCGTGCAGGCCGGCCGGCTTACCGGGGTCGAGGTCGATGACGAGCCGGTCGGGGTTGCGCCGCCCGCCCTCGTCGTCGACGGTCCACTGCGGCACGTGGACCTCGAGGCTGTTGAGGTTGACCAGGTAGGTCAGGTCGGCGAGGTCGGTGATCAGCGGGTAGGTGACGTCGTCGATCGGCGCGCGCGGCAGCCAGCTCGGCGCCCCCGACGGGAGGTTCTTCTCGAAGAACATCTGGTCCTCGACGCCGTGCGGCCAGCGCACCCGGGTCACCGGCCGGTTCGCCACGTGCGGCAGCATCAGCGGGGCGATCTGGGCGTAGTAGGCGAGCACCTCGCCCTTGGTGGTCTCGGTCGACGGGTACATCACCTTGTCGAGGCTGGTCAGGCGCAGCTTGCGCCCGGCCACCTCGACCCGGGTCACCTCGGGAACGTACTCAGGCATCGTCGACCTCGTCGAGGTCGGCCGGGTTCAGGTCGGAGCGCACCCCGAGGTAGGCCGGCTGGCGAAGCCGGTGCTGCCCGGTGAGCTCGAGGGTGCGCACCTCGATGACGATCCGCGGCTCGACCCAGGTGGTGCCCTGCGCGTCGATCGTGGGCACCTCGTCGGCGAAGGGAGATTCGTCGCGGCGGAGCGGCCGCAGCCGCAGGGCCAGGGCCTCGCCGGCGGTGCCCGCCAGGCCCGAGCCGACGCGTCCGGCATAGCGCCAGCCCCCGCTGCCGTCGGGGAGGCCCACGAGCACGGCGCCCAGCCGCCCGTTCGACCCGACCTCCGGTCGCCAGCCGCCCACCACGACCGACAGGCTGGCGCGGTGCGCCGTCTTGCGCCAGTCCGACGAGCGACGGCCGACGGCGTAGGGGGCGGTGCGGCGCTTGCTGACGATGCCCTCGAGGCCCTGCTCCTTGGTGGCCGCGAGCAGCTGCGGGCCGTCCTCGTAGACCTCGGGCACCTGCCAGTTCCGCCCGGAGAGGTCGAGGCGGTCGAGCAGTGCGCGGCGGGCCGACCACGGCTGGCCGGTGAGGTCGGAGCCGAACAGGCGCAGCAGGTCGAAGACCATCAGGGTCACCGGGCGGGTGGCTGCCAGGCGCTGGGCGCGACGTCGGTCCGCGACGTGCATCCGCTCGGTGAGGGCGTGGAAGCTGGGGCGACCGCCGTCGAGGGCCACGACCTCGCCGTCGAGCAGCATGTCGTCGTAGTCGCGGCCGATCTCCTCGAGCTCGGGGTAGGCCGCGGTCACGTCGCGCTCGTTGCGCGACCACACGGAGACGACGCCGTCACGCACGTCGACGAGCACCCGCATCCCGTCCCACTTGACCTCGTGCACCCACGCGGCGCCGGTCGGCACGCGGTCGGCGACGGTGGCCAGCATGGGACGCATGGAGACATCCTGCCGGTCGCGGGGGCGGGCGTGTCGTGGGTCGGGTGCTCGCTGGGGTTCGACGGAGTGGTCGCCGCGCTGCTTCGCCCAACGCTCGCGTCGGTCTGCGGTCGCCGTTCAAGCGGCCTGGACGCAGCCCGCCCGTCCTGGGCGGCCAAGTCCGGTTGCGCGCTTGACGCGGGTTACAGGCCCTCACCTCACTGCCCGCTCCAGCGTGCGCCGCGATCTCTGGTCACCGTTCGACAGAGGCCCAAACCGCATCGATCACCTAGTCGGTTTGCCTCCGTTGGCGCTTGGGTGGATACCCCCTGGAGTGCGCTCTGACACCCCTTGGGTCGTTGGCTGGACACCTCATCTGGCACGCGCACAGCTGCTGGCAACATACGCAAATCGATTCTGCTGCAAGCGAACACACTGATTCGAACACTTGTGCCATACGGCTGTCCGCAGTAGAATCGAGTCACGGGGAAGGGGGAGACGTGGTCACATCGCACCAGCGCAGCAAGGCCTCATCGGGCGCCGCTGCCAGCCCTTCCAGCCCAGTGTCGAGTCGGCCCGACGTGACGGTGTCGACAGGTGCGCGCCGGCTCGCCGCGGCGCTCGCCGAACCGGGCGCGCGGGGTCGCGACGAGTGGCTCGACGTCGTCCGCGACTGTCAGTCGCTGATCAACACCCTCACGGCGGTGCAGGACACAGCGATCGCCGAGGCCGCTCGTCGCGAAAGCGTCTGGTGTGAGGACGGCACCCTCGGCGAGACGGTGCACGCGCCAGGCCGGGTGAGCCTCGACGCCGCCGACCTTCTCGCACCGGTGATCGGGGCCTCGCACCCGCAGGCGCAGCGCCGCGTCGAGGCCGCGGTCCGGCTGGCCACGGGCCGGGTGCCGGTCCCGGCCGACGACCGCGACCTCCCGCAGGCCAGCGGGTTGAGCGGGCTGCACGAGGCGATGGCGGCCGGGCACCTCGACGGCTACCGGGCCGGTGTCATCGCGTTCGAGCTCGAGGTCGCTCCGGCACACGTGGCCGAGGCGATCGTGGCCGCACTCGGTGACCACCTCGGTGATGAGGCCGCGACGCTGCGGCGGCGCACCCGAGTGCTCCTGGGGCGCATCTCCCCCGACCTGGTCCGTGAGCGCGCGAAGCGGGCCCGGGCCGCGACCGGGCTGCGCCGGTGGGTGGCCGAGCCCGGCGTCGACGAGTGGCACGGCACCTTCCCGAGCGAGGACGCCGCTGCTGCGTGGGCCGCGATCGACCGCCTCGCCCACGACCTCGTCGCCGCCGGCACCTGCTCGAACGTCGAGCAGGCCCGCGGCAAGGCCCTCACCGACCTGGTCACCGGCAACGCGACCGTCGACGTACAGGTCCTCCTGACCGTCCCCGTCGACACCGGTGGTCGTCACATCGACGCGGCCGACATCACCACCGACCGGACGTCGCCACTCAGCGCAGCATCGCGGTCCCACCCCGGAGCACGACGCTCGGGCGGTCGACGACGCGGTCGTTGGCGCCCGGGCCACGGATCAGCTCCTGGCGGCGGACGTCGACGACTCGCGGACGCTGACCATCGCCGGCCCGGACCGCCGCCACGCGGCGAGTGACGCCGACTCGCAGACACCGACCGCCGCCGCTCCCGCCAACCCGCACAAGGCGGCTGGAGGCGACTCCGGCACGCTGACCACCGCCACTCGAGCCCACCCTCACGCTGCGCCCGGCCTCGCCCAGACGAGCGGTCGACGACGACGACCTCGTCGAGGTGCAGGGGGCACGGCCGTCCGAGCCGTTGTTCGTTCGCCGGGGTTGGCTGCGCGACCACCTTCCGAAGACCACCGCTCGTTCCCGCCCGGGCGCGAGGAAGAGTCGCCCACCGTTCGTACCGTGCGACCCAGTCACCGGGGCACGGCTCGACCCGAGCGACCACCTCGCGACCGACGCCTACCGCCCCGGTGACGAGCTCGCGGCGCTGGTCCGCGGCCGCGACGGTCGCTGCCGCTTCCCCGGCTGTTCGGTGGCCGCCCGGTTCTGCGACCTCGACCACGTGCGTCCCTGGCCGATCGGCCGCACCGCGGCCCGCAACCTGCTGTCACTCTGCCGGCGACACCACCGCATCAAGCAACGACCCGGCTGGCGACTTCGACTGGCCGCCGACGGCACGGCCACATGGACCGACCCGACCGGTCGAGTGCGCACCACCGCGCCGTTGAACGCCTTGGAGTCGCTCGTCCTCGTGTCAGAGCCGAGCGACAACGAGTGCCACGCCGACAGCGGGCACGCCACCGATGTCCCGACCACACGCAGCAGGGCCGACGCCTGTCCCGCCGAGGTCGATGGCCAACACCTCACCGAGGTTGATCGCCGACCCATCACCGAGGTTGATGGCCGACCCATCACCGAACATCCGGCCCACGCGAAGCTCGCGACCTGGAGTGCACTCGAGTCGCACCTCGCCATCCGCCTCGAGCACCGCCCACACCACCGCCCGGAACACGACCCGTGGAGCCACCCCACCCACCGGCGCTGCACCACGGCGGCCGACCTGCGGGCCGGCTTCGCCAGGCGCCGAGCTGGTGCCCCGGCACCCGACCTGCCTCCTTTCTGAGCCGCACCCGCCATCCACCCCACCGGACCACCCTGCCCCGAGCCTGTCCGGGCGCCGCCCATCGGCCTAGGCTGGGACTCTGCGTCGAGCGCGAGGAGGCGCACGGCATACGAAAGGGTGGACGGCCATGCGGGCGATCTGGAAGGGCGCGGTCTCCTTCGGCCTGGTGAACGTGCCGGTGCGGCTGTACTCCGCGACCGAGAACCATGACGTGCAGTTCCGGCAGGTGCACCGCGAGGACGGCGGCCGGATCAAGTACAAGCGCACCTGCTCGATCGACGGCGAGGAGGTGTCGTACGACGACATCGCCAAGGGCTACGAGACCGAGGACGGCGACATGGTCGTGCTCACCGACGACGACTTCGCCGACCTGCCGAACAAGTCGTCCAAGGAGATCGGCGTGACGAAGTTCGTGCCCGCCGACCAGATCGACCCGATGTGGCTCGACAAGTCCTACTACCTCGAGCCCGACAAGGCCGCGACCAAGCCGTACATCCTGCTGCGCGACGCGCTGGTCAAGGAGAAGCGGATGGCGATCTGCACGGTCTCGATCCGCACCCGGATGACGATGGCCGTGCTCCGGGTGCGCGACGGCGTGATCGTCATGCAGACCATGCTGTGGCCCGACGAGATCCGCGGCGCGGACTTCGCGGCGGTCGAGGACGACCACGCCACCAAGCAGGAGATGGACATGGCGAAGATGCTCATCGACCAGCTGGCCGGTGACTACGAGCCCAGCGAGTACGAGGACGACTACGCGATCGCGGTCAAGGAGCTCGTGCGCGCCAAGGTCGAGGGTGGCGAGGTTCGGGTCAGCGCGGCCGAACCCGAGGAGTCCGGCGAGGTCGTCGACCTGCTCGCGGCCCTGGCCCGCTCGGTCGAGAAGGCCAAGGCGTCGCGCGGCGA
This sequence comes from uncultured Actinomycetota bacterium, assembly GCA_963695175.1. Taxonomy (GTDB): domain Bacteria; phylum Actinomycetota; class Actinomycetes; order Actinomycetales; family Dermatophilaceae; genus Fodinibacter. The sequence continues at coordinate 307,527 of CAVOGG010000004.1, forward strand.
GGCGCCCGCTGCCGCCAAGAGCAGCTCCGGCGGCTCCGGCGCCAAGGGCGTGACGAAGAAGGCAGCGGCGAAGAAGACCACCGCGAAGAAGACCACGACCAAGAAGGCCGCCGAGAAGAAGGCCAGCTGACCGTAGATGCCGCCCGACCGCGACGTGCCCCCGAACGAGGTCCACGCCATCGGCGCACCCGCACGCCGGGCGTTGACCAACGCCGCCCTCACGACGTGGGATGCCGTGGATGCGGCCCCCGACGCCGACCTCCTCGCGCTCCACGGCTTCGGCCCGAAGGCGCTGCGGATCCTGCGCGAGGGCTCTGCTGGTCGAAGGTAGAGAACTCGCCGCAGGGCGGTTCGTGCCGGTGGCGCGTTCTCTACTCTCGACGGAGCCAGGGGCGGCATACGCTCTCGGCATGCCCGAAGGCCACACGCTGTTCGCCCTCGCCCGCGACCTCCACGAGGCGTTCGCGGGCACGACCCCCGAGGTCACCAGCCCGCAGGGCAAGTTCGACGAGGGTGCCGCCGAGCTCAACGGCCACCGGCTGATCCGCGCGACCTCGCGCGGCAAGCACCTCCTGGTCGAGTTCGCCGACGACCGCTGGCTGCACGTGCACCTCGGCCTGATCGGCAGCTTCACCGTCGACCAGCACGAGTGGACCGCCGAGGTGCCGGCCGTCGGCCAGGTGCGGCTGCGGCTGCGCACCGAGCAGCACGTCGCCGACCTGCGCGGCCCGAACCTGTGCGAGGTGGCCACCCCCGAGAAGGTCGACGGCGTGCTCGACCGCCTCGGCCCCGACCCGTTGCGCCCCGACGCCGACCCCGACGTCGCGTGGGCCCGCATCACGAAGTCGTCGCGCACGATCGCCGAGCTGCTCATGGACCAGTCGGTGCTCGCCGGGGTCGGCAACGTCTACCGCTCCGAGGTGCTCTTCCGGCACCGCCTGTCGCCGTTCACCGAAGGCCGCCTGCTCAAGCGCGCCTCGTGGCGCCTGATCTGGGGGGACCTCGAGCGGCTGATGCCACTGGGCGTCGCCACCGGCCGCATCGTCACCGTCGACGAGCAGGTGCTCGACGTCGAGGCCGCGCTGGGCCGCGGCGAGGTGCCCCGGCTCACCGAGCGCTCGTCGTACGTCTACAAGCGCGGCGGGATGCCGTGCGTCGTCTGCGGCTCGAAGGTGCGCACCCGTCTGGTCGCCGGTCGCAACCTGTTCTGGTGCGGCCGCTGCCAGCGCCGCCGCTGACTGTCGCCACTGAATCGCCGGACTTCGCCACTGAATCGCCGCTGACCTCGCCACTCACCCTCGAGGCGGTCACCCGCCGAGGGTGTCGCGGCGCCGCGACGCCTCACGGCAGGGTGCAGCCATGGCCCTCGGTGCGGTCGTCCTCTTCTTCGTGCTCGTCCTCGCGTTCGCGGCGTCGGCCCGGGCGCTGGGTCGCATCGACGTCACCGCGCCGATGGCGTTCGTCGCCGCCGGCGCCCTGCTCTCGATCGGCCTGCCCGAGCTCGACGAGCGCGCGCAGCAGGCCCTGACCCTGCTCACCGAGATGACCCTGGCGCTCATCCTCTTCCACGACGCCGCGCAGGTGCGTCCCCGCCAGATCACCGCCGACCGCGGGCTGATGGCCCGGCTGCTGCTCGTCGGGCTGCCCCTGACCATCGCCGCCGGGTGGCTGCTCGGCCGGGTCACCTTCCCGGGGCTGCCAGGGCTGATGCTGCTGCTCCTCGCGGCCTCCGTGGCCCCCACGGATGCCGGGCTCGGCGCCGCGACCGTGCTCAACCCCGTCGTCCCGGTGCGGGTCCGGCGGATGCTCAACGTCGAGAGCGGGCTCAACGACGGGCTGTGCACCCCGTTCGTGCTGTTCGCCATCGCCGCCCTGGCCGGTGAGGAGGGCGTCGCCCCCACCGAGAGCATCGCCGCGGCGCTCCTCGACCTGGCGGTGGCCATCCGTCGTCGGAGGGGCCGTCGGCGGCGGGGCCGGGATCCTGCTGGGCTGGTCGCGCGAGCACGGCTACAGCTCACGGCACACCCGCCCGCTCGGCGTGCTGGTGCTGCCCCTGATCGCCTACTTCGGCGCGGAGGCGGCCGGTGGGAACGCCTTCGTGGCGGCCTTCGTCGCCGGCACGGCGTTCGCGGGAACGGCGCGCTGGCTCGAGGACGAGGAGTCCTCGCTGGCCCTGACCGAGGCCGTGGCCGACCCGCTCGGGTTCGCGGTCTGGCTCGCCTTCGGGTTCATCGCGGTGCCCCTGCTGGTCGAGCACGTGGGGTGGCCAGAGGTGGTCTTCGCGGTGCTCGCCCTGACCCTGCTGCGGATGGTTCCGGTGGCCCTGGTGCTGCTGGGCACCGGCCTGCGGCCGCAGACCGTCGCCTTCGTCGGGTGGTTCGGGCCGCGCGGGCTGGCGTCGGTGGTCTTCACCCTGCTGGCGGCCGAGGGGCTCGAGATCGACGAGAACCTGAGCCGGGTGATCTCGGCGATCTGCCTCACCGTGCTGCTCAGCGTCCTGGCGCACGGGCTGAGCGCCGATCCGCTCTCGCGGCGCTACGGCGCCTGGGCCCGGCGCACCCGCCCCACCCAGGAGCTGCTCGGGGCGACCGAGCCGCGCAGCCGGCGCTCGCTGCACCATCGCGGCCACGCCGCGGACGCCGCCGACGCCGCTCCGCCGGCCTGACGGCATCCGCCCCGAGCCTCCGCAGCGGGCCCGAAGGCGCTATGCCGAGAGCGAACGCGGAACACGCGGACCCGACCACCGCGTTGAATGCCACGTAACCGCGCCGCCCACGGGTGACCGCTCAGCGACAAGGAGCGGCCCCCACACAGGCGGCGCGACTAGCATCGAGGGGACTCGACGTCAGGAGAAGCACCATGTTCGAACGGTTCACCGACCGCGCCCGCCGCGTCGTCGTGCTTGCCCAGGAGGAGGCGCGGGGTCTCAACCACAACTACATCGGCACCGAGCACATCCTGCTCGGCCTGATCCACGAGGGCGAAGGCGTCGCGAGCAAGGCCCTGGAGAGCCTCGGCATCTCGCTCGAGGCCGTCCGCGAGCAGGTGCAGGAGATCATCGGGCAGGGCCAGCAGGCCCCGACCGGTCACATCCCGTTCACGCCGCGGGCCAAGAAGGTCCTCGAGCTGAGCCTGCGCGAAGCGCTGCAGCTCGGCCACAACTACATCGGCACCGAGCACATCCTGCTCGGGCTGATCCGCGAGGGCGAGGGCGTCGCCGCCCAGGTCCTCGTCAAGCTCGGCGCCGACCTGTCGCGCGTGCGCCAGCAGGTCATCCAGCTCATCTCGGGCTACCAGGGCGGCAAGGAGGGCTCCACCGGGGGCTCCGGCGCCACCCAGGGCGGCCCCGCCGAGGGCGCGCCCGCCGGCTCGCTGGTGCTCGACCAGTTCGGCCGAAATCTCACGTCCGCGGCCAGGGAGGGCAAGCTCGACCCGGTCATCGGACGTGAGAAAGAGATCGAGCGGGTCATGCAGGTGCTGTCCCGCCGCACCAAGAACAACCCGGTGCTCATCGGCGAGCCCGGCGTCGGCAAGACCGCCGTCGTCGAGGGCCTGGCCCAGGACATCGTGCGCGGCGAGGTGCCCGAGACCCTCAAGGACAAGCAGCTCTACACCCTCGACCTCGGCGCGCTCGTCGCCGGCAGCCGCTACCGCGGTGACTTCGAGGAGCGGCTGAAGAAGGTGCTCAAGGAGATCCGCACCCGCGGCGACATCGTGCTGTTCATCGACGAGATCCACACCCTCGTCGGGGCCGGTGCGGCCGAGGGCGCCATCGACGCGGCCTCCATCCTCAAGCCGATGCTCGCCCGCGGTGAGCTCCAGGTCATCGGCGCGACCACCCTCGACGAGTACCGCAAGTACATCGAGAAGGATGCCGCGCTCGAGCGCCGCTTCCAGCCGATCCAGGTCGCCGAGCCCACGCTGGCCCACACGATCGAGATCCTCAAGGGGCTGCGCGACCGCTACGAGGCGCACCACCGCGTCTCGATCACCGATGCCGCGCTCGTCGCGGCGGCCAACATGGCCGACCGCTACGTCAACGACCGCTTCCTGCCGGACAAGGCGATCGACCTCATCGACGAGGCGGGCGCGCGACTGCGCATCCGCCGGATGACCGCACCGCCGGACCTGCGCGAGTTCGACGAGCGCATCGCGTCCGTCGTGCGCGAGAAGGAGTCGGCGATCGACGGGCAGGACTTCGAGAAGGCCGCGCGGCTGCGCGACGACGAGAAGAACCTGCGCAACGAGAAGGCCAAGCGCGAGGTCGAGTGGAAGTCCGGCGACATGGACGTCATCGCCGAGGTCGACGAGGAGCTGATCGCCGAGGTGCTCGCCGCCTCGACCGGCATCCCCGTGTTCAAGCTGACCGAGGAGGAGTCCAGCCGCCTGCTCCACATGGAGGACGAGCTGCACAAGCGGGTCGTCGGCATGGACGACGCCATCAAGGCGCTCTCCCAGGCCATCCGGCGCACCCGCGCCGGTCTGAAGGACCCGCGGCGCCCCGGCGGCTCGTTCATCTTCGCCGGCCCGACCGGTGTGGGTAAGACCGAGCTGGCCAAGACCCTCGCGGAGTTCCTCTTCGGCGACGAGGACAGCCTGATCCAGCTCGACATGTCGGAGTACAGCGAGAAGCACACCGTCTCGCGCCTCTTCGGCTCGCCCCCCGGCTACGTCGGCTACGAGGAGGGCGGCCAGCTCACCGAGAAGGTGCGCCGCAAGCCGTTCAGCGTCGTGCTCTTCGACGAGGTCGAGAAGGCCCACCCGGAGATCTTCAACTCGCTGCTGCAGGTGCTCGAGGACGGCCGGCTCACCGACTCGCAGGGTCGGATGGTCGACTTCAAGAACACGGTCATCATCATGACGACCAACCTCGGCACCCGGGACATCTCCAAGGGCTCGCTCGGCTTCTCGGCCGGCCCGGAGACCCGCTCGGACTACGACCGGATGAAGGCCAAGGTCATCGACGAGCTCAAGCAGCACTTCCGCCCCGAGTTCCTCAACCGGGTCGACGACACCATCGTCTTCCCGCAGCTCAGCCAGTCCGAGATCGTCCAGATCGTCGACCTCGAGATCGCCAAGCTCGACAAGCGGCTCAAGGACAAGGACATGGGCATGGAGCTCACCGAGGCCGCCAAGAACCTGCTGGCGACCAAGGGCTACGACCCCGTGCTCGGTGCGCGACCGCTGCGTCGCACCATCCAGCGCGAGATCGAGGACGTGCTCTCGGAGAAGATCCTCTTCGGCGAGCTGAGGGCCGGCGAGATCGTCGCCGTCGACGTCACCGGCGAGGGCAAGGAGGCGACGTTCACCTTCGAGGGGACGCCGCACTCCGGCTCCATCGACGTGCCCGTCGTGGCCGCGGAGGGCTGACCGGCGCGGATGCCGTGACGTCCTCGACGAGGGGCCCCGACCACATCGGTCGGGGCCCCTCGTCGTGCCCGGGTCGGGTGCGGGCCGAACCGTCGCCGCACGCCCTGAACGCCTGACCAAACTTTGAACCGGGCTTTACCCAACCCCGACATGCCCTGACGCACACTGAATGACGCAAGGGCCTCCTGAGCCATTGTGAGCGGCCCGCCACCACCCCTGCGGTGGCGGGCCGCGACCATGCCCGCCCGCATGTCACCGCTGGAGCGTCCCGGGTGCCGACCCGGCGCGGCCACCCGGGTCTTGCCGCGGATACGCTCCTGTCGTGCCGACCGACCCCTCCACGCAGCCCACCAGCCCGGATGCCGTCGTCGTCCGCCCCGCGCGCACGTCCGACGTCCGGGCGATCCGCTCGCTGGTGGCGCCCCTGGCCGAGCGGCGCGTGCTCCTCAACAAGGAAGCCGTTGCCTACTACGAGTCGGTCACCGACTTCGTGGTCGCCGAGGTCGACGGTCGGGTGGTCGGCTGCGGCGCCCTGCACGTGCTGTGGGAGGACCTCGGTGAGGTGCGCACCCTGGCCGTCGACGACTCCGTGCTCGGCACCGGCGTCGGCACGGCCGTGCTCGAGCGGCTCGTGGATCGGGCCCGCCTGCTCGGGCTCAGCCGGCTGTTCTGCCTCACCTTCGAGATCGCGTTCTTCACCCGCCACGGCTTCTCGCCGATCGAGGGCCAGGCCGTCGACCCCGAGGTCTACGCCGAGCTGCTGCGCAGCTACGACGAAGGCGTCGCCGAGTTCCTCGACCTCGAGCGGGTCAAGCCGAACACCCTCGGAAACACCCGGATGCTGCGGGTCCTCTGAGCCGCCGCAAGGGCCTCAGCCGCGGTCGTCGGATGCCGTGACCGGCGCGACCGTCGTAGGGGCCGGAGGGATCGTCGGGTCCGTCGGGACCGGCTCGGCGATCGGGTGGGTGGCTGCGAGCGCGGCGAGCGTGGCACTCCGCTCGGCCCGGTGGCGTCCGGTGGCAGCCATGACCCGCCGCGCCCAGAGCGCGGCGCCGGCGAGGAGGAGGAGCAGCAGCACCGGGAGCACCAGGCCGACCAGCAGGGCCTGGTCCGACCGGCTCGTCACCTCGTCGGCCTCTGAGGTCGCCGCGGCGTAGTCGCCCTCGTCGAGCAGCGCCGACGCGTCGGCGGCCTTGTCCCGCACGCCCAGCAGGGCGGCCCCGAGTGCACTCACCGGGTCGCGGTCCTGCGTCGCGGCCTCCTCCGCCGCCCCCACCGCGGTGACCGCCGTGGCTGCCTTCGGCAGCGAGGCGGCCAGTGCGCTGTACTGCTCGTCCTGCTCCGCTCGCTCGTAGGAGGCCCGCACGACATCCGGCACCTCGACGCCGGCTCGGTCGGCTGCAGCCTGCACGGCCGTCGCGGCGGCGCCGAGACCGGCCACCTTCTCGCGCACTGCGGCGGCGCGTTCGAAGTCCCAGTCGGTCATGGCGTCACGCAGGCCCTCCGGGGGCAGCCAGGCCCCGTCTGCCGTGTCGATCGCGGCGTAGTCCGCGCGCGCCTGGGCTCGCGGGGCCAGGGCGGCGCGCTGCTCGTCGGTGACGACCCAGCGCTGGAAGACCTGGGCGCCGTCCTTGACGCCCCCGCGGGTCTCGAGCAGGTCGAGCCACCGCTTCCAGTCCGTCCGCCCACCGTTGGCGTCCTTGGTTCCGGCGGGGTCGTACGCCCGCTCGCCACGGATGGCGGCACCGAGCACCGCGGAGAACGTGGCGTCGTCGAGGCCCCGGGTGAGGGACGACGTCACCGCGTAGGCCGCCGGGTAGGCGTAGGCGTCGACGTCCTGGGAGCGCGAGCCGGCGGAGCCGTCCCACCCGTTCAGGGCGACGGCCTGCGAAGAGCCGCGCGACACCTTCGGGTGCACGTGCGGCGTGCCGCCGGTGGCCTTGACCGCCCGCTCGGCCAGCACCTGGGCCAACCCCTCGGACACCCAGCGCTGGTCGAAGCGCTCTCCCGACACCCAGGCGTGCGACAGCTCGTGGAAGATCAGGTCGGCATCGAGCTGTTCGCCGATGACGATCTCGTCGTCGGTGGGGTCGAACCACCCGTCGTACCCGCGTAGCGAGGGGGAGGCATCCTCCCGGATGCGCTCGAGGCCACCGGGCCACTTGGCGCCGACCAACCTCTCCAGGGCGGGGATGCCCTGGGTCACCTGCCCCGCCACGAAGCGGCTCCACCTCGGGTCGTCCTGGAAGCCGTCGAGCAGCAGCGAGACCCCGGCGGCGTCGACCACCCGCTCGTCCTTGCGGGCGGGGTCGCGCAGCGACACCACCGCCCACGACCCGCCCCCGGGGGAGACGGCATCCGAGGAGTGCGTGGTCAGTGTGCCCTTCTCCACGCTGGTGAACGCGTCGCTCGTGGAGTCGAAGGTCATCGACGACGGCGCCACCACCTCGACGAGGTTGCGCCCGGGGTCGCCGACACCGTAGACGGCGAAGCTCGCGTAACCGGGGCCGACCCGGGTGCTGTCCTTCGCGCGCGGCTTCTCACCGGGCACCTCGAAGGTCAGCGTGATGGTGCGGCTGCGCCCGAAGTTCAGGTTGGGGAAGGAGATCTGCGCCAGCTTGGTCGACGGGTCCTCGGTGCCCTTCAACGACACCGGGAGCGACGAGCCACCGCTGTGCGCCCGCACGTTCTCAGCGCCCGCGGGCACCGGCACGCTGAACCCGTTGTAGAAGTAGGAGAAGCCGCCACGGTCGGGCGAGGTGTTGCGCAGGTCTACCGTCACGGTCGCGTCGACGGTCGTCGACTTCGGGTCGAGCACGTAGCGGCTGCGGCCGCCGGTCGCCAGCCCGTCGTCGGCCAGGGCCGGTTGCCCGACGAGCACCGCCGAAACCGCGAGCGCGACCGCCCAGCTCCCTCGCCGCCGCGTTCGTTCCCCCACCACTGGTCCTCCGTGCTCACCGCCGCCACCGCTCGTGGCTCGTTGGCGAGCACTGTATGCCGGTGGGCCGGGCCGCGTCAGCCCGTCCTGTGCCCGTTGGGGTGCGGGAACTCGCAACCACGTGGCCGCGCGGCGCCTCGGTGTCAGGGGCGGGTGACCTGCACGAGGTCACCCGGCCGCACGCGACCGGCCACGACCACGCGAGCGTTGAGGCCACGCAGCCGCATCGGCCGGCCGACCTTGCCGTTGACGAACCGCATCGCCTCGGCCCCGAACCGCTCGATGAACTTCGCGCACCCGGTGTGCGGCGGCTCGGTCACCTCGATGACGGCGCCGCGCTCGGTCGGGTCACCGATGGTCAGGCGGGTACCGGCCGGCAGGTTCTCCTGCGAGAGGTCCAGGTCGAGGTACAGCTGGTCGCCGGCCAGCGCACGGCGCCGCGGGTCACCGGCGAGGAAGGCGACCATCCGGGCGCTCATCACGTTGAGCTGCATCTCGGGGTGCGGGCCGCCGTCCGGGGTGCGGCTGCTGCCCCGCTGCGCCCAGGTGTCGCCGACCAGCCCCTCGGCCAGGTCGAGCTCGCCCTCGTCGAGCACCTCCCGCTCGCCCGGCGCGGGCCGGCGCACGACGAGCTCGAGGGTGCCCACGTCGCGCGGGGCCGCGAGCAGCTGCGGCAGGAAGGCCTGCAGCTCCTCAGGCGTGCGGTGCGTCGCAGCCGGCTCGGCCGTCGCCGCGGGACGTGCGGTGGTGGTCATGGCGACCAGTGTGGCGCGACAGGGCACCCCCGCCCACTGCCTTTCCACGGACCGAGCCGCCGCGGTCAGTGCGGGAGGCGGTAGCCGCCGCGACCGTGCGGCTCGATCAGGCCGTCCTCGACGAGCGAGGCGAGGCACCGGTCGACCTGGGCGGGGTCCGGCCCGGCCGCCTCGAGCGTGGCGCGGCGCAGCGGGCCGGGACTGTCGCGCAGCAGCTGGAGCACGGCTCCGCGCACCTGGCGGTCGGTGCCGTGCCAGGCCTGCCCCCGGCGCGGCGGCCCCTCGTGGGCCGGCCGGCCGGCGGCCACCCACGCGCACAGGTCGAGCACCGGGCAGTCGTCACACCGGGGCGCCCGAGCCTGGCAGACCAGCGCACCCAGCTCCATCACCGCGACGTTCCAGGTCGCCGAGGTGGCCGGGTCGTCGGGGACGAGGGAGGTCGCCAGCGCCGACTCCGCCGCGGTCAGGGCCGGCGCGGCGTGGGCGCGACCTTCCACCGCCCGCACGAGCACCCGTCGCACGTTGGTGTCGACCACGGTGGTGCGTCGTCCGAACGCGAAGGCAGCGACAGCCGCGGCGGTGTAGGCGCCCACGCCCGGCAGCGCCCGCAGGGCGTCCTCGTCATCGGGCACCGTGCCACCGTGCGACCCGACGATGGTCACCGCTGCCTCGCGCAGCCGCAGCGCCCGCCGCGGGTACCCGAGCCGGCCCCACGCGCGCACGACCTCACCAGGCGGCTCGGCCGCCAGGTGCGCCGGGGTGGGCCAGCGCCGCATCCACTCGCGCCACACCGGCTCGACGCGCGCCACCGGGGTCTGGTGCGACATGACCTCGGACACCAGCACCCCCCACGGCGAGCACGAGGCGTCGCGCCACGGGAGGGAGCGGGCGTTGCCGGCGTACCAGTCGAGCACCCGTTCCCTCAGGAGGGAGGACACGGCGGGCCGGGTCAGACGTAGCGCTCGAGGATGCTCGACTCGGCCAGGCGCGACAGACCCTCGCGCACGAGCCGGGCCCGGCCCTCGCCCACGCCGTCGACGTCCATCAGGTCGTCGATGTTGGCGGCGAGCAGCTTCTGCAGGCTGCCGAAGTGCGAGACCAGCCGGTCGACGATGGCACCGGGCAGGCGCGGCACCTTCGACAGCAGGCGGTGGCCGAGCGGGCTCACCGACGAGTCGAGCGAGTCGCCGACGATGGTGAAGCCGACCGCCCGGGCGCCCGCGGCCGGGTCGAGCAGCTCGGTGGAGTCGATGGCCTCCAGGTTGGCGATGGCCTCCTCGAGCGAGTAGCCGGCCTTGGCCTCGGGCAGGTAGTCGCGGATGACCAGACCGAGGTCGTCGGACAGGCCGCCGGTGAGCTCCTCGAGCTGGAGGCTGAGCAGGCGGCCGTCGGTGCCGAGCTGCACGACGTACTCGGCGATCTCGTCCTTGATCCGGCGCACCATCTCCAGGCGCTGCAGCACGTTGGCGACGTCGCGCACCGTGACGAGGTCCTCGATCTCGAGCGCGGAGAGCGTGCCGGTGACCTCGTCGAGGCGCGACTTGTAGCGCTCGAGGGTCTGCAGGGCCTGGTTGGCGCGGGACAGGATGGCGCTGGAGTCCTCGAGCACCACCCGGCGGCCGGCGATGTACAGGGCGATGATCCGCATCGACTGGCTCACCGAGATGACCGGGAAGCCGGTCTGCTTGGCCACCCGCTCGGCGGTGCGGTGCCGGGTGCCGGACTCGCTGGTCTCGATGCGCGGGTCGGGCACGAGCTGGGTGGCGGCGCGCAGGATGCGGGTGACCTCGCGGTCGCAGACGATGCCGCCGTCCATCTTCGCGAGCTCGCGCAGGCGGGTGGCCGAGAACTCGATGTCGACCATGAAGCCACCGGTGGAGACCGTCTCGACGACCTTGTCGTTGCCCAGCACGATGAGCGCACCCGTGCGGCCGCGCAGGATGCGTTCGAGACCGTCGCGCAGCTCGGTGCCCGGGGCGACGGCGGCGAGGGTGGCGCGCACGAGCTCGTCGTCGTTCTGTTGCGTGGGCACGTCGCCTCCGTCCAGATGGGTCCCCGGGCCGGGTGGTGCTCGGCCAGTGTGCGCATCCTATCCGGGTGGGACGACCCGGCGCCCCGCCCGGCCGCGGTGCGACTTCTCGCAGCGTGGTGGGCTCAGCCGGCCGCGGCGGGCTCAGCCGGCCTGGAGCAGGCCGCGGGTCACCGCTTCGGCCACCGTGGCGGCCTCGACCACCCGGATGCCGGCGGGCACCGGACCGCCCCCGACGACCCCCGGGGGCACCACCGCTCGGGTGAAGCCGAGGCGGTATGCCTCGGCGAGCCGGCGGTGGGCTCCGGTGACCGGACGGATCTCGCCGGCCAGGCCGACCTCGCCGAACGCGATGGTGCCGTTCGGCAGCGGTCGGTCGGTGATGGCGCCGGCCAGCGCCAGGCTGATCGCGAGGTCGGCGGCCGGCTCGGTGAGCCGCACCCCGCCGACGGTGGACAGGTAGGCGTCGCTGCCGCCGATCGGGGCGTTGGCCCGCTTGTCGAGCACCGCGAGGATCATCGCCACCCGGGCGGAGTCGAGCCCGGAGGTGGCCCGGCGCGGGGTCGCCAGGGCGGACTTCGTGACCAGGGCCTGCACCTCGGTGACGAGTGGGCGGCGGCCCTCGAGGGTGACCGTGACGCAGGTGCCGGCGACCTCGGTGGTGCGCCCGGACAGGAAGAGCCCGCTGGGGTCGGTGAGCCCGGTGATGCCGATGTCGGACAGGTCGAAGCAGCCGACCTCGTCGGTGGGCCCGTAGCGGTTCTTGACGGCCCGCACCAGCCGCAGCCGCGAGTGGCGGTCGCCCTCGAACTGCACGACGACGTCGACGAGGTGCTCGAGCACCCGCGGCCCGGCGATCGAGCCGTCCTTGGTGACGTGCCCGACGAGCAGCACGGCGATGCCGCGCGCCTTGGCGACCTGGATGAGCGACGCGGCCACCTCGCGGACCTGGCTGACGTTGCCGGCCGAGCCCTCGACCTCGGCGCTGCTGATCGTCTGCACCGAGTCGACGATGACCAGCTCGGGCTCGAGCGCGTCGATCTGGCCCAGCACGGTCGCCAGGTCGGTCTCGCTGGCGAGGTACAGGGTGCGGGCCATCGCCTCGATGCGCTCGGCGCGGGTGCGCACCTGCGCGGCGGACTCCTCGCCACTGACGTACAGCACCCGTCGCTCGCCGTGCTCGCCCGAGCGGGCGGCCCGGGCCGCGACGTCGAGCAGCAGGGTGGACTTGCCGATGCCGGGCTCGCCCGCCACGAGCACGACGGCGCCGGGCACGATGCCGCCGCCGAGCACCCGGTCGAACTCCGGCACCCCGGTCGGGCGGGCGACCGCCCGACGGGCGTCGACCTCACCGATCGGGACGGCGGGCCGCTCGACCGCCGTCGCGGCCGTGGTGCGCACGGTGACCGCGCCGACCTCGGACACGCTCCCCCACGCCTGGCACTCGCCGCACCGACCGACCCACTTCACGGCCTGCCACCCGCACTCGGAGCAACGGAACGTCGCGCTCGTGCGGGTGCTGCGTCTCGCTGCGGTGCCGGCCATGCGGCCCACGGTATGTCGGCCCACCGACATGGCTGGTGAGCGCGCACGTGGGCCGGCGATCCTGCCGCAGTTGGGTGAATGCGGACCGACGCGACGAGGCCCCCGGACCGTGACGGTCCGGGGGCCTCGTGCGGTGCCGCGCGTGGCGCGGCGGGTGGCTGGTGTCAGCCGGCGACGACGTCGAGCTCGACGGTCGCCTGCACCTCGGGGTGGAGGCGCACCAGCGCGGAGTGCGTGCCGGTGGTCTTGATCGGGGTCGGGACCTCGATCTTGCGCTTGTCGAGCGACGGACCACCCGCGGACTTCACGGCATCCGCGATGTCGGCCGTGGAGACGGCGCCGAAGAGGCGGCCGCCGGTGCCGGCGTGCGCGGTGACCGTGACGGCCTTGGACTCGAGGTTGCCCTTGATGGACTTCGCCTCCTCGAGGGACTTCACCTCGCGGACCTCGCGGCCCTTGGCGATCGCGTCGACCTGCTTCTGGCCGCCCTTGGTCCACGCCGTCGCGAGACCGCGACGGAAGAGGAAGTTGCGGGCGTAGCCGTCCTTGACGTCGACGACGTCACCGGCGGTGCCGAGGCCGGTGACCTCGTGGGTGAGGATGACCTTCATCGTTATGGCTCCTTCTCGAACCGGTCAGCGGGACGAGCTCGAGTACGGCAGCAAGGCCATCTCGCGCGCGTTCTTGACGGCATTGGCGATGAGGCGCTGCTCCTGCACGGTCACACCGGTGACCCGACGCGCGCGGATCTTGCCGCGGTCGGAGATGAACTTGCGCAGCAGGGCGGCGTCCTTGTAGTCGATGTTCTCGACCTTGGCCGCCTTGAGCGGGTTGGCCTTCTTCTTGGGCTTGCGAATGGCGGGCTTGGCCATCGTGGTGCTCTCCTTCTGCCGGAGCTGTCCCGGCGGATGAGCCCTGGTCTCCCAGGGATGGTGTCGTTCTGGTGTGGGGGTGTTCCGTCACCGTGGTGCGGTGGCCCCGAAGGTCGGTCGGATCAGAAGGGGGGCTCGTCGTAGCTGGGGGCCTGGCCCCAGCCACCCTGCTGGCCACCCTGCGGCGCGGCGGGCTGCTGGGGAGCGGCCTGCTGGCCACCCCAGTTGCCCTGACCACCCTGCTGGGGAGCCGGCGCGGAGCCACCGGTGGCCCACGGGTCGGCAGCCTGCTGGCCGCCCCCCTGGCCACCGAAGCCACCACCGGAACCGCCGCGCTCGGCCTTGGTGACCTTCGCGGACGCGTAGCGCAGCGAAGGGCCGACCTCGTCGACGTCGAGCTCGATGACGGTGCGCTTCTCGCCCTCCTTGGTGTCGTACGAGCGCGACTTCAGCCGCCCCGTCGCGATCACCCGCGTGCCACGGTGGAGCGACTCGGCGATGTTCTCGGCCGCGTCACGCCAGATCGAGCAGCGCATGAAGAGGGTCTCCCCGTCCTTCCACTCGTTGGACTGCCGGTCGAACGTGCGCGGCGTGGATGCCACGGTGAAGTTCGCGACGGCGGCCCCCGAGGGGGTGAACCGGAGCTCGGGGTCGGCGGTCAGGTTGCCGACGATGGTGATGGTGGTCTCGCCTGCCATGGGTACAGGTGGCTCCTTCTTTTCCCGTTCCGAGGTGTGCGGTGTGGACTCGACTCAGGCGCCGGGGCGCATGAGCTTGGTCCGCATGACCGACTCGTTGAGGCCGAGCTGGCGGTCCAGCTCCTTGGCCGTGGCCGGCTCGGAGGTGAAGTTGACGACGGCGTAGATGCCCTCGGACTTCTTCTTGATCTCGTAGGCCAGACGACGGCGGCCCCAGATGTCGACGTTGTCGACGGACCCACCATCGGTGGTCACGACCTTGAGGAACCGCTCCAGCGACGGCTGAACCGTCCGGTCGTCGAGCTCCGGGTCGAGGATGACCATGAGTTCGTACTGACGCATGCGTTAACCCGCCTCCTTTGGTCTGTGGCGGTCACGGTCTCTCCGTGACAGGAGGGTATGCATTGCTGCCGACATCGCCCGTGGGGTTTTCCACAGGGCGCACTGAGGGCAACTTCCACAGGGTACCGGCCGGGGCGGCATCCCCCCAACTCGCGCCCACCCACGCCTGACGGGCGAGCCACGCCACCGCGGCCAGCCGCAGCAGCAGCGCCGCGGCGTACCACCCGGGGGGCAGCCCGTGCGCCGGGTCGACGAGGTAGTCGAGGTACCCGTACATCGCGACCGCGTGCACCGCCTCGGCACCGGCCCAGACCAGGTGGTCACGCCAACGGATGCCGGCCAGTGCGACGAACGGCACCAGCCAGAGCGCCGCCCACGGCTGGAACGACGCGGCGGTGCAGAGCGCGACGCACAGCCCGATGAGCGCGACGGCGCCCACCACCGGCCGCGGCCGGCCGCGAGCTGCGAGCACCACCATCGCCACGCTCAGCAGCAGGCCGAGCCCGGCGATCACCGCGACGTGGCCCGCGCCGATCGGGTAACCGGCCATCGTGAACAGGTACCAGGCCGACCCGGTGCCGGCGCCCACCTGTCGCCACGCGCTCCACGGGCCGGTGAGCGCACCGGCATCCACGAGGGCGACCGGCACGGCGACCACGGCGACGGTGACGGCCGTGGTGACCAGCAGTCGGCGCCGGGCGTCGGTTCCCCCACTCCCCGGGAGCAGCAGCATCGCCAGCAGCACGACCGCCGACAGCGGCCCGGCGAGCAGGGCCAGCCCGCCCAGCACGCCGGCGAGGCGCTCCCGGTCGCGGCTCCACGCCCAGAGCGCGACGACCGCGAGCGCCAGGGGCAGCAGGTCGGTCGAGCGGTAGAGGGTGAGCGCCAGCACGGGGGACAGCGCAAGGGCCACCGGGTCGGCGGCAGGGTGCCGTCGCACGGTGCCGACGGCGACGACGAGGCCCGCGAGCACGGCGGCCGACACGAGCACCCAGAGGACGAGGAACCAACGTTGCTGGGCCGAGCCGACCCCCGGTGCGACCGCGGTCAGCACGGTGGTGGCCACCGCCGACAGCACCGGCTCGGCGACTCGCAGCCCACCACCGAGGTAGGCGGACAGGCCGTCCGGGAGGTCGCCGGTCGGCAGCGCCTGCACCGCAGGGGCCGCACACTGCCGCCACACCGGGAACTGGCCGCGCCACCCGTTCGCGAGGCAGCCGGCCTGGCGCAGCGCCGCAACCGACAGCGGCAGGGCCAGCAGCAGCACCACCGGCGCGAGCCGGGCCAGCGGCCCCCGCTCGACCACGCGCAGCCGACGTCCGCGAGGACCGCCGATCGACGTGGTCAGCGCCGGTGGCAGCACCGGGTCTCGCACGTCGTCCACGCGGGGAACCCTAGCGCCGAGCGCCGGTCAGCCGTTGGGCTGCGGTGGCACCAGCGGCGACAGGGTGACCGACGGCGACGGGGTCGGCGGGCCGCCGTTCGGCTTGGTCTTCGACGGCTTCGGCGACGGGGGCCCCTGGGTCGGGGTGGGCGGCGCGGAGGTCGTGGTCGGCGGCGCGGAGGTCGTGGTCGGCGGAGCACTCGTGGCCGTCGTCGGCGGCGCCGTCGTCGTGGGCTTGGGCGGGTCGGCGTTCTTGTTGATGCCGGCCGGCTCCGGGAACGGGACGACCTTGGTGCCCTTCAGCGCAGCCTTCATGTAGGCGGTCCAGATCCGCGCGGGGTAGGTGCCACCGGTGATGTTGCCCGCGTTGGGCAGGTTCTCCATCGGCAGCTCCTTGCCGCCCTTTCCGCTGCGGTAGAGGCCCACGGCCGCCTGCAGCTGGGGCACGTAGCCGTTGAACCACGCCGAGCGGAAGCTCTCGGAGGTGCCGGTCTTGCCGGCGGCCGGGCGGCCGAGGTTCTGCCCAACGTACCGCGCGGTGCCGCCTTCGACCGGGTAGGTCATGGCGTCGATGACGTCGGACATCAGGTCCTTGTCGAAGACCTGCTGCTTGACGACCTTGGCCTTGATGGTCGGCACGCTCTTGTCCTGGAAACGGATCTCCTTGACGATGTACGGGTTCGCCCGCACGCCCTCGGCGGCGATCGTTGCGTAGGCCGTCGCCATGTCGAGCACGGTGACGTAGTCGGTGCCGAGCACGTTGGCCATGTTCGGCTCCAGCTTGCTGCGCACGCCGGCGTCCTTGGCCGCCTTGCTCGACTTCTCCGGGGTCGCGCCGATGTTGAGCTGGGCGTAGACGGTGTTGACCGAGTGACCGGTGGCCGTGCGCAGGTCGATCTGGCCGAACTGCTCGTTGCCGAAGTTCTTCACCCGGCCGCGGCGGCCGCTGGCGGTGGGAGCGCTGGGGTCGGCGAACTCCTTGAAGTACTGGGGGCTGGCGCCGCTGAGCCGGGAGTTCAGGCTGTAGTCACCGGACTGGAGCGCGGCGATGAGCGTGAAGATCTTGAACGTCGACCCGGCCTGCATCTTGTCCTGGGTCGCGGCGTTCTGCTGGCGCTTCATGTAGTCCTCGCCGCCGTACAGGGCGACGATGGCGCCGTCGCCCGGCTTGATCGAGGCCATGCCGACGTGCACCGTCGGGGTCTTCTCGGGGCGCTCGTCCCTGACCGCCTTGACCATGTCGTCCTGCTTGGGCTTGTCGATCGTCGAGACGATCCGGTAGCCACCGCGGTCGAGCTCGGACTGCGGGATCTTGTACTTCAGGACGACCTCGTTCTTGACCATCTGGGTGAGGTAGCCGGTCGGGCCGCTCTGGGTGCGCGCCTTGTACGGGTTGAACTTCGGGAACGTCGCGGCGGCACGCTCGGCCTGGGTGAGCCAGCCCTTCTTCACCATGGCGTCGAGGATGTAGCCCGAACGCTCTTTGGCGTTGGCCTCCTGCTTGTCGCCCAGCGCCGGGTCGTACAGCGAGGGGCCGCGGATGACCGCGGCGAGGAAGGCGCTCTCGGCGGGGGTCAGCTTCGAGACGTCCTTGTTGAAGTAGGCCTTCGACGCCGTCTGGATGCCGTAGGCGCCGCGCCCGTAGTAGATCGTGTTGAGGTAGTTCTCGAGGATCTGGTCCTTGGACTGCTGCTTGTCGATCTTGAGCGAGATGAGGATCTCGCGGGCCTTGCGCGACAGCGTGCGGTCGGCCGTGAGGAAGTAGTTCTTGACGTACTGCTGGGTGATCGTCGAGCCGCCCTGCGTCGCCTGACCGCCCTTGACCGCCACCAGGACCGCCCGGGCGATGCCGGTCGGGGAGATGCCGCTGTTCTGGTAGAAGTCCTGGTCCTCGGCGGCGAGCATCGCCTTCTGCATGTGGTCGGGCACCTTGGACAGGGGCACCGACTCGCGGTTCCCCTCGGCGTCGGAGAGCCGCGCCATCTCGGTCTTGCCGTCGGAGTAGTAGACGATCGAGGCCTGGGCCGTCGCGAGCTCGTTGGCGTCCGGGATGTCGGTGCGCGCGTACGCGACGCCGACGGCGACCAGTGCGAGCACTCCCAGCGCGAGCACGGTCCACAGGGCACGCAGCCCCCACTTCTTGCCGCGCGAGCGGCCGGGGGATGCCGCGGAACGGCTCCCGCCGGACCCTCGGGAGCCGCCGGAGCGGACCGAGGGCGAAGGGGTGGCCTGGGCCTGTTTGGCCTCGGCCCGGGTGCGGGGATTGCGTTGGCTCATGGTGCTTTCAGGGACGGGGGTGGGGGGCAGTCGAGCGGGCGTGCGAAGGGGCAAAAGCGCACAAGCCCAACCGCCAGTATGGCGGTCTTCCTTGGAGAAACCTGAATCCCGTGCACCGGGACCGGCCGCTGCGACGGCATCCTCGATGTATCGCGCCGATATATCTGTGTTAGCGTCGCCGTCCTGACAAACGCCACGTATGTCAGGTCCGTTCCCACCGCAGGAGGTCGCCTTGGTCACACGTCGCGCCCGCCTGCTCGAGTTCGCCGTGCTCGGCCTGCTGCACGAGGGTCCGACGCACGGCTACGACCTGCGCCGCAGGCTCAACACCGCGCTCGGCCCCTTTCGCGCCCTGTCCTACGGCACCCTCTACCCCGCGCTGAAGGGTCTGCTCGATCGCGGCCTGATCGCGCAGGCCACCGACCCGGTCGCGCCGGGCAGCAAGCGCCCCCGCGTCGTCTACGAGCTCACCGCCGGCGGCAAGGAGCACTTCGCCGACCTCGTCGCCCGCACCGACGCCTCGGCCTGGGACGACGACGGCTTCGACGTGCGCTTCGCCTTCTTCGCCCGCACCGAGAGCGACGTGCGCCTGCGCATCCTCGAGGGCCGGCGATCGCGCGTGCAGGAGGACCTCGAGCGCGTGCGCGAGGCCACCGCCCGCGGCCGCGAGCGGATCGACGCCTACACCTCGGCCCTGCAGCGCCACGGCGAGGAGACCACCGAGCGCGAGGTGCGCTGGCTCAGCGAGCTGATCGACGCCGAGCGGCGTCACCCGACCGACCCCGGCCCCCAGCCGTAGGTACCGGTCGCGCCGCCCCGGCGCACCGGCATCCAACCGTTCCACCCGTCCAGTCCATCCATCACCACCGACCTCCCAGGAGAAGCTCATGGGTTCCATTCGCGTCGCCGTCGTCGGCGTCGGCAACTGTGCGTCGTCCCTCGTCCAGGGCGTGCACTACTACCGGGACGCCGACCCGTCCCAGACCGTCCCCGGCCTGATGCACGTCATGTTCGGCGACTACCACGTCCGCGACGTGGAGTTCGTCGCGGCGTTCGACGTCGACGACAAGAAGGTCGGCAAGGACCTCGCCGAGGCGATCAACGCCTCCGAGAACAACACGATCAAGATCGCCGACGTCCCCACCACGGGCATCACCGTGCAGCGCGGCCACACCCTCGACGGCCTGGGCAAGTACTACCGCCAGACCATCGACGAGTCGGGCGCCGAGCCGGTCGACGTCGTCGCTGCGCTGCGCGACGCGAAGGTCGACGTCCTCGTGTCCTACCTGCCGGTGGGCTCGGAGAACGCCGACAAGTTCTACGCCCAGTGCGCGATCGACGCGGGCGTCGCCTTCGTCAACGCCCTGCCGGTGTTCATCGCGTCCGACCCCGAGTGGGCCGCGAAGTTCGAGGAGGCCGGCGTGCCGGTCATCGGCGACGACATCAAGAGCCAGGTCGGCGCCACCATCACGCACCGCGTCATGGCGAAGCTGTTCGAGGACCGCGGGGTGCAGCTCGACCGCACCTACCAGCTCAACGTCGGCGGCAACATGGACTTCAAGAACATGCTCGAGCGCGAGCGCCTGGAGTCCAAGAAGATCTCCAAGACCCAGTCGGTCACCTCGAACCTCACCGGCGCCCTCGCCGGCAAGACCGACGACCGCAACGTGCACATCGGCCCGTCGGACTACGTCGCGTGGCTCGACGACCGCAAGTGGGCCTACGTGCGCCTCGAGGGTCGCGCCTTCGGTGACGTGCCGCTCAACCTCGAGTACAAGCTCGAGGTCTGGGACAGCCCGAACTCGGCCGGCATCATCATCGACGCCATCCGCGCGGCGAAGATCGCCAAGGACCGCGGCATCGGCGGCGCCCTGCTGTCGGCGTCCTCCTACCTGATGAAGTCCCCGCCGGAGCAGCGCCCCGACGACCTCGGTCGCGCCAAGCTCGAGGCCTTCATCCGCGGGGAGGAGGAGCGCTGACCGCGCTCTGACCCCTCACCGTGAGCGGGCGGCATCCGGAGCGATCCGGATGCCGCCCGCTTCGCTGTCGCTCCTCGCCTCGAGTGCGCAAGTGGTTGCCAGGGCGACCGTTTCCGCACTCGAGCCACCTGCCCGGACGCTGGCTGCTCGTAGATCCCGAGTGCTACGCGGGAGTGGGGTCGGCGTCGCCACGACGGCGGATGCCGGGCGCGCGCCGGTGCCGCCAGCCCGCCGAGCGCTGGCCTCCCGGACGTTCGGTGTGGGCGAACAGCGGGCGGGGATCGGCGTCGCAGCGCCAGCGGATCCAGCGGGACGTGCCGGCACGCAGCCGTGCCACCACGGCCTCGGCGTCGGCGTGCAGGGCGAGGACGGCCTCCGGGTCGCCGTCGCCGGTGCCGAAGACCACGGCGTCCACGGCCGCGGCCACGGTCGACGCGGGGGGCGCGGGCGCGGCATCCGACGACGTGGCGAGGGCTGACGCGGAGGGCGCGGGCGCGGCATCCGGCACACGTGGCGACGGCCGCGAGCGCCGCGTCGATGATCACGGCCTGCTCCCGCCGGGTGGCCCGGCGGGGCACGCGGACCCCGAGCGAGCGGGCCTGCGCGGCCAGGTCTCGCCAGACCCACGCCGCCCGGGCCGGTACGGCGCCGGTGCTCGCGTGCCGCATCCGGCGGCGAGCCTTGAGCCAGCGCACCAGCAGCAGGTACCCGGCCAGCAACAGCAACGGCAGCACGATGCCCAGCACGAGCAGCTTCAGCCACCACGGCCAGGCGCCCACGTCGAACGGCGACTTCTTGCGCTTGGCGATGTCGGTGGCGTTCTGCGCCTGGTCGGGCCCCTGGAGCACCGAGGGCGGGTTGACCCCCGCCGGTGGGGGCACCTGGGCGCCGACCTTCTGCTCCTCGGACTTCAGCTGCTGCTCGCTCGGGGTCTTGTCGCGGCTCGGCACGAAGGTGCTGGGCCGCATCGGGAACCACGACCCGTCGTCGAGCTGCACCTCGACCCAGGCGTGCACGTCGCGACCGCGGACCTCCCCGCTCGGCTCGGGCTCGGCCCCCATGACGACCCGCGACGGGATGCCGAGCCGCTGCCCGGCCAGCGCCAGGGTGGCGGCGTACTGCTCGTCGTTGCCGGCCAGCTTGGTGGAGTTGACGAACCGGGCGAGCCTGGCCGTCGCGTGCCCCGGGAGGTAGACCTTCTCGAAGCTGTTGGGGGTGCCGCCGTCGGTGTAGGTGCCCTCGGTGCGCATCTGGCCGGCGACGGCCCGCAGCTTGCCCCACGCGCCGTCGACCCGGCTGGTCCACGAGTCGAGGCGGGCGTCGAGCAGGTCGAGGTCCTGCGACGACGACCCGCCGCTCGCGACGTCGAGGTCCTCGGGCAGCTCGGCGGCCGGTGCCGGGGGCAGCAGCGCGCTCATCCGGTAGCGCTCGCCGCCGAGCAGCCGGGCCGGCACGACCGCGGTGTCGGTGTCGGTGTTGAGCCAGAGCTCGGAGGCGAGCTCCTCGGAACGCGGGCCGTCGAACTCGATGCGGGTGGGCGCGCCGACCGTCGGCAGCCAGTACCCGGAGTACCCGCCGTCGACGACGTCGACCGTGACGTCGACCGGGGTGCCGTCGCCGCGCGGGGCGATGCGGGAGCCGACCTGCTGGAACGGCACGCCGTCGGTGCTGCGGTCGGCCGCGCCCCAGACCAGGCCGTCGTAGTCGTCGAGGGTGGCGAACCGCAGGAGCGCCCCGGTCGGGAGCCCGGTCACCTTGAGCACGACCTCGTCGTAGAGCGCCGCGGTGTTCGGCTCGGTGTAGCGCCGGAAGCCGGGCAACGGGCTGGGGAACTGTGAGACGTCCAGGGGTGGCACGAGCGCGGTGCGCACGACCTCGCGCCGGTCGTCGGCGTTCGTGCCGGGGAGCAGCGGCCCCGCCAGCACCCCGGCACCGACCGCGAGGGCGATGAGCACGGCGCCGGTCGCGAAACGGGCCCGGCTCCCCGCGCCGTTCTGCACCGGTGGCCGCGAGCGATGGGCGCGCACGACGAGCCAGCCGACGAGCACGACGGCGAAACCGATGCCCTGCACCAGCTTCGCGGCCGGCTCCGAGGTGCCGAGCCCGATCGAGCCGGCGAGCAGCACCAGGGGCGCGACGGCGGTCAGCGGCACGTTGCTCCAGCGCCGGGCGACACCCAGGGTGACCGCGCCGCCGAGCAGACCCGCCAGCCAGGGCAGCGCGAGCACCGGGCCGCGGGCGTCGACGGGCGGCAGCAGGGTGAGCCACCGCTTCCAGCCCAGGACCGCCCAGGTCGCGAGGTCGGTGAAGGTCTGCCCGGTGGGGAGCACCCCACCGACGAGGTGGGTGCGCACCGCGACCGGGCCGCCGAGCAGGAAGTAGACCGCCACGAGGACGACCAGCGTCGTCACCGCCAGCCACTCGTAGACCCCCGCGAGGTAGCCGATCACCAGTCCCAGGGCCAGC
Organism: uncultured Actinomycetota bacterium; assembly: GCA_963695175.1. Classification (GTDB taxonomy): domain Bacteria; phylum Actinomycetota; class Actinomycetes; order Actinomycetales; family Dermatophilaceae; genus Fodinibacter. The sequence goes on from CAVOGG010000004.1 coordinate 330,182, forward strand.
CCCACCCCCGCGGCCACCATCCACTGCGGACCGAGGAACCCGGTGCGCAACCCGACCAGGGCGATGGTGACCAGCGCGGCGGCGAAGGCCGCGTCGACCAGGGCGTCGCGGGTCGGAACCAGCCGTCTCCAGCGGCCGGGCCGGTCGGCGTCGCGCGGGCGCCGCGCCCGCCGCGGCACGCCACCGCGCAGGGCGGTGGCGAACCCGGGCGCCTCGGGGGCTCCCCCGCCCTCGCCCGGAGGTGGCCAGCCGCTCATGCCAGGGCTCCCGAGAACAGCACCCGGCGCAGGTCGGTGAGCTCGCGCACGTGCAGCAGCACCAGGTCGCCGACCCGGTGCACCCCGACCTGCTGCTGGTCGTCGACGACGATGACCACCTTGATGACCTCGGGCTCGAACTGGCCCAGGGTGCGCTGCAGCTGGATGAAGGGCCGTCGCCCACCCGTGACGAGCACCGCGACGCTCGCGTCCGGGGCCAGGGCCGCAGCCTCCCCCGCCGAGCCGAACACGTCGACCGGGCCGACCTCGGCACGGGACATGGCGTCCAGGGTCAGGGGGGCGGTGGTGCGCGAGGCCTGCTGCCCGTTGACCACGACGGTGGTGTCCTGCTCGTCGAGGATCGAGCGCAGCGCGAGCGACGCCGCGCACGAGATGGCGAGCTCGACGTCATCCGCGCCCCCGGCGTACACCTCGGGGCTGGTGTCGACGACCACGGCGAGGTGGGAGCGGCGGGTGTCGAGGAACTGCCGCACGAGCAGCCGACCGTGCTTGGCCGACGAGCGCCAGTGCACGTAGCGGCGGTCGTCACCGGGCTGGTACTCGCGCAGGGCGTGGAACGCGAGGTCCGACATCGACAGGTCGGGCGTCACCTCGCCCTCGAGGTCGCGCAGCAGGCCGGCGCCGAGGCTCTCGAGCGAGACGGTGAACGGGTGCACGAACAGCTCGGTGCGCTCGGTCCACGCCACGGTGCGCCGCACCAGCCCGAGGGGGTCGCCGTGCACCGTGGTGGCCGGCCCCACCGGCACCACGCCGCGGCGGCGGGTCGGCACGACGAACAGCTCCTCGTGGGCACGCCCGGCTCCGAGCGACGGCAGCGCGAACCGGGCCGCGGTGTCGCCGACCGGCAGCTCGACGAGCAGGGGCAGGAGCCCGCGGCGGGAGGTGTTGGTGACCTCGATCCGCCCGGTCGCCGGGTCACCCACGGTCACCCGGGTGGGCTCGACGTCGACCCGGATGCGCACCCTCGCCCGCCCGACCGCGAGCGCGAGGCAGGCCAGCACCAGCACCAGGCACGCCACGGCGACCATCGCCAGCTCGACCCAGGCGTAGCGGGCGGTGAGCCACCACGAGACCAGCCCGACCCCGAGCACGGTCCAGCCGAGCGGCGAGACCCAGCGCAGCACCTCGAGCACCGGGTGCCACACCGGCCGGGTCGACTCGGCGATCGGCCGGATCCGGCTGCCGGTGAGCACCAGGATCCGCGCCCCGGTGTGGGTGAGTGCGGTCGGCACCTGAACGCGCGGCAGCGTGGTCGTGCGGGTGCGCGTCTCGCCCGGCAGCGCTCGCCGCTCGGATGCCGTGTCGCGCCGTCGCAGCACCGGCCAGGCGATGCGCCGTCTCGGCGACGACCGGCGGCCGCGCTCGACGCGAGCCTGGCGGGCAGGCGCGGCACCGGCATCCGGCCCGGAGCCTGCGCGCAACGACGCACGGGTGACGGTGGCGCCGTCGTCGGCCGGGGACGACGGGGCTGCCGCGGGCGCGACGGCCGAGCGGCGCGTCGTCGACCCGACGTCGTCGAGGTGGTCGGTCATGACGCGAGGCGCTCCGTGGGTGGTGCCACCTCGGCGAGGATCTGGGTGATGACCTGCTCGACGGTGATCCCGGCGAACTGGGCCTCGGCGGTGACGAGCAGGCGGTGGTTGAGCACCGGCTGCGCGAGCATCTTGATGTCGTCGGGCACCACGTGGTCGCGGCCCTGGCTGATCGCCCAGGTCTTCGCGCACCGCACGAACGCCAGGCACCCGCGCACCGACAGCCCGAGCCGGATGCTGACGTGCCGACGGGTCTCCTCGGCCAGGCGCGACACGTAGTCGAGGATCGCGTCGTCGACGTGCACCTCGTCGGCGAGCTCGGCCATGTCGATGACCACCCGCGAGGTGACCACCGGTTGCAGGCCCTTGGTGCGGTCACGGGTCTTGGCGTCGCGCAGCACCCGCACCGTGGCGTCGTGGTCGGGGTAGCCGAGCGAGGTCTTCATCAGGAAGCGGTCGAGCTGGGCCTCGGGCAGCCGGTAGGTGCCGGCCTGCTCGATCGGGTTCTGGGTGGCGATGACCATGAACGGCTCGCCCACCTCGTGCCGCACGCCGTCGACGGTGATCTTCTGCTCCTCCATCACCTCGAGCAGCGCCGACTGGGTCTTCGGCGAGGCGCGGTTGATCTCGTCGGCGAGCACGATCGTCGCGAAGATCGGGCCGCGGTGGAACTCGAACTCCTTGGTGCCCGGGTCGTAGATCGTGACGCCGGTGACGTCGCTCGGCAGCAGGTCGGGGGTGAACTGGATGCGCGAGTTGGTGCCCTGAACGGTGCTCGAGATCGCCCGGGCGAGCTGGGTCTTGCCGGTGCCCGGGAAGTCCTCGAGCAGCAGGTGCCCCTCGGAGAGCATGCAGGTCAGGGCCAGCCGGATGACGTGCTCCTTGCCGAGCACCGCCTTGTCGCAGTTGGCGACCATGGCCGAGAACGTCTGGGAGAACCAGGCGGACTGGTCGGTGGTGACGGTCATGCGAGCGTGCCTTTCGTCGGGTTCGCCGGGTACGTCGGACGTGCCGGTTTCGTTGCGGCTCGGCGGCTCGGCGGGGTGAGAGGGGTGGTTCGGGCAGGGCTGCGCCCCGCGCAGGTCACCATGGGGCGCTCCCCGAGCCCGAGGCGTTGCCGTTGTGGACGACCACCGTGACCGGCCCCGTCCCGTTGGCGAACAGGCACCGCCCGACCCACGAGTACCCGTTGCCCGACGCGTCCGTCCGCAACGGGCTCGCGGAGGTGCGGCTGCCCGCCCGGGCGCTCTGGCACTCGACCGTGAACGTCTGGTTCGGCGGGAAGTCCGAGATGTCGAAGTTGATCTCGGGGCAGCCCGGCGAGAAGGTGCACGACCCGACGCCGTTGGGGTCCACCCGGTTCGGGCCCTTGCGGACGTTGAAGACGCGCGGGTCCGGCGGGGGGACGGTGACGGACTGGAACCCCGTCCAGGACGACCAGCCGGCGGCGGAGTGCGCCCGGACGCGGAGCTGGTAGGTGCCGGGCCCCCGGTCGATGGCCTGCGAGGTCTTGGTGCCCCCGAAGGTGCCGTTGACGGCGCCGTCGAGCTCGACCTGGTCGACGTTGCGCCCGTTCTCCGGCAGGTTCCACGACCAGGTGGCACCGGTGGCGCCGCTGCGGCTGCCGTTGAACCCGGTCGGGGTCAACGTGTCCCCGAAGGGGGTCGCCGAGTCGCTGACCCGGTTCGACTCACCGCCACCCGAGTTCACCGTCCACACCGTGATCGTGTAGTTCTTCGTCGGGCTGGTGTCGAACGGGCCGACCGAGAAGACCACCTGCGAGCCCGGCGCGCAGCCGCAGGCCTGCGTGCCGGACGCGCCGCCGCCGGACCAGCGGATGGCCGTGAAGCCCGCCGCCCGCGGCTGCCCGACGTTGACGGTGAGCTGGATCTGCCGGTTGCTCGCCGGGGTGGTGGCGCTGACCGACGGGGTCGACGGGATGCCGTTCGACGTGAACGACGACGGGTTGGCCTGCGGCCCCTCGAGGTCGGCGCCGTTGGTGACCGTCGCGACGTACCGGTACGAACGCCCGTCATAGGGGATGACGTCGCGCGCCGTGCGCACGTCGGGTGAGGTCCTGGCGACCTGGCCCCACGCACCGCCGTCGACCGAGCGGTAGAGCGTGTACCCGGTGATCGGCGGGCCGTTCGGCCGGCCCTGCTCCCACGCGACCGTCAGGGTCGCCGAGTCGGCCGCCGGGCCGGGGCCGCTCGCAGCGATCGACGGCGCCGGCAGCGCGGGAGGCGTGCCGGCCGACTGCATCGTCACCGACGGCCCGAACGGCCCGGCGCCGAGCTCGTTCCACGCCTGCACCTGCACCGACTGCTCGGCCTCGTTGTCCAGACCTGTGACGGTGGCCTGTCGCGACGACGCCGCGACGTCGACGGTGCGGCTCTGCCCGGTCGACGACGACAGCCGCACGACGTACTTGCGCAGCGCGCTGCCCTCGTTCGCGGGGGTGTCCCACGCGATGGTCAGGCTGCCGTCGCCCCGCGTCACCATGCGCACGCCGGTGACCGCGCGCGGCAGCGTGTCGGGGCGCACGGTGTTGCTCGCCGTGCTCGGGGGGCTCTGGCCCACTCCGTTCACGGCGACGACGGTGAACGTGTAGTCCTTGCCGTTGGTCAGCCCGGTGATCGTGCACGGGGATGCCGTGCACGTCGTCGTGCCCGACGACCCGCCCGTGTGGGTGACCGTGTACCCCGACACCGCCGACCCGCCGTCGTAGGTCGGGGGCAGCCACGACACCCGGGCCTGGCCGCCGGCGTCGCGGTCGGCGACGGCGCGCACCTGGCGCGGCGAGGACGGGTTGCCGAGCATGGTCACCGTCACCCGGCCGCTCGCACGTCGGCCGGGGCCGTCGGTCACCTCGATCGCGACGGATGCCGTGGGCGAGGGTTGGGTGCCGACGGCCAGGGTCAGCCGGCACCCGGACCGGCTCACGGTGAGCCCGCTGCCCTGCTCGACGGACGCGGCGGTGATCGAGCACTCCGGCGCCGCGAGGGGCGAGTCGAGGTACCCCCTGACGTCGAGGGTGCGCGACTGGCCCTCCTTCAGGCCGCTGACCGAGATGGGCCGCAGCCGGGGCGGTGGCAGTGGGGCGGTCGCCGTGGCGTCGTCCGCGCCGTCCGCGCCGACCACGTTCACCCCGATCGTCACCGGCTGGGCCAGGCCCTCGGTGCGCACGGCGAGCTTGCCGTGGGAGGAGCGGGCACCGGCATCCGCGTGCAACGTCAGCCGACGCCCGCCGGGGCCGTCGCTGGCGAGGGTGGCGTCGGGCTCGGTCTGCCAGCCGGTCTGGAACTGCACGGCGTCGAAGGTCATGCCGACCGGCAGCCAGGCGTGGCAGTAGGTGGGGATGTCGATGACCCGGTCGAGCCCGCCCGCGAGCACGGTGACCTCGGTGCCCGGGCAGCGCAACAGCGGCACCTTCGGCCCGACCTGCACGGGGATCGAGACGTAGGCCGTGCCGAAGTCCTTCTGGTCGACGGCGTCCTGGTCGGTGACCTCGAGCATCACGGCGGCCGGCCCGACGTACCCGCCTGACGAGGTCAGGGTCAGGGTGCGGTTGTCGACGAGCGAGACCGCGAGCTTCTCGGCCGGGGCGGCGCTCACGGTGGCGGCGGTGGTCACCGACACCACCCGGCTGCGCGGCGACTTCACGTAGTCGTTCAGGGCCACCGTGCGGGTGGCGTCGGGGTCCATCTCGATCAGCGACCCGGCCGCCACGAAGGGCTGGCCGTTGGCTCCGGTCGGCACCTGGATCAGGGCCATCGCCCGGGCGCCGTCCTCGTCCTCGATGACGTACGGCACGGCATACGGGTGGTCGAGGACCTTCACCCGCACCCGGCCGTTCTCGATCGTCGCCGTGGGGTCGAGCACCTCGACGATCGTCAGCGTCGCCGGGTCGGAGTCGATGTCGGTGTCGTTGGCGAGCGCGTCGACGACCGTCGAGGTCTCGCCCGGCTTGGGCTGGGCGACGTCGTCGCGGGCGACCGGGGCGTTGACGTAGCCCTTGACCGGGCGGACCAGGATCGACGCGCGCGAGGGGTCGAACAGCCCGTCGCTGATGCCGTAGACGAGCTCGTGCAGCCGCGAGGTGTCCGCAGGCACCGTGGTGGTGACCGTGTTGTCGTCGTCGAGGGTCCACTGGCGACGGGTGGCCGCGTCGTTGAGCGACTCGACGTCGACGTCGACCACGTCGCCGCGGGCGATCAGGTCGTTCTGCAGGGGCTTGACCGTGACCGTCTTGCCGGGCGCCGCGAACACCTCGTCGGCCACGGCCACCGGAGGCTGCGGGTCGCCGGGGGCCACGACCCCCACCCGCACGAACGCCCTGCTGGTCGCCCCGAACCGGTCGCGGACCTCGTAGCTGATCACCTCGGTGCCGGCCGCCAGCGGGAACGCCTCGTACCGGATCGTCGACGGGCCGATGGCGACCACCCGGCCGCGGGTGAGGTCGACCGCACCGCCGTCGGCGCCGACGATGCCGGTGACCGAGACGCTGTCGCCGTCGGGGTCGACCCCGAAGGTCGGGACGGTCATCGTCAGCGGGTCGCCCGCGGTGACCGTGGCCGTGAAGCTGCGCGCCACCGGTGACTGGTTCACCCGTTGCGCCGACGGAAGCGGGACGACCGCGACCCGCACCCGCGCGGTCTGGGCGCGGTCCTTCATCCCGTCGGCGAAGGCGGCGTACTCGATGGTGACGAACCGCTCGGCGCGCAACCCGCGCGCCTCGGGTACGTAGCGGATGACGTTGCCGGAGGCGAAAGCCCGCTGGGCGTCGCCCTTGCTGACCACCTTGACGCTGCCCGGGTCGACCTGCAGCGGGATGCCGTCGGCCATCGTGTCGTTGTCGAGCACCGGTACGGAAACGGTGTCGCCCTCGCGCACGGTCGCCGTGTCGTCCTGCACGAGCGGCACGGAGTCGTCGAGCGGGCCCTGCTGCAGCACGTCGACCTCGCCGGTGGTGCGCTGGGTGCCGTCGCTCACCGTGTACTTCACGACACCGCGCCGACCCTGGCCGGCCGCCCCGAGGGTCGCAGGGTCCCTGGCCTCGATGCGCACCCAGCGGCCCTGGTAGATCGACGGTTGCAGCCAGCTGTCGCCGCCGTCGGTCGACACCGCGGCCGTCACGAGCACGTCGCCGCTCGGCGAGTAGTCGTTCGCGAGCGCGTCGACCATGACCGGGCTCTGGTCGTGCAGGGTGGCGGTGTCGGGCACCGCGACCGGCGGAGCACCTTCGGGGGGCGCGACGAGGTCGACCCGCACCCGGCCCGGCGCCGCCCCGGCGCCGGTCTGCGCCGAGTAGGTGAGCTCGTAGGTGCCGGGCGCGCTGCCGGTGACGGTGACCTGCCCGGTGGACAGGTCGGTGTCGACGTCGAGCGGGCCGACCGGGCGCACCTCCGAGCGCAGCCGCAGCACGGCATCCGGCTCACCCGGGTCGGCTCCGGCGACGTCGTTGCCGAGCGGCTCGATCTGGAGGGGCTTGCCGACGACGCCGCGCACGGCATCCGGCTGGGTGCGCGGGGCGACGAACTTGCTGTCGCTGGTGCCGATGACCTGGGCGGCCACGGTGCCCTCGGTCGTGCCGCCGCGCCCGTCGGTGACCGTGTAGGGGATCTGCTGCTTGCCGACCTTCTGCGGGGCGAGCAGGGTGATGCGGCCCTGGCCGTCGACGACCCCGCCCTCGGTCGCGGCGCGCGCGGCGAGGATGTCGCTCTCGGGGTCGCGCCAGTCGGCGAGCACCGGCACCGAGAGGCGCTTGCCGGCGATCACCGGGTAGGGCGCCTCGGCCAGCTTGGCGCCGCCCCGGCGCAGGTTGGGCGGCCCGTTGACCGAGTCGGCGACGACCCGCACGGTCACCCTGGCCTCGCCCTTGCCCTTGACCTTGCCGTTGTTGACCCGGTAGCTGAAGGTGAACGACGAGCCGGCGGTCTTCTCCGGCACGGCGACGTCGATGGCCTGGCCGTCGCCGGAGACGGTGGCCGCGACGCCCTGCATGGTCGGGCGGGTGACGTCGGCCTGGTCGATCGAGAGCACCGAGCCCGCGACGTCGGTGTCGTTGTCGAGCACGTGCAGCTTGCTGGTTCGGCCGGGCCGCACGGCGAGCTCGTCGGGCTCGGCCTTCGGCGGCTGGTCGAGGCTGGCCTCGTCGACGAGGTTCTCGTCCTTCTTGGTGTTCTTGTCGTCGGTGCGGGTCGGGGGCACCAGGGCGTCCCAGTTGTCGATCTTGGTCGGCTTGTCGTCGAGGTCCCAGACGCCGCCGTTGTCGAGGTCGTTGAGCACGACCAGGCCCCGGTTGACCCGGAAGGCCACGCCGTCGCGGGTCTCCTGCGAACCCTCGGCCGGCAGGGTGGCGGTGGGCTCGTCGCCGGCGCGCCCGCAGTTGGCGCCGTAGAAGACCCGGCCCGCCTCGGCCCACGCCGCGTGCAGGCAGCCGCCGAGCACGACCGGTCGGGTGACCAGGGTTCCGCCGGGCACCCGGTCGACCCGCTCCTGCACGGAGACCCCACCCGGGGAGAGGCCACCGTCGAGCGGAACCAGCACCGCCCGCTCGGGGCCGGCGACGGCCACCGTGTCGGCGGCCGGGCCGGGCTGCTGCAGGGCGGCGTAGCGGGGCCCGCCGGGGGTGGTCACCTGGGCGTCGAACCCCTCGGGGTCGGATGCCGTGTAGACGCGGTCCTTCGCGCTGTCGTAGGCCACCCAGGTGGTTCCGACCGCGGTGAGGTCGGGGTGCTCGGAGCGGAGCTCGGTCGGCGTGACGGTCGGAGGGCCGAACTTGGCGCCGAGCACCGGCAGCGAGGTGACCTTGCCGTCGGCGCCGGAGACCGCGTGGATGGTGCCGGACCCGTCAACCGCGATCGCACCGGCCTTGCCGATCGTCGCGACGGGCTTGGCCGACGCCGACAGTCCGGCGAGCCCCGTGACGCCGGAACGGGGGTCGACCCGCTGCGCCCAGATCTTGCCGCTCTCGCGGTCGAGCAGCGCGATGGTGCCGCCGCGCAGGTCGACCGGGCTCGCCGTGAAGGTGCCGGGCTTCGGGGCCTCGGTGGCCAGGGTGGCCGCGGGGTCGCCCGCGGTGGAGGTGCGGGGGTCGATCGGGAACAGCTGCCCCGCGCCGGTGCCGACCCCGACGACGGCCGCGCCGTCCTGCAGCACGTCGAGCCCGCTGCCGGCGGCGACGTTGGTGGCCACCCCGGTGTCGAGCTGGCCGATCGGCACGTTGGCGCGGGCGAACTTGGCCTGGGTGTCGGAGCTGACCCAGACACCGGAGTCGTTCAGGGCGGCCTCGTGCACGGTCGAGCCCTGGCTGGCGACCGCGACGTACCCCAGGCCGGAGGCGACCAGCACGACGGCCAGGGTGCTCGCGGTGCGCCGGCGCGCGCGGCCGACGGCCCCTCGCCCCACCGGTCCCCGACCTGCCACGACACCCTCCACGACACACGACCGCGCCCCGGTGCGGGGCGCGTGACCTGCCGGTCATCTCCCTGACCGGGGGGCCAGCCTAACTGCGCGAGCTGACGCGAACGATGGGGAGCACTGCCCGTCCGGGGAGCGGACGCCCCCCGCCGCTAGTCGAGGAGGGCCAGGTCGCTCTCGGTGACCATCCGGGTCGACAGGGCGTGCTCGACGAGGCGCGCCTTGCGACCGCTCGCGAGCTTGCCGGGCCCGCCGTGCAGGCCGCGGGTGCCGGCATCCGCCAGCTTCTGGCAGACGTTGTCGAGCTTGCGGTTGAACTTGGTGACCGTCCAGCCGAGCCGCTCGGCGGCCGCCGCCGACGACGGGATCTGGCCGGCCCCGGCGTACGAGCTGCGCAGGAAGCCCTCGCACAGCGCGACCACGAGCAGCTTCTGGTCGGGCGTCATCGACACCCGGCCGACCGTGGTCTCCGCCCCGACGTCCTCGGCCTCCAGCTCGGCGGCGGTCTCCACCGACACGAACGGGGTGTCGGTGAGCACGATGTCGAAGTCGTAGGTCGTGGGTCCGGCGGTGAACCACACCGTGAACGCCTCGAGCGCCAGCGGGATGCGCGCGCCGGGTGACAGCCAGGCCTGGAACAGCCCCTTCTTGTCGGCCACTGTGGCGGTGAGGGTCGAGCCGACGTTCGAGAGCCACCACAGGTCGTGCTCGCGGTGCAGCTGCAGGAAGACCCGGTGCAGGTACGGGTTGTCGTCGATCTCGACGTCCGCGACCCGGCCGATCGTCAGCGGGCGGTCAGCGGCCGCCACGAACTCCTCGCCGCAGAACTCGACGGTGGCTCCCATGTGTCTGTCCTCCCTGGTACCTGTGGATGCCGGTCAGCCGGCGGTCTGGCAGCGGATGGCGGAGAGCGGGCCGGCGACACCCGACTCGCGTGACACGCCGACCTGCGCACAGACCAGCGCACCGGAGCGTGCCTTGACGGTGTGTCGCGGCCGGCCCTGCACGGTGGTGACGCGCTGGTCGACGACGGCCGCCTCGCTGTCGGCGACCCGCATCCGGAAGAAGTCGCCCTCCTCGACGCCGACGTAGTTCCACGTGAAGGTCACGCTGCCCGCTCCCGGGCGCGCATCGATCGCCGGCTGCTCGGGGTAGTCGATCGCCCGGGTCGGCGCGGCGGTCTGCGAGCGGACCGCCGCGGTCGGCGTGGGCGACGAGGAGTCGTCGCGGCCGAGCGCCCACACCAGGGCGCCCACCAGGCCGACGACGAGCACCCCCACCACGGCGAGGATCAGACCGCCGCTGATGGTCGGCGGCCCGTCGTCGAGGTCGTCGGCCTCGCCGGGCGACGGCGTGCGCGCGGGCTCGGGTGCGGCGAGCGAGGCGGGGGTACGGACGCTGGTGCGGTCGCGGTCGAGCTCGGGGCGCACCACCGAGCCCTCGGCGAGCGCCGTGCGGCCCTGCTCGTCGAGCACGACCACCGGGGTGCGCGGCAGGCGCTGCTCCTGCTCGACCGCCTGCAGGCCGCGAGCCAGCTCGAGCGCCGTCTGCGGGCGCGACCCGGGGTCCTTGGCCATCGCGTGGCCGAGCAGCCGCTCGAGCGAGACGGGCACGTCGGCGCGGCCGGTCGGCGGCACCGGCACCGCCCGGATCCGCGGCATCAGCGCGTAGGCCGAGTTGTCGCCGCCGGGCTGCTCGAACGGTGAGCGGCCCACGAGCAGGTGCCACAGGGTGGCGGCGAGGGAGTAGACGTCGCTGCGTGCGTCGCCGTTGGACTGGCCGTAGAGCACCTCGGGCGGCGACCACGGCACCGAGACGCCGACGTCCTCGTCGACGTCCTCGGCGTGACCGCCCCGCCCGGCGATGCCGAAGTCGGTCAGCCCCGGCTGGCCGTACTGGCTGACCAGCACGTTCGCCGGCTTGATGTCGCGGTGGATGATGCCGGCCCGGTGCGCGGTCTCGACGGCGCTGGCGAGCTGGATGCCGGTGCGCAGCACCTCCTCGACGCTCATCCGCTCGGCCCGCGAGCGCACCGCGAGGTTCGGCGGCGGGTAGTACTTCATGACGAGGTAGGCCCCGCCGTCGGCGGTCTGCTCGGAGCGGAAGACCTGCACGATGTAGGGGTGGTCGGCGAGCTGCGCCATGGTGTTGGCCTCGTCGACGAACTGCCGGCGGATGGCGGCGGTCAGCCCCTCGCGCTTGAGCACCTTGACGGCCACCGGCATCCGCGGCTGCTGCTGCTCGTAGAGGTAGACGTCGGCGTAGCCCCCGGACCCGAGCGGGCGCACGACGTCGAGCCCGGGGATCCGGGGCGCGTCGGCTGCGCTCACTCCTGGACCTCGTAGGTCAGCACGACCTCGTCGGCGAGGGTGACCACGGTGCCGGGTTCGATGCCCTGGTCCTCGGTCGGCCGCAACCGCACCGGCTCCTGCCCGGGCAGGGTCACCGTGGTGCCGTTGGTGGAGCCGAGGTCGCGCACCAGCACGTGCCAGCCCTCGAGCAGGATCTCGGCGTGGTTGCGGGAGATGTCGCGGTCGGGGCCGCCGACCCGCAGCAGGTGCGGGCGCTGGTTGGCGGGCAGCTCCTCGTTGACCCGTGGCGCCCGGCCGAGCAGCACGCCGCGGTCGAGCGGCACGCTGCCCCCGCTCGAGATCCGCAGCACCCCGAGCGACGGGCGCGGCGTGGGGAACGGCTGCTGCGGCGGGATCTCGCGCCCGCAGGTGCGGCATGTGCCGGCGTGCGGCGGCGACGGGTGCCCGGCCGGGCAGAGCACGGCCAGGACGACGGGACGGTCGAGGTCGTCGTCGGTGCGGGGCAGGGTGACGCGGTGCGTCGTGACGTCGGGGGTGGGGTGCTCGACCACCGGGAGCAGCTCGGTCGGGGTCGGTACGGGCACCGGCGGTGCGGACGGGGTCGCGTCGTCAGCCGACCGGGTCGCGTCGTCGGCCGACGGGGTCGCGTCGTCGGCCGACGGGGCCTGTACACGGTCGGCCCGGCGCCACGGCACGGCGTCGATCAGCGCGCTGCGTGGTGCCGGCGCGGGGGGTACGCGGGCGACCGGCGGTAGGCCGACGGCCTCGTCCGGGGGCGGCAGGGTCAGGTCGGGGTGCGGCACGGCGGCCACCACCGCATCCTGCGACTCGCGCTCGGCCTCCGACTCGCGCTCGGCCTCCGGCACGGGCTCCGCCTCCGGCACGGGCTCTGCCTCCGGCTCGCGCTCACGCTCCGGTTCGGCCTCGGCCGGGTCCTCGGCTGCCCGGCTCAGGCGGGCCGGGCGGCGCCAGCCCCGGGGCAGCTCCGGTTCGGGCGCCTCGAGCACCAGCTCGCCGTCCTCGGCGACGTCCACGTCGAGGTCGAAGTCGAGCCACGGCATCCGGCCCTGCGCCTCCACTCGGGTGCCGTCGGGAAGCACCACGGCCGCGGCGCCGCGCACGACCACCCTGAACCCGGTCGGGGTCGGGGCGCACGCGACGAGGTCGGGTGCGGCCGACAACCCGTGCGCCGTCAGGGCCTCGAGCAGCGCCACCAGGCCGTCGGCCGCCGCCGCCTCGAGCGACTCCACGTGCCGGTCGGTCGCCTCGACGACGGCGTCGACCTCGGGCCCGGTGACCGCGAGCCACCCTGGCTGCACGACGGTGCGCACGGTGCTCACGGGCGACTCCTCGGGCGCGTCGACGGGCGGGGACGAGGGGAGGCGCCGCCCAGGTCGGTGGCGCCGGGACCCCGGGTCAGCGTACTTGGGCACCAGTTCGCCCGGGAGAGCAGCGACGCGACGAGCTCAGCTGTCCAGCAGCCCGGTGCGCGGCGCCGTGTCCGCGTCGCCGTCGTCGCCGTCGTCGTCGCCCGAGCCGACGGCCACCACGACCACCGAGACGTTGTCGCGCCCCCCGGCCCGCACCGCGGCGGCGACCAGCTGGTCGGCGGCGATCTGCGGGTCGGCGTACTTGCGGGCGACGAGCATGATCTCGCGGTCGTCGAGCTCGTTGGACAGGCCGTCGCTGCACACGACGAAGCGCTCACCGGGCGTCGGCGGCAGCACCCACACGTCCGGGGACGGTGCGGGGTCCGAGCCGAGCGAGCGGGTGATGACGTTGCGCATCGGGTGCCGCGCCGCCTCGTCGGCGTCGATCAGGCCGGCATCCATCAGCTCGCGCACCTCGGAGTGGTCGCGGGTGACCAGGCTCATCCGGTTGTCGGCCAGCCGGTAGACCCGCGAGTCGCCGATGTTGAACACGACCCAGTGCTCGCGGCCACCGGCGTCGACGACGGTGAGCCCGGCGACGGTGGTGCCCATCCCCCGCTGCTCCGGGCTGTCCTCCTGCGACTGCAGGATGCCGCGGTTCGCCTCGCGCAGCACCTCCGCCAGCTCCTCGGTGCTGGCCGGCGGGTGCTCGACCAGGGTGGCCAGCGCCTCGACGGCGATCCGGCTCGCCACCTCACCGGCCGCGTGGCCACCCATCCCGTCGGCGACGGCGAACACCATCCCGTCGGCGATCAGGGAGTCCTCGTTGTGGTCACGCACCCTCCCGACGTCCGTGGCCGACCCCGAGCGCACCCGCAGCGTGCTGCCGTGCAGCACCCGGTGCTCGCCGGCGCTCACCCGGCGTCCCCGACCACGAGGGTCTCGAGCACCGACTGGAGCACGTCGTAGTCGGCATCCAGAGTGGCACCGCGCACCCGGCCGGTGGCGACGACCAGCCGGCTGACGTCCGCGGAACCGTCGACGGCCGCGGCGAGGTGCACCTCGACGACCGGGCCGGTGCTCTCGTCCCACGAGATGTTGCGCGCCACCCACTCGCGCCCGCCGATCTCGACGACGAACGACGGCTCCACCTCGGTTCCCGGGCGGTTCACGCCGTCGGCGAGCGCGTCGACCAGGTCGCTCGCGGCGTACCCGACCGGGCCGGTGTGGCTGCGCACGGCGACCTCCACCGCCTCGTCCCCCGCGCCGGTGCCGCGCGCCCGCAGCAGGTCGGACCCGGCAGGCACGCAGTCCCAGCCGTCGGGCACCTCGACGGTGACCGACGGCGGCGACGGTGCCGCGGGTCCGGGGAAGACGAGGACGGGCATGGACGAGCTCCCTGGGGGCGACGGACGCGGACGTTCGAGCCTAACCGCGCCGGCCGGGCAGACCCATGGGGAGCGCTCCCCTACTGGCGCCGACCGGCTCAGCCCTGCGACTCGGGCTGCTCGGCCCACCAGGTGAGCAGCCGCTCACGCGCGACGTCCTTGCCGACCGGCCCCTCGTCCATCCGCACCGCGAGCAGGTGCTTGTAGGCACGGCCGAGCACCGGGCCGGGCCGGATGCCGAGGACGGTCGCGATCTCGTTGCCGTCGAGCTCCGGGCGAACCGCCTTGAGCTCCTCCAGCTCGAGCAGCGCGTCGATCCGGGTCTCGAGGTCGTCGTAGGTGGCGGCGAGCCGGCGGGCCTTGCGCACGTTGCGGGTCGTGCAGTCGGCGCGAGTGAGGCGATGCAGCCGCGGGAGGAGGGGGCCGGCATCCGTGACGTAGCGGCGCACCGCGGAGTCGGTCCACTGGCCCTCGCCGTAGCCGTGGAAGCGCAGGTGCAGCTCGACCAGGCGCGCCACGGCCTTGGTGGTCTCCTTGTCGAAGCGCAGCACCCGCAGCCGCTTGGCGACGAGCTTGGCGCCGACGACCTCGTGGTGGTGGAAGGACACGCCTCCCCCGTCCTCGAACCGCCGCGTCGCGGGCTTGCCGACGTCGTGGAGCAGAGAGGCCAGGCGCAGCACGAGGTCGGGGCCGGGTACCGACTCCGGCGGCCCGCCGGCCGGCCCCTCGAGGTCGATGGCCTGCTCGAGCACCGTCATCGAGTGCTCGTAGACGTCCTTGTGCCGGTGGTGCTCGTCGACCTCGAGCTGCAGCGCGGGCAGCTCGGGGATGACGTGGGTCGCCAGGCCGCTGGCGCAGAGCAGCTCGAGGCCGGCCCGGGGGTGCCGCGCCATCAGCAGCTTGACCAGCTCGTCGCGCACCCGCTCGGCCGAGACGATCTCGATCGTCGCGGCCATCTCGCGCATGGCGGCGTAGACCTCGGGGGCGGGCACGAACCCGAGCTGCGCGACGAACCGGGCGGCGCGCATCATCCGCAGCGGGTCGTCACCGAACGACACCTCGGGTGGCGAGGGCGTGCGCAGCAGGCCGGCGTCGAGGTCGACCAGGCCGCCGTGCGGGTCGACGAAGGTGAGGTCGGGCAGCCGCAGGGCCATCGCGTTGACCGTGAAGTCGCGCCGCACCAGGTCGTCCTCGAGGGACTCCCCGAAGGCCACGACCGGCTTGCGGGTCTGGCCGTCGTAGGCGTCGGCGCGGTAGGTGGTCACCTCGACGACCGTGCCGCCACGCCGGGCCCCGATGGTGCCGAAGTCGCGGCCCATGTCCCAGGTCGCCGTGCCCCAGGCCTTGAGCACGGCCTCGGTGGCGTCGGGCAGTGCCGAGGTGGTGAAGTCCAGGTCGGTCGAGGGGCGGCCGAGCAGGGCGTCGCGCACCGGGCCCCCGACCAGCGCCAGGTCGTGCCCCGCGGCCGCGAACCGCTCACCGAGGTCGGTCAGCAGTGCCAGGTCGGGCGCGAGGTGGGCGACCGCCTGGCGCAACAGGGCGGCCGGCGGCTGTCGGGTGGACACGAGGACCAAGGGTATGCCGCCCACGACCGCCGCGTGGTCGCGCCGGCGACCGCGTGGTCACCGACCGCCCCCCGGCGCACTGGTTACAGTGACTGGATGAGCCACGTCGCCGCAGACCAGCCCGGGGTCACTCCCCGGCGGCTCCCGGCGGTCGAGGAGCGCAGCGCCGGCGGGGTGGTGGTCGACGTGTTCGAGGGTGAGGCTCGGATCGCCGTGATCGCCCGCCGCAACCGGGCCGGCCGGGTCGAGTGGTGCCTGCCCAAGGGGCACATCGAGGGCGAGGAGACGCTGCCCCAGACCGCCGCGCGCGAGGTGGCCGAGGAGACCGGCATCGAGGGGCGGGTGCTCATCGAGCTGGGCACGATCGACTACTGGTTCGCCGCGGGTGAGCGCCGCATCCACAAGTACGTGCACCACTACCTGCTCGAGGCGGTCGGTGGTCACCTCACCATCGAGAACGACCCCGACCACGAGGCGATCGACGTCGCGTGGCTACCCTTGCGCGACGCCCACCGCCACCTGACGTTCCCGAACGAACGGCGCATCGCGCGGGTCGCATGGCAGCGGCTCGCCGGCGACGCCTGAGCCCTCCCAGCCCCCGGAAGACCCTCTCCCCGATGACGACCGAGCCCCCCGCCCCCACGCCCGGCGAGCGCTCCGACGACGGGGCCGGGCACGACGACGGCGTGGCGAGGTCGCGCGGGACGAGGTCGAGGTCGACCCCGGCGGCGCGACGCTCGCGGCCGAGACCGGCCAGAACCCCACCGCGCCGCGCCAGAGCCTGGGCCGGGCCGGGGCCGTCATGGCCTCCGGAACCCTGGTCAGCAGGATGCTCGGCCTGGTGCGGGCCGCCCTGCTCACCGGGGTCATCGGCACCACCGGCTTCGCGGCCGACGGCTTCACCGCGGCGAACTCGCTGCCGAACACCTTCTACCTCCTGATCGCCGGCGGCGCGGTCAACGCGATCTTCGTGCCGCAGATCGTGCGGGCCAAGCTGCGGCCCGACGGCGACGAGTTCGTCAACCGGATCATCACCATCTCGCTGGCGATCCTCGCCGGTGCCACCGTGCTGATGACGCTGCTGGCCCCGTTGGCCGTGCGCCTGTACTACAACGTCCACAACGAGGCGGCGCTCGGCCTGGCCACCGTGTTCGCGGTCATCTGCCTGCCGCAGATCTTCTTCTACGGCCTCTACACGATCCTGGGCCAGGTGCTCAACGCCCACGGTCGCTTCGCGGGCTACATGTGGGCACCCGCGCTGGCCAACATCGTCGCCATCGCCGGGCTGGTCTGGTTCCAGCGGGCCGGGTTCCCGACCTCCGCCGCGCCGGCCGACTGGACCCCGGAGATGATCGCCATCCTCGCCGGGTCCGCGACCCTGTCGATCGTGGTGCAAGCACTGGCCCTGGTCTTTCCGTTGCGCCGGATCGGTTTCCGCTACCGCCCGGTCTGGGGCATCCGCGGGCACGGCCTCGGCGAGGTCAGCTCGGTCGCGAAGTGGACCTTCGGCTCCATCGTCGTCAGCTCGCTCGGCCTGGTTGTGACCTCGCGGGTGCTCACCCGGGCCACCGACCTCGGGGCCGACGCCGGCGACCCGGTCGCGGGTCTCGCGGCCTTCAACCCCGCCCTGCTCATCGCCATGCTCCTGCACGGCCTGATCACCGTCTCGCTGATCACGGCCCTCTACACCCGGCTGTCCGAGGCGGCCAGCCGGGGCGACTCGGCCCAGGTGATGCGGTACCACCACCAGGGGATGCGGCTTCCCTCGGTGATCCTGGTCCCCGGGGTCGTCTTCGTCGGGGTGCTGGCGCCCTACGTCGCCGCCACCCTGTTCTTCAAGAACACCCTCGAGGAGACCCGCGCCATCGCCGTCGTGCTGGCCGGCCTGATCTGGCTGGTCATCCCGATGGCCTGGACCTACCTCAACGACCGGGTCTTCTACGCCCACCAGATGACCTGGATGACGTTCCGCCTCCAGTGCGTCTCCACCGGCCTGTCGACGGTCGGCGCCCTCGTCGCCGCGACGATGGTGCCGAGCCTGACGGCGTTCACGCTCAGCATCGGGCAGGCGTTGGCCTACGTCGTCACCGCCACTGTCGGGTTCACCGTGCTGCGCCGCCGGCACGGCCACCTCGGCCTGCGCGGCACGGGCGCGGTCTACCTCAAGCTCGCGGCGCCCGCGGTGGCCACGGCGCTGGCGCTGTTCTGGGCGATCCACACCTTCCTGCCCCACCTGGGTGAGACCCGCGGCGTGCGCGGGTTCGTGTTCGGCATCCTCGTGCTCGGCGTGGCCGGCATCGTCGAGCTCACCGTGACGTGGGGCGTCGCGCACGCCCTGGGGGTCCGTGAGATCGGCGCGGCGCTCGAGCCGTTCACGCGGCGGCTCCGACGTCGCTGAGCCCTGCGTGCCTACTATGGGCGCACACCCGTCGGACGCGGGTGCTGAGCGACGTGCGCGCGTCGTGACCGACGAGGGAGAGGGGCTGCGGTGAGGGGTGTAGGTCCCGGCACCATCCTCGGTGGCCGTTACACCGTTCGCCGCCGGCTCGAGCAGCTGCACGAGACCGAGCGCTGGTCCGCCGACGACACCACCCTGGGTCGATCCGTCTCGATGCTGTGCATCGCCGGCGACGACCACCGCACGCCCGCCCTGCTCGACGGCGCACGCCGCGCCGCGTCGGTCACCCACGGGGTGTTCGTCCGGATCCTCGACGTCGGCAGCGACGAGGGCGTCTCCTACGTCGTCGAGGAGGACCTCGGCGAGGCCCGCACCCTGGCCGAGCTGGTCACCGACGGCGGTGTCCCCGGCGACGAGGTCCGGCGCATCACCGGTGAGGTCGCGGCAGCCCTGGAGTCCGCCGGTCACCGCGGCATGCACCACCTCGACCTCAAGCCCGACGACGTGCTGCGCACCCCCGACGGCGACGTCCGTTTGCGCGGCCTCGAGACTGCCGCCGTGCGCGCCGGCGAGGACGGCACGGAGTCGGAGGACGCCGCCCGCCGCGACGCCGTCGGTGTCGTGGCGCTGGCGTATGCCGGCCTCACCGGGCTGTGGCCGCTCGGCGCCGGTGGCTCCGGCCTCGGGCCGGCCCCCCGGGTGCCCGGCGGCGTCGCCGCACCCTCCGAGATCGCTGCCGGCGTACCGCGCGACCTCGACGCCATCTGCCGCCTCACCCTCAACGACGACCAGGGCCCGACCAGCCCCGGTGACTTCGCCCGCCAGGTGGCGCCGTGGCCCTCGCGCCAGGTCGTGGGGCGCCCGGTCACGCGCACGGCCGCCGCCTCCGGCCGAGCCCGAGCCCGACCCGGATGCCGCGGATGCCGGCGATGACTGGGACGCGCCGGTGGCCGCCGACGGGGCCGACACCCTCGAGCAGCCGGCCGTGACCGCCGAGGCGACCGACTTGGACCTCGCATCGGGTGACACCACGACCACCCGCCCCCGCAAGCGCCCCCTCGGGCGCAAGGGCGCGGCCGGCGTCGGCCTGGCGGCCGCCGCGGCATCCGCGGCCTCGGCATCCGGCACCGGTGCTGCCGCGGCCGGTCCGACCACGGCCGGTGCGCCGGGTGTGCCGGACGCCGAGGCCGACGAGGCGACCCGCGTCATCTCGCTCGAGGACCAGACCCCCGACTGGTTGAACGCCACCACGGTGGTGTCGCCCGTCGCGACCAGGCCCGACCTCGAGCGCGGCCTGCTTGCCGGTGACGACCACGAGGTCGACGACGAGCACTCCCCGTCGCAGGGCGCGGCGGTCGGGGCCGCTGCGGGTGCCGGTGCTGCCGTCGCCGGTGCCCTCGGCTCCGTGGGCGAACGCGTCGGCAGCCTGGCCAAGCGCGCGGTCGACAAGGTGTCCGAGCTCAGCCCCGACACGGCCCCGCGGGCGGACCAGGGCGACCTCGAGGCCCCGGCCCCGCTGGTGCCGGCCGAGCCGCTCACCAAGGACGAGTCGAAACTGGCCCTGGCCATCGTCGTCGGCTTCGTCGTGCTCGCGCTGGTCATCGGCATCTACGGCGTCTCCCGGATCGGCTCGCGCAACGGCTCACCGAGCGACGGGGCGGCCCCGGCGACCCGCACCACGACCGTGGCCCCCTCCTCGGCGGCCCCGTCGGGTAGCGCGTCCGCGACAACAGCCCCCCAGACGGCCGGCGCGCCCGAGCCGCTCGCCATCCTCAAGGTCGAGGCCTACGACCCCGAGGGCGACGGCGCGGAGAACAACAACCTCACCCCCAAGGTCTACGACGGCGACAAGAGCACCGGCTGGTTCTCCGAGAACTACCGCTCCGACACCTTCGGCGGGTTGAAGAAGGGCGTGGGCGTCATCGTCGACCTGGGCCCGAACAAGAAGCCGCAGACCGTCGAGCTGGACCTCCCGCACCCCAGCGACGTCGAGGTCTACGTCGGCCCGGACAACCGGCTCGAGGGCGCCACGAAGGTCGGTGACAAGACCGATGCCGACGGCACGGTGACCTTCGACGTGCCGGCCGACGTCAGCGGGCAGTACATCGTCGTGTGGTTCACCAAGCTCAACGCCGACGACAACGGCAAGCGCCGCGCCTGGCTCGACGAGGTCGTCGTCACCGGCTGACGCCGGAGCCCGTGATGCTCGACGACCTCAGCGCCCTCTCCGACCGCGAGCTGCTCCAGCGCCACGTCGACGGCGACGGCGGCACCGCCTTCGGCGAGCTGTTCCGCCGGCACCGCGACCGGATGTACGCGGTGGCGCTGCGCACCACCTCCAACCGCGAGCTGGCCGCGGATGCCGTGCAGGACGCGTTCATCTCCGCCTTCCGGCGTGCCGACGCCTTCCGCGGCGAGGCCGCCGTCACGACCTGGCTGCACCGCATCGTCGTCAACGCCTGCCTGGACCGGCTGCGCCGCGAGAAGGTGTCCGTGCGCCGCGCCGGCGACCTCGGTGAGCTCGACCTGCCCGACCTGCACGACCACCACGCGTCGGTCGAGACCCGCCTCGACGTGCGCGAGGCCCTCGCCCGGCTGCCCGAGGGGCAGCGGATGGCGCTGGTCCTGGTCGACATGCACGGCCTGCCGGTCGCCGAGGCGGCGCAGGTGCTCGGTGTGGCGGAGGGCACCGTGAAGTCGCGATGCTTCCGCGGTCGGGAGACGCTCGCCGAGATGCTGGGTGGCCGCGGCGGCGACGCGGGCGGCCACGGCGGGCGCGGCGGGCGCGGCGCCGACCCGGCGGCCGTTCCCGGCCCGGCGGAACCGCAGGGGGCCCCATGACGTCCCACCCGTGGCCCGGCCCCTGCGACCGGCGCCTCCCGACCCCGCCAGCACCCCCCGAGGGCACGTCCCGGAGAACCCCGTGAGCCATCCCCACGACGACACCGCACCCGTCGAGCACGACCCGACGGGGATGCGTGCGCTCCTGGCGAACCTTCCGGAGCCCGGTCCGATGCCCGACGACCTCGTCGCGCGGATCAGCGCCGCCCTCACGGTCGAGGCGCAGCGCGGCGACGGCATCGACCAGCTGTGGAGCCTCGACCACGACCCGGCGGCGGGGCCCTCCGGGCGCAAGGACGAGCCGGATGCCGGTGCGCAGGTCGTTCCGCTCCGCCGTCGACTCGGGCTGAGGCACCTCGGGGTCGCTGCCGCCGTGGTCGGGGTGCTGGGCCTGGGCGGGTTCCTCGTCAAGTCCGTGCCCGGTGACGTGATGGCCTCCTTCGGCACGGCCGGCGGGTCCTCCGACGCCGGCGTGGCCGCTGACTCGGCCGCGGGGTCCAAGGCCGAGACGGCCCTGGTGGCCCCCCAGGCGGGGTCCGGCGAGGTCGTCGTCGTCATGTCGGGGGTCGACCACACCTCCGACCGGCTCGACGTCACCGCCCGTGAGCTCGACGACGGAACCCTCGACCCGATCGCCGACCTCAGCCCCGAGTCGCCCTCGCTGGGCCCGATCGCGACGCCGATCGGGGCGCGCAGCTGTGCCACCGCGCTCGGCATCCCGGCCGATGCCGGCATCCTGGTCGACGTCTCCGAGGTCGACGGCGTCTCGGCGGCGGTCCTCGTCGTCCATTCCGACCAGGGCCGCACCGCCTGGGCGGTCGACCGCTCCTGCACCACCGGCAACACCGGCCTCATCCGTGGCCCGGTGTCGCTCGACTGAGCCGGATCGCCTCCCCCACCGTCGACGCGACCGGCGGGGCGAGGCGGCCCCGGGAACACCCCGGCCGTAGGATCGGTTCAACGAAGGCACCGCATGTTGCGGTTTCCACCTGCGATCACCACAAGGGGATGTGTCCTGTGACCTCGGACGTCCGCAACGTCATCATCATCGGCTCCGGCCCGGCCGGGTGGACGGCGGCCGTGTACGCGGCGCGCGCCAACCTCGAGCCGCTGGTCTTCGAGGGTGCGGTCACCGCCGGCGGTGCCCTGATGAACACCACCGAGGTCGAGAACTTCCCCGGCTTCCGCGACGGCATCATGGGCCCGGACCTGATGGAGAACATGCGGGCCCAGGCCGAGCGGTTCGGCGCCGAGATCGTCACCGACGACGTGCAGTCGGTACGGCTCGAGGACGACGTCAAGGTCGTCACCGACGCCGAGGGTGTCGAGCACCGGGCTCGCTCCGTCATCCTCGCGATGGGCTCGGCCTACCGCGAGCTGGGGCTGCCCGACGAGAAGCGGCTGTCCGGGCACGGCGTCTCGTGGTGTGCCACCTGCGACGGGTTCTTCTTCCGCGAGCAGGACATCGCGGTCGTCGGCGGTGGTGACTCCGCGGTCGAGGAGGCCACCTTCCTCACCAAGTTCGCCAGGACCGTGACGATCGTGCACCGTCGCGACGAGCTGCGGGCCAGCAAGATCATGGCCGAGCGCGCGCACGCCAACCCCAAGATCCGGTTCGCGTGGAACAGCGCCGTCGACGCCATCCACGGCGAGGGCAAGCTGTCCGGCGTCACCCTGCGCGACACGATCACCGGCGAGACCCGCGAGCTGCCGGTCACCGGCCTGTTCGTCGCCATCGGCCACGACCCCCGCAACGAGCTGGTCAAGGGCGTCGTCGAGCTCGACGCCGACGGCTACGTGCTCGTCGAAGGACGCACCACGCGCACGAACGTGCCCGGCGTGTTCGCCTGCGGCGACCTCGTCGACCACACCTACCGCCAGGCGATCACCGCGGCCGGCTCCGGCTGTGCCGCGGCCCTCGACGCCGAACGGTTCCTCGCCCACTGACCACCGTCGCTGCTGTCGGACCCGTCCGGCAGGATCGACCCCAGACCCCCATCATCACCCCGCTGTTGAAAGGACCCCCCATGGGAGCCGTCTCCAAGACCACCGACGCCACGTACGAGGTCGACGTCCTCAAGAGTGACAAGCCGGTGCTCGTCGACTTCTGGGCCGAGTGGTGTGGCCCCTGCCGCGCCGTGGCCCCCGTCCTCGACGAGATCGCCCGCGACCACGACGAGGTCACCATCGTCAAGCTCAACACCGACGAGAACCCGGCGATCACCGGCCAGCTCGGCATCACGAGCATCCCGACGATGCACGTCTACCTCAACGGTGAGATCGTCAAGACGATCATCGGCGCGATGCCGAAGCCGAAGCTGCTCCGTGAGCTGGAGCCCTACCTCCACTCAGTCGTCAGCTGAACCACCCAAGAGGCGCGGAACCTGTTGTGACACAACAGGTTCCGCGCCTCTTGTCGTGCACGGCGGATGCCGCGTCGCACACCCGGGGACGTGGACCGGGTCAGGCCTCGCGCGCCTCACGCAGGTGCATCGCGTCGAGGATGCGGTTGAGGTCCTCGACCGAGGCGAACTCCACCGTGAGGCGGCCCTTGCGCTGACCCAGGGCGATCCGCACCCGGGTCTCCAGCCGGTCCGACAGGTCGGCGGCCAGGTCGTCGAGCTGCGGCCGGCGGGTGCCGGCGCGCGGCGCTCGGCGAGTCGCGGGTGTGTCGTCGTCACCGAGGGTGACGAGCTCCTCGACGGTGCGCACCGACAGCCCCTCGGCCACGATCCGCTGGGCCATCCGCTCCATCGCTGCGGCGTCCGGCAGGCCGAGCAACGCGCGGGCGTGGCCGGCGCTGAGCACCCCGGCAGCGACCCGGCGCTGCACGAGCGGGGGCAGCTTCAGCAGGCGCAGGGTGTTCGAGATCTGCGGGCGCGACCGGTGGATACGACGGCCGAGCTCCTCCTGGGTGCAGCCGAAGTCGTCGAGCAGCTGCTGGTAGGCGGCCGCCTCCTCCAGGGCGTTGAGCTGGCTGCGGTGGAGGTTCTCCAGCAGGGCGTCGCGCAGGAGGTCGTCCTCCTCGGTCACCTTGATGATCGCCGGGACGACGTCCTTTCCGGCGGCCCGAGACGCGCGCCAGCGGCGCTCGCCCATGATCAGCTCGTAGCGGACCTCACCGTCCTGGGTGCCCTCGGGCACCCGACGGACGACCACCGGCTGGAGCACGCCGATCTCGCGGATCGAGTTGACGAGCTCGCCCAGCTCGTCCTCGTCGAACACGGTGCGGGGCTGGCGCGGGTTGGGCCGGATCTGGTCGAGCGGGATCTCGGCGAACTCCGCCCCGGGAACCGGCCGCAGCTCGGTGCCCGAGTCGGTGGCCTCGACCTCGGTCGTGGGTGGCTGACCTGCCGCGTCGTCAGAACTGGTGACCGCGGGCTCGGGTGACGCGCCGGGAACCGCCGGCCGGTCCTGGTCGCGGAAGAAGACGTCGACCGGCCGGTCCGCGGTCGCGGTCCCGCTCGGGATGAGGGCTCCCAGGCCACGGCCCAGGGCGCGGCGCTTCTCGCTCATGCGGTCTCCTCGGAGGTCTGCGGCGCGGCGCCCCGCTCGGCGAGCTCGACGGCTGCCTCGAGGTAGGACAGTGCACCACTGCTGTTGGGGTCGTAGGTCATCACGGTCTGGCCGTGGCTGGGGGCCTCGGAGATGCGCACCGAGCGCGGCACGCTCGCCCGCAGCGTCTGGTCCGGGAAGTGCTCGCGGACCTCGTCGGCCACCTGCGAGGACAGCCGGGTGCGTCCGTCGTACATGGTGAGCAGGATGGTCGACACGTGCAGCTGCGGGTTGAGGTGGTTGCGGATCAGCTCGATGTTCTTCAGCAGCTGCGACAGGCCCTCGAGGGCGTAGTACTCGCACTGGATCGGGATGAAGACCTCGGTGGCGGCCACGAAGGCGTTCACGGTGAGCAGGCCGAGGCTGGGAGGGCAGTCGATGAGCACGTAGTCGAGCCGCTCCCCCGACGCCGCACGCTCGTCGACGAAGGCCGACACCGCCTTCTGCAGGCGGGTCTCGCGCGCGACGAGCGAGACCAGCTCGATCTCCGCCCCGGCCAGGTCGATGGTGGCCGGGACGCAGAACAGGCCCGGGATGTCGGGGCACTCCTGGACGACCTCGGCGACCGGCTTCCCCTCCACGAGCACGTCGTAGACGCTCGCCACCTCGGCGTGGTGCTCGATGCCGAGGGCGGTGCTGGCGTTGCCCTGCGGGTCGAGGTCGATGACCAGCACGGTGCTGCCGCCCTGGGCGAGCGCGGCCGCGATGTTGACCGTGGTCGTCGTCTTGCCCACGCCGCCCTTCTGGTTCGCCACCGTCATGACCCGGGTGTGCGCCGGACGGGGGACCGTGCGGCCACTGAGGGTGATTCGCTTCCTCGCGTCAGCGGCGACGGCCGCGGCCAGGGGCGTCTGGCTGTCAGCCCCGGGCATCGCCGCGGCGATCTGGGCGCGCACCTCGGTGTCGTCGTGGGTGGTGGCGTCCATGCGGTCCTCTCGGGTGCCGGCGGGGGTCTCCGGCGCGGTCTGCTGGCTCGGGTCGCGCTCCGGCGGGACCGACTCGACGCTCTCGTTCGGAGGTGCGATGGGCGACGGGGTGTCTGCCTGCTGCTCGGCGGACGGTGCGGAGGTGGATGTTTCACGTGAAACACGGTCCGGCGCCGGCCACCCCAGGGGCGACGTCGACGGGCCGGTCAGGCGCGGAAAGCCGAGACCGGGAGCGGCCGTACGGGTCTCAGCGACGTCGATCGCAGAACTCACGCCTTCACCTTCGTCGGGGAGCAGGGGCGACGCCATCCAACATCACCAGTAGTCAACACGCCAAAGCGCCACGGCGGTGGTGGACAACCGCGCGCCGAACGGCGTCCTGTGGATGGCGAGCCGCCTCAACATTGGTCCGGGTGAGCTGTCGAAGGCGTCTGAGAAGACCCGCTGGTGCACCATTCAGGTGGTTGGCGCCTGCCCGGCGCGGGGGCGCCCGAGCGGTGATCGCGCGACCGTCGGGGAGCAGGCGCCAGAAGTTGGCGCAACGCCCCGACAGAAGGTGGGGCCACGCTCCGCCAGAAGGGAGGCGTGGCTGACTAGCGCGCCAGGGCGGGGCTCGTGCTCGTGGGTTCGCTCGCCTGGCTGATGTTTCACGTGAAACGGCGGAGAGTCGCGCCTTTGCCACGGCTCACGGATCAGGGCGGAGTCGGATGCCGGCTCCGATCAGCTGACAGGCGATTCGGGCTTGACGCCGGTTGCTGGATCGAGCGCAGACTCGAAGGCGGGTCCGCCGGGGCGCGGAGTGGGCTCGGGACCGTGTTCTGTTCCCGGCTGGCTCGGCCCGCGGGGGCCGCGCGCCGACCGATCGGCGATCACTCGTCCACCCAACCGGCGTGACTGCCTGCAGGCGAGACCGCTCAGCGGCGGTGTTTCACGTGAAACATGCGTGGGGTGAACCAAGACGTTGCAACCAACCGCGAGGCGAGGCGAGGGGGTAGATGGAGGCAGGAGCCCCGTTCGACTGGCTCGCGGTCTCCGCATGCGCCCACTGTCACCGGTCTCGCTGCCAGAGAGCAGTAGGCGATCCGCGTAGAGAGACCAGTCGCGCCTCGGCTGCATCGCTGCGCACACCGCCGTGCGCGGAGCTCACAGACGCCCGCACGCCGCTGGCCCTTGGTGCTGGTCCTCCTGGGGACCCATTCGCGCATCGGCACCATCGCAGCACGACCACATGCCCGGCCTTCTCTCCCGCGTACGACTCTGCCCCCTGCTCCTGCGCGACCTGCGCTCCTGCGCCGCGCTGCCTCCTGCTGACCACCGCGATGGCTGACACGCAACCGCTGCGCCCCGTCCTGCACGGTCGGCGCTCAGCGCTCCCGCGCTCGGGTCTCGGGTCTCGGGTCTCGGGTCTCGGTCGGTCAGATGTTTCACGTGAAACATCAATCGGGGGCAACTTCGTGGATGGGGCAGGAACCGGGGTTGGCGTGCCTCGGGGTCCGGATCGCCGCAGGTGGCCGCTGTCTGGACTGCAGTCCGTTGGCGTCAGCGGGGTGCCCTGTCGAGACCGACGATGTTTCACGTGAAACGCGTACCTGTCCGGCCCCTTGGCCATCAGCCTGCAACTGGATGAGGCGGGCGTCTCGGTAGCCCCGTGGGAGAGCAGCGCCGGTTCAGCTGCTGCATGCAGGGCGGGCGACACCGCTACAGGCGAAGTGCCACATGGACTTCGCGCCAGTGCCCGACGTCGCCCGACTCACACCCGGTCCCCCGTCGAGCAGGGCTCCTTGGCATCGACGTACCGCCTCGACGCTGTCCCCAAGCGGCGCCGGAGCGGCTCATGCGGGCTGTGGCCCTCCGATGGGGCCCAGCTACGTCGTCGCTGCAGCGCGTCCAGCCTCGCCGGCGGCCTTGTCCGCCCGGCCGGCGGTCGTGCCTGCGGTGGCCCTGGAGCCCTTGCCACCCTTGCGGCCCTTGCTGTGCTGCTTGGTCTTGCTCCCCCGGCGCTTCGGCTCGAATCGCAGGTCGACAGTGAGCACCGGCTCCTCGAGAAGGTCACCTCCGTGCTCACTCACCACGGCGTCGACCAGCCCGAGCCGCACCAGGGCCGGGCGATCCGCCGCCAGCTCCTCGGCCGCCGAACGCCCCTTCATCGCCACCAGGGTGCCCCCCGGCTCGAGCAGGGGCACGCACCACCGGGCCAGCTTGTCGAGCCGGGCCACCGCGCGGGCCGTCACGAACGGCGCAGACACCGCCCCGACCAGCTCCTCGGCGCGCCCCCGGTGCACGGTCACGGTGTCGAGCCCCAGCTCGGCCACCACCGACGACAGCCAGTCGGTGCGTCGCAGCATCGGCTCGACGAGGTGCACCTCGAGGTCCGGTCGCACGATCGCGAGGGCCACGCCGGGCAGCCCGGCCCCCGAGCCCACGTCGACCAGCCGGGCCCCCTGTGGAAAGGCATCCGCCACGACGGCGCAGTTGAGCAGGTGTCGCTCCCACAGCCGCGGCACCTCACGGGGCCCGATCAGCCCGTGACTGACCCCGGTGTCGGACAGGATCTCGGCGAACCGGACCGCGAGCGGCATCCGCTCACCAAACACCGCAGCCGCACCCTCGGGTGCGGCTGGCAGTGCGACCGGCGACTCGTCCGGGCCGTCATGTTTCACGTGAAACGTCGCCTCACGCCGGGAGGATGACGACGAAGCGGCGTGGCTCGGCACCCTCGGACTCCGAGACCAGGCCGGCTGCGAGCACCTCGTCGTGGACCACCTTGCGCTCGAAGGCCGTCATCGGCGTGAGCGGCTTGCGCTCACCGGTGCTGCGCACCTCGTCGATGGCCTCCTTGGCCAGGGTGACCAGGGTGGCGCGTCGCTCCGCGCGGTGCCCGGCGACGTCGAGCATCAGACGGCTGCGCTCACCGGTGGCGGACTGCACCGCGAGCCGGGTCAGCTCCTGCAGTGCCTCGAGCACCTGCCCGTTCGGACCCACCAGCCGGCGCGGCACGCGGCCGTCCTCGGAGTCGACCACCGAGACGGCGGCGCGGTCACCCTCGATGTCGACGTCGATGTCGCCGTCGAGGTCGCAGATGTCGAGCAGCGTCTCGAGGAAGTCGGCCGCCACCTCGCCCTCGCGCTCGAGGTTGGCCCGCCGGTTGCTCTGAGTCGGCGCCGCGGGCGCCTCGTCGGTGGCGTCGGAGCCGGCGTCGTCGAGCTCGCTCGCCTCGCTGACCTGCGAGGACGTGGGCTCCACGGCCTCGTGGGTCTCGTCCGAGTCGGCCGGCGGCTCGGTGCTCACGTGGTCCTGGGTGAGGTTGTCGCTCATGCGGTTTCTCCTGCGATCAGGGGGATCAGGTCGTGGGGGGCTTGGCCGGATCGGCGGTGTTCTTGCCGGCCGCCTTCGGTCTGCTCGGCTTCTGCCCGTTCTGCCCGGCCGACTTCGGGCCGTCCTGCACACCCGACTTCGGGCCGTCTTGCACGCCCGACTTCGGGGGTGTCCTGCACGCCCGACGTCGAGCCGGTGTTCTGGCTCGGTTTGGTGGCGGCCTGGCCGGCCGGCTTCGCGCCGGCGGCCTTGCTCTTCTTGCGCTTCTTGGAGGCGGGCTGCTGGCGCTGACCGGACTGCTTGGCCAGCTCGGCGGCCTCCGCCGCCTCGGCGTCCACCTTGGCCTGGGCCGCTGCGGCCCCGGGGATCGGCTTGCCCTTGCGCTCGAGCCGAGCGTGGTAGGCCTTCTCCGCTGCCGAGCCGGGTGCCGGCATCCGCCGGATCACGTAGAACTGCTGGCACATCGACCACACGTTGGTGGTGAACCAGTAGATGAGCACACCGATCGGGAAGTTGACACCCGAGACGGCGAAGACGCCCGGCAGGACGTAGAGGAGGATCTTCTGCTGCTTGGCGAAGGGGTTGTCCAGTGCCGAGGCCGGCATGTTCTTGGTCATCAGCTGACGCTGGGTGGTGAAGGTCGTGGCCGACATCAGGATGATGAGGACGATCGAGACGATCTTGGTCGCCGTGTTGGGGGCATGCGTGAAGGTCGAGGACAGCGACGCGCCGAAGATCGTCGCTTGCTCGAACTGCTCCGCGACCGGCTGGGTGATCGGCCCGATGGAGCGCGTGCCCGGTCGTCAGCGGCAGGGCGATCTCGTCCATGCTGTTGAGCACCCGGAACAGGCCGAAGAAGAACGGCGACTGGACCAGGATCGGCAGGCACGAGCTGAACGGGTTGGTCCCCTCCTTCTTGTACAGCTCCATCGTCTCCTGGGTCATCGCCTGGCGTGACTCGGGGTCGGACTTGCCCTTGTACTTCTTCTGGATCTTCTGCAGCTCGGGCTGGATCATCTGCATCTTGCGCGACGCCATGATCTGCTTGACGAACAGCGGGATCATCGCCGCCCGCATGACGATGACGAGACCGACGATCGACAGGGCCCAGGTCCACCCCGACGCCGGGTTCATCCCGATCCAGGTGAAGCCCTGGTGGAACCCGTACATGATCCACGCCACGAGCCATTCGATCGGCCCGATGATGGTGTTGATGAGGTCGCCCATGTCGTCCTTACGGCTGTGTCGGCCTGGGCCGGCGGGATGAGGTCACGGTCGTGACGTGGTCAGGAGGTCTGGTGGTGCGGGGGGTGTCCCGCAGGATGCCGGTTCGTCGCGTCGTCGACGCCCCGCGGCCCGGTGGTTCCCGGGACCGGCCGGCCGGTCACAGGATCGCGTAGCGGCACGTGGTCGACACCACCCGGGGTCCACGGGTGGCAGCGGCCCAGTCGGCGCGCGGCCATCCACGACCCGCGCAGCACGCCGTAGCGCTCGAGCGCCGTCACGGCGTAGGCCGAGCACGAGGGGTAGTAACGGCAGGTGGGAGGGCGCATCGGTGAGATGACCCGCTGGTAGACGCGGATCAGCTGGATCAGGGGCGTCGCAAGCACCCGACCGATGCTCACGTGACTCCTCCCAGTCGTCCGATCACCTTGTGCAACAACGGATCCAGTGCCCCGGCGAGTTCCCGGTAGGTCGCCTCGGCTGCCGGCGGGTTGGCCCGGACGACCAGGTCGAGCCCGGTGGGGATGCCGGGGAGCCGGTCAGCGACGAGGGCGCGCAGCCGGCGCTTGGTGCGGTTGCGGACCACTGCACCGCCGACCGCCTTGGACACGACGAAACCGACCCGCGGCGGTTGGCCCGCTCGCGCGTCGGTCTGGGTGGCATGGACCACGAGCAGCCTCGACCCGACTCGGCGACCCCCGGAGGAGCGCACCGCCGACGTGAAGTCCGCCCGCTCACGCAGTCGGTTCGGCGCCGGCAGCACCGCCGACCTCAGGCGGAGAGCTCGGAGCGGCCCTTACGGCGACGAGCGGCGAGGATGCTGCGGCCCGCACGGGTGCGCATCCGCAGACGGAAGCCGTGGGTCTTGGCCCGGCGGCGGTTGTTCGGCTGGAAAGTCCGCTTGCTCACGATGTTCTCTCATCTGCAATGGTGGGCTGGTGGGCCCGGGTGGTCGGGGAGCCGGTGGCTGTCGGCTGCCATCGGAAACCCATGACCTTCGCGGGGAAGCAGCGCCCTCACGGACGCGGGTCACGGGCATGCGAAAACAGCCGAACCACAGGCCCGTTAACGGTACGCGAGAGCGGCCACGGGGGTCAAACCAGCGCATGCGGTACCCCGGGCTGGGGAAAACGCCCTAGGATCGCACGGAGCACGGCCCGTCTCCCGGCGCGACACACCCCCGGCGACCACCTGGTAACCCACAACCTGTGGACAACCATGTGGACGGGGTACGGGTTCCATGGGCCGCGCAGGGATGATCGACCCGGTGGGCATCGAGAGGATGAGGACGCGAGTGGCGGACGCGACGATGACCCAGCTGTGGCGCACGACCCTGGAGGTGCTCGACTCCGACGGGATCCCGGTGCAGCAGAGGGCGTTCCTGTCGCTCGCGAAACTGGTCGGGCTGCTCGACGACACCGCCCTGATCGCGGTGCCGAACGACTTCACCAAGGACATCGTCGAGACCCGGCTGCGTGACCGGGTCACCGCCACCCTGGGCAGCCAGCTGGGCCGCGACGTGCGGCTCGCCGTGACCGTCGACCCCTCCCTGGCCGAGGCGCCGGCGCTCGACGGGGACGAGATCCATGACAAGGGCCACGACCTGCGGGCGGCCGACCGGCGCCGGCAGATCGACGACCTCGACATCGGCGAGGACGAGGTCGACGGCACGGAAACCTCCGCCTTCACGAAGAGCACGCCCGAGCACGGAGCGGCGGATGCCGCCCGCGGGCCGGAACAGGTCGGCATCCCGGGCCTGGTCGAGGTGCCCGGGGCACGTCGCCCGCGACCCGGCAGCCAGGTGCCCGAACAGGTCGAGCTGACCCGGCTGAACCCGAAGTACACCTTCGACACGTTCGTCATCGGCGCCAGCAACCGGTTCGCCCACGCCGCGGCCGTCGCGGTGGCCGAGGCGCCGGCCAAGGCCTACAACCCGCTGTTCATCTACGGCGACTCCGGGCTGGGCAAGACCCACCTGCTGCACGCGATCGGGCACTACGCCCGCAACCTGTTCCCGCACGTCAAGGTGCGGTACGTGAACTCCGAGGAGTTCACCAACGACTTCATCAACAGCATCCGTGACGACAAGGCCGCCAACTTCCAGCGGCGCTACCGCGACGTCGACGTGCTGCTGATCGACGACATCCAGTTCCTCCAGGGCAAGGTGCAGACCCAGGAGGAGTTCTTCCACACCTTCAACACCCTGCACAACGCCAACAAGCAGGTCGTCATCACCAGCGACGTCCCGCCCAAGCTGCTCAGCGGCTTCGAGGCGCGCATGCGCAGCCGGTTCGAGATGGGCCTGCTCACCGACGTGCAGCCCCCCGACCTCGAGACCCGGATCGCGATCCTGCGCAAGAAGGCCATCCAGGAGCGCCTCTCGGTGCCCGACGACGTGCTGGAGTTCATCGCCTCGCGGATCTCGACCAACATCCGCGAGCTCGAGGGTGCGCTGATCCGCGTCACGGCGTTCGCCAGCCTCAACCGCCAGCCGGTCGACATGAGCCTGGCCGAGATCGTGCTGCGCGACCTGATGCCCGACGACGCGTCCAGCCAGGTCACGCCGGCGACGATCATGGCCCAGACGGCCGCGTACTTCGGGCTCACCCTCGACGACCTGCAGGGCCAGTCGCGCTCCCGGGTGCTCGTCACGGCCCGCCAGATCGCGATGTACCTGTGCCGCGAGCTCACCGACCTGTCGCTGCCCAAGATCGGCCAGCAGTTCGGTGGCCGTGACCACACCACGGTGATGCACGCCGACAAGAAGATCCGCCAGCTGATGGCCGAGCGGCGCGCGATCTACAACCAGGTCACCGAGCTCACCAACCGGATCAAGCAGCAGTCGCACTGAGCCTGCTCCTCCACCCCCGCACCACCGCGGCGCTGCTCCTTCCCTGCTCGTCCACCGCGTTGTCCACAGGTCGTGCACATCCCCCTGTGCAGACCTTGTCGACCCTCGCTGCTCGCCATGCTGCCCGTGGCGGCGCGCTCGGCCCACAGAATCCGCCGTGTTACGGGCAGGTACCGCAACATCCACTCCTGTGCGCAACCCTGTGGACAACTAGACCCCACACCCACGAGCCACGCGGGACACGGCCGAGTTGTCCACACCTCCTGTGGACAGCTGTGGACGAGCAGCGTGTCGAGGTGGACGGATCGAGACGCCGGGGTGGAGCGCCTGTGAACGCCAGCCGACCGTCAACATCCCGCGGTGGTTGTCCCCGGCGTCGTCCACCGCTCGTCCACAGCCCGGATCGCCGCGGCGACCTGCACGGACCCTGCGACATCCACAGGATCCACAGCTCCTACAACTACGACGAGATCCCCAGAACTCCGATTCGGCCCCGAGTACGACCTGAACGACACGACCGATCCTCGCTCCCCGGGGTGCACCGGAACCGGTACCGCCACGTGGAGGCGTGCACTAGTGTCATCACCCCCGCCTGCGTCGGCGTCGCCCCGAGCGCGCCAGGTCCTGCGGACGGGGATCCAGGTGTGCACGAGCAGGCGCGACGTCCTCGCGCCGGACGAAGGTGGTAAGCCGTGAAGTTCCGCGTCGAGCGCGACGTCCTGGCCGAGGCGGTCACCTGGGTGGCGCGCGGCCTGCCCGCCCGTCCCCCGGTGCCGGTGCTCGCCGGCATCCTGATGCAGGCCGACGACGACGGCACGCTGACCCTGTCGGCGTTCGACTACGAGGTCTCCGCCAAGGTCACCGTCGCAGCCGAGGTCGCGGAGGCCGGCACGGTGCTGGTGCTCGGCCGGCTGCTGGCCGACATCTCGCGCAACCTGCCCGACCGACCGATCGACGTCGCCACCGACGGCTCGAAGGTCCAGGTCACCTGTGGCTCGTCGCGGTTCAGCCTGCTGATGATGCCGGCCGACGACTACCCGACGCTGCCGTCCTCGCCCGAGCCGAGCGGCACCATCGACGGACACCTGTTCACCCAGGCCGTCGCGCAGGTGTCGGTCGCCGCCGACCGCGGCGACACCCTGCCGATCCTCACCGGCGTGCGGGTCGAGATCGAGGGCGACACGATGACGCTGCTCGCCACCGACCGCTACCGGCTCGCCATGCGCGAGCTGCACTGGAACCCCACGTCGACCGACGCCAGCCACGTCGTGCTGATCCCCGCACGCACCCTGTCCGACACGGCGCGCTCACTGGGCGCCAGCGGCTCGATCGACGTCGCGCTCGGCACCGCCGCCGGTGGCGACGGCCTGGTGGGCTTCGAGGCCGGCCAGCGCCGCACCACCACCCGGCTGCTCGACGGCGAGTACCCGAAGGTCTCCTCGATCTTCCCCACCAGCTCCGAGACCGAGTCGGTCATCAAGACCGCCGACCTGGTCGAGGCGGTCAAGCGCGTCGCCCTGGTCGCCGAGCGCAACACCCCGGTGCGGCTGCGGTTCAGCGAGGGCCAGGTGGCCATCGAGGCCGGCGCCGGGGACGACGCCCAGGCGTCCGAGGCGGTCGAGGCCGTGCTCACCGGCCCCGAGATCGAGATCGCCTTCAACCCGACCTACCTGCTCGACGGCCTCGGCGCCGTCGGCACGCCCTACAGCCGGATCTCGTTCACCCAGGCCTCGCGGCCCGCGGTGCTGTCCGGCCAGGCGGAGGAGGACGGCGAGGCCGACACCTCGTACCGGTACGTGCTGATGCCGGTGCGCTTCGCGTCCTGACGCACTGCATCTGAGCAGGCCACGACGGATGCCGCGGGCGTAGCCTTCGCTCCATCGCACCCACCCCGTCGCCGCACCACACACCACGAGGAGTCACGAGATGCAGCTGGGTCTGGTCGGTCTGGGCAAGATGGGCGGCAACATGCGCGAGCGGATCCGCCGCGCCGGGCACGAGGTCGTGGGCTACGACCGCAACAAGACCGTCTCGGACGCCCGCTCGCTCGCCGACATGGTCAGGAAGCTCGACGCCCCACGGGTCGTCTGGATCATGGTTCCGCACGGCGCCCCCACTCGTGACACGGTGCTCAAGCTCGCCGACCTGCTCGACCGGGGCGACCTGGTCATCGACGGCGGCAACAGCAAGTTCACCGACGACACCGAGAACGAGAAGCTGCTCAAGGCCAAGGGCATCGGCTACCTCGACTGCGGTGTCTCCGGTGGCATCTGGGGGCTCGACAACGGCTACGGCCTGATGGTCGGCGGCACCGCGGCCAACGTGAAGAAGGCGATGCCGATCTTCGACGCGCTGCGCCCCGAGGGCCCGCGCGACGAGGGCTTCGTCCACGCCGGCAAGGTCGGCGCCGGGCACTACACGAAGATGGTGCACAACGGCATCGAGTACGGCCTGATGCACGCGTACGCCGAGGGCTACGAGCTGCTCGAGAAGAAGGACATCGTCGAGAACGTCCCCGGGGCGTTCAAGGCGTGGAGCCGCGGCACGGTCGTGCGGTCCTGGCTGCTCGACCTCATGGTCAAGGCGCTCGAGGAGAACCCCTCGCTCGACGACGTGTCCGACTACACCGCCGACTCCGGTGAGGGCCGCTGGACGGTCGAGGAGGCGATCGCCCTCTCGGTGCCGATGCCGGTCATCTCGGCCTCGCTGTTCGCCCGGTTCGCCTCGCGCCAGCAGAGCTCGCCGACCATGCAGGCCGTCGCCGCACTACGCGGCCAGTTCGGCGGGCACGAGGTCATGGCGATCGCCGAGGGCGAGAAGCTGCGCGCCGAGTCGGCCGCCGGCCCGGCCAGCGCCGCGGCCACCACGGCGAAGACCTCGCGCAAGGAGACCACGCCGAAGTCGTCCAGGGCCGCGGCGGCCAAGGGGCGCAAGGCCGCGAGTGCCGGGCCGTCGTCCGGCGCGGGCGCCACGTCGTCGAGCCGCACGGGGGGCGCGGCATCTGCCGGCCCGACCTCGGGCACCAGCTCGACGCGGAAGCGCGCCGCCAGAAAGAGCTGAGCGCCAGGTGCACGTGCGGCACCTGACCGTGGCCGACTTCCGCAGCTACACCAGTGCCGAGCTGCCCCTCGAGCCCGGCGTGACGACGTTGGTCGGGCTGAACGGCCAGGGCAAGACCAACCTCGTCGAGGCGCTGGGCTACCTGGCGACCCTCTCCAGCCACCGGGTTGCCACCGATGCCCCACTCGTGCGGTTCGGTGCCACCCAGGCGGTGGTGCGCGGCGCCGTGGTGCGCGACGGCCGCGAGACCATGGTCGAGCTCGAGATCACCCCCGGGCGGGCGAACCGGGCCCGGCTCAACCGGTCCCCGCTCAGCCGGCCACGCGACGTGCTCGGCACGCTGCGCACCGTGCTCTTCGCGCCCGAGGACCTCGCGCTGGTCAAGGGCGACCCCGGTGAGCGGCGCCGGTTCCTCGACGAGCTGCTCGTCGCCCGCCAGCCGCGGTGGTCGGGCGTGCGCTCCGACTACGACAAGATCCTCAAGCAGCGAGGGGCGTTGCTGAAGTCGGCCGCGCCGGTGCTGAGGCGAGGTGGCCGCCGAGGTGCGCGACCGGCATCCGAGGGTAGTGATGTTGTCGCAGAACGTGATTCGGCGCTGCACACCCTCGACGTCTGGGACTCGCACCTCGCGCAGGTCGGTTCGCAGCTGCTCTACGCCCGGCTGCGACTGCTGCGCGACCTCGCCCCGTACCTCGGCAAGGCCTACGACGAGGTGAGCGCCGGGCAGTCCGACGCGAAGGTGGCGTACAAGTCGTCGCTGCGCGAGGAGACCGCGCTGCGGATCGCCGCCGGCGAGGTGCCCGAGGCCGAGGAGCTGCGCACCGAGATCCTGGCATCCCTGGCGGAGGTGCGTGGCCAGGAGGTCGAGCGTGGAGTCTGCCTCGTCGGCCCGCACCGCGACGACGTCGTGCTGACCCTCGGCGAGCTGCCGGCGAAGGGCTACGCCAGCCACGGGGAGTCCTGGTCGTTCGCCCTCGGGCTCAAGCTGGCCGCCTACCAGCTGCTGCGGCACGACCTCGGCGACGACCCGGTGCTGGTGCTGGACGACGTGTTCGCCGAGCTCGACTCGGGGCGTCGGGAGCGGTTGGCAGCGATGATCGCCGACTGCGAGCAGGTGATCATCACGGCCGCGGTGCCGGAGGACGTGCCGTCCGAGCTGGTCGGGCGCACGTATGCCGTGACGCTGGGGTCGGTGACCGAGCGTGCCTGACGACGTGGTGCCGCCAGACGCCCCGGAAAGCGGTTCAGCCCCAACGGGGTCGGAGGAGCACGAGTCGCCCGCGGCAGTGGGGGACGCCGCCGAGGCCGCGGCGGCCGCGCTCGCCCGTGCCCGGGCCGCCGCCAAGGCGAAGGGACTGCGCCCGGGTCTGCGCCCGCGCCGCCGGGTGAAGGACGTGCCGGTCGGTGAGCGCTCCACGGCCGGCCGGGACCCCAAGCTGCTCGGCGACCAGCTCGACCACTTCGTCACCGAACGCGGCTGGGTCGGTGACGTCGCGGTCGGTGCCGTCATCGGGCGGTGGTCGCAGATCGTCGGGCCGGAGATCGCCCAGCACTGCGCGCCGGTCGACTTCGTCGAGGGAGTCCTCACCGTGCGCGCCGACTCCACCGCCTGGGCGACCCAGCTGCGGCTGCTGTCGTCGAGCCTGCTGACCCGGCTCGCCGAGGAGGTCGGCGAGGGAACCGTCGGCGAGCTGCGGGTCGTGGGGCCGGGGGCGCCGACCTGGTCGCGCGGGCAGCGCCGGGTGCAGGACGGCCGCGGCCCCCGCGACACCTACGGCTGACGGGCTCTCGCGAAGTCAGGAGCACTTCGCCGAGTCAGGGCCGTGTACGCACCTGAGCCCGCGAAGTGCACCTGACTTCGCGGAACAGGGCTCGACTCGGTGCCGGCGACGGCGGCAGGATGCCGGTCATGAGCCAGACGCCGGATGCCGTGGACCGCTACCTGGAGTCCGCCCCCGAGACCGGGCGCGACTTCTACCGGGCCGTTCGCGACCTCGTGCTGCAGCACGCACCGGACGCCACCCAGACCCTGTCGTACAACATGCCGACCTTCGTGGTCGACGGACACCGGCTGCTGCACGCCTCGGCGTGGAAGGAGCACCTGGCGATCTACCCGCTGCCCCCCGCGGAGCACCTCGACCCGGCGGCGACCGCCGCCCTCGAGGCGCACAGCTCGGGGGCGAGCACGCTGAAGCTGCCCTACCGAGAGGCGTTCCCGGCCGACCTGGTCGACGCCGTGGTGCGCGCCCACGTGGCCCGGCTGGCGGCCGGGCGCTGACCACGCGCCCACTTCTCGCGAAGTCAGGAGCACTTCGCCGAGTCATGGCCGGGTATCCACCTGACGCCGCGAAGTGCTCCTGACTTCGCGGAGCCTCAGGGCAGGTCGAGGCCGCCGCGGAGCACGTCGAGCGCCATCCTGACCTGCTGGTCGTAGACCTGGCTCGGGTCGCGGAAGGCGCCGGGGCCGTACTGGCCGAACACCTCCAGGCTCGTCCCACCCACGACCGTGGACCACAGCAGCGCCGCCCGCGACAGCACCGCCGGGTGGATGTCGAGCCCGACCTCGGCCCCGAGCGCCCGCAGCTCGCTCGCGAGCGGCTCGGGTGGGTCGTGCGGTGCCGGCCGGTCGGGCACGTCCCCGCGAGCCACCCCCTCGGCGACGAGGCCGAGCAGCACACCGATGACGCGCGTGCCCGGCTCGTTGGTCACCTCGGCCGGAGCGGCGTAGCCGGGCACCGGGCTCCCGTAGAGCAGGGCGTATCGGCTGGGTTCGGCCACGGCCCACGCCCGGAACGCGTGCGCCGCGGCGAGGACCCGGTCGTGCCAGCGCTGCTCGGCCGCGGATGCGACCGCCGCGTCGACGGCATCCGCCTGGGCGCCGTAGGCGTCGACGAGCAGGAGGGTGAGCAGCTCGTCGCGGTTGGCCACGTAGCGGTAGACCGCCGACGACACCATGCCCAGGTCGCGGGTGACCGCCCGCAGCGACAGCCCCGCGGCACCGTGCTCGGCCAGGTGGTCGCGGCCGATCTCCAGCACCCGGGTGGTCACGTCCTCACGACGGCGGGCGCGGGGGGTGGGCATGGCGTCATCCTGCCACAGAAACGAGAGCACTGCTCTTGACATGGCGAGGACGGACGGGCAGAGTGGTGGCAACGAAGAGAGAGCAGTGCTCTCACACCACCACAACACCCAGGAGCACCTGATGAGCACACCCACGAACCCCACCCCGGCCGACCCGACCCGCTACGTCGCGCCCGGCGGCCGGATGGACATCTGGTCGGCCGCCGTGGTGCGCTGGCTGACCGCCCACGGCATCAGCCTGATACGGCTCGCGGGTGCTGGTGCTGCGGGGCCGGAAGTCCGGCGAGCGCGCGCAGCACCCCGGTCAACCTGCTCGAGCTCGACGGCGAGCGCTACCTGGTGGCCCCGCGTGGCAACACCCAGTGGGTGCGCAACGCCCGGGCCGCCGGTGCCGGCGAGCTGCAGCTCGGCAAGCGCACCGAGGTCGTCGAGCTCGTCGAGCTGCCCGCCGACCAGCGGGTGCCCGTGCTGCGGGTCTACGTCACCAAGTGGGGCTGGGAGGTCGGCCGGTTCGTCGAGGGCCTGTCGAAGAAGTCGACCGACGCCGAGATCGCCGCGGTCGCGCCCGGGATGCCGGTGTTCCACGTCCGCACCGCGGCGTGACCCGAATCGGGTGCTGGAACGGCTGCCCCGGCAACCAGACCCCTACCCAACGCACGAGAAGTGGCTAGGGTCGGGCCCGTGAGCGACGCACTGGTGCACCGGGCCGACGACGACCGCATCGCGGTGGTCACCCTCGACTCCCCCGCCAACCGCAACGCGCTCTCGCGCCGGCTGGTCGCCGACCTCACGCAGCACCTGGCCGAGGCCGGCGCCGACGAGTCGCTCCACGGGGTGCTGCTGCGCTCGTCGCACCCGGTGTTCTGCGCCGGCGCGGACCTCAAGGAGGCCGCGACCGTCGACATGGTCGACTCGGCACGCGGCATCATCGCGCTGCAGCGGGCCATTGCCGACCTGCCGGTGCCGGTGGTCTGCCGACTCGACGGGCCCGTGCGCGCCGGCGGCCTGGGCCTGGTCGCCTCGGCCGACGTCGTGGTGTGCCGCGACGACGTGACCTTCGCCCTGACCGAGGTGCGCCTCGGCCTGGCCGCTGCCGTGATCTCGATCCCGCTGCGCGCCCGCCTCAACCCGCGCGCGGCATCCGACTGGTTCCTCACCGGTCGGTCGGTCGGGGCCGACGAGGCCCGTGAGCAGGGCTTGGTCACCCACGTCGTACCTGCAGACCAGGTCGACGCCACCGTCGACACCGTGCTCGACGACCTGCGTGCCGGCGCCCGCCAGGGCCTGGTCGAGGCGAAGCGGCTGCTCAACGCGGACCTCGTCGCGGCGTTCGACGAGCGGGGCGAGGAGATGGCGCGGCTGTCCGGGCTGCTGTTCCACTCGGCGGTCGCCCAGGAACGGATGGCCGCGGCCCTGCGCCGCTGACCCGCAGGGCCGTCAGGGCCGTCAGGCGAGGAAGTCGCCCACGATCCGCGAGAAGTCCGCGGCGTGCTCGATCTGCACCCAGTGGCCACACTGTCCGAAGACGTGCAGCTGCGAGCGGTCGATGAGCTGGTGCAGCCGAAGCGAGTTCGAGAGCGGGATGACCTGGTCGTCTCGGCCGTGCACGACGAGGGTCGGCACGGTGATCGCCCGGATGAGGTCCTCGTCGACCGTCATGGCGTCGACGCTGCGCTGCCGCGGTGCGGGGAACATCGAGGCGAACGCCTCCTGGACCCCCGGCCGGGTCGCCGCCTCGAGGCGGGAGCGGGCGAGGTCGTCGGTGAGCAGCGAGCGGTCGTGGGCGAAGACGCCCATCAGGTCGCGCATCGCGTCGAACGACGGCTCGAAGCCCCACACCGCGTCGAGACCGGGGGTGATCTCGAAGGGCACACCCACGCTGCCCATGAGGACGAGCTTGTCGACCCGCTCCGGGGCGCGGGTCGCCATGCTGAGCGCCAGCGCCCCGCCGAAGCTGTTGCCGACGAGCGAGACGCGGTCGAGCCCGAGGGCGTCGAGGAAGCCGAGCAGGTGGTCGGTCCAGACCTGCATCCCGTACCTGACCCCCTCGGGTCGCGCGGTGTAGCCGAACCCCAGGACGTCGGGCGCCACGACCCGGAAGCGGCGGGCCAGGTCGGGCATGGTCAGGCGCCAGTTGGCCCAGGCGGTGACGCCGGGTCCCGACCCGTGGATGAGGACGACCGGGGAACCCGATCCCACGTCGTGGTAGTTCGTCGCGATCCCACCCACGTCGACGGTCTGCGCGATCTCGGGGCTTGCCTGGGCGGTGACGGAGCTCAACGGTTCATCCTCCTGGGTGCGAACGTCGATGCAACGGGCGTCCAGCCATGAACCCACGCGGTCGCCGGCCGACGCCGTGGCGTTCCATCGTGAGGAACGAGTGTGGTTCGGCACGAGCCCCACGGCGACTCTCGGTGTGGAGCGGCACGCAGCCGCACCATCACTGAACGCAAGGGAGCGCCAGTGCCGACCGTGACCATCCACCCCACGGGCGAGGTCATCTACCTCGATCCCGAGGAGACCGTGCTCAGCGGTCTCTACAAGGCGGGGTACGCGTACACGGTCGGCTGCCGCCGCGGCGGCTGCGCGATCTGCAAGGTCGACTGCCGATCCGGCGAGTTCTCCTACAACCACCCGGTCGCCGACACGGTCATCACCGATGCGGAGCGGACCGACGGCACGTGCCTCACCTGCCGTGCCGTCCCGGAGACCGACATCACCATCGAGCTGCGCGGCGAGAACGTCCGCCTCGTCAACCGGTTCCTCCACATGATCAACGACAAGGCCCGGCAGCGCGCCGAGGCGCACGCAGCCGTGACCGCCACGTCCGGCACGACCCACAAGGAGCAGTAATGGGAGTCATGAGGTTGGGCTACGCCCACGTCCGCGTCACGGACATGGCCGAGGCCAAGGACCACTACGCCAACACGCTGGGGCTCTACGAGACCCTGTCCGAGGGCAACAAGACCTACTACAAGGCCTGGGACGAGTGGGACCACCACTCGGTCGTCCTCGAGGAGGGCGGCGTCGGGCTCGTCAAGTACGGCTGGAAGGTCCAGTACTCCAGCGACATCGACGAGATCGAGAAGAAGGCCCAGGCCTTCGGCGTCACGGTCGAGCGGATGGGCAAGGGCGACAACCCGGAGATCGGCGACGGCATCCGGTTCACGACCCCCTCCGACCACGTCTTCGAGGTCTACCACGAGGCCACCTGCGTCGGCACCGAGGTCGGCACCCACAACCCCGACGCCTTCCCGCGACACCTCGTGGGCGTGGGCGTGCCGGCCCTCGACCACTCGCTCATCACCGCGGAGGACCCGGGCCTGATGGACCGGTTCCTGAGCGACGTCTTCGGCTTCTACGCGACCGAGCGGGTGCAGACCAGCCTCGACTCCGACGCCGACATCATCGCCACGTGGATGACGAACTCCACCCAGATCCACCAGCTCGCGGTGCTCGCCGGGCCCCAGGGCAAGCTGCACCACTTCGCCTTCCGGCTCGGTGAGTGGAGCGAGGTCGGCCGGGCGGCGGACCTGTTCTCGATGGACGACGTGCCGATCGACGTCGGCCCGACCCGCCACGGCATCACCCGTGGCCAGACGGTCTACTTCTTCGACCCCTCGGGCAACCGCAACGAGGTGTTCGCCGGCGGCTACCTGGCCTACCCCGACCGTCCGATGCACGTCTGGACCCCAGAGGCACTCGGCAAGGGCGTGTTCTACCACTCCCGCGAGCTCAACGACGCCTTCACCTCGGTCCTGACCTGACCTGACCCCATCGCCCCACCGGTGACGGCGGCTCGCCTCGGCCGCCGTCACCGCGGTGGCACCTGCCCGCACCCAACCGCACCCACTTGTCACCGTCGACGAGGAGCCGCTCATGCTGGTCCGCACCGAGACCACCCTGACGTATGCCGGGGCCAAGGTCGCGCTCGACGCCGCCCTCGCGCGGGCCGAGCAGATCGGCGTCGCCTTCAACGTCGCCGTGACCGACACCGCCGGAACGCTCCTGGCCTTCGCCCGGATGGATGGCGCCTTCGCCGTGTCCGGGTCGATCGCCCAGGACAAGGCGTGGACGGTGGCCGGCTTCGGCGGCATCCCGACCGACACCTTCTACGACGCCATCGCCGGCGAGGACGCCGTCCGCGAGGGCATCGGCCAGCGCGGCCGGGTCGCGGCCTTCGGCGGTGGCGTTCCTGTGCTCGTCGACGGGACGTTCGTCGGCGCCGTCGGCGTCTCCGGCGGGTCGGCCGAACAGGACAAGGACGTCGCCTGCGCCGGTGCCGCCGCCGTCGCGGCGACGCGGACCGACCCCGCCGGCGCTCACCGCACACCACGAGAAGAGGACGCACGATGACCCCGTTCATGCAGCGCGTGGCCGAGATCGTCGGCACGCCCGAGGACGACCTGCCCGCCGTCGAGGAGATCGCCCCGATGCCGGACACGCGGATCAGCCGACGGATCGCCACCGGCACCGGTGCCGACCGCCAGGTCGCCATCCGCTCGCTGGCCGAACAGCTCGTCAGCGAGGCCAACGCGATCCTCGGCCCCGCCGACGACCGCCTCGACCTCGTCGACGAGACGCTTCCCCACGAGCTGGCCTTCAGCGTGACCCACCGCGGCCGCGCGGCCCGGGTGTCGACGACGTTCGAGGACGGCACGGCCTACGGCCGCCTCGTCGGCGACGGCTTCGAGTCCGAGCTGCCCCAGGAGCTCGACGGGCCCGATGCGCTCCCGGACCTCATCGTGCGCCTGCTCGTCGAGTCCGGCGTCACCCACCACCACGTCGTCTGAATCCCCTCGCACCACCGCCCCTGAAGGAGGCACCGTGCAGTACGAACTGCGAACCCAGGTGATCGAACCGCCCCGAAACACGTTCACCCACCTCGTGAAGCGCTACGGCGACCGCCCCGCCTCGCGCTACGAGGAGGGCTCCATCGACATCCAGCCGAAGGAGAACTTCCACTACCGCCCGCTGTGGGATCCCG
Organism: uncultured Actinomycetota bacterium; assembly: GCA_963695175.1. Lineage (GTDB taxonomy): Bacteria > Actinomycetota > Actinomycetes > Actinomycetales > Dermatophilaceae > Fodinibacter. Next base: position 374,287 of record CAVOGG010000004.1, read on the forward strand.
AGCACGAGATCTACGACGAGACCTACAGCGACTTCCGGCTGACCGACCCGTACTCGTTCACCGACCCGCGGCAGTACTACTACGCCCCCTACGTCACCTCGCGCGCTGCGATGGCCGACGCCGTCGCCTCCACGCTGGACTACCTCGGCTCTCGGGACCTGCTCTCGCGGCTGCCGGACAGCTGGTCGGCCCTCATGGCCGAGCTCCTCGTGCCGCTGCGGCACTACGAGTCCGGGGCGCAGATGATCTCCTGCGACGTCACCCGCTTCGGCTTCGGCACGACGATCACCCAGTGCGCCGGGTTCGCGGCGTTCGACCGGATCGGCAACGCCCAGGCCATCAGCCGGCTCGGCATCGCCCTCGGCGGTGGCACCGCCGAGCTGCTCGGCGAGGCGAAGACCCGCTGGGTCGACGACGCCTCGCTGCAGGGCCTGCGGCGCTACGTGGAGGAGCTGTTCCTGGAGAAGGACTGGGGCAAGGCGCTCATCCGGCTCGACGTGCTCGACCGCCTCGTCTACGGCCTGTTCTTCACCCACCTCGACGACGTGGCCATCGACGCCGGTGCAGGGTCGTACAGCCTGTTCGCGCAGCACCAGGCCGCCTGGTTCAAGGACCAGCGCAAGTGGCTCGACGCCCTCTACAAGGCGTGGGTCGCCGACCCGCAGACCGGCGCCTCGAACAAGGCGCTGCTCGCCGCGACCACCACCACGGCGCTCGACGCGGCTCTCGCGGCCGTCGCGCCGCTCGTGGCCCGGGTCGACGAGCTCGTCGATGCCGGTGCCGCCGAGCACGTCGAGACCACTGCCACCACCGTGCGCGACGCCGTCGCGGCGCTGACGGCCTGAGCGGAAGGACGACGCCATGAGCACCACCGCCTCCACCCGCACCGTCGGCGTGGACATCCAGGAGAGCGAGAGCAACCGCGCGCTCGTCGAGGCCATCGAAGCCACCAACGTCGGCTGCACGGTGCAGCACATGCCGGGACTCGTGCGGATCTCCGTACCCGGGCGCCTCGTCATCACCCGTGAGTCGGTCGAGGAACGCCTCGGCCGCGAGTGGGAGACCCACGAGTTCCAGCTCGCCATCGTGAGCTACTTCGGGCACATCAAGGAATGGGATGACGACGAGATCGTCATCGCCTGGGACCACTGAGAAAGGCTGCGAGACAATGACGATCGCCCCCAAGGCCCCGCGCAAGCTGACCATGAAGCAGCGCTATGAGGCGCTGACCCGTGACCTCGACTGGGACCCGTCCTACGTCGAGAAGAAGGACGTCTTCCCCCACACCGAGTTCGAGGGGATCAAGATCCACGACTGGAGCAAGTGGGAGGACCCCTTCCGCCTCACGGTGGACTCGTACACGAAGTACCAGGCGGAGAAGGACAAGCGGCTGTACGCCGTGCTCGACGGGTTCGCGCAGAGCCAGGGTCACCTCTCGCTCACCGAGGCGAACTACCTCAACGCGATGAAGCTCTTCCTCCAGGGCGTCACCCCGCTCGAGTACGCCGCGCACCGCAACTTCGCCTACCTCGCCCGCCACCTCGACGGCCCCGGCCCGCGGTTCGCGGCGCTGTGCCAGTCGATCGACGAGCTGCGGCACACGCAGACCGAGATCCACACGTTGAGCAACTACAACAAGTACTACGGCGGGTTCCACAACTACCTCGAGCAGCACGACCGGGTCTGGTACCTCTCGGTGCCGAAGTCGTTCTTCGACGACGCGCTGTCGGCGGGCCCGTTCGAGTTCCTCATCGCGATCGGGTTCTCGTTCGAGTACCTGCTGACCAACCTGCTGTTCGTGCCGTTCATGTCGGGCGCCTCCTTCAACGGTGACCTCCCGACGATGACCTTCGGCTTCTCGGCGCAGTCCGACGAGTCGAGGCACATGACGCTCGGCCTCGAGGCGATCAAGTTCCTCCTCGAGCAGGACGAGGCCAACGTGCCGATCGTGCAGGCCTGGATCGACAAGTGGTTCTGGCGTGGGTACCGGGTGACCGCGCTGGTCGCCCAGATGCTCGACTACATGCTCCCGCGGAAGGTGATGAGCTGGAAGGAGGCCTTCGAGCTGTACTTCGAGGAGCAGATGCTGAAGGGCCTGTTCGAGGACCTCGCCTTCTACGGCATCACCCCTCCGAAGCACGTCGACGACGCCATCGCGGAGAAGGAGGTCCTCTCCCACCAGGTGTACTGGACCCTCTACCAGTTCTCGCACGCGGCCGCCTTCACGACGACCGTGCCCGACGCCGACGCCCAGAAGTGGCTCTCCGAGAACTACGCCGACACCTTCGACAAGCTCTACAAGCCGCTCTGGGAGAAGGAGCAGCGCAACGTCGAGGCCGGTGGCCGGCACTTCGTCCGAGGACTGCCCCAGCTCTGCCAGGTCTGCCAGATCCCGATGCTCTTCACCGAGCCGGGCGACCCCACGACGCTGTGCCAGCGCGAGTCGCACTACCGGGGCGAGACGTTCCAGACCTGCTCCAACGGCTGCCAGTGGATCTTCGAGCGCGAGCCCGAGAAGTACGTCCAGGCGTGGCTGCCCGTGCACCAGGTCTACCAGGGCAACTGCGGTGGGCCGACCCTCCCCGACGTGCTGGCCTGGTACGGCCTGGAGGAGGGCGATAGCGGCGAGTACAAGGGCTCGGTCGACGCCAACAACTGGAACACCTGGCACGACGACGCCAACCACTCCCACATCGGATCGGAGGCCTGAGCACCATGGCCGTCAAGAGCATCGGCACCTACGACTTCCCGTCCCGCTCCCGCCAGGAGCTCTACGGGGACGACCAGCTCGTCCACCTGTGGTTCCAGGAGGACATGTGGTTCTGCGCCGCGGCCTGCTTCCGGGCCCCCAGGGCGATGACCTGGGGTGACTTCTGGAACGGGCTCGTCGTGCCCTACGCCGAGGAGGACCCCGACTTCGACCCGGCGGCGCGTCGCGTCTGGACGCTGCACGGTGAGGAGTTCGAGCCGCGCGACGACCAGACCCTCGAGGAGATCGGCGTCGGCCACAAGGACGTCATCGGGATGCGGGTCGTCGCCTGACGACCTGCCGTACCCACCCCACATCGGAGCCAGTGAGAGAACGATGAGCGAGACCTACACCATCACCGTCGAGCCGCTCGGCCGTGAGGTCGAGTGCCGTGCGGACCAGACCATCCTCGACGCGTGCCTGCGCAACGGCGTCTGGCTGCCGCACTCGTGCACGCACGGCACCTGCGCCACGTGCAAGGCCGAGGTGCTCGACGGCGACGTCGACCACGGCGCGGCGAGCACGTTCGCCCTGATGGACTACGAGCGCGACGAGGGCAAGCTGCTCCCGTGCGTGGCGTGCCCGCGCTCCGACGTCGTGATCGAGGCGGACATCGACGTCGACGAGTCGGTCGAGGTCTTCCCCGTCCAGGACTACACCGGCACGGTCGTCGAGCTCGAGGAGATCGCCCTCCACACCCGACGCCTGGTCATCGAGCTCGACCGTGAGATCGGCTTCAACGCGGGCCAGTACCTCAAGTTCCAGGTGCCTGCCCGGGACGGGCTCCCGGCCGTCGACCGCACCTGGTCGATCGCCTCGCCGCCCACCGAGACCAGGCGCCTGGAGTTCCACGTCCGCAACGTGCCCGGTGGCCGCGGCACCGACGGCTGGGTCTTCGGGGGGCTCACCCCCGGCGACACGGTGTCCGTCGCCGGGCCCTACGGACGCTTCGTCCTGAAGACCGATGACGACCGCCACGCCATCCTCGTCGGCGGCGGCACCGGCCTGGCGCCCCTGAAGTCGATGGTGCGCCACGCCCTCGAGAACGACGCCTATGACGGTCGGCTCACCCTGTACCAGGGCGCCCGCTCGCGCGAGTGGCTCTACGACGTCGCCTACTTCCGTTCTCTCGCTGACCAGTTCCCCGACCGGTTCACCTACCGCCCCTGTCTGTCGGAGGAGACCGAGGCAGAGTGTGGCGCTGATGCGGCGGCCTACGGCTTCGGGATGGTCACCGACGTCATTGCCGCCGACCACGCAACGCTGGCGGGAGCCACGGGGTACCTCTGCGGTCCGCCGCCGATGGTCGAGGCCGCCCTGAAAACCCTGATGGGCAAGCGGCTCTTCCCACGCGATATCCACCGTGAGGACTTCTTCAACGAGGGCGACAAGGCGACCGGCGGCGTCCGCTCGCCGCTCATCAAGCGCTGACCGAGAAAGTTGGGATGCCGGTCAGAGGCCGGACTCGCGCAGGACGCGGCTCAGGGTGAAGGCCGCGGTGCGCACCGCTGGGCCGAGCGTCGCCGGGTCGACCGACCCCGTCGACCCCGTGACCGACAGCCCGGCCCGGACCCGTCGGTCGGCGCCGAACACCGGGGCGGCGACGCAGGACACCCCCAGGTGGGACTCCTCGAGGTCGAGCGCCATACCCACCGAACGAATCTTGCGCAGCTCGCGGGTCAGGTTGCCCGCGGTGGCGATGGTGCGCGGTGTCAGCCGGGGCAGGCCCGCCTCCACCCGCGCCCGCACGGTGGCGGCCGAGCTGTACGCGAGGATCACCTTCCCCACGCCGGTCGCGTGCGCCGGCAGTCGGCCACCGGTGCGGGACGTGACGTCGACGCCGCTGGTGCCGAGGATCTCGACGTAGACGACGTCGACGCCCTCGAGGACGGCGAGGTGGATGCGCTGGCGGGTCGCCTCGCGCAGGTCCTCCATCACCGGCAGGGCGGCTGCCGACAGGGAGCGGTGCACGGGCACGAGCTCGCCCCGCTCGAAGAGCCACATCCCCAGGTGGTACCCCGTCCCGGACAGCCCGGACTCCTGCCACTCGAGGATGCCCAGCTCGACCAGCTCGGCGACGATCCGGTGCACCGTCGACTTCGGCAGCCCGGTGCGCCGGGTGAGCTCGGCGAGGGTCAGCACCGGCCCGCTCTCGTCGAACGCCCCGAGGATCGCGGCGGCGCGTGCGAGCAGGGTCACAGGGGGACCGTTCCGCTCAGTGGAACGCATTCGTTGATCGAACCACGGTGCCGGGCCCAGTGTCATCCCATCGCACACCGGGCAAAGGAGCCAACAGATGTCGATCGTCGCGCAGGAGCACGCATGGTGCGCCACCACCCCCAAGCGGTCGGCGGTGTCGGACCCCAGCGGCTCCGGCCTGAAGTCGGTCGGCAGTGCGCTCGACGTCATGGAGTGCTTCGCCACCGACGGTGAGCTGGGGGTTTCAGACATCGCCCGCCGGCTCGGGGTGGCGAAGTCGACGGCGCACCGGCTGCTGCAGACGCTGGCCAGCCGCGGGTTCGTCGAGCAGGTGGTCCACTCGGGGCAGTACCGCCTCGGAATGCACGTCTACGAGCTCGGCGCCCTCGCCCTCGCACGCAACGAGCTGCGGCACGCGGCGCTGCCCTTCCTGCGCCAGGTGGCGACCGCCACCGGGCTCACCGTGAACCTGTCCGTGCCCGACGGCCCCGACATCGTCTTCGTCGAGCGCATCGAGAACAGCGACGGCGTGCGCATCCTCGGACACTTCGGGCGGCGGCTCCCAGCGCACACGACGAGCAGCGGCAAGGCGATCGCGGCGTGGAACCCGAAGGCCGACCTGGCCCGCCGCCGCGCCGGTTTCCCGCCCCGAGTCAGCCACACGGTGCGCACGGAGGCCGACTGGGACGGGTGCCTCGACAACGTGCGCAAGGTTGGGTACGCCGTGTCGCACAGCGAGTCCTTCGACGGCGCCTCCTCCGTGGCGGTGCCTGTGATCTTCCGCCGCGTGGCCATCGCATCGATCTCGGTGTTCGGCCCCAGCGAGGTCATCCGTCCGCAGGTCGACCGGCTCGTTCCCGTGCTCGTCGCCGCCAGCCGGCGGATCGCGCGCGCACACCACGCCTGACATCCCCATCGCAGCCGCGGGTCCGGCCCCGGACGTGCGGCTGCGACGTTCCCGGGAGCGGAACATGGGGGGCCTGCCAACCAGTCCTTCCGTAGGTTCGTCACGGAGGCGCCGTTGCGCCCGGCCGCGCGCCATCCGCGTGGGAACCTGAGGAAGGACGAACCGTGGACCACCAGACCCGCCAGCAGGTCGCCGCTGCGCTGCTCGCGGCCTACGACTCCAAGGAACCCCTCGAGCCCCTGACCGCGACCCACGAGGGGATGACGCTCGAGGACGCCTACGCGATCCAGCTGCTCCAGGTCGACCAGCGCCTGGCGAGCGGCCGCACGGTGCAGGGCCACAAGGTCGGCCTGACCAGCGCCGCGATGCAGCGCCTGCTCGGGGTCGACGAACCGGACTACGGCCACCTGCTCGACGACTTCTTCCACCTCGAGCACATGCCGATCCCGGTCGACCTGTTCGTGCAGCCGCGCATCGAGCCCGAGATCGCCTTCGTGCTGAAGAAGCCGCTCAAGGGGCCGGGCGTCACCGTGCACGAGGCGCTGCGCGCCGTCGACTTCGTGCTCCCCGCCCTGGAGATCGTCGACAGCCGGATCCGCGACTGGACAATCGGCCTGTTCGACACCATCGCCGACAACGCCAGCTCGGGCGCCGTGGTGCTCGGGTCGACCCCGACCGACGTCGGCGCGGTCGACCTGCGCCTGGCCGGGGCCACCTTCCACCGCAACGGCGAGGTCGTCGGCACCGGTGCCGGTGGCGGCCGTCCTCGGCTCCCCGGTCAACTCCCTCGTCTGGCTCGCCAACACCGTCGGCGCCCGCGGGGTCACCCTCGAGGCCGGCCACGTCGTGCTGCCCGGCGCGGTCTGCGCCATGGTCCCGGTCGCCGCGGGCGACACCTTCACCGCGACGTTCGCCGGGCTCGGCAGCGTCACCGCCCGTTTCGTCTGAACCGCCGAACCGCTTCGAGGAGCGTCATGTCCACCAGCCCCAGGACCACGGGCACCGCCGCCATCGTCGGCCCCGGCAACATCGGCACCGACCTGATGTTCAAGCTGATGCGTCGCAGCGACGTGCTCGAGCCGCGCTGGATGATCGGCGTCGACCCGGCATCCGACGGTCTGCGCCGCGCGAGGTCGCTCGGCCTGCGAGGCCAGTCACGAGGGCGTCGACTGGCTGCTCGCCCAGGACGAGCTGCCCGACATCGTCTTCGAGTGCACCTCGGCCAAGGCGCACGCGGCGAACGCACCGCGCTACGCCGAGGCCGGCATCCTCGCCGTCGACCTCACCCCGGCGGCGGTCGGGCCGTACCTCTGCCCGCCGGTCAACCTCGACTTCAACCTCGACGCGATGAACGTCAACATGATCACCTGCGGTGGCCAGGCCACGACGCCGATGGTCAAGGCCGTCTCCTCGGTCGTGCCGGTGCCGTACGCCGAGATCGTCGCGTCGATCTCGAGCAAGTCCGCCGGGCCGGGCACCCGCGCGAACATCGACGAGTTCACCGAGACGACCTCGCAGGCGCTCGAGGTGGTCGGCGGCGCCGCAGCGGGGCAAGGCGATCATCATCCTCAACCCGGTCGAGCCGCCGCTGATGATGCGCAACTCGGTCTTCTGCGCGATCCCTGCGGAGGCCGCCGAAGCGGGCCCGCTGCAGGACCGGCATCCTCGCGTCGATCCACGCGATGGTCGCCGAGGTGCAGGACTACGTGCCCGGCTACCACCTGCGGGCCGATCCCCAGTTCGACCACGCCCGCGACACTCTGGCAGGGCATGGCCCGCGTGTTCGTGCCGATCGAGGTCAAGGGTCGCGGCGACTACCTGCCCGACTACGCGGGCAACCTCGACATCATCACCGCGGCCGCGGCCCGGGTCGGCGACATCATGGTCGCCCACCGGCTCGGCGTCGCGTCCACGTGGAAGTCCTCGGCCCAGCTCGGCGACGTCCCTGACCCGCTCGTCGGCGCCGGCGTCGACGCGCAGAAGGCCGGTGTCTGACATGGGTGACATGACCATCCGCCCCGAGGACGTCCCCGTCGTCGTCGACGAGGTGACCGAGACCGACGTGCTCGCCCACACCCCCACCGCTGGCGGCGAGCGCGACCTGCGGATCACCGACTCCACCCTGCGCGACGGCTCGCACGCCATGAGCCACCAGTTCACCGAGGAGCAGGTGCGCGGTGTCGTGCACGCCCTGGACCGGGCCGGCGTGCAGGTCATCGAGGTCTCGCACGGTGACGGCCTGGGCGGCTCGAGCTTCAACTACGGCTTCTCCAAGGTCGACGAGATGAAGCTCATCGCGGCCGCCGTCGACGAGGCCACCCAGGCCAGGATCGCCGTCCTCATGCTCCCCGGCCTCGGCACGGTGCACGAGCTGAAGAACGCCCACGCGGCCGGCGCCTCGGTCGCCCGGATCGCGACCCACTGCACCGAGGCCGACGTCTCGATCCAGCACTTCGGTGCCGCCCGCGCGCTCGGCATGGAGACCGTCGGCTTCCTCATGCTCAGCCACCGGGCCTCCCCCGACAAGCTCGCCGCAGCAGGCCCGGATCATGGTGGATGCCGGCGCCCAGTGCGTCTACGTCGTCGACTCCGCGGGTGCGCTGGTGCTCTCCGACGCGCAGGAGCGGATCACGGCCGTCATCGACGAGATCGGCCCCGAGGCGCAGGTCGGCTTCCACGGCCACCAGAACCTCAGCCTGGGCATCGCCAACTCGGTGCTCGCCTACCAGGCCGGCGCCCTGCAGATCGACGGCGCGCTGTGCGCCCTCGGCGCCGGGGCCGGCAACAGCCCCACCGAGGTGCTCGCCGCGACCTTCGAGCGGATGGGCATCCGCACCGGCATCGACCTCGGTGAGGTGCTCACGGCCGCCGAGGACGTCGTGCGCCCGTTCATCCCGCGGCTGCCGTGGATGGACCGCGCGTCGATCACCCAGGGCTACGCCGGCGTCTACAGCTCGTTCCTGCTGCACGCCGAACGGGCCGCCGCGCGGTACGACGTCCCGGCCCACGAGATCCTGACCAAGGTCGGCGAGTACGGCTACGTCGGCGGCCAGGAGGACATGATCATCGACATCGCCCTCCAGCTCGCCGAGGAGAAGAACCACCTCGTCGAGCTGGGCGACCTCGCCGGGATGGGGGTGCGCTGATGACCGCCGAGACTGCGACCGGCGCCGCCCCCGAGGGTGGCTGGGACGTCGAGTCCGTCGCCGCCGAGCTGCTTGCGCTGCGAGGACGAGCGCCGCGAGCGCGAGCCGTTCACCGACGAGTGGCCCGGGCTCGACCTCGACACCGGGTACGAGATCCAGGACCTCAACCTCGCCAAGCGACTCGAGCGCGGCGAGAAGCTGGTCGGCGTCAAGCTGGGCCTGACCAGCCGGGCCAAGCAGCAGCGGATGGGCGTGCACTTCCCGTTCGTCGCCTGGCTCACCGACGCCATGGTGCTGCCGGCCGGCGACCCGGTGCCCCAGGACCGGCTGATCCACCCGCGGATCGAGCCCGAGATCGTCTTCGTGATGGGCGAGCGGCTCGAGGGGCCGGGGGTCACCTGCGCCCAGGCGATGAGCGCGGTCGAGTCGGTGTGGGGTGGGGCCGAGGTCATCGACAGCCGGTACCGCAACTTCCGGTTCACCGCGGGTGACGTCGCGGCCGACAACGCCTCCTCCGGTGCCTTCGTGACCGGGCCGGTCGGGCTGCCCCCCGCCGACCTGGACCTGACGCTGGAGGGGGTCCTCGTCGAGGTGGGCGGCGTCGTCGTCGACTCGGCGACCGGGGCCGCGGTGCAGGGCCATCCCGGAGAGGCGCTTGCCCTGGCGGCCAACGACCTGGCCCGCCGCGGTCACGCCATCGAGGCCGGCTGGATCGTGCTCACCGGCGGCATGACGGATGCCGTGTTCTCGCCTCCCGGGTCGAGCACCGCGTTGCACTTCAGCAACCTCGGCTCGGTCTTCATCAACGGCGGGAAGGGCTGACCGGCATGCCGCTCATCGAGGTGACCCTGGCCGAGGGCCGTACGCCCGTGCAGCTGCGCACCCTGATCTCCGCGCTCACCCACGCCGCCGCCGAGGCCGTCGACGCCCCGCTCGACAGCATCCGGGTCGTCATCCGCGAGGTGCCCACCACGCACTGGGGCGCCGGCGACGTGACCATCGCCGAGCGCCGCGGAGCGCCGGACCCACGTACCGATCCCGACCCCGACACCAGAGGGTGAACCCCATGAGCGAGTTGCAGTTCTTCGGCCACATCATCGACAACGAAGAGGTCGAGTCGCTCGACGGCGCCCGCTTCGACGTCTGGAACCCGTGGACGCGTGAGGTGTGGGCGCAGGCCGCGCAGGCCAGCGCCGCCGATGCCGACCGCGCGGTCGCGAGCGCCCGCAAGGCCTTCGACGAGGGGCCGTGGCCGCGGCTGGCGCGCGCCGAGCGAGCGGCCCTGATCCACCGGCTCGCCGACCTCATGGAGGAGCGCGCCGACGACCTGGCGACGCTCGACGCGACGAACATGGGCAAGCCGTTCCAGCAGGCCAAGCACGACGTCGCCCGGTCGGTGGCGAACTTCCGGTTCTTCGCCGACCACCAGCGCGACAGCGTCGGCGAGGCCTACCCGATGGACTCCGGGCACCACACCTACAGCGAGTTCGGCCCGGCCGGTGTCGTGGCCGCGATCTCCCCGTGGAACTTCCCGCTGATGATGGCCACCTGGAAGATCGCCCCGGCGATCGCGTGGGGCAACACCTGCATCATCAAGCCCAGCGAGGACACCCCGGCATCGGTGACGCTGCTCGGCCGCCTCGCCGTCGAGGCCGGCTTCCCGCCCGGCGTGCTCAACGTGCTGAACGGGCACGGCGCGCCGGCGGGCTCCTCGCTCACCGCTGACGACCGGGTCGACCGGGTGACCTTCACCGGATCCTCGGTCACCGGCAAGGCGATCATGGCCTCGGCCGCCACCCACCTGGCCCCCGTCTCGCTCGAGCTGGGCGGCAAGGGCGCCAACCTGGTCTTCGACGACGCCGACCTCGACAACGCCGTGCACTGGGCGGTGGAGGCGATCTTCCGCAACTCCGGCCAGATCTGCCTGGCCGGGTCGCGGCTGTTCGTGCAGTCCGGCATCTACGACGAGTTCATGGACCGGTTCAAGGCGGCCGCCGAGGCCCTGACCATCGGCGACCCGTTCGACCCGTCGACGAAGTTCTCCGCGCTGGCGAGCCGCAAGCACTTCGAGAAGGTGCGCGGATACGTCGAGTCGGTCGAGGTCGAAGGCGGCAAGATCCTCACCGGCGGCGTCGCCGAGGACGGGTCATGGCTGGTGCGGCCGACGATCATCACCGGCCTACCGCTGACCGCCCCTCAGTACTGCGAGGAGATCTTCGGCCCGGTCTGCGTCGTCAACAGGTTCGAGACCGAGGACGAGGTGCTGGCCCTGGCCAACGACACCCGCTACGGGCTCAACGCGATGCTGTTCACCGAGAACCTCTCCCGTGCCCACCGGGTCGCCTCGAAGCTGCGGGCGGGCACGGTCTGGGTCAACTGCTTCTTCATCCGCGACCTGCGCACGCCGTTCGGCGGTGTCGGCGACTCGGGCGTGGGGCGCGAGGGGGGCACCTTCTCGCGGGAGTTCTTCACCGAGCCCAAGGCCGTCGTCATGCAGATCGACCGCGGCTGAGCTCACCTGTACCTCCCGGTCGCGGGTGTCGGTGGGTCGGGGCAGGGTGGACGCATGCCGTTCCGCCAGCTCCCGTCGCCGCCCCACCCGCCGCTGTGCTCGATCGTGCCGCCCTACCTGCTGGAGGCGCTCGCATCGTCCGACGACCCGCACGCGGCCGCGCACGCCCAGGCCACGCTCGACGTCGACGCCGAGCTGCGGCAGAGCCGGCGCACGTCCGGCCTGCGCGCCGACCGACCGAGCACGCCACGGCGTCGGCGGCTGGCACCGGGCACGACATCCGGGCCGGTGCGCGCGATCCACGACGCGACGCACGGCACCACGCTGCCCGGCACCCTCGTGCGCTCCGAGGGCGACCCCGCCACCGACGACCAGGCGGTGACCGAGGCCTACGACGGCCTGGGCGGCACCTGGCAGCTGTGGCAGGAGGCCTACGGCCGCAACTCGCTCGACGGCAAGGGCCTGCCCCTGGTCGCCAGCGTGCACTTCGGCACCAACTACGACAACGCCTTCTGGGACGGCACCCAGATGGTCTTCGGTGACGGCGACGGGGTGATCTTCCTGCCGTTCACCCGCAGCGTCGACGTCATCGGCCACGAGCTCGCCCACGGGGTCACCCAGTACACCTCGGGCCTGAACTACCAGGACCAGTCCGGGGCCCTCAACGAGTCGGTGTCCGACGTCTTCGGCGTGCTGGTCAAGCAGCGGCTGCTCGGCCAGAGCGCGGACCAGGCCGACTGGCTGATCGGGGCCGAGCTGCTCGCACCGGGGGTCAACGGTGTGGCGCTGCGGTCGATGGCCGCGCCCGGCACCGCCTACGACGACCCCCGCCTGGGCAAGGACCCCCAGCCGGCGCAGATGAGCGGTTATGTCGACACCACCGACGACAACGGTGGCGTGCACATCAACTCCGGCATCCCCAACAAGGCCTTCCACGTCGTGGCCACCACCCTCGGCGGCAACGCCTGGGAGGTCGCCGGCCAGGTCTGGGTCGACACCATCACCGGTGACATCAGCGCCGACTGCGACTTCGCCACCTTCGCCCGGCTCACGGTCGCCGCCGCCACGGCGCGGCACGGCGCCGACTCCGAGGTGGTCACGGCGGTGCGCGCCGGCTGGGATGCCGTGGGCGTCACCACCGGTGCCGCCGCGCCGTCCGCTCCCGCCACCCCCGCGCCCGCCGGGTCCGACGCGGGGTCGGGGTCCGGTTCGGGCTCCGGCGGGGCGCCGGGCCCGGCCACCCAGGTCAGTGTCCGGCGCACGGGCGGGTTCGCCGGGCGCACCGTCGAGCGCACCGTCGCCCTGGGCGAGCTGCCCAACGGCGACGCCCGGGCCTGGCACTCCCTGCTCGCCGACGACGGGCTGCCCGCACTGGCCGACGAGGTCGCCGGCCGGCCCCGGATGCCCGACACCTACTGCTACGGCGTGCGCTGCGAGACGCCGCCGCTCGACCTCGAGGTGCCCGAGCTCGAGCTCACCGACGAGGTCCGCTCCCTGCTCGAGCGCACCCTGGGCACGTCCGACGGCTGAACGCCCCGGTCCTAGGATCGGGCCATGACCGAGCCGGACCCCCGGGCGCTGACCCGCGCCGACTTCGACGCCGTGCGACCCGTGCCCACCCGCTGGTCCGACAACGACATGTTCGGCCACCTCAACAACGCCGTCTACCTCGAGCTGTTCGACAGCGTGCTCAACGCCTGGATGCAGGCCGAGACCGGCATCGACGAGAACGTCGCACCCACCCTCGGCGTGGTCGCCGAGACCAGCTGCCGCTACTACCGCGAGGTGTCCTTCCCGGTCACCGTCGACGTCGGGGTGCGCGCCAACCGGTTGGGCCGCACGAGCGTGCTGTTCGAGTTCGGCGTCTTCCTGCCCGACGACGAGCGGATCGCCGCCCACGGGCTGTGGGCGCAGGTCTACGTCGACCGCGAGAGCCGGCGCCCGGTGCCGATGCCGGATGCCGTCCGCACCCACCTCGAGGGGGCCGTCGCCGGCCGCGTCGGGAGCGGACCCTGAGCGCCGCCGGGTCACGGCATCCGGTGGCCGACCTGCTGGTGCGCGCGTGGCGCGGCCCTCGCCCGGACGTCGACGGCTCGTGGGCCCGGGTGGTCCCGTGGCGCGACGGCGTGCACGCCGTGGTCGCGGTCACCGGTCGCGCCCTGGTGTCGGCCCCCGACCGGGTCACCGACGCCGACCTCGACGCGTGGCGCCTCGACGGCTTCGGCGGTGCCCACGACCCGCGGGTCATGACCCGGCTCGCGGGCGAGGACGGCTGGGTCGACGTGCTGGATGCCGTGCTCCTCGCCGAGGGGACCGGCGCCCGCGAGCCGTGGCTGGTCGACCGCCCCGACCTGCTCCACCACCCGCGGGTGCAGCACGCCCTGCCGATCCGCGGCGCGGTGCGCGTGTTCGGCCTCGAGGACGACGACGAGACGGTGCTGACCCTGGCCACCGGCATCGGCGGCCTGGCCGAGCTCAGCTTCCAGGTCGCGCCGGCCCGGCGCGGCACCGGCTTCGGCACCGCCCTGGCCCGGGCCGCGCGTGGTCTGGTGCCGGCCGGTGAGCCGGTCGCGGCGTGTGTCTCGCCGGCCAACGTGCCGAGCCTGCGGGCGCTGCTCGGCGCCGGGTTCGACCCGGTGGGGTCGGTGCAGGTCTACCTCCCGCAGCCCTGACCGCGGCGACCGGCGACGACCGGCGGCGACCGCGCGAGCAGGCCCGCACGGCATCCGAGGAACGGCCGTCAGCGGCCCTCAGGGGGCTGGTCGCGTGACGGGGGTCGGATCCGGGCCTGAATCGGCGGGAAAAGTGCCCGCACGGGCCTCCCCGGGGCAGGTCGCAGGCCTTCTGACCAGTAGACTGGAGCCAGAAATCACGCTCAAGGCGTTCGTCGCCCTTGGGCGTGTGCCATGAGTCCTGCCGGTCGCTCCGGCGGGGCCCAGCGACAAAGGAGAACCGTGGCGGACCAGCAGCCCGACCAGACCCCCGACCAGACCCCGGAGCCGGTGCTCGACCCGGTCGCCGAGGTCGAGGTCCCCGAGGGCGACGGGCAGGCCTACGACGCCGGCTCGATCACCGTCCTCGAAGGGCTCGAGGCGGTCCGCAAGCGCCCCGGCATGTACATCGGCTCCACCGGTGAGCGCGGCCTGCACCACCTGGTGTGGGAGATCGTCGACAACGCGGTCGACGAGGCCCTCGCCGGCTACGCCGACACCATCGACGTCACCCTGATGGAGAACGGCGCGGTCCGGGTCAAGGACAACGGGCGCGGCATCCCCACCGACATGCACCCGACCGAGGGCGTCAGCGCCGTCGAGCTCGTGCTCACCCAGCTGCACGCCGGCGGCAAGTTCGGCGGCGGTGGCTACAAGGTGTCCGGCGGCCTGCACGGTGTCGGCTCCTCGGTCGTCAACGCGCTGTCCACCCGGCTCGACGTCTGCGTGCGCCAGAAGGGCCACGCCTTCCGGATGTCCTTCGACCACGGCGTGCCCGTCGGGTCGCTGGAGATGATGGAGGAGACCGACCGCACCGGCACCACCATCACCTACTGGGCCAACCCCGAGATCTTCGAGACCGTCGAGTACGACTACGAGACGATCCGCGCCCGCTTCCAGCAGTACGCCTTCCTCAACAAGGGCCTGCGCATCAACCTGGTCGACGAGCGGGTGGCCGACGCCACCACCGACGACGGTGAGCCCGACCTCGACGGCGTCGACGCCGACATCGCGCTCGTCGAGGACCACGAGGACGAGGACGCCGGCGGCGAGGCCCGCACCACCACCGCCCGCTCGGTGTCGTACCGGTACGACAACGGCCTGGTCGACTACGTCAACCACCTGGTCAGCTCCAAGAAGTCCGACCCGGTGCACAGCGACGTCATCAGCATCGAGGTCGAGGACCCGTCGCGCAGCCTGGCCCTCGAGCTCGCGATGCAGTGGACCACCGCCTACTCCGAGTCGGTCCACTCCTACGCCAACACGGTCAACACCCACGAGGGCGGCACCCACGAGGAGGGCTTCCGGGCGGCGCTGACCAAGCTGGTCAACGACTTCGCGCGCAAGCAGAACCAGCTCAAGGAGAAGGACGAGAACCTCACCGGCGACGACGTCCGCGAGGGCCTCACCGCCGTCATCTCGGTCAAGCTCGGCGAGCCGCAGTTCGAGGGCCAGACCAAGACCAAGCTGGGCAACTCCGAGGTCAAGGGCTTCGTGCAGAGCGCCATGACCCACGAGTTCGGCGCCTGGCTCGACAGCCACCCGAACGAGGGCCGCGAGATCGTCCGCAAGGCGATCCAGGCCTCGGCCGCCCGGATGGCCGCCCGCAAGGCGCGCGAGGCCACCCGCAAGCGGGTGCTCGAGTCCGGCGGCCTGCCCGGCAAGCTGCGCGACTGCCAGGCCAAGGACCCCGCGGTCTCCGAGGTGTTCATCGTCGAGGGTGACTCGGCCGGTGGTTCCGCGGTGCGCGGTCGCAACCCGCACAACCAGGCGATCCTGCCCATCCGCGGCAAGATCCTCAACGTCGAGCGGGCGCGCCTCGACAAGGCCCTGGGCAACCAGGAGGTGCAGGCCCTGATCTCGGCGTTCGGCACCGGCATCGGTGAGGACTTCGACATCGAGAAGGCGCGGTACCACAAGATCGTGCTGATGGCCGATGCCGACGTCGACGGCATGCACATCCGCACCCTGCTGCTGACCCTGCTCTTCCGGTTCATGAAGCCGCTGATCGAGGCGGGCTACGTCTACCTCGCGCAGCCGCCGCTGTTCCGCCTGAAGTGGAGCAACGCCGCGCACGAGTTCGCGTTCACCGACCGCGAGCGCGACGCCCTCATCGCCGAGGGGCAGAGCAAGGGCCGGCGCCTGCCGAAGGACAACCCGATCCAGCGCTACAAGGGTCTGGGCGAGATGGACTACCAGGAGCTGTGGGAGACCACGATGAACCCCGACTCGCGGGTGCTGCTGCAGGTCACCCTCGACGACGCGGCCGCCGCCGACGAGATCTTCTCGATCCTGATGGGCGAGGACGTCGAGTCGCGCCGCTCCTTCATCCAGCGCAACGCCCGCGACGTGCGCTTTTTGGACATCTGAGGATCAAGCGAGGAACGAGCGCTGACGAAGATGTCCCGAAGACACAGTCTCGACATCTGAGCCCGCACGCCCACGACGCCTACACCTTCTGCTGAACGCCAGACTAGACAAGGAACACGATGACTGAGCAGCCGCCCGGTCGAGACCGACCGCACGGAGCCGATCGACCTCAACACCGAGATGCAGCGGTCGTACATCGAGTACGCCATGAGCGTCATCGTCAGCCGCGCGCTCCCGGACGTGCGCGACGGCCTCAAGCCCGTGCACCGCCGGGTGGTCTACGCGATGTACGACGGTGGCTACCGCCCCGACCGCGGCTTCAACAAGTGCAGCCGCGTCGTCGGTGAGGTCATGGGTGCCTACCACCCGCACGGTGACCAGTCGATCTACGACGCCCTGGTGCGCCTCGTGCAGGACTGGAGCCTGCGCTACCCGCTGGTGCAGGGGCAGGGCAACTTCGGCAGCCCGGGCGACGACCCGGCCGCCGCCCCGCGGTACACCGAGTGCCGGATGGCGCCGCTGGCGATGGAGATGGTGCGCGACATCGACGAGGAGACCGTCGACTTCCGCCCCAACTACGACGGCAAGACCCTCGAGCCCGACGTGCTGCCGAGCCGCTTCCCGAACCTGCTGGTCAACGGCTCCTCGGGCATCGCGGTCGGCATGGCCACCCAGATCCCGCCGCACAACCTGCGCGAGGTGGCCGCGGCCGCCGAGTGGGTGCTCGCGCACCCCGAGGCGAACCGCGAGGAGATGCTCGAGGCGGTGATGCGCGAGATCAAGGGCCCGGACTTCCCGACCGGCGCGCTGATCATGGGCACCCGCGGCATCGAGGACGCCTACCGCACCGGGCGCGGCTCGATCATCATGCGCGCGGTCGTCGAGGTCGAGGAGATCCAGAACCGGCAGTGCCTCGTCGTCACCGAGCTGCCCTACCAGGTCAACCCCGACAGCCTGGCCCAGAAGATCGCCGAGCACGTCAAGGACGGCCGGCTCTCCGGCATCGCCGACATCCGCGACGAGACCTCGGGCCGCACCGGCCAGCGCCTCGTCATCGTGCTCAAGCGCGATGCCGTCGCCAAGGTCGTGCTCAACAACCTGTTCAAGCACACCCAGCTGCAGACCAACTTCGGCGCCAACATGCTCGCGCTGGTCGACGGCGTGCCGCGCACCCTGCCGATCGACGCGTTCATCCGGCACTGGGTCGACCACCAGCTCGACGTCATCCAGCGCCGCACCGCCTACCGGCTGCGCAAGGCCGAGGAGCGCATCCACATCCTGCGCGGCCTGCTCAAGGCGCTCGACGCCCTCGACGAGGTCATCGCGCTGATCCGGCGCTCGCCGACCGTCGACGAGGCCCGCACCGGTCTGATGGGGCTGCTCGAGATCGACGAGGTGCAGGCCCAGGCCATCCTCGACATGCAGCTGCGCCGGCTGGCCGCCCTGGAGCGGCAGAAGATCATCGACGACCACGACGAGCTCGAGGCGATGATCGTCGACTTCACCGACATCCTCGCCAAGCCGGGTCGCCAGCGCGACATCGTCTCCGAGGAGCTCGCCGAGATCGTCAAGAAGTACGGCGACGACCGGCGCTCGAAGATCATGCCGTTCGACGGTGACATGTCGATGGAGGACCTCATCCCCGAGGAGGACGTCGTCGTCACCATCACCCGCGGCGGCTACGCCAAGCGCACCCGGGTCGACGCCTACCGCTCGCAGCGCCGCGGCGGCAAGGGCGTGCGCGGTGCCTCGCTGCGCGGCGAGGACATGGTCGACCACTTCTTCACGACCACGTCGCACCACTGGCTGCTCTTCTTCACCAACCTGGGCCGCGTCTACCGCGCCAAGGCCTACGAGCTGCCGGATGCCGGCCGCGACGGCAAGGGCCAGCACGTCGCCAACGTGATGGCCTTCCAGCCGGGCGAGCAGATCGCCCAGGTGCTGGCGGTGCGCGACTACGCGAGCGCCGCCTACCTCGTGCTCGCCACGAAGGCCGGCCTGGTCAAGAAGACCCGGCTCGGCGAGTACGACAGCCCGCGCAGCGGCGGCCTGATCGCGGTCAACCTGCGCGACGGCGACGAGCTGGTCGGGGCCGGCCTGGCCGAGTCCACCGACGACCTGCTGCTGGTCTCGCGCAAGGGGCAGTCGGTGCGCTTCCACGCCGACGACGCCACGCTGCGCCCGATGGGCCGGCCGACCTCGGGCGTCACGGGCATGAAGTTCCGCGACGGCGACTCGCTGCTGGCCATGTCGGTCGTCCACGAGGGCACCGACCCCGACGTGTTCGTCGTCTTCGAGTCCGGGCTCGCCAAGCGCTCGAAGGTCTCGGAGTGGAACGTCAAGGGCCGCGCCATCTACGGCGTCGCCGTCGCCAAGCTGTCCGACAAGGGCGGTGACCTCGTCGGGGCGCTGACCGTCGACGAGGACGACGAGGTGCTGGTCATCTTCGAGAAGGGCAACGTCGTGCGCTCGCGCGTCGACGAGGTCCGCCTCACCGGTCGCAACACGATGGGCGTGCAGTTCGCCAAGGCCGGCAAGAACGACGCGATCGTCGGCATCGCCCTCAACCCGGAGCGCGAGGTCGAGGAGGCCGTGGAGGCCGTCGAGGCGGCGGAGGACGCGGCGGCCGCGAGCGGCCCGGCATCCGGGGTCATCGATGGTGACGATGACGTCTCGGGTTCTGGGCCCGCCGGGTCTGTTGTCGCAGTCGAGGCGATCGATGCCGTACCGTCGTTGGACGACGAGGACTCAGGAGGTCTTGAGTGAGCACCGCAGAAGAGGCGGGGCGCCCTGTGCGCCCGCCCGCGTCCTCCTCGGGTACCGCCCGACGTGCGCCGTACGCCGACAGCGGTTCCGCAGGGGGCCGCGGCAGCGACAGTGGCGCGCTGCGCCGGATGGCCGACGGCGACGCCGGCTCCTACAGTGCACCGACCACGCCGGTGCCCGTGACGCACACCCCCGCGGCTCGGTCCGCGCCGGCCACCCCGTCGCCGGCACCTCCCACCGCGCCTGCGGCGGCTCCGCCGGCCGTCGTTGCCGCAGGTCAGGGCGCCCCGACCGGCGCCGCACCGCGGCAGGCGCCGCGCCCGGCATCCGCCCGTCGGGTTCGGCTCACCGTCTCGCGCGTCGACCCGTGGTCGGCGATGAAGATCGCCTTCCTGCTCTCGGTCGCGCTGGGCATCGCCGGCGTCGTCATGGTCTTCGTGCTGTGGACGATCCTGGCCGGCATGGGCGTGTTCGACCAGATCAACGGCATCGTCGGGCAGGTGGTGCAGGACGGCCAGCAGCGCTTCGACATCATGGACTTCATCGGCCTGGGTCGGGTGCTCTCGCTGTCGATCGTCATCGCGGTGATCGACGTGATCCTGGTGACGGCGATCGCCACCCTCGGGGCGTTCCTCTACAACGTGTCGAGCGCCCTGGTCGGCGGCGTGCAGCTCACCCTGACCGACGACTGACCTGCGCAGTCGCGGCATCCGGGCCGTTTTGAGTGCAGGTGCCGTGGTGAGGTAACCTCGTGCACCGTGCCACCCTCCGCGGGTGGCGCAACCGATCGCGGTGAACGGGCCTATAGCTCAGACGGTTAGAGCGCTTCCCTGATAAGGAAGAGGCCACAGGTTCAAGTCCTGTTAGGCCCACCACCCGATCCTCACTCCCAAGGTGGTGAACCCGTGAAGAAGATCCTTCTGCTGGTCGCGACGGCCATCGGCGCGCTCGCGATCTCGAAGCAGATCGCGGCCAAGAAGGCCGAGAACCAGCTCTGGGCCGAGGCCACGGACACCCCGAAGGGCTGAGTCGTCTCGTTTCATCCTCGGATGCCGCCCGCTCGCCTCGTGCGCGCGGGTTCGGTGTTCTCGGGGCCATGGCGCAATTGGTAGCGCACCTGCTTTGCAAGCAGGGGGTTAGGGGTTCGAGTCCCCTTGGCTCCACCGCAGGTCAGAGGCCCTTTCCGCTCGTCGGGAGGGCCTCTTTCGCGTCCGTACCCCAGAGAAGTACTGCAGTAGCCGAGGATCGCTCCGTCGCCCGTCTCGCCCGGCTGACCTCGAGCAGAGGTGCTGCCTCGGGGAACGGACGGCGCTCAGTGGGTCCAGACAGACATCACGTGCTCGTGCAGCAAGGTGCCGACGTGCGGGTCGCGGGCGCGTAGCCCCTCGAGCAAAGGCGCGTGGCTGTCTGCGACGTCGCATGAGGCTGGGGAACCTCTCGCGGTTGGAGATCGGCGTGAGGCGACGGAAGTTGGCCTCGACCATGGGCCACATCCGGGGTAGGAGCACGTTCCCGGATGACTCCCAGATCGTCCGGTGGAACGCGACGTCGGCATGCACGAGAGCCACGACGTCGTCTTCGGCGGCGGCGGCCCGCATCTCGCCGAGGAAACGCTCGAGCTCGTCGACGGCGCCCGACGGCGCGCTGGCGATGAACTGGTGGGCGGCGAGCTCCTCGAGCACCGCACGCACGGCGTAGGTCTGTCGAGCCTCGTCCTCGGACACCTCGGTGACGAAGGTGCCACGCCGTGCGAACTGTTCGACGAGTCCTTCGTGTGCGAGGCGGCGGAGGGCGTCACGCACCGGTGCCTGGCTCACACCGAGCTGCCGTGCGAGCTCGGACTCGACGATCCGCGCCCCAGGAGACAGGTCTCGGTCGAGGATCTGCCCGCGGATCCGTGTGTAGACCTGGTCGGACAGGAGTGACCGGTCGACGATCCCGTCGCCAGCCTCGTTCAGACCCACCGTCGTCATGCCGTGCCTCCCCTGGTTCCGAAAACGAGTGTGCCCAACTGCCGGCGGCGGGTTCGCGCTGCGAGCGTCCCACGAACGGGCCCGCGATTCGCAGCGTCGTCGTAGATCAGGCATGGACCAGTGCTCCCTCGCCCAGGGCCGGCCTGACCACCGCCGGGCCGTTTCCGTTGGTTGCGGCGGTCATGAAACGCGCGCGCGCATCGGCGTCGATGTTCTGCGCGAACATGTCGTCGTGCATGGGGAGCACGTGGCGGGCCCCGGCTTGCTTGGCGAGCTCGAAAGCCTCCTCGGCGTTCATGTTGCCCGCGAAGCCCATGGCTCGACGATCATCGTCGCGCCCGTTGACGGGCAGGCAGAGCAGGTCGGGCGCGACGGCTGCCACCCGCGCTGTCAGGAGGTCGTCGGCCCGGGCATCGCCGACGTGTGCCACGGTCACCTGACCGTCGGACACGGCGTACCCCTGGAAGTGGTGTCCGAGCACCGGGTCCTGCAGGTAGTCGTCGTGAGCCACCGGAAAGGCCTGAATGGTGAGCGATGCCAGCTCGAACGTCTCGTCTCCCTTGGTGCCGCGGATGCGTCCGCTCGCCCACCCGAGATCCCTCAACAGGTCGCGACACGCTTCCGGAGCCACCACAGTGGCCTGGGGCGAGCTCCTCGCCAGTGTCCGCAGGGTGGGGACGTCGAGGTGGTCGAGGTGCTCGTGTGAGCAGATCACGACGTCAGCGTCGCTGATCTCGGCGGGATCGAGGGGGGCCCGGGACAACCGTCGGTGGTCGAAGGGCGCGCCGAGCACGGCCTCGCAGTGGTTGGACAGGTAGAGGTCGATGTAGACCTTGCGTTCGGGGAACCGCACCAGGAGACCCGACTGGCCCAGTGGCCAAACCGAGGCAGCGCCGGGAGCGACTGGCTCGTCCATCAATGCCAACAGGTCGGCACCGGACCGCTTCGGCTCGATCACGTCAGAAAGTCCTTACATAACGAAACGGGTGTGACCGTTGACACAGGACACCGTACCTGCAACTCTATCGCTCAGCCACAATCGGCTATCGATTAGATCGGAGCACACAGTGAGTTCAGCATCTTTGCGGCGTCGCAGCGTTGCGGCCGCCGCGTTGGTCACGGTGGCGGGCTTGGCCTTGACCGCCTGTTCGGGCGGCAAGGCGGACACGTCGTCCTCCTCCGGCGGCCAGGTCACCATCACGTACGCCACGGTGGGGGCCGACCCCCTGCTGGCGGCCGAGCAGAAGATCATCGACGCCTTCGAAGCCGCCAACCCAACCATCAAGGTGAAGGTTGAGAAGTACAACTTCGAGGACTACGACACCAAGCTGACGACGGCGTTCCGCGGTGGAGCGGGGCCGGACGTCCTGCGGGTCAACCACCCCAACGTGCAGGCCTGGGGCAACGCCGGCTACCTGGCCGACCTGACCTCGGTCGTTGACTCCAGCGGTTTCCAGAAGGCGGAGTTCGTTCCTGGGTTGCTGCAGATCGGTCTGGTCGGTGGCAAGCAGTACTCGCTTCCGATCGACACGGACGCCCGTGTGCTGTTCTACAACCCCAAGCTGCTCAAGGACGCCGGGATCAGCGCACCGCCGGCAACCTGGGCCGACCTGATTACCGACGTCCAGAAGTTCAAGGGCACCAAGGCCTACGGGTACGGCTTCCGCTCAGACTCGGACTACGCCATGGCCTATGAGACGGTCGGCCCGTACATGAAGGCCGCCGGTGGGCAGATCCTCAACACCGAGGCCCAGCCGCAGGCGGTTGCGGGCACCGACCAGAAGACGATCGATGCGGTCACCCTCCTGCAGAACATCGTCAAGACCGGCGCCGTGCCGCCCGGCGAGAACAACATGGGCGAGACCACGATCTACAACCTGTTCACCAGCGGCAAGGTCGCCATGATGACCGGCGGTCCCTGGGTCCGTGAGTCGATCCTCAAGGCCAATCCCGACGCCAAGCTGGGCGTCGACTACGGCGTCGCCCCCATCCCCGCGCAGGAAGCCGGTGGCATCACGGCAAGCACCTCCGGCGGCTGGCAGATCGGCGCCGGAGCCAAGAGCGCGAATCTCGACGCGACGAAGTCCTTCATCAGCTTCTACGAGCAGCCGGCCAACCTCATCTCACTGGCCTCGAGCAACTCGTTCCCGCCGCTGAAGTCCGGGCTGAACGGTCCGCCGTTCGCGGGTGACCCGTTCTACGACCCGTTCAAGGCCGTCCTGCCCAACAGCGGTCTGCCGATCACACCCGTCGCCCAGATGGCGCAGGTTTCCGCGGTCTTCGAGAAGAACGTGCGTGCCGCCGTCAACCAGGGGGACTCCGCTCAGGGCAAGCTCACCGCGTTCGACGACGAGGTGAACAAAGCGGTCCTGAAGTGACCACCTCATCGGCCACCACCGCCGGGCACCGACCCTCTGGGTCGGCTGCCCGGCGGGGCCCCGGCGGACGCGGGACACCCCGTCCGACGGCTGGGTGGGTCAAGCGCCTCGGTGGCTGGCCGATGGCGATCATCCCCGCCGTGATCACCGTCGGGATGCTCATCTACCCGTTGGGCTTCAACATCTGGACCTCGCTTCACGTCGACCGGCTCTCGCCCCAGGACGGCACCTTCGTCGGGCTGGACAACTACCGGGATCTCGTCGAGTTCGGCGATCTCGGCAGGACCCTGCGCACCACGTTCATCTGGACCTTCGGCTGCCTCTTCTTCCAGGCGATTATCGGCTTCGTCGCCGCCTTGACGCTCAATGGGATGGGCAGGATCGCCGGCCCCTGTCGCGCACTGCTGCTCATGCCCTGGGTGATGCCCGGCGTGGTCGTCAGCGCGGTCTGGCTGACGATCCTCAACCCCATCGGGGGCCTGGCGAACTCGGTCCTGGCCCAGGTGGGCGTCGAACCCAGGGACTGGCTGGGCGACCCGAAGACCGCACTGGCATCGCTCATCTTCGTCAACGTCTGGAAGGGCTTCCCGTTCTGGATGCTCATGCTGGCAGCCGGGTTGAAGTCGATCCCTGAAGAGCTGCACGAGGCCGCCCAGCTGGACGGCGCCAACTACCTGCAGCGCGTCCGCCACATCATCATGCCGTCGATGCGCTCGGTGTGGATCCTCACCGGGCTACTGGCCTTCATCTGGACCTTCAACTACTTCGATCTCGCGTATGCGATGACGAATGGTGGGCCGGACGGCGCCACGACGACCCTGGCCTACGACATCTACCAGACCTCCTTCGTGTTCAACCGGTTCGACCAGGGGTCGCGCTCTCGGTCATCTCGTTCGCATTGATGAGCGTGGCCATCGGCTTCTACGCCTTGGCCTCGCGCCGCAGCAACAGGAGCGCGCTATGACCGGCCAGCGCAAGAGCCTGACCCAGCGGCTCCTCGAGGGCGGTGTCACCACGGGCCTGCTCCTGTTCGCCCTGGTCCCCGTCTACTGGATGGTCTCCTCCTCGCTGAAGTCCGACCCCGAGCTGAGCCAGATCGAGGCCACGTGGTTCCCCCACGAGGCGACGCTCGACCAGTACCGGGCGGCTCTCGACCAGACGCCCCTGCTCGAGTCCCTCCTGCTGACCGGCATCCTGGCAGTCGCCACGGCTGTGATCGTCGTGATCTTCGGCTCGTTGGCCGCCTACGCAGTGACGCAGTGGAGCTTCCCCGGGAAGGATTCGTTCCTCGGGGTCACCCTGTTCACCCAGCTGCTCCCGCAGAGCGCCGTCGTGGTGCCGCTCTACCTGCTGTGGAACAAGGTGGGCCTCGTCGGCTCGGTCGGTGGCCTGACCGGGGTGTACGTGTGCCTCTTCATCCCGGTCGCGGTGTGGATGCTCGTCGGCTTCTTCCGGAGCATTCCCGTACGAGCTCACCGAGGCAGGCCTGATCGACGGCGCCAACCGGGTCAGGATCCTGTGGACCATCATCCTGCCGGTCGTCCGCCCGGCCCTGGCCGCCGTCGCCGTCTACACGGTGATCATCGCCTGGGGTGAGTTCCTCTTCGCCCTGGTCTTCCTGACCGGTCCTCGCGACCACCGCCACGGTCACCCTCGCGTCGCTGATCGGCGAGCACGACCCCAACGTGGGGCCGCTGATGGCGGCATCCACCTTGGTCTGCGTCCCCCCACTCATCCTGTTCTTCGCCATGCAGCGACAGTTCGTCGCTGGTCTGACCGGAGGTTCCGTCAAGTGAATCCGACATCGCACCCCATCGCAGGCCGCGGCCGCGGCACCGGAGGCGGCCACGCGCACCCTGATCGAGAAGGCCCGCGACCACCTCGGCTCTGCCGTGGTCTCGGACGTCCTGGACGCCGCTGGCTTCCGGCGGCAGTGCCTCGGCCACGGCCTGAGCCCCCTCGAGCGGGACCACGTCATCGTGGGAACGGCCTTCCCCGTCGCGATCCAGCGGGTCTTCGACATCCCGGAGGAGCCGTTCGCCGGGCTGCTCGCCGCCCTGGACGCCATCGGGCCCGGCGACGTGTTCGTCACGCCCACCCAGCGCGCCACCGACATCGCCGTCTGGGGCGAGCTGCTCTCCACCGCGAGCGGCCGCCGAGGAGCAGTGGGCGCCATCACCGACGGCCTGATCCGCGACACCAGGGCCGTGCGCGGTCTCGACTTCCCGGTGATCTCCGCCGGAACGATCCCCTACGACAGCAAGGGACGCCACGAGGTGGTGAGCCACGGCGCACCGTGCGAGATCGACGGCGTGCGCATCTGCCGCGGCGACCTCATCGTCGGTGACAGCGACGGCGTCGTGGTCGTCCCCCAGCGGCTGGTCGACGAGGTCCTCGAGGCTGCACTGGTGAAGCGGTCCTCCGAGGACGAGTTCCGGGCGGCGGTGGCCGACGGCATGCTGGCCACGGAGGCCTTCCACAAGTTCGGCGTCCTGTAACCCGGTCGACGGCGCAACAGAGGAGCGACATGACGCAACCCAGCGACCCGGACGTCCGGCGGGTCCTCGTGATGTTCAAGACCCACCTCGACGTCGGGTTCACCGACACCGAGACCGCGGTCGTCGACGCCTACTTCACCCAGCACATCCCGCGAGCCGTGCAGACGGCCCACGAGCTGAGGAACCGTGGCGGCCACGAACGTTTCGTCTGGACGGTGCCGGCCTGGCTGCTCTACACCTACCTCGAGCAGTCGCGTGGCTCCGCCCGGCGTGAGGCGGAATCCGCCATTGCCGCAGGGTCGCTCGCGTGGCACGCGCTGCCGTTCACCTGGTTCACGGAACTCTTGGACGAGTCGACGATTCGCGCGTCCCTGGGCTTCAGCCGGCGACTCGACGAGCGTTTCGGGCGGACGACGACGGCCGCGCGACTGACTGACGTCCCGGGCCACTCCCGTGGTCTCATCCGTCCGCTCGCCGAGGCGGGAGTCAGCTTCCTCGACGTCGGCTGCAACCCCGGGTGCATCGCACCGGGGGTGCCCTTCCACGGCGGCTCGGAGCTGCTCGCTCCGAGCGAGTTCGACGCGCCGGACCCGGACAACCTGCGGTGGCTCGAGCACGAGCCGGTCCACAAGGACCACAACGCCGGAGGTGACGAGGTGGCGCACCTGGCGGTCGAGGGCTCCAACTCGGCGCGCACGCACCTGTTCATGTGGGAGGACCCCGCGGGCAACGACCTGATGGTGCTGTACCACCCGCACGCCTACGGCAGCACCGTGCGCATCCCGGGAACGGACCTCGCCGTGTCGATGCGGGTGCACGGGGACAACCAGGGCCCGCACACGATCGAGTCCGTCGAAGCCGCCTACCGCTCGCTCGCGGCGAAGTTCCCCGGGGCGGAGATCCTGCCCACGAGCCTCACCGAGATCGGGGACGCCCTGCGGCCGCTCGCCCCTGACCTTCCCCGGCTGACCGCCGAGATCGGGGACACCTGGATCTACGGCACCGGCGCGGACCCCCGCCGCTCGTCCGGGATGCGGGAGCTGCTGCGTGCTCGCCGGGACTGGATCGCTGACGGTCGGCTCGACGAGGGCGGCGACCAGGACCTGGAGTTCCTTGAGGACCTGATCGTGGCGCCCGAGCACAACTGGGGGCTGAACACCTCGGTCTACCTGCGACGGTGGGACACCTACGCGACCGACGAGCTCGACGCCGCGAGGCGCGAGGATCCCGGTTTCGCGGTGCTCGACACCGAGTGGTCGTGGAAGCGTGACCGGCCCGCCCGGGCAGCACGCCGGCTTCAGCAGCCGCTCCAGGAGGAGGCGCTCCAGCGCCTTGGCGAGCTGGTCGAAACCCGTCCGCCGGCGGCCGGACCGGACGGCGATGGTGCCGCGGTGCTCGACAACGGCACCGTGCGTGCGGTCATCGACCCCGTCACCGGTGGCATCTCCTCGCTCGTCGACCACAGATCCGGGCGGGAATGGGCCACCGCGGACGGTCTCGCGACGTTCTCCTACCAGGTCTTCTCGGCTGAGGACTACGTCACGTTCAACCACGCGTACAACACGGCCACTTTCGCGCACAACGACTTCGCCAAGCCCGGCCTCGCGGCGTACCAGGCTCGCTCGCAACGGTTCCGGGCCACTGGATGCCGCGTGACCCCGGCCTCGCTCGACGAAGGGACCGGTTACCTCGTTCACCTCGACGACCCCGGGGTCGGGCTGGCCCAGCCGGGGCTGGCCGAATGGCCTGCTGGGGTGACGGTTCTCTACCGGCTGCCCCACAAGGGGCACTCGGTCGACATCGAGCTGTGGGTGACCGGGAAGCCGGCGAACCGGCGCCCCGAGGCTCTGTGGATGTCCTTCGGTGTCGACGCCCCGGACCGGTCCGGCTGGGCCTTCGACAAGGTGGGGCAGGCCGTGGACCCCCATGACGTCGTGGCGCGCGGTGGGCGGCACCTCCATGGGGTGGAGTCCGGTGTGTCGTACGGCGACCGCTCGGGATCGCTGGCGTTGGAGACCCTCGACGCCCATCTCGTCGCTCCCGGCGCCGCGCAGCTCCTGCGCTTCGACGACGACCCCCTTGACCTCGTCCGTGGCGGCGTCCACGTCAACCTCTACAACAACCTCTGGGGCACCGCCTTTCCGCAGTGGTACGACCTGGACATGTACTACCGGTTCACTCTCACCGTCGAGCCCGGGGAGCAGGGATGAGCGCGCGCTCAGCCGTCGTCGTCGGCGGTGCCACCGGAATCGGTCGCGCGTGTGTGGAGCTGCTGGCCGCAACGGGCTGGTCCGTCGTCAGCGGCGACGTGCGTCACGAGGGCGACTCCGTGGACGATCTCGGAGTGCGGTGCATGGCGGCGGACGCCACCGACCAGGCCAGTCTTCAGGCCCTGGTCGACGCCGCTGCCGACACGGCTCCGGTACGTGGCGCGCTGTACACCGCCGGACTCGAGACGCACGGCTCCGTCGTGGACATGAGCGAGGCCGACTGGTCCCGCGTCATCGACGTGAACCTGACGGGCGTGTTCCGACTCGGCAAGGCGGTCGTCCCTGCCCTGCGGCTCGCGGGTGGCGGGTCGTACGTCGTGATGTCGTCCGCCCAGGCGTTCGCGACCGAGCCGGGCGCCGGTGCGTACGCCGCCACGAAGGGGGCCGTGGTGTCGCTGGTCCGGGCGATGGCGCTCGACCACGGTCGCGAGGGCATCCGGGTCAACGCGGTGGCGCCCGGTTCCGTGGACACGCCGCTCC
This sequence comes from uncultured Actinomycetota bacterium, assembly GCA_963695175.1. GTDB lineage: Bacteria > Actinomycetota > Actinomycetes > Actinomycetales > Dermatophilaceae > Fodinibacter. The sequence continues at coordinate 403,246 of CAVOGG010000004.1, forward strand.
TTCGCGCCAACGCGGCCGCCATCGACGCGTCGGATCCCGACGCGGTCATGAGCCACTGGGCGGGGCTGCACGCCTTGGGCCGGTTGGCCACGACATCCGAGATCGCCGAGGTCGTGGCATTCCTGCTCGACGACCGCTCCTCATTCGTCACGGGTGCCACGTGGCTCGCCGACGGAGGTCTCATTGCCTCCTTCTGATCGAGAGCGCTGGCGCCGGGCGGCTGCTGCCGCACTGGGTCCGGCGTCGCCGAGGGTGCCCGGTTCGGGCCCAACTCGGCGCCGCGGGTCACTCAAGGGCTCTCCGTCCTCGGTGAGCCGACCATCCTGGTGCAGACGACGTCGGGTTTCGACGTCGAGCTGCTCCTCGGCGCTGGTCTCGACCTGGGTCGCACGGCCTACGCCGGCTACCCGATCTCCTGGGGCACCCCCCTGGATGCCGCGTGGCCTCCGGTGCGCGCGGCCTCACCCGACTGGCTGGGGCGATGGCACGGCGGCCTGCTCACCACGTGCGGGATGCGCAACGTCGGTGCCCCTTCCGCCGGCTGGGGACTGCACGGGGACCACATCTTCAGACAGGCCTCAGGTGTCGAGGCACACCACCTCGAGATCGATGGGCGCCCTGCCGTTCGACTGCGGGGCACGGTGTGGGACGGCCCTGCCCTCGGCACGGTGCTCGAGCTGGAGCGGACGGTGGTGATCTTCGACGACGGGCCCGAGGTCCGGGTCGAGGACGTTCTGCACAACCGCAGTCCTCAGCCCGAGTGCGCCCTCATGCTCTACCACCTCAACCTCGGCGCACCGTTCCTCACCCCCTCCACCCACGTCGTCGGTGTCGACGCCCTGTCGGCCCGCGACGAGGACAGCGCATGGATGGCGGACTGGCCGAACGTCGGTCATCCGCAGCCCGGCGAGACCGAGCTCGTCGCAGAGGCCACCCTGTCGACGGCAGGCGCCGTGGACGTCGTCAACGAGGCCGCCGGACTCCGCCTCGAGATCTCCTGGAGCGCCGACACCCTTCCGAGGACTCACGTCTGGCGGCGCCGCAGGGCCGACGCCTACGTCCTGGCCATCGAGCCCGCCAACTGCTCACTGCTCGGCCGCGAGCACGAGCTGTCCAACCCGGCCACCCAGCTGGAGGGGCACGGCGAGCGGCGGACCTTCCTCACCCTGGCCCTGACCGGGCTGCCCGACACGAACGGAGCACACCCATGATTCGGCTGTCCGAGCTGTTGGACCCACAGCCATCGGCGCTGTGGACACTGGTGAAGCAATGCGGCGTCGACGACGCCGTCGCCATCATGGAGGGCGCCGAGCAGCAGAGCCGGTGGCTCCGCGGTGACGCCACCAACCGCGGCCTCGAGCAGGACCGTGCGGCCACGCCCTGGAGCCTCGAAGGGCTGTCCGAGCTGCAGGCGAGGTTCGCCGCACACGGTCTCAACGTCATCGCCATCGAGGACACCCCGCCGATGGATGACATCCGCGTCGGAGGGCCACGCGCCGCGGAGCAGACCAGCCAGGTCCACGAGCAGATCCGCGCGATGGGCCGGCTCGGCATCCCCGTGCTCTGTTACAACTGGATGGCCTTCACCTCCTGGGCGAGAACGGACGTCGCCATCGAGACCCGCGGCGGGGCGCTCACCACCGGCTTCGACGCGGCCGTGGCCAACGAACAGCCTCCCCTCATCACCGACGAGATGCTGACGCCTGCGCGCCTGTGGCAGAGCCTCGACCGGTTCCTCGAAGAGACGCTGCCGGTGGCCGAGGAAGCCGGCGTGAAGCTTGCGCTCCACCCGGACGACCCGCCGCTGGGGGCGATGAGGGGTGTGCCGCGGATCGTCAACTCGCCGGACGCCTACCAGCGGCTCCTTGACGACCACCCGTCCGAGAGCAACTGCATCACCTTCTGCCAGGGGAACTGGGCTCTGATGACCGACGACCTCCCGGCCACCATCTCGCGCTTCCTGCCGCACATCGCCTTCGTCCACTTCCGGGACGTCAAGGGGGACGTCACCAACTTCGTCGAGACCTTCCACGACGACGGTCCCACTGATCTCGCTGAGTGCATGCGGCTCTACGTCGAGGCGGGCTTCGACGGCCCGATGCGCCCCGACCACGTCCCCACCCTCGAGGGAGAGGCCAACGACCGACCCGGCTACGCCACCCTCGGCCGGCTCTTCGCCCTCGGGTACATCCGCGGCCTGGAGCACGCACACCGCCCGAAGTAGCACAGCAACGCCAAGACTCCCGTCGACGTGCGAGTCACGCCCGCCGCACCCCAGACCAGGAAGAAGGAACGACGATGTCCCCAGCAGGACCCCCCTCCCCCGCATCCGCTGCGGCCCTTCCTCTGGGCGAGCTCGGGGTGACCCTGCGGCGCTTCGGGGTGGTCCCGGTGTGCGGGCTCCTCTCCCCCGAAGAGGCCGGCCCGCTCGCTGCGGCACTCGTCGCGGGCGGGCTGCCGCTCATCGAGGTCACCCTGCGCACCCCGTGGTCCTTGGCGAGTCTCGAGGAGATGGCCCGCCAGCCCGGCATCCTCGTCGGGGCCGGAACGGTGCGCACCCCGGCACAGATGGAGTCGGCCGTACGTGCCGGCGCCTCGTTCATCGTCAGCCCATGTCTCACGGGTGATCTTGCGGCCGCGGCCGCGGACCTCGACGTCCCGTTCCTCCCCGGTGTCGCGACACCCTCCGAGATCCAGCGCGCTTGCGACCTGGGTATGTCCACGGTGAAGTTCTTCCCTGCCGAGTCGTCAGGCGGAGCTACCGCGGTGCGTGCTTTGGCCCAGCCATTCCATGACGTCACCTTCGTCCCGACCGGGGGTATCACCGCGGACAGTGCACCGTCGTACCTCGCCATCCCGCAGGTGGCAGCGGTCGGCGGCGGCTGGATGGTGCCGACCCCACCCAGGCAGGCCCACGACTGGGACGCGGTCACCCAGGCCATCTCCGAAGTCGCCGCCCTCGTCGGGGACCGAACATGAGCACCCGGGTCCAAGCAGTCGGCGAGTGCATGCTCGAAATCGCCCGAACCGAGGACGGCGTCGCCCTCGGCTACGCCGGCGACACCTACAACACTGCTGTCTACGCCTCCCGGGTCGCCGGAGAACTCGGTGTCGAGCTCGACGTGAGGTTCCTGACCGGTGTCGGCGTCGACGACGAATCCCGCCGGATGCGTGACCGATGGCGGCAGCTGGGGGTCGGGGACGACGCCATCGCCGTACCGGGCGCAACACCGGGCATCTACCTCATCACCACAGACGACGAGGGAGAGCGAACCTTCACCTACTGGCGGAGCCAGTCCGCGGCATCGCGGCTCTTCACCCGCGTCGACTGGATGGAGCAGCTGGGCGCTGACTACCTCTACCTGTCCGGGGTGACCCTCCAGCTGATGCCACTCCCCGTCCGGATCGCGCTGATCGACCGACTACGCACGCTGCGCGGGCAGGGCACGAAGGTCGTGTTCGACAGCAACTACCGACCATCGGGCTGGCCGGACGTGACAGCCGCCAGCGCCGCCATGGCCAGTGTCCTTCGCGTGTGCGACCTCGCCCTGGTGACGCTCGAGGACGAGATCGCGTTGGGCTCCTGCCACGACGCCAGCTCCTGTGCAGCTCACCTCGCAGCGCTCGGTGTGCCCGAGATCGTCGTGAAGCTCGGTGCGGATGGCGCGCTGGTCAGAACCGCAACTGACGGTTTGATCCACGTCCAGACCACCCCTCGGGTCGCCGTCGACACCACCGGAGCCGGTGACAGCTTCAACGGCGCCTACCTCGTCGCGAGGCTCGGCGGCTACCCCGCGATGGAGGCCGCACACCTGGCCAACCGCCTCGCGGGCGACGTGGTCACCCGGCGGGGAGCCATTGTCGACACCGAGCCGCTGACGCCTCCTGGGCAGGAAGTCTCGGCGGGGCTCAGGCGGCTCAGCCGTGGCTGAGATGACGATGGAACACCGCGTCAGGCCCGGCAGGGCAGGTCGTATCAGACGTGGTCTGGCCGCCGGACTCGCTCCGGGAATCACTCGGCACCGGGCGGACCGCGCCACGGGCCCTGACTAATGACTCAGGTCGCCAGATGAGCGGCTGAACAGACTGGGCGTCAACGTCACCTTCTCGCCACCGCGAATCTTGGCGAGTGAGGATCGATGGTCGCAGGGGCTCTCCTCGACCAGCGCCCAACGTGGCGGTGTGCTCACCACCGTGTGAGCACACCGCCACCCAGTCGCAGGCGGTCCGACGGTCGCGCCGGCGTCCGACCTGCTGTTCCGTCAAGGGCCTCCGAGCTGACCCCCGAGTCGCCTGAGTGCATCTCGGGTCGACGTCGACGAGACCTGCGAGTAGATCTCCATCGTGAGGGCGATGCGGCTGTGGCGGAGGACGGCCATCGCGACCCGCGGGTGAACGTCGAGGGCGACGAGGAGGCTGGCGCAGGTCCGCCGAGTTGAGTGAATGGGGACGACCGGCACGCCGGCCTTCGCGGCCCTCAGCTTGAAGTCGCGGTGGAAGTTGCGTGGGTCGACCGGATCGCCGAGCCGGGTCGTGAAGACCAGGCCGCAGTCGCCCCACATGTCGCCGGCCGCGAGCCGTCGCCGGGCCTCCTCGACCCGATGCCGCTCGAGTGCCCGCACCGCGATCTCCGGCAGCGGCAGCGGCGCATCCGAAGACGGCGTCTTCGTGTGGCGCCGGAGCAGCTGGTGGTCGACCCGCTGTACCTGCCACGCGATGAGCGCCTCGCCACCCTCGAGGTCGACGTCCTCCCAGGCCAGCCCGAGCATCTCCCCGCGACGCAGCCCGAGCGTGAGCAGCAGGACGTACCCGGCGTACATCGGGTCACCATCCGCGCGCGCCGACTCGAGGAACCGCCGCGCCTCGTCGACGGTCCACACCGGCATCTTCTTCGACCGCGGCATGGGTACCCGCACGAGCGCGGCAACGTTGCGGAAGACGAGCTCCTCGCGCATTGCCTGGGTCAGCGCACCGCGTAGCACCCGCCACGCCTGGTGGACCGTCCAGTCCGAGGCGACCTCGTGGCAGCACGCGCCGAGGGCGCAGCACTGCGGCTCGGGGCGCGCGGCATCCTTGCCCTGGAAGCAGCACTGGCAGCGGACCCGCAGCGTGTTCACCCACACCTGGACGTCGCGGACCATCAGCTTGTCGAGCTTGCGGTCGCCGAGGTCCGGGATGATGTACAGCCGCGAGAACATCTCGTAGTTCGAGGTGGTGGCCGGCGACAGGGTCGGCCGCACCGTCTCCTCCAGCCACCGCTCGAGGAAGTCCCGCAGGCGCGGGGAGACCGGCACCATCGGTCCCCGCCGCGCCTGCTCGTGGAGCCGAAGCCACTTGTCGTGGACCTCCGGCCGGGTCTTCCCGTAGACGGTCTTGCGCTGCCGGCGACCCTTCGGCGTCACGATCCACACGTGCGCCGCGAAGCCGTTCCGGTACGGGTAGATCGACCCCTCGCCGTTCGCCCGCCGGCTCACGGCCAGTCCGCCTCCGCCTCGGCCGCGCGCATCGCGACGTACTCGTCGACCCACGCCGGCAGGATGCGGCGCGACCCGCCGTCCTTGAGCGACCGAAGGTCGCCGGTGATGCACATCATCCGCACCTTCGTCGGGCCGTAGCCGAGCATCTCGGCGACCTCCGGAACCGTGTACCACCGCCGCTGGATCGGGCCGATCGGCGCCTTCCGCCGGTACTGCGACCCACCGCTGTTTCGTGCCGTCGTTGACATGTCCATTCCCTTCGTCAGGGACCGACCTCCAGTAGGCCACGTCCCACTCGGACTCAACAGGCCCCCGCCGCCCCTGTGGATAACCCACCTGACGACTCGACCTGCTACCCCCAGAAGCCTCGCCACCCCCCGTTCCCGGCCACCTTGCGACGAGCAACTTCACGCAACATCGCGCCGACCCGACGACCGGCCAACCCCAGATCGAGAACACACCTGGTGCACTTCGTGTCCCCCCCGTGGCCGGGAAGCGCCTGCGAGAACGCATCAGGAGGTGTGATGACCTTGCACAAGCTCGCCGCCGGCAGCGGGTACACCTACCTGACGCAGCAGGTCGCTGCCCACGACGCCACCGAGCGGGGCCAGCTCGGGCTGGCCGCCTACTACGAGGAGAAGGGCGAGTCGCCGGGCCGCTGGATGGGCAGCGGCCTCGCCGGCCTCGACCTTGCCGACGGAGACGTCGTCACCGAGGAGCAGATGAAGCTCCTCTTCGGCCAGGGCTGGCACCCGCGCTCCAATGAGCCGGATGCCGTCGCCCGCCGCTGGGGTGCGCTCGGCCGACCCTTCCCCACCTTCGGGGCCACCACCCTTCGCCAGGAGATCGCCACCGCCTTCAGCGCGCACAACACCTCGCGAGGACGCCCGTGGAACGCCCCCATCGCGACCGAGGATCGAGCCCGCATCCGGACCGAGGTCATCGCTCGCGCATTCGCCCGGACGCATGGCCGCGCCCCGCGCGACGACACCGAGCTGACCGGGCTTCGTCGCGACCGCGTCGAAGCCGGCTCAGACCCCGGTCGCCGGGTACGACCTGACCTTCAGCCCGGTGAAGTCGGTGTCGGCGCTGTGGGCGCTCGCCGCACCTGAGGTGTCCCGGGAGGTCGAGGCCGCGCACGAGGCGGCGGTCCGGGCGACGATCGGCCTCCTCGAGCGTGAGGTCGCCTTCACCCGCGTCGGCAAGGGCGGCATCCGGCAAGTGCCAGTGGCCGGCCTGGTGGCGGCGGCGTTCGACCACCGCGACTCGCGTGCCGGCGACCCCGACCTGCACACCCACGTCGTGATCTCCAACAAGGTGCAGACCCTGCCGGACGAAGGAGGCAAGTGGCTCACCCTCGATGGCCGGATGGTGTTCAAGGCCAAGGTCATGGCCTCCGAGCACTACAACACCCGGCTCGAGGCGGAGCTCACCGAGCGGCTCGGCGTCCGGTTCACCGAACGTCCCTCCCCGCAGGGACGCCGCCCCGTGCGCGAGATCGAGGGCATCGACGCACGGCTCCTTCAGGAGTGGTCCTCCCGTCGTGGCGACATCACGAGCCGGCAGCGTCAGCTCGCGGCCTCGTTCCAGGCTGACCACGGCCGTGCGCCGACCCGGATCGAGTCCCTCGCCCTTGCCCAGCAGGCCAACCTCGAGACGCGCCCCGACAAGCACGAGCCGCGCAGCCTGCGTGAGCAGCGCGAGCAGTGGCGCGCCCAGGCGGACGCCGTCCTGGCCGCCGGCGACCGCGCTGGTCCCACGACCGTCGCCAACATGGTCGCGACCGTGCTCGGTCGTGACGGGGACACGACCCTTGTCAGGGGGAGGGACGAAACCGGGGACGAACTCGCGAGGCGTGTGGTCGACGTCCTGGAGTCGTCCCGGTCGACCTGGCAGGTGTGGCACGTCCAGGCCGAGGCGCTCCGCCAGGCCAGGTACGCCGGCATCCCCTTGACCTCCCTCGACGAAACGGTCGGGGACGTCGTTGAGCGGGTGACCCAAGGATTGTCCCTACCTGTGGATGCCGCCCCCGACCTCGGCGAGCCCGAGTGGCTACTTCGCGCGGACGGCACGTCGGTCTACACCGTCCACGGGAGTCGGACGTACACCTCGGCCGCGATCCTCGACGCCGAGCGACGCCTCCTCGAGGCCGCGGAACGAACTGACGGGCACGTCATCCCGGAGATCCTCGTCGACCTCACCGTCCGTCGGGACGCCGCGGATGGAGTGGGACTCGACACCGGTCAGGCCGACCTGGTCAAGGCTCTCGCCACGAGCGGGGCTCGCATTCAGGTGGCCCTGGCACCTGCCGGGAGCGGCAAGACCACTGCGATGACCACCCTCGCCAAGGCCTGGCGCAGTGGGGGCGGGCACGTCATCGGGCTTGCGCCCACCGCGGTCGCGGCAGACGAGCTCGGCCAGGCGATCGACATGCCCGCCGAGACCATCGCCAAGTTCCTCCACAGCGCCATGGCCGCCGCGAGCGACGGCCGGGTTGCGGCCTTCCCGCCCATCGGGCCGCGCACTCTCGTCGTCATCGACGAGGCGGGGATGGTGGGGACCAAGGACCTCGCGGCGGTGGTCGATCGTGTTCTCGAGCGAGGCGGCAGCGTCCGCCTGGTCGGGGACGACCAGCAGCTGACTGCGGTCGCCGCGAGTGGTGTCTTCCGCGACCTGGCCGAGCAAGGCTCTGCGCTGGGGACGACCGTCCGCCTCACCGAACTCCACCGCTTCTCCGACGCGGAGGAGGCTGACGCGACACTCGGCATCCGGAGCGGCGACCCCGCCGCGCTTGAGCACTACTTCTCGCAGGGTCGTGTCCACGTCGGGGTAGCTGGCGCCGCCGTCGACCAGGCATTCAACGCCTGGAGAGTCTGACCTTGCCGCCGGCAGATCGAGCCTGCTCCTGGCGGCCAGCCGCGACACGGTCCGCGGCCTGAACGAATTGGCCCGCGATGACCGGCTGGCCTCGCAGTCGGGGCGTTCGGGCCGGGAGGCCGCGCTTGCCGACGGCGCTCGAGCCAGTGCTGGGGACGTCGTCATGACGCGGCACAACGACCGCTCACTTCGCGGCCGCGACGGGTCGTGGGTGAAGAACGGGGACCGCTGGGTTGTTCGAAGCGTCGACCGCAACGGCGACCTCCACGTTGCACGGGCGGGTCATCATGCTCGCCGGCTCGGCGAGGCGCTCAGGTTGCCGGCCGAATACGTCGGGCACCACGTACAGCTCGGGTACGCCAGCACCATCCACGGCGCCCAGGGCGCCACCGTAGACACGACTCACACCGTGATCGCCGGCACCGAGAGTCGACAGGGGCTGTACGTCGCGCTCTCCAGGGGACGGCACGCGAACCACCTCTACCTGTCGGATGACGAGCCGGTCCCTGATGGATTCGCCCTCGACCTGCCCGCCGACCACGGTCCCCGCGAGGTGCTCACCCGGATCCTCGAACGAGACGACCGCGCGGAATCCGCGACACGGGCGATGGCTACCGACCCGGCCCGAGAGCTCGCGCGGACCATCCGGCAGTACGAGGATGGCCTGCCCTTGCTCGCCGAGCACCTCCTCGGTGACTCGAAGATCCGCGCTCTCGACGCGGCGCTCGAGCGTTGGATGCCCGGCCTGACCAACCAGCCGGGCTACGCCGGGCTCCGCGGCCAGATCGCGCTCCGATGGGTCGATGGCGAGTCCCCGAAGGAGGTTGTCGAGGAGGCAACCTGGTGGCAGAGCCAGGCCGATCTCCTCGCCTCCGAAGACCCTGCCACGGTTCTGGCTCGTGGCGTCTCAAGGTGCGGCCCGGTACCAGTGGAGATCAGCCCCCGCGCATGGCTAACCGTGGTGCCTGAGGCACTACGTACCCACCCAGAGATTGGCCCGTACCTGGAGCGCATGATGGCTGCCATCGGTGACGGTGCTGTCGCCGCCGGGCACTACACGGCTGCGCCGGCGCCACTCGAGAGCAGATTCTCGGCCGCTCAACGTGACCAGGACCGAGCACTACCTCCCGCATTAGACCCTGGGCGGCAAACACGGCTCCCGGGGCGGTGACCGGCTGCGTCACGAGATCCAGACGCGGACTCGCTGAAACGCTCTGCAGTTGAGTCCATGTCGTCGTACACCAACGCCTTGGTCTCAACTTCACCGCGGCTAGGGCTGCCTCTTTCGTTAGGGACTCCGCCCTGGTTCTTGGCACAAAACAAGTAGTAGCCAGCCCTAGATTCCCATCGCCAGCACGTGAGCAGCTGCGTCAGCGAGGCCAACGGTGGGGTTCAGCGAACCGTTCACCTGCAAGGGCAGACGGATTCGGTAGCTGCACGGACTCCGGAACCAAGTCCATGCCGGCCAGTACGTCGCTGCGTGGGAGCCGGATTCGCGAGTCGGTCATGTCGTACAGCCGCACGAACGACGTCGTGAACGGCCTTCGGAACTCAGGCGCGATCTCCGGAGATTCATGTTCGTATCCGCGCCCCGCCGATCCCGCGTAGCCACTGACGCGGCCGAGGAACTCCGCGCGGTCACCGGCGCTCAGAGTGCTGATCAGATTCGACACGATCTTGTGCAGTGTGAACCCCATCGGTTGTTCGTTGGGCAGCCAGACCAAACCGACGCTCAGCAGGAAGAGACCGGTTTCCTGCACTCCCCCCACAGGGTTCCCGAGCTCGACCTGGTGAGGGCCCTGAATGTGATGTACCGACGCGGCCTTCGTGGTCGTCTTTACTTCTACACCGGTCGAGCCGAGCTGGAGGTCCCTACTCGACCGCTGGTGTCCGGCCCACGACTGCATGAGTATCCGTGGGGCGGATTCGGGATCCGTGCGGGTGAGGGCATCCAAGAAGAGCAACTCACCGCAGAGACCGAGAAGTGCATCAGCATCGACCGACGCTCTGGTGAGTGCGAGGTCGATGATCTCTTCGCTCCGCCGGAACGCAGCCGGCACGCTGTCGTCAACGTTGTTCAGCTGAAGTTCCGCGCAGATGAATGCGGCAACGCGGTCGAAGTGTGGCTCATTCGGCAGCAGCAACCGCGTGGCGCTGAGGCCCTCGCCATCAATGGTGGCCCACTGGTGGTGCTCAAGATGCTTCGCGACGCCCGGCCGAGAGGATTGGAGAGGCTCACCGACAAGGAACAACTCTATGGCTCCATTTGTGGACCGGGCGAAACCGAGCGTTCGGCTGGAGGAAGTCCACTCCACATCCCTGGAGTCAGCCGATGACGCAGGAGGGCTTGCAGCAACACGCTCCCGAAGCACCTCGTAGATCGCATCTCTTGAGTGCCCTCTGGTCACCGGAGGTCCTCTGCTGGGACGGCGGAGACTTGGTCGGGACCTCCGAGGGGCAGGGACAGTCCGACTGCCAACGAGAACGCCTCCTTGTCGTGTGCGATCGGGTGGAAGAGCACGAGCCCAGGCTCGCCTGGGGGACGTGCGGAGCCCCAGGATGCCCGTATCGGCACGGGTTCTCCTCGGGCGAAGTAGTCGATGTACTCGTCGCCGGGATAGCGCTGAGACGCATCCGCCTCCGATACGTCCGTGCCTGCTGAGCCCCGAGAACCCCAGGAGTCACGGAGGTCACCGGTTTCGGTCATCTCCCGCTTCATCGTCCTGACTGGGTGCCCAAGGTTTGCCAGTGGGCCGCTCGCGACGCGTGGACCGCGCCCAAAGCGGAGAGCGACCCGGAAGGAGGGTTGAGCGGCCGCCCTCTGGTGGAGATCCACAAGGCTCCACGGACCGAATGGCGGGTCTGTCGTAACGAGACCTGGAGCGCGCCTGGACAGTGCGGCCGACCAGGCGCGCAGGTACGCCGCTATCGCGTATGGGGAGTTGCTGCCAAGGTCGATCCCATTCGGCACAAACGGGGCCCGGTACAGCGGGTACTCGGAGTCCTGGGCGGTCAGCCCCAGGTGGTTGGCGAGCGACTGCCAACGGTATGAGTCACGTCCGGAGGTTCCTGGTCCGTGGTCCCGATAGGTGAGGCTGTCCAAGAGGCTCGGCGGTTCCAACGAGATTCAGGTCGTCCCGGAGGATGAGCCCAAGGTCACGGCCATCCTTCGCAGAGATCACGTCGTATCCCCGCGATAGAAGGGCGGCAACGACCTCAGCGTTGTCAGAGTCGGACTCGGGAGTGTTCATGTGCCGAATGAACGGGGTCGCCCCTGGCCAGATGGCCACAGGGGTGACGTTGGCGATCTTGCCGGTTGCAGCGAAGTCGTAGCCCTGCAGGACACTCACGGCGGTGGAGGGCCCGTCTGGCTGGTTCATGGCGGCCAGGATGTCTCTGCGCAGCGCCTCGTCGGCCTCGTGGTATGCGTCGAACAGCCGCAGCTGCGCGGGGGTGAGGAAGACTCGGCAGAGTTCGATGAAGCTGCCGCGGTAGCCGAACCAGCGCTGCATCTGCATTTGGGTGTCCGCGAGAGGGGTATCGCTGTGCTCGGGTGAACAGGGTGGTGGTGAGGCCTTCGAGCGTCAGGCCGCGGGCCATCACGTTGCCGGAGACGAAGATGGTCGAGTGGTTGGGGGGCGGTCCCCAGGTCATCGCTCGACGAGGCTTGGCTCGAAGTCCGGTCTGTCGTCCGCTGTCTCGTCGCTGTTGATGACCGCCAGCTGGGTGCCGGGCACCACCTCGTCGAGGAGGAGCCGTCGGATCTCGTCCCAGTCGTCGATTCCCGGAACGCGAGCCTTCTCTGGGAGGCGAGAATGCTGGGTAGCACGGTGTGCAGCGTCTGCGAACTCGCGCAGCCAGCGCTGCCACTTCTCAGGCTCATCGTCGATCTGCAGGCGGATGCCGTCCACTGAGCAGGTTGCGTCACCGGCATCGATGCGTGCGCGGGCGCTTCCCGGCGGTCCGATCCGTCAGACCAGGCGAGAACCTGTGCGGCGACGTCGAAGTGGTCGTCCTTGGCTGAGGAGGGATGGATCAGCATCGACGCTGGTGCGGCGAAGCGGGCTCTGCCTCAGCCTTGGTGCCGAATCGATGTTGTCGTGCTGCAGTGGGGACCGATCCGTCAGGGGCCCGCCAGAGGCGCACGGCGGAGCCGACGAGGAAGGCCCGTATCGCGTTGCCAAAGACCTCGTCGGGAGGGTCATCGGTGCGGCAAAGCGGCACCGAACTGAGGGACCGGTAGAACATGTCGCCTCCCGTGTACCAAGCCTTGAGCCCCGCCGGGTCGGTGTAGGACGGTGATCGTGGTTCAGCGCTCCGCGCGGGCCGGGAGTGCGGAGGCTGATGGCGAAGTCACGTGGCGCTAGCGGGTTCGATGGCGTCCTGCAGGAAGTTGGCCTGAGGGGTGGCGGTGTAGGCGATGTAGGTGGCGTAGAGGTTCGCGTGGCTGGTTTCGCCCGGCGACGTACGCGCCTCCCACAGGTCGGCGATCCGTCGGGGGACCTGCTTGGTGTCTGCCAGGGAGACGCCGGTTCGGGCCTCGGTGACAGCGTCGAGGATGGAGGAGTCGTCTGCCTCGTCGTCGATCACGAGAAGGTGGAAAGGGTCGCCCCGTTGTGCGGCCGCGGGGTAGACAGACTTGCGCAGCGTCGCGGCCATGCGCTCTAGGTGGAAGACGTTCTTCATGACGACCGCGACGATAGGTAGCCGTCCCGATACCGCCTTTCGGGCTGAGCGGACCGTGAGGGCATAGAGGGTGGCGAGGTCCGGAGCCTGCTGTCCGACGTTCAGGACCGCTCGGTTAGGCACGAACACTCGTTTGGTCCACGGTTGATCGGACGTGTCGAGTTGAGACACCAAGCGCTCGAAGGTTTGCTGCCAGAGGGCGGTTCGTGTTCCGGCGAGAACCACGACGGCGTCGACCTTCGCGTCGAGAGCCTTGGCGATCACGGCGAGCATCGACGCGGTCTTCCCAGACTGGACCGCTCCCATCACCACACCGCTGCGCTCTCGTGAAGGCGGCCAGCGAGCCGCTGCCAGGCGTGCCCGCTCCGAACACGCCCTCGTCGATGATGAACTGCGCGTCGTCGTCGATCACCTTGAGGCTCGTGGGCGAGATTCCGTGAGCCGTCAGTTGTTTGGAGTAGCCGGACCACCAACCAACTGAGTCCTCACTGGTCGGCGTGACGAGATGTGTGACGCCGAATGGTGGCTACTGGTGCTCATCTGCCGTGGGCGCCAGGCTCACGAGCGCTTGGAGGCCTGAGGACCCGTAGCGACGGGCGATGCCGCTCATCGGCCTCATCGGAGCGACCCCGAGGATGTCGAGGAGCTCCGGCCACGACCTCGGCGATGAACTTCCACTGCTCTCGCGTCTGAGTCTTGGCGGGCCGTCTCCAGTCCGCGGACCTCTCGCTGATGGCTCCGAGAGACTCCTCGACGCGTTGCTCGAACTCGTCGTCCAGCACGACGGCGGCGGCGCTGAAAGCGATGAGCGAGGCCACCAGCTGCAGCTCCTGCCACTTCGACTTGCTCTGGGCGTTCTTGAACGCTGGCGACCAGATGTCGTCGGGGACGAGCGCGTGGGCATCAAGCGCGCGGTCCAACAGGCGCATCGCGTCTCGGACGCGTGCCCGAGTTGCGTAGCGGGTCCGACGGGTCGTCGTCGATCCGCTTCAGGAGGGCGTTGACCTGGCCGCGGTGGATCGGGTGGGTGCCTTGCCGTCGCTGAAGAGCAGGGCAGCCGCGACCCAGGAGAGCAGCTTCGTGCGCTTGTAGCCGGCCTTGCCGAAGCCGTAGCCGTCCAGTACCTCGGGGTTGAGGCGAGCTCATCCCAGATCGTCGGAGAGGAATGGAGCGACGGCGTCGACTTCGTCGGAGTCGCCGGCCGTCACGAGCAGGGCCCGCATGAAGTCGAGGTGGTGGAAGAGGGCGTTGCGGATCTCCTCGGCGTTGAGGTGCTTGCCCTGCTTGTTGTAGAGGCTGAAGACCTCGTGAATCTGGTCGCTTGTGACGCGTCTCGTAGACGATCACGGGGACGTGGTACTTCGAGTTGGACCTCTCGAAGAGAGAGCTCACCGGACGGGGCTCGCCCACGACGTCAATCGTCTCGTCGCGGATCTGGCAGAAGTACCGACCCTTGAGGTGGTCCAGACCTGACAGCGGCTTGACGTCACCGGTCCTGAGCGGAAACGGGAAGTAGTACTCCCTCGCCACTCCTGCCGTCAGGGTCTCGGCCTCATTTGCACGCCACAGCTTCTTGAACTGCGGGTAGTCAGTCTGGAAGACCCGGACCAGGTCCGGCGTGGCCCCAGGCATCCTCTTTCTCTCGGACTAGATCGAGGGCGCGAGGATGACGGCCGACGAAGCGAAGGATCGAGGTCAAGCGCTGCTTGCCGTCGACCATCTCGTACATGACCCGTGAGCAACGGTGCGCTGCAGGAGGATCACCGAAGGCAGCGGGATGCCTCGAAGGATGGACTCAATGAGCTGCTGAGCGGTCGTGGTGGGCCAGACGTCGGCCCGCTGGTAGGACGGGCTGAGGCTCAGTTCTCCGTCCTCCGCGTAGCCGACGAACTCCGAGATCGGCCAGGTGCTCGCCTCGCCTTGATCGGGCCGCTGGTCTCGTTGTCCTCCTCCTCGTCGACCTCCCCCCAGGCGGCGAGCCACGCCTGGGTCGCGCTCTCCCTGGTGGCGCCACCCTCCGCCTCGGACTCGAGGAGGTCCTCGAAGAGCTGCGGAGCTCCAGGGCGCGCTCGATCCGTCCGGCCAGCCTCGGCAGGACGAGTGACTCGTCGGTGGCGGCGGGCTCTCCGAGACCTGTCGCGAGGCTGGTGAGGAACGCCTCGGGGGCGGTTTCGTCCAGGTTGTTCTCGAGGCGAAGCCATCCTTGAACCTGGACAAGGCACGATCGCCAGGGGCCGCTCGAGAACGACACCGCCTCGGGCTCGATCTCCGTGGTCGGCTCAAACTCCGTGGGCGTCGGGCCCGTTCGAGACAGACTCGCGATGCCCTCTGAAATGTTCTGCTTGATCTCACTGAGGTCGTCCACGACTTGCTCGTCTCCTGCACTTTCGCTGTTGGACCTGAAGACAGTTGGTTCGTTCGAGTACACCGGATCCGTGCGGGGACGATCCTGCGATCCGTCGGCGAGCAGCCGCCCGGCGCCCTCCAGCAGCCGTGTTGAGGCCGGTCAGGGTGATGGTGTCACCTCGCGAGTAGCACTCTTCATCCCAGGTCGCGCCAACCGCGGCAGCGATCCGTCGGCCGCATTCCACTTTTCCCGGTGTCTCGGTGAGGTCCAGGCCGACCGCCCTGCCTACCGCCTCGAGGGCCGACCGCTTCTCCTTGCTGCCAGGCCCCAGCGGTTCCGCGGGCTGTCGGCCGAGTGCGTACATGCGCGCAACTGCCTCAGCCTTGGAGGTAGCGCCTTCGTAACCCACCTGCGCGTAAGACCCTTCGACGTCTCGTCCACTCGCGACTGGTCGCGAACAACGCGACAGTCCCCTTGGGAACAGTAACAAGGTGCGTCCCGTCGGCCCGCGATTTCCGTCGAGGCGGTCACAGAAGGTCGCGGCGCCGCTCAAGCGCTTGGGAGTCGGGGGTGCCCTTAGGCCGACATGGGCGTATCGAGAGACTGCGACGACCCCGTCAGCTCCGCAGCCAACGCGTCCGGTGACAGTGAATCGGTCAACGGGCTTTCGGCCGCTCGGAGCACACTTTCGACCAATGACTGCGGAAGGTCCCTTCGGTTCTGCGCGACGTGCGTACGGAACACGTGCCACGCCGCTCCAACCGCGACGCCGTTACCGACCTGCTTGTACGACGCGGAGTCCCGCTGGCCACCGAAGGAGAAGGACCGACTGAAGCCCTGCAGGCGCGCTGCCTCGTGAGGGGTGAGCCGGCGGCGGCGGCTGCCGATGACCGAGGTCTGCGTGATCGCCACAAGAGCGGGCAGGTAGGTCGGCGCCTTCGCTCGGATCCCGGAGGGCCGGAAGTGCATGACCGTCTCCCACAGGGAGCCGGTGTCCTGCGCCTGCCACTCGAGCTTGCGTCGCGACTCGGGGAACGTAGCGAAGACGGGGTTGGCGCGCTTCCAGTCCCGGATCACGTCCCGGTGCTCGTCGTAGAAGCGGGCGTTCTTGATCGAGGAGTCTGGGACTTCCACCGGGGCAGCGCTTCAAGCTCGATCGGATCGAGGCCACGCTCAGGGATCCACGCGTCAGCCCACAGTGGGAAGCCGGGGAGGCGGACGCCTCGTGCCGACCACATCCGCTGGACGAGGTCGTCCCAGACATCGACCCAGGTTGTCTCGTCGGTCGGTCAGCTGGTACCTCTCGACAGCTCTGCGATGGATGCAGTCGTCGTCCAGGATCCACTCGACATTCCAGTCGTGGACGTTCCAGCCGTCGACGGGGGCACGGACCACGGTCGGCGGAACGTCGATCTCGTCCAGCGCACGCTCGCGGCCGACGTAGGTGCCCAGGATGAAGACGCGGTCGCGGACCTGCGGCGTCCCTCCGAGCGACGGCGGGAGGAAGTGCGGGGAGAACACCGACGGTGTCGACGAGACGCGGTAACCGATCTCTCGCAGCGTCTGGATGATGACGTCCCACTCGTGCGTGTGACGGGGGCCGGCGATGTTCCGCACGTTCTCGAGCAGGACAACAGCCGGCGTCCGGTCCTCGAGGATCCGTGCGATGTTCCAGAAGAGCGTTCCTCGTGCCTCGTCCATGCCGCGCTGGTAGCCCGGACTTCGAGAACGGCTGGCAAGGAAAGCCCGCGGCAAGGACGTCGTGAGCCGGGACGTCGACCGGGCCGTCATCGGGAGTGGCCATGGTGATGTCGGTGTTGACGACGGGGCGCCGCGACTCGGGCAGCGGTTCCACCCAGTTGCGCAGGTAGGTCTGCGCGCGCCTCGCGGTCGATCTCCGAGACGTAGACGCACCGCCCGCCCGCGTGGTCGAGCATGGCGTGGAAGCCACCGATGCCGGCGAAGAGATCTGCGTACCTGAACGCTGCAGAGTCCTTCGCCATGCCAGCAAGCTTAGCTGAAGCGTCAGCTAAGTCAAGCTCCCGCGCGGACTGGTTGAAGTGGAGCGGCAGGGCGTCGTTCATGGGAGGGAGAGTCCTCTGGTCGTGCGCATCCCACAGGGTCGACCCGATGCGCTAGGGGCGAAGCATCACCTCGCAGGAGGTACTCCATCAAGAGGGTCCGACAGGCTGTGGAAACCAGGTCCCCGGTCGGGCTCTGTGGACTCATGACCTCGTGGGCCACGGCGCCTGGGTCCCGACGCACCTGGCACTCCCACACCCTCACGACGTGCCATCCGTGATCTTGTGCCAGTTGCGTGGACCGTCGGTCACGCTCGGCGTTGCGGCGCATCTTCTCGGCCCAGAGCTCCGCGTTGGGTCCGGTCCACGGCGTCTTGCGGCCGTGCTCGGGACACCCGTGCCAGAAGCAGCCGTCCACGAAGACGGCGACGCGGCGCGACGGCAGGACGAAGTCCGGGGTGCAGCCCTTCGCGATCTGCCGGTGGAGCCTGAACCGCCCGCCGGCTGCATGCACCGCCTGGCGAAGCAGGACCTCAGGAGCCGTGTTGACCTTGCGTCGCCCAGCGAGGTGCGCGCCCGCCTTCGTGCTGACCCACCGCTCCGCCACGGCTCCAACCTACGTCGGCAGTACCCCAGATTCGTACCCCAGAAAAGTACGGCAGTGAGGGCACGAAATTGACGCGATCGGGTGCCCCACAGCGCCCTGACCTGTGCTTATGCACCCTCTCGCGGAACCCCATTCGGGGATTTTGCAAGCAGGGGGTCAGAGCGCGCGTAGTCAGGACCTGAAACGCTGCTGCAATTCCGCGTAGCCGATCGCACCGTCGAGGAAGCCGAGGGTCCCCGAGTCGAGCAGCTCCCGGCCTGCGCGCTCAAGCATGCTGAGCGAGGCCCGGGCCAGGCTCCCACCCAGGCTGACGCGTTTCACGCCCAGCGAGAAGAGCGTGGGCGCATCGATGGTGTTCGCAAGCCCGGCCACCACGTTGAGCGGGCCGGGGATGGCCGCGGCGAGCCGGCGGATGGTGTCCTCCTCGACGACGCCGGGCACGAAGACGCAATCGGCCCCGGCATCGAGGTAGCGACCGGCCCGCTCCACGGTCTCGGCGAAGACGTCGCCGGTGACGCCCGCGAAGTAGGTGTCGGTGCGCGCGTTCAGCACGAAGGTGCCGCTCGGCGCCGCGGCCCGGGCGGCAGCGAGCCGCTCGACGGCCTCGTCGACACCGATCACACCGCCGCCCCTGGCATCCTCGATGTTGGCGCCCACTGCGCCGAGCTCGGCGACGCGAGCGACGGTCCGCCCGACCTCGGCCGCGGTGTCGCCGTACCCGTCCTCGAGGTCCGCGGTGACGGGCACAGCGACCGCGTCGACGATGCGGCCGATGTGCTCGAGCATCCGGTCCCGGTCGATGGCCCCGCCGTCGGGCACTCCGCACGACCACGCGATGCCCGCGCTGGTCGTGGCGATCGCCGGGAAGCCGATCTGCTCCAGTACGCGGCCGGACCCGGCATCCCAAGCGTTCGGCAGCACGAAGCCCGGACCTGAGTGCAGGGCGAGTAGGGCGGCGGCCTTGTCGGTCGATGATAGCGGGCACCACCTCATGATCGGCCATCGCGACCCCGCGGGACACCCCGCGCCCGGTCAGACGGACCCAGCGGACCCGACCCACGCGGTCATCCGAACGGACACCCGGATGCCGGGCAGCGAGACCCCGAGCTTCGCCACGTAGCGCGCCGGCGGGTCGACGCCGAAGAGCTCGGCCCAGGCGCCGTTCATCGCCGCGAAGTCGTCGGGCTCGGCGAGCAGGATGCCGACCTCGACCACATCGTCGAGGGAGGCACCGCCCGCGGCGAGTACCGCCGCGCAGTTCGCCACCGCCTGCAGCGTCTGCTCCTCGACCGAGGGGCCGGCCAGCTGACCCGTGGCGGAGTCGATTCCGACCATTCCGGACAGGTAGATGGTCTCGCCCGCCTTGATGCCTTGCGCGTAGAGGGGCGAGCTCGGCGCCCGGTCGCTGTGGATGATCTGCCTGGCCATGCGTCCTCCTTCGTCGACTGCGTCGTTCGTCATCTCGCGGCCACGACGCTCTTCGTGGACCACCACTCCCGGTACGTCTCGGAGCCGACCAGGTCCTTCCCGCACCCGGGTCTCTGAGGCGCGCTGTGCGGTCTCGGCATTCGTGAGGTGGTCCGACACCGCCGCGACCACCTCGGCCTCTCGCGCGGACACAGCGGCCCCGAACGAGGCCGAAGGCGTGGCCACGACGTGATTGTGCAGCACCCTGTTACCGGCTGGCGAGGTCCGACCGGACACCTTCCGTCCGACGCAGGAAAGAGGAACCCGGCAACCCGGCATCCGCAAGAGTCCTCGACCACGTACTCTTGTCGTGTGTCCCGCCGCTCGGCGAGGACACACAGCGACACGGGGCCCAGGGTGAGGTCCATGACGCGCGTTCGTGGTGGTTCGGTCAGCCGTGCTGCCGGCGCCGCGACCGCGTCGCTTCGAGTACGGCGGACCCCGCGCCGACATCGGCTGAACGCCGTGTCCGACTGAGTAGAAGGAACCGCTTGGCACAGCGATCTTCGCGCCGAGCCGGCGCGCCGCGCACGACGCAGCGCGACCGGCATCGTCCGCGCGCCGTAACCGACGAGGGCATGATCCCGCTCCTGTCCAGGACCGCCCGCAGGGTCGAGGCCGCCGCGCAGCGCGGCAAGGTGCGGCCGAACGACCGCACGGCCTACCAGGTCGTCGCCCTCCTGGTGCGCGAGGAACGCGCCCTGGTCAAGGGCGACACCGCTACCTCAGAGTCCGCGCGGGCCGCGGTGCTGGCCCGGCTCGACGGCATCGCCACGACCTTGGCCAAGACAGCGGTCCGTGACACCTCGCTGCTGGCCCTGCTGGCCGATGGCGCCGTCGTGTCATCCTCCGCGGTCGACCTCAAGAACGACATGCTCCGGGCCGCCGGGCGCGAGCCCGAACCCGAGGACGAGCCGGAACCCCAGGTCACCCTCGACACGGCGCCGCCGACCCGACGTGTGGTCCCGCCGACGGTCATCGCCCGCCAGCTGGCGAACCCCTTCCTGGCACCGGACTTCTCGGCGGTGCCGACCCCTCGCCCGACCACCAACCGGCTCGGCGACTGGGAGCTGCTGACCCCCCTGTTCCGCGCCTTCGAGTACGGCGGCGACTCCACGTGCATGCCGTTGCCCGAGCCGGCGGAGGTCGTCCACGGCATCCGCGGGCTGGAGCTCATGCACCACCAGGCCCAGGTCGTGGCAGCTGCCGCGGCCGGCCACCGCACCTTCCTGCTCGCCGACGAGCCGGGCCTGGGCAAGACCGCCCAGGCGCTGCTCGCCGCCGACGCCGCGGATGCCTTCCCCCTCCTGGTGGTCGTCCCGAACGTCGTCAAGGCGAACTGGGCCAACGAGGCCAAGCTGTGGACCCCACGCCGGACCGCCACGGTCATCCACGGCGACGGCAAGAGCATCGACGGCTTCGCCGACATCGTCATCGTCAACTACGAGATCCTCGACCGCCACGTGGGCTGGTTGGGGGCCCACGGCTTCCGCGGCATGGTCGTCGACGAGGCGCACTTCATCAAGAACAAGGCGTCGCAGCGCTCGCAGCACGTCCTCGAGCTGTCCGAGCGCATCCGGTCCCGCAGCGCCAACGCCCTGCTCATGGCGCTGACCGGCACGCCGCTGATCAACGACATCGAGGACTTCCGGGCCATCTGGCAGTTCCTCGGCTGGATCGAGGCCAAGAAGCCCCGGCACGCCCTGATGGCGGCCCTCGAGGAGACCGGCCTGACCCCCGCCGACCGCGGGTTCTACGCGGCCGCGCGCACCAGCGTCATCGACCTCGGCATCGTCCGACGGCGCAAGGTCGACGTCGCCTCCGACATCCCGGCCCGCCGCGTCGCGGACCTGCCGGTCGAGCTCGACGACGAGGCCAGCCGCTCCATCCGGGCCGCGGAGCAGGAGCTGGCCCGTCGCCTGGTCGCGCGCTACGAGTCGGCGCTGGCCGCCCGCTCGGCCAGCACGGTGGTCGAGGGCATCGACCACGACCTGGTCCGCCGGGTCGCCACGTGGGAGCGGAAGAACAACGGCTCGGACAACAGCGGCGACAACGTGTTCTCGGTGATGCGCCAGATCGGGCAGGCCAAGGCCGGCCTGGCCGCCGACTACGCCGCCCAGCTGGCCCGCAGCGTCGGCAAGGTGGTGTTCTTCGCCAAGCACGTCGACGTGATGGATGCCGCGGAGCAGACCTTCGCCAAGCGGGGCGTCGGCTACGCCTCGATCCGCGGTGACCAGACCCCCAAGGTGCGCAAGGCGAACATCGAGGCCTTCCTCACCGACCCCGACATCGCCGTCGTGGTGTGCTCCCTCACCGCGGCCGGGGTGGGGCTCAACCTCCAGGTCGCCTCGAACGTCGTGCTGGCCGAGCTGTCGTGGACCTCGGCGGAGCAGACCCAGGCCATCGACCGGGTGCACCGGATCGGCCAGACCGAGCCGGTCACCGCCTGGCGGATCATCGCCACCCAGACGATCGACCCGAAGCTGGCCCAGCTCATCGACGACAAGGCCGGGCTCGCAGCCCGGGCCCTGGACGGCTCCGACGAGGAGGTCGGCTCCTCGGCCGACGTGCAGCTCGAGGCGCTCGTCGCGCTGCTGACCGACGCATTGCAGGCCGACGCGGGCGTGGTGGCCGACCGCGTCCGCTGACCCACCGGCCGCGCGAACTTGCTGCGAAACCACCGACCCAGCCATGCACGGGCGGCTACCGTGGAGGGATACGGCGTCGCGTGCCCAGACTTCGCACTGACGTTTGCCGTAGCGTCGGTGCTTGCCACTGTGGGGGCGATGACGGTGAATGTCGGCCCCGTGTGGTCCCGGGAGATCACCCTGGCACCGGAGGCCCAGAGCGTTGCCACCGCTCGCCGGTTCGTCCGCGAGCAGCTGAACGTCCACGACCTGCCCTCGCTCGTGGACGACGTCACGTTGGTGGCGAGCGAGCTGGCGACCAACGCGCTCAGCCACGCCGGTACACCGTTCACCGTGACGATCACGGCATCCGGGGAGGACGTGGTCCTGGAGGTCAGGGACGGTGCGCCCTCGAGGCCGCACCGCGTGCACGCCTCGGTCGACGACCCCGTGGGCCGTGGGCTGGCCATCGTGGACGTCGTGTCCCGTGACTGGGGCGTGGTCATCGACGCCGATGCCGGCAAGTCCGTCTGGGCGTCGTTCGACCTCGTGTAGCCGCAGGTCTGTGGGTCAGTACCAGTGCGGCGAACGCGCCAGGAACCGGTCGTACGCCTTGCACGGCGACCCGTACGTGGAGCGGATGTAGTTCATCCCCCAGGTGATCTGCGTCGCCGGGTTGGTGAGCCAGTCGCTGCCCGCGCTGGCCATCTTCCAGCCCGGGAGGGACTGAGGGATGCCGTAGGCCCCGGACGACGGGTTGGTGGCACTCCAGCTCCACCCCGACTCCGCGGTCCACAGCGCGACCAGGCAGACGAACTCGGCGTCGTCCCACCGGTACGACGCCATCTTCGAGTGGGCGATGGCCTGGGCGGCCCGCGGTCCGCTCCCGACCACCTGCACCCCGAGCAGGGCGGTGGAGCCCAGCCGTGCGGCGGCCTCGCGCAGCCCGACGAGGGATGCCGCGTTCGTCTCGAGCTCGGCCAGCCGCGCGGTGAGCGCCTCCTGCCGGTCCCCCAGCTTGGCCGCCTCCGCGCCGGCCAGCTCAGCCTCCTTCTCGGTGGCGGCCCGCTTGTCGCCCGCGTCCTTGACGGCACGGGCGCGGTTGTCACGGGTGAAGACGAGGATCCGTTCCTGGGAGGCGGCGTCGACCGCCGCCACGGAGGCGGCGTCGAGGTTCTCCCGGACGTGGCGGGCCTCCTGGTCGAGCACCATCGACAGGTCGGACACCACTCCCGGTGGGGAGAGCAGGAGGGTGGTCAGGTTCTCGAGGTCGCCGCCCTGCATGTACATCAGGGCAGCGCTCGCGGACACGGCGCTGTCGGCGCTGTCGCGGGCCCGGCGGGCCGCCGCCAGGTCCTCGGTCGCCTGGTGCACGGCCTTGTCCGCGTCGGCCAGCTGCTGCTGGGCCTGTTCATCGGCGGCCACCGCCTCGGCCACCCCGCGTTGCAGCGTCTCGAGGCGTGCCTCGGCCCGCTTGACCTCCGCTGTGATGGCGGCGACCTCCGCGGCGGCGGCAGCCGCAGCCTCCTGGGCCTTCAGGACCTCGGCCGCACTGGGCACGGACGGGACGGGGGTGCTCCCGGTGGGCGTCGGGCTGGGAGCCGGTGGCGCGGGCGCGGCAGCTCCGGCGGCGGCGCACGGCACAACCGCCACCGCCACCGCGAGCGCGGCGACGATGGCACCCCTGCAGACCCGAACGGGGACGCCCATCTCCGTATCATCCGCTGCCAGCCTGTGGGAAACCTTAGAGGTGGCCGCGCGGTCGCCGAAGGCCCTGCGCTACTCGGCGCCACCCCGGCCCGCGTTGTGCCGGGCGTAGAGGCCGTGGGTGCGCCGGTAGATGTCGCGGAACGCGGCGTACTGCCGGTCGTGGACCGCGCGGGCCGTCGGGTCAGGGGTGAAGGTGGCGGCGACCTCGACCCGTGAGGGCACCTCGGCCCAGTCGAGGGCGCCGACCCCGATGGCCGCGATCAGCGCAGCCCCGCGGGCGTTGGCCACGACGGGGTCAGCGATCTGGCGGACGGGGACCTGCAGGACGTCGGCCATCGTCTGGCACCACAGCGCGGAGCTGGCACCGCCACCGATGAACCGCAGCGAGGTCAACCCTTCCGGGCGGCCACGCCGGGTGAAGCGCTCCACCACCTCCAGCATCCAGCGCGTGTTGAGCGCGATGCCCTCGAACACGCTGCGCGCGAGGTCGGCCCGGGTCGTCGACAGCGACACGTTGAACCAGCCGCCGCGTACGGTCGGGTCGTCGACCGGCGTGCGCTCCCCGTTGAGCCAGGGGGTGAAGACGACCCCGTTGCAGCCGGGCGGTGCGCTGGCAGCCAAGGCGTTGAGCCGCTCCAGGGCATCGGCGGGCCGGGTCGAGCCGTCAACCATGTCGTCCGGGGGGTAGACCACCGAGTCCAGCAGCCAGTCGACGGCCTTGCCGGCGACGTCCTGCACCGTCGCGACCCAGTACTTTCCGGGCACGACCGACGGGAGCGAGGCGATGTTGTGCACGACGTCGGTGCGCTTGAAGGGCACGTGGCAGCTCAGCCACGCCGACGTGCCGACGTAGAGGTGCGCGTCGTAGTCCTCGGTGGCACCGGCGCCCACGGCCGCCGCTGTCGTGTCGCCGGTGCCGGCGACCACGCGCACCCCGTCGGGCAGGCCGAACTCGGCGGCGACGGTCGGCCGCACCGTGCCGACCACGCTGGCGGGGGGCACCAGCTCGGGCAGCCGGTCCACGTCCAGGCCGCAGCGCTGGGCCAGCGCCGGGTCCCAGCGGACGTCCGACGGGTCGCGGTTGTCGGTGCACCAGCGCAGCACCGAGGTGTCCCACCCGGCCACCGCGCGACCGGTGAGCCGCATGGTGAGGTACTCGGGGACGTCGAGCAGGTAGGTCGCGGCGGCATCCACCTCCGGGCGTTCGTGGCGCAGCCACGCGGCCTGCCCCACGGGGTCCTTCCCGGTACGGGTCGGCACTCCCCCGGTGCGGGACAGCCAGTGGCGAAGCGCCCGCGCGTTGTACCCCCCGGGCACCCGCAGGCCACCGCCGGTGAGGTCCTGGGAGTACCGGCTCCCCCGCGAGTCCATCCAGGTGAGCGCCGGATGCACGTGCCGGCCGTCCGCGTCGACGGGCACCAGCCCGCCCCACTGGCTGCTCATGCAGATGGCGGTCACCTGCCCGTACTCGTGCGGATGCCGTTCGCGCAGACGGTGGCTCGCCGCCAGGATCGCTCGCCACCAGTCATCCGGGTCCTGCTCGGCGCCGCCGCCGGACAGGAGGTGGAGGTCCACCGTCTCCTTCTCGTGGCCGACGAGCGCCCCGTCGGTGCTCGCGAGGGCGACCCGGGGCCCCCCGGTTCCGAGGTCCACCCCGAGGACGAAACCGCTCACCGGGACGCGTCTCCTGAACCGGACGACTCGAGGTCGCGGTGCGTCCCCGAGTGCGACGGCAGCCGCTTCGCGACGAACACGCCGGGCAGGGCGAGGAGGGCGAACGCGCCGAGGGCGAGGTAGGGGTTGCCGACGACGACCTGGACGACGAGCACCAGCACCGCACCGCCGAGGTTGCCGGCGAGCAGCAGGAACCCCGTCGCGGTGGCCGCCCGCTCCGGGCCGGCCTCGAGCTCGGACCAGTCCAGGGCGATGGGCAGGCCCGCCAGCAGGAAGAAGCCGACGACCGCGAGGGCGGCGGCGACCAGCCAGAGGGTCGGGAGGACCGCGACCAGCGGGAAGGCCACCACGCCGACGAGGGTGGTGACGAGCAGGACGGTGCGGCGTCGGTCGCGCCGCGCGGCGAGGTCGGGCAGCACGGCAGTGCCGACGAGCCCGGCGATGGTCGTCGTCGCGATGATGAGGCCACCCGCGCCCGGCATGCCGAGGTCCTCGAGGATCGGGTCGAGCCAGGTCGCCAGCGCGTTGAACAGCCCGACCCCGACGAAGAGCATGGCCGCGAGCTTCAGGAGGAGGCGGTCGTGCCGCAGCCAGCTCAGCGAGGGTGCGGGACCGGCATCCTCGGCGAAGGCGGGCGGCACCAGTGCCAGGGCGACCACCAGTGCGATCGCGCCCGCTGTCGCGAGCGCGGCGTGCACCCCGAGCAGGAGCGAGACCCCGCCTGCGTCCATGAGTGCGCCGGCGGTCGTCGCGGCGAGCAGGATCCCCAGGAACTGGGCGCCGCTGCCGACGGCGATCGCCCGGGTCCGTTCGCTCGCCGGGAACCAGCGGGCGGCGACCTTCGTGGTCGCGTTGAGCACCAGCGGCTGGCCGACCGAGAGCACGATCTGCCCCGCGAGCACCCACCCGTAGGAGTCGGGGTTCACCGCTCGCAGGAGAGCCCCCGCGGCGGTCAGCCCGGCCCCGGTCGACAGCGCCAGGCCGAACCGGCGGTCGGCCCAGCGGCCCGCCGGGATCGCGAGGAGCACGTAGACGATGGGGTTGACGACGGCGAGGTCGCCGATCGCGCCGTCGGAGACGCCGAGCGCGTCCGCCGCGCGGGTGGTCACCGGCGCGAACGAGAGCCAGAGCACCTGCGTCGACGCGACGAGTGCGGCGAAGGCGAACAGCAGCGGCCAGCGGGTGGCTCGCACCAGGTGAGCGGGGTCCAGGCGTCGCCCGGGCGCGGTCTCAGACACCTTCGACCATCGAGAAGACCCGGTCGAAGCGCTCCAGCGCGTCGTCGATGACGGCATCCGTGTCTGCCATGGACGTGTACAGCCGCGAGCCGGCCAGGGTGATGATCCCGTTGGCCGTGTAGGCGGCGCCCATCTGCTCCATGAGCTGCTTGCGCGGCTTGTTCTCCTTGAAGAGCTTGACCGGGTTGTGCATGTCGAGGAGCATCACGCCGCTGCACTCGAGGTGGACGATCGACCCCTGGTTGTAGACCACGTACGGCAGGGCGTGCTTGGTGACGAGCCGCTGCAGGCCGGCGGCGAGCCGGTCCCCGGCGCGGCCCGCGACAACGGGCGCGTTCGTGCGGGCCATCTCCTCGATGGCGAAGTACCCGGCCGCACAGGACAGCGGGTTCGCGGACAGGGTGCCGCCGACCTGGACGTGGGCGCCGCTCTTGCCGTCGAGGCCGGAGCCGAAGACCCCCATGACGTCCTCGCGACCGCCGACGCCGCCGGCCATCGGGTAGCCGCCCGAGACGGCCTTGCCCAGCACCGTGAGGTCCGGGGTCACCCCGAAGTACCCCGCGGCGCCGCCCATCCCGACCCGGAAGCCGGTCACGACCTCGTCGAAGATGAGGAGGGCGCCGAACTCGTCGCACAGCTCGCGCACCCGGGCGTTGTAGTCCTCGGGGACGGGCCGCGTGCCCGACTCCGGGCCGAGCGGTTCGAGGACGACCGCGGCCGTGCCGCCGCGCAGCCGGTTCTCGATGAGCTTGCGGCGCAGGGTGCCCAGGTCGTGCGGGAACGCCTCCCTGGTCGCACTCGTGGCCCCGAAGGGGATGCCCTTGGCGTTCATCCGGAAGGTGCCCGGCACGCGCAGGCCGTAGACCAGGGTGTCCGACCAGCCGTGGTAGGCGCCGCCGACCTTGACGACGACCTTGTGACCGGTGAAGGCCCGCGCGGCCCGGACGGCCGCCATGACCGCCTCGGTGCCGGACCCGAGCGAGCGGTACATCTCCACGTGGGGCATGTAGCGGTGGATCGACTCGGCGAGCTTGAGCTCGTACTCGTGGAAGAGCCCGGTCACCGGCCCGGACTCGCGGACCACGTCGGCGACCTTCTCGTTGACCGGTGCGTAGTTGCTGCCGAGCAGGGTCGGGCCCCCGGCCTGGAGGAAGTCGATGTAGACGTTGCCGTCGCGGTCGGTGAGGTGGGCGCCCTCGGCGCGGTCGATCGCGAGCGGGAACGGGTGGTTGAAGGCGAGGTTGTGCTGGACGCCGCCGGGGATGCGTGCCTTCGCCCGGTCGGTGAGCTCCTTGCTCGCCCGGCACTTGGTCTCGAACCACTCGTGCACGTCGTTGAGGGCGTCGTGCCGCAGGCCGCGCAGGGGCTGGTCGACGAGGGCACGCAGGCGAGCCATGGTGTCCTCGACGTCGGGGTAGGCGCTGATCGCGTAGCCAAGGCGTGCCGACTCGGCGCCGGGCACCTCCTTCGCCGGCTCAGCGGGCTGCGCCGCGAATGCGGCCCGTGCGCTCGCCGCCGCGCTCGCGGCCTCGTCCGCGCTCGGGAGCGGCGCGAGCTCGACGAGCGAGCCGACCGGTTCGACCGGCATCGCCTTCGTGATCTGCGCGGCGATCCGCTTCTCGTCGCCACGCAGCTTGGCGAAGGCGATCTCGCGGATCGGCGCGGGGATCGAGTACACCTTGCCGGACTCGGTCGTCAGCGCGATCAGGTAGGCGATGGACACCTTCTCGAGAAGGGCCATGTTGAACACGGCGCGCTCCGGGTCGGTTCCGACGGCCACGATGCCGTGGTTGGCGAGGATGAACGCGTTGTCGCCGCTCGTGATCTTCTTCTGCACGTTCTTCGCGAGGAAGCCGGTGCCGGACGGGGCGTAGTCGATGATCGCGACCTCGCGGCCGAGGAAGCGGACCTGCTCGTCGGTCAGGGCCGGGATCGGGCGGCGCAGCACCGCGAGGGCCGACGCGTAGGGCTGGTGGGTGTGGACGATGGCGTGCACGTCGGGCCGCGCGCGGTAGATGTTCGCGTGCATGCCGCACTCGATGGACGGCGCGAGCGAGGCGCCGGCCCGGTCCTCGTCCGGCACGTGCGCGCCGTCGAAGTCGACGATGCAGACGTCCTCCACCCGCATCCGGTCGTAGGAGTAGTTGCTGGGGGTCACCGCGTAGAGCCGGTGACCGGGCACCCGGACCGAGACGTTGCCCTCGGTGGCCTTGAGGTAGCCACGCTCGAGCATCGTGCGACACATGTCGACGACGTGCTGGCGGGCGGCGAGGTGCTCCACGGTGCCTCCTGAGGTGATGCGGCCGGATCGGCCCCGTCCAAGGGTGCCAAGAGTCTGGACGAATGTCCAGACTCTTGGCACAATCGGGTCATGTCGATCAGGCCAGCCACCCACCGGGCCAGCGGGCGGGCGCGCCGGGCCGCCCTCCTGGACGCGGCGGTCGAGGTCATCGCCGAGCAGGGCGTCGCGGGGACGACCCATCGGGCGATCGCGGCGCGGGCCGGGATGTCGACGTCGACGACGAGCTACTTCTTCTCCTCGCTCGACCAGCTGGTCGCCGCCGCGCTGCACGTGGTCGGCGAGCGCATCGTGGAACGTGTGGATGCCGTGACGGCGCAGGTCGTCGATGCCGAGCTGGGCCCCCGCGAGTCGATCGACCGGTTCGTCGACGCGGTGATGTCCGAGCCGGAACCCGACACCGTCGCGCAGTTCGAGATCTACCTCGAGTGCCGCCGCCGGCCGCAGCTGCAGCCCACGGCCCACCGGATCATGGCGAGCATCGAACGAGGTGCCGAGGCGTCACTGCTCGCGCTGGGGATCGCCCATGCCGACGAGCGGGCACCGATGGTCGTGGCGCTGCTCGACGGCCTCGCGCTGCACCGGCACGCCCGGCCGCGAGGTGAGGCCGACCGGCGGGTGATCACCGAGGCGCTGTACTCCCTGCACCGCGGCTTCGTCGAGGCCGACGCCGAGGCTGAGGCCGCGGCCACTGCGGGCTAGAGCACCTGGTTGCCGTACATCTCGCCGAGCGGGTCGGCGATCAGCTCGATGCGCGCGCCGTCGGGGTCGCGGAAGTAGACCGACACCCCGCTGTGCACCTCGTGCTCGACTCCGGCCTCGGTGAGCCGGGCGACCAGCCCGTGCCAGCGCTCGGGCTCCACCGAGATCGCCATGTGGTGCAGGCCGCCGAGCACCTCGGCGTAGGGCCCGACGTCGAGCCCCGGGAAGTCGAAGAAGGCCAGCAGGTTGGAGTTGCCGATGTCGAAGAAGAAGTGCGAGGACCCCGGGTAGTCGCGGTTCTCGATCAGCTCGGTGAGGGGGAACCCGAGCACGTCCTGGTAGAAGCGCACGGTGCGCTCGACGTCGCTGCTGATCAGCGCGGTGTGGTGCAGTCCGCGGGCGGTGGAGGCGGGGCGTGACCCGGTGGGGCGCAGGTGGGCCTCGCGGATCTCGTGCCGACGGGCCTCGAGGTCGGCCGGGCTGGGGGTGGACGGGTCGGTCGTGGTCATCGCTGCTCCTCGGACGGGTGGGTGACTGCGGGGACGGGGGTCGACGCTGACGGGCCGCCGCGGATCGTGGTGCCCTCGGTCGCGTGGGTGAGGAGCTCGACGATGCCGTCGTGGTCGACCGGCCGCGGGTTGGGGTAGGGCCGCGCGGTGGCGAGGGCGGCGGCCCGCGGCACGTCCGCGAGGTCGAACCCGAGGTCGCGCAGGTCGGTCGGGCCGCCGAGCCGCGCGACCAGGGCCTGCAGCCCGGCGGGGGCGTCGTCGACACCGAGCGCGGTGGATGCCGTGCCCATGGCCTCCGGTGCAGCCGGAGCGTTGTAGGCCATCGCGTGCGGGAGCACCACGGTGTGGGTGGCGGCGTGGGGAAGGCCGAAGCTGCCGCCCAGGGTGTGGCAGAGCTTGTGGTGCAGGCCCATGCCCACGGCGCCGAGGCACCTGCCCGCCAGCCACGCTCCGTAGAGCAGGTCGTCGCGGGCGTCCAGGTCGTCCGGGTCGCGCTGCAGCGACCTCAGCCCGCGGGCCAGGGCGCCGAGCCCCTCGACGGCGATCCGGTCGGTCTCGGCGGTGCGGTCGGCCGCGTAGAGCGCCTCGACCGCGTGGGCCATCGCGTTCACCGCGCTGGTCACGGTGACGGGCCACGGGAGCGTGGTGGTCAGGGCGACGTCGTAGACGACCACCTCCGGCAGGATCTCCGGGCCGGTGCGGGTCACCTTCTCGCCGTGGGCGGTCTCACCGAGCAGCGAGGTGACCTCGGAGCCGGCGTACGTCGTGGGCAGCACCAGGTGCGGCAAGCCGGTGCGGGCGGCCAGGGCCTTGCCGAGCCCGGTCGTCGACCCACCGCCGACCGAGACCACCGAGTCGGCGGCCAGCTCCTGCGCCCGCGCGAGGGCGGCGTCGGTCACCTCCACCGGGGTGTGCGCGGCGGCGCCGTCGAAGATCCCCGCGCAGGCGTCGCCCAGCACGCCGGCCACCCGCGTCGCGAGTGCCCGCTGACCGGGGGTGGACAGGACCAGCGCGCGCCGCCCACCCATCCGCCCCAGCTCGTCTCCCACCCGGGACAGCGTGCCCGTGCCGAAGACGGTCCGTGACGCGTCGGTGTCGTGCTCGAAGGAGTGCATGGTCCGTCCTCGGGTTCGTGGACCGATCATGGCGCAGGTTGGCGCGTAAGGGCAGCCCTCGCGCCTGCACCGCAGCACCCCTGCTCGAGGCTGCCCCTAGGGTGGCGCGCGTGACGCTCTCACCGCGGGTCCGGCTGGTGCTGGCCAGTGCGCTCATGCTGTTCATCGAGCTCGCGCTGATCCGGTGGACGTCGTCGAACAACCTCTACCTGGTGCACCTCACCAACTTCGTCCTGCTCGCCAGCTTCCTGGGCATCGGCCTGGGGTTCCTGCGCGGGAGCCGGGGCCGCGACCTGTTCCCGCTCGCGCCGGCCCTGCTCGCCGTGCTGGTGGCCTTCGTGCTCACCTTCTCGGTGCGCACCGGCACGACCGGCGCGGGTGGGTGGGCGCTGGTCGGGTCGTTCGGCATCGCGCCGCTCCCCCGCTGGCTGTCGCTGACCGTGATCTTCCTGCTCACCGTCGCCACTCTGGGCATGCTCGCCCAGGAGGTGGCTCGCACCTTCGCACTCTTCGTGCCGCTGGACGCCTACCGCCTCGACATCGGCGGCTCGCTGCTCGGCATCGTCACCTTCGCCGGGCTCTCCTTCCTCCGGATGCCGCCCCTCGCCTGGGCGATGACCTCGGCCGCGGTGTTCGTCGTGCTCCTCGGACCACGGGTGCGGTCGCGGCGCTGGCTGCCAGCGGCCGGCATCGGGGCGGTCGTGGTGATGCTGGGCCTGGAGTCGTTCGTCGGCTCGTACCAGTGGTCTCCCTACTACAAGATCCACACCGAGACCGCGTCCGGCGGCAACGTGCGCATCGACGTCAACAACACCCCGCTGCAGACCACCGCGTCGGTCGCCCAGGTCACCAAGGACTCGCCGTTCTACCTGTACCCCTACACGTATGCCGGCCCGCACGACGACGTGCTCGTCATCGGGGCCGGAACCGGGAACGACGTCGCGGTCGCGCTGAGCAAGGGCGCCAAGCGGGTCGACGCGGTCGAGATCGACCCGGCCCTGGTGCAGATCGGGCGCGACCGGCATCCGGACCACCCGTACTCCGACCCCCGGGTGACGCTGCACGTCGACGACGGGCGCGCCTTCATGGAGCGTGCGGACTCGCACTACGACCTCGTGCTGTTCGCCCTGCCCGACTCGGCGACGATCGTCACGGGGCAGTCGGCGCTACGCCTGGAGAACTACCTGTTCACCACCCAGGCGTTGGGCCGGGCCCGCTCGCTGCTCAAGCCGGGCGGCACGTTCGCGATGTACAACTACTACGAGCCCTGGCTGCTCGACCGCTACGCCAACACCATCCGCACCGTCTACGGCACCGCGCCCTGCGTGCAGCTCGGGCCGACCCACGGCCAGCGCCAGCAGGCGGTGCTGTCGCTGCGCGACGACGCCTCCACCGGGGGCTGCACGACCACCTGGACCCCGCGGGTCGGCGAGCTGGAACCCTCCGTCGACGACCGCCCGTTCCCCTACCTCGGCACCCGCACCATCCCCTCGTTCTACCTGTGGATGCTGGCGCTGGTGCTGATCGCGTCGCTCGTGCTGGTGCGATGGGTCGGGGGCCCGCTGAAGCAGATGGCGCCCTACAAGGACCTCTTCTTCATGGGGATCGCGTTCCTGCTGCTCGAGACCAAGAACGTGGTGCAGTTCGCGCTCCTCTTCGGCACCACCTGGGCGGTCAACGCCGCCGTGTTCGCCGGGGTGCTGCTCAGCGTGCTGGCCGCCATCGAGGTGGCCCGGCGGGTGCACATCGCCCGACCGTTGTGGCTGTACCCGGCGCTGCTGGCCTCGCTGGCCCTGGCCTGGCTCGTGCCGGGTGACCTCCTGCTCGACCTCGGGCCGGTGCCGCGGTTCGTGACCGGGGTGACGATCGCGTTCCTGCCGATCTTCGTGGCCAACCTGCTCTTCGCGGTGCGCTTCAAGGGCGTCGGGGAGTCGACCACGGCCTTCGGGGCGAACCTGCTCGGCGCGATGGTGGGCGGTGCCCTCGAGTACCTCGCCCTCATCCTCGGTTTCAACGCGCTGCTGCTCGTCGTGGCGGCCTGCTACAGCCTGGCGCTGCTCACCGGCCGCAGGTACCTGATGCCGGCCGGCTAGGCGCGGGCCGCTCACCTGAACGAGGGAAACACCATCAGGCGCAGCCACTCCTGCGGCCGCCGGCGTCGCCGCACCGGTGGCTCGGCGGCCTCGGGCCAGGCGAACGCCTCGAGGTGGGCATGGCGCTCGGCGGCCCTGCGGCTGAGCTCCTGGCTGGTCAGGGTGAGACGACCCACTGGGTCGAGCTGGTACATCGTTCTCTCTCCTTGCGTGGTGGTGGTGGTGGTGGTGCTGCTGCGTGTCGCGGGTGGTCACCTCCGGGTGGCGGTGACCAGGAGGTACTCCCAGTCGCTGACGAACGTCCCGTCCGTGCCGCGGTCGGAGTCGGCCGCGAGCTCGACCATCTCGTCGCGCAGGGCCTGGCGGCCCACCTCGTCGAGCCGGGCCGCCGCGGAGCGAGTGGGGCCGTACCACGTGAGGAAGAAGTCGGCGAAGGCCTGCGCCGACGCGAAGCGCTGCGGCACCGTGGCGCGGCTCGCCGTGAGGGCGATGACGTCGTCGCCGAGCAGCTCGCGCACCGTCTGGGGGTCTCCCCACCGGGTCGGTGACTGGGCGGCCGGCGGGGGTGGGACGTGGGCCCCGACCGTCTTGAGCAGGCGGCCGACGAAACCCGTGGGTGTCCAGCTCGCGAGCGAGATGCGTCCGCCGGGGCGGGTGACGCGGACCAGCTCGGCGGCGGCTCGGTCCTGGTCGGCGGCGAACATGACGCCGATCGCCGACAGGACGTGGTCGAAGGAACCGTCGTCGAAGGGGAGGTCCTCCGCGATGGCCTCGACGAAGTCGACCGGAAGAGCTTCGGCGGCCGCACGGCGGCGGGCGATGAACACCAGCGCCGGCACGTAGTCGATGCCGGTGACCCGCGCGCCGCGACGCGCCGCGGCGAGCGCCGCGTGCCCGGTGCCGGTGGCGACGTCGAGCACACGTTCGCCGGGCCGTGGGTCCGCCCGCCGGACCAGCGACTCGGAGACCGGCACGGTGATGGCGGCGATGCGGTTGTAGTCGCCACTGCTCCAGGCCTGCTGCTGCTTGGTCCGCAGCCGGTCCAGGGATGTGGGAGGTGTGATCGTGGTGGACATGGCTGTCCCGCCTTTCGGGGTTGGGTGACGTGCACGCCGCCGGTCGGGGCGTGTTGTGAGTGGTTCGGTCAGCCGAGTTCGCTACTGCGGCAACGGATACGGCGAGATGAGGTCGACCCAGGGCGACGGGTCCGATGTCCACTGGAGGGCTCGTACATCGCTCAGGCTGCGGCGGCCGGTGATGGTGCGGAACAGCTCGTAGGGCGGTGCGGTCACCGTGGCGGCGGGGCTCCCGTCGCCGACGACCCACTCCTTGTCACCGTCGGAGAGCCGGAGGGCGGGCGCACCCGCAGCCACGAGACGCTGGTGCAGCCAGTCGCGGTACGCCCACACACCGAACCCGGTCGTGGTGCCGTCGATGTCCGCGGGGAGGCCGAGCGCGGAACGGAGGTCCGCCAGGTGCACGGCGAGGTCGGCTACCGGCGCCGAGGCCATCCACGTGGGAGCCGAGCCGAGTGGGTCCTCGCCGCTCCGCAGCGCCTGCACGACCCGGCATCCGTGGAGGCGCAGTGCGCGCAGCAGCGCCTCGCGACCACGGTCCGCGAACCGGTGAAGATGACCGTCGGTCCAGGCGTCCCTCGCGGCGGCCAACGCCGGGTCGCGCCACGCCTGGATGGCCCCGGCGAAGTAGTCTCCGCGAACGGAGTCCTGGGCGACGCCGACCAGGTGAGCCAGGAGGTCGCCCACGGTCCACGCCGGGCAGGCCGGGACGACGACCTGCATGGTCTCCTCGTCGAGACCGACGACCATGCGCGTGAGCTCGTCGATGCCCTTCTCGTAGGCCCACGCCGCGCGCCATCGGGCTCGGCGAGCGGGGCTGAGCACCTCGTCGGGACGGTGCCGCCCGGCGAGGGTGTCGAGCAGCTCCGGTCCGGCCACGGGGTCGGCGGCGAGCCCTGCCCAGACGGCGGCGGCGTCCGGTGACGGGAACTTCGCGAGCTCGTAGGACCACTCGTAGTGGCCGGCCGACTGCTCGTCCCGCCACCTGGCGTAGTCCGCCAGGTCGTCGCCCCGGCTCAGAGCGGTGCCGACGTACCAGCCCTGGGCGAGGGCGTCACCGATGCCCTGGGCCGTCACCGGGTGCTTGAACAGGCCGGCGTCCCCGACGAGGGCCCACCCCGGGCCGGTGGCGGGCCGGACGAAGCCGCGCAACATCGTCTCCGGGACCACGACGAGGGGGGAGACCCGTCTCGCACCGTCGAGCAGGCGCGGGTTGAGCACCGTGTGGAACCGTCGCAGGGCGGCGCGGTAGGCCTCCTCGCGCTGCGTCGCGGACCCGCGCGTCAGGTCCGCCGGACCCGCCACCATCAGCAGGTGGATGCCGTCCTCGCACGGGGAGGACATCAGGCTGAGTCGGCTCTGCACGTCCACCTGGCACCAGCCCGAGTCCGGCAGACCCTCCCAGTAGGCGAAGAGCATCGACACCTCGCCGCGTCGTTCCCGCGACGTCGGCAGCCCGAGACAGCGGGCGACGAGCGATGTCCTGCCGTCGGCGCCGACGACCCAGGGGGCGTGCACCTGCTCACCGGTGTCGAGGACGACGCCGCGCACCGGGTCACCGGTGGTGCCGGACCCGAGGAGCGATGACACCGCGGAACCCAGCCGAGCCTCCACCCCGACCGAGACGGCGGTGTCGACGGCGGCCGCGTCGAGGGTGACCCGACGGATCGAGCAGGTGCGGTCGTGCCCGCCGATCGGCGTGAAGCCACCGGAGACGGCGTGCCCGAGGACGCGCCACGAGTACTCGACCGGGCGGATCCGGTGAGTGGACCGGAGCCGGTCGCCCACACCGAGCTCGTCGAGCAGGGCCAGGGAGTTCGGGAACAGCTGGTGCGTGGAGACGGCGTCGCTGGGGAACTCGTCGCGGTCCACGAGCAGCACCCGCCGACCCGCGTGCGCCATGACCGTGGCAACCGTCGTGCCCGCGCACCGGGCGCCGACGACGATCGCGTCGTAGCGGGGCTGCGTCGCCGCCATGTCCGTCACTTCCTTCCGGCTGGGTGTGGAACCACCGTGCGGCCGGGGCGTGGAAGGGGTGTGGAAGCTGCGTGGGGTATCACCGGCCGACGCCCTCCAGCCAGCGGTCTGGCGCACCGAGCCTGCGGTACGCCTCCCGGGCCCGACGCCACCGCTCCGCCGCCGCCTGACGGTCCCCGCGGCCGTGAGCCAGGTGCCCCCACGCGTCCAGGGCCGCGGCCTCACGCCAGGGCAGGCGGTGGTGTGTCGTCACCCGCAGGGCTCGCTCGGATGCCGCGTCAGCCGCCGCCGCGTCTCCGCGGGCCGCGGCCACGGCGGCCCGCCCCAGCTCGACCGGTGCGAGGGCGCCGCGCCAGTCCTCGCCCGCCGCGAGGATCTCGTCGCACCGGTCGAGGTGGGCCGCGGCGTCCCCGGGGCGCTCGGCAGCGAGCAGCTGCGCCAACCGGGCCCGGGCAGCGAGCTCGGTCGGCACCTGCGGCCCCTGTCGCCCGAGGGTCAGGGCCCGCTCCAGGGATTCGAGCGCAGCGTCGCGGTCGCCGAGGGCGACCTGCGCCTCGGCCAGCCAGTGGAGGTTCGCCGCCGCGTCGTGCAGGTCGCCGGCGAGCTCGTCGGCCGCGACCGCCGCGGCCCAGGAGTCGGCGGCCTGCTCCCACCGGCCGTCGAGCAGCAGAAGCATCCGGCGAGAACCGGCGTCGGGAGGCAGACGGTCTGCCGTGGCCCGTGCGTCGTCCACCTCGCCCAAGGCAGCCAGCGCGAGAGCGAGGTGGTCGACGACCGCGTCGTGGGGTTGGACGAACGACGTCAGCCGTGGTTGGCCCAGGCCGCGTCGGCACCATGCCCTGGCAGCGGTGGGGGCGAGGAGGTGGACATTGAGGAACATCGCGGCCGCGTTGACCGGTGACCAGCTGAGGTAGGCGTCGGAGCGCTCGTGGGCCGTGCGCCACCCCTCCTCCCACCAGGCCAGGCCGTCGGCGAGTCGACCGGCATTCACGGCAGCCCACCCTCGCGCCCACCACGGCACCACCAGCAGCTCTCGCCGGCCGAGCGAAGTGGCGATGCCCTCGGCCTGGCCCGCCGCCTGGTCGAGCAGGGCGGTGCGCAGGCCGGTCATCGCCGCGTGCGCCCGACCGCGGTGGAGGTGGTAGTCGGTTTCCGGGGCGCCGAGCAGCCGCTCCGCCGCGTCGAAGTGCTCGAGCGCACGCGGGATGTCCATGACCGAGTGGTGCAGGCACAGCGCACTGCCGATCCGGCTGTGCACCGCACCGGCGGCCTCGTCATCGCCGGCGGCGAGGTACTCGGGCAGCGCCCCCTCGAGAAGCTCCAGCCCTCGACGGTGGTCCCGCCCGGAGTGGAGCCACAGCATGCCTGCGGTGACGGCCGCCCGGGCGTGGGCCGTTGGTGGACCCGTCTCAGCCAGGAGCGCGACGGCCGCCTCGGCATGGCCGAACGCGTCGTCCCAGGCGGAGACGGCCGCTGCCTCCGTCGCCGCGAGGAGGCCGAACCGGGCCCTCTCCTCGGGGTCTGCCGCACTGCCGGCGCCCTGCAGGTGCTCGGCGATCGCGGCCGAGTCGCCGCGCATCGGCCGCCGCCTCGCCTGGATGGCCTCGGCCGCGGTGAGGTGAACGTTGCGCAGCCGCACCCCCGCGACCTCGGAGCGCAGCGCGTCGCGCACCAAGGACTGGGGAAAGGTGTAGCCACCACGCCAGGAGTCCCCGGACTCCACGAGCAGGCCGGCGGTCACCCCCTCGTCCAGCGCCTGTGCCACCTCTTCCTCAGGAGCGCGAACGACCTGCGCCAGAAGCTCGACGTCGACCTCGGCGCCGAGGACGGCGGCCACCGGCAGCACGTCCCGGGCGCGTTCCGACACGTCGGCGAGGCGGCGGCGGAGAACGTCGCGCACGCCGGTGGGAACCGGCCAGCCGCCGATGTCTGCGTCACCTGGTTCGACGACCGAGGACAGCTCGACCGCGTAGAAGGGGTTGCCTCCGGTGCGCTCCCACAGGCGGTGGGCGAAGCGCTCGGCGCCCTCGGCGCTGCGGGTCCGGTCCCGGACGAGGTCGGCCAGCTCCCCCTCGCTGAGCGGGCCGAGCACGATGCGTTCGGCAACGGCTCGTGAGGCGACCGTGCCGAGGAGATCGAGGAGCGGCGCGTGACTGGCTCCGGGTGGGTCCCGGTGGGCCAGCACGACGAGAAGGCCGGCGGGAAGTCGTTCGACGAGGTGGCCGAGCAGGACGGCGCTCGAAGCGTTGACCCGGTCGACGTCGTCGAGCAGCAGCAGCACAGGGCCGTCGACAGCCATCTGCCGCAACACGGTGGCGACGCCGGCGGCCACGCGCTCCTCGCTGGTGCCGGGCCCCACCGCTGCGGCCTCCTCGAGCAGGCGCTGCACCTTGCCGGAGCCCCCGAGCGCGCCGGCCACCGGGTCGAAGGCGTTCTGTGCTGCCTCGCAGCGGCCGACCAGGACGGGACGCCCACTGTCGGCCACCCGTTCGGCCAGCACGGCCAGCAGGTGTGACTTGCCGATCCCCGCGGCCCCGGACAGCAGCACCAGGCCGCGACCCCCGTCGGCGGCGTCCCGCCAGGCGGCGTCCAACCGGGCGACCTCGGCGGAACGGCCGACGACCCGAAAGCGGGTCATCGCCGAGAAGACGGCGTCCCGGGGGCGGGCGACCTCGACGCCCTGGTCGCGGTCCGGTCCCGAGAGGGCGGGTGGGGAGTCGCCGCCCAGCAGGAGTGGGTCCTGTCCCAACACCTTGCGGTACAGCTCCTGGAGCTCGGGTCCCGGGTCGATGCCGAGCTCCTCGGCGAGCCGCTCACGGGCGCCCGAGTACACCTCGAGGGCGTCCGCCTGACGCCCGGACCGGTAGAGCGCGACCATGAGCTGGGCGCAGAAACGCTCATGGAACGGGTGCGTGGCGACCAGGGCCTCGAGCTCGCCGACCACCTTGGCGTGCCGCCCGGTCGCCAGGTCGGCGTCGACGCCCGTCTCGACAGCCGTGAGCCGCAGGCCCT
This sequence comes from uncultured Actinomycetota bacterium, assembly GCA_963695175.1. Lineage (GTDB taxonomy): Bacteria > Actinomycetota > Actinomycetes > Actinomycetales > Dermatophilaceae > Fodinibacter. Next base: position 442,760 of record CAVOGG010000004.1, read on the forward strand.
CGAGGCGGATGACCTCGGGCTCCACATCGTCGACCTCGTCCAGGTCAGGGTAGGGCCGACCCCTCCACAGTCGCAGGGCCTCGCGCAGGTGCCTGGACGCCCGCGGGGCGTCGCCCAGCGCCAAGGCCTCCTGCCCGGCAGCGACGAGCTCCTCGAAACGGTCGACGTCGACACTGAAACGGGGTAGGTCGAGGCGGTAGCCGCCCGGGCCGGCCTCAAGCCGCTGGTCCAGCCCGAGCTCGGTGAGCAGGCGGCGCAGATGCGAGAGGTGGCTGCGCAGGGTCACCTCGGCGCCGGGTGGCGCGGCGTCCTTCCAGAGCCCGGCGACGAGGCGGGCCGGCGGAACCGGCCGGTCGCGATGGAGGACCAGCAGCGAGAGGAGGGTGCGCTGCCGGCGACCGGGGACGGGCCTGCGCGTGCCGTCGGCTGCGACGACCTCCAGCGCACCCAGGACGTCCACCCGTGCCGGGGCGGCCGCGGCGAACTCACCCGGCATCGTCGTGCGAGGCCGCCGGGCGCACGGATGGGCAGCGTCGCCTCACAGGGGCACGATACGGGCTGGCCCGCTCGCCGGTCACGGACCGGGCCCGGCCTCGAAGGGGCGCGCACCCCGTGGTCGCGCGGGCAGCTCAGTCCGGAAGCACGGCCGCGATCGCACTCACCTCGATCAGGGCCCCGGGCACACCGAGCCCGGCGACCCGCGCCGCGGTGACCAGCGGCGGCGCGCCGGCACCACCGAGCCGCGGGGCGATGGCGCCGTACGCGGCGTTGAGGTCCGCGTCCTGCGCGAGGAGCACGGTCCACTGGATGACGTCGGTCAGGGACGCGCCGGCCGCCTCCAGGGCGATGGCGGTGTTGTCGAGGGCTCGGCTCGACTGCTCGGCGACGTCGCTCGAGACGACGGCCCCGGTGTCGTCGACGCCGTTCTGGCCTCCGACGTAGATGGTCGTGGCCCCCGCAGGGACGATGGCCACGTGGCTGAATGCCGGGCTCGCGACGAGACCGGCCGGCTGCAAACGGGTGATCTCCATGCCCTCCACGGTTGCACCGACCTCCGACAGGCGCCGTCAAAGGTGGTCACTTCGGGCCATGGCACCGAGCGGCACGTCGCCCTATCGTCGAGGTCAGCACCAAGACTCCCTCGTCAGGGATTCGAGGGGTAGGACGACATCACGGAGCAGGGCCGGATGTCACCCGACGCCGGCCGTCCCACGGGGCGGCCGGCGTCAGTTCTCGTGGGCGCGGGGGTAGCGCGGCTACGGCGCCGTGGTCGCCAGGCAGATGACGCGCAGCTCGCGAGTCCGTCGTCTCCCGGTACGTGGCTAGCCGTGCGTTCGGGGGCAACGACCTGGTGCCACGAGGTCGCGGGTTCGGTTCCAGCACACCGTAGTTCGCGGCGCTCGCCGTGCCGAGAACCGCCTCGCCCGCGAGGCCGTCGGCGACCACCGCGACGCCGAGAGCACCGCGAGTCGTGACCTCACGGTCCAGCTCCGCGGCCGTTTGGCGACCCCGTCCGTCGGGTACGTGTGGGGGACAGCAGCGAGCACCACACAGGCGCCGCCGACCGGCCGTTATCGATTCGTTACATTCCTTAACCCCCGTTCGACCACTCCCCTGAGGACTATCGAAGAAGAAATGTAAGCGCTTTCAACGACGAAGGCAGTGAGATGGCACCGACCGATGACACCCGCCGAGGGGCGACGATCTACTCCGTCGCCGACCGGGCCGGCGTCTCCATCGCGACCGTCTCGCGGGTGCTCCAGGGGTCCCCGGTGGTGTCCGAGAACACCAAGCGCAAGGTGCTCGACGCCGTCACCGCCCTCGACTACCTCCCCTCCGGTGCGGCCCGCAGCCTGGCCGTCCGCCACCACGACACCTACGGCCTGGTGCTTCCCGAGCTGACCGGCCCCTACTACGCCGAGCTGCTCGTCGGTTTCGAGACCCGGGCCGCCGAGCTCGACCAGAGCGTGATGCTCGTGCTGGCCGGCACCAAGGAGGACCGCGACCGCGCCGTGCGCACCCTCGCCACCCGGGTCGACGGCATCGCGGTGCTCGGCTCGGATGCCGCCCACGTCGGCAGCAACAGCAAGCCGGTCGTCGTCATCGCCGGCCACGCCCGCGCCGGCATCGAGGCGATCGCCGCCGAGAACGTCGAGGGCGCCCGCCTGCTGACCGAGCACCTCTTCGAGCACGGTCGCACGAACCTGCGCTTCGTCGGTGACACCGACGCCGCCCCTGACCTCCTCGAGCGCTACGAGGGGTTCGCCGCCGCCCACCGCGGGCGCGGCCTGACCCCTGCCGACCCGGTGCGCGCCGAGTTCCGCGAGCGTGACGGCACGGCCGTGGCCGAGCGGCTGCTCGCCGGCGACTTCACCGCCGACGCCCTGGTATGCGGTAACGACGAGCTCGCCCTGGCCGTGATGGCCCGGCTCACCGACGGCGGTGTCGCCGTGCCCGAGGACATCGCCATCGTCGGCTGGGACGACGTCATGACGGCCCGCTACGTGCGGCCCGGCCTGACCACCGTCCGCCAGCCGGTGCAGGAGCTGGGGGCGCTGGCCGCCGACCGGCTCCACGACCTGGTCTCCGGAGCCGCCCCGCGCGCCGAGCGCCGGGTCCTGGCCACCCAGGTGGTGATCCGCAGCTCGTGCGGGTGCCCACCGGGCCCCGCCGCCGGTTAGCGACCGGCCACCGCCGGCTCGCCCGGCATCCCTCATGAACCCACCCACCACCGACCCACCTCCCCCACCCAGAAAGTGAGAGACCGATGAGACGCACCTCCGCCATCACCCTGGCAGGCGTCACCGCACTTGCCCTGACCGTGTCCGCCTGCGGACGCCAGGACGCCGGCAGCGCGAGCGCCGAGACCGGCAAGGCGGTGAGCTCCGGCGCCGCCAAGGGCACCATCACCATGTGGGCCATGGGCGCCGAGGGCGAGAACCTGCCCAAGCTCACCAAGGAGTTCGAGGCCGCCAACCCCGGCGTCAAGGTGCAGGTCACCGCGATCCCGTGGGATGCCGCGCACGACAAGTTCACCACCGCCATCACCGCCAACAAGACCCCCGACGTGGCGATGGTCGGCACCACCTGGATGGGTGAGTTCGCCGGCATGGACGCGCTCGACCCCACACCCGGCGAGGTCGACAAGTCCGCCTTCTTCGACGGCGCGCAGAAGACCACCGAGGTCAACGGCACCTCGTTCGGCGTCCCCTGGTACGTCGAGACCCGCCTGGTCTACTACCGCACCGACCTGGCCAAGAAGGCCGGCATCACCGCGCCCCCCACCGACTGGGACGGCCTGAAGACGATGGCCAAGGCCATGCAGGACAAGGCCGGCGCGAAGTACGGCATCGGCCTGCAGGCGGGTGGCACCGGCTCCTGGCAGTCGGTCATGCCGTTCGCGTGGTCCGCGGGCGCCGACCTCACCAAGGACGGCGGCAAGGCGTACAACTTCGACAGCCCGGAGGTGCTCAAGGCCTCGCAGTACTACCAGTCCTTCTTCACCGACGGCATCTCGGACAAGGCTGCGCCGGCGACCCCGACGACCGAGCCCGACTTCGCCAGCGGCAAGGTGCCGATGTTCATCTCCGGCCCGTGGATGATGTCCGCGGTCGAGAAGGCAGGCGGCGGCGCCAAGTTCAAGGACAAGTACGACGTCTTCCAGATCCCGGCCGACAAGATGTCCTCGTCGTTCGTCGGCGGCTCCAACCTCGTCGTCTTCAAGAACACCAAGAACCGCGACTCGTCGTGGAAGCTCGTGAACTGGCTCTCGGACCCCAAGACCCAGGTCAAGTGGTACGGCATGTCGACCGACCTCCCGGCGGTCAAGAGCGCCTGGCAGGACCCGGCCCTCACCGCTGACACCAAGCTCGCCGTCTTCGGCAAGCAGCTCGAGACCGCCCAGGCCCCGCCGTCGTTCCCGACGTGGGAGCAGGCCGTGACCTCGTTCGACACCGAGATGGAGAAGGTCACCAAGACCGGCTCCGACCCGGCTGCTGCACTGAAGACCGTGCAGAAGCAGGCCGAGTCCATCGGCACCGGAAACTGACGATGTCCACCGCCACCGAGCGCACTGCCGCGACAAGCGGCACCGCTCAGCCCGGGTCATCCGGGCCGGCCACCCCCTCTCGCAGTCGCCGCTCCAGGGGACTGCGAGAGGGGCGGGCGGCGTGGATCCTCGCGCTGCCGTTCTGTCTGCTCTTCCTCGTCTTCACCCTCTGGCCGGTGGCCCAGTCGCTCTTCATGAGCTTCACCGACACCAAGGCCAAGGACCTGAAGTCGCCCTTCGCGGTCGACGTGGTCGGCCTGGACAACTACACCAGGGCGCTGTCCGACGAGACCTTCCTCCACGCGATTCGCAACACCGCGTACTTCGTCGTCGTCGGGGTACCCCTGACCATGACGCTGGCGCTGGCAGCCGCGGTCGCGTTGGACCGCGGCATCACGAAGTTCCGCTCGATCTTCCGGCTGGGCTTCTACACACCGGTCGTCACCTCGATCGTCGCGGTCGCCGTGGTCTGGCAGTTCCTCCTCAAGGCCGACTTCGGCCTGATCAACACCGCCCTCGGCTGGGTCGGCATCGACGGCCCGAACTGGCTGGGCGACGCGAACTGGTCGATGCCCGGGCTGATCATGATGGCGGCCTGGCGCAACTTCGGCACGGGGATGATCATCTTCCTCGCGGGGCTGCAGGCCGTGCCGTGGGTCCTGCACGAGGCCGCCTCGATCGACGGGGCCAACGGGTGGCAACGGTTCCGGCACGTCACGCTGCCGCTCCTGCGCCCGGTGATCCTCTTCGTCTCGGTGACGACGATCATCGGCTACCTGCAGTTCTTCGAGGAGCCCTTCGTCATGACCAACGGCGGTCCGCTCGACAGCACCATCTCGATGTCGCTCTACACCTACAAGCAGTTCGGTTTCGGCAACTACGGGTACGCCGCGGCGCTCAGCTACATCATCTTCGTCGTCGTGGCCGTCATCACCGCGCTCCAGTTCCGCGCTCTGCGAGAGAACACGTGAGGCCAGCATGAACACGTCCACCAAGAGCCGATGGTGGCTCTACGTCATCCTCTCCGTCGCCGTCCTGGCGGTCGCCACCCCGTTCATCTGGATGGTGCTCGGCAGCTTCAAGAGCACCACCGAGCTGCGCCAGAGCCCGCCGACGTGGTGGCCCGAGAACCCGTCCCTCGACAACTACCGGCAGCTGTTCTCCAAGGCGGCCTTCGGCACCTACTTCATGAACTCGACGATCGTGGCGGTCGTCGTCACCGCGGGCAACCTGCTCTTCTGCTCGATGGTCGGCTACGCCCTCGCCATGCTCCGCTTCCCGGGCCGGAACGTCCTGTTCGGCGTGATCATGGCGACGCTGCTCATCCCGGGCGTGGTCACCTTCGTGCCGCAGTTCGTCCTCGCGGCCAACGCCGGGCTCGTCGACACCCTCCCCGGTCTGTTCCTGCCCTTCCTCGTGGCACCGTTCGGGGTCTTCCTGATGCGGCAGTACATGATGGGCCTGCCACGCGACCTGCTCGACGCCGGGCGGGTCGACGGCGCCGGTGAGCTCCGGATCTTCGCGCGGATCATCCTGCCGCTCTGCGGTCCTGCGCTCGCGACGCTGGGGATCCTGACCTTCCTCGGCAGCTGGAACAACTTCCTGTGGCCGCTGGTGGTCGCCCAGACCGAGAACACCTACACCCTGCCGGTCGCCCTGGCGCTCTTCTCCAAGGGCCAGAACGCCACGAACTACGGTCTGCTCCTCGCCGGGGCCACCGTGGTCGTCATGCCCATCCTGCTGATCTTCCTCGCCTTCCAGCGCAAGTTCATCGAGGGCATCGCCACCACCGGCATCAAGTAGCCACGCCCGGCACGGACCGCCGGCCACCCCGGCGACCCGTGCACCCCACGAACGAAAGGCCGACCATGTCCGACCAGACCATGCCCGACCCGATCGTCCCCGCCTCCTCCAACCGCGCACCCCGCGCCCCGCGGGGGCTGGGGACCCCCGACCGTCGTCACTTCATCGTCGGCGGCGCCGCGATGCTCGCCGCGCTCGGGCTCACCCCGCACGCCGAGGCGAGCGTGCCCACGGCATCCCTACCGAATGCCGTGCCGGGCGCCTCGAACTCGCGCCTGATGCGCTGGGCACGCGACACCTGGCACAGCCTGGACGCGTTGACGCCTCCGGCCACCGGCCTGCCGGCCGACAACATCCCCGAGTCGCTGGCCGCGGGTGCCCGCTCCGGCTACACCTCGCCGACGAACATCGGCGGCTACCTGTGGTCGGCCGTCGTCGCCCGCGAGCTCGGCATCATCACCGCCGCGGAGTGCACCGCCCGCCTCGTGCGCACCCTGACGACGCTGGGCACGATGGAGCACCACGGGCCGAGCGGCATGTTCTTCAACTGGTACGACCCCGCGACCGGGGCGACCCTGCGCACCTGGCCCGAGGACGGCAGCACGGTCGAGCCGTTCGTGTCCAGCGTCGACAGCGGCTGGCTCGGCGCCGCGCTGCTCGTGGTCAAGAACACCGGCGGCGCGGCTGCCGCCCGGCTCGCCGCCGAGCTGTTCGACCGGATGCGGTGGGACGCCTTCTACGACGCCGGCGAGATCCCGGGCCACCCCGCCGGCCGGCCCGGTGGGCTGATGCACGGGGGCTTCTACCCCTTCGCCGACGGCCGCCCCGGCGGCACCTTCCTCGGCACCCACATCGGTGGCGGCGACGTCTGGCTCACCACCCACCACTACGACACGATCGTGTCCGAGACCCGGATCACCAGCTACCTCGGCATCCTCACCGGGCAGGTTCCGGCGCACCACTACTTCGCCCCCTGGCGCACCTTCCCGGCCACCTGCGACTGGTCGTGGCACGAGATGCAGCCGGTGGGCGAGACCCGGACCTACATGGGGATCGACGTCTACGAGGGTGCGTACACCTACCGCGGCATGCACGTCGTACCCGGTTGGGGCGGAAGCATGTTCGAGGAGCTGATGCCGGCCGTGTTCGTGCCCGAGGAGGTCTGGGCGCCGCGCAGCTGGGGCGTCAACCACCCGCTGCACGTGCGTGCCGAGCGTGAGCACGGCCTCGAGGACGCCAAGTACGGCTACTGGGGGTTCTCGCCCTCGAGCAACCCCGCCGGTGGCTACCGCGAGTACGGCGTGGACGCGCTCGGCCTGAACCCCGAGGGCTACTACTCCGACCAGGAGAAGACCAACCGCGACGTCGGCTTCGGCGACTGCCGGCCCGCGACCAACCCGAACCCGACCTACGGTGACGGTGTCGTGACGCCGCACGCGTCGTTCCTCGCCATGATGTTCGAGCGGGGCGACGCCACGGCCAACCTGATCGGCATCGAGCAGAAGCTCGGCGCGTACGGCAAGGGGGGCTTCTTCGACGCCGTCGCCGTGCACAGCGGCACGATCGCCCGGCGCTACCTCTCGCTCGACCAGGCCATGGTCATGGGCGCGCTGGGCAACGTGCTCGGCAAGGGAGTGCTGCGCAAGGCCTTCAGCACCCCGGACGTCGAGAAGGCACTGCGGCCGGTCATCGGGATCGAGCAGTTCGGGGCCGGGCTCGTCGGCGCGTGAGCCGACCCACATGAACGCACGACGCGTGCTGTCGCCTGGGCCCGGCAGCACGCGTCGTGACCACAGCACCATCGGAGCACCACCCACGAGGGGGCAGGACAGTGACGGACATGACGCACACGACTGACACCGATCCGAGCGGAGCCGCCTGGGCGGTGACCGGCGACGGCGTGCGCTACCGCGACCTCAACGGCAACGGCCAGATGGACCCCTACGAGGACCCCCGGCTCGACGTCGAGGCCCGCGTGGAGGACCTGCTCAGCCGGCTGACCCTCGAGGAGAAGGCCGGCCTGATGTTCCACACCGTCATCGAGGCGGGTGCCGACGGCACGGTCATCGAGTCGGCGGGCGCGATCAGCAAGTCCCCGACGAGCGTGGTCGTGCTCGACAAGCACATCACCCACTTCAACGTGCACGTGCTCGGGGACGCCCGGATGGCGGCCCGCTGGCACAACGCCCTCCAGGCCGTCGCCGAGCGCGCGCCGCACGGCATCCCGGTGACCATCTCGACCGACCCCCGCCACGCGTTCATCGAGAACGCCGGGGTGTCGTTCACCGCGAAGTCGTTCTCGCAGTGGCCCGAGCCGCTCGGCCTGGCCGCCCTGCGCGACGTCGACGCCGTGCGCGAGTTCGCCGACATCGCCCGGCAGGAGTACGTGGCCGTCGGCATCCGCGCCGCCCTGCACCCCACCCTCGACCTCGCCACCGAGCCCCGCTGGGCCCGCCAGGCCGGCACCTTCGGCCAGGACCCGGCGCTCGTCACCGAGCTCGGCACCGCCTACCTCCAGGGGTTCCAGCAGAAGGTGCTCGGGCCGGACAGCGTCGCGTGCACCGCCAAGCACTTCCCCGGTGGGGGCCCGCAGAAGGACGGCGAGGACGCCCACTTCCCCTACGGGCGCGAGCAGGTCTACCCCGGAGGGCGGTTCGCCGAGCACCTGGCGCCGTTCCCGGCCGTCATCGAGGCCGGAACCGCCGCGATCATGCCCTACTACGGGATGCCGGTCGGGCTCGAGGTCGACGGTGAGCCGATCGAGCAGGTCGGCTTCGGCTTCAACGCGCAGGTGGTCACCGGGATGCTGCGCGAGCAGCTCGGCTACGACGGCGTCGTCCTCACCGACTGGGAGCTGGTCAACGACAACCACGTCGGTGACCAGGTGCTGCCGGCCCGCGCCTGGGGCGTCGAGCACCTCGACCCGCACGAGCGGATGGAGCGCATCCTCGCCGCCGGTGCCGACCAGTTCGGGGGCGAGGAGTGCGTCGACGTGCTGCTCGACCTCGTGGCGCAGGGTCGGGTGACCGAGTCACGCGTCGACGCGTCGGCCCGGCGCCTGCTCGCGGTGAAGTTCCGCCTCGGCCTGTTCGACGACCCGTTCGTCGACGAGGACGCCGCGGTGCGCACCGTCGGCCGCGAGGACTTCCGGGCCGCCGGCTACGAGGCGCAGGCCCGTTCGGTCACCGTGCTCACCAACGGTTCGGCGGATGCCGGTCCCCTCCTCCCGCTCGCGGGTGGCCTGCGGATCTACGCCGAGAACGTGACGCGCGAGGTGGTGGCGCGGCACGGCATCCCGGTCGATCGTCCGGAGGACGCCGACGTCGCCCTGGTGCGGCTGATGGCGCCGTTCGAGCCCCGCTCGGACCTGTTCCTGGAGTCCTGGTTCCACCAGGGCTCGCTCGAGTTCGCCCCCGGGCTCATCGTGCGGATGCAGCGGATCGCCGCGCACTGCCCGCTCGTCCTCGACGTCGTGCTCGACCGGCCGGCCGTGCTGACCCCGCTGCTGCCGGTGGCCGACGCCGTGGTGGCCAGCTACGGCACCAGCGACGACGCGCTGCTCGACGCACTGACCGGCGCGATCCCGCCGCGCGGCCGGCTGCCCTTCGACCTGCCGCGCTCGATGGACCAGGTCCGCGCCCACGGGGAGGACGTGCCGGGCTACGACGACCCGCTGTTCCGCTTCGGCGACGGGCTCACCATCTGACCCCGCCGCCCCAGAGACGCCGACGCCGGCCGCCCCGTGACGGGCAGCCGGCGTCGTGCTGCTGAGTGCGGTGCTGCGTCAGGCCTTGGTGCCGTCGGTCGAACCGCTGTCGAGGTTCGGGGTCGACAGGTCGGCGCCCTCGGAGGTCTCCGAGAGGGCGGGGATCGCGGTGTCGTCGCCGGCCTCGTCGGCCGCTGCGGCCGCGTCGCTCAGGTCGTCGGCGGTGTCGGAGGCCGCGCTGTCGACGGTGTCCTTGGCGTCGGCCGCCTTGTCCTTCGCGGCGTCCTTGGCGTCGGTGGCCTTGTCCTTGAGGTCGCCGGCCTTGTCGACGGCGGCGTCCTTGGCCTCGGTGGCCTTCTCCTTGACGGCGGCGGCGAGGTCGCTGACCTTCTCCGCGACCGGCTTCGGCGGGGTGTAGGAGCCCGCGGTCGCCCACGGGTCGGGGCGCTCGTTGCTCTTGCGCCAGGCCATGACTGCGGCGCCGGCGGCGAGCGCGCCGAGCAGCAGGATCCACTTGCCCTTGCCGCCCTTCTTCGCGACGGCGTCACCCTTGAGCACGGCGTAGGCGTCGGGCGCCCGGTCGGCGGCCTCGGAGGCGGACTCCTTGGCGGCAGCGGCCCCCGCGGCGATCGCGGCCAGCGCGCTCACGACCTTGGGGAGCACGTCCTCGACGAAGGTGTCCTTGGCGTGCTCGACGCGCGGAGCCAACGTCTCGGCGGCGACCTGCGCGTACTCCTTCATCGTCTCGGCGGTCTCGCGGGCGACCTCGGCGGCCTCGGACGCCTTCTCCTTGGCGACGGAGGCGCCTGCGGCGCCGGCGGTCGCGGCGTCGGACGCCTTCTCCTTCGCGACAGCGGCACCGTTCGCGGTGGCCGCCGCGGCCTCGCCGGCCTTCACCTTGAGCTCGGCGGCCTTGTCGACGGCGACCTGGGCGCCGTCGGTCACCTTCTCGGCCCCGGCCGCGACGGCGTCCTTGGCCTGGTCGGTCTTGCTCGGTGTGCGGAACACGTGTCCTCCTCGTGTTGGACGTTCGTCTTGCTCCCATCCTGCCCTGTTTGCGCACTTCCACGCGCTCCGTGGTCGACGGGATCACGAACGGGCCGCCGCTTCCTGCATGAGAGGATCGACGCCATGAAGGCAACCCTGCACACCAACCACGGGCCCATCGTCGTCGAGCTGTTCCCGAACGAGGCCCCCAAGACCGTCGCCAACTTCACCGGTCTCGCCACCGGCAGCAAGCAGTACAAGGACGACGCCGGCCGCACCAACCCGACCAAGTTCTACGACGGCCTGCTCTTCCACCGGATCATCCCCGGCTTCATGATCCAGGGCGGCTGCCCGCTCGGTCGCGGCATGGGTGGCCCGGGCTACGCGTTCGACGACGAGATCCACCCCGACAAGCAGTTCGACCGCCCCTACCTGCTCGCCATGGCCAACGCCGGCAAGCGCATGGGCAAGGGCACCAACGGCTCGCAGTTCTTCATCACCGTCGGCGCCACCTCGTGGCTCAACGGCAAGCACACGATCTTCGGCGAGGTCGCGGACGGCCCGAGCCGCGAGGTCGTCGACAAGATTGCCGCCGTGCCGACCGGGTCGATGGACAAGCCGCTCGACGACGTGGTCCTCGAGCGCGTCGAGATCGAGGACTGACCCGCACTCGCGGGCCCCCGGGCGCAGGAGACGAGTACACGACGTGGGTGAGCAACCGGCCTACCAGGATGCTGTCGCGCCGGTTCCGGTGTGCCCGCGGCACCCGGACCGCGAGTCCTACGTGCGCTGCCAGCGGTGCATGCGACCGACCTGCCCGGAGTGCCAGCGGCCGGCCGCGGTCGGCATCCAGTGCGTCGACTGCGTGGCCGAGGGCGCGAAGACGGTGCGCCAGGCGCGCACCGTCTTCGGCGGCTCGGTCACCGACGGGCGTCCCGTCGCGACGATGACGATCATCGGCATCTGCGTGGCGGTGTTCGTCCTCCAGCAGGCCGTGCCCGGACTTCGACGACCGGATCGCGTTCGTCCCGGCCCTGGCCCAGAGCGAGCCGTGGCGGTTCCTCACCTCGGCCTTCGCCCACGGCGGCATCACCCACATCGCGTTCAACATGTACGCGCTGTGGGTCATGGGCAGCTACCTCGAGCCGATGCTCGGGCGGGCGCGGTTCGTCGCGATCTACCTGCTCAGCGCCCTCGGTGGCTCGGTCATGTACCTCCTGCTGTCCACACCCCCGACCCCCGCGCAGATCGCGACGGGCGACTACGGGATGTGGTGGACCGGCGCCGTCGGTGCCTCGGGCGCGGTGTTCGGCCTGTTCGGGGCGTTCCTCGTGCTCCAGCGCCGGCTCGGCCGGTCGTCGGCCGGCATGTACGTGATCATCGGCATCAACGCCGTCATCGGGTTCGTGATCCCCGGGATCGCCTGGCAGGCCCACCTCGGTGGGCTGCTCACCGGGGCGGCCGTGGCCGCGGCCATCGCCTACTCCGGCCGCAACCGTGGCCCGCTGGCGCCCCCCGCGGACCAGCGGGTGCACTGGTTCTCGATGGGCGGCATCCTGTTGGTGCTCGTCCTGCTGACGATCGGGAAGTACGGCATCTCCGGCTGACAACCGACTGTGGTCCGCCTGTGGATTACATGGGTGTCATTCATCCCCAGTGGGGACAACCCCTGTGGACAACTCTGCCGAGGCGCCCGGTCAGCGCCAGCGGGTGGTCATCAGGAAGCCGGAGAGCATCAGGCCGAAGCCGACGCCGAGGTTCCAGCGGCCCAGCGCCGGGATCGGGTACTGGTGCACGCCGGAGATGTAGTAGGTGACGACCCAGAGCAGGCCGACCACCATGAGACCGAGCATCAGGGGCACGAACCAGCGCGGGTTCGGCGCCGTGTTCTTCTGCGCCGTGCGCGGCGGGGTGTATGCGGGTTTGGAGCGACCCTTGGACTCGGGCACGAACTGTCTCCTCGTGGCGTTGAATGATGGGCCTAGCGTAGAGGGTCTTTGAAGGAAAGGAGGTGGCCATGGTGGCCGGTACACACGCGGGACGGGTCAACCGTCCCTCCCCGTGGCCATGGTTGGTGCCCGTCGCGGCACTGGTCGCCGGCACCCTGTTCGCCTCCAGCGTGCGCGCCTCGCAGGGCGAGGACCTGCGCACCGACCAGGCCCAGCTCCCCGACCTGATCCGCGCCCAGAACCGCACCAACGAGACCCGCGCCTCGGATCTCGACGACCTGCAGGGCCAGGTCGACGAGGCCACGGCGGGGCTCGCCCCCGGCGACCTGCAGACCCAGAAGCTCGAGCGCCAGGCCAACGAGATCGCCACGGCCGCCGGCCGCACCCCGGTGCGCGGCCCGGCGCTGCGGGTCACCCTCGACGACGCCAAGCTCGCCGGTGGCGAGGTGCCCGCCGGCGCCGACCCCGACGACTACGTCATCCACCAGCAGGACGTGCAGTCGGTCGTCAACGCGCTGTGGCAGGGCGGCGCCGAGGCGATGATGCTCCAGGACCAGCGGGTGATCTCGACCAGCGCCGTGCGGTGCGTCGGCAACACGCTCATCCTGCAGGGACGCGTCTACTCACCGCCCTACGTGATCACCGCGATCGGCAGCCGCGAGGCGATGCGCAGCGCGCTCGACACCGACCCCGCCGTCGCGAACCTGCGCGACTGGTCGATCGCGGTCGGGCTCGGCTACGACGTGGGCAGCGTCGGCCAGAAGACCTTCCCGGCGTACAGCGGTTCGATCGTGCCGGAGCACGCCGAGGTCCCCACCTCGTGAGGTTGCGCCGCGTCGTCGGCTGGTCCGGCGAGGTGCTGGTGACGGTGGGGGTACTGCTGCTGCTCTTCGCCGCCTGGCAGCTGTGGTGGACCGACGTGGTCGCCGACCGCGCCCAGGCGCAGATCGTGCGGACCCTCGAGGACGACTTCGCCCGCGGCACGCCGGGCCAGGTGGGCGAGAACGGCATCCCGGCGGCGATCGGTGCTGACGGCGCCTTCGCGGTCGTGCGGATCCCGCGGTTCGGGGACGACTTCGTGCGCCCGGTCATCGAGGGCACCGGGCGCCCCGTGCTGGCCCTGGGCGTCGGTCACTACGTCGGCACGGCGGGGCCCGGGCAGGTCGGCAACTTCGCCGTCGCCGGGCACCGCACCACCTACGGGCGCCCGTTCCACGACGTCGACCAGCTCGTCGACGGTGACCGCGTGGTCGTCGAGACCGCGGCGCAGGTCTACGTCTACGAGGTCACCTCACGCGAGATCGTGCGGCCCGGCGACGTGCAGGTCATCGCGCCGGTGCCCGACCAACCCGGCACCGCACCGACCGAGGCGCTGCTCACGTTGACCTCGTGCCACCCGAAGTACAGCGCCACGCAGCGGTTCGTCGTGCACGGCCGTCTCGTGGAGACGGTGCCACGCGCGCAGTGGGTGCCGTCCCGCTGGCTCACCCCCCCGACGGCGGGCTGACCCGTGTACGCCGCGCTGTGGCGCCACCTGCCGGGCCCCGGCTGGGCGAGGGCCGCGCAGTGCCTCGTGCTGGGGCTGGTCGTGGTCGCCGTGTGCTTCACCTGGGTGTTCCCGGCGGTGAGCCCCCTGCTGCCGTTCACGGACTCGACCGTCGGGCCGTGACGCCGACGGTGCACCATTGACGCCATGACCCGCATCCTCGTCGTCGACAACTACGACAGCTTCGTCTTCACGATCGTCGGCTACCTCGAGCAGCTCGGCGCCGAGTGCGAGGTCGTGCGCAACGACACGGTCGCCCCGGCCGACGGCGCCGAGTTCGACGGGGTGCTCGTCTCGCCCGGCCCCGGCACGCCCGAGGAGGCCGGCGTCTCGATGGCGATGATCGAGGCGTGCGGTGAGCGCGAGCAGCCGATGCTCGGCGTGTGCCTGGGCCACCAGGCGCTCGGGGTCGTGCTCGGCGCGACCGTGGGGCGGGCGCCCGAGCTGCTGCACGGCAAGACCTCGCAGGTGCACCACGACGGCACCGGGGTGCTCGAGGGCGCTCCCGACCCGTTCACGGCCACCCGGTACCACTCGCTGACGATCGAGCCCGCCACGCTGCCCGACGAGCTGATCGCCAACGGCCGCACCGAGACCGGCATCATCATGGCCGTGCGGCACGCGACCCTGCCGCTGCACGGGGTGCAGTTCCACCCCGAGTCGGTGCTGACCCACGGCGGGCACCGGATGCTCGCCAACTGGCTCCGGCTGTGCGGGATGCCGGATGCCGTCGCCCGCTCGGCCGGCCTCAGCCCGCTCGTGCACGACGCCGCCGGCGTCGCCCGGATGGTCGCCGCCGGCTGACGTCACCCGACGTCAGGGCGTCGGGGGCGGTGTCGGCAGCGAGTTGGTCGTCGGGGACTCGCTCGGGGTCGGGCTGGGGGTGGGGGTGGGGGTCACCGTCGTCGGGGTCAGGGTCGGGGCGGCCTTCTGGGCGACGGTGATCTTGATCGTGCCGCCGATGTCGATGGTGCCGTCCTTGGGGCTCTGCGAGATGACCGTGCCCTCGGGCACCTCGTTGGTCGCCTTGAACTTCGTCTCGACCTGGAGCTTGGCGGCCGCGATCGTCGTCTGCGCCTCGCTCTGCGACTTGCCGACGACGTTGGGCACCGCGACCTTGCCGGTGCCCACGCGCACGTTGATCTTGGTGTCGGGAGCCACGGAGGTGCCCGCACCCGGGTTGGTGTCGATGATCTTGCCCGCCTCGGTGTCGGGGTCGTCGACCTCCGTGACGGTGCCGACGGCGAGCCCCTGGTCGCTCAGCTGGCTCTGGGCCTCCTGGACGGTCAGGCCCTTGAGGTCGGGAACGGTCACCGCCGTCGGGCCGGAGGAGACGAAGAGGCGCACCGTGCTGTTCGGGCTGACCTCGGTGCCGTCCGTGGGGTTCTGGCTGATGACGGTGTCCGCCGGCACGGTGTCGCTGGGCTGGCGCACGGGGTCGGCCACCAGCTTGGCCTGCGCCAGCTTGGCGGTGGCCGTCTGGATCGGGTCGCCGACGACGCGTGGAACCGCGACCTTCGGGGTCTCCGGGTTGTCGAGGTACGTCGACAGGCCGTAGGCGAGTGCCGCGATGGCCGTGATCGCGACGAGCGCGAGGACGATCCACCCGGCGGGACCGCGCTTCTGCTCCTCGGGCTCGATCAGGCCGGGGAAGGTCTCGGTGCCCGAGTCGACGGGGGCCACGGGCAGCGGCGCGACGGCATACGCCTGGGTCTGGTCAGCGCCGTGGTAGGGGCCGGCCTCGGAGGCGGCGGCGAGCGCAGCCGCCCCGGCGAGGGCGGCCGCGGAGCCCCGGGCCGCGTCGCTGATCGGGCGGCCGAGGCGCACGGCCTGCAGGTCGGCGCGGAACTCGGCGGCGCTCTGGTAGCGGGCGTCACGCGGCTTGGCCAGTGAGTGGAGCACGACGGCGTCGAGGTCGTCGGAGATGCCCTCGACGAACCGCGACGGCGGGATCGGCTGCTCACCGACGTGCTGGTAGGCGATCGAGACCGGGCTCTCGCCGAGGAACGGCGGGCGGGCGGTGAGCAGCTCGAAGAGCATGCACCCGGTGGAGTAGAGGTCGGAGCGCTCGTCGACCGACTGGCCCTGGGCCTGCTCCGGCGAGAGGTACTGGGCGGTGCCGATCACGGCCTGCGTCTGGGTCATCGTGGCGTTGGCGTCGGCCATCGCCCGGGCGATGCCGAAGTCCATCACCTTGATCGAGCCGTCGGGGGCGATCATCACGTTCGCGGGCTTGATGTCGCGGTGGACGATGCCGTTGCGGTGGCTGTAGCCGAGCGCGTCGAGCACGCCCTCGGTGATGCGCAGCGACTCGGTGGCGCCGACCGTGCCGCGCTCGGTGATCTCCTGGCGCAGCGTCCTGCCCTCGACGAACTCCATGACGATGTAGGGCACCTTGACCTGGGCGCCGCCGGTCTCGGTGAGGACGTCCTCGCCGTGGTCGTAGACGGCGACGATGGAGGCGTGGTTCAGGCCCGCCGCGGACTGCGCCTCGCGGCGGAACCGGACGAGGAAGGTGTTGTCCCGCGCGAGCTCGCTGCGCAGCATCTTGATGGCGACCTGGCGGCCCAACCGGGAGTCGTAGCCACGGTGCACCTCAGCCATCCCACCGCGGCCGAGGAGCTCACCGACCTCGTAGCGTCCCCCGAGCAGCTTCGGGACCTCAGCCATGCTGTGTTCTCCTCATCGGTTCAACCGTGCTTCCATCATCTGCTTGGCGATCGGGGCGGCGACGGTGCCGCCGCCGGCTTCGCTCCCCGCGACACCGCCGTCCTCGGCGATGACCGCGACAGCGATCTTCGGGTCGTTGGCCGGGGCGAACGAGATGAACCAGGCGTGGGCCTTGCGGCCCTCACCGTGCTGCGCGGTGCCGGTCTTGCCGGCCACGTCGACGCCCTCGATCTGGGCGCGCTTGCCGGTGCCGTCCTCGACGACGGCCTCCATCATCCGGGTGAGCTGCGCGGCGACCTCGGGGGTCACGGCCTGCGAGAGCTCCTGCGGTGCGGCCGACTCGATGACCGACAGGTCGGAGCCGATGACCGACTCCACGAGGTAGGGCTTCATGACCACACCCCGGTTGGCGACCCCGGACGCGACCATGGCCATCTGCAGCGGGGTGACCTGCACGTCGTACTGGCCGATCGAGCTCTGGGCCAGCTGCGGCTTGTTCAGCTCGGCGGGCACGCTGCTGGGGGTGACCCGCATCGGCACCTCGAGGGTGTCGCCGAAGCCGAACTTCGCGGCCTGCGACTGCAGCGCGTCGGCCCCGATCTGCAGGCCCAGGTAGGCGAACGCCGTGTTGCACGACACCGCCAGCGCCTGGGTCATCGTGATCTCCTCGCTCGACCCGCACGCGCGCCCGTCGTGGTTCGGCAGGTCGGCGGAGGTGTCGGGCAGGTCGAGGACCGCCGGGCCGGGGAGCAGCGAGTTCTCGGTGTACTCGCCGGTCGACAACGCCGCCGCGGCCGTGACGACCTTGAAGACCGAGCCCGGCGGGTACAGCTCGTTGATCGTGCGGTTGAGCAGCGGCTTCTTCGGGTCCTTGTTCAGGGTGTTGTAGTTCTTGTTGACCTCGGTCAGGTCGTGGCTGGCCAGGTCGTTGGGGTCGTAGGTCGGGTTGCTGACCATCGCCAGGATCGCGCCGGACTTCGGGTCGAGGGCGACCGCGGCACCGGTGATGCCCTTCAGGCCCGCGGCGGCCGCCGCCTGGACCTTGGGGTCGAGGGTGGTCTCGATGTTGGCGCCCTGCGCCCGGCGGCCGGTGAACAGGTCGGACACCCGCCGGTAGAAGAGCTTGTCGCTCGAGCCGGACAGGAGCGCGTTCTCGGCCTGCTCGAGGCCGCCGGACGCCCCGAAGAACGAGTAGGAGCCGGTGACGTGGGCGTAGAGCCTCCCCTCGGGGTAGACCCGCTGGTACTTGAACTCGTCGTCGACGGGCACCGACTTCGCGACGGCGGTCTGGCCGACGAGGATCTCGCCGCGCTCGCGGGCGAAGGTCGACAGCAGGGTGCGGCGGTTGTCCGGGCGCGCGTTGAGGTCGGCCGCGAAGACGTACTGGATGAGCGTCGTCGACACCAGCAGTGAGGCGAACAGGGCGGCGACGACGAGCGAGAGCCGGCGGACGGGAGCGTTCATCGCAGCCTCACCACCTCGGTGCGGGCCTCCGCGACGGGGCTGGGGGCGTTCGCCTCGGGCAGGGGGCGCCGGGCGTGGTCGGAGATGCGCAGCAGGATGGCGACCAGCGTCCAGTTCGCGAGCAGGGAGGACCCGCCCGAGGACAGGAACGGCATCGTCAGGCCGGTGAGCGGGATGACCCGGGTGACGCCGCCGACGACGACGAAGCACTGCAGCGCGACGGAGAAGGACAGGCCGGCGGCGAGCAGCTTGCCGAAGCCGTCGCGGGTGCCGAGCGAGGTGCGCAGGCCGCGCTGCACGAGCAGGGCGTAGAGCATGAAGATCGCGAACAGGCCGATCAGCCCGATCTCCTCGCCGAAGCTCGGGATGATGAAGTCGGACTCCGCGAAGTAGGTGAGGTCCGGGCGTCCACGGCCCAGGCCGGTGCCGAACATCCCACCGGACGCCATGCCCATCAGGCCCTTGGCGAGCTGGTCGGACGCCCGGAGCGCCTCGGGGCTGAACGTGTCGAGCCAGAGCAGCACGCGGGTCTGCACGTGGCCGAAGGCGAGGTAGGCGACGTAGGCACCGATGCAGAACAGGGTCAGGCCGATGACGATCCACGACACCCGCTCGGTGGCGACGTAGAGCATCGCGACGAACAGGCCGAAGAACAGCAGCGACGAGCCGAGGTCGCGCTCGAAGATCAGCACGGCCAGGCTGGCCAGCCACGCCACGAGGATCGGGCCGAGGTCGCGGGCCCGGGGCAGGGTGAGACCGAGCACCTTGCGCCCCGCGACCGACAGCGCGTCGCGGGTCTGCACGAGGTACCCGGCGAAGAAGATGGCCAGGGCGATCTTGGCGATCTCGCCGGGCTGGAACGAGAACGGGCCGAGCTGGATCCAGATCCGCGAGCCGTAGATCGACGTGCCGATCACCGGGAACAGCGGCAGCAGCAGCAGTCCGAAGCCGATCGCGCCGGCGAGGTAGGTGTAGCGCCGCAGCACCCGGTGGTCGCGCAGCACGACGAGCACGATCGCCGCGACGACCATGGCCACGGCGGTCCACATCAGCTGGCGCAGGGCCACCCCGTCGGCGATCGACTTGCCGTGCGCGATGTCGATGCGGTGGATCATCACCAGGCCCAGCCCGTTGAGCAGCGTGATGATCGGCAGCATCAGCGGGTCGGCGTACGAGGCGCGCCAGCGCAGCACGAGGTGGAAGCCGATCGCCAGGGCGAGGTAGCCGCCGACCAGGGTGAGCGTGCCGGGCGGGATCGTGCCCGAGGTGGCGAGCTCGACGTTGAGGTAGGCGAGCAGCACGATCCCGACGGCCCCGACGACGAGGGCCAGCTCGACGTTGCGGCCCTTCCTGGGGGTGAACGACGACACGATGCTCATGAGGTCACCGGTGCGCCGGTTGCCGTCGGCGCGGGGCTGGGTGTGCCCGACAACGTCACCGTCGGGATGGGGGTCGAGGTGGGGCTCGGGGTGGGGGTCGGGATGGTCCAGGTCGACGGCACGGTGCGGCAGGTCTCGCCGTTGAGCTGGGCCCACCGGCAGGCCGTGGCCTGCAGCCGCAGCACGGCCACCCGGGCGTCGGCCGCCGCGCGGTCGTCGACCTCGATGCCCTGCTGCAGGCTGTCCTGGTACGAGGCCGGCAGGTCTGCCAGGGGGATCGTCGTGGAGTACTCGGGGTTGGACAGCGAGATCGGGCCGAGGTTCTGCTCGACCCCGCGGAACACGGTGACCACGCCGTCCTGCTCGGCGAGGTAGTACTGGCGCTGGGACCACGCGTACACGGCATAGGTGCCACCGGCGACGACGACGACGAGCACCACGACGAGGGCGGCCAGTCGCAGCAGGGTGCCCCGCCGGGACCGCGGGCCCTCCTCGGCGAGGGTGACGCCGTCGTCGGTGTCGGCCCCGCCGGTGGCCTGCGCGGTGAGCGCGGCCGCCTTGGCGGCCGGGGTGGTCGGGATCGGCCGGGTGCCGGTCTGCCGGGCCGCCGCGGCGCCGACGACCTGCGGCTGGGTGGGCGGCCGTTGCACGATGTCCACGAGGTCGCCGACCACGATGGTGACGTTGTCGGGCGCGCCGGCCCGCAGCGCCAGGGCGACCAGCCGGTCGGCGGTCTCGCCGGGGTCGGCGGTGGTCGTGAGGACCTCGTTGATGGTGTCGCGCGCGACGTAGTCGGTCAGGCCGTCGGAGGAGATGACGTAGCGGTCGCCGATCCGGCCCTGGCGCACGACGAGGTCGGGGTCGTCGTCGGCGGCGCCGGTGAGCACCCGGGTCACCAGGGAGCGCTGCGGGTGGGTCTGGGCCTCGTCGGCGGTGATCCGCCCCTCGTCGACGAGGTTCTGCACGAAGGAGTGGTCCTTGGTGATCTGGGTGACCTCGCCGTCACGCACCATGAACGCACGTGAGTCGCCGATGTGGGCGAGCACGATCTTGTCGCCGGCCCGGAGCAGGGCGATCAGGGTGGTGCCCATGCCGTCGAGGCTGGGGTCGGCGTGCACCTGGTCGCCGATCTCGGCGTTGGCGCCGTGGATGCGGTCGAGCAGGGCGTGGGTGACGTCGCGGCCGCCGAGGGCCTCGCCGTCGAGCCGGACGAGCGCGCCGATGACCGTCGAGCTCGCGACGTCACCGCCGGCGTGGCCGCCCATGCCGTCGGCCATGGCCAGCAGGTGGGGACCGGCGTACCCGGAGTCCTCGTTGTTGGACCGGACCATGCCCACATCGGATCGGGCGGCGTAGTGGAACGCGAAGGGCATCCGTTACCTCTGCAGCTCCACGACGGTCTGGCCGATCCGCAGCACGCTGCCGACCGCCACCTCGCGTGGCTCGGTGAGGCGCGTCGCGCCGAGGAAGGTGCCGTTGGTGGAACGGAGGTCCTCGACCTTCCACGTGCCGTCGTCGTCCTGGAAGATGCGGGCGTGCCGGCCGCTCGCGTAGTCGTCGTCGAGCACGAGGGCGCACTCGGGGCTGCGCCCGATCAGCGTGCCGGCCGGGCGCAGGGGCAGCATCGTGCCCGACAGCGGCCCCGCGGTGACGGCGAGCCTGGTCGGGCCCTTGCGGCCGCGAGAGGCCTTCTTGTTCTCCGGCCGGGCGGCACCGTGCGGCGCCGGGGAGACCCCGCGCGCGGCGGCCTTGCCGGTGCCGGCGGCCCGGCGCTTGACGCGGGTTCCGTAGAGGTCGCCGCGCAGGACACCGACCACCGCGAAGACGAAGAACCACATCAGCACCAGCAACCCCAGCCGCATGACGGTCAGGGTGAGCTCGCTCAGCACGCCCGGGTCACCTCCGGCCCCCGCGGAAGGTGATCGAGGTGCGGCCGACCGTCACCCGGTCGCCGTCCTCGAGGTGCTCGCTCGTGATCCGCTCGCCGTTGACGAAGGTGCCGTTCGTCGAGCCGAGGTCGCGGATCGTCGTGACGAAGTGCGGGCCGTCGGTGGTCACCCGCAGCTCGCTGTGCCGCCGGGAGATGCCGGGGTCGTCGAGGATGATGTCGGCGCTGTCGTCGCGGCCCAGGATGGTGATCGCCCCCATCAGCGGATAGCGCTCGCCGTCGACGTCGAGCCAGGGCCGGTCGGCGGGGTTGGTCCGCTGGGGCCGCGCCGGGGCGGGCGGGGCCGGATGCCGGGCCGTCGCGTCGAGGTCGTCGCGCGCGGGGGGCGGGCTGGCCCGCCGCGAGGCGTCGGCTGCACCGGCTGCCGCCGCGGCGCCGGCCGCCCCGGACCGGACGCCGTCGGGACCGGGAGACGCGAGCGCGCCGTCGACACCGGCATCCGGCTGCTGGCGCGGCTGCTCGCGGGGGCGCAGCGCGCGCTCCTGACCGGTGTTCCCCGTCGCGCGCGGGCGCGAGGCCTTCGAGGGGCGGATCCGGAAGACACCGGTCTCGAGGTCGGAGTGCTCCTCGAAGATGATGTCGATCGGGCCGGCCGGCTGGTAGTGCTGGCCGTCGCAGTGCTCCTCGGCGGCGGCGACGAGGTCCATCTCGACGTTCTGCAGGTCGGGGTGGAGGCGGTCGTAGTCGCTCGGTGAGAGCTCGATGGTGAAGACGTTGGGCACGATCGCGCGGCCCGAGCTGGTGACGGCGCGGTCGTCCATGGCCCGCCGGATGTGGCTGGCGATCTCGACGGGGTGCACCGCGGAGCGCAGGTGCTTGGCGAAGGTGCCCTGCACGGCACGCTCGAGCCCCGCCTCGAGGCGGTCGAACAGTCCCATCGGTGCACCTCCTCCACAGGGCTCGGGTCGGCAGCGGTCTCGCAAGACTATCCGCCGGGGCTGGGCGATCCCTGAACGGCGCGGCCCGTACCGTGGACGGATGAACGACGCCGTCCAGGTCATCGTGCCCCGCCAGGTACCACTCGGGGGGCCGCGCTCCATGACCGTTCGCCGCACCCTGCCGGCGCGCGAACGCTCGTTCGTCGGGGCCTGGTGCTTCGTCGACCACTACGGCCCCGACGACGTGTCGGCCACCGGCGGCATGGACGTGGCGCCGCACCCGCACTGCGGGCTGGCGACCGTGTCGTGGCTGTTCAGCGGCGAGGTCGAGCACCGGGACTCGCTGGGGACGGTGGCGGTGGTGCGGCCGGGCGAGGTCAACCTGATGACCGCCGGTCGGGGCATCTCGCACTCGGAGGTGTCGACGCCCTCGACGACCGTGCTGCACGGTGCCCAGCTGTGGGTGGTGCTGCCGACGGAGGTCGCGGACGTCGCCCCACGCTTCGAGCACCACGTGCCCGAGGTCGTGGAGGTGGCCGAGGGGGTGCGGGCCCAGGTGTTCGTGGGTGCCCTGTTCGGGTCGGTGTCCCGGGTGCGCGTCGAGACCCCGATGGTGGGAGCCGAGGTGGTGCTCGAGGGCGGCGCATCGGTGCTGCTGCCGGTTCCGGACGGCTTCGAGGTCGCGGTGCTCGTCGACACGGGGTCGGTGACCATGGGTGACACGGGCCTCGTGCGCGGTGAGCTCGGGGTGGTGGGGGCGGCACGGCATCCGGGAGGGGTTTCGGTGACGGCCGGCGCGGATGGGGCGCGCGTGCTGGTGCTCGGCGGGGAGCCGTTCGGCGAGGAGGTCGTGATGTGGTGGAACTTCATCGGCCGCTCGAACGACGACGTGGTGGCGGCGCGGGAGGCCTGGGAGGCCCGTAACGGGCGGTTCGGCTCGGTGCGCGGGTACGAGGGGGAGGTCGACCGGATCCCGGCGCCGGCGCTGCCCGGGGTGCGCCTGAAGCCCCGTGGCAACCGGGAGCCGCGACACGGCAGCAGCGGGTTCAGCGGTGGCGCGGAGGCCCCGGCACTGTCGTGACCGAGGGTGTGGCCGGTAGCCCGGCTCGCGGTCATTTTGTCGGATGCCGGGTGCATCGGGCACACTAGGACGGCTCACGCGAGCGGTCACGCGCAAGTGGCGGAACGGCAGACGCGCTGGCTTCAGGTGCCAGTGTCCGAAAGGGCGTGGGGGTTCAAATCCCCCCTTGCGCACGCGATGACGAACGGCCCCCGAGAACCTCGGGGGCCGTTCCTCGTTCCGTGGCTCAGCCGGTGGTGCGGTCCCGGTGCTCCCGGCGGTTCTCGGCCAAGGCAGAGACGTCGTCCCGGTGCCGGTCGGTGAGCTCGCGCATCGCGTCGACCAGGTCACGCATCGCGGTCAGCTCGGCCACGGTGTGGTGCGCGAAGAGCCCCTGACCCTCCTCGACCAGCGGGGCGTACATCGCGTAGGTGGAGCGCATGCCCTCGTCGGTCATCCGCACGAGCACCCGTCGCCGGTCGGTCTCGTCTCGCACCCGCTCGACCAGCCCCTTGGCCTCGAGCCGGTCGATCAGCGCGGTCGTCGCCGCGGGCCGCAACCCGGTGGCACCGGCGAGCACGCCGGCGGTCTTCGGGCCGTCGGCCAGCCAGTCGAGGCACCGCAGGTCGGCGGGTCCCAGGGAGAGAGCCCGCCCGACGGCGTCGTCGTAGGCCTGCACGCTGCGCTGGTAGCGCTGCATGGCGGTGCCGAGCTCCGCCACGAGTTGACGACGCGACACGACTCGCCTACCCTTTCGATAATCGAAATATACGAACCTCGTACAGAAGGACCGGACATGAGACTACTCGTCGTCGGCGGAGGCGTCGCCGGGCCGGCCGTCGCGCTCGCCGCCACCCGACTCGGGCTCGATGCGACGGTGCTCGAGCGCCGCCCCGTCGCCGACCCCGACGAGGGCTCCTGGCTGACCGTGGCCCCCAACGGCCTCGACGCCCTCGAGGTGCTGGGCGTGCTCGACGACGCGCGCACCATCGGCCACCCGAGCCGGCTCAACCGGATGTACGGCGCCACCGGCCGCCACCTCGGTGACGTCTCGCTCGGTGTGCCCCTCGATGACGGCACCGTCGGCCTCACCATGAAGCGCTCCGCGCTCGCCGTGCTCCTCGGTGATGCCGCCGGCCGTCAGGGTGCGGACCTGCGGCTCGGCGCCGAGGTCGTCTCCGTGCACGACGACGCCCACGGCGTGCGCGCCGTGCTGTCCGACGGGTCGGTCGTGGAGGGTGACCTGCTCGTGGCCGCCGACGGGGTGCGCTCGCGAGCTCGCCGGGCGATCGACCCCGCGGCGCCCGAGGCCCGCTACGTCGGGCTGACCAACTTCGGCGGCATCACCCGAGGCACCCGGCTCGGGGACGACCTCACCCCGCAGGCGTGGCACTTCGTGTTCGGGCGACGGTCGTTCTTCGGCGCGCACCCCCTGCCCACCGGTGACGTCGTGTGGTTCGCCAACGTGCCGCGCCCCGAGATCGGTCGCGACGAGCGGGCCGCCACCACCGACGAGCAGTGGCTCGCGTGGCTGGCGGGCCTGGTCGCGGACGACGCGGGGCCGGCATCCGCCCTGGTGGCCGCCGGTCGGCTCGAGCTGGCGGGCGACAACACCTTCGACCTGCCGCACGTGCCGACCTGGTGGCGCGGGCGCACCGTGCTGGTCGGGGATGCCGCACACGCCCCGTCACCGAGCAGCGGCCAGGGTGCTGCCATGGCGCTCGAGGACGCGGTCGTGCTGGCGAGGTCGGTGGCGGCGCACGGCTCCGAGGGGTTGGCGGCCTACGAGACGGCCCGGCGCCGGCGGGTCGAGGCGATCGTCAAGGCGGGCGCTCGCAGCAGCAGCAGCAAGATCCCCGGCCGGCTCGGTCGGGTGCCGCTGGAGACGATGCTGAGCCTGCTGTTCCGCTCGGGTGTCGCCGCCCGCTCGACCGACGGCTTCACGGCCCACCGGCTGGGGGCGGGGCTCACGTCCAGTCGCTGAGGCAACGACCCCTCACCGTGGCCCACGGCTGTGGCGTTCGCCACAGCCCCCGTTCCGCCCTGCGGAAGGGCGTGACGTGGAGGTGGAACTGTCGGGGACAATCTGGTTAGGTAAGCCTCACCTACACCGCTTCGGGCTCCGGGTCCGCCGACACCACGAGAGGGATGCCGTGATCGTCTGTCACTGTCACGTCGTCAACGACAAGGCCGTTGCGGCCGCCGTCGGCGCCGGTGCGCGCACCCTCTCCGAGGTCTGCCGGACCACCGGGGCGGGTCGGGACTGCGGCGCCTGTGTCTTCTCGGTGCGACGACTGATGTGCGAGCATGTGGCACCTCAGGTCCCCGAGAGCACGGAGGCGTCCTATGCGGCCAGTTGACCCGAAGATCGTCGAGCATCTCAACGACGCCCTGACTCTCGAGCTGAGCGTGGTCAACCAGTACTTCCTGCACGCGCGGATGCTCGACAACTGGGGCTTTCCCAAGCTCGGAAAGGTCTTCTACGACCTGTCGATCGACGAGATGAAGGACGCCGACACCCTGATCAGCCGGGTGTTGCTCTTCGAGGGGCACCCGAACGTCCAACGGCTGTTGGCGATCCGGGTCGGTGAGGACGCGGAGGAGATGCTGCGCCTGGCGCTGGAGGGCGAGATCGCCGCCGTCGCCCAGTACAACGCAGCGGCTCAGGAGTGCCACGACCTCGGTGACCACGGCACCGCCTCGCTGTTCGAGGAGATGGTGCTCGACGAGGAGAAGCACGCCGACTGGTTCGAGAGCCAGGTCGAGGCGCTGATGCGGGTCGGCCTGCCGCAGTACCTCGCCCAGCAGATGGAGACCTCAGGTCCGTGACCCGAGCGGCATGCCGTAGAAGCGGGCGCCCGGTGGGCCCGCCAGCTCGGTGAAGCCGAGCCGCTCGTAGAACCGCTGGGCACCGGTGTTGCCCTCGTCCACGCCCAGGTGGACACCGGTGGCCCCGGCCGCCGTGAGCCCCTCCAGCACCGACTCGACCACGCGCCGCCCCCAGCCCTGGCCCTGGAGCCTCGGCAGGAGGTCGACGTGGAGGTGCGCCGGGTGCGCGACGAGCAGCCCGGCATCCGCGACGGTGGGGCGCTGCAGGCACTCGACGACGGCGGCATCGGCGGGGGTCGAACCGCTGCCCAGCGGATGCCGTGCCCGCAGCGGCGGGAGCCAGACCTGCTCGACCCACTGCTCGAAGGCGCGGGTGTCGGGCACGGCGAGGCAGTACCCCGCGACCCCGTGCTCGTCACGCAGCACGCGGGTGACGGCATCCGGGAAGGCGAGGTAGGGACCGGCCCACAGGTGCCCCAGCAGGTCGGGGTCGTCGTGCAGGGCGGTCGCGTCGGCGCCGGCGGCACCGGTGAGCAGACAGACCCGGTAGACCCCGGGCAGGTCGTGCACCGTGCCGGGCTGCATCGTCGTCACCGGGGCCACGCTAGCCGGGGCCGTCGACGGGGCGGGTGCCGGCGGGGCGTAGCGTGCCGCCATGAGCCGGTGGGACGAGGTCATCGCGGCGGTCGGGGCGGCGCAGCAGGGACGCGAGGGTGGCCACGAGGCCCTGCTCGCGCAGTGGGAGGCGACCGCGGTCGACGACCACGCGCCGCGGTGCGTGCTCGCGCACTACCTCGCCGACGGTGAGCCGGAGCTGGCCGACGAGGTCGTCTGGGACGAGGTGGCGCTGAAGGAGTACGCGCTCCTGGCCGACGACGCGCTGGCCGCGATCGGCATCCCGTCGGCCCGCGGGATGGCGCCCAGCCTGCACCTCAACCTCGGTGACGGGTACCTGCGGCAGGGGCGGGTCGAGGAGGCCCAGGTGCAGCTCGCCGCCGGGCTGGAGTCCGCCGACGCCCTGGGCGACGACGGCTACGGAGCACTGGTGCTCGGTGGCCTCGAGCGGCTGGCCGCGCACCTGGCGACCGGGGCCGGCGACGCCTGACTCGTTCAGGTGGGGCCGAAGCCGGTCGTGACCAGCACCAGCTCGCCGGCCTCGTCGGTGGCTGCGAGGTCGAGCTCGGCCGTGATCCGCCAGTCGCGGTCGCCGTCGGGGTCCTCGAGGATCTGGGTCACCACCCAGTGGTCGCCGTGCTCCTCGACGACCCGGAACAACGCCGGGCCACGGGCCTGCGGGCCGGTGCCCAGGTCGTCGTACTCGGCGCGGTACCCGGCCGTGGCCTCCGCCCACTCGTCCTGGGTGAGGCCGCCGTCCAGAGCCGCCAGCGCGGCGAACCGGCCCAGCGACACCAGCTCGATGCGGCGGAACATGCTCTGCCGCACCATGACCCGTAGGGCTCGGGGGTTCGCCGAGAGGGCACGGTTCTCACTGGGCACGCGCACCTCGGTGAGCGCTTCGTCGCTGGGGTTGGCCAGCGCCTCCCACTCGTCGAGCAGGCTCGAGTCGGTGTGACGCACCACCTCGCCGAGCCACTCGACGATGTCGTCGAGCTCCTCGGTGCGGGCCGAGGTCGGCACGGTGGAGCGCAGCGCGCGGTAGGCGTCGGTGAGGTAGCGCAGCACCACGCCCTCGGCGCGGAACAGCTTGTGGTGGGCGACGAACTCCCCGAAGGTCATCGCCCGCTCGTACATCTCGCGCACCACCGACTTCGGGGACAGCCCGCGCGGGTCGACCCACGGGTGGGTCTGCCGGTAGACCCGCAGGGCGGCCTCGAGCTCTTCGACCAGGGGGCGCGGCCAGGTGACGTCGTCGAGGGCGTCCATCCGCTCCTCGTACTCCATGCCGTCGGCCTTCATCGCGCCGACCGCCTCGCCACGCGCCTCGAACCGCTGGGCCATCAGCACGGGTCGCGGGTCGTCGAGGGTGGACTCGATGACGCTGACGACGTCGAGGGCGTAGCCGGGCGACTCGGGGTCGAACATCTCGAGCACGGCCAGCGCGAAGGCCGACAGGGGCTGGTTGAGCGCGAAGCCGTCGCCGAGGTCGAGGGCCACCTGGAAGGGGCCTTCGGTGTACCGGTGCTCGTCGCCGCGCACGAAGTGCTCGAGGGTGCCGACGACCCGCTGTTCCTCCGCGGCCGGCGGTGGAACGCCGTTTCCGGGCGCAGCCCCGGCATCGGGGCTGGCCACGCGTCCGGCCGCGGCGAGCAGCTCGCCGATCGGGCCGAGGTCCTCGGCCTCGACCGGCGCCGGGATGCCGTCCTCGTCGCTCGCGTCGTCGCCGGCGGGAGCGTCGGGGTCACCGACCTCGGAGGCGGGCGCGACGGCATCCGGGAGGTCGGCGGGCAGCCAGTCGTCGACGGACGAGCCGTCGTCGGGCTCGACCACCTTGGCGCGCAGCAGCGAGGCCAGCACCTGCACGGCGCGCTCGACGAGCGCCTCGCGGCGCTCGGGCGTCTCGTGGTTGTCGAGCAGGAGGGTGTGCAGGGCGGCCTGCTGGCCCTCCCACTGGTCGAGGACGTTGAGCACCATCGCGTGGTTGACCCGCATCTTGGAGGTCAGCGGCTCCGGGGCGGCCGCGACGAGGCGCTCGTACGTCGCCTCGGTGTAGGTCAGGGTGCCCTCCTGGGGCTTCTTGTGCACCACCTTGCGGCGCTTCTTGGGGTCCTCACCGGCCTTGGCGAGGGCCTTCGCGTTGAGGACGACGTGCTCGGGCGCCTGCACCACGACGTAGCCGATGGTGTCGAAGCCGGCCCGCCCGGCGCGGCCGGCGATCTGGTGGAACTCCCGCGCGCGAAGCACCCGCTGCTTGCGACCGTCGTACTTCGTCAGGGAGGTGAGCAGCACGGTGCGGATCGGCACGTTGATGCCGACGCCGAGGGTGTCGGTGCCGCAGATGACGGCGAGCAGACCGGCTTGCGCGAGGGTCTCGACGAGCCGCCGGTACTTCGGCAGCATCCCGGCGTGGTGCACCCCGACCCCGTGCAGCACCAACCGCCGCAGGGTCACCCCGAACCCCTTGCCGAAGCGGAAGCCACCCACGGCATCCTTGATCGCGGCCTTGCGGGCGCTCGAGACGAGCTCGACGCTGGTCAGCGCCTGGGCCTGCTCCACCGCGGACGCCTGGGTGAACGACACGACGTAGATCGGGCCACGGTCGTCGCGCAGCAGCAGCTCGATCGTCTCGTGCACGGCCGTGAGCGCCCACGAGAACTCAAGCGGCACAGGCCTTTCCGCGCCGGCAATGGCCACGGTCTCGCGTCCGGTGCGGCGGGTGAGGTCCTCCTCGAACACCGCCGTCTCGCCGAGCGTCGCCGACATCAGCAGGAACTGGGTGTCGGGCATGAGCAGCAGCGGCACCTGCCAGGCCCACCCGCGGTCGGGCTCGGTGTAGAAGTGGAACTCGTCCATGACGACCAGCCCGATGTCGGCGAGCTCACGGTCGCGCAGGGCGTGGTTGGCGAGCACCTCGGCGGTCGCGCAGATGATGGGGGCGCCGGGGTTGACCGCCGCGTCACCGGTGAGCATGCCGACCCGCTCGGCCCCGAAGACCTCGACGAGCGAGAAGAACTTCTCACTGACCAGGGCCTTGATCGGCGCGGTGTACCAGCTGCGCCGGCCCTCGGCCAGGGCCAGCGCGTGGGCGGCGACCGCGACGAGCGACTTGCCCGACCCGGTCGGCGTGGCCAGCACGACGTGGGCCCCACCGGCGAGGGCGAGCACGGCCTCCTCCTGCGCGGCGTACAGGGCGAAGCCCCGCTCACCCGCCCAGTCGATGAAGACGTCGAAGGCCGCGTCCGCGCCGGCGGTGGAGGTGCCGGAGAGGCGGTCGGTGAGGGTCATCGTGCTCGATTGTCCCCCACCGTCGGAGCCAGCCGGGTTCGGGCGTCAGCAGGGCTGCTCGTGGTTGGTCTCCCAGGCCCGACCACGATAGGCGTGCGCGGGGTCAGCGGGAGCGGGGAGCGGTGGTGGCGCCGACGTGCTCGGTGAGCCAGTCGACGAGCGGGCGCACCGCGCGCCAGTCGCTGCGCACGTGCTCGACGACCTCGGGCGTCGACACCCAGGCCGGCGCCCCGTGCTCGCGGGAGGCGATCAGGCTCTTGAACCGCATCAGCTCCAGGCGCGGGTGGTCGGCGGGCACACCGCGCGGGCGGGTGGCCACCCGGTCGCCGCCGAGGGCGAACCCCGCCGCGGTGAGGTCGTCGACCACGCGCTGCAGGTCCTGGCCGGAGCGCGGCGCGTCGATGGCGGCCCGCAGGCGGGGCAGCTGGTCGGGACCGGTGGGGTAGAAGCCGCCGCCGGTCAGCAGCCCGTCGGCGCTGACCTGCACGTAGAACCCCATGCCGGGCACGGTCGTCGCGAGCGCGCCCTGGTGGTCCTTGTAGGGCGACTTGTCGGCGCTGAACCGCACGTCGCGGTTGGGCCGGTAGAGCCGGGCCGACCCGAACTCGTCCTCGAGCGCGTCGAGCAGGCCCTCGAGCGGCTCGCGCACCGACGAGTCGTAGCGCGCCTTGTTGGCCTGCCACCAGGTGCGGGTGTTCTCCGCCCCGAGCTGCTCGTAGAAGTCGAACGCGTCGTCGGGGATGCCGTGGAAACCGCTCACCCGCCCACCCTCGCACGCGACCGAACTCCGGTCAGTTGTCGTTCAGGCGGGCGAGCTCGTCGTCGGTGAGCTGCAGGTCCGCCGCGAGCACCGAGTCCTGGATCGACGACGGGCGCGAGGCCCCCGGGATCGGGATGACGACGTCGGCCAGGGACAGCTCCCAGGCCAGGGCCACCTGCTGCGGGCTCACCCCGTGCGCGTCGGCCACCTCGGCGAACGCCGCGTGGTTCGCGCCCAGCTCACCGGCGTTCGAGATGCCGCCGAGCGGGCTCCACGGCAGGAACGCGATGCCGAGACCGGCACAGTGCTCGAGCTCGCCCTGGCTGGAGCGGAACGCCGGCGAGAACTGGTTCTGCACCGACACCAGCCGGCCGCCGAGCACCGCGTTCGCCTCGTCGATCTGGGCGACCGTGGCGTTCGAGATGCCGGCACGCACGATGACGCCCTCGTCGAGCAGCTCGACGAGCGCCCCCACCGACTCGGCGTAGGGCACCTTCGGGTCGGGCCGGTGGAACTGATAGAGGCCGATCGCGTCGACCCCGAGCCGCTGGGCCGAGTCACGGGCCGCCTGCTTGAGGTACGCCGGGTCGCCGTTGCGGGTCCACGACCCGTCACCGGGGCGCAGGTGCCCGCCCTTGGTCGCCACGAGCACCGACGTGGCGTCGCCGCCCCACGAGCGCAGGGCGTCGGCGATGAGCTCCTCGTTGTGCCCGACCTCGTCGGCGTGCTGGTGGTAGGCGTCGGCGGTGTCGATCACGGTGACCCCGGCGTCGAGCGCGGCGTGGATCGTGGCCACCGACCGAGCGGTGTCGGGCCGGCCCTCGATCGACATCGGCATCCCGCCGAGACCGATCGCGCTGACCGTGAGATCTGCAAGTGCGCGCTGCTTCATGCGTTCAACTCCTGGGTTCGTCGAACTCCGGATGCTGCTGGCTGGGACGAGGGTGGCCAACGCCCTCGGCCGCGCAGACCTTCCCGCCTGAGGGCGGAAGTGGTCGTCGGGGCAGCCACCTCCGTCCTCACGGTGGGGCTCCCGGACGTTCAGCGGCCGTTCGGCGACGAGACCGTTCCTACAAGTCGCGGGGCCCCTCCAACGGTGTTACGTTCGCGCCGCATCGTGTGCGGGGGAGGCATCGCGACCGCGACTGGACTCCCCGCTGGACCCTGGAGGATTCATGGTTTTGTCGTTCCGTCGGTTCGTGGGGAGGGTCGCGGTGGCCACCCTCGCCGTGGCCGTCCCCGTCGTGATGACGCCACTGGTGGCGTCCGCGGACGCTCCCACCGACCTGTTCTTCTCCGAGTACATCGAGGGGTCGAGCTTCAACAAGGCCATCGAGATCTACAACGGCACGGGCGCGGCGGTCGACCTGTCCGACGGCGGGTACCGGCTGGAGCTGTACAGCAACGGGTCATCGACCGTGAGCAACTCGATGGCGCTGTCAGGCGTCCTGAACAACGGCGAGGTGTTCGTCGCGGCGCACGCCAGCGCGAACGCAACCATCCTGGCCGTTGCGGACGCGAAGAACAGCGCAACGATCAACTGGACGGGCGACGATGCCATCGTGCTGCGCAAAGGTGGAGCGGCAGGCGACATCCTCGACGTCATCGGCCAGATCGGCACCCGTCCTGCTACCGAGTGGGGATCGGGTCTGACCAGCACCGCCGACAACACCCTGCGCCGCAAGGCGGCGATCATCGCCGGCGACACCAACGGGACCGACGCCTTCGACCCGTCCGTCGAGTGGGACGGGTTCGCGGCGGACACCTTCGACGGCCTCGGAGCACACCCGGGGCTCGTCACCCCCCCGGACGCCGGGCCCACGGTCACCTCGGTGACGCCCGCCTCCGGGAACGCCGCCTCCGCGTCGGTGAGCCCGACGGTCACCTTCAGCGAGCCGGTCACCCTGGCCGGAGCCGCGATCTCGCTCGACTGCTCGCTCAGCGGAGCGGCCGCCTTCTCGGTCAGCGGCGGCCCGACGGTCTACACCATCGACCCGGTCGACGACCTCGCCGGCGCCTGCACGCTCACCGTGCTGGCCTCGCGAGTGAGCGACGTCGACGGCAACGACCCGCCGGACACCATGGCCGCCGACTTCTCGTCCGAGTTCACCGTCGCAGCGGCACCGACCGACCCGTGCACGACTCCCGCCGTCCCCATCGGATCGGTCCAGGGCTCGGGCGAGACCTCGCCGGCTGCCGGTCAGACGCGCACCGTCCGGGGCGTCGTCGTCGGTGACTACGAGGGCCCGTCGCCCGCGCTGCGTGGCTTCTACCTGCAGGACCCGACCGGTGACGGCGACCCCGCCACCTCCGACGCCATCTTCGTGTTCAACGGCGGCAACCAGGACCTCGTCGAGCTCGGCGACCTCGTCACCGTCACCGGCAACGTCGGCGAGAACCAGGGCCAGACCCAGATCTCGGTGAGCTCCCTCAACGTCGCCGTGTGCGGCACCGGCACGCGTCACCCCGACCGACGTCACCCTGCCGATGGCCAGCGCCACCGCCTTCGAGCGGTACGAGGGCATGCTCGTGCGGATGGCCCAGACGCTCACCGTCACCGAGCACTTCCAGCTCGGGCGCTTCGGTGAGGTGCTGCTCTCCTCCGGCGGGCGCCTGCACCAGCCGACCAACGTCGTCGAGCCCGGCGCCCCGGCCAACGCCCTGCAGGCCCAGAACGACCTGAACCAGCTGCTCGTCGACGACGGCACGCAGGCGCAGAACCCCGACCCGATCGTCTTCGGCCGCAACGGTCAGCCGCTCAGCGCGGAGAACACCCTGCGCGGCGGCGACACCACGACCGACCCGGTCGGCGTCATGACCTACACCTGGGGCGGAGCCGCGGCCAGCCCGAACTCCTACCGGGTGCGCCCGGTCAACGCCCTCGGTGGCGCGATCGAGTTCCATGGCACCAACCCCCGCCCGACCGGCCCCGAGGCCGTCGGTGGCGACGTGCGCGTCGTCGGCATGAACCTGCTCAACTACTTCAACACCTTCGACGGCCTGCCCGACACCCAGGACACCTGCCGCCTCGGCACCCAGGGCGCGCTGACCGACTGCCGCGGCGCCGACACCCCTGCCGAGTTCGAGCGGCAGTGGCCCAAGACGGTGGCGGCCATCCTCGCGATGAACCCCGATGTCGTCGGCGTCAACGAGATCGAGAACGACGGCTACGGTCCCGACTCGGCCATCGCACACCTCGTCGACAAGCTCAACGCGGCCACCGCTCCCGGCACCTACGCCTACGTCGACGTGGATGCCGAGACCGGCCAGGTCGACGCCCTCGGCACCGACGCGATCAAGGTGGGCCAGATCTACAAGCCCGCCAAGGTGACCCGGGTCGGGAAGACGGCGGTGCTCAACTCCGTCGAGTTCGTCAACGGCGGCGACGGCTTCCCGCGCAGCCGCCCCTCCCTCGCGCAGGCCTACAAGGTCAACGCGACCGGTGGTGTCTTCATCGCCGACATCAACCACCTCAAGAGCAAGGGCTCGGCCTGTGACGTGCCGGATGCCGGTGACGGTCAGGGCAACTGCAACGCCGCCCGCACCGTGGCCGCGCAACGCGCTCGCCACGTGGCTGGCCTCCGACCCGACGGGCACCGGCGACCAGGACGTGCTCCTCGTCGGTGACTACAACTCGTACGCCAAGGAGGACCCGATCCGGCCCTCGAGGCGGCCGGCTTCACCAACCTCATCGCGGACCGGATCGGCGCCGACGCCTACTCGTACGTCTTCGACGGCCAGTGGGGCTACCTCGACCACGCGCTCGGGTCGCAGTCGATCCGCTCGCAGGTGACGGGGGTGTCGGAGTACCACATCAACTCCGACGAGCCCTCGGTGCTCGACTACAACCTGGACTTCAAGACGCCCAACCTGCAGTCGACGCTCTACGCGCCCGACCAGTACCGCGTCTCCGACCACGACCCGGTCATCGTCGGCCTGTCGCCGAACTCTCCGGCCACCGTGACGGCGGCGTTCGCCGACACCTCGGTGTCGTGCGGCGCCGGCAACGCGAGCCTCACGGTCGGCATCACCGACCGCGACGCGGACGACACCCACACGGCGACCATCGCGTGGGGTGACGGGTCGAGCGAGACCGTGGACCCGGCATCCGCCTCGTTCACCCGCAGCCACACCTATGCCGCGGCCGGCCGCTACACCGCGACGGTCACCGTCACCGACAGCCACGGCCACGTGACGACCACCACCGCGGACGTCGTCGTCGAGTACACGGCGACCGGGCTGCTGCCGCCGTTCAAGAACGGTCAGCTGTCGGCAAAGGCGGGGTCCACGGTGCCGGTCAAGGTGGGCTTCACCGCCTGCGACGGCTCGGTGCCCACCGACCTGGCGCCGACCGTGACCGTGGCGCTGGGCGGCACGACGGTGCTCACCGGAACCCCGGCCTTCGTCGCCGGCGCCTGGCAGTACGACCTGAAGACGTCGCGGCTGCCCGACCCGGCCGGCACCTACACGGTGACGGTCACCCTCCCGGAGACCGGCCAGACGGTCACCGGCACGCTGAGCCTGCGTCGCTGAGGCACGACGCACGACGACGGGGCGGGCCTTCGGGTCCGCCCCGTCGTCGTGTCGTCACCGGTCGGCGAGGGGGCTGACCACGACCCGCCGGGATGCCGTGCCACGGCTGACCGCGTCCCACGCCGCGGGTGCGCCCTCGAGCGGCACGACGTCGTGGGAGACCTCGATCCGACCCTGCGCGGCGTGGTCGAGGACCGTGCCGAACACCTCCCGTCGGCGGTGGTCGGTGAGGGCGTTGTTGGTGTAGCCGAGCACGGCGGCCGACCGGCTGCGCAAGGCCGCCGAGTCGACGGACAGCGCGGCTCCGGCGCTGCTCCCGAGGTTGACCAGGCGACCGCCCTCGCCGAGCACCGGCACCGCTGCCGTCCCCGGGAGGCCGGCGAGCGGGTCGACGACGACGTCGGCGTGACCCTGGCAGGCGTCGCGCAGCCGCTCGGTCAGGGTCGTGGCGTCGTCGCGCAGGTCGACCACGGCATCCGCGCCCAGGGCGCTCGCGCGATGGAGCGCGTCGTCCGAGCGGGCCGCCGCGACGACCCTCCCGGCGCCGAGGAGCCGGGCCGCCTGCAGGGCGACCTGCCCGACGACTCCCCCGGCGCCGAGGACGAGCACGGTCTCCCCGGGTCGGAGCCCGGCGCGGCCCTCGAGCACCTCCCAGGCCGCGACGGCCGAGAGGCCGAGCGCGGCGACCGCGGTGTCGGCGAGGTCGGCGTCGATCGCGACGCACTCGGCCTCGGCCGCCACGGCGAGCTCGGCGAGCCCGCCGTCGCCGGGCGCCATCCCGGCCGTGGTGGGGAACCACACCCGTCGGCCGACGAGCTCCGCAGGCCCCTCACGCACCACCCCGACGGCCTGTACTCCCGGCACGTAGGGCAGCGCGGGAGCCCCGAAGTAGGACGTGCCCGACGCGCAGAGGAGGTCCAGCGGGGTGATCGGCACGGCGGTGACGGCGACGAGCAGCTCGCCCGACCCGGGTTCGGGGTCGGCGCGCTCGAGCAGCTCGGGCGGTCGCCCGTGGGCGGTCAGCGTGACGGCGCGCACGGCTCAGGTGCCGATGTCGGGGTAGGGCAGCGACAGGTGAGCGAGGGCGGCGCCGTAGCCCTTCTGGTACGACAGCGGCTCGGGGTGGTCGCGCTCGAACATCGCGATGAAGAGCGTCAGCGTCAGGAACGGGTGCGCGCCGAGCTCGAAGAGGGCGACGTGGTCGTGCGCGACGAGCGCCTCGCGCTCCGCGTCGGTGAACGCCAGCCAGGTGCTCGCCTCGCCGTCGGTGACGTTGAGGATGCGGTTGGCCTGGGTCTCCTCCCACCACGCGACGAGCCCGGGCGGGTCCTCGCGGTACCGCTCGACGAGGTCGGCGTCGCGGTCGACGGTGAACAGGAACTTGTTCAGCAGGTACTTGCTCATGCCGGCGCTCCGTTCGGGTACCAGGTGAAGTAGGCCTCCATCGTGTGGAACAGGTCGAGGCTGTCGACGTGGTCGGCCTTGGCGTTCTCGCCGGCCACGCCCATCATCAGCATGAAGTCCATGAACCCGTGGGTGGCGTTGCCGGGCAGGTGCAGGCTGTCCAGGCTCACCTCGCGCAGGCACCCGTCGAGGTCGCCGTTCGCGATCCACTGCACCGCCCGCTGGTCGAACTCCGGGTCGGGGCCGTGCGGGCCGAACTGGCGTGGGCCACCGAGCTCGAGCGAGAGGTGACCGGTGCCGATGATGGCGACCCGCTGGTCGCTCGGCCACGACTCGACGAGCGCACGGATGGCGCGGCCCAGCTCGACGAACCGTTTCGGCTGCGGAAGTGGCGGCGCGAAGATGTTGGTGTAGATCGGCACGATCGGCAGGTCGGCCTGCGGCCGCAGCGTGATGATCGGGCAGGTGATCGAGTGGTCGATCCGCAGCTCGTTGCTGAAGGCGAGGTCGAACCCCGAGTCCAGGCCGCCGCGCAGGATGTGCGACGAGAGCTCCTCGTGGCCGTCGAGCCGAAACCTCGGGAGACCGAACTCGCGCTCCTCGTTGTACCAGTTGGCGTCGTACGTCGGCGCCTTGCCCACGAGGAACTGGGGCATGTTGTCGAGCCACAGCTGGTGGAAGTGGTCGCTGCCGACCATGACGAGCACGTCGGGTCGAGCCCGGGTCAACGTCTCGCGGAAGCGCTCGATCTTGGCCACCCACTCGTCCGCGAACGGCGGGCGCTCCTCTCCCACCGCGGTGCTCGCGCGGTAGTAGAAGGGGTGGTGCGTCGAGGCGATGACGGCGACGACCTGCGCCATGTCAGTCTCTCCTTTCGTGGGTCAGGACTGCGGGTCGACGTACTCCGCGTTGCGGTCGACGGCGAGGTAGACGTCCATGCCGATCGGGCGGCGCCGCTCCTCCGCGAGCTGGCCGAGGAGGCCGGCCGCCCGGGCGAGCAGGGCGAACCCGCGCAGCATCTCGACCGGGAGCCCGAGGTCGGCCAGGGCCGCGCCGCACACCCCGGCGCCGTTGAGCGGCAGGCGCCGCCCCAGCACCTGCTCGTGCACCCGGCCGACCGCCTCGAACAGCCGCAGGTGCGGGCCGCGCAGCCCCTCCTGCTCGGCGATGCCGATGAGCACCGGGGTGCGGGGGTCGCCGTCCTTGTGCACCGGGTGACCGAGGCCGGGGACGTAGCGACCCGCCTCCTTGGTGCGGCGCACGGCGGCGAGTGCGACGGCATCCCACTGCTCGTCGGTCTCGGGCAGGTCGTCGCCCAGGTCGACGACGACGGCGTCCAGGAACGCCCCGCAGTCCTCGGTGACGCCGAGGAAGCGCGACCCGCCGCCGAGCAGGCCGGCGGCGAGCGCACCCTGCAGGGAGTCGGGCGCCGAGAGGTAGGTCAGCCGTGCTGCGATGGCGGTGGGGGTGAACCCGTGGTCGGCCAGGGCCACGAGAACGGCCTCGAAGACCCGGGTCTCCGAGGGGGTGGGGCGGCGCATGGCGACGAGCCAGAAGGCCAGCTCGCCGAAGCCGACCTGGCCCATCAGGTCGGCGGTGAGGTCGTGCCCGAGCAGGCGGATCTCGTCGGCGCTGGACGTGCCCAGCGACGTGGGGAAGGTCGTCATGCGTCACGCTCCTCGTCACGGCGGGTGACCGGCTCGGCGAGCCAGCGCCGGATCTCGTCGCCGTGCTCGTCGAGGCCCGGAGGGGGCAGTCGGTAGTCCACCGGCGTCGCGGACAGCCGGATGGGGTGGCGCACCGAGGGCACCGCGGCCTCGCCCTCGCCCACGAGCACGACCGGGTCGAGACCGACCGACTCGGCGAACGCGACGCCTCCGTCGATCGTGTTGATCGGGCCGCACGGCACCCCGGCGGCGGTGATCACCTCGAACCACTCCATGGTGGTGCGGGTGGCGAGCCGCTCGACGAGCAGCGGTCGCAGCTCGGCGCGGTTGGCCGTGCGGTCCTCGTTGGCGCGGAACCGTGGGTCGTCGGCGAGCTCGGGCACGTCGAGCACCTCGACCAGCCGGCGGAACTGCCCGTTGTTGCCGGCCGTGATGATCAGGTCACCGTCGGAGCAGGGAAGCGGCTCGTAGGGGAACAGGCTCGGGTGGCTGTTGCCCATCCTGAAGGGGACGACGCCGCCGGCGACGAACGCGCTCGCCTGGTTGACCAGCCCGGACAGGGCCGACGAGAGCAGGTTGACCTCGACGTGCTGGCCCCGGCCCGTCTCGTGCCGCGCGTTGAGGGCGGCGAGCACCCCGATGGTGGCGTGCAGCCCTGCCATCACGTCGAAGACCGAGATGCCGGCGCGGTAGGGCGGCCCGTCGGCGTCACCGGTGAGGCTCATCAGCCCGGAGATGGCCTGCACCATCAGGTCGTACCCGGGCAGGTCGCGCCCGCCCGGGCCGCTGCCGAAGCCGCTGATCGAGGCGTAGACGACCCGCGGGTTGCCGGCGGAGACGCTCGGGTAGTCCAGGCCGAAGCGGGCCAGCCCGCCCGGCTTGAAGTTCTCGACGAACACGTCGGCCCGCTGGGCCAGCTCGCGGGCCGCGGCGACGTCGGTGTCGTCCTTGAGGTCCAGGGCGACCGAGCGCTTGTTGCGGTTGACGCCGAGGTAGTAGGTCGAGATGCCGTCGCGCAGCGGCGGGCTCCAGGTGCGGGTGTCGTCGCCGGACGGCGACTCGACCTTGACCACCTCGGCGCCGAGGTCGGCGAGCAGCATGGTGGCGTAGGGGCCGGCGAGGATCCGCGAGAAGTCGGCGACGAGCAGGCCGGACAGGGGTCCTGAGGGGGGCGCCACGCGAACCACCTCCCTCGCTCGCCCGGCATCCACGGACAGGTGTCCGCAGGTGAAGTCGCCTCCGAGTCTCGACGGCCTTCCGGCGACCTGTCAAGCGTCGGCCAGCCGCGCCGGACGTCGTCATCGACGGGTCTTGACAGCCCCGGCCGGCCACGCGGACAGTGGGTCCACGACACACGGGTGCCACCAGGCGGACACCTGTCCGAGATCGTTGAACGGGAGAAGGTCATGGCTCACGACGAGGTGGCCGCCGGCCGTCCGGTGCTGTTCCGGAACGCCACGGTGCTGACGATGGACGACGAGCACAGCGTGCTGACCGGCGGCGACGTGCTCGTCGTCGACGACCGCGTCGCGCAGGTGGGGCACGGGCTCACCGCCCCCGACGGTGCCCTGGAGATCGACGCCACCGGCGGCATCGTCATGCCCGGCATGGTCGACACCCACCGGCACATGTGGCAGACGGCGATGCGCGGC
Organism: uncultured Actinomycetota bacterium; assembly: GCA_963695175.1. Lineage (GTDB taxonomy): Bacteria > Actinomycetota > Actinomycetes > Actinomycetales > Dermatophilaceae > Fodinibacter. The sequence continues at coordinate 482,946 of CAVOGG010000004.1, forward strand.
TACGGGGCCGACTGGACCCTGACCCAGTACTTCGTCTGGTACTACCTCGAGCACGGTCGCCGGTTCCGCCCGCAGGACGTGCACACCGGCAACCTCCTGTCGGCCTGGGACGCGCTCGAGGCAGGGGTGACCACGACGGTCGACTGGTCGCACGGCCTGCAGAGCGTCGACCACGCCGAGGCGGCGGTCGACGCCCTGCAGAGCGTGCCCGGCCGGTTCGTGCTGGCGTACGGCAACATCCAGGCCGGCCCGTGGGAGTGGACGGCCGACCCGGCGGTGCGGTCCTTCCTCGAGCGCCGCCGCGGTGACCTGTACGGCTGGCAGCTCGCCTTCGACGTCACCGGCGACCCGGCCTTTCCGGAGCGGCCCGCCTTCGAGGTCGCGCGCGAGCTCGACCTGGCCGTGACGACGCACGCGGGGGTCTGGGGCGCGACGAACGACGACGGCATCCGGCTCATGCACGAGAACGGCTTCATGAGCGAGTCGAACATCTTCGTGCACGCCGCGACGCTGTCGGCCGACTCCTACCACCGCATCGCGGCCACCGGGGGGTCGGCCTCGGTCTCGACCGAGTCCGAGCAGAGTGCAGGACAGGGCTACCCGCCCACCTGGCAGCTGCGCCGGCACGACATCCCGGTGTCGCTGTCGATGGACACCAGCGTGTGGTGGAGCAGCGACCTGTTCTCGGCCATGCGCACCACGCTGGGCGCCGACCGCTCGCGCGAGCACCTCGAGGCGCACGCCGCCGGCGACACGGTGACCAACGTGGCCCTGCGTGCCGAGCACGTCGTCGACTGGGCGACCCGGGGCGGCGCCCGCGCGCTGGGTCGCGACGAGATCGGCCGCCTGGTGCCCGGCGCCAAGGCCGACGTCGTGCTGATCAGGAACGACCGCTCACCGGTGTCGTTCCCGCTGCTCAACCCCTACGGCCACGTCGCCTTCCAGGCCCAGCGCGGAGACGTGCACACCGTGCTCGTCGACGGCAGGGTCGTCAAGCACGAGGGCGAGCTGGTCGGCGTCGACCTGGCCGACCTGCGCCGTCGGGCCGAGGAGACCGTGGAGTACCTCGTCGGTGAGATGGGCGAGGAGGCGTGGGTCGCCGGCATGAACCCGGCGCTGCCCGAGGGCGCCGACGACAAGGTGCTCGACAACCCGTACCAGTACACGGAGTTCCGCACGGACACCACGCGGGCGCGGGGTACGGTCTTCGGCGAGCCGGGGGCCGGCGAGGACGACTGACACCGACGTGCATGCGACGAGCCGGGAGGCGTGATGGCCGGACGGGGCCTGGGACCCGACTTCGTCGAGGCACTGGCCCGCGGCCTCGACGTCATCGCCTGCTTCGACCGGGAGCGGCCCGAGATGTCGCTCAGTGACGTCGCGCAGGCGACCGGTCTCGCGCGCCCCACGGCCCGGCGGCTGCTGCTCACCCTCGAGGAGCTCGGTTTCGTCCGCTCACGCGACGGCCTGTTCACCCTGACCCCGCGGGTGCTCACCCTGGGCACCGCGTACGTCGCGTCGCTCGGGCTGTGGGAGATCGCCCGACCGCGGCTCGAGGTGCTCGTCGGGCGCACCGGGGAGTCCTCGTCGATGGCCCAGCTCGACGGCTCCGACATCGTCTACGTCGCGCGCGTCTCGGTGCCCAAGATCATCGCGCTGCGCGTGGAGGTCGGCACCCGGTTCCCGGCGCCACCGACCTCGCAGGGCAAGGTGCTGCTCGCGGCGCTCGATCCGGCCGCTCTGGATGCCGTGCTCGCCACGCCCAGCCGTTCCGGTCTCGTGCCGCACGTCGAGCGAGACCGCGCGGCCCTCGACGACGAGCTCGCGCGGGTGCGCGCCCGGGGCTGGGCCCTGGCCGACGAGGAGCTCGCGCCGGGGGTGCGGTCGGTGGCGGTGCCGGTGCGCGACGGCACCGGCACGGTGCGCGCCGCCATGAACATCACCGTGCACGCGGCGGAGACGACGACCGAGCGGCTGCTCGACGACCTGCTACCGCTGCTGCAGCGCACGGCGGCCGAGGTGAGCGACGACTGGGCGCTCTGGCAACGTCGCCCCCACGTCGAGCTGGGCCGGTCGACTCAGACGTGACGCTCGAATGCCATGCGCCCCACCGAACCCGCGGAACCGGTGCTCAGTCGTCGGACTCGGGGTAGGTCGCCTCGATGGCGGCGATGTAGGCGGCGGCGAGCCGCTCGAAGCCGTTGGCCGTGACCTCGACGGGGTCCCCGACGGCGAGCCGCAGCACGGTGCGCTCGGTGACCCAGGTGATCGGCCCCTGGACCCGCAGGACGGCATCGTTGTCGACGATCGAGTCGGCGATCACGCGCACCTCGTTCATCGGGTTGGCGTCGTCGCCCTCGAGGTCTGGCGCCCGGTGACCGAACCAGGTGTGCAGCACGACCACGGCCTGACCGAAGACCAGGCTCTCGAGCGTGGTGTCCTCGACGTCGTTGGCCGCCCAGGCTGCGAGCAGGGAGTCGCAGTTGTCGCGACAGGACTCGATCTCGTCGGACGTGTACGTGTTGCGACCGGGCACGGTGGCACCTCCGGGTGGGCGGGTCCTCGTGCCGGGGAGCCTACGCTGCCCGGCTCCCTCAGTTGAGGACTCCGGACGCGTCGAGCACCGTCGAGCCAGCCAGCCACGAGGCCCAGGCCAGGACCACGACGAACGTCGTGTTCCAGATCGCGCGGGGCACCCGGGTCAGCCGGGTCAGACACCCCGGGGTCGCTGACCGCGGGGTCGGGTACGGCGATCACCGCCCAGAGGTGGCGCCAGGCGCCGACGATGAGCACGAGCCCCACCGCGACGACCACCTGGGCCTGCAGCTGCGCCGCGCCGGCCCACCACAGGGCGCCCGCGCCGACCATGGCGACGCCGACGACGAGGGCGGTCAGGCCGGACCGCACCCGCAACGCGGCGACGACCAGTACGGCGAGGATGCCGGTGAGCACCGGCGCGGACCAACCGCGCACCGCGAGCCACACCACGACTGCACCGACGACACCGGGAGCCGGGTAGCCCGCCCAGGTCGTGAACACCCGGCCGAGACCCCGCGCCGGGCCCACGGTGACGGCGTGCCCGGACATGTCACCGCGCAGGACGAAGCCGGTGAACCGGCGGCCGCACAGCATCCCGACACCGGCATGGCCGAGCTCGTGGACGAGGGTGACCCCGAGGCGCAGCACCCGCCACAGCGGCTCGACCGACACCGCCACGAGGGCCGCGACGAGCACGATGACCACCGGGGTGCCCGACAGGGCGACGCCCTGCTCGGGCACGACGCGTGACCACACCTGCTCGAACCAGTTCATGACGGGGTGACGGTAGCCCGCGGGCGACGTGCCCGCGGATGGTGGTCAGCGTGAGCGGCGGCTCGCGCCCTCGGAGAAGGACGCCGCCGAGCGGGCCGGACGCGACGAGGCCGGCCGGGCGGATGCCGGGCGACCGGATGCCGGGCGGGCGGTCGAACCGCCGGCGCCGCGACGACGCTGGCCGTTGCCACCGCCCTGACCGCTGCGCTGGCCACCGCCCTGACCGCCGCCACTGCGACCGCGGCCGCCACCCTGGCGGGACGGCGAGGTGGGCTCGGGCAGGGCGAGGCCGCCCTCGAAGGACCGCTCGCCGGGGGCGAGCTCCTGCAGCAGGGGGTGGGTCGAGGTGACCCGGGTCGTCGTGGGGTTCACGCCGGCCTTGCGGGTGAGGTCGCGCACGTCGCGCACCTGGTCGTCGGTCATCAGGGTGATGACGGTGCCCGAGGCGCCGGCGCGGGCGGTACGGCCCGAACGGTGCGTGTAGGCCTTGTGCTCGACCGGCGGGTCGGCGTGGATGACGAGCGCCACGTCGTCGACGTGGATGCCGCGCGCCGCGATGTCGGTCGCGACCAGGGTGCGGGCGGCGCCGGAGTGGAACGCGTCCATCGTGCGGGTGCGGGCGTTCTGGCTGAGGTTGCCGTGCAGCTCGACCGCGGGCACGCCCGAGCCGTTGAGCTGGCGGGCCAGCTTCTTGGCGCGGTGCTTGGTGCGGGTGAACACGACGGTGCGGCCGGGGGCGGCGACGAGGTCGAGCAGCACCGGCAGGTGCCCGTCGGCGGTCACGTGCAGCACGTGGTGCGACATGGTGGAGATGGGCGACTGGGCCGAGTCGGCCTCGTGGGTCACCGGGTTGTGCAGGTACCGCTTGGCGATGACGCTGATGCCACCGTCGAGCGTCGCGGAGAACAGCATCCGCTGGCCGGACTGGGGGGTGGCGTCGAGCAGGCGGCGCACCTGCGGGAGGAAGCCGAGGTCGGCCATGTGGTCGGCCTCGTCGATGACGGTGACCTCGACGGCGTCGAGCGAGACGTGGCCCTGGCCGATGAGGTCCTCGAGCCGGCCGGGGCAGGCGACGACCACGTCGACACCGCGGCGGATCGCCGAGACCTGCGGGCCCTGGCCGACGCCGCCGAAGACGGTGCGCGAGGTGAGGCCGAGGCGCTGCGCGAGCGGCGTCATCGCCTCCTCGATCTGGGCGACGAGCTCACGGGTCGGGGCGAGGATGAGCGCGCGCGGGCGGCGCGACTGCGGTCGCTTGCCGTTCGCCGCGAGGCGGGTGAGCAGGGGCAGCACGAAGGCCATCGTCTTGCCCGAGCCGGTGCGGCCGCGGCCGAGCACGTCGCGACCCGCGATCGAGTCGGGCAGCGTCGCGGCCTGGATGGGGGTGGGCGTCGTGATGCCGCCGGCGGCGAGCACCTCGACGAGGGGGGCGGGCACGCCGAGCGTGCCGAAGTTCTGGGAGGACAAGGAGGTTCCTTCGTGGTTCGACGAGGCGTCGCGGACCGTCGTGGTCGGCGTCGACTCGGGATGTTCTGCCGGGCGGGGCTCTGGGCCGCGGCGCCGCGTGGCGGGAACGGTGTCCCGACGCGAAGGCATCGACATCAAAGAAGTCGCGGCCCGAGGCAGAAGGCGGGCCACTGCGACCAGTCTACGGGACACGGCTGTCAACACCCGAATCGCACCGAGCGGCGGTGTCGCACAACGTGTCGAAACCGGCTGCCTCACCGGGTCGGGCCGCCCTACAGTGAACTGTGCCGTTGCTCCCGCTCTTCCCCCTCGGCACCACGCTGCTGCCCGGCGCCCGCCTGCCGCTGCAGCTGTTCGAACCGCGATACCTCGTGCTGGCCCGCATCCTCGCCGAGCGCGAGGACGACGACCGGCGGTTCGGGGTCACGCTCATCCGCAAGGGCCACGAGGTCGGGCCCGACGCCGTGCAGGCCCTCCACGGCATCGGCTGTGAGGCGCGGGTCGACGCGATGGCGCTGGTCGAGCGGCCCGGCGGCACGGTCGTGCACCTCGTCGCCACCGGGGTGCGACGCTTCCGCCTCGACGGCATCGACGACACGGCCGGCACCCCGTTCACCACCGGCGTCGTCACCTGGCTGCCCGACCCGCCGGTCGGCGACGACCCGGAGGTGGCAGCGCTCGCCGAGCGGGCGGTGCGCGCGCACGTGGCCTACCTCGTTGGCCTCGGGGCGGAGGAGGACGAGCCGGTCGAGGCGCCGTTGTCGGGCGTCGCGTACCGGATCGCGGAGCGGATGGTGCTCGACCCGGCCGACCACCAGCGGGTGCTCGAGGGGGCGGATGCCGCGACCCGGCTGCGCACCGTGCTGGCGCTGCTGCGGCGCGAGGCAGCCATCCTCGAGCGGTTCGGGGCCCTGCCGACCCCGCCCGACCCGAGCGGCGCCTCGCTGAACTGACGCGGAGTAGGTTGCCGCGCATGGATCTCGCCCACCTGCAGGACGTCATCGAGCGCACCTACGGCGAGCGCGACCGGCAGCGGGGGGTCCCGAGCACCGTCGCGTGGCTCGCCGAGGAGGTGGGTGAGCTGGCACAGGCCGTGCGCAAGGGCGACCACGCCCAGCGCGTGCACGAGTTCGCCGACGTCCTCGCCTGGGTCGCGTCGCTGGCGAACCAGGTGGGGGTCGACCTCACCGAGGCGGTGCAGCGGTACGCCGACGGGTGCCCGCGGTGCGCGTCGGTGCCCTGCGGCTGCCCCTGACCCGTGGTCTGACGGACCCGGTGGTCCGCGCCCGCGGTCAGACGACGTGCAGCACCTCGTCGGTGATGAGCATCCGCACGGTGTCCAGGACGATCTGGTCGGACCCCGGGTGTGGCCCGAGCTGCGCCGTCGCAGCGCTGACGAGGTCGGCCACCGCGCACGGCTCCCCGGCGGCGAGCCAGATGGTCGCCGCGAGGCCGGGGAGGGTGACCGGCGTCCGCTCCCGCATGACGAGCACGACCCCATCTGAGGCGATGGCATCGCGAAAACCGGTGCGGCGCACCCGGGTCGAGGGCCCGAAGTCCTCGGGGACAGGCGTGGCCTCCCCCTCGTGCTCGGTGCCGTCGAACCACGTCCACGTCACGTCGTCCGGCGCCGCGCCCTCGCCGCGGGCGTGCGCGAGGTCGGAGACGAGGTCGACGCAGTCGTCGATGTCTCGGTAGGACAGCCGGTAGGGCCCGTGCCCCGTGGCGAGCACGCGGGCCAGCCGGTCGAGTGGCCGGTCGAGGCTGGGCAGGGCCGAGGACTGCGGGAGCACGATCCCCATCGCCTCGACGAGCCCGATCGGTTCGAGGGTCGGCACCTGCGCGTCGTCCCGTCGTTCGAGCACGGCGACCGCCGACAGCCGCAGGGTCGGCGCGGCCCGGAGCAGGCCGAGGTCGTCGGGCGACCGCTCGTGCTTCGACCTCGGCATCTCGGGGTCGACGACGATCGAGAGCGGCTTGGGGTAGGGCCGCACGCTGAGGTCGTGCTCGACCGTGACGGTCTCGTCGCTGACATAGCCCAGGCTGCGGCCGAGGAGGCGGCCGGCGGTGGTCTTGCCGGTCCCCGACCCGGCGACCAACGCGACGGTGCCACCGTCGTCGGTGGCCAGGCCGGCGGCGTGGAGCATCACGCAGCTGCCGGACCGGCGGCGGATCGAGGCGACGGTGAGGCTGCGCGACACCAGGTACGGCAGGTCCGGGTCGTCGGTCTGCTGCTCCGTGCCGTCGACCTCGACCCACCCCTTCTGGGTACGGCGCACCACGAAGGGCGGCTGGTCGCCGTCCGCCCCGGGTTCGACGAGGGCGCGGTCCCACAGGTGCAGCAGCTCGTCGGCGAGGTCGTCGTCGAGGCCGGAGACGTCGAGGGTCCACCTCGCTCCGAACGCATCGATGACGGCCACCTCGCCAGTCTGCCGTCCCGACCGACGGCCCCGCTCCACGTTCACGCGATCCCGGGCCCCTACGATGGCGCCACGTCGATGGTGTCCGTCAGCGGCGCCGTGGAGGAGGTGCGTCGCCCGTGGGGGAACCACGCAGTGCCGGCTGGTCGGTGGCCGCGTCGCCCGGGCTCGTGCGGGTAGGGCTGCGTTCGTGGCTCCTCGTCGGCGTGCTGGTGTTCGCGGCCGCCGTGTTCTGGCTGCTCTCGCAGGTGTCCGGCTTTGTCGTGCCCCTGGTCCTCGCGGCCGTGCTCGGGGCGCTGTTCGCGCCCCTGGTCGACCGGCTCGTCGCCCGCGGGGTGCCGCGGTCTGGTGGGGCGCTCCTCGTGCTGCTCGGCCTCACGGCCGTCGTGGTCGGCTCGGTCTGGCTGGTCATCAGCGGGGTCGGCCAGCAGTCGGGCCAGATCGCGGTGGAGCTCACAAAGGGTCTGGACACCGTGAACGCGTGGCTCGCGTCGCACGGGGTCGGCACCGGCAGTGCCGCGCCGACCACCGACGAGCTCCTGGCCGCCGTCCGCCAGGCCCTGGGCGGGCTCGCGTCCGCCCTGTCGGGCACGTTCTCCATCCTGGTGTCGCTCGGCATCGGGACCGCGATCGGCGCCTTCCTCGTCTACTACGTGATCGTGGACTGGGAGGGACTGACCGGATGGGTGGGAGCGCACCTCGGCCTCGACGCCGAGACCGGCACCGAGATCGTCGGCGACTCGGCCGTGGCCGTGCGGCGCTACTTCTGGGCGCTGACCCTGTCGGCCGTCGTCACGGCGGTGCTGATCGGCGGCGCGGCCTGGTTGCTGGGGGTGCCGTTGGCGTTCACCATCGGGGTGGTCACGCTCGTCACGTCCTACGTCCCGTACCTCGGCGCGATCGTGTCCGGTGCCTTCGCAACGCTGATCGCGTTGGGCTCCAACGGTCTCGAGACGGCCATCGTCATCCTGATCGTCATCCTCGTCGTGCAGAACATCGTCCAGACCATCGTCCTGGTGCGCCTCGCAGGAACGGCGCTCAGCCTGCACCCGATCGTCGTGCTGGGTGCGACGATCATCGGTGCGGCGGTGGCCGGAATGCTCGGAGCAGCGCTGGCCTCGCCGGCCGTCGCCGTGGCGATCCTCGTTCAGCGCAGGCTCTCCACGGGACGTGTGGAAGCGGTGCCCCCGGCGGCCGAGCCCGACCCCGGGCCGCTCGCTCAGGCGTAGCGCCTCGCCGCGCGCACCGCCTGCGCGCCGTACGACCCCCCGAACAGCACGGCGTGCAGGAGGAGCGGGTGCACCTGGTGCAACAGCACCCGGTCGTGCCACCCGTCGGCCAGTGGTGCGGCCTCGTCGTACGCGGCGAGCACCCGCTCGAGGTGCGGTGCGCCGAACAGTGCCAGCATCGCGAGATCGGTCTCGCGGTGCCCGCCCTGCGCGGCCGGGTCGATGAGCACGGCCTCCTGCGCGGTCCACAGGACGTTCCCCGACCACAGGTCCCCGTGCAGCCGCGACGGTGGCTCCCCGGTGTCGAACGTGCCGGCGGCCACCCGGTCGGCGAGGCGCTCGATCACGGCGACCTCGCCCGCGTCGAGCGCCCCGCGCTGTCGAGCGAGCGGGAGCAGCGCGGCGAGGCGCGCCTGCGCGTAGAACGGCCCCCACGCGTCCCAGGCGCCGAGCACCAGCGGCAACGGCTCGCTGAGCGGGCCGAGCCAGCCGTCGCCGTGCCAGCCGGGTGGGCCACAGCCGTGCGCCATGGCACCGGCCGCGTGCGTCACAGCGAGCCCACGACCGAGCCGCTCGGCTGCGGCGAGGGTCGGTGGCGCCGGCGAGAGCAGGGACAGCTCCAGGTGGGCGGCGCCCAGGTCGAGCACCTCCACCACGGCGGCCCCGGCCGCTCTCGCGAGCCAGCGCAGACCGGCCGCCTCCCAGCGGAAGTAGCCCGGCGGAGCGGTCGCCGACTGCTTGCGGTGACGGGCCGGCATCCGGCCATCGTCGCAGGTCGGCCACACCGAGGCCCTCCGGAGTGGATACTGGGCAGGCACCAGACCGTGGGGAGGGAACCGATGACTGAGCAGGAATCCGCTGTGCCGGACGGCATGGTCGCGCCCCCGGCCGCCCTGCAGGCGCTCACCACCGACATCGGCGGCGTCCTGGAGTCGATGGAGCAGGTGTCGGACTACCTCGAGCGCGTGGTGCACGCGGTACGACGGCACGTCAGCGGCTGCGACGAGGTGGGGGTGACCATCGTCACCGCGGGCCGGCCGCACACGGCCGCCTACACGACCGTGCAGACCCTCGAGATCGACGCGGTGCAGTACGTGCTCGGCGACGGGCCGTGCCTGGATGCCGCCCGCAACCGTCGCGAGAACCGGGTCGACGACCTCGTCGTCGACGACGGCCGCTGGCCGGCGTTCGCCAAGGAGTGCCGGGAGGACGGCATGCGCAGCCTGCTCGCGCTGCCACTCGTCAGCGGCGCGGAGTGCGTGGGTGCGATCAACCTCTACGGCTGGGCCCCGAACGCCTTCGACGCCTTCGACGCCTCGCTCGTGCGGGTCGCCGCGTCGCGCTGCGCCGATGCCGTGGTCGCCGTCTCGACGCTCGACGGGGTGCAACGCCTGGCCGGTCAGCTCGAGCAGGCGATGGCCAGCCGGGCGGTCATCGAGCAGGCCAAGGGCATCATCATGGCGATGCGCGGGGTGCCCGAGCACGAGGCGTTCGAGGTGCTGCGCAAGTCCTCCCAGGACCGCAACATCAAGGTCCGAGAGCTCGCCCACCAGATCGTTCACGGGGTCGTCACCCGGGAGGAGTCGGGGCGCGCCTGAGCGCTGCCCTAGCATCGAGCCATGCCGCGACCCCATGCCGCAGCAGTGCTCGAGGACGCCTACAACGGGCGCAAGGTCCGCGTGCTGCGTTCACGCGGCTGGACCACCCGGGTCGTCCCCCTCACCGGCTACGGCAGCGTGACCCAGCTGCGCGTCTTCGGGCGCGTCATCATGACCCGCGGGCGCCCCGAGGACGAGCCGGAGGAGCCCACGTATGCCGCGCGGCTGCGGGCCGTCGAGCTCGAGACCCGCGGCTGGAGGGCCTTCTTCGCGACGCCGGCGGTCGACGAGCCGGTGACGGTGCGGATCGACCAGCGCATCGTCACCACCCGCACCGACCGTGGCGGTTACATCGACCTCACCGTGCGCGGCCACGGGCTCTCGCCCGGGTGGCACCAGATCTACATCGGGTCGCCCGGCGCGCAGACCATCGACGTGCCGGTGCTGGTCGTCGGCCCCACGGTGACGCACGGCATCATCTCCGACATCGACGACACCGTGCTGTCGACGTCGTTGCCCCGGCCGATGATCGCGGCGTGGAACACGTTCATGCGCTCCGAGGGCGCCCGCCGGGCCGTGCCGGGGATGGCGACGATGTACCGCGAGCTGCTCGCCGAGCAGCCGGACGCCCCCATCATCTACCTCTCAACGGGGGCCTGGAACACGGCGCCGCTGCTCACCCGCTTCCTGCGCCGCAGCGGTTTTCCCGCTGGTCCGATGCTGCTCACCGACTGGGGGCCGACCAACTCCGGGTGGTTCCGCTCCGGCCAGGAGCACAAGCACGCCCAGCTGCACCGGCTCGCCCGAGAGCTGCCACACGTCACGTGGCTGCTCGTGGGTGACGACGGCCAGCACGACCCGAAGATCTACACCGAGTTCACCAGTCGCCGCCCGGACCGGGTGCGCGGCATCGCGATCCGAGAGCTCTCGCCCAGCGAGCAGGTGCTCTCGCACGTCATCCCGGTGGCCAACGACGACCTGGTGCCCGCGCCGACCGAGCAGCTCGAGGTGCCCGTGGTGCGGTCGCCGGACGGCTACGGCCTGTTGCGCCAGGTGCGGTCGATCTGGGACCAGGGGTAGCGTCGCCCCATGCCCGAGCTGCCCGAGGTGCAGGCCCTCGTCGAGTTCCTCGGCGCTCGAACCGACGGGCTGGTCGTGACCGGCGTCGAGCTCGGGTCGATCTCGGTGCTCAAGACCTTCACGCCGCCACCGCAGGCCCTCGTCGGGGCGCCCGTCGACGGGGTCTCCCGTCATGGCAAGTTCATCGACATCGACTGCGGCGGAACGCACCTCGTCTTCCACCTGGCGCGCGCGGGGTGGCTGCGGTGGTCCGACGCGATGCCGGCGACCGTGCTGCGGCCGGGCAAGTCGCCGATCGCGCTGCGGGTGCGCTTCGACGACGCGTCGGGCTTCGACCTCACCGAGGCCGGCACCAAGAAGCGCCTCGCGGCCTATGTCGTGAACGACCCGGCGACGGTGCCCGGCATCGCGTCGCTCGGGCCCGACCCGATGGCCGACGCCTTCACGCTCGAGGTGTTCGCCGCGATCGCCGCGTCGCACCGGATGCAGGTCAAGGGGATGCTGCGCGACCAGTCGATCATCGCCGGCGTCGGCAACGCCTACTCCGACGAGGTGCTCCACGTCGCCAAGCTCTCGCCGTTCGCGATCGCCGCCAAGCTCGGCGACCCCGAGGTCGAGCGGCTGTATGCCGCCCTGCGGGGCACGCTGGCGGCGGCGGTGGCCGCGGCATCAGGCAAGCCCGCGAAGGAGCTCAAGGACGCCAAACGGGCCGGGATGCGCGTTCACGGGCGCACCGGCGAGACCTGCCCCGAGTGCGGCGACGTCGTGCGTGAGGTGTCGTTCGCCGACTCCTCGCTGCAGTACTGCGCCACCTGCCAGACCGGCGGCAAGCCGCTCGCCGACCGACGCACCAGCAAGTTCCTCAAGTAGCCGCAGAGACCTTTGGCATGCTGGGGGGATGAGTGAGTTCCCCGACGTGTCCGTGACCGCGCTGCCCGACGACGCCGTGGTGCTCGACATCCGCGAGCAGGACGAGTGGGACCGCGGGCACGCGCCGACCGCGGTGCACATCCCGATGTCCGAGCTGCCGGCCCGGGTCGACGAGCTCGCGCCGTTCCTCGACGCCGACGAGCCGCTCGTGATCACCTGCCGCTCCGGCGGGCGCGTGCAGCGGGTGATGCCGTGGCTGGCCCAGCAGGGCTACGAGGTGGCGAACATGACCGGTGGGATGCGCGCCTGGCACGCCGCCGGCAAGCCGATGGAGGCCGCGGGCGGCTCCGCACCCCAGGTGCCCTGAGCGGGCGCCCGTCCGCCCAGGGGTCAGGCGGCGCTGATGAAGAAGGCGACCGCGAAACCGAGCACGGTCAGCAGCCCGACGAGCCGGCCCGCGTGCTCGACGGCCTCCGGCATCATCGTGTCGGCGAGCATGGTGAGGATGGCCCCCGCCGCGAAGGTCTGGATGAACGCCACCGTCTCCTCCGACGCCCCGCCGAGCAGCGCGTAGCCCGCCACCGAGGCGAGGGTCGAGGCGGCCACGACGAGCGCCCACAGCCCCAGGATCCAGCCGGTCGACCGCCCGGACGCCTTGAGCCCGGTCGTCGCCGACATCGACTCGGGGATGTTCGACAGGAACACGGCCGCGACCATGGCGACGCCCACCCCGCCGCCGCCGAGCAGGCTGATGCCGATCGCCGCCGACTCGGGGATGCCGTCGAGCAGCGCCCCCAGCACCAGTGCCATGCCGCTCGAGGCGGCGGCACCGGAGGCCGCCTTCGACCCACCCGACGCCGCAGCCGGCCGGACACCACCGTGCACCGGGCTCTTGCGCCGGTGCCCGCCCTGGCGGTCGATCAGCCAGTCGCCGGTGAAGAAGGTGAGCGCGCCGGCGGCCAGGCCCAGGGCCGCGGCGGTGCTGCCGGCCGACCGGTAGGCCTCCTCGGTCAGCTCGAAGGCCACCGCGCTGATCAGCACGCCGGCACCGAACGCCATGACCAGCCCGATGACGCGCAGGCCCACCTTGAGGTAGAGCCCCAACAGGGCCCCGACCAGCAGCGCCGCACCACCGACGAACCCCCACCACGCAGCCTCGAGCACGGAGCCAACCTAGTGTCGCGACACGGCCTAGCGGTGTATCGCGATGTATGCGGTCAGCGCTAGAGAGGCGTATACCCTCCGATCGTGGACCCGATCCGGAACCCCTACGCCCCCGGCGCCGGCCAGCGCCCGCCCGAGCTCGCCGGTCGCGACGAGCAGCTCGACGCGTTCGACGTCGTGCTCGAGCGGGTGGCCCGTGGACGCCCCGAGCGCTCGATCGTGCTCACCGGTCTGCGCGGGGTCGGCAAGACCGTGCTGCTCAACGCGCTGCGCTCGGCGGCGGTGCGTGCCGGGTGGGGCACCGGCAAGCTCGAGGCCAGGCCCGACCAGTCGCTGCGCCGCCCCCTCGCGTCGGCGGTGCACCAGGCGGTGCGCGAGCTCGGTCCGGCCGGTGGGGCCGGCGACCACGCGCTCGGCGTGGTGAAGGCGTTCGCGCAGCGCGAGCCGGCCGGTGGGTCGGGCCGTGGGGCCGCCAAGCTGCGCGACCGGTGGAACCCCGGCATCACCGTGCCGGCCGTCACCGGCCGAGCCGACTCGGGCGACATCGAGATCGACCTCGTCGAGCTGCTGTCCGACCTCGGCGGCACCGCCTCCGACACCGGCCGTGGCATCGCGGTGTTCATCGACGAGATGCAGGACCTCGGCCCCGACGACGTCTCCGCCCTGTGTGCCGCCTGCCACGAGATCTCGCAGGCGCGGCTGCCGGTCATCGTCGTCGGCGCAGGGCTGCCGCACTTGCCTTCGGTGCTGTCGGCGTCGAAGTCATACTCGGAGAGACTCTTTCGCTACTCGCGCATCGACCGGCTCGACCGGGCCGCCGCCGACGCCGCCCTGGCCCTCCCGGCCGAGGACGAGGACGCCGGGTTCACCTCCGAGGCCCTCGAGGCTATGTATGCCGCGACCGGCGGCTACCCGTACTTCATCCAGGCGTACGGCAAGGCGGTCTGGGACCTCGCCCCGGCATCCCCGATGACGGTCGACGACGTCGCGGTCGCAGCGCCGGAGGCCGAGTCCGAGCTGGCCGTCGGCTTCTTCGGGTCGCGCTTCGAGCGGGCCACCCCCGGCGAGCGCGAGTACCTGCGCGCGATGGCCGACGTCGCCGTCGAGCTGGGTGACGAGACGGATGCCGTGCCCACCGCCGACGTCGCGGCCCACCTCGCGCGCAAGCCGCAGTCGCTCTCGCCGGCACGCGACGCCCTGCTCAAGAAGGGGCTGATCTACTCGGGCGAGCGGGGGCGGATCGCCTTCACCGTGCCGCACTTCGGCCGGTACCTGCGCGAGCACGCCTGACCCGGGTGGCCGGCGGCTCGCCACGGAGCGCGGGTGCGGTGTAGGAGAGAGGGATGGAGACACCACCACCTTCGGCCGAGCTCGACCGACAGGTCGCCACCTTCGCCGGCGACTGGCTACGCCTGGGCGAGCCCGGCGTCGGTGCCGCACTGGTCGCCGACCCGATCCTCGTCCTCGGCGCCGACGGCACGATGCCGGTGCCCCGCGCCGCGTTCCTGGCCGCGGTCGCGGGCCGCGCCGCAGCCGTGGCCGGGGCCGGCGCGCCGCCCACCGAGCTGACCGGAGCCACGGCCGTGCCCCTGGGTGACCGGATGGTGCTGGCCACGATCAGCTGGTCGTTCGGCGAGGGCGACCGGGCCGCGATGCTGGTCAGCGACTTCCTGCTGCAGCGCGACGGCGAGGCCGGGCTGCGCTGTGTGGCCTACCTGCCACGAACCTCCGTGCTCGACCACGTCGACTGAGCTCGTGCCCAGGGCGGGCTGCGTCGCGCCGCCGTCCCGGTCGTTGGCACACTGGTGGCATGGCGCAGACGACGGGGGACGAACGCCGAACCCATGTCCGCCGGTACTACGACGTCAACACCTGGAAGTTCCTGCTCACGGGCAGCCAGCGGGCGATCCACCGGGAGCTGTGGGGGCCCGGGGTCGCGAACCGCCGCGAGGCCGTCCACCACGCCCACGCGCTGGTGCTCGACGAGCTCGGCCCGGACGACCGGCGGGTGCTCGACCTGGGCTGTGGGGTCGGGACGGCCGCGCTCTACCTCGCCGACCGGCGGCCGGTCGAGGTCGTGGGCATCTCGATCAGCCCGGCCCAGATCCGGCTCGCGGACCGGTACGCCGCGCAGGGCGGGCCGCGCCCGGGCAGCGTGCAGTTCAGGGTGGCCGACTTCACCGAGCTGCCGGGCGACCTCGCCGACGTCGACCTGGCCTTCGCGATCGAGTCGTTCGTGCACGCCGACCCGGCCGCCGGGTTCTTTCGCGAGGCCGCCCGCGTCCTGCGGCCGGGCGGGGCGCTGGTCGTCATCGACGACGTCCTCGCCGGTGACCCGTCCGACCCACGGCTCGACGACTTCCGGAAGGGGTGGCACGCACCGGCCGTCATCTCCGTCGAGGAAGCGGCCGAGCTGGCCGCTGACGCCGGGCTGGACCTGGTCGGCTCCCGCGACCTGTCGCCGCTGCAGCGGCTCCGGCGCCCGCGCGACCGGTTCATCGGCGCCGCCCAGCCACTGCTCCGCCTCGGGCGCGGCCGTTCGATGTGGGCCGACTCCATGGTCGGCGGGGACGCCCTGCAGCGACTTCACCTCGACGGCGTGCTGGAGTACCGCCTGCTCCGCTTCGTCCGCAGACCCGGTTAGCCGCTCGTGAGGATGGCGAGCTGCTGGGTCGCGCGGGTCATGGCGACGTAGCGGTCGACGGCTCCCTCGATGCCCTCGCCGAAGTGCTGCGGGTCGACGAGCACGACGAGGTCGAACTCCAGGCCCTTCGCCAGCTGTGGCGTCAGCGAGCGGACCCGTGGCGTCGCCGCGAACGTGGGGTCGCCGATGACGCACGCGACGCCCTCCGCGTGCTCCGCGAGCCACTGGTCGAGGAGCACCGCGCAGGTCTGAGGCGGGGCCGTGGACGACGGGCAGGTCGGTGCTGCGGATCGAGGTCGGCACGTTGGCGTCCGGGATCGCGGCCCGGATGACGGGTTCGGCCTCGGCCATGACCGCCTGCGGCGTGCGGTAGTTGACGTTGAGCGACGCGACGTCGATGCGGTGCAGGCCGGCGCGTTCGAGCCGCTCCCGCCACGACTCGGTGAACCCGTGCCTGGCCTGCGCGCGGTCGCCGACGATGGTCAGGCTGCGCGACGGGCAGCGGCCCAGCACCATCTGCCACTCCGCGTCGGTCAGCTCCTGCGCCTCGTCGACGACGACGTGCGCGAACGGCCCGGCGAGGAGGTCGGCGGCGTGGGTCGGCACGGCATCCTCGTCGACGAGGGCCGTGCGCAGGTCCTGGCCGCGCAGCATCGACATCACGTGCATCTCGGAGTCGTCGGTCGCGATCAGGTCGGTGACGACATCGGCCATCCGCTCCCGCTCGGCGGCGTCGGTGGCCTCACGGCGGGCGCGGCGTCGGGGTGCGTCCGGGTCGCCCAGGCGCCTGCGGGCGGCGTCGAGCAGGGGCAGGTCCGACACCGTCCAGGCGGTCGGGTCGTCGCGCTGCAGGGCGAACAGCTCGTCGCGCTCCAGCCACGGCGCGCACCGGCGCAGGTAGGCCGGCACGGTCCACAGGTCACCGACGAGGTCGGTCGGCTCGATCAGCGGCCACGCCCGGCCGAACGCCTCGACGAGCTCGCGGTTGGCGGCGAGGGCGCGGCGGAGCATCGCCTGCGGGTCCTCGGCGATGGCGCCGTAGGCGTCGAAGTCGTCGCCGCTGTGCGGGCCCCCCTCGTCGACCTCCTCCTGCAGCTTGTCGACGAGGATGTCGAGCAGCGCCTCCCAGACCGCGTCGCGGCTCTCGTTGTGCGCGGCGCCGGGCTGCGGGGTGTCGAAGGCGTCGGACCAGTCGGCGGTGCCGACCCAGACGTCGCCCCAGGGCGTGGTGACCTCCATGCCCTCGCTGGGCGGCTCCTCGTACAGGCGCACCGCCGGCTCGACCGCGGCCACCAGCCGTGCGTCGGCCTTCAGCCGGGCCACTCGCGGGTCGGCCTCCTCGGCGGCCGTCGCCCCCTCCGGCACGAGGTCGCGCAGCGTGCAGGTCTGCACCCCCTCCTCGCCGAGGCTGGGCAGCACGTCGGCGACGTACGCGAGGTAGGGCTGGTGCGGGCCGACGAACAGCACGCCGCCCTTGCGGTGGCCCAGGCGCGGGTCGGAGTACAACAGGTAGGCGGTGCGGTGCAGCGCGACGACGGTCTTGCCGGTGCCCGGGCCGCCGTCGACGACGAGCGCACCCTTCGACCCGGCCCGGACGATGGCGTCCTGGTCGGCCGCGATGGTGCCCAGCACGTCGCGCATCCGGGCCGAGCGGGTGGCGCCGAGGCTGGCGATGAAGGCGGACTGGTCGTCCAAGGCAGCGGCGTGCTCCACGAACCCGTCGGTGGTGAACACCTCGTCCCAGTAGTCGCTGACCCGGCCCCCGGTCCACCGGTAGCGGCGCCGGCTGACCAGGCCCATCGGGTCGGCGTGGGTCGCACCGAAGAACGGCTCGGCCACCGGTGAGCGCCAGTCGACGAGCAGCCGCTCCCCGTCGGCGTCGGTGAGGCCCAACCGCCCGACGTAGACCGTCTTGGCGTCGTCGGCGGGCACCATGTGCCCGAGACAGAGGTCCAGGCCGTAGCGCCGCAGGGCGCGCAGCCGAGCGGTGAGGCGGTGCACCTCGAGGTCGCGGTCCAGGGCGGCCTGACCCGTGCCGGCCGGTGCCCGCCGGGCGGCGTCGAGTCGGCCGGACAGGTCGGCGATCGCGTGCTCGAGGCTGCTCGCGATGACCGCGAAGCGGCGCTCGTCGTCGGCGATGAGGGCCGGGTCGGCCTTGGCGGCCAGGTGCTCGGGCAGGGCGAACGCGGTGGGTGAAGTCATCTGGTCGTCGGCTCCGATCGTGGCGCGGCGGGCCGGACCCCCCAGTCGGTCCCGGCCTCGGCCGGTGATTCTGCGCCACAAGGGGGGCCTTGCCGCAAGCCCCCCGGTCGGCTATACCTTGGAAGTGGAGACGTAGGCCGCGAGGTGCTCACCGGTCAGGGTGGAACGGCGGGCGACGAGGTCGGCCGGGGTGCCCTCGAACACGACGCGCCCGCCGTCGTGGCCGGCGCCCGGGCCGAGGTCGATGATCCAGTCGGCATGGGCCATGACCGCCTGGTGGTGCTCGATGACGAGCACCGACTTGCCGGAGTCGACGAGCCGGTCGAGCAGCCCGAGCAGGTTCTGGACGTCGGCGAGGTGCAGCCCCGTGGTGGGCTCGTCGAGCACGTAGACGTCGCCCTTGTCGGCCATCTGGGTCGCGAGCTTCAGCCGCTGGCGCTCGCCCCCGGAGAGCGTGGTCAGCGGCTGGCCCAGGCTCAGGTAGCCGAGGCCGACGTCCGCGAGGCGGTCGAGCACCTTGTGGGCGGCTGGGGTGCGCGCCTCGCCGTCGCCGAAGAACTCCTCCGCCTCGACCACCGACATCGCGAGAACCTCGGCGATGTTCTTTCCGCCGAGGGTGTACTCGAGCACCGCGGCCTGGAACCGCCTGCCCTCGCACTCCTCGCAGGTCGACTCGACGGTCGCCATGATGCCGAGGTCGGTGAAGATGACGCCGGCACCGTTGCAGGTCGGGCAGGCACCCTCGGAGTTGGAGCTGAACAGTGCCGGCTTGACGCCGTTGGCCTTGGCGAAGGCCTTGCGGATCGGTTCCAGCAGACCGGTGTACGTCGCCGGGTTGCTGCGTCGCGACCCCTTGATCGCGCCCTGGTCGATGACCACGACGCCGTCACGCTTGGCCACCGAACCGTGGATCAGCGACGACTTGCCAGAGCCCGCGACCCCGGTGATGACACAGAGCATGCCGAGCGGGATGTCGACGTCGACCTTCCTCAGGTTGTGCGTCGACGCGTTGCGCACCTCCAACCGACCGGATGCCGGCCGCACGGCATCCTTGATCGTCGCCCGGTCGTCGAGGTGGTGACCGGTGATGGTGTCGCTGGCGCGCAGGCCCTCGACGGTTCCCTCGAAGCAGACCGAACCACCACCGGTGCCGGCGCCCGGCCCGAGGTCGACGACGTGGTCGGCGATCGCGATCGTCTCGGGCTTGTGCTCGACGACGAGCACGGTGTTGCCCTTGTCGCGCAGCTGGAGCAGCAGCTGGTTCATCCGGGCGATGTCGTGCGGGTGCAGCCCGATCGTCGGCTCGTCGAAGACGTAGGTGATGTCGGTCAGCGAGGAGCCCAGGTGCCGGATCATCTTGGTGCGCTGGGCCTCGCCGCCCGAGAGGGTGCCGGCCGGCCGGTCGAGGGAGAGGTAGCCGAGCCCGATCTCGTCGAACGAGTCGAGCAGGTGGCGCAACCCCTTGAGCAGTGGTGCGACCGACGGCTCGTCGAGCTCGCGCACCCACCCGGCCAGGTCGCTGATCTGCATCGCGCACAGCTCGGCGATGTTCTTGCCGTTGACCTTCGACGCCAGCACCTCGGGGGTGAGGCGGGTGCCGGCGCACTCCGGGCAGGCCTGGAAGGTGACCGCCCGTTCGACGAAGCGCCGCACGTGCGGCTGCATCGCCTCGGGGTCCTTGGACAGCATCGACTTCTGGATCCTGGGGATGATGCCCTCGAAGGTGAGGTTGACGCCCTCGACCTTGATCTTGGTCGGGGGCGCGAAGAGCATCGTGTCGAGCTGCTTGGTGGTGAACGACGCGATGGGCCGGTCCATGGGCAGGCCCATCCCCTGGAACAGCCGGCCGTACCAGCCGTCCATCGAGTACCCCGGCACCGTGAGGGCACCCTCGAGCAGCGACTTCGAGTCGTCGTAGAGGGCGGTGCGGTCGATGTCGCTGACGTGCCCCATGCCCTCGCAGCGCGGGCACATCCCGCCGAGGTAGACGGCGCTCTTCACGACGGCCTTCTCGACGCGGCCGCCCTTGTCGGTGGACATCACCCCGCTCGCCGTGCGGGTGGGGACGTTGAACGAGAAGGCCGTGGGCGGGCCGACGTACGGTGTGCCGAGCCTGCTGAACAGGATGCGCAGCATCGCGTTGGCGTCGGTGGCGGTGCCGACGGTGGAGCGCGGGTTGGAGCCCATCCGCTCCTGGTCGACGATGATCGCGGTCGTCAGGCCCTCGAGGTGGTCGACGTCGGGGCGCGCCAGACTCGGCATGAAGCCCTGCACGAAGGCGCTGTACGTCTCGTTGATCATCCGCTGCGACTCGGCGGCGATGGTGGCGAAGACCAGTGAGCTCTTGCCCGACCCCGACACCCCGGTGAACACGGTCAGGCGCCGCTTGGGCAGCTCGACGCTGATGTCCTTGAGGTTGTTCTCGCGCGCTCCCTGAACACGGATCAGGTCGTGGGTGTCGGCGACTTCCGGGGTCGTGGGGTGCGTGCTCGTCGCCATCGTTGGTCTCCTCAGGTCGGGCGGATGCCGGGACGCGGCCCCCGCCGTCGTCGCTCGGCCCGCCCAGACTAGGGGGGCCGCCGCGGGCGGCGCTTCTTCGTTCCTGACTCCCGGTGCCCACCATGCGGGCAGGGCGAGACGGCTGGTGCCCGCTGTCGATAACGTCGGATAACTGTTATCCAAACCAGGAGTGATAAATGTCCATCCGCCTCGGGGACACCGCGCCCGACTTCACCGCTGAGACGACCGCCGGCCTGCTCTCCTTCCACGAGTGGAAGAACGGCTCCTGGGCGATCCTGTTCAGCCACCCCGCCGACTTCACGCCGGTCTGCACCACCGAGCTCGGCCGCACCGCCGCGCTCTCGGGCGAGTTCGCCGCACGCAACGCCAAGCCGATCGCGGTGTCCGTCGACTCGATCGAGCAGCACCACCGGTGGATCCCGGACATCGCCGAGGTCGCTGGGGTGCCCGTCGACTTCCCGATCATCGCCGACCAGGACCGCGCTGTGGCGCAGGCCTACGACATGATCCACCCCGGCGAGGGCGACACCTCGACGGTGCGGTCGGTCTTCCTCATCGACCCGAACAACAAGGTGCGCCTGACCATCACCTACCCGAAGTCGGTGGGCCGCAACTTCACCGAGATCCTGCGCGCGCTCGACGCGCTGCAGGCGACCGACGGTGCCCCGATCTCGACGCCGGCCGAGTGGGTGCCGGGCGAGCGCGTCATCGTCGCGCCGACCATCTCCACCGCCGACGCGCAGGAGCGCTTCGCGAACGTCGACGAGGTCACGCCCTACCTCCGGTTCGCCGACGCACCGGCCTGAGGTCTCGGGAGGCGGTGCACGACGACGTCGTGCACCGCGCCCTCGGCCAGGCGGCACGTCATCCAGGTGCAGTACGGCTGGCGGCGCCGGTCGGTCGGCGACCCGGGGTTGAGCAGCCGTAGCCCGGAATAGGTTGTGTCCCAGGGAATGTGGCTGTGCCCGAAGATGAGTAGGTCGGTGTCGGGATAGGCCGCCCGCATCCGCTCCTCGCGGCGCTCCTTGGTCCCCGTCTCGTGCACCACGGCGATGCGCACCCCGCCGAGGGTCGCCCGAGCGACCTCGGGCAGCCGGGCGCGCAGCTCGGGGCCGTCGTTGTTGCCCCAGCAGGCCAGCAACGAGCGGCTGCGCGCCTGGAGGCCGTCGAGGGTCGCGAGGTCGACCCAGTCGCCGGCGTGCACCACGACGTCGGCACGGTCGACCTCGGCCCAGAGCGCGGCCGGCAGGTCGCGGGCGCGCAGCGGCAGGTGCGTGTCCGACATGAGCAGCACCCGGATGCCGGGTGCGTGCGCGCCGTCGGACGCGGGAGTCACCGCGGGTCGGCCTCGCCGGCGACGGGGGCCGGCGCGATGTGGATGATCTCGCGGCGCCGCTCGCCGCGTGCGAACACCCGCTCCGCGAGCATGACGACCTTGAACTGCAGGCCGTACTTGCCGGCGAGCAGACGGGTGACCCGGTCGACCTCGGCAGGGTCGTCGGAGACGGTGGCGTGGGCCTCCACCGGCACGACGTCGTCGGCGACGCGCCCGCGCCGGCTGCACTCGGCCACGGTCACTCGCGGGGTGTGGCCGATCCGCTTGAGCTTGCCCGTGCCGGCGGGGGTGGACACGGCGAGCCGGTCACCGTCGGAGACCACCCACACCGGGGTCGGCACGCCCTCACCGGTGCGGCGGAACGTCGTGAGCTGGATGAAGTCGCTTGCCCCGAGGGCGAGGGTGGTTGCCGGCATGCCGCAAACCTATGCGCCGCTGGGGCCGGTGTGCGGTTCGGGACCCCGGGCAGGTCGGGGCTGTCGAAGGTGCGCTGGCCGGCGCCGGGCTCAGTCGCGCAGCGCGGCGCGCCTGGCCTCGAGGTGTCGGCGCTCGGGCGTCTCGTGGGTCAGGGCGATGGCGTGGTCGTAGGCGGCGGCCGCGTCGGCGGGTCGACCCAGCCGGGTCAGCAGCTCGGCGCGGGTCGCCCAGGCGGGCTGGAAGCGCGCGGTGCGCCCGGCATCGGCGTCGAGCAGGGCCAGACCGGCGGCCGGTCCCTCGACCTGCGCGGTCACGGCCGCGAGGGCCGTGGCGCTGCCCAGGCTGGGGGCGACGACGGCGAGCGACCGGTGCAGCTCGAGCAGGGTCGGCCAGTCGGTGCGCCCGGTCTCGCGGCGCGCGCAGTGCACGGCCTGCACGGCGGCCTCGAGCTGGTAGCGCCCGACGACCCGGGCCGGGTGGGCGGCGCGGAGGTGGTCATGGGCGCGGGCGATCAGGTCGGCATCCCAGAGGGCGGTGTCCTGCGAGGCGAGCGGCACGAACCGGCCGTCGGGGGCGAACCGAGCCGGGCGGCGGGCGGCCGAGAGCTCGACGAGGGCGGCGAGGCCGTGCACCTCGGCGTCGGCGGGCACGAGCTCGGCGAGTACCTCGGCCAGGTGCAGCGCCTCGGGGGGCAGGTCGCGCTCGCCCGGGCCGGTCGACCACTCGATGACGTAGGCCGCGTACACGGCGGCGAGCACGGCATCCATCCGCTCCGGCAGCTGTGAGCGGTCGGGGAGCCGGAACGGGATCCGGTTGTCTCGGATGCGGTGCTTGGCGCGCACCAGCCGGGTCGCCATCGTGCGGGTGGGCACGGCGTAGCTGCGGGCGACCTGCTGGGCGGTGAACCCGAGCACGGTGTTGAGCATGAGCGGCGTGCGGTCGCCGACGGAGATCGCGGGGTGGGCGCAGACGAGCATCAGCTCGAGGCGGCGGTCGGGCACGGCATCCGGGTCGACGTCGTCGAGGTGCACGGGGGCGTGTGCGTCGGGGTCGAGAACGGTGGTGCGGGTCGCCTCAGCAGAGCGCCAGCGGTCGCGCTGCCGGTTGCGGGCGACGGTGAGCAGCCAGGCGTCCGCGCGGTCGGGGACGCCGTCGACCGGCCAGGTGCGCAGGGCCCGTTCGAAGGCGTCGGCGAGGGCGTCCTCGGCGCCGGCGATGTCGTGGGTGCCCGCCGCGACCAGCGCGAGAAGCCGGCCGTAGCTGGTGCGGGCGGCGAGCTCCGCCCGCACCAGCGCGGCACGGTGGTGGGGTGCCGCCGCCTCGGGCGGCTCGGTCACAGGTCGCAGCTCGCGGTCCACCCGCCGTTGACGAACGAGGTGTTGGCGGCCCGCACCTCCATGACGCCGAACTGCGCGCCGGGGCACTTCTCGGCCCAGCCGAGGGCGGCGTCGAGGTCGGGCACGTCGACGACGAAGACTCCGGCGAGGGCCTCCTTGGTCTCGGCGAACGGGCCGTCCTGTACGTCGAGGGATCCTCCGCGCAGGGTCAGGGTGGTGGTGGAGGCCGCGGAGGTGAGCACCTCGGCGGCGACGAGGACGCCGGCCCCTTCCAGTGCGCGGCCGTACGCGCCGAACGCCTCCTGGGTCTCCTGGATGGTCTCCTCGGGGATGTCGCCTTGGGCCGGTTCGGCATAGCTCATGAGCAGCAGGTAGCGCATCTGCGGTTCTCCTTCGTGTCTGATGTCGATGGTACGAACGCTGCCCCGGTCGGGGGCGCTCACCGTGATGACGATCGGCGAGGGTCGAGATCGTCACCCGGTGTGGGTCGGTTGCGGCGGCCGACGCTGGAGACGGTCGAGGACGTCGCATCAGAACGGGGGCAGGTCGGTGTCGGGGCACGTGGCGGGATGTCGTTCACGCCTGTGGGGCCAGGCGTCGTGGTCGATGACGAGGGTGCCGGTCTGGGGGAGGAGTTCGGTGCGGTGGCGGTGGCCGTGGTCGTCGCGCCAGAGCCGTGACGGGTGTTCGGGTTCGTTGGTGGGCCGGTGGGAGGGTGCCGTGGTGTTCGAGGTGGAACTCGAGCTCGCTGTGTGGGCCGTCGGGGATGAGCGTGCGGGCCACGCTGGTGCTTGGTTCCGTTTCCGGGGTGGCGCGTGGGCTTCCGGTCAGCACGGCCGTTCGCAGGGCGTCGACCGGGTGGGTGGTGCGGGTCCGGCCGGTGGGGTCGGTCCAGGTCGCCACGCCGTCGGCGGTGAGGGTGACCGTCCAGCCGGGGCGTTGTTTGATCCGGTGGTGGCGTCGGCACAGGCAGAGCAGGTTGTCGTCGCGGGTGTGCCCGTGTGGCCAGGGCTTGACGTGGTCGAGGTCGCAGAACACGGCGGCGACGTGGCAGCCGGGGAACCGGCAGCGCCGGTCGCGGGCCCGGATCCGTCTCGCCATCCGCTTCGGGGGCCGGTACCGGTCGGCGCCGACCCGGCCGCCGCGCGACCGCGCACCGGCCACGTCCCGGCCGGCGACCTCTGCATCTTCGTTGGTCGGTACCCCGATCGGCCTCGCCTGGGCTGTGGAGTCCTCGGCGGTCGTGTTCTGCGGTCTCGGGTCCGCACCGTGGGGTCTCCCGACCGGGTCCCTCGCGCTGTCGCCGGCACGGCCGACCGGGGCTGGTGCGGCAGTGTCGTCGAGCAGGGCGCCGGTGACCGGGTGGCAGGTCGCGACCTGCACCGCGGAGGCCGCGTTCATGCTGTCGGTGAGCCATTGGTGGGAGACCAGGACCGGCTCCCCGGCGCCGGGTCCGGTGACCTCGACCAGGGCGTCGCCGCCGATGACCGTGCCCGGCTGGGCCCGACCGGCTCGGCCACGTGGTTCCCGGGGTCCACCGCGGCATCGGCGTCGGCATCGGCTCTCGCGTCGGGGACACCGACAGGTACGGCGACCGGCGTCGGCTTCGGCTTCGGCCGAGGCGTCAGCATCGGCGATGGCGTCGGGCTGCCCGGTCGGGGCTGCCGCCGGGACTGCGGTGGCTGGGACGGTGAGGGTGATGACGGTGTCGATGGTGGCGTTGCCGGCGACCAGGTCGGTCAACGCCTTGGCCCGGGCCCCTTCGATGCCCGAGCAGGCACCGTCGTGCACGTACTGGTGGGCCAGGGCGTCGATCGCGGCCCAGGCCTTGGCGGCGTCCTCGGAGGGGAAGGTGCCCTCCCACCGGTCCACCCCGGGCTCCTCGACCCAGCGCCGCAGCCCGCACGCCGCGCGGGCCCGGGCGGCGCGCTGGTGCAGCAGGTCCGGGCTGATCCGGGTCAGCACCCGCCGGCAGCGGCGCCGCAACGCGGTGCCGTCCTCGGTGTCGAAGTGCGCCTCCAGGGCGGCGACCACGCTGGCGGCCACCTGGGCGGGGGCGTGCTCGAGCTCCTCGGCGACCACCCCGGCCCGGTAGGCGTCCAACCGGCCGCAGGCCATCGCCGCGTGCAACCCACCAAGACCCGTCTCGCTCTCGGACCCGGCCGGGCCGTCACCGGCCAGGCGCACCGCGGTGCGCACCCGCCGCTGGGCGTGCACCGCGGTGGTGGCCAGCACCCCGGACAGGATCGCCGGCGCATCCAACGACGCGTGCCCCAGGGCGCGGTGCGACTGCACGATGGTGCCGTCCTCGAGGAACTCCGGCTCGATCGCCGCCAACCGGGCGATCGCCGCGTCCTGCACCGCCGACGCCACATCGATCACCCGCTGCGCAGCCCCCACCGCCGCCGCCCACTCCTCCAACGACCCGCACACCGCCGAGGTCGTGAACGCGCCACCGACAGCTCGACCAGGGCGGCTTCACACGCCGCCACAACCTCCACCGGACCCCTGACCATCACCCTCACCCCCTGCGATTTCGCTACGCCAATGCTACCGAGGACCACTGACAGACCCCTTGAGCGACGTTGGTGCCAGCGAGGCCGCATCCAGTTGCACTACAACCAGACTCAAGCGCACCTACGTCGACGGCACCCCCTCGCCACACCCCTTCACCCTTGCGGTTTCCGACACCAAGTCCTAGCAGGGACCGCCGACAACCCCCGCCCGGATTCAGCGATGGGCAATGCATCCGGTTGCGCCACACCGTAACTCAGGGCACGGCAATGCCACTCAGGCCATCTCAACGCGACTCAAGCCACCGCGTCGCAGCCGACCCAGGGTGGCTCGACACCATTGGCGAACGCGGTCCCAGACAAGACCGGCTGGCCGGAGACGTTGGTGGCGGTGAGGAGTGCGGTTGTACCGCAGCGATATACGAGGGCGCGAGTCATCAACGAGCGACGTCGAGAGGCGGCGTGGGCCTGGGGCGCAGCCCTATGCTGCGGCCGTCCTTCGCGACGGCGGCGGTCGTCCGTCGTAACGAGCACCGTGGCCGGACGCACGTCGTCCGCCTCCACCCCGTCGGTCAGCCGAACGACTCGGGTGCCGAGCGATCAGCGGTCGTCGGTGCCCGTCGACACTCCGTAGACGAGCGGCACGTAGTCCGGGTGTCGCTGGATCCACGCCTTGATGAACGGGCACAACGGCATCACCTTCCGAGTGCCCTCATCCGCGACCTCGTCGAGCGCGTGGCGCGCCAGCGCGCCGGCGACACCCTTCCCCTCGAACGCCGGCTCGACCTCGGTGTGGGTGAACACCACGAGCTCGTCGGTCAACTGGTACGCCGCGAACCCGGCGAGCTCGCCACCGATCCGGGCCTCCCACCGCGACTCGTCCTCGTTGCGGGTCACGACGACCTGCTCGCTCACGTCACTCACGCGAACCACCTCCTGGCGCCACCCTCTCACCCGGCGCGCCAGAAGCGCTCGGGCAGAGCCGGCCCGTCACCGACGGTCGCGTCGAGCACGGCCCCCAGCTCGCGCTCCTCGTAGCGGAAGTGGCTCTCCATGATCGCGTCGACGCCCTCCAGGTGCCGCAGCACGACTTCGCCACCTGCGCCCTCCCGCACCACCCGCTCGAGCTCGGCCAACAGCGACCCGATCATCGCGTGGTCCTCCTCCAGCCGGTCGATGACCTTCTCCAGACCGGGGTGCTCGTGCCGCAGCCAGGGGAAGAGCGCCGAGTCCTCGTCGCGGTGGTGCGTGCCGAGCGTGGCGCACACCGCGTGGCAGCGCAGCACCAGGTCGTCGCTCAGGGCAGCCGCGCCCACCACCGGGTCGAGCCCCTCACGAGCGTGGTCGAGCACGTCCCGGATGCGATCGTGCAGGCGGCGCAGCTCGGCGCCCAACGCGCGGACCCGGTCGGTGGAACCCGACGAGGACGTGGACCCTGCTGCATCCCCGACCGGCACCCGACCACGGTAGGTGCGCCCGGGCATCAGGGGAACCCCTGACGCCACCCCCAACCTGGGGCCGCATCCGCGAAACGTCGCGTGTTCATGCGGAACCGACGCCTACCCTGTGGGGGCACCACTTGACCACCACAAGGAGCGTCGTGACCGCCGCGCTCGTCGAGAACGCCGCACTGCGCGTGCGGCAGAGCCCTCTGGTGCCCGCGCTCGGGCGACCGGAGCGCCCGTTCGACCGCGTGCTGTCGGGCGTCGGGGTCACCACCGCGACGTGGTTCTTCGCGGCCTCCCTCGTCCCGTCCCTCCTGCCCCGGGCGGCCTGGCTCCAGGGCCTCGTGTCGGGCGTCACCGTCGCCGTCGGCTACGGCCTCGGGGCCGGAGCGGCCGCGCTCTGGCGCTATCTCGGCATCCCCGGCCTACGTGGTCGCGCCCGCACCGTCGCGCTGTGGGTGCTCGTCGGGGTCGGTATGTGGGGCGCGGTCTGGAACGGTTGGCGTCTCGTCGGCTGGCAGAACGAGATCCGCGCGATGTTCGGGATGCCGCCCACCTCACCGCTGATCTGGCCGGTGGTCGTGGCCGTGACCGTCGGCGTCGCGACGCTGCTCCTCCTGGCCGGGCGGGGCGTGCGCCTGCTCGCGCGAACGGCCGTCTCGTGGCTCGGGCGACGGCTACCACCACGGCTGGCGATCGTGCTCGGCACGGGCCTGGTCGTCGCGCTCTTCTGGGGCCTGTGGAGCGGCGTCATCGTCAACGGGTTCTTCGCCGGCGCCAACGCGATCTTCGCCCCGCGCGACACCACCGGGTCGCACAGCACCGACGTCCCGACAGCAGCCGAGCGCTCGGGCTCCCCCCACTCGCTCGCGGCCTGGGCGGGCCTGGGCTACTACGGGCGGTCCTTCGTGCGCGGTGGCCCCACCATCGCGCAGCTCGAGGCGGTCAACGGCCCGGGCGCGAAGGAGCCGATCCGGGTCTACGCAGGCCTGCAGAGCGCCGACACCGTGCAGGGCCGCGCCGACCTCGTGCTCGCCGAGCTCAAGCGCACCAAGGCCTTCGACCGCAAGGTGCTCGTCGTGGCCACCACCACCGGCATGGGCTTCCTCGACAGCCGGGGCACCGACCCGCTGGAGTACCTCTGGAACGGGGACACCGCCATCGCGGGCGTGCAGTACTCCTACCTGCCGAGCTGGATCTCGGTGCTCGCCGACCAGGAGGCCGTGGTCGACACCTCCCGCACCGTCTTCGAGACGGTGCGCCGGTACTGGGCGACCCTCCCCGCCGGCGAGCGACCCGCCCTCTACCTCTACGGCCTCTCGCTCGGCTCGATGGGCGTCGAGAGCGTGCTCACCTCGGTCAACATCGTCAACGAGCCGGTCGACGGGGCGCTGATGGTCGGGCCGCCGTTCGTGAACGATTTGCACCGCCGCCTCGAGGCCGACCGCGACCCCGGCTCCCCGGCATCCCTGCCGGTGTATGAGAAGGGGCGCACCGTGCGCTTCACCTCGGAGGACTCCACCCTCGAGCCGGTCACCGGGGCGTGGGGCCCGACCCGGGTCGCCTACCTCCAGCACGCCTCGGACCCGGTCGTGTTCTTCTCCAGCGACCTGGCCTTCGACCGGCCGCAGTGGCTCGCCGACGGCCAGCGCGGCACCGACGTCTCGCCGACGATGGGCTGGGTGCCGCTCGTGACCATGTGGCAGGTGCTGCTCGACATGCCGGGCGCCGGAAACGTGCCGACCGGCTACGGGCACATGTACTCGGCGCACGCGAACATGCTGGCCTGGGCCGCCATCACCCAGCCCCCGAACTGGTCCGACGACAAGGCCGCGCGGATCGATGCAGCCGTCGGTCACAAGTGACCAGGCACCTGCGTGGACGGGTGTCGGGGTGCTGGGGCAGGCTTTCGGCATGCGATCACGAACCAAGGGGATGTGGTGGGGCCCGGCGCTCGAGGCACCCGACCCGGCTGCCCTGGCCCGCTTCTACTCCGACCTGATCGGGTGGCCGGTGGTGTACGAGGAGCCCGGCACCACCGTGCTGGCGACGTCCCGTGACGCTCCGGTCAACGTGGTGTTCCAGCAGGCCACCGACTACCAGCCGCCGGTGTGGCCGCCGGAGGACGGACAGCAGCGCCCGATGATGCACTTCGACTTCCAGGTCGGTGACCTCGACGAAGCGGTCGACGAGGCGGTGGCGCTCGGGGCGACGCTCGCGACGCACCAGCCGCAGGACAACGTGCGCGTCATGCTCGACCCCGCTGGCCACCCGTTCTGCCTCTGCCGCGACGACGACTGACGCGACTGACAGCGACTGGTCGGGCGCTACGCTGCGCTCAGGCACCACGGAGGAGGGCCCCATGTCGGCACCAGCGGGATGGCACCTGCAGCCAGATGGCCAGGAGCGCTACTGGGACGGCGCCGCGTGGACCGACCACTTCCGGGCACCGCTGCCGAGCGACCCCACCGCCCCGCCGGCACCGCCGGCGTGGGCCACCTCGGTCGACGAGACCCAGGCCCTCGACGTCGACAACACCCAGGCGATCCCGGCCATGGCCGCACCGCAGCAGCCGACATACTCACAGACCGGATACACCCAGACCGAGTACCCGCAGGCGGGGTACCCCCAGACCGGCTACGGCGCACCAGGCACCCAGCCGTACGCCCCGCCGCCGCGCCAGGGCAACGCCGTGGCCAAGGGGTGCCTGATCGCCGCCCTGATCGGGGTGCTCGTGCTCGGCGCGGCCGTCGTCGGGGGCATCTACGTCTTCAACCGGGCCGCCGACACGATCAGCGAGACCTTCCCCTCAGGCCTCCCCACCGCCCTCCCCACCGGGCTGCCGAGCGACTTCCCGTCCGGCCTGCCCACCGAGGGCCTGGACGCGCCGATCGGCATCACCGTCGGTGACGGCTTCGACCTGCCCCGTGCGACCATCCAGCCGGGGTGGACCTTGGAGGCGCAGAGCGGTGTTCCGTTCGTCCAGATCACCGGGATGAAGGCCGCCCTCACGTCGGGCGGCAACGTCCCGGTGCTGTTCGCGATGTCGTTCCCCGACGCCGACGGTGGACAGGTCGAGACGGTCTGCACCGCCCCGGGGGGAACCTCCGGTGCGACGGTCGACGTCACCTGCGTGCCCCTGTTCGGAGACGTCGCCGACGCCGTCCGGGCCACCGTCACCGCCTCCCTCTGACGAGGCGGCTCGCCCCTACTTCGGGCCCTGGGCGACGAGCTCGGCGACCAGCTCCGAGGTGTGCAGGTCCTCGGCGTCGACCTCGGGGCTGAAGCCGAGCCGGGCCACGACCAGCCCGGCCGACGGCACGACGTACAGCCGCTGCCCGTCGTGCCCGTTGGCCCAGTAGGCGTCTGCCGGCAGGGTCTCGTCGACGAGTGTGCCGTCGGCCTGGAGGTTGACCCACCAGCCCCCGGCGTAGCCCTTCTCCTCGCTGGTCGCGACGGGGGTGGCCGTCGTGGTCTGCTTCATCCACCCCTCGGGCAGCAGTCGCTCGCCGGCCCAGACGCCGTCCTTGAGGGCGAACTCGCCGATGGAGGCCCAGTCCCGCGGCGTCGCCCACAGGTACGAGCTGCACACCGGCGTCCCGGTGGAGTCGGGCTCCCAGATGGCCGAGGTGAGGCCGAGGGGCGCGAAGAGCTCCTGGCGCGGCAGGTCGGCGTCCGGGGTGTCGGCGAGGTCGGTCAGGAAGCCGCACAGGATGTTGGTCGACCCGCTGGAGTACTGCTGGTAGCTGCCGGGCTGGTGCGCGAGCGGCTGGCTCGCGGCGTACCCGGCCATGTCCGGCTCGGCGTAGAGCATCTGGGTGATCGGCGTGCCGAGCGCGTAGTTCTCGTCCCAGGTGAGGCCGCTCGTCATCCGCAACAGCTGGTCGACGCTGATGTCCTTGCGACCGTCGGTCCACTCCGGGCGCAGCCCGGTGTCCTCGAGGCCGACCCGCCCCTGGAGCACCAACCGGCCGAGCATCAGGCTGGTCACGCTCTTGCTCATCGACCAGCCGAGCTGCGGCGTCGTCGCGTCGAAGCCCGGTGCGTAGCGCTCACCGACCAGCTGGCCGTCGCGCAGCACGACGATTCCCCGGGTGCCCAGCTGCTCTGCGGCCGAACTCGAGAGCTCGTCGCCGAAGGCCCGCCCGATGGCCGCGTCGACCTGCTCGTTCGGCTCGGGCGCCGGCGCCTCGGTCAACGGGTTGGTGTCGGCCACGACCTTGGTGGCCTCGCCCAGGTTGGGGCGCTCCGCGGCCAGCGTGCACCCGAAGCCGCGGGTGTACCAGGCCTTCTGGGTCGACAGCGCGAAGAGGATCTGCGACGTGCTCGAGCCCCCGGCCTCGTTGACGTACCCGGTCAGGAACGGCACGAGCGGGTTGTCCGGCAGGTCGGAGTCCGGGTCGTCCCGGTTGGCGACCAGCGTCACGGCGCAGGAGTTGTGCGCGGCGTAGCCCGTACCCGTCTTGAGCAGCGGCCGGGCGTAGAAGTACCCGCCGACGGCCGCAGCCACGAGCAGGACGAGGAGCACCGCGACGATGCGGCGAACGAGGCGCATGGGCGGACGGTACCGTCCGCGGCCGGGAACCGGGCCGCATTCGGATGCCGTGGGTCGGCCCGGCCGCTCAGGCGGCGGACCCGTCGGCCGCCAGGTCGTCGTCGCGAAGGTCGGCTCGCAGCCGGTCGAGGGTTGCGCGCAGGATGCGCGAGACCTGCATCTGGCTGACGCCGATCCGCTCGCCGATCTCGCTCTGGGTCAGCTCCTCGACGAAGCGCAGGTGGAGCACGAGGCGCTGCCGCTCGCTCAGGCACGCGATCGAACGACGCAGGGCGTCGCGCACCTCGTAGGCGCCCGCGTGACCGGGCTCGACCAGGACGTGCTCGGCCAGGCTGGTGCCCGCGCCGGTGAGGGCGTCGAGCGAGGTGGCGTGGTAGCCGGCGGAGCAGGCGCGCGCCTCGGCCACCTCGGCTGGCGTGACGTCCAGCACGCGGGCCATCTCCTGGTCGTGCGGGTCGCGGCGCAACGCGTGCCGCAAGCGCTCCTCCTCCACGACCAGCCCGGCGCGCAGCTCCTGGATCCGGCGTGGTGGCCGTACCGCCCAGCCCTGGTCGCGGAACCAGCGCTTGACCTCACCGGAGATGGTCGGGGAGGCGTACGCGGCGAACCCGGCCCCTACTCCTGGCCGGTAGCGGCGCACGGCCTTGACCAGCGCGGTGCGGGCCACCTGCACCAGGTCCTCGGTCTCGATGCCGCGCCCGTGGTAGCGCAGCGCGACCGAGTCGGCCAGCGGGAGGGCGGCCAGCACCAGCCGCTCGGTCAGCACGGCACGCTCGGCGTCGTCGTCGGTGCCGGCCAGCTGGTCGGCCAGGGCGTCGATGGTCTCGTCGAGCTCGCCGCGTCGGCGGCGGTCGTCGGTGGCGATCACGGCAGCGGTGGCGTGGGCCATGTCCCGTCCTGTCCAGGAAGAGGGTGGCGCCACTGTCGGACCAGTCCCGAGAAGGGGGTCACCCCCCGGGGACGGCTCGACGGTAACAACGGGCCCAGCCGGACCGGGGGTTTACCAACCGACATCTTTTCGGCGGGCAGCGGCGTGCCTGCGTGTCCGTTTGACCCTTCGAATCAGGGGTAGGCCCGGGGAGCACGATCCACGCGCGAAGGGGGCGGCGATGGTCTCGGAGGGGGCGGCGATGTCCGCGGGAGGGGACGCGGCCTCGACGATCCCAAGACCGCGCCCGGGCCCCTCCAGACCCGCTGTCACCCCGACTCGACCCGGCCCCCCGGCCCGCACCGTCCCCGTGGAAGCACCCGCCATGACCGACAAAGGAGTCCTCATGAACCGCACTCGCCGCACCGCGACCCTCGCCCTCGTCCTCGGCGGCACCCTGTTCGCCTCGGGCTGCGGAGGTGGAGGTGGCTTCGAGGACAGCAGCGCCAGCAAGCCACCAGCCTCCGCCAAGGGGCCTGCCGCCCTGAAGATGCTCATCGCGAGCTCCGGTGACGCCGAGACCGCTGCGGTCAAGGCCGCGGCCGACGCCTGGGCGAAGAAGACCGGAAACACCGTCACGGTCACCGCGGCCAGCGACATGCAGCAGCAGCTGGCCCAGGGGTTCGCCAGCGGCAGCCCGGCCGACGTGTTCTACATGGACGCCGCGCGCTTCGCCGACTACGCCAAGAACGGCAGCCTGTACCCGTACGCCGACCAGGTCTCCGACAACTCCGACTTCTACGAGTCGCTGCGCCAGACCTTCACCTACGAGGGCAAGCAGTACTGCATCCCCAAGGACTTCTCGACCCTCGCCCTGCAGATCAACACCGACTCGTGGGCGAAGGCCGGTCTGACCGACGCCGACATCCCGACCACGTGGGACCAGCTGGAGGCCGTCTCGAAGAAGCTCACCACCAAGGACCAGGCTGGCCTGGGCATCGGAGTGGGCATCGACCGGCTCGGTGCGTTCGTCGTGCAGAACGGCGGGTGGTGGCTCAAGGAGGACGGCTCTGCTCCGTCAGCGAACAGCCCGGAGGTCACCCAGGCCCTGGAGTGGGTGCAGAAGAACGTCAAGGCCGGCAACTTCAAGATGTCCAACGAGCTCGACTCCGGCTGGGGCGGCGAGGCGTTCGGCACCGAGAAGTCCGCGATGACGATCGAGGGCAACTGGATCAAGGGTGCCGCGAAGAACGACTACCCGAAGCTGAAGTACAAGACCGTCGAGCTGCCCGCCGGCCCGAAGGGGAAGGGCACCCTGCAGTTCACCCAGTGCTGGGGCGTCGCCGCTGACTCCAAGGCCCAGGCCCAGGCCGTGGACCTCGTGAAGTCGCTCAGCACCGTCGACCAGCAGATGGCGTTCGCCGACGCCTTCGGCGTCATGCCGAGCCGGCAGTCGGCCGCCGAGCAGTACAAGACCAAGTTCCCCGAGGATGCCCCCTTCATCGCTGGCGGCGAGTACGGCCACGGCCCGATCAACGCCGCGGGCATGGAGCAGGTCGTCGCCGACCTGAACTCCAAGCTCGAGGGCTTCGCCGGGGCCAACATCCCGCAGGTGCTCGAGGGCTTCGACACCAACGCCAGCGCGGCGCTCAAGAAGTGAGCACCACCCAGGCGGCCGCGGGGCCAGGCACCAGCCGGGCCCCGCGGCGGGGTCGACGTGGCGAGGGCCAGCGCCAGTCCGTGGCGGGGTGGCTCTTCGTCACCCCGACGCTTGTCGTGCTGGGACTCTTCCTGGCCATCCCGATCGCGATGGCCCTGTGGGTCTCGTTCAGCGACTGGAACGGTCGCGGCAACCCCTTCTCCTCGCGGGTGAACCTCGTCGGCGCGCAGAACTACGCCGCCCTGCTGACCGAGCCCGGCCTGTCGCGCCAGGACTTCATGATCTCGCTGCGCAACACGTTCTACTACGTGATCGGCGTGGTGCCGTTGCAGACGGTGCTCGCCCTGAGCCTGGCCGTCATCGTCAACCAGCGCTTCCTCAAGGGCCGCTCGTTCTTCCGCACCGCGTTCTACTTCCCGTCGGTGGTGTCGTCGGTCGCGATCTCGCTCATCTTCCTGTTCCTGTTCACCGGAACGGGGGCGATCAACCAGTTCCTGTCGGTCTTCGGCATCGACGGGCCAACCTGGTTCTCCGACCCGCGCGGCCTGATCCACCTCGTCGGTGACTGGATCGGCCTGTGGAACGGCAACCGCCCACCGGCGGCGCTGGAGAACACCCAGGTGCTGAGCCTGTCGCTGTGGGAGTGGCTCAGCGGCCCGTCGGTCGCGATGAGCGCCATCATGCTCCAAGTCATCTGGACCACCGCGGGCACCTTCATGCTGATGTTCATCGCCGGCCTGCAGGACCTCCCGACCGAGGTCGAGGAGGCAGCGATGGTCGACGGCGCCAACCGCTGGCAGCGCTTCCGGGCGGTGACCCTCCCGCACCTGCGGCCGACGATCCTGCTCGTCGTGACACTCGGCATGATCGGCACCTGGCAGGTGTTCGACCAGATGTACGTGATGACCCAAGGTGGGCCGGCCAAGACGACGCTGACTCCTGCGTACCTGTCCTACACCGTGGCGTTCAACCAGAACCAGTGGGGAGAGGGCGCCGCGATGGCGTTCCTCCTCTTCATGCTCATCTTCGTGCTCACCAGCGCCCAGCGGTTCTGGCTGCGCGACAAGGACGTCGCACGTGAACGCAAGGCCGAGCGCGCCCAGCGGCGTGCAGCGAAGAAGGCGGTGAAGGCATGAGCGACCGCACGTCCACCCGCGTCGAGGAAGCCAAGGTACAGACGGCTGCGGCCACCGCCGAGGTCACCGCCCTGGGGGGTGGCCCACGGGCCAACGACGGCGGGTCGGTCGTCGACCGCAGCGGGCCCGGAAAGCGGCTGGTCGTCTACGCGGCGCTGCTCGTCTTCGCCCTGGTCTACATCTACCCGTTCGTCGTGCAGGTCTCGACGGCGTTCAAGACGAACGCGGATGCCGTGGCGAACCCCCTGAGGATCGTCCCTGACCCGATCACGACGGCGGCCTTCGCGCGCATCGCCGAAACCGACTTCCCGCTGTGGTTCATGAACTCGGTCATCGTGACGCTGTGCGTCACCCTGGGCCGCGTCTTCCTGGACTCGCTGGCCGGTTACTCGCTCGCGCGGCTGAAGTACCGCGGCCGCGACGCCCTGTTCACGGCGATCCTGGCCGTGATGGCTGTGCCCGGCGTCGTCCTGCTCATCCCGAAGTTCCTCGTCCTCAACTACCTCGGCATCTACAACACCTACCCCGCGCTCATCGTGCCGCTGCTCGTCGACGCAGCGGGGGTGTTCATCATGAAGCAGTTCTTCGAGTCGATCCCGCCCTCGGTCGAGGAGGCAGCCCGGATCGACGGGGCCGGAACGTTCCGGATCTTCTGGTCGATCGTGCTACCGATGGCCAAGCCGGCAGTCATCACCCTGACGATCCTGGCCTTCCAGGGGTCGTGGAACGAGCTGCCGCACTTCATCATCGCCACCGACGACCCGAAGCTCTTCACGCTGACCCGTGGCGTGGCCCAGCTGACCTCCGGCGGCCTCGGCTCGGGCAACCAGTTCCCCATCTCGATGGCGGCTGCGTTGCTCATGACGATCCCGACGGCCCTGGTGTTCATCATCTTCCAGCGCTACTTCACCCAGGGCGCCAACGCCGGCGCCGAGAAGGGCTGACGCGGTCAGGTTCCGAAAGATCCATCGCTGCCCCTGTCGCATCCGGGCGTCACCATTCGTGGAGAGGGTGAGGGCACGGCATACGGTCGAGTCCGGACCGTCGAACGAAGGAGACTCCGATGACCCAGTACCTGCTGTCCGTGTGGCACGACAAGGACGCCACGCCCGAGGACATCTACCCCGACGAGAAGGAGCGCGAGGCCTCCTACGCCGAGACCGGCGCGTTCAACGAGGAGATCAAGGCGAGCGGCAACTGGGTGTTCGCCGGCGGTCTGCACTCCCCGAGCACCGCGACCGTCGTCGACGGAACCGGCGACGAGCCGGTCACCACCGACGGCCCGTACAGCGAGTCCAAGGAGCAGATCGGCGGCTTCTGGGTCATCGAGGCCCCCGACCTCGACGCCGCCCTCGAGCTGGCCGCGCGCGGGTCGAAGGCCTGCCGGGGCAAGGTCGAGGTGCGCCCGTTCCAGGGCGAGTGAGCCGCCCGGCCCACGGTGAGGTGGAGGCGGTCTACCGTGCCGAGTTCGGCACGGTGGTCGCCTCCCTCACCGGCCGGTTCCGCGACCTCGACCTCGCCGAGGAGATGGCCCAGGAGGCCTTCGTCGAGGCCGTTCGGCGCTGGCCCATCGAGGGCGTGCCGCCCAACCCGGGCGGCTGGCTCACCGTCGTCGCCCGGAACAAGGCGCTGGACCGGCTCCGCCGCGAGTCGACCCGACAGGCCCGCCACGAGGAGGCCGAGATGCTCACCGCGCACGAGGACCCGGCCGCCCCGGTCACCTCGGTGACCGACGAGCGGCTGCGACTGCTCTTCACCTGCTGCCACCCGGCGCTCTCGACCGAGGCGCAGGTGGCCCTGACCCTGCGCCTGCTCGGCGGCCTCACCGTGCCGGAGGTCGCGAACGCCTTCCTCGTGCCCGAGCGCACGATGGCGCAGCGGATCACCCGGGCCAAGCGCAAGATCGCCGCCGCGAACATTCCCTACCGGGTGCCGCGCGACCACGAGCTGCCCGGGAGGCTGCGCGGGGTGCTCGCCGTCGTCTACCTCGTCTTCACCGAGGGGTACCTGCCCAGCTCAGGGGACGACGGCATCCGCGACGACCTGTGCGCCGAGGCCATCCGGCTCGGCCGGGTGCTGCGCGAGCTGATGCCCGACGAGCCCGAGGTCGCCGGGCTTCTGGCCCTGATGCTGCTCACCGACGCCCGTCGCGCTGCTCGGGTGGATGCCGGGGGCGCGCTCGTCACGCTCGACGAGCAGGACCGCTCGCTGTGGGACGCCGCGAAGATCGCCGAGGGGCACCACCTGGTGCGAGAGTGCTTGCGCCGCAACCGACCCGGTCACTACCAGCTGTTGGCCGCGGTGAACGCGGTGCACACCGACGCCGCCACGGCAGCCGACACCGACTGGGGCCAGGTGCTCGCCCTGTACGACCAGCTGTACGCCGTGACACCCACCCGGGTCGTCGCGCTCAACCGGGCCGTGGCGCTCGCAGAGGTGGAGGGCCCGGCATCCGCCCTGGTGGTCGTCGACGGTCTCGACCTCGACACCTACCACCCGTACCACGCGACCCGGGCCGACCTGCTGCGCCGGCTGGGGCGGAACCCGGAGGCGGTCGCCGCCTACGACCGGGCGATCGGGCTCACGGCGAACCCTGCGGAGCGGGCCCTGCTCGCGGCCCGGCGCGACGCCCTACCCTAGGTCTCCCGACCGACGACAGGAGAGGCCCCCATGGCCGGCGGACTGGTCGCCCTGCTCGACGACGTCGTGGCGATGGCCAAGCTGGCCGCGGCCTCCGTCGACGACGTCGCCGCAGCCGCGGGCCGGGCCAGCGCGAAGGCGGCCGGGGTGGTCGTCGACGACACCGCCGTCACCCCGCGGTACGTGCAGGGCTTCACCCCCGACCGCGAGCTGCCGATCATCAAGCGCATCGCGGTCGGCTCGCTGCGCAACAAGCTGCTCATCATCACCCCGGCGGCCCTGGTGCTCAGCCAGTTCATCCCGTGGGTGCTCACCCCGATCCTCATGGTGGGAGGCACCTACCTCTGCTACGAGGGCGCCGAGAAGATCTGGGAGAAGCTCGCCGGCCACGAGGAGCACGAGACCCCTGCCGCCGCCGTGGACGACGACCACGAGAAGACGATGGTGACCAGCGCCATCCGCACCGACTTCATCCTGTCGGCCGAGATCATGGTCATCGCGCTCAACGAGGTCGAGGACGAGCCGTTCCTGTCGCGAGCGATCATCCTGGTGCTCGTGGCGATCGGCATCACCGTGCTGGTGTACGGCGTGGTGGGCCTCATCGTGAAGATGGACGACGTCGGCCTGCACCTCGCGGGGCGCGAGTCCGGCGCAGCGCGCACCGTCGGTCGGGGCCTGGTCGCCGCGATGCCCAAGCTGCTCTCGGCACTGTCGACGATCGGCATCGTCGCGATGCTCTGGGTCGGCGGCCACATCCTGCTCGTGGGGGTCGACGAGCTCGGCTGGCACACCCTCTACGACTGGGTGCACCACGCCGAGGAGGCCGTCGGCGGAGGGGCGCTCGGCTGGTGCGTGAACACCCTCGCCTCGGCCGTCATCGGCCTCGTCGTGGGTGCGGTCGTCGTCGCCGTCGTGACCGGCACCCAGCGTCTGCGCAGAGGTCGACCGTAGAGAACACGCCGCGTGACCTCGGCCGCACGCGGCGTGTTCTCTACTCTCGACGGATCAGGCCGCGGACGCTTTGCGGAGCTTCTCGAGCAGCGGACCGGCGGCCTGCTCGAGGAACGCCTGCTGGTGCTCGCCGCCCACCTGCACCAGCGCGACGTCGGTGAAGCCCGCCTCCCACCACGGGCGCACCGCCTCGACGACGGCATCCAGGTCGGGCCCGCACGGTATCGACGTCGCCACGTCCTCGGGCCGCACGAACTGGCTGGCGCCGGCGAAACCCATCGGGGTCGGCAGGTCGGCGTTGACCTTCCAGCCGCCGGCGAACCAGCGGAACTGCTCGTGGGCCCGGGTGACGGCCGCCTCCTCGGATGGGTCCCAGCAGATCGGGATCTGCCCGACACCACGAGAGCCCGACCCGATCGCCCGGGCCGACACCGCGTTCCAGCCGTCGATGAGGTCCTTGTCGGGCTGCACGGCGATGAGGTGGTCGGCCAGCGGGGCCAGCTGCTCGAGGCCCTCGTCACCGCTGACCGCCACCGCGAGGTCGACTCCCTGCTCGGGCACGTCCCAGATGCGGGCCGAGTCGACGTCGAAGTGCTCACCGCGGAAGGTCACCAGCTCGCCGGTGTGCAGCTCGCGGATGACCCGGATCGCCTCGACGAGCATCTCCTGCCGGGTCGCGACCCCGGGCCAACCGGCGCCCACCACGTGCTCGTTCAGGTTCTCGCCGCTGCCCAGACCCAGCGTGAACCGGCCCTGCGCGAGCACCTGCAGGGTCGCGGCCTTCTGCGCCACGACCGCTGGGTGGTAGCGCATCGTCGGGCAGGTCACATAGGTCATCAGGTCGACCCGGCTCGTCGCGTGGGCGACCGCCCCGAGCACCGTCCACGCGTACGGCGCGTGTCCCTGTTCAGTGAGCCAGGGGGAGTAGTGGTCGCTCGAGACGAGCAGGTCGAAGCCGGCGTCCTCGGCGCGTACCGCAGCGTCGACGAGCTCGCGGGGGCCGTTCTGCTCGGTCATGAGGGTGAAGCCGAACCGGGTCACGGAGGGTCTCCTTCGCTGGGGGTCGATGACGGTGCCCTACCCCCGGCCCACCACGATCACGCGTCTCGTCGAAGGTCGGGACGGATGCCGGGCCCGCGGGAATGCCGTCGTCCCGCCGTCGCGTTGGTGCCCCCATGACGACCTGGGGTTTCATCGGAAGCGGGAACATCGGCAGCACCGTGGCGCGACTGGCGGTCGACGCCGGCCACGACGTCGTCCTGAGCAACAGCCGCGGGCCGGAGACGCTCGCAGACCTCGTCGGCGAGCTCGGCCCGCACGCGAGGGCTGCCACCCCGCAGGAGGCGGCCCTGGCCGGGGACGTCGTCGTGGTGACCGTCCCGCTCAAGGCCCGGGGCGACCTGCCGCACGCCGCGCTGGCCGGCAAGGTGGTCATCGACACGATGAACTACTACCCGCAGCGCGACGGTGTGGTGCCCGAGCTCGAGGACGAGTCGACGACTTCTTCCGAGCTGCTGCAGGCGCTCGCGCCCGACGCCAAGGTGGTCAAGGGTTTCAACAACATCTTCGTGCAGCATCTGGCCGTCCTGGCCCGGCCCAGCGGGGCCGACGACCGCAGCGCGCTCGCCATCGCGGGCGACGACGCCGAGGCCAAGGAGGTCGTGCGGGTGGCGCTCGACGAGATCGGTTACGACACGGTCGACCTCGGCCCGCTCGCGCAGGGCTGGCGCACCCAGCGCGACACAGCGGCCTACGGTGTGATGTACGCCGTCGACGAGTCCGACTGGACCCGGGGCGCGAAACCGGCGAACCGGGATGCCGTGGCGGCGGCCGCTCTTCGGGCCCGCCGCTACCGCGACGCCTGAGCCGCCGCCCTCACGGCTCCGGCCTCGGGCTCCGGCTTCACGACGCCGACCGGCGTGCCATCCGTCGCCCGACGACCAGCGCGCCGAGGCACCGACGGCCGCATACCCGACCGTGCCCGGCACGATGCCGACGGCGGTGCCAACCAGGTAGTCGCGCAGCGAGACCGCGCTCACGCCCGACCCGTAGTTGACGATCGTGAACGGCAGCACCGGTGTCAGCCGGGCCACGACCACCGCCGCGACGCCCTGGTGGCGCATGACGTCCTCGACCCTGGCCAGGCGCGGGCCGGTCATGGTGGCGACGGTCTCCCGCCCGAGCCGGCGGGCGATGGCGAAGCCCACCAGCGCGCTGAGCATCGAGCCTAAATTCAACCCCCGACACGGCCGTCGGGCGCAGGTATCACCACGGCCCGGTGGTGCTCCTGAGGGTGAAGGTCTCGCCCATCCCTGAGGCGGGGCCAGCACAGCGAGGACCGCCCATGCCTGAGATCCGGATCGACACGTCCCACCTGACCTATTCGTGGTTCTGGATCCCGGGCCAGCTCGACCGCTTCGTCGACGGCTCGGCGCCCGGCGGCGCCGTGGTGCAGCTCGACCCCGGCGAGTACCCGTTCCAGCAGACCCGCGACCGGGCCTGTGACGTCGCGTTCCGGGTCACCCCCGAGGGCACGGTCGACTTCGACGCCGAGCACGACCACCTGCTGGGCGGTCGTGGCACGAGCACGTTGCACGTCGTGGGGGTGCCGGTGACGCTGAACCCGAAAGGCTCGCCCCGCCCACTGCTGCCGATGTGGGGTGGCTGCCACGAGCCGATCGGAACCCGGAGGCGGACCGTGCGGATGCCGCCCGGCACGGCGTACGAGATCCGTCTCGGCCACCGGCCCAGCGCCGTGCTCGAGTTCAGCGTCGCCGCCGACGGCCGGGTCGACTACCCACGCGAGTACGACCGCGCCCTCTCCGGCCGTGGCACCGCCTGCCTGACCGTCGACCTGGACACCCTCGCTCGTCACTGAACGCGTCGGGACCGCAGGGCCACCAGGCAGGCCAGCACGACGACGGCCGTGACGATGGCGAACCCGAGCACGGGCAGCAGCGGCAGGGTGATGCCGATGGCGCCGCCGACGACCCAGAACGCCTGCAGGATGGTCTCGCACCACGAGAAGACCCGAGCGCGCACGTGGTCGTCGACGTCGCGCTGGATGAGCGCGTCGAGGCTGAGCTTGGCGAGCTGGCCGAACAGCCCGGTGGCCAGCCCGAGCAGCACCAGGGTGGGCAGCGAGTAGAACACCGCCGTGAGCAGCGCGGCGAGAACCGCCACCCCGGCGACGGCCGTGGCGAGCCGCTCGGGCGCAGGGCTGTGGCGCCGGTTGCCCACCACGGAGCCCAGGGCGTTGCCGATACCGGCGGCCGCCGCGACCATGGCCAGCACGGCCGGGCCGGACCAGCCGGGCAGCGGGTGCTCTCGCATGAGGAACGCGAGGAAGAGGGTGAGGAAGCCGGACAACAGCCGGGCCCCGGTCGTCAGCCACAGCACGTACCGCACCGAGGGCGGCAGGGCCCGCAGCCGGCGGGCACCCCGGCCGGCGGAGGGCAGGGCCAGCGCGTCCGCGCCGGCGGGTGTGCCGTCGAGGTCGAGCTCGCCGGCCGTCGAGTCGACCCGGGCGGGCAGCCGGATCGCGAGCACGGTGGCGGCGACGTAGACGCCGAACGCCAACCGCAGCGACCAGTCCGGGCCGATCCGCGACAGGGCGCCGGCCAGCCCGCCGCCGGCCAGCATCCCGATCAGGCCGGCGATGTTGAGGCGCGAGTTCGCCGTGACCAGGGAGATGTCCCGGGGCAGCAGGCGCGGCACGGCCGCCGCACGGGCCACGGCGTACGAGCGACTCGCGACCAGGCAGCCCAGCGCGGCGGGGAACAGCCAGGCACTGTCCTCGACGACCGCCGTCGCGAGCACCCAGGCCAGGAACGCCCGCGTCGCCAGCGTCGTGCCGAGCGCCCAGCGCCGCCCGTGCCGGAACCGGTCGAGCAGCGGGCCGATGAGCGGCGCCAGCAGCACGAACGGCGCCATGGTGAGCACCAGGAACAGGGCGACCCGGCCACGCGCCTCGTCGGTCGGCAGCGCGAAGACGGTACCGGCGAGCGAGACGGTGAGCGCGGCATCCCCGGCGACGTTGACCGCGTGCAGCTCGGTGAGGCGCGCGAGTCCGGTGTCGGCGGCGCCATCGGCGTCGGCGAAGCTGCGGAACCGCCGCCCGAGCGCCGCACCTCCGCGACCGAGCAGGCGGACACCGGCGCGCCCGCCCCGACCGACGCCGCGGCCGACGTCGGCCACCCGGCGCCGCGGGGTACGCGGCGCCGCCTGCGGGGGTCGCTCGTCGGCGGTCATGACCCCCCGATCCTCCCCCGAACGGGGCAGGAGTTGCGAGAGGGGCCCCGGTGCGTCAGGCCGATGGGTCACCCGCGACTCCATCCCACACTGTGCGCACGGCCAACGGCTCCAGGCCCACGCCGCGCGGTGTCGCTCTGCGGGGCAACCGTACTGCTTGACTGTCCGGTGGCACCGACCCTGGAGGACCTGAGATGACCGCAACCGCGATCCACGAGGACGTGACGTCGGATGACGTGACGGCGGCATCCGAGCCTCGGCGGCGCCGCCGCCTCGGGCGGTTGTCGCTCACCGGTGCAGTGCTCGGCCTCACCTTCGGGGCGATGAGCGTGACGCCCTCGCTCGTGCCACGGGCCTGGTTCCTCCAGTCGCTGGTCACCGGGCTGTGCGTCGTCACCGGCTACGGGCTGGGCGCGTTCGCCGGCTGGGCCTACCGGGCCCTGCGGCTGCCGAACCTGCCCGACCGGGCGCGGTCGGTCGCGTGGAAGGCCCTCGCAGCCCTGGCCGTGGTCGTGCTGCTCGTGGGCGGGTGGCTCGGCTGGCGGTGGCAGTCCGACCAGCGCGAGCTGCTCGGCATGGACACCTCGGTGCCACTGGTCTGGCTGGTTGCGCCGTTGCTCGGCCTGCTCGTCGCCGCCCTGCTCCTGGGCATCGGTCGGGCGGTCAAGGCCCTCGGCCGCGCCGTGTTCCGCCCGCTCGGGCGGTTGCTGCCGGTGCGGGTGGCCTGGCTGTTGGCCATCGTCATCACCGTGGTCGTGACCTACCTCGTGTTCTCCGGCCTGCTCATCGGGAACCTCATCTCCGCCGCGGACTCGATCTTCGCGAGCAACAACAAGGACGACAAGCCGGGAGTGGTCAACCCGCAGGTCGCGACCCGTACCGGTGGGCCGACGTCGGGAGTCAGCTGGGAGAGCATCGGTCGCGAGGGCCGGGCGTTCGTCGCGTCGGGCCCCACGGCCGGCGAGATCGCGGCGGTGGTGGGTGACCCGGCGGCCGTCGAGCCCGTGCGGGCCTTCGTCGGCCTGGAGACGGCCCCGACCGCCGCCGAGCGAGCGCAGATCGCGGTCGAGGAGCTGCGCCGTCTCGGCGGGTTCCAGCGGGGCGCCATCGCCGTCGCGGGCACCACGGGCAGTGGCTGGAT
Organism: uncultured Actinomycetota bacterium; assembly: GCA_963695175.1. GTDB lineage: Bacteria > Actinomycetota > Actinomycetes > Actinomycetales > Dermatophilaceae > Fodinibacter. Next base: position 527,702 of record CAVOGG010000004.1, read on the forward strand.
CGACCCCAAGGTGGCCGATGCGCTCGACTACGCGACCCACGGCGACGTCGCCACCGTGTCGACCCAGTACTCCTACCTGCCGAGCTGGCTGTCCTTCCTCGTCGACCGCAGCCGCGCCGCGACCAACGCCGAGGAGCTGCTGACGGCGGTGCGGGTCGAGCTCGACGCGATGCCGGCCGACCAGCGACCGGACCTCTACGTCTACGGCGAGAGCCTGGGCGCCTTCTCCACCGACAACGCCTTCACCAGCGTCGAGGACATGTCGACGACGACCGACGGCGCCCTGCTGGTCGGCCCGCCGAGCTTCGACGCCACCTGGCAGAAGGTGGTGGCGGGCCGTGCCGCGGGCTCGCCGGCCTGGAAGCCGATCTACGGCGACGGGGCCCTGGTGCGGGTCGCCACCACCGACGCCGACCTCACCGACCAGACCCTGACCTGGCAGACGGACAACCCGATCATCTACCTCACCCACGCCTCGGACCCGATCGTCGCGTGGACGGCCGACCACGCCGCGTGGCTCGACCCCCGCGGCCCGGACGTCAGCCCGGCGGTGGTCGCGTGGCCCGTCGTGGCCGGGTGGCAGGCGACGGTCGACCAGTTCAACGCGAACGGCGTGCCCGCCGGTCACGGCCACGTCTACGACGAGACGGTCGTCACCGCCTGGTCGGAGATCGTCGGGCCGCCGTCGCTGCCCGACGCCGAGATCGCGGCCATCGAGAAGGCGATCAGCGGCCTGCCCCAGTGAGGCGGGCGGCATCCGGAATCGCGCGCGGGGATGTGGTGTTGTGGAGCCCATGACCACCCCCGGCTCCGACATGGCGGGGCGCTACGAACGCGCCCGCGGGCTGTTCGAGCACGGTGAGTACCAGGCCGCTGCCGAGGCGCTCGCCACGCTCGTCGACGAGAGCGCGCTCGAGCCGCCGCTGCACGGCACCACCGAGCTGCGGCTGCTCCTCGCGCGGGCCTACTTCCACTCCGCGCAGCTGGGTCGCGCCGAGCGGGTGACCCGTGCGATCCTCGCCGACGTGCCCGACGACGCCTACGCCAACCTGCTGCTCGGCCGCACCCTGCAGCGCCAGGGGCGGCACGCCGAGGCCAAGCCGCACCTCGCGATGGCCGAGCTGCTGGGCGGGTACGCCGGGTCCGGCCGCCTCCCGCGCGACGGCGACGGCGCCCGCGGATGACCGACTACGGCCACGAGCTCGAGTTCGGGCTCTTCCCGTCGCCCGATGCGGCGGCGGCGCGCCGGGTGCTCGAGCTGGCTGCGGTCGCGGAGGTCAGCGGGCTCGACCTCGTCACCGTGCAGGACCACCCGTACCAGGCGCGCCACCTCGACGCGTGGACCCTGCTGTCGGTGATCGCGGCGCGCACCTCGACGGTGCGGGTCGCGCTCAACGTGGCGAACCTGCCGCTGCGCAACCCCGTCGTGCTCGCCCAGTCGGTCGCGTCGCTCGACGTGCTGAGCGGCGGCCGGGTCGAGCTCGGCATCGGGACGGGTGCCTTCTGGGACGCCATCGAGGCCGCCGGCGGGGTGCGTCTCACCCCGGGTGAGGCGGTCGAGGCGCTCGAGGAGGCCATCGGCGTCATCCGCGCGATGTGGGTGGGCGAGGGCAGCGTCCGGCTCGACGGCGCGCACCACCGGGCGGTCGGGCTCCACTCCGGGCCGGCACCGGCGCACCCGGTGGCGGTCTGGGTCGGCGCGTTGAAGCCGCGGATGCTGCGGCTCACCGGGCGGCTCGCCGACGGCTGGCTGCCGAGCCAGGGCTACGCACCCCCCGACACCCTCGGGCCGATGAACGCGCGGATCGACGAGGCTGCGGTGGCGGCCGGGCGCGCCCCGGAGGCCGTGCGACGGCTCTACAACGTGTCGGGGTCGTTCGGCTCGGCGGGCGGGTTCCTGCGAGGCCGGCCGACCGACTGGGCAGAGCAGCTCGCGGCCCTGACCCTCGAACAGGGGATGGCGACCTACATCCTGGCCACCGACGACGTGGACGACGTGCGGCGCTTCGGCGAGGAGGTCGCGCCGATGGTTCGCGACCTCGTCGCCACCGAACGGGAGCGCCGGGCGACCGAGCCCGAGCCGGATGCCGTGCCGTCGTCTCCCGCTGCGCCGTCACCCGAGCGCGTGGTGGAGCAGGTTCGCGAGAGTGCCTCTGCTGCAGGCGGATCCGCGTCGAACCGGCCCACCGTCACACCGACACCCGACGACGGCACCCGGCTCACCGGCATCCTGCCGTGGGACGAGGCCAGCCGACCGACCTACCCGGTGCGGCCCGGCCCGGCCGAGCAGGCGGCCTACCGGCCGGCCCAGCTGGCGGTGCCGCAGCACCTCAAGGACGTGCACGACCACCTGCGCGCCGAGCTGACCCAGGTGCGCGACGTCGTCGAGCAGGTGGTGCGGGGCCACCTCACGGTGGGCGCAGCCCGCTCGGCGGTCAACGCGATGACGATGCGCCAGAACAACTGGACCCTCGGCGCCTACTGCGAGTCGTACTGCCGGCTGGTGACCGGGCACCACGGCCTCGAGGACTCCGGGATCTTCCCCCACCTGCGCTCCAGCGACCCCGACGCGGTGCCGGTCATCGACCGCCTCGAGGAGGAGCACGAGGTGATCCACGACGTGCTCGACGACGTCGACCGGGCGCTCGTGGCGCTGGTGGGTGACGAGCCCGGGGCCCTCGGGCGGCTGCAGCACGTGGTCGACGTGCTCACCGACACGCTGCTGTCGCACCTCGCCTACGAGGAGCGCGAGCTGCTGCACCCGCTGGCCCGGTACGGCTTCTACCGCTGAGCGAGGCGCTCCTCGAGCACGGCCAGGTCTCGCTCGGCGTACTCGCGGTGCTCCCACTCCTCGTTGAGCACGACGAGCAGGCAGTCGCGCACCGGGAAGCTGCGCGGCGGGGGCCAGCCCGGGGCGTCGACCGGCGTGGTGTCGGCCGCGAGCGACGCGTCGGTGAGGCCGTCGACCACGGTGCGCACGGTCGCCATCCGGTCGTGCCGCAGGGTGAGCGCCTCGTCGAGCGACGGCCTCACCTCCCGGTCGCGCGGGACGTCCGGCGTGTCGGGCATCTGGTCCCACGGCAGGTCGAGCGGATGCCAGGGCGCGGGGTCGCCGAGGATGCCGCGGCGCACCCACGCGTCGGTGGCGAAGGCCAGGTGGCGCAGCGTCTCGATGAACGACCACTCACCGTCGACCGACTCGTGCAGCAGGTCGGCCGGCAGCCGGCGCGCCCGCTCGACGGTCACGGCCCACCGCCGCTCGACGACGTCCCAGGCCTCGCGGAACCCGGCCGGGTCCGTGGGCCGCATCCTGGGTCGGTCGGGGTCGCGCCGGTCGAGCTCGGCCTCGACGAGGGGGCCGATGTCGACGCCGTTGACGGTGACGTCGAGGATCTCGCCGGTGATGACGACGTGGCCGATCTCGACGCCGCGCAGGGCCACGTTCTTGATGTCGACCGACCGGAACTCGGCGCCGGTGAGGTCGACCGACGCGAAGCGGGCATCGGTCAGGTCGACGTGCTCGAACCGCGCACCGGTGAGGTCGACGTGGTCGAACACCCGTCCGCCACGCCCCGGGATCTCCTGCAGCGCCCACGAGTTGCCGTCCGGGTCGGTGAAGTACGCGTACTTCACCCCGCCCATGTCGTCGACGCGTGACACGTCGACGCCGCGCCCGAGCAGCTCGGCCCGCGCCGCCTCGATGTCGTCGACGACCAGGTGCAGCCCGGTGACCGGTGGCGCCGCGGGGTCCCCGATGCCGACCCCGATGACCACCGAGCAGTCCGAGCCCGGCGGGGTCAGCTGGACGATGCGCATGCCGTTGCCCGGCTCGACGTCGTGGTCGAGGGTGAACCCCACCCGCTCGACGTAGAACTCCTTGCTCGCGTCGACGTCGCTCGACGGCAGCGGCACGAGCTCGAGGCGCATGTCCATGACGGGTGGCTCCTTCGCTGGCCGGACGGGGGACCTCACCCTAGGCCGACGTGGACCTCAGCCCACGGAGACCCGGACGGTGCCGAACAGCATCCGGTGGTCGGAGCACGGGATGGCGCCGCACGACGGAATGGCCAGGGAGTCCGCCGAGTAGGAGCCGACGATGCGGTTGGCGCGCACGAAGATCATGTCGATCTTCGGCGACTGGCCACACAGCCCCCCACGGGTCCCCGGCGTCGTCGTCTCGCCGTACCCGGGACACCGCGGGTCCGTGTCGTCGAGCTCTCGGTAGGCGCCGGTGTTGGACGCGTTCTGGGCGGTGGCGACGGCTGAGGAGTACCACGCGTTGAGGCGCTGGAACTGCGGCTGAGCGTTGAGGTCGCCCGCGAGCAGGACGGTGTCACCGGCGGCGTTGAACGACTCCAGCCTGTTGAGCACCTCGTTGAGCTGGGTCGCGGTGGCCCGCTGGCCGTTGACGACGTCGTTCACCCACGTGACGTGGCTCGTGCAGAAGCGCAGGTGCACACGCGACGCCAGGGGAGCACACAGGAGCCGGCGCCCCTCCGGGGTGCCGTCCGAGGAGAGGACGTACCGGCTCGCAGCCCCCAGCGGCGCCGTGCTGAAGATCGCGACCCCGAACGCCTGGCCGCCGCAGTAGTCGGGGCCGTGCGGTTCGAACCGCGCGAAGTTGCTGGGGTCATCGGGCCAGCCGGCTGCTCGCAGGCTCGCCACCAGCGCCCGGTACTGGTCCTCGCAGACCTCGTTGAGCGCCACCAGCTGCGCCCCGGAGTCCTGGATCGAGCTGCTGATCGTGGTCACGAGGCCGTCGGTCGTGGAGCCTCGGTGCATGGCCCAGCCGGCCACGTTCCACGTCAACACGCTGTAGGTCGCCGTCGTGGTTGCCTGCGCCGGCCAGGCCAACCCCACGGCCGTCGCCGCCACCGCGACGAGACCCACCAGGGCTCGACGTGCCGCTCTTCCTCGGCGCGGTGTCATCGCGTGATGATCCCACTTCCACCTGCACCCTGACATGGGCCGAACGAGGGGGTCGAGCGGCTCAGGCCGCGTGCGCCGCCTCGAGCGCCAGCAGGTGCTCCTTGGCGGCCGGCCCGCCGGCATACCCGCCGACCCCGCCGGCCGCGGGCAGCACCCGGTGGCAGGGCAGCACGATGCACAGCGGGTTCGCGCCCAGCGCGGTGCCGACGGCGCGGGCGGCACCGGGGTGCTCGACGGCCGAGGCCAGCACGGCATACGTCGTACGTTCCCCGTAGCCCACCCGGGCCGCGAGCCCGGTGAGCACCTCGCGCTGGAAGGGGGAGGCCAGGGCGAGGTCGGCCCGCACCTCGACCGACCGGGTCGCGCCGGAGAGGTACGCAGCGAGGGCGCGCCGGGCGGCATCCGTCGGTGCCGGGTGGCGCAGCACCCGCGGGCTGACGCCGGCCGCGAGCCGCGACAACAGGCGGTCCTCGGATGCCGTGTCCGGCGCGTAGGCGCAGGTGACGACCGCACCCGCGGCGGTCACCGCGATGAGCAGCCGCCCCACGTCGGTGTCCTCGAGCACGTACGAGACGTCGGTCGGGTCGAGTACGGGAGGGCCGGCGAGCGGCGGGTCGAAGGTGGTGAAGGGGTTGGTCATGACTGGTCCCTGATCTCGAGGCGGAGGGTGGCGATCGCGTCGCTGACGAGGCGGCGGCTCATGCCCGGTGAGGTGCCGAGGGCCGCCGCGACGGCGCGGTGGTCGAGGTCGCCGACGAAACGGAGCACGACGGCATCCCGCTGCCGTGGCGGCAACCCGGCGACCCGCGCCCACAGGTCGCCGTCGGGCGCCTCGGGCGGGGGAAGCGTCGGCGCCTCCGCGAGCAGGGACGGGTCCTCGTGCGGTGTGGTGCGGCGGGCGGCGCGGTGGTGGTCCATCGCGCACCGGTGGGTGATCGTGAGCAGCCACGAGCGCAGGTTGCGCGCGTGGGTGAGCCGGGGATAGGCCGCCAGCGCCTGGGTCCACGCCTGCTGGGCGACGTCGTCGCCGTGGCCGGGCGCGAGGGCGTGCGCGAGACGGGCGACGTCGCGCCAGTGCTCGTCGACGAGGTGCTGAAAGGGCGGGAGGCTCACGATGGTCCAACGGTAGAGGGGCCGAACGTGTGAGGATTCAAGCGTGGACCTCGAGAAGCGGGCGGCGCCGCGCAGCCCTGCGGTGGTGGGCCGTCCGCTCGTCATCGCCCACCGCGGCGCGAGTGACGAGGAGCCCGAGCACACCCTGCGCGCCTACCGCAAGGCGTTCCACTACGGGTCCGACGGCGTGGAGTGCGACGTGCGGCTGACCGCCGACCACCACCTCGTGTGCGTGCACGACCGGCGGGTGAACCGCACCTCGAACGGCGCCGGGGTGGTCTCCGCGCTCGAGCTGGCCACCCTCGAGGAGTTCGACTGGGCCTCCTGGAAGCTCGCCGACCGCCCCGGCGACACCGAGTCACCGGAGTCCGACCCCGAGCGCGGGCACCTGCTGACCCTGCGCCGCCTGCTCGACACCCTGGTCGACACGCACCAGGAGGTCGTCACCCTCATCGAGACCAAGCACCCGACCCGGCACGGCAGCGATGTCGAGAAGACGCTCGTGCAGGTACTGCGTGCGTTCGACCTCGCCGACGGCGACCAGCCCGGACGGCCGCAGGTGCGGATGATGTCGTTCTCGACCCGGGCGCTGCAACGGGCCCACAAGCTGGCGCCCCGCCTGCCGCTGGTCTACCTCATCGACGCGACGATGCCGGCCCTCACGTGGGACGGCATCCTGCCCAAGGGTGTGGGCGCGGTCGGGCTCGACGTGCGGATGCTGCGCCGGCCCAAGGCGGTCAAGGCCTTCCAGCGTCGCGGGCACCAGGTCTACGTCTGGACCGTCGACCACCACGAGGACGTCGACCGCTGCCTCGAGCTCGGTGTCGACGTGATCATCACCAACCGTCCGGGCCACGTGCTTCGCCAGGTGGCCCGATCCGGCTAGGTTAACCGCGTGACCTCGAACTTCGACCACGACGACAGCCAGTACGAGGGCGGCAGCCACCGCACCGGCGAGACCGGCCTCATCGTCACCGAGAACCCCGGGCCCGGCGTCGACAGCATCATCTGCTCCCTGCGCGCCCCGCACGAGCCCGCCTCGGTCGGCAAGGTCCGGCGCGAGGTCGTCAACGACCTGCAGACCCGCGACCTGCCCGAGCAGATCGTCGACGAGGCCGAGATGGTCGCCTCCGAGCTGCTGACCAACGCGGTGCGGCACGCCCGCCCGCTGTCCGACGGCACGATCCGGGTGCGCTGGAAGATCCGCGGCGACGTCGTCGAGGTCGAGGTGACCGACGGCGGTGGCGAGAGCATCCCGCGGCCGGCGCCGCGCACCGTGTGGCTCTCCTCGGGCCGGGGGCTGCGCATCGTGCGGTCGATCGCCCACGAGTGGGGCGTCACGGAGGACCGCACCGGCAACGTCGTGTGGGCCACCCTCGGCGGGCCGAGCCGCCGCCGGGCCACCTGACCCCACCCCGTTAGGGTGCTCGCATGGGCAAGGCATCTCGTCGTCAGCGCGGCACCGACACCGCATCCGGGCAGTCCCGACGCAAGCCGGCGCCGTTCGAGCGCCGGCCGTTCCAGGGGCTGGTGGGTGAGACCGACTGGGTCGCCCTGCGCGAGATCCTCCCGGCCGCCACGGCCGTGGTCAGCGTCCGCTCCGAGCACGTGCCCGACGGCGCCCCGAGCGAGGTGACCGTCGCGACCGTGCTGCCGCTGGCCTGGCCCGGCCTGCACCGCGCCGACGGCACCGTGCTCATCGGCACCCAGTCCGGCAACGCCAGCGGCGACGCGTCGCGCGACCTCGCCGGGCAGCTGCTCGCGGCCCTGGCCGCCGAGCCCGGCCACCCCGTGGTGACGACCCCTCAGGTCACCGCCGACAGCCCGCGCCTCCAGGACGTGCTCGCCGACGACACGACCTTCGAGGTCACCGTCCACGAGGGCTTCGACTTCTGGGTCGGGGGCCAGGACCTCGAGGGCGAGGCCGCCGAGTCGCTCGAGCGCGCCAACGCCACCGTCGTGCCCACCGCCCGGCTGACGGCGCTGCCGTCGGCCTACTGGGTCCGCATCGGCGAGCGGGCCCACATCCGCCTCGTCCTGCCCGACGACGAGGACGCCGCCACCGACGCCCTGGCCCGCCTGCACGCCGCCGGCGACGACGCCCTCGGCGGCGACACCCGCCTGCTCGGCGCCTTCCGGGCCTGCGGCCTGCTCGTGCCGGTGTGGGACCTCGACCCCGAGCTCGAGGCCGCCGACCACGAGACCGAGCTCGCCGCGTGGGGCGAGCGGTACGCCGTCGCCCTCGCCTCGGACGCCTCCCTCACCGCCGACGAGCGTCGCGCCCGCTCGGGCCTGTTGAGCCGTCAGGTCACCCTCCGCTGATGAGCGCGCTCGCCGCGCGCGTCGCCGCCGTCGTCCCGTGCAAGGACGAGGCGGAGCGCATCGCGGCGACCGTCGCCGCCGTCGCCGCCCTGCCTGCGGTGGGCCGGGTCGTCGTGGTCGACGACGGCAGCACCGACGGCACCTCCGACGCCGCCCGGGCCGCCGGGGCCGACGTCGTCCGGCACGAGCGCAACCGCGGCAAGGCCGCCGCGCTCGAGACCGGCGTGCGCCGGGTGCGCGACCTCGAACGGGCGGATGCCGTCGCCGACCCCGCCGCTGCGTGGCCCGCCGCCCTGCTGTTCGTCGACGGCGACCTGCAGGACACCGCGACCAACCTCGGGGTGCTCACCGCCGCGGTGCTCGACGGCACAGCCGACATGACCATCGCGACCCTGCCGGCCCAGATCACCGCCGGGGGCGGCCGCGGCCTGGTCGTCGGCCTGGCCCGGCGCGGCATCGAGCACCTCACCGGTTTCCGTGCGGTGCAACCACTCTCGGGCATGCGCTGCGTGAGCCCGGCGGCCTTCGAGGCGGCGAGCCCGCTCGCCCGCGGCTGGGGGGTCGAGACCGCCCTGACCGTCGACGTGCTGCGCGCCGGCCTGACCGTGCTCGAGGTGCCCTGCGAGCTGCAGCACCGGGTCAGCGGTCGCGACTGGCGGGGCCAGGTGCACCGGGCCGAGCAGTACCGCGACGTCTGGCTGGCGCTGGTGCGGCGCGGCTGGCGGCCGTGGAACCGCGGCTGACCCGCGCTCACCGGCTCTGCGTCGGTGTGGCGCTGGGGCTGCTGCTCCTCGTGGGGCTGTCCGCCCCGAACGCCGCGCAACCCGACCTCGCGCCGCCCGGGTGGGTGCGGGCGCCCCGCCTGCCCATCGACCTCGGCCCGGGGGCGGTCACCGCCGTGCTGTGGACGGCCTACCTCGTCGCTGCCCTCGCCGTGTACCTCGGGCTGCGGGGCAGGGTGGCGGCGCTGCGGACCTGGCTCGCCCCCGGGGTCATCGCGCTGCTCGCCCTGCTGTCGGCGCCGTTCGGGTCGGCCGACCACGTCAACTACCTCGCCTACGGCCGCATCCTCGTCATGGGCGGCAACCCGTGGGTCGACGCGCCGATCACCTGGGCCGGCGGCCTGGACCCGGTGACGAGCCGGGTCGAGGCGCCGTGGACCACCGAGCCGAGCGTCTACGGCCCGTTCGGCACCCTGCTGCACGGGCTCTCGTCGTGGGTCGGGGGCAGCTCGCTGCGCCAGGGCGTGTGGGTCTGGCAGCTGCTCGTCGTGGTCTCGTGGCTCGCCGTCCGGGCCCTGCTGCGGGCTGTGCTCGACGCCGACCTGCACGGCCGGGTCGACGTGTTGTGGACCCTCAACCCGCTCGTCGTCGGCATCGGCGTGCTCGGGGCGCACATCGACGTCGTGGCCACGGCCCTCGCACTGGCCGCCGTGGTCGTGGCGGCCCGTCGGCCCGGGTGGACAGGGGCCGCGCTCAGCGGGGTGTTCGTGGGGCTCGCCGGGTCGACGAAGTTCACGTATGCCGTCGTGGCCGTCGGGGTCGTCGCCGCCTGGTGGGTGGTGGGTCACCGGTCGGCTGCGCTGGCGAAGCTCGTGGGCGCCCTCGTCGGGGGCCTCGTCGTCGTGGCCGGGGCGCTGCACCTGTGGGCCGGTGCGCACGTCTACGACCAGCTGGTCCGGTCGCGCCAGGCCGTGTCGCTCGCGACGCCGTGGCGGCCGCTGCTCGAGTGGGGCCGCGACACCTGGGGCAACGGGCCGACCCGCGCCGTGATCAGCCTCGCGGCGGCGCTGCTGGCCGTGCTCCTGGCCTGGTGCCTGCTGCGCGCCAGCCGCCCCGCCGTCACAACTTTCCCGCCCGATGCGGAAAAGCTCACCTCCGCACCGGAAATGAACCCCGGCGATGGTGAAGCTTTCGGTGCGAAGGATGCCGTGGGCGCGCCGGATGCCGTGGGCGCGCCGGCGCGCGTTCGCGGCCGTTGCCCTGTGGGTCACCGCGTGCCTGACGTTGGCCTACTCGCTCGCCGCGCCCTACTCGCTGCCGTGGTACGACGTGCTGATCTGGTGCGCCCTGCCGGCGGTGCTGCCCGGGCTGGTCGACCTGGTCGCCCTGGTCCGACTGACGGCCCTGGCCATCGCCTACGTGCCGGGCCGGGTGCTCGGCATGACCCCGGCCGTCGAGGACCTCACGCTGGGCGTGCGCCGCGGCGTCGTTCCGTGGGTGGGGCTGGTGCTGTGGGCGGTCGTCATCGCCGCCGGCGTTCGGAGCGGGTCTGCGCGGCGGCTCGGGCCTCGTCGAGCAGGTACGACACCGACACCGACACGATGAGCGGCACCGCGAGGGTCGCGGCCACGGCCGGGATCGCCACGCCGGAGTCGTTGATCAGGAAGCCGATCGTGAGCGTGACGAGCAGCGCGATCAGCCCGGCCCGCAGCGTGGGGGCCTGGTCGTAGGACCGCTGCATCGCCCGGGAGCCCCACGAGGTGGGCCGCGCCAGCACGTAGATCACGAAGAGCAGCGCGGCCGGCACCAGGAGGGTGAGCGGTGCGTTGCCGAGCAGGATGTCGTAGTTCTGCTGGGCCTTGCGCACGACGATGTCGAGCGCGTTGCCGTCGATGATGGCCTGCACGAATCGACCCAGGTGGCTGCGCGACGACTGCGGACGCAGCCAGTCGGCCCCGGCCACCAGGAAGAACAGCCCGATGACGCCGACCACGAGCAGGAGCAGCCGCTTCCAGGTCAGCTTCAGACCGAGCACCGCCAGCACGAGGTAGACCAGCCCGGGCACCAGGGCCGGCGGCCCGCCGCCGTCGGCTCCCCAGAACGGCATCGCGTCGACGATGACGGCGAACCCGCCGATCAGGGCCACGGCGACGGCTGCCGCCTTCTGGCGACCGGCCAGGACGAGCATCGACGAGACCGCCGTGCACAGCAGGATGGTGGCCGTCGCGAACAGGGCGAAGGTGGGGTTGCCCATGCCGTAGTAGCGACCGCCCACGACCGGCTGGAGGCCCATCAGCGACGACAGCTGGAGCTTGGACCCGGTCATCACGTCGGCGGCGAGCACGAGCATCGTCGTGGCCGACACGAACGCCATCGGGCCGAGCGCCCACTTGCCCCACGGCCCGCGCAGCGCGAAGGTGGCGATGACCGCCACGAACAGCCCGACCGCCGCGACGACCGAGATCATGTCGACGGGGAAGCGCCACCACGGCAGCAGGTTGGCCAGGAAGGTCGACACCGGCACGCAGGCCGCGGCCACCGAGAGCACGCGCACCCGCGAGAGGGTCGTGACCCGGGTGCGCTCGGACCCCAGTCGGCCCTTGTAGACGAGCAGCACGAGCAGGTAGATCGCCAGCTGCCCGTACGCGAACACCGTGAAGAACGGCTCGACGAGGTCGTGCACGTCGTGGCTGGCCTCGTCGTAGTCGGCGAGGTAGGTCAGCCGGGCCTCGGCGCGGCGCTGGGAGTTGTCCGGCGCGGGGTCGCTGGTCAGCGGCGCTCCCGCCACGGCATCCGGCACCGGAAGGCCGACGGCCGACAGCACGGTCGCCGTGACGTCCGGGGCCTGGGCCAGCCCCTTCTGCTTGGTGGAGGGTGACACCAGCAGGCCCGGCCCGAAGTGCGGGCCGCGCGCGACCACGAGCCGCAGCCGCTCGCTGCGCCCGGCATCCGAGAGCGAGGCCACGACGAAGTCGGCGCCGAGCGGTCCGTCCTCGATGATCTGGCCGATCCGGCGGTCGATCTCGGTCAGCTGCACGCTGCGTGACGACGTGGCGGTCTCGCCGTCGGCGACGTCGTCGGGGTCACGCAGCGACCCGACGTCGACGAGGGTGACCGGGCACCCGTTCAGGTCCTCCATCATCTCCTGGTCGGACCACGCGGAGTACTGCTCGATCCGCCCGTCGCGGCGGGCCCCGCCGGCCGCGGCGAACGGCTCCACGGCCTTGACGCAGACCTTGCCGAGGGCCGCCGTGTCGCCGAGCAGGCCGAGCCTGGAGTCGAAGCGTTCGTCGGCGGCGGCCGCGAGGTAGGCCGGCCACTGCAGCACCGAGCCGTTCGCCACGGCTGGGGCGTTCGGGCAGGGCCGGTTCGCGGGGTTGGGTGCGGTCCCCGGTCGGGGCGCGGCGGCCCGGGCGCCCGCGGACACCCCGAGCCAGCCGTCGATGGGGCAGGTGTTGGGGTAGACCGAGCGCACCGACAGCGCCGCGGAGGATCCGTCGCGCAGCAGCTGCCAGAGGTTCGGGGTGGTCTGCTCGTCGACGTCGGACCAGCCGATGCCGCCGGTGCCGATGAGCACGACCGCACCGGCCGGCTCGTCCGCCCGTGCTCCGCTGGGCCACGTCGAGGCCGCGACGAGGAGCCCCGCCATCACGGCCGCCAGGGCGACCGTCAACGCGAGGGCTCTGCGCAGCACGGGGCAAGGTTACGGGGACGTAGGCACGGCGCCCGAATCAGCGGATTCTCAGGTTTCCCGGAGGATCGCGTGCGATGGCCGCCCCGTGGCGCGGGGGTCGCGGAGCCCTCCGGACCCCCCAGAATGGTGCCGTGACCACGCCCGCCGACCGCACCGTCCCGCGCCGCAGGTGGCTGCTCGCCGCGGTCGTCATCGTGCTCGCGGCCGTGCCCGTGGTGCTGCGCTACCTGGTCTTCTGGCCGCTCGACCAGTGGCAGGTCGACGTCGAGGTGTACCGCGAGGCGGGGGTCTCCCTCCTCACCGGCCGCCCGGTCTACGCCACGCTCACCGAGGCCCCGCAGCTGCTGCCGTTCACCTACCCACCCTTCGCCGCGGTGCTCGCCCTCCCCCTGGCGATGATGCCGTTCGGCGCGGCCGGGTGGTTGTGGACCGGGCTGCAGGTGCTCGCGACCACCGCCATCGTCTGGTACGCCGGGTACCGGCTGATCCACCGCGCCGGTGCGTGGATGCCGCTCGCCCTGGCCCTGCTCACCGCCCCGATGCTGTGGCTGCACCCGGTGAGCGACGGCATCCGGTTCGGGCAGGTCAACGCGTTCATGGTGCTGGCCTGCCTGATGGACCTGCGCGAGCCGCGCCCCGGGCTGGTGCGCCGGGTGCCTCGGGGGGTGCTCGTCGGCCTCGCGATGGCGGTCAAGCTGACCCCCGGCGTCTTCGTCGTGCACTTCCTGGTCACCAAGCGGTGGAAGGAGGCGGCGACCGCCGTCGGCACGGCGGTGGCCGTCACGCTCGGGGTGTGGGTGCTGCTGCCGCAGGCGTCGTTCGCGTTCTGGGGCGGTGCCCTGCAGGACCCGGCCCGGCTCGGCCCGAACATGGGCACGTCCAACCAGTCGATCCGCGGCTTCCTGCTGCGGGTCGGCCCCGAGGGGATGCCGGGCACGCTGCTCTGGCTGGTCTGCGTCGCCGGCGTCGGGGTGTTCGGGTTCTGGCTGGCCCGCCGGCTCTTCCTCGCGGGCGACACGATCGGCGAGGTCGCCGCGGTCGGGCTGATGGCCTGCCTGCTGTCACCGGTGGCGTGGATCCACCACTTCCACTGGGTCGTCGTGGTGATCTTCGCCCTGCTCGGCGCCGACCCGCTGCGTGACCGCCGCCGGCTGTGGGCCGGGCTCGGGGTGACCGCGTTCTTCCTGTGCCGGCTGCCGTGGTGGGGCATCTCGTGGCTCAACCACCGCGACTGGCCCGAGCTGCCCGGGCGGGTGCTGCAGAACGCCGACGTCTTCGGGGCGCTCGCGGCCCTCGTGCTGCTCTGGTGGGTCACCAGGCCGCGTGCCGACGCCGTCGAGGATGCCGACCCCGGCACCGACGCTCAGAGCACGCCGGCGATCTCCACCGCGGTGTAGGCGGCGAGCAGCAGGCAGACGCCGCCACCGATCCGGCGCAGCGTCGACAGCTTCATCCAGGTCAGCAGGGTGCGACCGAGGGCTGCGGCGAGCCCGGACACGACGACGAGCGCGAGGAACGCCCCGACGAACACCGACACCGGGTCGTCGTAGCGCACCACCAGCGACGCGGTGAGGATCTGCGACAGGTCGCCCCACTCGGCGAGGAAGAGCACCGTGAAGCTGAGCGTCACGACCCGCCACCCCACGACCTGACGGGCCGACTTGGCGCCGAACTCCGCCTCGGTCTCGGCCTCTTCCGTGTCGGCCTTCCCAGCGCCGCGCAGCAACAGGATGCCGCCGAGCAGGAACATCAGGCACGCCACCACCTCGACCCAGGTGCGTGGCAGGCGCGAGATCAGGCCGCCGGCCAGCACCGCCACCGCGGTCTGCACGAAGAAGGCCAGGCAGACACCGATCCACACCAGCAGCGGACGCCAGCGGGTCGACATCACCAGCGTCGCGATGAAGGTCTTGTCGGGAAGCTCGACGAGGAAGATGGTGCCGAAGACGACGGCGGCGGTCGTGAAGTCGAGTCCCACGGCGTCCACCCTAGGCAGCACAGCGGATGCCGCGCGCACCGGGCAACGCCCGTGGGACGCCGAGCATGGAATGACCGGCCCCGGTTCGGCGCCAGCGCCTAGCCTGTGCCTCGTGGACTCGTCGCTGCTCCCGCACGCCGCAGAGGTGCTGGCGCTCGCGATCCCCCTCGCGGTCGCGGTGGTCCTCGTCGTGGGCCTGGTCGTGCTCCTGCGCCGCTCGGCCGAGGTGCGGCGCCGGGTCACCGCGCTCGAGCAGCACCGGCCTGCCGGCGACGCCGACCTCGCCGCGCTGCGTGCCGACCTCGGCCAGGCACTTCGGCACGTGGCCGTGGTGCGCTACGACGCGTTCGGCGACATGGGCGGCCGGCTGAGCTTCAGTGCCGCCGTCATCGACGACCACGGCGACGGCCTGGTGTTCAGCTCGATCCACGCGCGCGGCGAGTCGCGCACCTACGCCAAGGGCGTCGTCGGGGGCAGCTCGGACGCCACCCTCACCCCCGAGGAGCAGCAGGCCCTGGCCGCTGCCCGCACCGGCAAGGAGACCCCGTGACCCGCTTCGGCTACCTCGGCCCCGAGGGCACCTTCACCTCGATGGCCCTCGACGCCTGGGGGCCCGCGGTCGGTGGCGGCCGCACGGCCTACGGCTCGGTCGACGCGGCGCTGGCCGCCCTGCGGTCCGGCGACATCGACGGCGCCATGGTGCCGATCGAGAACTCCGTCGAGGGCGGCGTCTCCGCCACGCTCGACGCCCTCGCCAGCGGCGACCCGCTGGTCGTCACCGGCGAGGTGCTCGTGCCGGTGACCTTCGTGCTCGCGGGCCGCCCCGGCACCACCCTGCGTGACGTGCACGCCGTCGGCACCCACTCGCACGCGTGGGCCCAGGTGCGCGGCTGGATGGGCGACCACCTGCCGGATGCCGTGTACGTGCCCACGCTGTCGACCGCGGCCGCCGCCCAGGGTCTCGAGCAGGGCCCGCAGTCCTACGACGCCGCGGTCTGCGCCCCCGCCGCCGCACGACTGCACGGGCTGGAGGTGCTCGCCGACGGCATCGGCGACATGCAGGCCGCCGTGACCCGGTTCGTGCTCGTCGCCCGACCCGGTGCACTGCCGGAGCCGACCGGCGCCGACAAGACCACTGTCGTGCTGTTCCAGCGCGACGACCACGCCGGCGGCCTGCTCGCGCTGCTCGAGCAGTTCGCCGCCCGCGGCATCAACATGACCCGGCTCGAGTCGCGCCCGACGAAGGAGTCGATGGGGTCGTACTGCTTCTCGATCGACCT
Source organism: uncultured Actinomycetota bacterium (assembly GCA_963695175.1). GTDB lineage: Bacteria > Actinomycetota > Actinomycetes > Actinomycetales > Dermatophilaceae > Fodinibacter. Next base: position 543,740 of record CAVOGG010000004.1, read on the forward strand.
CGAGGGCCACGTGCTCGACGAGCGGGTCGGCGAGGCCCTGATGGGGCTGCGCCGGATCTGCGCCGAGGTGCGCTTCCTGGGCTCCTACCCGCGGGCGGACCGGCAGCGGGCGAGCATCGCGCCGCTGACCAGCGACACCGACTTCACCGCGGCCCGGTCGTGGCTGCAGGGCATCCGTTCCCGCCGCTCCTGACCCACCAGGGTCACTGCCCGCCCGATCCGGGCGTCAGGATGCCGGCACGGTCGCCGTCGTGCCCTCCGGCTCACGCTCGAGTCCCAGCCACCACTGCTCGCCGTCGCCCCAGTGCACGAAGAGGTAGGGCCCAGAGACCTCCAGTCGTGGGTTGCTCGCGAGCATCTCGGTGACCCAGCGCTCCTGCTCCATCAGTGCCGGCTCGCACGCCATCCGGGTCGACACCAGTGGGCCGGTCAGCAGCACGCTGTCCTGGACGGACACCGGGCCGCCAACGGTGTTGCAGCCGGTCTCGGCGGACACCCGACCGTCCTCGAAGGCCAGGCGCACCGGAGCCTGGACCGGTGCCGGCGTCGTTCCCGCTGGGGTGGCCAGCCAGCGGCCGGAGAGGTCGGAGACACCGCTCACCGGCAGCGAACCGTTGGCCGTGTCGTCGCCCGCCGGCGAGCGTGGCCGCGACGGCGAGCGCCGCGACCAGCGCCACGACACCACCGACCACCAGGAACGTGCGTGCGTCCCTCATCGGATCCTGACCTCGTCGGGCCCTGGCTCGTGCCCGGGGAGGTACGGCGCGGCGTTCTGCTCGACCCAGGCGTCGACCTCGCCCCACCGCTCGTCGAGCCACCGCGCGAACGCCTCCGCCTCGAGCGGCACGGTGGCCGCCGCATACGTCCACGTCTTGACCAGGAGCGGACGGTCGTCGAACGGCAGGGCCTCCCAGATCATCCGTGGGGTCGAGAGCCGGGCCAGACCGGCGTGGGCGAGCACCATGACGTCGGCCTCGGGGCGCGCCACGCGGGCCGCCCAGGCGCCGCGCGTCTTGGGCGGCAGCACGTTGTGCAGCTGCTCGGCGCGGCGGGCCCGGGCGAGCTCGCCGCGCGCGCGCAGCCGGCGGATGTAGCCCTCTCGGCGGCCGGGGGTCCAGTTCTTGCCCTCGGGGAAGATGACGAAGACGTCGTCGTCCTGCATCGACTCGGCCATCCGGGTCACGCCGGCGACGCGGTCCTCGCCGGCGCCGGAGCCCGAGGGCACGAAGAACGAGTCGAGCCGGCTGAGGATGGTGTCGATGGCCGGGTCCCAGCGCAGCGCCTCGGCGAGCACGATCCGCGGCAGGCGGCCCACGGTGCGCGCCATCAGCCAGGCGATGGCGAGCGAGTCGGCGGGCCCGGCGTGGCGGGCGAGGGTGATCAGCGGCTCGGCGTCGCTGCCGAAGTGCATCCGGTCGGCCAGCACCACCTCCAGCTTCACCCAGCGCCGGGCGTAGTACATCAGCGAGTCCAGGGCCTGCGAGAAGAGCCGCTCGTGGTCCTCGCGCCAGGTCGGGGAGGAGTGGTCGGGGCTCTTCGCCCAGAGCGCCCAGCAGCCGAGCAGCAGCCGGATGTCGACCCACATCAGCACCACGGCCAGGCACGACGCGCGGAACAGCCGGGCTCGGCGGTCGACGAGGACCATGAAGGCCCCGGCGACGATCACCGGCACCATCAGCCCGGTGACCACCACCCCGACCAGGGGCCAGAGCACGTGGAGGACCCGACGCACGACCATCGGCGGTGGGGGGATGCTGCGTGCGCCCATGGGCGCCAGCGTAGGCGCGAGCTGGTCAGGGCGCGGCAAGACCGGCGAGGTAGGCGTCGGTGGCGGACCTCGCCGCGTCCATCCGGTCACGCATCCGGCCGGACCTGGCCTGGCCGATCGAGATGTTCGGGCTCTGCGCCGCGCCGCTGGGCAGCACGTGCATCTCGACGTCGTCGGGCACCGTCTCCATCTCGTGCACGAACCGGTGCCGCCGGCCGATCTCGAAGGCCACCGTCGCCACCTCCCACGGCTTCGTGGGCGGCTTGAGCGGCTGCTCGACCCGCCCGACCTGGAGCACGAAGATGCGGGTGGCGCCGAGCGCCAGGGCCCGACCGACCGGGATGGAGTGCACCAGCCCCCCGTCGAGGAAGTGCCGGTCGCCGATCCGCACCGCCGGGAACAGTCCTGGTACCGAGCACGAGGCGACGACCGGGTCGGTGAGGTCACCGTCGGAGAACCACACCGCGCTGGCGTCCTCGATGCAGGCGGCGACGCACTGGAAGGGCACCTCGAGGTCCTCGAACCGGCTCACCGGCAGGTAGCGCTCGATCAGGTGGCGCAGCGGGGCGTTCGACAGCAGGTGGGTGCGGTACCTCGCCACCCGCGCGGCCTGCCGTACGGGGTTGTCGAGGAAGACGCCCTCGCGCAGCACGGTCTCCCACACCTCGGCGAGCCGGTCGGCACCCCCCGGCCCGGGGTCGGCGGCGATGAACGCGCCGTTGAGTGCGCCGATGCTGGTGCCCAGCACCAGGTCGGGCCGGATGCCGTGCTCGGCGAGCGCCCGCAGCATCCCCACCTCGGTGGAGCCGAGCACGCCGCCACCGCCCAGGACGTACGCGGTGAGCTCCTCGCGCGACATACCGGCCAATGTAGGCCGTCGCCCGGCGTCGTGTGCCCGGGCCCGGTCACCGGTAGCCTCCCACCATGAGCGGTGCGGCGATCTTCGACCTCGACCGCACCCTGCTCCAGGGCGGCACCGGGCCGCTGCTCTCGCGGGCGATGTTCGACCTCGGGGTCGTCACCCGCAAGCTGCCCGGCGAGGGTCTGCTCTACGGGATGTTCGACCTGATCGGCGAGACGCTGCCGTCGATCTTCCTCGCCCGTCAGGCGACGCTGCTCGCCAAGGGCCGCGACGGGGCCACCTTCGACGCCGCCGCGGTGGCCGCCGCCGAGACGATCGCGGCCGTCATCCACCCGTTCGCGCTCGCGCTGATCGAGCAGCACAAGGCGGCCGGTCGAACGGTCGTGCTCGCGACGACCACGCCGCACCACCTGATCAAGCCACTCGCCGACCGGCTCGGCTTCGACCACGTCATCGCCACGCGCTACACGATCAACGAGGAGGGCCGCTTCGACGGCTCGATCTCGGGCAACTTCGTGTGGTCGCGCGGCAAGCTCGCGGCCGTGAAGGAGTGGGCGGCCCGCGAGGGTGTCGACCTCTCCGAGAGCTTCGCGTACTCCGACTCGGTCTACGACCTGCCACTGCTGTCGGCCGTCGGCAGCCCCGCCGCGGTCAACCCCGACCCGCGGCTGGTTCTCTACGCCGTGGCCCGTGGCTGGCCGATCGTGCACTTCGATGTCTCGCCGGGGGTGCTCAAGGTGCCGGTGCTCGGCGTCGAGCTGCAGCGGCTGCTCTTCCTCGCCAGCCCGCCGGTGTTCTGGCCCTACGCCCGCTTCGACGTCGCCGGCACCGAGAACATCCCGCGCAGCGGTCCGGCCATCCTCGTCGGCAACCACCGCTCGTACTTCGACATCCCGGCGATGATGCAGATGATGCGCCGCACCAGCCGCACGGGGCGCATCCTCGCCAAGCGCGAGCTGTTCGACGTGCCGGTGGTCGGCGCGCTCGCGACGGCGCTCGGCGGCATCCCCGTCGACCGCGCCGGCGGGGGCCTGGAGTCGTTCGAGCACGCCGCCGCGGCGCTCGAGGGCGGCGAGCTGGTCTGCCTGCTGCCGCAGGGCACCATCCCGCGCGGCGAGAAGTTCTACGACCCGGTGCTCAAGGGTCGCACCGGTGCGGCCCGGCTGGCCGCGATGACCGGGGCGCCGGTCATCCCGTTCGGGGTCTGGGGGTCCGAGCGGGTGTGGCCGCGCTCGGAACCGGTGCCCCGCATGTTCAACCTCACCGACCCGCCGACCGTGCGCGTGCGGGTCGGCCCACCCGTCGAGCTCAAGCTTCGCTCCGCGGCCGCAGACACCCGCCGGATCATGGCGGCGATCACCGACTGCCTGCCCCCCGAGGCGCGCGAGCGCCACACGCCCACCGACGAGGAGATCCGGCTCGCCACCCCGGGGAAGTGAGCATGCGGGCAGCTGTTCCGCAGGGCGGATCGTGATTTGACCTCCATCCCTCATTAGGGTTACCTAAGTCAGGTAAGCCTTACCTGTATCGGATGGAGCCGCTGGGATGTTCGTCAGCAACGCCCTGATCGGGCTGCGTGAGGGCCTGGAGGCGGCGCTCGTCGTCGTCATCCTGCTCGCGTTCCTCACCAAGACGAACCGCACCTGGGGCATCCGTTACGTCTGGCTGGGCGTGGGCAGCGCGATCGCGCTGTCGGTCGTGCTGGGCGCCGCCCTCACCTACGGCACCCGGCAGCTGTCCTTCGAGGCGCAGGAGCTGATCGGCGGCCTCGCGAGCATCATCGCCGTCGGCTTCGTCACCGTGATGGTCTTCTGGATGAAGTCCGCCGCACGCACGATCTCCGGCGAGCTCAAGGGCAAGCTCGACCGCGCCCTCGACCTCGGCCCGCTCGCCGTCGCGCTGGTCGCGTTCCTCGGGGTCGGGCGCGAGGGGCTCGAGACCGCGATCTTCTTCTACGCCACCGCCCAGGCCGCCGGCGACGGCAACAACCTGCCGCTGCTCGGCTGGGTCGTCGGCTTCGCCGGCGCCGTGTTCCTCGGCTGGCTGATCTACCGCGGGGCCCTGAAGATCAACCTCGGCGCGTTCTTCAAGTGGACCGGCGTCGCGCTGATCCTCGTCGCGGGCGGCATCCTCTCCTACGGCATCCACGACCTGCAGGAGGCCGGCGTGCTGCCCGGCCTGGACAACCTCGCCTTCGACGTCTCCGGCACCGTCGACCCGACCAGCTGGTACGCGACGCTGCTCAAGGGCACGCTGAACTTCACCCCGGCGACCACCGTGCTCCAGGCCGTCGCGTGGGTGCTGTACGTCGGCACCGTCATGTTCTTCTTCCTGCGGCCGGCCCGCCCCCGGGTCACGCCCGCTGCCGCCCCGCCGGTCCAGCACTCGGCCTCCGCCTGACCCGCTGTTCCACCCCCGCCCGACCCCACCACGCCAGGAGATCCGTCCGTGCGCACCCGTCCTCTCGCCCTCGCCGCAACCCTCGCCCTGCCGGTGGCGATCGCGCTCACCGGCTGCTCCGGGTCCGACGGCGCCTCCGACGGCGCGTCCGGCGACACGATCTCGGTCAAGGCCAGTGACACCGCGTGCGAGGTCTCGCACGCGCAGGCCCCGGCCGGCACCGTGCAGTTCACGATCACGAACTCGGGCAACAAGGTCAACGAGTTCTACGTCTACGCCGAGGGCGACCGGATCGTCGGCGAGGTCGAGAACGTCGCGCCCGGCCTGACCCGCACCTTCCACGTCGACCTGTCCGAGCCGGGCGCCTACCAGACCGCCTGCAAGCCGGGGATGGTGGGCGACGGCATCCGCGCCGCGTTCACCGTCACCGGGGCCTCGGCCGAACCCAGGTCGGGTGACGAGAACCTCGCCGCCGCCGTCGACGAGTACCAGCGCTACGTCGGCGCGCAGTCCGACGCCTTCCTCGCGCGCACGACGGAGTTCGTCGAGCTCGTCAAGGCCGGCAAGGTCGACGAGGCCAAGGCGCTCTACCCGATCGCCCGGTCCTACTGGGAGCGCATCGAGCCGGTCGCGGAGTCGTTCGGCGACCTCGACCCCAAGATCGACGGGCGCGCCGAGGTGGTCGACGAGGGCATGGCGTTCACCGGCTACCACCGCCTCGAGAAGGACCTGTGGGAGGACGGCCTCCAGCCCGACTCGGGTGCCATCGCCGACCAGCTGCTCACCGACGTCACCGAGCTCGTGACCAAGGCCAAGGCCGTCGAGCTGAACCCGCTCCAGCTCGCCAACGGGTCCAAGGCCCTGCTCGACGAGATCGCCACCGGCAAGATCACCGGCGAGGAGGAGCGCTACAGCCACACCGACCTGTGGGACTTCGAGGCCAACTTCCAGGGGTCGAAGGCCGCCATCCAGGCGCTGCGCCCCTACCTCGAGGCACAGGACCCGGCCCTGGTCGCGACCATCGACGAGCGTGCCAAGGCCCTGACCGCGCTGCTCGCGACGCACGCGGCCGCGGATGGGTACGTGCTGTACCCCGCGCTCACGCCGGCCGACCTCAAGGCCCTCACCGCGGCGCTCGACGCGTTCTCCGAGCCGGTCTCCAAGGTCGCCGGGGCGGTGGCCCAGGGATGAGCGACTCGACCCGGCGGGCGGTCCTCGCCACCGGGGCGGGCGCCGCCCTCGCCGGTGCGGCCGCCGGGTTGACGTATGCCGCCCGCCCGGCGTCCGCCTTCGCCACCGGTGGGGCAGAGGCGAACCCGGCCGACGACGGCATCGTCCCCTTCCGCGGCGAGCGGCAGGCCGGCATCACCACCGCGGCCCAGGACCGGCTGCACCTGGTCGCCCTCGACGTCGTCACCGACGACGCGGACGAGCTGCGTGACCTGCTCACCCGGTGGACCGTGGCCGCCGAGCGGATGACGCTGGGTGCCGAGGCGGCGCCGGGTGGTGTCGTCGGCGGCGGCCCGTGGAACGTGCCGCAGGACACCGGCGAGGCGCTCGACCTCGCGCCCGGCCACCTGACCGTGACGATCGGCTACGGCCCGACCCTCTTCGACGACCGGTTCGGCCTCGCCGACCGCAGGCCCGAGGCGCTGCGCGACCTGCCGGGCTTCCTCGGCGACGACCTCGACCCGGCGCGCTCGGGCGGCGACATCGTCATCCAGGCCTGTTCGGACGACCCCCAGGTGGCGGTGCACGCGGTGCGCAACCTGGTGCGGATGGGCTTCGGCGTCGTCGCCGTTCGCTGGAGCCAGCTCGGCTTCGGCCGCACGTCGTCGACGTCGAAGGCGCAGGTGACACCGCGCAACATGTTCGGGTTCAAGGACGGCACCGCGAACATCACCGCCGAGGACACCGACGGCCTCGACCAGCACGTGTGGGTCGCGCCGACCGACGTGCCCGGTGCGGCGGCGTGGATGGCCGGCGGTTCCTACCTCGTGGCCCGGCGGATCAGGATGCACATCGAGATCTGGGACCGCACCCCGCTGATGGAGCAGGAACAGGTCATCGGGCGCGACAAGAAGGTGGGGGCGCCGCTGGGCCGCTCGGCGGAGTTCGACGAGCCCGACTTCGCGGCCCTCGGCACCGACAGCCTGCCGCGGATCCCGGCCACCGCGCACGTGCGGCTGGCGCACCACAGCAACCTCGACGGCGTCCGGATCCTGCGTCGCGGCTACACCTTCACCGACGGCAGCGACGGCCAGGGCCACCTGGACGCCGGGCTGTTCTTCCTCGCGTTCATGCGCGACGTCCACCGGCAGTTCGTGCCGATGCAGCGCGCGCTCGCCAGGGCCGACGGCCTCAACGAGTACATCGAGCACACCGGGTCGGCCGTCTTCGCCTGCCCACCGGGCCTCGCCCCCGACGACGACTGGGGCAGCCAGCTCTTCGCCTGAGCGGTGTCGGTGCCGGCGTTTAGGTTGCGGTCCGCGCGGCGAGCCGCTGCGGGCGGTGACCATGGTCGGTGAGGTCACCGGCGACGCTCCGGAGCCGAGTGAGGTGATCGTGGGCGGGTTCCGCCGGGCCGCGAGCCTGCGCGAGATCGAGCCGTTGGCGCTCGGACTGGTCAGTGACCACCTGCCGGTGGCGCGCATCCGGTTCGGCTCGTTCGAGCTGGATGCCGCCGATGCCGAGGCGATCCTCGCGCTGGTGACCGAACTGAGCGGCTGAGGTCAGCTGCCGAAGGTCTCCAGCAGCACCCGGCGCTCGGCGTCGGTGAGGTTGGTGGCGATCAGCGTGCTGTGCATGTGCAGCCGCTCGCCGACCCGGTCGAGGTCACCCTCCTCGGTGACGACGAACAGGGCGGAGGTGCCCGGGGTCAGCTGGGTGCGGATCGTCTCGAGCTGCTTCTTGCTGATGCCGGCGTCGGCGGTCAGCTTGCTCAGCGCGCCGATCGAGGCGCCCACCACCCCGCCGATGATCGGCACGAAGAACAACGCCCCGATCAGCACGCCCCACAGGGCTCCCCAACCGCTGCTGTGCCAGCGCTCCTCGTGTCCCTCGTGCGTGATGGGCTTGCTCGCGCCCTCCGGCCACGAGACGACGGCGTGGTCGATGATCTTCACCATCCCCTCGTGCTGGCACTGCTTGAGGGTCTCGGCGGCCTGCTGCGCCCCGTTGGGGCCGTCGAACTTCCACACCGTGAACGCTGCCATCACGTGCTCCTTCGAGGTCGGTGCCCTGACCATATCGCTGCGTGAAACCGCGACAAGGGGTGGCGTGCGACACCGGGTCGCGACAGGCTGGGGCCATGACCGCGCCCACCACCATCGTCCTGTTCGGCGCGACGGGGGACCTCGCCAAGCGCAAGCTCATCCCCGGCCTGCTGCACCTGTTCCAGTCACGGCTCGTCGACGACATGCGCGTCGTGGGAACCTCTCTCGACGACCTGTCCGCCGACGGGTTCCGCGACCTGGCGCTGGTCGCCATCCGCGAGCACAGCACCCGGGTGATGGGGGATGCCGACTGGCACGAGTTCGCCCAGCGCCTCGACTTCGTGCCGATGTCGGCCGGCCCGCTGGCCCTGGGCGAGGCCGTCGCCCGCGCCGAGGAGCTGCTCCCGGGCGCCGTGAACCAGCGACTCCACTACCTCTCGGTGCCGCCCAAGGCCGCGCTCTCCGCGGTCCGCACCATCCTGGAGGCCGGCCTCGTCGTGCGCAGCCGGGTGGTCATGGAGAAGCCGTTCGGCACCGACTACGCGTCGGCCGTGGCGTTGAACGCCCAGCTGCATGAGGTCTTCGACGAGGACCAGATCTTCCGGATCGACCACTTCCTCGGCAAGGAGCCGGCCCAGAACATCCTGGCCTTCCGCTTCGCCAACGGCCTGTTCGAGCCGATCTGGCACCGCAACAACATCTCGCACGTGCAGATCGACGTGCCCGAGACGCTCGGGTTGACCCAGCGCGGTGACTTCTTCGAGTCCACCGGTGCCTACCGCGACATGGTCGTGACCCACCTGTTCCAGATCCTCGCGTTCACCGCGATGGAGCCCCCCACCTCGCTCGAGCCGGCCGCGATCAGCCGTGAGAAGACCAAGGTGTTCCGCTCGATGCAGCCGATCCAGCCCAGCGACGTGGTGCGCGGGCAGTACACCGGTTACCACGACGAGCCCGGCGTCAAGCCCGACTCCGAGACCGAGACGTTCGTCGCACTGAAGTGCTTCGTCGACAACTGGCGCTGGGCCGGCGTGCCGTTCTACCTGCGCACCGGCAAGCGGATGGCCGAGGGCGCCCGGATCATCTCCATCGCCTTCCGCGAGCCGCCGCAGTCGATGTTCCCGGCCGGCTCGGGTGTGGGCGACAACGGCCCCGACCACCTCACCTTCGACCTTGCCGACAAGTCGCGGATGTCGTTGTCCTTCTACGGAAAACGTCCCGGTCCCGGGTTCCGGCTCGACAAGCTGTCGATGCAGTTCTCGATGCAGGAGACGTCGTGGGCGGGCGCCGTGCTCGAGGCCTACGAACGGCTCATCTACGACGCGGCGCGCGGCGACCACACGCTGTTCACGTCGGCATCCGGCATCGAGCGGTTGTGGGACATCTCCCAGCCGCTCATCGAGAACCCGCCCACCGTCCGCCCCTACGCGCAGGGCACCTGGGGGCCGAACCAGATCCACCAGCTCATCGCGCCGTACACCTGGCGGCTGCCGTTCGAGCGGCAGTGGCGCGAGCGCAAGTTCTGAGCGGTCAGGTGGGGGTCGGGCGGCCGGTCTCGGTGCGCACGATGAGGGCCCGGGGCTGCACCTCGACCTCGATGTGGTTCGCCTCGCCGATGATGTCGCCGTCGAGCTCGATCTTCTGCTCGTGGTCGACCCGCACGCCGACGGACTGGCAGCGGTAGCGGTCGAGGTTCTGGGTGGTGCGCTCGCTCTTCGTGAGCACCCGGGCGGCGACCCCCGCCCACGCCGTGAGGCCCTTGGGGGCGATCACGACGACGTCGAGGGTGCCGTCGTCGGGCTCGGCGTCCGGCATCAGGTTGATGCCGCCGGTCAGCTTGCCGCAGTTGCCGATCAGCACGGTGCGCGCCCGGATGGTCGAGGGCGGCGCGCCGTCGACGGTCAGGTGCGCCTTGAACCGCTCGACGAGCAGGTGCTTGAAACCGGCGGGCACGTACGCCGTCCAGCCGATCTTCGCCTTCAGCTTCTCGGAGGTGTCCTCCATGATCGCGGCGTCGAGCCCCAGGCCGGCCATCACGAGGAACGCGTGCCGCCGCGGCCCGCTCGAGGAGCCCTCGCCGACGTGCTCCTCGAGGTGTGCCTCGTCGGGGTTCAGCCGCATCCAGCCGACGTCGATGTGCCGGTTGCGGCCGGTGATCGCGACCATGACGGCACGTGCGAGGTCGTCGGTCGGCAGCTCGAGGTTGCGGGCGAGCAGGTTGCCGGTGCCGCCGGGGAGGAGGCCCATCGGCACGCCGGTGTCCACCATCTCCTGGGCCACGGCGCGCACCGTTCCGTCGCCGCCGAAGGCGCAGACGACGTCGGCGTTCTCGGCGAGCGCCTGACGGGTCTGGCCGAACCCGACGTCGTGCTCCTCGGTCTCGATGAAGAGCGGCTCGTCCCAGCCCTCCTGCGTGCACACGCGGGTGATGACCGCGTGCACGTCGACCCCTGCACCCTCGAGCTTGGTGGGGTTGAGCACCACCGCGAGCCGCTTGCGCGGAGGTGCGGGCGTGTCGTCGACGGCGCGGAAGCTGTCGCGGGCCGGGCGGCTGGTCGCCTCGTCACGACCTCGACGGGACGAGACCAGCAGCCACAGCCCGGCAACGACGAGGACGACGGCGATCGCGATGCCCACATAGGTCCACCCGGCGTCCGACACAGTGTGGAAGGTACCGCACGGCGAGGCACTGACCAGCGGTGACGGTCACTTCGCTGCGTAGTCTTCCGGCATGAGCATCCCGCCGCCTGAGGACCACGCCGGCCCGGGAGACCCCGCGATCACGCCGGACGACAAGGACTGGACGTGGACCCTGCGGGAGCGCTGCCCCGACTGCGGGTTCACCGCCGCGGACGTCGCCGCCCCCCAGATCGCCGGGCTGGTCAGGGCGTTCACCGACCCCTGGCCCACCGTGCTCGCCCGGCCGGATGCCGCGGTGCGTCCGGCGCCGTCCACCTGGTCGCCACTGGAGTACGCCTGCCACGTCCGCGACGTGTGCCGCCTGTTCGAGGAGCGGCTGCGGCTGATGCTCACCCACGAGGCCCCGACCTTCGACAACTGGGACCAGGACGCCACCGCCGTCGCCGACCGCTACGGCGAGCAGGACCCGGCCACCGTCGCCGGGGAGCTCACGGCATCCGCCACCGCCTTCGCGCAGGCGTACGCACAGGTGCCGGGCGACGGGTGGGGGCGCACCGGCATCCGCTCGAACGGCTCGCAGTTCACGGTGCTGACGCTCGGGCAGTACGGCCTGCACGACCTGCGCCACCACCTGTGGGACGTCGGGGTCGACTCCCCGTGAAGTCCGAGCTGGTGTACCTCCTGCTCGGGGGGTCGCTGCTCCTGGCCGCCGTCCTGCCCCAGCTGCTGCACCGGTGGGCGCTCTCGGCACCCATCGTGCTCGTGGCCACCGGCATGGCGATCGGGCTGCTGCCGCCGCTGGCGGACGTCGAGCTCGACCCGGTCGCGGTACGGCCGGTCGTCGAGCACGTCACCGAGATCACCGTGCTCGTCGCGCTGATGGGCGTCGGGTTGGCCCTGGACCGTCCGCTGCGGTGGCGCAGCCGCGAGTCGTGGCGCGCCTGGTCGCCGGCCTGGCGGCTGCTCGGCATCGCGATGCCGCTGACCATCGGTGGCGTCGCGCTGCTCGCGTGGGGCCCGCTCGGGGTCGCCGCCCCGGCCGCCCTGCTGCTCGGGGCGGCGCTGGCGCCGACCGACCCGGTGCTGGCGTCGGACGTGCAGGTCGAGGGGCCGACCCTCGAGGGCGACGTGGAGGAGATCGACGAGGACGACGAGGTGCGCTTCGCGCTGACCAGCGAGGCCGGCCTCAACGACGGGCTGGCCTTCCCGTTCGTCTACGCGGCGATCTTCCTCGCCACGCTCGGGCCGGTGTCGCAGTGGGGTGCAGGCTGGGTGGCCTGGGAGCTGGTCGGCAAGGTCGTCGTCGGGGTGCTGGTCGGCACGGCCGTGGGGTGGGGGATGGCGCGGCTCGCGTTCCGGGCCCCGGCCCGTTCGCTGCGGCTCGCGGAGGTCGGTGAGCCGTTGCTCGCCCTGGCGGCGCTGCTCCTCGCCTATGGCGCGGCGGAGACCGTCGGGGGCTACGGCTTCCTCGCGGTCTTCGCGTGCGCCCTCACCGTGCGGTCGGTGGAGCGCGACCACGACTACCACCGCCACATGCACGACGTCGTCGCCCGGCTCGAGACGCTGCTGACCCTCGTGGTGCTGCTCGGCCTGGGGTTCGCCCTCACCAACGGGCTGCTGACCCACCTCGACTGGCGCGGCGTCGTCGTGGGCCTGGCCCTGGTGCTCGTCATCCGGCCCGTGGCGGGGTGGGTGTCCTTCCTCGGCCACCGGACGCAGGTGGGGGCCCAGGGCCTGGACCACCGGGAGCGGCTGGTCGTCGCCTTCTTCGGGGTGCGCGGGGTGGGCTCCATCTACTACGTCGCCTTCGCCGCCGGGGCGGCGTCGTTCCCCGAGGAGCGCTGGCTGTGGTCGACGGTCGGGTTCACGGTGGCGCTCTCGGTGGGGCTGCACGGCATCCTCGCGACACCGGTGATGCGCCGGCTCGACGGGTTGCGCGAGGCCGCCGGCCGGAACGACGGTGCACGCCGCGGGGACCCTGCTCCACACTGAGTCGTATGCCGTCCCCCTCCACGCTGTTCGCCTTCGCCCTCGCGTCGGCGGTCATCATCGCGATCCCCGGGCCGAGCGTGCTGTTCACGATCGGCAGGGCGCTGTCGTCCGGGCGCCGTGAGGCCCTGCTCACCGTGGTCGGCAACGCGCTCGGCATCCTGACCCAGATCTGCGCGCTGGCGGTCGGGCTGGGGCCGCTCATCGCGGCGAGCGCCACCGCGTACACGGCGCTCAAGCTCGTCGGTGCCGGGTACCTGGTGTGGCTCGGCGTGCAGGCGATCCGACACCGGCGGGCGCTGGCCGAGGCGTTCGAGTCCGGAGTGCCGGTGTCCACGCCGAGCCTGCACGCGGTGCGGGCCGGCTACGTCGTCGGCGTGACCAACCCCAAGACGATCGTGTTCTTCGCGGCACTCCTGCCGCAGTTCGTGGTGCAGACCTCGCCGGTGTTCCCACAGCTGGTGGCGCTGGGGTCGGTGTTCGCGGTGCTCGCCCTGGTCATGGACGGCACGGTGGCCCTGGTGGCCAGCCGGGCTCGCGACTGGTTCGCCTCGTCGCCGCGCCGGATGGAGCGGGTCGGCGGCACCGGTGGGCTGATGATGGTCGGCCTCGGCACCGGCCTCCTGCTCACCGGTCGCACCGACTGACCGTCGGGGCTTCCGCGAAGTCAGGAGCACTTCGCGCAGTCAGGGCCGTACTCGATCCTGACTCGGCGAGATCCTCCTGAGCTGGCGGACTGCTCCTGACTCCGCGGGCCCAGCCCCGGCGAGGGGACTCGACGGGCGCCGATAAACTCCCCGGGTGATCGACATCAAGCTGCTCCGCGAGGACCCCGACCTCGTCCGCGCCAGCCAGCGGGCGCGGGGTGAGGACGAGGGCGTCGTCGACGCCATCCGCGCCGCCGACGAGCGCCGCCGCAGCTCGCTGACGGCGTACGAACGGCTGCGGGCCGAGCAGAAGTCGATGGGCAAGGACGTCGCCAAGGCGCAGGGCGACGAGAAGCAGGCGTTGCTGGCGCGCACCAAGGCGATCTCGGCCGAGGTCAAGACCCTCCAGTCGACCGCCGACGAGGCGCAGGTGCGAGCTCGACCGCCTGGTGCGCACCATCGGCAACGTCGTCGAGCCCGAGGTGCCGGTGGGCGGCGAGGACGACTACGTCGTCGTCGAGACGATCGGCACGGCCCGCGACTTCGCCGCCGAGGGCATCGAGCCCCGCGACCACCTCTCGCTGGCCGAGGGGCTCGACGCGATCGACATGGAGCGCGGCGCCAAGGTGGCCGGGGCACGCTTCTACTTCCTCAAGGGCGCCGGCGCCCGCCTCGAGATGGGCCTGCTCGCCCTCGCGATGAACAAGGCGATCGCGGCCGGCTTCATCCCGATGATCACCCCCACGCTGGTCAAGAGCGACGTGATGGCCGGTGCGGGCTTCCTCGACCACCACGCCGACGAGGTCTACCGGCTCGAGGCCGACGACCTCTACCTCACCGGCACCTCGGAGGTCGCCCTGGCGGGCTACCACTCCGACGAGGTCATCGACCTGTCGAAGGGCCCGATCCGCTACGCCGGGCAGTCGACCTGCTACCGCCGCGAGGCCGGCTCCTACGGCAAGGACACCCGCGGCATCATCCGGGTGCACCAGTTCAACAAGATCGAGATGTTCGTCTACTGCCGCCCCGACGACGCCGCGGCTGAGCACGAGCGCCTGCTCGACTTCGAGAAGGAGATGCTCGACGCGGTCGAGCTGCCCTACCGCATCATCGACACCGCGGCCGGCGACCTCGGCGGCCCGGCCGCGCGCAAGTACGACTGCGAGGCGTGGGTGCCCACCCAGGGTCGCTACCGCGAGCTCACCTCGACCTCCAACTGCACGACCTTCCAGGCCCGCCGGCTGAACACCCGGTTCAAGGGCGAGCACGGCAACGAGGTCGCCGCCACCCTCAACGGCACCCTGGCCACCACCCGCTGGATCGTGGCCATCCTCGAGAACCACCAGCAGGCCGACGGCTCCGTCGTCGTGCCGGAGGCGCTGCGCCCGTACGTCGGTCTCGACGTGCTCACCCCCGTGCGCTGACCCAGCTCCTCGCACCCCGGGGTCGCCCACCGGCCCGTCCGGTGACCCCGGCTTGACGCGCCAGTGAGTCCCTCACCAGGCCTGCAGGTCAGTGGGCTCGAGCTCGATGACGACGTGGAACTTCTCGGCGATGGCCACCAACTCCATGCCGTAGGCCACCATCGCCTCGGCGTACTTGGCGTGTACGCGTCGCTGATCTCGAGCCAGCGGCGGTGCGTCGCTGATCCGCTGCGGACAGGACGACGCCGTGCCGTCGTGCAGGTGCAGCACGCGGGGGACGCGCCGGACGTTGGTGACCTGGCGGTGCGCGGCCGCTCATCACGCCGGCCGTCGTGCCAGAGGAACCACACGGGCACGGCGTGCGGGGACCCGTCGCGCGCACGGTGGTGAACCAGCCGATGTGGTCGGAGGCCAACCGGGCCAGCACGTCGGCGTGCACGGGGTCGGCGGGGTCGAGCGCGAGAGGTGCCTTCTCGGTCATGGGCCGACGCTACGCGCGGGTGCCGACACCACGCGGCCACGTCGCGTTCACGTCGCCCCGGTAGCGTCGGTGCCGATGACCACTCCACACCTCGTCGCCCTCGACATCGACGGCACCACCGTGAACCACGAGGGCGAGCTGTCCGACGCCGTGCGCGAGACGGTCCGGGCCGTCGCGGCCGCCGGGCACCACGTCACGATCGCCACCGGGCGCGCCATCATCGGCACCCTCCCGGTGCTCGACAAGCTGGGGCTCACCACCGGGTTCGTCGTGTGCTCCAACGGCGCCGTCACCATCCGCCTCGATGCCGCCCGTCCCGAGGGCTACGAGATCCTCGAGGCGGTCACCTTCGACCCGCGCCCCGCCCTGATGGTGCTGCGCGAGCACTTCCCGACGGCCCTGGTCGCCGTCGAGGAGCTCGGCGTCGGGTTCAAGGTGACCGCGCCCTTCCCGGCCGGCGAGCTCGACGGCACCCCGCGGGTCGTCCCGTTCGAGGAGCTGATGTCCGCCCCGGTCACCCGGCTCACCCTGCGTGACCCGTCGAGCACGAGCGAGGAGTTCCTCGAGCGCACCGAGAAGATCGGCCTGCACGGCGTCGAGTACGCCGTCGGCTGGAGCGCCTGGCTCGACATCAACCCGGAGGGGGTCTCCAAGGGCGCGGCGCTCGAGGCCATCCGCCGCCGACTGGGCGTCGAGCCGATGCACACCCTGGCCGTCGGCGACCAGCGCAACGACCTCGAGATGCTGCACTGGGCCGCTCGCGGGGTCGCGATGGGCAACGCCCCGGACGAGGTCAAGGCGGCCGCCGACGAGGTCACCGGGCACGTCGACGACGACGGCCTGGTGCCGGTGCTCCGCGCCCTCCTCTGAGCAACAAGGAGCAGACGGCTCGACGGCACAACAACGTGCGCACCGAACCCGTCGCGGCATCCCCGCTGGTGAGAAGGTGTGCGAATGGACACCACCGAGGCCACCGCAGCAGCCCGAGAGGCCAGCAACAGCCGAGTCGTCGAATGGGGCGCCCGGCTCGGCTACGTCACCGTCGGCCTGATCCACCTGCTCATCGCCTGGATCGCCCTGAAGGTGGCGTGGGGCTTCGGCGGAGGGTCGAAGAAGGCCGACACCTCCGGTGCACTGCAGACCATGGCCTCGACCAGCACCGGCGTGGTCGCGCTGTGGATCTGTGTCGTCGGCTTCTTCCTGCTCGCCGTCTGGCAGCTGCTCGAGGCGGCCCTGCACCACAGCGAGGCCAGCGACCGGCTCAAGGCGGCCGCCAAGGGCGTCACCTACCTGTTCTTCGCGTGGTCGACGTTCAAGGTCGGCCAGGGCGCGAGCTCCTCCGCCGAGAAGCAGACCGAGGACTTCACCGCGGGCCTGATGGGCAGCCCCGGTGGCCGGCTGCTCGTCGCCGTGGTCGGGCTGGTCGTGCTCGGCATCGCCGGCTACCACGTCTACAAGGGCTGGACGAAGAAGTTCCTCGAGGACCTGCGCGAGCACCCCGGCCAGTGGGCCGTGACGGCCGGCCGGATCGGCTACATCGCCAAGGGCGTCGCCCTGGTCGTCGTGGGCTTCTTCTTCCTCGTCGCCGCCTGGCAGGCCGACCCCGACAAGGCGCAGGGCCTCGACGGTGCCCTCAAGACGCTCAAGGACGCACCCTTCGGGCCGTTCCTGCTGACCTTGGTGGCCGCGGGCATCGCCGCCTACGGCGTCTACTCCTTCGCCCGGTCCCGTTACGCGCGGGTCTGAGCGGTCTCGCCGGTCGCCTCGCCCCGCGTCTCGGCGCCGGTCGCGGTGCCGGATGCCGGCTCACGGCGCAGGTAGTTCCACGCCAGCAGCGCGCAGAGCACCCCGTTGATCATCCCCACGACGATGTCCGACACGTGGTGGGCGCCGCGGTAGAGGCGGGCGTACGACACGAGCAGCGGCGCGAGGATGCAGAGCACGATGACGACACGGCGCACGACGACGTTCGGAGATGCGGGTCGCCATCAGCGCGAACGAGACGTAGAGCGCGGTGGAGGCACCGACGTGGCCGCTGGGGTAGCTCGAGGTCGGCGGCGTCGGGTCGAGCCGCTCGACGGGCGGCCGCTCGCGGCCGACGACGGCGGCGGCGATGACGAACACGGTCGCCTGCAGCGAGATGGCGATGAGCGGCACGACCGCGAACCACCACTCCTTGGTGCGCCACCAGACGATCGCGCAGACGATGACGCCGACCGCGATGACGTACTCGGTGTTGCCGATCATCGACATGAACTTCGTGATCGTGTTCCAGGTCTCGGTGCGACCGTCCTCGAACGACGTGCTGATGCCGTTCTCCCACTTGCCGTACGACTCGAGCGGGCCCTTGAGCAGGTAGCCGAAGCCGACGACGGCGACGAAGATGCCGACGGCGGGAAGTACCGCGCGCACGAGCACGTCGCGCAGCGCCGAGGTGAACTTGGGACGGCTGTGGTCGTCGTCCCAGCGGGTGAGGAACGGCATCAGGTCTCCTGGTGGGTGGTGGGGCCGACGTCGGGGTCGTCGGCCTCGGTGGGGTCCGGGGGGTTCCAGCCGACGTAGCCGGCGTACGAGGCGAGCACGAGGCCCACCCCGGTGATCACGCCGACGGTGACGTCGCTGGGGTAGTGCACGCCGAGCAGCACCCGGTCGAGCGCGGTGACGAGCACCACGACCACGGCGAGAACGACCGCCGTGACGCGGGCCCAGAGCGGCTTGAGCAGGGGCCAGAGCAGGATGACGACGGTGGTCGCCCAGGCGGCGGAGTTCAGCGCGTGGCCCGACGGGAACGAGTACCCGGGGGCCCGCGACACCGGGTCCTCGACGACCGGCCGGGCCCGCTGGAAGACGGACTTGGCGACCAGCCCGATGAACCAGGCGACCATCATCGTGCCGAAGGCCCACCAGGCGCGGGTGCGCAGGCCCTTGGCCAGCCAGACCCACAGGCAGAGCAGGGTCCCCACGAGGTAGAGCCGGATCGGCTGGGTGGCCCACTGCCAGGCGAGGAGGAAGGACCGCAGCCCGTCGCGCGGGCGGGTGAACGACGTGGTCGCCCCGATGATCGCGTCGTCGAGGTTCTGCAGCGGCCCCCACTTGCTGCGCACGAGGAACCCGACGCCGAACAGGACGACCGCCACGACGGCCCCGTAGACCAGGGCGCGACCGAGTCGGCGGCCCTGGGTGCGGGTGGGCGTCGCCGCCGTCGTGCTGGTCACCGGACTTTTCTACCCGAACGCGGGCGGGCTAAGCGTCCTGCGTACCCATGGGATGCTGGGGCCGCCATGGCCGAGCTGAACGTGACCTCCGCGTCGAACCCCCGCCTGCGGGCGGTGCTCGCGCTGCGCCGCCGCCGGGTGCGCGAGCAGGAGGGCCGCACGGTCGTCGACGGCTACGAGGAGCTCGCCCTGGCCCTCGACGCCGGGGTCGTTCCCGACACCGTGCTGCACTGCCCCGAGCTGATGCTCGACCCCGAACGCCAGTCGCCCCTCGTCGAGCGGGCCCGGGCGCTGGGCGCGAGCACGATCAGGTGCAGCCGCACGGCCTTCGAGAAGGTCGCCTACCGCGAGGGCCCCGACGGCTTCCTCGCGGTGGTGCCGGTGGCCGGGGTGACCCTCGCGGACCTCGTCCTCCCGCCTGACCCGCTCGTCCTGGTCTGCGAGGGCCTGGAGAAGCCCGGCAACCTCGGTGCGGTGCTGCGCACGGCCGATGCCGCCGGGGTGGCCGCGGTCGTGGCCGCCGACCCGGTCACCGACTGGGGCAACCCGAACGTCGTGCGCTCGAGCAAGGGCACGGTCTTCTCGGTTCCGGTGGCGGCCGCGAGCACCTCGGAGGTGCTCGACTGGCTGCGGCGCAACGGCATCCGGCTGGTGGCGACCACGCCCGACACCGAGACCTCGCACACGGCCGTCGACTACCGAGGAGCCGTGGCGATCGCGGTCGGCACCGAGAAGGAGGGCCTCACCGAGGTGGCACTGGATGCCGCGGACGCGCGGGTCCGCATCCCGATGGTCGGCCGGGTGAACTCGCTCAACGCGGCCACGGCCGCGGCGGTCGTGGTGTACGAGGCGGTCCGCCAGCGGTCCGGGTGAGGTGGGAGTGACGCCTGTGGCGATGTTTGGTCACGCGAATGTCACGGTCACGCAGGTGGACAGGGGCGTGTCAAGAGCACCCCTTTTCGTGTGCGACGATGACGGGCATGCGAGTTGACCACGTCGTCTATGCCGCCGAGCGCGACGGCCTCAAGGCCACGGCGCAGCGCCTCGCGAAGCAGATCGGCGTCACGCCGGTCGATGGGGGAGTCCACCCGCGCTTCGGGACGCGCAACATCATCCTGCCGCTCGCCCACGAGCGCTACGTCGAGGTCGTCGAGGTGCTCGACCACCCCGCCAGTGACAAGGCGCCGTTCGGGCAGGCGGTCCGGGCCCGCTCGGAAGCCGGCGGCGGGTGGCTCGGCTGGGTCGTCCAGGTCGACGACATCTCCGAGCAGGAGTCACGCCTCGGCCGCGAGGCGGTCCAGGGCAACCGGCACCGCCCCGACGGGGTCGAGCTGCGCTGGAAGCAGCTGGGCGTCAAGGGGCTGCAGGCCGACCCGCAGCTGCCCTACTTCATCGAGTGGGAGTCCGGCGTACCGCACCCCTCCGACGACGCGCAGACCGAGGTCACCATCGAGACCCTGCAGATCGCCGGCGACCCGGCCCGGGTGCGCGACTGGCTGGGCCTGCCGGCCGACAGCACCTCGTCGGTCATCGACTTCGAGTTCGTCTCGCCGCACGGCACCCCGGGCCTGATGGCGGTCACCTTCGACACCCCCACGGGCGAGGTCACCATCTGAGCCTGGCCCAGCGGGTCAGACCGGGCGGTTCCAGCTCCGCAGCCGCAGGCTGTTCGACACCACGAGCACGCTCGACAGCGCCATCGCGGCCCCGGCGATCATCGGGTTGAGCAGACCGGCCATGGCGAGCGGGATCGCCGCGACGTTGTAGCCGAACGCCCAGCCGAGGTTCTGCTTGATGGTGCGCAGCGTCGCCCGGGAGAGCTCGATGGCGTCGACGACGGCAGGCAGCTCGGAGCGCAGCAGCACGATGTCCGCCGAGTCCGCGGCGACGTCGGCGCCGGTGCCCATCGCGATGCCGAGGTCGGCCTGCGCGAGCGCCGCGGCGTCGTTGACGCCGTCCCCGACCATGGCGACGACCTTCCCGCGGGCCTGCAGGTCGGCGATCATCGCGTGCTTGTCCTCCGGGCGCACGTCGGCGAGCACCCGACCGGCAGGGATGCCGACGTCGCGCGCGACGGCCAGGGCCGCGGCGTCGTGGTCGCCGGTGAGCAGGTAGGCGGGCAGGCCCGCATCGGTGAGGTCGCGGATCGCCCGGGCCGAGCCCTCGCGCACCGTGTCGGCGACGGTGAGGGAGGCGTGCGCCCGTCCGTCCCAGCCGACCCAGACCGTGGTGCCGTCGGTGGAAGGTCGGGCGAGCTCGCGCGGCACCTCGTCGAACAGGTCGGCGCGACCGACGGTCACCTCGGTGTCCTTGATCCGGGCGCGCGCCCCGGCGCCGGGCAGCGCGACGAAGCCGGTGGCCCGCGGCACGTCGATGGCGCGGCTCGCGGCCGCGGCGACGACGGCCCGCGCAACGGGGTGCTCACTGCCCGCCTCGACGGCGGCAGCGGCCCGCAGGGCCTGGTCCTTGGGCAGGCGCCCGGCGGTCGTCACGTCGACGAGGGTCATCTCACCGGTGGTGACCGTGCCGGTCTTGTCGAGCACGACGGCATCGATGCGCCGGGTGTCCTCGAGCACGTCGGCGCCCTTGATCAGGATGCCGAGGCGCGCCCCGCGCCCGGTGCCCACGAGCAGCGCCGTGGGCGTGGCCAGGCCGAGCGCGCAGGGGCAGGCGATGACGAGCACGGCGATGGCGACCTCGAGCGCCCGTGACGGCTCGCCGGTGGCGACCCACCACCCGGCGAAGGTCAGGGCGGCGAGCACCAGGACGATGGGCACGAACACCGCCGACACCCGGTCGGCCAGACGCTGCACGGGCGCCTTGGTGGTCTGGGCGCGCTCGACGAGCCGGGCGATGCCGGCGAGCGTGGTGTCGGCGCCGACCCGGGTGGCCTCGACGACGAGCCGCCCCGTGGTGTTGATGCTCCCACCGGTGAGCTCATCGCCCGGGGTGACGTCGACGGGGAGCGACTCCCCGGTGACGAGCGACGCGTCGACCGCGCTGCTGCCGTCGACGACCCGGCCGTCGGTGGCGACCTTCTCGCCGGGCCGCACCACGAACCGGTCGCCGACGACGAGGTCGTCGACGGGGATGCGCACCTCGGTGGTGGCCCGGGTCGTGGGGTCGACGCGCTCGACGGCGACGTCCTTGGCCCCCAGGCTGAGCAGGCCACGCAGGGCGTCGCGGGTGCGGTCGGTGGCCCGGGCCTCCATCCAGCGCCCGACGAGCAGGAACGTCGTGACGACGGTGGCGGTCTCGAACCAGGTGTGGGCGGTGGTGACGTCACCGGCATCCGCGCTCGACATACCGGCCGCGCGACCGGTGAGCACGACGACGGCCGACCACAGGTACGCGGTCAGCACGCCGATCGAGACCAGGGTGTCCATCGTCGAGGCGCCGTGCCGGGCGTTCATCGCGGCGGCGCGGTGGAAGGGCCACGCGGCCCAGAGCACGACGGGCGTCGCCAGCACGAGCTGGACCCATGCGCTGTTGGCCAGGTGGATGCCGGGCACCATCGCGAGCACGACGACCGGCACGGTGAGCACGGCCGCGACCATGGCGCGCCGCTTGAGGTCGTCCTCGGGGGCGACCTGGTGGTCGAGGTGGCTGTCGTGCTGGTCGTGCTGGTCGTGCTTCGGTGTCGGCGCCACCTCGACGACCTCGGCGCCGTAGCCCGTGGCCCGCACCGTGCTGAGCAGCTGCTCGACGGTGACGGGCTCGGCGAAGCGGACGGTGGCCTTCTCGGTGGCGAGGTTCACCACGGCATCCACGCCGTCGAGCTTTCCGAGCTTCCTCTCGATCCGGGCGGAGCACGAGGCGCAGGTCATTCCGGTGATGGCGAGGTCGACCTCGTGCACCTGGTCGGCGGCGGGGCGGTCTGTGGTCTGGGTCATCTCAGCTCCTCACCAGGCGGGCGATGGCAGCGGTGGCCTCGGCGACCTTGGCGGCGGCGGCCTCGTCGGACTCACGGGCGGCGTCGACGACGCAGTGCTCGAGGTGCTCCTGGAGGAGGCCGATGCTGACGGCCTGGAGGGCCCGGGTGACCGCGCTGACCTGGGTGAGCACGTCGATGCAGTAGGCGTCGGACTCGACCATCCGGGCGATGCCGCGCACCTGTCCCTCGATGCGGCGCAGTCGCTTGAGGTGGTCGTCCTTGTGGCCGGCATAGCCCGGCACGATGGTGGTCTGCTCGGTCATGTCCACGGGAACCAACATACCCCCATGGGGTATTCCTCGCCGACCCGGGTCAGCCCAACGTCTCGGCGACGAGCCGCTTCGGCGCGCGGCTGGCCCAGGCGTCCGCGACGACCTCGGCGAGCTCGACCTCGTCGAGCAGGTGCAGGTCGCGCTCGCGCACGAGCACGTAGGAGTAGCCGTCGAAGTGGGGTGTGGTGAACCACGGCGGGCCGCTCTGGAGGAGCGCCTCCTTGTCGTCCGGTCCGGGCACGGCGACAGCGATGACGTCGGGCAGGCGTTCGCCGGTGTCGGGGTCGACGGCGTCCTTTCGCGGGCCCCGCCAGAGCAGGAACTTCTTCCCGCGCACGGCGTACGCCGGGTGCTCGGCGGTGCCCTCGCGGGTCACCTCCGGCAGTGCGAGGGCGAGTGCGTCGACGTCGTCGCGGGTGGGGCCGGCGGGCTCGTGGGCTGCCATCGGTCCACCGTGCCACAGGTGCGTGGCAGGTCGAGTGGGACGGGTCACCTCGATGGCGGACAAGGGCACCGACCGGAGCACGATGGAGGGGCGCGTGCGGCATCCGTGCGATGACTGCTGTCGCCGCCGTGCGCGCGAGGAAGGACTGGCCATGAGCACGATCAAGGAGGCTGCGACGGACTTCCTGTCCTGTCGCCGGATCGCGGTGACCGGGGTGTCCCGTGAGCCCAAGGACCACGGGGGCAACATCGTCTACACGCGGCTCAAGGAGCGCGGGTACACCGTGTTCGCGATCAACCCGAACACCGACACCGTCGAGGGCGACCGGGCCTACCCCGACCTGACCTCGATCCCCGGTGGGGCGGAGGCCGTGGTCATCGCGACCCGGCCCGAGCGCGCCGAGGCCACCGTGCGCGAGGCCGCCAACCTGGGGATGACCAAGGTCTGGATGCACCGCTCCTTCGGCCAGGGCAGTGTCTCGGCGCCGGCGACCAGCCTCGGCCGCGAGCTGGGGCTGACCGTCATCGACGGCGGCTGCCCCCTGATGTTCGGGCCGACCGCCGACGGGGGCCACCGGGTGATGTGCGCGCTGCTGAAGCTGACCGGAGCCGTCCCCCGGAAGGTCTAGGCCGGGCCCGATGACTGGTGGGCGATCAGCGCGTCGCCCACCGTCTCGAAGTAGGCGTCGGCCCCGATCAGCTGGGTCATACCGAGGCGGTCTAGCTCGGTGCGCACCTCGTCGGACACCTGGGCCACGACGAACGTGGCCCCGCGCTCGTGCAGCTCGCTGACCACCTCTTTGAGGGTGAGCCCGCCGGTGTAGTCGACGTCGACGACCGCTGCGGCGTCCAGGACGACACAGCGCACCGGGGATGCCGGGTCGGCCCCGTCGACGATGCCGAGGACCTCCTCGTGGAACCGGTTGGCGTTCGCGTAGTACAGCCCGGAGGAGAACCGGTACACGACCAGGCCGGGGACCAGCTGCCCGCCCGATGCGACCGGCAGTGCGCGGTAGTGGCCTGCCCCGGCGGCGACGATGACGGCATCCTTGGGGGCGTAGCTGCGGCGCAGGTGGTCGATCACCGAGACGACGATGGCCACGACGATGGCGAGCTCGACGCCCACGACGATGACGAGCAGTCCCGTGACGGCGGCGATGACGAACTCGCTGGGGCGCACCGAGAGGATCGCCCGCAGGCCCTTGACGTCGACGAGCTCGATGCCGATGAGGAACACGACCGACGCGAGCACGGCCGATGGCATGAACTGCAGCGGCTCGGTGAGGAAGAGCAGCACGACGAGCACGATGGCGGCCGTCGTCAGGCTCGCCAGCTGGCTGCGGCCACCGGCGCCGTCGACCATCTGGGTCTTGGTCGGGCTGCCGTTGACGACGAAGGTGCCGCTCAGGCCGGCGCCCGCGTTGGCCAGGCCCAGCCCGACGAGGTCGACGTTCTCGTCGAACGGCTCCTCGTACTTCGCGGCGTACGCCCGCGAGGTGGCAGCGCTCTGGGCGAGCACGACCACGAAGATGGCGCCGCCGGTGCTGAGCAGGCCCACGAACTGCGGCCAGGTGACCGAGGGGAACCCGAAGCTCGGCAGACCACTGGGCACCACGCCGAGCGTGGCGACGCCGTCGGCCGCGAGGTCGAGCTGCCAGCTGACGACGATCGCGCCGACCACGGCGATGAGCGCCCCGGGGATGCGTGGCGAGATGGCCTTCGACCCCAGGATCACGGCGATGACCGCTGCGGAGACCCAGACCGTCGCGGCGTTGCTCTCGCCGAGGTGGCCCACCGTGGCGACGAACTTCTCGACCGTGCGGCCGGACTGCGTCGGGATGCCGAACATGCCGCCGACCTGTCCCATGGCGACCTGGATCCCGACGCCGGTGAGGAAGCCGACGAGCACGCTGCGCGAGAGGAAGTTGGCGATGAACCCGAGCCTGAGCAGCCGCGCGAGCACGAGGTAGCCACCGGTGATCAGGGCGAGCATCCCGGCCAGGGTGACGTACTCGGGCGAAGCGGTGGCGGCCATCCCGGCGAGCCCCGAGGCCATGATCGCCGCCGTGGCGGAGTCGGCGCCGACCACGAGGTGGCGCGAGGAGCCCAGCACGGCGAAGACCGCGATCGGGATGAGGATCGTGTACAGGCCGGTGATGACCGGCATCCCCGCGATCGACGTGTAGCCCATCACCTCCGGGATGCCGAGCGCCGCGAGCGTCACGCCGGCGGCGATGTCCATCGGGATGCGGGTGCGGTCGAGGGGGCGGATGCCCTCGAGGACCGGGAGCCGGCGCGGTGCCCTGCTCATGTCCCTCCCGACGCGAGGGTGCTGAACGACACCACCGCCAGCCAGCCCGTGAGCGCCAGCCCGAGCGCCGCGCCGAGCGAGGCCGCGAACGGGCGCCACCGGCCCGGCACCCACCGGCGCGCCACGGCCAGCGGCAGCCAGACGGACAGCACCACCATCACCAGGCAGGCCACGAGGATGGCGGGCGCCACGGCATCCATCACAGCACCAGGGCGGTCGGGTGGATCGACACCGTCACCGCAGGTGGTCGACGAGCTCGGGGGCGAGCCCGACGTAGGTCTGCGGGGTCATCGCCGCGAGCCGGGCCTCGACGTCGGACGGCAGGCCGAGGCCCCGCACGAACTCGACGAGCTCGGCCTGCCCGATGCGGCGGCCGCGGGTGAGCTCCTTGAGCCGTTCGTAGGGCTCTTCCATGCCGGGCACGCCGCGGGCGCCGAGCGCGCGCATCGCCGACTGCACGGGCTCGCCGAGCACCTCCCAGTTGGCGTCGAGGTCGGCGGCCATGGCGGTGGGCACGGCGTCGAGGCCGTCGAGCCCGCGGGTGGCGTTGTCGATGGCGAGCAGGCTGTGCCCGAACGCCGAGCCGATGTTGCGCTGCATCGAGGAGTCGGTGAGGTCGCGCTGCAGGCGGCTCTGCACCAGGGTCGCGGCCAGCACGTCGAACAGGGCGTTGCTCACCTCGAGGTTGGCCTCGGCGTTCTCGAAGCGGATCGGGTTGACCTTGTGCGGCATCGTCGAGGAGCCGACCGTGCCGTGGCCGCGCACCTGGGCGAAGTAGCCGAGCGAGATGTAGGTCCACACGTCGGTGCACATGTTGTGCAGCACCCGGTTGAAGCGGGCGACGTCGGCGTAGAGCTCGCTCTGCCAGTCGTGGCTCTCGATCTGGGTGGTGAGCGGGTTCCAGGTGAGACCGAGGTGCTCGACGAACTCGCGGCTGACACCCTGCCAGTCGGCGTCCGGTACGGCCGCGACGTGCGCGCCGTAGGTGCCGGTGGCGCCGTTGAGCTTGCCGAGGAAGTCGGCGTCCGCGATTCGGCCGAGCTGGCGCTGCAGCCGCCAGGTGAGCACCGCGAGCTCCTTGCCCATCGTGGTGGGCGTCGCGGGCTGGCCGTGGGTGTGCGCGAGCAGCGGCACCTCGCGCAGGTCGGACGCCATCGTCGCGAGCCGCTCGACGAGCGCGGTGGCCTGCGGCAGCCAGACCTCGTGCACCGCGCCCTTGACCATCACGGCGTACGAGAGGTTGTTGACGTCCTCGCTGGTGCAGCAGAAGTGGATCAGCTCGGCCAGCCCGGCGTCCTCGGGTGCCGGCGCGATGGCGGTGAGCCGCTTCTTGAGGAAGTACTCGACCGCCTTGACGTCGTGCGCGGTGACCCGCTCGGTGGCGGCCAGCTCCTCGATCTCCGCGGCGCCGAAGCCACGCACCACGTCGCGCAGGGCCTCGATCTCGGCGGGAGTGAGCCGACGAACGCCCGGGACGACCTGGTGCTCGGTGAGGTGGATCAGCCACTCGACCTCGACGTGCACCCGTGCCCGGTTCAGCGCCGGCTCGGAGAGGTGGTCGACGAGTGGGACCACTACGCCGCGGTAGCGCCCGTCGAGCGCACCGAGGGCGATGTGCGGGTTGGCGTCGGCGAGGCTGGTGGCTGCCGCGAGGCTGGTCGCGTGGTCATGGCCGGACATGGGCCCCATCCTCCCAGAGCGGCGGGGGTGCGGATGCCGGGTGCCCACCGGCGCGG
Organism: uncultured Actinomycetota bacterium; assembly: GCA_963695175.1. GTDB lineage: Bacteria > Actinomycetota > Actinomycetes > Actinomycetales > Dermatophilaceae > Fodinibacter. Next base: position 571,078 of record CAVOGG010000004.1, read on the forward strand.
GTCAGTGCCGGTCGCGCGTCGCGAGCTCGGTGCGCACGTGCTCGACGATGCCGGGGACCGCGGCGGTGATCTCGGCGTAGGTCTGGTCGTAGGCCGGGTCGGTGCCGTACCAGGGGTCGTCCATGCCCAGCTGGCCGGCGGCCACCGCCTGCGGGTCGAAGGAGCGGAACAGGCGCAGCTTGTCGCGGTCGGCGTCGCTGCGGGCGATCTGCTCCAGGCGCCGCACGTGCACGTGGTCGACGGGCAGCACCAGGTCGTACTCGTCGAACCAGCTCGGCTCGAAGCGGCGCGCGACGTGCTCCCCCCAGCCCCTGTCGTCGTGGCCGTTGCGGCGCAGCACGGCGGCGGTGCGCCGGTGCATGCCGTTGCCGAGCTCGTCGGAGCTCGTGCCCGCGGAGTCGACGACGACACGGTCACCGAGACCGGCATCCTCGAACGCCTCCCGGAGCAGGAACTCACCCATCGGCGACCGGCAGATGTTCCCCCAGCACACGACGACGACCCGGTACGGCGCGGCACTGCTGGCAGCCATCCTGCTCATCCCTCCAGGTCGAACCAGGTGGGAACGCCGGCCAGGAAGTCGGCGCGGCTCAGCGCACCCGCCCCCTGCGGGATGCGCCCCCACAGCGGCGCCCCCGTCACCCGCGGCAGGTCGACCAGGTTGTTCTGCTCGGCCAGGCCCGGGTCGGCGGGCCACGAGCCGATGACCACGCCGAGCAGGGGGAGCGAGCGGGCCGCGAGCGCCTCAGCGGTCAGGGCGGCGGTGTTGAGGGTGCCCAGCCCGGCGCTGGCGACGAGCACGACCCCACAGCCGACACCCTTGTAGCGCAACCCGGTTCCGAGGTCGGCCAGGGTGCCGCCGCGCTCGTCGAGCCGCACGAGCAGGCCACCGGCGCCCTCGACGAAGACGACCTCCGACTCCGCGGCGATCTCGCCGATCCGCTTGGCGTGCTGCGCCACCGGGGGGATGCGCACCCCCTCGCGCCGCGCGGCGGCCTCGGGTGACAGCGGGTCGCGCAGGCGCACCAGCTCGTGGGTGACGACCTCGTCGCCGACCAGGCGGCGCACCTCGTCGACGTCGCCCGGCTCACCCGGGGCGAGGCCGGTCTGGGCCGGCTTGACGACGGCCACGTCGCTGCCGCGGGCACGCACGACGGCGGCGAGGGCAGCGGTGACGACGGTCTTGCCGACCTCGGTTCCGGTGCCGGTGACCAGGACGACGGAGGTCAGCGACCGAGGGTCAGCCACGCGGGGCCGCGACCTCGGCGAGCACCTCGCAGGCGCGGTCGAGGTCGTGCTCGGTGTGGTCGGCGTGGGCGGTGAGGCGCAGCCGCGACGACCCGTCCGGCGTCGACGGCGGTCGGAAGCACCCGATCCGGATGCCGTGCGCCCGCGCCCGCTCGACCGCCTCGACCGCCTCGTGCGGGCCGGGCATCGACACCGACATCACGGCGCCGGCGGGGGCCTGGACGCCGCAGGCCTCGGCGAGCCGGGCGGCGTTGGCGTGCACCCGGGCGGTGAGCTCGGGGTGGTCGCGGAGCACACCCAGGGCGGCCAGCGCGGCGCCGGCGGATGCCGGGGCGAGGCCGGTGTCGTAGATGAACGGGCGGGCGGTGTTGACGAGGTGCTCGCGCACGACGGGCGAGGCGAGCACCGCACCGCCCTGTGCCGCAAGGGACTTCGACAGGGTGGCGGTGACAACGACGTGCTCGGCCTCGGCCTGCCCGGCGGCGGCGACGAGGCCTCCCCCGCGGGGGCCGACGACGCCGAGCGCGTGTGCCTCGTCGACGACGAGGATCGCCCCGGCCTCGTCGGTCAGGGCGATGAGGTCCTCGATGGGAGCGGCGTCGCCGAGCACCGAGTAGATCGACTCGACGACGACGACGGCCCGCGGGCTCTCGCGCCGGGCGAGCAGCTCGGCGACGTGCTCGAGGTCGTTGTGCCGGGCGACCGTGACCGCGGCACGCGACAGCCGGCAGCCGTCGATGAGGCTCGCGTGGGCGTGCTCGTCGCTGACCACGAGGGTGCCGGCGTCGGCCAGTGTCGTGAGCACGGCGAGGTTCGCGGCGTACCCGGTCGAGAGGGCGAGGGCCGAGGGGGCGCCGGTCAGTGCCGCGAGGGCGGCCTCGAGCTCGTCGTGCACATCGAGCGTGCCGGTGACCAGGCGCGAGGCCCCCGCCCCGCCGCCGTAGGTCTCGGCCGCCGCAACCGCGCCCGCGATGACCGCGGGGTGGGTGCGCAGCCCGAGGTAGTCGTTTCCGGCGAGGTCCAGGCCGTCGCCGGTCTTGGTGGTGCTCAGCCGACGGGTGAGCCCCGCCCCCTCGCGGGTGGCGGCGGCATCCCGGATCCAGTCGAGGGGGCTCGTCACGGCGTCGATCCTGCCACGGGCGGGTGAACGCGCCCGGGCCGGCTTCGGGCTCGGATGTTCAGGACCCCCTCCGACCAGCACACTTGGCCGGCCGACGACCCGCTGACCTCGCTCCTCGCCAACTTGTTACAATCACTTGACACAAGTTGCCCGTCCCGCCATCCTCGATCTTGTACCAATAAGTCGATACAACGGGGGTTGTCATGGCGGTCGTCCTGCTGGCGGTGCCGGTGGCGTTCGTGGGGCTGCTCGTGGCGCTGATGCGCCGCGTCGTCGTCACCGTCGGGGTCAACGAGCACGCCGGGGTCGTCGAGATCGCGCGGCACACCCGGCGCTGGCGGCTCGTCGGGCTGCTGCTCGGAGGGGTGGCGGCAGTCCTGGTCCTGGTGCTCGGTCAGCGGGTCGACGCGCTCGGCCGGGTGACGGCACTCGCACCGACCGTGCTGGGTGCGGGCATCCTGCTCGGCACGATCGCCGGTGAGCTGACCGCCCGGCCTTCCGTCGGCATCCGCCGCTCGGCGGCCGTCGAGACGCGCACCCTCGGCGCGGTCCTGCCGCGTGGTCGTGCCGTGGTGCTTGCAGGGTCGACCGCCCTTCTCGTCGGGGCGCTCGCCATCGGAGCGGCGTGGGGGGCCACCGACGACCAGGGCCGCGCCGGCCGTGTGTTCAGCCGGCTCTGCACGGTGGTCGACACCGACCTCGGCCGGGTGACCATGAGCAGCAGCCGCGGGCCGTGGCCCGGCTCGTTCTACGCGCTTCCGCTCGCCGTGGCCCTGCTCGTGCTCGCGGTGCTCGTCGCCGTCGCGCTGTACGCCGTCGTCAACCGGCCCCGCCCCGAGCTCGACAGCCGGGGGCTCGACACCCTGCTGCGCCGCTGGTCGGTGGGCAACGTGCTCACGGCGGCCACGGTCACCGTGCTCGGCACGCTCGGGCCGGTGGCGATCCTCATGGCGTCTGCGCTCGTCGACGACACCTGCGGCGCACGCACCGTCGAGATCGTCGTGGCCTGGACCGCGGCGCTCGTCGGCCCGTTCGCCACGGGCGCGGCGTGCGGTCTGCTCGCCGGGCTCGTGCTCACTCCCACCATCCGGGTCGACGACCTGCCCCGGCCGCTGCCCGGTGACGTCGCACCCGTCGGGGCGCCGGTGCGATGACCCTGTCCACGGTCACCGTCGACGTGCTCGACCCGACCCCGCCCTACGAGCAGCTGCGCCGCCAGCTCGCCGACCTGATCGGGTCGGGGGTGCTCTCGCCCGGCGACCGGCTGCCTCCAGTGCGCCAGCTGGCGGCCGACCTCGGGCTCGCCGCCGGCACCGTCGCCCGCACCTACCGCGAGCTCGAGCAGGCAGGCTACGTGCGCTCGCGGCGCGGTGGCGGCACCCGCGTCGCGTCCACCGCGCCGTCGCCGACCACGCCGCAGCGCGCGCTGGAGGAGGCGGCCGCCGCCTACCTCGACCGGGCGCGGGCCCTCGGCGTCGGACCCACGGATGCCGTCGACACGGTTCGGCGGTTGGCCGGCGGCTGAGCGCGGGGTTCGGTGGTTAGCCTCGGGAGGGTGACCGCCACCCCCCTGCCGACGGCCGACGGCATCGTCGTCGTCCCGGCCCCCGGGCGCGGCCCCGGCCACTGGGCGGGGGCGCCCAGCGCGGTGGTCGTCGGGGGCACGGTCTGGCTTGCCTACCGGTTGCGTCGACCGGTCGACGCAGGTCGCGGCGTCGGCGTGGTGGTGGCCCGCTCCGACGACGGGGTGGTGTTCGAGACCGTGGCGCACGTCGGGCGCGAGGCGTTCGGCGCGGCATCCCTGGAACGGCCGGCCCTGGTGCGCCGGCCTGGCGGTGGCTGGCGCCTCTACCTCAGCTGCGCGACCCCCGGCTCGAAGCATTGGTGGGTCGAGGCCCTCGACGCCGACACACCACAGGCGCTGCCCGACGGCCGACGCACGGTGGTGCACGCGGGCAGCGCCGCCTTCGGGGTCAAGGACCCCGTCGTGGCCGTCGGCGACGATGGGTGGTGGATGTGGCTGTGCTGCCACCCCCTCGACGTGCCCGGCCACGAGGACCGGATGACGACCCGCCTGTTCCGCAGTGACGACGGGCTGGCCTGGGCCGACCGGGGTGAGGTGCTGCGCGGCACCCCCGGTACGTGGGACGCCCGCGGGGCACGGGTCACCGCGGTCGTCTCCCGCGAGCCGCTCGTCGTGCTCTACGACGGCCGGGCTTCGGTGCAGGAGAACTGGTTCGAGCGCACCGGCATCGCGCGGTCGCGCGACGACGGGCCCGGCTCTCGTCGCCGACGACGGTGGCCCGGCGGCATCCTCACCGCACGGTGACGGCGCGCTGCGCTACGCGACCGCCGTCGCCCTGCCCGGCGGCGGCCTGCGCTGGTACGCCGAGGTCGCCCACCCCGACGGCTCCCACGACCTGATCACCTCCGTCTCCCCGACCCCCGGCGAGACCTGACCCACACCGTCCCAGGAGGACACCCGTGCCCAAGGCCCCACTACCCGCAGACGTCGCCGAGCTGTTCGCTCGCCCCAACCCCGCGGTCGTCGCGGTGCTGATGCCGAGCGGCGCACCGATGGCTGTCGCCACCTGGTACCTCGTCGAGGACGACGGCACCGTGCTGCTCAACATGGATGCCGGCCGTGCCCGCCTCGACTGGATGCGTGACCGCCCCGAGGTGGCGCTCACCGCACTCAAGGAGAACGAGTGGTACACCCACGTCAGCGTGCGTGGACCAGTGGTGCGCTGGGAGGACGACCCCGAGAAGGCGCTTGCCGACATCGACCGGCTCTCGATCCACTACCGCGGCAGGCCGTACCCCAACCGAGACCGGCCGCGAGCCAGTTGCTGGATGCGGGTCGACCACTGGCACGGCTGGGGCCAGGCGAAGGCGGAGTAGCCCGGGCACCGCGGCGGTGTGAGGTTGTTTTCAGTCGTCTTCTCCCATGGTTGGCTTCTCCTCACCCGGTGGCGTCGATGGGTGGCGACGGCCCTCGCGCGGGCCGCCGCGAGGCTCGACGGCGTGGTCGACCAGGGCCATACTCGGCGCATGGTGGGGACCGACGAGATGCTGCCCGACCGTGGCCCGGCGGCGGCCGCCGAGGCGCTGCGGGCCGCCGGTGAGCTGCGGGTGTTCGACGGCCGGGCCACCGCGTGGCTCGTGCTGCAACGGCTGCTCGAGGTCGCGGGGTTCGCGATGTTCTTCGGGGGAGTGCTCTTCGGAAGCGTCCTCGTCGGCCAGTGGGTGTGGATCTGCGCGGGCGTGGGCGTCACGCTCTTCGCCTGGGAGGGTCCGGTGAGCCGCCGTGCCGGGGCCGAGCCGCTGCGGTGGCCCACCCGCCGGCGGGTGGTGGTGACGGCGATGCTCATGGGCGCGATCTTGGTCAGCGCACTGCTGCCCGACGCCTCACAGGGCTCGTCGGGCCAGGGCTCGGCGTTCGTGGTCGGGGCTGCCGTGCTGGCCGCCTGCTACCTGGTCGCCCCCGTGGTGCGTTGGCTGTGGTCACGTCTCCGCCCAGGTGGCGCGACGGCGTGGCCCGACGGCGCACAGGCCTACGCGGTGCTGACCGTGCTGTCCCGGGCCCAGTGGGTGCACCCCGACCGGCTGGCCGTGCTCACCGGCCTGCCCCGCGACCGGTGCGACGAGTGGCTGCGAGCCTGTGCGGTTCGCGGCCTTGCGAACACGGCCGTCCGCCGGGCGTTCCTCATGCGGAACGCCGAGATCACCGCGAGCGGCCGGGCCTGCCTGGCCCGGTGGAACGCCGAGCTCGCCGCACGTGCCGCTCAGGTCCGAGCCACGGACACCACCGGCTCGTCGGTGCCATGATCGGCACCTGGTGGGTGTCGGGGCCGTAGCGGCGCGGGGGCTCAGCCGTGCACCGACTCCACGGCACCGACCAACCCGGACGTGAGCAGCGACAGGTCGTCGTCCGACGTCACGTAGGGCGGCATCGTGTAGACGAGGTCGCGGAACGGCCGCACCCACACGCCACGTTCGATGGCGGCCGCGGTCACCTCGGCCACCCGCACCGGCTCGCGCAGCTGCACGACCCCGACGGCTCCCAGCACGCGCACCTCCATGACGGAGGTCAGGGACGCCGCCCGCTCCAGGCCCGCGGTCAGCCCCCCTTCGATGCGGGCCACCTCGGCCCCGGTGTCGCGCGACGCGAGGAGGTCGAGGTTGGCGGACGCGATCGCACAGGCGAGCGGGTTGGCCATGAAGGTGGGCCCGTGCATCAGCCCCCCGGCCTCGCCGGCGCTGACCCCCTCGGCCACCGCGCGGGTGCACAGCACGGCAGCCAGGGTGAGGTAGCCCCCGGTGAGGGCCTTGCCGACGCAGAGGATGTCCGGTGCAAGATCGACCAATAGGTCGAAGTTGCCCCGACCGGCGCCGGCCCAGAGCGGCCCGGTGCGGTGGAAGCCGGTGGCGATCTCGTCGTGGATCACCAGCGCGCCGTGCTCGCGCGCCAGCTCGTGCAGCACCGCCAGCACGTGCGGGCTGTAGACGTGCATCCCGCCGGCGCCCTGCAGCACCGGCTCGACGATCACGGCGGCCACGGCATCGGCGTGCGCGGCGTACAGCGCCCGGGTCTCGCGCTCCCAGGCGACCAGCTCCGGGTCGTCGGGGGCGCGGTCGAGGCCACCCGGCGGCTTCGGCGCGAAGACGTGCTCGGGCAGCACTCCGCGGAAGAGCGCGTGCATCCCGCCCACCGGGTCGGTCACCGACATCGGCGAGAACGTGTCGCCGTGGTAGCCCCCGCGGATCGTGAAGAAGCGGGTGCGCCGGCGCCCGGCGGCCAGGTGCCACTGCAACGCCATCTTCATCGCGACCTCGACCGACACCGACCCCGAGTCGGCGAGGAACACGTGCTCCAGCCCCGCGGGCGCCAGCTCGACCAACCGTCGTGCCAGCCCGATCGCGGGCTCGTGGGTCAGGCCCCCGAACATCACGTGCGACATCGAGTCGAGCTGGCGGCGAGCCGCGGCGTCGAGCTCTGGCACGGCGTACCCGTGGATGGCGCACCACCACGACGCCATCGCGTCGACGACCTCGCGCGGCTCGCCGTCGCGACCACGCAACCGCAACCGGATGCCGTGCGCGGACTCCACGAGGTAGGGCTCCTGGGGCGTCAACGCGGAGGAGTACGGGTGCCACACGTGGTCGCGGTCGAAGGCGAGCAGCTCGGCGGCATCCGATGCCGTGAGCTCGGGTCGCGGGGCGGAGCCAGGGGCGGCGTCGGTGTCCATCGCGCCCCATTGTGTCGGTCCCCCTCGCGGCGAGTGCGGAAGTGGTCGCCAGGGCAGCCACTTCCGCACTCGCGGCGGGATGGGGGAGGGGTCAGGCGGCGGCGCGGGCGCTCTCGACCTCGCCGGCCAGCCGGCCCATCAGGGCGCGCAGGTCGGCGTCGAGCGCCGCGTCGGTGAGGCGGCCGTCGACGAACGCCTGGAAGGCCGAGCCGACCCCCACGGTGTCCTCGATGACGTCGGCACCGGCGACCTTGAGCACCTTGACGCCGTCCTCACGGGCCCACTGGGCCGAGCGTGGCGACCCGGTCGCGGCGATGACCGCGGCGGGCTTGCCGGCGATGGCGGCGACGCCACGCGGGCGCGACACCCAGTCGACGGCGTTCTTGACGGCGCTCGACATCGAGCCGTTGTACTCGGGCGTCACGAGCAGCACGGCGTCCGAGTCGGCGACGGCCTCACGCAGGTCGCGGGCGACCTCGGGCAGGTGGTCGTCGTGGTCGAGGTCCTCGGAGTAGTGGGGCAGCTCGGCGAGCCGGGCGAACACGGTGCCCTCGACCCCGGAGGGGAGGTGGGCGATGGCGGCGTCGGCGAGCAGCTGGTTGGTGGAGCCGGCGCGCAGGCTGCCGACGAGGACGAGGACGTTCACGGAGGACTCCTTGGGGAGTGACTGGTGCAGATCGGTGTCAGGACGATCGACGTTGATCAGTTAATTGAACCGTCAACTATATCCGGACATTCCCGTCCTCGGGATGCCCGAGTGGTGACCCACGCCACCCCCGTGCCAGCCAACGGCAGCGGTCAGTCGGCGGCCCGGGCCAGGCGCTCCGCCAGGGCCGCCACCTCGGGGGCGAGGCCGTCGGGGGAGACGATGCGGAACTCCCAGGGCAGCCAGGCCAGCCGGGCCGCGGCCGCTCGCACGTCCCACGCCGAGAACCGCATCTCGCACCGGTCGCCGAGGGCAGCCAGCTCCCCGAGGCCGGCCGGCACGGCATCCGCGACGACGTCGAGCGGGGCGTCGATGTCGAGCACGACGTCGATGCCCCGCGCCCCCCGGGCCAGGGCCTCGCGCACGTGCTCGGCGGCGTCGGGCGCCTCACGCGGCCGGAAGGTGAACGTCGACTCCCGCACTTCGCTCATCCGGTCGAGGCGGAAGCTGCGCCAGTCTGCGCGGTCGAGGTCCCAGGCGAGCAGGTACCAGCGCGAGGTGGTGGCGACCAGCCGGTACGGCTCGGCCCGGCGGCTCGACTCCTCGCCGGAGGCCGCGGCGTAGTCGAACCGCACCTCGTGGCACGCCCGAGCGGCCCGGGCGAGCAGCGCCACCACGGCGCCCTCGACGAGCTGGTCGCGGCGGCCGAGCGTCACGGTGGCCTGTGAGACCGCCTCGACGCTCGCGCGCAGCCGAGCCGGCAGCACCTGGTCGAGCTTGCCCAGGGTGCGCATCGCCGGCTCGCCGAGCCCGGCCACCGTGCCGCCGGCGGCCAGCCGCAGCGAGACGGCCACGGCCACGGCCTCCTCGTCGTCGAGGAGGAGCGGCGGCAGCGCCGTGCCCGACCCCAGCTGGTAGCCGCCCCCGACGCCCTGGCCGGCCCGCACCGGGTAGCCCAGCGCCCGCAGCCGGTCGACGTCGCGGCGCACCGTGCGGGTGGTCACGTCGAGCTTCTCGGCGAGCTCGGGCCCGGTCCAGGTGGGGCGCGACTGGAGCAGGCCGAGCAGGCGCAGCACGCGCGAGGTCTGGGTCATGTCCGGAATCCTCCGACCGATAGCGGACCAGAACTGTCCTCATTGTGGCGGAGGGTGGTGACACCAGCCAGGGACCACCACCGAGAAGGAGCCCCAGATGTCCGGCAACGCCGCGATGAGCACCGACGAGCGCGAGCTGCTCGCCAACTACGTCAAGCAGCAGCACGACGGCTTCCGAGGGGCGGTCCTCGACCTCACCGACGAGCAGGCGGGCCAGAAGATCGCGTCCAGCGCGCTCAGCGTCGGCGGGTTGGTCAAGCACGCCGCGTCGGTGCAGGTCGGCTGGCGGCTGATGATCGAGGCCGCGCCGAACGACCCGGTCTGGCCGGGCACCTTCGAGGAGCAGCAGGCGAACTACCTGCGCGACAACACCTGGCTCGAGGGCGACACCGTGGAGGGCGCGCTGGTCGCGTTCGACGCCGAGGCCGAGCGGGTGCTCGCCGCCATCCGGGCCGCCGACCTCGACACCCCCGTGCCGGTGCCGCAGGACGTGCCGTGGTTCCCCAAGGACGTCACCCACTGGTCGGTGCGCTGGGTCGTGCTGCACCTCATCGAGGAGCTGGCCCGGCACGCCGGACACGCCGACCTGCTGCGTGAGGCGATCGACGGCGCCACGATGTACGAGCTGATGGCCCGCCGCGAGGGCTGGGACACGACCGCGTGGGCCTGAGCCGGCCTCAGCCCCAGGTGGGCTGCTCGACGGTGCCGTGCTGCACGCACGTCGCCGTCCACGCGCCGGGGGTGACCTGCACCTTCATCCGGCGCCGGCAGTGCACGCACCACCGCGGCGGCTCCAGCTCGGCCCGGCGGACGCATCGCGCGTGGTCGCCGCCGTCAACGGCCTCGCCGCACTGCCCGCACCACGTGCCCACGGAACCCGAGCGCGCGACCGGACCCACGGCATCCTCACCGAGCACGAACACCACCGCGTCAGAACGTCTCGTTGAGGGCCTTGATCGGCATCTCGAGCTCGTCGAGCAGCGCGAGGTCCTCGCGCGGGTCGCGCCCGAGGGTCGTGAGGTAGTTGCCGACGATGACGGCGTTGATGCCGCCGAGCAGGCCGTCGCGGGTGCCGAGGTCGCCGAGGGTGAGCTCGCGGCCGCCGGCGTACCGCAGGATGGTGCGCGGCAGGGCGAGCCGGAACGCCGCGATGGTGCGCAGGGCGTCCGACGCGTCCATCGGCTCGAGGTCGCCGAACGGCGTGCCGGGGCGCGGGTTGAGGAAGTTGAGCGGCACCTCGTGCGGCTCGAGCTCGCCCAGCTGGGCGGCGAGCTCGGCGCGCTGCTCGATGGTCTCGCCCATGCCGACCAGGCCGCCGCAGCACAGCTCCATGCCCGACTCCTTGACCATCAGGCAGGTGTCCCAGCGCTCGTCGAAGGAGTGCGTGGTGACGACGTTCGGGAAGTACGAGCGCCCGGCCTCGAGGTTGTGGTTGTAGCGGTGCACGCCCATGTCGACGAGGTCGTCGACCTGCTCGCGGCTGAGCATGCCGAGCGACGCGGCGACGTTGATGTCGACGGCGGCCCGGATCGCGGCGACCCCCTCGCGCATCTGCTGCATCAGCTTGTCGTCGGGGCCGCGCACGGCGGCGACGATGCAGAACTCGCTCGCCCCGGTCGCCGCGGTCTGCTTGGCGGCGCGCACCAGCTCGGGCACGTTGAGCCAGACCGAGCGCACCGGCGAGGTGAACTGCCCCGACTGCGAGCAGAAGTGGCAGTCCTCGGGGCAGCCGCCGGTCTTGAGCGACACGATGCCCTCGACCTCGACGCTCGGGCCCTGGTACTTCATCCGCACCTCGTGGGCCAGCGCCAGCAGGTCCTGCAGCCGGTCGTCGCCGGTGCGCAGCACCTCGACGATCTGCGGGTGCGTCAGCGGCACCCCGCGTTCGAGCACCTGCTCGCGCGCGACGTCGAGGATGTCGGTCCGGGTCACCTGTGCCGTCATGTCCCTGATTGTTGCGTATGCCGTGCGCTCGCCTCGCGCTGTCCCGACCGCCGGTCCGCCGGCACCGCCACCTCCCTAGACTGCGCGCATGGCGAGCACCTCGACACGGATGCTGCTCCTGGGCGCCGTGCAGCTGTTCGAACCGGTCAACGGCTACCAGATCCGCCGCGAGCTGGTCTCCTGGCGCGTCGACGAGTGGGCCCACATCAACCCGGGCTCGATCTACTCGGGGCTCGAGACCCTCGCGCGCGCCGGGCACCTCGCAGGTCACCCGCTCGCCGAGGGCAGCCGCAGGGTCACCGTCTACACGACGACCGAGGCGGGGCGCGAGGAGTTCCAGCGGCTCTTCGCGGACGCGGTGCGCACCCACGACCGCGGCTCGGCCCGCGGGTTCACGACGGCGCTGTCGCTCGCGCCCCTGGTCACCCGCGAGGCCTTCCTGGGGCTGCTCACCCAGCGGCTCGCGGCCCTCGACGCCGTGCTCGCCGAGGGGGAGGCCCTGGCCGCGGCGCCGGGCGACCAGCTGCCGCCGCACCTGCCCGCGCTCATCGCCCTGTGGAACGCCCAGGGCCGCACCGAGCGGGCCTGGCTGGTCGACATGGTGGCCGGCCTCGAGACCGGCGCCGGGTGGTTCGCGGGCGAGCAGTCCGGGTGGGCGCCGCCGGCCGACGACCCGGGCTGGGCCATGCAGGCCGACCGCGAGCGCTACCGCCAGGCCCTCGGCCTCACCGACTGACCGCGCCCGCTCGTCCCCGCGGCGAGTGCGGCAGTGGTCGCTGGGACAACCACTTCCGCACTCACGGCGGAGGGGCCCTCCGGCCCACATCGGGCGCGTCGGCGCCTCACGCTGCATCCCGCTCGCTTGACAAGGTGATCAATGTTGATCACCATGGTATTCAACATTGACCAAGGAGGACCATGATCACCGCCAGGGGACTGACCCAGACCTTCCAGTCGAAGGCCGGGCGCGAGAAGACCGAGGTGACCGCCGTCGACGGCGTCGACCTCGACGTCGCCGAGGGCGAGGTGGTCGCCTTCCTCGGCCCGAACGGCGCCGGCAAGACGACCACCCTGCGCATCCTCACCACCCTGCTCAAGCCGACCGCCGGCACCGCGACGGTCGCGGGCTACGACGTCGCCACCCAGGCCGAGGACGTGCGCCGCAGCATCGGCTACGTCTCGCAGGCCGGCTCGACCGGCAGCGTGACCCGCGCCGGTGAGGAGGTCGTCGACCACGGGATGCTCTACGGGATGAGCGCGGCCGACGCCCGCGCCCGCGGCCAGCACCTGTTCGAGCAGCTCGACCTCGAGGGGCTGTGGACCCGACAGCCGCGGGCGATGTCCGGTGGGCAGCGTCGCCGGCTCGACATCGTCATGGGCCTGATCCACGAGCCGACCCTGGTCTTCCTCGACGAGCCGACCACCGGCCTCGACCCGCAGGCGCGCGCCAACCTCTGGCAGCACATCGCCGACCTGCGCGAGCGGCGCGGAGCCACGGTGTTCCTCACGACCCACTACCTCGACGAGGCCGACGCCCTCAGCGACCGGATCGTCATCATCGACCACGGCCGGATCGTCGCGTCCGACACCGCCGACAACCTCAAGGCCGCTGTCGCGGGCGACCTCGTCGAGCTCGAGGTCGCAAGCGTCGAGCAGGTGAGCAGCGCCGCCGCGAAGCTGGCCGTGCTGGTCGGTGAGGCCGACGGCGTCGAGGTCGACGGCCACCAGGTCCGCGGCCGCGTCCGCCAGGCCGGCCGGGCCGTGCCCGGCCTGCTGCGCGACCTCGACCGCACCGGTGTCGAGCTGTCCTCGATCGAGGTGCGCCGGCCCACCCTCGACGACGTCTTCCTCGACCTGACGGGCCGCTCGCTCCGCGAGGGCTGAGCCCCACCACCGACCTCGAAAGGACCCCCCATGACGTTCCTGCGCGAGAGCACCATCGTCTTCCGCCGCCAGATCCGGATGAACCTGCGCAACCCGGCGTGGGTGCTCATCGGTCTGATGCAGCCGGTGCTCTACCTGGTGCTCTTCGGCCCGCTGCTGAAGCCCATCGCCGCACAGTTCGACTACCCGAACTCGTACACCTTCTTCGTGCCCGGCCTGCTCGTGCAGCTCGGCATCTTCGGCGCCTTCTTCGCCGGCTTCTCGCTCATCGGCGAGTGGCGCGACGGCGTCATCGAGGCCGAGCGGGTCACCCCGGCGAGCCGCACGGCGCTGCTGATGGGTCGGCTGTGGCGCGACGTGCTCCAGCTCTTCGTCCAGGCGCTGATCCTCGTCGGCCTCGGCTACCTCTTCGGGATGGACGCCCCGTTCGGCGGGGCGGTGCTCGGCATCGCCCTCACCCTGCTCATCGGCGCGGCGTGCGCGGCCTCGTCCAACGCGCTCGCGCTGACCACCAAGAGCGAGGACGTCATGGCGCCCGTCATCAACATGGTGATGATGCCGGTGCTGCTGCTCTCCGGCATCCTGCTGCCGATGACGCTCGGCCCGCTGTGGCTGCAGAAGGTCAGCAACCTGATGCCGACCAAACACGTCGTGGATGCCGTGCGCAACAGCTTCCTCGGCGACTTCACCGTGAGCGCGCTCGGATGGGGCATCGCGTGGACCTTCATCCTGCTGGCGGTCTCCCTGTGGTGGGGGACAGCGACGTTCCGGCGCGAGAACGCCTGAGCGGCAGGGCTACTGGAGGAAACCGCCGAGCACGCCGCCGGGGGTCTGGCTCTGGTGGCCGCCCTGCGTGACCGACTCGCTGGGCTGCACGAGCACGTAGCCCTGGCCACCGAAAGCCATCTGCAGCAGCTCGCCGGTGCCGCCACGCATCATCGACCCGAGGCCGCCGGTGTCGACCCGGATGTCCATCGACACCCCGGACGTCCACAGCACCACGGCCTGCGCGTCGGCGAAGGTCGGTGACGAGGCCACGTCGAGCGCGACGGGGTCGCCCTTGGTCGTGACGGCGACGTAGCCGGTGCCGCGCAGCGCGACGTTGTAGAGGCCGCCGGTCATCGTCGCCCCGCGCGCCTGGATCCGGTGGATGTCCCACGCGATCGAGTGCGAGAAGGCGAGCACGTTGGCGCCGTTGACCGAGATCGCGTCGTTCTCGAGGTACATCACCTGGATCTCCGAGGCCTCGTCGGCCACGAAGAGCTCACCGCTGCCCGAGCACTGCATCATCTTGACGCCCTCCCCGGTCGTGGCGGCCTTGAGCATCTTGCTGATGCCGCCGGACCCCTTGTTCACGAAGCGCACGTCGCCCTGGTACGCGACCATCGAGCCGGTGCGGGCCCACACCTCCCCGTAGCGCATGTCGACCCGGAGCATCTTCTTGTTCTGCAGGGAGAAGGGGTCCTGGCTGTCCTTCTCCTTGAAGTCCTGGAACAGCGACCCGTGGATCGTCATCGATCATCCCCATCTGCTCGTCGGCCCCCGCACCGCGCGGCGCCACCCTGCACCCACGTTAGGCGAGGAGCTCTCTCAGGACGTCCGCCTGCGCGCGCGACGCGCGCCGCGTCATCCGGGCGTCCGATGTCGGTGAAGTGCTGAGCGGCGTGGTCGTTCTCGGCCACCTCCGCCTCGACGATGCCGCGCACGTCGTCCTCGGTCAGCTCGCGGCGCGGGGCGTCGGCCGCCCCGGCCCCGACGCGGGCCTGCTCGATGGCCCCGGCGCGCGGCACCGAGTCGACGTGCACCGCCTCGGCGTTGCTGACCCGGGCCAGCGCCGAGCGCAGGGCGGCAACCGCCTCCCGGTCGCGCGCCTTCATCGAGGAGGTGAGCGCCGCGCCCATCCGGTCGCGCAGGCCGGTCGTCGGATCATCGCTCATGCCCAGGCCGCTGCCAGCAGGAACACCGGAAGGGTCGCGGCGAGCGCGGCGTAGGTGTAGGCGATGACGGGCAGCGCCGGGTGGGGCGGCCCGTCGGCGAGCAGCCGGAGCCGCACCGGGGCGGTGGTGCCGACACCGAGGGCGGCCTCCGGTTCGCGGCTGCCGGCGAGGGTCAGCAGGGCGCGCGCCGTGGCGACCTCGCCGCTGCGCCGCACCGCGGCCCGGTCGGCCAGCACCTCGACGAGGAGGCGCACCTCTCCGAGCGCCTCGGGTGAGCGCAACGGCCCCGGTACGGCCTCGGTCACCACGGAGAAGAACTCGAGGAGCAGGTCGTGCCTCCCGCGCAGGTGGGCGTTCTCGTGCGCGATGACCGCCTCGAGCTGGTCCTCGGGCAGGGCGTCGAGCACGCCCTGGGACAGCACGACGCGCGACTGCCGCCCGGGGATGCAGTACGCGGTCGGCGTGGGGTGCTGCAGGATCCGCACCCGCTCCTCGTGCCGCGCGACGATGTCGACGAGCTGGCGGTGGTCGGCACGCACCCGCCGCAGCCGGGTGCCGACGTGGTGGCCGGCGTAGAGCAGCCGCCCCAGGATGACGGCGCTGACCAACAGGGCCGGCACGACGAGCTGCAGGTGCCGCAGCGGGTCGTCACCGTCGAGGAGCAGCGGGATGGTCGCGGGGGCGGCCGCGAGGGCGGCCAGGATGCCGCCGATCGACACGGCCTGCCACGCCACCAGGGCGGCGCGCGGAGCACGCCGGAAGCCCTTCTGACGGGCCATGAGACCCGGGGCCACCCACGCGAGGAGCACCGCGAGCCCCGCGAGGAGGAACGGGATCACGGGCTCAATGGTGACAGGCGGCGGCCCGCCCTCACAGCCCACCCGTCCGAACCGGCCGGCGGGGTGAGGTCGGGCGTCAGCGGCGGCGGATGATCTTCCGCCGCGTGGTGGTGGCCTGCTCACCCTCGGCCCGTGCCTCGATCTCGGCGAGCGCCGCCTTGATGTCGGCCAGCTCGTCGGTGGTGGCGCCGTCGAGGAAGTGCAGCAACGCCGTGCGCCGGTCGGTGACGTCCATGTCGTCGAGGGTCCGCAGCATCGTCTGGGCGGTGAGCGCCTCACGGGTGTCGGCGGGGAAGTAGCGCCAGGCGCGGCCGTCGCGCTCGCGGGTCACGAGGTCCTTCTTCGCGAGGCGGTCGAGCACGGTCATGACGGTCGTGTAGGCGATCTCGCGCTCTCCCTCGAAGCGCAGGTGCACCTCGCGCACCGTGGCACCGTCGAACAACGGGCCCCCGATGCTCGAGGCCTCCCAGAGGTGCTCCATGACGACCCGCTCGAGGTCGCCGAGGCGGGGTGCGGAGGTCGAGTGAGGCATGGCTACTCCTTCGGGGGTGACGCGGCCGGGCGGTGCGCGCCGAGGTCGAGGACCGTGTCGAACCGGTCGAGGGCCTCTGGTCGGTGGCTGACCATGACGACGCTGCGGCCGTCCGTGGCAGAGAGTACGTCGTCGAGGACGGCGGTTGCGGTGGCGTGGTCGAGGTGCGCCGTGGGCTCGTCGAGCAGCACCAGCGGGCGGTCGGCGAGCACGGCCCGCGCGACGCCGAGCCTGGCCCGCTCGCCGCCGGACACCCCACGACCGCCGCTGCCCAACCGGGTCTCGAGACCTTCCGGCAGGCCGGCGAGCCAGGGGCCGAGACCGGCCCGCTCGAGCGCCCGCCCCACCGCGGCGTCGTCGGCGTCCGGGCCGGCCAGGCGCAGGTTCGCGCCCACGGAGGCGGCGAACACGTGCGGCTCGTCGTCGACGACGGCCACGTGGCGGCGCACGTCGTCGACGGTGAGGTCGTGCACGTCGATGTCGTCGACCGCGTGACGGCCCCGGCTCGGGTCGAGGTGGCGGGCGAGCACCGCCAGCATGGTGCTCTTCCCCGACCCGTTCGGGCCGATGACCGCGACCCGTCGCCCGGGCGCGAGGTGCAGGTCGGTGGGGGCGAGCTGCTCGCCCTGCCCGGTCCACGACGCCGCGACCCCGTCGAGGTCGACCCGGCGGCCCGTGGTGTGGATGCCGTCGGACACCGCCGCCGCCGTGTCGGTCACCGCCGGCTCCTGGTCGAGCAGCGCCTCGAGGCGCACCGCACTGCCCTGGGCCCGGGCGAGGTCGCGCATCGTGTCGACCAGCGGGGCCAGGGCGTCACCGACGGCGACCGGTACGACGACCAGGAGGGCCGCGACCGGGCCGCCGGTGACGGCCGGGTCGACGAGCAGGGCGGCGAGCAGGGTGGCCACGGCGGTGGCCACGAGGAGGGTCGCGGCCACCAGGGCACGACCGCGGCTCTGCCGCCGCACCACGCGGCGCAGCGTGTCGTGGGCGTCGGCGAGCCACCCGGCGGCCGTGTCCGTCGCGCCGATCGCCTGGAGCTCGGACGCCTGGCGCGCCACGAGGTCGCTGACCCGGAGCACCTCGGCCCGGGCCTCGAGCAGCTCGTCGCGCGAACGCGACTCGAGCACCCACGCGAGCCAGCAGGTCACGGCGGTCGCGACGAGCAGGCCGGCCAGCACGAGCCCGACCGCGGGGGCGAACCACGCGGTGAGCAGGACGGCGACGAGGCCCGCCAGGGCGCTCGAGATCAGCGGCACCGTCACCCGCACCTGCGCCTCGACCACGTCGGTGAGGTCGTCCACGACCCCGGTGAGCACGCGCGACCGTGAGCGGCGCCCGAGCCGGGCCGGGGTGAGGGGCACCAGCGCGGCGTACACCGAGGTGCGACGCACCGCGAGGTCGTCGAGGGCGGCGTCGTGCGACACGAGCCGCTCGAGGTAGCGGAACATCGGGCGGGCGATGCCGAAGGTGCGCACGGCGACGATCGCGACCATCAGGGTGAGGATGATCGGCTCCTCGCTGGCCCGCACGATGAGCCAGCCGGACGTGGCGGTGAGGGCGATGCCGGATGCCGTGGCGGCGCCACCGAGCAGCCCACCGATGACGGTCTGGCGGGTCGGCCGGAGCAGGCCGGTGGGCTGGGGGGTGGGTCGGGTGGTCATCCGACCACCTCCGCGCCCTCGCGGGTCAGCTCCACGTGCCGGTCGGCCAGGGCGACGAGCTCCGGACGGTGGGTCACCACGACGACGGTGCGCCGCTCGCCGAGGCCGGCGAGCACGCCGTGCACCAGGTCGGCGGCGTCGGCGTCGAGGTGCGCGGTCGGCTCGTCGACGAGCAGCACCGGAGCCGTGGAGAGGGTGGCCCGGGCCAGGGCGACGCGCGCCCGCTGCCCGGCGGACAGGCCGAACCCGTCGTCACCCAGCGGGGTGGCGAGCGCCAGCGGCAGGCTCGCGACGAAGCCCTCGAGGCCGACGAGGCGCAACGCGTCCCAGACGGCCTGGTCGCCGGCGCCGTTGCCGAGCACGAGGGCGTCCCGCAGGGTGCCCGCGGGAAGGAACGGGCGTTGGCTGACGAGGTGGGCGCGGCCGGCGCGCACGGTACCGGCAGTGGGCGTGCGCAGCCCGGCCGCGAGCTCGAGGAGGGTCGACTTGCCGACCCCGGAGGGTCCGGTGACGGCGGTGAGACCGGGACCGGCATCGAGGTGGACGCCGACGAGCACCGGGCTCGCGGCATCCGGGTAGGTGTAGGCGACGTGGCTGAGGAGGAGACCGACCTCCCCCTCGCCCACGTCGGCGGTCGCGGGGGCCTCGACGTCGAGCTCGGCGAGGATGCCGTCGATGGCCTCGGCACCGTCGGCGGCGGCGTGGAACTCGGCGCCGACCCGGCGGATCGGCCAGTACGTCTCCGGGGCCAGCAGGATGGCGAGCAGGCCGGCCTGCAGGGTCATCGAGCCGTGGGTGAGCCGCAGGCCGACGCTGACCGCGACGATGGCCACCGAGATCGAGGCGAGCAGCTCCAGGGCCGCCGACGACAGGAAGGCGATGCGCAGCGTGCTCATCGTCGCGACGCGGTGCTGCTGGCTCACCTCGCCGATCACCTCGACCTGCCGCTCGGCCCGGCCGTAGCCGACGAGGGTGGGCAGGCCGCGCATGACGTCGAGGAAGTGGCCGGACAGCGAAGCGAGCGCCGACCAGCGCTTCTGGGTCTCGGCCTGGGTCGCGCGTCCGATCAGCGCCGCGAAGAAGGGAAGGAGGGGCAGGGTCAGCAGCACGATGAGCCCGCTGACCCAGTCGACCCAGAACAGGGTGGTGAGCGCGAGCACCGGCACGACGGCGCCGGCGACGAGCGCCGGGAGGAAGCGCGCGGCATACGGCTCGACGGAAGCGGCGCCCTGGGCCGCGAGGGTGACCGCACGGTCCGGAGCGGGGCGCCGTTCCGCGGGGGCGGCCAGCCAGTGCTCGATGAGCCTCAGGCGCAGGGCCGCGGTGACCTCGACCCCGGCCCAGGCCGCGACCCGCTCGGAGGTCCAGGCCAGCCCGGCCCGCACGGCGAACAGGCCGGCCAGCCACAGCCCGGGGGTCCGCAGCGGGCTGCCCTCGACGACCGCCACCACGAGGGAGGCGAGCGCGATGGCCAGGCCGATGGTGGCGACCCCCTGGAGGACGCCGACCACCGCCAGCACGGCGACCGGCCGGCGTGCAGCCGGCGCCGTCCTGAGCAGCCGAGGGTCGAAGGGCCTCATGGGATAGCCGTCAGGTCCGTCAGGGGACGCGGACCGCGGCCGGGATGTTCTTCGTCCCGAGCCGCTTGCGGAAGACCCAGTAGGTGTACCCCGTGTAGAGCAGCACGATCGGGGTGAAGACCAGGGCCGCGCCGGTCATGATCTTCAGGGTCAGCTCGCTGCTCGAGGCGTTCTCGATGGTGAGGGAGGTTCCGCCGGGGAGCGTGGTCGGCATGACGTTCGGGTAGAGCGTCAGGAAGTACGTCGCCACCGCCGCAGCCATCGTGACGGCCGTGCCGGTGAACGCCCAGCCCTCGTTCCCCCGGGTGTTCGCGTAGATCGCCGCGAGGAGCGCGACCGCCGCGATGGCGGTGGTGACCCACGACCACACCGTGCCCGCGGTGATGCCGAGCCACAGGAGCAGCACCACGGCCAGCACCGCGGTGCCGAGGCCCAAGGTGGTGCCGAGGGCCTGCGCGTCACGCCGGATCTCGCCCTTGGACTTCAGCGCCAGGAAGAAGGCGCCGTGGGTGAGGCTCAGGCCGAGGATGACCAGGCCGCCGAGCAGGCTCATGGGGTTCAGCAGGGTGAAGAAGTTGCCGACGTACTCCATGTCCTTGTTGATCGGAAGGCCGCGCACGACGTTGGTCAGCGCGATGCCCACGAGGAGCGGCGCGGCGATCGAGCCGCCGATGATCACCCAGTCCCAGCGCCGGCGCCACGCGTCGTTGTCCCGCTTGTGGCGGTACTCGAGGCCCATGTTCCGCACGATGAGCGCGACGAGGAGCGCGAGGAAGGCGAGGTAGAAGCCGGAGAACATCGTGGCGTACCACTCCGGGAACGCCGCGAAGGTGGCGCCACCGGCGGTGAGCAGCCAGACCTCGTTGCCGTCCCAGTGCGGGCCGATGGTCGTGAGCATGACCCGATGACGCTTCTCGGTGTCAGCCGCGTCCCTGCCCTTGCCGAGCACGGGGAGCAGGGCGCCGACGCCGAAGTCGAATCCCTCGAGCACGAGGTAGCCGGCCCAGAGCAGCCCGATGAGGCCGAACCAGATGAGTTGCAGGTCCATGGGTGTGTCCTCGATCCGGTCTCAGTAGGCGAACTCGAGCGGGGCGTCCTCGCCCTTGCTCGCGGGGTCGACGGGCTCCTCGAAGGGATCGGCGCCACGGCGGACGTAGGTCAGGAACAGCTTGACCTCGATGACGGCGAGCGCCGCGTAGACCAGCGTGTAGGCGATCATCGAGAACCACACCTCACCGGTGCTGACCGACGGCGAGACGCCGGTCGATGTGGTCATCAGGCCGTAGACGATCCACGGCTGGCGGCCGACCTCGGTGAAGATCCAGCCCCAGCTGTTCGCGAAGACCGGGGCGAGCGGTGTCAGAACGGCGACCCACACCCACCACCTCGACACCGGGACGGCTCCCTTGCGGGTGCCCCACAGGGCGAGTGCGGCGAAGATCATCGTGAGGGCCCCCAGGCCGATCATGAACCGGAACGACCAGTAGGTCAGCGGGATCAGGGGGGTGTAGCTGTCGGCGGTGACCAGGGCGGCGACCTGCGGGCCGTAGCGGGCGGCCACCTGCTGGGCCATCTCCCGCTCGGAGACCTTGAGGTCGTTGATGCCCTCGACGGTGCCGTCGAAGCTGCCGGTCGCCATGAAGGAGAGCAGGCCGGGGATCTCGATGATCCGGGTGGCCTCGCTGCCGTCGAGCGAGCCGATCGACAGCACCGAGAAGGGGGCGTTGCTCGTGGTCTCGTACAGGCCCTCTGCGGCCGCCATCTTCATCGGCTGCACCTCGGTCATGATCTTGCCCTGCGCGTCACCGGAGACGATGACGCCGACCGAGGCGACGAGGGCGAGGATCGCGCCGAACCGGGTGGCCCGGCGGTACATGCTCTCGTCGGGGGTGCCCGCGTGCTTGCGCAGCAGCCAGAGCGCGACACCCATGACCACGCCGCCGCCGACCATGTAGGCCGACAGCATGACGTGCGGGAAGGTCACCAGCTGCACCTTGTTGGTGAGCACGGCCCAGAAGTCGCTCATCTCGGCACGGCCGGTGGCGGGGTTGAACCGGTACCCGACCGGGTTCTGCATGAAGGAGTTGGCCGCGAGGATGAAGTACGCCGACAGCACGGTGCCGATGTGCACCAGCCAGATGGCGCCCGCGTGCAGCTTCTCGGGGATGCGGCCCCACCCGAAGATCCAGATGCCGAGGAAGGTCGACTCCAGGAAGAACGCGAGGAGCGCCTCGAAGGCCAGGGGCGCGCCGAAGATGTCGCCGACGAAGCGTGAGTAGTCGGACCAGTTCATGCCGAACTGGAACTCCTGCACGATCCCGGTGACGAGCCCCAGGGCGAAGTTGATGATGAAGAGCTTCCCGAAGAACTTGGTGAGCCGGTAGTACTCGGGGTTGCGGGTGCGCAGCCACTGGGTGTGGAACACCGCGACGATCAGCGACATCCCGATCGTGATCGGGACGAACAGGAAGTGGTAGACGGTCGTGATGGCGAACTGCCACCGGGCAACATCAACGGCATCCATGCTGGACTCCTGGGCAGTCTCAAGCGACGTGACATTCACAAACTACAGGCCGTCGTAGTCGCCCCTCAACGGCTGGCGTGTGACACGGACCACGCAGGTCAGGCTGACCTGTGGCACCGTTGGACGGGTGCAGCGAGACGACCTGGTGCGGCTGCGGCGGGCGCGCGACCGGATGGACCGCGACTACGCGGAGCCGCTCGACGTGCCGGCGCTCGCGGCCGAGGCCCTGATGTCGGTGGGGCACTTCCACCGCAGCTTCCGCGAGGCCTACGGCGAGACCCCGTACGCGCACCTGATGACCCGTCGGGTCGAGCGGGCGGCGTGGCTGCTGCGGCAGGGCGAGCTGTCGGTCACCGACGTCTGCATGGAGGTCGGTTGTACCTCGCTCGGCTCGTTCAGCGCCCGGTTCACCCAGCTGATGGGTGAGACGCCGAGCGACTACCGGGCGCGGTCGCACGACGACCGCCGCGGCATCCCGGCCTGTGTCGCCAAGCAGGTCGACCGGCCCACGCGCGCGAGTCGGTCAGGATCGAAGAAGCGCCCAGCCGTGGCCGGTGCCTAACCTCGACCCCATGGACACCACCACCAGCACCGCATCACAGGACGACGCGGCGACCGCCGGGATGCCGGCCGCCTCCGGTTCGCCGGCCACCGCGTCGCTCGCCGTCGCCAACTGCTTCCTCGTCGTCGACGACCACGAGAAGGCGCTCACCTTCTACCGCGACGTGCTCGGCTTCACCGTGACCAAGGACGTCAGCATGGGCGATTTCCGCTGGCTCACGGTCGCGACGCCGCTGCAGCCCGAGCTCGAGATCACCATCCAGTCGGTGGGTGGCGGCCCGGGCGTCAGCGAGGAGGACCGCGCCGCGATCGACACGCTGCTGGCGAAGGGTCTGCTCACGCCGCTGATCTTCCGCTGCGACGACGTCGACGCGCTCTTCGAGCACGTGCAGGCGTCCGGCCAGGCGGAGGTGCTCCAGGAGCCCGTCGACCAGTTCTACGGCGTGCGCGACTGCGCGTTCCGAGACCCGGCCGGCAACATGCTGCGGTTCAACGCAGCGCTGCCCGACAAGCCCTGACCCGGCCCCGTCACCCCTCGGGGTAGCCGTGCGGGTTGCGGCTCTGCCACCGCCAGGTGTCGGCGCACATGTCGTCGACGGTGCGGGTGGCCCGCCAGCCCAGCTCGGCCTCGGCGCGTGACGGGTCGGCGTACGAGGCCGCGACGTCGCCGGGGCGCCGGGCGACGATCTCGTAGGGCAGCTCGTGGCCACACGCCTGCTCGAACGCGTGCAGCAGCTCGAGCACCGAGGTGCCGTGGCCGGTGCCGATGTTCCAGGTCGACACCGGGGCGTCGGTGCGGGTCAGGCGGTTCAGCGCAGCGACGTGGCCGGCGGCGAGGTCGTCGACGTGGATGTAGTCGCGCACCCCGGTGCCGTCGGGTGTGGGGTAGTCGCCGCCGTAGATCGACAGCTTCTCGAGCCGGCCGACGGCCACCTGGGCGATGTACGGCATCAGGTTGTTGGGCACGTCGGAGGGGTCCTCGCCGATCGTGCCGGACGGGTGGGCGCCGACCGGGTTGAAGTAGCGCAGCAGGCCGATCCGCCAGTGCGGGTCGGCGGCCGCGACGTCGCGCAGGATCTGCTCCTGCATCACCTTGGTCCAGCCGTACGGGTTGGTCGCGGAGGTCGGCAGGTCCTCGGTCATCGGCACCGGCGCGTCGGCACCGTAGACGGTGGCCGACGACGAGAACACCATCGTCGAGACCCCGTGCCGGCGCATCGCGCGCACCAGGGAGAACGTGGAGCCGATGTTGTTCTCGTAGTACTCCAGGGGCTTGGCGACGCTCTCGCCGACCGCCTTGAACCCGGCGAAGTGGATGACCGCGTCGATCTGCTCGTGCGCGAAGAGGTGCTCGGTCTTGTCGTGGTCGGTGAGGTCGAAGGACCGCACGTCGAGCGGCTGCCCGGTCAGCGCCTCGACGCGGCCGACGACCGAGGGCTTCGCGTTGGCGAAGGAGTCGACGACGACGACCTCGTGGCCGGCCGCGACGAGCTGGACGACGGTGTGGGAGCCGATGTAACCGGCACCGCCGGAGACGAGCACGCGCATGGCCTCGAACCTATCCTGCGTGCGGGTGGGCTTCGGCGTCGGGCGTGGGTGCTGCCCGTCAGTCGTCGTCCGGCAGGACGATGTTGAGCACCCACGACACGAAGGTGATCACGACGGCGGCGAGCACGGCATCCCAGAAGAACTCGTCGATGGTGAAGTCGAGGTTCAGCCAGTCACAGACCCACTCGGTGATCTGCAGCATGAACGCGTTCACGATGAAGGTGAACAGGCCCAGGGTCAGGACGATGAACGGGAGCGAGAAGAGCCTCACGATCGGCTTGATGAACGCGTTGACGACGCCGAACACCAGCGCGACGAACAGCACCGTCAGGAGCTTGTTCGGCCACGTGCTGTCGCCGTTGGCCAGGTTCACGCCGGGGATGACCAGCGCGGCCAGCCAGAGCGCGAGGCCGTTGACGACGACCCGGATCAGGAAGTTCTTCACCGGCGCATTGTGGCACGTGGGGCTGCCGTGACTGGCTGGTTCGAGTGGGTCCGCCGGGGGGATGTCGGGGGTTCCCTACAGTGGTCGCCATGACCGACGACCCCCGAGCCGCCGTCCCCGAGCCGGGTTCCGCTGAGCCCGCGGTGCACCTGCGCAGCGCCCTCGACGCGCTCCCGACCTACACGCCCGGCCGGCCGGCCGCGGCCCAGCCCGGCGTGACGGCATACAAGATCAGCAGCAACGAGAACCCGTACCCGCCACTGCCCTCGGTGCTCGACGTCGTGCGCGAGGCGGCAGGTTCGATGAACCGGTACCCCGACATGGCTGTCTCGGCACTGACCGAGGCGCTGGCGGAGCGCCTCGACGTGCCGGCCGGGCGGCTGGCGCTCGGGCCGGGGTCGGTGGGGGTGCTCGGGCAGCTCATCGCGGCGACCTGTGACCCGGGCGACGAGGTGGTGTTCGCCTGGCGCTCGTTCGAGGCGTACCCGATCCTCGTGACCCTGGCCGGCGCGGTGCCGGTGCAGGTGCCGCTCGGGGCCGGTGAGCGACACGACCTGGCCGCGATGGCGGCGGCGATCACGCCGCGCACGCGGATGGTGCTGGTCTGCACGCCGAACAACCCGACGGGCACGGTGGTGGGCGACGCCGAGCTCGAGGTGTTCCTCGAGCAGGTGCCCTCGGACGTGCTCGTGGTCATCGACGAGGCCTACGTGGAGTTCGTGACGGCGCCGGACTCGCCGGACGCGCTCGCGATCCACCGGTCCCGGCCGAACGTCGCGGTGCTGCGGACGTTCTCGAAGGCCTACGGGCTCGCGGGGCTGCGGGTCGGGTATGCCGTGGCGCACGAGCCGCTCGCGGAGGCGCTGCGCAAGGCCGCCATCCCGTTCGGGGTGAACTCGCTGGCGCAGGTGGCGGCGGTGGCTTCGCTGGAGGCGTTCGACGAGCTCGACGTCAGGGTCAAGGAGCTCGTGGGTGAGCGCGCCCGGGTGGTCGAGGCGCTGTCGGCTCAGGGGTGGTCGCTGCCGGATGCGCAGGCGAACTTCGTCTGGTTCGGGCTCGGCGAGCTGACCGCGGAGTTCGCGGCGGCGTGCGAGGCGGCTGGTCTGACCGTGCGGCCGTACGGCACGGACGGTGCGCGCGCGACGATCGGTGAGCGGGAGGCGAACGACCGGCTGATCGAGGTGGCGGGGGCGTTCTACGCCAGCCGCTGGGGCTGAAGCCGGCTGGCAGGTCGGCCACGGTGCCGAGGCCGCGGTGCGTTCGGGTGGAGGCCGGGATGCTGGTCGCCTCGAATTCGGTTGTCCACAGGGCGTGTTCGCGCTCGCGGTTTGTCCACAGGTGGCCTCCGGCCGGGGTGGGGTGTCAGTGGACGTGTGTACGATTAGTGCATGGATGGGGCATCGCTTGAGGGCCGGGTCGTGGACCCGGGTTCGGTTGCGCCGCAGTGGATTTACGGTGGCGCGCCGGATGCCGTGAGCGCGCCTGACGGTGCGGTGGCGTCGTTGCGCGTGGGCGGTGCTGGCGGGCCGTCGGGGTCCTCTGCGAGCGTGACCGGTGCGGGTGCGGTCGGGACGGTGGCGGCGTTCCGGGGGTGGCTGGCGGGGGTGGGTGTGGGCTCGTTGTCGGATCGGGAGCGGGTGGATCTGGTCGCCGAGCTGGAGCGGGTGAAGGGGGCGGCGTCGGCGGCGCAGGCGCGGGCCACGGATGCGCTGCGCTGCTCGCGGGAGGTGGTGGCGCCGCAGGACGTGGGCCGGTCGGTGGGGTCGGTGGTGGCGTTGGCGCGGCGGGAGTCGCCGAGCATGGGGGACCGGTTCGTGGGGTTGGCTCGGGCGTTGGTGCACGAGATGCCGGCCACGATGACCGCCCTGTCGCGCGGGCAGTGCAGTGAGCGGGTCGCGGTGGCGGTGGTCCAGGCCACCGCCACGTTGAGCGTGGCGGACCGCGCCGAGGTGGATGCCCGGGTGGGTCCGTTGTTGGGCCGGCTCGGGGTGAAGGCGGCCGGTGGGGCCGCGAGGCGGGTCGCGGCCGAGCTGGACGCGGCGAGCGTGGTGGCCCGGATGGAGGCAGCGGTGCGGTCGCGGCGGGTCAGTGTGCGCCCGGCCCCGGACGGGATGGCGTACCTGAGCGTGCTGGGCCCGCTCAAGGACGTGGTCGGGGCGTACGCGGCGGTGCAGGCCCGCGCCCGGGCCGTGGTCAGTGGCCAGTGCGCGGAGGAGGGGCCGGCGGGTCGGGGGGTGGGTGCGGTCGCGGCGGACACCGCGCTACAGGTGTTGTCCGGGCGCCAGGTGGGGCAGGCCCAGCCGGTGGAGGTGCACCTGGTGCTCACCGACCGGGCCCTGCTCGGGGTCGGGGACCCGGACCGTTCGGTGATGGAACCGGCCAGGATCCCCGGTCACGGGTCGGTCCCGGCCCCGGTCGCCCGGGCCTGGCTGCGTGAAGGGGTGGATCTCCCCGCGACGATCGGCTCCTCGACCGAGGTCGGAGCCGGTGACGGTGACGGTGGAGCCGCGACGGGACCGGCCCGGCACTCGCCCCCGGTTGCCGGTGGCGCCCCACCACCGGGTGACCCGCCGGGACGGACCCGCTCGAGCGGGGACGGACCTGCGGCGCGAACGGGGTGGCGCGGGTGTGGCTGCGCCGGTTGTACACCACCCCGGACGGTCGCGACCTGGTCGCGATGGACTCGCGGCGGCGGTTGTTCGGTGGCTTGCTGCGCCGGATGCTGGTGCTGCGTGATGACGTGTGCACCACGCCGTGGTGCGAGGCGCCGATCGTGCACGCCGACCACGCCACCGCTGTCCGGGAGGGCGGGCTGACCGGGTTCGGGGAGGGCAACGGCAAGTGCGCCCGGTGCAACCAGACCAAGGAAGCCCCCGGCTGGCGAACCCGAGTGATCACCCGAGACGCGAGCCACGGCGACCCCGGCCGCGGACCGTGACCGGGACCGAGATCCTGTCCGCGACTGCGACGGCGACGGCGACGTCCAGGGCAGCGGTCGAGGCTGGCCAGGCGGGTGGTGCAGGTGACCACGCCGCTGGGGCACCAGTACGAGTCCGAACCACCACCACTGCTCGGCTGGGGAACCCAGAGCCCAAGTTGGGCGAGCACCAGGACCGGGGCGGACGAAGCGGACAGGGCGGTCTGGCCAGGCAGCGCGTTCACGGACCCGAACCCGACCCTGGAACGGACAGCGACAGCGACACCGACGCCCACGCTGGAACCGACACCGACACCGACGCCGACGCCGACACCGACACCGACACGGACGCCGGAGCCGAGGCGGCTAACGCGGCGCGACGGAGGGCACGAGGCTGGACCGGCGCACCAGCACAAGCGGGCGCTTCGACGGCAGCGAGCGAGCGCGTCCGGCGCTGGTGACGCGGCGACGCCGGGTCACCAGCCACCTCGAACGCCAGCTGTGCCGGTTCCTCACGTGACGGGTATCCGCTGGCGCCGCCCGCAGCCGCCTGCGACGCGGCCGCCGCGAGACACCAGCCACCTCGAACGCCAGCTGTGCCGCTACCTGACCTGACCGGACCGGACCGGAGCCGACCTGAGCTGGCTGGCCTGACCTGGCCTGGCCTGAGCGGTGGTCAGTCAGCCGGCGAGGTCGGACTCCGCGACGACGCGTAGCGCCTGCGCCGCGATCGTCAGGGCCGGGTTCATCGCGGCCGACGACGGGAAGAAGCCGGCGTCGACCACCCACAGGTTGTCGAGGTCGTGCGCCTTGCAGTGGGCGTCGAGCACGCTGAGCCGCGGATCGACCCCAGCGACGACGGTGCCGCACATGTGGCTGTTCATGCTGATGTCGAACGGTTGGGTGAACACCGCGTCGTACCCGGCGTCGCGCATCAGGCGCTTGGTCCGGGCCAGCAGCTTCGCGTGCTGGCGGGTGTTGGTGGCGACGCGAGTCGTGCGGATCCGCCCGCTCGGGGAGAGGGTGACCCGGTTCGCCGGGTCGGGCAGGTCCTCGGCCATGACCACCCACTCGACCGATCGACGCGCGATGCCATTGAGCAGGGGCAGAGGCACCCGGGTCGCCCAGCTCTTCATCATCAGGCCCTGCACCTTGCCGATCGCCTGCACCGTGCCGAGCGGGTGCCCGTCGCCACCGTCGTGGTACCAGTCGGTCACCATCACGGTCTTCTGGAAGGTCACGTCGTTGTGCCGGTTGAGGTCGACCGCGGCGATGTGCGCGTTGTTGTGCATCATGAAGCTGCGGCCGAGCAGGCCCGAGGAGTTGCCGAGCCCCTCGGGGTGCTCCCCGCTCGACGACGCCAGCAGCAGCGCGGCCGAGTTCGCCGCCCCCGCCGACACCACGAACCGTTGCCCGTGAATGGTGACCGGCCCATTCGGCCCGACCCCGACCGCCTCCACCACCCGTCGGCCCGAACTGTCGGTGACCAGCCGCTCCACCCGCACCCCGGTGGCCAACCGCGCCGACCCGGTGGCCAGCGCGGGGTCGACCGCGCACACCTCGGCATCCGACTTCGCGCCGAGCCGGCACGGGAAGCCGTCACAGGTCGCGCACCGCACGCACCGCCCACCAGGCCGCAGGTCGACGCCCATCGCGGTCGACGCCGGGCTCACCCCGGCTGACCGCAGCCGCTCCACCATCCCGGCGACGTACGGCTCGTGCGGCAGCGCGGCAAAGGGGAACGGTGTGCTGCGCCACGGCTCGGTCGGGTCCGATCCGATGCTGCCGTGAACGGCATACAGCCGCTCGGCCTCGCCGTAGAAGGGCTCGAGGTCGGCATAGCGGAACGGCCACGCGGGCGACAGGCCGTCGAGGTGCGCCACCTCCTCGAAGTCCGACTCCCGGAACCGCGGCAACGACGCACCGTAGACCTTCGTGTTGCCGCCGACCACGTAGTGCACACCGGGGGCGAAGGCCACGCCTGCGCCGTCCTCCCACAGCTCCGCCGGCTTGTAGCGGCGGCGGATGAACACCTCGTCCGGAGACCAGTTCTCCGGCTCCCGCGGCAGCCGCTCCCCGCGCTCGAGGAGCAGCACGTCGACCCCGCGCTGGGCGAGCGCCCACGCGGTGGTGCCGCCGCCCATGCCTGAGCCCACCACGACGACGTCGGCCTCGAGGTTCTCCACGGCCCTCACCTCCCGCCCCGATCCTGTCACCAGGGCGGGAGGCGCATCCGGTCAGCCGACGATGGCGTGGCCGAACCGGAACATGTTCGTCGGGTCGACCCGCTCCTTGATCGCGAGCAACCGCTGGAACACCTCGGGCCGCCAGGCCGCCGCGATCTCCGCGGGGGTCGCCGAGGGGCCGAGCCAGTTCACCGGGGCCGTGCCCGTCGACCACGGCGCGAGGGCCTCGTGCACCCTTTTGGCCTCCGCCTGCACCGCCTCTGCGCTGCCCGGCGCCAGCACCCCGAGGGTCAGCAGGCTGTAGGCGCCCTCACGGCCCGACACCGCGTTGGGGATGCGCGCCGGTCGCCCGAGCGCCCCTCCCATGAGCCGCAGCTCGACCATCGCGAGGTGGGGCGCCAGCCCCTCGCCGGCCGAGCCCAGCAGGGCGTCGACGGCGCCGGCCGGCAGCTCGGCGAGGAGACCACCTCGCTCCCACACGGGCATCGGGTCGCGCGGGTCCTGGTGGATGACGTCCGTCGCGGTCGTGGGGATGCGTCCGACCGAGTCGAGCAGCACGTGGCCCGCCTCGCGCATCGGCGCCAGGAGGGCGTCGCCCTCGGCATCGGTGCCGTCGAGCGCGAACCGGAGCATGACGACGAACCGTCCCCGCAGCACGTCGGGGACCGCCTCGAACGAGGGCATGTTGAGCAGCGCCACCGACGTGCTCGCCCGCTCCGGGAGGGTCGCTGCCCACGTGCGGAAGGAGTGCAGCACCGCTGCACCGTCGCTCCCGCTCATGAAGACCGCGCCGGCGAACAGCGAGGGCACGGGCACGAGGTCGATCTCGACCGAGGTGACGACGCCGAAGTTGCCCTTCCCGCCACGCACCGCCCAGAAGAGGTCCGGGTCACGCTCGGCATCGACCTGCCGCAGCCGGCCGTCCGCCGTGACGATCTCGACGCGGCGCACGAGGTCGGCGCCGTACCCATGACGGCGGCCGAGTGGACCCATCCCCCCGCCGACCGAGTAGCCGACGACGCCGACCTGACTCGACGACCCCGCCACCCCGGTGAGGCCGTGCGGCTCCGCGTCGCCGAGAACGTCCGCCCAGCGGGCCCCGGCGCCGACCTGCGCGGTCCGCCGCACCGGGTCCACCTGCACCGTGCGCATCCGCCCGGTCGTGACGAGGACGGCGTGCTCAACCGGCTGCATCGGGCCGTGCCCGGTCGCCTGCACGGCCACGGGCAGCCGGTGCGCGCCGGCCCATCGGACGGCGGCCACGACGTCGTCAGCGCACGTCGCCCCGACGACGATGCTCGGCCGGTGCGTCACAGCGAGGTTGAACGTGGCGGCCTCCGCGGCCAGGTCGGCATCGCTCGGTGTCAGCACGGGTCCGTGGACCGCGGCCCGGAGGGCGGCGAGGTCCTCCGCGAGGACGGGCGGCGCGACTTCGGTGGCCGCAGTGGTGGTCATGGTCATTGTGGCTCTCCTGCCGTGTGGGCCCGGGGTCCCGGGCGCTGAGGCCACGGTGGGTCCGGCGCCGGCCCGGCATCCACGACTTCCGTCCACCCGGCCGAGAGGCTGCGCCTATCATCGCTGGTCATGGAGCTGCGCCAGCTGCGCTACTTCGTCGCCGTCGCCGAGGAGCTGCACTTCGGACGGGCCGCGGCGAGGCTGCACATTGCCTCGCCGTCGCTGAGCCAGCAGATCAAGGCGCTCGAGCGCGACCTCGCGGTGCGGCTCTTCGACCGCTCGAGCACGGGGGTCGCGCTCACCTCCGCCGGTGCCGAGCTGGTGCCCAAGGCCCGGCGGGCGCTCGAGGCGGCCGACGAGGTCGAGGATGCGGCGCGACGCATCGCCGACGGCCGCTCCACCGAGCTCCGACTTGGCTTCCTCGCCTTCTCGCTGACCTCCACGACGCGCCGCCTGCTCACCGAGTTCGGCCGCCACGCCCCGGCCGTGACCGTGCAGCTGCGCCAGCACGAGTGGGACGACCCCTCCGCGGGGCTGCTGGGCGGCACCACGGACGCCGCGTTCGTCCGCCTGCCGTTCACCGGCGTTGACACACTCGAGGTGCTGGTGATCGAGCGCGAACCCGTGCTCGTCGTCGCCGGCCGCGACCACCGGCTCGCAGGAAGGGACCACGTCCTCGTCGAGGACCTCGTCGACGAGCCCTGGCTCGAGGCAGGGCTCGTGACCGACCCGGTGTTCGCCAGGTCGTGGTACCTCCGTGACCAGCGCAGCGACACCTTGCAGACTGTCGCCAGCCGGTCGGGGACCGTCGAGGAGTGGCTGGCTGAGATCGCCTTCGGCCGAGGCATCAACCTCATCCCGGCAGGAATGGCCGAGGAGTACCGACGACCTGGGCTGGTCTTCCTGCCGGTGCTCGACGCGCCCCCGTCCACCCTGGCCCTCGCCTGGCGTCGCGTGGACCCCCCACCGTCGGCCCTGGAACTGGCGCTGTTCGCCGCCCGGCGCCCCGACTGAGACCTGCCGCCGACCAGACAGCCGCGCAGGTGCGCCACCTGACCACGCCCGCGATGTGGTTGCGTGGACCGATGACCGTGATCGGGTTCCGCTGCGCCCAGAAACCGTTCCCCCAGCTGGAGGTCGCCCGATGAGAGTCAGCCAGACCGGGGACGTGTGGTGGAAGTCTGCGGTGTTCTACTGCGCCGACGTAGAGACCTTCCAGGACAGCAACGGCGACGGCGTCGGCGACCTGCGCGGCATGACGGACCGCATCGAGTACCTCGCCGACCTCGGCATCACCTGCCTGTGGCTGATGCCGCTCTACCCGACCGCCGGGCGCGACGACGGCTACGACATCACCGACTTCTTCGGCGTCGACCCCCGCCTGGGCACCTCCGGCGACTTCGTCGAGCTGGTGCGGACGGCCCGCTCGGCCGGCATCCGGGTGGTCGTCGACTTCGTCATGAACCACACCTCCGACCAGCACCCGTGGTTCAAGAGCGCCCGCCGCAGCGTCGACGACCCGTACCGGCGCTACTACGTCTGGTCGCACACCAAGCCGCGCTCGAGCAAGGCCGAGGTGGTCTTCCCCGACAAGGAGACCAGCATCTGGCAGCTCGACGACAAGACCGGCGAGTACTACCTCCACCACTTCTACCGGACCCAGCCCGACCTCAACGTCGCCAACCCCGACGTGCAGGAGCAGATCGCCAGCACGCTGGGCTACTGGCTCGCGCTCGGCGTCTCCGGCTTCCGCATCGACGCCGTCCCCTTCCTCTTCGCCACCGACACCTACCCCGGCTCGGAGCCGAACGGCTTCAACCCGCAGGCCTACCTCAAGGACGTGCGTGACTTCGTCACCCGCCGTGTGGGTGACGCCGCCCTGCTCGGCGAGGTCAACCTCCCCTATCCGCAACAGAAGGAGTTCTTCGGCGGCGCGGACGGCGACGGCCTGAACATGCAGTTCGACTTCATCGGCATGGAACGCCTCTACCTCTCCCTCGCCCGCCAGGATGCCGGGCCCGTCGCCTCGGCGCTGCGCGAGCGTCCGGCGCTCGACGTCACGAGCCAGTGGGCCAACTTCGTGCGCAACCACGACGAGCTCACCCTCGACAAGCTGAGCACCCGCGAGCGCAAGGAGGTGTTCGCCGCCTTCGGGCCCGACCCCGACATGCAGCTCTACGACCGCGGCCTGCGCCGCCGGCTCCCGACGATGCTCGGTGGCGACGAGCGCCGCATCCGGCTCGTCTACTCCCTGTTGTTCTCGCTGCCCGGCACCCCGACGCTCTTCTACGGCGAGGAGATCGGCATGGGCGAGAACCTCGACGTCGAGGGCCGGCTCGCCGTTCGCACCCCGATGCAGTGGGACGACGGACCCAACGGCGGATTCTCAACGGCGCCCAGGCGCCGGCTCACCCGGCCGCAGCCGGGCGGCCTGTTCGGGCCGGAGCACGTCAACGCCGCCGCCCAGCGCCAGGACCCGGACTCGCTCTGGTCGTTCATCCGGCTGCTGATCCGCCGCTACCGGCAGATGCCGCAGATCGGCTGGAGCGACGTCGAGGTGCTCGACCACGACGTCCCCGCCGTGCTCGCCCACGTCTGCCGGGCCGACGACTGGCGGCTGCTCGCCCTGCACAACCTCGGGGCCGACGACGCCATCGTGTCGCTCGATCTCGGGCCGGTGCCCGAGGGGTCGATCCTGCGCGACGTGCTCGACGGCCGCCCCGACCAGCCGCTCGAGCCCGCTGGCCGCGTCGAGGTGCGTGTCGACGGCCACCGCGGCCAGTGGCTGCGGGTGTGCGCTCCCGGCGAGCAGGCCTATGCCTGACATCGCCACCCATGACCGCGGCCCCCTGCACCTGTGGCCTGCGGCTTGGTGGGAAGCGCCACCCCACCGGTACCGTGGTGCCCGACATCGGCAGTGACCGCCGCCACACCCAGCACCAGCGGTCACGACGACCACCGACGCGGCATCCCGTCACCACGGGAGCCCGGAGAAGGAGAGCCCTGTGAGCGACAACGAGGTCGCCCCCCTCGAGGCGGCGTTCGGCGTGGACCACCACGTCTCACGCGCCGAGGCCCCCGAACGCCCCGTCCAGGACGGTGGCCCGGAGATGGTCCAGCTGCTCAACCCCGAGGGTGAGCGCGTCTCGCACCCGGAGCACGACGCCGTCGTCGACGCGCTGACCGACGAGGAGCTGCGCGGGTTCTACCGCGACCTCGTCCTGATCCGTCGTTTCGACGCCGAGGCCACCGCGCTCCAGCGCCAGGGCGAGCTGGGCCTGTGGGCCAGCCTGCTCGGCCAGGAGGCCGCCCAGGTCGGCTCCGGCCGCGCCCTGCGCCCCCAGGACTACGCCTTCCCCACCTACCGCGAGCACGGCGTCGCCTGGTGCCGCGGCGTGGACCCGGTCAACCTGCTCGGCATGTTCCGTGGCGTCAACCACGGCGGCTGGGACCCGAACGAGAAGAACTTCCACCTCTACACGATCATCATCGGCGCCCAGACCCTGCACGCCACGGGATACGCGATGGGCGTGCAGCGCGACGGCAGCGTCGGCACCGGTGACGACGACCGCGACACCGCGGTCATCGCCTACTTCGGCGACGGCGCCACCAGCCAGGGCGACGTCTCCGAGGCGCTCGTCTTCGCCGGCGTCAACAACAGCCCGGTCGTCTTCTTCTGCCAGAACAACCAGTGGGCCATCTCCGAGCCGAACGAGAAGCAGACCCGCGCGCCGCTGTGGCACCGGGCCCGTGGCTTCGGCTTCCCCGGCATCCGGGTCGACGGCAACGACGTGCTGGCCGTGTACGCCGTGACCAAGGCCGCGCTCGACGCCGCCCGCACCGGGCAGGGCCCGACCTTCATCGAGGCCTACACCTACCGGATGGGCGCCCACACCACCTCCGACGACCCCACCAAGTACCGCGTCTCGGCCGAGGTCGAGGTCTGGAAGCACCGCGACCCGATCGAGCGGCTCAAGCGCTGGCTGATGACCACCGGCCGCGCCGACACCGACTTCTTCGACGCCGTCGAGGAGGAGTCCGACGAGCTCGGCACCTCGGTGCGCGAGCGCTGCCTGGCCCTGCCCGACCCGCCCGGCACCGACATGTTCGACCACGTCTACGCCGAGCCGCACCCGCTCGTCGACCGCGAGCGGGCCGAGTTCGAGCGCTACCAGTCGTCGTTCGAGGGGGTCAGCTGATGGCCGCCACCACGCTCGCGAAGGGCATCACCAGCGGCCTGCGCGCCGCCATGGAGAAGGACCCCAAGGTCGTCCTCATGGGCGAGGACATCGGCAAGCTCGGCGGGGTCTTCCGGGTCACCGAGGGCCTGCAGAAGGACTTCGGTGAGGACCGGGTCATCGACACCCCGCTCGCGGAGGCCGGCATCCTCGGCACCGCGATCGGCATGGCCCTGCGCGGCTACCGCCCCGTCGTCGAGATCCAGTTCGACGGGTTCGTCTACCCGGCGTTCGACCACATCGTCAGCCAGGTCGCCAAGCTGCGCGCCCGCAGCCTCGGCCACGTCGCGATGCCGATCGTCATCCGCATCCCGTTCGGCGGCGGCATCGGCGCGGTCGAGCACCACAGCGAGTCCAACGAGGCCTACTTCGCGCACACCGCCGGCCTGCGGGTCGTCGCCTGCTCGAACCCCCACGACGCGCACTGGATGATCCAGCAGGCGATCGAGACCGACGACCCCGTCGTCTTCTACGAGCCGAAGCGTCGCTACTGGGACAAGGGCGAGGTCGGCGAGTCCCCCGAGGGTTCGCTGGGCACCGCCCGCGTGCTGCGCGAGGGCACCGACCTCACCCTGCTCGCCTACGGCCCGATGGTGAAGACCTGCCTGCAGGCGGCCCAGGCCGCCGAGGAGGAGGGCCGCAGCCTCGAGGTCGTCGACCTGCGCTCGCTGTCGCCGCTCGACGAGGCGACCATCCTGGCCTCGGCGCGCAAGACCGGCCGGGTCGTCGTCGTGCACGAGGCGTCGACGTTCCTCGGCATGGGCGCCGAGATCTCGGCCATCGTCACCGAGCAGGCGTTCTACCAGCTCGAGGCGCCGGTGCTGCGGGTGGGCGGGTACAACGTGCCCTACCCGCCGAGCCGGATCGAGGAGGAGTTCCTCCCCGACCTCGACCGCGTGCTCGACGCCGTCGACCGCTCGCTCGCTCACTGAAAGGCGTTGTCGCAGATGGCTCTTCGTGAGTTCAAGCTCCCCGACCCTGGCGAGGGCCTCACCGAGGCCGAGCTCGTCACCTGGCACGTCGCGGTCGGTGACACGGTCAAGGTCAACGACATCGTCGTCGAGGTCGAGACGGCCAAGTCGCTCGTCGAGCTGCCGGTGCCGTTCGCCGGCACCGTCGCCTCGCTGCACGCCGCCGAGGGCGACACCGTCGAGGTCGGTAGCACGATCATCGTCATCGACGACGGCGTGGGCGGCTCGGCGGATGCCGTCGCGCCGGCTCCCGCTGCGGCCGCGGCCCCCGCTCCCGCTGAGGCTCCTGCCGAACCAAGTGCTACTGAGGAAGCCATCGGTGAGGGACTGATCGGCGGCACGACGTCGACCGGCCGCACCGCGGTGCTCGTCGGCTACGGCGTCAAGCAGACCGAGGCCAAGCGCCGCCCGCGTGCCGGGGCCAAGGCCGTCGCCGCGTCGATCGCCGCACCGTCGGTGCGCCAGCCCGAGGCCCACCACGAGCCGGCATCGCCCGAGCGGGCCCGCGCGCTGGCCAAGCCGCCGGTGCGCAAGCTCGCCAAGGACCTCGGCGTCGACCTCGGCAGCGTCACCCCGAGCGGTGACGGTGGCATCGTCACCCGCGCCGACGTCGAGGCCGCTGCTTCGGGAGCGCGCGCCGGCGACGGCGGCGCCATGGTGCCGGCCGCGTCCAGGTGGGGCCTGCTCGGCGACTCCGGCGAGCAGGAGACCCGCGTGCCCATCAAGGGCGTGCGCAAGATGACCGCCCAGGCCATGGTCGCCTCGGCCTTCACGGCTCCGCACGTCACCGAGTGGGTGACCGTCGACGTCAGCGCCACCATGGAGCTCGTCGAGCGGCTGAAGAAGGACAAGGAGTTCCGCGACGTCAAGGTGACGCCCCTGCTGGTCCTGGCCAGGGCGATGTGCCTCGCGGTGCGCCGCAACCCCGGCGTCAACGCCAGCTGGGACGAGTCCGCCCAGGAGATCGTGCTCAAGCACTACGTCAACCTCGGCATCGCCGCTGCCACCCCCCGCGGGCTGGTCGTCCCGAACGTCAAGGACGCCCACGCGATGACGATGCGCGAGCTGGCCGAGGCGATCGGCGCCCTCACCGCCACGGCGCGCGAGGGGCGCACCCAGCCCGCCGACATGGCCGGTGGCACCCTCACGATCACCAACGTGGGCGTCTTCGGCGTCGACGCCGGCACCCCCATCCTCAACCCGGGTGAGGCGGCGATCCTCGCGTTCGGCACCGTGGCCCGGCGCCCGTGGGTCGTCACCGCGGCCGACGGCAGCGAGAGCATCGAACCGCGCTGGGTCACCACGCTGGCGCTGAGCTTCGACCACCGGCTCGTCGACGGCGAGCTCGGCAGCCGCTACCTGGCCGACGTCGCGGCGATCCTGGCCGACCCCTCCCGCGCGCTCGTCTGGGGCTGAGCCGAGTGCCGGCCCCGGCCGCCGAGCCCACCGGGGTCGTCTTCCCCGAGGTCGACGGGCGACGTTCGACCGGTGCCACCGGCCGGGGCGTCGTCGCCGACGCGCTCCGGGAGGTCGACCCCGTCGGGGCGGCCGCCGCCCAGCGCGAGACGAGCTGGCGCAGCGGCTACCTCCCGCACTTCCGCCGGCTCGTCGAGGCGGGGCTCGCGCGACCCGAGGATGCCGTGACGATCGCCGACGCGGGTCTCGCCTCGGTCTACGACCGGATGCGCTGGCGGGACCCCGACGGTCGGCAGGTGCGCCTCGAGGCCGCGCTCGGCGGTGTCGCGGGCAGCCCCGCCGACCTGCTGGCGACCGAGACGCTCGGCGGTGAGGGCGAGCCCGAGCCGGCGCTCACCATCCCCTATCGCGGTCACCGGCTCGGCGGCGACGACCTGCGGCGCCAGCTCGACACGTGGGTGGCCGACGGTGTCGTCGAGCCGACCCTGCGCGAGGCGGTCGGCGCGGTGCTCGACCACCCCGAGTGGCTGCGTCTCGAGGGCCGCACCGTCGTCGTGCTCGGCGCCGCCGCCGAGATGGGGCCGCTGCGGTCGCTGCTGCGCTGGGGGGCCACGGTCGCCGCCGTCGACCTGCCCCGTCCCGAGCTGTGGACCCGGGTGCTCGGCGACACCAGCGGGCTGGCCGGTCGGGTGCTCGTGCCCGCGACCCCGGGCGGCACCGACCTCGCCGAGCGCGCCGGCGTCGACCTCGTGCACGACCTGCCGACCGCCACCGGGTGGGTCTGCGGGCTGCCCGGCTCGCTCGTCATCGGCAACTACGTCTACGCCGACGGCGCCACCAACGTGCGGGTCAGCACCGCCGTCGACGCGCTGACCGAGACGGTGCGCACCGCGCGCCCCGACACCGCCATGTCGTTCCTCGCCACCCCGACCGACGTCTTCGCCGTACCCGGTGAGGTCGTCGACGCCTCGGCCCAGGCCTATGCCGACCGCCGCACCTCGAAGGTGCTGCGCGGGCCGCTGCGCACCCTGTCGGGCGGTCGGCTGTTGCGCCGCAACTACGTGCCCGGCGAGGACCCCGGCATCAACGACTCGGTCGTGCTCCAGCAGGGCCCCAACTACCTGCTCGCCAAGCGCCTCCAGCGCTGGCGCGCGACCTCGGCCCGCGCCAAGGGCGCCACGGTGTCGTTCAAGATCGCCCCGCCCACCCGTACCCGCTCGGTCGTCAAGAACCGCGGGCTGGCCGCGGCCTACGCCGGCGCGCACCGGTTCGGCGTCGAGGTGTTCGACCCGGGCACGGCCAACACGCTGATGGCGGCCCTGCTGGTGCACGACCTCGCCGCCGGTTCGCCGCGCCAGGAGTTCCCCTGGCAGGACGAGGCGTACGCCGCCGCGCACGGCGGGCTGTGGCGCGCGGCCTACGACCCGCGCAGCGCGCTCGGCCTGGCGGCCCTGCTCGGCGCCGCCTCCGCCCGACCCTGACGCCGCCCCCACCCCTCACGCCTCGCCGCCGGACCCGCCATGATGGTGGGCATGAGCGCCACCTCGTCGATGCCGAAGCGACCGTCCGACCCCCTCGACCTGATCGACGTCGACAGCCTGCTCAGCGACGAGGAGAAGGCGATCCGCGCCACCACCCGTCAGGTCTGCGCCGCCGTCGTCGACCCCCACGTCATGGACTGGTACGAGGCCGGTGACCTGCCGGTCGCCCGCGAGCTCGCCAAGGAGTTCGGCAAGGTCGGCCTGCTCGGCATGCACCTCGAGGGCTACGGCTGCGCCGGCATGTCGGCCGTCGACTACGGCCTGGCCTGCCTCGAGCTCGAGGCGAGCGACTCCGGCATCCGCTCGCTGGTGTCGGTGCAGGGCAGCCTGGCGATGTTCGCGATCTGGCGGTTCGGCTCCGAGGAGCACAAGCAGGAGTGGCTGCCGCGGATGGCGGCCGGTGAGGCGATCGGCTGCTTCGGCCTCACCGAGCCCGACCACGGCTCCGACCCCGGCTCGATGCGCACCCGCGCTCACCGCGACGGCGACGACTGGGTGCTCAACGGGTCGAAGATGTGGATCACCAACGGCACGATCGCCGACGTCGCGGTTGTCTGGGCCAACGCCGGCGAGGAGAACGGTGGCATCCGCGGCTTCGTGGTGCCCACCGACACACCGGGGTTCGCCGCCCACAAGATCACCCACAAGATGTCGTTGCGCGCGTCGGTCACCGCCGAGCTCACCTTCGAGAACCTCCGCCTCCCCGCGGATGCCGTGTTCCCCGACGTCACCGGGCTGAAGGGGCCGCTGGCGTGCCTGTCGGAGGCGCGCTACGGCATCGTCTGGGGCTCGCTCGGCGCCGCCCGGTCATCGCTCGAGGCGGCCCGCCGCTACTCCATGGAACGCATCCAGTTCGACCGACCGATCGCGGGCTTCCAGCTGACCCAGGCCAAGCTCGCGAACATGGCCACCGAGCTGCAGCTCGGCCAGCTGCTGGCCCTGCACCTCGGTCGCCGCAAGGACGCCGTGGGGTTGCGCCCCGAGCAGGTGTCGGTCGGCAAGTACAACAACGTCACCAAGTCGATCGAGATCTGCCGCACGGCGCGCACGATCCTCGGGGCCAACGGCGTCAGTGGCGAGTACCCCGTGATGCGGCACGCCAACAACCTCGAGTCGGTGCTCACCTACGAGGGCACCGTCGAGATGCACACCCTCGTCATCGGCCAGGCCCTCACCGGCGAATCCGCCTTCCGCTGACCCTGTGCTGTCCGCCTACGCCCCCCTGTTCCGCGTCCCCGGGGCCACCCGCTTCATCGCGGGCACCGCACTCTCGCGCACCGGTGGCGCGATGTTCGGTGTCGCGATCATCGTCATGCTCAGCGAGCGCCGTGGCTCGTTCGGGCTCGCCGGTGCGGTCTCGGCCGTCGGCCTGTTCGTGCTCGCGATCGCCGGCCCGGTCATCGGCCGGCTGGTCGACAAGCACGGCCAGCGCCGGGTGGCCCTGCCGTTCGTCGTCTTCTCGACCTTCTGTGGCGTCACCGTGGCGTTCCTGTCGTGGCGCGACGCCCCGGCCTGGACGCTCTTCGTCTTCTACGGCCTGAGCGCCGTGCTGCCCGAACCGGGCCCGATGTCACGCGCCCGCTGGGCGCACATCTACCGCGACGAGCCCGACCGTCTGCACACCGCGATGTCGTTCGAGCAGGTCTGCGACGAGGCGTCGTTCGTCATCGGCCCGGTGCTGGCGGTGCTGGTGTCGACGTTGTGGTTCCCCGAGGCCGGCCTGCTGCTGGCGGAGCTGCTGTTCACCGCCGGGATGCTCGCGTTCCTCGCCGCCCGCTCCACCGAGCCGCCGGTCGTGCCCCACGCCGACCGGCCGGGCGGGTTCGCCGTGCGTCGCCCCGGCCTGCTCGTCGTCGCCGTCGCGCTGGTCATGACCGGCGTGATCTTCGGCGCCAACGAGGTCATCGCCGTGGCCTTCGCCAAGGAGCACGGCGAGACCGGCTTCTCGAGCATCATCCTCGGGGCGTTCGCACTCGGCTCGACGCTGGCCGGAATCGTGTTCGGCAGCAGGATCTTCCGCACGACGATGACGCGTCGGCTCATCATCGCGGCCACGGGGATGTTCGTGCTCGAGGCGCCCGCCCTGCTCGTCGGCGGGCTCTGGCCGCTCGTCGCCGTCATGTTCGTGGCGGGCTCGGCGACCGCGCCGATGCTGATCACCAGCCTGTCGCTCGCGCAGCGACTCGTCCCGGCCGCCCTGGTGACCGAGGGGATGGCCGTGGCGATCACCGGCATCCTGATCGGGATCTCCGGCGGCTCGGCCGTGGGCGGCTGGGCGATCGAGGCCCGGGGTGCGCAGCAGGCGTATGCCGTGCCGGTGCTCGCGGGCGCGCTCGCCCTCACGATCATCGCGGCGCGCTACCGGCACCTCGAGCACCACGAGCTCGCGAACGACTGATCAGCCCAGCCAGGCGCCGGCCCGCATCACCGCCTCGACCTGCAGGTCGCCGTCGAGGTGCACCAGGTCGGCCCGGCGACCCGCCTCGAGCGCACCGACGTCGGTGAGGCCCAGGACGCGTGCCGGGGTCGCGGTGGCGGCCTCTACGGCGACCTCGAAGGGCACCCCGGCGACGGTCACGGCATACCGCACCGCCCGGTCCATCGTCAGGGTGCTCCCGGCGATGGCGCCGTTGGAGACCAGCCGGGCGACCCCGTCGCGCACCTCCACGGCGGCCGGGCCCAGGACGTAGTCGCCGTCCGCAGACCCGGCGGCGCCCATGGCGTCGGTGATCAGGGAGAAGCGCCCCGGGGCCGACGCAGCGACCCAGCGCAGCACCTCCGGATGCAGGTGGACGCCGTCGGAGATGGCCTCGACCACGACCCTCGGGTCGTCCGTCAGCGCGAACACCGGCCCGGGCTCACGGTGGTGCACGGGGCGCATCGCGTTGAACAGGTGCGTACCGACCGTGACGCCGGCGGCGATCGCCTCGCGTGAGGTGTCGAAGCGGGCGTCGGTGTGGCCCAGGGCCGCGATCACGCCACGCCGGGAGAGCAGGGCGACCGCGTCGAGCCCGTGGTCGAGCTCGGGCGCGAGGGTCACCATGCGCACGGTGCCGTCGCCGGCATCCAG
The DNA here is from genome assembly GCA_963695175.1 of uncultured Actinomycetota bacterium. Lineage (GTDB taxonomy): Bacteria > Actinomycetota > Actinomycetes > Actinomycetales > Dermatophilaceae > Fodinibacter. The sequence continues at coordinate 613,687 of CAVOGG010000004.1, forward strand.
CAGTCGCTCCACCTCGGCGAGGTCGGGCGCGCGCAGCAGGGTCGGGTCGTGGGCTCCGCAGTGCGCGGCGCTGAGCCAGGGCCCTTCGAGGTGGATGCCGACCAGCTCGCCCGAGCGGACCAGCGGGGCCAGCCCCCGGACCAGGGCGACGAGGCGTTCCTCGGTGTCGGTGACGAGGCTCGCGACGAGCGAGGTGGTGCCGTGGGCGCGGTGCGTCGCGATGACCGTGGCCGCCTCGGCGGGGTCACCCGTGGTGAAGGCCCCACCCCCACCACCGTGGCAGTGCTGGTCGACGAAGCCGGGGACGAGGGTTCCGCGCAGGTGCCGGTCGGCCGGCGCCGGCGGGGTGCCCCCGCCGGCGCCGGTGAGCCGGTCGCCGTTGGTCTCCACCCAGCCGGGCTCGACGAGCCCGGCCGGGAGGGCGACGCGGTCCGCGGTGAGGATCACCGCGGGTCAGCCCTTCTTCGCAGGCTCTTGGTCGTTGATGTCCATCACGAGCGACTCCTCGCCCTCCTTCTCGCGGCCCGGCGTGTGCAGGTTCCACTTGCGGATGACCCACCGGAACAGGAAGTAGTAGAGGAACGCGTAGCCGATGCCGATGGGTAGGAGCAGGAACGGTTTCGTCGCGATGTTCCAGTTGAGCACGAAGTCGAACAGGCCTGCACTGAAACCGAACCCGTCCTTGATGCCGAGCGCGTTGGTCAGCGCCATCGACGTGCCGGTGAGGAGCGCGTGGATGACGTACAGCGGCCACGCGACGAACATGAAGGCGAACTCCAGCGGCTCGGTGACCCCCGTGAGGAACGAGCACAGCGCGGCCGATCCCATGATGCCGAGCACGGCCTTCTTCGCCACCGGCTTGGCCTCCTGGTAGATCGCCAGGGCCGCGGCAGGGAGGGCGAACATCATGATCGGGAAGAAGCCGGTCATGAAGGCACCGGCGGTGGGGTCGCCCGACAGGAAGCGCGCGATGTCGCCCTGCACGGTCGGCCCACCGTTCGGCGGGGTGTACTCGCCGAGGAGGAACCACGGGAACGAGTTGAGGATGTGGTGCATGCCCAGCGGGATGAGGAGGCGGTTGAACGTGCCGTAGAAGAACCCGCCGACGACCTCGTTCTGGGCGACCCACTCGCCGACGTTGGTGAGGCCGGTGTCGAAGGCCGGGTAGACCAGCGACATGGCCACCGCGAGGGCCATGGTTGCGAACCCGGTGACGATCGGCACGAAGCGCCGACCGCCGAAGAAGGCGAGGTAGGGCGGCAGCGAGATGCGGTAGTAGCGCTGCCACAGGTAGGCGGCGATGAGGCCACAGAGGATGCCGCCGAGCACGCCGTAGTTGATCAGCTCCTGGGTTTTCCCTTCTGCCGGCTCGCCGAGCACGAAGGGCGAGACGGCGTCGCCGACGCCCTTGTAGACGAGGTAACCGACGACGGCGGCCATGGCCGTCGACCCGTCGGCCTTCTTCGCCATGCCGATGGCGACACCGACGGCGAACAGCAGTGGCAGGTTGGCGAACAGCGCGTTGCCGCCCCCGGCGAGGATGGCGGCGATCCGGTCCCAGCCGAGGCCGTCGGCGCCGAGCAGGTCGGGTTGGCCCAGGCGCAGCATGAGGGCCGCGACGGGCAATGATGCGATGGGCAGCATGAGGCTGCGCCCGAACTTCTGGAGTGGTGCGAGGTTGAACCGCTTCTTCTTGACGGTTCCCTCCGCTGGTACGTCCGCGGTTGTCATCTCTTTCGTTCCCTCTCCTGATAGGTGTCGTGCGGGTCCTGGGGCATGGTGCTGTCCAAGGAGATGTGGAGCTCGTAGCGGTCGCCGCGGTAGTGGCTGACCACGCGTTCGAGCGGGGCGCCGCCGGAACGGCTGGAGCGGTCGAAGGTCATCACCGGACCTCCGACCTCGACCTCGAGCCGGCGGGCGAGGTCATCGCCGGCGGTCTCGGCGCGCACGGTCTGCTCCGCGGTGTCCACGGCCAGGTCGTACTCCTGGGCGAACAGCTCGTAGAGGGACTGCTCGAGGTCGTGGCTGCCGAGGTCCGGCAGGAGGCGGGGGGAGTACCACCCCGCCTCGAACGCCATCGGCTCACCGGCCGCGAGTCGGACGCGCTCGACCCGCCAGGCCGTGGCCCCGGGCTCGAGCCCGAACCAGTCGGCGACGTCCGCCGGCGGTGGTACTGCCTCGACCCGGACGACCCGCGTCGTCGGGGCCTTTCCACGGCGGCGCATGTCCTGGGTGAACGAGGCGAGGTGGAGGTGGGACTGCACGCGGGGTGGCGCGACGAACGTGCCCTTGCCCTGAACGCGGCGCAGCACCCCCTCGGCGACGAGCTGCTCGATGGCCCGGCGCACGGTGGCGCGCGAGACGGCATACGTCTCCATCAGCTCGCGCTCGGAGGGGATCGCACGGTCGGGGGCGAGCTCCGTGGCGGCCATCGCGGCCAGCACGGCACGCAGCTGCGTGTGCTTCGGCTCCGCGCCGTCGGTGATCCGGGGCATCGGCCTCCCTCTCGACCCACGCTGGTCCCGACTGGTACGGTCCAGTCAGTACCAGCGAGGATGCACCGTCTCCGTGGGTGCTGTCAACCGGAAGCTCTCTCCAGTCCTGCACCGCCGCACCGCTGGTGGTCAGACCCAGACTGGGCCAGACTCGTCCCGACCGCGACCCGAAAGGACCCCCCATGAGCACCAAGGCCGAGAAGATCCTCGCCGCCCTCGGCGGCGCCGACAACATCATCGAGATCGAGCCGTGCATCACCCGCCTGCGCACCGAGGTCAAGGACGCCGCCCTCATCGACGAGCCGGGGCTCAAGGCCGCGGGCGCCATGGGCGTCATCAAGGCCGGCACGGTCGTCCAGGTCGTCGTCGGCCCCGAGGCGGACAACATCGCCGAGGACATCGAGGACCTGATGTGAGCGACGTGCTCGCACCGGTCGCCGGGCTCGTCCGGCCGCTGGCCGACGTCCCCGACCCGGTCTTCGCGGCCGAGATGGTCGGCGCGGGAGTGGCGATCGAGCCGTCCGGTGGGACGAGCGAGGCCGTGTCGCCGGTTGCCGGCACCCTCATCAAGCTCCACCCCCACGCCTACGTCGTCGTCACGGCCGAGGGCGCAGGCGTGCTCGTGCACCTGGGCATCGACACCGTCAAGCTCGACGGGGCCGGCTTCGAGCTGCTCGTCGAGGAGAAGGCGACGGTCGAGGCCGGCCAGCCGGTCACCCGGTGGGACCCCACCGACGTGCAGGCCCGCGGGCTGAGCCCGATGGTCATGCTCTGCATGCTCGACACGAAGCCGGGAGCGGTCGTCAGCGAGCACACCGGCGCCACCGTCGAGGCAGGGGACGCGCTCTTCGCGTGGCCGACCCCGGAGTGAGGCTGCCCCGGGTCTCCGCGCTCCTCCTCGACCTCGACGGCACGCTCGTCGACTCCGAGCCCCTTCACCGGGCCGGGTTCGAGGCGTGGTTCGCGGCCAGGGGTTGGCCCTTCGACGACGACGTCGCCGGCCTGTTCACCGGGCGCCGCGCGGACGACGTCTTCCGCACCGTCGACGGTCCCTGGCGCGACGGGGACCCTCAGGCGATGCTCGAGGAGATCGTGCGGCTGGTGCCGCGCGACTGGCTTCCCGAGCCCCTGCCCGGGGCCGCCGAGACCATCGAGAGCGCCCGGCGCGCCGGCATCCCGCTGGCCCTCGTGACGTCCGCCGACACCAGGTGGGCCGCCAAGGCCCTCGCACCGCTGGGTGGGCTCGCGGCGTTCGACACGAGCGTCACGCGCGACGACGTCGACACCGGCAAGCCCGACCCGGCCTGCTACGCGCTGGCCTGCGAACGGCTCGGAGCGGATGCCGGTGCCGCGGTCGCGTGCGAGGACGCGCCGAACGGGGTGCGCTCGGCCGTCGGGGCCGGGGTCGGCACGGTGCTCGGCGTGACGACGTCGTTCGTGGCGGAGCGGCTGCGCGAGGCCGGCGCGACCCGGACGATCCCCGACCTCACCACCCTGCCCGCGCTGTTGGCCGAGTGAGTCAGCCGAACGGAACGCCGCACTCCAGGATGACGTTGGCGTAGGGCGTCTCCTCGCCGGTCCGCACCGCCAGGCGCACGCCCGGCAGCATCGCCTTGAGCTCGTCGTGGCCCGTGACGTGTCGCTCGCCGAGGTCGTGAGCGCGCGCGTCGAGCCACTGCGGGAAGGGGCCGGCTGCGGCCTCGAGCGCGATCGTGTGCGCCTGCACGACCACCTCCGCGAGCAGCGCGTCCAGCACCGTGCGCAGGTCGACCACGCCCGGCACGAGGGCGAGGTCGACGACCGGCACCCCGGGCGGCAGCGGTAGCCCGCGGTCGGCGACGACGACCTGGTCGGTGTGGCCCAGCCGGGCGAGGTGGCCCGCGAGGTCGGCGTGCAGGAGACCGGAGCGCTTCACGGTGCCGACCCTAGCCGTGCAGACACAGATCGCAGACGCGGATGCGCCGCCCCACTCGTGGCGGGGCGGCGCATCGGCTGCGGCGGTGGTTCGGACGTCAGTGCGGGGCGACCATCGGAGCCTCGGCGGCATCCGACTCTGCCTCGACGGCATCCGACTCGGCCTTGGCGCGGTCGTCGTACGACGAGCCGCTGCGCAGCTCGACGTGCGGCAGCAGCAGCATCACCAGGAAGCCGACGACCATGACGGCCGAGCCGACGAGGAACACGGTGTCCATCGCCTCGGAGAAGCCCATGAGGAACGGCTTCGCGATGCGCTCGTCGAGCCCGTTGAGGAACGAGCTGTCCTGGAGCACCCCGGTCGCTGCGCCACCGCCACCGGCCTGGCTGGCCTTGAGCTGCGCGGCCACGGCGGCGTTCGCCGGGTCGGCCAGCGCCGCCTGGAAGTCGGCGGTCGGGACGGCCGCACGCAGGGCCGAGGTGATCTTCTCGCCCGCGGTGGAGAACAGGATCGACAGGAACACGGCAGTGCCGAGCGCTCCACCGATCTGCCGGGTGAAGGTCGCCGTCGAGGTGGCGACGCCGATCTGGTTCGGCGGCACCGCGTTCTGCACGGCCAGCGTGAGCGGCTGGAAGTTGAAGCCCAGGCCCATGCCGAAGAAGAGCATGACGATCATGGTCTGCCACAGCGGGGTGTCGAAGGCGACGTAGTGGAAGACGAACAGCGAGACCGCGAGCAGCCCGGAGCCGATGATCGGGAACTTCCGGTAACGACCGGTGCGGGAGATGATCTGGCCCGACAGGATCGAGCCGAACATGATGCCGAGGGTCATCGGCAGCAGGAGCAGGCCGGCCTGGGTCGGGGTGGCGCCCTTGACGATCTGCAGGTAGAGCGGGAGGGCGGCGAGGCCGCCGAACATCGCGACACCGATGAGCACCGACGCCGCCGAGGAGACGCCGACCGTCTTGTTGCGGAACATCTTCAGCGGGAGGATCGCCTCTTCCTTCATCCGCCACTCCTGCCAGAAGAAGCCGATCGCACCCAGGACGCCGACGACGTAGCAGGCGATCGACTTGCCGTCTGTCCAGCCCCACTCACGGCCCTGCTCGGCGACGAGGAGGAGCGGGACGAGCGCGACCGAGAGCAGCACGGCGCCGCCCCAGTCGATGCGGTGGTCGAGGCGGGTGTGGCGCAGGTGGAGCGTCTTCGACACGACGGCGAGGGCCGCGATGCCGATCGGCACGTTGACCAGGAAGACCCAGCGCCAGCCGTCGATACCGAGGATGGTCGCCTGGCCGGCGAAGAAGCCGCCGATGACCGGGCCGAGCACCGACGCGGTGCCGAAGACGGCCAGGAAGTAGCCCTGGTACTTGGCGCGTTCGCGCGGCGGCACGATGTCGCCGACGATCGCCAGCGCCAGCGAGAACAGACCACCGGCTCCGAGGCCCTGCACCGCGCGGAAGGCCGCGAGGCTGAACATCGAGGTGGCGAACGTACACAGGATCGACCCGAAGATGAAGATCGAGATGGCGATGATGAACAGCTTCTTGCGGCCGTAGATGTCGCCGAGCTTGCCGTAGAGCGGCGTGACGATGGTCGCGGTGATGAGGTAGGCCGTCGTGGCCCAGGCCTGGTGCTCCAGGCCGCGCAGGTCGTCGGCGATGGTGCGCATGGCCGACGCGACGATGGTCTGGTCGAGGGCGGCGAGGAACATGCCCATCATCAGGCCGATGAGGATCGTGACGATCTGGCGGTGGCTCAGCGGGCCGGTCGGACGGTCCGGCTCGGCGGTCACCGCCGCAGCGGCCGGGGCGCCGCTGCCGGTGGCCAGTGCGGCCTCCCGGGTGTCAGGCGGAGTGGAGTCGTTCATCGGTCGTTCCTTCTGGTGGAGGGGATGGAGGCCTCGAGGTCGGAGGCGAAGTGACGCAGGTGTGCGCTGAACGAGGTGACGTCGTCGTCGGACCAGTCGGCGAGCAGGGTCTGCAGCCAGCGGTCGCGGTCCTCGCGGATGGCGGTGAGCAACCTGCTGCCCTCGGCGGTGAGGGAGAGGGCCTGGGCGCGGCCGTCGTGCGGGTCGGGCCCGCGCTCGACGAAGCCGAGGTCGACCAGGGTGCTGACCTGACGGCTCACGGTGGAGACGTCGGAGTGGAGCACCTCGGCCAGGGCCGAGACGCGCATCGGGGCGACCTTGAGGTTGAACAGCAGAGGGTAGGCCATCGGGTCGACCTGGGGGTGCTGGCGGGGAAGCTGCTGGCGCACGTGGTGCAGCAGCTTGACGACGCGGACCAGGTCGTCGCCGAGCGTGGCCGTCGGGGTCGACGGCTCCGAGCGGAACGGCATCGCGGCTCCTTCCTCATAAGGTTGCTTGCGGCATACAACTATACGAGGGGCGGAGGACATTCCCGGATCCGCGAGGTTTTTCGGCTGTCGAACCTTCAGGCGGTCGTGGCGCCGAGGTGCGCGAGCAGGTTGTGCGAGAAGCGCTGGCCCATCAGCGCGACCACGCCCTTCATGGCCGTGGTCACCGCGGGTCTCAGCAGGCCCGGGAAGGGCAGGTCGACGGTGATCTCCATCGAGGTCTCGAGGTGCGTCCCGGCGGGCCGCGGGGTGAGCTCGTACCACCCGACGACACCGGCGCCCTCGTCCGAGCCGGGCGCGGGGTCGTGGGTGAAGTCGATGCGGCGCGGCTCGTCGAAGTGCATCCGCTCCCGGAAGGTGAACGAGAAGCTCGCGCCCATCACGGGGACCTTGCTCAGCTGCCACACCCAGTGCTCGCCCTCCTCCTTCACCGAGTGCAGGAAGGGGGTCAGTCGCGCGATCTGGTCAGGGTCGGTGAGCACGTCCCACACGGCATCCACCGGGGCGGTGACGGTCGCGGTGGAGCGGTTGGCGGTCGAGAACGTCGCCATCAGGGGGTGATCACCATGGCAGCCATGACCCGCCGGGCGACGTCGTCGTCGCCGTGCACGACCACGTGCAGGTCGTCGGGCGCGCGCCGGCCACCGGCGAGGCGGCCGGCGACCCGCGTCGACATGGTGAGCGAGGTGGTGACGACGTCGGGGTGCTCCTCGGCATCCCCCGTGAACAGGGGGATGCCGCGCGCCTTGCCGTCCTGCTCCTCCACCCGCGCGCCGGCCCGCCCGACCGTGGGGCCGGTGAGGTCGAGGACGACGGCGTGGCCGGGCTCGACGGCGGCATCCTTGGCCACGAGGCGGGGCAGCTCGGCGAAGAGCACGCTCACCGCGAGGGCCGCGGCGCCGGTGTCGAGGCCACCCGGGCGCTCGAGGGCCTCGCGGACGTCCTGCTCGTGCATCCAGATGTCGAAGGTGCGGATGGCCAGCAGGTCGTGCCAGGTGGTGGGGCCGAACGGGCCGCGGACCTCGCGCTCGGCCCACGCGGTGTCGCCGCGGTAGACGGTGAGCCGCTCGGCGAGGCGCTCCTCGAGCTCGTCGAGCACCTCCTCGGGGTCGCGTCCGCGGCGGGAGTCGACGTACCGCTCGATCCGGGCGCCGAAGCTGTGGCGCACGTGCGTGTGGTGGCTGACGTCGACGTCGGGCTCGGGCTCCCCGGCCACCATCGCCTCGGTGCTCGCGACGTGGGCGATCTGGTCGAGCACCGTCCATCCCGGGCAGTCGGTGGGTCGCGCGGCGTCGTCGGCGCGCATGGTGCGGCCGAGGTCGATGACGTTCTGCACGGTCTGGGCGTACGCGTCGACGAGCTCGCCGAGGTCGCTGGGCGCCGGGGGGTGCAGTGACATGCGGCCACAGTACCTACGCTGGTGGGCATGGCCACCCCCGAGCACCCGCCGGTCGAGAGCGCGCCCGGGGTCGCGCGCGCCCTCGGTCTGGCCGTCGTCGCGGGCCTGGTCGGGGCGGTGGTCGCGGCGTCTCTCACCGGTGCGACCGCGCCCCTGGAGCTGGCCGACCCCGGGCCCCTGGTGCGCTGGGGCGTGCCGCTGGTGTCGGCCGTCAGCACCTTGGCCTCGGCCGCCACCGTGGGCCTGCTCGGGCTGGCCGCCTTCCTCACGCCTGAGCGCACGCACACGCACCGCCGGGTCACCGCCACCCGGTACGCCGCCTCGGCCGCCACGGTGTGGGCGGTGGCCGCGCTGCTCGAGGTCGTGCTGACCTTCGCCGACCTCGCCGGGACCCCGTTGACCAGCGCCGGCCTGTTCGCCCAGCTGGCCTCGTTCACCTGGACCCTCGAGACGACGCGGGTCCTGCTGATCAGCGCCCTCGTCGCCGTGGTCGTGGCCGTGTCCGCCCGGCTCACGACCCGGCGCGCACCGATGGCCTGGCTCGCCCTGTTCAGCCTGGCCGCCGTCGTCATCCTGGCCCTCACCGGTCACGCGGCGGGCTCGGCGAGCCACGAGGACTCGGTCAACGCCCTGGGCGTGCACCTGCTCGGCGTCGTCGTGTGGACCGGTGGCCTCATCGGCCTGCTCGTGATGCGCCGGCCCCTCGGCTCCGACCTCGGCCCGACCGTCGCCCGCTACTCGACCGTGGCGGCCTGGTGCTTCGGCGCCGTCGCGCTGAGCGGCGTGCAGCAGGCCTGGATCCGGCTGGGGTCGATCGACGGCCTGTTCACGGCCTACGGCGCGGTGGTGGCGCTCAAGACGGTGGCGATCGTCGTGCTCGGCGTGCTGGGCTGGCTGCACCGGCGCAACATCGTCGAGGTGCTCGCGCAGCGCCCCGGCGACGGGCGGGTGTTCGCCCGGCTCGCCGTCGTCGAGATCACCGTCATGGGGGCCGCGACCGGGCTGGCGGCGGTGCTGGCGCGCAGCGTCCCGCCCGTGCCCGACGCGGCACCCGCGCCCAGCCGCATCCTGGAGCTGAGCGGCTACCCCGACCCCGGGCCGATGAGCACCGCCGACTGGTTCACCGCCTGGCGCGTCGACTGGCTCTTCCTCGGCACCGCGGTGCTGGCCGTCGGGCTCTACCTCGCCGGGGTCGTCCGGCTGCGGCGACGCGGCGACACGTGGCCCGTGGGCCGCACCATCTGCTGGGTGATCGGCTGGGCGCTGTTCGTGTGGGCCACGTGCAGCGCGCCCGGCATCTGGGGGCGGGTGCTGTTCAGCATGCACATGGTCATGCACATGGCCGTGGCGATGACGGTGCCGCTGTTCCTCGTGCCCGGGGCGCCCCTGACGCTGGCGCTGCGGGCGCTCAAGCCGCGACGCGACAAGACGTGGGGGCCGCGCGAGGTGCTCCTGCAGGTGGTGCACTCGCGCGCGATGCGGGTGCTCGCGAACCCGGTCGTGGCCGCGTGCCTGTTCTTCTTCAGCCTCGCCGCGTTCTACTGGACGGGCCTGTTCCAGCTGTCGCTGACGACCCACACCGGGCACCTGCTGATGATGGCCCACTTCATGCTGACCGGGTACCTGTTCGTCTGGGTGCTCATCGGCATCGACCCGGGCCCGCGACGCTGGTCTCCGCTGATGCTGCTCGTCATCCTCTTCGCGACGATCTCGTTCCACGCGTTCTTCGGGGTGGCCCTGACCGGCAGCGAGTCCCTGCTGGCGCCCGACTTCTTCGGGCAGATCAACCTGCCGTGGGGCCCTGACCCGCTGCTCGACCAGCACCGGGCCGGCGAGATCGCCTGGGGGTTCGGTGAGGCACCCACCCTGTTCCTGGCGGTGGTCGTGGCCTTCCAGTGGTTCCGGCGCGACGAGCAGGAGACCCGGCGCAAGGACCGCCAGGCCGACCGCGACGGCGACGCCGAGCTGAACGCCTACAACGAGTACCTCGGCCGGCTGCGCAACGAGGCCGAGCGCCTCAACTGACGGCCCCTGTTCCATCCCTTCTTGCGGCGAGTGCGGAAACGGTCGCTATGGCAACCACTTCCGCACTCACGGCAGGATGGGTGACATGCGCATCGCGGTGGTCCAGCTCGGGTACGACGACGACGAGTCCTTCGACGCCCGGGTCGACCGGGTGGCCGCCCTCGTCGCCGACCAGGCCGGGCACGACCTCGTCGTGCTGCCCGAGCTGTGGGGGGCGACCGGCTTCGGCTACACCCGGTGGGCCGAGCGGGCCCAGCCGCTCGACGGGCCGTGGGTGCGGGCGATGGCGGATGCCGCGCGCGCGGCATCCGTGACCCTGCACGCGGGCTCGTTCGTGGAGCGGCTGCCGGAGCCCGGCGCCGATGGCAACGACCTCGCCAACACCTCGCTGCTGCTGGATGCCGCTGGGGAGCCGCTCGCGGTGTACCGCAAGATCCACCGGTTCGGCTTCGGCGCGGGGGAGCCGCGGCTCATGGAGGCCGGGGTCGACGTCGTGGTCACCGAGATACCTTCGGGGACAGGCGGTTCCGTGACGGTCGGGCTGTCGACGTGCTACGACCTGCGCTTCCCGGAGCTCTACCGGCTGCAGCTCGAGGCCGGGGCGGAGCTGTTCGTGGTGCCGGCGGCGTGGCCCGCCGCGCGGGTGGGTCACTGGACCCTGCTCGGCCGGGCCCGCGCGATCGAGAACCAGTGCGTGGTGGTGCAGTGCAACACCGCCGGCACGCACGCGGGGTACGAGATGGGTGGGCACAGCCAGGTCGTCACGGCGAGCGGCGAGGTCCTCGCCGAGGCCACCGGTGGCGAGCAGGAGGTGCTCTCGGTCGATGTCGACCTCGACGCGACCACGGCCTACCGCTCCGCCTTCCCGGTCCTCGACGACCGCCGCCTGTGACGACCGCCGCTTCTGACGTCCGTGCTCAGTCAGTGCTGCGGCGCACCTCGGCATAGACGGTCTCGGGGATCCGCTCAGCGAGGTCGGGCACCTCGTCGAGCAGCTCGGACGCGCCTCCCGGGACCACGGTCGCGCCGGGGAACCCGCCCTCCTGGAGGACGAGGAGCAGGGTCTCGGCGTCGTAGGCGCTGACGTGGGCGTGCTCCTGGAAGACCTCCCGCAACGCGAGCATCGGGGTGGGCCGCCCCCACCGGAGCCCCTGGAGCCGGCCCGGCTCCGCGCTGTACATCCGGGCGTACATCCCGGCGTCCGGGACCCCCACCCGCAGGATTCCCCCGGGCGCAAGGGCGAGCCGCGCGTGACCGAGCACCGTGAGCGTCTCGGAGTAGCGCATGTGCTCGAAGACGTGCTCGAGGAAGATGACGTCCACGGTGCCGGCCTCGAAGGGCAGGGGCCGCAGGATGTTCCACGCGAAATCGCCCTTTCCGCCCACGAGGTCACTGTTGGCCCAGCCGTCGAGGTGGTTCCAGCCGCACCCGAGGTGCAGGCGCAGGGGGCCCGGGCGGGCGGCCAGGTCCACTGCGACCCGGCGTGCCCGCACGGCCTGGAGGTCGGTCGCTACGATCTTCGCCCGCAGGCGCAGGGAGGGCGACATGACGTGGCGCAGCTGATCGGCGAAGGGGATGGTCGACTGGCCGTAGGCCGACTCGTACTTCTCGATGTACCAGTGCAGGGCCGCCGCCTGGGCCGCGTCGTCGCTCGACATGGTGAGACGCTACTGCCCACCGGCCGGATGGGGGAGAGTGGACGAGTGGATGACATCGTGCGCGAGCTCGTGGGGATGCTGCCCGATGGCGTCGTCGTGACCGCCCCGGACGCCCTCGAGAAGTACCGCTTCGACTGGACCCACGACGCCACCGCCGGCACCCCCCTCGCGGTCGTGCGGGCCGAGACCGCCGAGCAGGTGCAGGTGACCATGCGCTGGGCGAGCGCGCACGGCATCCCGGTCGTACCGCGGGGTGCGGGCTCGGGCCTGTCCGGCGGAGCGCTCGCGGTCGACGGCGGCATCGTGCTGTCGACCGAGCGGATGCGCGCCGTCGAGATCGACACCGACAGCCGGGTGGCCGTCGTCGAGCCCGGCGCGCTCAACGTCGAGGTCAAGCGGGCGGCCGCCGCAGAGGGGCTCTGGTACCCCCCGGACCCGAGCTCGTACGAGATCTGCTCGATCGGCGGCAACATCGCCACGAACGCCGGCGGCCTGTGCTGCGTGAAGTACGGCGTCACCACCGACTACGTGCTCGGCCTCGACGTGGTGCTCGCCGACGGCACCTTGGTCAGCCTGGGCGGCAAGCGGGTCAAGGACGTCGCGGGGCTACCGCTGCTCAAGCTGTTCGTCGGCTCCGAGGGCACCCTCGGCATCGTCACCCGGGCGACGCTGCGGCTGGTGCCCGCCCAGCCTCCGGTGTCCACGGTCGTCGCCACGTTCCCGACGGTCGCCGCCGCGGCGGCCGCCGTCATCGAGCTCGGCCGCACGGTGCGCGCCTCGCTGGTCGAGCTGATGGACCACGCCTCGATCAACGCGGTCGAGGACTTCCGCGCGATGGGCCTGGACCGGGATGCCGGTGCGCTCCTCCTCATCCAGTCCGACGCACCCGGCGCGGCGCGGGCCGAGGAGGTGGCGGTGGCGGTCGCGGCCTGCGAGGTGTCCGGTGCCAAGGAGGTCTTCGCGACCGACGACGCCGAGGAGGGCGAGCTGTTCGTGGCGGCGCGGCGCCTGCACTTCACCGCCATCGAGTCGCGGGGGTCGGTGCTGCCCGAGGACGTCGGCGTGCCGATCCCGCAGCTGCCGGCCCTGCTCGCCGCCGTCGAGGAGATCGCCGCGCGGCACGACGTGGAGATCCCGGTGGTGGCGCACGCCGGCGACGGCAACACCCACCCGGCGATCATCTACCCCGCCGGCGACGAGGACGCCGAGCGCCGGGCCCGGCTCGCCTTCGACGAGATCATGGCGACCGCCATCGAGCTCGGCGGCACGATCACCGGTGAGCACGGCGTCGGCCGGCTGAAGGTGGGTTCGCTCGAGGCCCAGCTCGGGCCCGACGTCATGGCCCTCACCCGCCGGGTCAAGCACGCGCTCGACCCGCACGGCATCCTCAACCCCGGCGCCGGCTTCTGACCCCCGGGGTCATGGACAAGCGGGTCCGGTGCCGTCATCCTGTGCGCACGGCATCCGTGGGGCGCCGACGAGGGGAGGAGCGACCATGTGGTCCTGGATCATCGGGTTCGTCGTCATCGTGGGGATCATCGTGGTCGTCGTGAACCGGAGGGGGTCGACGGGCGCGAGCAGGGGTGACGACCTGGCCTCGCGGTACTCGGCCGAGGGGCAGAAGCACGACGGGGGTTTCCAGTCGGGCGGTACCGGCCACACCAGCGGCGGGGGAGGTGTCTGACCTGGCGTCTTGAGGTGGACAACCCGCCCAAGTGGTGGAACCGTCATGCCGCCGCCCGCACGCGCGGGGCGCAGCCGGAGGGATGTGAGTCATGCCGACCGTCTTCGGGATGATCGTGCTGGGCCTGCTGGTGGTGGGCACCGTGGTGGGCCTCGTGCTCTGGGGTCGGAACGCGACGCGTGACCGCAAGCGCTACCAGCAGCACCGGTCGGGCCCCGAGGTGGGCTACGACGAGAACCGCACCGCTGCCGAGCAGACGCGCACCGTCGACCGGCAGGGCTGGGTCTGAGCGCTCGGGCCCGGAGCAAAGCTCTCTGTCACGCAGCCGCAGGTCAGGGGCCTCGCGACCGTAAAGTCGTTGGGCTGGCCGACCCGCGGCCCCTGACAAGGAGTGCACATGTACATCGGACTCGGCATCTTCCTCTCGTGATCGGCGCGATCCTGACGTTCGCCGTCGCTGAACATCGACCTCCCCGGCATCGACGACAACACCCTCGGCTACATCCTGATCGTCGCCGGCATCGTCGCCATCCTGCTGTCGTTCGCCATGGCCCGGCGTCGCCCGGTCGGCTACACGACCACCCGCGAGAGCCAGGTCGACCCGGTCAGCGGCTCGCGCGTCGACCGCACGGACGTCGACCCCCGCTGACCCACCGGGTCGGGGACTCACCCCTGCTGCGAGCCACCCCGCCCGGGCGTCACTGGCGTCAGAAGGCCGACTCGGGCACCTCCATGAGGAGCGAGTCGGTGGCCTCGGCGATGGCGCGCTCGGCCGAGAGGCGGGGGAGGATCTGCCGGGCGTAGAACTGCGCGGCCGCCACCTTGCCCTCGTAGAAGTCCTTGTCCTTGGCCGAGGCGCCTGCGGCGAGGGCGTCGAGCGCCACCGCGGCCTGGCGCAGCAGCAGCCAGCCGACGACGAGGTCACCGGCACCCAGCAGCAGGCGTGAGGTGTTCTGCCCGACCGAGTACAGGTTGGTGAGCTCGCCACCGTTGCGCGGGTCGGACTTCATCAGCTCGCCGACCATGAAGCCCAGGATTCCCTGGACGTCCTCGACGCCCTGCCCGAGCAGCTCGCGGTCGTGGTCGAGGCGGCCACCGTGCGCGCCGAGGTCCTTGGCGAACTCCTGCATCTGCGTCGACAGGTAGGTCAGCGCCTGGCCCTTGTCCTTGACGATCTTGCGGAAGAAGAAGTCCAGGCCCTGGATCGCGGTGGTGCCCTCGTAGAGGGTGTCGATCTTGGCGTCGCGCACGTACTGCTCGAGGGGGTAGTCCTGCAGGAAGCCCGACCCGCCGAAGGTCTGCAGCGACTCGGTGCCCAGCAGCACCCAGGCCCGCTCCGATCCCAGGCCCTTGACGATCGGCAGCAGCAGGTCGTTGACCCGGCTGGCGATGTCGGCGGCCGAGCCCCGCTCGAACGACTCCGAGCCGGAGGCCAGCAGCTGCTGGTCGACGATGTCCTGCTGGCTGGCCGTGAAGAGCACCAGGGCGCGCAGGCCCTCGGAGTACGCCTTCTGGGTCATCAGCGAACGACGCACGTCGGGGTGGTGGGTGATGGTGACGCGCGGCGCGGCCTTGTCGGCCGACCGGGTGAGGTCGGCGCCCTGCACGCGCTGCTTGGCGTAGTCGAGGGCGTTGAGGTAGCCGGTCGAGAGGGTGGCGATCGCCTTGGTGCCGACCATCATCCGGGCGTTCTCGATGACGTGGAACATCTGGGCGATGCCGTCGTGCACGTCGCCGAAGAGGGTGCCGACGGCCGGCTTCTCGCCGCCGAAGGTGAGCTCGCAGGTGGTCGAGACCTTCAGGCCCATCTTCTTCTCGACGTTGGTGACGTAGACGCCGTTGCGCTCGCCGAGCTCACCGGTCTCGAGGTCGACGGCGTACTTGGTGAGGATGAAGAGCGACAGGCCCTTGGTGCCGGGTCCGGCACCCTCGGGGCGGGCGAGCACGAAGTGCACGACGTTGTCGACCATGTCGGACTCGGCGCTGGTGATGAAGCGCTTGACTCCACTGATGGTCCACGTGCCGTCGTCGTTCTGGGCCGCCTTGGTGCGGCCGGCGCCGACGTCGGACCCGGCATCCGGCTCGGTCAGCACCATCGTGCAGTGCCAGCCCTTCTCGACGATCCAGCGCGCGAGCTTCTTCTGCTCGTCGTTGCCGAGCTCGTGGAGCAGCTTGGCGAACCCGTAGGAGGCCGCGAACATGGCCACGGCGGGGTTGGACCCGAGGAGCATCTCGTTGACGGCCCAGCGCAGGCTCGGGGGCGCCACGGTGCCGTCGAGCTCGGCCGGCAGGTCGATGGCCCAGAAGCCGCTGTCGCGGTAGGCGTCGAACGACTTGCGGAACGACGCCGGCATCGTCACCACCTGCGTCTGCGGGTCGTAGACGGGCGGGTTGCGGTCGCTGTCCTGGAAGGACTCGGCCAGCTCGTTCTCCGCCAGGCGCGAGACCTCCTTGAGCATCTCGCGGGCGGTGTCGGCGTCGATGGCCTCGTACGGGCCGGAACCCAGGACATCGCCTCGGCCGAGTACCTCGAAGAGGTTGAACTCGATGTCGCGCAGGTTGCTCTTGTAGTGGCCCATGGCCGTGGTCCTCCCGATCGGGTCAGTGAGCGCTTGCTTACCAGTGTGCTACCCGCCGGTAACAAACGCAAGAGTTCCGGCGGCATGCCTCGGCGGAGCGTGTCGTGGCCAAACGGCATACTCGGCTCGTGAGCATCGTCCCCGTGCCGCTGCGCCGACCGGTGGTCGCGCGCGACACCGGCGAGCACCACCGCGCCTCGACCCCGCTGGAGCTGCTCTTCGACCTCGTGTTCGTCGTCGCCATCGCCAGCAACGCGGCCGAGCTGCACCACGGCCTCAGCGACGCGCACTACGGCACGGTGCTCGGCTACTCGATGACCTGGTTCGCGATCTGGTGGGCCTGGCTGAACTACACCTGGTTCGCCTCGGCCTACGACAACGACGACGTGGTGTTCCGGCTGCTCACGTTCGTGATCATGGTCGGCGCGCTCTTCCTGGCGGCCGGCGTGCCCGACATCTTCCTGGACGGCCAGTCGACGACGGTCGTGCTGGGCTACGCGATCATGCGGTTCGCGATGGTCGGGCTGTGGCTGCGCGCCGCCGCCGGTCACCCGGAGGGGCGGCAGACCGCGCTCTGGTACGCGGGGGGCATCACGGTCGTGCAGGTGCTCTGGATCGCCCGGCTCGGTGTCCCCGAGTCCTGGTACCTGCCCTCGTTCGTGTTCCTCGTGGGGCTCGAGCTGCTCGTCCCCGTGCTCGCGGAGAAGCGGCACGGCTACACCCCGTTCCACCCGCACCACATCGCCGAGCGCTACGGGCTGCTCACGATCATCGTGCTCGGCGAGGTCATCCTGTCGTCGGTCCTGGCGATCCAGCAGGTCATGTCGCCCGATGGCGGTGGCCTGACCTGGGCGATGGCGCCCCTCATCGCCGGGGGGCTGCTCGTCGTGTTCTCGCTGTGGTGGATGTACTTCTCGCGCGACCACGCCGCCATCGTCGAGAACCCGCGCGCGGTCTGGCTGTTCGGGTACGGCCACCTGCCGGTGTTCGCGTCGATCGCGGCGGTGGGAGCGGCGCTCGCGGCCGCGGTCGACGTCATCCAGGGTGAGGCGGATGCCGGGACGCGCTCGATCGCGCTGGCCCTCGCCGTGGCCGTGTCGGTCGTGGCGCTCGCCCTGTCCGGGCTGCACGCGCTGGGTGACCACGAGACCGTGGCGACCATGGTGCCCGCGATCGTCGTCACGGTGCTCTGCCTCGCCGTGGCACTGCTGGTGCCGTCGATGGGGATCGCCGTGCTGCTCATCGGTGCGCTGCTCGCCACGATGGTGGCCCTGCACACCGTCTCTGGCACGCGCTCGACGGAAGGGACCCGATGACCGACGACGGCACGGCATCCGAACCGGTGCGCCGGGCGCGCCAGGCTCGCGAGGCGGGTCAGCTGTGGAAGGCGCGTGACGTGCTCGTGGGGCACGTCGAGGGCGCCCGGGACACCGAGGCGATGGTCGAGCTGGGCGAGGTGCTCTTCGAGATGGGCGACCTGCCGCGGGCCGGGGCGGTGTGGTTCGCGGCCGGGGCGAAGGGCCCCGACGTCGACGCGGCGGTCACGGCGTGGCGCGAGCAGTCGCACGACGACTTCGCCGTCATGTGGCGTGGGCTGCCGGCCTCCGCCCGTTCCCAGCCGCGTCCGCGCCGCCTCGAGGCGCTGCGCGAGCGCGCCCTGAACGCCGAGGCGGCGACCGTCGCGGAGGTCGCCGCGGCCGACGAGGCGGCGGGGGTGGCCGCGGAGGACATCAGCGGCTTCGACGCCGCCTGGTTCATCGCGTGGGTGCTGGCCGTGGCGTTCGTCGTGTTCGCCGTGATCGGCGTGGTCACGGCGATCGGCTGGCTCATTCCCGGCTGACTCGAGGTCGTGAGGGCGGCCGCGACCCACCGGGCGGATCCGGTCACTGCCGAGCCTAGGTCGCGGCCGGCTGCACGTCACCGGCGCTCGGCCCGCGGGAGTTCACCGGCTGTCGCCAGGCCGTGGACTTGCGCCAGTAGAGATAGGTGACCAGGCCGATCGGGATCGGCACCAGGAAGGTGGCGATGCGGTACAGCAGCACGGCGGCCAGCACGGCGGCCTCGTCGGACTGCGGGAGCCCGTGGCCGAGCACGGCGACGAGCACCACCTCGGCGACGCCGAGACCACCCGGGGTCGGGATGAGCAGAGAGGCGAAGGTGACCAGGCCCCAGGCCACGAGGATGACGGCCCACGAGATGGTCGACTCGTCCAGGCCCTGCATGCGGACGCAGACCCCCAGGACCAGCACGACCATGAGCTGCGAGACGAGCATGGTCGCGGTCAGCCGGCCCCAGCACAGGCGCAGCAGTGTGACCATCTGGGTGCGGAAGAGCGGGAGGCCCTCGTCGAGGCCCGGGTCCGGGATGCGCGGCACGCGACGACGCACGCGGGCGATGACCCGGTCGCACCACGCCCCCAGCCGGGCGGCGAACGCGTCACTGCGCAGGATGAGGGTGAGCAGCACGATGGCGACGCCCACGAGCACGACCAGCCCGAGCGCGACCCACTCCAGACCGACAGGCCCCCAGCCCTGGAGCACCACCGCGACGAGGCCGATGGCGAGCAGGATGTACTTGGTCATCTGCGACCACGTGCCGGTGACGAGCACCTCGGACGTCGTGTCGCCCAGCGTGAAGCCCCAGGACCGCAGCATCGCGTAGTTCAGGCCGGTCGCGACGGCGCCGCCCTCGGGCACGGTGTTCGACAGCGCGGCGCCCGCGGTGTTGGTCACCGCGGCCTCGCGCACCTGCAGGCCGGGCAGGGCCACCACGATCGGCGGCCAGTTGGTGGCCAGGTTCACGACGCCGAGCACCACCGAGACCACCAGCATCGGGCCCGTGACCAGGGCCATGGCGGAGGTCCACTCGCCGGTCTGCAGGTTGGTCAGCAGGTACCAGACGGCGAGCGCGACGAGGCCGTAGCTGAACAGCCCGGACACGATCCGGCGGCCGACCGTGCGCGGCCGGTCCGTGGGCAGGCCCGCGTCGTCGAGCGCTCGGTGCGGCTCGGTCCCAGTGGTGTCGGTCACGGTTCGAGCCTAGGCGGAGGGGGCCCTGCGGGTCAGTAACAACCCGTGACCGTCGCGGCGAGCATGTCGACGTTCTGCCGCAGGGTCGTCGAGGACGTCTTGCCGTTGACGACGAACGCGAAGGCCTTGACCCGGCCGTCGGTGCCCGTGGTGTAGCCGGCCAGGGCCACGACGTCGCCCAGGGTGCCGGTCTTGGCCCAGACCCTGCCCACCGCGCACTTGGATGCCGCGGTGGTGAACCTGCTGGCCAGGGTTCCGGTGCGGCCGGCGCTCGGCAGCCCGGACTTCAGCGGCCACAGCTTGGTCTGGGTGGCCGGGTCGATGCCCCGGTCGACGATCCGCGCGAGCTGGACGGCGCTCAGCCGGTCCGCGCGGGAGAGGCCGGAACCGTCGTAGAGGGCGCCGGTCGTGAGCTGCTGCGCCGCGATCTCCTTGGCCTGGGCCGTGCGGGCGCCGCTCCACGACGCGCCGTAGCCCAGGGCGATGCCGACCTGCTTGTGCAGGGCCTCGGCGATCTCGTTGTCGCTGTTCAGCAGCATCCGGCTGACCGAGGTCGACAGGGGCAGGCCCTGGGAGGAGGCGATGGTGGCCGCGCCGGAGGCCGCGTTCGTCCGGCCCGCGTAGTACACCGTGGGGATGCCGTACGCCTTGATCCGGTCACGCACGTAGCGCCCCACGTCGGCCGAGGTGTCGGAGAGGTCGCGCTGGTCGCGGACCAGCCCCCGCACGGCCGTGATGGAGTCGGGGACGTAGGTCGCCTTCCAGCCGTAGGCCAGCGTCGGCACGGGGAAGACGTCGTCGTCGACGAAGACCCGCGCGCTGGTCACGCCCTTGGCCGCGAGGTAGGTGGCGGTCGTGCGTGCCATGGCGTCGAGCTGCGCGCTGCTCAGGCTCGGGTCCCCCGAGCCGACGACGACCACCTTGTTGACCTCGGCGGTGGTGCGCACCGTGGTCGTGAACTTCTTGTCCGGCCCCAAGAGGGTCAAGGCGTTGGATGCCGTGACCAGCTTGTTCGTCGACGCTGGCAGCCGACCGGTGTCCCCGCTCTTGCGCCACACCACCGTGTTCGACGCGCTGTCGACGACCGCGCCGCTGAACAGGGTGCCGAAGCGGGCTGTCGTGGCGCGACTGGTGAGCGCCGAGCGCATCCGCAGGTCGGCGGGCGTGAAGGCGTACCCGGCGGTGGCCAACGACGTCGCGGCGGCGGGAGCCGACGGCAGGGCGGGCGCTTCGGCGCCCGCCTGCGACAGCTGGGCGGACCCGATGAGCAGGGCGCCGGCGACGGCCGCGCCGAGGAGGGAACGGACGGCTGGGATCGTGTGTGGCATGCGCTTCGGGCCCCTCGTGGTGGTCTCTTGACACGGCCGGAGCCCCTGCTCGGCCTGGGACGAGGGTAAGCCTCCGCGGCGAGAGGTGCCCGGTGAACCACGCATCGCGGGCGGAGGATCTTCTCAGATCGGGCAAAGGGGAGCCGGTGAGGGGAATCGAACCCCCGTGTCCAGCTTGGGAAGCTGGCGCTCTACCATTGAGCTACACCGGCGTGCCGGGTCGCAGGCCGTGCAGCGACCTCCCCGGCGCCGGGAAGTCTAACCCAACGGCGAGCCTCCTCCGGTAGCCACCTCCCCCACCCTGACGGGCCCCACGGGTACCCTGACGCCGTGCTGCTCTCCGACCGCGACATCAGGGCCGAGATCGAGTCCGGACGGGTCCGGATGGATCCGTGGGACCCCGACATGGTGCAGCCCAGCAGCATCGACGTGCGGCTCGACAAGTTCTTCCGGCTGTTCGACAACCACAAGTACCCGGTCATCGACCCGTCGCAGGACCAGGCCGACCTCACCCGCCTCGTCGAGGTCGACCCCGCCGAGGGGTTCGTTCTCCACCCGGGCGAGTTCGTCCTCGGCAGCACCCTCGAGACGGTGTCCCTGCCCGACGACCTCGCGGCCCGCGTCGAGGGCAAGTCCAGCCTCGGGCGCCTCGGCCTGCTCACCCACGCGACGGCCGGCTTCGTCGACCCGGGCTTCAACGGCCACGTCACCCTCGAGCTGTCCAACGTCGCGACCCTGCCGATCATGCTCTGGCCCGGGATGAAGATCGGCCAGCTCGCGTTCTTCCGGCTCTCGTCCTCGGCAGAGAACCCCTACGGCTCCGAGCGTTACGGCTCCCACTACCAGGGCCAGCGCGGCCCGACGGCCAGCCGGAGCTTCCAGAACTTCCACCGCGCGGACGTCTGACCGCGGTGAGGCCCACCCGGACCATGCCGGCTGGCGGCAATCCGGAACCACGCCCGCTCCGAACGCTCTCTGACAGGGGCCTGTCGAACCGGGGAGGAAAGCCCATGACGGAGCGGCACTCGAGCGCGACCAACGCGGCGGACCACGGCGATGACGTGCGGGCGACGCTGCTGCATCCCGAGGGTGGCGCCGGTGCCGAGCTGCGCGGGCACGTGCCGCCCGACCCGGTCGGCGTCGTGCTGGTCCTGCACGGCGGCGCCGTGTCGAGCCGGCTGCCGGTGGCCTGGTGGCGCCTCCCCGTGCTGCGGATGGTGCCCTTCGCCTCCACCCTGACGCGACGGTCCGGCGACGACCTGGCCGTGCTGCGCCTGAAGAACCGGGTGCGCGGCTGGAACGGCACCCGGCAGGACCCGGTGCAGGACGCCCGCTGGGCACTCGACCGCATCCGACGCGCGCTGCCGGGGGTACCCGTGGTGGTCGTCGGCCACTCGATGGGCGGCCGGGTCGCCCTGCACCTCAGCGCCGAGCCGGACGTCGTCGGTGTCGCGGCGCTCGCGCCGTGGGTCGAGAGCGACGTGCGCCAACCGCGCCGGGGGGTGGCCGTACTGCTGATGCACGGGTCCGACGACCACGTCACCGACCCGCGTCGCACCGAGGTGCTCGCCCGCCGGTACGCCGACACCGGAGTCGACCTGCGCTACGTGACGGTCGAGGGTGGAACGCACACCATGCTCAAGGACGCCGCGCTGTGGCACGACACCGTCGCCGGCTTCGTCACGGACGTTCTGTTCGGCCCAGACCGAACCAGCTGACGACACCACCGGCCGCCAGCAACCCGGCGCACCACAGCATCGCCGCGCGGTAGCCGTCGGTCATGGCGTCGACGTCGAGGTAGTCGTCGCCGGCCAGTCCGACCAGCGCCGGCAGCGCCGCTACGGCCAGGAGCGAGCCGGCCCGGGCCACCGCGTTGTTGACCCCGCTCGCGACCCCGGCGAACCGGTCGGGCGCGGCGGCCAGCACGGCAGCGGTCAGCGGCGAGACGAGCAGCGCCAGGCCCAGGGCGAAGACCGTCATGCCCGGCAGAACCGACCACCACGTCGCGCCCTCGCCGACACCGAGCAGGAGCAGCGCCCCCGCGGCGCACACCAGGGGGCCCACCGTCATCGGGATCCGTGGCCCGATCCGGGCGGACAGCGACGCGGCG
The DNA here is from genome assembly GCA_963695175.1 of uncultured Actinomycetota bacterium. Taxonomy (GTDB): domain Bacteria; phylum Actinomycetota; class Actinomycetes; order Actinomycetales; family Dermatophilaceae; genus Fodinibacter. The sequence goes on from CAVOGG010000004.1 coordinate 636,267, forward strand.
CGTGATGACAGCAGCAGCAGCGAGAGCGTGACGGGCATCCCCGACAACCCGGCCTGCAGCGCGCTCCAGCCCACGGCCTGAAGCTGGAGCACCGTGAAGAGCGAGACGCCACCGAGCGCACCGTAGACGAGCAGGGTCATGGCGTTCGCCGCGGAGAAGATTCGAGAACCGAACAGCCCCAACGGAACCAGTGGGGATGCCGTGTGCCTCTCGACGACCACGAACGTCACCCCTGCGCCCAGGGCCACCACCCACGCCACCACGACGACGACGGCCCCGGCCTCGGCCGAGGCGGTGAGCGCGTAGGTCGCGGCACCCAGGGTCAGCACGGTGAGCGCCGCACCGAGCACGTCGAAGCGACCGGTGGCGGTGGGGTCGCTGCTCTCGGGTGCGGCATACCTGGTGAGTGCGACGACCGCAACGCACAGAGGTACGTTGATCGCGAAGATCCACCTCCACGAGGCGTTGTCGACGAGCCATCCGCCGACCACCGGCCCGATCGCCGCCGCCACCCCTGAGAGCCCGGCCCAGGTGCCGATCGCCGGGGCGCGGTCCTCGTGGCGGAACGACGCCTGGATGAGCGCCAGCGCGCCGGGGGTGAGCAGCGCGGCGCCGACGCCCTGGAACACGCGCAGGGCGATGAGCTGGGTGGGCGTCTGGGCGGCGGCGCACAGGGCGGACGCGACGAGGAACCACACGACGCCGACGAGGTAGACCCGGCGTCGCCCGAACCGGTCGCCGAGGGCACCGCCCACGAGCACGAGCGAGGCCAGGGCCAGCAGGTAGCCGCTGACCACCCACTGCAGCTGGGCCAGCGAGGCCCCCAGGTCGCGCCCGATGGTGCGCAGCGCGACGTTGACCACCGACCCGTCCAGGATCGCCACCCCGGTGCCGAGCGTGACACCGGCGAGCATGAGCCGGCCACGGGTGGAGGCGCGGTCGAGGGCGTGCTCGGTCACCGCGCCGCCAGCCGGACCACGGGGATGTCCCGTGTGGTGCGCCGCTCGTAGGTGCGCATCTGCGGGATGGTGCGCACCAGGTCGGGCCAGTGACGGTCGCGTTCCGCGGGGGTGAGCTCGACGGCATCCACCTCGACCTCGCGACCGGGCAGCAGGATGCGGGCCCGCGGTTCGGCGCGCAGGTTGAGCAGCCAGTCGGGGGTGCGGTCCTGCCCCATCGCGCTCGCGACGACCAGCCAGCTGCCCTCGGGCTCGGCGAGGTGGGCCAGCTGCACCGACCGGGGCAGCCCGCTGTGTCGGCCGGTGGTGGTGAGCACGAGCATCGGCAGCGTCGGCACCCCGGTGATCGTCACCCGGCCACCCGACCACCGGAACAGTGAAGGGTCCACCCTCGCCGCGACGTGAGCGACCAGCCACGACCCGGGACGGGTGGCGGAGAACGCGTTCACGGCACGCGAGTACACCCCGTATCCGTACCACGAGCCGCTAGGTTTGAGGCCACGTCACCGACCTCGTGAGGGGCCAGCGCATGATCCGGTTCGATGCCGTGACCAAGCAGTACCCAGACGGGACCGTCGCGGTCGACGAGCTGACGCTCACCGCGCCCACGGGCAAGATCACCGTGCTCGTCGGGCCCTCGGGCTGTGGGAAGACGACCAGCCTGCGCATGGTCAACCGGATGATCGAACCCACTCACGGCACGATCACCCTCGACGGCCAGGACACCGGCCGGATGAACGAGGCCGAGCTCCGCCGCGGCATGGGCTACGTCATCCAGCACGCCGGCCTCTTCCCGCACCGCACGGTGCTCGACAACATCGGCACCGTCCCACGACTGCTCGGCTGGACCAAGGCGAAGACGCGGGAGCGCTCGCAGGAGCTGCTCGAGCGCGTGGGGCTCGCGCCCGAGCTCGGTGCGCGCTACCCCGCCCAGCTGTCCGGGGGGCAGCAACAGCGGGTGGGCGTGGCCCGGGCGCTGGCCGCCGACCCGCCGGTGATGCTGATGGACGAACCGTTCTCGGCCGTCGACCCCGTCGTGCGCGACCAGCTGCAGGACGAGTTCCTGCGCCTGCAGGCCGAGCTCGGCAAGACCATCGTCTTCGTCACCCACGACATCGACGAGGCGATCAAGCTCGGCGACCAGGTCGCGGTGCTGAGGGTCGGCGGGCGGCTCGCCCAGGTGGCCGAGCCGGCCTACCTGCTGGCCCACCCGGCCGACGACTTCGTCGCGGACTTCGTCGGACGCGACCGCGGCTACCGGGCCCTCGGCTTCCAGGAGGCCCCTCGGCTCACGCTGCACTCGGAGCCCACCGTGGTGATCGGCGAACGTCCTGACCGTTCGGATGCCGGGTGGCTCCTCGTGGTCGACGACGACCGGCATCCGCTGGGCTGGGTCGAACCCACGCGCATCGGCGACCGACCGGTGGCCGAGTCCGACCTGCACCGCGGTGGCACCGTCGCTCGCGAACACGGTTCTCTGCGAGGCGCGCTCGACGCGGCACTGTCCTCGCCGAGCCGTCGGGGCGTTGTCGTCGACGACGCCGGGGTGCTGTGCGGCACGGTGCGGGCGCACGAGGTGCTCACGGTCATCGAGCACGTCGACCGGCCCGAGCGCGACGAGTCCGACCCGGTGCACGGCGGTGCGGCCGCGGTGCGCGGCGACGAGGACACCCCGTGACCTGGCTGGCCGACAACTGGCAGGTGGTGCTCGACCTCGCGGGCCAGAGCCTCTACCTCGCGGGTATCCCCCTCGTCATCGGGTTCGTCGTGTCGATCCCCCTGGGCTGGGCCGCCAGCCGCTGGTCGCGCGCCTACCCGGCGATCATCACCACGACCGGGCTGCTCTACACGATCCCCTCGCTGGCCCTGTTCGTCATCATGCCGATCGTGCTGGGCACCAAGATCCTCGACCCGGTCAACGTCATCGTCGCCATGACCATCTACACGGTGGCGCTGCTCGTGCGTACCGTCGCCGATGGGCTCAACGCCGTACCCGACGACATCGCGCAGGCGGCGACCGCCATGGGCTACAAGGGAGTCCGGCGTCTGTTCGGGGTCGAGCTTCCCCTCGCCGCTCCGGTCATCGCGGCCGGGCTCCGGGTGGCCGCGGTCAGCAACGTGAGCATCGTGAGCATCGCCACCCTGATCGGCGTCAGCCAGCTCGGCGACCTGCTCGTCGACGGCTACAACCGGGTCATCTGGGGCGAGCTGATCACCGGCATCGTGTCGTGCATCCTGCTCGCCCTGGCGCTCGACGCCGTCATCGTCCTGGGCACCCGGATGGTGACGCCCTGGCTGCGCGTGCCGGGGGCGCGGGCATGATCAGCTCGATCCTCGCGTGGTTCACCGACCCGGCCAACTGGCAGGGCGAGGACGGCATCCCCCACCGCACGCTCCAGCACCTCGAGTACACCGCGATGGCCGTGCTCCTCGCGGCCGCGATCGCCATCCCCCTCGGGCTGTGGGTCGGTCACACCGGGCGGCTGCGCTGGCTCGTGTCGGTGGCCAACTCGGTGCGCGCCGTGCCGACGCTCGGGCTGCTCCTGGCCGCGTCCCTGTGGCTGGGACCGATGATCCAGAGCGACCTGGCGTTCACGATCCCGAGCATCCTGGTGCTCGCACTGCTCGCCATCCCGCCGCTACTGGCCGGCACGTATGCCGGCATCGAGGCGGTCCCTCCGGCGGCACGCGACGCGGCTCGTGGGGTGGGGATGACCTCGGGCCAGCTGCTGCGCCAGGTCGAGATTCCGAACGGGCTTCCCCTGCTGATGTCGGGCGTGCGCTCCGCGGTGCTGCAGGTGGTGGCGACCGCGACGGTGGCGGCGTACATCGGGCTCGGCGGACTGGGGCGCTACCTCATCGACGGCATCGCCCTGGGCGACTACCCCGAGACCGCGGGCGGCGCCATCCTCGTGGCCGTGCTGGCGGTCGTGCTCGACGGCGTCTTCGCCCTCGTGCAGCGCCGCGTCGTGTCCCCCGGTCTCACCGGTGGACGCCGTGTCGGTGGTCGCGGGAAGGATTCTCGCAGTGTCTCGGTTGAGGCCGACAAGCCGTCGACCGACGGCCGTACGCCGGTTGCGCCTGCTTGACCCGCTTCGCCCGTTCTGCCTGACTTGTCGACACGTCCGACGCCACACCGACCACAGCACCACGACGAAGGGACCACTCCCATGAAGCGCATGACCTCTGCGGTGGCACTGATCGCCGCCTCGCTCCTGGGGCTCACCGCGTGCGGCAGCTCCGACGACCCGCTCGCGTCGTCCAGCCCGACCGGCTCGGCATCGGCGAGCGCGTCCGGCGGCCCCATCGTCGTCGGTGGCGCGAACTTCTCCGAGTCGACGCTGCTCGCCGAGATCTACGCCGGCGCGCTGAAGGCCAAGGGCATCGACGCCACGACCAAGCTCAACATCGGCTCGCGCGAGATCTACCTGCGCGCCCTCGAGGACGACTCGGTGCAGGTGTTCCCCGAGTACACCGGCGCGCTGGCCTTCAACTACGACAAGGCCTACACCGGCACCGACCCCGACGAGGTCTACGCGCACGTGCAGGAGGTGCTTCCGAAGACCCTCGTCGTGCTCGACAAGTCGGCCGCAGAGGACAACGACTCGATCGTGGTCACCAAGGACACCGCCACCAAGAACAACCTGAAGACGATCGCCGACCTCCAGCCGGTCGCCGGTGACCTCACCCTCACCGCGCCTCCCGAGTTCAAGGAGCGCCCGCAGGGCATCCCCGGCCTCAAGAAGACCTACGACGTCGTCTTCAAGTCGTTCCGGCCGCTCACCGGCCAGGGCATCGTCCAGGCCCTGAAGAACGGCCAGGCCGATGCGGCCAACATCTTCTCCACCGACCCGGCCATCGCAGCCAACGGGTTCGTGCAGCTCGAGGACACCAAGAAGCTGTTCGGCTCGCAGAACATCGTCCCGCTGGTGCGGGCCGATCGCGCCGACCAGGTCAAGGAGGCGCTCAACGCCGTGTCCGCGAAGCTGACCACCGAGGTGGTCGCCGGGATGCTCAAGAAGACCGACATCGACAAGCAGGACCCCAAGGCCGTGGCCCAGGAGTTCCTCACCGCCAACGGGCTGGGCTGACCCCTAGCGCGGCACCCGAAGCGCCCGGTCCCCCGTGAGGGGGCCGGGCGCTTCGTCGTCGCCGTTTCGCGGACTCTCGCGAAGTCAGGAGCACTTCGCCGAGTCAGGGCCGGATACGCCCCTGACTCGGCGAGAAGCCCCTGAGCCGGCGAAGTGCTCCTGACTTCGCAGGCGCCTGGGTCAGTCCCAGGGGTCCGGCTCGTCGAGCAGCGCCGGGTCACCCGTGAACGCGGCTTTCGCCGGCTTCGCCTCGTCGGTCGGCTCCAAGGCGGTCGGCTCCGACGCGGCCGGCACGGGCTCGGCCCGCTTCGGCTCTGGCTCTGGCACCACGGCGTCGGATGCCGGGGTCTGCTCCGAATCGGACGTCACCTCGTTCTCGGCGGCCGTCCCCACGTCGACCGCCTGGTCGCTGGTCGCGATGTCGGCGGGCTCGTCCCACGGGTCGACGGAGTCAGCGACAGCCGCCGGTGCTGGTGTGGCCTCGACGGCGGGGTCGGGCACGGGCTGGGTGTCGGCCGGCGCGCCACCTGAAGCATCCGTACTGGCTGGTGCCGGCTCGTCCCAGGGGTCGGGCTCGTCCCACGGGTCGACGGAGTCCGTGACAGCCGCCGGTGCTGGTGTGGCTTCCGCGGCGGGTTCAGGCTCGGGCTGGGTGTCGGCCGGCGCGCCACCTGAAGCATCCGCAGCTGGCTGGTGCCGGCTCGTCCCAGGGGTCGGGCTCGTCCCACGGGTCGGCGGAGTCCGCGACGGCTGCCGGTGCTGGTGTGGCTTCGCGGCGGGTTCAGGCACGGGCTCGGTGTCGGCCGGCGCGCCACCTGAAGCATCCGTAGCTGGCTGGTGCCGGCTCATCCCAGGGGTCGGGCTCGTCCCACGGGTCGGCGGAGTCCGTGACGGCTGCCGGTGCTGGTGTGGCTTCCGCGGCGGGTTCAGGCACGGGCTCGGTGTCGGCCGGCGCGCCACCTGAAGCATCCGTACTGGCTGGTGCCGGCTCGTCCCAGGGGTCGGTCGCCCCGGCCGCGGCTGCTGCGGCTGCGGCGGGTGCGGCCGGCTCGTCCCAGGGGTCGGTCTCGGGTTCGGTGGCAGCGGGTGCCACGGCGGCGGTGGCAGCGGGAGCTGCGGGCTCGTCCCACGGGTCCGCTTCCTCCGTCGCTGGTTCCGTGGCCGCCGCCGTTGCAGCAGCAGCGGGTGCAGCCGGCTCGTCCCAGGGGTCGGTCTCGGGTTCGGTGGTAGCGGGGGCGATGACCGCCGCGGCAGCAGTGGGAGCGGCCGGCTCGTCCCACGGGTCCGCCTCCTCCGCCGGTGCCGTGGCCGCCACCGTGGCAGCAGCAGCAGCCGCGGTGGCGGCAGCGGCGGGTGCGGTGACCTCGGGAGCGGGCGCGGACGGCATCCCTGCCGTGGCCTCGGGCTCGGCGACCGAACCGTCCGACGGCTCCCCCCGCCGCACCGCGGCCAACAGCATCTGGGCCACGTCGACGACCTCGACCGCCTCGGCCTCTCCTTCGGCCTGCTTCGCGGTGAGCCCGTCCGAGATCATCACCCGGCAGAACGGGCAGCCGATGGCGATCCGCTCGGCCCCGGTGGCGATGGCCTCCTCGGTGCGGTTGGTGTTGATCCGCGTGCCGAGCTTCTCCTCCATCCACATCCGGGCACCGCCGGCACCGCAGCAGAACGACTTCTCGCGGGTGCGCTCCATCTCGCGCAGCTCGACACCGGGCAGCGCGCCGAGCAGCTCGCGCGGCGGGGCGTAGACGTCGTTGTGCCGGCCGAGGTAGCACGGGTCGTGGTAGGTGACGGTGGCCGCGGTCGAGGCGGCGTTCTTCGCCGACGACATGCCCGGCACCTCGCTCGGGAGCGCCACCGGCACGAGCTTCTTGTCGCGCACCAGCCGGTTCAGCAGCTGGGTGTGGTGAACGACCTCGTAGGTGCCGCCGATCTGCGGGTACTCGTTCTTGATCGTGTTGAAGCAGTGCGCGCAGGTGACGACCACCTTGGTGACGCCGAACTCCCCGAACGTCGAGACGTTCTGCGCCGCCAGCGTCTGGAACAGCAGCTCGTTGCCGGCCCGCCGCGCCGAGTCGCCGGTGCACGTCTCGCCGTCACCGAGCACCGCGAACGACACCCCGGCGGTGTCGAGCAGCTCGGCGACCGCACGCGTCGTCTTCTTCGCGCGGTCCTCGTAGGCACCGGCGCACCCCACCCAGAACAGCCACTCGACGTCGGACGCCTTCTCGACGTCCTGGCCCAGCACGCTGACCGGGAACGGCAGGTCCTTGGCCCAGTCCAGCCGGGCCCGGGCGCCCATCCCCCACGGGTTGCCCTTGCCCTCGAGGTTCTTGAACAGCCCGCCGAGCTCGCTCGGGAACGCCGACTCGATCAGCGTCTGGTAGCGCCGCATGTCGATGATGTGGTCGACGTGCTCGATGTCGACCGGGCACTGCTCGACGCACGCGCCACAGGTGGTGCACGACCACAGCACGTCCTGGTCGATCACGGCATCCGGGCCGTGCGGGTTGTACGCCGTGAGCGGCGCCGCGATGTCGTAGCCGGTGTCGCCGATGAGCGGCAGGTCGGGCCACGAGACGCGCACCTGGTCGGTGACCTCGCCTTCCAGCCCGTGCGTCGCATCGGTGGATGCCGTGCGCGCGGACACCGTGGCCATCGCCTTCTCGGCGTCGCCGTCGTGGCCGGCCAGGGCGCGCAGGAACGGGGCCTTGGCGTCCGCGTGGTCGCGCAACGTCATCATCAGCAGCTTGGGGGAGAGCGGCTTGTCGGTGTTCCAGGCGGGGCACTGCGACTGGCAGCGGCCGCACTCGGTGCACGTCGAGAAGTCGAGCAGGCCCTTCCAGGTGAAGTCCTCGACCGCGCCGACGCCGAGGGTGGCGCCCTCCTCGAGCTCCTCCATGGCCTCCATGTCGAAGGGCATGCCACCGATCGTGAGCGGCTTGGCCGCGCCGAGCGCCGTGCGGCCCGAGGCCTCGCGCTTGAACCAGATGTTGGGGAAGGCGAGGAAGCGGTGCCAGGCGACGCCCATCGTGGGCTGCAGCGAGATGGTGATCATCCACGCGAACGAGATGAGGATCTTGACGGTCGCGACGACGTAGACCCAGTTGGCGAGCGTCGGCAGCGACACCGAGGAGAAGAGGCCGGCCATCCAGCCGGTCAGCGGGAAGTGCAGCGCCAGCGAGGCCTCCGGCTCGAGCCGGTCGACCATGGCGGCCTCGAGCCCGCGCAGCAGCAGGATGCAGACCGTGACGAAGAAGATCGTCGCCTCGACGTAGTAGGCCTGCCAGAAGGTCGACGCGAAGAAGCGCGAGCGGCGTCCACCCACGCCGGCGGCTGATCGCGGGTGGTTCTTCTGCCGGATCAGCACCAGCACGGCGATGCCGATGAACCCGCCCCACGCGAAGACCTCGATGAGCCACTCGAACGGCGGGAAGAACCCGACCAGCGGCAGCCGGTAGTCGGCCTGCACCAGCTGGAAGAACGCGTTGACCAGCGTGGCGAACAGGATGATGAACGACAGCGCCGTGAACCAGTGGGCGGCCGCGACCACCTTCAGCCGCGACATGCGGGTGTGCCCGAGGAACTCCTTGGCCAGCACCCAGCTGCGGGTCATCGGCGCGCCGGTGCGGCCGGCATCCGGCTGCCCGAGGCGGTAGAGCGTCACGAAGCGGCCGACCTGCCGGGCCAGCAGCGCCCACCCGATCAGCGGGATCACGATGCACAACACCAGCCCCACGACCTGCACGGGCCCCAGGCCGCCGAACCGCTCGTCGGGCATCGGGATCACGGCGCTGGCCAGGGCGGGCGCGAGCAGGACAGGCATGTCCGGCAGCCTACCGGCGGTAAGCAACCGCTCACCGGGCTGTGACGACCGTCAACGGCCTCCGCCGGTCGCGGCGGTCGACGGTCAGCACGGGATCGATGCGGCCCTGCTGTCCTTCTCGGGGCACCCCGTTCGTCTCTAGGGTGAGGGCCGGACACCGGTGCGGCCCGTCCACCCGAGACCAAGGAGTCGCCATGACCCAGTACGCCGCCCTCATCTACGGCGCCGACAACGACTGGACCCAGCCCCAGTACGCCGACACGACCGCGGAGTACGCCGCGTTCGCCGAGGCCGCGGGTGCGGTCATCCGCGGCGGTGCCGCGCTCTACCCCACCTCGACCGCGACCAGCGTGCGGGTGAAGACCAAGGGAGGCACACCGCTGACCACCGACGGGCCCTACGCCGAGACCAAGGAGGCCCTGACCGGCTTCTACCTGCTCGAGTGCGCCGACCTCGACGAGGCGGTGCGAGTCGCCGCAACCATCCCCGCCGCGTGGGACGGGGTCGTAGAGGTGCGCCCCGTCATCGAGTTCCCGATGTGAGCACGGTTCCCTCGGGGGCGAGTTCGCTCGCCCCCGAGGACGCCCACCGCGCCCTGGCCGAGATCGTGCGGGTCGCGGGCCGTGACGTCCTCGCCACCCTCGCCCGCTGGACCGGCAACCTCGCGCTCGCCGAGGATGCCGTGCAGGACGCCAGCCTGCGTGCCCTGCAGACCTGGCCGCGCGACGGCATCCCGGACAGCCCCGTCGCCTGGCTGCGCACCACGGCCCGCCGCCGCGCCGTCGACCTGATCCGCCGCGAGGCGGCTCGAAGGCCCAAGGAGGCCCTCGCGCTCGGCCCGCTCACCGACGCCGTGCTGCCGGAGGAGGACCCGGGGCCCGAGGTCGTCGAGGACGACCTGCTGCGCCTGGTCTTCACCTGCTGCCACCCCAGCCTGGCCCCGGAGACCCGGGTCGCCCTGGCGCTGCGCACCCTGTGCGGGTTGAGCACCGAGGAGGTCGCCCGGGCCCTGCTCGTCTCCGAGCCGACGATGGCCAAGCGCCTCACCCGTGCCCGCCAGAAGATCCGGGTGGCCGGCATCCCCTACCGGGTGCCGTCGGCGCAGGACCTCCCGGAACGGTGGGACACCGTGCTCGCCACGACCTACCTGGTGTTCAACGAGGGCTACGCCGCGACGGCCGGCCCCGAGCTGACCCGCCCCGCCCTGGTGGCCGAGGCGCTGCGGCTCACCCGGCTGCTGCACCGCCTGCGCCCGCAGGACCCGGGCGCCACCGGGCTGCTGGCGCTCATCCTGCTCCAGGACTCGCGCCGCGCAGCGCGCACGGACGCGGCCGGCGGCGCCGTGCTCCTGGCGGACCAGGACCGCACCCGGTGGGACCACACCGCCATCGCCGAGGCGGTGCCGCTCGTGGGTGAGGGGCTTCGGCTGTCGCCCGCCCACCCAGACCCCTACGTCGTGCAGTCGGCCATCGCCGCCTGCCACGCCCTCGCGCCGTCGTGGGACGAGACCGACTGGGCGGCCATCGAGTCGTGGTACGAGGTGCTGCTGCGGGTCGACGACGGGCCGGTGGTGCGGCTCAACCATGCCGTCGCCGTGGCGGAGGCCCGTGGTCCGCAGCAGGGGCTCGACCTCGTCGACGCGATCGAGGGGCTGCGCGAGTACCCGCTCTGGCACGCGACCCGGGCCGCGCTGTTGCGCCGGCTCGACCGGACCGACGAGGCGGCCGCGGCCGACGACCTGGCACGCAACCTGCCGCTCAACGCGGTGCAGCGCGACCTGCTCGACCGCTGAGCGTGGGTGCGCTGGTGCAAGACATCGTTGTGCCTGGCGATAACTCTCTGTTGGAATACGCATAAGCAGACGACGGTTGGCACCGTCGTCGGCTCCACCGAGCCGGATGCCGTGTGCCCAGCAGGGTGCGCGACCGGCGCCCGTTCCAGCGAAAGGCCCCGAGATGCCCATCCTCGACGACGTGACCCAGGCCGTCGGCAACACCCCGCTCGTCCGGCTCAACCGGATCATCGACGGGGACGCCATCGTTGCCGCCAAGCTCGAGTTCTACAGCCCGGCGAGCTCGGTGAAGGACCGCATCGGTGTCTCGATCGTCGACGCGGCGGAGGCCTCAGGTGACCTGAAGCCAGGCGGCACGATCGTCGAGGCCACCTCGGGCAACACCGGCATCGCCCTGGCCATGGTGGGCGCGGCGCGTGGCTACACGGTGGTGCTCGCGATGCCGGAGTCGATGAGCAAGGAGCGCCGCGCACTGCTGCGCGCCTACGGTGCCGAGCTGATCCTCACCGACCCCTCCCTCGGGATGAAGGGCGCCGTCGCCAAGGCCGAGGAGATCGTCGCCGAGCGCGAGGGTGCCGTGCTGGCCCGCCAGTTCGCCAACGTCGCGAACCCGGAGATCCACCGCAAGACCACTGCTGAGGAGATCTGGAAGGACACCGACGGCAAGGTCGACATCGTCGTCGCCGGCATCGGCACCGGTGGCACCATCACCGGTGTCGGCCAGGTGCTCAAGGCCCGCAAGCCCGGCGTGCAGATCGTCGCCGTCGAGCCCGAGGAGTCCCCGATCCTCAACGGCGGCACCCCCGGCCCGCACAAGATCCAGGGCATCGGCGCCAACTTCGTCCCCGAGATCCTCGACACCACGGTCTACGACGAGGTCATCGACATCAACGCCGAGACCTCGGTGAAGTGGGCCCGTCGGGCCGCCACCGAGGAGGGCCTGCTCGTGGGCATCTCGTCCGGGGCCGCGCTCGCCGCCGCCAACCAGGTCGCCTCCCGCCCGGAGAACGCCGGCAAGACGATCGTCGTCATCATCCCGAGCTTCGGCGAGCGTTACCTGTCGACGATCCTGTTCGAGGGTCTCGTCGACTGACATGGGCTGGATCCGTGACGCCCGGGCGACGGTTCGCGAGGACCTCGACGCCGCGATGCTGCGAGACCCCGCGGCAGAGACGCGCATCGACGTCGCCGTGAACTCGCCCGGGCTGCACGCGATCTGGGCCTACCGTGGCCTGCACCGCTTGTGGCAGAAGCCCGCTGGCCGCCCCGCGGCCCGGGCGCTGTCGACCGTCGTGCGGTCGGTGACCGGGGTCGAGATCCACCCCGGCGCGCAGATCGGCCGCCGCTTCTTCATCGACCACGGGATGGGCGTGGTCATCGGCGCCACCGCGGTCGTCGGTGACGACGTGATGCTCTACCACGGCGTCACGCTGGGTGGCCGGTCGCTCGCCCGCGGGACCAAGCGGCATCCGACCGTCGGCGACCGGGTCACCATCGGCGCCGGCGCCCGGGTGCTGGGCAACATCGAGATCGGCGACGACGTGCAGATCGGCGCCAACTCGGTGGTCGTGAAGCCGGTGCCGGCTGGCGCGGTCGCGACCGGCATCCCGGCGCGGGTGCGCTTCCCCGACGCCCCCGGCGAGGACCCCTACGACGCGCTCTTCGCCGAGCCCGCCCTGTTCATCTGACCGACCGGCATCAGGCGGTGGGCGCGTCCGCGCTCCAGTCCGAGCCGTAGTAGCAGAACACCCCGGCCGCGGGCTGCTGCTCGACGATCGACCCCCACGCCGTGGAGGCGTCGGCCCCGGTGGCGAGGAGCCGGTGGTAGGCCACCATGGCGTCGGCAGCCACCTGGTCCGCCACCGGTGCGACCGCCCCCAGCACGCTCGTCGCGCCGAGCGAGATCAGCGCGATCGCCAGGCCCAGCGGCTCGTCGCCCTGCCGGGTCGAGAACTGCCCGACGTCGCACGCGCTCAGGGCCACGTGCTCGGCCGCCACGGGCCGGGGGAACTCGTGGGCGAAGACCGGGCCGTCGGCCACCTGGACCGAGGAGAACAGCGGGCTCTGCGCCTCGTGGATGCCATGGGCCGCCAGGTGGACGACGCGGGCCGACTCCAGCGCGCGCAGCACGTCGTCGCTCGTCGCCGCGGCGATGTCGCCGTCGTGGTCGACGCCTGCCCAGGCGGCACGGATGGCTCGGATCTCCGGGCCGGTGCGGGACAGTCCGGGGCCGTAGAGAGCCGCGACGGGCTGGGTCCACTGCGACCGCGCGGCCCCGGACGGTCCGCGAACCCACCGGGTCAGGGACGGGGCCACCGTGACCGGTCGGCCCAGCAGGCTGGGAAGCAGGCTCCACGGCACGGCCGCGAGGCTGCGCGACGGGATGACGACGACCCGCTCGTCGGCCGGGCCCTGCGGGTTGAGCGCGCTGTCGAGTCCGGCGAGCGAGGACGCGGTGGCCCGTTCGAGCGTCGCAGCCATCGGGCTGCTCGGCGCCACGATGGCCCGGGCCCGCAGGTCGCGTCGCAGCCGGGTGACGAGGCGCGACACCTCCTCGAGCGGCAGCGACCGGCGCACCTCCATCCGGCCGCCGGAGACCTCGATCGTCCAGAGGTGCTCACCCAGCTCGAAGAACTCCACGACCGTGGCGCCCCGCTCGGATGCCGTGGTCAGCGCCTCGTCGGCGTCCACGGCGGCCGCCGTGGTCGACTGCGCACCGTCGACGGTGAGGGTCCACTCGCGCTGGGCCACCTGGTCCTCGAGGTCGGCGATCTGCGCCGGGAGCCCGCGCGTCGCGACGCCGTCGTCCTCGGCGACCAGCTGGCGAAGACGCCGGAGCTCGCGGGTGAGCGCGGTGAGCTCGGGGTCGTTCGAACTGGTCACCGGGTTGATCCGGTGCGAGATCGCCCGCCATCGCTCGACGCTCGTGAGGATGCCGCCCGCCTCCCCTACGGCGACGGCGCGTTCGACGTCGAAGGCCGCGAGGCGGCGACCGTGCAGCGCGAGCCCGGCGCGAACGTCGAGGCTGGAGGACTGGAACTGGTGGGCGGCGAGCAGCCGGTTGCCGGCCACGGTTCGGCCCTCGGCGTCTGCGCGGCGGCCGCGGACGTGGTCGAGACGGGCGCGCACGAACGTCTCGTGCAGCTGGGCCGCCATGGAGTCCCGGTCGGCCCCGTCGAGGGCGCGCAGGCGTCCCTCGGCCCCCTCGACGTCGCCGAGCAGCAGCCGGGCCTCGGCGTCGAGCCGCAGCGCCTCACGCCGGGCCGCTGGGCGGGTACTCGGCCGGTCGACCAGCCGAGCCAGCGTCGTGACCACCGTGGCGACCTCGAAGGTCGCGGCCACGTCGATCGTCGCCCGCACGAGCTCGGCCTCGACGATGAGCTCCTCGGCCTGCCGCGTGCGGAAGGCGTTCGTGGCATCGTCGATGTGGCGTCGGGCGCCCTCGAGGTCACCGACGAGCAGGTCGCACCGGGCCAGCCGCAGGCTGATCTCGCCCTCCTCGAGCCGGTGCCCGTCCCTGCGGGCGGCGCCGAGCGCGTCCATCAGGGCCGAGCGGGCGCCGTCGACGAGCCCTGCCTCGAGCAGCACCTCCGCGTGGTCGAGCCGAGCCCGGTCGCGAGAGACCGCGACGTCCATGGCGTCCGCCTCGCGCATGAGGAGCAGGGCCTGCGGCAGGTCCCCGTCGACGAACGCCACGACGGCCCGGTTGTGGCGCGCCTTGAACTCCTGCTCGTGGAACCCGTTCTCCGCAGCGATGTCGCGGACCATCTCGAAGGATGCCGCAGCACCCACGGTGTCGCCGATGCCGAGCCGGGCTTGTCCGCGGTTGATGTGCAGGGCGCAGCGCTGCGCGGGGTTGAGGCTGTTCTCGCCGCTGCCGACCCGGTCCAGGGCGGCCAGGCAGGCGCTCCAGTCTCCGACCCGCCCCTGCACGGTGCCTTCCTGGACATGGCTCAGGGCGACGAGGACCGGGTCGCCGAGCTCCTCGCCGGCCCGGCGGGCGCGGCGGAGCATGGCCAGGGCCGGCTCGAGCCCACGGGTCTCGAGCTCGGCCCAGGACCGCGTGATGAGCACGCGGGTGCGTAGCGTCCGCGCCTCGACGTCGGCGGCCGGTGCGAGCAGCGCCAGCGCCTCGTCGAGCAGGGCGGCGGCGTCGGCGAACCGACCCACCTCGTTCGCCTGACGGGCGGCGGCGAGCAGCTCGGCGGCCCGGCCGAGCGGATCCTGCTCGATGGAGGTCTCCTCAGAGCTCGATGGCCGGCGTGATGATCGGCGGCTTCCCGGAGTCGTCCTGGCGCCGCAGCACGAAGTTGACCAGACCACGCTCGACGCCGGCGAAGGTGAAGCGACCTTCGTCGTCGACGGCGGTGGTGCGGGTGCGTCCCCGCTCACGCAGCTCGACCTCGACCCCGACCCCGGTCTCGCTGACCCAGCCGACGATGTCGACCTTCGTCGTGGCCCCGTGCTCGATGCTCACCATGACACTGAGCCCTTCGCTCGCGAAGGTCACGGTGTCGGCGCGGTCGTAGTCGGTGCCACGCACGGTCTCGAGGGAAGCGCTCGAGACGATCTCGGCGACATCGGCCTCCAGGGCGGCGACCGTCATCGCGAACTTGACGCGGTCGACGAGGTCCTCGGGCACCGGGTCGATGTCCTGGTGGATGTGGCGCAGGGCATCGAGGAGGTGGAGGTCCACGGCATCGAGGGGCTCGGCAGCGAGCGTCATCTCGGGTTCGGGGCTGGCATTCATGACGGCATCTCCCATCGGGGGTCGGCGGCGAGCGCGAGGCGGAGCTTGGCCAGGCAGCGGCCACGAGTGGGGCCGATGCTGCCGACCGGCATGCCCAGGGCCTGGGCGACGCTGGCGTAGTCAGGCTTCTCCGCGAACGCGATCGCGCGCAACAGGGCCTTGCACCGCTCGGGGAGCGTGGCGAAGTGCTGCCACACGAGGCGGTCGTCGGCGTCGGTGAGCACGGCGACCTCGGGGGAGGGTGCCGTGACGTCGGGCTCGACGTCACGCACGTCGGTGTGGGCCGCCGGCTCCTCGCGGTGGCCGCGGGAGACGGTGGACCACGCGTCGCGTTTCGTCGTCGTGATGAGCCACTTGAGCACCGACTGCGGGTCGGCGATGTCCGGGGCGTGCTCGACGAGCTTGAGCCAGGTGTTCTGCACGACGTCCTCGGCGGCCTGGTGGTGCAGCCCCTGCTGCCGGGCGACGGCCCACAGCAGCGGCGTCACCTCCTCGACGAGGGTCGACATGCCGGCCGGCTGGCCGTCGCGGTGGGCACGGAACGCGTTGGCTGCCCGGGTCGCGAGCCCGTCCGCGCCGGTGTGCATCACGACCCACCGCCGACGACCTCGGCCACGGCGGCGGAGACCTGCTTGATCCGCTCGTCACGGCGTTTCGCGAGCGGCGAGCGGGCGAGCACCGCGGCGACCTCGCCGACACAGCACGGGCACGAGAACGACGTCCCGCTCCAGACGCCGAACCCGCTGGGGTAGCTGTCGGGGTCCGGTGTGGCGCGCGCCGGGTCCGAGCCCGTGGCGGCGACGGCGACGTCGCTGCGCAGCGACCCCTCGAGGGTCACCGGCATCGTGCTCACGACGGCGACACCGGCGCTGTAGGTGGACACCCACGACCCGGTGTTGGAGAACACCGCGACCGACGCGTCGGCCGGGTTCGTCGCGCCGACGCTCGTGAACGGGACGCCGGCCGGTGTGGTCTCGGCGAGGGCGGCCGGCCAGAAGCGTTCGGTCGTGCCGCCGTTGCCCGCAGCGGCGATGACGGCGACGCCGTCGGCGGCGAGCGTGCGCAGGACGTCGAAGAGCGCGCCCTCCTCGTCGACGCTCTGCGGGGTCTCGTGGTAGTAGCCGAGCGAGAGGTTCACGACGTCGACGGGCGCGTGGTCGGCCTTCCCGTCCAGCGCCGACCAGTGGTAGATCGCCAGGCCGTTGAGGGCCTCGATGACGTCGGCCTCGTCGGCCGCGCCGTCGCCGTACATGACGGGCACGATGACGAGGCGGGCGTCGGGACAGTGCTGTCGAACGACTCCGGCGACGAACGTGCCGTGGCCGGCGAGTGGGTCGAGGGCGCCGTTGACGCGGTCGACGGTCACGCCGGTGTTCTCCGGGTCCTCATCGGGGGCGAACCTCAACCCGATGGGCGAGCCGTTGGCACGGGGGTCGCGGTCGACGAGGGGTGAGCCGTCGGGGAACCACGGGTGCTGGCCCAGGCCGGTGTCGAGGATGGCGATGACGGGTGAGCTGCCTCCGGTGCCACGGGGGGCGGCCATCTCGAGCACGACCGGGCCACGACCCTGGGCTGTGCCGGGGGCGCCCACGCCGGACATGTACCCGACCCCGGACATGTACCCCACGCCCGACATGTAGCCGACCCCCGACATGTACCCCACGCCGGACATGTACCCCACGCCGGACATGTACCCGACCCCCGACATGTAGCCGGTCGACATGAGGACGTGGTTGAGGCTCCACCTCGCGACCTCTTTGCGCCCGAACTGAGACCGCGCCCGCTGGAGCACCGACCAGGCCTCGAGCGGAGGGCCCAGTCGGCCGTCGTTGGGTCGCAGCTCGACCACCGAGTGCGTGGCGTTGCCGAGACGCTCGGAGTAGCCGAGCTCGTTCGCGATGCCGACCAGTGGGCTCGGCCGCACCTCCACGGTGAACTGCATCTCCTCACCGAGCTCCGTCAGGCGCTGCAGTGGGCCCTCGAGCTGCTCGGGGGTGAAGCCGGGGACCAGGAGCCGGTGTGGCACGTAGGCCACCGGCTGGGGCGCCGGCTCGTCGCCGAGGCGCTCTGCGGTGTCGGGGTCCAGCACGGTGGCCCGGAACCGGCGAAGCGCGGTCGCAGGTACGCCGAACGCGGGCGGCACGAGGTCGCCTCCCCGCCGGGCGTCACCGCCGGGCAGGTCGTCAGGGGTGTTGTCAGTCATGTCCTGCTCCTGTGCGGCCGAGCCGTGGGTGGATCCCCCGGGGGCCCAGCGTAGTGATGATCATCGACGCTGAACAGGAGCGCCCCAGGTTCTCCCTGATACGTCGGACCTGCGACTTTCTCACGCGCCCCGACCGGTGTGAGCGGCCGCGCGGGGTCGGCACGGCATCCGGAAAGAAATCTCGGATGCCGTGTATCAGGGTGCCGGTACCCCCCTCCTCTCCCCCGTCGGACCCTTGCAGGACCGCGACGTCGACCGGCTCGTTTCAGGGGCCAGCCGGCCGGCCGCGGAACCGAGGGGCGTCGCGGCACCGGGTTCAGAGGCGCGGTGCACGCGGCGGCGGTTCCGCAGCACGGGGAACCGGCCACGCTGAGCTCGGCGCCGCAGGGGGCGCGGGGCCCGGCGTGGCCGGTGTGCCGGTGGCGCGGGCCTGCCGACGAGCAGGGGTCGTGACCGACTGCGATCCGCCTGAGCGGAGGGGCTCAGGCGGCGCCGTCGGTGCTCGACGTGGCGGCGGCCCAGGGGTCGGCGCCGGAGCCGGTCGGCGAGGGTGCCGGTCGGTCGTTCGTGGTGCCCGGCGTGGTGACGGTCTCGATGGCCTCGGCCTCGACCGTGCGGCTGGAGCGCAGCTTCTCGCCGGTGGAGCGGGCGGCGTCAGCCACCATGTCCGCGACGACCGGGGCCGCCTTGGTGCGGGCGACCTCCTTGACGTTGAACACCTGCTTCTGCACCGGCCCGGAGTTCCACACCTTGCCCGAGGTGCGGCGGATCTGCTCGTAGCGCTGCCTGCCCGCGCGCGCACCGAGCACGTACCCGGCGGCCATACCGGCGATGAACGTCAGCTTCCCCATGGGGTGGCTCCTCTCGTCAGCCTCCGACCCTACCCGCCACCTCGCCCCGGATGCCGTGCGCTCTCCACCGCGTCCCGGCATACCCTTGTCCTCGCCCGGCCCACGCCGGGTCTGGAGGGCTCGCATAGTGGCCTAGTGCGGCGGTCTTGAAAACCGCTATGGCGGCAACGTCATCGTGGGTTCGAATCCCACGCCCTCCGCTCGGCTCCGGCGGGAGCTTGCGACCGCGGAGCCGCGCGGAGGGCGGTGGATGACGGGGAGCGAGCGCGCGAGGGACGAGCGAGCCCGCGGAGTCCCACGCCCTCCGCGGGTCCATACTCGGCAGGTGGACGGCGGCTGCGACCCGCGCGGGTGCGACGGGGTGTTCGGTGACCGGTTCGCGCGCCGGGCGGCCCGCAGGTACCGGCGCCGCGGGCTGGGCGGCACCGAGCAACGGATGGTCGACGCCGTGGTGTCGCGGGGCATCGAGGGCGCGAGCGTGCTCGAGATCGGTGGCGGCGTGGGCGAGCTGCACCTGGAGCTGCTGCGCGCGGGCGCCGGCCACGCCACCAACCTCGAGCTCGTCGAGGCCTACGACGCTCATGCGCGCGAGCTGGTGACCGAGGCCGGCCTGGACGGGCGGGTCGAGCGGCGCATCCTGGACATCGCGGCGGACCCGCAGGCGGTGGGCCCGGCCGACGTCGTAGTCCTGCACCGGGTCGTGTGCTGCTACCCCGATGTCGACCGGCTGCTCGGTGCCGCCGCCGACCACGCGCAGCGGGTGCTGGTGTTCAGCCACCCGCCACACCACGTCGGCACCCGGGCCTTCTTCCGAGTCCAGAACGCCGTGCTCGGCCTGTTCGGCAAGCGGTACCGGAGCTTCGTCCACTCGCCGGCAAGGATGCTCGAGACGCTCGGCCGCCACGGGCTGCAGCCGGTCTACCAGCATCGTGGCCTCGCCTGGCACGTCGTCGCCCTGGAGCGCGTGGCCGGCGCGTGAGCGCCGGGGAGTGACGGGCGGGGAGCGTCAGCCGGGCGGGGGAATCTCGCCGGAGCCGCGCACGACCAGGGTCGGTTCGTGCACGATGTGTCGCGGCGGTGAGGTGTTGCCGTCGATCCGGTCGAAGAGGAGGTCGGCGACGGTCTTGCCGATCCGCGCGACGTCCTGCCGGATGACGGTCAGCGGGGGGTCGAGAAGGTCGGCGAGGGGGAAGTCGTCGAACCCGACGAGGGCCACCTCCCGGCGAAGACCTCGCTCGGCCAGGGCGCGAACAGCCCCTGTGGAGAGGATGTTCCGCGCCGTGAAGATCGCTGTCGGCGGGTCGTCGAGGGCGAGCAGGGCGTGCATCACCTCGGTGGCCTCGTCGGTCGACCGCAGCCCGGTCATCACCAGCCGCGGGTCCGGGCGGAGGCCGCGCTCGGTATAGCCGTCGGTGAACCCGGCAAGCCGCCGTGCGGCGGTGGGGATGGTCTCGAGGTCGACGAGCACGGCGATCCGGCGATGACCCTGTGCCAGCAGGTGCTCGGCCGCCAGCCGCCCACCGCGGTGGTTGTCGACGGTGACCGAGTCGGCGTCGACACCCCGGGGCGGGCGGTCGACGAAGACCGCCGGGGTGCCCGACCGCAGCTCGCTGACGAGGTAGTCCTGGCGCTCGCTCGCGGGCATGATCACCAGCCCGTCGACCCGACGGGTCACCAGGTCGTGGACGAGCTCCTGCTCGCGGTCGGCGCCCTCGTCAAGGCTGGCGGCGAGCACCGCGGTGCCGTGACGGCGCGCGGAGTCCTCGAGGGCGCGGAGCAGGCTGGCGGAGAACGAGTTCGACAGGTCCTGCACCAGGGCGCCGATCAGCCCGGTGCGGGCGCCGGCGCGGCGCAGGTTGCTCGCGGCCATGTTGGGCCGGTAGTCGAGCCGGTTGACGGCCGCCGTCACGCGCCCCCGGACGTCCGGCGAGACGCCGGGCTCGTCGTTGACGACGCGGGACACCGTCTTCAGGCTGACTCCGGCGAGTGCCGCGACGTCACGCATGGTGGCGCGGTTGCTCTGACCTGACAACGATGTCACTTTCACATCACGATGTGTAGACCATCACTTGACCCGAGCGCAAGTAGGCGCTAGAAATGTCGTTGACAACGTTGTCATGACGAGGTCGCCCAGCCCAGCACTCAAAGGAGAGTTCGCCCCATGCACATCCGTCACGTTTCGTCCTCGCGCAGGGCGCGCAGGGTGCTCGCATCCGTCGGCATCGTCGGCGTCGCGCTCGCCGCGGCTGCCTGTGGTTCCGACGACAGCGGTTCCGGCAGCTCCGGCTCCGGCGGCAACGAGAAGATCGGCGTCGCCCTCATCACCAAGGACTCGTCCAACCCGTTCTTCGTCGCCATGCAGAAGGGTGCGAAGGCCGACGCCGTCAAGGAGAACGTCGACATCACCGTCGCCTCCGGCAAGCAGGAGGGCGATGACCAGGGTCAGATCACCGCCATCGAGGACGCCATCGCCCGCGGTGACAAGGGCATCCTGATCACCCCGATGTCCACGGGCGTCAACGCCGCGATCAAGAAGGCGCGCGACGCGGGCCTGTACGTCATCGCGCTCGACACCCCGCCGGACCCGGCGAACACGGTTGACATCACCTTCGCCACCGACAACCGGCTCGCCGGCCAGCTCGACGGCAAGTGGGCCGCGTCGACCCTCGACGGCAAGGCGGCCACGATCGCCCTGCTCGACCTGTTCAACGACAAGATCGTCTCCGTCGACTACGACCGTGACCAGGGCTTCCTCGAGGGCATGGGCATCGACGTCGCCGACCCGAAGAAGAACGGTGACGAGGCCAAGACCGGCAAGTACACCGGCGGCAAGGGCGGCGACTACACGATCGTCTGCAACGAGCCGAGCAACGGCGCCGAGGACGGCGGTCGCACGGCCATGGAGAACTGCCTGTCGAAGAACCCGGCCATCAACGTGGTCTACACGATCAACGAGCCGGCCGCGGTCGGCGCCAGCACCGCCCTGAAGGCTGCCGGCATCACCACCGCGATCATCGTCTCCGTCGACGGTGGCTGCGCCGGCGTCAAGTCCGTCAAGGACGGCATCATCGGTGCGACCGCCCAGCAGTACCCGCTGAAGATGGCGACCCTGGGCATGGAGGCCATCGCCAAGATCGCCCGTGGCGGCGAGAAGCCGACGACCTCTGAGGGTCTCGACTTCTTCAACACGGGTGTCGCGCTCGTGACCGACAAGCCGGCGGCGGGTGTCGACAGCATCACCACCGACGAGGCGCTCAAGATCTGCTGGGGCTGACCCAGATGTCGTCGTCCACATCTGCTGCTGCCGCCGAGTTCGCTCGGCGGCGGCAGAGCCCGGTCCAACGTCTCCAGAGCCTGCTCCACTCCTACCCGTGGTTGAGCCCGCTCATCCTGTTCATCATCACCTTCGCCGCCTTCTCGATCCTCAACCCGAGGTTCGCCCAGCCGGGCGGCGTCTCCATCCTCATCCAGCAGACGGCCATCGTGGCCTGCCTGGGCATCGGCCAGACCCTGATCATCCTCACCGCCGGCATCGACCTCTCGGTCGGGGCGATCACCATCCTCGCGATGATGATCATGGCCTCGCTGGCGGCAGACGGCGGGATGAACGGGTTGCTCGCCCTGCTGATCGGCATCGCCATGGCGGTGGCGGCCGGGTTCCTCAACGGCATCCTCGTCACGCGGGTCAACCTGCCCCCGTTCATCGTCACGCTGGGCACGCTGTCGATCTTCACGGCCATCGCCCTGCTGTACTCCGGCGGCTCGAGCATCCAGCAGGACAAGCTGCCAGGCCTCCTGAACTTCCTGGGTGAGGGCTTCGGCCCACGCGGCGGTTTCCGCCTCACCTGGGGCGTGGTGATGGTCATCCTCCTGTACGCCATCGTCAGCTTCTCGCTGTCGCAGACGGCCTGGGGCCGACACGTCTACGCAGTCGGTGACGACCCCGAGTCGGCCCGCCTGTCGGGTGTGGCCAGCAAGCGCGTGCTGCTGTCGGTCTACACCGTCGCAGGTCTCATCTACGGCTTGGCGGCGTGGGCCCTCATCGGCCGGGCCGGCGCGGCCACGCCGAACGCCATCCCCGACGCCAACCTCGCGTCGATCACCGCGGTCGTCATCGGCGGCACGTCGCTGTTCGGTGGTCGAGGTCGGCTGATCGGCACCCTGCTCGGTGCCCTCATCGTGCAGTCGTTCAGCTTCGGCCTGTCCCTCGCAGGCGTGAACCAGCAGTGGCGCCTCTTCGCCACCGGTGTGCTGGTGCTCGTCGCGGTCACGGTCGACCAGTGGATCCGGAAGGTGAAGGCATGAGCACCATCGAGCGTCTTCCCCTGGCGGTCGACCACATCCCCGAGGACAAGCGGGCCAAGTACGAGGCGGACCCGATCCTCTCGGCCCGCGACCTCGTGATCACCTTCGGGCGCGTCATCGGTCTCGACGGCGTCAACCTCGACCTCTACAAGGGCGAGGTGCTCGCGGTCATCGGTGACAACGGGGCCGGCAAGTCGACCCTCATCAAGTGCATCACCGGCGCCTACACGGCGGACTCCGGCGAGATCTGGCTCGGCGGCGAGCGGGTCGACTTCAAGCGTCCGCAGGACGCCCGCGAGGCCGGCATCGAGACCGTCTACCAGCAGCTGGCCGTCATCCCGGCGCTCGACATCGCGAGCAACCTCTACCTCGCCCGCGAGGAGCGCCGCAAGGGCCCGCTCGGGTCGGTGCTGCGGATGCTCGACAAGAAGGGCATGAAGCAGCGCGCCGGCGACTCGGTGCAGAAGCTCGGCATCCAGACGATCCAGAACATGGGTCAGGCGGTCGAGACACTGTCCGGTGGTCAGCGCCAGGCGGTCGCGGTGGCCCGCGCCGCGGCGTTCGGAAGCAAGGTCGTCGTCCTCGACGAGCCGACCGCAGCCCTGGGCGTCAAGGAGTCGGGGATGGTCCTCGAGATGGTCAAGCAGCTGCGTGACAGCGGCCAGGCCGTCATCCTGATCAGCCACAACATGCCCCACGTGTGGGAGGTGGCCGACCGCATCCACATCCAGCGGCTCGGCGGCTGCGCGGGAGTCATCTCACCGCAGTCCCACGACATGGGCGAGGGCGTGGCCATCATGACCGGCGCGAAGACGCTGGAGCAGACGCAGTCATGACGGTCCGCACGCGCCCCTCGCCCCGCTAGATGCGGGTCGCCGCACCTGACGGACGACCAGGTGCGGCGACTCGTCCCAGCTCACGACCACGTCGCCCATCCGCGGCCGGCCGACCCGTTCGGCCGGCCGCACCCGTACCCCAGACCCATCCCGCACCGGAATCCGGAGGCTCGTCATGACGATCGTCGTGGGATACATCCCCCGTCCCGAAGGCCTGGCCGCGGTCGACGCGGCCATCGTGGAGGCCGTGCGGCGCGGCGAGCGGCTCATCGTGGTCAACACCGGCCACCACGGTGACAACACCGACCCGAGCTACGCCGCCCCGCAGGACCTCGACGCGCTCGACGCGCAGCTGACCGCCCGCGGCGTCGAGCACGAGATCCGCCAACCGAACCTCGGCCGGGCACCGGCCGACGAGCTGCTCGACGCCGCCGACGAGCGTGCAGGCCACGCTCATCGTCATCGGCCTGCGGCGGCGCAGCCCGCTGGGCAAGCTGATCACCGGCTCGACGGCGCAGCAGGTGCTGCTCGACGCCACGTGTGACGTGCTCGCCGTGAAGGTGCCCGGCGCCTGACCCAAGCCGGCGTCCCGTTGGGTGAACGGTCCCTTCCGTGACGAGCGCACAGCGCGCCTGCGTGCTAGTTTCGCTGTCGGTTGCAGCATCAGGCTTTCCTCGCAGGTCGAACACCAACGCGCCACAAGGGGACTGGAGTTCGCATCCACGGTCGGTGCGACGTGTACCGACCGCGTGCTACACACAGAAAGAGTTACCCCCGATATGGCACAGGGCACCGTGAAGTGGTTCAACGCTGAGAAGGGCTTTGGTTTCATCGCCCAGGACGGCGGCGGCCCCGACGTGTTCGTTCACTACTCCGCCATCGACGTTCAGGGCTACCGGTCCCTCGAGGAGGCCCAGCGGGTCGAGTTCGAGGTCACCCAGGGCCCCAAGGGGCCGCAGGCCGACCAGGTCCGCCCCATCTGACCCGGGTCCCCCGAGTCTTCGCCGAAGGCCCCGTCCGGTTCGCCGGGCGGGGCCTTCCGCGTCCCCTCGGTCAGTCGCCGGACAGGTTGGTGAGGAACCTCTTGGCGACCGGCGCC
This sequence comes from uncultured Actinomycetota bacterium, assembly GCA_963695175.1. Taxonomy (GTDB): domain Bacteria; phylum Actinomycetota; class Actinomycetes; order Actinomycetales; family Dermatophilaceae; genus Fodinibacter. The sequence goes on from CAVOGG010000004.1 coordinate 660,979, forward strand.
GCGACGGTGCCGCCGCTCTTGCCCTCCTCGACGAGCACGGCGAACGCGACGTCTCGCTGGTAGCCGGCGAACCAGGTCCGGGGGAGCGCGTTCGGGTCGCTGCCGTGCTCGGCGGTGCCCGTCTTGCCACGCACCGGGCCACCGGGGGTGTTCCGCAGCACGGTGCCCGTGCCCGACGACACCACCGACGCCATCATCGAGCGCAGCTGGGCCACCGCCGTGCCGTCGAGCGCCGCCGGCCGGGGCGAGGCGCCGCCGGCATTCTTGACCAGCACCGGCGGAACGAAGGTGCCCCGCCCGATGCTGCCGGCCATCACCGCGAGCGAGATCGGTGAGACCTCGACCCGGCCCTGCCCGATCGAGGCTGCGGCGGTGTCGGTGCCGCCGGTGGTGGTCGGCACGCTGCCGGCGAAGGTGCCGCTCACGCCGAGGGTGTCGTCCCAACCGGCGCCGATGCCGAGCGCCTTCGCGGCGGTGGTCAGGTCGTCGTCGGCGAGCTTGCCGGACAGGCTGACGAACGCGGTGTTGCACGAGATGGTGAAGTCCTGGAAGAAGGTCGGGCTGCCGCTGACCGACTCGCCGGCGAAGTTGGTGAACTCGCGGCCGTCGACCGTCACGGATGCCGGGCACGGCACCTTCGACGCCGGCGTCGTGATGCCGCGGGTGAGGTAGGCGTAGCTCGTGGCCACCTTGAAGGTCGACCCCGGCGGGTAGTGGCCGGTCAGCGCCCGGTCGAAGCCGGTGCTCGGGCTGTTGGCCACGGCCAGCACCTCGCCGCTCTTCACGTCGACGGCCACCAGGGCCCCGGGGACCTTCAGGTTGCTGGTGGCAAGAGCCCTCTCGGCGGCCTCCTGCACGGCGGGGCTGATGGTCGTCTCGACGTCCGCGCCGTCGGTGGCGGCCTTCTCGAACAGCGTCGCGCCCCCGTCACCGCTGGCCGTGACCCGGATGCCGGCCCGGCCCGCCAGCGCCTCGTCGTACTGCGCCTGCAGGCCGCTGCGACCGGCCCGGTCACCCGCCTGGTAGCGGCCGCCGCTGTCCGTGATCATCTCGGCGGTCACCTCGCCGTAGCTGCCGAGCAGGGGCTGGGCGAAGGTGCGCGTCGGGCCCAGCGGCTGCTCGGACGTCGGCGCGATGATGCCCTTCAGCGCCTCGATCCGGTCCTGGCGCGGCGCCCAGTCCGAGTCGCGGTAGGTGATCACCGGGATCGGCGCCTTCGACCCGGATGCCGTGGACCTGGCCAGTGCCTGGGTGAGCGACCCCTTCGTCGCGCCGACGATGGGCTCGAGCGCTGCGGCCGAGGCGGCGGTCGCGTTGACCGGGTCGATCTGCACGGCGTGCACGGTGCCGAGCGGCATCAGGGGCCTGCCGTCGCGGTCGAGGAGGTCGCCGCGCTGGCCGAAGGTGCGCTCGAGCTGCATCGTCGTCCCGGCCGGGAGGTCCGGGTGCCAGGGCGAGCCGGTCGCCGGGGTGGCGACCTGCCAGCGGTCACCGTCCGCGACGAGGGTGACCGGCACGGCATACGTCCACGGCACGTCACCGGGCAAGGTCCAGGTGACGTCGAGCGTGCCCGTCGCGGTGTCGCCGTCGCGCTTGACGTCGCCGGCGGTGACCGCGACCTTCGCGTCGCCGAGGTCCTTGACGGCGGGGGCGAAGGTCGCCTTGGTGGCGTCGTCGGCGAACGGCACGCTCGCGACGTCCTTGGCGGTCCACGCCTTCGCGTAGGCCGTGGCGGCCGCCTGCGCGGAGTCGTCGCGGTCGGCCTCGCGGTGGCGCCACCACAGGGCGCCGCCGATACCCACGGCGACCACCAGGGCGGCGGCGACGACCAGGGCGGTGCGAGACCTCATGGGGGCCAGTCAACTACGGGAACGCGGTCCCAGTGTTCTCCCAGCCGGCGGTCCTAGACTCGAAAAGGTCGTGCGCCCTCCCCAGCGCGCGGACCTGCCGCATCGTCCTGGACGCGACGAGGCAGGCATCGGACCGTCAAGGAGCCACGTTGTCCGACGCCACCCGCCGCGAGCGCGCCGACACCGAGGCGCGCGACACCCGACACCGCAGGCGCCGCCGAGTGCTCGCCGGGATGGGCGTCTTCGTGCTCGTCGTGGTGCTCGGTCTCGGGGCCGCGTGGTGGCGGCTCGAGGGGAACATCTCGCGGCTGGACGTCAGCAAGGACCTCGGCACCCGCCCGACCGCGGCGGCCGGCCCGCTCAACATCCTGCTCATCGGCTCCGACAACCGTGACGGCGAGGGCGTGCCCGGGGCGTCGCTCAGCTCCGGCGCTCGCTCGGACACCACGCTCATCGCGCACGTGTCGGCCGACCGCGAGCACGTGACGGTCGTGTCGGTTCCGCGCGACTCGATGGTCAAGGCCCCGCCGAACTGCAAGAACTCGACACCCAAGGACGAGTGGGTCGTGCAGCAGTGGAACGCCATGTTCAGCATCGGCGGCCCGGCGTGCCTCATCACGACGATCGAGGGGAACACCGGGCTGCGGATGGACCACTTCGCCGTCGTCGACTTCCGTGGCTTCCGCGACATGGTCGACGCCCTGGGCGGCGTCCCGATCTGCGCGCCCGAGGCCATCGACGACCCCAAGGCCAAGCTGAAGCTGTCGGCCGGGCGGCACGTGCTCGACGGCCCCCAGGCGCTGGGCTACGTGCGGGCCCGCAAGACGCTCGGCGACGGCTCCGACCTCGGCCGCATCGCCCGGCAGCAGGCCTTCTTGTCGTCGGTGGTGCAGGAGGCCACCCGCACCTCGCTGCTCGTGCGCCCCGACAGGCTGTTCGGCTTCCTCAACGCGGCCACGAAGTCGCTGACGACCGACGAGCAGTTCGACCTCGGCACGATGAAGGACCTCGCCTCGAGCGTCAAGGACATCGGCGTCAAGAACATCCAGTTCATCACCGTGCCCGTGCAGGAGTACCCGGCCGACCCCAACCGGGTCGAGTTCGCCCCCAGCGCCGACGTGCTCTGGCAGACCCTGGTGGACGACGGGGTCGTCGGCGAGAAGCCCACGGCCACGGCATCCGGCACGACGGCCCCGCTCACCGTGAGCCCGACGGAGATCCCGGTCGACGTCGTCAACGCCACCGGCGCGCAGGGGCTGGCGGCCCAGGTGGCCTCGGCGCTCGAGGTGCAGGGCTTCCCGAAGGTGACGACGAGCAGCTCGGCCGAACGGCCCACCGGCGTGGTCGTCGAGTACGGCCCCGGGCAGAAGGAGGCCGCTCGCACCGTGGCTGCCGCGTTCGAGGGCGCCAAGCTGCGCGAGGACGCTTCCCTCACCTCGGGGGTGCGGGTGGTCCTCGGGGCCGGGGCGCCGGCGGTTCAGGAGATCCCCAACCGCACCGGGTCCTCGCCGGTGCCGTCCCCGACGGTGAGCGCTCCGTCGCCCTCGCCGACCCCCACGATCACGGCCCGCACGGCCGACCAGGACATCTGCTCCTGAGGCGGATGCCGCGTGCTCGGGATCCGCGACCGGGGCGGTCCCGCCGGTGCTGGCGGAGGCGGAGGGAGCCGCGGCCCGAGTGGGCTCCTCCGTCGCCCCTTCGGGCCGCTCCCGGCATCTCTCCGCCATCGCCAAATGAAAACGCCCCGCTGCCGCGGGGCGAATTCATGTGGCGGAGGCGGAGGGATTTGAACCCTCGATGGGCTTGAGACCCAAACCGCATTAGCAGTGCGGCGCCATAGACCGGACTAGGCGACGCCTCCAACGTCGCACAGGTTAACGGTCCGCCCGCCCGGCGAGCAAAATGGGTCACACCAACGCCCGATTCCGAGGTGCCGAGTCGGCCCAGGTGCCAGACTCCCGCCATGACACACCCGGGGGGCTCCGCGCCGGAGGGCGCGCCCCAGACGCCGACCCCGCAGCCCTCGCCTCTCGAGCAGCCGGTGCCGACGGACTGGTCTCCCCCGCCGGGGCCGCAGCCCTGGCTCGCGCAGCAGCAGGGCGCAGCGCCGTGGCCGCAGCCCTCGGCGCGCCGTGACTCGACGCGCACGATCGCCATCGTCGCGCTGGTCCTGTCGGGGGTCGCCCTCTTCGGGATCGCCATGACGACCATCGGCCCCCTCCTGGCGTTCGGCCTGTTCGCGTCCGCCGCGGGCGAGGGCTTCGACGAGGGATCCTCGTTCCCGTCGATGAGCACGAGCGACGGCGGTGAGGTCACCCCAGCCGCCGACGGCAGCGTCGCGGGTCCCGCCCTCGCCGCCGCCGTCACCCAGCTCGTGCAGGACGACACCGGCCAGGACCTCGGCGAGCGGCTCAGCTGTGACGCAGTACCCCACGTGGCAGGTGGCGTGAGTGCGCTCTGCCGTGCCGACGACCCCGCCTGGTACGGCATCGTCCGATTCACCAACAGCGACGGGTCGTTCCAGGTCATCACCGTGAGCCCGGAGGGCGAGTCCTTTCCCTGAGCCCGCAGTCCGAGGGCCGCCCACGCTTTGCGAGGATGGGGCCGTGACCCCGACGATCCGACGTGCCCTCCCCGACGAGCTGGATGCCGTCGGGCAGCTGACCGTCGACGCGTACGTCGGCGGCGGCGTCATCCCGGCCGACGCGCCGTACCTGAAGTTCCTCGGGGACGCCGCGCACCGCGACGCCGAGGCGGAGCTGTGGGTGGCGGTCGACGGCCGCGGGGTGGTCGGCACAGCGACCTTCGTCGAGCCGGGGTCGGCGCTGTGCGAGATCGCCCGGGACGGCGAGGCCGAGATCCGTTCGCTCGCCGTGGCGCCGACGGCATCCGGGGAGGGCATCGGCGAGGCGCTGACCCGGCACGTCATCGGCCGGGCCCGGGAGCAGGGGCTGCGGTCGGTGGTGCTCTCGTCGTCGACGACGATGCACGCCGCCCACCGGCTCTACGAACGGCTCGGCTTCACCCGGCTGCCCGAGCGCGACTGGTCACCGGTGCCCGGCGTCCAGCTCGTCGCGTACGTCCTTCCCCTCTGACCGAGCTGGGTGCTCAGGTCGCAGGGAGGAGCACCGAGAAGGTCGTCGCGCCCGGCCGGCTCGACACCTCGACCCGGCCACCGTGGGCCTGGCCCACCGCCGCGACGATGCTCAGGCCGAGCCCGGTCGAGCCGTTGGCCCGCACGCGGGCGTCGTCGCCACGGGTGAACCGCTCGAAGATCCTGGGCTGCAACGTCTCGGGCACCCCGGGGCCGTCGTCGGTCACCGAGACCCGCACCAGGGACCCCTCCGGTCGCACCCGGGTGACGACGTGCGTCCCGGCCGGGGTGTGGGTGCGCGCGTTGGCGAGCAGGTTGGCGAGGATCTGGTGCAGCCGGGCCTGGTCGCCGGGCACCTCGACGGGGTCCTCGGGCAGGTCGAGCTCCCAGGTGTGGTCGGGCGCGGCCGCGTGGGCGTCGCTGACGGCGTTGACCGCGAGCAGCGACAGGTCGACCGGCTCGCGCTCGAGGGGGCGGCCCGAGTCGAGCCGGGCGAGCAGCAGCAGGTCCTCGACGAGCTCCTGCATGCGCAGCGCCTCGCTCTCCACCCGGCCGATGGCGTGGGTGACCGTCGGCGGCACCGGCTCGGTCTCGCGCCTGGTCAGCTCGGCGTAGCCGCGGATCGAGGCCAGCGGCGTGCGCAGCTCGTGGCTGGCGTCGGCGACGAACTGGCGCACCTGCGTCTCGCTCTCCTGCCGGGCGTGCAGGGCCGACTCGACGTTGTCGAGCATCGTGTTGATCGCGAGCCCGACCTGGCCGACCTCGGTGTGCCCATCGGCGTCGGCCGCGGACACCCGCTCGGCGAGTGCGACCTGCCCGGAGTCGAGCTTGAGGGACGAGACCCGGCGGGCCGTGGCGGCCACCCGGTCCAGGGGCGCGAGGCTGCGGCGGATCAGCACCGTGCCGCCGACCCCCACCAGCACCAGCCCGATCGCAGTGCCCCCGACCACGACACCGAGGAGCTGAGCCTGCATCTCGTCGACCGGCGCCGTGGAGACCCCGACGATCTCCCGGCTTCCGTCCGCGTACATGTGGGTCGAGATGAGGTAGTCGCCGACGTCGCCACCCACCTGCACCCGGGTCGGGTTCGAGCTCGTGGCGGCCTCGCTCACCTCGCGCACCTGCGCGGTGTCGAGGGTGTCGTCGGCGGCTGAGTCGTTGATGACGGCGTTGTACTCCTGGCCGGACGCGTTGGTCGCAACCGAGCCGTCCGGCATCAGGACGAGGTAGAGCGCGCTGCCCCCGCCGGGTGTGCTGTTCGGCCCACCCCGGGGAGGCGCCACCCGGCCGTCACCGTCCGGGTCGAACCCTCCGCGCCGGGGGTCCAGAGCACGGTTGCTGGCACCCTGCAGCTCCGTGGCCAGCTGGGTGGTGAGGTAGTTGCGCGTCTGGAGCACCGTGAGAGCGCTCGTCGCGAGCATGACCACGGTGAACAGGGCGAGCACCGAGGCGAGCAGCTTGGCCCGCAACGTCCAGTGGGAGGGGGAGGTCGGCATCCGGAGCACGCGCGATCAATCCGTGGGCTTGAGCACGTAGCCGACACCACGCATGGTGTGGATCATCGGGGCGTGCCCGGCGTCGATCTTCTTGCGCAGGTAGGAGATGTAGAGCTCGACGACGTTGGCCTGCCCGCCGAAGTCGTAGTTCCACACCCGGTCGAGGATCTGGGCCTTGGACAGCACCCGCTTCGGGTTGCGCATGAGGTAGCGCAGCAGCTCGAACTCGGTGGCGGTGAGGTGCACCTGCTCGCCGGCCCGGGTGACCTCGTGGCTGTCCTCGTCCATCGTCAGGTCGCCCACGACGAGCAGTGAGCTGCCCTCGTCGGCCGAGACCGTGGTGCGCCGCATCAGGGCGCGCAGCCGGGCGACGACCTCCTCGAGGCTGAACGGCTTGGTCACGTAGTCGTCGCCACCGGCGGTGAGCCCGGCGACCCGGTCCTCGACGGCGTCCTTGGCGGTGAGGAACAGCACGGGCACGTTCGGGTCGTCGCCGCGCATCCGGCGCAGCACCTCCAGCCCGTCGAAGTCGGGGAGCATCATGTCGAGCACGACGGCATCCGGGCCGAAGTCCTTCGCGGACCGCACGGCCGACAGCCCGCTCGCGGCGGTGCGCACGTCCCACCCCTCGTAGCGCAGGGCCATCGAGATCAGCTCGGTGAGGTTGGGCTCGTCGTCGACGACCAGCACCCGCACCGGGCTGCCGTCGGGTCGCTGGAGGGCTGGGGCGCTCACGGGGCGGGTCGTCGTCATGTGCTCATGGTGGTCGTGCGCACTGAGGCAAGTCCATGCGTTCCCTGTGCGGTTCCTGTGAGCGGTGGTCGGCAACTGCCAGCCGGTCGCTGGGCACGCCACAGCCCAGCCACAGGGTGCCACCGGATGGTCGTCCCAGATCGTCCCCACGCCTCGAGGAGCCACCATGACCCAGCCACCTGCTGACCCGACCCAGCCCATCCCGGCCGCCGCCCCTCGTGAGCAGCCGGAAGTGGACACCCCCGCCACGAGCCCCGCCTGGGCGAGCGCCGCCCACGTGGGGGACGGCGCGGCATCCGCCCGCCCGGTGCCGGTGCCGGTCGCCGGGGTGAGCCCGGTGCTGCCCGCCGCCGCACCGGCTGCGGTGGTCGCCACCGTGGCCGAGAAGAAGTCCTGGCGCTCGCGGGTCAGCGGCGGGCGCGGGCTCGCGGCCGTCGCCCTCGTCGTCGGACTGGGCCTGGGGGCGGTCGGCGGGGCGACCGCCACGTGGGCGGTCACCCACGACGACACCACCGGCACCACCGCCGACGGCAACGGCCGCTTCGACCCCGACGGCGACGGCACCTTCGGCCCGCCCCGTGGGCGCGGTGGGATGCCGCCCGGCGGTGTGCCGCAGCAGCAGGACGGCACCGGCGGGACCACGGGCCAGCTGCCCGGCGGCGGCGCGGGCACCGCGGCACCGGCGGCTCGGACCGGCACGGACGCCAACGGCACGGCCCAGACCACCTGAGCAGCCACCCCCGCGCCTGCCCCGACCGTTGTCAGGTCGCGGCAGGCGCGTTCATACTCGCGGGATGACCGACACGACGGGTCAGGGGGCGTCGCCAGGTGGGTTCCGCCGCTCCGAGATCGGGGTGGGTGGTGACGCCCAGACCGAGCGGCTCACGATGCTGCTCGACGTCCAGGCGGCCCAGCCGGCGGTGATTCGCCTGCGCGACTGGGCGTTCGAGCGTCTCGCACCGGCGCCCGGGGAGACGGCGGTCGACGTCGGCTCGGGCACCGGAGCCAACACCGAGCGCCTCGCGGCGTCGGTCGGCCTGACTGGCTCGGCCACCGGGGTGGAGCCGAACCCGGCCCTGCGTGAGGTCGCGGCACGGCGAGCGGAGGCCACGGGCTCACCCGCCGTGTTCGTCGACGGCACGGCCGACGCACTGCCGCTGGCGGACACCTCGGTCGACGTCCTCGTCTGCGAGCGTGTGCTGCAGCACGTCGACGACCCGGATGCCGCGGTGCGCGAGTTCGCGCGTGTGCTCCGCCCCGGTGGCCGGGTCGCGTTGCTCGACTCGGACTGGTCGACGGCGATCATGCACCCCGTCGACCCGGAGGTGCATCAGCGGTACCACGCGTTCTCGATGACCCAGTGGCCGAACCCGTTCTCCGGGAGGCTCCTTCGCGGTCAGCTGCTGGCCGCTGGACTGGCGGTCGACCCGGACGTCGGCTCTTCCGCCCTGGTGCTGCCGGACGACGTCCTGCGCGAGGGCGGGATGCTCGGGATGGCCGGCCCGGCAGCGGTCGAGGCCGGGGCCGTGACGCCGGAGGAGCTCGACGGCATGGTCGCCGCGATCTCCTCGGCTGCCGAACGCGGGGAGGCCTTCGTGTCGGTGACCATGTTCGGCGTCATCGGACGCCGACCCCGCTGACCCAAGCGGCCGCGCGGGGTGAGGTCGGTGCGCGAGGCGCGCACCCGGCATCCGGAGAGGGCCGTGGGACGCGACGAACCCCCGGGGAGGACGGCTCCCCAGGGGTTCGTCGCACGCGCGGGCGGGCGGACGGTCAGGCGCTCTCGAGCCGGGCCTTGAGGGTGGCCAGCTCGTCGGCCAGCTGGGTGGGGAGCGTGTCACCGAACTTGGCGAACCATTCCTGGATGAGCGGCAGCTCCTTGTCGCGCCACTCGTCGACGTTGACGGCGAGGGCCTTGGCGACCTGCTCGTCGGTCATGTCGAGCCCGGTGGTGTCGAGCGCGCCGGGGGCGGGCACGAGGCCGACCGGGGTCTCGACGGCCTGGGCGGTGCCGTCGAGGCGCTCGACGACCCACTTGAGCACGCGGGCGTTGTCTCCGAAGCCGGGCCACAGGAAGGAGCCGTCCTCGTCGTCCCTGCGGAACCAGTTGACCTGGAAGATCTTCGGCAGCTTGGACTCGTCGTGCGCCTTGCCGATCTCGAGCCAGTGGTTGACGTAGTCGCCGGCGTTGTAGCCGATGAAGGGGAGCATCGCCATCGGGTCGCGGCGGACGACGCCGACGGCACCGGTGGCCGCGGCGGTGGTCTCCGAGGAGAGCGTCGCACCCATGAACACGCCGTGGGCCCAGTCGCGCGACTCGTAGACGAGCGGCACGGTGGTCTTGCGGCGGCCACCGAAGAGGATCGCGTCGATCGGCACGCCGTTGGGCTCGTCGTACTCGTCAGCCATCATCGGGCACTGCTTGGCGGGGGTGCAGAAGCGGCTGTTCGGGTGGCTGGAGACGACGCCGGACTCGGGGGTCCAGTCGTTGCCCTTCCAGTCGATGAGGTGGGCCGGCTTCTCCTTGGTCATGTCCTCCCACCAGATGTCGCCGTCGTCGGTGAGGGCGACGTTGGTGAAGATCGAGTTGCCCTTCTCCACCGTGCGGATGGCGTTGGGGTTGGAGTGCATGCCGGTGCCGGGGGCGACGCCGAACAGCCCGAACTCGGGGTTGACGGCGTACAGCCGGCCGTCGTCGCCGAAGCGCATCCAGGCGATGTCGTCGCCGACCATCTCGGCGGTCCAGCCCTCTAGCGACGGCTCGATCATCGCGAGGTTGGTCTTGCCGCAGGCGCTGGGGAAGGCCCCGGCGATGTAGTGCACCGAGCCGCTCGGGGAGGTGAGCTTGAGGATGAGCATGTGCTCGGCCATCCAGCCCTCGTCACGCGCCATCGCCGACGCGATGCGCAGCGCGTAGCACTTCTTGCCGAGCAGGGCGTTGCCGCCGTAGCCCGAGCCGTAGCTCCAGATCTCGCGGGTCTCGGGGAAGTGGGCGATGTACTTGGTCTCCGAGCACGGCCACGCGACGTCGTCCCGGCCGTCGGTGAGCGGGAAGCCGACCGAGTGCAGGCCCTTGACGAAGCCGGCGTCCTGCTCCTCGATGGCGTTCAGCACCGCGGTGCCGATGCGGGCCATGATCTTCATCGAGACCACGACGTAGGCGGAGTCGGTGATCTCGACGCCGTACATCGGCACGTCGGCCTCGATGTGGCCCATGACGAACGGGATGACGTACATCGTGCGACCCGTCATGCACCCCTGGTAGAGGTCGGTCATCAGGGCCTTCATGTCTGCCGGCGACTTCCAGTTGTTCGTGAAGCCGGCGTCCTTCTCGTCCTGCGAGCAGATGAAGGTGCGGTCCTCGACGCGGGCGACGTCGCTGGGGTCGGAGGCCGCGTGGAAGCTGTTCGGCTTCTTGTCCGGGTTGAGCCGGGTGAAGGTGCCCCCGTCGACGAGCCGGGTCGTCAGCAGGTCCCACTCCTCGTCGGAACCGTCGACCCAGTGGATCGCGTCCGGGGTGGTGAGCGCGGCGACTTCGTCGACCCAGGCCGCCAGGCCTGCGTGACTCGTGCCGGTCCTGTGCTCCGCCTGCGTGGTCATGGTGGTCCTTCCGCCGGTCTGGCTCAACTGGTCGGCCACCTGTCGCGCGGGCCTGTCGAGACCGCTTCCGCGGTGGCTCGGCACCCGCCCTTGGGAGCCTCGTCTCCAAGGTAGGCCCGTGCGCTGAGGGGTAGCCACCGCGGAAGCGCTTGCGCGTTATGAGGCTCCTCACAAGGGGCGATCGTGGCTGGAAGATCTTGCAGGATCACCGGAAGCGCTGGTCATCGCGGTGACGGCATGTGCTTACCGGATGCCGTGGGGCACGGTCGGTGGTCGGCTCGTGGTGCGCTCGCGGTGCGATTTCACGCGGCGGCGGGGCTCCGGTAGTCTGCTCTCTCGTCGCGCGCGAGCGTGACGGGCGCCCGTAGCTCAACGGATAGAGCATCTGACTACGGATCAGAAGGTTAGGGGTTCGAATCCCTTCGGGCGCGCTCTGTGTTGAGACAGACGACGGGCCCCCGGCCAGCGGAAACGCTGCCGGGGGCTTACTCGTGTCCGGCATCCGGATGGTCTCCGATGGGGGCGTGGGCCCCAAAATGGGCCCCAAAATTCGCCGCCGGGCCTTGAAGTCGGCGGCATGGGATGGCGGACTCGTCGGTGACCAGGGTCCAGTGGTGTGGCATCACGGCCCAGGCGTGGAAGGGCGACTGACCGAGCTTGTCGGCGTGCGCGAGGACATAGGTGTGCTCGGCGCGGCTCATCATGAGCTCCTTCAGCCGGGTCTGCTCGAGGTCGGCCTCGCAGATCCCGCGCTCGGCGTGCACGCTGTCGGCACCCATGAAGGCTCGGTCGAACGACAGGCGCTGGACGGCTGCCTCGGCCAGCGGGCCGACGAAGGCCTGGCTCAGCGTGCGCAGCCGGCCGCCGAGCGCGATGACGTCCATGCCGACACTGTCGGCGAGGGTGCCCATGGCGCTGATGCCGGCGGTGACGACGGTCAGCTCGGTCAGCTCGGGCGTCTTCGTGATGGCGTCGGCGAGGGCGCCCATCGTCGAGCCGGCGTCGAGGAGCACCGTCTCTCCGGGCTCGATCTGGTCGGCGGCCCACCGGGCGATGTCGCGCTTGGCGGCGTGCGCCTCGCCGAGGCGCTGGCGCAGCGAGGCCTCCGGGTGGCCGCCAGGCTCATGACGCCGCCGTAGGTCCGGGCGAGCTTGCCCTGGGCTGTCAGCTTGGCCAGGTCGCGTCGGATCGTCGAGGCCGTGACCCCGAGGTGGTCGGAGAGCTCCTCGACGCTCGCGAGCCCGCTGGTCGTGGCGAGGCGGACGATCTCGCCTCGACGGGTCTGTGCGGTGTGCTTCGCCACGCTGGGCACCCTAGGCGTCCGAGGGCCGGGGGGCCATCTCTGCGCCGAGGCGCAGCGCCTCGATCATCGAACGGTGGTCGGCGACGCCGGTGCCGGCGATGTCGAAGGCGGTTCCGTGGTCGACCGAGGTGCGGATCACCGGCAGCCCGATCGTGACGTTGACGCCGGCTTCGAGGCCGAGCACCTTGACGGGGCCGTGGCCCTGGTCGTGGTACATCGCGACGACGAGGTCGTAGTCGCCGCGGCCGGCGAGGAAGAAGAGCGTGTCGGCCGGGAGGGCGCCATGCACGTCGATGCCGTCGGCTCGGGCCGCCTCGACACCGGGGTTGATCTTCGACTCCTCCTCCCCGGAGCCGAAGAGGCCGTTCTCGCCGGCGTGCGGGTTGATGCCGCAGACGCCGATCTTCGGGTTCGGGTTGCCGGCGTCGACGAGGGCCCGGTGGCCGCGGCGGATGACGCGCTCGACGAGGCCCGGCTCGATGCGGGCGACGGCGTCGATGAGGCCGATGTGGGTCGTCACGTGGATGACCTTGACCCTCTCGGTCGAGAGCATCATCGAGACCTCGGGGGTGCCGGTGAGGTCGGCGAGCAGCTCGGTGTGGCCGGGGAAGAGGTGCCCGCCGGCGTGCAGTGCCTCCTTGTTGAGCGGGGCCGTGCAGATGGCCTGCACCTTGCCTGCCATCGCGAGCTCGCAGGCCACCCGGATGTAGTGGTAGGCCGCGTCGCCGGCGACGGCTGACAGCTGGCCGAACGGGAGGTCCTCGGGCAGCAGGGCCAGGTCGATGACGTTGATGCGGCCGGGGATCTCGCTCGCCTGCTCGACGTCATCGATGGTGACGATGTCGACGGGGACGCCCGCGATGTCGGCGGCCTGCTTGAGGCGCAGCGCGTCACCCACGACGACGACGCGTGCCATGGTGGCGACGTGCGGGTCGGCGAGGGCCTTGACGATGATCTCGGGGCCGATGCCGGCACCGTCGCCCATCGTGACGGCGATGCGGGGAAGGACGGCGCTCATGAGTTCTCCTCGTTGGTCGCGCCTGGCGTGGCGCGGGTTGCGGTCTGAGTGGGGGCGGGGTGGCGGGGCGTGCTGTCGCCGAGCAGGTGCCGGGCGACGCGGACGAGTGAGCTCGGGTCGCCGAAGCTGCCCGGGCGGGTGACGACGAGACGGCTGCCCGGGCGAAGGCTCATGACGGTGCCCGTCTCGACCTCGGCGACGACGTCGAGGGAGGTCACGTCGAGCAGGTCGAGGACGGCACGGGCGGTCTCGCCGCCGGAGAGGAAGGCGGCGTCGTAGCGGTCGACGTGGGCGCGACGGCCGCGGCGAGTGCCTCGATGAGGTCGCGGGCCCGGGCGGGCTCGGCCGGGGCGGCGGGGTCGAGGGCGACGACGACGGTCCCGTGTGCGGGAAGGTCGCCGACCCGAGCGGCCAGCGCGGCCGGGTCGCCGAGCACCTGCGCCGGCGGCAGCAGCAGCGTCTCGGTGGCGTGTGCGCGGACCTGCGCGATCTGCGCGGCCACCCCTCCGGCACGCGTGCCGAGCACGACGAACAGCGACGAGGGACGCTGTGCCCCGAGATCGGATGCCGTCTCGTCGGTTGCTTCGGGTCGCCCGGGGGGTGGTGGTCGGGGAGCGCGCGGACGGCCGCGTCGGCCATCGCGCCGGAGCCGACGAGGAGCGTCCCAGTGCGGGCCGCTCGTGCGGGTGGCCGCGGCGTGCACGACGTCGAGGTCGGCGTCCGTGCTCGGCGTCGCACACGGCCACGAGGCCGCGCGGCAGCGGCCGCGGCGAGGGCCTTGGAGACGGCGGCGACGCCGAGCACGACCGTGGCGTGCGGCACGAGCACCGTCGGCAGCGGGGCGAGCACCTCGGCGACCCGGGCGGGGCCGGCCTCGGCTCGGCGGCCCACAGATCGGTCTCGTGCAGGGGCGTGCCGCCGACGTGCACCACGCCGCCCCGCACGACGCGCCCCAGGGCGGGGTTGGCGACGGCCACCACGGGCGTGCGGTGCAGCTCGTCGGCGCAGGGCGGCAACCTCGGCGGCCACGTGCCCGCGGAGGAGGGAGTCGACCTTCTTGACGACGACCGGAGCCGCTGCCACGAGGGCTGCGGCGGCGCGCACCGCGCGCGCCGCGTCGTCGGGCGACAGGCGCCGCGAGTCGGTGTCGACCGTGACGACGACCGGGTCCACGTCCCTCCCGTCGTCCGTGGTGGACGCGGTGTCGGGAGCCGGGTCACGCGATCCGCACCACCGCCGTCCGCACCAGCGGCGTGGGAACCGGAGGAGCCAGTGCCACTGAGCTGCGCGAAACGCGCAATAGTGCGTGTGACGCGCACTCGGCGGCGCCGCTCAGGTCGTCTGCGATGATCCCCAGGGACAGGGTTGCCATGAATCCTCCTCGCCGTGCTCGCGATGCGACTTGGCTTGTTCTGCAAGGAGATTAGCGCCCTTGCCGGTAGTGGTGAAGGTGGGGTGCGCCTGCTCTTGGAACGTGCTGGGCGGCATGCGACAAAGCGTTCCCTCACAAAAAACGCTACAGGTATTGCGCGAATCGCGCAACAGTGCGAAGGTATGCGAACCCCGCGGGGCGCACGGTGCGCCGCCGACGGAGAGGCCACCGCTCAACGAGGAGTCCCGATGCCCCAGCATGCCCGCTCATGCTTCCCATGTCTGACCAGCCGACGCGGGAGGTCTCGCGTCGTTCGATGCTCACGTTCGCCTCGGTGGCGGGCGCCGGAGTGCTCTTCGCTCCCGCCCTCGCCGCCTGCGCCGGGCCCAAGTCCGCCACCACCGCGAGCGCTGCCGGGGCAGGGGCTGCTGGGGGCACACTGAGCATCGTGCTCAACCGCAACCTGGTCAGCCTCGACAACAAGCTGAACCAGTACGACGCGGCGGTCACCGTCCAGCGTGCCGTGCGCGAGGCCCTGACGAAGATCGGCGACAAGCTCACGCCCTGAGCTCATGCTCGCTGAGTCGTTCGAGCAGACCGAGCCGACCGTGTGGACCGTGAAGCTGCGCGACGATATCCACTACTCCGACAAGTCGAAGGTCACGGTCGAGGACGTAGAGACCGCGCTCAGGCTCTACTTCGAGGTCAAGGCCGGCTACGTCGCCTCGCAGTTCCCCGAGCAGCCCACCTTCGCCAAGATCGACGACAGGACCTTCACGCTGACGACGAAGAACCCCGTCGTCTCACTCAACTCGCTGATGTCGAACGTCCTCATCACGCCGGCCAAGGACAACAAGGCGGAGGAGCTCGACTCCGGGATCGGCACCGGCCCCTACACCGTCGCCCCAGCCCACCCTCCTGCTCAACCTCAATGAGGTCGCCACCCAGCTCCATGCTCAAGTACGTCCTCAAACGGGTCGGCCAGACGATCCTGACGGCCTTCCTGGCTGTGGCGACCGTGTTCGTCCTGCTTCGGATGGCCCCGGGCGACCCCGCGGCCAACTACGCGCCGCCGAACCCGAGCTCGGAGCAGCTCGAGGCGATCCGGCAGCAGTTCGGGCTCGACCAGCCGATCCCCGTGCAGTTCTGGACGTTCCTGCAGCACCTGTTCCAGGGCGACGTCGGCACGTCGTTCTTCTTCAAGCGCCCCGCGCTCGCCGTCGTCCTGGAACGCCTGCCGTACACGATCACCCTCGCGGTCGCGGCGATCATCGTCACGTCGGCCGTCGCGATCCCGCTGGGCGTGTGGATGGCGCGCCGCAGCAACACGGCTCCGGAGCTGGGTGCCAACATCGGCGCCATCGCCGGTCAGTCGATGCCCGACTTCTGGATCGGCTTCGTGCTGCTCATCCTCTTCGCGGTCAAACTCCACTGGTTCGCGCCGTCGGGCTTCGACTCGGCCGCCTCGATCATCCTGCCCACCGTGACGATCGCGATCCTGCAGATCGCGCTCATCTCACGGCTCGTGCGCCGCGAGATGGTCATCAACCTCGCGTCGCCCTACCTGACGATCGCGCGGTCGCGCGGCGTGTCGGAGCGTGCGCTGACCTGGCGCTACGCCTTCTCCAACGCCGCGCTGCCGGTCGTGACCGCGCTGGGCACCCGCTTCGCGGCCATGCTCAACGGCGTCGTCATCGTCGAGGTCGTCTTCAACTGGCCCGGTGTGGGTGAACTCGTCGTCAACGCGCTCAAGCAGCGCGACTTCCCGCTCATCCAGGCGACCGTCCTCGTCACCGTGGTGCTGGCGCTCGTCGTCCAGCTGCTCGTCGACCTGCTCTACCCGCTCATGGACCCGCGGGTCCGACTCGGAGGGGCCAGCTCATGACCACCTCGACGAACCTGCCCGGCCACCCGCAGGTCCCGAACCTCGGCCGAGGTACCCGGCTCCATCCTCGGCCGCGAATCAGCCGTGACGAAGGTGCTCCTTCGCCGATCGGCGGCCGCCCGCCGGGCGCGATACAGCACCGTCAAGATCTGGGTCGGTGCGATCTGTGCCGGCGTCGTCGTCATCCCGGTCGTGCTGGCGGGAGTCCTGCCCCTGCCCGACCCGATCGTCGGTGCCCTGTCCGAGTCGTCGCTGCCACCGTTCAGCGCCGGTCACCTGCTCGGCACCGACCCGAACGGTCGCGACCTGCTCTCGCGCGTCCTCCATGGCGGCCAGACGTCCCTCGTCATCGGCTTCCTCGCGATCTTCGTGTCGGGGCTCTTCGGCATCGTCGCCGGCGCCGCGGCCGGCTACTTCGGCGGCTGGGTCGACACGATCATCTCGCGGCTGCTCGAGGCGCAGATGGCGCTGCCGCTGCTGCTCATGCTGCTGCTCGTCGTCGCGCTCTTCGGCCCGTCGATCCCCGTCATCACGCTCGTCATCGCCTTCGCCCAGTGGCCCGAGCCGGCGCGCATCACCCGCGCGCTGGTGCTCGTCGAGCGGGAGAAGCCGTACGTGGCGGCGGCGCGGGTGCTCGGACTGCCGAAGTTCTCGATCCTCAGCAGGCACGTCGTCCCCAACATCCTGCAGCAGGTGCTCGTCGTCGTGCTCCTGCTGCTCGCTCAGGCCGTGCTGCTCGAGAGCGCACTGTCGTTCCTCGGAGCCGGCATCCAGCGCCCTTACCCGACGTGGGGAGGCATCATCTCGGACGGACGCGAGCTCTTCGTCACGGGCAAGCCCTGGCTCGTCACAGTGCCGGGCCTGGCCATCGCGCTGCTCGTCGTCGGCGTCAACCTCATCGGAGACGGCCTGCGCGACCGGGTGCGACGCGCGAAAGGAGACCAGACATGAGAGTCCTCGAGGTCACGGACCTGCAGGTCGAGCTGCTGACCGGCGCCAGCGTCGTGCGTGCCGTCGACGGCGTCAGCTTCCACATCGACCAGGGCGAGACGGTGACGATCATCGGCGAGTCCGGCTCGGGCAAGTCGACGACGGCGATGGCCATCCTGCGCCTGCTGCCCGACGACCTCGCGGTCATCTCCGGCGAGGCGCGCATCGGCGGCCAGGACGTCACCGGCAGCCGCAAGGTCATCAACGCGATGCGTGGGCGCACCGTCGCGCTCATCCCGCAGGACCCGATGACGGCGCTCAACCCGCCGCACCGTCGAGCGGCAGATGACCGAGGCCGTGCGCATCAGGTACCCCAAGCTCGGCAAGGCCGAGGCGAAGGCCCGCGCGCTCTCCCTCATGGAGCAGGTCCACATCCGCAACCCCGCGAAGCAGTTCGACGCCTACGCGCACCAGCTCTCGGGCGGCATGCTCCAGCGCGTGCTCATCGCGATGGCGGTCTCGACCGACGCCGACCTCATCGTCGCCGACGAGCCGACGAGCGCGCTCGACGTCACGGTGCAGGCCGGCATCCTCGACCTCCTCCTCGAGCTGCAGGAGCAGACCGGGATCGCGCTCCTGCTCATCACGCACGACCTCGGCGTGGCACGGCTCATGAGCGACCGCGTCCACGTCATGAAGTCGGGCCTCTTCGTCGAAGGCGGCCCGGTGACCGACGTCGTCGATCATCCCCAGCACCCCTACACCCAGAAGCTGCTCGGGGCGATCCCCGAGCTGGGCGCCTGGGAGGACCCCGCCGTCACCGCGCCGTTCGTGAAGGAGGCCAGCCATGGCTGACGACCTGCTCACCGTGAGCAACCTCGTCGTCGAGTACGGCACGGGCAAGGACGCCTTCCGCGCGGTCGACGACGTGTCCTTCAGCGTCCCGCGCGGCGGCACCCTCGCCATCGTCGGCGAGTCGGGCTGCGGCAAGTCGACGATCGCGAAGGCGCTCGTGCGGCTGCTCACGCCGACGTCGGGCGTCATCGACCTCGACGGCACGGACCTCGCCCAACTCTCCGAGAAGCAGCTGCGCCGGATGCGTCACCGCGTGCAAATGGTCTTCCAGGACCGGTACGGGTCGCTCGACCCGCACCTGACCGCCCAGGACATCGTCGCCGAGCCGATCCGGGTACGCGGGGAGAGGTCGCGCAAGGTCCAGCGGGACCGAGCCGCGGAGCTCATCGAGCGGGTGGGGCTGCCGCGCACCTCCCTCGACCGCAAGCCCCCGGAGTTCTCCGGCGGACAGCGCCAGCGCATCGGCATCGCCCGGGCGCTCGCCTCCGATCCGGAGCTGCTCGTGTGCGACGAGGCGACGAGCGCCCTCGACGTCTCCGTCCAGGCGCAGGTGCTCGAGCTGCTCGCCGACATCCAGGCGGAGACCGGGCTGACCTACCTGTTCATCTCGCACAACCTCGGCGTGGTCCGCGCCATCTCGCAGGACACGGTCGTCATGCGTGCGGGTCGGATCGTCGAGAGCGGCCGCACCGACGACCTCCTCTCACGGCCGCAGGCGGAGTACACCCAGCGCCTGCGCCGCTCGGCGCTCGAGCCGGGACTCATGACCGGTATCAAGCCGCGACACCTCATCCGCCACATCGCCGCCTCCCGCACGGCCGAGACCGAGAAGGCCTCATGACCACCGCAGCCCTCCCGACCACCGACCTGCCCGGCCTCGTCCGACCGCTCTCGCGGCTCGTGCTCGGGACCATGACCTTCGGCGACACCGTCGACCTCGACACGGCCCGCCGCATGGTGGACACCGCGCTTGACGCCGGCATCTCGTCCCTCGACACCGCCAACGGGTATGCCGCCGGCCGCAGCGAGGAGATGCTCGGCGATATCCTCGCCGGTCGTCGTGACGCCGCGACGGTCGCGACGAAGGCCGGCATCTACCCGGGCGACGCGGGCGGCGCGCCGCTGCTCTCGGCTGCAGGCCTGCGGTCCTCGCTCGAGGCGAGCCTGCGCCGGCTGCGCACAGACCACGTGGACGTCTACTACCTGCACCAGCCCGACCGCTCGGTGCCGATCGACGAGACCGCCTCTGCCCTGGGCGAGTTCGTCAAGGAAGGCAAGATCCGCACGATCGGGGTCTCGAACTTCTCGGCATGGCAGGTCGGCGACGTGTTCGCGGCGTGCGACGCCGTCGGTACGCCGCGCCCGGTCCTCGCGCAGCAGCTCTACAACCTCGTCGCCCGGCGCATCGAGGCGGAGTACGCCGAGTTCGCGACGGCGAAGGGGCTCGCGACCATCGTCTACAACCCCCTCGGTGGGGGCCTGCTCACGGGCCGCCACTCGTTCACGGAGTCGCCGACCGAGGGTCGCTTCGGCTCGTCGGCGTTGTCGACCATGTACAGGGACCGCTACTGGAACGCCGAGACGTTCGCGGTCATCGAGGTCCTCGGCGCTATCGCGTCGGAGGCCGGCATCAGCCTGCCCGAGCTGTCACTGCGCTGGCTGCTCTCGAAGCCCGTCGTCTCGTCAGTGCTCCTGGGCGGGTCCAAACCACACCAGCTGGAGGCCAACATCACTGCTGCACAGGCCGGTCCGCTCCCCGCCGACGTCGTCGCCGCGTGCGACGAGGCAGGCCTGGCCATTGCCGGGTCGATGCCGGGGTACAACCGATGAGCACGGCGATGGAGCGGAGCCGCGAGCGGGTGCTCGACTACGCCCAGCGGGTGCGGGCTCGCGAGACGATCCTGGGCTACTGGGTCATCATCGACTCGCCGCCCTCGACCGAGCGCCTCGCGCGGCTCGGCTACGACTACGTCTGCTTCGACGCCCAGCACGGGCTGCTCGACTACAAGGGCATCCTCGCCGGTATGACGGCCATCGATGCCGGTGGTGAGGCGGTCGGCATGGTCCGCGTCGGTGCGAACGATCCGTTCCTCGTCGGCCAGGCGCTCGACTCGGGCGCGGCCGGCATCATCGTGCCCCTCGTCAACACCGCCGAGGACGCCGCCCGCGCGGTGTCGTTCGCGAAGTACCCGCCCCACGGCATCCGCTCCTACGGGCCGATGCGGTCCCAGCTGCGGATCGGCCCGAACCCGGCCGACTCCAACGCCGCGACCGTCGTGCTCGCCATGATCGAGACGCCGCAGGGGCTCGAGAACGTCGAAGCCATCGCGGCGACGCCCGGCATCGACGGCCTCTACATCGGGCCGTCTGACCTGCGCATCGCCGTCGGTGGTGCGACCTCCACGGACCCCGCCGTCGACGGCGCCTTCGAGGAGGCCGTGTCGAGGATTCTCGCCGCGGCCGAGTCGGCGGGAATCGCGGCCGGGTTCCACACCCCCAGTGGGGAGGTCGCGGCCAAGCGC
This sequence comes from uncultured Actinomycetota bacterium, assembly GCA_963695175.1. Lineage (GTDB taxonomy): Bacteria > Actinomycetota > Actinomycetes > Actinomycetales > Dermatophilaceae > Fodinibacter. The sequence goes on from CAVOGG010000004.1 coordinate 681,657, forward strand.
CTCGGCCAGGGCTTCACCCTCGCCACCGTGTCGTCCGACCTCATCCACCTCGAGCAGGCGGCGGCTGCGCACCTCAAGGCGGCCCGGGGGGAGTCGTGAGCGTCGTCGGGTCGGCAGTGGACACGCTTCCGACCGACGGCCTGCTGCGCGATCGTGAGGGAGGCGGCCGGACAGCATTCCTCCCGACTCCGACGGTCCAGTGCCACGCGGCCAACCTCGCGTGGCTGCCCGGCGGCGACCTCGCCTGCGTGTGGTTCGGCGGCACGCAGGAGGGGGTCAGCGACATCACGGCCTACCTCTCCCGGCTGCCGGCCGACTCCGACACATGGCTCGAGCCGGTGCCCCTCAGCGACGACCCGGGCCGGTCGGAGCAGAACCCGATCCTCTTCACCGCTCCCGACGGCGCCGTCTGGTTGCTCTACACGGCTCAGGTCGCGGGCAACCAGGACACCGCCGAAGTGCGACGGCGCGTCTCGCGCGACGGCGGGGCCACGTGGGAGCCGGCGACGGTGCTCCTGCCGGCGACCGACGCCGGTGGGGTCTTCGTCCGCCAGCCTCCGGTCGTGCTTGCGAGCGGTCGGATCCTGCTGCCCGTCTTCAACTGCACGACGGTGCCGGGGGAGAAGTGGGTCGGCAACGAGGACACGTCGAGTGTCTGGTGGAGCGACGACGGCGGGGTCACGTGGAACGACGTGCAGGTGCCGGGCTCGCTCGGCCGCGTGCACATGAACATCGTGGTGCGACAGGGCGGTTCGCTCTGGGCCTGCTTCCGTAGTCGCTGGGCCGACCACGTCTGGGAGACCACATCGCGCGACGACGGCCTGACCTGGGCCGAGCCCACGGCGACCGTCCTGCCGAACAACAACTCGTCGATCCAAGCGGTCTCGACGGGTAGTGGCGAGGTCGCACTCGTCTTCAACCGGAGCTCGGCGGCGGACGCCACCGAGCGGCGCGTGTCGCTCTACGACGAGATCGACGACGAGGGCGTGCGCGACGGCATCGACGGCCCGGTGCTGGCGGAGCCCTCGATCGACACCGATGACGGCCGACCCAAGGCCTTCTGGGGCGTACCCCGGGCACCGATGACGCTCGGGCTCAGCCCCGACGAGGGCCGCTCGTGGCCGGTCACGGTCGACCTCGAGACCGGTGACGGCTACTGCATGTCGAACAACTCCCGTGACGGGCTCAACCGCGAGCTCTCATACCCGTCGGTCCTGCCCGGTCCCGACGGCGACCTGCACGTGGCCTACACCTACCACCGGCGCGCCATCAAGCACGTGCACCTGCCGAAGCACGTCGTCGACCGTCTCCGGGGCCCGTCCCGGTGACTGCGGCGTCGGTGCCCGAGCCGTCCTCCACTTCACCTGACGAGCGCGCCACACGCACCGCGGTCGTCACGGGCGCCAGCTCGGGCATCGGCCTCGCCATCGCCCGCGACCTCGCCGGCGCCGGGTGGCACGTCCTCGGGCTCAGCCGCTCCCGCGGCGCGCTGCCGGACGACGCCACGTGGGTGCCGTGCGACCTGGCTGACGTGATATCAGCCGGCGAGGCCGTGCGGACGGTGCGCGAGACCGCGACCGGCGGCGTGGACGCGATCGTCCACGCCGCCGGCCTGCAGTTCTCCGCGGGGGTCGGCGAGCTGCGGCCCGAGCACGGCGAGCGGATGTGGGCCGTTCACGTGCGCGGGGCGGAGATCGTCGTCGGTGGCCTCGTCTCCTCGCTCAGGGACGGCGGTCGCGTCGTGCTCGTCGGCAGCCGCACCATGGCCGGGGTTGCCGGTAAGAGCCAGTACGCCGCTACGAAGGCCGCGCTCGCCGCGATGGCCCGGTCGTGGGCGGCCGAGCTCGCCCGCCGCGGAGTCACGGTCAACGTCGTCGCACCGGGCCCGACCCGCACCCCGATGCTCGACGACCCGAACCGCGCGTCGGTGCCGCCGGTGGTCCCGCCTCTCGGGCGGCTCGTCGAGCCCGCGGAAGTCGCGGCGCTGACGCGCTTCCTGCTCGAACCGACCGGAGCAATGGTGACCGGCCAGACCATCGTCATGTGCGGTGGCGCATCCCTGACGTGAGGAATTGGTGGGCCTCGTCGGGCTCGAACCGACGACCGGCGGATTTCAAAGTCCGGGCCTCTACCCACTGAGCTAGAGGCCCGGGGGGTGGGGAGTCTAAATGCAACTTCCCTCGCAACTCCGATCGGAACAACAGCCCGGGTTCACCTGCCTCGGTCCGTGGTGGGGCCGCTCGACTGGTCGTGCCGCTGCTCGGCTGCGCGGGCCTCGGCGGCCCGATTCGGCGGCGGGGACTGCATCCTGGCCCGGCGGTGGCCGTGGCCTGGGCCCCGCCTGCTTCGCTTCCGCGCCATCTGCCGCCCCTAGGAACTCGGTTGCCTCCTGATGCCCTGGCGGGAGTTCTTGGGGGCCACTCGAACGGGAAGCATTTCGTGGCAACGACTTTGGGAGGCCCGGAGTGCAAGAGGTGTGCGGCTGAGGAGAGTTCTTCGTACTTCGGGCTAGGAGGAACATCACCCGCGCCGGCCACGACCCGGTGGTCATCGTCTCGCTCGAGGACTACGAGTCACTGCGCGAGACGGCCTACCTGATGCGCTCGCCGACCAACGCGCGTCGCCTGCTGGATGCCATGGAGCGCCTCGAGGCCGGCCACGGCGAGCCGCACGATCTGATCGACGCCGACTGACGTGCTGCTCGTCTGGGACGCGAACGCCTGGCAGGACTACCTGTGGTGGCAAGCCCAGGACCGCAGAGTCCTCAAGCGGATCAACCTGCTGCTGACCGACATCCAGCGCAACGGCAACGAGGGCATCGGGAAGCCGGAGGCGCTCAAGCACGACTTCGCCGGCTACTGGTCCCGGCGCATCACTGATGAGCACCGCCTCGTCTACAAGCTGGTGGACCAAGAGATCCGGATCGCCGCCTGCCGGTACCACTACGGCTAAAGCCGCCCGACGACGCAACAAGCCAAGTGCACTATCCGCGACATGAATGGACGCTTCCCTCGAAAAGCAATGATGAGCGCAACACCCCACGGCTGTACTGGATGTCCGTCTGTGGTCGACGAGTTGATAGAGGTGGTCTCGGTGAGGGACTACGGTGCACTGGCAGAGGTCTGCGTCGCGTCAGTGCAGTTGCCCACCGTCCCTGCTCGAGCCAGCGGTTCGCGCTGGATGGGGCCACTGACGCCCTCGACCGTAGGATCGCGCGCATGGCCAAGAGCGTGCTCACCCCGCAGTCCGAAGACTTTCCCCGCTGGTACCAGGACGTGGTAGCGAAGGCCGAACTGGCCGACAACGGCCCGGTGCGCGGCACCATGGTGATCCGGCCGTACGGCTACGCCATCTGGGAGCGGATGCAGGCCGACATGGACCGTCGCATCAAGGCCGCCGGTGCCCGCAACGCGTACTTCCCGCTGTTCATCCCGGAGTCCTACCTCAGGCGCGAGGCCGAGCACGTCGAGGGCTTCAGCCCCGAGCTCGCGGTCGTCACGCACGCCGGTGGCAAGCAGCTCGAGGAGCCCGTCGTGGTCCGGCCCACTTCTGAGACGGTCATCGGCGAGTTCATGGCCAAGTGGACGCAGAGCTACCGCGACCTGCCGCTGCTGCTCAACCAGTGGGCCAACGTCGTGCGGTGGGAGCTGCGCCCGCGCGTGTTCTTGCGCACCACCGAGTTCCTCTGGCAGGAGGGACACACGGCTCACGCCACCGAAGAGGATGCCCGCGCCTACGCCAAGCTGATCCACGAAGACGTCTACGCGACCTTCATGCGCGAGATGCTCGCGATGCCCGTCGTGCTCGGGCGCAAGACGCGCACGGAGCGCTTCGCCGGCGCCACTAACACCCTCGCTCTCGAGGGCATGATGCGCGACGGCAAAGCCCTGCAGATGGGCACTTCGCACGAGCTGGGGCAGAACTTCGCCAAGGCGTTCGACATCAAGTACCTCGCCGAGTCGGGTCAGCAGGAGACGTGCTGGACCACGTCGTGGGGGTCGTCAACGCGCATGCTCGGCGGACTGATCATGGCTCACGGCGACGACAACGGTCTGCGGGTGCCGCCTCGGCTGGCGCCGATCCAGGTGCTCGTGATGGTGGTCAAAGACGGTGAGGGTGTTGTCGAGGCCGCTCGCCAGATCGTGAGCGACCTTGTGGCACAAGGGGTTCGGGCTGAGCTTGACGTGCGCGTCGACACCGCGTTCGGTCGTCGCGCCGTCGATGCCGAGCTGAAGGGCATCCCGATCCGCATCGAGGTCGGCCCGCGTGAGCTTGCCGAGGGCGCGGTGACCGTGGCCCGTCGCATCGCTGGCGGCAAGACGAGTGTCGCCCTGGCCGGCATCGTGCCTGGGGTGACCGCCGCGCTCGATTCCGACCACGACGCGATGTATGCCGCTGCGCTCGCTTTCAGGGACGAGCGCACTGTCGCTGTGGCGACGGTCGACGACGCGGCCGAGGCGGCGAAGACCGGTTGGGCGACCATCCCGTGGGCGACGCTGGGGGTGGAGGGCGAGGCGCAGCTGGCCAAGTCGGCCATCACCGTCCGCTGCCTCACCCTGCCCGACGGTTCGGTGCCGACAAGCGAAGACAACCCCGAAGTCATCGCAGTAGTAGCCCGCGCCTACTGAGCCCTGATCCACCGACCGGGTTTGGTGTTGGGCGCGTCGTGAAGCACGAAGGCTCCTGCGGGAGTGGAGGGTTGGAGCTACTACGGCTCTGATCCGCGCTCTCTCGAAGGGCCACTTCGTAAGTGAAACCTTCTCACCATCCGCCCTGTTTCCCTTGCTCAAGTCTCGAAGCATCGAGATGTCCAGGGCCTGCTCGGCCCGGTGCGCCTCGTCCTCCTTCAACGCCCCGTACTTGGTGCGCCACCGATAGAACGTCTGCTCGCTGACCCCGAGCTTCTTACACACCCCCGCGACCGTCGCCCCCTGCCCCTGGAGCTTCTCCGCCTCTCTCAGCTTGGCCACGATCTGCTCCGCCGAATACCTCTTCGCTGCAGCCATCACCTCAAACCAGTCCTCTCACTTGGTCCCAGACTCTCAAGCAAGATGGACCGAAGAACGGGGGGCCGGACAGGACGAAAGCTCGTGGAACGGTCGGGAGCGCGCGCTACCCTGTGGACCTGCGTGAGGTCCGAGACGAGGACGACCAGCAGGCACGGATGGCGCTCTGCCCCGTCGACCCGCAGGTCCGGATAGCTGAGGACGGCCAGGTCAGCATGTGGATCCCGGGCCTACCGGTCAGCGCGCGGCGACCGGTGAACCTAGTGGGCGAGTTGTGAGGCAAGCCATCTCGAATGTCGCCGACTTCTCAACAGCCTGTCAGCCCGTGCCGCGGAGATAGGTGAGTACCGCGAGGACGCGGCGGTGATCGTCATCCGTGTCCGGTAGATCGAGCCGGGCGAATATATTCGAGATGTGCTTCTCGACGGCGCCGATTGACACGACCATCGCCTTGGCGATGCCCGCGTTGGTGCGGCCCTCGGCCATCAGCGCGAGAGTCTCACGTTCGCGGGGGGTGAGTGCGTCGAGCTGGCTGTTGCCGGTGGCGGACCGTGTTCCGACGAGTTCGATCACGACCTCACGGTCGAGCGCGGTGCCGCCAGCCGCGACGCGATGCAGCGCGTCGACGAACTCGGTGACATCGCTAACCCTCTCTTTGAGGAGGTAGCCGACACCGCCTCCGGGTGAGTCGAGCAGTTCGGCGGTGTACACGGGTTCGACGTACTGCGACAGAATCAACGTGCCCAGCGCAGGGTGCGCGGCGCGCGCGGCGATCGCTGCGCGGATGCCTTCGTCGGCAAAGTCCGGTGGCAGCCGTACGTCGATGATCGCGAGGTCGGGGTCTTGTTCGGTGATGATGTCCAGTAGCCCCGGACCGGTGTCAGTGGTGGCAACGACGTCGATCCCGGCGCCGTTGAGTAGAGCGACGAGTCCCTCCCGCAGCAGGGCGTGGTCTTCAGCGATGACTACGCGCATGGCAGTTCCGCGTGCAGGTGGGTGCCTGCGCCGTCGGGCGAGCTGAAGGTCAGCGTGCCATCGAGGGCCTCGACGCGTGCGCGCAAGCCTTCGAGGCCGCTGCCCGTCAGGTCCGCGCCACCCGGGCCGTCATCTGTGACATCGACGATCAGGATGTTCGGCTGTAGTGCAAGCTCGATTCGCGCGCTGGCACCGGGCGCATGCTTGGCGACGTTGGTCAGTGCCTCCGCAATCACGAAGTAGGCGGCATTCTCAACGGCCGGCGGAACTCGCTCGCCGTCGTTGTCGGCACTCACTACCAGCGAGGCGTGTCCGCGATCGGCCAGCGACTGGGCGGCCGCGACAAGACCTCGATCCGCGAGCACCGGTGGCGCGATGCCACGAGCAAGAGCGCGCAGCTCCTGGATGGCGACGGTGGCCTCCTCTCGCGCAGCACGTACCAGTGCGGCGGCCTCGGGGTCGTGGGCGAGTGCGGCCTCGGCGCGACCGAGTTGCATGGTCAACGCGACGAGGCGAGCCTGGGCACCATCGTGCAGATCGCGTTCGATGCGACGCAACTCGGCCGCCTGGGCATCGACCGCCTGACGACGTGTGCGGCTGAGCGTGTCAACTCGTTCTTGCAGTTCGCGGGTCTGCAGCTGGGGCACCTCTGAGCGCAGGTCGATGAGTGCATGCAGCCCGAGGAGAAGGGCGAGTCCCAAGACCGACCACAACACCCACCAGCCGGCCGCGCCGATGAAGGCCCAGATCAGCACCAGGACCACTGCGGTGGTGGCACTGACGTCCAGATGCCACCACACGCGTGTGCGTGCAGTGTTCGGCCGGGCACCGAGATGCTTCCACCAAAGGAAGGGGGCCAACACGACCCCACAGCCGAGGAACACCCAACAGGGCCAGAAGTAGCCGGCCCCACTAGCCGCCCAAATCACCGTGCTGGCCAGCACGACAAGTACGGCGAGGGCGATCGAGAATGCAAACGGCGACGTCGCTGGACGGCGTGTTGCGCCATGCGGGACGGGTCCGGGCGGAACGTGGCCGGCACTCATGCTGCGACCTTCTCGGTGCTTGTTGCCACCTCCGCATCCTTGCACCCCCGGATGCGCCAGCCACGTTCTCCGAGTACGGCCACGACGGCGGGCAGTGCGACACCGCGCACGAGAGTCGCGTCGAGCAGCACCGCCGCGGCAAGGCCGACTCCGAGCTGTTTGAACGTGATGACGCCGAGGGTGGCGAAGATGGAGAACACGGCCACCATGACGATCGCGGCACTGGTCACGGTGCCGGCGGTCGCCGCGACACCTTCGGCAGCGGCCTTGCGCGGAGTCAGACCGCTCAGCCGTGCCTCACGGATGCGTTCGAGGATGAGCACGGTGTAGTCCATTGACAGACCGAAGAGCACCACGAACATGAACAGTGGGAGCCAGTTGATGATCCGGCCGGTCGAGTGGAATCCGAGCAGGTGCTCGGCCCACGTGTGCTCGAAGACCGCGGTGAGGATTCCGTAGGCCGCCCCGACCGACAGCAGACTCAGCAGCATCATCGATGCCGCCAGTAGCGGTGCGCGGAACGTCAGCAGCAGCAGCAGGAAGCCGAGCAGCAGTACGAAGCCGATCACCACTGGCGTCACCTGGCTCATCCGGTGCGAGTAGTCCAAGCTGGAAGCGACGTTCCCCGTGACCAATGCTGGTGAGCTGACCCCGACGACCGTTGTGGCACTGCGGGCGACGTCTCCGCGCAGCTGGTCGACCGTGGTTTTGGCCGCGGAGGGGCTGACGTCGGGCATTGGCACGTCGACGCGAGCGAGGGTGCCGTCGGCCGAGACAGCGACGGTGACATTGCCGCGTCCACCGGTGGTGGCCAGTGCGCGATGACCGAGCTTGGCCAGGCCGGCGCGTGCCGTCGGATTCCCGAGGCTGTGCCCGGTCACGACGAGCTCCGCGTCTTGGGGGGCGCCGGGGAACGTCCCTTCGATTGCGTTGACGGCCTGAACCACAGGCAGGTTCGGAGGCAGATCGGATGATTGCAGGTCGCCTGTGTGCATACCGAACATCGGGACCGCGAGGGCGCCGAGCACGACGACCGAGCCGAGCAGAGCCAGGCGGGGACGGCGGGTGACGCCGCGGGCGAGTGCTGCCCACGCGCCCGTGGCGCGGCCGGCCCGAAGCTGGCGGCGGTCGCGAGCCGCGCTGCGGCGGCGGTGACCGGGGATGCGGCCGCGGTCAACCCGGTCGCCGAGGAGGGCGAGCATGGCGGGCAGCACCGTCAGCGAACCGACGACGGCGAGAGCGACGACCAGGATCGTGCCCAGACCGATGGAGAGGAAGTCACCGGCACCGGTGAGCAGCAAGCCGGCCAGAGCTGCGATCACGGTGAGTCCAGCGATGAGGATCGCGCGGCCCACGGAGGATGCGGCGGCCTCGAGTGCAGAGTCGGACGTGGCCTTGCCGCGCTGCCGCGCAGGCCCGTGGCCCCGGCGTCGTTCCTCTCGTTCACGGCGCACATAGAACAGTGAATAGTCGACTCCGACCGCTAGGCCGATGAGGACGACAATGGCCGAGGTCGATTCGCTGTTCGGCGCGAGGTGTGAGACGAGACCGAGCGCACCGATGGCGCCGGCGACCGCGGTGATGCCGAGAACCAGCGGCACACACGCCGCGACGAGTGCCCCGAACGCCAGAACCAGGATCACCAACGTGATCGGCAGTGCGATCAGCTCGGCGTGGCTCAGGTCCTTGCTGATCAGGTCGTTGATCGCCTTGGTCTGCGTGCCATCGCCAGCTTCACGCAGGACGGTTCCGGGGTGTGCCTGTTCGACGCGTGTATCGAGTGCCAGCAGGCCGCCGACCTGGTCTTGCGCCTTGTCAGGGTCGCCGCGCAGCTGGACTTGGACGAGTACAGCGCGGCCGCCGTCAGCGATCAACGCTCGAGACTGCGCTGGTCCGGTTACCGATGCGACCTGGGGCAGGGCGGCTGCTCGCTCTGTTAGGTCGGCGGCGGCGGCCGTGGCTGCACTCGGTGTCGCGGCGGTGATGAGGATGCTTTCGGACGCGGGGTGACGCAGTTGTTCGCGCTGCAGCAGGGCATCGGCCTTGGCCGACTGCCCGACCTCGGACTGCACGTTCGTCAGAGACTTGGTCCCGGCCGAGGCACCCATGAAGATGCATGCGACGACGAGCAGAAGCCAGACGGCGATGATCGTCTTGGGGCGCCGTTGGGCGCCGCGCGCTGCGGCAGCCGCCAGTCGGCCGGTCGCGCTGCCCGCATCGGCCGTTTCGCGGGGCTCCGTGGTGGGGCGAGCACGAGTGGGGGTGGTGGAAGCGGTCATGCATCAAGTGTCGAAGCGAGCGAGCGGCCGGTCACTGGAGTCTCCCGGCATCTGATGCGCGGACGTCCCCCGAGTTGAGGGTGGGGTTAACCCCCCTGCGGGGACATCGACGCGCGAGTCACAATCATTGAAAGACGGCTTCGTCGCGTCCGATGTCCGGGACCGCGGCAGGCCGGATGGTCCCCCCGCTACAAAGGAAAGAAACGCGCCGACGAAGAGGTGGTGGGCGACCAGGCCGACGACGGCCAGAACCGCATCTGGCGCGAAGGGGTCGCCGCTGCCCAGACGCCGGACAAGGACCACGCCCACTACTACCGGGGCAACGCCGATCGCGACTCCGAGCGGCCATGGCGACCGCTCACCCCAGCCAGCGTGTGCGCCGACGCGATCGGGTCTTCGCAGTCCGGGCTCCTGATGGGCGAGGCGCAACGAACGCAGCGGCGATCAGCGCGACGCACAAACCGGAGGAGGCGACCAGCAGCCAGGCGGGAGGCAGCGAGTCGAACTCGCCCTAGGCGAACGGAACACCGCGAAGAGCGTGACGCCAGCCACGGCGAGGCCCTTCTTGCCGATCCACGGGCGGTTCCGTTCGGTCGGACAGAGGTGCTCGACGACCGGGACCGAGCAGGTGGCCGGCTACTTCATCATTCGCTTGGCCGTGCGCCACGGTGTGATGGACGCACATCGCCGGATGCAGCAGCCACAGGTCGGCCGCCCCGGCCGCTTCCTGCCCTGACTGCTTGCTGCTTGAGCGGGCGCTTTGTCATCACGTTGTGACCCGGTCAGCGGCGATCGTGGATCGGCGGCGGTCCGGGTCATGCCACGATTTGCGTGTGGAGGAACTCGAAGACGGCTGGCACAGCGGAGGTCGCGTCCTCTGGAAGGACTTCGAGTCCGACGGCGAGCACTACTCGATCGCTGGCGGCCCTCGTGGTGTCTCCTTGTGGTCGCAGGGCAACGCTGGCATCGACATTCCCAGCGCCGTGATCTATGGGATCTGGAGCACATTCGCTGGCGTCACGTCTCGAACCAACGTGGTGAAGGTGCGACGTCGGAGGTGGGGTCCGATCCGGTTGCAGGTGCTGTGTCGAGAGTTCCCCGAGTCCAGGAACCTTCTCGAGTGCGTCAAGACGGTCGAGCAGGAAGTGCGCGACGGCGGGGCCGGACCTTCCTGACTCGCCATCACCCGGCAGCATCCGACCCTTGCGTCCTACGGTCCGACCGCGCTCGGCTCAACGGCGCGGATCGCGGCATGAGAGTGAAGGCAGGACCCTCAGTCGTTGTCGCTGCTGCTTGATCAGTGCTGGGGCACCCCAGTGTCAGGCCTGCCACACACGGTTGAGCTGGGCGCTGTAATAGGGAACGTTCAGGGCAAGGATGATCGACCCCAGCAGGCCCAGAAGCCCAGACGCCTCAGGTGACACACCGGAGGTGGTTTGTGCCTGCCGAATTCGATCGCCTGTGTTGTACATGCTGACGAGCCCAACGATGGGGATGAACAGTGACAGGACGGCCAAGCCGGGCTTGACCCTCACCGAGGGGTCGTAGTCGCGCAGTTCCCGGTTGATGTGGTGGTACCAGAACAGGTAGTAGATGCCGAAGGTCGGGATCAGGAGCAACCATCCTCCAATCGGACTGCGGGTCTTGCCCTGAGGCCCGGTACCGCTGACATCCCGCCTTTCCGGCGATGCGGGCGCAGGAGCGGGGACCAGGGCCGCAGCATTCGTAGGAGCAATCACCTCATCGGGTGCCGACGCAGAGGGTTCCGGCGTGGTGCCGGGGGGAATGCTCGTGCTGTCCTGGGTCATCGTGGCTCGCTTCTATCATTGGGCTAATCGGACCGTCGCACGTCGTGCGGCCAGGTGTTGAAGCTCAGTGTGCGGATGGCGGCCGGCAGGCTCCCATCCTGCTGGCCGAATCGCGCCGGTGTGCAGCGTAGCCGTGCCGTGACCCAGGTGGGCGTCGATTCGGGAAGCACGTGCAGCTGCGGGAATCCCGCTACCCGCCACAAAGTGGGCGCACATCAAGACGGCCCGACCGCGCACTACTAGCGGCAACTGCGGACGCCCTACTCTTCCTGGTTCCGTGGACCCGGGGCGCGCTCTGTGTTGAGACAGAGGATGAAGGCCCTGACCTGCGGATGCGCGGTCGGGGCCTTCGCTCCGTCCGGCATCCGGAGCGCCTGGTCCCTTCGGGCACGTCTCGTCCTGGCTCAGCGCCTGGTCTCGTAGATGTTGAGCTGGATGCCGTTGGTGAACGTGCGGGTCTCGCGCAGGGTGAGCGTCTGCTTGTCCTCGGTGTCGGTCGGGAAGAGCCGCTTGCCGCTGCCGAGAATCACTGGGAACACCATGAGGTTCCACTGGTCGACGAGGCCTGAGTCGTGGAGGGCTCGCGCGAGCGTCGGGCTGCCGTGCACCCCGATGGATCCTCCGTCGCCCTCCTTGAGGGCGCGGACTGCGTCGAGGTCGCGAACGACGGTGGTGTTGTGCCAGGTGGGGTCGTTCAGCGTGGTGGACACGACGACCTTCTCCATGGCGTTGAACTTGTCGGCGAAGTCGCCGTCGCGCTCGGGCCAGGCAGCGGCGAACCCTTCGTACGTCGTTCGGCCCAGCAGCAGGGTCTCGGTGGCGAAGGTTTCCTCGGCCTTGAACTCGTAGCGGGCCGGGTCCTCCTCGATGTCGAAGGTCCAGCCGGAGTGCCGGTAGCCCTCCTCGCCGCCGGGCGCCTCGACGACGCCGTCCAGGGAGATGAACTCGGTGACGTACAGGGTGCGCATGGTGTCCTCTTCTCGGGTCGTGGCTGCCTCTGAAAACACCACGAAGGGGGAGCGACGAATGCGACACCCGGGCCGAGAAAAGTCAGGTGCGTTGGTCTCGACTGCGGCGGACCGGGCTCGGGCGCCCGAGTCGGCCTTTCAGTCCTTCGTCGCTGGGGTCTCGGCGACGCACAGGACTCCCGTGTTGCCGTCCTGGTCGGCGATCACGGTGAGCGACGGCGCGTCGCTGTCATCGACGACGGTCCCACCCGCGGCGACGGCGGCGGCGATTCGTTGCTCGGCCACCTCGGGCGCCACATAGACCTCGACGTGGAACCGCTGGCGCGGCGTCTTGTGCTCGTCGGTGTCCCCGAACCACAGGTTCGGTACCCGTCCCGTGGCGTCCCGGATCTCGTCCCCGGGGGTCCCGCGGCCCTGGGCCTCGGCGTCCCCGGTCAGCAGGGCGGCCCACACCGGGGCGATGGTCGCGGAGTGGGCCGTGTCGAGGCCGAGCTCGATGACGCTGACCGAGGCCGGGTCGGCGTCGAGCCGGTGGTCGGCGGCGATCTCGGAGATCCGGCGGGCGAGGTCGACGTCCTGCTGAGTCGGCCATTCGACGACGTACTCGGTCCCCTCGTCGTCGCGGTAGATGGCGTCGGCGGTGACCAGCTTGAGGTCGACGTACCCCTGGCCGATCGACACGCTCGGGTGATGTCCCAGCGCGTCGCCCGCCTCTCCCGCCGCGGCGACGAACCGTGCGCCGGTACCGAAGTCGTCGACCAGGAACCGGGCGTGCAGTCCCTGGGCCAGCTTGCGCCAGTCGGTCAGCTTGGCCTCGGCGATCTCTTCGCCCTTCAGCATGTCCATGCTCTGTGAGCCTATCTGTGGCTCAGCTGCAGTGCTCGTGCTCATCGCGTCGCCCGCGATGCCGGGGAGTGCCTCTGGTGACATGCAGTCGATCCGGCGGAGGCCTGTATCGAGCACGACCCGGCTGCGCACGGGCGGACTCGGCTGTCCAACTGCATGTTGTCAGGCGCGCCCCGGCACGTCACACCGACTGGCGGACGTGCTGCGTGAGGAAGTGGACCGCCCGCGACCACGCCTGCGCCGCGCACTCCGGGTCGTACGTTCCGATGAGGTTCTCGTCGTTGAGGAACGCGTGACCGGCCGGGTACAGGTGCAGCTCCGCCGGCGCCGGCTCCGATCGCTCGTCCAGGGCCGCGAACACCGACCGGACACGCTCCACCGGGATGCCACGGTCCTCGAGGCCGAAGTGGCCCTGCACCGCGGCTCGGATGCGGGGCACGATCGACTCGTCGCGCGGCAGGCCGTAGAACGGCACGGCGGCACTGACCAGGTCGGGCCGTCGCGCGGCGAGGGCGAAGACGAAGCCACCGCCCATGCAGAACCCGATCGCGCCGACCGTCGAGCTCGTCACAGCGGGCAGGCCCACGAGGTAGTCCACCGCTCCAGCGAGGTCCTCGACGGCCCGCTCCACCGGCAGGCGCTTGAGGAGCGCGGCCGCCTCGGCGGAGTCGTGGGTCGTCGAGCCGCCGTAGAGGTCCGGGGCGAGGGCGACGAACCCGGCCTCGGCCAGTCGCTCGACGATGCTCACCACGTGGGTCGTCAGGCCCCACCACTCCTGGATCACCACGACACCGGGCCCCGAGCCCGACCGGGGCACCCGAAGGTAACCGAAGGCCTCGCCGTCACCACCGGGGAACCGCACGTTCTGCCGTCCTGGCTCGTCACCCACGGCTGCCTCCTCGCGCCTGCGTCGGATGCCGGCGACCGCGCGTTGCCGACGTGGAGAAACGTACGGCCCGCGACGCGTGAGGGGTCGCTCCGGTGCGCGACACGTGCGGCAGCCGTGCGATCGGCTGTTCGGACAGTGTGGTCCGGAAGTGACCACGGCACGCGCCCGCGGTGACTAGCGTCCGGACTGCTCTGCGAGCTGCGCAGCGCCACGGATGAAGAGGTCAGATGAGTGCTCCAGCCGGGTGGTATCCCACCCCGGATGGCCGGCAGATGTACTGGGACGGATCCCGCTGGACGGGTGCGCCCGCAACGACACCCGCTCGCCGCGCAGTCGCCACCTGGATCGGCTGGGGCGGGTTGTGCCTCGTGGCGATCCTGGGCGTCGCGATCGCGCTCGCCGTCGTCGGAGGAGCCACCGCAGACCCGCAGGACCAGGCTCCCACGCATGCACTCTCGTCCGAGATCGCTTCGCCCTCACCGGCCGTGGCGAGCCCGTCGTCATCGGTCGCCCCCACCCCGACCGCGACCGCGGCCGGGACCCCGACCCCGAGCCCGACGCCGTCGGCCACCTCGCACCCGACGCCGCCGACCAAGGCGGCCAAGGGCACCGCGCTCGCCGCCGCCGATGCGCTGACCGTGAAGGGCCGCGCCCCGAAGACCGGGTACTCGCGAGACCAGTTCGGGCAGGCCTGGTTCGACACCGACCGCAACGGCTGCGACACCCGCAACGACATCCTCCGCCGCGACCTCACCGACCGGGACATGAAGAACTCGTGCAAGGTCCTCGCCGGCACCCGCGCACCCGACCCGTACACCGGTAGGAGCATCCGTTTCGTCGTCGGCGGGGGCAGCGAGATCGACATCGACCACGTGGTCGCCCTCTCGGACGCCTGGCAGAAGGGGGCCGCCACGTGGCCGGCCGGCAAGCGCCTGGCGTTCGCCAACGACCCCCTGGTCCTCCTGGCGGTCGACGCCGGGGCCAACCGCTCCAAGGGCGATGGGGATGCCGCGACCTGGCTGCCGCCGAACCGGTCCTACCGCTGTCAGTACGTCGCGCGACAGGTGGCCGTGAAGGTCAAGTACCAGCTGTGGGTCACCGCCGCCGAGCGCGATGCCATGGTCAGGGTGCTGTCCGCGTGCCCCGGCACCCGCCTGCCCGACCCCGGCACGGCCCCCACGGTTGCTGCCCTGCCCACGAAGCGGGCCGCGCCCGTGCCGGCGCCCGAGGCCCCCTCGAGCACGTACTACGCGAACTGCGCCGCCGTGCGGGCCGCTGGGGCGGCTCCGCTACGTGTCGGCCAGCCCGGCTACTCGCGCACGCTCGACCGTGATGGCGACGGCGTGGCCTGCGAGTAACCACCGGCGCGAGCGTCAGGCGACTGCCTTCGGGGGGCGGCCACTGGCGCGGTGGGCGAGGAGCCCGAAGACCACGGTGATGGCGACCAGCCAGGCCGCGGCGAACCACAGGTCCGCCCCGGCGCTCTGCCCGAGCTGGGTGGTGCGCAGTGAGTTGATGATGGGTGTCATCGGCTGGTGGTCGGCGAACGCGCTCAGCCCGCTGGGCATCGTGGAGGTGGGGGCGAACCCCGACGAGACGAACAGCAGCCCGAGCAGCAGGTAGGCGAACAACGACGAGCCCTCGGCGGTCGAGGAGGTCAGCCCGAAGGCGACCCCAACGGTGGTGAACGCGATCAGCGTGAGCAGCAGCAGCCCGAGCGTGGCCAGCCAGCCACCCATCGTGGCGTTCGGTCGGTAGCCGACGAGCAGGCCGAAGGCGAAGACGATGACAAGCGAGACGGCGTTGATGACCACCGAGGCGACGACGTGGCCACCCAGGATCGACGCCCGGGCGATCGGCATGGTGCGCAGCCGCGCGAACATCCCGGACGTGACGTCGTTGTTGACCCGGAAGGCCGTGTAGGCCACCCCGGACGCGACGGTCATCAGCAGGATGACCGGCATGATGTAGTCGACGTACTTCACGCCGGGGATGCTGATGGCCCCGCCGACGACGAAGACGAAGGCCAGCATCAGCATGATCGGCGTGATGAGCACGGTCATGATCGTGTCGATCGAGCGGATGTTGTGCTTCAGCATCCGGCTGGTCAGCGCAGCGGTGTCGCTGACGGCGTACGTCATGGTGCTCATGAGTGGGCTCCTTCGGCGGTGAGGGCGAGGAAAGCGGACTCCAGGTCGGCCGCACCGGCCACCTCGAGGATGTCGTCGTGGCTGCCGGAGGCCGTGATCCGACCCCTGGCCAGCACGGCGATGGTGTCGGCCAGGTGTGCGGCCTCCTCCATGTACTGGGTCGTGAGCATGATCGTGGTGCCGGTCGAGGCCAGGGTCGCGACCGTGTCCCAGACCTCCCTCCGGCCGGCGGGGTCCAGGCCGGTGGTCGGCTCGTCGAGGAAGATGACCTGCGGCTCGCCGATCAGGGACATCGCGATGTCGAGCCGGCGCTTCATCCCGCCGGAGTAGGTCGCGGTGGGCTTGTCGGCGGCGTCGGCCAGGCCGAAGCGTTCGATGAGCTCGGCGGCGACCTGCTTCGGGTCGGGGACGTGGCGCAACCGGGCGATCAGGGCGAGGTTCTCCACGCCGGTGAGGACCATGTCGACCGTGACGTTCTGCCCGGTCATCGAGATCGCTTGTCGCACAGCGGCGGGCGCGGTGGCGACGTCGTGGCCTGCGACGGTGGCCGTGCCCGAGTCGGGCTCCAGCAGCGTCGTCAGGATCGAGATCGTCGTGGTCTTGCCGGCGCCGTTGGTGCCGAGCAGCGCGTAGACGCTGCCGGCCGGCACCTCGAGGCTGATGCCGTCGAGCACGCGCTGCGTGCCGAAGGACTTGGTGATGTCCGTCAGCTGGATGGCGGCGGTCATGACTCCTCCTCGTCGAGCTTGGCGTGGACCCGGGCGTTCAGCTGTTCGGCCTTCTTGCCCTGCCAGGTGCGGGCCTGCATCTCGGCCAGGACGTTCTGCGCGAAGCCGGCGACGTCATCGCCGGTCACCTCCAGGACGGGCCGGCCGGCGGCGGCGCCCTCCTCCAGCAGGTCGAGGATGTCGTCGAAGGTGGCGACCATGGTTTCGTCCCAGGCGAAGTTCCACATGAACTTCTCGATCTCCTCCATCACCATCCGATAGCTCGGTGGCAGCTTCTTGGTGCGGGCGACGTGCGCCCGCCATTCCCGCTTGTCGTCCCGCATCTTCTTCAGTGCGGCGATGGGACCCCGTTTCATGATTCGTTCTCCTTGATCGAGTGCATACGTGTGGCGACGAAGTCCCACCGCAACCAGAACGAGTCCAGTGCGGCGCGACCATCGGCGTTGAGGCTGTAGACCTTGCGAGGTGGGCCCAGCTCGGAGCGGACCTTGGTGACCTCGACCAGGCGCTTCTTCTCCAGTCGCATGAGGATCGGGTAGACCGTGCCCTCCGCGACGGAGGTGAAGCCGACCTGGTTCAGGGCCTTGACGATGTCGTAGCCATGGTTCGAGCCACGGGCCAGGACCTGCAGCACAGCTCCCTCCAGCACGCCCTTCAACAGTTCGGTGAGATCGTCCATCACGGCTCCAGTACCTAGTGTTACCAACAACCAGTACACAGTAACCCGAGGTACCACTACTTTGCAACACCAAGTAGAGAAGGTCTTCGCGACGCGGCTATGTGCCGACCGGCGAGCCTCGGTGGCGGCCGGCGTGCAGGTGCACGACCCGGTCGGCCTCGGACACGAGCCGGGGGTCGTGGGTGGCGACGAGCACTGCGCTGCCCGCGCGGGCCAGCTCGAGCAGCTGGTGCGCGACGAGGTCGGCGTGCGCCTCGTCCTGGTGCGAGGTCGGCTCGTCGAGCACGATGACGACCGGGCCCAGGGCGGCGGCCCGGGCGATCGCCACCCGCTGCTGCTCGCCGCGCGACGCCTGCCCGGTCAGGTTGTCGGCCAGGTGGGTGAGGTCGAAGGCCTCCATCAGCTCGGGCCGCCCGGGCAGCCCCCGCACCCAGCAGGGCAGGCTCACGTTCTCCGCGACCGTCAGCTCGGCCGGCAGGCCGAGCCGCTGCGGGAGCAGCGCCAGCCGGGCCCAGTCGCGTACCGACACCGCCGCCACGCCCCCGACGAGGACCCGACCGTGGTCGGGGGCCTCCAGCCCGGCGATCAGCTGGCAGAGGGTCGACTTGCCCGACCCGGACCGCCCCTCGATCACCACCACCTCGCCCGGCATGGCCGACATCGACACGTCGGACAGGATCGGGATGCCGGGTGCGCGCTCGCCGTGCGTCACGCCGGAGACCAGCACGACGGCATCCTCACGGGGGCGCCCACCAGCGCCCGCGACCTCCCGGACGACGTCGCTCATGACTCCTCCCCGGTCGGCTCGAGCACGACGCGGTCGCCGTCGAGTCGGATGACGGCCCGCCGGTTCGGAAAGAGCTCGAGGGCGTCCGGTGGCAGCTGCACCCGCCCCGCCGGGTCGATGGTCGCCCGGGCGGTGGTGGCGCCCCACTGCTCGGTCGACATCACGCCGTGGCGAAGGGCGACCACCCGGTCGCTGGCCGCGATCGCGCCCGGGTCGTGCGTGGCGATGACGACGGCACTCCCGCCGGCGGCGACGGTGCGCAGCTCACGCATCACCAGGGCTGCGGTGTCCTCGTCGAGCTCGGCGGTCGGCTCGTCGCACAGGATCAGCCGCGGCGCACCGACGCAGGCGCAGGCCAACGCGACCCGCTGCTGCTCACCACCGGAGAGTCGGGATGCCGCGACCGTGGCCACCTGCTCCAGCCCCAGCCGCTCGAGGAGGCCGCGTTCGGCATCTGGCGACGCCCCGCGCCACCGGGCCGCCTGCTCCACGTTCTGGGCCGCGGTCAGGTGCGGGTACACGCCGTCGGTGGGCCGTTGCGGCACCCACGCGATCACCCGTCGGCTGTGCGCCCGGCGCTCGCGGGTGCGCAGCGACGAGGCGTTGCGGCCCAGGATCGTCACGTCGCCGCCGCTCGGGCGGTCGCGCAGCGCGAGCAGGGCGAGCAGGGTCGACTTGCCGCTGCCCGACGGCCCGGTCAGCGCCGTCACCGTGTGCTCGTGGAACTCGGCGTCGACCCCGCGCAGCGCATGGGTCTCGCCGGTGGCGGTCGGGTAGATCTTCACCAGCCCGGACACGGTGGCCGCCGAACCGGAACCGTTGGGGGAGAAAGGAGCTGGGCTAGTCCTCGCCACGGAGCACCTCCACCGTCGACTGCGACGACGCCGCGAGCGCCATGCCGACAGCGGCGGCCAGCGCCGCCGCCGCCAGCCAGGCGGCCGCGGCGAGCAGGGCCGACCCCGGGATGGCGAGGGCGGCAGGCGGGGTGCGCCCGTCGCCCGGCTCGAGGAGGAGCTGGGCGAGTGGCCGCAGGGCCAGCAGGGCCAGGGCCGACAACGCACAGCTCAGCGTGATCCCGACGGCGACCTCCAGGGCGCGGGCTCGGCCGGGCGCGTGCCGCCCCGCGCCCGTCCAGGCCAGCATCCGGTCGGCGGCGGGCGACCGCCGGGCCAACCGCACCGCGGCGAGCGCGACCGCCGCCACCCCGACCACGCCGAAGACCAGCCCGAGAGCGATCTGGTAGCGGCGAGCCTGGGCAGCGGCGACGTAGACCGGTGTCGCGCGCTCCTGCGCGAGGGTGGCCGTGAGGTCGGGGGTCACGGCGTGGGCCGCCAGGGTCTCGGCCGCACCCACTGCCGAGGCCGACCACAGGTAGGTCTGGAACTCGACCGGGCGGTTGCGGGGGGTGCCGGCGCGGGGGCGCAGCCGCGGGTCGTTGTTGAGCTGGGAGGCGAAGAAGCTGTCGGCGGGCACCACGAGCGTGGGCGGCCCGGTGCCGGCGCCGGGGAACGCGTCGAGGACGCCACGCACCTCCAGGCGCACGGGGTCGTTCAGCGTGTCGACGGTGACGGTCGAGCCGACCCCGAGGTCGAGCTCGCCCACGGACCCGACGAGCAGCACCGGCACGGGCGATGGCAGCCCGTTGCGGCGGATGGTCGCGGCCGTCACGGCATCGTCGGCGGCGAGGGCGGGGAGCAGCGCCCGGCCGGCCGCGACCGGGCCACCCGGCGAGCCCCAGGCCGCAGCCGCGGCGAACCGGGCGGGGTCGACGATGAGCAGGTGGACACCGTCCTCGCTGCCGGCCACCGAGGTGCTGCCGCGCCAGACCATCGACTGCCCTGCCGGCAGCACCGGGTTGCGAGCGGCCGGGATGTCCCTGATCTTGAGCGGGCTGCCGTCCTTCGGCTCGGCGGCCTGCTGGGCCACGTCCGGGTCGAGCTGGCGTGAGGACTCCACCCGGTTCACCGTCGCCGCCCCGGCCGCCACGGCCGCACGGTCCTCGACGGTGCTGTGCAGGGAGGCCAGCGACGCGAGCGAGAACGCGAGCATCGCCAGGCCGGTCGCCGCGATCGTGGTGGCCCCCTCGCGGCCGCGGTCAGGTGCCTGCAGCCGGCGGCGCGCGAGCCAGGTCACGACCGTGCGCCGGCTGGGCGGTCGGGATGCCGTGCGGGCGCGACGCAGGGCGGCGAAGAACGCCCGCGAGCCCACCGCGGCGACCGCGGCGACCACCAGGGGAGGGACGAGCAGGTCGAGCGGGCCGAGCGTGTCCCCGGCCGCCGGGGGACGGGTCAGCAGGCCGGCGGTGGCCGAGGCCGCGACCACGACGAGCACCAGCACCCACGGCAGGCGAACCTCCGGGCGACCCTCGAGGCGCCGGGTCTCCAGCCGGGTGGCCACGGCGGCGGCGGCGGCGGATGCCGCGAGGGCGGCGATCACCGCGCCCGCGCTCCAGAGGCCAGCCGACCTGAGCACCGAGCGGGTCGGTGTGCTGGAGCCGACCGTCACGGCCACCACTCCCCGGGCCGCGACCCAGCCGGTCACTCCCGCGACCACCGCCACCGGGAGCAGCTCAACGGCGTACAGCAGGCCGGCCGACACGGGCCGTCGACCGGTCCCCGCAGCCAGCTGCACCTCGTGGCGGCGGCGCCCCATCGAGTACCCCGCCGCGGCCACGACGAGCGCCAGTGACAGGGCGATGCCGACCCGGGTCGTCACGGCCGCCCCCCGCTGGGCGGCCGACGACAGGACGTCGGCACGGTCGGCGATGTCCTCCACGCCGCTCACGATCGAGGGGCGTAGCGCCACCGGGTCGTCGGCCAGCTCGGAGCGCGCGATGAGCAACCGACGCTGGAGGCTGACGGCATCCGCCGTGCGGTGGAGCTGGGCCAGCCGGGGGGTGGGGTCGGTCAGCGTGGCCTGGGCAGACCACAGCAGCTCGTCGCCGGTCTGCTTCGCCAGGGCGGCCGTCGTGGCGAGGTCGGCGACCGCGAGGTGGGCCGGCTGCGTCGGCTCCCGGGCGTCGGAGGGGAACGCCTCGACCCCGAGGTCGGCCCAGATCCGCTCGCCGGGGGGTGACTGGGGGGTGCGGCCGTCGGGTTGCACGGCGTAGGTGCCGAGCACCTGCGTCGTGGTCGTGGCCGCCTCGGGGAGCCCGGACAGCTGCACCTGCACCTTGTCGCCGGCGGCGACGCCCGTCGACCGGGCCACCGGCTCGGGCAGCCACACGCCCTCGCCGCCGCCCGCGGCCTGCGTGACGACGACCAGCCGGGCGGCCGGGTCGTCGACGCCGAACAGCCGCACCGGGGCGCTGCCCTGCTCGCCGCTGACGACCGGCCCGACCGGGTCGAAGAAGAGCTTCGGGTGCAGCTCGGTGGAGATGCTCTGAGTGGTGACCCGAGCCGGTCCCACGCCCGGGATCCCCTCGAGGGACCGCAGCATGTCGGTCCACTGTGGACTCTCGGGGTCGATGCCGCCGTTGAGCCGCACCACGGGGGCGACCTTGGCGGCGGCACCTGCGGGCACCGACTCCAGCGCGAGGCGCACCGCGGCATCCGACACCGCCTCGGCGTACAGCGGACCTGCGGCGGCCGCCAGCGCCAGCATGGTCAGCACGCCGAGCATCAGGGTCAGGGTGACTGCGTCGTGCATCAGCCGCCGTGGTGCGAACCGCCACACCGGCGGCGGAAGGATCCGGCGCCGGGCCCGAGGCGCGGCGCCGGTCGGCACCTCGGCTGCCCGCCTGGACTCCACCGTCACACCAAGGAGTGTGACGTACCGAGGCGCGGATGGGGCAGCGTCAGCGGCATCGCGGCGGGTGGATCCACCCAGCCCTACAGGTTCTCGGCGATCTCCTTGATCGCTGCGAGTCGACGCTCCCACTCGGTGCCGATCGCGTCGAGCCGGGTTGCGGTGGCCCGCAGCTGCGAGCCGAGCACGCGGTACTGCACCTCGCGCCCGACGCGCACCGGCTCGACGAGGCCGACCTCCTGCAGCACGGCGAGGTGCTTGGCGATCGCCTGACGGCTCACCGGCAGGCGCCCGGCGAGGGCGGATGCCGAGGCGTCCCCCTCGCCGAGCGCGGCCAGCACGCTCCACCGCGTCTCGTCCCCGAGTGCGGCGAACACGGGAACCATCGTCCCGGTCGTCACGAGCCGCTCTCGAGCAGCGCGACCAGCTTGTCGATCTCGGCGTCCCAGCCGGCGCGGTGGTCCTCGAGGTTGGCGATCGGGTCGGAGGTGGCGTCGAACCCGGACTCCACCACGGTGAGCCGGGTGCCGTCCGGCACGGGCTCGAGGGTGAAGGTGAACACCGTCGAGTGCTCCACGTCGAGCTCGGTCGGCGGGGTGCCGAGCGCGTCGTCGTTGCTCCAACGGTAGGAGACCGTGCGCGGCTCGTCGAAGGCCTCGACGCGCAGCGGGATCGGCCCGTGGTCGGGCCAGGTGAGGGTGCCCGTGGCGCCCACCCCGCGGCCGGCGATCTCGGCGCGGCCGAACCATCGGGAGATGTGCTCGGCCTCGGTGACCGCGGCCCAGACCTTCTCGACGGGGGCGGCGATGTGGACGGTGCGGCGCACGGTGAAGGTGCCGGTGTCGACGACGGACGCCTGGCTGTTGCTGGTGGTGGTCATGATCGTTCCTCTCGGTGTGGTCCGACCGGACTGAGGGTTGGCACCCGTCCGGTCTGTGCAACTCAATGGTTGCACAACGATCAGGACAAGCGCAACCCTAAGGTTGCATTAGCGTGAACGACGAGTCAGACGCGGGACAGCAGGGCCAGCGCCCGCTCGACCACCAGCGCCGTGGCCGACTCGTCGTACGCCGGGAGGGAGGAGTCGGTGAACAGGTGCACGTCGCCGGGGTAGACGAACAGCTCGCCGTCGTCGGCCTGCGCCACGAGCTCGCGGGCGGCGTCGACGTCGCCCTCCAGCCCGAAGAACGGGTCGCGTTCCATCCCGTGCACCTGCACCGGGACACTCGCCGGCCACCGGTCGGCAAAGGCGGATGCCGGGGCGCACGCCTCGAGGAGCAGCGCACCGGCCGCGCCGGGCCGGGTCTGCGCGAGGCGCTGGGCGGGCATGACGCCGAGCGAGATGCCGGCGTAGACGACCTCCGCGGGCAGCTCGGCGGCCACGGCGTCGGCCCACGCGTCGACCGCACCCTCGCCGCGGGCGCGCACGGCGGCGAACCCGTCGTCGATCGAGTCGAAGGTCGACCCCTCGAAGAAGTCGGGCGTGTGCACGGTGTGGCCGCCGCGGCGCAGCTCGTCGGCCAGTCGGCGCACCCCCGCGGTGAGCCCTTGGACGTGGTGGAACAGCACGACGTCGGCCATCTGGTCTCCAATCCTCGGGAACTGCGACTGACCGCCGACTGTAGGCGGCCCCACCGACAGCGGCCACCGGCATCCTGCGACCGCGCGTAGAGTGCCGAGCAGGGCTGACGCGCGAGGTCGACGACTCCTTGCCGGCCCTGAGCAGGTCGACACGCGGGCTCGCTGGGCCCCGGACGGGCACCGCCATGAGCCAGGCGCTTCACACCGAACCCGGTACACGAGCCCGGATGCCGGGTGACGCAGATGCGACGGCATCCTCACCGGCCCGTCGCGACGACCCTCCGCGCACCACCCTCAGTCTCGGGGTCATGGGCCGCTCGCAGAAGGAGAACGAGCACCGGCTGGGCCTGCACCCACGGCACCTCGAGCGCGTGCCGGCCGACCTGCGGGAGCGGATGTACCTCGAGGCCGGTTACGGCGAGCGGTTCGGCGTCGGCGACGACGAGCTGCGCGAGCTGGTCGCAGGGGTGCGAACCCACGAGCAGCTGGTCGCCGAGTGCGACGTCATCCTGCAGCCCAAGCCGCTGCACCGCGACGTGGCCGAGCTGCGCGAGGGTCAGGTCCTGTGGGGCTGGCCGCACTGCGTGCAGGACCAGGCGCTCACCCAGCTGGCCGTCGACCGGCGGCTCACCCTGATCGCCTTCGAGGCGATGAACCACTGGAAGCGGGACGGGTCGTTCAACCTGCACGTCTTCCACAAGAACAACGAGCTGGCCGGCTACGCGTCGGTGCTGCACGCCATGACGCTGGCCGGCACGACCGGCAACTACGGCCCCCGGCTGCGGGCGGTCGTCATCGGCTTCGGCGCGACCGCTCGTGGGGCGGTCACGGCGCTCACCGCCCTCGGGGTGGGCGACGTCGACATCCTCACCCATCGGCAGGTCGCCGCCGTGGCCTCGCCGATCCACTCCGCACGGATCCTGCACTTCGACCCCGACGACACCGACGGGCGGGTGAGCCATGCGGTCACGCCGGAGGGCCGGGTGCCGCTCGCGCAGTTCCTCGGCGAGCACGACCTCATCGTCAACTGCGTGCTCCAGGACACCGACAACCCGCTCGTCTTCCTCACCGACGACGACCTGGCCGAGCTGTCGCCCGGCACGACGGTCATCGACGTGTCGTGCGACGAGGGCATGGGGTTCAGCTGGGCCAGGCCCACGACCTTCGCCGAGCCGACCTTCACGGTCGGCCGCAACGTGCTCTACTACGCGGTCGACCACAGCCCCTCGTACCTGTGGGGCTCCGCCACCTGGGAGATCAGCGAGGCGCTGCTGCCGTTCCTGCGCACCGTGATGGACGGCCCGGGCTCCTGGGACCGGGTGCCGACGATCCGCCGCGCCATCGAGGTCCGCGACGGGGTGATCCAGAACCCCGCGATCCTGTCCTTCCAGCACCGGGCGCCGGAGTACCCCCACCCCCTCGTTCGCCCCTGAGGAGCGCCCAACTCGGCACGAACGATCCTGTAATCAACTTGACGATTGATCAATGATCCGATTGAATACAGGCATGACGGACGACAGCACCTCGGTGGACCTGGGCTTCGCGGCCCTGGCCGACCCCGTCCGTCGGGCGATCATCGCTCGCCTGAGCCGGGGGCCGGCCACGGTGAACGAGATCGCGGAGCCGTTCGAGATCTCCCTCCAGGCGATCTCGAAGCACATCCAGGTCCTCGAGCACGCCGGCCTGGTCACCCGGACCCGGGAGGCCCAGCGCCGCCCGGTCCACCTCAACCCCGACGCGCTCGAGCGCCTCACCGCGTGGATCGACGGCTACCGCCTGACCCACGAACAGCAGTTCCGTCGGCTCGACGCCGTCCTCGGCGCGCCATCCGCAGCACCCAGCACCGATCAGGAGCGATCATGAGCAACAGCCTGCACCTCGACATCCCGGCCGGAGTGCCGTGGATCGACTTCACCCGCGAGTTCGACGCCCCCGTTGCGGCGGTCTTCGAGGCCCACCGCGACCCCGAGAAGGTCAAGCAGTGGCTCGGCCCGAACGGCTACGTGATGGACATCGACGCGTGGGACTTCACCACCGGCGGGGCCTACCGCTACACCCACCGCACCGACCACGGCGACTTCGGCTTCCGCGGGGTGTTCCACACCATCCGCGACAACGAGTTCGCACTGCAGACCTTCGAGTTCGACGGCGCGCCCGACGAGGTGGCGCTGGAGTTCATGTGGTTCGAGGACCTCGGTGGCGGCCGCACCCGGCTGCGCGGGCGGAGCATCGGCCGCACCGTCGAGGGCCGCGACGCCATGGTCGAGTCCGGCATGGAGGTCGGCATGGCACAGGGCTACGAGCGCCTCGAGGCCCTCGTCGCGCAGGCGGCGTGAGCGCCGTGGACTGGACCCTCGAGGTCGTCGTCGTGCCGGTCAGCGACCTGGCCGCGTCGATCGCCTTCTACCGGGACCAGGTCGGCTTCGACCTCGACCACGACACCCAGAACGAGCACATGCACGTCGCGCAGCTGACCCCGCGCGGGTCGGGCTGCTCGATCGTCATCGGTGACCTGCCCTCGCAGAACCAGATGGCGCCGGGCACCCTGCACGGGCTGCAGCTCGTGGTCGCCGACGCGGACGCCGCGCGCGAGCAGCTGGTCGGCCGGGGGGTCGAGTGCAGCGAGGTCACCGTCTTCGACGAGCGTGACGGTGGCACGTTCTTCGGGTTCACCGACCCCGACGGCAACTCGTGGGCGGTTCAGCAGATCCGCGCTCGGGCGGACAAGCCGCTCATCCCGTACGAGGCCCGTGGCCGGTTCGGCGAGGGCGTCGAGGTGTGAGCCGCGGCGGGGCCCGGGGTCGGGTCAGCCGATGATCCGGCCCGGCCGGCCCGCCTCGCCCTCTGCCGCCCGCAGCCGCTCGTGGAGCCGGTCACGCACCTCGTCGGGCGTGTAGGCCCGACGCTCTCGCTCGTTCCGGGCGACGAGGGCACCGGTCGCGACGACGCCGACGAGGCCGGCCAGTCCGACGATCTTCCACGCGCGGTTGGATGCGGCCATGTCACCACCCTAGCGACGGCACACTGGGGCCATGGCGCGCACCGGCTCGAGCACCGTCTCCTTCGAGGAGGCCGTCGACACCACCCGTACCGGCGACCTGTGGATCTTCCGCGGGGGCACCGTCGCCGACCGCCTCATCCAGACGGCGAGCAACGCCCCGGTCAACCACGTCGGCATGGCCGTCGTGCTCGATGACCTGCCGCCGCTGATGTGGCACGCCGAGCTCGGCCGCTCGATGCGCGACCAGTGGACCGGCGACCACCATCGGGGCGTGCAGCTGCACGACCTGCGCGAGGCGGTGACCACCTGGCAGGGCCGCTACGGCCAGCGGGCCTGGCTGCGTCAGCTCAGCCCCGACGTCGGCCCCGAGCAGGAGGACGCCGTGCTGAAGACCATCGCACGGCTGAACGGGGTGTCGTTCCCGAGCACCCTGGGGCTGGCGTGGCGCTGGCTGCGCGGCCGCGACGGCTACCTGTCCCACCGCGAGGCCGAGCGCAAGGGACTCCGCCCGGAGGACGCCTACTGTGCCGAGGTGGTCGCGGTGACCTTGGAGGAGATGGGCGTGCTCACCACCGACGCGCCGACCAACTGGTACGACCCGGGCCGCTTCTGGAGTGGCGACACGCTGCCGCTGAAGCCGGGGTGGTCCTACGGGGTCGAGGTCGAGGTGGCGCGCTCGTCGCGCTGACGGCGCACCCACGGCAGGCCCACGGCGACGACACCCGCGGCCAGCACCACCATCGCGGTCAGGGCGCCCCACGCCACGGACCACACCGTGATGGCGACGCCCTCCCACAGCAGGTTGGCGAAGACCAGCTCGGGACGCACCTTCCCGGCGAGCCAGGCCCCGGCGACGAAGGCGACACTGGTCAGCACCATCAGCCCCACCGTGATGCCGGCCGAGCGGGCCACACTCGCGGCGCGGGGGGTGTCGTCGGTGCGGTCGCCGACCGAGTCGACCCGGTCGGCAAACGTCTCGAAGACGTCCGGAACCGGTCGTGAGGTGCGTCGGCGCATGGTCGAGAGCATACGGTTCGCAAACTCCCACGGCGCGGATACAGGCCATACGGTGAGCGGATGGCCGGGACCTCCCGGCCTTCCCCCATGGCAGGAGTAGACGAATGCGACGATCTCGCATAGTCGCCCTCACCGGAGCAGTGGCCCTGGCCACGACCGCCCTCGGTGGCACCACGGCGACAGCGGCACTACACACCACCCCGACGGCATCCGCGTCCTCGACCGCCACGGCCGGGTCTGGCACGTACGTCGTGCTCGCCGACCGCGGCGCCGACGTCCGCGCGATCGCCGACGCGCTGCGCAAGAGCGGTGCGACCGTGACGTCGGTCAACACCGACATCGGCCTCATCTCGGTGCGATCCGGCTCGGCCGGTTTCCTGAAGACCGCCCGTGCCCTCTCGGGCGTCAAGGCGGCCGCGAACGACGGCGTCGTCGGTCGGTCGCCGGATGCCGGGCGGGTCCAGGACCGCGTCCTCAAGGAGCACCACGCGTCCCCGAGCCGGTCGTCCGGGTCCGGGAAAGCCGCCAAGAAGGGGGCCAAGGCCGACCCGCTCGACGCGTCCCTGTGGGACATGACCATGATCGGCGTCCCGCAGGCGCACCAGGTCGAGCTCGGGAACAAGAAGGTCAAGGTCGGTGTCATGGACACCGGGCTCGACGGCACCCACCCCGACATCGCGCCGAACTTCGACGCCAAGGCGTCGCGGAACTTCGTCACCGACATGACCGACATCGACGGCGACGTGTGCGAGCACCCCAGCTGCATCGACCCGGTCAACGAGGACGACAACGGGCACGGCACGCACACCGCCGGCACGATGGCGGCGGCCCTCAACGGCATCGGCATGTCCGGCATCGCACCCGATGTCAGCCTGGTCAACGTCCGCGCCGGCCAGGACAGCGGGTACTTCTTCCTCAGCCCCACGGCCAACGCGCTCACCTACTCCGGTGACGCCGGCCTCGACGTCGTGAACATGTCGTTCTACGTCGACCCGTGGCTGTACAACTGCAACGGGGGCGCCCCGCAGGACACCCCGGAGCAGGCTGCTGAGCAGGACGTCATCATCGAGACGATGAACCGGGCGCTCAACTACGCGCACCGCAAGGGCGTCACGCTCGTGGCGGCGTTGGGCAACAACAACGAGGACATCTCGAACCCGCGGCCCGACACCACGAGCCCCGACTATCCCGCCGGCACCGAGCACCTGCGCACGATCGACAACTCGAACTGCCTCGACATGCCGGTCGAGGGCCCGAACGTCATCGGCGTCTCCTCGCTCGGCCCGTCGGAGAAGAAGGCCGACTACTCGAACTACGCCACCGACCTGACCTCCGGTGAGCTCGAGGTCTCGGCCCCCGGTGGCTGGTTCCGCGACGGGTTCGGCACCGACACCTTCCGCACCAACGGCAACCTGATCCTCTCCACGGCACCGCTCAACGTGATGCAGGAGGAGGGACAGGTCGACGCCGACGGCAACATCACCGACCTCGGCGCCTCGCTGGGCACGACGAAGTCGTGCGGCAAGGTCAAGGGCAAGACGGTCTGTGGCTACTACCAGTACCTGCAGGGCACGTCGATGGCGTCACCGCACGCCGCCGGTGTCGCCGCGCTCGCCGTCTCGGCGCACGGGAAGTCGCAGGGCAGGTCGGGCTTCGGCCTGGCGCCCGACAAGGTTCGCGCGCTGCTCATGGGCACCGCGACCGACCACGCCTGCCCGACGCCGCCGCTGCAGAGCTACGCGGCCGAGGGTCGCCCGGCCACGTTCGACGCGCTGTGCACCGGGACCGAGGACTTCAACTCGTTCTACGGTGACGGCATCGTCAACGCGCTGGGCGTCGTCCGCTGACGGCCACCTGACCTTTCGGCCGCAGCCGCGGTCGCGAGGGAACCAGACGGGATGCCGTCCGCTCACCCGAGCGGGCGGCATCCCGCTGTCTGATGGTTCACGACGCGAGGGCCCAGCCGAGCCAGGCGGCGCCGAGTCCGAGGACGAGCGACAGGGTGACGTTCGCGGCCGCGTGCGGGTAGCGGTCGTCGTCCATCGCGTCCCAGATCTCCAGCGCCAGGGTGGAGAAGGTGGTGAACGCGCCACAGAACCCGATGCCGACGAGGCTGAGGGGAGCGGTGCCGAGACCGGCCCCCACGACGACCCCGAGCACGAACGACCCGACGACGTTGACGACCAGGGTGCCGGCAACAGGGGTGCCCCCGAAGCGGACCCGAATGCCGTGGTTGACGAGGTAGCGCAGGGGCGCGCCGACCGCGGCACCCAGGGCGACGAGCAAGGCGTTGGTGAGGGTCATGGCCCGGGCCAGACTCGTTGTCCGAGAAGGGACCCCGCCGGAACGGCCAAGGTGCCGACGAGGAACGTCGCCGCCACGTAGACGAGTGCCGTCTGCGCCTGGTCGGCGTGGCCGAGCTGCACGACGTCGACGGCCAGGGCCGAGAAGGTGGTCCATCCGCCCAGCAGGCCGACGCCGACGAACGGACGCGCCAGCCGGTGCGCGCCGGGGCGGTCGACGAGGTAGGCGACGAGCAGGCCCATCGCGAAGGCGCCGCTGACGTTGACGACCAGGGTCGCCCAGGGGAAGCCGCTGGGCTGGTGCGGCAACGCGGCGCCCACCGCGAACCGACCGAGCGAGCCGATGACACCGCCGAGCGCGACGGTGGCGAGGACTGCGAGGTCCAGGCGGTCGCCCGGGTCGGCCACCGATCAGGCCCGCAGCGTCTCGAGGTAGTCGGCGATCCGGCCGATGGCCTCGGTGAGCACCTCGACGTCGGGCAGCGTCACCAGGCGGAAGTGGTCGGGCTCGAACCAGTTGAAGCCGGTGCCGTGCGTGACGAGGATCTTCTTGGCCCGCAGCAGGTCGATGACGAAGGCCTCGTCGCTCTCGATCGGGTAGACCTCCGGGTCCAGGCGCGGGAAGCAGTAGAGGGCGCCGCGTGGTTCGACGCACGAGACGCCGGGGATCTCGTTGAGCAGCTTGGACGCGAGCTTGCTCTGCTCGTGGAAGCGGCCACCGGGGACGATCAGCTCGTTCACCGACTGGTAGCCGCCGAGTGCGGTCTGGATCGCGTGCTGCGCAGGCACGTTCGCGCACATCCGCATGTTCGACAGCAGGGTGAGGCCCTCGAGGAAGTCCTCGGCCAGGTGCTTCGGCCCGGACACCATGACCCAGCCGGCGCGGTAGCCGCACACCCGGTAGGCCTTGGAGAGGCCGCTGAAGGTCAGGCACAGCACGTCGTCGCCGGCGAAGCTCGCGGCGTGGTGGTGCACGGCGTCGTCGAAGAGGATCTTCTCGTAGATCTCGTCGGCCATCACGACGAGCTCGTGGCGGCGCGCGATGTCGACCATGGCGCGCACCGTCTCGGGCGAGTAGACCGCCCCGGTCGGGTTGTTGGGGTTGATGATCACCAAGGCGTGGGTGTTCTCGGTGATCTTGGCCTCGATGTCCTCGAGGTCGGGGTTCCAGCCGTTGCTCTCGTCGCAGCGGTAGTGCACCGGGCTGCCCCCGGACAGCGAGACCGCGCCGGTCCACAGCGGGTAGTCGGGGGCGGGGACGAGCACCTCGTTGCGGTCGTCGACGAACGCCTGCAGCACCATGGTGATGAGCTCGGAGACGCCGTTGCCGATGTAGACGTCGTCGACGTTGGTGTCGGTGAGGCCGTGCGACTGGTAGTACTGCGCGACCGCGGTGCGGGCGGAGTAGATGCCGCGGGAGTCGGCGTAGCCCTGGCTGTCGGGCAGGTTGTGGATCATGTCGGCGACGATCGCCTCGGGGGCCTCGAACCCGAACGGTGCGGTGTTGCCGATGTTGAGCTTGAGGATCTTGTGGCCCTCGGCCTCGAGCCGCTGGGCCTCGACCAGGATCGGCCCGCGCACGTCGTAGCGGACGTGTTGCAGCTTCTTGCTCTGGACGATGCGGCGCATGGGGCCAGTGTTCCAGCACGGCGCGGTGTGGGGTGGGTGCGTCCGAGGTGACGCGCCGCACGCCCGGTGGCGTCCCGGCATCCGGGCGTCGTCGGTCGACGGGCCGCTCAGGCGCCGGAGATGCCGTTCAGCAGCAGGAAGAAGGTGACCAGCCCGACCACTGCGGCCCCCAGCCCGACGAGGACACCGACCAGGATGCCGCGACGCCGGGTCGCCTCCGCGCCGCCCAGGGTGGGCACGGCCCAGCCGGCGAGGGCGCCGAACCCGGCCATCAGGCCGAGCTGCACCGGGAGGATGAGGTTCTGCGGTGCCGTCGCCGTCGAGCACCGAGGCGACCAGCGGGAGGCTGATCATCCCGAGCATGACCAGCACGACCAGGGCGGCGGCGCGTCGCATCGGCGGTTCCTCTCAGCGCAGCATCTCGGCCACCGCGAGCGACGCCGACGACGGGCAGCCCTTGGTGAAGCCGTAGAACGGCCCGAAGTCGCGCGTCGACGCGAACCCGGTGATGAACAGTCCCGGCACCGACGTCTCGAAGCCCTCGCTGAGCCGCGGGAAGCCGTCGGTGACGGCGAGGGTGTCGAGCACCGGTTCGAGGTAGGGCACCCGAGCGATGTCGGCGCGGTACCCCGACGCGAACACGACGAAGTCGGCGGTCAGGCGGGACCCGTCGGTGAGGCCCAGCACGGTCGCCTCGTCGCCCTCCTCGACGTCGACGACCTCGCACGACGCGTGCACCGTGACGACGTCGGGCCGCAGCCGCGGCGTCAGCCAGGGCTCCAGGGTGAGCCGCCCGACCTGCCAGAACTCCAGCGCGATGGCGCGCTGCTCGTCTGCCGACAGCGAGCGCCACCAGCCCCGCTGGGCGAGGGTCTGCTCGACGTAGGGGTTCACGAACTCCCAGCTGACCCGCTCGAAGGCCGGGGCGGGGTGCCGGTGCACGACGTCGACCGAGGCGGCGCCGTGGTCGCAGAGCAGCGCCGACCACTCGTACGCGCTCTGCCGGCCGCCGACGACGACCACCCGGGCGCCGGCGAGCGCGTCGAAGTCGACGAGGTCGCAGGTGTGCGCCCGCCGGTGCTCGGGCACTCCCTCGTGCCAGGCCGGGAGGGCGACGAAGTGCCGGATGCCGGGAGCGGCCAGCACCTTCTCCGCCGTGATCGTCGTGCCGTCCTCCATCGTGGCGGCGAAGGCGCCGGCGCCGTCGGCCTCCAGGGTGTCGACGAGGCGCTCGTCGACGTCGAAACCCTTCTGCTCGCGGAACCAGTCGGTGTGGTCGAGGAAGACCCCGATCGGCACCGGGTCGTTCTCGGCACGGCTCAGCCCCCGGTCCTCGAAGAAGGCCGCGAAGGTGTGCTCACCGGCGGTGTCGAGGTGCCAGTCCGGCCCCGACCGCAGGTACATGTCGGCCGGCATCTGCTCGCGCCAGAAGCTCATCGGCAGGCCGACGACCCGGGTGTCGATGCCGTGGTCGCGGGCGCAGGAGGCGGCGGAGTAGGCGTAGGGACCGGCGCCGATGACGAGCAGGTCCGTGCGCTCTGCCATGGCACCCTCCCGTCGTCGTCGCTGCCGTGATGCTCTCGCGAGGCCGTGCGGGGCGCAAGGCTCCCCGGGCACCCGCGCTCGCGGTTCGGGCAGACTGCGGCACGTGGACGACGTCGTCGTGGAGAAGGTGCTTCGGGCCGTGGAGCAGGTGCCGCGCAGCCGGGTCGTGTCGTACGGCGACATCGCGGCGCTCGTCGGCATCGGGCCGCGCCAGGTCGGCGCAGTCATGAGCGCCTACGGGTCGAACGTCACCTGGTGGCGGGTGTGCAACTCCTACGGTGACCTGCCGGTGCCGCTGATGGACGAGGTGCGTGAGCGGTGGGCCGCCGAGGGGATCCTGCTCAAGCCCAACGGCCGCGGATGCCGGATCGCCGAGTACCGCGCCGACCTCGCCGCGCTCTCGGCGGACTACGAACGAGCCACGGTGGACCTTCTCGGGTGAGACTGGGGGATGAGGTCCCGGTGCGCCGCCCCACTCGCCGCGCTCGCGCTGATCGCCGCTGCAAGCCTCGGCGCCTGCTCGGGCGACGACTCGGTCGGTGAGGTGCCGGGAGACGCGACGGCGACGGGCACGGCATCCGGTGGCACGGCATCCGCGACCGAGGAGCCGACCCCGAGCCCGGCGCCACGGAACACCGCCGTGCCGGGCCTGGCCGTCGAGGTGGTGACCGATGGGCTCGAGCACGGCTGGGACATCGGGTTCCTGCCTGACGGGCACGTGCTGGTGACCGAGCGGCCGGGGCGGATCTCGCTGGTGTCGGGGGTGCGACCGGGCGCGAAACGCACCACCGTGCGGGCCGACCTCAGTGACCTGTTCGTGCAGAGCGAGGGCGGCCTGATGGGGATGGTCGTGCACCCGGACTTCGCGACATCGCGGGAGTTCACGACCTGCCAGACCCACCAGGTGAACGGCGACCCGAAGGACATCCGGCTGGTCACCTGGCGGCTCTCACCGGACGAGCGCTCCGCGGAGCGCGTGAAGACCCTGCTCAGCGGGCTGCCCATCTCGACCGGGCGGCACTCGGGGTGCCGCCCGGAGATCGCCGCCGACGGGGCGCTGCTCGTGGGCACCGGCGACACGGCGCAGGGGAACGTCTCGCAGGACAAGACGATCCTGGGTGGGAAGGTGCTGCGCCTCGACCTGAAGTCCGGGGATCCGCTGCCGGACAACCCTTTCGCCTCCGCGTCCAACCGGCGGGAGCGCTACGTGCTCAGCTACGGGCACCGGAACGTGCAGGGCGTGGCGGTGCAACCGGGCACCGGGGTGGTCTACACGGCCGAGCACGGCCCGACCTTCAACGACGAGGTGAACCGCATCCGGGCCGGGGCCAACTACGGCTGGGACCCCTCGCAGGGTGGCACGGTCGGCGGCTACGACGAGAGCGTGCCGATGACCGACCGGGCGCGCTTCCCGGACGCGGTTCCGGCGATCTGGCAGTCGGGGCGGACGACGCAGGCGGTGTGCGCCGCGGAGTTCCTCGAGGGGTCGCAGTGGGCCGGGCTCGAAGGCGCCCTGGTCGTCACGGCGCTCAAGGGCGCCAAGCTGCTGCTGCTGACCCTGAAGCCGGACGGCACCCTGGCGAAGGTGGCCGTGCCGAAGGCGACCAACGGGCCGTACGGGCGGTTGCGTGCGGCGCGGATGGGGCCGGACGGCGCCCTGTACGTGACGACGACCAACGGGGACGACGACAAGCTCCTCCGCATCAGCCCCAGGTAGAACCCCATTCGCGTTTCCTGCTCACTCGACCGAGGGGGTGGTCGCTCAGGTGGCCTCGACGATGGTGGTGACGACGTCGGTCACCGAGGGACGGCGCGGCGTGGAGGAGAACCCGAACCTGCAGGCCGGGTCCACCGGGGCCAGGTCACCGAGCGGCATGCCGTCGAGGGCGCCGGCCAGCCGGGTCACCCCTCGCAGGTCGGTCGCCCCGTAGAACTCCCGTCGCCCGGCGCGGGCCGTCCCACGGGTGCGGACCCCGCGCATGGCCACCCGGGCGACCGGGTCGGCAAGGGTCGCGAACGCCGGGCTCGCTGCCACGCCGCGAGGCACGAGCCGCAGGAGGTGACCCACCGGCATCCGACCATCGACGTCGAGGCGCATCGAGAGCGATGGCGAGTCGACCACCCACCGCGACCCTTCGACCCCACCGACGGCAACCGAGAACGGCTCGACCCGGGTCTCGTCGAACACGTAGGTGCTGGCGACCAGGTCGCGCACCTGCTGCGTCGGGGCCAGCAGGATGCGGTGCCCGTCGGCGCGCTCGACCATCGCGTCGGCGAACGGCCCGAACGGGCCCTCGTGCCACCACCCGACGACGACCCGCACGCCGCTGGTGGAACCCACCCCGGCGATCCGGCCCCGAAACCGCTGCCGCGTTCCCACCGCCCCATCATCCCCACTAGGGTCCGGGCATGGCAGCGGCCCCCACCCCAGGTTCGACACCGGGGTCGAGCACCGGACCCGCCACCGGCCTCACCCCGGCCGCCAGGCGCGGCTACGGGCTCGGCTCGGTGGCGACCGGCTCCTTCGGCACCGTCCCGGGCCTCCTGCTCCTGCCCTACCTGACCGACCGGCTCGGCGTGACCGCCGGCGTCGCGGGCCTGGTCGTGTTCCTGCCCAAGGCCTGGGACGTCATCCTCAACCCGATCGCGGGCAGGATCAGCGACCGCTCGACCAACCCCGGCGGGCGCCGGCGTCCGTTCCTCATCCGCTCGGGCACCCTGCTGTCCCTCGCGTTCGTGCTGCTCTTCGCCGGGCCGACCTCCCCGACGGGCCTGGCCACCACGTGGGTCGTCGTCCTGTTCATCGCCTGCGCCACGGCCTACGCGTTCTTCCAGGTTCCGTACGTCGCGATGCCCGCCGAGATGACCGACGACTACGACGAACGCACCCGGCTGATGACCTGGCGGGTGGCGATCCTCGCGCTGACGATCCTGGTCAGCGGCGGTCTGTCACCGGTCATCCGCAACCAGCTCGGCCTCGAGTGGGGCTACCGCGGCGTGGGCCTGTTCGTCGGCAGCCTGATCCTCATCGGCACGGTCGGCGCGTGGTGGGGCACCCGCAACACCCAGATGAGCAACGCCGCGACCGCGGGCGGCAGCCTTGCCGACCAGCTGAAGGTGGTGGCGGCATCCCGCGAGTTCCGCACGCTGCTCACCGTGTTCGTGCTGCAGGCCCTCGCCACCGGGGCGATGCTGGCCGGCGTCGACTACGTCGCCCGCGTGCTGCTCGGGTCGTCGGGCGCCTCGACGATCCTGTTCGTCTGCTTCGTCGCACCGGCCCTGCTCGTGACCCCGCTGTGGCAGCGGGTCGGCGAGGCCCGCGACAAGCGCACCGGCTACATCTGGGGCTCGCTGCTGCTCGCCGGCGGGGCGCTGGCCACCCTGCTCACCGTGCGGGTCGGCGTCGCCGCTACGGCCGCGAGTGTCGCGGTGGTGGGCGTCGGCTACGCGGCCTGCCAGATGTTCCCGCTCGCCATGCTCCCCGACGTCGCGGCCGCCGACACCGCCCGCACCGGCGAGAGCCGCGCCGGCACCTACACCGGGGTGTGGACCGCGGGGGAGACACTCGGCCTCGCCCTCGGCCCGCTCCTGTATGCCGGGGTGCTCGCCATGGGCGGCTACGTCTCGTCGACCGACTCCTCCGCCACCCAGCCGGCCTCGGCGCACACCGCCATCACCCTGGGCTTCACCATCGTCCCGGCCGCGCTCGTCGCGGTCTCCCTGCTGGTCCTTCGCAGGTACCGGCTCGACCAGGAGGTGTCCCGGTGACCCCACCGACGACCACACCGACCACCGACGACGTCCTCGCGACCCTGCGGATGCTGCAGGCGATGGACCTGCCCGCGCACGGCGGCCGCACGCTGGCCTACGTCTACGACTCCGGGCTGGCCGATGCGGATGCCGTGGGGCTGGAGGCGCTCGCGATGTTCGCCTCGTCGAACGGTCTCGACCCCACCGCCTTTCCCTCGCTGCTGCGGATGGAGAACGACCTCGTCGCCCTCACCGGCGGTCTCCTCGACGCGCCGGACGGGTATGCCGGGTCGGTCACCTCCGGGGGCACCGAGTCGATCCTGCTCGCCGTGCTCGCCGCCCGACATGGCTCCGGGACGACCGACCCGAGCATGGTCATCCCGGCCTCGGCGCATGCGGCGTTCCACAAGGCGGCCGAGTTCCTGGGGGTGCGCGCCGTGCTCGTCGACGTCGACCCCGTCACCCTGCGCGCCGACCCCACCGCGATGGCCGCGGCGATCGACGACACGACCGTGCTCGTCGTCGCCTCGGCCCCGTCCTACGCGCACGGCGTGGTCGACCCGGTCACCGAGATCGCCGCCCTGGCCGCCGAGCGCGGTATCCGCTGCCACGTCGACGCCTGCATCGGCGGGTGGGTGCTGCCGCACCTCGACGGCACCGCCCCCTGGACCTTCGCGGTCGACGGCGTCACCAGCATCAGCGTCGACCTGCACAAGTACGCCTACACGCCCAAGGGCGTCTCGGTGCTGCTCCACCGCACCCCGGCGCTGCGGCGCGGCCACTTCTTCGCCTCGGCGAACTGGCCGGGCTACACGATGCTCAACAGCACGATGCAGTCGACCCGCTCGGGCGGGCCCCTCGCCGCGGCCTGGGCCGTCACCCAACGGATCGGCGTCGAGGGCTATGCACGGCTGGCCCACGAGGCCCGCGAGGCGACCCTCGCGGTGGCCGACGCGGTCGACGGCATCGATGGCCTGCGGGTGCTCACCCCGCCGGACTCGACCCTGGTCGCCCTGGTCGCCGACGACTCCTGCGACGTCTTCACCGTCGCCGACGAGATGCTCGAGCGCGGGTGGTTCGTCCAGCCGCAGATGTCGTTCGGTGACGTCCCGCCGACCCTGCACCTCACCCTCTCGGCGGCCACCGCCCCGTCCGTGCCCGAGCTCGCCGTGGCGCTGCGCGAGTCCGTGGATGCCGCCCGCGCCGCCGGCCCGGTGGCCATCGACCCGGGTCTCGCCGGTCTCGTGGGCGCGATCGACCCCGCGACCCTCGACGACCAGGGCTTCGCCGGGCTGCTCGCCGCGGCCGGCCTCGCCGGCAGTGACGGCGCCCTCGCCCTCCCCCGCCGGATGGCCCCGGTCAACGCCCTGCTCGACGCCTGCCCGCCGGCGCTGCGCGAGGCCCTCCTGCTCGGCGTGCTCGACCGACTGTCGCGCCCCACCCAGACCTGAGTTGCCCCGACACGCTTGCCCCTCGCCCCGCCGGGGTATTGGCTGGGCGGATCCAGCACCGCAGCCGGAAGGACGCCGATGGCCCCCGAGACACCCGACCCCGCCCTGTCGCACACGGTCGGGAGGGACGCGCCGGCGCTGCTGGAGCAGACCATCGGCGACAACCTCGACGCGACGGTGGTGCGAGTGCCCGACCGCGAGGCCCTCGTCGACCGCGCGAGCGGGGTGCGGATGACGTATGCCGAGCTGGGCGCCGCGGTCGACCGGCTCGCCCGCGGCCTGGTGGGCGCCGGCATCGGCAAGGGCGACCGGGTCGGCATCTGGGCGCCGAACTGCGCCGAGTGGGTGCTCACCCAGTACGCGACGGCGAAGGTCGGCGCCATCCTGGTCAACATCAACCCGGCGTACCGCTCGCACGAGCTGACCTACGTGCTCAACCAGGCCGGCATCCGGATGATCGTCATCGCGCCGTCGTTCAAGTCGTCCGACTACGTCGCGATGGTCGACGCCGCGCGCGACGACTGCCCCGGGCTGGAACAGGTCATCGTCATCGGCCAGGACTCGTGGGACGACCTCATCGCCCGAGCTGACGAGGTGAGCCCCGAGCGGCTGACCATGCTGCAGGCCGACCTCGAGCCCGGCGACCCGATCAACATCCAGTACACCTCTGGCACAACGGGTTTCCCGAAGGGCGCGACGCTGTCGCACCGCAACATCCTCAACAACGGCTACCTCGTCGGTCAGGGCTGCCGCTACACCGAACAGGACCGGATCTGCATCCCGGTGCCCTTCTACCACTGCTTCGGCATGGTCATGGGCAACCTCGCGGCCACCACCCACGGCGCCTGCATGGTCATCCCGGCACCGGGGTTCGACCCGGCGCTGACCCTCGCCGCGGTGGCGGAGGAGCGGTGCACCTCGCTGTACGGCGTGCCGACGATGTTCATCGCCGAGTGGGCGCTGCCCGACCACGCGTCCTACGACCTGTCCTCGGTGCGCACCGGCATCATGGCCGGCTCGCCGTGCCCGGCGTCGATGATGACCAAGCTCTTCGAGGCCGGCATCGAGGAGATCACGATCTGCTACGGCATGACCGAGACGTCCCCGGTGTCGACCCAGACCCGCACCGACGACACCTTCGAGCGCAAGGTCGGCACCGTCGGCGCCGTGCACCCGCACCTCGAGATCAAGGTCGTCGACCCCCTGAGCCGCGAGACCCTCCCGCGTGGGGAGCCCGGCGAGTTCTGCACCAAGGGCTACTCGGTGATGCTCGGCTACTGGGAGCAGCCGGAGAAGACCGCCGAGGTGCTCGTCGACGGCTGGATGCACACCGGCGACATCGCGGTCATGGACGCCGACGGGTACGTGCAGATCACCGGCCGGATCAAGGACATGGTCATCCGCGGCGGCGAGAACATCTACCCGCGTGAGATCGAGGAGTTCCTCTACACGCACCCCGACGTGCTCGACGCCCAGGTGATCGGCGTGCCCGACGACAAGTACGGCGAGGAGCTCTGCGCCTGGGTGCGGATGCGGGACGGCGCCGAGCCGCTCACCGCCGAGTCGCTGCGCGCCTACGCCGACGGCCGCTTGGCGCACTACAAGATCCCGCGGTACGTGCGGGTGGTGGACGAGTTCCCGATGACGGTCACCGGCAAGGTGCGCAAGGTCGAGATGCGCGAGGTCACCGTGACCGAGCTGGGCCTCTGACCTCGCACGACATGGGCCGGGTGGGTGTGAGCGCCGAGCCCGGATGCCGTGGGCACGAGTGGCGCCCGCCGCCGTGACCCCCTAGGTTTCGCTGCGCCCCGGCCGCCTCCGGAGGGGTCGCGCCTGTCCCGCTCGCAGTGCTCACCGCGGGGTAGGTTGTGCCGCGAGATCGCCCCTCGGGGACACCATCCGACGACAGGACACCACCATGACGGCGCCTCGACTGATCCTCCTGCTGCTGCTCATCCTCGTGGCGGTCGTCCTCGTCGTGCTGGTGCTGCGGCGCGGCTCGGCCCAGCGCGACGCCCAGCGCGTCGAGGCGGCCGGTCTGCGCACCGACGCCGACGCCCTGGCCACGACGGTCGCGGGGCAGGAAGTCTTCGCCGACCAGGCCGCCGAGCGTGCCGAGCTGGCCCGGGTCGAGGCGGAGGAC
Source organism: uncultured Actinomycetota bacterium (assembly GCA_963695175.1). Classification (GTDB taxonomy): domain Bacteria; phylum Actinomycetota; class Actinomycetes; order Actinomycetales; family Dermatophilaceae; genus Fodinibacter. Next base: position 721,985 of record CAVOGG010000004.1, read on the forward strand.
AAGGCCCGAGAGGCAGCCCGGCTCGAGGCCGAGGCGGCCGAGCACCGCGCGGCGGCCGAGGCGACCCAGCGCGACTACGAGGCCACGATGCGCCGCGCCGACGACATCGACCCCGACGTCAAGAAGTCCGAGTTCCCGGCCGTTACCGATGAGGAGGGCTCGGACGAGCCCGAGGCTGCGCCCGCGGTGGCCGGGTCGACGGATGCCGCGCCCGCGGTGGCCGGCTCCGGGGCCGCAGCAGCGGCCGCCGAGCAGGACGAGGTGCCGATGACGCGCGCCGAGCGTCGTGCGGCCCGCGAGGCCGGCCAGGCCGAGCCTGCTGCGGGCGGGGCCGCAGCGTCGGACACCGTCGACGAGGGCGAGGCCGGCTCGGGCTGGGGGGCTCCCTCCGCCGCGTCGTCCGCGGCGACAGCGGGGGCGGCCGGCGGCGCTGCGGCCGGTGCGTCGGCCTGGGCAGCCCAGGGCGACGACGAGGACAACCCGCAGAGCGAGCGGATCGCCTCCGCCGCGGACTTCCGCGACGACGTGGCCGCCGACCCGGCGGACGCGGGGGCCGAGTCGGCTGACGACGCGCCGGCGCCGGAGCACGACGAGGTTTACCCGGCGGGCGACGCGGGTACCGATGCGGACATGAGCAACGACTCCCGCACCGACACCGCTGAGCACGCACCGCACGACGACGGCCTCGAGGCCGATGGGTCCGCTGCCGAGGCCTCGGCCGGTGCCGGCGGCGCGTACGCCGCCACCCGCGCACTCCACGAGGAGACCGCCGGTGAGCGCGCGGACCGCGGTGACGCCGACAACGACGCGACGGACGACTCGGACACCTCGCGGGAGCCGGCCGACGACCTCTCGCATGACGTGGAGTCCCCGCGCGGTGAGTGGGGTGGACCGCCCCAGGACGAGCCCGCCGAGATGACCATCATCAGCGAGCCGGAGGCGTACGCCACGGACGAGCCGGTCATGGCCTCCGACCAGACCCCGCCGGTGTCGCCGGACCAGGTCGGCACCGACCACGAGGCCACCGACCACGAGGCCACCGAGCCGCCGAGGCCACCGAGGCCGAGCCCACCGAGGCCGGGGCCACGGTGGACGAGTCGGACGACAGCGACGGCAACGCCGCCGACGTGGCTGAGGAGTCCACGCAGGAGCGCTACGACCCGACCCCGACCCGCGACTGGGCCGCCGACGAGGGCGAGCTGCTCGAGGAGACCCACGACCGGGGTGACCGCCTGGAGGCCGAGCGCGCCGACCTCGCCCACGAGGCCGACGCCGCGGAGCCCTCACACGAGGCCACGGCCTCCGACGACACGACCGACGCCCCGGCATCCGACGACTCGACGGACACGACGGCATCCGACACGACCGACGCGACGGCATCCGACGAGACGACGGACGCCACGGCATCCGGGGGTCGCCGGATCTCGGCCTTCGACGAGCTGCGCGACGGGGGCTTCGGGGTCGGCTCGGCCGCGCCGCTGGAGGACGGCGCCCAGCCGCTCGACCACCCGGTGCAGGCCTATCGCGACACGATGACCTACCGCCTGCCCGGCGATGCCGGCTACGACTCGGCCGAGCCGCACGTCTGGTTCTACGACGAGAGCGCCGCCGAGCGCAGCGGGTTCCGGCGCTCCGAGGGCTGATCTGCCGGCGTTCCGTCTCGCCACGAGGTCATCACGGTCCCACGTGTGCGCCTCGATGGGGTCGACCCGATAGGTTCGAGGCACCCCTGCAGGCCGAGAGGAACCGCCGTGCGCATCGGAGTGCCCAGAGAGACCCGACCGGGTGAGACGCGGGTCGCGGCGACCCCGAAGACCGTGGAGGCGATCCGCGCGCTCGGGTACGCCGTGTTCGTGGAGCGGGGCGCCGGCGCGCTGTCGAGCTTCGACGACGCGGCCTACCTGCGGGCCGGCGCCGACGTCATCGACGACGCCGTCTGGAACGCCGACGTGCTGCTCAAGATCAACGCGCCCTCCGCGGCCGAGATCGCGCTGCTGCGCCCCGGCCAGGTCGTGGTGTCGCTGCTCGCGCCGGCCCTGAACCCCGAGCTGGTGCAGACCCTCGCCGCCCGCGGGGTCACCGCGCTGGCGATGGATGCCGTGCCGCGCATCTCGCGCGCCCAGTCGCTCGACGTGCTGTCGTCGATGGCCAACATCGGTGGCTACCGGGCGGTCGTCGAGGCCGCCCACGAGTTCGGCTCGTTCTTCACCGGCCAGGTCACCGCGGCGGGCAAGGTGCCCCCGGCCAAGGTGCTCGTCGTCGGCGCGGGCGTGGCCGGCCTGGCCGCGATCGGCACGGCGAGCTCGCTCGGCGCAGTGGTGCGGGCCTTCGACGCCCGCCCCGAGGTCGGCGAGCAGGTCGAGTCGATGGGGGCGGAGTTCCTGCGCATCGACGTCGAGGAGGCCGGGCCGTCGGCCGACGGCTACGCCCAGGTGACGAGCGCCGACTTCGACGCCAAGGCCGCCGAGCTGTACGCGGCCCAGGCCGCCGACGTCGACATCCTCATCACCACGGCGCTGATCCCGGGCCGGCCGGCCCCGCGGCTGATCACCGAGGCCATGGTGGCCACGATGAAGCCCGGCTCGGTCGTCGTCGACATGGCGGCCTCGAACGGCGGAAACGTCGCCGGCACGGTCGCCGACCAGAAGGTGGTCACCGACAACGGTGTGACGATCCTGGGCTACACCGACCTGCCGGGGCGCCTTCCCACCCAGGCCTCCCAGCTGTTCGGCACCAACCTGGTCAACCTGCTCAAGCTGGTGACGCCCGAGAAGCACGGCGAGCTCGCCCTCGACCTCGAGGACCCCGTGCAGCGCGGCATGACGGTGGTGCACGACGGCGAGGTGCTGTGGCCGCCGCCGCCGGTGCAGGTGTCCGCGGCTCCGGTCGCGGCGGCGCCGGTCGTGGTGCACAAGCCCGCGAAGGTGCCGATGAGCGCGAACCGGCGCCTGGGCATCATGGGCATCGCCGCGGCCGTCTTCCTGCTCGTCGCCTCCGTGTCGCCCGCGCCGTTCCTCGGGCACTTCATGGTCTTCATGCTCTCGGTGGTCATCGGGTTCTACGTCATCGGCAACGTGCACCACGCCCTGCACACCCCGCTGATGTCGGTGACCAACGCGATCAGCGGCATCATCGTCGTCGGCGCGATCCTGCAGATCGGCCACGACAGCGTCGCGGTCTCGGTGCTGGCCTTCGTCGGCATCCTCGTCGCGAGCATCAACGTGTTCGGCGGGTTCCGTGTCACCGCCCGAATGCTCGAGATGTTCAAGCGCGAGGAGCCGGCTCGATGAACGTCCCGGTGACCCTCGTCCAGGGGGCCTACATCGTGGCGGGGCTGTCCTTCATCCTCGCCCTCGCCGGGCTGTCGCGACACGAGTCCGCTCGCGCCGGCAACCGCTTCGGCATCATCGGCATGACCATCGCGCTCGTCGCGACCATCGTGGCCGCCACCGGTGGGGTGTCCGTCGCCGACGTCGGGGCCGTGACGATCGGCACCAAGGGGTCGGGCTGGTTCGGCCTGGCCCTCATCCTGGCCGCCATGGGCATCGGCGCCGCGATCGGGCTCGACCGCGCGCGCAAGGTCGAGATGACCGGCATGCCCGAGCTCATCGCGATCCTGCACAGCTTCGTCGGTCTCGCCGCGGTGCTCGTGGGCTGGAACTCGTCGACCGAGACGGCGCTCTACCCCGGCATCCACTCGGCCGAGGTGATGGTCGGCGTCTTCATCGGCGCGGTGACCTTCACCGGCTCGATCGTCGCGTTCCTCAAGCTGTCGGGGCGGATCAGGTCGGCGCCGCTGATGCTGCCCGGTCGCAACTGGATCAACCTGGGCGCGATCGGCGCGTTCCTCGTGCTCACCGTCGTCTACGTGCTGCTGCCGCAGGATGCCGACGTCGCGCGGGCCTCGCTGCTGGGCCTGGTCACGCTGATCGCGCTCGGTCTCGGCTGGCACCTGGTCGCGTCCATCGGCGGCGGCGACATGCCGGTCGTGGTGTCGATGCTCAACAGCTACTCCGGTTGGGCGGCCGCCGCGGCCGGGTTCCTGCTCGGCAACGACCTGCTCATCATCACCGGTGCGCTCGTGGGCTCCTCGGGTGCGTACCTGTCGTACATCATGTGCCGCGCGATGAACCGCTCGTTCATCTCGGTGATCGCGGGCGGGTTCGGGGTCGAGGGCGGCACGGTGGCCTCCGACGTCGACTACGGCGACTACCGCGAGGTCACCGCCGAGGCCGCGGCCGACCTGCTCAACGGGGCCCGGTCGGTCGTCATCACCCCCGGCTACGGCATGGCCGTGGCACAGGCCCAGTACCCGGTCGCCGACCTCACCCGCAAGCTGCGCGACCGCGGCATCGACGTGAAGTTCGGCATCCACCCGGTGGCGGGGCGCCTGCCCGGGCACATGAACGTGCTGCTCGCCGAGGCCAAGGTGCCCTACGACATCGTGCTCGAGATGGACGAGGTCAACGACGACCTCGCGGCCACCGACGTCGTGCTCGTCATCGGCGCCAACGACACGGTCAACCCGGCCGCGGCCGAGGACCCCACCTCACCGATCGCCGGGATGCCGGTCATCCGGGTCTGGGAGGCCGAGCACGTCATCGTGTTCAAGCGGTCGATGGCCACGGGGTACGCCGGCGTTCAGAACCCGCTGTTCTTCCGGGAGAACTCGCAGATGCTCTTCGGCGACGCCAAGGACCGCGTCGAGGACATCCTCAAGGCCCTCTAGCCTGCTGGGCGCCCGACTCGGGGAGGCCGGGACCTCGGTAGGCTTCCCGGCGTGAGCGACACCGAGCAGCCGACGTCCATCACGTACGCCGAGGCGGGCGTCGACGTCGAGGCCGGTGACAAGGCCGTCGAGCTGATGAAGGCCAGCGTCCGCCGCGCCACCCGCCCCGAGGTGCTCGGTGGCCTGGGTGGCTTCGCGGGGATGTTCGACGCGAGCGCGATCGCCCGGATGGCGCGGCCCGTGCTCGCCACGAGCACCGACGGCGTCGGCACCAAGGTCGCCATCGCCCAGGCCCTCGACCGCCACGACACCATCGGCTACGACCTGGTCGGCATGGTCGTCGACGACATCGTCGTCTGCGGTGCCGAGCCGCTGTTCATGACCGACTACATCGCCACGGGCAAGGTCGTGCCCGAGCGGATCGCCGCGATCGTGTCCGGCATCGCCGCGGCCTGCGAGCAGGCGCGGGTCGCCCTCGTCGGTGGCGAGACGGCCGAGCACCCCGGCCTGCTCGAACCCGACGAGTACGACGTCGCGGGTGCCGCCACCGGGGTCGTCGAGTACGCCGACATCCTCGGCCCCCAGCGCGTCGCGCCCGGTGACGTGGTGCTCGGGCTCGCGAGCAGCGGCCTGCACTCCAACGGCTACTCCCTCGTGCGGCGGGTCGTCGCCCGCGCCGGCTGGGCCCTCGACCGGCACGTCGACGAGTTCGGCCGCACCCTCGGCGAGGAGCTGCTCGAGCCGACCCGCGTCTACGCCGCTGACCTGCTGGACCTCGTGCGCAGCGACGGCGTCGACGTCCACGCGCTCTCGCACGTCACCGGCGGCGGCCTCGCGGCCAACCTGGCCCGGGTGCTTCCTCCGCACGTGCACGCCCGGCTCGACCGCGCGACCTGGACCCCGCCGCCGGTCTTCAGCACCATCGCAGCCCTGGGGTCGGTGCCGCGCACCGACCTCGAGCGCACCCTCAACATGGGCGTCGGCTTCGTTGCGGTGCTCCCGGCGGGGGGTGTCGACGCGGCCACCGCCCTGCTGGCGTCGCGCGGCATCCACACCTGGGTGATGGGTGAGGTGTCCGCCGCCGACGGCGCACCCGTCGAGGACGGCGTCGAGGTGGTCCGCGGCGCCAAGGGTGTCGACGGCGGAGGGGTGCAGCTCGTCGGGGAGCACCCGACCGCCTAGCTCGGGAACCCGGCGTCAGATGATGGTGATCTGGGGGGCGTAGAGGGCCATCGCGGCCAGGGCTCGCTCGTGGCTCTCCGGGCTCGAGCCGGCGCACCCGTCGCGCACGACCCGCACCGTGGCGCCCGCGTCCGCCGCCGGCAGCGCCGTCGACAGCACGCAGCAGTCGGTCGAGACCCCGGTCAGCGTCACCTGGGCGTCGTCGCCGAGCAGCTCGCGCAGCACCGGCCACTTGCCGAAGGTCCCGGCCGTGACGACGTGGCCGGCGACGTCGGCGAGCTCGGGCACCACGGCGTACAGCGGGTGGTCGTCGGGAACGAGGGCGAACGCCCAGTCGCGGTAGTAGCGGCCCCACGACCCACCCAGCGTGGGGTCGGCGACGAAGCGCGTCACCACCGTGCGCTCGGGCCCGAAGGATGCCGCGAGCTCGACGATGCGCGGCACCGCGGCCGCCCACATCGCCGACCCCCACGGCGAGGTCGCCGGGTCGGCGAAGACCGCCTGGGGGTCGATGACGACGAGCCAGCCGCCGTCGGAGGCGTCGGTCACCGGCCGGCTCGCGCTCGCCCACGGTGGCGGCGGCTGTCGGGGCGGCGGCCTCCTGGCGGCGCACCCGGCCGCGCCGGGCCAGGAAGGTGACGACGAAGCCGAGCAGCAGGGCGAGCAGCACGCCAAGGTTGGCGAATGCCCACGGGCCGTCCTTGCCGCCGAGCGGGCCGAGGAGGTAGCCCTGCCAGTTGTTCCACGAGGCATCCGCGGCGAAGTTGTTGACGACCAGGCCCCACCCGATGAACGAGGCCACCACCATCGTGCCGATCGAGACCCAGTCGAAGGCGCCGTAGCGACCCCGCGCGTCGAAGAGGTCCTCGTCGTCGTAGTCGCGCTTGCGCAGCGCGATGTCGGCGATCATGATCCCCGCCCACGCGGCCAGCGGCACGCCCAGGGTGATCAGGAAGCTCTGGAACGGGCCGATGAAGCTCTCGGCGAAGAACACCACGTAGATGGTGCCCAGGGTCAGGATGACGCCGTCGACCAGCGCCGCGGCCGGCCGGGGGATGCGCACGCCGAGCGAGAGCAGGGTGAGCCCGGAGGAGTAGATGCCGAGCACCGCGCCGGAGACCAGCGAGAGGATCACCGCGACGAGGAACGGCACCAGCAGCCAGGAGGGCAGCAGGGTGGCGAGGGTGCCGATCGGGTCGACGGCGATGCCGGCCTTGAGCTTCTCGTCGGAGCCGGCCAGCAGGAGGCCGTAGATGACCAGGATGACCGGGGCGACCGCGCCGCCGAAGGTGTTCCAGCCGACGATCGCAGCGCCCGAGGCGTCGCGCCGCTGGTAGCGCGACCAGTCGGCGGCGATGTTGATCCAGCCCAGGCCGAAGCCGGTCATCACCAGCACCAGGGCACCGACCATGGCCTGCGACGACCCGCTGGGCATCGCCTGCACGGCGCTCCAGTGGACGTCCTTGAGCGTGAACAGGATGTAGCCCACGGTGACGATGCCGGTGACCCAGGTGAGCACCGACTGCATCCGCATGATGATGTGGTAGCCGGCCACGGAGGCCGCGACGATCATCAGCGCGACCACGGCGGCGGCCACGACCTTGGTCGTCGTGCCACCGCCCCAGCCCAGCTGCTTGAAGATCGTCGACGTGGCCAGCACGGCGAGGATGGCCAGGAACGTCTCCCAGCCGATCGAGGTCAGCCACGAGATGACGCCGGGCAGCTTCTGGCCGTTGACCCCGAACGCCGCCCGGGACAGCACCATGGTCGGTGCCGACCCCCGCTTGCCGGCGATCGCGATGATGCCGCAGAGGGCGAACGAGACGATCACGCCGACGACGGTGACCAGCACGGCCTGCCAGAACGAGATGCCGAAGCCGAGCACGAACGCGGCGTAGGAGATGCCGAACACCGACACGTTCGCCGCGAACCACGGCCAGAACAGGTCGCGAGGGCGGGCGGTGCGCTCGGCCTCGTCGATGATCTCGATGCCCGTGGTCTCGACCCCGAGCCGCTTCGTGGCGGCGACCGTCGTCTCAGTCATACCGGCGAGCATAGGCCCGCGCAGACCGCTGTCTGAGGTTCTGCCGACACCAACGATGTCAGGGCATGCCGTGGACCCGCGCCGGCGGCGCGGGTCGCACGAAGGGCTGGATCAGGCCGGTGTCAACGCCGACCCGACGACCACTGCCCGTAGTCGTCCTCGTCCTCCCGGTCGCGGTCGTCGCTGGTCGCTCGACCACCGCTCTGGGCGGTTCCGTGTAGTTCTCGCTCAAGCGCGGAAAGATCGGTGTCCGGGCTGTAGTACTTCAGCTCGCGAGCGACCTTCGTCTGCTTGGCCTTGGCTCGGCCGCGCCCCATGGCGTGACCCCCTCGTGCGTCTGCCGGGGCGGCATCGCTCGTCGGACGGCCCCGTGTTCAGGGTCATCCCACGTCGCGGAGCGGTCCCGGGAATCGTGTGTGTGTCGTGACGCCAACGGTACATGAGTGGAGCAGCTCCGGCGACGCCGTCCCGGACAACGATGTCACGCGTCGCCGTGTTCCCCCACGCGGGCCCCCGAACCGACCCGGTCGCCGGGCAGCCAGGGCCGCCGCCCGCCCGCTGCCACCCGCCGCTCCGCGAGCCGGTCGGCGGCCACGGCGGGGCTCACCCCGGCGGCGTCGGCATCGCGCAGCACCTCGAGGGTGTGCTCGAAGATCGTGGCGGTGCGCTCGCGGGCCCGGTGCATGTCGAACCCGTGCAGCTCGTCGCTGACCTGGATGACCCCTCCGGCGTTGACCAGGAAGTCGGGGGCGTAGGTGATGCCACGGGCCATGAGGCGGTCGGCCGTGCCGCCCTCGCCCTCGCTGACCAGCTGGTTGTTGGCGCCACCGCAGACGATCCTGGCGCCCAACGCATCGACCGTCTCGTCGTCGAGGGCACCCCCGAGGGCGTTCGGGCTGAACACGTCGGCCTCCTCGCGCAGCAGGGTGTCGAGGTCGTCGACAGCGCGCACCCGGGGGTGGACGCGCAGGAGCTCGCGCACGGCATCCGTGTCGACGTCGGAGACGACGACGTCGGCGCCGTCCTCGAGAAGGTGGTCGATCAGGCGGCGCCCCACCTTGCCGACGCCGGCGATCGCGACCCGGTGCCCGGCGAGGGTCGGCTCGCCCCACACGTGCTGGGCGGCCGCGCGCATGCCCTGGAAGACACCGTAGGCGGTGAGCACCGAGGAGTCGCCGGCACCGCCGCGCTCGGGCGAGCGGCCGGTCGCCCACCGGGTGGACTCGAAGACGACGTCCATGTCGGCCACGTAGGTGCCGACGTCGCAGGCCGTCACGTAGCGACCGCCGAGCGACTCGACGAAGCGGCCGTAGGCGCGCAGCAGCTCGGGGGTCTTGTCGCGCTGCGGGTCGCCGATGATGACCGCCTTGCCCCCGCCGTGGTCGAGCCCGGCGACGGCGTTCTTGCTCGTCATCGCGCGCGAGAGGCGCAGCACGTCGGCGAGGGCCTGGTCGGTCGAGGAGTACGGGTGGAAGCGCGTCCCGCCCAGGCCCGGCCCGAGTGAGGTGTCGTGCAGCGCGATGATCGCCCGCAACCCGGTGTCGGGGTCGGAGCAGAAGGCGACCTGTTCGTGACCGGCGAGGTCGATGAGGTCGGTGGCCATGGCGTGCTCCTGGTGCTCGGTCGGTGCATCAACGCTAGACCTGCGCGGTCGGCCGGGCACGGAGTTTCGGGGCGGTGCCCATCCGCCGCCGCATCCGGCACAGCGATTTCACAGCGGTGCCGAAGCGATGGCCGACATCGTGGGGCCCGGCCATCCAGGGGGTTTGCTCAGAGGCGGGCCCTCGGGATCGGTGTGCGGACCGGGCGGGGGGGCTCGGTCCGCACCGCGGGGGCGCTCGCGCGGAGGTCCCGGCGGCGCCGCGCGTCCTCGTCGAACGAGGTCGCCGCCCCGGAGCCGGCCCCGGTGCGTGGGGCAGGATGGGGCCATGACGGAGCCACGCGGTCTGCGGGTCGGGTACAAGGCGTCGGCGGAGCAGTTCGCGCCCGGCGAGCTCGCGGCCTACGCCGTGCGGGCCGAGGAGCTCGGCCTGGACTCGGTGACCATCTCCGACCACTTCCAGCCCTGGCGGCTGCAGGGGGGCCACGCGCCGAACTCGCTCGCCTGGATGTCGTGGGTGCTCGCCCGCACCGAGCGGGTGCTGGTCGGCACCTCGGTGATGACGCCGACCTTCCGGTACAACCCGGCGGTGGTGGCGCAGACCTTCGCGACGATGGCCTGCCTGGCACCCGGGCGGGTCATGCTCGGTGTGGGCACCGGAGAGGCGCTCAACGAGGTGGCGGTGGGCTCGGTGGCCGAGGGGGAGTGGCCCGAGTTCAAGGAGCGGTTCGGCCGGCTGCGCGAGGCGGTGCGGCTGATGCGCGAGCTGTGGACGCAGGACCGGGTGAGCTTCGAGGGGGAGTACTACCGCACCGAGGACGCCGCGATCTACGACCGTCCCGACCAGCCGGTGCCCGTGTACGTCGCCGCCGGCGGCCCGATGGTGGCCCGCTACGCCGGCCGCGTCGCCGACGGCTTCATCTGCACGTCTGGCAAGGGGCGCGAGCTCTATGCCGACCAGCTCGTGCCGGCCGTCGACGAGGGCCTCGCCAAGGCCGGTCGGGGCCTCGACGAGGTCGACCGGATGATCGAGATCAAGCTGTCGTGGGACCCGGACCCCGAGCTGGCCCTCGAGAACACCCGGTTCTGGGCGCCGCTGTCGCTGACCGCCGAGCAGAAGCACTCGATCCACGGCCCCGCCGAGATGGAGCGGGCCGCGGACGAGCTGCCGATCGAGCAGGTCGCGAAGCGCTGGGTGGTGGCCTCGCGCCCCGAGGAGGTCGTCGACGCGCTGCGGGTCTACACCGACCTCGGGTTCGACCACCTCGTCGTGCACGGCCCCGGCCACGACCAGGGGCGGTTCCTGCACACCTTCGCCGAGCAGGTCCTGCCGGGCCTGCGCGAGCTCACCCCCGCGCCCCGGTGAGCGCATGGTGAGCGGCGACGGCATCCCTGCCGCGGACCCCGTGGTTCCAGCCGCCCCGGTCGCTCTGAGGCTGCGCGGACGCACCTTCGACGCGGGCCGCCCGGCGGTGATGGCGATCGTCAACCGCACGAACGACTCGTTCTGGTCGGGGAACCGGCACGGCGACCTCGCGTCGGCCCGGCGCGCCCTCGACGCGGCCGTCGAGCTCGGTGCCGACATCGTCGACGTCGGCGGTGTGCGGGCCGGCCAGGAGGGCGAGGTGGTGACGCCCGAGCAGGAGATCGAGCGGGTGGTGCCGTTCCTCGCCCGGGCCCGCGAGGACCACCCCGACCTCGTGCTCAGCCTCGACACCTGGCGCTCGGAGGTGGCCCGGGTGGCCGCGGCGGAGGCGGGCCTCGACCTGGTCAACGACACCTGGGCCGGTCACGACCGCGACCTCGTGCACGTCGCGGCACGGGCCGGCGCCGGCTACGTCATCTCGCACACCGGGGGCCTGCCGCCGCGCACCGACCCGGTCGGGGTCACCTACCCGCCCGAGCCGCTCGGCGTGCTCGACGACGCGCTGCGGACGCTGCGCGAGGGCGCCGAGCGCGCCGTGGCGGCGGGCATCCCGGCCGACCGCGTGCTGGTCGACCCCACCCTCGACTTCGGCAAGACGACCGCGCACTCGCTGACCCTGCTGCGGCACACGGCGGCGATCGTGGGCCTCGGCTACCCGGTGCTCCAGGCGCTCTCCCGCAAGGACTTCGTCGGCGAGACCCTCGACCTGCCTGCCGAGGACCGGCTCGAGGGCACCCTCGCCGCCACGGCCGTCGCCGCCTGGCTGGGCGCCACGGTCTTCCGGGCGCACGACGTGCGGGCCACCCGCCGGGTCGTCGACATGGTGGCGACGATCCGCGGTGACCGCCCGCCAGTGGTCGCGGTCCGCGGGGTCGCGAGGTGACGGCGCCCGGCCCGCTGGCCGGCATCCGGGTCGTCGAGCTCGGGGGCATCGGGCCGACGCCGTTCGCCGGGATGATGCTCGCCGAGCTGGGCGCCGACGTGGTGCGGGTCGACCGGCCGGGTGAGTCGAACCCGCTGGCGCTCGCCGGTGGCCTGCGGAGGTCGCGGCCGAGCATCGCCGTCGACCTCAAGACGGATGCCGGTCGGGCGGTCGTCCAGCGCCTGGTCGACGACGCCGACGTGCTCGTCGAGGGACACCGCCCCGGGGTGGCCGAGCGACTCGGCCTCGGGCCGGACGAGTGCCTCGCCCGCAACCCACGCCTCGTCCACGCACGGATGACCGGCTGGGGGCAGACCGGGCCGTGGGCGCAGCGGGCCGGCCACGACATCACGTATGCGGCGCTGTCGGGCACGCTGCACGCGCTGGGCACCGCGCAGCGCCCGGTGACCCCGGTGCCCCTGGTCGGCGACTTCGCCGGTGGGTCGCTCTACCTCGTGGTCGGCGTGCTCTCTGCGCTCATCGCTCGGGGGGCGACCGGGCGGGGCCAGGTCGTCGACGCCGCGATGGTCGACGGGGCGGCCCACCTGTTCTCCCTGGTGCACGGGCTGGTCGGGACGGGCGGCTGGCGTGACGAGCGCGAGGCCAACCTGCTCGACGGTGGGGCACCGTTCTACGCCGTCTACGAGTGCGCCGACGGGCGCTTCGTGGCCGTGGGGGCGCTCGAGCCGCCGTTCTGGGCCGAGCTCGTGTCCGGCCTCGGGGTGGAGGTCGCGGGTGAGCAGTACGACCTCGACACCTGGCCGGCGCAGCGTGAGGTGTTCGCGGCAGCCTTCCGCACGCGCAGCCGCGACGAGTGGGCGGCGCACTTCGAGGCCACCGACGCCTGCGTCGCACCGGTGCTGACGCTCCGCGAGGCGCCGCACCACCCGCACCTCGTCGACCGCGGCACCTTCGCCGCCGACGCCCACGGCCACCCGGTGCCGCGAACGGGCCCGCGGCTCTCGGACACGCCTGCGCTCGACCCGGGGCCCGAGCCGGTGCCCGGCGCCGACACGACCGCCTACCTGCTGGCCCACGGGTTCACCGACGCGGAGGTCGCCGACCTCGTCGCGTCGGGCGCGGTCGTGCAGGCCTGAGCACTGCGGTTGGATGGCGGCATGAGCACCAGCCCCCTCAGCACCGTCCTCGTCGAGACCACCGGAGCCGTCGGCCGGGTCACGCTCAACGCCCCCGAGCGGCTCAACGCCGTCGACCCGGAGATGTGCCAGGCCGTGGCGGATGCCGTGCGCGCGTTCGACGCGGACCCCGCCGTGCGGGTGGTCGCGCTCACCGGAGCCGGGCGCGGCTTCTGCTCCGGGGCGCCGCTGTCGGCCGACGGGGCGACGCAGGGGACCCTGTACGCCGGCGCCGACCTGGTGCGGGCCCTGCTCGCGTCCCGCACGCCGGTCGTCGCCCTGGTCAACGGCGTCGCCGCCGGTATCGGGGTGCCGATGGCGCTCGCCTGCGACTACGTGCTCGCCAGTGACGCGGCCTCGTTCGTGCTGGCCTTCGCCCGGATCGGGCTGATGCCGGACGGCGGGTCGACGGCGCTCGTGGCTGCGTCGATCGGGCGCGCTCGGGCCATGCGGCTCGCGCTCACCGGCGAGAAGCTGGATGCCGTGACGGCGGCGGACTGGGGGCTGGTCGCCGAATGCGTTGCGGCGCAGGAGTTCCCGGCTCGTGGCGAGGCCGTGCTCGCGGCCCTCGCGGGCGGCGCCACGCTGGCCCTGGGCGAGACCAAGGCGGCGGTCAACGCGGCATCCGTCGACGTCGAGTCGGCGCTGGGGCGTGAGGAGACCGGCCAGATCGCCCTGATGCACACCGCCGACTACCGCGAGGGCGTCGCCGCCTTCCTGGCGAAGCGCCCTGCCGAGTTCACCGGGGCCTGACCCGGCCGGCGGGCCGCACCGTTCGGCCGCGTCCCGGATCGTGGACATGCGTCCGTCCGCACGACCTCTGATATAACTTCACCTTATGCACATCAAAACGAGCCGTTGGGTTTCTGGTCGCTCCCGCGACGCCCTCACCGCTGCTCGAATGTGCCGTCGCGCCTGCTGTCGTCCCTGCTGACGGCCCCGCCCGCACGACCCCGGCGCGCCCCCGCCGCTGATGCCCGTCCGGGCCGCGGCCACGGCCGCGCGTGCGCCCCTGCTTCACCCGACCGCGCCCGACGACGACGTCCGCGCGACGGCACCGCCCTGCCCAGCGACTCCCGAAGGACGCTTCCCATGACCGCGACCACCACCGCAGCCCCCACCAGCTCAGTCACCACCACCAACACCACCTCAGTCACCACCCCCACCACCGAGCTCTCGCTGCCGCTGCTCGACCTCGGCGACATCTCCACCTCGCCGGGCGACCGCGCCGCGCTCCTGCGCCGGCTGCGCACCGCCGCCCACGACCTCGGCTTCTTCTACGTCACCGGGCACGGCATCCCGCACGAGGTGCAGGACGACCTGCTGGCCGCCACGCGAACCTTCTTCGCCCTGCCCGAGGCCGCCCGCCGTGAGATCTCGAACCTGAACTCCGCGCAGTTCCGGGGCTGGACGAGCGTGGCGACCGAGCACACCGCCGGCGCCCCCGACCAGCGCGAGCAGATCGACATCGGCCCCGAGCGCGACGTCGTCGACCTCGGCCCCGACGACCCGGCCTACCTGCGGCTCGTCGGGCCCAACCAGTGGCCCACCGCGGTGCCCGAGCTGCGCTCCGTCGTGCTGCGCTGGCTGCGCGAGGCCGAGCGGGTCGCGCGCACCGTGCTCGGGCTGCTGGCCGAGGCGCTCGGTCAGGATGCCGGGTGGTTCGACCGCTGGTTCGACGACGAGGCCGTCACGACGACCAAGCTGGTGCACTACCCCGCGCCGCCGGTCGGGGCGGCCACCGACGACAGCAGCAGCCAGGGCGTGGGGGCGCACAAGGACTACGGATGGCTCGCGCTGGTGCTTCAGGACGACCGATCGGGCCTGCAGGTGCGTGCCGAGGACGGCAGCTGGCTCGAGGCCACCCCGGTGCCCGGCACGCTGGTCTTCAACGTCGGCGAGGCCCTCGAGGTCGCGACCGGCGGTTACCTGAGGGCCAACGTCCACCGCGTCGTCGCTCCCGCGGAGGGGGTCGACCGCTACTCGGTGCCGTTCTTCCTCGCCCCCCGGCTGGATGCCGTCGTCGAGCCGCTCACGCTCCCGGCTGACCTCGCGGCTGAGGCGCGCGGGGTCGAGCAGGACCCCGACAACCCGATCTACGCGGAGTACGGCCGCAAGGCCCTCGTCGGGTGGCTGCGCTCGCACCCCGAGGTCGCCCGCCGCTGGCACGCCGACCTGCTCGAGGACCCGGCGTGGAACCCCGGCCGCTGACGCGCGGCGCGGCATCCGAGGCGGATGCCGCACCGCGCGGGACGGCGACGTGGAGCCGCCGATGTCCGCGGCGGCCGGGCCTCACGGCACCCGCCTGACGTCCCGCCGCTCGACCCCGACACCACCGAATCACCCATCACCCCACCAGAACCCGACCCGGCGCCCACGCGCCGGGAGCCCTGCCGTGCCCTGACCGGCCGGCACACACCAAGGAGAAGAACGTGTCCGACAACAGCACTCCCACGTCAAGCACCGCCACCATCCCGCCCGGCGGCGGGGCGAACCTCACCGACCTCGAACCCGACGGCCGCAAGGGCCGGGGCAAGGTCGTCATCGCCGGGGTCGTCGCCCTCGCACTCGTCCTGGGCGGCCTGCTGATCTGGCGGCCCTGGGCCTCCGGCGACAACGGCAAGTACAGCGCCGCCGACGCCCCCCTGCGGGTGTTCGCCTCGGTGACGCCGCACGCGGAGATCCTGAAGTACGTCCAGGACAACCTGGCCAAGGGCGACTTCGACCTGCAGGTCATCGAGGAGGCCGACGGCGTCAACGGCAACGACGTCGTCGAGCACGGCGACGCCGACGTCAGCTACTTCCAGCACGTGCCCTTCCTGAACTCCGACAGCAAGGACAAGGGCTACACCGACCTCAAGGTCGGGGCGACGGTGCACGTCGAGCCCTACGGCATCTACTCCGACAAGCTCACCTCGCTCGACCAGGTGCCCGACGGCGGTCTGGTGCTGCTCTCGAACAACGTCAGCAACGTCGCCCGCGGCCTCTACCTCCTCCAGGAGGCGGGCCTGATCACCCTGCCGTACAAGTACGGCGACACCTCCTCGCAGGCCCTGTCGATCACCGAGAAGGACATCGTCGACAACCCGAAGAACCTCACCTTCCGCCAGGTCGAGCCGGCCCAGATCCCGCGATCGCTCCCGGATGCCGCCCTCGGCCTGATCAACGGCAACGTCGCCCTCGAAGCCGGGCTCACCCCCAGCAAGGACGCGTTGCTCCTGGAGCAGGCGGCGGGCAACCCCTACGCCAACATCCTCACCGTCCCCGACGCGCTCGCCGACGACCCCCGCGTCGAGCGGCTCAGCGAGATCCTCGAGGGCCCCGAGGTCGCGGCCTTCATCAACAAGACCTACCCGGGCTCGGTCATCCCCGTTGCGGGAGGGAACTGAGCGTGTTCCGCACCGAGGAGCTCGTCAAGACGTTCGGCGACGGCCCGCAGCGGGTCGAGGCGCTGAAGGGGATCACCCTGGAGGTCCCCGAGGGTGAGGTGTTCGGCATCGTCGGTCACAGCGGTGCCGGCAAGAGCACGCTCATCCGTTGCCTCAACCTGCTCGAGCGCCCGACGTCGGGTCGTGTCTTCCTCGACGACACGGAGCTCACCGGCCTCTCGGCCGGTGAGCTCCGCCGTCGGCGGCAGCGGATCGGCATGATCTTCCAGCACTTCCACCTGCTCGACTCCCGCACCGTGCTCGACAACGTCGCGTTCCCGCTGGAGATCCGGGGCATCGACAAAGCGCGTCGGGAGAAGCGGGCCCTGGAGATCCTCGAGATCGTCGGGCTCGTCGACCGCGCCAAGGAGCACCCGTCGCGGCTCTCCGGTGGGATGAAGCAGCGGGTCGGCATCGCCCGCGCGCTCGCCGGCTCCCCGCGGGTGCTGCTCTGCGACGAGGCGACCAGCGCGCTCGACACCCGCACCGCACACCAGATCCTGGCGTTGCTGCGCGACGTCAACGAGGCGTTCGGCGTCACCGTCGTGCTCATCACCCACGACATGGAGGTGGTGCGCGCGGCCTGCGGCTCGGCGGCACTGCTCGCGGACGGGCGGATCGTCGAGTCCGGTCGGCTCACCGACCTCAGCCTCGACCCGGGGTCGGCCCTGGGTCGCCTGCTGCTCCCGCTGCGCGAGGCGCCGGTGGGGCCGGGGGAGCAGCACCTGCTGCTGACGGTGGCGGACGTCGCCGAGGGGTCCGCGGTGCTCAGCCGGCTGGCCCGCGACCTCGACGTCGACGTCACGATCCGCGCCGGGTCGATCGAGCGGATCGCCGGTCACGACGTCGGCCGTTTCCAGGTCGACATCGCCTCCGGCACGCCAGGTCAGGGGGCCGCGGCGACGGATGCCGTCGTGCGCTACCTCTCCGAGCGCGACGTGCGCACGGAGGTGCTCGTATGAGCGCCGCGGTGCCGACGATGGACGGGTCCTGGAGCGAGTACGTCCCGATGCTCTGGCAGGCACTCGGCGAGACGATCTACATGGTCGCGTTCGCGGCCCTGCTCACGTTCGTGCTCGGCCTGCTGATCGGGGTCACGCTCTTCGTCACCTCGCCGAGCGGCATCCGGCCCTCGCGCTGGGTCAGCGTGCCCCTCGCGCTCTACGTCAACATCAGCCGGTCGCTGCCGTTCCTCATCCTGCTCATCGTGCTGATCCCGATCACCCGGTTCATCGTGGGGACCTCGCTCGGCGCCACGGCGGCGATCGTGCCGCTCACCTTCGGCACGGCACCGTTCTTCGGCCGCCTGGTCGAGACCGCCCTGCGCGAGGTCGAGAAGGGCAAGGTCGAGGCGGCGGAGGCGATGGGCGCCACGCACGGCGAGATCGTGCGCAAGGTGCTGCTGCCCGAGGCGCTGCCCGCCCTGCTCGCAGGGGTGACCCTCACGCTGGTCATGTTCGTCGACTACTCGGCGATGGCCGGGGCGATCGGCGCCGGCGGCCTGGGCACGTTCGCGATCAAGTACGGCTACCAGCGGTTCAACACCGAGCTCATGCTCGTGACGGTGGTGATCCTCGTGGTGATCGTGCAGACCATCCAGCTCGGTGGGGACGCCGTCGTGCGGCGGGTCGCCCGCCGCCGCTGACCCGGCCACCAGTGGGACAACTTCGACCAATAGGTCGATCTTGTCCCGGCCGGCGTCAAGGTCGCGTCAACGGCCGTCAGGGCCACGTCACCGTCAACCGGGTGCCGTCCGGCGGGGTGTGTCGTGGGCGGCATGTGGGAAGACATCATCGCCGCCGCCGTCGGGCTGGCTCTCGTGGCCTACCTCCTCTACGCCCTGGTCCGGCCGGACCGGTTCTGAGGAGGCGCCGTGCACCCCGTCCTTGTCACCGGCGCCGCCGTGCTCACGCTGGCCGCGCTGCTCGCCCTGACCCATGTGCCGCTCGGCACCTGGATTCACCGGGTCTTCACCGACGAGCGCGACTGGCGCGTCGAGCGTGCCCTCTACCGCGTCATCGGCGTCGACCCACGTACCGAGCAGCGCTGGACCGGATACGCCATCTCGGTGGTCTCCTTCGCCGTCGTCTCGGTGGTCGCCCTCTTCCTGCTCATCGAGGTGCAGGGCCGGCTGCCCTGGTCGCTGGGCCGGTCGATGGACTGGCACACCGCCGTGAACACGGCTGTGTCGTTCATGTCCAACACCAACTGGCAGTCGTATGCCGGTGAGGCCGGCACCGGCTACACCGTGCAGGCCGTGGGCCTGGCGGTGCAGAACTTCCTGTCCGCCGCCGTGGGGCTGGCCGTCGCGGTCGCCCTGATCCGTGGTCTCGCGCGCCACAGCACCGACCGGATCGGCAACTTCTGGGTCGACCTGGTGCGCGGCACCGTGCGCCTTCTCCTTCCCCTGGCAGTCGTGGCCGCGATCGTGCTCCTCGTCGGTGGCGTCATCCAGAACCTCACCGACCCGACCACGGTCACGACTGTCACCGGGGCCCACCAGGTGATCCAGGGAGGCCCGGTCGCCTCGCAGGAGGCGATCAAGGAGCTGGGCACCAACGGGGGTGGCTTCTTCAACGCCAACTCCGCCCACCCGTTCGAGAACCCCAACGCCTGGACCAACCTGTTCCAGATCTTCCTGCTGCTCGTCATCCCCTTCTCGCTGCCGTACACCTACGGCCTGATGGTGGGCAACCGGCGCCAGGGTGCCGTGGCCACCGCGACCATGGCCACCCTGCTGGTCACCAGCATGGGTCTGGCCGCATGGGCGGAGTACTCCGCCGCCGGTGGCCCGCTCGGGTCGCTGGAGGGCAAGGAGCAGCGCTTCGGCGTCGCCTGGTCGACGATCTTCGCCGGGGCGACCACCGGAACCTCCACCGGTGCGGTCAACTCGATGCACGACAGCTTCAGCGCGCTCGGTGGGGCCGTGCCGCTGTCGAACATGATGCTCGGCGAGGTCTCGCCCGGCGGGGTGGGCACCGGGCTCTACAACCTGTTGGTCTACGTCGTGCTCGCGGTGTTCATCGCCGGACTGATGGTCGGGCGTACTCCCGAGTTCCTGGGAAAGACGGTGGGGCGCAAGGAGATCACCTACGTCGCGCTCAGCGTCGTCGTGACACCCGCGCTCGTCCTCATCGGCACCGGCCTGGCCATCGTGCTGCCCGCCGCCACCGCTGGGCTGCTCAACAGCGGTCCGCACGGGCTGAGCGAGATGATGTACGCCTTCACCTCGGCGGCCAACAACAACGGCTCGGCCTTCGCCGGGCTGACGGCCGACCAGCCCTTCCTCAACCTCGCGCTGGCGTTCTGCATGTTCTTCGGCCGGCTCGTGCCGATCGTGCTGGTCCTGGCCCTGGCCGGCTCCCTTGCCGCCCAGCGCAAGCGCCCGGTCACCGCGGGCACCATGCCCACCGACACCCCCCTGTTCACCGTCCTGCTCGCCGGCACCGTCGTGGTCGTCGCCGGGCTCACCTTCTTCCCGGCCCTGGCACTCGGGCCGATCGCGGAGGCCCTGTCATGACTGCTGCTCCCCTGCTCCGTACCGGCTGGGACGCCCTGCCCCAGGCCTTCGCCAAGCTGGACCCGCGGCACACCTTCCGCTCGCCGGTCATCTTCGTGGTCTGGGTCGGCTCGGTGCTCACCACCGTGCTGGCCGTCCAGGATCCCTCGGTGTTCACCATCTCGGTCACGCTCTGGCTCTGGGCGACCGTGCTCTTCGCGAACCTCGCCGAGGCCGTCGCCGAGGGGCGCGGCAAGGCCCAGGCCGAGACGCTGCGCAGGACCCGCA
This sequence comes from uncultured Actinomycetota bacterium, assembly GCA_963695175.1. Classification (GTDB taxonomy): domain Bacteria; phylum Actinomycetota; class Actinomycetes; order Actinomycetales; family Dermatophilaceae; genus Fodinibacter. The sequence goes on from CAVOGG010000004.1 coordinate 742,239, forward strand.
CCGAGACCACCGCCCGCCTGTTGCACGACGACGGCACCGAGGAGCAGGTGCGCGGCACCGCGCTGCGCCTGGGCGACCTCGTGGTCGTCGAGGCCGGCCAGGTCATCCCTGGCGACGGCGACGTCGTCGACGGGGTCGCGACCGTCGACGAGTCGGCGATCACCGGCGAGTCCGCACCCGTCATCCGCGAGTCCGGCGGCGACCGCTGCGCCGTCACCGGCGGCACCACGGTGCTGTCCGACCGGATCGTCGTCAAGGTGACCAGCAAGCCCGGCGAGACCTTCATCGACCGGATGATCGCCCTCGTCGAGGGCGCCTCGCGCCAGAAGACCCCCAACGAGATCGCCCTGACCATCCTGCTCACCACGCTGACCCTGATCTTCATCTTCGCGGTCGGCGCGATCCAGCCGATGGCGATCTACTCGGGCTCGCGCCTGTCGCTCGTCGTGCTCGTGGCCCTGCTCGTCTGCCTCATCCCGACCACGATCGGCGCCCTGCTCTCGGCCATCGGCATCGCCGGCATGGACCGTCTCGTGCAGCACAACGTGCTCGCGATGTCGGGCCGGGCCGTCGAGGCCGCCGGAGACGTCAGCACCCTGCTGCTCGACAAGACCGGCACCATCACCTTCGGCAACCGGCAGGCCAGCGACGTCGTGCCCGTGGAAGGCGCGAAGCGGGCGGACCTGCTGCGGGCTGCCTACCTCTCGTCGCTGGCCGACGAGACCCCCGAAGGGCGCTCGATCGTCGACCACGCCCTGGCCGCGGGGGTCGACCCGGCCACCGGTTCCTTCGCCGAGCTGCGCCAGGCCGGTGCCGAGTTCGTGCCCTTCTCCGCCACCACCCGGATGTCCGGCGTCGACCTGCCCGACGGCACCTCGGTGCGCAAGGGCGCCGGCTCGGCCGTCGCCGTGTGGGTCGAGTCCCGGGGCGGCCACGTCTCCGGCGACCTGCACTACGCCGTCGACGGCATCAGCGCGACCGGCGGCACCCCACTCGTCGTGGCGGTCGCCGAGCGGGGCGGACGCGCGCGCACGCTCGGTGTGGTGCACCTCAAGGACGTCGTCAAGCCCGGCATGAGCGAGCGCTTCGACCAGCTCCGCGCGATGGGGATCCGCACCGTGATGATCACCGGCGACAACCCCCTCACCGCCAAGGCCATCGCCGCCGAGGCCGGCGTCGACGACTACCTCGCCGAGGCCACCCCCGAGGACAAGATGGCCCTGATCAGGGCCGAGCAGGAGGGCGGCAAGCTCGTCGCGATGACCGGCGACGGCACCAACGACGCCCCGGCGCTGGCCCAGGCGGACGTCGGGGTGGCGATGAACACCGGCACCTCCGCCGCCAAGGAGGCCGGCAACATGGTCGACCTCGACAGCGACCCGACCAAGCTCATCGACGTCGTCGCGATCGGCAAGCAGCTGCTGATCACCCGCGGCGCACTGACGACGTTCTCGATCGCCAACGACGTCGCGAAGTACTTCGCCATCATCCCGGCGATGTTCGTGAGCATCTTCCCCGGCCTCAACTCGCTCAACGTCATGGGACTGTCCAGCCCCGACTCGGCGATCCTGTCCGCGGTCATCTTCAACGCACTGATCATCGTCGCGCTCATCCCGCTGTCCCTGCGCGGGGTGAAGTACCGCGCCGTGTCCGCCCACCAGATGCTGCGCCGCAACCTCCTCATCTACGGCCTGGGCGGCCTCGTCGCCCCCTTCATCGGCATCAAGCTCATCGACCTCGTCATCTCCCTCTTCCCCGGACTCAGGTGATCACCATGGCCGTCACTCGCCAGCTCCTCGCAGCCCTCAAGGCGCTTCTCGCCCTCACCGTCCTGCTCGGTGTGCTCTACCCAGCGGCGATCCTGGCCGTCGGGCTCGTGGTGCCCGGCCCGGCCAACGGCTCCCTCATCGAGGTCGACGGCAAGGCCGTCGGCTCCAGCCTGCTCGGCCAGACCGCCGTCGGTCCGCAGTGGTTCCAGGCCCGACCCTCGGCTTCCGACTACGCCGGCGACACGAGCGGCGGGTCCAACCTCGGCCCCAGCTCCGAGGACCTGGCCACCTCGGTGGCAGAGCGCGAAGCCGCCCTGCGTGAGGCCAATCCGGGTGCCCCGGCGACGATCCCCGCTGATGCGCTCACGGCATCCGGCAGCGGGCTCGACCCGCACATCTCGGCGGAGTACGCCGCGTACCAGGTGCCACGGGTGGCGGCGGCCCGCGGACTGAGCGACGAACAGGTGCAGCGGATGGTCGCGGCACACACCCAGCACGCGGCGCTCGGCTTCATCGGCGAGGACCGGGTCAACGTCACCGAGCTCAACGTCGCCCTCGAAACCGCCGAGCCCGCCACCGGCAGTCAGTGAGAATGAGCCCATGGCACGCGGTCGGCATCGCATCTACCTCGGGGCGGCCCCCGGGGTGGGCAAGACCGTCGCGATGCTCGATGAGGGCCGCCGCCGGCACGCCCGCGGCACCGATGTCGTTGTCGGCCTGGTCGAGACCCACGGGCGCGAGCACACGGCGGAGATGGTCGACGGGCTCGAGGTCGTTCCCCGAGCGCGGCTCGAGCACCGCGGCGTCGCGCTCGAGGACATGGACCTCGACGCGCTGCTGGCCCGGCGCCCTGCCGTCGCGCTGGTCGACGAGCTGGCACACACCAACGTGCCGGGGTCGCGCCACGAGAAGCGCTGGCAGGACATCGACGCGCTGCTGGATGCCGGGATCGACGTCATCTCAACCGTCAACATCCAGCACCTCGAGTCGCTCAACGACGTCGTCGAGTCGATCACCGGTGTCGTGCAACGGGAGACCGTGCCCGACGACGTGGTTCGGCGAGCCGACCAGATCGAGCTCGTCGACATGTCGCCCGAGGCGCTGCGCCGCCGGATGGCCCACGGCAACATCTACAAGGCCGAGAAGGTCGACGCCGCCCTCGCGAACTACTTCCGGGTCGGCAACCTGTCGGCGCTGCGCGAGCTGGCCCTGCTCTGGCTGGCCGACCGGGTCGAGGAAGGGCTCGGACGCTACCGGGCCGACCACGGCATCGACTCGTCGTGGCCGACACGCGAGCGAGTCGTCGTCGCGCTCTCGGGTGGCCCCGAGGGCGAGACCCTGCTGCGCCGCGGCGCCCGGATCGCCTCGCGAGGTGCCGGGGGTGAGCTGCTCGCCGTGCACGTCGCCCGGTCCGACGGGCTGAGCGGCCCCCCGTTGCCCGCCCTGGCGACCCTGCGCCGCCTCACCGACGAGCTCGGCGGCTCCTGGCACACCGTGACGGGTGACGATCCGGCCGAGGCGATCCTCGACGTCGCCCGGGGCGTCAACGCGTCGCAGGTCGTCATCGGCAGCACCCGACGACCACGGTGGCGCACCTTGGCGGTGCCGAGCACCACCGAAGAGGTCATCACCCACTCCGGCGACATCGACGTGCACGTCGTCACCCACTCCTTCGCCCACGGCCGAGGGTGGCGAGTGCCACGGGCGGCCCTGCCCCGCAGGCGAATCCGACTTGGGTACGCCGCCTCCGTGGTCGGCCCGATCGTGCTCACCGGCCTCCTGGTCCTCCTGCCCCAGGACCCCGACCTGCCCCTGACCGTGCCGCTCTACCTGCTCATCACCGTGCTCGTCGCCCTGCTCGGCGGCATCGGCCCCGCGATCGTGGGAGCGGTGGCCTCGTCGTTGCTGCTCAACTGGTTCTTCCTCGAGCCGGTGCGCACCCTGACCATCTCCCAGCCCGAGAACGCCGTGGCCCTGGCCGTGTTCATCGTCGTGGCGGTGGTCGTGGCGTTCGTCGTGCACACCAGCGCCCGGCGGGCCGAGCGGGCGGTCGCCGCCCAGCGGGAGTCCGCCGCCCTGGCCGAGCTGACCCACACCCTGCTCGGGTCCACCGACCAGATGACCGTGCTGCTCGAGCACGCCCTCGACATGTTCGGTGCACAGCGCGCCGTCGTCGTGCGGCGTGGGACGGCCGACCTGCCGGCCGAGGTCGTGGCCGAGGTGGTCGCCGACACCGTCGTGGGGGCGGAGGGCGCGCGGGGGGCGGAGGGCGCGCGCGGGCCGGAGGGCGCGCGCGGGCCGGATGGCACGGCATCCGGCGACTCGGAGCAGACCCACACCACCGCCGACGACGAGCACGACCTCGTCCTGGTCGGCGTGCGGGTTCCCGCCGACCGGCAGCGGCTGCTCGCCGCGTTCGCGGCGCACGCGGGCGCGATCCTCCAGCGGCGCGCCCTCCAGCAGGCGGCCGGCGAGGCCGCGGTCCTCGCCCGGGACAACTCCGCCCGGACGGCGCTGCTCTCGGCGGTGTCGCACGACCTGCGCACCCCGCTGGCCGGCATCAAGGCCGCGATCGGCAGCCTGCGGTCGAGCGAGGTGACCTTCTCGGCGGAGGACGAGGCCGAGCTCGAGGCGGCGATCGAGGACTCCGTCGACCGGCTCGACGCGCTCATCGGCAACCTGCTCGACATGTCGCGGCTCCAGGCGGGCGCGCTCGTCGCGTCGCCGCGGCCGGTCGACCTCGGTGAGGTGGTGCCGGCGGCGGTCGCCTCGGTGACCGAGCCCGACCGGGTCGACTGGAGCCTCGACCCGGCGGCCCGGGTCGTCGTGGCCGACCCGGGCCTGCTCGACCGCGTGCTCGGCAACGTCGTCGAGAACGCCCTGCGCCACCAGCCCGCCCCGGGCCGGGTGCGGGTGTCGACGAGCGGGCTCGGCGGGCGCACCCAGGTGCGGGTCGTCGACAGCGGACCGGGGGTGCCGGAGGAGGCCCGCGAGCGGATCTTCCTGCCGTTCCAGCGGCACGGCGACGCGCCGTCGGGCGACGGGGTGGGCCTGGGCCTGGCCGTCGCCCGCGGTCTCGCCGAGGCGATGGACGGCGAGGTGTCGGCGGAGGAGACCCCCGGCGGAGGCCTCACGATGGTCATCGAGCTGCCCAGTGCCGAGGAGGACCCCCATGGCTGAGCGCGTGCTCGTCGTCGACGACGACGAGACGATCCGCCGCACGCTGCGGATCAACCTGCGGGCCCGCGGCTACGAGGTCGAGGAGGTCGCCTCGGGCCGCGATGCCCTCTCGACCCTCGAGGACGCTCCGCCCGACCTGGTCATCCTCGACCTCGGCCTGCCCGACGTCGACGGCGTCGAGGTGCTGCGTCGGCTGCGGCGCACCTCGCGGGTGCCGGTGGTCGTGCTCTCGGCCCGGCACCAGTCCGACGACAAGGTCGAGGCGCTCGACGAGGGCGCCGACGACTACGTCACCAAGCCGTTCGGGATGGACGAGCTGATGGCGCGGGTTCGCTCCGCACTGCGGCGCGGCGGGGGCGACGGCGAGGTGCTCGGCGGCATCCCGCCGGTCGTCACCGACGCGTTCGCGATCGACTTCGGCACGCTCACCGCGACCCGGAACGGCGACCCCGTGCACCTCACGCCCACCGAGTGGCGGCTGCTCGGTGAGCTGGCCAAGCACCGGGGCCGGGTGGTCACCCAGGCCGACCTGCTCAAGGCGGTGTGGGGTCCTGGCTACGGCCGCGAGTCGAACTACCTGCGGGTCTACGGCAACCAGCTGCGGCGCAAGCTCGAGGCCGACCCGTCGCGCCCGCGGCACATCCTCACCGAGCCCGGGATCGGCTACCGCCTCGTCGAGTGAGCACCCAGCTGCGGAGATGCCGGGGGGCAACCTTCGACAGCCCGGAGGTGCGACGGCATACCCCTGCTGGTCTGCGGGTATGGGGCAGCCTGTGACGCCCGACCCGAGGAGCACCCGTGCCCGACCCCACCGCCCGACCCGCCGGCGCTCGATGAGCGACCCCCTGGAGGAGCTGCTCGAGCAGCGCGCCGCAGAGGACCTCGGCGACGGGCCGCGCAGCGACATCGTGGCCGCGATCGAGGAGATGGTGGCGCACCCTGAGTTCCCGTGCCTGGGGGCCCGGTCGGTGTTCCGCCGCGACGCCGCGACCGTCGTGGTGCTCGACGACCTCGCCGACACCAGCCCCGGCGGCTCGCTCGACCTCCTGGGGGCGGCCCTGGCGCAGTACGCCGACGAGGTGGATGCCGAGGGTGACCTGGTGTCGTTCGTGGCCTGCTTCCGCGGACCGGTGCCCGACGAGGAGCGCGACTTCGAGGGGTTGCTCTGGGGGGCCCTGCAGCACCTGCACGACCACGACGACGCCCCGTGGGCGACCGAGGTCGCTGCCGACCCCGAGAACCCGCACTTCGCGTTCAGCGTCGCCGGCACCGCCTTCTTCGTGGTCGGGCTGCACCCCAACGCGTCGCGGGTGGCCCGCCGTGCGCCGCTGCCGACCCTGGTCTTCAACCTCCACGCGCAGTTCGAGCGGATGCGCGGTGACGGCCGCTACCAGCGGATGCGCGACACCATCCGCCGGCGCGACACCGACCTGCAGGGCTCGCTCAACCCGATGGTCAGCGACCACGGCGAGACGTCCGAGGCCCGGCAGTACGCCGGCCGGGCCGTCCCCGCCGACTGGACCCCGCCGTTCGACCCCGACCCGGAGGCCGTCGCGGTCCCGGACTCTGGCCCGGATGCCGTGCCGGATGCCGGGTCGGCGCGGGACCAGCCGTGAACCCCGCCCGCACCCGCTTCCTGCGCGCACGGCGAGCCCCCGGTCTACGGCGGGACGGCCGCTGCCCCCGCGGACGGCTGGACCCGGATCGCCCCGCAGCGCGGCGTCGCCGTCGTGCTCGCGCCCGGCGACCGGCTCACCGTGCTCGACCCGTGCGGTGAGCAGGTGAGCGACGTCTACCTCGTGGCGGCCGACGACGTGGCCGAGGTGTTCTCCTCGGGCCGAACGACCGACTTCGGCAACTCGATCTACGTCTCGACCGGGTCGAGGCTGTGGTCCAACCGCAGCCGGGTGATGGCCGACGTCGTCGACGACACCGTCGGGGTGCACGACCTCACCCTCACACCGTGCAGCCAGGCGACGTTCGACCTGCTCTACCCCGAGTTCGAGCGTGCCCCGCACCCGTCGTGCTTCGCCAACCTCTGCCAGGCCCTCGCGCCCTTCGGGGTCGACCCCGACCGCATCGGCACGACCCTCAACGTCTTCATGGACGTGTGGACCGACGACCGGGGCGAGCTGCACATCGACCCGCCTCCGACCCGGCCCGGCGACCGCTTCACCATCGAGGCTCGGATGCCGGTGGTCGTCGGGGTGACCGCGTGCTCGGCCGAGAAGTCGAACAACGGGCACTGCACGCCCATCGACTGGCGGGTCGACCACCCTGCCGCGGCGGGCTGAGCCGGGCGCTCAGCGAACGTCAAGATCGACGGCGCACACTAGGGGCATGCCCTCCGCGCCCGACCGGTCTTCGACGACGTGCTGACCTCGCTGCTCGAGCGTCTGCTGGACGTGCCTGCACCCGTGGTGCTGGTCGTCGTCGGGTCGCTCGTGTTCATCGAGGACGCCCTGTTCGTCGGCTTCGTGGTGCCCGGCGAGACGGTGGCCATCCTCGGCGGGGTCGCCGCCAACCTCGGCCACGTGCCGCTCTGGGCGGTGCTGGCCGTCGTGCTCGGTCGGCGCGATCGTGGGCGACAGCGTCGGGTTCGAGATCGGCCGCCGCTACGGCACCAGGCTGCTCACGGTCCGGCCGCTGGAGCGGCACCGCGACCGCCTCGACGACGCCCGGGACCTCCTGGCCCGCCGTGGTGGCTGGGCCGTCGTGCTCGGCCGGTGGGTCGCCTTCTTCCGCGCGGTGATGCCGGCCCTCGCGGGCACCACCGACATGCGCTACCGCACCTTCGTCGTCTACAACGCGCTGGGCGGCGTCCTCTGGGGTACCGCCGTGGTCATGGGCGGCTACCTCGCCGGTGCGTCGTACAGCGCCGTCGAGTCGTGGCTCGGCAGGGGCGCTGCGGTCCTCGTCGGCGTCCTCGCCGTCGCGGCCGCCGTCGTCTGGCTGGTTCGTCGGCGTCGCGCCGAGCGTGCTCCGGACGAGGTCGAGGGCGTGGATGCCGGGCCCACCGATGTCGCCGCTCCCGTCGACGGGCCGGTCGCCGGCCACGCCACCTGCGCCAACTGACGCGGGAGCGGATCGCCCGGCTGTCGGTGCACGGCGGCAGGATGAGCGGATGGACGTCACGCTCGCCGAGGTCGTGGCCGCCTCGCGGGCGGTAGCGGCCACCCGGTCACGCACCGCCAAGACCCAGGCCCTGGCCGACCTGTTCGCGCGCTGCGACCCGGCCGAGGTCGGGCTGGTCGTCTCGCACCTGTCCGGGGTGCTGCCCCAGCGCCGGCTGGGCGTCGGCTACCGCTCGCTGGGCTCGCTGCCCGACCCGGCCGTCGAGCCCGCCCTCACCGTGGTCGAGGTCGACGCCGCGTTCACCCGGCTGGCGGCCACCGCGGGAGCCGGCTCCACGGCATCCCGCCGGGCCGAGCTGGCCGGGCTGATGGGCCGCGCGACCGCTGACGAGCAGCGCTTCCTCGTCGACCTGATCACCGGCAACCTGCGGCAGGGCGCCCTCGACGGCGTGGTGCTCGGTGCCGTCGCGAAGGCGTATGCCGTGCCCGACGCCGTCGTGCGTCGCGCCACCATGCTCGCGGGCACCGCGGCGGAGGTGGCCCGCCTCGCCGCCGTGGGTGGGGTCGAGGCGCTCGAACAGGTCGGGCTCGTCGTCGGGCGGCCGGTGCGGCCGATGCTCGCCGCCTCGGCGAAGACCGCCCGGGAGGCGGTCGATGCCGTCGGCGGTGGTGACCTGCTCGTCGACGGCAAGCTGGACGGCATCCGGGTGCAGGTGCACCGCCGATCCGGTGAGGTCACCGTCTACACCCGCAGCCTCGACGAGATCACCGAGCGGGTGCCCGAGGTGGTCGAGTCCGTCGCCGCCCTGCCCGGGGGCGACCTCGTGCTCGACGGCGAGGCGATCGTGATGCTCGACGACGGGCGGCCGGCGCCGTTCCAGGTCACCGGGGCGCGCACCGCAAGCTCGGCCGACGTCGCGGGCCTGCGCGAGCGGGTGCCGCTCACCACGTTCCTCTTCGACGTGCTGCACCGCGACGGCGTCGACCTCATCGACGAGCCGGCCCGGGTGCGCCACGCCGCCCTGGTCGAGCTCGCCGCGCACCTGGTGGTCCCACGGCTGCTCACCAGCGACCCGGTGGCCGCCGAGGAGTTCTTCGGGCGGCTCGTCGCCGCCGGCCACGAGGGGGTCGTCGTCAAGGCCGCCGACAGCCCGTACGCCGCGGGCCGCCGCGGCAGCGGCTGGGTCAAGGTCAAGCCGACGCACACCCTCGACCTGGTCGTGCTCGCGGTCGAGTGGGGTTCGGGGCGACGCCAGGGGACGCTCTCGAACATCCACCTCGGCGCCCGCGACCCCGACACCGGGGGCTTCGTGATGATCGGCAAGACCTTCAAGGGCATGACCGACGAGATGCTGCGCTGGCAGACCGAGCGGTTCACCGAGCTGGCGGTCGATGGAACCGAGGGCTGGGTGGTCGAGGTGCGCCCCGAGCAGGTCGTCGAGGTCGCCTTCGACGGCCTGCAGCACTCGACGCGCTACCCCGGCGGCGTCGCCCTGCGGTTCGCCCGGGTGCTGCGCTACCGCGACGACAAGGGTGCCGACGAGGCCGACACGATCGCGACGGTGCAGGCGCTGGCCCCGGGCGGCTGACGTTGACCGGTCGCCCCGCGACCGGCGTTGACACCGGACGGCGTGGCGGGAAGGCTCGGCGAACGGCCGGGTGCCACGTCGGCATCCCGCCGAGTGCCACGAGGTGGCCACGCGAGAGGACTGCACCATGACCGTCGAGATCCCCAGGTTCCTCACCTCCACCCAGGCCGACCTGGTGCGCGAGACCGAACCGGCCCGCATGGAGAAGCTCGACGAGGACGACCTGCTCGAGCTGCACACCCGGGTGCGCCGGGCCCGCACGAAGTACGTCAAGCTCTACCGGCAGACCGGTGCGTCCCGGGTCGGCCTGAAGGGAGCCCGTGGGCACGCCCGCCCGGGGAACGTCGCCAACGCCGCGAAGGCCGAGGTGTTCGAGCTGACCCTGGCCCGGGTCAGCGCTCGCGTCGACGTCGTCGCCCGTGCCGCCGCCGAGGAGCTCAAGGCGGAGCGGCTCGCCGCCGCGGCGCCCGGCTCGACGGGCCCGGGGTCCCACCCGGCTGGTGGCCGCTCCTCGGCCGCTGCTGCGAGCACGCGCCGGCGTGCCACGAAGACCACCGGTGGCCTCAAGCGCGACGCCTCGTCGCAGGCCAAGGGCGCTGCGCGACAGGCGAAGAAGGACTCCCGCTGACCAGCAGCTGTCGTCGAGGTCGGAGGACGACGTGACGTACGCCGGCGACCACGACCCGGCCCCGGCCACCCCCAGGGGGGTGGCGGACCCCTCTCGCGGCGTCTGGGCGTTCACCGCTGACGTCGACCTGCTCCTGCGGCTGGCCGCGAGCGGCTTCGACTGGGTCGCGCTCGACGCGCAGCACGGGCCGGTCGACCGCACCGTGCTGCACGCGGTCGGCCGGGCCCTCTCGGACGCCGGCGCGGCGCTCGTCGTGCGGGTGCCGGCCGTCGACCCGGCCTGGATCGGTGCCGCGCTGGATGCCGGTGCCGCCGCGGTCGTCGTGCCGTCGGTCACCAGTCGAGCCGATGCCGTGCTCGCGTCCCGCGCGTCCCGCTACCCGCCCGAGGGTGAGCGCAGCTGGGGGCCGTTCGCGCCGCTGTGGGCCGGCGCGGCGCTCGACCCGGTCTCGGCGAACGCGGCGGTGCGCTGCCTGGTCATGGTCGAGACGGTCGGCGCCCTCGCCGACATCGACGCGATCGCGGCGACCCCGGGCGTCGACGGGCTGTTCGTCGGTCCGTTCGACCTCGCGCTCGCCCTGGGCAGCACGGTCGACGCGCTCCTCGACGACCGGTCGGAGGGGAGCCCGCTGGGTCGGGTCGTCGCGGCGGCGCAGCGGCACGGCATCCTCGTGGCCGGCTTCGCGGGCACCCCGGTGAACGCACGGCGGCTGCGGGCCCACGGCATCCGGTGCCTCGCGGTGACCACAGACGTGGCGGTCGTCGCCGAGGGTGTCAGAGCGGTGCTCTCGGCCGACGACGCCTGAGCTCCTGCGTGACGGGAAGTCACCCCGGCCGGGTGAGGCGCGGGCAGGCGGGCGACCCTTACAACGGGAGTGCGGCGAATGGCCGCGCCCGCGAACCTGCGCGGTGCTCGACGAGAAGAGATGGGCCACGATGTCGCACGATGACACGTCACTGACCACTGACCTGAACAAGACCGGCGGTTTCTCCGGTGGCGAGAACGCCGGAGCCGTCGCCTTCGCCGGCGTCCTGCTGATCATGGTCGGCCTGTTCCACGCGCTCCAGGGGCTCGTGGCGCTGCTCAGCGACGACATCTACCTCCGGGGCGAGAACTACGTCTTCCACTTCAGCTTCACGACGTGGGGGTGGATCCACCTGCTCCTGGGCATCGTGACCGCCGGCGCGGGCGCCGGGCTGTTCTTCGGCAAGACCTGGGCGCGCACGGTGGCCGTGATCGCCGCCGCGGTCAGCATGCTCGGCAGCTTCATGTGGCTCCCCCACTACCCGATCTGGAGCCTGGTCATCATGGCTCTCGACGTCTTCATCATCTGGGCCGCGATCGTGCACGGCCGGGCGCTCGTCGACGAGTGACCTGTCGCTGACCCTCAGCGGTCACCGGTGTCGTGGAGCACCGCGGTGAGGAAGCCCAGCTCACCGCGGTATCCCTCGATCCACTCGCTGCGGTGGGTGCGGGCGGTGCTCAGCGCCTGCTCCCGTTCGTCGGCGGCACGTTCGGGGTGCAGCGCCCATGCGACGAGCGAGCCGGTCCACGACCACTCGTAGTCGTCCCACTCCTGTGCGCTGCTGACGTGTGCGTACCCCACCTCGAACCCGTGCCGCTCGATCGTGGCCACGAGCTGGGGAAGGGTCGGGAAGTCCTCGGGTTTCGCGCCGAGCGCCTCCTGAGCGGCCACCGAGGGCGGCTGCTCCCAGATCGCGTCCCCGAGCAGGGCGCGTCCTTCGGGGCGCAGGTGGCGCCTGATCGCGTCCAGCGTGCCGTCGAGGCCGCCGAACGCGTGGCTCGCGCCGATGCAGATGACCGCGTCGGATGCCGGGTCGCGCGCCGGCCAGGTGGCGGCGTCGGCCTCGACCCAGGTCACCAGGTCGGCGACGCCGCTGGCGCGGGCCCGGGCATCGCGCTCGGGGTGCAGGGCGGTGTCCACCCCGACGGCGGTCAGGTCCGGGCGGGTCTCGAGCAGCTCGAGCAGCCACGCACCGGCACCGCAGCCGAGGTCGACGACGTGCCCGCCGACGGCCGGGTCGAGCCGGGCGAGGAGCCGACGAGCCTGCTCGGGTGACACCGGTGCCGCGATGGGGTGGTCGGTGTGGGCGATACGGCTGATCTCGGCGCGCTCCATGACGACATCCTCCCGCCCGCCTGCCGACGCAGGGGCTGAACCGATGGCTCGCGCAGCCCGTGTGACAGGAGTCGGGGCCGTCGCGTGCGGTGGCGGCTCACCAGGAAGTGCGAAAGGGAGAATCATGAACACGATGCGAACGAGCCGCCTGATCCCCGTGACCGCCGTCGCGGCCTTGGCGGCGCTGGCCCTGACCGCAAGCCCCGCCCTCGCCGACGGGGGCAGCGGACACAGCATCCTGCGGGCCGAGCTGGTGGGCAGCATGCCGGCGCCGGACAGCCCGGTGATCGCGGGCATCAACCCCGGTGGCGCCCCGTGGGTCAACGGACCGAGCACAGCGCGGGTGCGTGAGGACGGACGCATCACGGTGAAGATCCGCGGCCTGGTCATCCCGCCGCCGAGGGGGACCGGTGTGAACCCCGTCCTCTCCGCGGTCGCCACCTTGGTGTGCGACGACATGGTCGAGTCCTCCACCGCACCGTTCGCCCTGAGCGCCGCCGGCGACGGGTCCACCTCCGACGTGATCACGGGCACCCGCCACTGCGAGGACCCCGTCGTGCTGATCCAGCCCGCCGGGAACCGGGGCGTCTACATCGCGTCGACCATGGATGACGACCACGACGACGACTGAGAGGCCGGAACGACGAAGCCGCAGCCCGGTGTCGGGCTGCGGCTGTTCCGGTGGCCAGGGGCGGGGTCGAACCGCCGACCTTCCGATTTTCAGTCGGACGCTCGTACCAACTGAGCTACCTGGCCGGACCGGAGAAGGAAAACGGTCGGACGAACCGACCGCTCCTTCTCGGAGCGACCCCGACGGGACTCGAACCCGCGACCTCCGCCGTGACAGGGCGGCGCGCTAACCAACTGCGCTACGGGGCCTTGTGAAAGGCCTTGCCTAACGTATCCCCAACGGGATTCGAACCCGTGCTACCGCCGTGAAAGGGCGGGGTCCTGGGCCGCTAGACGATGGGGACCCGACCTCGACCGGGCCTCAAGGTCGCGCAGCGCGCAGCGCTCGGATCCGTCGAGGACTCCGAAAGCATAGGGGACACCCCGCGGCGTCACCAAAACGAGGATGCCGCCGCCGGTCGGCATCCGCTGTCGCCGGCGTTTCGTCAGCATGTGTTGACGCCGTGCGTCCGTCAGCATATGCTGACGAACATGACGAGAACCGCCACCGACCTCGCGGGCGACCTCGACAGCGCCGACCCCACGGTCGGCCTGCGGGCCGTCGCCGCGCTGGGTCGCCTGCTCGACCAGCTCGAGAGCCTGCACGTGCGCAACGCCCGCGCCAAGGGCTGGTCGTGGCAGGAGATCGCCGACGCGCTCGGCGTCACCAAGCAGACCGTCCACCGCAAGCACGCCCGGAGGTAGATCGTGTTCGAACGCTTCACGCGCGACGCCCGCACCGTCGTCGTCTCCACCCAGGAGCTCTGTCGGTCCCTCGGCACCGACGAGGTCCGGCCCGTCCACCTCCTCCTCGCGCTCAGCCAGGACGACAGCGGTGCCCGCGACGTGCTCGCCGCGCACGGGCTCACCGCGGATGCCGTCGCCGAGACCCTCGGCGCCCCACGGCCGACGCCGTCGGCGCCGCTCGGAGACGACGACGCCGCTGCCCTGCGCTCGCTCGGCATCGACCTCGACGCCATCCGGGCGGCCGTGGACAAGCAGTTCGGCGAGGGCGCGCTCGAGGGGGCCGGGGCTGCGCAGGCGGCCAGCGGTCGCGACGACGAGTCCGACGTCGAGGAGGACGAGGCCGACCTCGCCCGCTGGCGCTTCGGGGTCGGCGGGCACGTGCACTTCGGGCGCGGGGCCAAGAAGGTGCTCGAGCTGGCGCTGCGCGAGGCGATCCGACAGCACTCCCGCGAGATCCGCAGCGAGCACATCGCCCTCGCCGTGCTGCGCACCGACGACGACGCCGTCAGGATGCTGCTCGGCACCCTGGGCGTCGACGTGCGCGCCCTGCGCGCCGACCTCGAGGGCCGTGGCCGCCGCAGCGCCTGAGCCAGGTCAGCGACCCGGGTTCGCCCAGGCGAGCAGCCGGTCGGCATCCCAGGTCGTGACGATCCGCTCGGCCGGCACACCGAGACGCTCGGCGCGCTCGCAGCCGTAGGCCTTCATGTCGAGCTGGCCCGGCGCGTGCGCGTCGGAGTCGATCGAGAACAGGCAGCCGATCTCGAGCGCCAGCAGCACCAGCTCGTCGGGTGGGTCGCAGCGCTCCGGTCGGCTGTTGATCTCGACGGCGGTGCCGTGCTCGGCGCAGGCCTCGAAGACGGCCCGGGCGTCGAAGTCGGACTGCGGCCGGGTGCCGCGCGAGCCCTCGACCAGCCGCCCCGTGCAGTGACCGAGGACGTTGACCCTGGGGTTCGAGACGGCGTTGACCATCCGCGTCGTCATCGGGCCGCCGTTCATCCGCAGCTTGCTGTGCACGGATGCCGTGACGAGGTCGAGCCGCGCCAGCATCGCATCGGTCTGGTCGAGGCCTCCGTCGTCGAGGATGTCGACCTCGATGCCCTTGAGCAGCCGGAACGACCCGCCGAGCGACCGGTCGATGGCCTCGACGATGCCGATCTGCTGGGTGAGCCGCTCGACGGTCAGCCCGTTCGCGACCCGCAGCTGTGGGCTGTGGTCGGTGAGCACGAGCCACTCGTGACCGAGCTCGATGCCGGTCAGCACCATCTCGTCGATGGGGCTCCCGCCGTCGCTCCAGTCCGAGTGCAGGTGGCAGTCGCCACGCAGCGCCGCGTACATCGACTCGCCACCGGCCACGAGCGGGCCGCCCGACTTGTCCTGCAGCGAGCCCAGGTACGCGGGCAGCTCGCCCGCGAGCGCCTCGGCGATGACCCCGCTCGTCGACTTCCCGATGCCGGGGATGTCCTGGAGGGTGCCGGCCTCGGCGCGCTCGCGCAGCTCCGCCCCCTCGAGGGGCTTCAGCGTCTTGACGGCGTTGCGGAACGCCTCGACCCGGTAGGTGCCGGCGCGGGTGCGTTCGAGGAGGAAGGCCACCCGGCGCAGGGCCTCGATCGGGTGGACCGGGGCCTCGAGCGGCTCGAGGAGCGCGACCATCAGAGACCGAACTGCCGGGCCATCAGGCGGTCCCAGACCCGGTCGCCCGCGACGGTGTGGGTGGCGGCCATGACCTTCGCGGCCGGGGTGAGCAGGTAGCGAGGGCGCGGCCGGTCGGCGGCGACGGCGGAGACGACCACCTGGGCGACGCTCTCGGCCGACGCCGACATCATCCGGTTCGTGTAGGCCTCGTTGTTGGACCTGGCGACCGACGCCCGCACAGCGGCATAGGGGGAGTCGGGCTCACCGACCATTCCGTCGGAGTCACTGGTCTTCTCGACGAAAGAGCTTCGGGTGACGCCAGGCTCGACCAGTGCGACGTCGACGCCGAACGCCTTGACCTCCATCCGCAGCGCGTCGGTCAGGGCCTCCACCGCGTACTTCGTCGCGTGGTAGTAGCCACCCAGGGGGAAGGTGAACCGGCCGCCCATCGACCCGATGTTGATGATCCGGCCCTTCCCGGCCCGCCGCATCCCCGGCAGGACGAGCTGGCACATCCGGGCCAGGCCGAACACGTTGGTCTCGAACATCGCCCGCACCTTGTCCATGTCCACCTCCTCGACCGCGCCGTACTCGCCGTAGCCGGCGTTGTTCACGAGGGTGCCGACGGCGCCGTGCGCCGCCTCGACCTCGGCGACCGCCGACGACATCGACGCCTCGTCCGTCACGTCGAGCGCGGTCACGTGTGCGCCACGGTCGGCCAGGTCGGACAGGGTGTCCGGCCGGCGCGCGGTGGCCCACACCGTGTGACCCTGCCGCAGCAGGTCCTCGACGACGGCGCGGCCGATGCCGGTCGAGCAGCCGGTCACGAGGACGGGGTCGTGGTCATGCTGCGCCATGAGCGGGATCCGTTCTCTCTCAGACGATCTCGGCGAGTCCGGTGACCAGGCGGTCGACGTCGTCCGCCGACGTGTAGGGCGCGAGGCCGACGCGGACGCCGCCGCCGTCGCCCAGACCCAGGTGGCGGGAGCACTCGATGGCGTAGAAGTTCCCTGCCGGGGCGTTGACGCCACGCTCGGCGAGCAGCCCGCGGATCTCCTGCGGGTCGCGACCCGCCACCGTGAACAGGAGGGTGGGCGTGCGGGATCGGGCGTTGCTGTGCACCGTGACACCGGACATCGCACGAAGTGCGGGCTCGAGCTCGTCGAGCAGCGTGCGCTCGTGGGCGTGCACCGCCTTCATCCCCAGCTCGATCCGCTCCCGACGGCTCGCGGGCGCGACGCCGGCACTCGAGGCGGATGCCGTGTCCCCTTCTGCGGTAGCGGGTTCCGCCTCGTCCGCCAGGCTTGCGATGAAGTCGACGGCGGCGGTCGTGCCGGCCATCAGCTCGTACGGGAGGGTGCCGAGCTCGAACCGCTCGGGCACGGCATCCGTCGACGGCAGCAGCTTGTCGGGGTGCAGGGTCTCGAGCAGGGCCGGGTCGGCGGCGAGCACGCCGCAGTGCGGCCCCATGAACTTGTAGGGCGAGCAGGTCCAGAAGTCGGCCCGCAGCGCCGCCAGGTCGACCGAGGCGTGGGCGGTGGCGTGCACCCCGTCGACCCAGTGCAGGGCGCCCACCTCATGGGCGAGGTCGGCCACGCGGCAGACCGGGGTGCGGGTGCCGATCAGGTTCGATGCGGCGGTCGTGGCGACCAGCCGGGTGCGCTCGCTGAGCACGGCCGCGACGGCATCGGCGGACAGCTCACCCGTGGCCGGGTCGAAGTCGACCCAGCGCACGGTGGCACCGGCCGCCTCGGCCGCGTGCACCCAGGGGCGGATGTTCGCGTCGTGGTCGAGGCGGGTGACGACGACCTCGTCGCCGGGCCCCCAGTCCTTGGCCAGCGCGCGCGCGAGGTCATAGGTGAGCGAGGTGGCGCTGCGGCCGAACACGATGCCGCGCGGGTCGGCCCCGAGCAGGTCGGCGAGGGCGTGGCGGCAGTCGGTGACGACCTGTTCGGCGCGGCGCTCCGACGGGGTGACCGTGCCGCGGTTGGAGATCGCGCTGGTGAGGGTGTCTGCCACCGCCCGCGCCACGACGTCGGGGGTCTGGCTGCCGCCGGGGCCGTCGAAGTGCGCGGCCCCCTCGGTGAGCGCAGGGAAGTGGGCACGGACCGAGGCGACGTCGAGCGGCATACGGCAATCCTGCCCCAGCCCCCCGCCCCGGGGTTCACAACTTTCTCGCCCGATGCCAGAACCTTCACCTCAGCACCGGAACGGTAGGGGTGCGAGGGTGAGGGTGCCCGCATCGGGCGAGAAAGTTGGGGAGGGTCACCAGGAGGTGTGCAGCGGGCGACCCTCCGCGAACCCGGCGGTGCTCTGGATGCCGACCGTCGCCCGCTCGTGGAACTCCTCGAGGGTGCGCGCCCCGGCGTAGGTGCAGCTGCTGCGCAGGCCGGCGACGATCTCGTCGAGCACGTCCTCGACGCTCGGGCGGGCCGGGTCGACGTACATCCGGGCCGAGCTGATGCCTTCCTCGAACATCGCCTTGCGGGCCCGCTCGTAGGCCGTGTCGCTGGCGGTGCGGCCGCGGACGGCTCGCGACGAGGCCATGCCGAAGGACTCCTTGAACTGGCGGCCGGCCTCGTCGGTGTAGAGGTCGCCGGGCGACTCCAGGGTGCCGGCGAACCACGACCCGATCATCACGTTGGAGGCGCCGGCGGCCAGGGCGAGGGCGACGTCGCGCGGGTGCCGTACCCCGCCGTCGGCCCAGACGTGCCGGCCGAGCTCGCGCGCCGCCGTGGCGCACTCGAGCACCGCGGAGAACTGGGGTCGGCCGACGGCCGTCATCATCCGGGTCGTGCACATCGCGCCCGGGCCGACCCCGACCTTGACGATGTCGGCCCCGGCCTCGATCAGGTCGCGGGTGCCGGAGGCCGAGACGACGTTGCCGGCCACGACGGGCACGCCGGGGTCGAGCGCCCGCACCGACCGCAGCACCTCGAGCATCTTCTCCTGGTGGCCGTGCGCGGTGTCGATGACGAGCACGTCGGCGCCGGCGTCGAGCAGGTCCTTGGCCTTGGTGGCGACGTCACCGTTGATGCCGACTGCGGCGGCGACGCGCAGGCGCCCGTTGTCGTCGACCGCAGGGGAGTACAGGTGAGCCCGTAGCGCCCCGGCCCGGGTCAGGATGCCGACCAGCCGCCCGTCGTCGGACACGATCGGGGCCAGCCGCCGCCGGGCGTGCGACAGGGTGTCGAAGGCCGACTCGACGTCGACGCCGTCCTTCAGGGTCACCATGTCGCGGACCATGACGTCGTCGATCTGGGTGAACCGGTCGACCCCTGTGAGGTCGGTCTCGGTGACGATGCCGACCGGCCGGTCGCCGACGGTGACGATGGCGGCGCCGTGGGCGCGCTTGTGCAGCAGGACGAGCGCCTCCCCGACCGTCATGGCCGGCGTCAGGGTGATCGGGGTGTCGTAGACCAGGTGCCGTGACTTCTGCCAGGCGACGACGTCGCGCACGATCTCGGCCGGGATGTCCTGCGGGATGACGGTGAGTGCACCGCGGCGGGCGGTGGTCTCGGCCATCCGGCGACCGGCGATGGCTGTCATGTTGGCGACGACCAGGGGGATGGTCGTACCCGTGCCGTCGACGGTCGCCAGGTCGACGTCGAGCCGGCTGGTCACCGACGAGCGGTTCGGCACCATGAAGACGTCGTCGTAGGTGAGGTCGTGCTGCGGCTGGAGGTCGTTGAGGAAACGCACCCGCCCAGCGTAGGCGCGGCGGGCGCGAGCGGTGCGGGCCCGGCATCCGGAAAGGGGGTGCGAAGACCGCGCACGTGCGGGGCTCTTGCCGTCAGGTCGGGCCGCCGTCGGCAAGAAGCCCGCACGTGCGGGCAGGGTGGTGGGTGGTGGATGGGGCAGGATCGCGGACGTGAGTCTCATGGCCCCTTCCCCCGCGGATGCCGCCCGACGCGCCGGTCTGCGTCGGATGCGGCTGCTGGCCGTGTCGTTGCTCGTGCTCGCCGCGGTCGTCTACGCGCTGACACTCAACCTCGACCAGTCCGGGGTCTGGGGCTACGTCAACACCGCGGCCGAGGCCGCGATGGTCGGCGCGCTGGCCGACTGGTTCGCGGTGACCGCCCTGTTCCGGCACCCGCTCGGCCTGCCGGTGCCGCACACGGCGATCATCCCGAAGCGCAAGAACGAGATCGGCCGCAGCCTCCAGGAGTTCGTGACCGAGAACTTCCTCACCGAGGAGATCGCCCGCGACCGGCTGGCCGCGGCACACGTGGGGGAGCGGGTCGGACACTGGCTCGGCCTGCCCGAACACCGGCGCCGGGTGCGCACCGAGGCCGTTCGGGTCGTCCGGGCCGGTCTGGGTCGACTGTCCGACGACGAGGTGAGGGGGCTGGTGGAGGACTTCCTCGTACCGCGGCTGGTCCAGGAGCCGATGGCGCCGATCGCCGGCACCCTGCTCGAGGGGATCGTCGACGAGCAGACCCACCACGGCCTGGTCGACCTCGGCCTGGAGCAGCTGCGCGACTGGCTCGCCGACAACCCGGGCACCTATGCCGCGATGCTCGGCGAGCGGGCGCCGTGGTGGTCGCCGCCGTGGGTCGACGACCGGGTGATCGGGTGGACGTACCAGCAGGTGCTCGCGTGGTTGACCGAGATCCTGCACGACCCGGCTCACCCGGCGCGGGGCGCCCTCGACGACCTGCTCAAGCGGCTCGCCGCCGACCTCCAGCACGACCCCGAGGTCATGGAGCAGGCCGAGGCGCTCAAGGTGCGGCTGCTGACCCACCCGCAGGTGCCCGAGACGGCGGTGGGCCTGTGGCAGTCGTTCCGGGCGTCACTGACCGCGGCGATGGACGACGAGACCTCGTACTTCCACACCCGCGGCGACGAGCTGCTCGAGCACCTCGGGCACCACCTGGTCGAGGACGAGGTCTGGCGGGGTCGGCTCGAGGCCCGGCTCGGCGAGGTGGTGTCGTTCTTCGTCAACACCTACGGCAGCGAGCTGGCCGAGGTGATCTCGGTGACCGTCGACCGCTGGGACGGCCAGGAGGCCGCCGAGCGCATCGAGCTGCACGTGGGCCGCGACCTGCAGTTCATCCGGATCAACGGCACCATCGTCGGGGCGCTGGCCGGGCTCGGCATCCACGCCCTGTCGCAGGTCGCCGGCTGAGTGCACGCTCAGGAGCGCTTCGGGGGGCGGGGAATGAACATGCTGGTGCGCTCCACGTACTCCGGATAGCCCGGGCGCTTCGCCATCTGTGACTCGAGCAGCCTGGCTCCCGTCGCGAAGGCGAGGAAGTACGTCATCAAGACCGGCGACAGCACGGTCAGCACCCCGGGCCACGCCTCGGCGGACACCAGCCACACGCCCCACCAGGCGGCCGCGTCGCCGAAGTAGTTCGGGTGCCGGGTCCAGGCCCACAGCCCACGGTCCATCACACCGCCGCGGTTGGTCGGGTCACGCTTGAACGCAGCCAGCTGCGCGTCGCCGACCCCCTCGAACGCCACGCCGACGAGCCACACCACGACCCCGACAACGGCGATCCAGCCGAGCGGCCGGTCCGTGGCTGCCGCCACCTGCAGCGGCAGCGCCACGAACCAGGCCGCCAGTCCCTGCACCACGAACACCTTTCGCACGGCGAGCCCGAAGCGCTTGCCGGGCGGGGCGTCGGCGAGCAGCGTGTCGTAGCGCGGGTCCTCGCCCGCGCCGAGCGCCCGCGTCCGGATGTGCCAGGCCAGGCGTCCGCCCCACACCGTCACGAGCGCGGCCAGCAGCAGCGATCGGCCCGAACCTGCGCCCACTACGAACGACACCCAGCCGATCGCCACGAACACCAGACCCCAGGTGATGTCGACGACGCTCACCTTCCCGAGCCGCCGGGCCACCAAGGCCGTCAGAGTCATCGCCAGGGCCGCCGTCGCGAGAGAGGCCGCGACGACGGCACCCAGGGTGCTCAGCGTCATGCCGTGGGTTCGGCGCCACCCTCGGCGCCGGATGGCTCGGTCAGCGTCGCGCTGCGCGAGCGCGGACGCTGGGCCCGACGCTCGCGCGCCGTCGCGGTGAGGCCGGTGACCGCCGCCAGCAGGTCGCCTCCGAGGTGTGGCACACCGACCTCCTCGAGGACCCGCGGGGTGGCGCCGCGCCCAGCGATCCACACCGGGTGGTCCTCACTGAGCCGCCGCAGCGCCGACGCGTGCCCGCGGAACCCGGTGGGCCGGCGGCAGGCGAGCACCACGGCATCCGCCTGGGTGAGCCGGGCAGCCGCGGCCAGGGAGTGGATGGGAGTGTCGGGGCCGAGGTAGCGGATGCGCCACCCCGCGCGCCCGAGCAGCACGCCGAAGCTGAGCAGCACGATGTCGTGGAACTCGCCGGGTGGGCAGGCGAGCACGGCGACCGGGCCGGTGCCGACGCCCCAGGTGAGCGAGAGCGCCCCGAGCCGGCGACGCACCAGGCTGCTTGCGAAGTGCTCCTGGGCGATGCCGATGCGGCCGAGCTCCCACATCTCGCCGACCCGCACGAACAGCGGCAGCAGCACGTCGATGATGGCGCTCTCGACCGAGCGCTCGACGAAGGCCGTGTCGAGCACGGCGTGGGCGCGGTCCTCGTCGAGGGCGGCCACCGCGTCGAGCAGCTGGGCCACGAGCATCGGCGGGTCGGTCCTCAGCGCCAGCGGGACCGAGCGGTCGTGCACACCTGCCACGGATGCCGTGCCGGCGCGCCCGCCGCCGCGACCGGCCCCCCCAGCACCGGCGCCGTCGTGCTCGTCGTCGTAACCGGGGGAGCCCCCGCGCTCGGTGGCGAGCACCCGACGTGAGGCCTCGGCCGCGCTGACCCCCTGGTCGCGCAGGGCGACCACCTCGCGTACCCGGCGCTCGTCCTCGTGACCGTAGAGCCGGTAGCCCCCGGCGGAGCGAACCGGGCGGAGCAGGCCGTACCGGCTCTCCCATGCCCGCAGGACGTGCGTGCTGACGCCCACCTTGGCGGCGAGCTCACCAATCCGCATCGTCGGCGGTACCGAACCCCTCATGAACGTCACCGTAGACCGTGGATGCACCTTTGACAAACATAGGACACATCATTCGACAAAGGTTTGACATCCCGTTGCGGAAGGTTCTACGGTGAGCGACATGACCCCCCTCGACCCAAGCGCCGCCTCTGGCCGGCCGGAGCGGATCGCCGTGGTCGGAGCCGGCGTCTCCGGGCTCACCGCCGCATACCTGCTCGGCCGCCACCACGAGGTGACCCTGCTGGAGTCCGAGCCGCGGCTCGGCGGCCACGCGCACACCCACACGGTCCCAACGGCCCACGGCGACCTGATGGTCGACAGCGGCTTCATCGTGCACAACGACCGCACCTACCCGCTGCTGCGCCGGCTGTTCGGCGAGCTCGGGGTGCAGGTCCGTGACACCGAGATGTCGATGAGCATCCGCGACGAGGCGACCGGCACCGAGTACGCCGGCGGGCGCGGCGTCAAGGGCTTCGTGGCCCGCCCGCGCCAGCTGTTCGACCGTGAGTTCGTGGGCATGCTGCGCTCGGTCAAGCGGTTCCACGCCCTGGCCACCTCCTTCCTCGAGCAGACCACGGACGACGACACGACCACCTATGGCGAGTTCATCCGCGACGGTGGCTTCCCCGAGTCGTTCAGCCGCCTGTACGCCGTGCCGCTCGTCGCCTGTGTCTGGTCCAGCGGCACCGGGGAGGCGATGGGCTACCCCGCTCGCTACCTGTTCCGGTTCCTCGAGCACCACGGCATGCTCACCGTAGGCGACTCCCCGACGTGGATGACGGTCGTCGGCGGCTCCCGCGCATACGTCGACGCGCTCGCCGAACGGCTGCCCGCGGTGCGCGCCGGTGACCCGGTCACCTCCGTGCTGCGCACCTTGGAGGGTGTGGAGGTGCGCACCCTCTCGGGCCGCACCGACACCTTCGACCGCATCGTCCTGGCACTGCACGCCGACGACGCGCTCGGCATCCTGGCCGACCCGACGCCGGCCGAGAAGGAGGTGCTCGGCGCGTTCCGGTACTCGCAGAACGAGACCGTGCTGCACCGCGACGGCTCACTGATGCCCCGGGCCCGGCTCGCACGTTCGTCGTGGAACTACCTCGTCGGCAACGACCCGTCGCAGGGCGCCGTCGTCACGTACTGGATGAACCGGCTGCAAGGCCTGCCCGCCGACGAGCCGTTCTACGTCACGCTCAACGCCACCGACCGCATCGACCCCGCCTCCGTCGTCGCGACGATGCAGTACCGGCACCCCCTCTACGACCTCGATGCCGTGCGCGCCCAGCGTCGGCTGTCCGAGCTGACCACGCAGACAACGACATTCGCTGGCGCGTACCACGGGTGGGGCTTCCACGAGGACGGCTGCCGGTCGGGGGTCGAAGCCGCAGCAGCCTTCGGGGTCGCCTGGTGAGCACCGTCGCCGACCTGCCCGTCCTGCCCGCGCTCGTCGTCGGCCAGGTCCACCACACGCGCCACCGCCCGCTCCGGCACTCCTTCACGAACCGGCACTACCAGTGGCTCGTCGACCTCGACGCCATGCCGCGACCCCCCCGGTGGCTCCGGCCGGTCGCCGAGTTCCGCGGCGAGGACCACCTCGGCCGGCGCACCCGGCATCCCCGCCCTGAAGGCGAACGTGCTGCGGGTGCTGCGCCGCGAGGGAGTCGCGACCGGCGACGTCGACCGCGTCGTCATGCTCGGCCAGGCCCGGGTGCTGGGGCACACCTTCGACCCGATGACCGCCTTCTGGTGCTTCGCCGCTGACGGCACCCTGCGCGCCGTGCTCGTCGAGGTGCACAACACCTACGGCGGCCGGCACGCCTACGTGCTGCGGCCCGACGACGTCGGTCGGGCGGCCACCGACAAGGAGTTCTTCGTCTCGCCGTTCAACGACGTCGAGGGCCAGTACGCCATCCGCTTCCACCTGACCCCCCAGCGGGTCGGGGTGGCCATCCGCCTGCTCGTCGGCGACGAACCACTGGTGACCGCATCGGTCACCGGCGCACCCCGGTCGGCCACGACGCCGGCCGTCGTGCGCACGGTGGCGCGTCACCCGCTGATGACGCAGCGGGTGAGCGGCCTGATCCGGGTGCACGGCATCTGGCTCTGGCTGCGCCGCCTGCCCGTCCGGCAGCGACCCGTTCCTTCCTTGGAGACCGTGAGATGACCGTCGACGCCCCCCGCCTCGAGCTGACCCCGCCCCTGCACCTGTCCCGCGTGCTGACGCGTGGGTCGGTCGCGAAGAAGATCGTGCACGCCACGGTGGCCGGGATGCCGGTTCGCCTGCGCTACCCCGACGGCACCGAGGTCGGTGGCGGCGGTCCCGACGCCCCGGTGCTCGAGGTGGTGCGCCCGGACGCGCTCTACCGCCGCCTGGAGGCGCACCCGAAGATCGGGCTCGGCGAGGCCTACATGGCCGGCGACTGGCGGGCCGCCCCCGGCACCGACCTGGCCCAGGCCCTGATGCCGTTCGCGGCCCGGATGGCAGGGCTGGTGCCCAAGCCGCTGCTCTCGCTGCGCGGCCTGGTCGACCGGGCCATCCCTCGCCAGCAGCGCAACACGCTCGAGGGGTCGCGCAGCAACATCAGCGCGCACTACGACCTCAGCAACGAGTTGTTCGCCGCCTTCCTCGACCCGTCGATGTCGTACAGCTCGGCGCTGTTCGACCCGGCCCGCCCGCTGGCCGAGCAGGAGCTGCACGAGGCGCAGCTGCGCAAGGTCGACGGCATCCTCGACGCCGCCGGCGTGCGGATGGGGAGCCGGGTGCTCGAGATCGGCACCGGCTGGGGCGAGCTCGCGATCCGCGCCGCCCGTCGTGGTGCCACCGTCACGACGGTGACCCTCTCGGCCGAGCAGCGCGACCTGGCGATGAAGCGCATCGCCGAGGCGGGCGTCACCGACCGCGTCGACGTGCGGTTGCAGGACTACCGCGAGGTCACCGGCCAGTTCGACGCCATCGTGAGCGTCGAGATGATCGAGGCCGTCGGGGAGGAGTACTGGGAGACCTACTTCCGCCGGATCGACGACCTGCTCGCCCCCGGCGGCGCCGTCGCGATCCAGGCGATCCTGATGGAGCACCACCGGCTGATCGCGACCCGTGGCTCGTTCGGGTGGATCCAGAAGTACATCTTTCCCGGTGGCCTGATCCCCTCGCTGCAGGCGATCCGCGAGGTCACGCGTGACAGCACCGACCTGCGGGTAGAGCGGGTGCAGGCGTTCGGCGCCGACTACGCGGAGACGCTGCGCCGCTGGCGCGAGGCGTTCCTCGAGCAGTGGCCGAGCATCAACAACCAGGGCTTCGACGAGACCTTCCGCCGGATGTGGGAGTTCTACCTCGCCTACTGTGAGGCGGGGTTCGCCACGCACTACCTCGACGTCGCCCAGATCCGACTCGCCCGAAAGGACAGCCGATGAGCACGACCATCGAGCGCACCGTGACGACCACCGCCCCACCCGAGAAGGTGTTCCCCTACCTCGCCGACTTCCGCAACGCCACCGAGTGGGACTCCGGCACCGACTCGTGCGAGCTGGTCTCCGGTGACGGCGGGCCCGGAACGGTCTACCGGAACGTCTCGACCTTCGTCGGCAACACCGTCGAGCTCGAGTACACGGTGGATGCCGTGGAGCAGCCGCGCTTCGTCATCGTGGGGCGCAACGACACCACGACGAGCCACGACACCATCACGGTCACCCCGAACGACGGCGGGTCGACGGTCGTCTACCGTGCCGACTTCACCTTCACCGGCCTGGCCCGGTTCGCCGGCCCGCTGATGAAGCCGCTGCTCGACCGACTCGGTGACAAGACCGCCGCCCAGCTCGCCTCGGCGCTGGACCGCCTGTGACCCAGCCCCGCCGGGCCCTGGTCACGGGCGTCACCGGGTACATCGGCTCGCGCCTCGTCCCCCGACTCCTCGAGGAGGGCTGGCAGGTGCGGGCGCTGACCCGTGACGACGCGAAGGTGGCGGACCGCTGGTGGCGTGACCAGGTCGAGGTCGTCGAGGGTGACGCGGGGTCTGCCGAGACCCTGGCCACCGCGCTCGAGGGCGTCGACGTCGCCTACTACTTCCTGCACTCGATGGACGGTGCCGGGGGCTTCGTCGAGCGCGACCGCGAGCTGGCCCGAACCTTCGGTCGGGCGGCCCACGACGCCGGGGTGGGTCGCATCGTCTACCTCTCCGGGCTGCATCCAGACCACGGGCCGCTCAGCGACCACCTGGCCTCCCGCGTCGAGGTCGGCGACCTGCTGATGTCCAGTGGGGTGCCCACGGCGGTGCTGCAGGCCGCGATCATCCTCGGGTCCGGGTCGGCGTCGTTCGAGATGCTGCGCCACCTCACCACCCGCCTGCCGGTGATGGTCACGCCCAAGTGGCTGGACAACCGGATCCAGCCGATCGCGGTGCGCGACGTGCTGCACTACCTCGTTCGCGCGGCCGACCTGCCGCCCGAGGTCAACCGCACCTTCGACATCGGGGGCCCTGAGGTGCTCACCTACCGCGAGATGATCCAGCGCTTCGCCGGCATCGCCGGGCTGATGTCGCGCCGGATCGTCACCGTGCCGGTGCTCACGCCCTTTCTCGCCAGCCAGTGGGTCGGGTTCGTGACCCCGGTGCCGACAGGCGTGGCCAAGCCGCTCGTCGGCAGCCTGCTGCACGAGGTGGTCTGCGCCGAGCACGACCTCGACGACCTCGTCGGGCCGCCACCCGCAGGCCCGCTGTCGTTCGACCGGGCCGTGGCCGACGCCATCGCCGGCGACCACGTGCACCCCCGCCCGGAACCGGGCACGGTAGACCCCGCGCACGTCACGAGCGCTGACCCTGCCTGGGCCGGCGATCACGGGAGCGGCGGGTCGTGAGCCGGAACCGCAGATGAACCTGGTCACCGAGCTGCGCGCCTTCGTGCGCGCGACGCTGGTCGACCCGGTCCCGCGAGACCACACCGAGCCGGACTGGGCGTTCCGGCGCCGCCGCGTCGTCGTCGTCATCACCCTGCTGGTCGGCGCAGTCATCCTGACGTGGGCGCTGCGCATCGAGCCGGGCGATCCGACGTTCTACGTGGCAACCTTCGCCCTCGCCGGTGTGTGGGCGGTGGGTGCCTTCGCGTCGGGTCCGTTGCACCTGGGCCGTGGCAACACGCGTGGCGGCCAGGAGACCAGCCGCGCGGTCGTCCAGTCCCTCGCCCTCGGTGGCCTGCTGCTGGGGCTGTTCATGGCGGGAGCGGTCGTCGTCGCGCAGGTTCCCGCCCTGCGCAACCCCGTCCAGGAGCTCCTCGACCACGCTCGGTTCGGCTCGTTGGCGCTGGTCGCGGTCATCACCACCGTGAACGGCATCGCGGAGGAGCTGTACTTCCGGGGCGCCATGTACGCCGCCGTCGGCCGTCGCCACGCCGTTGCGGTCACGACCATCGTCTACACCCTGGTCACGGCAACCTCGGGCATCCCTCTGCTGGTTCTCGCGGGTGCCCTGGTCGGCCTGGTCGTGGGGCTCCAGCGACGGGTCACCGGAGGCATCCTCGGGCCGGTGATCACCCACCTGACCTGGTCGCTGGGCATGCTGTTCCTGCTGCCGGTGGCCTTCGACCGCCTCTCGTGAGGGGACCTCGATGACCTCCGTGCTCTGGCTGCGCCGCGACCTGCGCCGCCGCGACCACCCCGCCCTGCTCGCGGCCCGCGAGGCCGCGGGCGACGGTGACCTCGTGGTGGCCTTCGTCGTCGACCCGCGGCTGTGGGACGGCGGTGGGGCCGCGCGACGGGCCTGGCTGGCAGCGACGCTCGAAGCCACCGACGAGGCCTTCGACGGTTCCCTGACCCTGCTCCACGGTGACCCGAGAACGGTCGTCCCCCAGCTCGCGGCCCGGGTCGGGGCGTCCTCGGTGCACGTGTCGCGGGAGACCACGCCGGCCGGCCGTCGCCGCGACGAGGTCGTGGCCGCCGCGCTGGGAGAGGCGGGCGCCGACTGGGTCGAGACGGGCACGCCGTATGCCGTGGGGCCGGGCCTGGTCGTCAACGGCTCGGGTGAGCCCTACAAGGTCTTCACGCCGTTCTCCAAGGCGTGGCGGGCCCACGGCTGGCCCGACCCGCCGCCGACCCCTCGAGAGCTGCCGCTGCGCCGGGCCCGCAACGACGCCGACGCGACGGCGGCGGTCAAGGCCGCGCTCGGGGCATCCGACCTGCCTGAGCTGCCGCCCACGGGCGAGGAGGCCGCGCTTCGCCGCTGGCGCCAGTTCCGCGACACCGCGCTCGGCGACTACGGCGACGACCGCAACCGACCCGACCTCGACGGTACGTCGCGGCTCTCGCCCTACCTGAAACTCGGTGTCCTGCACCCTCGCACACTGCTCGCCGACCTCGCGAAGGAGCGAGCGGAGGGTGCGCGCACCTTCGAGAACGAGCTGGCCTGGCGCGAGTTCTACGCCGACGTACTGTGGCACCAGCCGCACACTGCCTGGCACGACCTGCGGGCCCGAGATGGCGAGGATGCGGTACGACGAGCCGGAGGACGCCATCGACGCGTGGCGCACCGGGAACACCGGTTATCCCGTCGTCGACGCGGGCATGCGCCAGCTACTGGCCGAGGGCTGGATGCACAACCGGGTGCGGATGATCACGGCCAGCTTCCTCACCAAGGACCTGCACGTGTGGTGGCCGGTGGGCGCCCGACACTTCCTCGAGCACCTCGTCGACGGCGACATCGCCTCGAACAACCACGGCTGGCAGTGGGTCGCCGGCACCGGTACCGATGCGTCGCCCTACTTCCGGGTCTTCAACCCGGTCGCCCAGGGGCTGCGCTTCGACCCCGACGGTGCCTACGTGCGCCGGTGGGTGCCCGAGCTGGCGCACCTCCCGGGCGCAGCCGCCCACGAGCCGTGGGAGTCCGTCGACGGGTACGCCCACGGCTACCCCGAGCGGATCGTCGACCACGCCGAGGAGCGCCTCGAGGCGCTGTCGCGGCTCGCGGCCACCAAGCGCTGACCCCCGGTCGCCTCAACTTTCCCGCCCGAAGCGGCAACCTTCACCATCGCACCGGAACCGTTCTGGTGGGATGGTGAAGGTTCCCGCAGGAGGTGCCGGCTCGACGCCCCGCCGGATGCCGTGTCGAGGTTCGTCGAGTCCTCACCTCGGAACGTTTGGGCTATTCGCCGACGGTTGCCTAGAATTGGCGCCACGAGGGGAGTACTTCCCAAGCTCGTGCCGGTCACTACGTCAGCCCCACGGTTGACCCGGTACGGCGCCACCCGGCATCCGGGCGGTGAAGGAGACCTCAAGACCGCAGTCCTGTCTTGAGGAGACCCATGTCCCCCATGTCCCTGATCGCTGCCGCCGACCCGGCCGTGACCCAACCGTCGATCGGCACCCCCACCCTGTGGGCGATCACCATCGGCGCCATCGCCCTGCTGTTCGTCGCCGACTTCCTGATCACGCGCCGTCCGCACGAGGTCTCGATGAGGGAGGCGGTGGGGTGGTCGGCGTTCTACGTCGCGATCCCAGCCGGCTTCGGGGTGTGGATCTGGCAGCAGTACGGCGGCGACCGGGGGCTCGAGTACTACACCGGGTACCTCGTCGAGAAGTCGCTGTCGGTCGACAACCTGTTCGTCTTCCTGTTGCTGCTGACGGCCTTCGCCGTGCCGCGCGCGCTGCAGCAGCGGGTGTTGCTCATCGGCGTCGCCGGGGCGCTCGTGCTGCGCGGCGTCTTCATCGCGCTCGGAGCGCAGCTCATCGCGTCGTTCTCGTGGGCGTTCCTGCTCTTCGGGGCGGTGCTGCTCGTCACGGCCGTCAAGGTGGGCCGTGACGCGATCTCTGCCGAGGAGCACAAGGTCGACATCGGCTCGATCCGCATCGTGCGGGTCCTGCGCCGCCTCTGGCCGGTCACCGAGTCGTACGCAGGCACCCGGATGACGGTGCGCGAGAACGGGCGCCGGGCGCTCACCCCGCTCGCGCTCGTCACCGTTGCCATCCTCGGCACCGACGTGGTCTTCGCGATCGACTCGGTGCCGGCCGTCTACGGCATCACCGGCGACCCGTACCTCGTCTTCGCGACCAACGCCTTCGCCCTCCTCGGCCTGCGGGCGCTCTACTTCGTCGTCGAGGGCGCCCTCGGGTCGCTGCGTCATCTGGGCCACGGGCTGGCGGCCATCCTCGCCTTCATCGGCGTCAAGCTGGTGCTGCACTGGGGCCACGGGGTCTGGCCGGCCGTGCCGGAGGTACCCACCCTCGCCTCGCTGGCGGTCATCGTCGGGATCTTGGCGCTGGCCACCACGACGAGCATCCTGGCGAACCGCCGGGACGCCCGGCAGACCGCGGCCCAGCCTCAGCCGGAGCGGGAGCCTGCGTCGACCTGACGACGCGGCTCGCGGCATCCCGAGTCGCCGAGGTGCGAGCGAGAAATCGAAGGGTGACCCTCGCTGGTGGGCGGGCACCCGGCATCCCTAGGTTGGAACCATGACCGAAACGCTCCCGCCGCCGCGCACCGTCGAGAACAGCGCGTGCACCGGGGAGGTGTACGACCAGGGCGCCCAGGTGACCCGGTGGGCCCCGGTCGGCGCCGAGCCGGTGCTCTACGTCAGCACCGACCTCCGACTCGACGCACGGAAGTCGATCCGGGCCGGGGTCCCGGTGTGCTGGCCGTGGTTCGGGGCCGGCCGTGTGCCCGGGATGGAGCCCGCGCACGGGTTCGCGCGCACGGCCACGTGGAACCTCGCCGAGGCAAAGGAGGGCGATGACGAGACGACGGTCGTCCACCGGCTCACCTCCGACGAGGCGACGTCACCGCACTGGCCGCACCGCTACACCGCCGAGCTGCGGGCCAGTTTCGGCCGCGAGCTCGAGGTGTCGCTGACGACGACGAACACCGGGCACGAGGCCTTCGACTACGAGGAGGCGCTGCACGCCTACCTCGTCGTGGGCGACATCCACCGGGTGCGGCTGGACGGTCTGGGCGGCAAGTCGTTCGTCGACAAGGTGACCGGCACCGAGCGCGTGCAGCAGGGGGAGCTGACCTTTGCCGGCGAGACCGATGCCGTGTTCCGCACGAGCGACCCGGTGACGCTGCACGACCCCGCGCTCAAGCGCCGGCTGGTCGTGAGCACCGAGGGGTCTGCCAACGTCGTGGTGTGGAACCCCTGGGCCGTCAAGGCCAAGGAGGTTGCCGACATCGGCGACGACGACTGGGAGCGCTTCGTCTGCATCGAGGGCGCCAACGCCTTCGAGAACGCGGTGGCGTTGGAGCCCGGGCAGTCGCACACGACGACCTATCGAGTGGAGGTGCAACCGCTGTGAGCGAGATGCATTCTGCGGGTGTCGAATCGGAGAGCTCGACCGACGAGCCGCGTGGTGATTCGGCGCTGGCCGCCCAGCGGTCGTGGCTCGACGAGCCCGGGCACCGAGCGTGGCTGCACGCCGGCCTCAGCGACGTCATCACCTTCGCGCTGGGCTCGATCCTGCCCGACGGTGGCTTCGCCTACCAGGCCGCCGACGGGTCGCCGATGCCCGGGCGCCGGCCGCAGCTGTTCCTCACCGCCCGGATGGCGTACACCGCGGCACTCGGTGTACGGCACGGGGTGCCCGGCTCGGGCGAGCTGCTCGACCACGCGATGTCCTCACTGACCGGTATTCACGCCGACACCCAGCACGGCGGCTGGCTCAGCGAGCCCGGCGCGGTGACCCGCAAGATGACCTACGACCACGTGCACGTCGGGCTCGCCTCGGCCGGTGCGCTCACCGTTGGTCACCCCGCGGCCGCACGCTTGCTCGAGCAGGTCACCGACGTCGTCGACACCCACCTCTGGGACCCGGAGGCGCAGGCGCTGCTCGAGTCGTTCGCCCCCGACTGGTCCGACTCCGAGGACTACCGGGGCGCCAACGCCAACATGCACGGCCTCGAGGCCTTCATCGCCATGGGGCACGCCACGGGGGATGCCGTGTGGCACCAACGTGGGCTCGCGATCGCCGACCGCTTGATCAATGTCGCAGCACGCGAACGGGGTTGGCTGCTGCCCGAGCACTTCACGGCCGACTGGCAGGTGCTTCCCGACTACAACCGCGACGAGCCGCTGCACCCGTTCCGCCCCTACGGCGCGACGTTCGGTCACTCCCTGGAGTGGTCGCGCTTCCTCCTCCAGCTCGACGCCTCGCCGCTGGTCGGGTCCCCGTCGTGGCTCGTCGAGGCGGCCGACGGCCTGACCCGCCGCGCCCTGGACGGCGGCTGGGCGCTCGACGGCCGGCCGGGGCTGGTCTACACGGTCGACTGGGACGGTGCCCCCGTGGCCGACGTTCGCCTGCACTGGCCCGTCTGCGAGGGAATCCAGACC
This sequence comes from uncultured Actinomycetota bacterium, assembly GCA_963695175.1. Classification (GTDB taxonomy): domain Bacteria; phylum Actinomycetota; class Actinomycetes; order Actinomycetales; family Dermatophilaceae; genus Fodinibacter. Next base: position 774,928 of record CAVOGG010000004.1, read on the forward strand.
ACGGCGGTGCTGCTGCGCCTCACCGGCGACGCGCACTGGGAGCACTGGTACCGCCGGCTGTGGGACCACGCGGCCCGCTGGTTCATCGACGAGCGCGGCACCTGGCGCAACGAGCTCGACGACGACATGCGCGAGGGGGGCAAGGTCTGGCCCGGCCGACCCGACGTCTACCACTGCGGCGGTGCATTGACCGCACCCCTCGACGCCTGAGCGGGCGCCGAGGGCTCAGCGCAGCACGACGAGGGCGTCGACGTCCTCCACCGGCAGGTGCGGGTCGGAGGTGGCCAGCACGGTGAACGCCGCCGGCTGGCTCGAGCCACCGAGCGCCGTCAGGATCGCCGTGTCCGCGGCATCGCGCCCGGTGCCGATGCGCACCATCGACGCGCGCGGGGCCAGACGGGTCGCGTCGAACACGCGCCACACCCCGTCGACGGCCACCTCGACCACGGCGTGGGCGTCCATCGGCGACAGGCCGGGCGCGTAGACGGAGACGTAACGGGCCGGCATCCCGAGGGCGCGGAACATCGTGACGACGAGGTGTGCGTAGTCGCGGCACACCCCCTGCCCGGTGCCCAGCGGCACGAGCGCGTCGTCGGCAGCCGTCGTCGACCCCGGGAGGTAGTAGAGCCGCTCGTGCACCCAGCTCACCACTCGCTGGGCCGTCGTCGTCTCGTCGACGACCTGGCCGAACTCGGCTGCGGCGAAACCCTCCACGCGGTCGCTGGGGCAGTAGCGACTCGGCAGCACGTAGTGGAACCGCTCGCGCTCGGTGACCTCCACGGCATCCGCCTCGCCCAGGGCGACCGTCGCTGCGTAGGCGACGGACAGCTGGCCGACCGGTGCGTCGATGACGTGCATGCGCGTTCCCCGGTCGAGCTCGAGGACGTGATGGGGGATGCCGGTGCCGTCCGGGCCGCTGATCGTGAGCGTCTCGACGGCATCCAGACCGGTGGCGACGGCGACCGAGACGGCGAGGCGACCGGCCACCTCGACCGGGATGTCGAGGCGCGCGCCGACGGTGGCCGAGGTGGCCGGCCCGCCGATGGCGTGGGTCGGGTCCGACACGAGGACACCTCCGTGAGCGGGAACGGGGTCGGCGCAGGCGCACCGGCCGCGGGCCACACGCGTCGTCGAGGGCGGAACCGCTGGGCGCGACGCTACCCCGCGACCCGCCTACGCTGGTCCGATGGGACTCGCCGACATGCTCGCCGGTCACCCGACGGCCACCCCGCACGCGGAGGCGCTCGCGCAGGCCGAGCACGGCATCGCCGTCTACTGGCGCCCGGGATGCCCGTACAGCGGCCGGTTGCGGATGGCAGTGCGCAAGGAACGCGACCGGATCTCCTGGGTCAACATCTGGGAGGACGACGCCGGTCGTGCGTACGTCGCGAGCGTCAACGACGGCAACGAGACCGTCCCCACCGTGGTCATCGACGGCATCGCGCACACCAATCCCGACCCCGCCCTGGTCAAGCGGGCCCTCGCCGCCCACTGACCCGCGTCATCCGTCGCGCCGGGCGGCCTCGATCACCGTCGTCAGGCGGTCGCGCAGGTCCTCGAGCTCGGCCAAGCCGATGCCCAGCCGCGCCATGACGGCGGGTGGGATCCGCTCGGCATCCTCACGAAGTCGCCTGCCGGCCGGGGTCAGGGTCACCGCCACGGCGCGCTCGTCGTCGGGGTCGCGGCGCCGGGTCACCAGGCCCGCAGCCTCGAGGCGCTTGAGCAGTGGCGACAGGGTGGCCGGCTCCAGGCTGAGCCGGTCGGCGAGCTCGCTCACCCGCAGCGGCTCGTCCTCCCAGAGGGCCAGCATGACGAGGTACTGCGGGTGGGTCAGGCCCATCGGCTCCAGCAGCGGGCGGTAGAGCGAGATGACGGTGCGTGAGGCCACGGCCAGCGCGAAGCAGACCTGGCGGTCGAGGGCGAGCAGGTCGGGGGCGGCATCGGGTGCCGGTTGGCGGATGCGGGTCCGGGTCGAGGCCATGGTCGAAGTGTAGTGGCGAGTGGGCATATAGTTAGGGCACTAAACATCAGCTTGGTGAAGGAGCAGCACGATGAGCGGGACCACCGACAACCAGGGGCTCACCCTGGGCTACCGCTTCATCTGGCGCCTGCGCTACATCGGACTGCACGTCTTCGGGCCTGCCCAGCTCGGCGACGACCGCGACCCGCAGCGCCGCCTCGAGCGCGAGCGCGCGGCCAAGGTCGAGGCCGCCAAGGCCGCCCGGCTCGGTGGCCACGAGCCGCGAGCGCGGCTGATCGCCCGGCCCGGGGCCTCCCAGCGCTGCCAGGGGCGCAGGATGCCGCGCGTCCGGCAGCGCTGGGACCATCCGTCACGGTGGCGAGCGTCACGGCATACCCGGTCGTGGTGCGGTCGTTGGACCCTCTCGTGCCCACCGACGTCGACCAGGAAGGTCGTCATGACCGACAGCACCGCCCAGCCCAGCGCCACCAGCGTCACCACCGCCCCGCGCGAGGTGCGCCTCGCCTCGCGCCCCGTTGGCTGGCCGACGCACGACGACTTCGCGGTCGTCGAGAGCGAGCTGCCCGAGCTCGCCGACGGGCAGATCCGGGTGCGCAACGTCGTGATGTCGGTCGACCCCTACATGCGTGGCCGGATGAGCGCCGCCAAGTCGTACGCCGCGCCGTACGTGGTCGGGGAGGCGATGACCGGCGGCGCCGTCGGGGTCGTCGAGGAGTCGCGCGCTGACGGGTTCGCCGTGGGGGACCACGTGCTGCACGGATTCGGTTGGCGCGAGGTCGCTTTGGTCGATGCCAAGGGTGCGCGGGTCGTCGATGTGACGGTCGCACCGGCATCCGCCTACCTCGGCGTGCTCGGGATGACCGGGCTCACCGCCTACGCCGGCCTGACCCGCATCGCGCAGATGAAGCCGGGCGACGTGGTCTTCGTCTCCGGTGCGGCCGGCGCGGTGGGGAGTGCCGTCGGCCAGATCGCCAAGGCGCTCGGCGCGAGCCGGGTCATCGGCAGCGCCGGCTCGGCCGAGAAGGTGCGCCATGTCGTCGAGGACCTCGGGTTCGACGCGGCGTTCAGCTACAAGGACGGCCCGGTCTCGACGCAGCTGCGCGAGGCGGCACCCGACGGAATCGACGTCTACTTCGACAACGTCGGTGGCGAGCACCTCGAGGCCGCGATGGGCTCATTGCGGCTCGGCGGTCGCATCGCCGTCTGCGGGATGATCTCGGTCTACAACGACACCGAGCCGGCGCCGGGGCCGCGCAACCTGTCGCGTCTCATCCAGACCCGGGGCCGCATCGAGGGCTTCCTCGTCGGTGACCACTACGACCTGGCCGGCGAGTACGCCGGCCTCGCGGCGCAGTGGTTGGGCGACGGCCGGCTGCAGTCGCGTGAGACGTTCGCCGACGGCATCGACGGGGCGGTCGACGCGTTCCTCGGGGTGCTGCGCGGTGAGAACACCGGAAAGATGGTCGTCCGCCTCTGACCTTCGGTGCCGGCCGAGCCGGCTGCGCGCGATGCACGGGTCTGGTCGCTGACCGTGGGGTTTCCCCTCCTGACAAGCGAATTTGTTGGTGGTACGTTCGCAACGGCCCGCTTTCAGGGGGGGTCGTGCAGAGGGTCGCCATGACGACAGGCTCCCGGTTGTCGTATGGCGTAACGACCGTAGAGAGGTCTTTCCATGCGACTGCGTCACTTCCTCACCATGATCTCGGTAGCTGCACTTGCTGCATCAACGGTGGTGGTGGGCGCAGGCACGGCGAGCGCCGTGACCACCAACGTGGTGGTGCGGCCCGGTGACCTGAACGGTTGGAGAGTCGAGTTCCTCACGAACTCGGTGCGCCCGGGGTTCGTGACCGGGCCCGCGACCGCGCCGTTGGGCGAGGGTTCCTTCCGTTTCGACACCGGCGCGCCGGGGGCGGCCGCAGCGGGTGCCAAGGTGGAGCTGAGCAACGGAGGGCTCAACGACCAGTTGGTGTCCGACCTGACCGGGCTGCGCTTCGACGCGTACGTAGAGGAGAACGGCATCGGCACGGAGTGGCAGCCGTACCTCAACCTCAAGGTCGACGCGGACGCCAACGGCAGCATCGACACCACATTGGCCTACGTGCCCAACGCGATCCCGCTGAACACCTGGACGGCGGTGGACACCCAGGACGGCCGCCGGAGTCAGCGGATGGCTCTGCTTGAACAGCACGGTGGTGACCTGTGGGACCGTCGCGATGACTTGGGCGGAGGTTCTCGCACTGCTGCCCGATGAGGCGGTGTTCCAGAACAGCTCCGGCTTCCCCAACTCGCTGATCATCAATGCCGGGGCCAGCGATAGTCGCGGCTGGTCAGACGGTGCGCGGCGCGGTGGACCGGGTGACCTGGAGCCTGGGCGACGAGGTCACGGTGAACGACTTCGAGCCGGCGGAGATCAGCGCGGCCGACAACACCGCCCCAGAGCCGGGCGCGGGTTCTCTGGTCGCCCAGATCGACGTGAGCCTCAGCGGTCCCAACGGCTTCCGGTCGCTCGATGCCCCGCTGGCCGGCCGCCGCGGCCAGCCGGTCACGGTGAACTACGCCACTGCCGACGGCACGGCCACTGCGGGTGAGGACTACACGCCCGTCGATGGCACCATCACCTTCGACCCGGCAGACCCGGTGACCACGCGTTCCGTGGGTATCCCGATCCTCGCCGACGCGGTGGTCGATGACGGCGAGACCGTGCTGCTGCACCTGACCGCACCGGTCAACGGGGTGCTGGTGCGTGCCACCGCGACCCTGACCATCACCCAGACGGCCCCGACCGCCCCGGTTGAGCTGGTCGTGCGGCCTGGGGCATTGCACGGATGGGGCGTCAAGTTCACCACAGGGTCGGTGCGGCCCGGGTTCGTGACCGGACCTGCTACCCCGCCGTTGGGCGAGGGCTCGTTCCGGTACGACACCGGCGCACCGGGGGCCGCGGCCGCCGGCGCCAAGGTCGAGCTGAGCAACGGATCGCTCAACGACCAGCCGGTGGCCAACCTGACCGGTTTGCGCTTCGACGCGTACGTGGAGGAGAACGACGCTGGCGCGAGTACCCAGCCGTACCTGAACCTCAAGGTCGACGCCGACAACAACGGCAGCATCGACACCACGCTGACCTACAACCACACCCCGATCCCGCTGAACACCTGGACCACGGTCGACACGTTCGACGGCACCGCCACCGGAGCGACAGGCTGGCTCTGCACGTCCACGGTGGTCACCTGCGGGGTAGCGGGCATCACCTGGGCCCAGATGCTGGAGCTGCTCCCCGACGTCGCCGTGTTCCAGAACAGCCTGGGCTTCCCGAACTCGCTGATCCTTGGCGGCAGGCAATTCCGGTGGGTCGTCGGCCGGTGACACGGTGCGCGGCGCCGTGGACCGGTTCACCTGGAGCCTGGGCGACGCGGAGGTACAGAACGACTTCGAGCCCGCACTGATCAATGCTGCCGACAACACCGTCGCCGAGCCCGCGACGGGCACGGCCACCGGGCAGATCGAGGTCACCCTCAGCGGTCCGAACAGCTTCTTCTCGGTCGACGCCCCGCTGGCGGGCCGCCGTGGCCAGCCGGTCACGGTGAGCTACGCCACCGCCGACGGCACCGCCACGGCGGGTGTGGACTACACGCCCGCCACCGGCACCATCACGTACGACCCGGCGACTGGCCAGACGTCGGCGCTGATCCCCATCACGATCCTCGCCGACGCGACGGCGGACGACGGCGAGACCGTACTGGTCAACCTGTCCGCACCCGTCAACGGTGTGATCCAGCGAGGGACGGCGACGCTGACCATCACGGACGCGAACACCGCGCAGCCCGGCTACGTGCCCCTCACACCCTTCCGACTCCTCGACACGCGCAGTGGGATCGGTGCACCCGCCGCCCCCGCGGCCGCGGGTAGCACCACGGAGGTCCAGGTGGCTGGGCGCGGCGGCGTCGTCGCGACCGCAAAGGCCGTCGCGCTGAACGTGACGGTCACTGCGCCCAAGAGCAGCGGGTTCGTGACGGCATACCCCTGCGGGCAGACCCGTCCGACGACCAGCAACCTGAACTACGTCGCCGGCCAGACCATCGCCAACCTGGTGGTCCTGCAGCTGCCGGCGAGCGGCAAGGTGTGCCTCTACACCTCCGACGAGACGCACCTGGTCGCCGACGTCAACGGCTACTTCTCGAAGGACTCGGACTTCGTGCCGATGGCGCCCCGTCGACTGGTCGACACGCGGACCGCGGTGAGCCCGGCGATCAAGGTGCCGGCCGGGAGCACCCTCACGGTGCAGGTGACCGCGCGGTTCGGCATCCCGGACGATGCCAAGGCCGCGTCACTGAACGTCACCGCGGTCGACCCCGAGCGCCAGTGGGTTCCTCACGATCGTTCCCCTGCGGCACACCCGACCGACGGCGAGCACGCTCAACTACCTGAGCGGGCAGACCATCCCGAATGCCGCGTTGGCCAAGGCTGGGCAGCGGTGGAACGTCTGCATCTTCACGCAGCGGGCTGCCGCACACTCGTGGTCGACGTGGCGGGCTGGTTCCCTGCGAGCACGGACTTCCGCACCCTGGCGCCGGAGCGGCTGCTCGACACGCGCTCGGGCCTCGGGCACTCGCCCGCAGGGCTGGTCCCGGCCGAGCCAGACCGTCGAGCTCGAGGTCATCGGAGGTCGGCTCGTCGAACATCCCGGCAGACGCGGGCGCGGTGGTGCTGAACGTGACGGCGACCAGTGCACAGGCGGCGGGCTTCGTCACGGTCTACCCGTGCGGCGAGGCGCGGCCGACCGCCAGCAACGTCAACTACAAGACTGGCGGCACGATCGCCAACGCGGTCATCTCGAAGGTGGGAGCCGGCGGGAAGGTGTGTCTCTACACGGAGAGGGCGACGCATCTCGTGGTCGACGTCAACGGTTGGTTCCCGCGCACCTGAGTGGCGATGGCGAGCGGTGATGAGCCGCTCGGTCAGACCAGGCCGCCGCCCCCTCGAGGGGGCGGCGGCCTGGTCCTGTCGGCGGCCGCTTTGTCCGGCTGAACAAGTGGCCGCCACCTGTGTCGCTTCACGGGCATCCGGACTAGCCTCGCGCCATGAGTCGATCCCTGTCCCTGGTCCTCGGTGGTCTGCTTCTCGTCGTCGGCGTCGTCTGGACCCTGCAGGGCCTGGACGTCCTGGGCGGCAGTGCGATGAGCGGGGTGACGCTGTGGGCGATCATCGGGCCGCTGGTGGCCCTCGGCGGGATCTTCCTCATCGTCCGGTCCCGGCGCACCAAGCCCGAGTAGCGACGACACCTGCGTCGCCCACGCTGAACGGGTGATGGTGGGCCCCGTGGGGCTCGAACCCACAACCTACGGATTAAAAGTCCGCAGCTCTGCCAGTTGAGCTAGAGGCCCTGGCGAGTGCGCGGCATCCGGGCCCGCGCAGCGCGCGATCACTCTAACCGGCGGCGCCGGGCCGCGCCGGGCGGTGACGCGCGGCGACTCACCCGCAGGCCGGCGCGTAGTCCCGTCCAGGGACCAGGCGCTCCCACTCGTCGCGCGTCAGGCGCCGGTCGGCGATGCCGCAGGCCACGTCGCGCCAGGTCGACTCGCGCAGGTCGAGCAGCGCCACCTCCGACTGACTGGCCACCGCCAGGACCGGCTCATCCGCAGCCTCGGCCAGGAAGATCCCGTCGTTGCTGCCGTCACCGGACAGCGACAACCGCGCCGCGAGCCGCCGCAGCTCCGTTGCGTCCCACACCGCCACGTCGGTCCCGCTCGCGAGGAACATCAGCCGCCCGGTCGGTTCGATGAGCACGTGGGCGTAGCCGGAGGCGAGCGAGCTGAACTCGTCGACCTGCGCCCACCCCTCGGTCGCGAAGACCTTGCCGTGACCCGCGAAGTCGACCAGCACCAGCCGGTCGCCGTCCGGGGTGAAGGTCATCGTGGACGCGTCAGCGTCCAAGGTGTCCACCACGCGCCGGGTGGTGAGGTCGATGACGTCGGTCTTGTCCCCGAAGAAGCCCACCGCGGCGGTGCGCGAGTCCGGCGACACCGCGACGGTGCGGGGCTTGCGGTCCCCGGTGTCGAACCGGGCCAGCACCTCACCGGTCCTCATGTCCCACAACCGGACCCACGAGCTGTCAGGGGCTCCGTCTGGCATCTGTTCCCCCTGGGCCATGGTGAACTCGGCGGTGACGAGAACCGCGCCGTCCGGTGTCACGCCGAGGAACGCCGTCGGGGCGTCCGCGGCGCTCCACCGCACCCGACGGTCGGGCCAGGACCACACCGTGAGGCGCCCCGTGCGGTCCCCGGCGACGACGAAGCGCCCATCGCGTGTGGTGCCGAGCGCGCTCACCCGTTGGCGGATCCCCTCGATCCCCCGTGGCGGGCTGAACCGGCCCACCGGTAGCCGGAGCTCGCCGTCGCGGGTCAGTCCGCGGCGGTCGTACACGGCAACCACCCCTCCCTCCTCACCGGACAGCACCGGTCCACCACCGGGAAGGAGCGCGACGGCCTGGGGGCGGGTGACGTCTCGGCGGGCACCGAGGGCTGTGGAGTGGCCGAGCGTCCTGGTGATGACGACGCCGGACTCGTCGAGGCTGACCAGCCCGGGCCCGTCGGCGAGCACCACCTCGCGCAGGTCCGCCACCCCGATGCCGTGCCCGGTGAGGCTCGACTCGACCGTGGCGGTGGCCACGTCGAGCACGTCGACCCGGCCGTCGCCGCGCCCCACGTAGACCGTCCGGCCGTCGGCGGACCAGCCCAACGACAGCACCGGCGCCTGGCCCCCCGATGCGAGGACCGCGACCTCCTCGTCGGCCACGCCGCGCACCCCGACGGAGCCGTCGACACCGCCGACCAGGACGCGTCGACCGTCCGGGGACAGCACCGCCCGCGCGGTGTCGAGGTCGTGGACGACGGGTCCCACGACCCGGCCGGCCTCGAGGTCCACCACCACCGGGACCTCGAAGTACTGGTACCACGGGGCAGCCATGGCCAGGTCGACGAGCACCGTGGCGAACCGGCCGTCGTCGCTGGTGGTGACGACTCTGGCAACGGGCGTGCCCGGGTGCAGCCCGGGCACCCGAACCTCGCGGGGCCCCTGCCACGTCGAGCCGCTGTGCTGCCACCACCGCACGGTGTCGCCCGACATGGACACGAGCACCGAGCCGTCCCGGGCGGAACGGATCCGGTCCTGCTCGAAGAAGTCCCCACAGCGAGACCTCGGCAGTGGTTCGGGTGACCCCACGACCACCCCTGTGGCCGCGTCGATCCGGCGCAGCTCGCAGGCCCGGTCGGGAGCCTCGGGTCCCACACCGGCAGTCACCAGAGCCGTGCGTCCGTCGTCGACGAACCCGACGGCATACAGGCCGGCCGACAGGTCGCCGGCGATCGCCGGCCCGTCATCGGGCACCATCCGGCCGGTCGCGGGCTCGACCAGGTGGATGCCGTCCAGCTGCAGCGCCAGAAGCCGCGAGCCGTCCGGCGAGACCTGGGGCTGGGCCCCGATGAACCCGGTCACCCCCGTCTCGCGCACCGAGCGGATGTCGGCGCGGGCGTCCACCGCCCGGAGCAGGTCGGCCGAGGTCTGCGGTGTCGACGCGAGCGCCACCGCCTGGCGGGCCGCCAACAGAGCGGTGTCGGCGCGGGGTTCGCGCGCCGCGAGGTCGCCCAGCCGGGCGGCGGCCAGCTCCCTCGCGGCCCGCTCCGAGTCGCGCCGGGACGACACCGCCAGCCCGCCGGCGGCCAGTGCGACGACGAGGAGGGCGCCGACCGCACCGAGCAGCATCCGCAGCCGTCGGTTCCGGCGTCGCTGGACGCTCAGGGCGTCCTGCTCGGCGCGTCGCTCGTCCTCGTCGTGCGCGACGGACGCGTCGAGGAAGTCCTCCTCGTCAGCCGACAGGGCCGGGCGGGACGCGTCCCGCCACTCCAGGGCGGACGCGAGGCGAACCCCCGAGTAGAGCTCGGCGGCCGGGCGGCCGGTGCCCGCCCATCCGGCCGCCGCCACCTTCAGGTGGTCCAGGACCCGTCGTCCGCGCACGTCGTCGTCGAGCCACCCCCGCAACCTCGGCCACGCCTGGGCGATGGACTCGTGGGACAGCGCAACGGAACCGTCCTCCACGGTCACCAGCCGGTTCGAGGCCAGCCGCTCGATGACCATGAGCAACCCCTGGTCGGTGCGTGGCCCGGTGGCGAGTCGGGTGCCCACCGGTGCGCCGTCGGGGGTGATCGACACGAGCCGGAGCAGCAGCGAGCGCAGCGCCCGACGGTGGGCGTCGTCGAGCTCGGCGTAGACGCTGTCGGCGGTCTGGGCGACGGCCCCGGCGATGCCGCCGGTCGCGGCGTACCCGTCGACGGTCAGGACGTCGCCCTCCCGGTTCACCCAGGTCTGGCGCAGGGCGTGCGACAGCAGCGGCAGCGCTCCGGGCCGGTCGCCGACGTCGCGCAGCAGCACGTCGACCAGGCCCGGCTCGACCAGCAGCCCGACCCGGTCGGCCGGTTCCAGGATGACCCGGCGCAGCTCCGGGGAACCCAGCGGGGGCAGGAGGTAGAGGCCACGGTTGGCGAGCTTGGCCAGCCGTGGCGACGCGGTGAGCACCTCCAGGCGGTCCGACCGAACCGTGACGACGACCGGACCGATGCGCGCCCAGTCGGCGACGAGCTCGAGGTATGCCGTCCGCTCGCCCTCGTCGCCACCCGCCAGCTCCTCGAGCTGGTCGACCACCAGCACGGTGCCGGCCGTCGCGTCGCCCCGGGCGCGACGCAGCTCCCCGACCGAGTCGCCCCCGGGGACCACGACGACGACCTCCCGACCGAGCCGGAGGACGGGCACCAGACCGGCCCTGACGAGGGACGACTTGCCCGACCCGGACGGGCCGACGACCAGGAGCAGGGCATGCTCCTCGAGGCGACGCAAGCACGCGACGACGTCGCTCTCGCGTCCCACGAAGAGGTCCTGGTGCTCCGGCTGGAACGCGGTGAGGCCCTGATAGGGGCAATCGTCGGAGGAGCGCTGGGTCGTGGCACGGGGCAGGCGCGGGTCGTGTCCCAGGATGGCTTCCTCGAGCTCCACGAGTCCCTGGCCGGGGTCGAGGCCGAGGTCGTCGCGCAGGGTCCGCTTGGCGCGCGAGATCGCGTCGAGGGACTCGGCCTGCCGGCCGCCGGCATACAGCGCCAGCGCCAGCAGCTCCCATCGTCGCTCCCGGTACGGCGCCTCCGTCACGAGGCGCTGCGCCGCGGCGAGGGACTCCTGGGCGCGCCCGGTCGACACCGCGACGGCCAGCCGCTCCTCCTCCACCTCGGCGCGCAGGGCCTCCAGGCGCCGCACCTCGTCCTGACCGGCGGGCCAGTCGTCGAGGTCGGGGAAGGGCCGGCCACGCCAGAGCAGGAGCGCGTCGTCGTACGCGGCCAGCGCGCGGGCCGGTTCCCCGATCGCGTCGAGCCGGCGGCCGCGGGCCAGCAGCTCCTCGAAGACGACGGTGTCGACGTCCCCGTCCGCCACCACGAGGCGGTAGCCGTCGTCGCCGCGGTCGACGGCATCGTGCCCCAGGGCCCGGCGGATCCGGACGACCGCGCCCTGGACGACCTTGGCCCAGGTCGCGGGGCGGCCGCCACTCCAGAGGGCGTCGGCGATGTCGTCCGGCGAGCAAGGAGCCCCACGACGGGTGGTCAGCGCGGCCACCACCACCCTGTCCCGCCGGGACAGCGTGGCCGGGGGTTCTCCGACGAGGAGTGGGCCCAGCGCGCGGATCCGCACGGAGTCGAGTGTCTTGCCGCGCCGCCACCGCGGTCAACGGGCGCGTTACCGGGGCGTTACCGCTCCGACGGCGCCCGCAGTCGGGCCGTTACCCGGGTGACACCCCGCGGGGGGATGGTGCGGGCAGCGACGGCCGCCACCGACCGTCTCGTGAGAGGAGACCACCATGGACACCAGCACCACCTTCCGTCCGCGCACCGCGCGGGTCGTCGCGGTCGGGGCCGCCCTGACCCTCGCCGGAACGCTCGGCGCGGGCCCGGCATCCGCGAGTCCGGTCGTCAGCACGACCGTCACCCACGAGACGTTCCGACTGGTCGACGAGGACCACGGCATCCTCTACTTCGTCAACAAGTCGCGAGCCGACCTGTGCACCCCCGAGCGGCTGGCGTTCGAGGTGGCGTTCGAGGCCTGGCTCGACGGCGGCGCAGTCGGAGACCCGCCGGTGGAGCCCGCCTCGAGCCAGCAGGGCGTGGCAGAGGTGCGCAGGACGACGCGGTTCGTCGACAGCCGTGAGCTGCTCACCGTCGTCGGAAAGGACGTGCCCGTGGAGGCCTGGCTGCTCGACGGCGAGGAGGGCGGGCTCGACTGCACGGCCACCGACGGACCGGGTGCCGCGCTGTTCGCCTCGGGACCGATGGACTTCTCGGACGTCCGCAAGGTGTCGGACACGCTCCTGACCGGGTCCATCGACCTCGCCGGCGTCATCGCGGCCCCCGACGGCACCCGCTGGAACGCGGGCGTCCACTACATCGTCAAGCTCGTCAACGGCCGGTTCGACGTGAAGGGCCCCACCCGGCTCGTAGCGCTCGGCTGAGGGGGGTGCTGCCGGCGCGGGCGCCTGGGCACGCCCGCGCCGGCAGCGCGCCGTCATGGCCGATATGGCGAGCGCAGAAACGCGGAGGTTCAGCGGGCGAGCGAGTACCAGACAGCCACGACGGCCACCAGGGCCACGCTGAAGCCGGGCACCCACGCCCAGTGGACGTGGCCCTTCGGCACGACGGTCACGCTCGTCGGCGTGGGTGTCGGATCCATCCCACCGGTCCAGCGCGGCGGCGCCGCGGGCCGGTCGTCGATCGACTCCTCGGCGGCGGCGGCGGTCCCCACGACGTCCGCGGCATCCTCGGTCGCCTCGGGCAGGTCGCCGTCCGGCACACCCAGCCGTTCCCCCAGCTCGCGCGCCGAGGCCGGTCGGTTCGCGGCCTTCTTCTCGAGACACTGCTCGATGAGTACCCGCAGGACTGGCGGCACGTGTGGGGGCAGCGGCGGGGGAGACTCGTTGACCTGCGCCAGGGCGGTCGCCACCGGCGTGCCCTTGTCGAAAGGCCTTCTGCCGGTGAGGAGCTCGTGTGCCACCACGCCGAGGGCGTACAGGTCGGATGCACCGGTCGCGGGTTCGCCGAGCGCCTGCTCGGGTGACAGGTAGTGCGGGGTGCCGAGCACCTCACCGGTCTGGGTGTGCCCCGACCCGTCGACGGCCCGGGCGATGCCGAAGTCGGTGAGCTTCACCGTGCCGTCCGGCATGACGAGGATGTTGGCCGGCTTGACGTCGCGGTGCACCACCCCGGCCTCGTGTGCGGCGCCCAGCGCCAGTGCGGCCTGGCCCATGATCGCGCGGACGCGCTCGGGCTCGAGCGCTCCTTCGCGCTGCACCAGCGCGGACAGCGGTTCGCCCGGCACGAGCTCCATGACGAGGTACGCGAGGTTGTCGTCCTCGCCGTAGTCGAAGACGGTCGCGATGTTCGGGTGACAGAGGTTCGCGGTGTAGAGGGCCTCGCTGCGGAACCGCCGCGCGAACACCTCCTCGTCGTCGGTGCCGGGACGCAGCACCTTGACGGCAACCGACCTCGACAGCACGGTGTCGTCGGCCGCCCAGACGTCGCCCATCCCCCCGGACGCGATGCGACTGGTCAGTGAGTAGCGGTCGCCCAGCAGCAGGCCCTCCTGCAGCCGGTTCACCATGCCCTCGCGCGTCTCACGACCAAAGCATAGGTGCGATCGAGAACCTCCCAGACCGCCGCTGACCTGCGAGTTCGGCGAGCCGGTCCGGCGGTGTCAGCTGTGCCGCTGCTCGCCCCCCGCTTGCTCCGAGGGGAGCGGCTCCAGCTCATATGTCGGGGTTGCCCCGTGTCGTGGCCCGCGCCGTCCGTCTTCACGCTCCGCCACGTACCCGTTCTCGGCATCCGCAACCCCCGCGGTGGCCCGCAGCCTCAGGCGGCGTCCCTCGGCGATCCGCTCGGCCCGCTTCACCGCCGCCTTGTCCATGCCGCTGGTGTCGCGCGGGGCGAGCTGGAGGGTCTGTTCGGCCCGGATGCCGGCCTGCAGCTCGCGGGCCCGCTCGCGTTCGGCGTCGATCTCGGCCCCGACGAGCAGCGCGAGGTTGGTGAGCCACAGCCACAGCAGGAAGATGATGATGCCGCCGACCGACCCGTAGAGCTTGTTGTACCGGCCGAAGTTGGAGACGTAGAAGCCGAAGCCGACCGAGGCGAGCACCCAGATGCCGATGGCCACGGCGGCGCCGACCGAGACGATCCGGAACTTCGGGTGCTTCACGTTGGGGGTCGCGTAGTAGAGGACGGCGACCATGATCACGACGATGCCGAGGATGACCGGCCACTTGACGAGGTCCCACAGCCGGGAGACCTCGTCGCCGAAGCCGATCGCGTCGCCGATCGCCTTCGCGATCGGGCCGCTGACCACGAGCCCCACGAGCACGGCCGCGGCCATGAGGACGAGCCCGAGCGTGATGAGCAGCACGACGGGGCGGAGCTTCCAGACCGGCCGACCCTCCTGGACCTGGTAGATGCGGTTGAGGGAGCGGCCGAAGGCCCCGACGTACCCGGAGGCCGACCACAGCGCACCCACGAGGCCGATGACCAGGGTGACCCCGGCGGCCTGGGAGTTGACCATCGCCTTGATGGTGGGCTCGAGCTGCACCGCGATCTGGTGCTGGCCGAGCTTGTCGAGCAGGTCGAGCAGGGCGTCGGTGGTTTCATCGCCCTGCCCGAAGACACCGAGCAGCGAGAAGAGCGCGAGCAGCGCGGGAAACACCGACAGCACCGAGAAGTAGGTCAGCGCGGCGGCCAGGTCGGTGCACTGGTGGCTCTGGAACTGGGCGAGCGCGGAGGTGAGCGTGAAGCGCCAGCCCGGGCGCGGACCCAGGACCACTCGCTGCCGTGCCATCGCGTGTCTCCTGCCCGGTCGGTGCTGGTCGGCAGAACCCCTCGGCGTGCCGGCCACCAGCGCGCTGGTGACGCGACCAACCTAACCCCGCGCACCCGGCATCCCTGCTGGTGGGCGACGTCCTGATGCCGTGTCTCGCCGCGGTCGGTCGATGCCGATGAGACGAGGACGTTGAAACCGGGCCGAGGGCTGGGAGACTGTGGCGATGACCAGTGACGGCGGACGAGCGCTCCCGCGGCGGCCGGTGCCCTTCGGGCCCCTCGCGATGGAGACCCATGGCGGCACGCTGCCCGGGCCGGCCGAGGTCACCGAGGTTGCTCACCAGACGGCCGCGATCCTCGTCGGCACCGGACGCGCGGCCCACGACCCCGAGGTGACGGCCCGTCTCGTCACGCTCGTCGACGACCTGGGCCTGTCCACCGTCGCCGACCTCTGGTCGGCCCGCCCGGCGCGGTCGCTCCCCGGCGCGCTGTGGCGCCTCTACGCCCTGCGCGAGTGGGTGCGGCGCAGCCCCGAGCAGGCCAGCCGGGAGTATGCCGCCGGCATCCGGTTCACCGACGTCGCCCACGCGGTCGCCGGCATCGCCGAGCCGCCCGGCCCCGAGGAGGTGCAGCGGGTGGCCGACCTGATCCTCGCCGGGGTCTTCGAGGGCGACCTCGCGGTGGCCCTCGAGCGGGCTGCGGCGTTCTGCTCGGTGGTGGCGGCCGGGCGCGCCGAGCTCGCCCACGACCGGGATGCCGTCGACCCCGACGCCGCCAGCGACCTCACCCGCACCGGCGCCTCGATGCTCACGACCGGCGAGGACCTGCGCGCCTGCGCCCGGCTCTGGCGCCTCGGGGACCTCGACTGACTTTCGGTTGGATCAACCGGAGGGGAACACATCCGGCGGGTCGAGGCGTTAGGGTCGTTTGTGGGTGCCGGGCCGCGGCAGCCCCGGGTCCCAACATCAGCCGCTACGAGCGGCCACGCGCCGTGAGGCGCTCCCGGTCCGGCACCCACACTTCACTCCTCCTGCTGCCCCACGCGCGGCATGGCCCGGTTGAGTCATTTCCGGTGCCCAACAGGACACCTCCGCGGCACCGACGTACGGTTGATGAATGTACGACGACCCGTCGCTGCGCGATGAGCAGCTCGAGAACGAGATCCGCCTCGTCGGCGATCTCGTGCTCGCTGCCTCGCAGGGCGAGGATCGGCTGACCCAGGAAGCCATCGACGAGATCCTCGGACTCGACCCCCAGGCGGGGGCCGGCGACGGCGGCACGGAGGCCGACCCGGCGGGCTGAGGAGCCGGTGGTACCCGGCTACCGGGCGTCCGGGTCGGGGCCCTAGCCTGTAGCCACTGTCTGGCCCCCATACCCGGAGACCGCCCGTGGCGATTCGCCTCACCCCCAAGGAACCGCGCTTCTTCGACCTGTTCGCCGCGTCGGCGCGGCACCTCGTCGACGGCGCCGGTGAGCTCACCGCCCTGCTCGGCGCACCCGCCGACGAGCGCGACGTCATCCTCAAGCGGATGCACGAGATCGAGTCCGCGTCCGGCGACTCCACGCACGAGATCATCCGGGCGGTCAACGGGGCCTTCGTCACGCCGTTCGACCGCGCCGACATGCATGCCCTCGCGGTGGCGCTCGACAACTGCGTCGGGCTGATCGAGGCGGCGGTCGACCTGATCGTGCTCTACCGCGTCGACGAGGTGCTGCCGCGCGTGGCCAAGCAGGTGGAGGTCATCTCGCGGATGGCCGAGATCACCGCCGACGCCATGTCACGGCTGCGGGCGATGAAGGACCTCACGGCCTACTGGGTCGAGGTCGACCGGCTCGAGAACCGCGCCAACAAGGCCTACCGGCGGATGCTCGCCGAGCTGTTCAACACCCCGGGCGCCGACCCCATCACCGTGATGAAGCACAAGGACATCATCGACGCGCTCGAGGCGGCCGCGAACGGGTTCGAGCAGGTGGCGGTCAAGCTCGAGGCGATCGCCGTCCGGGAGTCCTGAGCGCGGGTGGACTGGCTGCCGGTCGCGCTCGTCGTGGTGCTCGCGATGGGTTTCACGTACACGAACGGGTTCCACGACGCCTCCAACGCCGTCGCCACGTCGGTGTCGACGCGCTCGCTGACCCCGCGGATCGCGTTGGGGCTCGCCGCCGTGATGAACCTCCTCGGCGGCTTCGCGGGCGTGCGGGTGGCGCAGACGATCGGCGGCGACATCATCGAGGTGCCGATGGGCAGCACCGGTGTCGCCATCTGCGCCGGCGCCCTGATCGGTGCCACCGCCTGGAACCTGCTCACCTGGTGGCGCGGCCTGCCGTCGTCGTCGTCGCACGCCCTGATCGGCGGCCTGTGCGGCGCGGCGCTCGCGGGGGGCGCGACGGTGAAGTGGGACAGCATCCTCGACAGCGTCGTGATCCCGATGGTGGTCTCACCGATCCTCGGCCTGGTCGGCGGGTTCGCGCTGATGGCGGCCATCCTGTGGGCCTTCCGACGGTCGGCGCCCGGGCCGACGGCGCGGGGCTTCCGCTACGCCCAGACCGTGTCGGCCGCCGCCATGGCGTTCGGGCACGGCATGCAGGATGCCGCGAAGACGGCCGGCGTGGTCACGCTGACCCTGGTGGCGAGCGGGTACCGGCCGCCGGGCGACCTGGCGATCCCGTGGTGGGTCATCGCGATGTCCGCCGTGGTGCTCAGCCTGGGCACGTATGCCGGCGGGTGGCGGATCATGCGCACCCTCGGCCGGCGGATCGCCGATGTCGACGCCCCGCACGGGTTCGCCGCCGAGACGGTGTCGGCGTCGGTGCTCTACGTCGCGACGGCCACGGGTGCCCCGATCTCGACGACGCACGTCATCACCTCGGCGATCATGGGCGTCGGCGCGACCCGGTCACACAAGGCCGTGCGCTGGGGCGTGGCGCGCGAGATCGGCAACGGGTGGCTGCTGACCTTCCCGGGTGCCGGGCTCGCGGCAGCAGCAGCCTTCGCCCTCCTCACCCTCCTCTACTGACGGAGTCGAGCGAGCAGGACATGCCCGGCATCGGGCCGGTCCGTCGGCATGTCCTGCTCACTCGACCCGCGGCTGGAGCCCCGGTCAGCCGAAGCGGCCGGAGATGTAGTCCTCGGTGGCCTTCTCGGTGGGGTTGCTGAAGATCCGCTGGGTGTCGCCGACCTCGACCAGGCGCCCCGGCTCGCCGGTGGCCTTGAGGTTGAAGAACGCCGTCTGGTCGGAGACGCGGGCGGCCTGCTGCATGTTGTGGGTGACGATGACGATCGTGTAGGTCGACTTCAGCTCGTTGATCAGGTCCTCGATCGCCAGCGTCGAGATCGGGTCGAGCGCCGAGCACGGCTCGTCCATGAGCAGCACCTGCGGGCTCACCGCGATGGCCCGCGCGATGCAGAGCCGCTGCTGCTGGCCACCGGACAGCCCGGCACCGGGCTTGGCGAGCCGGTCCTTGACCTCGTTCCAGAGGTTGGCGCTCTTCAGCGAGCGCTCCACGACCTCGTCGAGCTCCTTCTTGCCCTTCATCCCGTTCAGCTTCAGCCCGGCGGCCACGTTGTCGCGGATCGACATGGTGGGGAACGGGTTCGGCCGCTGGAACACCATGCCGACCGTGCGCCGCACCGCCACCGGGTCCATCGACGAGGCGTACAGGTCCTGGTCGTCGAGCATCACCGAGCCGTGCACCCGCCCGCCGGGGATCACCTCGTGCATCCGGTTCAGGGTGCGCAGCACGGTCGACTTGCCGCACCCGGACGGCCCGATGAACGAGGTCACGGAGCGCGGCTCCACCGTCATCGTCACGCCCTCGACGGCCTTGAACTCGCCGTAGTAGATGTCAAGGTCCTTGACGTCGATGCGCTTTGCCATGGTGTCGGTTGCCTTCTGTCGTTTCTCGGATGCCGTGGGGCGGGTTGCGTTGTCGGGTGCGGCGAGGGCGCCGCTCGTCAGGCCTTGACCTTGCTGAAGCGGCCGATGAACCGCCCCAGCAGGTTGAGCACGAAGATGAGCAGGATGAGGGTGAGGGCGGCACCCCAGACCCGGTCGACGGCGGGCTGGAGGTTCTCGCCGCGGTCGTTGTTGATCATCGTCGGCAGCGTCGCCATCAGGCCGCCGAAGAGGTCGCTCGCGATGACCTTGGTGTACGGGCCGAGGATGATCAGCGGGGCCGTCTCGCCCATGACCCGGGCCAGGCCGAGCAGGATGCCGGTGATGATGCCCGAGAACGCCGTCGGGAGGACGACCTTCATGATCGTCTTCCACTTCGGCACGCCCAGGGCGTAGGACGCCTCGCGCAGCTCGTTGGGCACGAGCTTGAGCATCTCCTCGGTGGAGCGCACCACCGTCGGGATCATCAGGATGACCAGCGCCAGGGTGACCGCGAACGGCACGCGCTGCAGCCCGATGGTCGAGACCCACAGGGCGTAGATGAACAGGGCGGCGACGATCGAGGGGATGCCGGTGAGGATGTCGACCATGAAGGAGACGACCCGGGCCAGCCGCCCGCGGCCGTACTCGACGAGGTAGACCGCGGTCAGCACACCGATCGGCACGGACATCGCCGCGGTGACCAGCGCCATGTAGATGGTTCCCTGGATGGCGTGCGCCGCGCCACCGCCGATCCGGCGGGGAGTGATGCCGGCCTGCGAGTTGGTCCACCAGGAGGACTCGAGCAGCATCTGGCCGCCCTTGATGATCACGCTGCCGAGGATCCAGACCAGCGGGATGACGGCCACGAAGAAGGCGGCCCACATGACCACCCGCGCGAGGAGGTCCTTGGTGGCGCGCGATGCCGACTTGGACGCGAGCTCGGGGAGCTTCGGCGAAGCCGGTGGTGCCTGGGAGCCGACGTCGAGCTGAACGGTGCTCATTCGGAGAAGGCCTTCCTGCGCTCGATGACGATGCGGGCGACGGCGTTGACGGCGAACGTGAGCACGAACAGCACCAGTCCGGCGGCGATGTAGGCGCCGGTCTTCTGCGGGGAGTCGAACTCGCTGGCGCCCCCGGCGATCTTCGACGCGAAGGTCGAGCCGCCGTTGAAGACCGACCAGCTCCAGCCGGCGGTCGAGTTCAGCCCGGAGAGCAGGATGACGACGGCGAGGGTCTCGCCGAGCGCCCGGCCCAGGCCCAGCATCGACGCGCTGATGATGCCCGGCTTGCCGAACGGCAGGACCGCGGTGCGGATCATCTCCCAGTGGGTGGCGCCGAGAGCCAGGGCGCCCTCCTTGTGGGCCGTCGGCACCTGCTGGAACACCTCGCGCGAGATCGCCGTGATGATCGGCAGGACCATGATGGCGAGGATGACGCCGGCGAAGGCGAGCGTGCTCTTGGCGCTGAAGCCCGCGTCCTGGAACACGGGGATCCAGCCGAACACCTTCGAGAACGCGTGCTGGACGGGGGTGAAGAACTGGCCGGCGATGGTCAGGCCCCAGAAGCCGTAGACGATCGAGGGAACCGCGGCGAGCAGGTCGATGGTGGCGGCGGCCGGACCGCGCAGCCAGCCGGGGGCGTACTGGGTGATGAACAGCGCCACCGCGATGCCGAGCGGCACGGCGATCACCATGGCGATGATCGAGGTGACCGTCGTCGCCCAGAACATGTCGAGGATGCCGAAGCGCGGCTCGGTGCCACTGGGCACCCACTCCCTCGAGGTGAGGAAGTTGACGTTGTTGTTCAGCAGCGCCGGCACGGCCTGGACCACCAGGAACGTGCCGACCAGGGCGACGATGCAGACGACGAGGATGCCGGCCCCCTTGGCGAGCCCCCCGAAGACCCGGTCCCCGAGGCGACCGGTCGAGGCGCGGTCGCCGCTCAGCGGGCTTCGGCCGTCAGGCCCCGGCAGCTCGTCGACCGTGCTGCGACCGGTGATCGTGGGTGTCACGGCGGGTCGTCCCTCTCGTGGTGCAGGGGGCGGGCCGGTCGGCGGCCCGCCCCCTCGCGGTCGGTCGGCGCGTCAGCGCCGGTGGTGCGGGGTCAGGACAGTGCGTTGACCGCGGCGGCGACCTGGGTCTGGACCGAGGTCGGGAGGGGCGCGTAGCCGATCTCCTCGAGGCTCTTCTGAACGTCGGCCGACGAGAAGTGCTTCAGGAAGGCCTTGATGTTGGCGGCCTTGGTGGCGTCCGAGTTCTTGGAGCAGACGATCTCGTAGGTCACCAGGAGGATCGGGTAGGCGCCGGCCTCCTTGGTCGTGTAGTCGAGCTTGAGGCGCAGGTCGTTGCCCTCGCCGTCGGCCTTGGCCGCCTCGACGGCCTTGCCCACGCTCTCGGCGGTGAGCTCGGTGGCGCCGCCACCGTTGTCGACCTGGGCGATGCTCAGGTCGTTGTCCTTGGCGTAGCTCCACTCGACGTAGGTGATGCCACCGTCAGTGGACTTCACGCCCTCGGCGACGCCGGCCGACTTCTCCTTGCCCTCGCCCTTGCCGCTCCAGACCTTGGCCGGGTCGGCCGTCCAGTTCTCGGGGGCCGCGGCGTTGAGGTACTTGGTGAAGTTCTCGGTGGTGCCCGACTCGTCGGAGCGGAAGAAGACCTTGATCGCCGTCGACGGCAGGGTCACGCCCGGGTTGATCGCGGCGATGGCCGGGTCGTTCCAGGTGGTGATCTTGCCGTTGAAGATGTCGGCGGCCACGGCGGGCGTGAGGATCAGCTTGTCGACGCCCTTGACGTTGTAGGCGATCGCGATCGGGCCGGTGACCATCGGGAGGTTCCAGGCGGGGGAACCGCACGTCTTCGCGGCGGCGTCGGCCTCGACCACGCCGTCCTTCTCCGCGGTCTTCAGCGCCGAGTCCGAGCCGGCGAAGTCGACCTGGCCCGCGATGAACTGCTTGATGCCCGCACCCGATCCGGTGGGGTTGTAGTTCACGGTGCCACCCGGGCACTCCTCGAGGAAGCTGGAGGCCGCCTCCTCGAAGGCGTTCTTCTGCGCGGAGGAGCCCTCGGCGTTCAGGGTGCCTTCGAAGCAGTCTGCGGATGCCGCGGAGCCGGTGGCGGACGAGCTCGACGCGGAACCGGTGTTGTTGTCGGAGCCGCAGCCCGCGAGGGCGATCGAGCCGACCAGGGCGAGAGCCGCCACCTGGCCGAGACGTTGGATCTTCACTGTGTGTACCTCTCGGAGGACAAGGGTCAGGGAGGCGGGCGACGCTGCCCGACACGAGTGAAGGTATGGATGCCGGGTGACGCGATGGCTCGCAGTGGGTGAACGCACCGTGAACGGCATCCGCACATTCGTCGTCCGGACGGTCAGGGCGAAGTGCCGTGCGCCGGTGGTGCGCTCGGCCACCCGCCGAGCGGCCGGTCAGGGGCGGTGGCGCTCCACCGCGACGACCCGGGCCGTGTCACCGGTGCCGACGACGTGGCAGACCAGGGCCTCGCCCTTGTCGAGCCTCTCGTCGCGGGCCTCGGCGAACGCCTCGACGACCTCGACCGCCCCGGTGGCGTCGAGGTCGAGACGCTCTGCGAGGTCGTCGAGCAGCGCCGGGAGCACCGGCCCGTGGGTGCACAGCAGCGACGGCTCGCCGCGCTCGAGCAGCCGCGCGAGGTGGCGGTGTGCCTTCTCGGGTGCGGCCTCGAAGCCCTCCTCGGACAGCCCGCGGCGGGTGACCAGGGGCGTCGCCGTTGACACGGCGTACGGCTCGACGGTGCGCAGGCAGCGCTCCGAGGGAGAGGTGACGACACGGGTGACGCCGTAGGCGGTGAGCACCCCGCTCAGCGCGACGGCCCGCTCACGACCGAGGGCGTCGAGCGGGCGGGTGGTGTCGTCGGGCCCGCGCCAGGAGCCACGGGCCACGGCGTGGGCGTGCCGCACCAGCACCAGCGGCCAGGTGTCGAGCCGCTCGGTCTGCTGCAGGCGCACGAGGGCGAGCAGCTGGTCGCGGTCGCGGGCGTAGTCGAGCCGGGCGTGCGCCTCGGGGACCGGCAGCCAGACGACCTCGTCGATCTCGTTCAGGAGGTGCCCGTCGCCACCGGTGACCCGGGCCGACCAGTAGCGCACCACCTTGTCGTCGGGCGTGCCGTCCCGGCCGAGCAGCGTGTAGCGCGCCTCCGGCAGCGGCGGCCCGAGGCGCACCACCAGACCGGTCTCCTCCTCGGTCTCGCGCACGGCGGCCACCGCCCAGTCCTCGCCGGGGTCGAGCTTGCCCTTGGCCCAGGACCAGTCGTCGTAGCGCGGGCGGTGGACGATGGCCACCTCGAGGGCGCCGTCGACGAGGCGCCACGGGAGGGTGCCGGCCGCTGGGATCCTCACGTCGTCCCCCCGGTCGGTCGGGTCACCGGCGGCGGGCCTTGCGGCGCCGCCGGGCGTGCATCTCGATGAGGTCGGCCTGCAGGTCGGTGCGCGGTGCGCCGTCCTCGTCGAGGTGGTGGCGCATCCACCGGCCGTCACCGCCGAGCTTCCAGTGCGAGTAGTCGTCGTTCATGCCGCGCTCCATCAGCGACTCGAGGTCGGCGAGGTGGCGCGGGTCGATCAGCCGAACCAGCGCCTCGACGCGACGGTCGAGGTTGCGGTGCATCATGTCGGCGCTGCCGATCAGGGCCACCGTGTCGCCGCCCGCGCCGAACAGGAAGATGCGCGAGTGCTCGAGGAAGCGACCGAGGATGGAGCGCACCTCGATGTTCTCGGACAACCCCGGCACCCCCGGGCGCAGCGCACAGATGCCGCGCACCCACAGCTGCACCTTCACCCCGGCCTGCGAGGCGCGGTAGAGCGCGTCGATGAGCTGCTCGTCGACGATCGAGTTGACCTTCCAGGCGATGTGCCCCGAGCCCGGCTGGCGCTGCTCGTGCTCGATCTCGGCGTCGATCAGGTCGATCAGGCCCGAGCGCACCGACCGGGGCGCGACGAGCAGCCGCTTGAACCGGCTGCGCGGCGCGATGCCGGAGAGCTGGTTGAACAGGCGGGTGAGGTCCTGGCCGACCTGCTCGTCGACGGTGAGCAGGCCGAGGTCCTCGTAGAGCCGGGCCGTCTTGGGGTTGTAGTTGCCGGTGCCGACGTGGCAGTAGCGGCGCAGCCCCTCGGCCTCCTGCCGGATGACGAGGCACAGCTTCGCGTGCGTCTTCAGCCCGACGATGCCGTAGACGACGTGCACGCCGGCGTGCTCGAGCTTGCGCGCCCACGAGATGTTGTTCTGCTCGTCGAAGCGCGCCTTGATCTCGACGACCGCGAGCACCTGCTTGCCGGCCTCGGCCGCGTCGATGAGGGCGTCGATGATCGGGGAGTCGCCACTGGTGCGGTAGAGCGTCTGCTTGATGGCCAGCACCCGAGGGTCGGCCGCGGCCTGCTCGATGAACGCCTGCACCGAGGTCGAGAACGAGTCGTAGGGGTGCTGGAGCAGGATGTCCTGCTTGCGGATCGACGCGAAGATGTCGCGGGCCTTGGCGCTCTCGGTCGGCGCGAGGTCGGGGTTGGTGCGGGCCACGAACGGGTCGAAGTGCAGGTCGGAACGCTCGAGGTCGGCGATCACGTTGAGGGCGCGCAGGTCGAGCGGTGCCGGCAGGCGGTAGACCTCCGACCCGGCGACGCCGAGCTCGCGCACCAGCAGGTCGAGCACGTGGTCGTCCATGTCGGCCTCGACCTCGAGGCGCACCGGCGGGCCGAAGCGGCGCCGGGTGAGCTCGCGCTCCAGGGCGGTGAGCAGGTTCTCCGCGTCGTCCTCCTCGACCTCGAGGTCCTCGTTGCGGGTGACCCGGAAGGTGAAGTGCTCGCGCACCTCCATCCCCGGGAAGAGGTGGTCCAGGTGCGCCGAGATGACGTCCTCGAGCGGCACGAACCGGGTGTCGTACATGTCGGCCAGCGGGGACTCGTCCGGGCCCGGCTCGACCCGCAGCAGGCGGGGGAGCACCGGCGGCACCTTGACCCGCGCGAAGTGCTCCTTGCCGGTGCGCGGGTTGACCAGCACGACGGCCAGGTTGAGCGAGAGCCCGGAGATGTAGGGGAACGGGTGGGCCGGGTCGACGGCCAGCGGGGTGAGCACCGGGAAGAGGCGGGTGGTGAACATCGCGCCGAGCCGGTCGCGCTCGACCTCGGACAGCTCGTCCCAGCGCACGATCGTGATGCCGGCGGTCTCCAGCGCCGGGCGCACCTGCGTGCCGTAGACCCCGGCCTGCATCGCCAGCAGCTCGTGGGCGACCAGGGAGATCTGCTCGAGCACCTCGCGCGGCTCGAGCCCGGAGGCCGAGCGCACGGCGATGCCGGTGGCGATGCGGCGCTTGAGCCCGGCCACCCGCACCATGAAGAACTCGTCGAGGTTCGAGGCGAAGATCGCGAGGTAGCGGGCCCGCTCCAACAGGGGGACGTTCTCGTCGGCGGCGAGCTGGAGCACCCGCTCGTTGAACTGCAGCCAGGAGATCTCGCGGTCCAGGAAGCGGTCGGCCTGCAGCACCTCGTCCTCGTCGGCCACCGGCGCCGAACCGGGCGGCCCGACGACGAAGCGGCCGTTCGCGGCCCGCGGCTGGTGGGTGCGCGTCTCGGTCGCGGCAGCGCTCGCGATGGACACCTCGCTGACGATGCTCGCCCCTGCGGCGGCGTCGGCCGCGGCATGGCTCGCGGACCTCAGCTCGTCGACCTCGACTCCAGGATTCGCCGTCATGTCTCAATCCTGTCAGGTCGTGGCAAGGGTGTACTGCCCGTCCACCGCCACGTCGGTGAATCCGAGCCGTTCGTAGGTGCGCCGAGCAGCGGTGTTGTCGCCGTCGACGTACAGCTCGACCTCGTGCAGGCCGAGCCGGGCGAGGTGTGCCAGGCCGAGCCGGGTGACCGGCCCGCCGAGCCCGCGGCCCTGGTGCGCCGGGTCGACCCCCACCACGTAGACCTCCCCGGTCCCGACCCGGACTGCGTCCGTCTCGGAATCGTGGGCCCGCCCAACGCCTTCGCGGACTGCGTCCGCGCTGGCGTCGTGGGCCCGCCCCACTGCTTCCCCCGGTTCGACCTTCGTCCAGTGGAAGGCGACGACGTCACCCGTGGCGTCCTCGACGACGAGGATCAGGCCGGCCGGGTCGAACCACGGCTGGGCCATCCGCTCGTGCAGGTCGGCCACCGTCAACCGCCCCTGTTCCGGATGCCGTGCGAAGGCCGCCGCGTTCAGCCGCACCCAGGTCTCGTCGTCACGACCGGGCGCGAACGCCCGCACCGAGAAGCCCGGCGGGAGCTGCGGGTCGACGGCATCCGCGGCGGTGAGCGGGCGCTTCATCAGGTGCAGGCTGCGCGTCATCTCCAGCCCGGCCGCGCGGGCGAGGGCGTCGGCGGCCGGGAGCATGCCGTGCGCCCAGACGCTGCGGGCGCCCTCGGCCAGGGCGGCGTCGAGCAGCGCCCGGCCGTGGCCGAGGCGGCGGCTGGGTGGGTCGACCACCAGCTCGGCGACGGCATCCGCGGTGCCCGCCTCGGCGACCTGGGCGTACCCGACCAGGGTGTCGTCGTCGGCATGGCGCAGCAGGTGCACGACGCCGTCGCGGAGCGGCCCGACGGCGAGCCGGAAGGCCTCCGACACCGCGCCGACGCCGTCGGTCTCGGCCGCGCGGGCCCACAGCCCGCGCAACGCCTGCGCGGTGGTGTCGTCGACCTCGAGCACGCGCTGGGTGCGCGCCACGTCAGGCCTCGAGCTCGGAGAAGGACTCGGCCACCTCGGGGACGAACCGGTAGCCGACGTTGCGCACGGTGCCGATGAGCACCTCGTAGTCGGTGCCGAGCTTCGCGCGCAGGCGGCGCACGTGCACGTCGACGGTGCGGGTGCCGCCGAAGTAGTCGTAGCCCCAGACCTCCTGCAGGAGCTGGGAGCGGGTGAAGACCCGGCCCGGGTGCTGGGCGAGGTACTTCAGCAGCTCGAACTCCTTGTAGGTCAGGTCGAGGAGCCGCCCCCTCAGGCGCACCGAGTAGGTGGACTCGTCGATGACCAGCGCACCGGCCGTGATCGGGCCGCCCTCGTCGACGGCGGCCTCGACGGTTCGCCCCACGGCCAGCCGCAGCCGGGCCTCGACCTCGGCCGGCCCGGCGGTGTCGAGGATGACGTCGTCGACCCCCCAGTCGCTGGTGATGCCGGCCAGGCCGCCCTCGGTGACGACGACGATCAGCGGGCTCGAGATGCCGGTCGTGCAGATGACCCGGCACAGCGACTTGGCCATGGCGAGCTCGCGGCGGGCGTCGACCATGACGACGTCGGCCTGCGGGGCGTCGACCAGGGCGGAGGCCTCGGCAGGCAGGATGCGAACATGGTGCGACAGCAGCCCGAGCGCAGGAACGACCTCGGCGCTGGGCGCCAAGGTGTTCGTCAGCAGCAGCAGATGGGCCATCGTCGATCAGGATAGGCGGTCATGCACAGCAGCGAAGGCGTCGAACGCGACACTGAGACGGTGCTCATCCGGTACTGGGCGGGCGCCCGTGCCGCGGCGGGCGTGGACGAGGAGCGCCTCGACGGGGTCGCGACGGTGGCAGACCTCCTGACCCGGCTCGCCGCCGCCCACCCCGCGCTCGAACCGGTGCTGCCGGTCTGCTCGGTGCTGGTCGGTGGCCGCGCGAGCACGGGCGAGGACCCGGTGCCGCCCGGAGCCGTCATCGAGGTCCTCCCGCCGTTCGCCGGGGGATGATGGGAGGATGCCGCGCGTGGACGACCAGCCGACCGACCTGAGCCGCGAGGCGGAGCCGGCGCAGTCCGAGACCGTGGAGGGCGGTGCCGAGCAGCCGGCGTCGGAGCCGGAGGCGGCACCGGGCGAGCCCGTCGTCGAGACGCGCGCCCAGCGGCGCGCCCGGCAGGAGGCCGTGCTCAAGGAGCCGGTGCTGCCGGCCCTGGCCACCGTGCGCCGCCCGATCGCCGTCATCGCGACGATCGTGCTCGCCGCCCTGCTGGTCCTGGCCCTGCTCGCCGACCCCGTCCTGCTCGCCGCCGGGCTGGCCTGGGCCGGCATCGTCGTCGCCTGGGGCTGGCCCACGCTGCTCGGGTCGTCCAGCCGCTTCGGTTCCTCGCTCGCGATCGGCGTCACCGGGGTGCTCGCGCCCGCGGCCGCCGCCGCGACCACCGACGAGCCGTACCTACGCCTGGTGCCCGTCGCCCTGGTCATCGGCCTGGCGATCATGTTCGGCCACCAGATGGTGCGCCGTGACGGCCGTCCGCGGCTCACCGAGTCGATCGGCATCACCTCGCTCGGGCTCGCGGTCGTGGCCCTGGGCACCACCTGGATGCCGCTGTCGCGCACCGATCGCGCGAGCGACATCGCGCTCATCGGGTTCGTCGCGATCGCGGTGGCGTCGCTGGCCGACCTGGTCGCCGGGTTCACCAGGGTGCGTCCGTGGATGCTGCCCCTGGCGATGCTGCTCGGCGGCGCCGGCGCGATGGTCGCGGCGTCGGTCATCGGCTCGCCCGCCGCGGGGCCGGCTGCGCTCGTCGGCTTCCTGTGCGCCGCGGTCTCCCACGCGACCCGCCGGATGCTGAGCGTCCTCCCGGCGGTCACCTCGGTGCGCGGCCAGCTGTCGACCGCCGCGGCATCCCTGCTGGTCCCCGGTGTGGTCGCCTACGGCCTCGCGCTCGCCATCGTCGGCTGACGCCGGCCCGGTCAGTAGACCAGGGCCCGGGCCCCCGGCGCGACGACCTCCTCGACGAACGCCGCCGCCCCGCGGATCACGACCCCGGGCACCAGGTCGTCGACGGTGAGGCTGCGCCGGGCGGCGCACTGGCCGCACACCGTGACCCGGGCGCCCTCCAGGAGGGTGTCGCGCAGCTCGGCGAGCGGCACGGCGTACGGCAGCTCCACCTCCTCGGCGCGGCCCGGCACCATGGTGAGCGTCGCGTCACCGGTGAGCCACAGGCTGACCTCGACCCCGGACGCCAGGGCGGTGGCCGCCACCGTGAACCCCTGGTTGAGCCGCTCGAGCGACTCGGTGCCGCAGGTGACCTTGACGACGAGGGAGGTCGCGGAGGAGTCCATAGACTGCAGCGTATGGTCTTCCACCTCGACACCTCCCTGCACGAGCAGCTGGCCCCCCTCGCGTGGCTCGTCGGCCGCTGGGAGGGCGCCGGCCTCGTGGGCTACCCGACGATGGAGTCCCAGCAGTTCGGCCAGGAGATCGTCTGCAGCCACGACGGCCGGCCGTTCCTGCGGTGGGAGTCCCGCACCTGGCTGCTCGACGCCGACGGCAACCAGGTGCGCCCGCTCGCGACCGAGCTCGGCTTCTGGCGCCCGGTGCCGACCCACGAGGACGGCACCAACGTCGAGCTGCTGCTGACCCACCCGACCGGGTTCGTCGAGATGTACGCCGGCGTGGCCGAGCCGGCCAAGGTCGAGCTGCGCACCGACGGTGTCATGCGCAGCCCGGCGGCCAAGGAGTACAGCGCCGGCCACCGGCTGTACGGCAACGTCAACAGCAACCTGCTGTGGGTGATGGACATGGCCGCCGTCGGCCAGCCGCTCCAGTCGCACGTCTCGGCGGAGCTCAAGCGCGTCGAGTGACCTGGCCGGCTCCGACCTGCCGGTGGGGCTACGGCGTGACGAACACGTCGCCGTAGTCGTCCATCGTGTCGGTGCGCAGGGCCTCGCCGAGGTCGGCCATGCCCTTCTTGTCGACGATGTCGATGGAGGCGCCGCCCGGTGAGGTGCCGAAGCCGGTGAACGGCGCGGTGGAGAAGACGACGTCGCCACCGCGGATGTTGCGCAACGAGACGGCGTAGTCCTTCAGCTGGCTGATCGTGAGGTCCTGGTCGAGCACGAGGTTCTTCGTGGCGGCGTCGGTGAACTTGGCGATCTTGATCGGGTTGGTGACGGTGGCGGGGCTGATCGCCTTGAGCATCAGCGCCTTGATGAACGCGAGCTGACGGCGCCCACGGGAGATGTCGCCCTCGCTGAGCGTGTACCGCTCCCGCACGAAGCCGAGCGCCTGCTCGCCGTTGAGGTCGTTCCAGCCCTTCTTGATGACGACCGGGCCGCCGTTCCCGGTGCCGTTGCTCGCCTCCTCGGCGTACACGCGGACGCCGCCCACGGCATCCGTCATGTTCTTGAAGCCGTCGAAGTTGGTCTTCGCCACGTGGTGGATGCGGATCTTGAGCAGGTTCTCCATGGTCTGCACCAGCAGCGGCTCGCGGCCGAAGGCGTACGCGGCGTTGATCTTGTTCTTGCCGTGCCCGGGGATGTCGACGTAGAGGTCGCGCGGGAAGTGGATCATGTTGATCGTCTTGCCGTCGGCGGGGATGTGCACGAGCACGATGACGTCGGAGCGGCCCGCGTCACCGGGCCGGGTGTCGGTGCCGATGACGAGGAAGTTGGTGCCGGTGCCGGTCTCGGCGACCTCGGTGCCGTCGGGGGCGGTGACCGGGGGCCGGTTCTCGGGCAGCAGCTCGGCGTGGGTGACGTTGTCGTTGACCGTGTAGCCGAGGTAGCCGACGAACCCGGCGGCACCGGCGAAGAGGAAGATGAACAGCGCCAGGAGCACGATCAGGGCCCGCTTGACGCCCCGACGGTCGCGTCGCTCGTCGTCGGTGCGGACCTCGTCCGAGTCCTCACCGCCCTGGGTCAGCGAGTCCACGCCCTGGTCCGTCACGCGGTCAGTGTAGGTGCGCGATCTGGGTGCTTCAGCCGACCGGCATACATTGGTGGGGTGAGTGATCTCGGCGAGCGGCTGCGGGCCCGCGGCAAGCGCCTGACGACGCAGCGCGAGCGTGTGCTGGCCGCCGTCGGGCGGCTCGGTCACGCCACCCCCGAGGAGATCGTGGATGCCGTGGCCGCCGACGGCGCGGACGCCGTGTCCGCGTCGACCGTGTACCGGGCGCTCGAGGCGCTGCAGGAGCTGGGTCTGGTCGGGCACACCCACGTCGACCACCGGGCGCCGAGCTACCACCTCGCCGAGCACGCCACCCACCTGCACGTCGTCTGCCGGGCCTGCGGATGGGTCGGCGAGGCGCCCCTGTCGGTCGCGGACGAGCTGGTGGCGCGGCTCGACGAGTCGCTCGGGTTCGCCTCCGACGTCTCGCACGCCGCCGTGCACGGCCTGTGCCGCTCCTGCCGCGAGGCGGTCGGGGCGGAGGCCGCCCCGGGTGCCGTCGCCACCCCCGAGAAGTCCGTGACGCCCGAGACCCGGAAGGTCACCCCATGAGCACGTCCACCACCACGTCCGCACTCCTCGCGCGCCACGGCGCGGTCGAGGGCCAGGGCCCCGACGCCGGGGTGGCGTCGCACTACGGCGACCCCGTGCGCGAGCAGCGGCTGCTCGCCGAGGGGCTGGCGGCGGTCGACCTGTCGAACCGGGAGGTCGTGACGGTCACCGGACCCGACCGGCTGAGCTGGCTGCACTCGATGACCACCCAGCAGCTGCTCGGGCTGGAACCGCGCACGTCCCGCGAGTCGCTGGTGCTCTCGCCCAAGGGGCACGTCGAGCACGCGCTGCACCTCGTCGACGACGGGGAGACGACCTGGATCACGGTCGAACCGGGCACGGCATCCGCGCTCGTGGCGTGGCTGGAGTCGATGCGCTTCATGCTGCGCGTCGAGGTCGCCGACGTGACCGCCGACTGGGCGGTGCTCGGTGAGCCGCTCGGCGGGGAGTCCGCGCCCGGCGAGCCGCTGGCCTGGGTCGACCCCTGGCCCGGGCTGGTCGGGGACACCGCGGCCTACGGGCCGGTCGAGGGCCACCCCGCCGCCGGCCGCGCCTGGCGCGAGCTGCTGGTTCCTCGCGGCGAGCTGGCCGCTGCGGTCGGTGACCGGCCGCTGGCCGGCACCTGGGCCGCCGAGGCGCTGCGCATCGCCGCGTGGCGGCCGCGGCTGGGCTTCGAGACCGACCACCGCACCATCCCGCACGAGGTCGACTGGCTGCGCACCGCGGTGCACCTGCACAAGGGCTGCTACCGCGGCCAGGAGACGATCGCCCGGGTGCACAACCTCGGCCGACCGCCGCGCCGGCTGGTCTTCCTGCACCTCGACGGGTCGGGCCACGTGCTGCCGGATGCCGGGTCGCCGGTGTTCCTCGGCGAGCGCGAGGTGGGTCGGCTCACCTCGGTGGGGCGGCACCACGAGGACGGCCCGGTGGCGCTCGCGGTCGTCAAGCGGTCGGTGGCGACCGACGTGGATCTTCTCGTGGACGGCATCTCGGCCGCGCAGACCGTCGTCGTGAGTGGCTGATCGCCGCAGATCCTGCGGTCGGTTCCTGCCATGATGGGGCCATGGCCTCCGTTGCGCCCCCAGCCACCGCGTCGACCACGTCCACCGCCTCCACCGGCACCCTGATCACCGTCGCCCCGACCGGCGCCGAGCACGCGAAGGCCGACCTGCCCCAGCTGCCGACGACGCTCGAGGAGCTCGTCGAGACGGCGCGGCGCTGCGAGGCGGCGGGGGCCTCGCTCATCCACCTGCACCTGCGCGACGGTGAGCACCGGCCGACCCTGGATGCCGGTCGGCTGCGGGCCGCGGTCGACGCGTTGCGGGCCGAGACCGACCTCGTGGTGCAGCTGTCGACCGGCGGCTCGGTGCACGACCCGCTGGAGCAGCGGCTCACCGTGCTCGACGCCGAGCCCGACTCGTGCTCGCTGACCTGCGGCACCACCAACTTCGGCGACGACGTGTTCCTCAACCCCTGGGGGTTCATGAGCGACCTCTACGTGCAGGCGCAGGAGCGTGAGGTGGTGCCGGAGTTCGAGCTGTTCGACCTCGGCCACGTGCACGCCCTGCGCCGGCTGCTCGACACCCACGGCCTGCCGTTCGGCGGGCGGGTGCACGTCGACTTCGTGACCGGGGTACCCGGCGGGATGCCGGCGACGACCGCCGCGCTGATGGCCGGCGTCGCGATGCTCCCGGCCGAGGTGACGTCGTGGTCGGCGACCGGCATCGGCCGCGGGCACCTGCCGATCATGGCGGCGGCGCTGTCGGCCGGCGGGCACCTGCGGGTCGGGATGGAGGACAACGTGGTCTTCGCCCGAGGGCAGGTCGTGCAGCACAACGACGAGCTGGTCGCGCGGGCCGCCGAGCTCGCCACGGTGATGCAGCGGCCGCCGCTGGGCACCGCGCAGGCCCGCGAGCTGCTCGGGGTGTTGGACCGGCGCTCGCGCTGAGGCGGCGGTCGAGGGCACGGTCGCGGGTCTGGGACGGGCGCGGGCGGACGCTGGGCGCGGAGGAGGAGCGCGGCATCCGGCCGCCTGGCTCGCGTCCGGGGTGCGGACGTGGCTGGTCAGGCCGGGAATGCAGGGCCATAATCGCAAGTTATGGCATCCGTGCGCAACGCTTTTGGATTCCCGGCCGTCGTCAACGAGAAGGCCGCCCGGGTCGTGGCCGGGGGAGTCGTGCTGATCACGGCGACCGCCCTGCTCACCGGCTGGCTCTGGCTGAGCGCCGTGCTGGCCATCGGCTTCGCCCTGCGGGTCGCGGCCGGGCCGCGCTACAGCCCGCTCGGGCAGCTGGCCACCAAGGTCGTCGCCCCTCGGCTGGGTGCCCCCAAGCTGGTGGCCGGCCCGCCGAAGCGTTTCGCGCAGACCGTGGGCCTGGTGTTCACGCTGGCGGCGACGGTCTTCCTGGTGGCCGGGATGCCGGCCGTGACGGTCGGGCTGCTCGCCGTGCTCCTCGTCTTCGCGCTGCTGGAGTCGGTCGTCGGCTTCTGCGCCGGCTGCTTCGTCTTCGCCCAGCTGATGAAGGTCGGGCTGGTGCCCGAGGCGACCTGCGCCGCGTGCGCCGACATCTCCCTGCGCCAGCGCGAGACCGCCACCGCCTGAGGTCCGATCTACGGCCCGACGGTCCTGGCGGAGTGATGTTCGCCGGCGCTATTGGATGCTCGCCCCTGGCGAGCAACTTTGAAAGTTGCGCCCTGAGGGGAAGCATCCAATAGCGCGCCGACCGGCTAGTTGTCCGGCCCAGCGAGACGCCGTGTGAGGACCCTCACGCTTGCTGCAGTTTGCATTCTGCTAACTACAGCAAGCACAATGGACTCGTGAGCAAGAACCCGCTGAACGACCTGGGCAGCAGCCTCGGCGAGTACCTGCGCGAACAGCGCACGACCGCCCGGCTCTCCCTGCGTCAGCTGTCCGAGCTCGCCGGGGTCTCGAACCCCTACCTGTCCCAGATCGAGCGGGGGCTGAAGCGCCCGAGCGCCGAGATCCTCCAGCAGCTCGCGAAGGGACTGGAGGTCTCCGCCGAGAGCCTGTACGTCAAGGCCGGCATCCTCGACGCCGAGGTCGCCACGCACAACCCCGCGCACGACGTCCGGGACGCCATCGCCGCCGACCCCGCCCTCACCCCGCGGCAGCGGAAGACCCTCCTCGACATCTACGAGTCCTACGTCGAGGACGCCCCACGGCAATGACGCCGACCCGAACGACCCGCACGACCCGTACGACCCCCCGAACACCCCACGCCGTCCACCACCCACGCACCACCACGAAGGAGAGACACATGCCCGTCATCGAGGACCTCAAGAAGACTGTCGACACCACCCCGTTCTTCGCCGTCGTCGGCGCCACCGACCTCGCCGTCGAGAAGGTGCGCGAGGCCCGCCTGCGCGCCGACAAGGCTCGCGCCGACTTCGCGGTCCGCGCCGACAAGGCCCGCACCGAGCTGTCCGCCGACCTGGCCCCCGCCAACGTCCAGGCCCGCGCGACCAAGGTCGCCGACCAGGTCTTGGAGATCCCGGCCCTGGCCCTCAACCAGACCCTGGTCGTCGGCGGCCGGTTCGCCGAGGGCTACGAGGAGCTCGCCACGCGCGGCCACAAGCTGGTCAAGCGGATCCAGAACCAGAAGGCGACCAAGGACCTCGTCGCCCAGGCCGACACCACCGTGGCCCAGGTCAAGGGTGCCGTCACCTCCGCCCGCAAGGCGACCGCCGACATCGAGCGCTCCGCCAAGGCCACCATCACGACCGCCCGCAAGGAGGCCGCGAAGGTCGTCACCGTCGTCAGTGGCTCCGTCGCCGAGGAGACCAAGGTCGCCCAGACCGAGGTCGCCAAGTCGGCCAAGCGCACCCGTACGGCTGCCAAGCGCACGACCACCACGACCAAGAACGCCACCAAGAAGGCCACCACCTCGGCCAAGGGTGCGACGACCAGCGTCCGCAAGACCGCCGTCGCCGCCGAGAAGGCCACCGAGAAGGCTGCCGACAAGGTGGGCACCCCGGTCGAGAAGCCGGCCACCACGGTCGAGACGCCGGCCACCCCGGCCGCTGAGTGACCTCATCCTGACCCGTCGGCTGCACGCCGACCACCCGTCACCGGGTCCCCCCTTTCCCGGTGACACCCCCGATGACCGGGGCCGGCTCGCCCGGCCCCGGTCGTTCGGCGTCCGGGTGCGGCGACCCGCCGGATGACGCCCCCGAGCCACCCGCCGGATGCCGCCCGCTCACCGCGCGCGGATAGGGTCGGCCGCGTGCCGAACCAGACCGCATCCGCCCGCCTCGCACCCACCCCGCCCGCCCTGGCCGACGCCCCGGTCGTCGCCCACGTGATGCGTGGCGGGTTCGTGGAGTCGGCCCACCGCGGCAGCATCGCGGTCACCGCCCCGGACGGCTCGGTGACCCACGCCTGGGGCGCCACCGACGACCCCGTTCTCCCGCGCTCGTCGAACAAGCCGATCCAGGCAGTCGCGATGCTGCGGGCCGGGCTGCGGCTCCCGCCGCACCAGCTCGCCCTGGCCTGCGCCAGCCACTCCGGCCAGCCGTTCCACCTCGACGGCGTGCGCGAGATGCTCGCCGACGCCGGTCTCACCGAGGCCGACCTGCAGAACACCCCCGACCTGCCCTACGACGCCGACGAGCGCGAGCTCTGGATCGCCGCCGGCCGCGCGCCCCGCCCCCTGGCCCAGAACTGCTCCGGCAAGCACGCCGCCATGCTCGTCACCTGCCGGCTGAACGGCTGGGACCTCACCACCTACCGCGACACCGACCACCCCCTGCAGCGCCTGATGGCCGAGACCCTGACCGATCTCGCGCGGGAGCCGGTCGCCGCGACCGTCGTCGACGGCTGCGGCGCTCCCGCCATGGCCATCTCGCTCGCCGGGCTGGCCCGGGCCCTCGGCCGGATCGCCGCCGGCGCGCCCGGCACCCCCGAGGCCGAGGTCGCCGCCGCGATGCGCGCCTTCCCCGAGTTCGTCGGCGGCACCCGGCGCGACGTCACCGCCCTGATCCGCGGCACCGAGGGCCTCATCGCCAAGGACGGCGCCGAGTCGGTGCACGCGGTCGGCCTGGCCGACGGGCGCGGCATCGCCCTGAAGGTCGCCGACGGCAACCAGCGGGCCCGCCCGGTCGTCCTGGCCGCGGTGCTGCGCCGGCTGGGGGTGGAGTCCCTGGCCTACGCCCGCCTCGAGGACGCCCCGATCCTCGGCCACGGCCAGCCGGTCGGCGCGGTCGTCGCCGTCGGCATCGAGGAGTGAGCCGCGGATGAGGGCCGTGCTGCAACGGGTCTCCCGGGCCTCGGTCACCGTCGACGGCGAGGTCGTCGGCGAGCTGACCCGTCCCGGCCTGCTCGCCCTGGTCGGTGTCACCCACGACGACGGGCCTGACCAGGTGGCCACGATGGCCCGCAAGATCGCCGACCTGCGCATCCTGCGCGACGAGCGCTCGGTGCTCGACGACGGAGCCCCGGTGCTCGTGGTCAGCCAGTTCACCCTCTACGCCGACACCCGCAAGGGCCGCCGACCCTCGTGGAACGCCGCTGCGCCGGGACCGGTCGCGGAGCCCGTCGTCGAGCAGGTCGTGGCCGCCCTGCGGGCTCGCGGCGTCGAGGTGCAGACCGGCCGGTTCGGCGCCCACATGCAGGTCGAGCTCGTGAACGACGGCCCGGTGACGATCCTGCTCGACGTCTGACGTTTACTCTGGTGCCCATGGCGTCGCTCGCACAGCTCCAGCAGTGGATCGTCCTCGGCCTGTCGGTCGCGGCGCTCGGCGTGGAGCTCTACGCCCTCTTCGACTGCGTCCGACGCCGGGCCGACGCCTTCACGGCGGCCGGGAAGCGCACCAAGCCGTTCTGGCTGCTCGTCACCGGGGTGGCCGCACTGCTCGGCATCGTCGCGGTCGGGGGCTTCCCCGGCCTGCTGGCCATCATCGCGATCGTCGCAGCCGGGGTCTACCTCGCCGACGTCAAGCCGGCGCTCGACCAGGTCATGGGGCGCGGACAGGGCAACCAGGGCCCCTACGGCCCCTGGTGACCGACGCCCCGGTGAGCTGCCAGCGCACCGGGCGCCACGGCATCCCAGGCCACGGTCAGCTCGCCCAGCCGCCAGCGTGACGGGCCGTCGAGCAGCGGCCAGCCGGCATCGCGCATCGCTGATGCCGTCGCGATGAACCGCTGCCGGATGCCGTAGGCCGCCTGCGGCGCCTGCCGGGCCCAAGCCTCGTCGAGGTCGCTCAGCAGCCGGTGCACCCCCTCGCCGGGAACGTTGCGGTGGATCAGCGCCTTCGGCAGCCGCTCGGCGACCACGCCGGGGCGCTCCAGCCCGCGCAGCCGCCAGCTCAGCGACAGGCTCACCGGCCCCTGCGCGGTCACGGCCACCCAGGTCGCCAGCCGGCCCAGCTCGTCACAGGTGCCGTCGACGAGCAGGCCGTCGGGGGCGAGCCGCGCCACAGTGGTCGCCCACGCGTCGGCCACCTGCGACTCGTCGTACTGGCGCAGCACGTTGAAGGCGCGCACCAGCACCGGCCGGGCTCCGCCGGCCAGCGGCACCTCGAACCCGCCGACCGCGAAGCGCAACCCCGGGCGCTGGAGCGGTCGCGCCGCCGCCACCCGTGCCGGGTCGATCTCGATGCCCACCACCTCGACGTCCGGTCGTACCCGGCGCAGGCGGTCGCACAGCTCGAGCGCGGTGACGGGGGAGGCGCCGTAGCCGAGGTCGACCACCACGGGGGCTGCGCCGCTGCGCCGCAGCCGCCATGCCTGCGGACCGGCGAGCCAGCGGTCGCAGCGGCGCAGCCGGTTCGGGTTCGTCGTCCCCCGGGTGATGACCCCGACGGGTCGCGGCTGCGGCACGGTGCCCAGCGTAGAACCGCCTACCCTGAAGGGGTGCGTGAGTGGTGGCGGGAGCGGTCACGAGAGGGGCAGGTCAGCCTCTCGATGGTGGCGCTCGTCGTCTCGCTCGTCGCGGCCCTCTCGCTCGGCCTGACCTCCTGGGTGCCCCGGGTCCTCGAGCGCGACAGCGGGGTCGCCGACGTGGCGCCGGGGCTGCTCGAGGTGGCCCAGGACGCCCGCGGGGTGCAGTCCCTCGGGGCTGGGCTCTCGGTGGCCCTCTACGACTCGGGCTTCCGGCTCGCCCGGGGCAGCACGGTGCTCGCCGACACGGTGACCCGTGGCGCCCCGGTCACCGCCGTCATGGGAAGGGTCGACCAGGTCAACGGCCACCCCCGCGAGGAGGTCACCGGAACGCTCATGCACGTCCGGATCGACGCGGTGCGCCGGGTCAAGGACATCGTCCGCTTCAGCGGGGTGGTGCACGACGACAAGACCAGCATGCCGCTGCGCATCGACTTCCAGCCGATCGACGGCCGGATCCGGATGGATGCCGCGGTGCCCGGCGCCGACGCGGTCGCCATCCACCTCGACTGGCGGCCGGCCACGGTGGGCATCGCTCCCGCGCTGCCCGAGCAGAACCTGCGCGAACGCGCCTACTGGGTCGACCCCACCGTCGTCGAGCAGCCGGCCTTCACCTGGGTGCTCGGCACCGACGTCTCGATCGGGCCGGTGCAGGTGCCCCGGGCCGTCGACCTGCGCCAGGACGGCCGGATCGCCGTGCACGTGTGGGCGCCACGGGCCGTGGTCACCGTCACCGACACCCCTCGCGGCGCCGTGACAGACTCGAACCCATGAGCACGCCAGCCGCCTCCGCCGGCCCGCAGCGGGTCGCGATGGTCACCGTGCACACCTCCCCGCTGGCCCAGCCCGGCGAGGGCGACGCCGGCGGCATGAACGTCTACGCCCTCGAGGTCGCCCGCCAGCTCGCGCGTCGCGGCATCGCGGTCGACCTGTTCACCCGCACCACGAGCGCCTCCCAGCCGGCGGTCGTCGAGGTCGAGCCGGGTGTGGTCGTGCGGCACGTGCCGGCCGGCCCCTACGAGGGCCTGTCCAAGGAGGACCTCCCCGGCCAGCTGTGCGCCTTCGCGGCCGGGATGATGCGGGTCGCCGCGCACGCCCCGCCCGGCTACTACGACCTGG
Organism: uncultured Actinomycetota bacterium; assembly: GCA_963695175.1. Classification (GTDB taxonomy): domain Bacteria; phylum Actinomycetota; class Actinomycetes; order Actinomycetales; family Dermatophilaceae; genus Fodinibacter. Next base: position 813,877 of record CAVOGG010000004.1, read on the forward strand.
TGCACTCGCACTACTGGCTCTCCGGCCAGGTCGGCTGGCTCGCCGCCGACCGGTGGGGCGTACCACTCGTGCACACCATGCACACGATGGCCCGGGTCAAGAACCTCCACCTCGCCGACGGCGACCTGCCCGAGCCGATGGGCCGCGAGATCGGGGAGGCCCAGGTCGTCGAGGCCGCCGACCGCCTGGTGGCCAACACCGACCGCGAGGCCCGAGAGCTCGTCGACCTCTACGACGCCGACCCCGACCGGGTCGTCGTCGCCGCGCCCGGCGTCGACCTCGAGGTCTTCCGGCCCGGCTCACAGCACGAGGCGCGGGCCGCGGTCGGCGTCCCCTCGGATGCCGTGCTCCTCCTCTTCGTCGGCCGCATCCAACCGCTCAAGGCGCCCGACGTGCTCGTCAAGGCCGCCGCCGAGCTCGTGCGCCGACGCCCCGACCTGCGCTCGCGTGTCGTGGTGGCCGTCCTCGGCGGGGCCAGCGGCACCGGCGTGCGCAACCCGATGGGGCTGACCGAGCTCGCCGAACAGCGCGGCATCGGTGACCTGGTGCGCTTCGTGCCGCCGGTCGACCGGCCGACCCTGGCCCAGTGGTACCGCGCCGCCGACGTGCTGGCCGTGCCCTCGCACAACGAGTCGTTCGGCCTGGTCGCGGTCGAGGCGCAGGCCTGTGGCACCCCGGTCGTGGCGGCCAACGTCGGTGGCCTGCCGACTGCGGTGGGCAGCGCCGGCATCCTCGTCGACGGCCACGACACGGCCGACTGGGCCACCGCCATCGCGGGGGTCGTGCTCGACCCCGACCGCCGCGCCGGCCTGTCCCGCGCCTCCGCCGAGCACGCCGCCGGGTTCGGCTGGGCGCGCACGGCCGAACGGCTCGCGGAGGTCTACGCCGACGCGATGGCCCGGCCCCGCGAGGCGTCGATCAACGACGCCGAGATCCTCACCGGCATCCCGCAGGCGGTCATCCCGTGACCGACCGCGCCACTGTCGCGTCGACCGTCGAGGCCTACCTCGCCGAGTCCGGTCACCGCTGGGAGCCCGGCGCCCGCGACGACGAGTACGTCGTGACCCTGCCCGGCGAGCGGAAGCTCACGACGGTGGCCTCGGTCGTCGTCTCCGACAGCGCGCTGTCGGTGTCGGCGTTCGTCATCCGCAACCCCGACGAGAACCACGACCAGGTCTACCGCTTCCTGCTGCGCCGCAACCTGCGCCTGCCCGGGCTCGCGTACGCCGTCGACAAGTCCGGCGACGTCTTCGTCACCGGGCGGATCCCGGCGGCCGGCGTCGACGCCGAGACCCTCGACCAGCTGCTCGGGGTGGTGCTGACCGCGGCCGACGAGCCGTTCAACGAGCTGCTCGTGATGGGCTTCCTGACCTCGATGCGCAAGGAGTGGGAGTGGCGCGTGTCGCGCGGCGAGAGCCTGCGCAACCTCGAGGCGTTCCGCTCCATCCTGGCCCGGCCCGGCGACCCCGGTCCCCCCGAACCGCCCGCCTGACCCCGCTCGCAGCGGATGGATAGGCTGGCGGCATGACGGCACACACGCTCATCCTGCTGCGTCACGGCGAGTCCGACTGGAACCAGAAGAACCTGTTCACCGGGTGGGTCGACGTCGACCTCACCGAGAAGGGTCGCGCCGAGGCCGTGCGTGGTGGCCGCCTCATGGCGGAGGCCGGGCTGCTCCCGGACGTCGTGCACACCTCGGTGCTGCGCCGTGCGATCACGACGGCCAACCTCGCGCTCGACGCCTTCGACCGGCACTGGATCCCGGTGCGCCGCAGCTGGCGGCTCAACGAGCGGCACTACGGCGCGCTCCAGGGGCTCGACAAGGCCGCGACCCGTGACAAGTACGGCGACGAGCAGTTCATGCTCTGGCGCCGCAGCTTCGACACCCCGCCGCCGCCGATCGACGCCGGCAGCGAGTTCGACCAGACCGGCGACCCGCGCTACGCCGGTGTCGAGGTGCCGCTCACCGAGTGCCTCAAGGACGTCATCCCGCGGATGATGCCGTACTGGGAGAACGACATCCAGGCTGACCTCACCGCCGGCCACACGGTGCTCGTCACCGCCCACGGCAACTCGCTGCGCGCGCTCGTCAAGCACCTCGACGGCATCAGCGACGACGACATCGCCGGGCTCAACATCCCCACCGGGATGCCGCTGGTCTACCGGCTCGGCGACGACTTCATGCCGACCGCCCCGGGCGAGTACCTCGACCCGGAGGCCGCCGCCGCCGCAGCCGCCGCCGTCGCGAACCAGGGCCGCTGACCGTCGCTCCGGCGCGCTTCACCGCACCCGCGGCCACAGGTCGCGCGGGTCGCGTCGGCGCACCAGCGTCTCCCACCCGCCGAGCCGCTGCCCTCGCCGGTCCCAGATGACCAGCCGGTAGAGGCCGGCCCGCCGCGCGTCCGCGACCTCCAGCACCCCGGTGCCTTCGCGCAGGGGGGTGACCTTGGATGCCGGATACGTGTTTGTCGCGCTGCCGACCAGCTGGGCACGGGCGGCGCCGGGAGCGACGACGAGGAACCGGCTCACGCTGTTGCTGAAGCCCGGCAAGCGGGTCGCGAAGGGTGCCCCGACGTCGGCCGCACCCACGACCCTGGTGGTCTCGAGGTCGAGTGGGCCGACCTGGCCACGACCGTCACCGATCACCCGCACCGAGCGGAGCAGCGCGTTGTTCGGCAGGGTCGTGAAGGCGACCACGACCTGTCCGCGCCCGATCCGCTCACCCGGCCCTGCCGCCACGAGCACGTCGCCGGGGACGGGCATCTCGAGCGCCAACGCGCTGCGCACCGCCGACTCCGGCAGGCCGGTGCACGTGGCCACGAAGGGGGCGAGGGCGTCGAGCAGCGACTGGGCGAGGGGGTCCGATGGGTCGGGGGTGGGCAGGCCGAGGGGCGTGACCCCGAGCGGGCCGCCGTCGTAGCCGTCGAGTTGCACCCGGAAGGTCGGGGGCATCGGTCCGCGGATCGGCACGGTGGCCACCCCGTCGCGCAGGGCGACCTTGGTCCAGCGGCGGCCGACCCCGCCGTTGCGCTCGTAGGCGACAAGCGCTGAGTACGAGGCCTCGAGCACCGTCGGCCGGGCGAGCAACAGCACTGCGCCGGTACCGTCCTCGTCGTCGACCCCGGCCTCCACGGCGAGCGGCACGACGTCGTCCATCAGGGCCACCCGGTCGCGGGCCAGGTCGACCGCGGTGAGCGAGGCCGGGTCGGCGCCCCTGGAGCCCGCCCACACCCGCACCAGCGTGCCGCCGGACCCGCTGCCGTCGGCCGGTGCCGCGACGACGACCCGCTGGCCGGCGAGGTCGTCGGCCCACAGCAGGTGCGCCCGGGGGGAGGCCGACTCCACGAGGGCGGCGACCCCGGCGTCGGTGGCCAGCCGGCCGCGGGCCGGCCAGGTGTTGCTCGTCGTCCAGACCGGGTCGCCGGGCCGCGGCGGCAGGGGGGCGGCCTCGGATGCGGCGCCGGTCACCACCGAGTCGACGCCCCAGGCGGCCACGACGCCGGTCACCAGCGTGGCTCCCGTGCCGAGCACGACCGAGCGTCGACGCACCTGCCGGTTTCGCTCGCCGACGAGCGCCACGGCGTCCGGCGGGTCGCCGTGCTCGCCGAGCAGCAGGTCGAGGGCGTCGTCGAGGTCACGGTCGACGGCCCACTCGGCGGGCTCCCAGCCGGCCGCGGCGCGGGCAGTGGCGTGGGCGGCGAGGAGCCGACGACGCACCTCGAGGTCGGCGTCACGGGCGGTGGCGGGCGGCATCTCGAGCAGGTCGGCGACCCGCCCCGGGTCCAGCCCCCACACCGTCGCGGCCGCGAGCACGGCACGCTCGAGCGGGGCTGCCTCCGCCACGACCCGCGCCATGGCGAGGACGACGGTGTCGCCCTGGTCGCCCTCGTGGGCCGCGTCCGCCCGGAGCAGTGCCGGGAGGACGTCGTCCCTCCGCACCCCGGGGTGGTGACGGATCGCGGCGAGGGCCCGGATCAGCACGGCGCGGCGGGCGGTGGCGCCCGGCATCCCCTCGTCGATGAGGTGGCCCCACTCGCCGTGCAGGTCGGCCAGCGCCTCGGTGGTGACCTGGCGGGCGGCCGGCCCGTCGAGGACGACCAGGCGGGCCACCGGCTCGAGGTCGGCCCACCGCGCGACGACGAAGTCGCGGAAGTCCTCCTCGGCGGTGACCGTCATCAGAACACGGTCTGCTCGGTGGGCCACAGGTCGAGGAGGTCGCGGCCGGCGCGGGGAACCCCGGTGCCGATCCGGCGCCCGGCCGCGTTGCGACGCACGAGGCGGAACCCTGCCGCGTCGTCGGCGTTGATGACCTCGACGATCGCGACGCCGCCGGGGCGGGTCGTGGTCACCTTCGAGACCGGGTACGCGTTGGGCGAGGTCGAGAGCAGCTGCACCCGGGCGGCGCCGGGGGCGATGACGAGGAAGCGGCCCACCTTGGGGCGGGCGTCGTCGAGCCGCAGGACGATGGGCTCGTCGCGGGGGGTGTCGGCGGGCAGCACCGCCGGCGGCTCGAGGTCGAGCCAGTTCAGGTGGCTGCGGCCGTCGTCGACGACCCGCACCGAGCGCACCATGCCGCCGCCGGCCGTCGTCGTGCGCAGCACCCGCACCCGGCCGTCGCCGCCTCGCGCGGAGATCGCGGTCGGGTCGATGACGCTCCCGCCGACCGTGGCGTCGGTGACGACCTCGGTGCGGACCGTGTCGGGACGCTCCCCGAGCGCCGCGGCGACGAACCGGCTGGTCTCCTCGGCGAATCCGGCGAGCCCGTCGGTGCCGCTCTGCCCGACCCAGGTCTGCGCCGACCCGGCGGCCGGCCCGTCGAAACCCTCGCACCGCATCCGCAGGGCCGGCCCCTGCTCGTTGTCCCAGCGGGCCACTCCGATGCCGGCCGTCAGGCTCATCGGCACCCAGCTGCGGCCGATGGTGCCGGCGGGGGTGGGGAACACCGTCGGGGAGTACTGCGCTCGGGTGACGGGTGGGCGGGCGAGGACGAGGAGCAGTGTGCCCGGCGAGGTCGGCACGGCGAGTGGGATGGCGTCCTGTCCGCCCGCCACGAACGGGCTCTGCAGGGGCACCTCCTGCAGGGATGCCGGGTCGCCCCCGGCCGCCCCCTGCCAGGCCTCCACGATGACGTCCTCGGTGCCCGGGTTGAGGGTCACCGACACGACGAGGCGCTGCCCGGCCACGTCGTCGGCAAACAGCAGGTGCCCGCCGCCCGTCGAGCGGCTGAGGACCAGCCCCTGGACCCGCGCGTCGGTGGCCAGCCCACCCCGCGCGGGCCAGCGCGAGACGCTCTCCCAGCTCTGGTCCGCGGCGCTGGGCAGGGTCGACGGTGATGCTGCCCCGGTGGCGGACGCACCGCGGCCGACCACCCACCAGCCGAGGGCGCCGGCGGCGACGGCGGCGGCACCCCCGGCGACCACCGAGCGCCGCTGCACCGACCGGCGGCGGTCCTCGACGAGGGCTGCTGGGTCGGGCGGGTCGCCCTGGCCGGCGAGCAGGTGCTCGACGGCGCCGTCGAGGTCGACGTCGAGCGCCCAGTCCGCGGGGGCGAGGCCGTCCGCAGCCCGGGCGGCGTCGTGGGCCGCGACCAGCCGGGCGTGCAGCGTGGCGGCGCGGGTGCGCACGTCGCCCACCGGCATCCCGAGCAGGTCGGCGACCTCGTCGGGGCCGGCACCCCACACCGACCGGGCGCCGACGAGGGCTCGTTCGAGGGGGGACGCCGCGCGCACGGCCGCCTCGAGCGCGGTGAGCACCGGGTCGTCGTCGTCGTCGGGCTCCGTCCACGGGCCTGGCGACGACACGGCATCCGGTCGGGCGGCCCCGAGGGCCGCGCTCAGCACCGACCGCCGGGCCGCCGCCCCGGGCCGCCCCTCGTCGAGGGCCTCACGCCACTGCTGGTGCAGCGCGGCCAGGGCGTCGGTCGTGACCCGGCGGGCCGTGGCCGGGTCGAGGGTGACGACGAAGGCGACTCCCTCGAGGTCGGGCCAGCGCGCGGCCACGAACTCACGGAAGTCGTCCTCGACGGTGAGTGTCACCCGACCAGTCTCACACCGGGCGGCGCCCGGCGAACAGGCCTGTTCAGACCCTGTTCGGGGTCAGTGCAGGGCGGCCGCGCCGTCCTCGGCATCCTCGTGGCTCTCCTCGCTGGCCGGGTCGAACTCACCGGTGACCAGCCAGATGACGCGGTGACCGACGCTGACGGCGTGGTCCGCGAACCGCTCGTAGTAGCGGCCCAGCAGGGTGATGTCGACGGCGGCCTCGGTGCCGTAGGGCCAGTTGCCGTCGGTCACCCGGGCGAACAGCTCACGGTGCAGGTCGTCCATCGCGTCGTCGTCGCGCTCGATCTGCTGGGCGGCCTCGACGTCGCGGGCGGCGATGACCGACCCGGCCTTCTCGACGATCCGCTCGGCCACCTGGCCCATCTGCAGGATCGTCGCGCGCAGCTCGGCCGGCACGGCGGACTCCGGGTAGCGCAGCCGCGCGACCTTGGCCACGTGCCGGGCCAGGTCGCCCATCCGCTCAAGGTCGCTGCTCATCCGCATGCTCGTCACGATGACCCGCAGGTCGGTCGCCACCGGCTGCTGGCGGGCCAGCAGGTCGAACGACATCAGGTCGAGCTCGGCGCGACGGGCGTCGATCTCGGCGTCGGCGGCGATCACCGAGTCCGCGAGGTGGATGTCGGCGTCGAGCAGGGCCGTGGTGGCCCGGCTCATCGCCGACGACGCGAGGTGGGTCATCTCGACCAGCGTCTCGGCGACGCGGTCGAGCTCCTCGTGGAAGGCCTTGCGCATCACGTGGTGTCCTCCGGGGTTTCGGTGCGGTGGCGGGGGCGACGTGGCCGCCCACGGCACTGTGACACCCCGGGATGAACCCGAGACGCCCCCGAGGTGAACTTTCTGGAGGAGTGCCCGCTCGGGGGCCGGTGATCTGCCGGAACGCGGCTGACCGCCCCGTACCCTGACCTCGTGGACCCCACACTCGCGGCGATGCTCGGCGGGGCGGCCGGCCTCGTCATGGGGGCCGTTGCCGTCGCCGCCACGCGGTGGTCGGAGCGCAGTGGCGCCCACACCGACCCGCCGGAGCCCCCGCTGCCCCGGGGTGTCGGCGACGTGCTCTCGGTGCTGCGCTCGATCGCGGTCGTCGTCGACGCGAGCGACGCCGTCGTGAACACGTCGGCGTCCGCCGTGAGCTACGGGCTCGTCCGGCACGGCGAGCTGGTCCACCACGAGCTGCGTCACCTCGCGCGGCAGGTGCGACGCGACGGCATGATCCGCGAGGCCCAGCTCGACCTGACCCGCAGCCCGAACACGACGGCATCCGTGGTGATGCGGGTGCGGGTCGCGCCGATCGCGGTCTCGCACGTGCTGATCCTCGCCGAGGACCACACCCACGCCCGTCGGGTCGAGGAGATCCGCCGCGACTTCGTCGCGAACGTCAGCCACGAGCTGAAGACCCCGGTGGGCGGCATCTCGCTGCTCGCCGAGGCCGTGCTCGGCGCCAAGGACGACCCCGAGGCGGTGGAGCGTTTCGCCCAGCGCATCCTCGTCGAGTCCGCGCGCCTGACCCAGCTGGTCCAGGAGATCGTCGACCTGTCGCGGCTTCAGGTCGCCGACACCCTGCACGAGCCCGAGCTGGTCGACGTCGGGTCGGTCGCGGCCGAGGCGGTCGACCGGGTGCGCGTCGCCGCCGGTGGGCGCCAGATCGAGCTCACCCTGGTCACCGAGGACGGCCTGCGGGTCTTCGGGGATGCCGAGCTGCTCACCACCGCGGTCGCGAACCTCGTGACCAACGCCGTCAACTACAGCGAGTCCGGCACCCGGGTCGGCATCGGGGCCCGGCGGGTCGAGGACTCCGTCGAGGTCACCGTCACCGACCAGGGCCAGGGCATCCCCGCCGCCGAGCAGGAGCGCATCTTCGAGCGCTTCTACCGGGTCGACGCGGCCCGCTCACGCGCCACCGGTGGCACCGGCCTGGGCCTGGCGATCGTCAAGCACGTCTGCGCCAACCACGGGGGCCGGGTGAGCGTCTGGAGCCAGGAGGGGCGCGGCTCGACCTTCACGATGACCCTTCCCGCGGCGGCCGACCGGCCGAGCGCGGTAGAGCCCGACGACGGCCGCACGTGGCCGGAACAGCACGAGGAGAGAGCACTGCATGACGCGCATCCTGATCGTTGAGGACGAGGTGTCGTTCTCGGACCCGCTGTCCTACCTGCTCAGCAAGGAGGGCTACGAGGTGTCGGTCGCCGAGAACGGCCACGACGCACTCACGGCGTTCGACACGACCGGGGCCGACCTCGTGCTGCTCGACCTCATGCTTCCCGGGCTGAGCGGCGTCGACGTGTGCCGGGCGCTGCGCCAGCGCTCCAACGTGCCGGTCATCATGCTCACCGCCAAGGACAGCGAGATCGACAAGGTGGTGGGGCTGGAGCTCGGGGCCGACGACTACGTCACCAAGCCCTACTCCTCGCGCGAGCTGCTCGCCCGGATCAAGGCCGTGCTGCGCCGGCTGGCCGAGCCCGAGGAGATGCTGCCGACGACCCTCGAGGCCGGTCCGGTGCGGATGGACGTCGAGCGCCACGTCGTCACCGTGGGTGGCAGCCAGGTGTCTTTCCCGCTCAAGGAGTTCGAGCTGCTCGAGATGCTGCTGCGCAACACCGGGCGGGTGCTGACCCGGGTGCAGCTGATCGACCGGGTGTGGGGCAGCGACTACGTCGGCGACACCAAGACCCTCGACGTGCACATCAAGCGGCTGCGGGCGAAGGTCGAGGGCGACCCGGCCAACCCGACGCACATCCTGACCGTGCGGGGGCTGGGCTACAAGTTCGAGGCCTGAGTCGCGGGCGGCCGGCCCGCGACCGGGTCACGAGGACGAGGCCGTGAGGTCCTCGTAGTAGCCCTTGTTCACCAGCACGGGAACGTTGACGACGTTCTTCCCGGCCTCGGGGGTGGTGACGGTCATCTGCACCATCTCGCCGGGCGCGGCCGGGATGCCGGGGATCTCCACGCCCGTCGCGGCATCCGAGAGCGTCTTTCCCGAGCTGGCGGGGACGGCGACGGTGGCGGGGGTGGGCGCCCCGGTGACGGCGAAGGTGACGTCGACCGCGGAGGTGCTGCGGTTGACGGCCTGGCCGACCACGATGCCGGTGCCTCCCTTCTCGGGCACCACGATGGCGAGGTCGCGCAGGTCGAGCCCCTCGATGGTCAGGGGCACCCCGTCGGCGGAGTCGTAGTCGAAGTCGGTCTGGATCGGCGAGAACGCGGAGGCGCACCCCGAGGCGAGCAGGATCGTGCCTGCCACGGCGGAGGCTCGCAGGACGGAGGCGGCGCGGTTCGTCACGCGGCCAAGGATAGCCATGCCGCCCCCGGGCCCGTCCACGGTGGCGGCCGGCACGGTTCCCGACCGCGCCCGGGCCCGCGTCGGACACGCGCGCGAAGCATGGACCACGCCGTTCTGTCAAGACCCGATCCGCGTCTCGGGGAGGGCCGTTCATGGGCCTGACCTGCACAAACGGCGGGGTCCCCGATTATTGCGACACGCCGGTGCGTGGTATCCTGAGTGTCGCGAAAGGGGACAACAACACATGGTTTTCAAGGTCGGCGAGACGGTCGTGTACCCCCACCATGGGGCAGCACGCATCGAAGAGATCAAGACCCGCACGGTCCGCGGAGAGGAGAAGCTCTACCTCAAGCTGAAGGTCGCCCAGGGTGACCTCGTGATCGAAGTTCCTGCCGAGAACTGCGACCTCGTCGGTGTCCGCGACGTGGTCTCCAAGGAAGGCCTCGACAAGGTGTTCGAGGTGCTGCGTACCCCATTCGCCGAGGAGCCGACCAACTGGTCGCGCCGCTTCAAGGCCAACCTCGAGAAGCTCGCCTCCGGCGACGTCATCAAGGTGGCCGAGGTCGTCCGCGACCTGTGGCGTCGTGACAAGGACCGTGGGCTGTCCGCCGGCGAGAAGCGCATGCTGGCCAAGGCCCGCCAGATCCTGGTCTCCGAGCTCGCGCTCGCCGAGAAGACCGACGAGGAGAAGGCCGAAGTCATCCTCGACGAGGTCCTCGCGTCCTGACGCCGGGCCACGGCCCACTCAACTGACGTGATCGACGCCGACGCTGCCCCGTGCAGCGTCGGCGTCGTCGTCGTTGCTGCCGGCTCCGGCACCCGCCTCGGGGCGGGTCTACCCAAGGCGTTCGTGCCGCTGCGCGGCCGGCCCCTGCTCGGGCACGCTGTCGACACCGTGGCACGGCTCCCGCAGCTGGGCTCGCTCGTGGTCGTGGCGCCTCCCGAGGTCGCCGACCCCGCCGGCGCGTCCTGGGCGGGCGTCGACCTGCCACCGGATGCCGTGGTCGTGGCCGGTGGCGCCTCGCGGACGGCCTCCGTGGCGGCCGGGCTGGCCGCGGTGGGCGACGTCGACGTCGTGCTCGTCCACGACGCCGCTCGGTGCCTCACCCCGCTCGCGGTGTTCGAGCGGGTCGTCGACGCGGTTCGTGGTGGAGCGGCGGGTGCCGTGCCCGGCATCCCGCTGGTCGACACCGTCAAGACCGTCGACGCCCACGGCGTCATCACCGGCACCCCCGACCGCGCGTCGCTGCGAGCGGTGCAGACCCCCCAGGGGTTCGCGCGCGAGGTGCTCGTGGCGGCGTACCGCAGCGGTCTCGCGGCGACCGATGATGCCGCGCTCGTCGAGCTCGGTGGCCACCACGTGGTCGTCGTCGAGGGCGACGCGTTGGCGTTCAAGGTGACCACTCGCGACGACCTCGAGCATGCCGAGCGGGTGCTGGCGCAGCGTGCCGGGGCCGCGGCCGAGCGACTGCCAGACTGACGCCATGAGCGCACTGCCCAGGGTCGGCATCGGGGTCGACGTGCACGCCTACGCCGCCGACGGGTCAGGACGCGAGCTGTGGGTCGCCGGGCTGCTCTGGCCCGGCGAGCGCGGCCTCGACGGTCACTCCGACGCCGACGTCGCCGCCCACGCCGCCTGCGACGCGCTCTTCTCGGCGGCCGGCATCGGTGACCTCGGAGCGCACTTCGGCACGGCCCGGCCCGAGCTGGCCGGGGCGTCGGGGGCGACCCTGCTCGCCGAGGCGGCCCGTCTGGTGCGCGAGGCCGGCTTCGAGATCGGCAACGTGGCGGTCCAGGTCGTCGGCAACCGGCCGAAGATCGGCACCCGCCGGGCCGAGGCGCAGGCCGCCCTCTCGGATGCCGTGGGCGCGCCGGTGTCGGTCAGCGGCACGACCACCGACGGGCTGGGCCTGACCGGCCGGGGTGAGGGCGTCGCCGCGATCGCGACCGCCCTGGTCTACCCGCGCGGCTGAGCCCGGCGGGGCTCGCGGCCCAGCAGGGCCGCCCACACGACGGCGGCCAGCGACACGAGGGCCGTGAGCTCGAGGGCCCTGGTGAGCAGGAGGTCTCGCTCGAACTCGAGCACCTCGTCTTCGGTGCTCTTCACGAGGACGGCGTCGTCCAGGGACACCGGCACCAACGACCACCACCACCACGCTGCCGCCACCAGCACGCTGACACCCAGGCCGACGAACAGCGCAGTGCGCCATGCCCCGGGGGCCTTTCGCAGGGCGGCCACCGTGCCGGCGAGGGCGACGAGGAGGGGGCCGAGCACCACGAGGACGAAGTCGAGGGTGGAGTAGAAGTAGTGCGGTGTCATCGGCTGGGTGCGCCGCCCCCGCGGCGGTCGCTGCCGACGACCCGCGCCATCCGCTGCAGCTCCGCCACGTGCCCGCACAGCGCCTCGCGGCCGGCCGGGGTGAGCACCACGGTCGTCACCTGGCGGCCGTCGCGCACCACGCGGTCGAGGCGCGTGTAGCCCCGGGCCGACAGGGCCTTGAGGTGCTTGGACAGCGCCGAGTCGGACAGGCCGATCTCGTCCCGTAGTGCGGCGAAGTCGGTGCCCGTCGAGGGCACGAGCAGCGCGCAGATGCGCAGCCGGTGCGGCTCGTGGATCACGTCGTCGAACACCGGGTGGGGCATGTGCCGCAGCATACGGCGCTGTTTCCTGCGCGGAAGGGCGTTCGATGACTGTGCCAGAACCGAACCGGAGGCCCCCAACCTGCGACGACACTTCCCGGTGCCGGTCGGCCCGGGTTAGCGTGGCGCGCAGACCGCCGTCGTTCGATGTGAGGAGCACCCGTGCCGCAGACCGTCCAGGGAGTCATCGCCCGAGCCAGGGGAGCGGAGGTGGAGCTCGTCGACATCGTCGTACCTGACCCCGGCCCGGGTGAGGCCGTGGTGCGCATCGAGGCGTGCGGGGTGTGCCACACCGACCTGCACTACCGCGAGGGCGGCATCAACGACGACTTCCCGTTCCTGCTCGGCCACGAGGCGGCCGGCACGGTCGAGTCAGTGGGTGAGGGCGTCACCGACGTGGCGCCGGGCGACTTCGTCATCCTGAACTGGCGCGCCGTGTGCGGCCAGTGTCGCGCCTGCCTCAGGGGCAAGCCCTGGTACTGCTTCGCGACCCACAACGCGACCCAGAAGATGACGCTCACCGACGGCACGGAGCTGACTCCGGCGCTCGGCATCGGGGCGTTCATCGAGAAGACCCTCGTGGCGTCGGGCCAGTGCACCAAGGTCGACCGGGACGCCGACGCGGCGGCCGTGGGCCTGCTCGGTTGCGGCGTGATGGCCGGGTTCGGTGCGGCGGTGAACACCGGAGGCGTGCGCCGCGGTGACTCCGTCGCGGTCATCGGATGCGGTGGTGTCGGCAACGCCGCCATTGCCGGTGCGAGCGTGGTCGGGGCGACGACGATCATCGCCGTCGACGTCGACGACCGGAAGCTCGAGGCGGCCCGCGGCTTCGGCGCCACCCACACGGTCAACTCCTCGACCGAGGACCCGATCGAGGCGATCCGTGCCCTCACCGGTGGCCACGGGGCCGACGTGGTGGTCGAGGCGGTGGGGAGGCCGGAGACCTACGAGCAGGCCTTCTACGCCCGCGACCTCGCCGGCACCGTCGTGCTCGTCGGGGTGCCGACGCCCGACAAGGAGATCACGCTGCCGCTCATCGACGTGTTCGGCCGCGGCGGTGCGCTGAAGTCGAGCTGGTACGGGGACTGCCTGCCCTCGCGCGACTTCCCGATGCTCGTCGACCTCTACCGCCAGGGCCGCTTCGACCTCGACGCCTTCGTCAGCGAGCGGATCGGCATCGGCGACGTCGAGGCGGCCTTCGACAAGATGCACCACGGCGACGTGCTGCGCTCCGTCGTCGTCATGGACGCCGCGCAGTGACCGACATCGGGATGCCGGTGCCCACCTCCGCCGGCGGCGTGCGGGTCGAGCGGGTGGTCACCGCCGGGGTCTTCGAGCTCGACGGCGGCTCGTGGGAGGTCGAGAACAACGTCTGGCTGGTCGGTGACGACACCGAGGTGCTCGTCGTCGACGCCGCCCACGACGCCGGCGCGATCCTGGCCGCCGTCGACGGTCGGCGGGTCGTCGCGGTGGTGTGCACCCACGGGCACAACGACCACGTGAACGCCGTGGCTGAGCTGGTGACGGCGACCGGTGCCACGGCGCACCTCCACCCCGACGACCGGGTGCTCTGGGACCAGAGCCAGACGGTGCCCCCCGGCGGCGAGCTGGCCGACGGGCAGGTCTTCACGGTCGGCGACGTCGAGCTGACCGTGCTGCACACCCCGGGACACGCCCCCGGGGCCTGCTGCCTCCACGCACCGGCCCTGGGCGCGCTGCTCTCCGGCGACACCCTGTTCAACGGCGGGCCCGGCGCCACCGGGCGGTCGTACTCCGACTTCCCGACCATCGTCGAGTCGATCCGCACCCGGCTGCTCGACCTGCCCGCGGACACCGTGGTGCTCACCGGCCACGGCGACCCCACGACGATCGGCGCCGAGGCCCCGCACCTGCAGGACTGGATCGCCCGCGGCCACTGAACAACTTTCTCGCCCGATGCAGGAACCTTCACGTCGGCACCACTTCGGTTGTGGTGTCGAGGTGAAGGTCGTCGCACCGGGCGGGAAAGTTGTGGCCCCGGAGAGGAATCGGGGGATGGGCGCCCTCGCCGGTAACCTTGCCCGGTGACCCTCAGGCTGTTCGACTCCCTCACGCGCGAGCTGCGTGACTTCGTCCCCGTCGTGCCAGGCAAGGCGGGGATCTACATCTGTGGGCTCACCACCCAGGCGCCGCCGCACCTGGGTCACGTGCGCTTCGCGGTCGCGTTCGACGTGCTCCGCCGCTGGATGACGCGCGGCCACGGACTCGATGTCACCCTCATCCGCAACGTCACCGACATCGACGACAAGATCCTCGCGAAGTCGGCCGAGAACGGTGAACCCTGGTACGCCGTCTCGTACCGCAACGAGATCGAGACCGCGGCCGCACTCGAGGCGCTCGGCGTGCTGCCGCCCACCTACGAGCCGCGCGCCACCGGCCACGTACCCGAGATGGTCACCCTGATGGACGCCCTCATCGCCAAGGGTCACGCCTACGCGGCCGGCGACGGCAGCGGCGACGTCTACTTCGACGTGCGCAGCTGGCCGGCCTACGGCGAGCTCACCCGGCAGAAGGTCGACGACATGGTCGACGCCGAGGATGCCGACCCGCGCGGCAAGCGCGACCCCCGCGACTTCGCGCTGTGGAAGGGCCGCAAGGAGAGCGAGCCCGAGACCGCCTCGTGGCCCACCCCCTTCGGCGCGGGCCGCCCCGGCTGGCACCTCGAGTGCTCCGCGATGGCGCGCAAGTACCTCGGCGACACCTTCGACATCCACGGCGGCGGCGTCGACCTGCGCTTTCCCCACCACGAGAACGAGATGGCGCAGTCGCGCGCGGCCGGCCTCGGCTTCGCCAACTACTGGCTGCACAACGCGTGGGTCACGATGGGCGGCGAGAAGATGAGCAAGTCGCTCGGCAACTCGCTGCGGGTCAGCGAGGTCGTCAAGGAGCACCGCCCGCTCGCCGTGCGCTACTACCTCACCGCGGCGCACTACCGCTCGATGATCGAGTTCCACCCGGGCTCGATCGAGGAGTCGGCCACCGCCGTCGAGCGCATCGAGGGCTTCCTACGGCGCGCCCTGCCCGGGGTCGTCACCGCCGTGCCGACCGGCGACGAGACGCTGCCCGAGGGCTTCCGCGAGGCGATGGACGACGACCTCGGCGTCTCGGGCGCGCTCGCGGAGGTGCACGAGGCCGTGCGCGCCGGCAACACCTCCCTCGACGACGGTGACCACGAGGATGCCGCGGCGATCGCCCGCGTCGTCATCGCGATGACCGACGTGCTCGGCGTCAACCCGCTCGACCCGGCCTGGTCGGCCGGCGACTCAGGGGCCGCAGACGCCCTCGCGAGCCTTGACGCCCTCGTCAAGGAGCGCATCTCGGCCCGGGCCCATGCCCGGTCCGCCCGTGACTACGACACCGCGGATTCCATCCGCGACGAGCTCGCCGCCGCCGGCATCGCGCTCGAGGACACCGCTGCGGGGGCCCGTTGGTCCCTCGCGCGGGGACGGAGTGAATGACGATGGCCGGTAACTCCCAGCGACGCGGTGCAGTGCGCACCGGCAACAAGAAGGGCCCCCAGGTCGGGTCCGGCGGCCAGCGCCGCCGCGGCCTCGAGGGCAAGGGCCCGACGCCCAAGGCCGCCGATCGCCCGAACCACAAGGCGCACAAGGCGGCCGGCGCCACAGAGCGACGCGGTGGCGGCCAGGCCGGGCGCACGAGCACCCGCAAGAACAAGGCCAGCAGCGAGATGGTCGCCGGTCGCAACTCCGTGCTCGAGGCGCTGCGCGCCGACGTCCCGGTGACGACGATGTACGTCGCCGGCCGGATCGACTCCGACGACCGGGTCCGCGAGGCGCTCAAGATCGCGACGGAGCGCGGCATCCCAGTGCTCGAGACCCCGCGCGGCGAGCTCGACCGGCTCACCGACGGGTCGGTGCACCAGGGGCTGGCCCTGCAGGTGCCGCCCTACGAGTACGCGCACCCGAGCGACCTGATCGACCCCGAGGCACCCGGCATCCCGCTCGTCGTGGCCCTCGACGGCATCACCGACCCGCGCAACCTGGGCGCCATCGTGCGCTCGGTGGCGGCGTTCGGCGGGCACGGCGTGGTCGTGCCGAGCAGGCGCTCGGCCGGCATGACGGCCTCCGCGTGGAAGTCGTCCGCCGGTGCCGCGGCGCGCATTCCGGTGGCCCAGGCCACCAACCTGAACCGGGCTCTCGAGGACTACAAGAAGGCCGGCTTCTTCATCATCGGCCTCGACATGGACGGCGACGTCGAGCTGCCCGACCTCGAGCTCGCGTCGGAGCCGCTCGTGGTCGTCGTGGGGTCCGAGGGCAAGGGCCTGTCGCGGCTCGTGCGCGAGCACTGCGACCAGATCGTGTCGGTGCCGATGAGCTCGGCCGTGGAGTCGCTCAACGCCGGTATCGCCACCGGGGTCACCCTCTATGAGGTCGCGCGCCGCCGGCGTCGCTGAGCGGGGTCAGGCCGGGGAGAGCCAGTCCCACCCCGGGACGTTGCGCAGCACCCCGAAGACCAGGGCTGCGACCGCGATGCCGACCGGAACCCATGCGGGCACCGCCGGGGCAGCCGAGCCGTGGCGACGCCGATAGGTGACGCGGTAGCCGACCCAGACGAGCACGGCGACGAGCAGCAGTGGCACGGCCGGGTTGCGCGCAAAAGCACCGCCGACGTCGGCGTGCATCAGGTCGTAGGCGGCACGCGTGCCACCACAGGCCGGGCAGTAGAGGCCGGTCAGGCTGTACAGGACGCACTGCGGGTAGCTGCCGGCGACGTGCGGGTCATGGGTGCCGAGGTAGGCCAGCCCACCTGCGACCGCGACCGACCCGGCCACGACGAACCCCGCGCCGGGGCGCCGAAGCGCCCCGGCTGCGGAGATGTGGCTCGTCATGGTCGGTACTCCTTGTAGGTGTCTAGCCGCCGAAGACGTTCGACGCACCGATACCGAAGGCGATGATCGACAGGATGACGCCGACCGCGCCCGTGATGAGGCCGCCGAGGGCCAGGTTCTCGCTCTCCTTGCCGACACCCGTGCGGCCGATCTCGGCTCGCGTGAGGTAGCCGAGCACGGCGCCGACCAGACCGAGGACCAGCCCGATCGGGCTGCAGCAGAAGGCGAAGACGATGCTGGCGATGCCGGTCACCAACGAGATGAGCGCCCTGTTGTTGCGGGGCGGGGCGGCCGTGGGGAACGGCGGGGGAGCGCCCGGCGCCCCCGAGTCGTAGGCGCCGGTGGGAGCGGGGAGGTACCCACCCTCGGACGGCGGCGGAGGAGGCGGGTAGCCACCCATGCCCGGCGGCGGGGGAGGCGGCGGGTAACCACCAGCGGCGGGCGGCGGGGGCGGGTAGCCACCTTCGGCCGGGGGCGGCGGGTAGCCACCTTCGGCGGGCGGCGGGGGCGGGTAGCCACCAGCCGCGGGCGGCGGCGGTGCGTAGCCACCTTCGGCGGGCGGAGGCGGGGGCGGGGGTGCGTAGGCACCTTCGGCGGGCGGCGGCGGAGGCGGCGGGTAGCCACCTTCGGCGGGCGGAGGCGGGGGCGGAGGGCTGAAGGTGCCCTCGCCGCTGGGGTCGGACGTCGACGGCGTCGAGTAGTCATCGCCCTCGGACTCGGCTGCGGGCGGCGGCGGGGGCGGCGTCTCGCCGTCCTCGGCGCTGGGCTCGCGCGGCTCCTCTGGCGGGGGCGGGGGCGGCGTGCTGCTGCTCATGCGTGCTCCGTCGGGTGGTCGGGCCGGGGTGCTGACGCTGGTCACCCTAGCGCCGCCGTGCACCGCGGTCCGAGACTTCGGGGCCAGGTCGCGCAGGCGCGTTGCGCGGCATCCGGGCGGTGGTGCCGGGCCGACCGGCGGCCCGCGCAGCACCGCGGTGGGCGTATCCGGCCCCGCCGCTTTGCTGTACAAAGGTGTCTCGCAGGGTCCCACCGGGGAGTGCGGACCCCCCAGTGCACCTGAAAGGGAACCATGTCTGACGCAGGACCGCCCCCTCCTCCGCCGCCCTACGGCTCCGGCGGCGGCTATGCCGCGCCGCCGCCGCCGCCCCCGCTCGGTGGCGGAGCAGCCGCAGGCCCACCCGACAACAAGCTCGTCTGGTCGATCCTGGTCACCCTGTTCTGCTGCCTGCCCTTCGGCATCGTGGCGATCATCAAGTCGGCCGAGGTCAACAGCAAGTGGGCCGCCGGTGACGTCGCCGGCGCGAACCAGGCCGCGGCCGACGCCGGCAAGTGGATCAAGTGGTCGGTGATCGTCAGCATCATCGCCGCGGTCATCGGCATCGTCTTCTGGATCCTGATCGTCATCCTCGCGGCCGGCTCCTCCTCCAACGGGTAACGACCTTCGTGTCCGTCCGGCTGGATCACGCACGACCCCCGCTCGAGGCATCGAGCGGGGGTCGGCGCGTGCTCGCGCCCCTCGGGGTGGCGGCTGCGGCCGCCGCGGTGGTCACCACGATCGGGGTGCTCGACCCGAACGTCGCGGGGCACTACCCCACGTGTCCGTGGCTCGCCCTCACCGGCACGTACTGCCCCGGCTGCGGGTCGCTGCGGGCGATCCACGCCCTGGCGCACGGTGACCCCGCCACCGCGATGGCGCGAAACCCGCTGGCGGTGATCGCGATCGGCTGGCTGGCCGTCTGGTTCGTGCTGTGGGCGCGCCGCACGGTCACCGGCCGCGTGCGCACCACGATGGCGCCCGCCTGGGTGCTCTACGGCATCCTCGGCGTGATCCTGACCTACTGGCTCGCGCGCAACATCCCGGGCTGGACCTGGCTCTCGCCCGTCTGACTCGGGGCACGATCGACCAATAGGTCAATCTTGCACCGTGCCGGGTGGGCCAACTTCGACCTATTGGTCGATGTTGCACCGCGGGTGCGGTCAGCCCTTCGGCACGACCACGACGCTGGAGTGCACCGACTTGTCGCCGAGGGTCTGCCGGTCGGCGTCCCAGAGCATCCAGAGCCACCCGAGGTAGAAGACCTGGTTGACCAGGGTCTGTACGACCTCGCGCAGGAAGCACATGCCCGCACCGATCGGCCGCCCCGTCTTGTCGTCGAGCAGGTACAGCCCGATCACCTTCTTGCCGACGCTCTGGCCGGTGCGGCCCATCTTGAAGACGCGGTTCCAGATCGTGATGGCAAGGCCGACGACCACGCCGAGGGCGATGAGCAGACCGCCCACCACCGCGAGTCCCGGGTCGAACTCGCCGGTCGAGGTGACGTTGCCGAACTCGTCGGTGGTCAGGCTGTCGGACGCGGCGACCGTCAGCAGGATGATGCCGATGATCGCCGGGATCAGCCCGATCAGGCTCAGGGCCGTGTCGATGAGGTAGGCGAGCGCGCGTTGGCCGAAGCCGGCCACCTTCCCGAAGTTCTGCTCGACATAGGCGAGGCTGCCCGGGTAGGCGGGGCCGCCGCCGCCGGCGTAGACGGGGGCCTGGGAGTACCCGCCGTACGGGTTGGCTGGGGCCTGAGGCGCGTAACCGGGCTGCGTCGGGTAGCCGGGTTGCGTCGGGTAGCCGGGCTGCGTCGGGTAGCCGGGCTGCGTCGGGTAGCCGGGCTGTGCCGCAACGGGGTTCGCCGGGTAGTCCTGCGGGCCGGATGCGGCGGGCCGGGGGCAGCGTACGGCGCGGCCGGGCTGTGGAGCTTGCGGGGGTGGTGGAGCAGCCTCGGCAGGGGCTGCGGCGGGCGCGGCCGGTGGCGGGGGCGGCGGGGAGGCGGGCTGGTCGGGGGTCGGCTCGGCGGGGTCGTGCGGAAGGTCGGTCATGACTACCCCTTGGCGAGCTGTCGGTGGGTGCCCTTCGATCCTAGGCTCGCCGTGGCGGAGTGGCGATGACGGGTTGCTCACGTGTGTCGACCCCGAGCACCGCCCGCTCGTCAGGCTTGCCGGGCAGCACGGAGGCGACGTAGTCGTCGATCGCGGCCTCGATCGGGATGTCGTGCTGGGCGCGCTCGGCCATGTACCAGCGGTGCTCGAGCACCTCGTGGAAGACCTCGGCCGGCTCGAGCTTCGAGACGAGGGCACGGGGCACCCGGCTGGTCACCGGCTCGTAGACGGTGGACAGCCACCCGTGGGCGACGATCTCCTCGTCCTCCCCCTGCCGACCGGTCGCGGCCGTGTAGGCGTCGAGGTCGTTGAGCAGCCGGCGGGCCTGGTTCTCGCGCACGTCGAGACCGGTGAGCCGCAGCAGCCGGCGGGAGTGGTGCCCGGCGTCGACCACCTTGGGCTGGATCTGGATCGACGTGCCGCCGATGTCGGTGGTGATGGCGAGCTCGTCGACGTCGAAGCCGAGGGCGTTGAGCCGCCGGATCCGGTCCTCGACCCGCCAGCGCTCGGTGTCGGCGATGAGCTCGCTGCCGGTGAGGGCGTCCCACAGCTCGCGGTAGCGCAGCACGATCCGCTCGCTGACGGCCACCGGGTCACGGTCCTCCTGGAGCAGCCCCCCGGCCTCGAGGTCCATCAGCTCGCCGGCGATGTTGACCCGGGCGATCTCCAGGTCGTGCTCGCGCTGGCCGTCGCTGAGCTGCTGGCGCAGCTCGCCGGTCTCGGCGTCGACCAGGTAGGCGGCGAACGCTCCGGCGTCGCGCCGGAACAGGGTGTTCGACAGCGACACGTCACCCCACCAGAACCCGGAGAGGTGCAGGCGCACGAGCAGCACGGCGAGCGCGTCGATCAGCCGGACGGCGGTTCCCTTGCGCAGGTTCTGGCTGTACAGCGCGCGGTAGGGCAGCGAGAACTGCAGGTGCCGGGTGATCAGGCAGGCGTCGAGCGGCTCGCCGTCGAGCCCGATCCGGCCGCTCACCACGGCGAACGGCTCGACACACGGCATCTGCAGGCGGTTCAGGCTGCGGAGCAGCTCGTACTCGCGCCGGGCCAGGTCGGCCTTGATCTCCTTGACGGCCAGCACCCGCCCCGACAGGCGCACGAACCGCACGACGTGCCGCGAGATACCGCGGGGAAGGGCGGCGAGCAGGTCCTCGGGCCACGCCTCGAGCGGCACCCGCCAGGGCAGGTCGAGCAGTGCCGGGTCGGCTCGGGCGGCCGAGATCTCGAGTGCCATGCGGGGCCTTTTCGTGGGAGCGACGGTGCGCGGTGTCGAGCCTACGACGGGAGGGGCGGGGACGGCATCCGGCCCGGATGCCGCGACGCCCCGGACGGTGAGGTCCGGGGCGTCGCGTGCTGCGGCGGTTCGGGGGTCAGCCGACCCGGGCGCCGCTCTCGGGGTCGAACACGTGCATGTGGTCGGGGTTGGGGTAGACGAAGATCTTCGACCCCTTGTCGGGCACCTTGCGGCCGTCGACGCGGGCGATGAACGGCTTGGCGAGGCCGTCGTCGCCGCCCTCGAGCCGCACGTGGTCGCTGGCCGGGGTGGCGTAGACGTAGGCGTCGGCGCCGAGCTCCTCGACGACGTCGACGATCAGCTCGAGGCCGTCCTCGTTCGTCGTGACCTCGACGTCCTCGGGGCGCATGCCGACGATGACCTGGTTGCCGACCTTGCCGAGCAGCTCACGGTTGACCGGGAGCCGGTGGCTGCCGAACTGCACGCCGTCCTCGGTGACGGGCACCGAGACGAGGTTCATGGCGGGGGAGCCGATGAATCCGGCGACGAACACGTTGTTCGGGCGGTCGTACATCTCGCGCGGGGTGGCGCACTGCTGCAGGATGCCGTCCTTCAGCAGCGCGATGCGGTCACCCATCGTCATGGCCTCGATCTGGTCGTGCGTGACGTAGACGGTGGTGACGCCGAGTCGGCGCTGGAGAGAAGCGATCTGGGTGCGAGTCTGCACGCGCAGCTTGGCGTCGAGGTTCGACAGCGGCTCGTCCATGAGGAACACCTGGGGGGAGCGGACGATCGCGCGGCCCATGGCGACGCGCTGGCGCTGGCCACCGGAGAGGGCCTTCGGCTTGCGCTCGAGGTAGTCGGTGAGGTCGAGGATCTGGGCGGCCTCGGCCACGCGCTTGCGGATCTCGCCCTTGTCGACGCCGGCGATCTTCAGGGCGAAGCCCATGTTGTCGGCCACGGTCATGTGCGGGTAGAGCGCGTAGTTCTGGAAGACCATCGCGACGTCGCGGTCCTTGGGCGACAGGTCGGTGACGTCGCGGTCACCGATCCAGATCTTGCCGCCGTTGACCTCTTCGAGGCCGGCGAGCATCCGCAGCGAGGTGGACTTGCCACACCCGGAGGGACCGACGAGGACGAGGAACTCCCCGTCGGCTACGTCGATGTCCAGCCGGTCGACCGAGGGCGAGTCGTTGCCCGGGTAGATGCGGGTGGCTTGGTCGAACTTGACAGTTGCCATGGCGTCATTGCCTTCCTTCACCGGCAGGAACGTGCCGGACGATCCGTTGTAAAGGTGGTGGAGCTCCCGCCACATCGGTGTAAGCGGTTTCGCCAGTATGCCGTGTCGCTGCCGCCGCGCGGTACTTCCGTCCCGCGGACGTGGCACGTCGCACACCCCGTCGTTGTTAGATTGCGCCCCGTGACCGAGTCCCGCTCCGCCCGTCTCGCCGACATCGCGGCGCAGGCCGACGTCAGCGAGGCCACGGTGAGCCGGGTGCTCAACGACCGGCCGGGGGTGTCCGAGTCCACGCGCCAGGCCGTGCTCACCGCGATCGACGTGCTCGGCTACGACCGGCCGACCCGCCTGAAGCCGAAGTCGGCCCTGCTCGTCGGCCTGGTGATGCCCGAGCTGGTCAACCCGATCTTCCCGGCGTTCGCGCAGGTCATCGAGACCGCGCTGGCAGCGGAGGGGTTCACGCCGGTGCTGTGCACGCAGACCCCGGGCGGGGTGCACGAGGACGACTACGTGCAGATGCTGCTCGACCGCGGGGTGTCCGGGATCATCTTCCTGAGTGGCCAGCACGCCGACGCCACCTCCGACCCGGCTCGGTACCAGGGGCTGCGCGAGCGCGGCCTGCCGATCGTGCTGGTCAACGGGTGGCTGGCCGGGGTCGACGCCCCGTTCGTGTCGAACGACGACGTCGCGTCGATGCACCTCGCCGTCAACCACCTCGTGCAGCTGGGCCACACCGAGATCGGGCTGGCCCTGGGCCCGGAGCGCTACACCCCGGTGATCCGCAAGGTGCAGGGCTTCCGGGCAGCCATGCGCGAGCACCTCGGCATCGAGCCGGCCCGCCTCGAGCGGCTGGTCACGCACACCGTGTTCAGCCTCGAGGGCGGCGCGGCGGCGGCCGGGCGGCTCGTCTCACGCGGCGCCACGGCGGTGATCTGCGGGTCGGACCTGATGGCCCTGGGCGCCATCCGGCAGGCGCGATCGATGGGCCTGCGGGTGCCGCGCGACGTCTCCGTGGTCGGCTACGACGACTCCACGATGATGGCGTTCACCGACCCGCCGCTGACCACGATCCGCCAGTCCGTCGAGGCGATGGGGGATGCCGCGGTGCGCGCGCTGCTCGACGAGATCGGCGGTGAGGGCCCCCCGCGGGCGGAGTACGTGTTCCGGCCCGAGCTCGTCGTGCGCGGCTCGACCGGCGCGGTGCCGCAGCGCTCCTGAACGGCGGCCGGCCCTTGGTCTGGCGCGTCGCCGGAGGCACCCCTATGGTCGGGGCATGAGGATCTCGGACGTGATCAGGCGCAAGGGCGGGGAGGTCATCACCGTGCGCACCGACGCATCGGTGACCGAGCTCCTGTCGCTCCTCTCGGAGCACAAGATCGGCGCGGTCGTGGTCAGCGACGACGGCGAGAGCGTGCACGGCATCGTCAGTGAGCGCGACATCGTTCGACACCTGCACACCGAGGGCGCGTCCCTGCTGGACGCTCCGGTCGGGCAGATCATGACGTCCGAGGTGCACACCGCGAGCCCGGACGAGAGCCTCGACGCCCTGGAGACGATGATGACCGAGCGCCGCTTCCGGCACGTTCCGGTCGTGGTCGACGGCAAGCTCGTGGCCATCGTGAGCATCGGTGACGTGGTCAAGAACCGGATCGACGACCTGCAGGCCGAGCGCGACCAGCTGCGCGACTACATCCAGTCCTGACCGGACCCTGCCAAAGCAGGCGCGGGGGTCGGGGTCCAGCACGTACCCAGCAAGAGCGCCTACCGTGGTGGGCATGACCGCCGACGCCATCGCCGACGGCCCCGAGCCGGAGGACGACGAGACCCAGCAGCCGCGTGAGCACGCGCGCCTCGGGGAGTACCGCCTCGTGCAGCGACTCGGCGAAGGCGGGATGGGCGTGGTGCACCTCGCGCTCGACCGGCACGGCCGCGCGGTCGCGATCAAGGTGCTGCGCCAGCACATCGCGCACGACCCGGACGCCCGCGCGCGGCTGACCCGCGAGGTCAGGACGCTGAGCCGGATCACCAGCCCGCGGGTCGCCCCGATCATCGACGCCGACGTCGAGGGCTCCACCCCGTACATCGTCACCCGCTACGTGCCCGGCCCCTCGCTCGACGACTACGTGGCCGAGCGCGGGCTGCTGCCGCCGACCGACCTGCACCGGGTCGCCTCCGGCCTGGCCGAGGCGCTCGACGCCATCCACTCCGCCGGGGTCGTGCACCGCGACGTCAAACCGGGCAACGTGCTGCTCGTCGACGGCGACCCGGTGCTCATCGACTTCGGCATCGCACACGTGGCCGACGACATCCGGCTCACCATGACCGGCCTGGTCATGGGCACACCGGGCTACCTCGCCCCGGAGGTGGTCGGCGGTGACGACGTCACGGCCGCCACCGACTGGTGGGGCTGGGCCGCGACCACGGCCTTCGCCGCCAGCGGCACACCGCCGTTCGGCACCGGGCCGATGAGCGCCGTGCTCGCCCGGGTGAGCGCCGGCGACCCCGACCTGGAGGCGGTCGACCCGCGCATCGAGCCACTGCTCTACGCGGCCCTGTCACCGAACCCCGGCGAGCGCCCGCACCACGACGAGGTCGTCGCGGCGCTGGAGCGCTACGCCCACGGGGCGCCGGTCACCGAGGCGATCCAGGTGCGTCGGGTGCGTCCGCAGACCGAGCGACTCTCCGTGCCGCGGACCACGGCGCTCCCGCTGCCCCCGCCCCCTGCGCCGTCCCGGCCCGCCGTCGCGCCGGTGGTGGGCGCCGCTGCGGCCGGTGCCGGTCTGGCCGCGGGCGCGGGCGGGTACGCCGGGCCGCCGGCCGCTGCTCCCGGCATCCCTCCATCGATGCCGTCGCCCGCAGCGGCGCCGCCGCCGCTACCGCCGCCGATGGTGACCACCGGTCGTGCGGGCGGCCCGCCCGGCTGGGAGCAGGCCCGACCGGTGAGCCGCCAGTCGCCGCAGCCCCCGCCGCCGGTGCGACCCGCGCCGCTTCCGCAGCAGTACGCCCCGGCGCCCGCCCCCGGTCAGCCGGGCGCTCCCGTGCCCGAGTCGGAGTCGGACTGGGATGCCGCGCGCCTCGGCCACGGTCCCTGGGGCGACCCGCGCATCGGACGGCCGAGCCGCTCGGGCACCCTGCTCGCGCTGCTGGCCGTGCTGGCCGCCGTCACGGCGCGTGCCCCGGCGGTGGCCGTGCTCGGGCTGCTGGCCTGGGTCACGCTGGCCCGCACCGCGGACCGTTCGGTGACCTCGCTCGTCATGCGCCGCCACGAGCGTGGCGCGCGTGGCAGCGACGTCGCCGTCGCGGTGGCCACCAGCCCGTGGCACCTGGTGCTCGGCCTGGTCGGGGCCGCGGCGACCCTGGTGCTTCCCCTCTTCGTCGGCGTGTGCGCGATGTTCGCCAGCGCCCTCGTGCTCACCGCAGCCCGGGGGACCGACGTGCGCACCGACGACGTGCTGCCGCTGGTCGTCGCCGGCGTCTTCGCCGGGCTCACCGCGTGGTGGGGCCCCGGCGGCGCCAGCCTGCGGCGTGGCAGCCGCAGCATCGTGCGGGGTCTCACGCCGGGTGAGGCGGCCGGGCAGGTGGCGGCCGGCATCCTTCTCGTCGTCGCCGCGGTCGTGCTCGCGATGACCCTCACCGGTGACGGGCCCACGTGGTGGCCCCGGACGACGCCGCCCGGGTGGGCGTCGCAGGTGGTGCCGACGCTGTGAGCCGACCCCCGCGCGACCGTCACGGACACATCTTCCAGGGCGAGTCGCCGACCGAGCCCATGCCGATGGCCGACCTGTTGCGGCGCACGCCGTACCGGTACGTGCGCATCCCGGGGGAGGCGCCCGAGGACACCCAGGTGCGCTGGGCCCTCGACCTGGCCGCACGCGTCGGCGAGCTGATGCTGCGCTCCGGGGCCGGTGCGCCCCACGTGGTCGGCAGCGTCGCAGCGGTGGCGGCTGCCTCCGGGGTCGACGTGGTCGAGGTCGACATCACCTTGCAGTCGCTGCTCATCCAGGCGACGAGCGCCACCGGCCGCTCGCACACCCTGCTGCGCGTGGTGCGGCGCACCCGTCACGACTACGCCCGCCTCGTCGCGGTGCACGAGCTGGTCGAGGCCCTGGCCGGCGGCGAGATCGACTCGGATGAGGCCGACCGGCGGCTGCGGCAGATCAAGCGTCGCCGGCGCATCTTCCCGGTCTGGGCGGTCTCCATCGCCAGCGCGCTGCTCGCGTCGGCTGTCGCGGTGATGATCGGCGCGAGCGCCTTCGCGGCCCTCGCCACCGTGCTGGTCGTGCTCGCGGTGACGGCCGTGAACCGGCTGTACGCCCGAACGGCGTTGCCCGAGTTCTACGCCAACGCCATCAACGCTCTGGTGGCCACGCTGCTCGCGGGGGCCGTCTACGCGGCGACCGTGGCCGTCGGCCATCCGATGGCGGAGCAGGACTTCGCGTTCATCGTGGCCGGTGGCATCGTGGCGATGCTGCCCGGGCGTTCGATGGCCTCGGCGATCGAGGACGTGCTGTTCGGGTTCCCATTGACCGGCGCGGGGCGCCTGCTGTCTGTGCTCGTGGCGCTGACCGGCCTGATCATCGGCATCGCCGGGGGACTCAGCGTGATGCTCTCGCTCACGACGTTGTTGGGTTCCGACTTCGTCTCTCCCTCGGTGCTCAAGCTGGGGGCCGACCAGTCGTCGGTGGTCGCGGCCGTGGGCGGTGCGCTCGTCGTCGGGCTGAGCGGGGCGGTCACCGTGCAGAGCCTGCGCCGACTGATCGTGCCCACCGGGCTGCTGTCGGTCGGCACTGCCGTGGTCTCGGCTGCGCTCGGGCGTGGCGTCGGTATCGGCGCGATCGCCGCCACCGGGGTGGCGGCCGTGGCGCTGGGTGCCGCCGGTCGGCTGGTGGCCGCGCGCCTGGGGGCCCCGTCGATGGTGCTCGTGGTGCCGGCCAGCTTCGCGCTGCTGCCCGGTCTGACCATCTTCCGCGGCCTGTACGAGCTGGTCGCGGCCAGTGGGGACTCTCCGGGGTCGCTGACCATCCAGTCCGGGCTGACCACGCTGCTGGGGGCGGGAGCGATCCTGGTCGCCATCGCGACCGGCACGGTGTTCGGCGAGATCCTCGCCTCCCCGTGGGACCGCACGCTGCGGGGCGCCCGCCCGGAGGGCCGCGACGGCCACGAGGGGCCGGGCGACGACGAGGGCGGGGACCTGAGGCGCGTCTGAGGCGCGCGTCCAGCGGTTGGCGAGCACCCGGCATACGGTGGCGGGCATGCGTACCCGAGACAGTGCCGTCGCCGTCGCCTGCGCGGTCGGTGTGCTCGCGGCGTGCAGTGCCGCACCCGAGCGGGTGGCGACGTCGCCCTCTCCGAGCGCATCGAGCGCCACGGCATCCCCCACGGCGGTCACTCCCGACGTGGTGGTTCGCGGCGCTGACGCGCCACTCGCCGCGCTGGTGCAGAAGCTGTATGCCGGGAAGTCCGGTGTCGAGGCGACGGCCACGGTGGGCACCTGGAAGTCGGAGCAGGTCGCGGTGGTGACGGCCGGGGACGACGTGACGCTGGCAGTCGGGCCGAAATGGACGGTCGTCGGGGGCTGGTGGCCGTCCCTGGGCAAGGCCACGCCGCAGCTGGGCAAGGGCCCGCGGTTCCTGCTCGTCATCGGCAGCGACGCGCGGCCGGACGAACCGCTCAAGGGCAGCCGGGGAGACACCCTGCAGGTGGTCGGCATCGACGGCAAGGGCGGCGGGGGAGTCATGGGTATCCCGCGCGACACCTGGGCACCGCTACCGGGCGGTGGCTCGGGGAAGATCAACGCCGCCTACGCGTACGGCGGTGGAGCGGGTCAGGTCGCGACCGTCCGCGCGGTCACCGGGCTGCCGGTGGAGGGCTACGTCGTCACCGGGTTCAAGGGCTTCAAGGCGATCGTCGACCAGTCGGGCGGGTTGCCGATGCAGGTCGCCAAGAAGATCGTCTTCCTGCACAAGCTCACCATCGCAGCGGGAAAGCAGTCCCTGTCGGGCAAGGAGGCGCTGGCGTACGCACGGGAACGAAAGTCGTTGGCCAACGGCGACTTCGGGCGCTCGGCGCACCAGGGCGAGATGCTGCTGGCGGCCGCTGTGGCGGCACGTCTGTCTGGCGTCGGGGTCATCCCGAAGGAGATGTCGGTGGTGTCGCGCAACGCGTCGACCGACCTGAGCGCGGCGGACGCGCTGACGTTCGTGGCGTCGTTCTACCGGCTCGACCCCCGCAAGGTGGGGCACGAGGTGGCGGTCGGCTCGATCGGGACGAGCTCGGACGGTCAGTCGATCGTCAAGGTCAACTCGTCGGCGCGGTCGGTCTTCGCTCGGTTCCGCGACGGCCGGCTGTGAGCTCGTCGGTGCGTCCATCGCCCCGGTGGCGGATGCCGTCGCGCGTCTCCGCGTAGACTCCGGGGCTGTCCGCGCCGGTATGGGGCGGGCCTGCTGGCGTGGCGCAATCGGTAGCGCACCTGTCTTGTAAACAGGGGGTTGAGGGTTCGAGTCCCTTCGCCAGCTCAAGGGAGATCTTGCTGAAAACCCTTGTCCTGTGCTGCTATTGAGCACGCGCAGCAGCGCTGGCGGTGGCGACGGCTTCGGCTACGTGCGAAAGCTGCCGTCGGGCCGGTGGCAGGCGAGCTACCTGGGGCCCGACTTGGTCAGGCGTACGGCGCCCCACACCTTCGAGGCGAAGGCGGATGCCGAGGGGTGGCTGGGTCGGCGGCGCGAGGAGGTGGTGTCGGGGGAGTGGCAGCCGCCCGTGAAGGTTGAGCGCGGTGGCGGCGCTGACCTTCGACGCCTACGCGACGCAGTGGCTGCGGGAGCGTGCCCTCAAGCCCCGGACCCGAGAGGGGTACGAGCACCTGCTGGGTCGCTACCTGCTGCCGGTGCTGGGGCGGATGCCGATCGACGCGATCACGCCGAGCGTGGTTCGCACCTGGTGATCGCGACTGCCGGCCGACAAACCGACCGTGCGTGCCCGCAGCTACGCGCTGCTGAAGGCGGTGATGAACACGGCGGTCGCCGACGAGGTGATCGACAGCAACCCGTGCTGGATCCGCGGGGCGGCCAGCACGCCTCGGGCCCGTGAGATCCGCCCGGCGACGATCGAGGAGCTCGAGGTGATCGTCGAGGCGATGCCGGAACGGCTGCGTGCGCTCGTGCTGCTGTGCGCGTGGTGTGCACTGCGCAGTGGTGAGGTGCTCGAGCTGCGCCGTCGGGACCTCGACGTGGCGGCGGGGACGGTGCGCGTCGTCCGCGCCTTGTCCTGGGTCGGCGGTGAGCCCATCGTGGGCACGCCGAAGTCGGCGGCAGGGACGCGGGTGGTCTCCATCCCTCCCCATGTCGTCCCTGCGATCGCCCACCACCTCGACACGATGACGGCACCGGGTCCTGAGGCTCTCCTCTTCCCAGGGCGCGACGGGGTTTCGCATCTGCAGCCGTCGACGATGCACCGGCACTGGCGGCTGGCCCGTGATGCAGCCGGCCGCCCGGACCTTCGCGTGCACGACCTCAGACACACGGGCGCGACGATGGCGGCACGGGCAGGGGCAGACCCTGGCGGAGCTGCAGGAGCGACTCGGCCACAGCAGCGTCAATGCCGCCCTTCGATATCAGCACGCCGCGCGAGGCCGAGGCCAAGAGATCGCGGCCGCCCTGTCCGCGATGGCGAGAGGCTCCGGCCTCTAGCTGGGCTCGAGTTGAAACGCACTCACATGCCGATGTGCGTGCCGGCCAACGTCCCCGCCCGAGTCCCCAAATCCTGGGCCTGACCCACCTGCAGTTCTTGGCCCTGCTCGCTACCGGCCGCGCGCAGGTCTATGGGCGTGCTACGCGGAGGCTCTCAGGGGGTCGAGAGCGGCCAGGACGAGGTCGAGGCCGAAGCGGAATGCCTCTGCCGGGTCGTAGCCGACAGCCACGAGCGTCGCGGCGGACTCGTTGAGGTACGGGAACTCGTCGGGAGGAAGCTGGGGCAGGAAGACGTCCTGGGTCATGTCCGCGAGCTCGTCGGCGGTGTCGAACGGCAGGCTGTGTTCCTGCAGGGCGAACCCGTAGACGTAGCTGTCGAGCAGCCAGTTGGCGTGCGTCGCCACTAGGACCGAGAAGCCGGCCCTCCGCAGGCAGGCGGTGACCGCTTCGTGGTGGCGGAGGTTCGCGAGCCCCGGCGACGTCCGCGACTCCATCAGGCCGTTCGCCCACGGGTGGCGTGCGAGGACCTGTCGGGCGGATACCGACCGCCGTCGTATCGCCGACTGCCAGTCGGTCTCCGCGGACGGGAGCTCGATCTCCTCGAACACGACGTCGATCATGGCGTCCAGCAGCTCCTCCTTGCTCGCGACGTAGTGGTAGAGCGACATCGCGCCCGCGCCGAGCTCGCCGGCCAGCCGGCGCATGCTCAGCCCGTCGACCCCCTCGCGGTCGGCGAGCCGGACCGCCTCGAGGACCACCCGCTGCTTGCTCAGCCCCGCGCCTGACGCGACTTGGCGTTGCTTCCTCACAGACACGGGCCTCCTCGCTCCTATGAACCCTTGACAACCGTACAGCGTACGCTCATAGTACAGCGTACGACGTACGGTGTACGAGCAGGCTGAGGGTGCGGGACGAACCGTCAGCCACGGCAACGAAGAGCCCACCCCTGCTCGACGTCCCGCCAACCGACTGGAACGAAGGAGCAAGAGATGAGATCAGAGCAGAACACCGCCACCGCACGAGGACGCGGGTGGTTCGATCGAGCCCGCCTCGTCGGCGCCGCGGCGATCGCGTGCGCAGTGTTGATCGTGGTCGAGAACGGGATCTTCGCGACGACGGGCGCACAGGCGTACGACGATCCGATCGAGGAAGTGCTGGCCTACTACGCCGACAACCGTGACGCGGTCGCGATCGTGTCCGGTCTGGTGGCCCTGTACCTGCCGCTGCTGCTCGTGTTCCTGACGGGCCTGCACGGCCTCGTGAAGCGGCGCGGCGGAGCGGGCGCCGACTGGTCGCGCCTCGCCTTGGCCGCGGGCGCCGCGCTGTCGGGCGTCTTCGTGCTCGTCAACGTCCTGCAGATCGGGCTCGCGCTCTCCGCCGACGGGCTCGCCGAACCGACGCCCGCGTTCGAGCTCGTCTGGAAGATGCACGCGGCGGCGTTCGCGCTGGCGTTGCCGATGCTCGGCACCACCTTCATCGGCGCGGCCCTCGCCGCGCACGCGAGCGGGCTGACTCCGGCTTGGCAGCGCCTGCTGGGCTTGGCGGGCGGGAGCCTTCTGCTCGCCGCCGGGGTCGGCAACCTCGCGATCGCCGACGGCTCGCCGCTGATCTTCGTCGGGCTCCTAGGGTTCGCCGCCGGGCTTGGCTGGCTGCTCGCGACCGGCGTGCGCCTCATCCGGTCATGACCCATGCGCCACGGTGCACTACCACCATGCGGCGATGAGTCAGGCAGAGGGGCACTCGGTTTCACGCCACCGTGGCTACATTTCGACGACGACGCGCCCATCACGACCGAGAGGCACCGCTGATGACCCCCACCGCACCCGCTGCCACGGGCTCGGCCCGACCGCGCCACCTCGGCAGCGTTGACGGCAGCGACTGCGCTGCTGGCCACCCTTGTGGCCCTGGTCCCGTTCCCGCTGGCCTCGGCGCTGTCCGGGGGTCGCTACGAGGACCTGGCCGCGCTGCGCGCCGGTGTCACCAACGGGTTCGTGCAGCTCTGGGCCACAGGTGACGGCCGGCTGGGCGAGCTTTCGGCGACCGCGGACTTCTGGGCGCGGTTCCACGTCGTCAAGGCGACGCTGTCGACGGTTCTTCTCGTCGTGCTCTGCATCCTGCTCGCGAGGGTGTGGCGAGCGAGCACGGATCCCGGCAGCCGTGCTCGGCGATGGGGCCTCGCGGTGCTCGGCCTAGGAGCCAGCGGCCTGGCGGTGGTCTCGCTGCTGGTAGTCGTCGCCAACCTCCAGGGTGCCGTGGCTCCGCTGTCATCGGTGCTGGGGGTCCTGTCGTTCGCTGACCCAGGTGGCCCGCTGGAACCGGTCGTGGAGCAGGCGCGGCAGGTGGTCGGAAGCGGTGCCTCGACGCCTGCGGCGGAGGTGCTGCGGGCCGACTTCGTGCGCTACCACGCGGTCATGGCAGTGCTGGGAACCGCTGTGACCTTGGTTCTGATCGGGGGTGCGGTGGTGCTGTGGCGCCGACGCACCCACACGGCGCGGACCCAGCGATCGTGGCGCCGGGTGCTCGCCGCGGGAGGCGTCGGCCTGCTGCTGCTCGCCGGAGCCTTCGCCCTCGTCACTGCGGCGAACATCTCGACGGCCCTGCATCCCTCCGCCGCGCTGGTCGGCTTCCTCGCCGGGGGCGCCTGACACCCCGCACCCGCGGCGACAGTTGGCCGAGGCCGCCCCGATGGGCCGGTCTGCTCGTGCGCTCGGCGGTGTTCCAACTCGCCCTCAACTGCCGCGATCGGTGTGCCAATGGATGGCGCCGCGTTTGCCGGCCCCGAGGTCCGACCCGGCCGTCGGTGGGGCGGCGTAGCCTGCGCCGATGGCCGCCGCGCCCGTCCGCCGCCTCACCGACGACGTCCCCGCCGACGTCGAGCGGCGCCTCCGCCGACTGTGCCTCGCCCTCCCGGACGCCTACGAGGAGCACGCTTGGGTAGGCACCCGGTGGCGGGTGCGCACGCGGACCTTCGCGCACGTCCTCGGGGTCGACGACCCCGTCGACGGGGCCCATGTGGTCATGACCTTCCGCGCCGCGGGCGAGGAGCTCGAGGCGCTGCGGCACGCGGGCCCGCCCTTCCACATCCTGGGCTGGGGCCGCGACGCGATGGGTCTCACGCTCGACGACGCCACCGACTGGGACGAGGTCGCCGAGCTCGTCGTCGAGTCATACTGCGTCCTGGCCCCGAGGAAGCTGGTCGCGCTCGTCGACCGCCCGCACCCCACCTAGACCCCCTGTGGTCATCATGCCCTGCAGGCAAGCATCAACCGGACATGCCGCATTCCGCGCGCTCCCTAATGGCGTCGCAACCCTCCCGGCCGGGGAGGTGTCCCTGTGCCGCCGGCTCGTCAGTCTCGTGGACGCCCGGGGATGAGTGCCTGCGCGTCGTGCGTGACGTCCTCCAGCTTGGTCATCACCTCGAGTGCCTCCGCCCCGTATGCCTTGAGCGTCAGTTGGACCGCTTCCTCCGGGTCCACCTGCAGCACCGTTGCCAGGGCGGTGATGTCCGCGGCGTCGCGTGCTCGGCCTGCCGCCAGCTTCATGGCGAGCAACTGCTCGAGTGATGCCAACTGAACTCGCAGCCCTGGGGAGCTGGGTGGTGTGAGGGCGTCAGCGGGGATCGGCGGGAGGAATGGGCGGGCGGCTCCGTTGAGCCACCCCTCGGGCAGGCCGAGCTCGTCGGCCATCTGCGCAACGATGTGGGCGACCCGGTCATCGGTAGTGATGCCGTCGATGTCTTGGGTCCGGCGGTCCGTGTCGGGAAGGTGTAGCGAGATCGCCGCGCCTCCGACGACGTAGACAGTCGCCGCGATCCCAGCGGCGCCGAGGCGTTGGTCGAGTTCGTCCAGCAGTTGGCGGATCTGGGCCGCGTCGAGGTCGAAGCTCACGCCGTGACCAGCTCACGCTCGTTGATCTGGATGCCGAGCGCGGCAAGGCCATCGTCCAATGCTCGCCCCGGCCTCAACGGAAGTGGGGCCCAGGGCTCGCGTAGCGGCAGGGGGGCAGCGAGCCACTGGGGGATCGGCCGCCCGTCGCGCGCGGTCTCGCGCAGGATGGTGTGCGCCAGCGTCTTCCACGGGCCAGTCAAAGCCAGTCGTGGGGAGCCCGTCGCCCAGATCGCGCGACGGGCCGGCGTGCTCAGTGCGAGGGACTGGTCACGTCCTTGGAGCAGCATTCGCATGGCCCACACCGGATCTGAGTCGCAGTGGGTGGCGACTGCGTCGATGACATCCGAGGCCCGCATCCACGTGCGGTGTGCTGCCTGCTCGGCTGCGTCTTCGAGGTCGAGCAGAACCAGTGCTGAGGGGACGGTGCGACCGGCCAGGTAGTCCCCCAGTCGCGAAGGCGTGCACCCGACCGCATGCGCCGCCTGGCTCTGGTTGAAACCGGCAGCCTCGATCAGCGCCGCCAGGCGCATACGCAGACGGTCCCTTGAACTCATA
The DNA here is from genome assembly GCA_963695175.1 of uncultured Actinomycetota bacterium. Taxonomy (GTDB): domain Bacteria; phylum Actinomycetota; class Actinomycetes; order Actinomycetales; family Dermatophilaceae; genus Fodinibacter. The sequence continues at coordinate 848,261 of CAVOGG010000004.1, forward strand.
CAAGCAACTGTATACCCAAATATGGGTATACGCGTGTGCCCGTCCGCAATGCCGGTCGACAAGCCGGCGCGAGATCGTGGCGGGCCTAGACTGACCGGGTCGAGGACCACGCGGCTCGCCTTCGGAGGCGGTGTGCCAGCGAATCTCCGTGCCAGAGGCGGACATCGGCGCCCACTCGTATGGCACGCAGGCGGCAGGATCCGGGGCACTCGAGCCGGGAGGTTGGTGTTCTTGCAGGTCAGGGCGATGTAGCGCCATGGCAGATTGGCTCTTGTAAACAGGGGGTTGAGGGTTCGAGTCCCTTCGCCAGCTCAAGGGAGATCTTGCTGAAAACCCTTGTCCTGTGCTGCTATTGAGCACGCGCAGCAGCGCTGGCGGTGGCGACGGCTTCGGCTACGTGCGAAAGCTGCCGTCGGGCCGGCGGCAGGCGAGCTACCTGGGGCCCGACTTGGTCAGGCGTACGGCGCCCCGCTCCTTCGAGGCGAAGGCGGATGCCGAGGGGTGGCTGGGTCGGCGGCGCGACAGTGGTGTCGGGGAAGTGGCAGCCGCCCGTGATGGTTGAGCGCGGATGGCGGCGCTGACCCTCGACGCCTACGCCACGCAGTAGGCTGCGGGAGCGTGCCCTCAAGCCCCGGACCCGAGAGGGGTACGAGCACCTGCTGGGTCGCTACCTGCTGCCGGTGCTGGGGCGGGTGCCGATCGACGCGATCACGCCGAGCGTGGTTCGCACCTGGTGATCGCGACTGCCGGCCGACAAACCGACCGTGCGTGCCCGCAGCTACGCGCTGCTGAAGGCGGTGATGAACACGGCGGTCGCCGACGAGGTGATCGACAGCAACCCGTGCTGGATCCGGGGGGCGGCCAGCACGCCTCGGGCCCGTGAGATCCGCCCGGCGACGATCGAGGAGCTCGAGGTGATCGTCGAGGCGATGCCGGAACGGCTGCGTGCGCTCGTGCTGCTGTGCGCGTGGTGTGCACTGCGCAGTGGTGAGGTGCTCGAGCTGCGCCGTCGGGACCTCGACGTGGCGGCGGGGACGGTGCGCGTCGTCCGCGCCTTGTCCTGGGTCGGCGGTGAGCCCATCGTGGGGACGCCGGAATCGGCGGCAGGGACGCGGGTGGTCTCCATCCCTCCCCATGTCGTGCCTGCGATCGCCCACCACCTCGACACGATGACGGCACCGGGTCCTGGGGCTCTCCTCTTCCCAGGGCGCGACGGGGTTTCGCATCTGCAGCCGTCGACGATGCACCGGCACTGGCGGCTGGCCCGTGATGCAGCCGGCCGCCCGGACCTTCGCGTGCACGACCTCAGACACACGGGCGCGACGATGGCGGACACGGGCAGGGGCAGACCCTGGCGGAGCTGCAGGAGCGACTCGGCCACAGCAGCGTCAATGCCGCCCTTCGATATCAGCACGCCGCGCGAGGCCGAGGCCAAGAGATCGCGGCCGCCCTGTCCGCGATGGCGAGAGGCTCCGGCCTCTAGCTGGGCTCGAGTTGAAACGCACTCACATGCCGATGAGCGGATGGCATCTGGCCGAGGGATGGGCACCAACGCGATCATGGACAGTGGGGGAGAGTTCACGGGTCCGCTGGCGCCCTATCGTTTCCAGGGCAAGCCGACGATGAGTCAGTCCCAGTTCTCCTGGTTCGGTGGTGGTGAGTGATGAACGGTGACGGCCTAGCGGCGCAGGCGAAGGGACTGCCCGCGCGCTCGCAGATGGTGCTGGGGCTGGTCCTCGCGTGGCTGTTGCAGCCGTTCCTGCGGTTCGACGACACCGAGCACGGACAGCAGCGGGGCGATGCCTGCCGACGGTTGTTGGACCAGGCGCTCGGGGACGTCGAGGCGGGCCCGTCCGCGACCCTGGTCGAGGACGTGGCATCGACCGAGGAGCAACAGCTCGAGGAGGAACCCGACGGCCCGGGGGCTTTTCGGGTCGACTTCGTGGACGCCCTCGCCTACGCCCTGGAGAGTGGGCAGGGCAGCGAGCAGGCCATGGGATGGTGTCTGCAGCGAGTCGAGGCGTCCCTTTACCACGCTGCTGAAGCGGGCCTGGCGTTCGAACCTCCCGGACTTGACGGTCAGGTCTTAGAGGTAGTCGACATCCTGAGTGGTGCGAGCTCGATCGACCAAGAGCTTGTTGCGCGGCTGCAGGAGGTTATAGCGACCTCGCGGGATCAGTTGGTGCACAGGGCCTGAGAGGACAAGGGATGCCACTGCTCCTGCACGTGGCGGAGGCTACTCACAAATGACCGCTCAATGCCGCGGATAGGTAGCCTCGCCTCGTGAAGCGGATGGTGGTCGACGGTGAGCAGTTTGATGTCAGCGCGCGAGCGGGCGAGCCGGGTGTCTTCGACTTTCTTTGGACTTCAGGTCCGAATGAGGGGTACGGCTTCGGGAGCGCAGGGCACGGCGGTGGCGACATGACGGACGGTGAGCTGGAGGACGCTATCCGCAACTTCCTGAGCCAAGTCGATCCCAGCACTGGCTACATCGAGTGAGCAACCGGATGTCTGCCGCGGATAGGACGATTCGCTCGTGCCGAGTCCCGGACGTTCGGGGGCTTCGTGCGCTAGGGCGCAGATTGCGTGATCGTTATGACGGGTTGGCTGTCGTCGATGAGGAAATCGACCGAGTTGCCCCACACCAGCGCGACAATAACGAAACAGACAATCAGGGCCACGGCGACCGTGCCAACCACCTGAGCGCGCCGTCTCCCCGTCGCGGAACCGGGGTCCACGCCCGTAGGTATGGGCGCGTAGTGATCTGTCCAGGCGGCTCCATCCCAGTAGCGCAGCATGCCGTGCTCTGACGGATACCAATCTGCAGTAACGCCGTCTTCGAGACCTTCCACCCGCGAATCGTGGCATAGCGGGACGGCCGCTGCTCCACGATCGCCGCTGACCGGGGTCATAGCGTGATGACGAAGCGCCCGCACATCAGCGGATGTGGCGAGGGCTGCGGCCGATGAGCGCTTGCCCTGGGCGTCGTGATCCGGCGGGCGATGGGGCCGGCGCGTTGCTAGGTTCACCCGGTGCGCACCTTGTTGGCCCTGGCCGCTACCACCGTGTCAGTCCTGGCGGTGGGGGCATGCTCGAGCCCACCCACCCAGGAGGAGCAGCGGGCAGCTGGCATGGCCCTGGCGGCGGAGCGGATGACCGGGCAGTCGCTGGGTCGGTGCTTGGCCACGGCCGGGTACGAGGTCGATGCCGACACCGTTGCCGGTGGCGTGGAGCGGGGCACGGACGTGGAGCTGACCAGCGGGCCGCAGAAGGCCTACATCGTGACCGTGGGCGGGCCCGAGGACGTGAGGCTGACGGTGCTGTATGACAAGGCGTGGGTCTCACCCAACACCGACAAGGACAAGGTGCTGCTCGAGCATCTCCACTGCGACCTGCCGTAGCAGCCGGAGGGTCGTTGGCCTGTCCTTGGAACCGCCCGCAACTGCCGCTGAAAGGGAGCCCCTTATGTAGAGAGGGCGGCCTAGGGCAAGTTGGCGAGGTGCTCGCGTAACGCCGTGACCTCGTCGCCCAGCTGCTCAGCGGGGTAGGCCTTGGACTTACTGGGGAGGTACTCGCGTACGAGCCGTTCCGTCTCCGGGAGAACCTCCACCAGCCACGCTCGCACCTGCTTGACTGTGTCGAGTCCTTGGGGCACTGAGTGCCACACGATGAACCGCCGTTGAGTGCGACCGACCGGTCCGGGCGTGACCCCGAGCGGCTCTCGCGGCTCTCGGAGGTTGTGCCACGTCATCATGGCGAGGTCGATGCAGTAGTCATTCTCGGTTCTGCGGCCGTTGAAGGCCCTGATCTCTCGCTGGACGGCTTGGAGCGCTCTCTGGGGTGGTCCCCACTCTTCGAGGATTCCCCCGCTCACGAACGGCATGTTCCACATGATGCCCCTTGAGTCACCACGTCATCCCGATCTCGCGGGTCACTGGGCGGCGCTTACCCGATCTGCCGCTCTCCGCGAACGGTTGAGCCGATGTGCCGTCGTTGTCGAATCCGAAACCGCTTGGATCCGGGTGGACGGCAAGTACCCGCGCTCACGCTCGTCGTCGCCCTCCTGTGCTCCCATGAATCATGGCAAACGACCATCGGTCCCGAGACGCCGCACGAAGCATCATCAGCGTCGGCCACCTGCTGGTAGGTGGGGCGGCATTCGTCTTCGCCGGAGTGATGATCGTTTCGGGCTCAGACTCCCGCGCCGAACTGGGGGAAGTGCTTCTCCCACTGGGGCTGTTGCTCGCACTGGCCGGAGCAGTCTTCACGTACGCGGCAGCCACGGTCCTGCGAAGTGCGCCAGGGGACCGTCACGGCCTCGCGCTGATCCTCAGCATCATCGAACTCCTCGTCGGGGGCGCACTGGCCTCAGCGGTCTTTGTTGCCGTGCGAAGCTATGGCGAGCCTTGGCGCTCCCCACTGCTGTTGCCGTCGGTGCTACTCGTAGCTCTCGGCCTCGCAGGACTCAGTCTTGAAATCTCCCGACGCGCACCCAGGCCCGAAACGCACTGAACTGCCGCGATGGGTGTCGGTGACACCCTCAACTCTCGTGTTGGATCTGGTTCACTCGAGCCATGCTCGACGACGACCAGTGGGGTGAGTGGGCACGGGTGGCATCGCTCCACGGCGTTGCCTCGAGCCCGCCGTTGCTGGGGGAGAAACTGGGTGTGGCTCTCAACGTGCGTGATGGGCTGTGGCCGGTGAACGGCCTTCGGCACCCTCCCGCTGCAGACACGTGCGGTTGGTATGTCTGGGCCGGCGAAGAGCTGCGAGCGGACGATGACTTCTTCAAGCCAGTTCATTTGGAGCACCTGGAGGAGTGGTGTCCGGCAGCCCTACTATTCCTAGGACTCCCGCCCGGATGGCGCTTCCTCATCGCCCCTGGCCAGCAGGATGTCTGGTTCGATCCCGCCCTCCTCGAACCCTGATCACAGTGCGGCGATGCTTCCCCTCATGCCGCGACAAGTGAAGTTGCGCACCGTGCGTTCGGCGGGCGCGGCACTTGTTGGCGGAGTGAGTATCGGCGCTCATCCGATGAATCGCCGCGCTGTGCAGACTCAGAGCAATAGCCCGCGGACGCGGCTCGAGAGCTGGGTGAGGGATCGATGAGCGAGGCGTGGCTTTACGTAGGTGTGACGGTCGCGGTGGCTGCGGTCGTGACCGCCGCCGTGTGGCGACCGCGGCCCGTGCAGTGGGTGTTGCTCTTGGTGGGCCCGCTGATCGCTGCTGGGGCCGCGGCTGCGTCGGTCTCCAGCGGTCTCGGCCTGATGGCCCTACTCGTCGTCCCGTACACCTACCTCTTTGTCGCGGCGGCGCTGCCCTGGGAACGAGGCTGGGCTCGGTGGGCTGTGCCGGGCATCGTGGTGGCAGGTTGCCTGGCCCTGGCCGCACCCGCCTCGGCGAGCCCACTGGTGCGTGTCCTGCTCGCTGCCCCGTTCGCGATCGGGGTCCTAGCCCTGTTCCGTGCGGCTCACGCTCGCGCCGGTGATGAGGACATTCGCCGAGAGCGCGATCGCCGGAGGTTCGGGTACAACGACGCGACGTCGCCTCCGCCGGTCCCCGTGATCGAGCGGGCCGTCGTGGCGGTGGCCACCGTGCAAGGTCTGGCCGGCATCGCCGTCATCGGCCTCGGGTTGCGGTTCGTGGCGATGGAGTATCGGTACCCGACAACAGGTGCCTGGGCCGGGTTCGGGTACGGGATCGCCGCCTTCTTCGGGGCTCTCGGCGTAGTGATTGCCGCGATCTTCCTTGGCCTCGCCAAGGGGCTGCACCGACAGTTCGACGAGTTCCGTGTCGTCTTCGTCGTGATGCAGGTGCTCGTGGCCGTCTTGTTGCTGCTGTCCCACGGGGACTGGTGGACCGCCCCCGGCGTCGCGTGGGCACTCTCAACGGCGGCCCTCGCGATGTTCTTTCGGGTTCGCCCCGCAACCGCCTCCTGAAACAGAAGGGCACTTCGCGCATGACGCGTGCCTCGTGGACTGCGCCTTCCTGGGGACGATGAACGGTTGCGTGTGGTTCGGGGACTCAGACCAAGGCGCGAACGTGCTGCGCGGGAACGACTTCACGGACGTCCGGTTCACCGACAACGTCGGCTGGCGTCGCTCGTTCCCGGTGGAGCAGCAGCTGTGGCCCACGGGCTACATCCCTCGCTCCGACGAGTGAACAGCCGTCACGCAACGCACTCACATGCAGCGGACAGGGCGATCGATCCTGTCGATGACAGCGCATTGCACTTCAGCGGCGATGACTCCGTATCGCAGCAACCAGTGCCGCGCGCACAGGTATGTGCACTGGAGGAGGCATGTCGTCAATGTCGAACCATCGGATGCCGTCGTGTTCCTCGGGAGCGACGTTTGCCGGCGTTCCCTCCCAGTCGGGCACGAGCCAAGCGCTGAGGAGGGCCGGCTCTTCCGCCGGTCCTACGGTCAGCCGGCACAGATGAGACGCCGATCCAGTCGCTATCTGCACGCCGAGTTCTTCGCGCAGTTCACGCGTGAGCGCGTCAAGTTCTGACTCTCCGGGCTCCACTACTCCGCCGGGCAACTCCCAAACAGCGGGGTACGCAGGCTTGTTCTGGCTCCGATACGCGAGCAGCACTAGACGTTCACGAACCAGCGCGCCGACAACGACCTCAATCATGGGCCTATAAGAGCAGGAACATCCGACATGCGGGAACGTCCGCACATGCCGCAGACAGGAAGGGGAGACGGAGGCGCCCGCCGACATCTATGACTAGCCTCCGCACATGACACCTGATGGCGTCGAAATGGCGATGTCCCAATTCCTGCGTGCGGCGACCGGACGTGACGTCGACGCCATCCGCCTTCGCCCAAAGGCACTCGCCTCCGCGCTCCTGCAGATTCAGCACTTCCCCACCGACACCTCTAACACTGTTGTTACGTGTGGTGCCTCGCCCCGCGCACGCTCCATGTGGCGACGCCTACCTGTGCACTACGAGCTGGTGCTCGTAGTCGACGAGACGATGAACCTGGCCGGAGAGCTCGTCAAGTCGTTGGGCGATCTGGTGAGGGAAGAGCACCGGCGCGCGAACGACAGGGATCGTCGCAGCGTCATCGAAGCCAATGGAGTGTGGGCGCCCGGATACCCCCCACATCTCCTGCTGTCCAGCCGGCACGTTAGCCCGATCTTCGAGAAGCGGGTGAAGCTTGAGGACCGGTATGTCTCGCTCTTCTCCGCCGTACCAATCGATGACACCGAACTACGGGCCTATGACCGATCACGCGCCGATCTCGTCAGCAGCTTGACCGTCGAAGGGATGTTGAAGTACCCACGAACGACGTAGTACCTGCTCACTGGGTGATTTCGATCCGTCCGGTCATGCCGCAGATAGCTAGACGGGTGTCCGGTGCGGCTGGCCATCAGGTCAGCGACCGGTGATGAGCACCCCGCCCCAGGCGACGTCGTCGAGGCGCTGCTTCCGCGGTAGGTACTGCTTGGGGTCACGTACCCGGCCGCAGCGGCGGCACTGCAGGGCAATGATCAGGTGGTCATCTGGGTTGGGGTGGAAGCGCCGATCATGGTGCTTGCCGAGCCAGCACCGCAGCGAGGCGTGACCGCCGGAAAGCACGGCCAGCAGCGCCCAGCGGAGCCTGGGCGCCGCGGTCAACACCGACAGTGCGTAGCCGGGCCTGCCGCGGCGAGGCAACGAGAGCAGCTCGGCGTCGAACTCGTCCTCGTAGCGCCACCGGCACTGGCTGGGCAGCATGTGCACGGCGGCCGCCAGCAGGGCTCGGGCCAGGCGGGTCATGACTGCGCCGGTCCGAAGCGAGGCACGAGCTGGGTGGTTCGGCGCGACCTGAGGTGGGAGCGGCGTGCGTCGGCGGCCTCGATGGCCGACTCAGCCTGTGCCAGGCCAGCGGCGGTCAATCGGTAGAAGCGCCGGCGTGGCCGGCCCACCACGGTAGGGTCGACGTCCTCCCAGCCGCTGTCGAGCCATCCCAGTCCCTCGAGCCGAGCCAGGATCGGGTGCACCGTGCCGCTGGGAAGGGCCGCGTGCGAACCGATCTCCAGGCCGTAGCGAGGAGCCTCTGGGTCGCTGAGGAACACCTCGAGCACGGCCCGGGTCGGTGCTGTCATCCGCGGCGGGCCCGTTCCCATGGTCTAACTCTACCTAGGGTCTGCACGACGTGTCCATCGATTCGCAAGAACAACCAGAACTGCCGCGGACGGTGAAGTGAATCGGGCGGTCCGGATGGCACAACCCCGCCTGCGACACTGCTTCGGTGGATGACGACTGGTTCCGCTCCCCTGACTGGTCACCGGAGGCTCAGTCGGACTTCGAGGCGCGGCTGAGGCGTGCGCGTCCGTACAACCGCGCTCAGTACCTGCGCATCAAAGGCCTTGCGCTTGCGGACTCTGGCGAGGCCAACGGAGCTCGAGAGTTGTGGGAGCGCGTCCTTGAAAGCACCGACGACCTTGCTGCGAGCCAGCAGGCATCAGCCCTGGAGCATCTCGGCGACTCCTGTGCGCAGGCTGACCCAGCGGCTGCCGAGGCCCACTTCCGCAGACTCTTGGCGCAGTTTCCGACGCTGAATGGAACGTCGCACACAGTCGAGATCTCGCTCGCCGAACTGCTCATCGTCAAGGGCGACCGAGCAAGCATCGACGAGGCGCTTGCCCTCCTGAACTCGTTTATCGGACGTGGCACTTCTCAGTTTCCCAGCGTTCTCTTCCGCTGGCACCTGGCACTAATTCGGGTCGCACAGGCCACGGGGGACAGGCAGACTGTTCGACGTGCGGCGAGGACCGCCTTGGACCTGGAAGGTCGGGGTCCAGTCTTTCCCCGTCACAAGACGGTTGGGGTCGTTCACGCCGACGGAGCCACCTTGAAGCGTCTGCGGAAGCTGGCCAAGTAGGTCTCAGCGGAACGCACTCATTTGCCGCAGACAGGGCGATCGATCGTGCCGATGTGCGGATGTCCGCGTTCAGGCGGTGGGAAGTCGAACCGGTCTGCGACGATGAGGCCGTGACCGACCGAGAGCACCTGGCGCGTTCTGTGGGTTCATCGCCAGAGCCCGGGACGCACACCGTCCTGAGCAAGTGAAGGAGGCACCCGTGATCAAGCACCCCGTGTGGCGTGCGCTCATCGCTGTGGCGGTGACCCTCGTGGCCATCATGCTGCTCGGCCGCGTGCTGCTGAGCATCTCCTGGCTGACCACTCTTGGCTGGCTGGTCGCCTGGTTGGTCGCGATCGCCGTCGGCGTCGCGGTCTTCGTCGGTCTGGGCCGGTCCTTCGTGAAGGTGGAAGCCGATGACCCTCCCACCGCGGAGCGCGATCAGGCCACGGGAATCGTGGGCTGACCACCACCCCGGAAACCCCCCTTGCATCTACATGGGGGCTCATGCTGCACCGATTTCCCCGCGGCGCGACAAATGCACTCAACGCCCGGACATCAGCGATGACGGGACTACTGCACAGGGTCGGTCGACGGGCGGGCAGGGTCCTGGAAGTAGCTGGGTGCTCCGACGGCGACGCCTTCGACGACTAACCGCTCGTCATCTGGGTCGTACGAACCCCCAGTGAGGTCAGCCGTGCTCAGGGAGCTCATCGACCACACGCTGAAGCCCTCGTCGAAGTCGAAGCCGATGTCCATGCGTCGGGCGTGCATCCCGGCCGCCTCGAGGTCGGCCACGACGTCGTCCATCAGCCGGAAGGTCAACTGCACCCCGCCCAAGGTGACCTGCTCCTGGTCGCCTTGCGAGTAGTACGCCTCGACGAGCTCGACCACCCCGTCGCGGTCGAAGTGGGCGACGAAGGCGGGTACGTGGCGGTGCCAGTACGCACGGTCAGGGTCGGCCTGAATGTCGTCGGCCAGGCCCACGACCGCCTCGATGTCGGTCAGAGTCTGGCCGACCTGCGCGACCGGCAGCCCAGTACCGGGAATGATCTCCACGCTGCGGGTCCTCACTCTCCTCACATCGGTCAGACAGACCGGTGATGAGGACCACCGTGCCACGCATGCAGCGATTCCTCCCGCGGACGGGGACGGCGATCATCGGGGCAGGTCCGATGGGCAGCGTGCGGCAGCAGGTGGGCCCGCCCATCACTGGACGCCTTACCGGATTTGCCGCCGAGGGTGAACAGGGCGCATATGACTAGGTCGGACATGGCCCTGTCTCCATGAGGCGATGCGTGGCCGTGACGGTCAGCTCAGGCGGGTCTACTGTCCGCTGATGGACCATCGCGACTGGCCGATGTTCGACCTCCGCCTCACGACGGCGGATCTTCAGCTCCAACACCTGACCGAGGCACACCTCGGCACCCTCGCCGCCATCCTTCCCGACGATGCCGAGCAGGACCCTTCGGCGACGACCTACCCCGACCTGGATCCGGAGCGGAACCGCCGGGTGATCCTCCACCAGGACTATTGGCGAGCGCGCGGCAACTGGCGACCGGAGTCGTGGGCGCTGAGCTTCGGAGTCTTCCGAGACGGTGAGCTCGTCGGGTACCAGGGTTTGGAAGGTGAGGACTTCGCCAGGCTGCGGACAGTGGACTCGTCCTCGTTCCTGACGGTCGAAGCCCGTGGACACGGCTGGGGCAAGCAGATGCGCGCTGCCGTCCTAGCCCTTGCTTTCGGTCCACTCGGCGCGCGCTTCGCCATCACCTCGGCATGGACGGACAACCACACCTCTCTGGGCGTCTCTCGGGCACTTGGCTACGTCAGCAACGGGGTATCAGCACACCGGCGCGGCGACGCAACCGGAGAAATGACCCACATGCGCCTCACCCGTGAGCAGTGGCTGACGTCCGGATGGGCGGACCGGGTAGTGGTTGCTGGGGCCGACGAGTGCATGGCGTTCTTCGCCCTGCGTTGAGCGATGCGATACCCAGGAAGCAACCGGATCTGCTGCGACCCGGGCGGGTCAACTGGCGGCGTGGTGGGGCAGTTGTGCTCGGGTCCTGAGTGCGACCATGGGCGAGTGGGTGCCCAAGACCTGACGACGAACCGGCTTCGCCTGGATGGGCCCGTCCCGGCCGACGTGGCCGGGGTGTTCGCAATCTTGAGTGACTCGCAAACTGTCGTGCACAACCCATCCGACCTGCTGACCCACGAGGTCGATGCCTCGGAGCTGGTAGCCCGGTGGATCTGCCACTGGGATGAACACGGCTTGGGCTACTGTGTGCCCGTGCCCGTGCCCGTGGTTCGGATCGCATCATCGGCTATGTCGGGGTGAAGCGGATGACGGTTCAGGACCAGTCGGTGCTGAACCTGGTATGTCGTCTGGTGCCAGATGCCTGGGGGCGTGGGTTAGCCACCGAGGCGGTAGAGGGCGTTGTGAGCTGGGTAATGGCCGAGAAGCCGAGCGAGGTGATCCTGGCGCGTGTGCGCCCCGAGAACCTGGCGAGTCAGAACGTCGCGGTGAAGGCGGGACTTCATCGCGACGTCGCCTTGGACGACGAAGGCGAAGATGGTCTGGATTGGGCCTACACCAACCGAGAGCTGCCGTGAGGCAGTCCACCGTCTGACGGTGAATGGATCTCCAGCTCAGACGCTCCAGCGGGGGCAACGCCAACCGCGGCTGATTGGCTGAGTTGAAAGGCGTCCCCACTGGATCTCCGGTGGAGTCCTTGCGGCTGGAAGTGATCCGTCCTCATGTGCCGCCGATCGGTACGCCGTTGGATCGAGCACGGCCCGTTCGATCCCGGCCAACCCTTTTGGTTGGTCGGATGAGCCGTTCAAAGGCGGGGCTGGGCCCGGCGACGCCATCGCCGGACCAGGACGAGCAGGCGCCACCCCAATAGCGCAATGACCGCCGTGCTCACGAGCACATCCGCGAGCCCCACCCTTACCCCGGGCTCCCAGGCTCGATCTCCGACCCGTACGCCCTGCTTCCGCTCCCCAACAGCAGCTGGGCGGTCCTGCCATGCGACTCCCGAGGTCACGGTTTGGTCGTTCTCGACGAACGAGCCGACCGGGATGTCCGCGCCTCGAGCGGGCCGTAAACCCTCGATCACCATCGTGCCGGGCCGTCCGTTCCCGGAGGCCGCAACCACCTTGGCTCCCTCCGCCGCGGCGGTGACCCACAGCACCCACCCGAGCGCGACCACGAGCAGCACGTCGAGAAGCAGGCTCACCGGTACGCCCGTCACGCGACGATCCGGAAGGCCACTGCCCGCGGTGCTCACCTCGCGCCCAGCAGCCGACAGGCAGCTGCGGCGCCGTCGCCGCATCCATGCCGAACACGCAGTCGTGCTGCATCCGCCACCACTGTGCAATGCCTTCGGGGTGCCACACCCTGAGGTTAGAGATCAACTCAGCGTCACGCCGCGGTTGCCGCAGCGGGGTCCTCAACCGCCGCAATCAGTCACGGGAGGAAGCGGCCAGGGCGGCCTACCTCTGGCTGCTGAATCCGGCGATGTGCGTCCATGACACCGTGGCGCACGGCCAAGCGAATGATGAAATAGCCGGCCACCAACGGCAGGGCGCTGAGCAATAGGTACGCAAAGATATCCATGCCGAGACCGTAGAGGCATACGTACTCGCAGGCGCCCAACGCGGGCGCATTGGTGCACCATCCCCCGCACTCTCATGCCGCAGTGAGGGCTACAGCCCGTGGTCCCCGAGGATGTCGGCGAGCAGCCAAGCTCCCTTGCCGTCCTGGACCAGAGTCCAGATGTCAAAGTCGCCGGGATACATCGCATCGCCTGAGGCGACCTTGTACGTAACCCTCAGGTCCACCGCCTGCGCGTAGGCCCCGAGCGGGCCAGCTTCAGCCGGCGGTTGGTCTGACCCGGCGAGGTGCCAGTCGGTGATTCGCTGCGGGTGCTCGAGCCAGCCGCCTTGGGCCCTCTCGTTGTCGATTAACCGCGGCGTCATGACTGCCTCAACGCTGCGAACGTCACCGTTCTGCAGACGGTTCATGATCTGTTCGAGCGTGGCCTGCGCCGACCGCGTGTTGTCGATCGATGCGACCGGTTGCCATTCTCGGCGCAGCCCGCCAGCGCCCCCGCTAGGACCAGTGTGATCCTGCCCCCGGGATGGCCCTTCGGGAAGGTACGGAGGCGGAGCACCGCCTGCTGCAAGCACCAACACAGAAACGTCCGCTCTTGCCCGTTGTTGGCGCGGTAGCGTCCGACCACCAGCGTGTGCGGCGGGGTCGGCATACCGTGGCACGGGACGCGTTGAGGGCGGCAGCAGGCGGGAGCGCCCGACCATCGGTTGGTGCATTCACGCACTTCGTTCGTCTCTAAGGCGATCATGATGAGGAGGACACATGGAACCTGTGAACTTCGGAGTGATGGGCGCTTCGAGCTTCGCCCTTGCCCAGACTGCCCGGGCGATCCACGAGGCGCGGGGTGCCAGGTTCGCAGCGCTGGCTACGTCGTCCGCGGCCAAGGCGGAGCCTTTCAGGGCCTTCGCGCCCGACATCGTCGTGCACCTCGACTACGACGCGATGCTGGCCGATCCCACGATCGAGGCGGTCTACATCCCGCTGCCCAACCACCTGCACGTCGAGTGGACCCTGAAGGCACTGGAGGCGGGCAAGCACGTTCTGACAGAGAAGCCGATCGCAATGACCGCGCCGGAGATCGACGCGCTGATTGCTGCCCGTGACCGGACCGGTTTGTTCGCGTCTGAGGCGTACATGATCGTGCACCACCCGCAGTGGCAGCGCGTTCGAACCCTGATAGACGAGGGCGCGATCGGCAGGCTCCGGCACGTGGATGCGGTGTTCAGCTTCGACCTGCCGGACGTGGGCAACATCCGCAACCGTCCGGAGACCGGTGGCGGGTCGATCCCGGACATCGGCGTGTACGCCTACGGCTCGGCACGGTTCGCTGCGCGTGCCGAACCGGTAGAGCTCACCTCGCGGATCCGCAGGGAGCACGGCGTCGACGTGTGGGCCCAGGTCACCGGGACCATGGCCGGGCCTGCCGGTGAATTCAGCTACTGCGCGCTCACCTCGACCCGTCTGTACCCGCGGCAGGAGGTCACGTTCCAGGGCGAGAAGGGACTGATCCGGGTGACCGCGCCGTTCAACGCTGGGCTCGTGGGCGAGGCGCAGGTACACCTGGACCAGGGCGAGACGACGCGCGTCGACCGGTTCCCGGGGGTGCGTCAGTACGTGCTCGAGTTCGAGAACCTCGTCGCGACCCTGCGGACCGGTCTCGAGTTCCCGTGGACCCTCGAGGACGCTCGCGGTACGCAGGCGATGATTGATCTGGTGCGGGCCAACGAGGTCTGACACCCGGGCAGGTCACTCGTTTCCTCGTGGAGGATGCAGCGAGCGGCGGTATCCCGTCACGGCCTCCCGTCACGGCCTCAAACGTCCGGAACTGCCGCGGAGAGGGAAGGCGCTCCCGCCGATGTGAGGATGTCTGGGTAGGCTTCTCGCCCCGGACCGAACTGCACCGGAGAGATGATGAACGCAGCCGACAAGCAAGGCGTGACCTTCGAGACCACCCTGAGCGCTAGTGGCAACAACACTGGCATCGAGGTGCCCGAAGAGATCGTCGAAGAGCTCGGCCGTGGAAAGCGGCCTCCGGTGATCGTCACCGTGAACGGCCACGAGTACCGCAGCACGGTCGCGGTCATGGGCGGCCGATACCTGATCGGCCTCAGTGCAGCCATTCGCAATGCGACCGGGCTCAAGGGTGGGGACCCGATCTCCGTGAACCTCAAGGTCGCGGACACCCCTCGAGAAGTAGAGGTGCCTTTGGACTTCGCAGCCGCGATGGACGAACACGCGCCGGCCCGGGAGTTCTTCGACCAGCTCTCCAACAGCATGCAGCGGTACCACGTCGACAACATCAATGCTGCGAAGTCGCCGCAGACCCGTCAGCGACGCATCGACAAGTCGGTCGCCCTCTTCTTGGCCGGCAAGCAGCGGTAAGGCCTGCACAATGCGGCTACGTCACACCTGACGAAGTTGCTTCCTATGCCGCAGATAGGGAGCGATCCTGCCGAAATCCGGATAAGGGCATCCAGCGATACCCCCGGATGCAACGCGCCGTGATTCGTCTGCGAAGTCGTACCGTGCTCAGCCGAGATGGGTCTCAACGGATCGTCCGCGCCCTGGGTAGTCGGCGTCGCCGACGTCCTTTCACCCGATGGGCGCATGGTCCACACTGAGTCCGTGTCTGTGCGCGCGAAGGTTGTGGAGGTTGCCGTCGGAGTTCGAGCGCTTCCGTCGCCGGCTCGCCAAGCCGTTGGTGGCGCCCTCATCCTGGGTGTCGTTGGAGCACTGGCAGGTTTGATCCTTGGCCTGATCGCGTACCCGCCGACCGCGTGGGCCGCAGTGTTTGAGATCGGTATTCCTGCGGCTGCGCTCGGGCTGATCGGCGGGCTAATCGTCGGGCTCCTAACGCGCGCGGCGTCCGTACGGACGTCAAGAACTCGATAACTGCGGCCGCGGTCTGAACGCTCCTATGCCGCTGTCCGGGCGGTCGCCTCACGCGGCCATGAGACGCACGGTTGGGCGGCGCGGACTCATGGGATCGGCGTGTGACGTGGAGGGATCGGCGGTCGATCAGGTGTGCGGTCTGCAATGCACAGTGATGAACCGGTGATCAGGCCGGCGCTGACCCGGTGGCCGAGCCGGCTTCTGGTTTCGCGGGCCAACCGCGGATGCTCAAGGTGTCGGTGTCGACGACCTCGATCGCGATGTCGGCGAGCTTGCGGTTGGAGTCTTGGCTGGCCGCGCGCAGGACGTCGAACGCTTGCGTGCGGCTGAGTCGGTGTCGGTGCATGAGTACTCGATGGCGACCCCGATCTCTCGGTTGGTCTCCCGGGCGCGCTTCAGGTTCCGTGCGCGGTCACTGGCGAGCAGGGTCTTCATCAGCAGTCCGCCGTGTGTTAGCGAGAACCAGACCTACTGCGCGGGTGTGCTCTTCGAAGGCGTCGGCGGCGTGGGAGTAGATGTTCAGCGCGGCGATGCTGCCGAAGTCGCCACTAAGCCGGAGGCGCTGCGACAGCAGCCTGCGCACCCCCTGCTCGGCGTGCACCCGCGCACCCACGTCGGCCACCGCTCGTCGCCGACCACGTCGTCGCTGACGTAGACGGAGTCGTCGCGCACGGCATCCACGCACGGGCCGAAACCCATCTCGTACTGCAGAAAGTCCGCTTTGTTGCACCAGGGTGAGTGGCTGCCTCGGTGCGGAACTTCCTCGCCCGCAACACCGTCAGGCTCGCCCAGCCGCCGACGGGACCCGCTCCACCGTGAGGTTTGCCTAGTCGTGCAATGCCGGCATGCCCTCAGCAGTGGTGGCCCGGTCCGCGAGGTCTGCCATCGCCACTGCGAGGTCGAGAAGCTCACCCCATACGGGGGCTCCTGCTTTGTCGACCCATCTGACGACAGCGGCAGCAAGACGGCCTTCCCTGGTTCCAGCGGTGGTGCAAGCGGGTCCCAGCAGGCGCAGTGCGGCACCATGGGCTCAGGTGGTTCGATCTACTCGGCCAGCTCAAGACCGTCACGGGGTTGGCGACGCGCGAGACCGCTCAGTCCGATCGGTATCGTGTTGGGCGAGGCATCGGTCGTGCTGCCACCGCGGGGGCCTCTGTCGTCCGCGGACCACGCCAGACCCAGACCCAGCCCCATGACCTCGTTGTCACCCAGGCCCAGTCTCAGCGCGACGGCCGTG
This sequence comes from uncultured Actinomycetota bacterium, assembly GCA_963695175.1. Classification (GTDB taxonomy): domain Bacteria; phylum Actinomycetota; class Actinomycetes; order Actinomycetales; family Dermatophilaceae; genus Fodinibacter. The sequence goes on from CAVOGG010000004.1 coordinate 864,864, forward strand.
GCGTGCGGGGGTCGTTGCTGTGGATCCTTGTGAAGGCAGTCCTCGATCACCAAGGCAAGATCCTCCGGCAGGCCACCGGGCAGAGGTGGCGGGGGATCCTGGACGTGGCTGAAGGCGGTGGCGAACGGTGTCTCGCGGTCGAAGGGCCGTTGCCCGCTGAGCATCTCGTGGGCGACGACCCCCAACGCGTACAGGTCGCTGGCACCGGTGGCGGCCTGTCCCAGCACCTGCTCGGGGCTCATGTAGTTGGGAGTGCCCAGCAGCTCACCGTGCAGGGTGTGCCCCGAGGCGTCCAGGGCCCGAGCGATCCCGAAGTCGGTGAGCTTCACCAACCCGTCCCGGCGGATCAGGATGTTGGCCGGTTTCACGTCGCGGTGCACCACGCGGGCCTTGTGCGCGACTCCCAGGGCGAGCGCTGCCTGGCCCATGATGGAACGGGCCTCCGCGTGCGGCAGCGGGCCGCGCTCACGAAGCATCGCGGACAGCGGCTGGCCGTCGACGAGCTCCACGACGAGATAGGCCAACCCGTCGTCCTCGCCGTAGTCGAAGACGGTCGCAATGTTGGCGTGCAGGAGCCCGGCGGAGTGCACTGCCTCGTCGCGGAACCGCAGGGAGAACAGCTTCTCGTGCTCGACGTCGGGGCGCATCACCTTGACCGCGACGTCTCGACGGAGCACCTGGTCACGGCCGGCCCAGACATCAGCCATGCCACCGGAGGCAATGTGTGTAGTGAGGGTGTACCTGCCCCCCAGCACGAAGCCCTCATGCAACCGGTTCATGGTGAGTCCACCCGGCCCAGCGAGACCTTCGGCGGCTCGAACGGTGTTGTCGAGCACATGGGCCTACTCCTGGTGCCTGGGTGTGGTGCAGAGTGCACCGCAGTAGGATCCTCTCACGACTCTATCTGCTCACCTAATAGGTGTCTATGGAACTCCTCAGGAAACATGGTGATACCCTCCGGCCTCATGGCGCGCCCCTATGGAGAACCTGTCGAGGTCATCACCGAGCCGATCCCGGCGCGGTCGCCGTTCATCCCGCTCGACGCCAAGATGGTGGTTGGTGTGGTGGCACCGTCCCTGCCGGACGCGAAGCCGATCGTTCTGCTTCCCGGCTTCGAGTACCGGATGGGCGAGTGGCGTCACCCGGAGACGCGCGAGGTCCACTGGCGGCTTGAGCGAAGGAAGGCTGCCCAGTACGGCGACCGCGAGTAGTCCTGCTGAGGCGTCATCCGATCGCCAGCCGGACAGCCTGCGTACCCACGCGGGTGTCGGGTGGTCTCAACGGACGGTGGACGCCGCGACTGGCGCCACGGTGTTCTCCAGCAGAAGGACAGCCAGATCGTCACCGAGCGCCCCATCAGGCACGTGGGACTTGGCCCGCGACAGCAGCGCCTCCAAGGCGTGCTCCAGGTTGCCCATGGCGAGCATCGGGGCGATGTCCAGAAGGGGCAGGAACTCGGCGTCGGCGTCTCGGGCTTCGCTGAGACCGTCGGTGTAGAGCAGGAGCCGGTCTCCCGGTGCCCACGGGTAGCTCTCCTCCACGGCGTCGTCGCCGATGCCGAGCGGCAACCCGGTGGGCGGTTCCAGGAAGGTCGCGGAGCCGTCGGGTCGAACCAAGATGGCGGGCGGGTGGCCGCAGCTGGTCACGATGATGGTCTCGGGGAAGGTCAGGTCCACCAGCAGTGCCGTGACGAAGTCCTCTGGACCCAGGAAGGGGGTGAGGTAGGAGTTCATGTCGTGGACCGCGTCGGCGAGGGTAGCTTTCGTGGCCGCGGCCTGCCGGAAGGCCCGGATCACGCGCGCGGCCTGCTCGACGGCTTCGAGTCCCTTGCCGCGGACGTCGCCGACGATGAACCGGGTGAAGCCCTGGGTGACGCTGCAGTCGTACAGGTCCCCGCCGATGACCGCGTCCGCCGCGGCGGACAGGTACCGGGACGCCGCACGGACGTTCCCGGTGCTCGCCGGCACGGTCGGCAGGATGACCCGCTGTGCGGCCTCCGCGATGGCGGTGACCCGGGTCAGGTGACGCTCGCGGTGGACCCGGACGGTGGCGAGCAGTACAGCGGCGACGCTGACCAGAACCACGTCGAGTAGCCGTATCCACTGTTGTGGACTGTCCCAGGTGTGGTTCCACCACCCCGACCACACCAAGCACAGGATCGCGGCAACACCGAACGAAGCGGTCACCCGTGGGGACAGAACGCTGCACGCGATCAGTGGGGCAATGGCAAAGAGGGGGTCGGGCACCACGGCGCTCGGCAGTACGAGGTCCAGCACGATCATCCCCAGCAGCCACCCGATCGCCAGCAAAGCCGCGGTCCCGGCGTGGTCACCGCCCAGGCGTGGTGTGCGCATATGCCCTCGGAACTCAGCAACGTGATGACGTGGGGTACCGGTCGCGACCCAGCGACAGCATCGCTGGCCAGAGTACCGATGGCCGGGCTGGCCGAACACAAAGCGCGTTGCGCTTCGGTGACAACCCAGCGTCGCCTCCTGGACCGTCCATCTCGAACCACACGGTGGTGCCCGACCCGTTGTGCGCGGTGCCACCCCCCACGGGTGGCGAGCTCGTCCACGATCCCAAGCCCTCGGCCGCCCTCCGCCTCCGGCCTTTTCTCAACCTGAAGGCGAGGCGTGCCACGGCCGTGCTCAGAGACCTCGACGCGCAGCCCATGCGCACCATGTTGGAGCGTCGCGGTGCGCCACTAATCTTCCCTGCGGGTGACCGGATACCCCGAGGGGTTGCCTCCGTTGCGCCTGAGTTGCTCGCTGAGCTCGATGCCGGTCAACAGCCCCGATGACCTAGATCCGGCGACGTCCGGAATTGCCGCCGTTGGTGAAGACCCTCGCGCTACCTGATGGACGCTGCGATGCTGAGCGGCATGTCGGGTAACACCTGGGAGGGAACCTCCAGTGACGCGCGCTTCTTCGGGAAGGTGCGTGAGCAGAACGCCGGGGAGGTGCCGGTGAGGACAGATGATGCACGCACTTTGTCGTTGGCGGTGGCCGCTCGCGAGGACGGCTTCGAGGTCGCGCCCGATGCGCCCCTCTGGCTTTTCCTTCCGGCGGTGTGGCCGGTCGAGTCCCGGGCTTGGGTTCGCGACAACCGGATCCGAGAACTTCGCACCATGATCAACGGCCAGTGGGACGGTCTGCCTTGGGGCGCCGCGGACTACTTCGAGGTGGAGGCAAGCGAGCAGGACGTCATCCGATCGTTCGGACTGCCACCGCGGCCTCCCGGGCGGGTGTGGCTATTGCGTCCACCACCAGGAGTCAGCGACCTGGACCAGACACTCCAACTGCTGACCGAGTCAGCTCGGTCCGCCGGGGTGGCAACCGAAGTCACTCTGGAGTTCTTCGACCACACCGCTCGCACGCTGCGCGCACTTTTCGAGCCCGCATAGGCGCCTGCGAGGCGCCCCCTGGGTTCCGGGTCATGCCGCGGAGCGCGTGGACGTTATGTGTGATCCCAACGGAATGGTTGGCCGCGAATGCGCTCGTCCAGGAACACGGCGAACGACGCGGCTTGGTAGATCGCTTCGTCCCACCGAAGGGAGTCCAGGTTCACCAGCACGACGGGGGAGTCCGCGCCGCGTAGGTCGAGCCCGATTCCCTCGCCGCCGCCGTCAGTTCCGATCAGGATCAGCCCTGGTATGAACTCGGCAACCGCGGAGTCACGATTCAGCTCGACCAGCTCTTCGACCGCGTACAGCGACAGGTGGCACCCGCCGAGGTCGCCCTCCAATCCGTCGTTGTCCTGCAGCCAGCTCGTGTAGTCCGCGGGGAAACGCACGGCCAGCGTTCGTTCCGCGAAGAGAATCGCCTCGTCTTTCGGGGTCACGGCTCGAGCATGGCGCAACCGCCAGAGCGCTGACATCCGCTCGCACGCACATGCCGCAGGTAAGGAGCGGTTCCTGGCGGCTGAAGCTGCGGTCAGGGACCGGTGATCAGCACTCCGCCTCAAGCAACGGGCTCAGGAGATCCAGGTGCGGGTGGTACCGAGCACACGCTCACCATCGAGGTCGGCGAGCGACATGCCGACGAAAGCGGTTGCACCGGCCGAGGTCTGCCACCGGAATGAATACGTGTCGGCCGTGGCGCACGCCGCGATGGCCGCTCCCGCATCGGCGGCGCTCTGCGCCGTGGCGAAAGCGGCCTGGGTGCGGGCGACATAGGCGGCCAGCAACCCGGCGTAGGGCCCGGGCTCCTCGGGCGGGCGCGCTACGTTGCCGACGAAGTCGGAGGCCACCGCCGCCGGTTCGACGACCGACACCCACACGCCGAATCGCTCGGCGACCACGGCCAGGGACTGCATGAACCCCTCGACCGCGAACTTGGCCCCGCAGTAGGCGTCCGCGAACGGCTGCCCGACCGCCCCTCCCACGCTCGTCACGGTCACGACGCGTCCGTAGCCGGCCTCGCGCATCCCCGGGAGCACCAGCTTGGTGAGGGCGACGACGCCCAAGTAGTTCACCTCGAGCTGCTCACGCACCGTGTGCATGCTCAGCTGCTCGGCCGTTCCCATGCACCCGCGCCCGGCGTTGTTCACAAGCACGTCGATACGCCCGTGATCACGCAGCACACCCTCCACGCAGGCCGTCATCCCCGGCTCGTCGGTGACGTCGAGCTGCCGGACGTCGAGCTCAACTCCCGCGGCACCTGCCGCCTCCTGCAGCGCGCCTGCACGGCGTGGGTCACGCATGGTGGCGACAACGGTCATCCCCGCCCGAGCGAGGTCGACAGCCGCGACCAGACCCATCCCGCTGGAGGTGCCGGTGACGAGGGCGATGCCGGTCATGCTGGCTTGCTCCCTGGGGTCGGGGTGATCGACCCAATGTACGCGGCGGCCAGCGGGGCCGGCAGCGCCGCGGGCCGTCAACTTCCGGACATGCGGCGGACAGGGCGTGACGAACATGACGAGCGAACGTGAGGCTACTGGCGGTTGTCCGCCGCCCAACGATTCACAGGGCCCAGCGCGTCGGCGTAGGCGATGTACCCCTTCAACCTTTCGGCCTCTGCGCCACGCGCGTTTTGCTGGAGGGCCACGAGTTGCTCGCGGAGCGCGGCAAGCCCGGCAAGATGGGGCTGTGAGCGTCAAGATGAAGGCGGCGGTGCTCCTTGCCGTCTGGCTGGTCGCGTACGTCGTCATTGGGGGGATTGTCTGGGTGGCAGCGGGTGCGCTGCTGCTTGTCACCGGACTTGACGACCTGGTGGCGATCATGGGTGCCGTTGCCCTCACGATCGGGCTCGGATGGCTGGGGGCGTCGTGGGCGCAAGGCCGGGCGTCGTCCCTGATCATGCTGAAGACGCCCCCGAGTGGTATCCCACCCACGCCACAGTGAGCCGCCCACCGTCCGTACATGCCGCTGATCTCGCGCGGTCCTACGGATGATCGCGCCTTGTGGCGGACGATCACTTTAGGGGCTCCGAATGACCAGGTCGTAATACAGCGTGTAGGTATCGGTGCCGGCCGCGTGCGTCTGCTGCAGACCCATTCAGTTGGCTGCCGGACCTCGTGACGGCGTTCGATGGAGAAGCGGATCGTGACTCGCAGGCCGTCGATGGGAGTCGGACCATGATGAAGCGAGCGTTGTACATGGTGGCCGGCCACAAACTGGAAGGGGGTGCGCTACCGAGGCAGCCCGATGGGTACTTCCTGAAGTGCCTTCGGTGCGCCAAGGTGCGCGACGAGCCACCAGGCTCGGGGCGACACCAGTTACATGGCCGCCCCGATGTGAGGACTTGCGGCAACGGGAACAGTAGGCCCTCGCGTGTGAGCGCGGCCCGCTGCTCAACGTCCGCGTCTAGCCGCGGTGAGGGCGGCCCGCTCGCACGGATCTGGCGCCGAGCGTGAACGGTACGCCGATGAGCGTACGGACAGGTTCTCGACGGAACGCCCCGAGGCGCGCCGTTGCGCGTCGCAAGGTGGGGGTTACGTCGGTCTTCAATGCCCGCGATCATGGCTGACGTGGCGGACGTCGAGGTTGTAGTCGCCCATAGCCAGCGCGCAACCTTGCGCGTCGGCGATGTGTTCCTGAAGATCGACGCCGATCAAACCCGCACCGACGTCGAGGTTGAGGTGATGGCGATGGCGCCGATCCCGACCCCGGAGATCCTTTGGCGGAAACCGCCCGTGCTCGCGCTGGGCGCCCTGCCGGGGACGGCACTCGGCCACCTCGGCGATCCGTCTACCGCATCCTCGGCGGCGTGGGCCGCGGCCGGCGCCGCAGTTCGGGCGCTGCACGAGGCGCCGCTGCCACCATGGCCCGGTCGGAACCTCGACGAGCTTGCATCGCACCTCGCCCGTGAGTGCGAATGGCTCGTCGCAAACGACGTCCTTCCCGCCGAGGTAGTCACACGGAACCGCCGGCTCGCTGAGAGCGCACTACGGCCGTGGACACCGGTCTTCATTCACGGGGACCTGCAGGTGGACCACGTCTTCGTCGCCGGCGACGAGGTCACCGGCTTCATCGACTGGTCCGAGGGAGCCCGGGGCGACGCGCTCTTCGACCTCGCCACCCTGACCCTCGGACACCCCGAGCATCTCGGCGACGTCATCGCCGGCTACGGCAACGACGTCGACCGCGACCTCATCCGCGCGTGGTGGTCGTTGCGATGTCTGAGCAACGTCCGCTGGCTGGTAGAGCACGGCTACGGCCCGCCCGAGGACTATCCAGAGGTCGCCGTACTGCGATTGAGGTCGTAAGCGCGCGAGCCGGGCAGTTACGGCTGCCGTTCAACCGTCCTGACCCAGTCATCCCACCTGCAGCCTCCGGCTGAGCAGCAGAGATCCACTGTTGCCGCACGGCCGCTCAAGCTCCAACTTCATTCGCGGGATGGTCGCGTGAGTACCACGCACTCTCACGCCGCGACGGGTGCGCTTGCTCGGGATTGACCGGCGCCTCAGCAGGAGCAACGCCTACTCTCGGGCTGAGAGTCCATCCTGTTGGAGGCGGTTATGCGGTTACCTGAGATTCAAGGTGAGATCGAGCGCCGCCTGTTGGTGAACTACCGGGTCGACCCCGAGGTGGTAGCGGGCTTGTTGCCCGCACCGTTTCGGCCACAGCTCGTCGGTGATTCAGCGGTAGCCGGCATCTGCCTGATCCGTCTGGGACACATGCGGCCTATTCACCTGCCGGCACCGCTTGGGTTGCGCAGCGAGAACGCGGCCCACCGCGTCGCAGTGGAATGGGACACCCCGCTAGGGCCGCGCATCGGCGTGTACATCCCACGTCGAGACAGCGACTCATGGGCCAACATCGTCCTCGGTGGCCGTATCTACCCCGGCGAGCACCATCGGGCCCGGTTCACCGTCGACGAGGGCGACGATCACGTGGCTGTGGCATTCACCTCCGTCGACGGCTCAACCCAGGTCGACGTTTCCGTGCGTGTCGCCGAACGACTCAGTGGAAGTCGACTCTTCGGCGACACCCGGGAAGCCTCCGGCTTCTTCGAGGCAGGATCAACCGGCTACTCAGCCACGAGCCAGCCCCAACGCTTCGACGGGCTAGGGCTGAAGACCTCAGCCTGGAGGGTCGAGCCCACGTCGGTCGACTACGCGTCCTCGTCCTTCTTCGACGATCCCACCCTCTTCCCACCAGGCACCGCACAGCTCGATTGTGCTCTCCTCATGCGAAGAGTCCCGGTCACGTGGAAACCGCTGGAGAGCCTCAGCGGCCAAGTGCAGCCCGTGACGTAAACGTCCGCATTTGCCGCACGGAGCAAGTTCTCGGGGAGCCGCAAGACTCGTTGGCGGGCCGTTAGCCCACATAGCCGGTGGACTCATCCAGGGCCGCAAGGAAGCGCCGGCAGGCATCGAGAATCCGAGCTTGGTGGGCATGTTCTCCGCCCATGGTGAACCCCCGCCCAGCGCTCGGGCCCGTCAGCAGGGTCACATCAATTCCGCCAGGAATGCGGGTAACGCTGAACCGCCTCCCGTCAACTGTGACCTCGCTGTCCACCAGTGGAGTTTGTCACGTCTGCGGAACGGTGCCGCAGCATGCTGATGTCCGCGCCTGTCGCGTATCGCGCGGCAAGATGCTTTGCCGTTCCAGAAGACACGACGCGTTCCGCCGACCCCACGTGGGAGCTCAATTCCGGTGGTAGGAAGGCCCCATGTCACTGATGCCAACCCCCGCCGAAGCCGCCCTGTTCGTCGGAGGGGCGTTCATTCTGGGGGCCGCTGTTTTCGGGATCGCGCGGGCCTTGGTGAAGCGGCGTCCTGAAGCCTCGTAGCCCGGACGGTGACGCCACTGAGCGGCGTCTCCCGCTACCGGACATGCCGCGCAGCGTGCGCGTCAGTTCGAACCAGGAGTGCCGCTGGAAATCACGTTCCCGCCCTCGCCGTTGCTGTCTGGACGATGGGCCCACGAAGGCTTTTCTCGGCTCAGCTGACGCTGTGCGTCGACCACGCCGTGACGCACCGCTAGCCGGATGACGAAGTAGGCCACCACGATGGGCACGATCATGAGAAGTACAGGCAGGATCAGCCCGAGCGGGTTACCGAACACACAACGACCGTAGCCGCTCAAGACTGCCACAGGCATGGTGAAGCGGCGCCGTGACCCTGCGCCTTGATGGGCACGCCCATGCCGCGATTGGCAGCTATACGTCGCCGGCGTCCAAGCTCTTCGACAGGTGCGGCGCTGGTCGCTGCCGGGTACACGGTGTACGCGATCAACCCGCTGTCGGTGGCCCGTTACCGGGAGCGGCACTCGACTTCGGGGGCGAAGTCCGACGCGGCCGATGCGACCTGCTGGCGGAGATGGTGCGGGTGGACCGTGCCCACCACCGCGCCGTGGCCGGGGACAGCGCCCTGGCCGAGGGCATCAAGCTCGCCGCCCGCACGCACCAGAACCTGGTGTGGGAGCGGACCCGGCACGGGCTGCGGCTGCGCTCGACGCTGCGGGACTTCTTCCCCGCTGCCCTGCAGGCGTTTTCGGAGCTCGACGCCGGTGACACCTTGGAGATCGTGGCCGCAGCTCCGGACCCCGACACCGCGGCCCGGCTGCCCTGTTCCCCATGAGCGCACCTTGGGGCTGTCGGCTCTCGCTGATCCGCCAAACGGGTCGATGCCGTGCGCATCACATGTCGGACCGGCGTCAGGCGCATGGCGACCTACCGCTCATGCGGCACTGCGCGCGGACCTGCTGCTGTCCGGCGAGCCGTCGTCCGGGTAGCGCCCATGTGAATCCGCATCGTTCGCCCGGCAGTGCTACGTCAGCGGGTAGTGACGGTGACGTGGATGCCTGCCTGCTCGACCACTCCCATGCCAGCCCGCAACGGGGCATCGGATCAGCGGGACTGGCTTGTCGCGCTGAGTTCTCCGGTAGCGTCTGTGTCGAACCCTCCGGTGGGACTGCATCGACCAGGATTGAGGGGATACGGCAGGTGCATGGCGAATGCTCGGCCTGTGGCGCGTCGGTGCGTGCAGGCGCGAAGTTCTGCCCTGAATGTGGTGCCGTGATCGGAGCGCGGGCCTGTTCATCGTGCGGGACGCCCTCCGAGCGTGGCAGGTTCTGCGACGAGTGCGGGACGCCGTTCCCCGACGTCGCCTGGCGAGTCGCGCCCGCAGCGGCGCCTCCTGCTGCGCCGGTCGCGGAGCGGCGGGTGACGTCGGTGCTGTTCGGAGACCTCGTGGGGTTCACGCCGTTGTCGGAGTCCAAGGACTCCGAGGAGGTCCGCGAACTCTTGTCTGCCTACTTCGACCGGTGCCGGGTCATCGTGGGTCGATATGGCGGGGTGGTGGAGAAGTTCATCGGCGACGCGGTGATGGCGGTGTGGGGAGTGCCGGTCGCCCACGAGGACGACGCCGAACGCGCGGTCCGGGCCGGCCTGGAGCTAGTGGCCGCCATCGCGGCGATGGGGGAAGAGGTCGGGACGCCCGGGCTCGCGATGCGGGTCGGGATCGTGACCGGTGAGGTCGCAGTCACGCTTGGTGCCACGGCCGAGGGCATGGTCGCCGGTGATGCTGTGAACACCGCGGCCCGGGTCCAGTCGGCGGCCGAGCCCGGCCGCGTCTGGGCCGACGAGGCGACGAGGTTGCTCGCCAGTGCCGCGATCACCTTCACCGACACCGGCGAGCACCAGCTGAAGGGCAAGGCTGCGCCGGTACGGCTGTGGGCCGCCGGGAGCGTCGTCGCCGAAGTCGGTGGTGGACAGCGGGTCGACGGGCTTGAGGCGCCGTTCACGGGCCGGGACGCAGACCTGCGGCTGGTCAAGGAGCTGTTCCATGGCACCGAGGAGACGCATCGGCCTCGACTGGTGGTCCTCGACGGCGAGGCCGGGGTGGGCAAGTCCCGGTTGGCCTGGGAGTTCGAGAAGTACGTCGACGGGCTGGCGGCCACCATCCGGTGGCACCGGGGCCGGTGTCTGTCCTACGGCGACGGGGTCGCGTTCTGGGCACTCGCCGAGGCGCTGCGCACTCGGTTCGGGCTGCTCGAGGCCGACACTGGCGACGTCGTGGCTGAGCGGCTGGACGCCGGACTGGCCGAGCTGGTCCCCAACGTCGCCGACCAGGACTGGCTGCGCCCTCGGCTCGCCGTCCTGCTGGGCGCCGGCGGTACCGGCGCCTTCGCCCGTGAGGACCTGTTCACGGCCTGGACGGCGTTCCTCGAGCACCTCGCGGAGGGCCAGAGCGCCGTGGTGCTCGTGATCGACGACGCACAGCACGCTGACGACTCGCTGCTGGACTTCCTCGACCACCTGCTGGCCACCGCCCAGGCGCCCGTCTTCGTTTTGGCCCTGGCCCGGCCCGAACTCCTGAGCCATCGCCCGGCACTGGGTGGTCGGCGGGCGACCGTGGTGCGCTTGGACCCGCTCGACGACGTGGCCATGGCCCGTCTGGTCGACGGGCTCGTCGCCGGCCTGCCCGACGCTTCCCGTCAAGCTCTCGTGACACGTGCCGACGGGATCCCGCTTTATGCGGTGGAGACCGTTCGCGCCCTGATCGACCGCGACCTGGTGATTCCCCACGAGGGACAGTACGTTCCCGCAGACACCTCCACCCTCGACCTGGATGCGATCGGCGCCCCGGCGTCGTTGCAGGCGCTGGTCGCTGCCCGGCTCGACTCGCTGGCGCCCGAGGAGAAGGCTCTCGTGACAGGTGCCAGTGTCCTAGGAGCGTCGTTCACGGTCGACGGGTTGGTGGCTCTGGGCGCCGACCCGCAGCAGGTCCAGAGCCTCTTGGACTCGCTGCGGCGCAAGGAGATCGTGACCCTGCAGACCGACCGCTTCAGCGCCGAGCGCGGTCAGTACCGGTTCGTGCAGTCGGTGGTCCGACAAGTCGCCTACACCACCCAGTCTCGCCGCGACCGCACGACCCGCCACCTCGCAGCCGCCGAGCACCTGGCGGCCCTGCCCGACCCTGGTGACGACTTCGCTGTGGTGATCGCCCGTCACCTCCTCGACGCCGTCGAGTGGGCGCCGGACCACGGCCCCGACAGCGGGGTGCTGGCCGCGCGCGCGTGCACCTACCTCGAACGCGCCGCCGCCCGCGCCCGCCGGGTCGGCGCCCCCGGTGAGGCCCAACGCCTCCTCGAGATGGCCCTGGACTCCATTCAGGGCGACGCCGACCGCGCGCGACTGCACCTGAGCGCCTCCGAGGTGGCCGACGACGCCGGGCACGCGTCCGAGGCGCAAGCACATGGCGAAGCCGCGCTCGACCTCTTCGACCGGGTGCACGACCCCATCAACGCAGCACGCGCGGCGGCAGCAGTCGCCTGGGCCATGTGGGGAAACCACGCGGCCGCAGTCGCCATCGCCGAACCACGGTGGCAGGCACTCGAGGGCATGGCCGGAGGGGAGCTCGCCCGGTTCGAGCTGGCTCGCGGCCTGGCCGCGGCGCACGCAGGTCTTGGGAACCTCGAGGTACAGATCCAGTACGCCGGGCAGATGGTCACCCTGGCCGAGGCGCTGGACGACCCGGTGGCCTTGGCGACCGCACTGGGCTCGCTCGGCACGGCGTACCTCGCCGTCGGGGCCAACCGCGCCGGCATCATCCTGGTCGAGGCATCAGCAGCGCTCGCACGCGAGCGTGATCTCCCCTTTCCCTTGGCCCGGGCCACGAACAACCTGAGTGCGTTCCAGAACAGCCGCGACCTGACGTCAGCTCTCCGGTACGCCGACCAGTCCTATGAAGTGGCCCGCCGAGCAGGTCTGCAGATCTATCTGGAGGTCGCCGTGATCAACAAAGCGGTCGGGCTGTGGTGCTCGGGCCGCTTCCCGGAGGTCGCCCTGCTGATGGCCGAGGGGTTGCAGGGCAATGACATCCAGACGCGGATCGCGTGGAGAACCCTCGAGGTCTGGCTCGCCGAGGCTCAGGGCCAACCTCTTCCGCATCGCATCGAGAGCAGCGACGACCACACCGATTCGGAGCTTCATCTGGCGTGGTTGCGCAGCGCGGACCTGCCTCGAGCGGTCGCGGCGAGCGACCACGACGAGGTGACACGTCTTGCTCCGCTTGTCGTCGACCACGCGCTGGCGGCCGCGGGCCTCGACGACGACTTCTTCCTCCTCTGGCCCCAGTCCGTCCTGGCAGCACTGGCTGTCGACGAGCTCGACCTCGCCGAGCGACTCCTGGCGCCGGTCACCGCCGCGCTGCCCGGCAAACGGCCACCCGTTGTCGCTGCCCAGTGGCACCGCCTGCGCGGGCTGCTCGCCGCCGCCCGCGGCGACGACCCGGAGCTGGCCGAGACCGAGATGCGAGCCGGGATCGATGCGCTGGCGGCCTTCGGGGCCGCGGGCTTCCACGCGCAGGCGCAGGAGGAGCTCGGCCGGTGGCTGGCCACGCAAGGCCGCGCCGAAGAGGCCGTGCCGCTCCTGGACGCCGCCCGTACGAAGTACGCCGAAATCGGCGCCACCGGCTGGCTCGCCGGACTCGAGACCTGGGCCCGCACCTCTCAACAGGCAGCGGCGTTGACCACCACACCGTTCTGATGCTGCCCGAGCAGACCAGGACGCGGCTGCTCACCGTTCTTGTGCGTCCGCTCATCGGCATGACCGTCAGTACGTACGCCGCCGCTTGGTCGCGTGCTCGGCCTGCCGCCAGCTTCATGGCGAGCAACTGCTCGAGTGATGCCAACTGAACTCGCAGACCTGGGGAGCTGGGTGGTGTGAGGGCGTCGGCGGGGATGGGCGGGAGGAATGGGCGGGCGGCTCCGTTGAGCCACCCCTCGGGCAGGCCGAGCTCGTCGGCCATCTGCGCAACGATGTGGGCGACCCGGTCATCGGTAGTGATGCCGTCGATGTCTTGGGTCCGGCGGTCCGTGTCGGGAAGGTGTAGCGAGATCGCCGCGCCTCCGACGACGTAGACAGTCGCCGCGATCCCAGCGGCGCCGAGGCGTTGGTCGAGTTCGTCCAGCAGTTGGCGGATCTGGGCCGCGTCGAGGTCGAAGCTCACGCCGTGACCAGCTCACGCTCGTTGATCTGGATGCCGAGCGCGGCAAGGCCATCGTCCAATGCTCGCCCCGGCCTCAACGGAAGTGGGGCCCAGGGCTCGCGTAGCGGCAGGGGGGCAGCGAGCCACTGGGGGATCGGCCGCCCGTCGCGCGCGGTCTCGCGCAGGATGGTGTGCGCCAGCGTCTTCCACGGGCCAGTCAAAGCCAGTCGTGGGGAGCCCGTCGCCCAGATCGCGCGACGGGCCGGCGTGCTCAGTGCGAGGGACTGGTCACGTCCTTGGAGCAGCATTCGCATGGCCCACACCGGATCAGGGTGCGTCATGAGTGGGCGGAGCCGCCGGCGCGGCTTCGGCCACGTGCGAAAGCTGCCGTCGGGCCGGTGGCAGGCGAGCCATATGGGGCCGGACCGGGTGAGGCGGTCGGCTCCGCAGACGTTCGATCGAGGGCCTCAGGAGCGCGGGCGGGCCCGTGCCGCGGCGATCTGGTCGTAGCTGGGGATCCGTTCGGCCAGCGGGTTCCCGGTGAAGTTGCCGACCCACCCGTCCTCGTCGTGGAAGAAGCGGATGGCGGTGAAGCCGGGGTCAGTCCCCATGTCGAACCAGTGGGTGGTGTTGGCGGGGACGCTCAGCAGGTCACCGGCCTCGCACAGCACGGCGTACACCTTGCCCTGCGTGTGCAGGTAGAAGATGCCGCTGCCGGATACGAAGAACCGCACCTCGTCGTCGTCGTGGGTGTGCTCGGAGAGGAACTTGTTCCGGGCCGCAGTCTTCAGTTCCTCCCACCCTTGGTCCTCGGTGCGGTGCAGCTGGGTGACGTCGACGAGCACGTACCCCTCGGCCTCGATGATGCGGGCGACGTCCTCGCGGTAGTGGTCGAGGATGGCCTGCTGGTCGCCGCCGTCAGCGAACTCCTCGGCGACCTCCCAGCGTTCAAAACGCACGTCGATCTCCTTGAGCGCGAGCGCGATGTCCGCCGCCTCCTCGGACTCAAGGACCTTCTCGGGGGCGTCGCCATCGGTGTACACGGTGAGCAGGGTCACGCGATCCTCCTATTTCGTCGATCGATCAGGTGGTTCAGGCAGTCTGCACCTGGAACGACAGCAGCCACTCGAGGGATTCCGTCCGGTGGCGGGCCTGGACGAGGTCGTGCCCCCAGACGTAGAGGCCGTGGTCGGCGACAACGACGCCGGGCGTGGCGGGGTCGTAGGCGTCGTCGAACCGGTCGGCGAGCTCGGTCATGTCCTGACTGTTGGCGATCACGGGGACGAGGAGGTCGTCGTCGGCCGCGCGGCCGAGCGCTTTCTGCATCTCCAACCCCTGCACGCGTACGCCCTTGGGCCAGCGCCGGCCGGCGACAACGGCCGCCAGCGCATGGACGTGCACGACGGCGCCCGCTCCCGTTGCTGCGGCGATGTGGGCGTGGAGCGCAGCCTCGGCGGAGGGCTTCAGCGGGGGCAGGCCCTCGACGGGGACCGGTCGGCCGGTGCCGTCCACGACCACGATGGAATCGGGCGTCAGCTCGGCCTTGTCCAGGCCGCTCGCGGTGACCGTGACTCGTAGCGGGTCCGCGGCGACGACCTCGGAGAGGTTGCCCGAGGTCGCGCGCATCCACCCGTGGGCCGCGAGCAGCCGGGCGGTGTCGGCCATCCGGGCACCCGCCGCCACCGCCGTGTCGCGGTCGACGGTCATGACGGGCTCCGGTCCAGGGTCACGGGCAGGACCGTGAGGTCGGCGAAGGACGCCACGACGGGGTGTGCCCCGAAGTCGGCGTCCTCCTGCGGCTCGCCGCTGCGGGCGATGCCGACGGTGACCCAGCCTGCCTCCGCCGCGGCATCGAGCTCCGCGGGCACGTCCGAGAGGAAGACGAGGCCGGCCGGGACGCCGAGCGCGTCGGCGATCCGCCGGTACGCCGCCGCCTCCTGCTTGGGGCCGGCGTTCTTGGTGTCGAAGTAGTCCTCCAGCAGCTCGGACAGGTCGCCGACGTCCGTGTGCCGGAACCAGGGCCGCTGGCTCGCGACGGATCCCGACGAGAAGCACGCCAGCCGGACGCCGGACTCGTGCCAGGCCCGCAGCGCCGGTGCGACGTCGGCGAAGAACGACGCGATCAGGTCCCCGGCCGCGAACCCCTCGGCCCAGATCTGCCCCTGCAGGGTCTTCAGCGAGGTCGCCTTGACGTCGGAGTCCATCCAACCGTGCAGGACTCGGACGAGGTCCTCGACGGGCGCATCATCGGGCAACCTGCCCTCGCGCCGCACGTCCGCGACAGCGCCGTGTACGACTGGGTCGTCGCCGTGGGCGCTGATCCAGGGGCCGAGCCGCGGCCGTGCGAAGTCGTAGAGCGTCCCGAGCACGGCGGACGTCGGGCTGGTGGTGCCCTCGATGTCGAGGACGATGCACCCAGCTGTCACTTCGACGGGCTCAGATTCGGACCTGGTCACTTGTCTCCTCCTGGGTGACGGTTCTGCGAGCGACGGCAACCTCAACAGTGTCCTCCTCGTACGCCGGCAGCCCGACCGACCGGGATCGCGGTGGGGCAGGCCCTGCCGTGGGTCCGCGTCACCGGGGCGTCGTGCTCGACCAGGTGAGCCACTGGAGCGGTCATGCCCTCGATGTTGCCAGAGGCGCTTTCGCGACGACCGCACTTGCCGCGGAGAGGACGATCGATCGTGGCGATGGGGGCCACCTCACCCTGCTGGTCTGAAATCGTTGGTGGGTGACCTCCGCCGTACTCCACCTGGTTCGACACGCGAGTGCAGACCCCGCGGTCTTGCGCGGCGACCCTGAGTTCTACGACACGCTGGCGGAACAGAAGAGGTCCTCCGCGCACGCGTGGACCGAGTTCTACTCGGGGCACGGACCTCGACCCGTCATGCGCCACCTCCCGTAGGCGCCTGCCAGAACGCCCTTCATGCCGCTGTCGCCGCGGCGCCGGGTGCCGTGGATGTCGCCGGCGGGCCCTTGCCACGACGGTGCGAGCACCGTCTGGCGCCGGGCGCGTGTCGCAGTGCCGTCGGGGGACACTGGGGGAACACCGACCGTAGCTTCGACAAGGAGTCAGCCGTGACCAAGGGAACCGTGCGCTGGTTCGATGCCGACCGGGGGTTCGGCTTCATCGCCCTCGGGCAGGAGGCAGAGGACCTGTACGTGCATGCGTCCGAGATCGTCAGCGACGACGCGATGAAGCTGCTCCGGGAGGGGCAGGTGGTCGAGTTCGAGATCGGCGAGGGGGACCGCGGCCCGCAGGCACGCCGCGTCCGGGTCACTGCCGACCAGGCCGCCGACACACCGCTGGGCGTGCTCGGCACCGTCGCCTGGTACGAGCCTGCCAAGGGGTACGGCTTCATCACGCCCGACGGCGGTGGTGCCGAGATCTTCGTGCACAGTTCGGCCATCGTGGGGGGCGGCGTGGTCTCGGAGGGCCAGCGGGTGGCGTTCCTCGTCGTCGACGGGGAGAAGGGACCGCAGGCTGATCATCTGCTCCCCTTGGGAGCCCAGGCCGCCCCGCAGGCCGTGGCATCCGACGGGGCGGACGGCACCGTGTCCTGGTACGACGGGGACAAGGGCTTCGGGTTCATCACCCCCGAGTCGGGCGGCCCCGATGTCTTCGTCCACGTCCGGGAGCTGGCCGACGGGCTCCCCGAGCTGGGCGAGGGGGACCGGGTGACGTACGACGTCGTCGTGAGCGAGAAGGGCCCGCAGGCTCGCGACGTGCGCCTCGCACGCGGCTCGACACCGCGGGGCGCACCCGCGACGTCGACGACCCGAGCTCGGTCGGGACACCGGGAGGCATCCGACGTCCCGGCGCGCGGCGGCGAGGGAGTGGTCGCGCGCTACGACGCGGAGCGGGGGTTCGGCTTCATCGCCCCGGACGCGGGGGGCGCGGACCTGTTCGTGCACGTGTCGGTCCTTCGAGGCGCCGAGGCGCTGCACCAGGGCGATCGGGTCCGGTACCAGGTGCGACAGAGCGATCGAGGACCGCAGGCCGACCGCGTCGAACGGGTGTGAGCGGGACGGCGGTCCGGGCGGAGCTGGTGCCAAGGCGTGTCCCGATCCCGCCGCACGCGCATGCCGCGTTGAGGGCGCCGAGGCCGGGCATGTGTCTCAGGTGACCTGAAGTGCGTTGTGGTGTCGTTCAGTTGAATGAGCGCGCGTGGGCGAGGGCATCGCTGTGGGCGTGCCGCCCGGATGCCGATGATTGCCGCGCGGAGCGCGCAGGTGGACGATGAGCTCAGGTAGGCCAAGATCGCGACGGTGGTGGGCGATGCACGCACGGGCAGGTCCCCATGGCCGATGGGCGGCGGCGGCGGCCATGCTGCTCGCGCTGGCCGTCTCGCCGCAGCCAGCAGCGGCACGGGACTTCCCGATCCCCGAGGGCTCGGCGCGGTTCCGGGCTGCCGGCGCGCCCTCGGCCCGGCCGGCCACGGCCGACATGGGCACCTTCGACTGCGGCCGGTTGCGGGTCAGGATCACGCTGGACAACACCCGCTCCACGCGGGCTGTGCGCTTCGGCTACTCCGCCACGTTCGTCCGGCCCCTGCGGGCGCCCTACTCGGGCGGGGACGACCGGGTCGACGTCGACGTGGCCGCCGGGGCGGCCCGGCTCGTCGAGCTGCCGGTTCGTGACGACGCGCGCACCAACGTCACCGTGAGCCTCCCTGACGGCCGGCAGGCGAACTGGGAGAGCTCCTGCGGGAACGCGCCCGGGGTCATCTTCGGGCCGAGCGACTGCGCCGCGCTCCGGATGGGCGTGCTGCTCGACAACGGCACCTCACCCACACCGACGCGGTTCCGCTGGGCGCTGAGCGACCTCGCCGGCCGGGTGGCCACCAACGTGGTCAAGGTGGCTGCCGGCGCCGTCACCAGAGCCGACGTCCCCATCATCGCCAACAGCTGGACGGCGGTGGACGTGAGCGTCGACGGCCGCGGCACGGTTGCCAACCTGAACCGGCAGGCCTGCGGCTCGATGGTGCTCGACCCGCGTGCGGTGTTCGGTGTGGTCGACTGCGACGACGTCTCGGCGCCGGTCATCCTCGACAACAGCCGGACGACCGCCCGGATGCGCTTCCACCTCCCCGGTCAGGACGTCGTGCTCGGGCCGGGGCAGACCCGGTCGCTGCGGGTGCACCTGCCGATCCGCGAACGGCTCGCGGTGAGGGTCGACGATGTGCTGGCCCGTGGCCGTTCCGTCGAGCACGCCGTCGTCTCGACGGCCCACTGCGCCGGTGCGTCGGCGCAGCCGCGCACTCAGGCCGCCGGGGGTGGGACCGGCCCGGGGGCCGCCGCGGCTCCAGGCGGGGCTCAGGCGGACACCGCCGGCACGACCGGACCAGCCGCGAAGGACTCGAGACCGCCGGTCGTCCTCGGCTTCGGGATGCTTGCGGCACTGGTGGCTCTCGGCCTTGCGCTGACGCTGCGGCGGCGGCGAGTGCCGGCGACCCGTTGATGACCTGTCCTTGAGGCACACCACAGTTGCACCAGGTCTGACACGCGAGGCGGGTCCTTCCGAGGGGGCGCGTTCGTCATGGCGCCGCCCGACCCACCGCAGGAGTCCGTCTCGGGCATCGAGTTTGCCATGTATGAAAACCCAGCACAGCGCTGGTTCGACGGGATCAATCGTGAGGTGGACGACGCAATGCCGCCGGTCGGGGAGCCGGACTGTGAGGTGACCATGGCGGACTTGGCGCTCGAGCCCAAACGACCCTAGGGCGCCCGACGGCCAAGGTGTGCCAACTCCGCTCGCGGAGGGGTCGGAGCCGTCGGCGCGGCTTCGGCTACGTGCGAAAGCTGCCCTCGGGTCGGTGGCAGGCGAGTGCTGCGCGAGGCCGCGACCAAGGGACCGCAGCCGCCCTGTCCGAGATGGCGTGAGCGCCCAGCAGCCAGTCCGGGCCCGAGCGGCGCGCACTCCCGTGCCGATGAGCCCTGGTTCGATTCGAGTGAGCAGGACACGCTCGGCGCGGTCGTGGATACCGGGCATGTTCTACTCACTCGACCCAGGACCAGGGGCCACCGTCCCGGCAGGGTGCTCTCACGGACGGACAAATGCACCTCATCGGGCGATGGCTGAGCGTGACGGTGGGCTTCGCCTGGCCGGTTGGCCGTCCGTCGGCGCACTTCCGAAGATGCCGCGGCAGGCGTTGTCGTCACTCGTTGAGGACGCTCCTGACGCGTTCGGCCTCTGCTGGATCGGCGATGAAGCCCAAGGACCGAACCGTTTCGGTGGCGGAGCGGGATCGGCCACGGATCTCTGGACTCGCGCAGAGCCCACACGTAGCTGGAGACGCGTGCCTCTCGCAGCCGAGAGGGATACGACGAGGTCGATCCGCAGACAGTCGCCCGGGTGAAGAACGTCAGGACCGCCCCTTGGACGGGCATGTTCGAACGTTCCACGAGGCGCACCGCCCTCACGTTCGACGCCTCAACGACCAGGTCCCGCGAGCAGAGCGCATCCTCCGCTCGACGTCGCCCATGGGGCTTGACGTCTGTGCCCTACGGGCGTCTACTCGCCGCGGAAGGATCGGTGGTGGTCGTGTGGTCAGCCCAGCTGAGTGGTGGCGTGCCGGGGAGCGAGTGGCGCTCAGGGTCGGTGGTGCTGAACGAAGGGTCTTCGTGCGACGCCTCGGCTCCGGGCCGTCGATGACCGTGCTCCATGGCTTTCCGAGCTCCTCGCACGACTGGGCGCGGGCTGCGCCGCAACTCGCCACGGAGCACGCCCTGCTGCTGCCCGACTTCCTCGGATTCGGCGCCTCTGACAAGCCGGCAGACCATGAGTACTCGTTGACGGAGCAGGCTGACCTGATCGAGGCGCTGTGGGCGCACGAGGGAGTTGTCTCGACGGTCCTGGTGGCACACGACTACGCGGTTTCGGTCACCCAGGAGCTGCTGGCGCGCCGGTCCGAGGGTGCGCTGAGCGTCGACATCGTCGCCGTCCACCTGCTCAACGGCGGGCTGTATCCGGACCTGCACCGTCCCGAGCCGATCCAGACCGCGTTGCTGGACCCAGAGCTCGGTCCCCAGATCAGCGCGGGCATCACCGAAGAAGCGCTCACCGCGGCACTCGTGCCAACGTTCGCCGACGGCTTCGACCTGGCACCGGACTGTGCAGCGATGTGGACGACCATGAGCCGCGACGACGGACACCGGCTGTTGCACCTGCTCATCCGCTACATCGTGGATCGCCGGGACAACGAGAACCGCTGGGTTCACGCTCTGGAGACGACTGACGTGCCGCTCAACTTTGTCTGGGGCATGCGCGACCCCATCTCAGGCGCCCACATGGCCGAGCGGATTCGCGAGCGCGTGCCTCACGCTCCTCTCGAGGCCCTCCATGACGTCGGGCACTGGCCACCGCTCGAGGCACCCGAGCGCACGGTGGCGGCTATCCGGGCGCACTGAACAGCCGACAACTCCCCAGCAGGCGCGTGCCCGCCCAGGCATCAGGTCATGCCGCCTACGGTGTCACTGGCCGGGGATGACCACGGTCCCGCATGCTTCACATCGCAAGGCATCGACGCTGTGATTGAAGAACCCTGTCGTCAGGGGGATGCCGCCAAGGTCGCCGCCAAGGTCGCGGCCTTGTTTGAACTTCACTCCTGGCGAGCGGCCAACTACCACTCCCGCGCTCATCTGCGCGTGGCACTGAGGGCAGCTCATCTCGGGGCTGGTCACGTGACCGATGTTGCCAGAGCCGCTCCAGCAACGTCCGCCCCTGCCGCGTGGCGTGCGCTCGAAGACGCACGCCCATACCGCGGAGCGCTCAGGTTTGCGGTTCGGTGGCCCACCAGTTCAGCGGCTGGTCGAGCTCGTCGTAGACGTTGCCGTAGAACCACTGGGCGCCTGGAGCGTCACCCACCGCTTCGCCGACAGCACGCTCAACTGCCGAGAAGCCGGCCGCAACAGGCACGGTGATGACCACGAAGGCAATGTCCTCAGGCGCCTCCACCGTCCCGCCGAGGGTGGCAAACGTTCGGCTGAGTGCGGCGAGGATGCCGGCCAGGTGTTCGCCGTGAACGAGGACGCTGAGGTTGCCCCCACGTGCGACCACCTCGAAGTCGCCGTCGTCTGCCACTGTCACGACGTCGCCCTCAGCGCAGCCCAACGCGAGGCCCGGCGTACCGAGCAAGCGGTATCCAGCGTCACCGACATGCTCAGCGGGTACCTGCTCCAGGACCGGCTCACCGGAGGCCTTCCGGCCTGCGAGTAGGGCTACATGTCCGTGCATGGTCCGGAGTCTCCCATCGGCAGTGCGTCGCCACGACGTGTCCGCCCATGCCGCGACCCGCGCGGTCGACTCAGGCACGGTGACGACCTGCACGACTGTGGCACGAAAGGCAGGTGCGTCGTGAGTGGTCGGAGCCGTCGACACGGCTTCAGCTACGTGTGAAAGCTGCCCCTCGGGGTCGGTGGCATGGGAGCTACCTGGGGCCAGACCCGGTGAGGCGGCCGGCTCCCCACACCTTCGGCGCCAAGGTCGAGGCCGAGGGATGGCTGGGTGGGCGCCGCGGGAGAGGTCGCCCCTGTTCGAGGGTGCTTGCGTCGGCTCGGCGGGACGAGCAGGTCGTCGGGGAGCACGGAGAAGTCCCCGACCGCTGCAGGTGCGGTCAGGGACTTCTCCGAGGTGCCCGGCTCAGTCGTCGGACCCGTGGCCGCCCGAGTCGTCGGCGCTGCTGTCGTCCGAGCCATGGCCCGAGCTGTCGGACCCGGAGCCCGAGTTGTCGTCACCGGTGCGCGGCCGGTCGCCGCCGTGGTCGTCGCCGGGCGGGTCGTCGGAGACGCCGGCCGGGCGGTTGCCGCCGTGGTCGTCGCCGGGCGGGTCGTCGGAGACGCCGGCCGGGCGGTTGCCGCCGTGGTCGTCGCCGGGCGGGTCGTCGGAGACGCCGGCCGGGCGGTTGCCGCCGTGGTCGTCGCCGGGCGGGTCGTCGGAGACCCCGGCCGGGCGGTTGCCGCCGTGGTCGTCGCCGGGCGGGTCGTCGGAGACCCCGGCCGGGCGGTTGCCGCCGTGGTCGTCGACGGTTGGGCTGGGCGTGGCGTGGGTGGTCGTCGACGCGGACGTGGGCGACGTCAGGGGCTGTCGCTGGGCGAACGAGGCGTTGCCGAGCAGGCCGACCGCGGCCGGCACGGTGATGGCGATTCCGGCAGCCAGGGCGATGAGGGGGCGGCGCATGATGGTGTCCTTTCGAGTGGGGAGTGTGGGGGTCAGCCGGGGAAGACCAGGCGGGCCGAGCAGGTCTGGCCGGATGCCGGGTGCTTGGCGAAGGCGGTGATGGTGTCGGTGCCGGCCCGGTTGGCGATCCGGCGCGCGACCTCGAACGAGCCGCTGGGGGCCAGCGTGCGAGCGGTGCCTGAGTGGACGAGCACGCGGTTGTCCCTCAGCTGCACCGACCAGGTCTGGCCGACCCGGTTGGAGTCGACTTGGAACTCGACCTCGACTCGACCGTTGTCGGTCTTGGCCTTCAGCTTCCAGGTGGCGCCCTGGCTGCAGGTGCCCGACTTGCGGACCTCGGTGCCCTTTGCCAAGGCCGCCGGGGCAGCGGTGGCGACGAGGGCACCGGTGAGGGCGATCGCGACGAGGGTGCTGCGGCTGGTGCTGAGGCGGGTCATGTCGTCCTCCGAGGTCCGGTCTGCCGGTGGGTCCGGCTTGGTGTGGTCACACCTTGGGCCCGCCGGATGGACGGCCGCCATCGCCCCTTGGTCCTAGTACTCCGGCGCAGATTCCCGGCCACCTGGCGCGAGTTCCGGACGGACTCACAGCGGCTCGTGCCGGTGGCGTGCGCGCGGGACGTGTCGTACACGGGACGGGCCCAGCACGGGCTCACGGTTTCTCGCAGGTCTTCGGGCACCGAGGGTCCGGCAGGGACATGTCGGCCAGCCCATGGTGGAAGGTCGTAGTACCGGCGCTGGATGGGGGTGCGTGTGCGGGCGCGGCTCCACGGGTGGCCAAGGGCGGCGTTGCTCGTGGTGGGCGCCGTGCGACCGGGACAGGGCCGAACTGCTCTGTTCGTCAGGTGACCCCCATTTCCGCGATACCCCATGCTGCGGCCGTCTGGCGTGATAAACAGGTTCTCGCAGCGGGGCTCTCGTGGGGGCGTGTCCAGTCCCGTTGCCGTGGGGGCCCCTTCTGCGAATGGCCCTCTCTTGAGCGGGGCCGCTGGTTGCCACGCCGCACGAACAGGACACAGATGACCTCGCGAACCGCCCGCCACGCCCTTGCGTACTTCGTCGCATCCGCCGCAGTCGCCGTCGCCGGCTTGATGGCCGACACCGCAACGGCCGGCGCCACCACCGCGCCGAACACCGATGTGAAGGTCGCCTCGTTCAACCTGTCCTCTCTGGCCTTCGATGCCCAGGCCAGCGGCGAGCACCGCACCTGGCGCGTGCGACGGCCCGTCATCGTCTCCCAGGTGCTACGGAACCGCCCCGACGCCCTCGGTGTCCAGGAAGCCAACCAGTCGAGCAGCTACAAGGCGAGCGTCAACTACGGCCCCAACCAGTACCTGGATCTCAAGGGGGCGCTGGCCGCCAAGGGCGGCCACTACGCGCTGACGAACGCCAACGCCTACAACTGCGTGAACCCAGTGAGCAGCTACAACTGCGTCTACAAGTACCAAGGCGCCTCCCAGGACGACCGGATCCTCTACAACACCGACACCGTCACCCTGGTCAAGCAGGGGTCGGTGAAGTTCAAGGCCCAGACTCCGGGGAAGAACCCTCGGTACCTCGCGTGGGCGATCCTCAGGATGAAGGCCACCGGCAAGCAGTTCTTCTTCACCAACACCCACCTCGACCCGTACACCGTCTCGGTCCGCCGAGCCGAGTGGGACGAGGTGATCGCCAACACCAAGCGGCTGGCCGGCACCCTCCCTGTGGTGTCGGTCGGGGACTACAACACCTCCAAGTTCTCCACCTACGCCGCGACCTACCTGCCGAGGATGAAGGCTGCGGGCTACGGCGACGTCCTGGGCCAGACGTACGCGACATCGCTGTCGCGGCCCCGTGCAGCGATCGTGGACCGAGCATGGGTGAACTCGTTCAACGGCTACCGCCGCGACGCCCGCGTCTACTCCTACGAGGACGCCCAGAACAAGATCGGCAACAACATCGACTGGATCTTCGCCACCAACGCGCTGCCGGTGAAGAAGTGGCTGACCGACGCCCCAGTGGACCGGACCACGTTCCAGCTCGTGGGTGTCATCCCCTCCGACCACTTTCTCATCCAGGCG
Source organism: uncultured Actinomycetota bacterium (assembly GCA_963695175.1). Taxonomy (GTDB): domain Bacteria; phylum Actinomycetota; class Actinomycetes; order Actinomycetales; family Dermatophilaceae; genus Fodinibacter. Next base: position 889,475 of record CAVOGG010000004.1, read on the forward strand.
ACCCTCACCCTGAAGTAGCCACCGGGACCGCCGAGCAGGCGGACCCGGGCCGGGCGCCACTGCGGGCGACAGTGGATGGTGGCGAAGCGATGGCGGGAGCGCCTGGCCCAGCCGGGGTCCTCGCAGGGCGGCTGTACCGAAACTCAGGCGGGGTGTCGGACCGCGTGGCGGACATAAAGCACGCCGTTGTCGAGTCGTCGGTGGTCCAGCAGCTCGAGGTCGAGCCGGACGCCTCGAGGCAGCGCCGGCTTGCCGCCGCCGACGAGGACCGGGCACAGCAGCAGCACGCACTCGTCGACCAGGCCGTGTCGGAAGGCTTCGGCCGCGATCGCCGCGCCTCCGATGCTCAGGTCCGAGCCGGAGGCCTTCTTGAGCGCTCGTACCGCCTCGGGGTCGAACTGCCGCTCGATCCTCGTGCGCGCGGTCGACACGTCGGTGAGTGAGGTGGAGTAGACGACCTTGTCGGCGTCACGCCAGATCCCGGCGTACTCGCGGACCACTGGGGGCTCGTTCGTCAACCAGTCGTCCCTCTCCCACACGCGCATCGCCTCGTACATGCGTCGCCCGTACAGCGACGTGCCGATGTGCCGCTCGTGCTCGTTCCAGAACGCGTGCATGTCCTCGCCCGGCACGGACCAGTCGAACGAACCAGTCTCGTCCTCGAGGAAGCCGTCGAGTGAGATGTTGGCCGCGTAGATCAGCTTGCCCATGGAAACCCTCCGCCCAGACCCGGGCAACAGCGTGCGACGTCACACACGCACAGTCAAGAGGATCGACAACGACATCGATGAACCCGCCGCGAAGAGAAGGCGCCACGGCGCCCCGCCCACTGTTCCGGGCCCAGCGCGAAGCGAGCTGGGACATTCCCTCCGCACGTGCAGCCGAGTCGGTCGTCGTCGACATGGTCGCGGCTCTGGAACGAGATGGTTGGCCGCTGCTGGACAGGCTGCTCGACCGCACCGCGTTCCTGGACCACTTGCGCTCCGTCGGGCTGCGGTGTCGTGTCCTGCCGCTCCATGATGGGGCACGTGGTCACCGACATCGATCTCGAGATCTTCGTGCACTACGGCTTCGTGACTCTCCAGGGGATCGAACGAGCCCGCCGACCTGCTCGGGGCGCGTCAAGGCCAGGCCAATGGGATCTGTGGCGCCCAGGCCGCTGGGCGGCTGCAGCATGGTCACCGGCACGCACACGGGAAGCGTCGCCTTCGGTGTCGAGATCCACGAGGAGCCTCCCGTGGTTGACGCGGTGGACCTGTCCCGGCACCCCGATGAGCCGGGGAGCGACCCCCGGGTGACTGACTGCATGTCGCCAGGCGCACCCAGGCTCCGTCGCGCGGCAGCTGCATCGCGGGTGCTGCGCAGGCCCTCGGTCAGGCGTGACGGCGGCGCCACTCATCGGCCAGGAGCGCGTAGCTGTAGCCGTCCATCCACTCCCCGGATGGGTGCAGCGCGTCCTTCACGGTGTGCGCTTCTCGGCGCATGCCGACACGTTCCATCAACCGGTGCGAAGCGATGTTGGCGGCGAAGCAGCTCGCGGTCACTCGGTGCAGACCCATGTCGTGGAAGCAGATCCGCAGCGCCGCCTCGACGGCCTCCGTGGCGTAGCCCTTTCCGGTTTCCTCCGGTCGCAGGGCCCAGCCGAGCTCGGCCTGCGCCCCACGCGCCTGCGAGGCGAGCTGGGGAGGAGCCCACGCGTCCCCGACCTTGACCATGAGGTCGCCGATGATCGCGCCATCTCGTTCGACCATCAGCAGGAGGTCGAGTCGTTCGGGCGCGGCGAACCTGGCCGGGAAGCCCTCGGGCGGGGCGCCGATCCACTCGGAGACAGTGGGCAGGCGTCGGTAGGACAGGACGGCATCCGCGTCGTCGGCCCTTGCTCGTCGCAGCGTCAACCGCGCCGTGGACACCGGCCATGCAACGTCGTCGAGCGCTCTGGGCACGGTTCATGGTGACCTACGCGATCGCCCGGAGGTACCGGTCGCGCCGGGGTCCGGGTGCGTCAGATCGGGGGGCTGTGCAGGGCCGGCCGGCGCGATGGCCGCACCCTCGTCGCCGTGCAGAGATGGAAAAGGAGGCCTTGACAAGAATTGTTGTCAATGGCACGGTGGCGTCATGCAGGACATCGAGGTCATCGAGAGCGCGCAGGCCGCCGCCGCCGCGCTGGACCCGGTCCGGGCCCGGTTGCTCGGCGAGCTGGCCGTCCCGGCCTCCGCCGCCGGGCTCGCCGCCCGGGTCGGCATCGCGCGCCAGAAGGTCAACTACCACCTCAAGGCGCTCGAGGCGCACGGCCTGGTGGAGCTGTCCGAGGAGCGCCGGCACGGGGGCATCACCGAGCGGGTGCTGCAGGCGTCGGCGGTGTCGTACGTCGTGTCGCCGGCGGCCGTCAGCGCCTCCGCGGCCGACCCCGACGCCAACGCCGACCACCTGTCGGCGGCCTACCTCGTCGCGCTGGCCGGCCGGCTGGTGCGCGAGGTCGGTGCCCTGGCGCGCCGGGCCGGCGAGTCCGGCAAGCGCCTGCCGACGCTGACCATCGACACGCAGATCGGCTTCCGGTCGGCCGCCGACCGGGCTGCGTTCGCGGACGACCTGACCGCCGCGGTGGTCGACCTGGCCGCCCGCTACCACCACGACGACGGGCGCCCGCACCGGCTCCTCGTCGCCGCCCACCCCCTTCCCGAGGAGCACGCATGAGTACCACCCCGAACGTCCCGTACCGCCTGGAGTTCAGCGTCGAGGTGCCCGGCACCCCGGAGCAGGTCTGGCAGGCCATCGCCACCGCCAAGGGCATGAGCGCGTGGTTCCTGCCCACCGAGATGGAGGAGCGCGAGGGCGGCTCCCTGCACATCTCCATGGGCCCCGGGATGGGTTCGGACGGCCGGATCACCGGCTGGGACCCGCCGCGCCGCATCGCCTACGAGGAGGACTGGGCCGCCCTCATGGGCAAGGACCCGGAGGCGCTCAGCCCGTTGACGTCGGAGTTCCTCGTCGAGGCGCGGTCCGGCGGCACCTGCATCGTGCGCGTCACCAGCAGCGGCTTCGGGACCGGCGCCGACTGGGAGTCGGAGTTCTGGGCCGACATGGGCTCCAGCTGGATGCCGTTCTTCGACAACCTGCGCCTCTACCTGTCGCGCTTCCCGGGCCAGGAGGCCACCCGGCTCGAGGTCACCGCCTCGCACCCGGGCGATGCGGAGGCGCTCTGGTCGACCCTGCACGACGCGCTCGGGCTGGGCGAGGAGGGTGCGACGGTCGACATCCGCGGCACCACGGGCAGGGTCGAGCGGGTCGGCGCGCGGCAGGCCTTGATCCGGCTCCATGCGCCGGTGCCCGGGATGCTCAGCGTCTTCACGCACGGCGAGGGCAGCGGCAAGGCGACCGCGGGCGCACGGGCGTACCTGTTCTCGGCCGACGCGGCGGAGTACGTGCGGCGTGAGGAGCCGGCCTGGCAGGACTGGCTGCAGGGGCTCTCCAGCCGGCCCGATCCTCTGCACGGAACCGCCCGCACGTCAGTGACCCGATGAGGGAGGACGGTGATGAGCAGCAGGAATGACACCGGGGTCGTCGCAAGCCCGGCATCGGGCTCTACCCTCCACCCCCACCGGCTCCGCAGGCTGGCCGGCACCGGCATCCTTGCCACGCTCGCAGCGATGCTGGCCACCACCCTCGCCGCTGCCCTCGCCCAGGCCCGTGGCGTCGACTTCGAGGTCCCCGACGGGGCCGAGTCGATCCCCTTGCCCGGGTTCGCCGTGGTCACCGGCTTCTTCTCGGTCGTGGGCGTCGTCATCGCCGCGGCGCTGCTTCGGTGGAGCGCTCGCCCCGCCGAGCGGTTCGTGCAGACGGCAGTGACGCTGACCGGCATCTCGTTGGTCGCGCCGCTGGTCTCCGGGGCGGACGCCGCCACCATCACCGCCCTCGTCGGGCTGCACCTCATCGCTGCTGGGGTGATGATTCCGACCCTCGCGCGGAGCCTGCGCACCCTGACCAACTGAGTCGCCGCCTGCGGCGTCACCGCTGCTCAGTTCCGGCCACTCACGCCCGATGCCTCGCCGGTGCTCAGCCCGACGACTGTCGAGCCTGCTCCAGGTTCGACTGGTGGGGGCCGGAGAGCCAGTCCTGGTCCAGGCGCGCGTCGACCGGTTCCTCCCCTCGCCTCAGGGCGTCGATGTAGGCATGATCGGCGGCCAGGCGGGCCGCCACCTCGGGGCCCTCGGCAACGGCGCCGTGGCCGGGGACCACGACATCGACATACCTGGCGGCCTCACCCAGCCGGTCGAGTGCCCTCTCGTAGGCGCTCACCTGGCCGGGGCGACGAGCGTCGAGCAGCGGGATCAGGACGTCGGAGAGCATGTCGCCGGCGATCAGGACGCCACGGTCGGCCAGGAGGACGGCGGCGTGGCCGATGGCGTGCGCCTCGTGCTCGATGACCTCGCCCGGCACGGGTCCGCCGTCGGCGGGCAGGGGAGTGAGGAGCCCGATCAGCTCGAGAGGGATGCCGGACGCGCTCTCCGCAGCCATCGCCTGCGCCCGCTCTCGGGCTTCACCAGCAGTGTCGGCGCACTCCAGGGTGGCGTAGCGCGGCACGTCGCCGAACCGGGGATGCCAGAGCAGGTGGTCCCAGTGGGGATGGGTGGAGAACCCCGCCACCACGGGAAGGCCGAGCCGAGCGACGTCGTCGGCGAGCTGGTTCAGCTCGGAACCGTCGATGCCGGGATCGACCAGGACCAAGCCAGTGTCCCCGCGCACCACGATGGCGTTGCTCCACACCCACTCGCTCTGCCGGACCCAGACGCCGTCGGCCACCTCATGCAGCATCGGTCGATGCTGTCAGGTGCCCCCACCCGGCGCAATCACGCAGCCAGCGTGCATCACTCGGGTGCACGTGTTGTGCCGGGTCGGACAGGGTGGGAGATTGGTCGGCGGGCGGGCGGGCCCGGTGACCGAGGGACCACTGAGCTGGTTGTCCCGACGGCGATGGGTCCCGGCACGATTCCTGGCCCGCAGACACGTCCACCTTCCGCGCGTGGAGGCACCATGAAGCTCTTGCTCACGTCAGGCGGCGTCACGAACCCGAGCATCCGCTCGGCGCTCGAGCAGATGCTCGGCAAGCCGATCGCCGAGTGCCACGCCCTCTGCGTCCCGACCGCACAGTGGGGCCACCCGATGTGCGGGCCGGAATCGGTGCAGGGCTTCGTCGCAGCCGCGCCCACCTGGCAGCACTCCTCCGGCCTGGGCTGGGCGTCGCTCGGTGTCCTCGAGCTCACCGCACTGCCCACCATCGGCGCGGAGCGATGGGTCCCCTGGGTTCGGGAGGCTGACGTTCTCTTCGTCGACGGCGGCGACGCGACGTACCTCTGCCACTGGATGCGGGAGTCCGGGCTGGCCGACCTGCTGCCGTCGCTGCCCGACACGGTCTGGGTGGGAGTGAGTGCCGGAAGCATGGTGATGACGCCCCGGATCGGTGCGTCCTTCGTCGAGTGGCCGTCCGCGCCGGACGACCGCACCCTGGGAGTCGTCGACTTCTCGATCTTCCCGCACCTGGACGCCTTCCCGACGAACACCATGGCCAACGCGCAGCGGTGGGCTGCCGACCTCGACGCCCCGGCCTACGCCATCGACGAGCAGACGGCGATCAAGGTCGTCGACGGCTCCGTCGAGGTGGTCTCCGAGGGGCAGTGGACGAAGTTCGGGTCATAGCCGCCCGGCCTTGCGTCAGCCGTAGACGGGCTCGATACCGGTCCCGACGACCCGGGTGACTGCGCGGAAGCAGCGAATCGCCTCGTACATCGTTGCAAGGGTGAACCCGACCGTGCACGGGCCGACGGGTTCGACGCCCGGTACGTATGTAGCCAAGGCGGCGAGATGGGTTGCGTCGAAGGTGATCTCGTACGTGTACGGGGCACTGGTCGTGGTCGGCGAGTGCGAGCGGCCGATGGCACTTCGGGCACCCTCGGTGATCCGCTGCGCACTCACGGCGGGAGGGAGGCAGATGGCGGAGTACCGGTCGATGCAGGTCTTCACGGCCACCCCGACGGCGGTCGGGGCGTAGGCCGCGGCGTCAACGCACGTCAGGTCGTCACCGGTCACGAGGGCGACCGGCACGCCGTACTCGGCCGCCAGCAGGGCGTTCATCCGACCCTCGGATGCCGTCTCCCCGTTGATTCGCACCGAGGTGATGGAGTTCGGCAGGTAGGTGTGGGCCAGCACGCCCAGTTCGCCTGCCCCGGTGTGGTATCCGACGAAGGCGACCAGGTCGGGCGATCGGTCGATGCCCTCCATCATCCCCAGCGGCTTGTGCGTCCCGATCAGCAGGGTGGCCCGTGGATCGAGCTGGTCGATCAGCAGGTTGCGCATGTCCGCGTGCGCCTCGTTGACGAGAACCTCGTCGGCGCCGCCCTCGGCGAATCCGGCGACGGCTGCGTTCACGTCACCCGTGAAGAGCCGACGACAGTGCTCCCACCGGGAGTGCCCGGGCTCGCAGTCGTCCGGACACGTCACCCCGGTGACGCCCTCCATGTCGGCCGAGATCAGGACCTTCACCGTTTCACCCTCTTCTCTGCGGCCGTTCCAACGCCCGCTGACTGGTCGACCGGGCGGCTGAGGACGACAACCGCACCGGCCCTGGGTACTCAAGGCAAGGATGGCGCACCGGCGCACGTCATGCGTCCTGCGGGGCGAGTCGGACTCCCACGGGTCGCCGGGCAAGAATCGGCGGCGCACCGGCTCCGACGTCTGGAACCCCTACACCACAAGCCTTTTCGGCGCGACCTGAACGGCTGAGAGCCAGATAAGAGGCTCCCATTGGCTTCGCAGCCTTCGTCCGTACAGTGTCGCCGGCGACGCGGCCACGTGTCGTCCGAGCATCGCCAGACCTTGGCGCGACAACGGTGTCGCGCCGACTCGAGAGGACCCCTGCATGACCTCGCTCCGACGTGCCCAACCACCGACCGGAGGCAGAGGGACTGCTGCGAAAACAGTGCGGGCCACGGCGTGCCTGGCCGCCGCCACGCTCGCTTCCGGGCTGTTCGCCGCCCCGACGCTGGCCGCCGACGCCCCGCGAGGTGGCGCCTCGCACCGAGTCGGCCCGCCGACGGTCAAGACGGTCACGCTGGTCACCGGCGACGTGGTCCAGGTCTCCACCGGCTCGGACGGCCGTCAGGCGGTGACCATCGAACCCAGGCCGGACGGAACGATCCCGCAGGCCGCGATCAACCGGGCCGGCGGCCACATGTACGTCGTACCGTTCGAAGCCATGGGTCTGCTCGCCGCGAAGCGGCTGGACCGCGACCTGTTCGACGTGAGCGCCCTACTGGCCGACCACTACGACGACGCCTCACGCTCGACCCTGCCGGTCATGGTCGACTACGGCGTCGGCACCACCGCGGCGGGCAAGGCCAGAGGCGCCAGCCTGACGGCGGCGAAGCGGACCATCGCCATCCCGAAGCTGGGCATCGCGGCGTTCGCGGCGCAGAAGAAGCACGCCCGGTCGTTCTGGGAGGACCTCACCACCGGCAAGGACGCTGCGGGTCGCCCGACCGGCCTGACGGACGGCGCGGCCCGGGTCGACCTCGACGGTCGGGTCAAGGCGTCGCTGGAGGACTCGGTCCCGCAGATCCACGCCCCGGAAGCCTGGGCAGCGGGCTTCACCGGCTCGGGCGCCACCGTCGCCGTGCTCGACACCGGCTACGACCCCACCCACCCGGACCTGAAGGGTCGGGTCGTGAAGTCCGAGAACTTCACGTCGGACGCCACCGTCACCGACGGCAACGGCCACGGCACCCACGTCGCCTCGACGGTCGGAGGCAGCGGGGCCGCGTCCGACGGCAAGCGCAAGGGCGTCGCCCCGGGCGCTGACCTGATGATCGGCAAGGTGCTTGCTGACGGTGGCTACGGCGAGGACTCCTGGGTCCTGGCCGGCATGGTCTGGGCCGTGGACCAGGGCGCCGACGTCGTCAGCATGAGCCTGGGTGGTGACGCCGACGACGGCAGCCACCCCCTGGCCCGCGCAGTCAACGAGCTGTCCGCGGCATCCGACACCTTGTTCGTCATCGCCGCCGGCAACGCCGGCGAGGCGGGTGCGTCCACGGTCTCGTCGCCGGGCTCGGCGGACTCGGCACTGACGGTGGGTGCCGTCGACGTCCACGACGTGATGGCCGGCTTCTCCAGCCGCGGACCCCGCCTGCGTGACGGCGCCCTCAAGCCGGAGGTGGTCGCCCCCGGCGTCGACGTGACCGCCGCCCGCGCGGCCGGCACCGAGCTCGGCCCGGTCGTCGACGATGTCTACACCACGATCAGCGGCACCTCGATGGCCACCCCGCACGTGGCCGGTCTCGCCGCCATCCTCAAGCAGGAGCACCCCACCTGGGACGGCGAGCAGCTGAAGTCGGCCATCGCGAACAGCACCGTACCGGTCGCGAACGCGACTGGCTTCGACGCCGGCACCGGCCGGGTCGACGCCCTGGCCGCCGTCCGCCAGGACGTCCTGGCGCCCGCCGCGATGTCGCTGGGCTCGTTCGCGTGGCCCTACTCCGACCTGGCGTCGACGCGCACCGAGCTCACCTACACCAACACGGGCGCCGCGCCGGTGACCCTGTCGCTCGCCCTGAGGGGTGAGGACGGCGCCGATGAGCCGACCGGCTCGATGACCTTGGCCACGACGAAGGTGACCATCGCCGGCCACGGGTCCGTCAGTGTGCCGGTCGTGCTCGACCCCACGCTGGCCGGGCCGGGCGCCTACTCGGCCGTCGTCACCGCGACACCGGACGACGGCGGTGGCGCCGTGCGCACCGCTGTCGCCTATCAGCTCGAGCCCGAGCGGTATGACGTCAAGGTCACCATCAAGCCGCGCAAGGGCTCGCGCAACGTCTCCCACCAGCTGGGCCTCAGCAGCTTCGGCGAGACCGGGATCTTCGAGCAGCGCTCGTTCGACGCCTCGTCGGACGCGCAGAGCGCCACGTTCCGGCTGCCGCCGGGTGACTACTCCACCGGTGCGATCTCCTTCGGCCGGTCCCAGGACGGGGCGAGCGAGGGCGTCGTCACGTACGACCCGACCTTCTCCGTGTCGAAGGACATCGAGATCGTGCTCGACGAGGACACCGCCCGCCGGTTCGACTACACGGTCGGCAAGCCGGTCGTGGACGAGGGGGCGATCCTCGACGTCGGCTGGAGCGGCGACACCGGATACACCGGGTTCACGTTCTACGGCCAGGCGGACCGCGTCTACGCGCAACCGTCAGAGGGCCTGACCGGCGGGTCCGCGACGATCGCGGCCAACTGGCTGCTCAGCCAGCCCGAGGGGCTCATCGTGCCTCCTCGTGGCGCGCCCGTGCCCTTGCGACCGCTCACTGCACCTGGCGGAAGCCTCACCGAGACACCGGTGGCCGCGGTGGACCGCGCGTACCGGATCGTCGACGCGGGCAGCGCGGCGAACCCCCTGACGGCCAAGGTCGTCAAGGGTGCGGTGGCCGTCGTGTCCGGCACCTGTGGTGACCTGACCGACGCTGCAGCGAGCCTGCGCAAGGCGGGCGCGGTGGCGATGGTGGCCTACGCCGGGGACGGTCAGCGCTGTGCCGGCACCATCGATGGACCCCCCGGCCTGGTTGCCCTGCAGGGTCGAGCCATCGACATCCGCAGGCTGCTGGCCAACGGCTCCACCACCAGCAAGCTCACCACCCACTCCAGCCCGAGCTACATGTACGACCTCGTGCGCTACTGGGGGGACGGCGTGCCGGCCGGCGGAACCGTCGACGGCTCGAGCAAGTCCGTGTCGGCCCTGGTCGAGCACTACAACGGGATGGGCAGCACGAGCGCTGACGGCGCCCTCGCGGTCGAGGAGCTGGTCGGCTGGGTGCCCGAGCGCGGCGGCGTCGCGAACATCGGGCTGGTGCGGCGGGTGCCCTTCCCCGCCACCGTGACGCACTACGTGTCCACCGGTGCGGTGTGGGAGCGGACGGTGGCCGTGCAGGACAAGACGTACGGCGGCGAGTACGGCCGCCTGTACGCCCCGCGCAAGACGTATGCGGGCGGAAGCGTCACGCACGACACGTGGTTCGGCGGACCGGTCGCTTCCCGCTCCTCGCAGCTGCAGTCGGTCAGCAACGGTTCACCTCCGCCGGTGCGCGAAGGTGACGAGATGTTCCTGTCCCAAGGGGCATTCACCGACGCCGCTGGTCACTGGGCCAACTCCGACCAGTTCACCGACGCGTTCAGCGGCCAGATCTATGCCGACGACGAGCTCGTCCTGGACATGTTCGCGTCGGTGTTCCTCAACACCCAGGTCCCCGCCGGAAAGCACCGGTACAAGGTGGTCACCGACACCCAGCGGGAGAACCCGTTCTGGCAGCTCTCGACCCGGGTCAAGACCGAGTGGGGCTTCGACTCCGACACCCCGAAGGGTGAGCGCGACATCCTGCCGATGCTCGGCGTCGACTACCGGATGCCGCTGTCCTCGACCAACAGCGCGCCGGCGGGCAAGTTCACCTTCACGGTCGCGTTCACGATGCCCAACGGCGTGACGACCAAGCCGGTGGTCAAACCCACCGTGCAGCTGTCCTGGGACGACGGGAAGACCTGGTCGCCCGCTCGGACCAGGTGCGCCGGCACCTCGTGCACCGTCGACGTGGCCAACCGGGCCGGCGGCAAGGCGAGCCTGAGGGTCAAGGCGGCCGACACCGCCGGGCGGACCGTGAGCCAGGACGTCGTTCGCGCCTACTCGGTGCGGTGACGGCACGACCCTGATGCCGGCCGCGGTGCCCCACTCACGATGGGCACCGCGCGCCGGCGGGGCTGGTCAGCGCAGCTGGACGTTGGCGACCTTGTCGATCAGGGACTCCGCGTAGCAGGGCTGCCCGTTCGCACCGATCGTGATCCCGACGGGGTCCGGCCGTTTCGGGTCGGCGACGTCGATCGCCCTGGAGGCCTCGGTGACCACATCAGTAGGAGTGATCCCCGTGGGTGGTCGCCACAGCATCCTGCGACTGGGACGGCACCAGCCCAACCGTGGGGCCGTCGACCAGGGTCAGCCCGGCTGCTCGATGAGAGCGGCCCAGGCCTGCGCGAAGGCCGCGTCGACGTTCGGCGTGCTTCCCACCGAGGCGACGGCCATGGCCCCCGCACGCAGCATGACGAGCTGCTCGGCCACGATGTGCGCCCGGCCCACGCCGACGTCCTCGAGCAGCTGCTCCACCTCGCTCAGGAACCAGGACCGGTGCCGGCCGGCGATGCCGCGGGCGGGGTGGTCCACGTCGCAGTACTCCGCCGTCAGGTTCGCGTAGGGACAGCCGCGGAAACCGGGCGACGAGATCTGGTGCGCGAGAACGTCGGCGAGCCCGGCCAGAACGGCCCGCGAGTCGTCGTGGTGGTCCCGGCGCAGCCGGTTGAGCTGGTCCTGGTCGCGTTCGAGGCGACCCGCCAGGTAGGCCGTGATCAGGTGGTCCTTGGAGGGGAAGTGCCGGTAGAAGGTCGCCCGGGTGACCTTGGCCTCGGACACGACTCGATCCACCCCTACGGCCCGGATCCCCTCGGCGTAGAAGAGCCGGTCGGCGGTCGCCAGGATGCGGCTGCGCGCCGCGGAGGGTCTTTGCAGGCTTCGGACCGGATCGGGTGCGCTGTTCGCGGCCACCACGACACCCCTTGACTCGACGCATTGCTGGCACTAACTTCACCATCAGGTAGATGGAACATTCTACCTTTGTTCCAGGACTTGTGGGAAATCGGCCGGCACACCTTCCGGGTCGCAACGAGGCGAATCGCGGCGGGGGTCAACGAGCGCACAGCGAACCGGTTCCCAGCAGGACTCCTTCGTTGTGCGCACCCCGTTCAGAGGAGCAGCCATGTCCACATCCCCTCAAGCGATCGACCCCGCCACGGCGGAGGACGTGGCGCAGTGCAACGCGACCGGCCGCACGCCGGTCGTCTTCATCCACGGTCTGTGGCTGCTTCCCAGCAGCTGGGACCGGTGGGCCACGGTGTTCGAGGAGAACGGGTACACGGCCTTGACACCCGGCTGGCCCGACGACCCGGACACGGTGGAGGAGGCGAACGCGCACCCGGAGGTGTTCGCCCACAAGACCGTCGGCGCGGTGGTCGACCACTACGCCGGGATCATCGAGAAGCTCGACGAGAAGCCGGTCGTCATCGGGCACTCCTTCGGCGGCCTGCTCACCCAGATCCTCGCCGGCCGTGGCCTTTCCGCGGCCTCGGTGGCCATTGACCCCGCCCCGTTCCGCGGCGTCCTGCCCCTCCCGGTGTCGGCGCTGAAGTCCGCCTCCCCGGTCCTGTCCAACCCGGCAAACCGCAACCGGGCGGTCCCCTTGACCTACGAGCAGTTCCGCTACGCCTTCGCCAACGCCGTCAGCGAGGACGAGGCGAAGGAGCTGTACGAGACCTATGCCGTGCCGGCATCCGGGGCGCCCATCTTCCAGGCCGCCAGCGCGAACCTCAACCCGTGGTCCGAGGTGAAGGTGAACAGCAAGAACCCCGACCGGGGCCCGTTGCTGATCATCTCCGGCGAGAAGGACCACACCGTCCCGTGGGCCATCGCGAACTCGTCGTACAAGAAGCAGAAGCGCAACCAGGGCGTCACCGAGATCGCGGAGATCCCGGGCCGCGGTCACGCGCTGACGATCGACAACGGCTGGCGCGACGTCGCCGACACGGCCCTGGCCTTCGTCCAGCGTTTCGTGAAGTAGCCCGCAGCGACCAGCAGGCTGCGCGCGCCAGGGAATCCACACGGGTCGCCCGGCGCGCGCAGCCGCACTCCGGAAGGAAGGCCTCATGGACCTCGGGCTGGACGGCAAGGTGGCGGTGGTCACCGGAGCCAGCAAAGGCATCGGTCTGGCGGTGACGCGCGCCCTGGTGCAGGAGGGTGCGAGCGTGGTCGCCGGCGCCCGGGCGGTCACCGACGACCTCCGGGCGCTGGTGGCGGACGGGTACCCGGTGCGGCCCGTGGCCGTCGACCTGACCGACCCGGAGGGGCCCGGCGCGTTGGTCGACCAGGCCCTGACGGCCTTCGGCGGCGTGGACGTGCTCGTCAACAACGTCGGCGCGGTTCGGCCACGACCGGGCGGGTTCCTCTCGTTGTCCGACGACGACTGGACCTGGTCGCTGCTCATCAACTTCATGGCGGCGGTTCGGTGCACGCGGGCTGCCGTGCCGCATCTCATCGAGCGTCGCGGCACGATCGTGACGACGTCCTCCGTGAACGCGTTCCTGCCCGACCCGCTGGTCATCGACTACAGCGCGGCGAAGGGCGCACTGGCCAACTTCTCCAAGGCGCTGTCGAAGGAGCTCGGTCCCACCGGCGTCCGCGTCAACACGGTCAGCCCCGGGCCGGTGTCCACCGACCTGTGGCTCGGTGAAGACGGCGTGGCCCGCACCGTCGCCCTGGCCACGGGCAACGCCCCGGATGCCGTCGCGGAGCAGGTGGCCGCCGGGAGCGTCACCGGGCGGTTCACCACCGCCCAGGAGGTGGCGGACCTCGTCGTCCTGCTGGCCAGCGGTCGCGCCGGCAACGTCACCGGCGCCGACTTCGTCATCGACGGCGGCCTCGTCCAGACCCTGTGAACCACCCAGCCCACCGCCGAACGAAAGGACACCGACATGCCTGCCCAGCCCACGAGGACGAGCAGCCGACCCCGCAGGACCGCGGTGCGCCGGCGACTCCTGGCGGTCGCGGCCCTGCTGGCCGCGTTCGTGGCCGCCGCGCCCGCCCAGGCCGCGGGGCCCCACCGCGACTCGACCGGCGCAGCCGGTCACGATGCCAAACCGACCGTGGTCCTCGTGCACGGTGCCTGGGCCGACGGCGGCAGCTGGGGCAAGGTCGTGACGCGGCTGCAGCGGCTGGGCTACCCGGTGCGCGTGCCACCCAACCCGCTGCGCTCCCTGCCCGGTGACTCCGCCACCATCGCCGGCTTCCTCGCCACGATCCCCGGCCCGGTCGTCCTGGTCGGGCACTCCTACGGCGGCGCCGTCATCACCAACGCTGCCACCGGCAACCCGGCCGTCAAGGCACTCGTCTACGTGAACGCCTTCGCCCCGGACGAGGGCGAGACCGTGCTGCCGCTCGCCGGCCCCGACTCCGCCCTCGCGGTCGACCCCACCACCGTGTTCGACTTCGTGCCCTACCCGGGCGCCCCGGCCGGCGATGTCGACCTGTACCTCAAGCGAGACGTCTTCCTGACCTCGTTCGCGAACGGAGTACCGGCCCGGCAGGCCGCAGCGCTGTACGCCACCCAGCGGCCCATCACCGCCAGCGCCGGCAACCAGCCGTCGGGTGTCCCGGCCTGGAAGACCATCCCGTCCTGGTACGTGCTCGGCACCCAGGACCTCATCATCCCGCCGTCGGCGCAACGGTTCATGGCCACCCGCGCCGGGTCGACCATCGTCAAGGTCAGGGCCGGCCACCTCGCGCCGGTCTCGGACCCCAAGGACGTGACGAACGTGATCGTGCAGGCCGCCCGCGCCACCGGCTAGTCGCCCGTGTGCGCGCCGCTGCGGGTCAGAGCTCGGCGCGAAGGAGGGACGCAGCGCCCGCCATGGAGCGCATCTTCCCCTCGGCACTCGCGCGGGGGAGGTACTTCATCCCGCAGTCGGTGGCGATGGTGATCCGGTCCGGCGCGACATACGGGAAGGCTCGGCGCACCCGGTCGGCGACGACCTCCGCGGACTCGACCTCGTGGTCGGACAGGTCGATGACGCCCAGGATGATGGTCTTGTCGCTGAGGTCCTTCAGCACGCCCAGGTCGAGACCCGACTGTGCGGTCTCGATCGAGATCTGGTCGGCGGGGCAGCCCGCCAGCTCGGGGAGGAAGGAGTACCCCTCGGGCCGCTCGTGGATGATCGCGGCGTAGCCGAAGCAGATGTGGACAGCGGTCGTGCCGGTGACGCCGTCGAGCGCGGCGTTGAGCGCGGCGAGGCCGTACTCGCGGGCCGCCTCGGGCCGTGCCTGCATGTACGGCTCGTCGATCTGGACCAGGTCGGCGCCGGCGGCGTGCAGGTCCTTGATCTCGGCGTTGACCGCGGCGGCGTACGCCATGGCCGCCGACGCAAGATCGGGGTAGTGGTCGTTCTGTGCCTGCTGCGACATCGTGAACGGGCCGGGCACGGTCATCTTCACCCGGTGGTCGGTGTTCGCCCTCAGGAACTCCACGTCGCGCACGCCCACGGGTCGCGGCCGGACGATCGGTCCGGCGATCCGCGGCACCGGGTTCGGATGCCCGCTGCGATCGAGGGCGGTGCCGGGGTTGTCGATGTCGACGCCCTCGAGCGCGGTGGCGAAGTGGTTGCTGTACGACTCCCGCCGCATCTCGCCGTCGGTGATGATGTCGAGCCCCGCCTCCTCCTGGGCGCGGATCGCCAACACCGTGGCGTCATCCTGCGCCTGCTGGAGGTGCTCCGGCTCGACCCGCCACAGCTCCTTCGCGCGCACCCGCGGAGGAAAGCGATCGGCGAGCCTGGCCCGGTCGATCAACCAGTCCGGCTGGGCGTAGCTGCCCACCAGCGAGGTCGGCAGGATCGGGAACGGCGTCGATGTCGCGGTCACGGATGTGACTCTAGGACCGTCGGCGCCGGGACGCGATGGAACCTTCGGGGTATCGCGGACCGGGCTGGGGCCGCGACACCCCGAAGGGCCGAACGTCAGCCAGTGGTGGCGGCGCCGTAGATGTCCTGGTCGAGACCGCCCTCATTGGGGCAGGTGTCGGCCGACCAGACACCGGCGGCGTCCTGGGTGCGGCACTGGTGGACGTCGAATCCTTCACCGCCGGCGTTGCGCGGGTCGTCCCCGGGCACGACCTGTCGGGTGTCGGTCCAGGTGTTGAAGGCGAACGATCCCACGGAGGAGACGTAGTTGTAGTCGCCGTGGAACGGGACCTGCCGGTCGCCGAACATCTCGAAGTTCGGCATCTGGCTGCTGCCGGAGAGCCGTGCGAGCGCCCAGCTGGTGCCGCCGTTGGTCGACGACGCGGCGTACGTGTCGAGGCCGTTCGTTGCCGCTGCGAAGCCGGCTGCATCGCGGACCGCGCCGTTGTTGCCGGGCGGGTACTGGACGCTGTAGGCCGGGTCGTTGCGGCTGTCGTGCCACACCGCGTGGAGGACTCCGCCGTCGGCGTTGATGTCGGGGAAGAACTGGTGTCCGCGGGCCGTGGGGGCGAGCAGCCTGGGTGTGGTCCAGGTGGCTCCGGAGAGCGTGGCGAAGTAGATCCCGCCCTGACCCACGCGCAGGGTGGTGCCCAGCGGGTCGGCGGTGTTGTACGTGGTCTGCGACGCCTGCTCGGTGCCGGGAATGGTCGCGTCGAAGACCAGGTACACGTTCTGGCTCGTCGACTTGGGGTCCGCGGTGATCCGCGGCTGGCTGTCGTGGCGGAAGAAGACGAACCCGCTCTGGCAGACGAACGGCCCGGATCCGCAGTCGCGGCTGTCGCCGACCGACTCCTCACCGGCCTCGGACTCCGGGCCATCGGCGTTCAGGAAGGCCCGTTCGTGCGCCAGCTCGGCCGCCTCGGGGTCGCCGGCTGAGTCGGCGGCGTCGTAGGGCTCGAACTGCGCTGCCGTGGCCGCCTTGCTGAAGGTCGCCCCGCCGTCGGTGGAGACGACGTACTGGATCGAGCTCTCCTGGTGCCCTCGGGCGGAGTCGAACTGGCGGTAGGCGACGTACAGGGTGCCGTTGCTGGTCACCGCGATGTCGGCGAACTGGACGTCCTTGGACCCGGTGGAGATCTTCGCGGGGTGGCTGAACGTGGCACCGTGGTCGGTGGAGCGGACGAACTGGATCGAGTTGTTGCCGTTGATGCCCTGGAAGAGGCTCCAGGCCGCGTACACGTTGCCCTGGTGAGGGCTGTTCACGCCGCGGTCGACCTCGATGGACGTCTTGTCGTTGAACCGGCCGTTCAACGCCGGGCCTGCCTTGCCCACGATGAGTGTGCGGACGTAGTGGGCGGCGTCCTGGTCGTAGGTGGCGACCCAGACGTCGCCGTTCTGTGGTGCTGCGCGGTTGAAGGCGTTGCCCATGTAGAAGAGCCGGCCCTGCAGGTCCCAGGCCTGGACCGGGTCACCGGCGTTCGTGGTACCGCGTTGGTGCAGTGGGCTGGCCAGTCCCTCGGGCGAGCTGTCGGTCGGGTAGCCGGGCAGCAGGCTGTCCACCCAGGTCGCTCCGGAGTTCTCGCTGCGGTAGAGGCCTGTCCAGGTTCCCCCGGCCAGTTCGACCGTGCAGTAGTCGTTGGACCCGGCCACGACCACGGTGGGAGTGCGGGCGTCGACCGCGGTGGAGGGTTCGTTCTGCTGTCGCCTGTTGGCGCCGCAGGCGGTGATCGCGTCGCCCGGCGTGGGTGCGCGTCCGTTGGCCTTGACGTAGGCGGCGTCCACGGTGACCGGTATGTCGGTCCGGACGACGGTCGAGGCCTGCGCGCTCAGCAGTGCCGGCCCCAACGCCAGGGCACTCGCCGAGACAACCGAAGCTGCGATCAGGCTGAACTTGTGGGGGTGACGCATCACGTCCTCCTCCTCGCGCCGCTCGGCGCGCGGTGACGTGCCGGCCCGGTGCGGTCGGCAAGGCCTGCCCCGGTACCCGGTCGAGCCCGGGGACACCACCGGCGGACTCAGGTGTGCGACGAGCCCGCCAGCAAGGCCACTTTGGCACTGGCGGTACCCGGGGGCAAGGCACGCCGACGACCTTCGCGCGGGTCCCGACGTCGCCGGGCAGCGGTGCCTAGTCCGGAAGTCGCCTCATCGCCACGACGACGAGGCCGAGGTCATCGAGTCGTGCCAGGAGGGTCAGGACGTCCGCCTCGTCCTGGACCGACCCGAACAGCGACGTGCCGCCGGTGGGGAACGAGCAGGAGGACAGCTCGGGGAGCTCCGCCGCAGCGGCATCGGACACCGCGTCCCGAACGATGAACTCGTACCGCATGCACAGACCCTTCACGACGACCGAGGCGCACTTTCGGGCCTGTCGCCGCTGAGGATGGCACGGGCAGGTGCCCGGCCGGGTGCGTTTGACGGTGAACGCACCCGGCCGGCACGGCCGGGGCTCAGGCACCTCTCAGGACCTGCGGCCCTGCGTCGGTGCCCGTGGGGCAGGTTCAGCCGATGAGGTGTTCGAGGGCGAGCTGGTTGAGGCGGACGAAGCCGTAGTCGCGTTCGGCGGCCTTGTCGGGGTCGAACCCGTCGTCGGTGGCCAGGAAGTCGGTCAGGGACTCGCCGGCGTCCAGGGTGGGCTGGGCCAGGTCGTACACCCCGGCGTAGGCCATCGCGTCCTGCACGCGCGGGTCGGCGCGGAACGCCGTGGCCTTGTCGGCCAGCAGCAGGTAGGTGGACATGCAGGCCTTGGCGGACTCCCACACCCCTTCCATGTGCTCGGTGCGCGAGGGCTTGTAGTCGAAGTGCCGCGGCCCGGTGTAGCGGGGCGCGTCGGGGTAGCCGGGGAAGCCGTTCTCGATCAGGTCGACGGTGAAGAACGCCGAGGTCAGGTCGCCGTGGCCGAAGACCAGGTCCTGGTCGTACTTCAGCCCGCGCTGGCCGTTGAGGTCGATGTGGAACAGCTTGTCGGACCACAGCGCCTGGCCCAGGGCGTGGGTGTAGTTCAGGTTGGCCATCTGCTCGTGCCCGGTCTCGGGGTTCAACCCGACGATGTCACCGTGCTCGAGCTCGGCGATCAGCGCCAGGGCGTGCCCGAGGGTGGGCAGGAAGATGTCACCGCGCGGCTCGTTCGGCTTGGGCTCCAACGCGATCCGTAGGTCGTAGCCCTGCGCCTTGATGTACCCCGCGACGGTGTCCAGGCCCTCCTTGTACCGCTCCATCGCCGCGTACACGTCCTTGGACCCGTCGTACTCACTGCCCTCGCGGCCACCCCACATCACGAACGTGCTCGCACCCATCTGCGCGGCCAGGTCCACTGCCCGCAGCACCTTGCGCAGCCCGAACCGGCGCACCCCCCGGTCGTTGGAGGTCAGCCCACCATCCTTGAACACCGGGTGGCTGAAGGTGTTCGTGGTGACCATCTCGATGACCAGCCCCGCCGCGTCGGTGGCTCCCTTGAACCGGTCGACGATCTTCTGCTTCGTCGCCTCGTCGGCGTCGAACGGGAACACGTCGTTGTCATGGAAGGTCACTCCCCACGCACCCAGATCGGCCAGGCGCTCCGCGTACTCCCACGGGTCCAAGGCCGGCCGCGACGCCGACCCGAACGGGTCCACCCCCAACCAACCGACCGTCCAGAGGCCGAACGAGAACTTGTCCTGCGGGGTGGGCTGACGAACCACGGCTGTCTCCTGAGGGGTTTTGTTGTTCTGTGAAACATATTGCTCCGACGGAACACTGTCAAGCCGTTGGGGGCGGTCGGCCCCCGCCCTTCGGTGGCTCGAGCGGTGCGCGCGCCACCCCCATCCAATTTGTTTGGCAGCGAAACATATGGGTGGTCCTCGCCTATGCTGCACGCGTGTCGTCACCCGAACCCGGGCGGTCGGTCCTGGCCTCTGACCGAGGCGCAGGCCCGACCGGAGCCCGGCAGTCGACGTTGCGGGCCAGCAACCTGAGCCTGGTCGCCCGCACCGTCATCGCCTCGTCGACGCCGCTGTCGCGTTCGGGCGTGGCCGGGCGGACGTCGATGACCAGGTCGACGGCGTCCCGGCTGGTCGATGAGCTGGTGGCCGGGGGTGTGCTCGCAGAGCTCGAACCACCGGTGGTGAGCGGCCCGGGTCGACCGTCGATCCCCCTCGGGCCGGGTGGCCGGCTGGCTGCCCTGGGGCTGCAGGTGAACACGGGCTACCTGGCGGCGCGGGTCATCGACCTGCGGGGGCGGGTCATCTCGGAGCAGATGGACGTCGACGACTTCATGGACAGCGAGCCGCGCGAAACCCTGCAGCGGCTGGCGGGTCTGGGCGAGGCCGTGCTGGCTGGGGTGCCGAGCAGTGTCCGCCTCGTGGGTGCGGGCCTGGCGCTGCCTGGAGTCGTGTCGGTGGACTCGGGCCGGCTGTTGCTCGCACCCAACCTCGGCTGGTCGGACATCCATCCCGGCCCGCTGCTGGGGGAGGGGGCGCTGCGGGGGATCGCGGTGCGGATCGGCAACGAGGCCGACCTCGCTGCTCGGACGGTCGCCGAGCTCGCGCCGGGGCGGCCGGCGGCCCTGTCCGACTTCATCTACATCTCCGGGGAGAGCGGCATCGGGGGGGCCGCCGTCGTCGACGGCCGGGTCATGACGAGCCGCCACGGGTGGGCGGGCGAGATCGGCCACGTCTGCGTGGACCCGCAGGGCCCCCGGTGCCGGTGTGGTTCGACGGGTTGCCTGGAGACCTATGCCGGACGCGACGCGATCCTTGCGGATGCCGGGCTCCCGCCCGGGTCGTCGCCGAGCCTGCTCGTGGATCGGGCGCGAGCCGGAGACGAACGGGCCGAGCAGGCGGTGGTTCGGGCTGCGACGGCGCTGGGGGTGGCGCTGGCCAGCGTCGTCAACGTCCTCGACATCCCGGCGATCGTGCTCGGAGGCCACCTCGGCGTGATCTCGGAGCTCCTGCGGCCCGAGCTCGAGCGACAGCTTCGGGCTCGCGTGGTCTCGTCCCGCTGGGTGGCCCCGACGATCGCCACGGCGCCCGCGGACGACGCGCCCGGTGCGACCGGAGCAGCCATGCTCGAGCTGGACACGGTGCTGGCGGCGCCGGCAGGCTGGCTCGGCTAGCACCGCAGCCGCAACGAGCCGAGCGGTCAGGCGGAGACCTGCGCGCCCCGGCGTCGCCTCACCAGCACGCGCACCTCGGACGCGACCAGCACGGGCAGGGCGGCCGCGACGCACACGAGCCACTGACCCGTGTCGAGGGCGACGGTGCCGAGGAACGCCTGGAGCGGCCCGAGCACGGTCGTGAGGATCAGGGTGAGGACCGACAGGGCGGTCGAGCGGACGAAGGTCTTGTCCGACAGGGCGTCCAGCGAGAACACCGTGCGGGACTCGTCCCTGGTGGCCAGGCTGAAGAGCAGGCTGGCCAGCGAGAAGGTCACGACGCCCATGGTGAGTGCCACGGTGCGGTCGAAGGCGCCCTCGGCCCAGGTGATGACCCCCAGGGTGGCGACGCCCATGATGAGTCCGATGACGACGAGCCAGGCCATCTGCGGACGCGGCAGGATCGGCTCCTCGGGGTCGCGGGGGCGGCGGTCCATCAAGCCCGCGGCAGGCTTCCCGTAGCCGAGGCCGACCGCCTGGAACAGCATGGTCGTGAAGTTGATCCACAGGGTCTGCAGGGGGAGGAACGGGACGCCGCCGGCGATGTTGAAGATCGCCGCGCCGAGGAACGAGACGATGAAGCCGAACAGGCAGCCCATCTGGAAGCGGATGTACTTGACGAGGTTGTCGTAGAGCCCGCGCCCCAGCTCGACCGCCTTGACGATCGTCGAGAAGTTGTCGTCGGTCAGCACCATCACCGCGGCGTCCTTGGCGACCTCGGTGCCGGTGATGCCCATCGCGATACCGATGTCGGCGCTCTTGAGGGCGGGCGCGTCGTTCACGCCGTCCCCGGTCATCGCGACGATGTGGCCCTGCCGCTTGAGCAGCTCGACCAGACGGACCTTGTCCTGTGGCGTGACGCGGGCGATGACCCCCACGTCGTCGATCCGCTTCAGCGCCGCGTCGTCGTCCATCGCCGCGAACTCCGCGCCGGTCATGACCGTGCCCTCGATGCCGATCTTTCGCGCGATCGCGCCCGCCGTGACGGCGTGGTCACCGGTGATCATCCGGACCCGGATGCCGGCCGCCTCCGCGGTGGCGATCGATGCCTTGGCGGAGGGCCGCGGCGGGTCGACGATCCCGACCAGGGACATCAGCTCGAGACCGTCTGCCACGACGGCCAACAGGTCACCGTCGACGTCGAAGGTCGTCGGGTCGAAGTCCTTGCGCGCGGTGGCGAGCACCCGCAGACCCTCAGCGCCCAGGCGGGTGTTCTCGGCGAGGTACAGGTCCCTGAACCGGCCGTCGGCCGGTACCGCTCCCTGGTCGGCGTCGTGGACCGTCGCCGCCCGGGCGAGGAGCTCGTCCGGCGCCCCCTTGACGAAGCACCTGACCACCTCGGCCCCGGAGTCGTCGGTCATCCGGTGGAAGGTGGCCATCAGCTTGTACGCGGCGTCGAAGGGCAGCTCTGCCAGGCGGGGGTAGGCGAGGCGGGTCGACACCGCGTCGACGCCGCCCTTGGCGGCCAGGGCGACGAGGGCGCCCTCGGTCGGGTCGCCGATCAGGGCTCCCTGGTCCATGACGGCGTCGGAGGCCAGCACCATCGGCAGCAGGAAGGGGTCCAGCGGGACCTCCCCCTGACCGCCGACGTGGGTGATCTGGCCCTGGCTGGAGTAGCCGGTGCCCTCGACGGAGTAGCGGCGGCCGACGACGACCAGCTCCACTGCGGTCATCTCGTTGAGCGTCAGCGTGCCGGTCTTGTCGGAGTTGATGGCCGAGGTGGAGCCGAGGGTCTCGGTCGACTGGAGGCGCTTCATGATCGCGCCGACCTTCGCCAGGGACTGCGTGCCCGAGGCGAGGATCGTGGTCACCACGGCCGGCATGTTCTCCGGCAGGGCACCGATGGCGAAGGCCACGGCCGCGTGGAAGATCGCAGTGAACGTCTCACCGCGGGCCAGGTTGATCACGACCGAGACCAGGAGGGCCAGACCGGCGATCAGGAAGATCTGGCGCGTGAGGGTGTCCAGCTGCCGGGTCAGCGGGGTCTTGGTCTCCTCCTCGGCCTGGAGCATGCCCGAGATGTTGCCCACCTCGGTGCTCATCCCGGTGGCGACGACGACGAACTCGCCCGAGCCGCGGGTCACGTTGGTGTTCATGTAGACCATGTCGCTGCGGTCGCCGAGCGGGGTGTCCCCCTCGGCCACCGCTGCGGTGCCCTTCGACACCGGCAGGCTCTCACCGGTGAGCGCGGACTCCGCCACCTCGAGCGTCGCCGCCCGCAGCAGCCGGCCATCGGCCGGGACGATGTCGCCGGCCTCGATCGCGACGATGTCACCGGGGACCAGCTGTTCGGCCGGCAGCTCCGCGAGCGCGCCGTCGCGCCTGACCCGCGCGGTGATGATCATCATCTTCTGCAACGCGGCCACCGCCGCCTCGGCCTTGCCCTCCTGGCGCAGGCCGAGGACGGCGTTGAACACGGTCAGCAGCAGCAGGAGGATGCCGGTGCCCCACTCCTTGAGCGGGTACAGGCTCCCGATCCCGGCGACGAGCAGCACGAGCTGCATCGGGTCCGCGTACTGACGGAAGAACGCGTGCAGGCGGGACTCGGTCTCCGCCGCGGTGAACCGGTTCGGGCCGAACCGCTCGAACCGGGCCTGCGCCTCGGCCGCTGACAAGCCCGGCCCCGCCTCGACGTCCGTGCGCTGCAGGACCTCGTCCGCGGACAGCGTGTGCCAGTCGCTGCGCTCGAGCGCAGCGGCGGGGTCGGTGGATGCTTGCTGGGTCGGTGGAGTCACGATGCCCCTCCCTGTGAAGCGCGGACGACGGTGATCACAGCCAATCATCACCCAGGTGGCCCGGGTATCGCCCGCACCGGGGGAGCGCGAGTCATCCGCGACGGGCGACGCGCCACGCGCGCGTCGACGTCATGGTGGCGCGATGACAACGACTGCCGCGGGTCACGCCCAGCCACCTGCCGACGTGCTCGTCGTCTTCGGCATCACCGGTGACCTCGCTCGGGTCATGACCTTCCACTCGCTCTACCGGTTGGAGAAGCGCGAGCTGCTGACCTGCCCCGTGGTCGGGGTGGCGGCCGACGACTGGACGCTGGACCGGCTCGTCGAGCGGGCCAGGACGTCGATCGAGGCGACCGGCGAGCAGCTCGACGAGGCCGTGTTCGACCGGCTGGCGCAACGGCTCTCCTACGTCAGCGGTGACTTCACCGATCCCGCCACGTACGAGCGGGTGGGCGACGTCCTCGCCGGGGCACGACGGCCGGTGTTCTACCTGGAGATCCCGCCCTTCCTCTTCGGGCGCGTCGTCAAGGGGCTCAGCGAGGCCGGCCTGACCACGAACGCCACCGTCGTGGTCGAGAAGCCGTTCGGGCACGACCAGCAGTCGGCGGTGGCGCTCGCCGCCGAGCTGCACGAGTACATCGACGAGTCGCAGCTGTTCCGGATCGACCACTACCTCGGGAAGCTGGGGCTGGAGGAGATCCTGCACCTGCGGTTCGCCAACACGATCCTCGAGCCGCTGTGGAGCCGCAACTACGTCGAGAGCGTGCAGATCACGCTGGCCGAGAGCTTCGGCATCGAGGGCCGTGGGCACTTCTACGACCCGGTGGGCGCGCTGCGTGACGTCGTGGTGAACCACCTGATGCAGGTGCTCGCGGCCGCGGCGATGGAGCCACCTTCGCGCGGTGACCCGCTCACCCTCAAGGAGGCGCAGGTCGCGCTGTTCCGCGCCGTCGCCGAGGCCGATCCGGCCCAGTACGTGCGTGGGCAGTACGAGGGGTACCGCGCCGTCGACGGTGTCGCGGCCGGGTCCACCACCGAGACCTACGCGGCGATGCGGCTCGAGATCGAGAACTGGCGCTGGGCCGGGGTGCCGTTCTTCATCCGCACCGGGAAGCGGCTCCCCGTGACGCAGACCGAGCTGCGGCTGGTGTTCAAGCGACCGCCGAAGCTCGGGTTCGGGCTCAGTGAGCACGCCGAGCCGAACCAGGTGGTCGTCAAGCTCGACCCGGCGACCGGCATCCGGATCCAGCTCGACGCCCACCGGGCGGACGTGGCCCGGATCGCGCCGATCGCGCTCGACATGGAGTTCGCCGACGAGGGCGGCGAGGGCCCCACCCCGTACGAGGTGCTGCTGCTCGCCGCGATGAACGGCAAGAGCACGCGGTTCTCACGGCAGGACAGCGTCGAGGAGACCTGGCGGGTCATGCAGCCGCTGCTCGACGCGCCCCCGCCGGTGCAGACCTACGAGCCCGGCAGCTGGGGCCCGCCCGGTGCGCAGTCGCTGGTCGAGGGCGTCGGAGGCTGGCGCACCCCCTGGCTGCCCCGCTGACACTCCGGTGGCCGCCGGTGGGCCCCACGCGGATGCGGTTCGACCCCGGCTACGGCGCAGGACCCGATGCGATCGCAGCGAGTCCTGCGCGGTAACCAGCGCTCTCGACGTTCTGCCCTGCGGCTCAGTACCCCGCGCAGGCGTTCGGGTCGTCGAAGTGCCCGGGGCTGTTCGGGTACGGGCTCCCGACGGCGTGGTCCTTGTTGTCGCTGGTGTAGACCAGCGCCAGCTCGTCGTACGCCGAGGTGCCCGGCGTCAGCACGTCTGCCGTGGTGCTGCCGGCGGCCGGTCGACCGGCACCGTTCCCGGTGGCCCACTGCCGCAGGAAGTTCTCGACGGCCGGGGCCGAGTTCCTGACGTCCGTGAAGCCGCCGTAGGCCGAGTTGCAGTGGCTCCACAGGTTGTAGACGCCGTTCCAGTCCATCAGCCGGTCCCCGGTGTGGGGGCCGTTCTCGGACAGGTCGGCCTGCATGGCGTCGCGGTCCCAGCCGCCGTAGACCCAGTCGACGCCCTGGTGGTGCTGGTTGTCGGCCAGGGTGGCCGGCACGGCCGGGTCGTCGTTGGCGCGGTTGGTCATCTCGAACCAGGAGCAGGGATCGGTCGTGACGGACTGCTTGCTCGTCAGCGGGACCGTGCCCGTGGTGCAGGTGCGGCCGGTGAGGCTCGGGCCGGTTCCGTAGGCACCGCGCGGGCGCCAGTCGATGACGTCCTCGTCCTTGCCGCCGGCCAGGTGGTCGACGAACTCGTCCGCGGCGCCACGGTCGGCGAGGCACACGGCATCGGTGTAGGCGCAGACGCGACCGGCGCCGCCCCACATCACGTCGTTGCCGCGGTCGCCGAACACCGAGTCGCCGCCGGAGTCGCCGTTGGCGAGGTCGTCGCCGGCGCCGGCGTGGATGGAGTCGTGGCCGTCACCACCGCGAATCCGGTCGACGCCACCGAAGGTGACACCGTCGAGCGGCATCGGCGCGCTGGTCGGGCCACCGACGAGGTCGACCCCGTTGACGTCGTGCAGCAGGTCGGTCTCCCGGCTCACCGACCCGCTCAGGCGGGTCGTGAGCGAGACGGCCGGAGGCATGTTCAGGGTGATCGTCATCGAGCGTGAGCCCGACTCGTACCGGTTCTGCACGCCGCCGCGGTCACCGAGGATGGCGTCCTCACCCGCCTCGCCGTAGAGGGTGTCGGCACCGAGCTCGCCGTAGACGTCGTCGTCGCCGTCGCCGGCCCAGATCGTGTCGCCGCCGTCCTGGCCGTAGAGCACGTCCTGGCCCGCGTCGCCGAACAGGGTGTCCGTGCCGAAGGCGCCGGTCACCTCACAGGTCGAGGTGGCGGTGCTGCCGGTGGTCGGGCAGAAGCGGGTGGATGCCGCGCCGCCGCCGGCGACCCGGACCTTCGCTCCGCCGGTGCGGGCGGCACCGTAGCGCTGGGTGTAGACCCGGTCCGTCGTGCCGTCGACCACCCGGGCGATCGACCCGTTGTCACCGACCACGAAGTCGTCGCTGCCGTCGCCGTGGACGATGTCGCTGCCGTCGCGGTAGCCCTGACGGGCCCAGCCACCGGCGAGGTCGTCCTGGCCCGCAACGACGGCTGCACCGTCGACCTCGGGGGTGGTCCACGCCGATGCCGCCGGAGCGGCCACGACCTCGGCGGGCACCAGCGCGACGTCACCGTGGATGGCGTCGGCGCCCCCGTCGCCCTCCACGTAGTCGTCGTCACTGCCACCGCTGACCTTGTCGTCGCCGTCCTGGCCGAAGATCACGTCGACGCCGTCCTGCCCGGACAGTGCGTCACCGGCCGAGTGCGAGGTGTTGGCGGATGCCGGCACCGGGCCGACCAGGTCGTGCATCGTCACGCCCCGAGCGGGGACGAGTGCGTTCTGGGTCGCGTTCGCGCGGTTGGTGCGCCAGTCGCGCTGGCCGCCGGTGGGGCGGGTCAGCAGGCCGTTGTCACCGAGGATCAGGTCGGATCCCGTTCCGCCGTAGACGTTGTCGGCGCCGTCCGGCTGGCCGACCTCGCCGGTCGGGGTCGTCGAGCTGCCCGCGAAGGAGCCGCCGACGACGTCGTCGTCGTCGGTGCCACCGAGCACCAGGTCGGAGCCCTGGCCGCCCTCGACGTAGTCGGCGTCACTGCCGCCGTCGGCCTGGTCGGCTCCGCCCTGACCCAGCAGCACGTCGTTGGCGGAGCCGCCCGTGATCGAGTCGGCACCCGACGTGCCGGCGACGGGGCCGTCGCCGAGGTCGTAGGGCAGCACCGCGCGCTGGGAGACGACCCGGTTCTGCGTCAGCGGGGTGGCCGGGGTCGGCCCCACCGGGTGGGTGAGTGAACCGTTGTCGCCGAGCACGACGTCCTGGCCGGCATCACCCGTCAGGGTGTCGCCACCATCGGGCTGACCCGTCACCACCGGCTGTGCCCCGGCGACGGGGGTGAAGGAGCCACCGACGACGTCGTCGTCACCGGCATCCCCGTGCACCACGTCGACACCCTGGCCGCCCTCGCCGTAGTCCGCCGCGTCGCCGAGGGAGACCTCGTCGTTGCCGCGCTGGCCGAAGGCGACGTCGTCGCCATCGCCACCCTGGATCCGGTCGTCGCCGTACAGGCCCGTGGCAGGCCCGGACGACTCGTCGGCCAAGTCGATGCCGCGGGTCGTGGTGAGCCCACGGCCGATGGTCACCGGGTGCGCCGCGCCACCGCGGGTCACCCGGGCGTTGTCGCCCGCGATGACGTCCTGACCGGGACCACCGGACAGGGAGTCACCGACGTCGGGCCGGCCCGTCTCGGAGCCGGTGAAGAGCCCGGTGGCCAGCTCGGAGGAGCCGCCGACGAGGTCGTCGTCTCCCGCCTCACCGGACACGTGGTCGGCGCCGGGGTTGCCCTCGGCGTAGTCGTCGCCGGTGCCGCCGAGGACGGTGTCGTCGCCCAGGCCGCCGTAGGCGCGGTCGGCGTCGTCACCGCCCGCGAGGTAGTCGTCGGTACCGAGCGAGGAGTCGGCCGACGCGAGGTCGGTCGGGTAGGGGAGACCGGCGACGACGTCGGTCTGCGCGTTGTCACCGACGAGGACGTCGGTGCCACCCGCGCCGAAGAGGACGTCGGCGCCATCGGCCGTGCCGGCCTTCGAGGTGCCGCCGAGCAGCACGTCGGCCTCGGAGCCGCCGTCGAGCCAGTCGGCTCCCTTGTTGCCCTGGACGCGGTCCGCGCCGGAGCCGCCGTACACGGCATCCGCCCCGTCGTTGCCGTAGGCCTGGTCATCGCCGGCCTCGCCGTAGACCTGGTCGGCACCCGTGCCGCCGTAGACGAGGTCACCCGCGTCGCCGGCATACAGGTGGTCGCCGCCGGAGTTGCCGCAGACGCGGTCGGCCGCACCTGCCGCGTAGACCCAGTCGTCGCCGCCACCGGCGTTGACGACGTCGACACCGTTGCCACCGAGGACGAGGTCGGCCGCGTCCGCGGACACGGTCGTCTCGCCGGGCTGGGCGCTCACCGGGTCGGACTGCACGTCGCAGGCGTCGACGGTGGTGTCACCGAAGATCGTCGACGGGCCGTCGGAGCCGTAGATGCGGTCGCTGCCGGTGCCGCCGACGAGGAGCTTCGCGCTGCTGCCGGCACCCGGGAGGACTGCCACGTCGCGCGCCTTGCCGAGGGCGTCGTCGATGGCGCCGGGGGCGCCGACCGTGGCGGGGGCCGCCACGACGTAGTCGTCGCCCGGGCCGCCGTAGATCTTGTCGGTGCCCAGGCCGCCGGTGAGGACGTCGTCCGCGCCGCCGCCGAAGACCGTCGCCGTCTGCGACGGCGTCGAAGCCGTGGTGACGAAGTCGAGGCCGTTGGACCCGTAGACGGTGTCGGACCCGGCGCCGGTGTTGACGGTGTTGGCGTCGGTGGGGGCGTCGCCGGAACCGGTGTCGCTCTCGCCGATCGTGGCGTAGCTGCCGGTGAAGACCTTGTCGTTCGCCGACCCGCTCTTGAGGATGTCGCCGCCGGAGCCACCCACCAGCACGGAGTCGTGCGCCCGGTAGAGCGCCTCCTTGTCGGCGGACCCGCCGGTCGAGCCGGCCCTGATGCCGTCGGAGTCGGCCAGGGGGCTGTCGTTGGCGGTGCCGATGGTGTCGACGCCACCGTTGCCGGACAGGTGCACCGCACCGAGCCCCGCCGCGATCTGGTCGTTGCCGTCGGTGCCGTCGGGGCCGTCGATCTTGGCGGTGTCGACGTTCGTCAGCGCGGAGTCCTTCAGCGACGCGATGTCGAGCGCACCGACCAGCGACGTGTTGTGCGGATCGGACGTGTTGTCCGGCGCCAGCTCGACCGAGCGGGTGGCGTCGGTGACGGTGATCGAACCGTCGCCGGTGACCGTGTCGTTCCCGTTGCCGACCGTGATGACGTCGGGGCCGGGCCCACCGGCCACGCGAGCCGTTGCCGCGCCGAGCCCGAGGTTCAGGTTTGCGCGGTCAAGGGTCGTGATGTTGTCGGCTCCGGCTCCGGAGTCGACCCACGAGTCGCCCTCGCCCGTGCGGATCACGTCGTCACCGCCGCCGGTGAACACGACGGCCGTCTTGGTGAAGGCGCCGGGCGTGGCGTCGGCCTTGGTGCCCGAGCCGCCGGTGAAGCTGACGGTCAGGTTGCCGGGGTAGCCGCGACCGTCGAGCACGACGGTCGTGATCGCGTCGTCCTTGTCCGAGAACGACTCGGTGAGGCCGATGCCACGGACCTCGACGGCCGCCTCGTGGGTGTCACCCTGGTCGTCGGTGAACTTCGGGACCTGCCTGATCGCCCAGGTCTCGGCCTTGTCCTTGGCGTCCCACGCAGCGTTGCCGCGCGGTCCGGCGCCGCCGAACTTGCCGGCGAAGACGTAGAGGACACCGCCGTGGGTGCCCCCCAGCCTGGGCGGTGGCGGTGTGCAGTTGGGCTTGAAGCTGAAGTCGAGCAGCTTGATGTTGACCAGGGTGAAGTCGAAGCTCACCGAGAACGGGCTGAACCCGATCTCGACGAAGATCTTGATGTACAGAGAGAGCTCTCCCCCGACGTTGAACAGGCAGATCGGGTTGTTGGCCACGGCCGCGCCGAACTCGAACAGCCGGAACTTGCCGTCCCCGTTGGGGTCGTTCCAGTAGAAGCCCACGGTCAGCTTGATGCCGCCGACCACGCCGACCTCCAGGATGCCGATCGAGACCGACGCGCCCGCCTCGAGGTAGCCGGTGAACTGCACCACCGGGATCGGCACGCCGTTCTTGTCGACCGTCTTGAAGTAGAGGCTGTCGAGCACCTGCGCGCCGTCACCGGTCTCGATGGCCCGGCGGATGCCGTAGGTGTCGAAGCCGGCGGCGATGCGCAGCGTCACCGACGCGCCACCACCGATGACCATCATGACCGGCGGCGGGGCGTAGATCGGCCCGAAGGACTTCTGGAACTGGAAGCCCAGCGAGAGCGGACCACTGTCGAACTCGACCAACGGGATGTCGCCGCCGCTGATCAGCTCGAACAGGATGGTCGGGTCCTCCATCACCGGGATGGAGAGGCCGGCCGTCAGCGACTTGACCTTCGAGATCGTGCCCGGCGTGCTCAGCTGCTTGGTCTTGTCCGAGGCGGCGATGTCGGTGGCGGCCGCCGGCTTCGGGGCGTAGGTGCCGCCCGGCTCGGTGGCGGGCTTGGTGTCGATCATCGAGCTCGCGCTGCCGGCGGAGACGGTTGTCGTCGTCGCTCGGTTCTTGAGCAGCTGGAAGCTGCCGATCTCGATGCCGCACGAGTCCGTGCACTTCACCGCGAGGAGCTGCTTGACCAGCTTGATCGCCTTGAGGAACGGCTGGATCTTGGCGCCGTCGGGAAGGGTGTTGAACTTCTCCGCCAGCGTCGCGATCGTGATCTCGGACCCACCGGCTGCCTTGGACAGGTCGGAGATGACCGGCACGGGCGTGAAGATCGTGTCGATGATCGGCTGGAGCGGCTTGGTCGCGTCCACGACCTGCTGCAGGTAGGGGTTCAGCGCCTGGCCGAAGAACTGGCCCGTGTTGAGGGTCACCTTGTTGAAGGCGATCGTGAGGTCGTCCTTGTTCGTCGGCGGCGGGGGCGGACCCGAGGTGAGGCCCCATCCCCAGGTCAGCCGGAAGTCGGTGGAGATGCCCGGCAGGGCCGCGCTCGCCGAGGCGGCGAGGTGCCAGTTGATGTCCACCTGGGCCCGGACGGTGACGACGATGACGTCCTTGATGCGCAGGCGCTTCATCTCCGCGACGGTGAGGTCGAAGTCGGTCGCACCGTCGTTGGGGTCGTCCTTGATGTCGATGCCGAACTGGCCGACGAACTCCGGCTTCGAGGAGTTCGTCTCCGCGTCGACGTCGATGATCGCGAGCCGGGCCTTGAGCTCGGGCCCGGTCACCTCGGTGAGGCCGAGAGAGGCACCGACCCGGAACTCGGGCTGGTTCGGCACCTTGTTGGTGTTGACGTAGAACCCACGGCTGCGGCTCAGGCCGATGCTGAGGTCCAGGTTCCAGCCGACGGAGCCCTTGACCGCCCCACCGTCGCCGGTCTTCAGCGACAGGCCCGGGATGCCGAGGTCGACCGGGAGCTCGCCGCCGAGGCACTTGCCGAGCTTGCCCACGGTGCCGTCGGCGTTGAGGTCGTCCTCGCAGCCCTTGGCGCCGACCTTGCCCTGGCCGAGCTGGAGGTCGACGACGAGCCCTTCGATCTGCAGGACCGGGGTGGTCGGTGCGCAGGCGGCGCCGGGGATCCGGCTGTAGGCCTTGGTCTCGGCGGTGTACGTCGCCGGGTTCGGGGTCACGGTCTTGTCGTCGTAGGTCACGGTGCCGTTGCCGGCGATGGTGCCCACCACGCCGAACACGGGCTCACCGGTCGCGGGCTTGATGGCGCGCAGCACCTTGTAGCCGGTGGCGACGTCGACCTTGGTCCAGGACACCTGGTTGAACTTGGCGTTGGAGATCGGCGCCGCGTTCAGCACGACCTCGCTCTGGGCCGACGGGATCGAGTCGTGCGTGATGTTCTTGGCGTCCTTGTAGGTGGAGACGACCTTGTAGACGTACTGCGTGGTGTCGGTTGCCGCGGCCGGGGTCGGGCTCGAGACCGCGGTCGGCGCCGCTGAGGGCGGGGTCAGGGCCATCGTGCAGGTGAAGTTGACGTCGATGCCGGCGGAGCCGTCGACGACGACGCCCATCTCGGCCAGCTTCGTCTTCAGCATGGTGGTGGCGCCGCCCACGGTCGTGGGGTCGGCGACCGCCAGCATCGCGTCGAGCTTCTCCCGCGCCTTGCCCATGAAGTCGGCGCCGGCCTGGAGGTCCTTGCCGACCACCGGCATCTCGCCGTCGTTGGAGGCGGTGCGCAGTGCGGTCTCGGAGTAGAAGAGGTACTGCTGCAGGCCCTCGGCCAGGGAGTCGAACTTGAAGCCCTCGCCGTCGAGGATCTTCTGGAGGCCGCTGGGCAGCTCGACCTTGGTGCCGGTGTCGGAGAACAGGGCAGTGAGGTCACCGCTGCCGAGCGTGGTCGTGACCTTCAGGTTGCCACCCGGCGGCTGGACGTTGCTGATGAAGACCGGGAAGTCGGCGCAGATGACGACGTCACCGACGCAGTCGTTCTGCGCGTTGGTGACCGTCACGGCGAAGCCACCGGTGAGGTAGTCGGTGATCGTGGGGGTGTCGCCGGCGGCCTTGCCGGCGATGTTGACCCCCAGGCCCGCGTGGAAGCTGCCGAGGTTGCTGGGAGCCTTGCCGAGGTCGACGCTGACCGGGCCGATGCTGGCGCCGATGTGCACGGCGTCGGCGTCGACCTTGACGCCGAAGTCGATCGCGGTGCCCGACTTGTCGATCAGGGTGTTGGCGACCGGGTTCACCATGGCGGCCGCGGTGAGCGGGAGCAGGAGGCGAAGCTTGACGGTGCCGCTCGCCTCGAGGCTGAGCTCACCGCCGGCGCTGGCTCCGCCGAGCTCCTGGTCGCCGATCTCGAGGCTCACCGGCTGCGAGACGCCGTACTTGCGCTCCCAGGTCAGGTCGAGGCGAAGCTTCGCGCCGCCGTTGTCGACCAGCCCGAAGTCGATGGTCGAGCTGTTGCCGAGCGAGGACTGCGCGATGGCGAGGGCGTCCTGGAGCGTGGCCGGAGTCGAGGCGGTGAGCACGTGGACGGCACCCAGGAGCTCGTTCTCGACGAGGTAGGGGGTGTCGTCGGCCGGCGCTGTGCCGAGCTGCGGGGCCAGGGTGAGGGTGTGCGTGCCCTGGTCGACGATGGTGGCGGTGGTCGAGCCGACCACGATCTGGCGGCCGATGAACGCACGGGTGAAGGTCTGCTTGGCGTCCGTGAGCAGGCTCGTGGCGGGGACGGCGTCCACCGCCGGGGTGCTGTCGGTGGCCGGGACGGCCGGCGTGCCGGCGACCTGTGCGTACGTCACGCCCTCGGCGCCGCTCGCCCCCGCACCGATCAGCTGGCTGACCGAGGAGCCGACGAACGGGATCGGCACGTCGAGGCCGCCGCCGGTCATCGTGGTGAGGTCGCTACCGGCGCTCTTGAAGGCCTCGCGCACACCGCCGAACAGCGACGTCGGGTTGTCGGGCTCGAAGTTGAGCGCCTTGAGCAGGTCGGCACGGGCCGGGGTCGTCGCGACCACGGTGACGTCGCCGTCCTGGATCCCGTCGGCGAGCTTGGCGACCGTGCTGGTCACCTTCAGCTCGGTGGAGTTCTCCCCGTCGGCGAAGGCGTTCTCGGTGCCGGCGACGCTGACGTCGATCGTCGCCTCCACCGCGCCCTGGAGGGCCTGGGAGAAGACGTCGTCGGTCGACGTGGTGGTGGTGCGGACCGCCTGCTGGCGGACCTGCTCGACGAACGCCGGGACCGGGATGTACGCGGGATCAGCGGCCGTCCCCTTGGTGAGGGCGAGCGTCTGCAGGTGCTCCCCGGCGCCCTGGGTGAGCTCGAGGTCACCGTCGATGGCGAGCCCGAGGAAGCCACTGGTCGTGACGATCTGCACCGGCGAGCTGATCGCGGCGTCGGCGACCAGGACGTCGCGGGCCGACTGACGGAACAGCACGCGGTCTGCCGCGAGCGGCAGCGAGGTGATCACCCGGGCGAGGCCGCTGGAGTCGACCTGCTTGAAGGGGCACGGCGACTCCACCGCGGGGTCCGGGTTGCAGTCGAGCTTGTTGAGGTCGCCGGCATAGGTCAGCGGCGCGCTCAGGTCCAGCGCCATCGGCAGGGTGAGCACCACGTCCGGCGTGACCGTCGCGGTCGAGACCTCGGCGTTGGCCGTGCCGATCCCGGTCTTGGTCTTGAGGACGTCGGCGAACTGGGGGGCGCCGGTCTTGGGATCGGCTGCCTCGACGGCGAACGCCGAGCCGTCGGCGGGCCGGCCACCCACCCAGCCATCGCTGGTGAGGGTCAGCGTGGTCGCTGTGGGGACGGACGCGATGGTGCCGTACGAGGCACCGGAGGTCACCTTGCGGCCCACGAGCTCTGCGCCCGTGGCGAGGCTGGCGCTGCTGTGCGTGACGGAGAGTCCCGTGGGGGTGTAGTTGGCCGTCCCCGACGTGGCGGCACCCAGGACGTTCAGCTCGATGGGTGCCTCGACGCCACGGGTGGCGCGGAGGGTGAAGCTGACCTTCTTCGCCGTCGGGTCGTAGCGAGCCGCGTCCTTGTCGGTCGCGTCGGTCGGGTCGCCGAGGACGTCGATCGCCCAGCCGGAGTCGAGGAACGACGCCTTGTCGAGCTCGACGAGCATGTCCTGCAGCGAGGCGAACTTCGGCCTGCCGGGCGTCTTGTCATCGGGATCCGCGTCGGGCACCTGGGCCGCGAGGAACTCCTTGATCCCACCGACGGCGTCGACGGCGTTGGCGATGGAGCCGCGCATCAGCGGGAGCCCGCCGTCCTTGGCGTTCTGCATGCCGAGGACCGCCGACGCGGCCTGCGAGAGACCGGCGGCGAGGTCGCGGGGGGTCATCGTGAGGAACGGCTTCGCCTCGATCGGGACGACGGCCGTCACGAGCGGCGCCTCGAAGGTGCCCGGCGCGGCGGAGGTCAGGGTGACGGTGGTGCCGACGCTCGGGAGCCCGGCGACCCGGTCGTTGGCCCGTGGCTTCGCGACGAGGTTGCCGGCCAGGGTGCCTACCTGGGCGGTGGTGACGATGCCGGTGCCGGCACCGTCGGCGGCGAGCTCGCCGTCGTCGGCCGTGGTGGTGGCGGGGTTGTCGTACGCGAGGGCACCGGCGGCGTCGTTGTCGGGGTTGGCCCAGCTCGTGGTGACGGTGCTCTCGAGGTGGTAGTCCGCCTCGCTGTCACCGGCGTCGCCCGTGACCGCGACGCCGAGGATGCCCAGGCCCGCCTTCATCGTCGTGCCCGAGGGCAGGTCGGCGGTGGTGGCGATGGTCATCGAGGGCTTCGTCAGCGACGCCTGGCCCGCGGTGGCGTCGTAGGCGAACGTGAACGACCCGGTGAGCCGCCCGGTGACGCGGATGCCGTCGCCGCTCGACAGGCTGATCGTGCCGTCGGTGTCGCGGATGTCCAGGCCCGCGTCGCGGGTGACCTCGCGCGTGAAGCCGACGGTGACGCTGTTGCCGCTGTCGCTGGCCGTGAAGTCCCAGTCGGCGTCGTCGGCGTCGTCGACGTAGCCGGCCAGGGCCCCGAGGTCGGTCTGGGTCGCGGCGTCCTCGAGCGGGCCGCCCGCCTTGAACAGGTCGGCGAAGGCCGTCCTGAGGTCGACGGACTCGGCGGGCGTGACCGCGAGCGTCGGCAGCTGGCGCGACAGCGCCGTGCTCGACGCCACCTGCGGCAGGAACTCCGTCGCGAGGCGGTCGAACAACCCGGTCACTGCCGCGGACGGGGCGTCCTGCGCGGTGGCCTGGGCGGACGGGGCCGCGGCGAGAGCCAGGGCCGCGCACATCGCGAGCGAGACGGTGGATGCGAGCGCGGACCGATGAAGTGACGGCACGTGGGTTCCCCCCGGGGACTGCGGACCCAGGCCCTGACGGCGCTGAGAAGGTGTCGGATGCCGGAGCCCGGCAACCGTTCGAGCAGATCCTCATCGTTCGGGGAAGGACCTTGTGCAGGTCACGGCATCAGTGCTCGATGGCCGGGCCCAAGGTGCAACAGTCCACCCCGGGGTCGTCCGCGACCATCCCCCGTTCGGCCATCACTCATCACATCGGCCGTCGGGCCTCACGGCTGATCGAATAGCAGTGCGGCACAGTGCCCCGAGGGGCCCTGTGCCGCACCAGCCCTCGAGGGGCGCGATCGGAGGTCAGGCAACCTCGAGGACGACCTCGACGTTGCCGCGGGTGGCGTTGGAGTAGGGGCAGACCTGGTGGGCCTGCTCGATGACCTGCTGGGCCACCTCTCGGCTGGCCGCGGGCAGGGCGACCTCGAGCCGGACCGCGAGGCCGAAGGCGCCGTTGTCGTCGCGACCCAGCGATACGTCGGCGACGACCTCGGAGCCGGTGGTGTCGACCTTCATCGCGCCGGCGACGAGCTTCAGGGCGGAGTGGAAGCAGGCGGCGTAGCCCGCGGCGAACAGCTGCTCGGGGTTGGTGGCGCCACCCTCACCGCCCATCTCCTTGGGGGTGCGCACGGGCGCGTCGATGTGGCCGTCGAAGGTCTGGACGTGGCCGTTGCGGCCGTCCCCGGTCGCGACGGCAGAGGCGGTGTAGAGAGTGTTCATGTGCACAATCATATTGTGCACAATAGAATTGTGCAAACGGAAACTGGTACCCTCGTCGAGTGAGCACGAGCGACGCGTTGGACCTCGATCGACAGATCTGCTTCCCCCTGTATGCCGCGACCAGGGCGGTCACCGGCCGGTACACCGAGGTGCTGGCGGACGTCGGCCTGACCTATCCGCAGTACCTGGTCATGCTCGCGCTGTGGACCGACGGCCCGTTGTCCGTCGGCGAGCTGGGCCGACGGCTCCGCCTGGACTCGGGCACCCTCACCCCCCTGCTCAAGCGACTCGAGGCCTCCGGCCGGGTCGAGCGCCACCGCGACCCCGACGACGAGCGGCGGGTCGTCGTGAGCCCGGCCCCCGGTGCGGAGCGCCTGCGTGCGGACGTGGCCGGGGTGCCGCGCGAGGTGGCCCGGTCGATCGGCCTCGAGGCCGATGAGTTCGTGCAGCTCCACCGCCTGCTCAGTGGCCTGATCGAGAACCTCGACGCGGTCGGGAGCCGGTCGGGATGACGCGATGCGGCCCGGTCGCGCGATCGGCGCCCGGGCCGCGCCACGGTAGGTTTTCACCGTGAATCCCACCCAACGCATCGAACCGGCCGCCCTGGCGTCCCACTCCGCCTCCCCGGCAGGAGGCGGACGATGAGCCGGCGAGGGCCTCGCCGCAAGGGCAGCGACACCCTTCCGGCGCTGCCGCGCAACGGGCTGCGGATCGTGCCACTGGGTGGCCTGGGGGAGATCGGCCGCAACATGACCGTCTTCGAGCACGCGGGCCGGCTCCTCATCGTCGACTGCGGGGTGCTCTTCCCCGACGAGCACCAGCCCGGCGTCGACGTCATCATTCCCGACTTCACCTGGATCCGGGAGCGCCTCGACCGGGTCGAGGCGATCGTGCTCACCCACGGCCACGAGGACCACATCGGCGGTGTCCCCTACCTGCTGCGTGAGCGCCCCGACATCCCCGTCGTCGGCTCCCGTCTGACCCTGGCTCTCCTGGAGTCCAAGCTCGCCGAGCACCGCATCACACCGAGGACGGTCGTGGTCGCCGAGGAGGACCGGCGCACGTTCGGCTCGTTCGACTGCGAGTTCGTCGCCGTCAACCACTCCATCCCGGATGGGCTCGCCGTCGCCATCCGCACCTCGGCGGGGCTGGTGCTGCACACCGGCGACTTCAAGATGGACCAGTTCCCGCTCGACCGCCGCGTCACCGACCTGCGCGCCTTCGCCCGGCTGGGGGAGGAGGGCGTCGACCTGTTCCTCGTCGACTCGACCAACGCCGAGGTCCCCGGGTTCACGGTCTCCGAGGGCGAGCTGGCGCCGGCGATCGACACCGTCTTCCGCACCACCACGGGCCGCGTCATCGTCTCGAGCTTCGCCAGCCACGTGCACCGTATCCAGCAGATCCTCGATGCCGCCCAACGGCACGGCCGCAAGGTCGCGTTCGTGGGTCGCTCGATGGTGCGCAACATGGGCATCGCCCGAGACCTGGGCTACCTGACCTTCCCCGACGGCCTGGTCGTCAAGGACCTCAAGGCCCTGGAGCGCCTGCGTCCCGAGCAGATGACGATCATCGCCACCGGGTCGCAGGGGGAGCCGATGGCGGCGCTGGCGCGGATGGCCAACCGCGACCACCCGGTGAGCATCACCGCGGGCGACACGGTGCTGATGGCCAGCTCGCTGATCCCGGGAAACGAGAACGCCATCTACCGGGTCATCAACGAGCTGACCCGGTGGGGCGCCAACGTCGTGCACAAGGGCAACGCCAAGGTGCACGTGTCGGGCCACGCCAGCGCCGGCGAGCTCGCCTACTGCTACAACATCATCCGGCCCTCGAACGTGCTGCCGGTCCACGGCGAGTGGCGGCACCTGCGCGCCAACGCCGACATCGCGATCCGCACCGGCGTCGATGCCGACCGGGTGCTCATCGCGATGGACGGCAGCGTCATCGACCTCGTCGACGGGCGCGCGACCATCACCGGCAGCGTGCCTGCCGGGTTGGTCTACGTCGACGCGATGACCGTCGGCGGCGCCACCGAGGAGACCCTGCACGTGCGGCGCACGCTGGCCGAGGAGGGCGTGGTGACCATCGTCTGCATCATCGACCCCGACACCGGCAAGCTCACCGAGGACCCCGACTACCTCGCCCACGGCTTCCCGCCCGAGGTGATGGACTTCTCGGCGGCCACGCCGGCGATCCAGGCCGCGCTGACCAAGGCGGCGCGCGACGGCATCGAGGACCTGGACCAGATCGAGGAGCTCGTGCGCCGGGCCGCCTCCAGCTGGGCCCACCGGTCGCACCGGCGCAGCCCGCTGATCATCCCGGTCATCGTCGACGCCTGAGCCGCCGGCGCGCTTCCCGCGGTCGGGCATCTGTGGTCTGCTGGTGAGAACCCGCTGCTGCGGCGGGAGCAACCTGGAGGTGCGTGATGACCCCGGAAGAGATCGTGACCCGGGTCGGTGACCAGCTCGGCATCCGCCGGGTCTTCGGTGAGCCCGTCGAGCGCGACGGCCTCGTGGTGATCCCGGTCGCCGTGGCGATCGGCGGCGGGGGTGGCGGAAACGCCCCGGACGAGCAGGGCAGCGGCGCCGGCTTCGGCGGCATGGTCCGGGGGATCGGCGTGTACGCCATCAGCAACGGCCAGGTCCGCTTCATCCCGGCGATCGACGCGACGGCGCTCGCCGCGATGGGAGTGGTCCTGGCGGGGCTCGCGCTGCGGGCGAGGCGACGCCGGCGGTGAGTGCGGGCGCCGGTGGCCAACGGCTCAGTGAGCGTCAACCGCCGCGCAGAGCCGTCACCGCGCGGGTCGTGCACCGCCGCGCCACCCGGCGCGGGTGAGGCACCGCCGGCCGGACCGGCGGAACACTGAGACGCCCGCGGAAGCGACCGGGGCGGAAGGTGGTTCGGTGATGCCCTGCTCCGCAGGTGACCCGCGATGAGGCTGTCGGCGGGGCCGCTGCCCACGGACATCGGGGTCCAGGTGGGTCTCGTCGTCGCCGCGGCCAAGGTTCCCGAGAGCTTCGCTCCCGGACTGGCCGCGCGCAGCGCCGTCGACCAGGGCCTGGTCACGGGCCTGTCGACCGGGGTGCACTACCTGCTCGCCCTCGGCACCCAGGATGCGCTCCAGGCGGCGGCCGCCGGGCTGGCTCGCGCTCCTGCGGCCGATCGGTGGGGCGACCCGGCATCCCGTCGGCGGACCCTGGCGTTGGCGCTGGACGTGGCCGCCGTCCCGGTCGGCCTGGCGCTGCGGCGGTTCCTGCCGTCGCACCCCGGCGAGGCCATGGCCCGCGGCTGGGTGCGCCAGGCCGGATGGCGGGCGGCCACGACGGGGATCGCGGCGGTGAGCCTCGAGGCGGCGCGGGTGGGGCTGCGCGCCATCGACGACCGGGTGGGCGCCGACGGACGGGTGGCGGCGCTGCCGGTGGCCGTGCCGCTGGGACTGACCATCGCCTTCGTGGTCGACCGACAGCGCGGCGTACCCGACGACGACGCGACCGGCCAACCCTCGACGCCGCCCCTGGCGCGGTCGGCCCTCGTGGCCGCAGGGGTGGAGGGCGGGCTCGTCGCGGTCGCGTACGCCGAACACCTGCTGGCCTCGGCGGCCGGTCGGCGGCTTGCGGAGGTGCTCCCCGGTGGGCCGCACCTGTGGCGGTTCGTGGCGCACGGAGCGTGCCTCGGGCTGGTCGCCGTGACCGCGACGAACGTCTGGGAGCGGGCGATGCGCGGCATCGAGGCCGGGGCGGATGCCGAGGAACCGGTGTTCGGTGGTGACGAGGGCAGCCACTGGACCGGCCCCACGCTCAGCGGCGGTCCGGGGAGCCTGGTGCCGTGGAGCACGCTCGGCAAGGAGGGCCGCCGCCACATGCTCACCCACGTGCGTCCGGCCCCGGCGCCGGACCGACCGGCCGGCTTCCCCGACCTGCCCGACCTGTCCATCGAGACGGTGATGGCCGAACCGGCCGTGGCCACCCCGGTGCAGGTCTACGTCGGGCTCGACAGCGCCCCCACCGTCCGGGAACGGGTCGACCTGGCCCTGGCGGAGATGGAGCGCACCGGCGCCTTCGACCGGTCGCTACTCGTGCTGGTCTCACCGACCGGCCTGGGCTACGTCAACTACGTCGCCCTCGCGGCGGCCCAGTACCTGGCCCGCGGAGACATCGCCTCGGTGACGATGCAGTACTCGCGGCGGCCCTCCCCGCTGTCGCTCGGACGGGTGGGGCAGGCCCGCGAGCAGAACCGGCTGCTGTGGCTGCGCATCATCGAACGGCTCCGGCGCCGCGAGGGCCCCCGGCCACGGGTCGTCCTGTTCGGCGAGAGCCTGGGCGCGCACACCAGCCAGGACGTCTTCCTGCACTGGGGCACCCTCGGCCTGCGGGCGCTCGGCATCGACCGGGCCCTGTGGATCGGCACCCCGTACGGCAGCGGGTGGATGCACGAGGTCACCGGCCCGGACCGCCTCGACGTCGACCGGGACAGCGTCGCCGTGGTGAACGACATCAGCCAGCTCCGCGCGGTCACGCAGGAGCGGGGGTCGCTCCCGCCGTACGTCATGCTCAGCCACGACAACGACGGGGTCACCAAGTTCGGCCCCGACCTGTTGACGACCGCACCCGCCTGGCTCGGACCGCAGCGGCCGAGCACCGAGCACGTCGACGGGGCGAGCCCCCGCGGCATCCCGGGGCACCTGCGCTGGCGGCCGGTGACGACCTTCTTCCAGACCCTGTTCGACGTCAAGAACGCGCAGGTGCCCGGCACCTACCAGGCGTCGGGCCACGACTACCGTCCCGACCTGCCCCGCTTCGTCAGCGAGGTCTACGGCCTGCCCGCGTCCGAGGAGCAGCTGGCCCGGGTCGAGGCGGCGGTCCGGCACCGGGAAGAGGTCCGGTGGCAGGTGTTCCAGGAGGACTGAGCGAGTCGAGTGAGCAGGACATGCCCGGGATCCGTGGCCGCTCCCAGCGTGTCCTGCTCACTCGACGGGGGCTGGCCCCTCGGCAGACCACCGCCAGGCCAGCGCGGCGGCGACGACGCCCAGCCCGTTGGTCGCCCAGTGCAGCAGCCCGGGGGCGAGCAGGCTCCCGCTCACGTCACGCAGCACGCCGAACACGACACCGGCCAGCGCCGTGAACGCCACCGTCCCGGCCACCTGACGCACGAGGTCGGCGCGCGGCACCCGACCGGACGGCGAGTTCTCACGGGCCCCGTCGATGGCGGGCAGGACGTGCCAGAACCCGAACAGCACTGCCGACGCGCCGGTCGCCCAGAGCGCACCGTAGGCGACGTCGAACAGCCCCCACAGCACGCCCCGGAACGCGACCTCCTCGAAGACGACCGTCCCCAGCGGCACGACCAGGCCGGCACGCACGATCGTCGACCTCGCCCCGACCCGGTGCCTGGCGTCGCGGAACAGCCCACGCGTCGCCGGTAGTGCGAGGCCGACCGCGTACACCAGCGTCACGCCTGCCACCGCGGCACCACCCCACACCAGGCCCTGCACCACCGCCCCCGACCCGAGCCCAAGCTGCGCCCAGGAGAGGCCGGCCGCCCGCCCGACGAGCAGCAGCACGGCCGCGGCCACCGGCCCCGTGACGGGTTGCCAGCGGTCGGGGCCGACGTGCACCCACACGTTCGCCCCGACCATCACGGCCAGGCACACGGCCAGGGCGACGAGCTGGCCGCTGTTCACGCGTTGAGCCCGGCCAGCGCGAGGACCGCCTCCGGGCCGTCGAGGTCGCGGGTGCTGAGGAAGACCGTCGAGACGCCCAGCTCGGCGAGTGCGGCGTGCCGGTCGCGGTGCTCCGACACGGTGCCCGCATGGGCACGAGCCGCGAACGCCGGTGCGGCAGTGCGGCCCCGCAACCGCTCGACTCGCGCCCAGACGTCATCCCGGTCGCGTCCGACGACCGGCAGGTCGAGCACCGTGACGGCGACCTCGGACGGGTCACGGCCGACGTCGGCGCAGTGGCGCCGCAGCACGGAGACCTTGTGCCGCAGCACCTGTGGGTCCGACGTGGTCAGGTTGCACGCGTCACCGAGCTCGGCCGCGACCCGCAGGGTGCGCCGCTCGCCGTTGCCGCCCACGACCACCTGGATCGGCACGGTGGGCCGCGGGTAGCAGGTCGTCTCCGGCAGGAAGACCCCGTCAGCCGTGTGCGCCTTGGTGCCCGGCGCCCACAGGGCCCGCATCACCCGGATGCTGTACTCCAGCTCGTCGAGCCGCTCCGGGGCGGACGGGAAGGGCAGTGCGAAGGCCTCGTGCTCGCGCTCCCACCAGCCCGCGCCGATGCCGAGGAACGCCCGCCCGCCGGTGAGGGCGGACAGCGTGGCAGCGGCCTTCGCGGTGATCCCGGGCTGGCGGAACGTGACCGGGGTGCACAGCGTGCCGAGCCGCAGCCCGGTGCCGAGGCCGGCGACGGCCCCGAGCGTCACCCATGGCTCGGGGATCGGGTCCCAGGCGCGGCCGACCTGGGGGATCTGGATCAGGTGGTCCATCACGGCCAGCCCGCCGAACCCGGCCTCGTCCGCGGCGAGGGCGACGCCGCGCAGCCAGGCCAGCGGGTCCTCGCCCCACGGGAAGCGGGAGACCTGCAGGACCACCTCGACGCCCGTGGATGCCGTGCGCTCGCCGCCCGCTCGCGCCTCGCCGGGGCTGGGGGTGGGGGCAGCCGGGGTCGGGTCGGACGTGACGGGCAGGACCAGGTCCCATCCCTCGTCCGCGACCTCGTCGGCCACGGCACGGCGACGCGCCAGCTGCCCCACCAGAACCCGTGCGGGCAGGGGCCGGTCGCGTGCGGCGTTGCGACGGCGGCACTCCTCGTCGGGGGTCTCGAGGAGGACGAGCACCGCCGGCAGGCCGGCGGCCCGCGCTGCCGCCAGCCAGCCGCGGCGCCGGGCGACGTCGAACCCCAAGGTGTCGACCACGGTCGTCAGCCCGCGGCCCAGCCGCGCCGCGACGACCGCCTCGAGCACGGCGAACGCGTCGGCGGAGGCGTCCAGGTCGTGCGGCCCGCTCCCGACGACACCGCGCAGGGCGTCGGAGGAGACGACCTCCTCGGCGCGGTAGCCCTGCGCCGCCCAGGTCGACTTGCCCGACCCGGAGGCGCCCACCAGCACGACGA
Organism: uncultured Actinomycetota bacterium; assembly: GCA_963695175.1. Taxonomy (GTDB): domain Bacteria; phylum Actinomycetota; class Actinomycetes; order Actinomycetales; family Dermatophilaceae; genus Fodinibacter. The sequence goes on from CAVOGG010000004.1 coordinate 933,207, forward strand.
GCGCCGGGTCGGGGAGCGACATGCGGGCAGTCTGCCCGATCCCGGTGACCTACCCGCAGATCGGCGACGAGCGGTCGTGTCGCCGATCCGCGCGATCAGGCGGCGGAGTCGTGCGTGCTCATCTGGTCGTCGGCCGTCAGCTCGTACCGCAGCCGGTCCACGATGCCGCGCAGGATGCGCGAGACCTGCATCTGGCTGACGCCGATCTGCTCGCCGATCTCACCCTGGGTCAGCTCGTCGACGTAGCGCAGGCGGAGCACCAGGCGCTGCCGCTCGGTGAGGCGCGCCACGGACTGCCGCAGGGCGTCGCGGGTCTCGATGGTGCCCGCGTGGCTCGACGTGATGAGCACGTAGTCGGCCAGGTTGGTGCCGGCGCTGGTGGGTGCGTCCAGGGACACGGCGTGGTAGCCGGCGGAACAGCCACGCGCCTCGTCGACCTCGGCGGCGGAGACGCCGAGGACGCGGGCGAGCTCGGCGTCCTCGGGGTTGCGGCTGAGCACGTGGCGCAGTCGCTCCTCCTCGACCGCCAGGCCGGCCCGCAGCTCCTGGATGCGACGGGGCGGGCGCACGGCCCAGCCGTGGTCACGGAACCAGCGCTTGAGCTCGCCGGAGATGGTCGGGTGCGCGAAGGCGGCGAAGCCGGGGCCGGCGCCGGGCCGGTAGCGGTTGACCGCCTTGACCAGGGCGATGCGTGCCACCTGGAGCAGGTCGTCGGTCTCGACGCCGCGGCCGCTGTACCGCATCGCGAGGCCGTCGGCGAGCGGCAGCATCTGCAGCACGATGCGCTCGACCAGCTCGGCACGGCGGGTGGGGTCGGTCTCGTCGGCCAGGTCAGCGGCGAGGGCGTCGACCTCGTGGTCGAGGTCCTGCTGGTGCGTCGCGTGGTCGTCGTGGGTCGGGTAGAGGGTCGTGGGTGCCATGAATCTCGTCCTTGCTGGAGAGGGTTTGGCACCGCTGTTGGACCAATGTGTCCCGAGGAAGACGACTGGTTGGATCAACCCGGAGAACCAGAATCTCTCACGCGGATGACACTGATGGGGGTTTAGCGCCCGACCAAACGTTGCGTTGGCGGCTCGAACCGACTGCTCCGGGGTCGGAGCAGTCGGTTCGAGCCGGGGGTGTCGGCCACCGCCCGCGGGTCACCGGGTCGGGGTGAACCGGTCCCAGGCCCGGTGCTGCGCCAGCCCCTCGACGACACCACGTGCCACCGCCGAGGCGTCGCCGATGACCACCCCGGAGGCGTCGTCCGAGAGGCTCAGTGCCGCAGCCGTCTTCGTGCTTCCGAGCACACCGATGCCCTTGCCGTGGCGGAAGGCCTCGTCGACGAGCAGGCTGAGCCGGGGGTCGACCGCTGCTGTGGCGGCGAGACCGGTCGGAGCACCCGGCGCGGGCGGCACCAGCGCCGTGACGACCACCGCGTCGAACTCCACGGAGCGGGTGGTCAGCAGGGTGCGGTCCGCCGGCACGTCCCGGTCGGCCCAGACCGGGCCGCCGATGGGGGCGACGAGAAGGGGGGTGAGCCCGGCGGCCCGCAGCTCCTCGCGCAGGCCCGTGACGGCATCCGCGTCCGAGGTGGAGTCGACGACGATGCCCACCGTGCGCCCCTCGATCGGCCAGCTGCCACCCAGCTGCGACAGTGCGGGGCTCGGCGTCACGTCATCGACGGCCACCGCCGGGTCCGGGGCCGGCATCCCGAGGCCCGCGGCGACATCGGCGGCCAGCTCCCCGTCGACCTGAGCCAGGGCGAGAAGCTGCCGCTGGCGGATCGTCTCGTCGAAGCACTTGCCGAGCTCGAACGTGTAGGACTGCACGATGTGGTCCTGCTCGACGGGAGTCATGCTGAGCCAGAACAGCCGGGCCTGGCTGAAGTGGTCGTCGAACGACGCGGAGAGCTCGCGCACCCTGGCGCCGGCCGCCACCGCCTGGGGCACGTCGAGGAAGGCGCCCTCGGCGTCACCCGCGACGAACGGGCAGCCTCCGTCGAGCGAGTTGGGGCGGTACGGCGCGACACCTCCGTGGACCGCAGTCTGGTGCATGCCGTCGCGCAGCATGTCGTTCACCGGGGCGTGCGGCCGGTTGATCGGGAGCTGGTTGAAGTTCGGGCCGCCGAGCCGGGTCAGCTGGGTGTCGACGTAGGAGAACAACCGCACCTGGAGCAGCGGGTCGTCGGTGACGTCGATGCCGGGCACGAGGTTGCCGACGTGGAAGGCGACCTGCTCGGACTCGGCGAAGAAGTTCGTCGGCGTGCCGGTCAGGGTCAGCAGCCCGAGCGGCTGCACGGGGGCGAGCTCCTCGGGCACCAGCTTGGTGGGGTCGAGCAGGTCGATGCCTTCGAAGGTCTGCTCCGCGGTGTCCTCGAAGGCCTGGATGCCGAGCTCCCACTGCGGGTGGGCGCCGGACTCGATGGCGTCGTAGAGGTCACGACGGTGGAAGTCGGGGTCGGTGCCACCGAGCAGCTGGGCCTCCTCCCAGGTCAGCGAGTGCACGCCGAGCCGCGGCTTCCAGTGGAACTTGACCAGGGTCGTGTCGCCCGCCGCGTTCACGAGGCGGAAGGTGTGGACGCCGAAGCCCTCCATGTGCCGGTACGAGCGAGGGATCGCGCGGTCGGACATCGCCCAGATCGTGTGGTGCTGGGCCTCGGTGTGCAGCGAGACGAAGTCCCAGAAGGTGTCGTGCGCCGACTGGGCCTGCGGGATCTCGCGGTCGGGGTGCGGCTTCACGGCGTGGACGACGTCGGGGAACTTGATGCCGTCCTGCACGAAGAAGACCGGGATGTTGTTGCCCACCAGGTCGAAGTTGCCCTGCGCGGTGTAGAACTTCGTCGCGAACCCTCGGGTGTCGCGCACCGTGTCGGCCGAGCCGCGTGACCCGGCGACGGTCGAGAACCGCACGAACACCGGTGTCTCGACATCCTTCTCGAGGAACGCGGCCGAGGTGAGGTCCGAGGCGGTGCCGTAACCGACGAAGGTGCCGTGCGCGCCGGCGCCGCGGGCGTGCACGACCCGCTCGGGGATGCGTTCGTGGTCGAAGTGGGTGATCTTCTCGCGCAGGTGGTGGTCCTGCAGGAGGGTCGGCCCCCGCGACCCGGCGCGCAGTGAGTGGTCCGTGTCGCGCAGCCGCGCGCCGGTGGACGTCGTGAGGAAGGCGCCCTGCTGGCCCATGTCGGTGGGGACCGTGCCCAGGTCGGCACCGGTGGGGGAGACGGTGGCGGGCGACTGCTGCTCGGGCTTCGGGGGCAACGGCTCGCGCGGCGTCGTCGGCTCCTCGAGGGAGACCGGCTCGGCGGCGGGCGCGCCGGGGGGCGGAGGGGTGGCCTGGTCCTTCGACGATGGGCTCATGGCCGACGCCCTACCCGGGCCGGCCGAGGTCCATGCGCCGAGTGGGCCCGGGTTTGCCGTGCGGACCTCGCGGGTAGGCGAGCGGTCCCGAAGCCCGAGCCGCGGCATCCCTGCGACGCCCACCGACCCACGGAGGAGGACGTCATGTCCGACCACCCCGCCCAGTCACGACCCACGGTGAGCCGGCCGGTCGCCGCTCCCCCCGAGGCGGTGTGGGCCGTCCTCGCCGACGGGTGGCAGTACGGCACCTGGGTCGTCGGAGCCTCGCGCGTTCGGGCCGTCGACCCAGGGTGGCCGCAGGCCGGCGCCCGGCTGCACCACAGCTTCGGCCCGTGGCCGGCCGTGATCTCGGATGCCACCGTGTCCAACGAGGCCGAGGCACCACGCCACCTGTTACTCACCGCCAGGAGCTGGCCGGTCGGGGAGGCTCGGGTCGAGATCCAGATCGTGCCCGAGGGCCCGGACGGCTGCACCGTGTCGATCGCCGAGGACGCGATCACCGGCCCCGGGCGCATCGTGCCGATGCCGGTGCGGCAGGCCTTGGTCCTGCCCCGCAACCGGGAGGCGCTACGCCGGCTGGCGTTCATCGCCGAGGGTCGGCACCGCGAGTGGCTCGCCGGTGGCGAGGACTGAGGTCCGGCCGCCCTGTTTGGGTGAAGGGGCGTCGGGTAGGTCGACAGGGACGCCACGGCCGGTGCGCCCTGCGCCTGCCGACCCATATCGAGGAGTCGACATGTCCCAGGACGCGATCGTGATGCTGAAGGCCGACCACAAGGAGGTTCGCGGGCTGTTCCGCGAGTTCCAGAAGGCCTCGACCACCCCGGCCCGCAAGGGCAAGCTCGTCGAGAAGATCATCGAGCTGCTCACCGTGCACACCTACATCGAGAACGAGGTCATGTACCCCCAGGTGCGGGCCCTGCTGCCCGACCTCGAGGACGACGTGCTCGAGTCGTACGAGGAGCACCACGTCGCCGACCTGCTCGTGATGGAGCTCGTGCCGATGACGTGGAAGGACGAGCGCTTCGTGGCCAAGGCCACCGTGCTCATCGAGAACGTCGAGCACCACATCGAGGAGGAGGAGCAGGACTGGTTCCCGAAGGTGCGCGAGGGCCTGACCCGCACCCAGCTGCGCGAGATCGGCGCGGAGCTGGCGGCGGCCAAGGAGAAGGCGCCGCGCCGCCCGGAGCAGCCGAGCGCCCTCAAGAAGACCCTCGACGCGGTCATCGCCTGAGCGGATGGCCACCACCTCACGACTCGTCACCGCCACCCAGCGACTGGAGCGCAGCCCGTCGCTCGACCGGCTCCGGTCCTTCTACGGGGTGCTCGCGGCCCCGCTCGACCGCTGGGCGGGGAGTGAGCTGCTGCGCTCCGGGGCGATCGGGCACGCCCTGCACCCGATGCTCACCGACCTCCCACTCGGCTTCTGGACGGCGGCCACGGCGCTCGACCTGCGCGGCCGACCCGAGGACCGCGGGGCGAGCCGGTGGCTGGTCGGAGCCGGCCTGGCGGCGTCAGGTCCGGCTGCGCTGACCGGGTTGGCCGAGTGGGCTCCCGCGGGGGCCGAGGCCCAGCGGGTGGGGGCGCTGCACGGCGCCCTCAACGCCGCGGCATCCGGGATGTACCTGACCTCGTTCATGGCCCGCTCGCGTCGGCGGCACACCCTCGGGGTGGTGACCGCGCTCGCGGGTGCGGCGCTGACCGGCGCCTCCGGCTACCTCGGCGGCCACCTGACCACCGCTCGCAAGGTCGGCAGCCGCGACGAGGCGTTCGCCGGCGACACGGTCGGGCCGCCGGACGGCGCCGGGCCCCGGCACGCGGCGCCGGTCGCACCGACCGACCCGCTCGACCCGCTCGTCGGCCCCGGCGCCCTCACCTGACCGACCCGATCGAGCCGGATGCCGGCCGCCCCGGAGCCGGCTCGGAGAACCCTGAGAACGACCTGGACGCGGGTCTTGCCCGGCGGCGGTCGGGTGTGTAACAGTGCCCTGCGTCCAGGTGGTCCAAGGAACGGCCGACCAGGGCACTGATGTTTCTCGGGAGTCGCGTCGTGGCCGTCCACGAACCCCAGATCGGTCCTCCGCCACCGGCTTGGAGCGACGTGCAGCGCGTGCTGCCGGCGCCCGACACCGGCGAGGGCTCCCTTGGCGTACCCGACGGCGAGCTGGCCAGCCTGGTCGCCGCGGCCGACTGGTCGGCCGGCCCGCTGGGCGACCCGCAGACCTGGCCGCAGAGCCTGCGCACCTCGGTCGGCATCTGCCTGTCGTCGCGCTTCCCCATCCTGCTCTGGTGGGGGCCGGAGCTCGTGATGATCTACAACGACGGCTACCGGCCGATGCTCGGCGAGTCCAAGCACCCGCGGGCCCTCGGCGCCCCGGGTCGGGAGGTGTGGACCGAGATCTGGGACGTCATCGGGCCGATGCTCGAGCAGGTGATGGCCGGGGGTGGCGCCACCTGGTCGGCCGACGAGCTGCTGATCCTCGACCGCAACGGCTTCCCCGAGGAGTGCTACTTCACGTACTCCTACAGCCCGATCACCGACGAGTCCGGCGGTGTCGGGGGCGTGTTCTGCGCGGTCACCGAGACGACCGAGCAGGTGGTGGGCGAGCGGCGGCTCGCGACGCTGGCCGAGATGGCCGGCCTGATGGGGGCGCCCAGCCGGTCCGCCGTCGTCCACACGGCGGCTGGCATCCTCGCAGCCAACGTCGGCGACCACCCCGTCGTGATGGTGCTCGACACGCCGCCCGAGGGTGACCGGGCGGCCCTGGCCGACCTCGTCGAGCAGCAGCTGCCGGGGATGGGCGCCGGCACCCGCGCTCGCGTCTCCGACCTCGTGCGCCAGGCCTCCGGAACCGGGCGGCCCGTGAGCGTGCCGGCGGACGAGGGGGCCGTGGCCGGCGGCGTGCGTGCCTGGCACGTCTACCCTGTCGGGCGCACTGCCGGGGCCGTCCGGGGGCGCGGCGCGGCCGTGATCGTTCTGGGTGAGTCGGTGCACCGGCCGTGGGACTCCTCGCTCGAGGCCTACGCCACCCTGTGCGCCACGCACGTCGCCGCCGCCCTGGCCGACCTCCGCCAGCTCTCCGAGGAGCGCCGCCGCCGGCAGGACCTCGTCGAGCTCGACGCTGCCAAGAGCGCCTTCTTCACCAACCTCAGCCACGAGCTGCGCACCCCGCTGACCCTGATCGCCGGGCCGGTGCAGGAGGTGCTTGCCACCACCGACGACCCCGACCAGCGCCGGCGCCTCGAGCTCGTCGAGCGGAACACCCACCGCCTCGCGCGGATGGTCGACGCGATGCTCGACTTCGGGCGCATCGAGGCCGGCGGGCTCGCCCCGCACCTCGTGCAGGTCGACGTCTCGGTCCTCGCCACCGGCTTGGCCGAGAGCTTCCGCGCGGCGGTGGAACGGGCGGGGCTGGCCTTTACCCATGACTGCGGCGCCGGCATCGAGGCGCAGCTCGACCGCGACATGGTCGAGCGCATCGTGCTCAACCTCCTGGCCAACGCGGTGAAGTACACGCCCGAGGGTTCGGTCGCCCTGACCGTGCGTGGCGTCGGCGACGACGTCGAGATCGCGGTGAGCGACACCGGTGTCGGCATCCATCCGGATGACGTCGAGCGCGCCTTCGCGCGCTTCGAGCGGCTGCCCGCCGTGGCCGGAGCCCGCTCGCACGAGGGGGCCGGCATCGGCCTCGCCATCGTGCGAGAGCTCACCGAGCTGATGGGGGGCGCGGTCACGCTGACGAGCGAGGTCGGCCAGGGAAGCACCTTCACGGTCCGGTTGCCGGTTCGACCGCCGGAGACGGCCCGCGGCGCAACGGGTGCGTCCTCGACGATGACCCCCCGCCGCGTCGACGACTTCCTGCGCGAGGTGCAGACCTGGGAGCAACCGGTGGGCGACCGGCCGGCGCGGCAGGCCCCGAGCGCCGAACCGTCGTTGCGCTCCTGCCGGCCACGGGTCATCGTGGCGGAGGACAACGCCGACCTGCGCACGTACCTCGCCGACGTGCTGGGCGGCGACTACGACGTCGAGCTCGTGCCCGACGGCCGGGCAGCCCTCGAGGCGGCCCTGCGGGAGGCGCCCGACCTCGTGCTCAGTGACGTCCTGATGCCGGGCCTGGACGGCTACGGGCTCGTCGACGCGATCCGGCAGGAGCCCTCCCTCAGCGGCCTGCCCGTCATCCTCCTGTCGGCGCGGGCCGGCGACACCGAGACGAGCACCGCCCTCGGTGCCGGTGCGGACGACTACCTGGTCAAGCCGTTCTCGGTGCTGGAGCTGCGGGCACGGGTCGCGAGCAACCTCGAGCGTGCCTCGGCGCGCAGCCAGGACGCGTCGTGGCGCCGGGCCGTGACCGACGGCCTGCACGACGCCCTGCTCGTCCTGGAGCTCGACGGCACCGTGCTCGAGGTCAACGACAGGTTCACGAGCATGCTCGGCTGGAGCGCGGCCGACGGACCGTTCACCCGGCCGTACCCGTGGGACGTGGCAGACGGCGGGTCGCCGGCGGGGTTCGCGGATGCCGTCGACCTCGCGACCGGCTCCCCCGGTTCCACCGGACCGGTGGAGGTCACGCTGCTGCACCGCGACGGGCGCCCGGTGGTGGGCTCGGTGCGGGTGAGCACGGTGCGGGGCGGCCGGGGTCGGCCCTCGCGGCTCCTGGCGACGGTGCGGGACGTGACGGCCGAGCACGAGGCGCGCAACCGCCGGGCCACCGCCGCGGCGCTGTCCGCCGAGCTGGGGTCGGCCGAGGAGCTGACCGACGTGGTCGCCGCGGCGGTCGCCGGCCTGTCGGTGCTCTTCGGCGGCGAGGCGACGGTCAGCGTCGTCGTCGGGAGGAAGGAGCAGGTCTTCACGGCGTCCGGTCCCCTCGACCCCGGTGACCTCGACCCGGCGGTCGCCGACCGGCTCGACGAGGGCGAGGCCGACCCGCCGTCGGCCGCCGACGGTGACGTCGACGGCATCCTGCTCACGGCGGGTGTAGGAGCACCGCGGTGCCGGGTCTGGGTCTCGTTCCCGGTGGCGCGTCCCGTGACGGCCGACGAGCGGATCGCGGGTGACCTGCTCGCCCTCGCGCTCGTGCTGGCGTGCGACCGGGTGCTCGCGGCGACGAGCTTCGCCGAGCGCGAGCAGCACCTGCGCCGGGCGGTGGACAGCCACGAGGAGATCGGTCAGGCCGTCGGCATCCTCGTCGAGCGGCACCGCTGGACCCCGACGACGGCGTTCGAGCACCTCAAGCGCACCTCGCAGGACCACAACATCAAGCTCCGCGAGGTCGCACAGCGGGTCATCGAGAGCGGAGCGGTCCCCGGCGAGGAGGCGTCATGAGTCGGCCGGTCGCACGTCGAGGGTGCCGGAGCGCGCCCGGTACATGACGTGGCGGGCGGCCACGCCGAGGGTGACCCCCTCCTCGTCGGCCAGGGCCACCAGGGCGTGGAACGCCTCGGCCATGTCGAGCGATCGGGTGTGTGCCAGCGCGCCCTTGGCCAGCTCGACGAGCGCGCGGTCCTCGAGCGCCGACCGCAGACCGACCGCGAGGTGGTCGTGGTGGACCTGCGCGCTCACCACGAGCAGCGTGACGGCATCGGCGAGGGCGCGGCAGTCGAGCTGTTGGTGCTCGAAACCGGTGGGGTCTGCCCGGAACACGTTGAGGGCGCCGAAGGTCTGACCGTGCCACGTGAGCGGCACCGCCTGCACCGACCGGTAGCCCGAGGCCACGACGGCCGGGCCGGCCTTGGGCCAGCGGGAGACGAGGGCCCCGGCACCGACCTCGTGCACCTCCTCGCCGGTGCGCAGCGCGTCGACGCAGGGGCCCTCGTCCACCTGGGTCTGGTGCATCTCGAGGTCGAGGGCGCGGTGCGAGGTCGCCGCCAGCACCTCGAGCGAGCCGTCGGTGTCGACGAGGACGGCCGCGGCCGTCGCGGGCAACGACGCGGTGACGCCGGCCAGCAGCCGGGCCAGGGCACCGGTGACGTCGAGGTCGGGCCCCACCATGGCCGCATTGGCCCTGGCGAGGACGTCGGAGACGCTCGTGCGTGTCATGTTGACTCGATCTCCTGATCCGGGTTTGCCGAGAAGGCGAGGACGCGGGTGATGACGGCGTGCGCGGTCGCCGCGACGCTCTGGTCGTGCGAGTAGGCGTGGGCCCGCAACAGGGCGATGGCGTCGGTGTCGGGGACCCCGAGCTGGGCGACGACCATGCCGGTGGCCTGGTGCACCTCGGCCCGTTCCGACCACGCACCCTGCCCGGCCTCCTGCATGCTCGGCCCGTCGGCGAGCAGGGCGGCTGCGACGACCCGGGACACGATGAGCGCGGCGTCGAGGTCGATCTCGCGGTCGGTGCCGTGCTGGTGCAGCGTGAGCACCCCGATGACCCGCTCGTCGCCCTCACCCATCGGCAGCGCGTGGGCGACGAGCGGGGCGAGCGCGGTGAGGGAGTCCGACTCGAGCAGGGGCCAGCGGGGGTCCGGCCCGTCGACGTCGAGCAGGTCGAACCGCGCGTACGTGCCGGTGGTGAAGGCGTCGGGGCCGGGGCCCTGACCGACGACGTCCTGGGTCTCCTCGAGCAGCCGGGCCGTGTCGTCGGTGGCGCACAGGGTGACGCGCTCGACGTGGGTGTAGGCGATGGTGATCGCCCCGCCGTCGCAGCCGAGGGTCGCCGCCGCCGCATGGCACAGCCGGTCGGGCAGCGGCAGGCCGTCGGCAGCGCCCTGGGCCAGGCCACGGGCCAGCCGCGCGAGGAGGTCGTCGACGTCAGCCATGCCCCGGTCCTCCCGCCGCGGTCGCACCGCGTGTCGTTGGGAACTCACCGTACTCCGCGCGGCTGAGCGCGCCGCGGCTCTTCCGGGATGCCGGTCACCCGCTCTCGGTGTCGTCCTGCGGGGGTGCCGGAGCATCGGCATCCGCCTCGGCCGTGGACGAACGGCGCATCGCGTCGTCGAGACCCGGGATCGGGTCGACGTAGCCGGGCGGGGGCGGCGGGTCCGGCGTCACCGGTGGCCAGGTCGTGCCGTCTGGGCGCAGGTGGGATGTCTGAAAGTTCATGATCAGCTCCTCGCCTGTTCCCTGCCCCGGCGGGCCTCAGGTAAACCCCGCCGCCGGCAGCCGTGCGGGTTCGGCGCTCACCGCGCCAGTCGGGCCCGGCGCCAACTCGCCCGGTGCGAACCCCCTTCGTCCGCGCACGCCGGTGTTTCATGAAGGGATGACTGATCACGTGGCACGAGCACAGGTGGACGTCGACGCAGGTCAGGACGCCGTCTGGGCGGCCCTGACCGACCCCGGCAGGATCGCGGACTGGATGATGGGCGCCGAGGTCACCACCGACTGGCAGGTGGGCAGCCCGATCACCTGGCAGGGCGAGATGAACGGCACACCCTACGAGGACAAGGGCGAGGTGCTGGAGGTCGACGAGCCGAACCGGTTGTCGATGACGCACTACAGCCCGCTCATGGGGGAGGCCGACGAGCCGGAGAACTACCACACCCTCGTCTACGAGCTCTCCGGCGGAGACGGCCCGACCACGGTGCGGCTGACCCAGGACGGCAACGAGTCGGCCGAGCAGGCCGAGCAGTTCAGTGCGAACTGGCAGGGGATGCTCGAGGCGCTCAAGGGGTCGGTCGAGTCGGCCTGAACCAGCCCCGGGCGAGAACCGTAGGTCCTGTCGGGCACCGTCACACCGTCGTGACGGTGCCCACCAGCTCGGCCAGCGACGACTCGATGGCCGCACAGAGCACGTCGATGTCGGGCACGGCGTCGTAGTCGCCGGTGACACCGATCGTCAGGTGCCCGTCGTAGCTCAGGATGCCGATGCTGATCCGCACCGTCTGGGCGAGCGGGATGTAGGGGAACAGCTCCAGCATCCGGTGGCCGAGGAGGTAGAGGGGGTGCTGAGGCCCGGGGATGTTCGTGGTGACCGTGTTGACGACCCGCTGCCCGGCGAAGGCCGAGACCTTGGCGCCCAGCGTCATCAGGGTCGCGGGCACGAAGTCGGCTGCAGCGAGCATCGACTCGACGCCGACCGACTGACCGCTGCCCTTCAGGCCGATCATCTGGTGGGCCACCACGGTCAGCCGCTCGCGCGGGCCGGCGACGCCGACCGGCAGCTCGGCGAACATGGCGGTGACCTGGTTGCCGAGCTGTCCCCGGTGCAGCTCGGTGCGTACCGACACGGGCACCAGGGAGCGGATCGTCGTGCTCTCGACGTCCTCGCCCCGGGTCAGCAGGTACTCGCGGAACCCGCCGGCCACGGCAGCGAGCACCACGTCGTTGACCGTGCAGCCCGCGGCCTTCTTGACCCGCTTGACGTCGGCGAGCTCGGCCCGCGCCCACCCCCACCGCCGGTGCGGCCCGAGCGGGCCGTTGAGCACGCTGGTCGGGGCGACGGCTCTGCGCCCGACACTCGCCAACCCGTAGGCGCGCACGGCCGCTGCCTTCGCCAGGTCGCCGGGTGCCGTGATGCCGCGGCGGGCCGCACCGCCCACCGCCCGGACGGCGTCGACCGGCAGCCGTGCGATGCCCACCACGCCGGATGCCGTGAGCCCGAGTCGCGATGGAGGACCCACCGGGTGCCACGCGCGTGGCGTGGGCCGCGCGGCGTCAGGCGTGGTGTCGAGCAGCACCTCCATCAGCTCGTTCCCGGCGAGCCCGTCGATCATCGCGTGGTGCGTCTTGGTGATCAGGGCCCACCGGTCGTCGGTCAGCCCCTCGACCAGCCAGAGCTCCCACAACGGGCGGTCGACGTCGAGGCGGTTCGAGAGCACGCGTCCGAACAGGGTGCGCAGCTGGTCGTCGCCGCCCGGGGCGGGGATCGCGGTGTGCCGCAGGTGGTAGTCGAGCAGGAAGTGCGGGTCGTCGACCCACACCGGGCGGGCGAGGTCGAGCGGCATCCGTTGCACCCGCTGCCGGTGGCGGGGCAGGCCGTCGAGGCAGGACTGCAGGTACTCGGACAGCTCGTCGTAGGTGGGTGCGGGTCCCTCGAAGATCAGCAGCGAGCCGACGTGCATCTGCTGCCGGTCGTTCTCGAGCTGGAGGAAGCCGGCGTCGAGCGAGCTGAGCCTCTGCACGGTCACCTCCGCTTCGGGACGGATGTTGTGGACTGCGACGCGAGGTCGGCGACATCCGGGTGCTGGGCGAGCCAGCCGAGGACGACGTCGATCGTCCATTGTGGCACCTCGAGCTGGGGGACGTGCCCCACACCCTGGGCGACCTCGAACTGCCAGTGCGGGTTCGCCGCGGCGGCGGCCCGGGCGGCGGCGATGTTGATGAGCCGGTCCTGGTCACCGTGCAGCAGCAGCACCGGCACGTCGATCTCCCGGAGCATGGCGGCGTAGCGACGCCGGTCGGCGAGCACCCAGAGCAGCGACTGGGCCGCCGTCAGCATCTCGGAGTCGACGTCCGGGTACTCGAGGCGCTGGCCGGCGAGCTCGGCGTGCAGGGCGAGGATCTCCGGTGGGATCCGGCTGGGGTCGGCGCAGCACAGCGCCAGGAGGTCGCGCGCGGACCGGACCGCCGACGCCTCGTCCCGGGGGCGTCGCGCCACCCGGCGACCGAGCACCGGCACCATGAAGGCCGCGAACATCGCGAACACCTTGGGGTCGGGGCGGGCCCGCAGCGCGGGTGGCAGTGCCGGGTCGACGAGCACCAGGCCCGCCACGGTCTCGGCGCGCCGCGCGGCCTGGCGGATCGAGATCAACCCGCCCATCGAGTTGCCGACCAGGATCGCGGGGCTCCCGGCCACCTCGAGCAGGAACCGGTGGAGCAGCCGGTTGTTCGCCTGCACCGAGGTCGCCCGCGAGCCGCCCAGGGTGTGCCCGAACCCCGCCAGGTCGATGGCCACGACCCGGCAGGTCTGGGCCAGAGTGGGCGCGACCGCGGCCCAGTTGAGCGCCGACCCGCCGAGGCCGTGCACGCACACGACCAGCGGGCCGTCGGACGGTCCGCCGAAGTCGAGGTAGTGCACCGGTCCCTCGAGATCGGCCCATCGCGACTCGGGGCGGGGGGTGCGCTGGTCGGGTGGGGCCTCCACCCTGCGGACTCTATTCGACGGTGGGGGCAGCTCGACGGCCGGCGTGGGGCTCCCCACACCCTGGCGGCGGGCCGGCCTCATCGGCCCGAGAAGCGCCACACGGTGGTGGCGCGGTACTGCTCGCCGGGGCGCAGCACGGCCGAGGGGAAGTCCGGCTGGTTCGGGGCGTCGGGGTAGCCCTGGCACTCCAGGGCGATGCCGGCCCGGGTGCCCAGCCGCTCACCGGCGCGGTCCACCACCGTGCCGTCCAGCTTGTTGCCCGTGTAGACCTGAACGGAGGGCTGGGTGGTGGAGACCTCGAGGGCGCGTCCCGTCGCCGGGTGCTCGAGCCGGGCCGCGGGCTGCAGGCCGTCACCGGGCAGGACGAAGGCGTGGTCGAGGCCGCCGGCCTGGCGCACCTGAGGGTGCGACGAGCGCACCCGGTCGTGCAGCTCGGCACCCGTGCGGAAGTCGAACACGCTGTCCTGCACCGGTTCTGCCCATCCGAGCGGGATGGAGGCCGGGTCGACCGGGAGGTAGGCGTCGGCGGCCAGGGTGAGCCGGTGGTCGTCGACCGTGCCGTACCCGGCGAGGTTGAAGTAGGCGTGGTTGGTCAGGCTGACCACGGTGGGTGCGTCGGTCTCGGCACTGTGCTCGATGGTGACGGTGTCGTCGGACACCTCGTAGCGGACCCGGGCGGTGACCGCCCCCGGGAACCCCTGGTCGCCGTCGGGGCTGACCAGCTCCAGCTCGAGCGAGGCCTCGTCGCCGTCGACGACTGACCAGCGCCGTGCGTGGAAGCCCACCGGCCCCCCATGCAGGCAGGTGGTGCCCTCGTTGGCGGCCAGTTCGTGGCACGTCCCGTCGAGCGAGAAGCGCGCCGCGCCAACGCGATTGGCGTACCGACCGACGGTCGCGCCGAGGTAGGGGTTCCCGTCCGCCGCGTAGTCGGCAGCCGAGCCCAGACCCAGCACGACGTCCGTCCACACTCCGCCGGCCGACGGCACGCGGAGCCGGGCCACGGTCGCGCCGAGGTCGAGGACGGTGAGCTGCAGGCCCGCCGCCGACGCGCTCAGTGTGTGCGCCGTGACCTGTGAGCCGTCGGGGAGGGTCCCGAAGGGCGCGGTGGGCAGCATGTCGGAACTCCTCCGTCATTGGGGGTGGCGTCAGCGCATGTTATCGCTAACATCGTCGCCACGGGCGGAGCCGACCGCCGGGTACTGCGTCGACAGGGCGCAGGACGTGCGTCATCCCGACCCGGCCAGCGAAGGAGCAGACCCGTGGTGAAGGCACCCCCCGCACTAGGATCCGGAGCATGACAGCCGGCTCCGGTGCGCCGACGATGGCCGACGTCGCCCAACGCGCCGGCGTCTCGCACCAGACCGTCTCCCGGGTGCTCAACGACGCCGCCGCGGTGCGTCCGGAGACCCGGGCAGCGGTCCTGCAGGCCATCGCCGAGCTCGGCTACCGCCGCAACCAGGCGGCGCGGGCCCTGGTCACCCGCCGCAGCGGCCTGATCGGCGTCATCGTCGACGAGCTGCGGCTGTACGGCCCGGCGAGCACGGTCTCGAGCGTGGCCCAGGCGGCCCGCGTCGCGGGGTACTCCATCACCCTCGACCTGCTGTGGGACGTCACCGGTTCCAGCGTCTCCGCCGCCCTCGAGCACCAGCTCAGCCAGGCGGTCGAGGCGGTCGTGCTCGTCGCGGCCCACGGCGAGATGCCGGAGCCAGGGGTGCTCAGCGGCCTCTCGGTGCCGGTCATCGCCCTCGACGGCTTCCTCGGCGACGAGACCCCGACGGCGGGGGTCGACCAGCTCGCCGGTGGGGTGATGGCGACCCGGCACCTCCTCGAGCTCGGCCACCGCGAGCTCGCGCACATCCGCGGGCCCGAGGCGTGGCCTCAGGCCGACGCCCGCCACACCGGCTTCAACGAGGCACTGGCCAACGCCGGCCTCGCGCCGGGGCCGGTCGTCACCGGTGACTGGTCGCCGAGGGCCGGGTACGAGGGCTGCCTGCGCATCCTCGACGAGCACCCTTCCACCACAGCGCTGTTCGTGGCGAACGACCAGATGGCCATGGGGGCCCTGCGGGCCCTCGACGAGGCCGGGAGGCGGGTCCCCGACGACGTCTCGGTGGTCGGCTTCGACGACATCCCGGAGGCCGCCTTCTCGCAGCCGCCGCTCACCACGATCCGGCAGGACTTCGGAGCGCTGGGACGCGAGGCGGTGCGCCTCGTCGTCGGCGCGATGCGGGGCGAGGACCTGCCGTCGACCCTCGTGCCGCCCCGCCTGGTGACCCGTCACTCGACGGCCCGGCCGCCGCGTGCCCCGCGCCGCTGAGGGAACTCTCAGGTAACGAATTGGCCAACTGACTTGCGCTGACCCCCGTGTGAGCGTTAACAATGTGAGCGCTCACATCACACCGTCGACGGCGACGGTGGGCGAAGGCGAAGGAGCCTGGCACATGGTCCGCGACGACGATCGCTACGTCATCGGCGTCGACTACGGCACCCTGTCCGGCCGTGCCCTGGTCGTCCGGGTGAGCGATGGAGCCGAGCTCGGCTCCGCGGTCCTGGAGTACCCCCACGGCGTCGTCGACACCGTGATGCCGGGTTCGGGCCGCCGCCTCCCGCCGGACTGGGCCCTGCAGGTGCCCTCCGACTACGTCGAGGTGCTGCGCACCGCCGTTCCCGCTGCGGTCGAGGCCGCCGGCATCGACCCGGCCGACGTCATCGGCATCGCCACCGACTTCACCGCCTGCACGATGGTGCCCACCCTCGCCGACGGCACCCCGCTGTGCGACACCGACGAGCTGCGCGACGAGCCGCACGCCTACGTCAAGCTCTGGAAGCACCACGCCGCCCAGGGCCAGGCCGACCGCATCACCGAGCTGGCTCGCGAGCGCGACGAGAAGTGGCTGGCCCGCTACGGCGGGGTCATCTCCTCGGAGTGGGAGTTCGCCAAGGGCCTGCAGCTGCTCGAGGAGGCGCCCGCCGTCTACGCCGCGATGGAGCACTGGGTCGAGGCCGCCGACTGGATCGTCTGGCAGCTCACCGACACCTACGTGCGCAACGCCTGCACCGCCGGCTACAAGGGCATCCGCCAGGACGGCGCCTACCCGTCGCGCGACTACCTCGCCGCCCTCAACCCGGCCTTCGAGGGGTTCGTCGAGGACAAGGTCGACCACGAGATCGGCGAGCTCGGGGCCGTCGCGGGTCTGCTCAGTGCCCGGGCCGCGGCCTGGACCGGCTTGACCGAGGGCATCCCGGTCGCCGTCGGCAACGTCGACGCCCACGTCTCGGCCCCTGCGGCGGATGCCGTCGCGCCGGGCCAGATGGTCGCGATCATGGGTACCTCGACCTGCCACGTCATGAGCTCGGACGTGCTCGCCGAGGTGCCGGGCATGTGCGGGGTCGTCGACGGCGGCATCGTCACCGGCCTGTACGGCTACGAGGCCGGCCAGTCCGGCGTCGGCGACATCTTCGGCTGGTTCGTCGCCAACCAGGTTCCGGCGGGCTACGCGAAGGCCGCCCGCGCGGCGGGCACCGGCGTGCACGAGCACCTCACCGCGCTGGCCGCCGAGCAGCCGATCGGCGCCCACGGCCTGGTCGCACTCGACTGGTGGAGCGGCAACCGCTCGGTGCTCGTCGACCACGACCTGTCCGGGCTCGTCGTCGGGCTCACCCTCACCACCCGCCCCGAGGACGTCTACCGCGCCCTGCTGGAGTCGACGGCCTTCGGGGCGCGGGTCATCGTCGAGACGTTCGCGGCATCCGGCGTGCCGGTGACCGAGTTCATCGTGACCGGCGGCCTGCAGAAGAACGCCCTCCTGATGCAGATCTACGCGGACGTGCTCGACATGCCCCTGTCGGTCGTCACGTCGACCCAGGGCCCCGCGCTCGGCTCGGCGCTGCACGCCGCGGTCGCCGCCGGCGCCTACCCCGACGTGCCCACCGCCGCCAAGGCCATGGGTCACCGCCAGCAGGCGGCGTTCACCCCCGTCGCCGAGAACGTCGAGGCCTACGACCGGCTGTACGCGGTCTACCGCGAGCTGCACGACCACTTCGGCCGGGGCGCGAGCGGCGCCATGCGCACCCTCAAGGCGATCCGTCGGGAGGCCCACGCATGATCGCCACGACCCCGATGTCGGATGCCGTGCGCGCGACGGTCGACTCCCTGCGCGCCGAGGTGGCCGACCTGCACGGCGAGCTGGTCCGCTACGGCCTGGTCATCTGGACCGCCGGCAACGTCAGCGCCCGGGTGCCGGGTCGGGACCTCATGGTCATCAAGCCCTCGGGTGTCTCGTACGACGACCTCGACGCCGACGCCATCGTCGTGACCGACCTGTTCGGCCACCTGGTCGAGGGCGACCGCGGCCCGTCCTCGGACACCGCCGCCCACGCGTACGTGTACCGGCACATGCCCCACGTCGGGGGGGTCGTGCACACGCACTCCACCTACGCGACCGCCTGGGCCGCTCGCCGCGAGCCGATCCCCTGCGTGCTCACCATGGTCGCCGACGAGTTCGGCGGCGAGATCCCGGTCGGCCCGTTCGCGCTGATCGGCGACGACTCGATCGGCCGCGGCATCGTCGAGACCCTGCAGGGCTCACGCAGCCGCGCGGTGCTGATGGCCGGGCACGGCCCGTTCACGGTCGGCAGCGACGCCCGCGACGCGGTCAAGGCCGCCGTGATGCTCGAGGACGTCGCCCGCACCGTGCACGTCAGCCGCCAGCTCGGCGAGCCGCAGGCGCTCGAGCAGGACGAGGTCGACTCCCTCTTCGACCGCTACCAGAACGTCTACGGACGGCAAGGAGACTCCCAGTGACCGACCGACAGATCTGGTTCCTCACCGGGAGCCAGGGCCTCTACGGCGACGACGTCCTCGCCCAGGTCGCGGCGCAGTCCAAGAAGGTCTCCGACGCCCTGGCCGACCACGACGGCATCGTCGCCGAGGTCGTCGCCAAGCCCGTCCTCACCGACGCGGCAGCCATGCGCCGGATGATGCTCGACGCCACCTCCGACGACCGCGTCGTGGGCGTCATCGCGTGGATGCACACCTTCTCCCCGGCGAAGATGTGGATCGGGGCGCTGGACGCGCTGCGCAAGCCGCTGCTGCACCTGCACACCCAGGCCGACCGTGACCTGCCCTGGTCGACCATCGACATGGACTTCATGAACCTCAACCAGGCCGCCCACGGCGACCGGGAGTTCGGGTTCATCCAGACCCGGATGCGCCAGCCGCGGCTCACCGTGGCCGGTCACGTGTCCGACCCGGTCGTCCTCCAGCGGGTGGCGGAGTGGTCGCGCGCCGCCACGGCCGCCGCGGCGCTGCGCACCATGCGGGTCGTCCGCTTCGGCGACAACATGCGCGACGTCGCGGTCACCGAGGGCGACAAGGTCGAGGCCGAGATCCGGCTCGGCGTCTCGGTCAACACCTACGGGGTCAACGACCTGGTCGCCGTCGTCGACTCGGTCGCCGACGCCACCGTCGACACGCTGGTCGCGGAGTACGAGGACACCTACGTCGTCGCACCCGAGCTGCGCCGCGGTGGCGAGCGCCACGAGTCGCTGCGCTACGGCGCTCGCATCGAGGCCGGCCTGCGCCAGTTCCTCGAGACCGGCGGGTACACGGCCTTCACCTCGAACTTCGAGGACCTCGGCGGGCTGCGCCAGCTGCCCGGCCTGGGCGTCCAGCGACTGATGGCCGACGGCTACGGCTTCGGCGGCGAGGGCGACTGGAAGACGTCGGTGCTCGTGCGCACCCTGAAGGTGATGGCGCAGGGGCTGCCCGGCGGCACGTCCTTCATGGAGGACTACACCTACCACCTCGAGCCCGGCAACGAGCTGGTGCTCGGTGCGCACATGCTCGAGGTCTGCCCGACCCTGAGCACCGCTCCGGCCCGGGTCGAGATCCACCCGCTCGGCATCGGGGGCCGCGAGGACCCGGTTCGCCTCGTGTTCGACGCCGACCCGGGCGAGGCCGTGCTGCTCGGGATGAGCGACCTCGGCGACCGGTTCCGCCTGGTCGGGAACGAGGTCACCGTGGTGCCCGCCCTCGAGGACATGCCGAAGCTGCCGGTGGGCCGCGCCGTGTGGCGCCCCAAGCCGGACTTCTCGACCTCGACCGAGGGCTGGCTGCTCGCCGGCGGCCCGCACCACACGGTCATGTCGACCGCCCTGACGAGCACCCACCTGGACCACCTCGCGGAGATCCTCGGCCTGGAGCT
Source organism: uncultured Actinomycetota bacterium (assembly GCA_963695175.1). GTDB lineage: Bacteria > Actinomycetota > Actinomycetes > Actinomycetales > Dermatophilaceae > Fodinibacter. Next base: position 952,767 of record CAVOGG010000004.1, read on the forward strand.
CGCGCTCATCGGCGAGGGCACCACCACCCGGTCGTTCCGCCAGGAGCTGCGCTGGAACAGCGCCTACCACCGACTTGCCGGAGGTCTCTGACCCCCGGAGCAGGACCCCGAGAACGGCAGCAGAGCCGTTCGAGGGACAGACGGACCGGCGCCCCGCCGGCGTCGAGAACAGAAGGAGTACCACCACGATGCGCAAGATCCTTGCGGTGGCCGCCATTGCGGCACTGGCCCTTACGGGCTGCGGGCGTGCGGATGACACGACGACCGGGGCCAGCGGCTCCGCGTCGGCTTCGGTCAACCCCGCCGACATCACGGTCGGTGTCGCGATGCCGACCAAGACCTCCGAGCGCTGGATCAAGGACGGTGACTACATGAAGCAGCAGCTCGAGGCTGCCGGCTACAAGGTCAACCTCCAGTACGCCAACGACGACATCCCGACCCAGGTCACGCAGCTGCAGGACATGATCACCAAGAAGAACGACGTGCTCGTCGTCGCCTCGATCGACGGCACCGCGCTCAAGGGTGCGCTCGCCGACGCCAAGGCCGACGGCATCCCCGTCATCGCGTACGACCGCCTCCTGCGCGACACCGACGCCGTCGAGTACTACACCACCTTCGACAACCTGAAGGTCGGCAAGCTGCAGGCCGAGTCGCTGCTGAAGGGCCTCGAGGCCTCGGGCAAGCCCAAGCCGTGGAACGTCGAGCTGTTCGCCGGGTCCCCCGACGACAACAACGCGACCTTCTTCTACAACGGAGCCTGGGACGTGCTCAAGCCCAAGGTCGACGACGGCACCATCAAGATCAAGTCCGGTGAGACCGACTTCAAGACCGTCGCCACCCTTCGCTGGGACGCCGCCGTCGCCAAGAAGCGCATGGAGAACCTGCTCACCAAGTCCTACTCGGACGCTGACGTCAACGGTGTGCTCTCGCCCTACGACGGCCTCTCGCGCGGCATCATCGCCGCTCTGAAGGGCTCCGGCTACGGCAGCGGCGGCAAGACCCTCCCGGTCGTCACCGGCCAGGACGCCGAGCTCGAGTCGGTCAAGTCGGTCCTCGCCGACGAGCAGTACTCCTCGGTCTTCAAGAACACCCAGGACCTCGCCAAGGCCACGGTCGCGATGATCCAGGAGGTCCTCGCCAAGAAGACCGTCACCGTGAACGACACCACGTCGTACAACAATGGCATCAAGGTCGTCCCGACCCAGCTGCTCGACCCGGTGGCTGTCGACAAGTCCAACATCGAGCAGGTCCTGCTCGACGCGAAGTACTACACCGCGGACCAGCTGAAGAGCTGACCTCGTACCCCGGGGCGGCGGCCTGATCTCCTACCTCGCCGCCGCCCCGGCCCCAACCGGGCACCGCCCCGACCGGGCGCCGCCCCGACCACTGCGGCATCCACTTCTGACCCAGGAGGACCGACATCGTGACCGACACCATCTTGGCGATGCGCGACATCACCAAGGAGTTCCCGGGGGTCCGGGCGCTGTCAGACGTGAACTTCGATGTTCAGCGCGGCGAGATCCACAGCATCTGCGGCGAGAACGGCGCCGGGAAGTCGACCCTGATGAAGGTGCTCTCCGGGGTCCACCCGCACGGCACCTACAGCGGCCAGATCCACTTCGACGGCGCGGAGGTGGAGTTCGGCAACATCCGCGACTCCGAGCGAGCCGGCATCGTGATCATCCACCAGGAGCTGGCACTCATCCCGCTGCTCTCGATCACCGAGAACCTCTTCATCGGCAACGAGGACGCCAAGCACGGCGTCATCGACTGGCTCGACTCGCGCAAGCGGGCCGTCGAGCTGCTGGCCCGCGTGGGCCTCGACGAGGACCCCGACACGCTCATCCGCGACATCGGCATCGGCAAGCAGCAGCTGGTCGAGATCGCCAAGGCGCTGGCCAAGGACGTCAAGCTGCTGATCCTCGACGAGCCCACGGCCGCGCTCAACGAGGGCGACAGCCAGAACCTGCTGAGACTGCTCGGGGGCCTGCGCGACCGCGGCATCACCTGCATCATGATCAGCCACAAGCTCAACGAGATCGAGCAGATCTCGGACGCCATCACGATCATCCGCGACGGCCGCACCATCGAGACGCTCCAGCTCAGCGACGGCGGTGTCGACGAGGACCGGATCATCCGTGGGATGGTCGGCCGCGACCTCGACCACCGCTACCCGCCGCACGAGTCCCACCCGGGCGAGGTGCTCCTCGAGATCCGCGACTGGACCGTCACCCACCCCACCGACCCGAACCGGGTCGTCGTGAACCGCGCCAACCTCACGGTGCGCCGCGGTGAGGTCGTCGGGCTGGCCGGGCTGATGGGCGCCGGCCGCACCGAGCTGGCCCGCAGCGTCTTCGGCGAGTCGTGGGGAACCAAGCGCAACGGCACCCTGCTCAAGGACGGCAAGGAGATCCACGCGCGCAGCGTGGGCCAGGCCATCGACGCCGGCCTCGCGTACGTCACCGAGGACCGCAAGGCCCTGGGCCTGAACCTGCTCGACTCGATCAAGGTGTCGATCACCTCGGCCGGCCTGAAGAAGATCCGCAAGGGCGTGGCCGTCGACGACAACCTCGAGGTGCTGGCGGCCGAGAAGTTCCGCGCGTCGCTCAACATCAAGACGCCCGACGTCGAGGAGGGCGTGTCGCGCCTTTCCGGCGGGAACCAGCAGAAGGTCGTGCTGGCGAAGTGGATGTTCACCGAGCCCGACGTCCTCATCCTCGACGAGCCCACCCGCGGCATCGACGTCGGGGCCAAGTACGAGATCTACGAGATCATCAACCAGCTGGCCGACTCCGGCCGCGGGGTGCTCGTGATCTCCTCCGAGCTGCCCGAGCTGCTCGGCATCTGCGACCGCATCTACACCCTCAGCGCCGGCGTCATCACTGCCGACGTGCCGCGTGAGCAGGCGGACCAAGAACTGCTCATGCGCTACATGACCCAGAGAAAGGCAGGCTGACCCATGGCCCAGGACGTCACCACCCCCGCCGCCGCGACGGAGCCCGGCCACCGGTCGCTCGCCGCCGAGGTGCGCAAGAGCCTCGGGGGCAACTTCCGTCAGTACGGCATGTTGATCGCCTTGCTGCTGCTCGTCGCGATGTTCTACTTCCTCACCGACGGGCTCTTCCTCGAGCCGCGCAACGTCACCTCGCTGCTCGTGCAGAACGGCTACATCCTGATCCTCGCCATCGGCATGGTCATGGTGATCATCGCCGGGCACATCGACCTGTCGGTCGGCTCGGTGAGTGCCTTCGTCGGCGCGTCGGTCGCACTGGCGATGGAGCACTGGAGCCTGCCCTGGCCGGTGGCGATCCTGCTCGGCCTGGCCCTCGGCATCCTCGTCGGAATGTGGCAGGGCTACTGGGTGGCCTACATCGGCATCCCGGCGTTCATCGTCACCCTGGCCGGAATGCTCCTGTTCCGCGGCCTGGACCTGATGATCCTCAATGCCCAGTCGATCCCGGTGCCCGAGTCCTTCCAGAAGATCGCCAACGGCTACCTGCCCGACATGGGTCCGAACACCGGGTACCACAACCCGACACTGGTGCTCACCCTCCTCGGGATCGCGGCGCTGACCTACTTCGAGCTGAAGAACCGCGCCGACCGCAAGAAGTACGGCATGACCGTTCCGCCGATGATCGTCAGCGTCATCAAGCTGGTGCTCATGGGCGGCCTGCTGCTGGGGCTCGGCATGCTGCTGGCCAGCTACAAGGGCGTGCCCGTCGTCGGGCTCATCCTGTTCGCCCTGGTCATCATCTACACCTTCATCACCCAGCGCACCGTGACCGGCCGCTACATCTACTCGGTCGGCGGCAACCGCAACGCGGCCGGCCTGACGGGTGTGAACACCAAGAAGGTCGACTTCCTGGTCATGGTCAACATGGGCCTGCTCGCCGGCGTCGCGGGCATGGTCTTCACCGCGTACCTCAACGCCGCCAACCCCAAGGACGGCGTCGGGTTCGAGCTCGACGCGATCGCCGCGGTGTTCATCGGTGGTGCCGCCGTCGCCGGTGGTGTCGGCACGGTGACCGGCGCGATGATCGGTGGCCTCGTCATGGGTGTGCTCAACCTGGGCCTGGCCAACATGAGCGTCGACAGCAACTGGATCCAGGTCATCAAGGGGCTCGTGCTCCTCGGCGCCGTGGCCTTCGACGTGCTGTCGAAGAAGGCCGGTGGTCGACGCTCGTTCGTGTCGATGGTCATGGACGCCTTCACGGGGAGCACAAAGGACGGCACGCTCGCCAACCCCGGCGCCGCACCGGGTCTCAACCCGGACGCCGACGGTGAGGGAGCCGCCATCACCGGCGCCTCCGTCGAGGAGGTCGACGAGGCCGCCCACGCCATCCACGTGGACGCAGCGGTCCCGGAGGAACCCGCCCGGCGCAGCTAGCGGCGACCACCAGTTCGACCCCAGCGCCCCACGGTGTCCCTGCCGCCGTGGGGCGCTGGCCTGTCCGCCCGGGGAACAGGAGGGACCTGCGAGAGGTTGCGACCCGCATGACCCCCACCGCTGACGCGACCATCTCCGCCCTGCGCTCCACCCACGACGAGCTCGCCGCCGTCGTGCGCGACCTCTCCGACGAGCAGCTGCTCGCACCCTCGGGCGCCTCCGAGTGGCCGGTGGCCCAGGTGCTCTCGCACCTCGGCAGCGGCGCCGAGATCGGCCGGGCGACGCTGCTCGCCGCAACGGGCGAGGGCGACGCGCTCGGCGACGGCTTCAACCAGTCGGTCTGGGACCGATGGAACGCCATGTCCCCACGCGAGCAGGCCGACGCCTTCGTCGCCTCGGATGCTGAGCTGGTGGCGGCCTACGAGGGCCTGACCCCGGAGCAGCGCTCCGAGCTCAAGGTCGCCCTCGGGTTCCTCCCCGCGCCGCTGCCGCTCGCCTCCTACGCCGGGATGCGGCTCAACGAGGCCGCCCAGCACTCGTGGGACGCGCGCGTCGCCTTCGACGACCACGCTGCGATCGACGAGACCACGGCATCCCTGCTCGTCGACCACTTCGCTGACGGGCTGGGCTTCATGCTCGGCTTCACCGGCAAGGCCGACCAGGTGGGCGAGCAGGCCCTGGTCACCCTCGGTGAGCTCGACCACGCCCTCTCGATCACCGACTCGGTCTCCCTGGTCGCGGCCAACGGTGGCTCCTCGGCGACCGCGTCGCTCGTGGGACCGGCGGATGCCGTCGCGCGTCTGATCTCCGGTCGCCTCACCCCCCGCTGGACCCCCGAGGGCGTCACGGTGTCGGGCAACGTCGACCTCGACGACCTGCGCCGGGTCTTCCCGGGCTACTGAGCCGCCCGCGGTACCGCTACGGTCGAGGCGTGACCAGTCCCAGCTCCAACACGCCGAAGACCTACCAGCGCAGCCGGTTCCACCGCGCCGAGAACCTCATGACGAGCGCCCTGGTCCGGGTCGGTGTCATCCCGCGCTCGTACCTGCTCACCACGGTCGGCCGGAAGAGCGGGCAGGAGCGGCGCAACCCGGTGACGGTCGTCGACCTCGACGGCAAGCAGTGGCTCGTGGCGCCGTACGGCGTGGTGTCCTGGGTGCTCAACGCCCGGGCCGCTGGGGAGGTGCGCCTCACCCGCTGGTTCACGACCACGCGCTACACGGTGCGTCAGGTCGGGCCGGAGGAGGCCGGGCCGGTGCTGAAGGAGTACATCACCGTCGCCAGCGTGCCCAGGCCGTACTTCGCGGCCACGGTGGACGACCCGCCGGAGGCGTTCGCCCGCGAGGCCGACCGGCACCCCGTCATGCAGCTCGTGCCGGTCGCGACGCCGTAGTCAGGGCTGGGACGCGGGTCCGACGACCACCTTGCCGAGGGCCCGGCCCTCGCCGACGTGGGCCAGGGCGTCGGGCACCTCGTCGAGGGTGAACACCCGCTCGACGTGGATCGTGACCTCACCGTCGACGCAGTGCTGGGCCAGGGGACCGAAGTGCGCCGGTCCGGGCTTCACCGCGAGGACCCCGATCCGGCGACCACTCAGCCGCCCGACCACGGCCCCGGCCAGGAGGACGCCCAGCACGGTGGGCACCGGCCCGCCCACGCACCGGTAGCGGCCTCCGGGTGCCAGCGCCCGCCGGCAGTCGCGGACCGAGCGGTGGGCGACGAGGTCGAGCACGAGGTCGTAGGGCTGCTGCCGGGTGAAGTCGTCGCGCCGGTAGTCGAGCACCTCGTCGGCGCCGAGCGCGCGCATGTGGTCGAGCTTGCCGGCGTTGTCGACGGCGGTCACGTGGGCCCCCTGCTGCTTGGCCACCTGGATCGCGAACGTCCCGGTGCCGCCGCCGCCCCCGTTGACGAGGACCCGCGTCCCGGGCCCGGCGCCGGCGGTTCCCTGCAGCGCGATGGCGCCTGCCTGCGGGATCGTCGACGCCTCGACGAAGGTGAGCGACGCCGGCTTGTGGGCGAGCACCGACTCGGGTGCGACGGCATACTCGGCGAAGCCGCCCTTGAGGCCCAGGTTGTCGCCGTACACCTCGTCGCCCGGGCGGAAGGTCGTGACCCCGGGGCCGACGGCCGCCACCCGGCCGGCGATGTCGGAGCCGAGCACCCGCCGGGCGGGTCGGCGGATGCCGCCGAGGCGGGCGTAGGCGGGGGAGCCGACCAGGCACTCCCAGTCGGAGAGGTTCACCGACGTCGCGAGCACCTCGACGAGCACCTGCTTGGCCCCGGGCGTCGGCACGGCGAGGTGCTCGACGCGGAGCACCTCGGGCGGGCCGTAGCGGTCGTACACGACGGCTCTCATCAGGGCCGCCCCCCGACGGTGGGGTGACTGACAGTGTCCATCCCGGCCACGGTACTCACGCGGCGCCGACGTCACCCACGGTCATCCGGCGTGGGTGACGCGGGGCAGGGGGTGCGGGTAGAACAGTGGTGCCCGACACCGGACGCACCGGGTCGGCGTGCCACGGAAGGACGGGCCCATGTCCAAGAAGGTCGACTCGCGGGGTAGGCCCACCCGCTCGTACACCACCCACCGGCGCGTCGCATCCACCTCGTTCGCCGCGGTGCTCCTCATCATCGTCGGTGTGCTGCACGTCGTGCAGGGGCTCTCGGCGCTGCTGAGCGACGGCGACTACACGACGGCGAAGGGGTACTTCCTCGGCACGGACGGCTCGAAGTGGGGCTGGGCGCACCTGGCGCTCGGCGTCGCCGCCGTCGTCGCCGGTGCCGCCCTGCGCGGGCGAGCCGACTGGGCGCGCGGGGTCGCGGTCATCGTCGCCACCTTGAGCATGTTCGCCGCCTTCCTGTGGCTCCCGTACAACGCCGCCGGGGCGATCGTGATCCTCGCGCTCGACTTCTTCGTGATGTGGGCCGCGTTCGCCGACCTGGACCGCAACGCACCGTAGGGACCACCCACCTCGACGCGTGATCGGCCACGATGGACGCATGGCGCCCTGGGTCCTGCACGTCGACATGGACCAGTTCATCGCGGCCGTCGAGGTGCTGCGCCACCCCGAGCTCGTGGGCCGGCCGGTCATCGTGGGCGCCCGCGGTGACCCGACCGAGCGGGGGGTCGTGTCGACCGCGTCGTACGAGGCCCGTGCGTTCGGCGTGCGGTCGGGGATGCCGTTGCGCACCGCCGTGCGCCGTTGCCCGGACGCCGTGGTGCTGCCGGTCGACAAACCTGCGTATGACGCGGCATCCGCCGTGGTCATGGACACCCTGCGCGCGGTGCCCGGCGCGGTGGTCGAGGTGCTCGGCTGGGACGAGGCGTTCGTCGGGGTGGAGGCCGACGACCCCGAGGCGGTGGCGCACCGCATCCAGGCCGACGTGCTCGCGGCGACCGACCTGCACTGCTCGGTGGGCATCGGCGACACCAAGGTGCGGGCCAAGATCGCGACCGAGTTCGGCAAGCCGCGCGGCACCTTCCGGCTCACTCGCGACACCTGGTTCGAGGTGATGGGGGAGCGGCCGACCGGGGACCTGTGGGGCGTCGGGCCCCGCATCTCACAGCGGCTCGCCGCGCTCGACGTGGTGACGGTTCGCCAGCTGGCCGAGGCGGAGGACGGCGTGCTGGCAGCGGAGTTCGGGCCGCAGACCGGGCCGTGGCTGGGCGCGCTGGGGCGTGGCGAGAGCAGCTCGACCGTGGACGACACCCCGTGGGTCCCGCGGGCCCACGGCCGGGAGACCACCTACCAGCAGGACCTCGAGACGGAGCAGGTCGAGGAGGCGGTGCGGGTGCTCGCCCTGCAGGTCGTCGACGACATCCGGGCAGAGGGTCGCCCGTGTGCCCGGGTGCACCTGAAGGTGCGGTTCCGGCCGTTCTTCACCGTGAACCGGTCGCGCAAGCTGGCCGAACCCACGTGGGATGCCGCCGTGATCGCCGACACGGCGTTCGACCTCTACCGGCGCCTCGAGGACGACCGCGCCGTTCGGCTGCTCGGCGTGCGGGCCGAGATGGTGCCGCCCGAGGGCGGGTACGAGCCGCCCCGTACCCACGGCCGCCGCGGCATGCCCTGAGCCCCCGCCAGCCGCCACGCAGTGGGCCGCATCTTTCGGCGGCAGGCGCTCGGACGCGCCTAGAGTGCCGTCGATGACTCGGCAACCTCGGGGATGGGCTCCGCGCGACCTCCCGACGCTTCCCGCGGGTGAGGCGCCGCGCGAGTGGCCGCTCGAGATCTGGGGGGTGGCCGCGACCTACCCGCCGTCGACCGCGCCGGGCTTCCAGGCCGCGTGGCGGATGGGGATCCTGCCGCCGCCCGCGCCGGAAGTGCCCCCGGCCCCGGTGCCCGGCCTCTCGTCCTGGGACCGGGTTCGCCTGGGCCTGGCCCTCGGGCTCGGGGCCTTCGGCCTGGCGATCGCCCTGGGCAACGCCCTCGACCTCGGTGCGCTGACTCTCCTGCTGGCAGGCGTTCCGTTCCTCGCCGGCGTCGGCCTGTTCTACTCGACGCGCGGTCGCGACGAGGTCGAGTTCGCCGCCGGGTACACCTCGATGTCGGCGAACACCGGCCTGTGGCGCCTGGCCCGTGACGGTCGTGTCCTTCGCGCCCCCGACCGCCGGGTGCCGCCTCCCGGGTGGTACCCCTCGCCGTACTTCCCCGGGATCCTGCAACGGTGGGACGGACCCGGTTGGAAGCCCCTTCCCCAGCGGTGGTGGCGGTCTGAGGCGTCGTACTTCCGGACGCCCGAGCAGCCGTTCATCTGACTCGGGCCACCCCTCGGGCGATCCTCGACAGGCCGCCCCAGGTGAGCGACGCGTCCGACGAGCCGACTACGACCGCACCTCGTACACGCGGGACTCCCACGGCAGCAGGTCCAGGCCCTCGTGCCCCGGGTGCGTGGCCAGCAGCACCGTGGCGTCGGCCAGGTCGGGGAGGTCGGCGGGGTCGGCCGTGGCGGGTTCGGACGAGCAGTTGGCGACGACGACGAGCCGGTGGGAGGCGTCACCGCGCACGATGACCCAGAGCTGGGGGTGGTCGGGCAGCAGCAGCTCGAACCGGCCGTCGGCGACGAGGGCGTTCTCGTGGCGCAGCGCGATCAGGGCCCGGTAGTGGTTGAAGACGGATGACGGATCAGCCTGTGCCGCAGCGGCATTGATCTCGGTGTGGTTCGGGTTGACCGGGAGCCACGGCTCACCGGTGGTGAAGCCGGCATGCGGGCCGGCATCCCACTGCATCGGCGTCCGCGCGTTGTCCCGCCCCTTGAGGGCGAGCGCGGCCATCACCGTCTCGACCGGCACACCGGCCGCGAGGGCCTGCGCGTGGTAGCGGATCGACTCGATGTCGCGGTACTCGGCGATCGACGCGAAGGGCGCGTTCGTCATCCCGAGCTCCTCGCCCTGGTAGACGTACGGCGTGCCGCGGTGGAGGTGCAGCACCGTGCCGAGCGTCTTCGCCGAGGCCACCCGGTGCTCGGGGGAGTCGTCGCCGAACCGGGTCACCGCGCGGGGCTGGTCGTGGTTGTTCCAGTAGAGCGAGTTCCAGCCGACGTCGGCCAGGCCGTCCTGCCACCTCGCGAGGGTGCGCTTGAGGACCGGGAGGGGCGCGGGCACGATGTCCCACTTCGGGCCGCCTGGCCGCACGTCGAGGTCGACGTGCTCGAAGGTGAACACCATGTCGAGCTCGCGTCGCGCCGGGTCGGTCACCCGCCGGGCCAGGTCGATGCTCGACGCGGGCATCTCACCGACGGTCAGCAGGTGTCCGGCACCCAGCCCCACCTCCCGGTTCATCTCGGCCAGGAACTCCTCGAGCCGGGGGCCGTTCGCGACCGCCGCGTGCGCCGAGCCGAACAGGGCGCCCGGCGGGACCGGGCCGTCCGGCAGCGTGGGGTCGCGCGAGATGAGGTCGATGACGTCCATCCGGAAGCCGTCGACACCCCGGTCGACCCACCAGCGCATCATCGCGTAGACCGCCTGGCGCACCTGCGGGTTCTCCCAGTTCAGGTCGGGCTGCTTGCGCGAGAACAGGTGCAGGTAGTACTCCCCGCTGGTCGGGTCGAGCTCCCAGGCCGGCCCGGAGAACACCGACTCCCAGTTCGTCGGCTCGGCGCCCTCGGTGCCGGGTTCGTGGCCGGGCCGTGCCGGGCGCCACCAGTACCAGTCGCGCTTCGGCGACGCCGGGTCGCGGGACTCGACGAACCACGGGTGCTCGTCGGAGGTGTGGTTCACGACCAGGTCCATGACCAGCCGGATGCCGCGCGCGTGGCACCCCGCGATGAGCGCGTCGAGGTCGGCCAGGGTGCCGAAGAGCGGGTCGACGTCCTGGTAGTCGCTGATGTCGTAGCCGTTGTCGTCCATCGGCGAGCGGTAGACGGGCGACAGCCAGAGCACGTCGATGCCGAGCCGGACGAGGTGGTCCAGGCGGGAGGTGATGCCGGGGAGGTCGCCCACCCCGTCGCCGTCGCTGTCGGCGAACGAGCGTGGGTACACCTGGTAGACCACGGCGGTGCGCCACCAGTGCGCGGGCCGGGTGTCGGTGCCGTGCGGCAGGTCCGGGGTGGTCATCGGCGGAGCCATGGGTCCTCTCGGGTGCGGGCCGGGTCGGTTCGCTGGCAAGCAGCTGGTCGGTATCCACCCTGCCCCAGCCGCGGGTGCCGATGGCCCTTCGGGGCACCGCATCGAGTGGCGAGGACTCGCCGTGTCGCGTGACGGCATCCGGCGGGTTCTCTACGCTCGACCGGGTGAGCCCGGGGAAGCATCGACGCGACACCCGGCTCAGGGCACACCCTGAGCCGGCCCTGAACCGTGCCCCGGACCCGGCACCCACCGGATCCACCGCGGCTACTGTGGCCGACGTGGATCCGGTGCTGCGTGCCGAGGGCCTCACCAAGGACTACGGTTCGGTGCTGGCCCTGGACTCGCTGACCCTCGAGATCGGTGGCGGCACGACCGGGCTGGTCGGCGCCAACGGTGCGGGCAAGTCGACGCTGCTGAAGATCCTGCTCGGGCTGATCCCCCCGACCGGCGGTCGCGCCGAGGTGCTCGGGCACGACATCGCCACCGAGGGCGAGGCCATCCGGGCTGCTGTGGGCTACCTGCCCGAGCACGACTGCCTGCCACCCGATGTCAGCGCCAGCGACTTCGTCGTGCACCTGGCGATGATGTCCGGGCTGCCCCGGGTCGCGGCCCGCGAGCGCGCCGCGGAGGTGCTCCGCCACGTCGGCCTCGCCGAGGAGCGCTACCGCCCGATGGGTGGCTACTCCACCGGCATGAAGCAGAAGGCCAAGCTCGCCCAAGCCCTGGCGCACGACCCTCGGCTGGTGCTCCTCGACGAGCCGACCAACGGGCTCGACCCCGCCGCCCGCGACGAGATGCTCGGCCTGGTCCGGCGGATCGGTCACGACTTCGGTATCGCCGTCATCGTCACCTCGCACCTGCTCGGCGAGCTGGAACGGGTCAGCGACAACGTCGTGGTGCTCGACGGGGGCCGGTTGCTGCGGGCGTCGCGCACCGACGAGTTCCTCGACGCCACCGGTGTGCTGCTCGTGGAGGTGCTCGGCGACGACGCCCAGGCCCGGATGACGGACGCCCTCACCACCGCGGGCGTGGCCGCCGCCGCCCGCGGCTCCCTGATCACCGTCGACGCCGCCGAGCGGCCGGTCGACGTGCGTGACCTGATCCGCGACACCGCCAGCGACCTCGGCCTCGGCCTGGTCCGCCTGCAGGTCGACCACCGCCGCATCGAGGACGTCTTCGCCGACGTCGACACCGCCGACACCGACGCGGCCGAGGCCCGCTCCGCGGACGCCCGAGCCGACGCCGAGGGGGTGCCCGGTGTCTGACCCGTCCGCTGCGACGCCCGCCGGAAGCAGCGTCATCCACGACCTGGGGTACCGGCCGTACACCGGGCCGCGGCTCGGCCCGGGCGCGATCGCACGGGCCCTCACCGTCACCGGCTTCCGCAACGCCTTCGGGCTCGGTCGGTCCGGGAAGTCGAAGGTCCTGCCGTTCGCACTGCTCGCCCTCAACCTGATGCCCGCCATCATCGTCGGTGGCGTCATGGTCTTCGTCGGGCTCGACGAGCTGCCGATCGGCTACGCGCAGTACGCCTCCACGACCCAGGTGCTGCTCGGCATCTTCGTGGCGTCGCAGGCCCCGGTGCTCTTCTCGCGCGACCTGCGACACGGCACCATCTCGCTGTACCTCGCCCGCCCGCTCCGGTCGAGCACGTACGCCGTGGCCCGCTGGGTCTCGCTGCTCGGTGCGACCCTGGTCTTCCTGCTGCTGCCGATCCTCATCCTCTACGCCGTGGCGCTGCTGGGTGAGCTCGACGTCGCCGAGCAGACCCGCCAGATGGGTGTCGCGGTGGTGCTCGCACTGCTCCTGGCCCTGTCGCTCGCGGGGGTCTCCGGTCTCATCGCGTCGTGGTCGACCCGGCGGGGGTTCGCCGTCGTGGCCACCATCGCGCTGCTGGTCATCGCCAACGGCATCGTCACCGCCATCCAGGGGATCTCACAGGAGGAGGGAAAGCCCCGGGTCGGCGAGGTCGCGGGACTCTTCTCGCCGTACTCGCTCTACCGCGGGCTGATGTCGGCCTGGGCCGACGGCGACACGCCCACACCACCGACCTCGACGGGGATGGAGCTCGCCTACCTCGCCGTGTTCGCCGGCCTCTCCGCGGCCTGCCTCGCCGGCCTGGTGTGGCGCTACCGACGGGTGGCGACCGCATGAGCGTGCTCACCCTGGACCAGACCTCGCGCTGGTACGGCAACGTCGTCGCCGTCAACGGCATCTCGATGACCGTGCGCCCCGGGGTGACCGGCCTGCTCGGCCCCAACGGCGCCGGCAAGACGACCCTCATCGCGTTGATGTCCGGCTTCCTCGCCCCTTCGGCGGGCACCGTCACCCTGGACGGCGACCCCGTGTGGCGACACACCGACGCGTATCGCACCATCGGCCTGGTGCCCGAGCGCGAGCTGAGCTTCGGCTACCTCACCGGGCGCCAGTTCGTGCTGGCCAACGCCGAGCTGCACGGCCTCGACGACCCCGGGGCCGCCACCGAGCGGGCGCTCGAGGTGGTCGAGATGACCGACCCCGCCGAGCGCCGGATCGGCACCTACTCCAAGGGCATGCGCCAGCGGGTGAAGCTCGCCTCGGCGCTCGTGCACGACCCGAGCGTGCTGCTGCTCGACGAGCCGTTCAACGGCGTCGACCCGCGCCAGCGGCTGCACCTGATGGCCCTGCTGCGCCGGATGGGCAGCGAGGGGCGCACCGTGCTGTTCAGCTCGCACATCCTCGAGGAGGTCGAGCAGGTGGCCCGCCAGATCGAGGTCGTCGTGTCCGGGCGGCACGCGGCGTCCGGCGACTTCGGGCAGATCCGCCGGCTGATGACCGACCGGCCGGTGCAGTACGTCGTCGTCGCGGACGACGACCGCGCGCTCGCGGCATCCCTCATCGCGGAGCCCTCGGTGGTGGCCGTCTCGCTGCGCCGCGAGGGCGGGGTCGACGTGTCGGTGTCGGACTTCGGCTCGTTCGCGGTGCGGCTGCCGCGGGTGGCGCGCCAGCACGGCATCCGCATCCGCGAGCTGACCCCCACCGACGAGTCGCTCGAGAGCGTCTTCGCCTACCTGGTGGGCGGCTGAGCGATGAACACGACACTGCTGCGCCTGTCTGCCCAGGCCCTCTTCGGCCGCCGTCGGGGCATCGTGCTGCTGCTCATCCCCGCCGCCCTGCTCGTGCTGTCGGTGTTCGTGCGGCTGCTCACCGACAAGCAGGTGGGCGTCGACGCCGCGGTCGGCCTGGGCTACACGCTGGCGCTGCCGCTGGTCGCCCTGCTCGCCTCCACGGCGGTGCTCGGCCCGGAGGTCGACGACGGCTCGATCGTCTACCTGCTCGCGAAACCGGTGAGCCGACACGTCATCGCGGTGAGCAAGTTCGCCACGGCCTGGGGCGCCACCATGGCGCTCGGCGCACTGCCGCTCTTCGTGGCCGCGGTGGTGCTCGACCCGTCGGAACCGCGGAGGGCGGTCGCCATCGGTATCGGCGCCGCGGTGGCCGGCACGGTCTACACGGCGCTGTTCCTCGGGCTCGCCGCGCTCACCCGGCACGCCGTGGTCATCGGGCTGCTCTTCGCGCTGCTCTGGGAGGGAGCGCTCGGTTCGGTGTTCGCCGGGGTGCGGTGGCTGTCGATCGGCGCCTGGGGCCGCGAGGTGGCCAGCGCGATCAGCCCCTCGGTGGATGCCGCGGGCACCGGTCTCGCGTACGGCGTGGTCGCCGCGACCCTCGTCACCGCGGTGGCCGTGTGGTTCACCGGTGACCGGCTGCGCTCCTTCACGCTGCGCGGGGACGAGTAGGTGTTTGAACCGCGCAGGCGGTCCGCGCGTAGTGCATCGGTAGGAGGTCGGATGCCGGAGCACGCGGTGGCCCTGATGCAGCAGCTGCATGACGAACATGCCGCTGCCCTGTGGGGATACTGCCTGCGCCTGACCGGGCAGGACCGGGCCCGCGCCGAGGACGTCGTGCAGGAGACCCTGCTGCGCGCCTGGCGGAACCACGACCGGCTCGACGAGTCACGCGGGTCGGTGCGGTCGTGGCTGTTCACCGTGGCACGCAACATCGTCATCGACGAGTGGCGCACGTCGCGCTCGCAGCACGAGGTGGCCGTGGCCGAGGTGCCCGAGGGCCGCGTCGAGATCGACCACACCGACCAGCTGCTGACGTCGTGGCTGGTCGCCGAGGCCGTGACGTCGTTGTCCTCGGACCACCGGGCGGTGCTGCTCGAGTGCTACTACCGGGGAGCGTCGGTCGCCCAGGCCGCGAGCCGGCTCGGCATCCCCGAAGGAACGGTGAAGTCACGTACCCACTACGCGTTGCGGGCACTCCGGCTGGCGTTGCAGGAGATGGGGGTCGGCGCATGACCTGCCAGTACTCCCACCTCGACGGCGCCTACGTGCTGGGCTCGCTCTCGCCCGCCGAGCGGCTCGAGTTCGAGGCACACCTGCCGGGCTGCGCCGAGTGCAGCCGCGGGGTGCGCGAGCTCGCCGGCCTGCCGGGCCTGCTGGCCCAGGTCGACGTGGCCGACCTCGAGGTGCCCACCCCCGACGCCCCGCTGCCCCAGACCCTGTTGCCCGCACTCGTGCGGGAGGCCCGCGGTGAGCAGCGGCGGCACTCGGTGCTCACGGCCGCGGTGGCCGCGGCGGTGGCGGCGGTCTTCGTCAGTGCGCTCGCGATCGGGGGCGCCTTCGACCGGTCGACCCCGACCACCTCGGCCACCTCGGCCGCGAAGCCCACGGCCAGCCGCACCGTCGCGCCCGTGGGTGAGGCGATGCTGCCGGTCGGGGCCGTGCCGGTGAAGGCGGCCGTCGCGCTCACCGGTGTGGCGTGGGGGACCAAGCTCGACCTGACCTGCTCCTACGAGAGCGTCGGCGCCGGTGGAAGCGAGTACGACAAGGACACGCTGTCGGCCTACGCGTTGGTCGTGCACACCCGCGAGGGGGCCATGGAGCAGGTGGCGACCTGGAAGGCCCTGCCCGGCAGGACCATGCGGCTGACCGGGGCGACCGCGACCGGCCGCACCGACATCACCACGGTCGAGGTCCGCACCACCGAGGGTCGGGTCCTGCTGACCCTGCCCCAGTGAGTCGTCGGCCCGGTTGCTGGTCGGCGAGGGTCGTGGCGCCCGCGGGGTCGTGACCCTCGCGTCGTGGCCCGAGCGCGAGGTCCGGCGTGCTCAGCGCGGCCCGCTGCCACCGCTGTCGTTGCTGCCCATCTCGTCCCCGGTCGGCCCGCCCCCGGTCGGGCCGTCCCAGGCGCGCGCCCAGTCGGTGTGGTCCCCGCCGCGAGGGACCGGTTGCCGGGGGTCCGGTTCGAGCGTCGGGTCCGGGCCACCGAGCAGGTCGCGGACGGAGAGGACGACCACGAGCACGCCGACGCCGATCAACAACCACAGCAGCATGCCGCGCTCCTCGCCCTGACGACTCCCGGTCCGGTTGTCGTCAGGCTAGGGCCCAGGGACCCTCCTGTCACGGGTCAGCCGCGGATGGCGAGGGGGCGTTCAGGCGCCCCATGCCGGTCGTCTCAGACGGTCTGGCGATCGGCTGTGGAGGTCTGGCGAACGAGCCAGGCCTCCCGCAACACCAACAGCCCACCGATGATGCACACCACCTCGGCCGCCGCGGCCGTCAGCTGGTAGCCACCAGTCCACTGCTCGTGCACGTCGAACAGCCCCACCGTGGCCGACAGGATGAACGCCCCCAGGGTGCTCGCCCCGAAACCCGCGGCGAGGAAGCCCGGCACCCAGTGCCGCCAGGTCAGCAGCAGCACCGCGATCACCAGCCCGGCCACGGCGTTGAACAGGAACGCGGGCCCGATCACGTCGATGTCCCGCATGCCGTCCAGCCAGAGCTTGAGGTGCACGTACGCCGACACCAGCGCCGCCACAGCCGTCACGATCCGTGTCCCCATGAGAGCCTCCGTCCACCACTGCCCGTGCCACCCGGCGCGACCGCGCAGAGGGCCTTACTGTCATCACGGGAGACGCGCACCGAAGGTTCACCGCGACCACGTTCGACCACGGTATCGACCTGAACCGCGGTCGTGCTGCCGCCGTGTGTAGGTTGAGGCGTCGCCCGACGGCGACGACCCGGTTCGGTGCAGCCTGGAAGGGAGTGCCTGCGATGGCGGTTCAGGCCCGCGCGTTCTGGGTGCGCGAGCCGGGTGTCGGCGAGATCCGGCCGACGACGGTGCCGACCCCGGGCCCCGGCGAGGTGCTCGTGCGCACCCTGCGCACCGGCATCAGCCGTGGCACCGAGACGCTGGTCTTCCGGGGCGGTGTACCGGCCGACCAGCGCGAGGTGATGCGGGCGCCGCACCAGGAGGGTGACCTGCCCGGGCCGGTGAAGTACGGCTACCTCAACGTCGGTGTCGTCGAGGTGGGGCCGCCGAACCTGTTGGGGCGCACCGTCTTCTGCCTCTACCCGCACCAGAGCTTCTTCGTCGTGGCGGCCGATGCCGTCGTCGTCGTGCCCGACGACGTGCCGCCCGACCGAGCCGTGCTGGCCGGCACCGTCGAGACCGCCGTCAACGCGATGTGGGATGCCGCCCCGCTCGTCGGCGACCGGGTCGCCGTGGTGGGGGCCGGGATGGTGGGGCTGTGCGTCGCCCGGCTGCTCTCCGGAGTCCCCGGGGCCGAGGTGACCGTCATCGACGTCGACCGCACCCGCGCGCCCCTCGCGGAGCTGATGGGGGCCGGGTTCGCGCTGCCCGGCGACGCCCCCAGCGGGTGCGACCTGGCCGTGCACGCGAGCGCGACGTCGGCGGGGCTGCAGCTCGCCCTCGACGTCCTCGCGCGGGAGGGCACGGTGATCGACCTCAGCTGGTACGGCGACACCGAGGTCACCCTGCGGCTCGGGGGGTCGTTCCACTCGAGCCGGTTGTCGGTGCGGGCCAGCCAGGTCGGCACCGTGTCACCGGCGCAGCGCGGGCGGCGCACCGCCGCGGACCGGCTGGCCCTGGCGCTGCAGCTGCTGCGCGACCCCGCGTTCGACGCGCTGCTCACCGGCAGCTCGCCCTTCGACGAGCTGCCCGACGTGATGAGCCGGCTGGCCGACGGCAGCCTGCCGGCGTTGTGCCACACCGTGACCTACCCCGAGGAGACGCCGTGTTCAGCGTGACCGTCCGCGACCACATGATGATCGCCCACAGCCTGCGCGGCGAGGTGTTCGGGCCGGCCCAGGGGCTGCACGGGGCCACCTACGTCGTCGACGCGACCGTGCGCGCCGACACCCTCGACGGCGACGGGGTCGTCGTCGACATCGGCCGGGCGGCCGCCGCGCTCGCCGCGGTGGTCGGTGGGCTCAGCTACCGCAACCTCGACGACGACCCGTCGCTCGCCTCGGTCAACACGACGACCGAGCGACTGGCGCAGGTCGTGGCCGACCGGCTCGCCGACCGCATCCACGTGGGCGACCTCGGTCGTGATGCCGGTGAGCTGGCGTCGCTGCACGTCAGCCTGCGGGAGTCGCACATCGCCTGGGCCTCCTACGAGCGCGATCTGTGACGCTGCTGCACGTGGTCGTGCCGGACGGGGTCGACGACCCGGCCCGGCCGAGCGGTGGCAACACGTACGACCGGCGGCTCTGCAGCGAGCTCACCGCGCTCGGGTGGGAGGTGCGTGAGGATGCCGTGCAGCCCGAGAACCGCTGTGGGGAAACCGTGTTCACGGCATCCGCGGTGTCGGAGGTTCTCGCGCGCCTGCCGAGGGGCGGCGTCGTGCTCCTTGACGGCCTCGTCGCGTCCGACCAGGCGGAGGCCCTGCGCGCCGAGGCGGCCCGGCTGCGCCTGGTGGTGCTCGTGCACCTGCCGCTGGGGCTCGGCGGGCCCGGCGGCGGGGGTGCCGACGTGCGGGCGCGTGAGGCCGCGGCACTGCGGTGCGTCGACGCCGTCGTGACGACCAGCAGGTGGACCCGGCGCTGGTTGCTCGACGCCTACGGGCTCGACCCGTCCCGTGTCACCGTCGCCGTGCCGGGCGTCGAGCCGGCCGCCGCGGTCACCCGTGACCCGGGCGGTCGGCGGCTGCTGTGCGTCGGGGCGGTGATCGCGGCCAAGGGGCACGACGTTCTCCTGGAGGCGCTTGCCCGGGTCGACGGCCCCGGCTGGGTCTGCACGTGCGTCGGCTCGCTCGAACGGGATCCGGCCTTCGTCGGGCGGCTGCGCACCCGGGCCGTCGAGCTCGGTGTGGCCGAACAGGTGCAGCTCACCGGCGCGCTGGGCGGTGCCGCCCTCGATGCCGCCTACGCGCGTGCTGACCTCCTCGTCACCGCGTCGCGGGGTGAGACCTACGGCATGGCCGTCACCGAGGCGCTGGCCCGGGGCGTCCCGGTGCTGGCGACCCGAGTCGGCGGCCTCCCGGAGGCCGTGGGTCATGCACCCGGCGGGAGGCGTCCCGGCATCCTCGTACCGCCCGACGACCCCGGGGCGCTCGCCGGGGCGCTCCAGCAGTGGCTCGGGGACCCCGGGCTGCGGGCGCACCTGCGCGCCGCGGCCGAGGAGCGGCGTGCCACCCTGCCCACCTGGTCGTCAACGAGCGAAGTGGTTGCCCGCGTGCTCACTGCCGTGGCAGGCTGACCGATCCCGGCTCAGGTGAACCGGGTCGGCCACGGCCCCGTATGTTTCGGAGTACAGGTTCTCCGTTCCCGACTCGGAGCCCCGACGACCGGGAGGCCGTGATCGACGCGACGTGGTGGAGGTGGGCGCGTCCGCTCGTCGGCGCGTTCGTGCTCGCTGCGCTCGTCGTCGGGCTGGGTACCGGCCCGTTCCTGGATGCGCTGCGCGCCACCGACGCCCGAGCCCTGACCGCCGGCGCACTCATCGCCCTGGTCACCACGATGTGCGGGGCGTGGCGGTGGCGGCTCGTCGCGCGCCGGCTCGGTGCCGACATCACCATGACCGGTGCCCTCGCCTCCTGCTACCGCGCCCAGTTCCTCAACGTCACGCTGCCCGGTGGGGTGCTCGGCGACGTCGGGCGAGGGGTGCAGCACGGCCGAGTCGGGGGCGACGTCGGCCGCGGGCTGCGTGGCGTCGCGTGGGAGCGCACGGCCGGCCAGCTCGTGCTCGCCGTGCTCACCGGCGTCGCCCTGCTGTTCGCCCGTCCCTTCGACCTGCCCCGGTTCGGCGGCACGTCGGCGACCGTGGTCGGCGTCCTGCTCGTCACCACGGCCGTCGCCGTCTTCGTCGTAGCCCGGAAGCGCGGCCACCGGGCCACCCGGTGGTTGCACCTCGTGGCCGCCGACCTGCGTGCGCTGCGGCACGGCCCGGCGTCCCTCGGCATCGTCGTCGCCTCGGTGCTCGCCGTCGGCGGGCACCTCGCCACCTTCGTGCTCGCCGCCCGCACGGTCGGGGTGCGCACCCCCGTGACCGAGCTGCTGCCCCTGGCCCTGGTCGTGCTCCTGGTGTCGGCCGTGCCCCTCAACCTCGCCGGGTGGGGCCCGCGCGAGGGCGCCGCGACGTGGGCCTTCGCGGCCGCCGGGCTGGGCGCGGCATCCGGTCTTGCCACCGCCGTCGCGTTCGGGGCCATCGCCTTCGTCGGCACCCTGCCCGGCGCCGCCCTGCTGCTCGCCGGCCGGGTGCGTCGGCACCGGCCAGAGGTGCCGGCAGGGGCGACGACGGTCGGCGGGCCGTCGAGGCTGGATGCCGTGGGCGGTGGGTCGCATGGCTGAACGCCCCTACACCCTGCTCAGCTGTGCGGTCTCGCTCGACGGGTGCCTCGACGACACGACGGACCAGCGTCTGGTGTTGTCGAACGAGGCCGACCTCGACCGGGTCGACGCCGTGCGCGCGAGCTGCGACGCGATCCTCGTCGGTGCGGGCACCGTGCGAGCCGACGACCCGCGGCTCGCCGTCCGAGGTGCCGACCGGAGGGCCCGACGGGTCGCCGAGGGTCGCTCACCGACGCCGCGGAAGGTGACGCTCACCCGGCATCCGGGGCTCGACCCGAACGCCGCGATGTTCGCGGGCGGCGACGGCGACCCCCTCGTCTACTGCGCCACCCCCGCCGTCGCCGCCACCCGCGAGCGACTCGGTGGAACCGCCACGGTCGTCGACGCCGGCGCCGCCCCGCAGGTCGGCTGGGTCAGCGACGACCTCGGCGAGCGCGGGGTGCGGCGGCTCATGGTCGAGGGTGGGCAGCACGTGCTGAGCCAGTTCCTCGAGGCTCAGGTCGCCGACGAGCTGCAGCTCGTCGTGGCGCCGGTGCTCGTCGGTGACGCCCGGGCTCCGCGCCTCGTCGCCGACGTGCGGATGCCGGGAGGCCGGCACGGGGCCCACCTCGCCGAGGTGCGCCGCATCGAGGACGTCGTGCTGCTGCGCTACGCGCTGTCTGCGCGGTTCGAGCAGGACGACCAGGGAGGGACCACCCGATGACGCACCCACTGCAACCCCCGCCGGCGACGATCCGCACCGAGGTGATGGTGCCCCTGCGCTTCAGCGACGGGTTCGCCACGACGGCACGGATCCTCACCTTCGAGGGGCTGGTCGACGAGCGGGAGCACCTCGCGGTGGGGCTCGGCGACCGCAGCAGCCGGCTGGCCCCGGCCGACCGCCTCGACCGCCCACCGCTCGTGCGGCTGCACAGCGAGTGCCTGACGGGCGACGTGTTCGGCAGCCAACGGTGCGACTGCGGGCCGCAGCTGCGCGAGGCCGTCGAGCGGATCGCGGAGGTCGGCGGGTACCTGCTCTACCTGCGGCAGGAGGGGCGCGGCATCGGGCTCTACGGCAAGCTCGACGCCTACGGGCTCCAGGACGACGGCCTCGACACCTACGAGGCCAACGTCGCGCTGGGGTACAGCGCCGACGCCCGCGACTACACGGTGGCGGCGCAGATGGTGGCGGCGCTCGGGGTCGGGTCGATGGCCCTGCTCAGCAACAACCCGGACAAGGCCGCCCAGCTGGCCCGGCTGGGCGTCGACGTCAGCGAGGTGGTGCCGACCGGCATCCACGTCAACGACACCAACGCCCGCTACCTGGAGACCAAGGCCTCGAGGGGGGCGCACACCTTCCGGCTGCGCGCCTGACCCGACTGCCCCGCGGCGAACCCCGCGAACCGGCGTGTGCGCCCGGCGCTCACGTGCGAGGATCGGTGGACAATGCGGAGTACGGGAGCAGTCGTGGGCATCGTGCTTGCGGTAGTCGTGCCCGCCGCCCCAGCGGTGGCCAGCGCTGACACCCCACCGCTGAGTTCCTCACACCGGGCGTTCTCCACCGCGGTCTCCGCTCACCGGGCCCTCGACGGCTCCGGCGGCGCCGAGAACTCACTCGCCTCGTTCCAGCGGGCCGCGCGCAGCGGCGAGACCGACATCGAGGGGGACGTGCGGGCCACCAAGGACGGCAGCTTCGTCATGAGCCACGACGCGTCGCTGCGAACGCCGCGCTGCGCAGGCCCCTACCTCGACGTGCCGCTGCGGGCCCTGACGCTCGCCCAGGTAGGGAAGATGACGTGCTCGGGCGAACCGGTGGCCCGGTTGGCTGACGTCATCGACGTCGTCCGCCCGTACCCTGCGGCCATCCTCCGCGTCGAGGTCAAGCACGCTGGGACCGACGCCAGCACCGTGCGCACAAGCGATGCCGTGCGCCTGGCGAAGACGCTCGCCGGTGCGGGGATGACGGCGCGCTCCATCGTCCAGGATTTCGACTGGGCGACGACGACCCGGGCGGTCCGCACGGCCTCGCCCACCCAGCGGGTGTCTGCCTTGGCGGGCACCCTCACCGTGGCCGACGGTGGCGTCGGCCCGCTCGCTCGGCGCCTACGACCTCAGCTATGCACAGGATGCCTCGACCGGCTTCTGGAACCGGCTCATCGCCGCCAACGGGCTCAGGAGCACGGTGTGGACCGTCGACGACCCGACGCGGGCGAGGGTGCTTCGCGCCGAGGGCGTCAGAACGGTCATCAGCAACGTTCCCTCCACCGTGCGGGCGGCGCTCGGCGCCCCCGCGTCGGAGTGTCGCGCTGACCACCTACCCCGCGGCCACCCCGACCAGGGGAGTCACCCTGGCGCCCGGCGCGCGCACCTCCGCCACGCTCCCGCAGCGGTCGCCGGACGGCCGGGTCGTCGAGACTGCGCTGGTGCGGGTGACGGCCTCGACGTCGTCGGGCGCGGCCGCGTTGCGGGTCGCCCCGCAGGGCACGCCGTTGACGACGACGTGGGAACAGACCATCACCGTGGACTCCGCGTCACGGTCCACCGTCATCGAGGTCGCGCTTGGCGACCGTGGCGCCATTCGCGTCCGCAACACGTCCACCCGGGCCGTGTCGCTCTCGATGAGGCTTGTCGGCGGCCGCGCGTACACCTGCTCGTGAGCCCGTAGTCCCCCGGTGAGCGGCCCGGGGGACGACGGAAGCACGCTCAGCGGTGCAGGTCGAACCGGTCGAGCTCCATCACCTTGACCCAGGCGGCGACGAAGTCGCGGACGAGCTTCTCCTGCGCGTCGTCGCTGGCGTAGACCTCGGAGATGGCCCGCAGCTGGGCGTGCGAGCCGAACACGAGGTCGACGGCGGTGGCCGACCAGCGGGCCTGCCCGGTGGCCTGGTCGGTGCCGGTGTAGACGTTCTCCTGCGAGGCCGACGGCTTCCACTCGGTGCCCGGCGCCAGCAGGGTGCGGAAGAAGTCGTTCGTCAGCCGGCCGCGGTTCTCGGTGAGCACCCCGAGGTCGGAGTCGCCGACGTTGGCGCCGATCGCCCGCAGCCCGCCCACGAGCACGGTCATCTCCGGGGCGGTGAGGGTGAGCAGGTTGGCGCGGTCGAGCAGCAGCATCTCGGGCGACAGCTTCTCGCCCGGGGGCAGGTAGCTGCGGAAGCCGTCGGCGCGGGGCTGCAGCACGCGGAACGAGTCGACGTCGGTCTGCTCCTGGGTCGCGTCGGTGCGCCCGGCGTGGAACGGCACCGTGACGTCGTGGCCACCGTCGCGCGCGGCCTTCTCGACCGCTGCCGAGCCGCCGAGCACGATGAGGTCGGCGATCGACACCGACGCACCGCCCTTGCCGTCGAAGTCGGCCTTGACCCGCTCGAGGGCCTCGACCACGGTGGAGATCTCGTCGCCGTCGTTGGACTGCCAGCCGCGCTGCGGCTCCAGTCGGATGCGGGCACCGTTGGCCCCGCCGCGCTTGTCGGTGCCGCGGAAGCTGGATGCCGAGGCCCAGGCCGTGCGCACCAGCTGCGGCACGGTGAGCCCGGTGGCCAGGATCGCCTCCTTGAGCGAGGCGACGTCGGCATCGGAGACCAGCGCACCCTCGACCGGCGGCACCGGGTCCTGCCACGGCTGGGGCTCGGGCACCCACGGGCCGAGGTACCGCTCGGCCGGGCCCATGTCGCGGTGCAGCAGCTTGTACCAGGCCTTCGCGAACGCCAGCGCGAACTCGTCGGGGTGCTCGAGGAAGCGGCGCGAGATCTTCTCGTACGCCGGGTCCAGGCGCAGGGCCAGGTCGGTGGTCAGCATCGTCGGCGGCCGGGTGAGCGAGCCGTCCTCGGGGTCGGGCACGGTGTTCGCGCCGGCACCGTCCTTGGGCTGCCACTGGTGCGCGCCGGCCGGGCTCTTGGTCAGCTCCCACTCGAAGCCGAAGAGGTTCTCGAAGAAGTGGTTGCTCCACCGAGTCGGCGTCTGGGTCCAGGTCACCTCGATGCCGCTGGTGATGGCGTCGCGGCCCTTGCCCGAGCCGTACTCGCTCTTCCAGCCGATGCCCTGGTGCTCGACCGGGCAGCCCTCGGGCTCCGGGCCGACGAGGTCGGGGTCGCCGGCGCCGTGGGTCTTGCCGAACGAGTGCCCGCCGGCGATCAGCGCGACGGTCTCCTCGTCGTCCATCGCCATCCGCGCGAACGTGTCGCGGATGTCGCGCGCCGCCTTGACCGGGTCGGGCACGCCGTTGGGGCCCTCGGGGTTGACGTAGATCAGGCCCATCTGCACGGCGCCGAGCGGGTTCGCCAGCTCGCGGTCGCCGCTGTAGCGCGCGTCGCCGAGCCAGGCGTCCTCGGAGCCCCAGAAGACCTCTTCCGGCTCCCAGACGTCCTCGCGGCCGAAGCCGAACCCGAAGGGGGTGAAGCCCATGTCCTCGAGCGCGACGTTGCCGGCGAGCACGAGCAGGTCGGCCCACGAGACGGACTGGCCGTACTTCTGCTTGACCGGCCACAGGATGCGGCGGGCCTTGTCGAGGTTGGCGTTGTCGGGCCAGCTGTTGAGCGGGGCGAACCGCTGCTGGCCGTCGCCGGCGCCGCCGCGGCCGTCCCAGATGCGGTAGGTGCCGGCGGCGTGCCAGCTCATCCGGATGAAGAGCGGGCCGTAGTGGCCGAAGTCGGCGGGCCAGAAGTCCTGCGAGGTCGTCATCACCTCGACGATGTCGCGCTTGAGCGCGTCGACGTCGAGGGTGGCGACCTGTGCGGCGTAGTCGAACCCGGCATCCAGCGGGTTGGTGGCGGGGGAGTGCCGGTGCAGCACCGAGAGGTCGAGCTGCTCGGGCCACCAGTCCTGGTTGGTGCGAGGCCGCCCGGCCTTCGGGGTGGGGGTGTCGATGGCGGGGTTCTCGCTCTCGCTGCCCTGCTCGGTCACGCCGTCGGTTGCCTGGTCGGTCACGTCCGTCTCCTTCGGTGTTCGGTACTGCGATCGGTGGTGGTGTGGTCAGCTGGTTGATCTGGCCGCGCACTGCGGGCAGGTGCCCCAGTACACGACCTCGGCCTCGTCGATGACGAAGCCGTGGTCGTCGGATGCCGTGAGGCAGGGGACCTCGTCGACCGCGCAGTCGACGTCGGCGATGGTGCCGCACGACCGGCACACGACGTGGTGGTGGTTGTCCCCGACCCGCGTCTCGTACCGTGCGACCGAGCCCGAGGGCTGGATGCGGCGCAGCAACCCCGCGGTGGTCAGGGCGCGCAGCACGTCGTAGACCGCCTGGTGCGACACCTCGCCGAGGTCGCGCCGCACGACCTCGATGATGGTGTCGGTGCTCGCGTGCGGACGCTCCTGCACCGCGGTCAGCACGGCCACCCGGGGGCGGGTCACCCGCAGCGAGACGGCGCGCAACAGCTGCTCGACGTCAGGGGGTGGGGGCACTTCAGCAGTCTTGCCCGTTTTCTGGAACGAGTCAAGAGTCGCGCCCTTGGTGGAAGCGACAGACCGGAGCTGGGTGCTCAGCTGGCTGCCTGGGCGACCACCCGAGTACCCAGCTCGGGCGCCCCTCAGGGCTCGGCCGGCGGGGACGACTCGCTCGCCTGCACGATCCACCGCTGCGCGCTCTCGACCGCCTCGTGCACCGACAGTCCCACCCGGGCGTGGGCCAGGAAGACGGCGTCCTCGCCGAGCTGTGCGGCCAGCCCGGTGTCGTCGAGCTGCTGCCGGACCCCGGGGGTGACCCCGCAGAGCATGAGCCGCGCGTCGCACGCGGCGAGCTGGCCGGCATACCGGATCAGCACCTGGACCACCGTGCTGCCGAGCTCCTCCTTGGCGCGCAGCCGCAGCACCACGACGCCATGGGTGCCCGGCCCGGCGCCTCGTGGCAGCTGCCCCTCGAAGGCGGCCGCTGACGCGAAGAAGAGGCTGCCGTAGGTCGCGAGCACGACGACCTGCGCGTGGGGGAGCTCGGCGGGCGGGTCGGTCTCGGTCGGGAAGCCGTGGTCCTCGTCGAAGACCCAGTGCTTCACGACGACCTGGTTCGACTGGCGTGCCACGTGCAGCAGCACGGCCAACCCCACGCCGACGAGCACCGCGTACTGCAGCGGGATGATCAGGGTCAGCACGAAGGTCATCGCCATGGTCGTGGCCGGCACCGGGCCGGTGCGCCAGGTCAGCACGAGCTGGTCGACCTTGAGGCTGCGCCAGCCGACGAGCATCAGGAGGCCGCCCAGTGCCGGCATGGCGACGTACCCCACGACGTCGGCGAAGAGCAGCATGGTGGCGCCGATGACCACCCCCGCGAACAGGTTGGCCGTGGCGGTGCGTGCGCCGGCCGCTCGCACGAGGTTCGTCGCGGACATCGAGCCGGCGACCGGCGAGCCCTGGAGCACGCTGGTGGCCAGGTTCGCGATGCCCTGCCCGCGAAAGTCGCCCGACGCGTCCCCGGTGGAGCCGTCCGGGTTGGTCAGGGTGCCACCGATGGCGGCGCCCTGGACGAGGCCGACGAAGACGAGCGACATGGCGGGCACGGCCATGGCGACGACCAGCCCGAGCGAGGGCAGCTCGAGGCCGGGGAGGCTGCGGGGCACGGTGACGATGTCCGACAGCACCGGTACGGCCAGCACGGTGCTGCCCAGGGCGTCCAGGACCACCGGCAGCGCGGACCCGAGGGCGATCGCGACGACCATCCCCAGCGCCCCCAGCCGGGTGCGCTCGAGCAGCACGATGAGCGCGATGGTCAGCGCTGCGACGGCCACGCTGGCGTACTGGATCTGGCCGGGGTGGACCACCGTGTCGAGGGCCTTGAGCACCCGGTTGGTCGCGTCGCTCTGGTAGCCGGTGACCTCGTCGACCTGCGACAGGATGATGTTGATCGCGACCGCGTTGACGAACCCGACGAGCACCGAGCTCGGCACGAACCGGACGAGCGAGCCGAGCCGGGCGATGCCCAGCGCCAGCATCCCCACGCCGGCCAGGAGCGCCAGCACGGCGAGGGCCTCCTGGGCCCGGGCGTCGCCGGTCTGGGTCTGCGGCACGTCCGAGATGACCACGGCCATCGCGCCGGTCGCCTGCACCGACATCAGCACCGTGCTCGTCGTGAGCGCACCGGCGATGGTCCCGACGAGGTAGCCGTGCAGGGCGAGCAGCGGGTTGACCCCGGCGAGCAGACCGTTGGCCAGGCTGTCGGGCACCGACTCCAGCCCGAGCACGGTGCCGGCCCGCAGGTCGGCGGCGACGGTGGTGCGGTCACCGAAGCGGCCCGAACCCCAGGTGCGTACGCGTCGGGTCAGGGATGCCGTGGCCGGGTGCCGCTCGGTGTCGCCCACGCCACGGTCAGTCCGGGAGGCGGCGCATCTCGACGACGGACAGGCCCAGGTCGGAGAACCGCGCGAGCAGGCTCGAGACGTCGGACTCGTCCTGCACGGGGCCGAACAGGATGGTGCCGCCGGTGGGGTAGGGCGTGGACGAGAGCTCGGGGAGTGCGGCCATGACGTCGTCGGACACCGAGCCTCTGATGATGAACTCGTATCGCATGGAGCCTCTCTCACGACACAACGACGAGCGCGCCTGTTGCACCTTCCGACCTTGGCACTCGCCCCATGGCGTCGCCTCACGCGTCACGGGTGAGCGCAGCCCGGTTGCCGCGGCCGACGCCCCGGTGAGCGGTGGCTGTCGAGCGGGACAGGGGTCAGAGGAGCCCGAGGCCGCGAGCGATGCCGATCGCCTCGCGTCGGGTGCCGGCGCCGAGCTTGGCGTAGATCGAGCGCACGTGCGTCTTGACCGTGTTCAGGCTGATCCCCTGGGCGGCCGCGATCTCACCGAGCGTCATCATCGACGGCAGGTCGCGCAGCACCACCAGCTCGCGCTCGGTCAGCCAGCCACCGCTCGGGGCGGTCGTCGTGCCGAGCGGCACCCCGGTGACCGTGTTGGCAGCGGCGCCCTGCCACTCCAGCACGTGGGCGATGCCGGTGAGCACCGACTCGAGCACCGGCTCGAGGTGCCCGGCGCGACCGCGCAGCTGCGAGAGCAGGGTGTGCACCTCGGCGCCGGCGTCGAAGTACGGGCGGGTGGCCCCCGAGGGCGCGGACGTCTCCAGGGCAGTGAGCAGCGCTTCGGTCGCCGCCGGGCGCCGGTCGGAACGCTCGGCGAGCAGGGCCTCGAGCAGCCAGGCGGAGGTCAGTGCGGTCGTGCGGATCGGGGTGACGTCGCCCTGCAGCACCGGCCGCAGCAGGCGCCGCGCATCGGCCGGTCGGCCGCGCGCCGAGGCGAGCTGGGCCTGCAGGACGGCGACGTCGCCGCTCTGGCCCAGCCGCGCCTCGGCGCGCTCGACCGAGTGCTCGGCCCGGTGCCACTCGCCCAGGCTCAGGCACATCCGCAGCTCGTGCGGGGCGGCGAGTGCCGTGAGGGCCGGTGACGCACCACGGTCGGTGAGCCACGCCGTCGTCCGCTCGAGCCGCTCGAGCGCGGCGCGTCGTTGCGGCGGCTCGTCGAACGCGATGATCGCCTCGCCGGTGCGGGCCGCACCCTCGACCTCGACGTCGATCGTGGTGTCGATGACATCGATGGAGATGGCTGCCCAGGTGGCGGCCTCCTCCGGGTGCAGCACGAGGAACGAGGTCCAGCCGGCGAGCATGTAGGAGTAGGCCAGCGTGGGCGTGCGGTCCCACCCGCGCGCCGTGGCGAAGGCGATGGCCTTCTCGGCGGCGATCTTGGCCTGCTCGTAGTCGTTCTCCGCCATGTGGGTTCCGGCCACGAGGTTCTTGCAGTAGAGCTGGACGGAGTGCAGGCGGGCAGCCTTGGCCAGGTCGATCGCCTGGAGCAGGTCGCGCCGAGCGCGCTGGTGGTCGCCCTCGAACAGGCGCAGCGCACCCCGGTCGGCCAGCACCAGGAGCCGCACGTCCGGGTCGAGGTCGGTCGGGAGGTGGGTGGGCCCGACGTCGGCGACCAGGTCGCTGGCGTGCGCGACGGCCAGGTCGGCGGCGAGGCGGGCGCGGTGGAGCGCGGCCGCCTTTCGCAGTGACGTCATCCGCTGGTCGCTGCCGTCGTCGGGGATGGTGGCCAGCACGGCCAGCGCCTCGTCGGCTGCCCCGACGTCGCCCTCGTCGACGGCCAGCAGCGCCCGGTGCACCAGCACGGCGGGGGCGTGGTCCTGCGACGGCGGCAACAGGGCGATCGCGCGCCGTACGGAGGGGCCGGCGCCGGCCAGGACCAGACCCAGGCCGTGGGTGACCAGGATCTGCTCGACGAGCTCGCCGTCGCCTGCCTCGGACGCGAGCTCGAGGGCCTGCCCGGGCTCGCGCTGCTCGAGGAACCAGTGCGCGGCGACCACCCGGAGCGCCGCCATCGCGCCGGGGTCGCGGCGCTGGAGGGCCGCCGCGAGGTACGTGCGCATCAGCACGTGGTACCTGAACCACGTGCCGTTGCGGTCCAGGGGCACGACCAGGGCGTTGCGCTGCGTCAGGTCGGCCAGCAGCGCTGCCGAGTCGTCGCGACCGGACAGCCTGGCCGCGAGGTCGACGGCGAGGTCCTCCACGACGCAGGTGCGCAGCAGGAAGTCGACGACGTCGTCGGGCAGGCGGGCCAGCACCTCGCCGGTCAGGTAGTCGGCCACCGGGCGGTCGGCCCCGCTGAACTCGGCGACGAACGTGGCCGGGTCGCCGAGCTCGAGCGACAACGCCGCCAACCGCATCCCGGCCGGCCACCCCTCGGTGAGCGTGTGCAGCACCGCACGGGAGTCGCGGTCGAGCACGATGTCGTGGCGGTCCCAGAAGTCGTCGGCCTCCTCGGCGGTGAAGGCCAGCTGTGCCGCGCGCACCTCGTACAGGCGCCCGGTGAGGCGCAGCCGGTGCAGCCCGATCGGTGGCTCGAAGCGACAGCCGAGGGCGATCCGGACCTTCCCGTCGGCCCACTCGACCAGGTGCTGGATGCCGTCGAGCACCTCGCGCGCGCGCACCTCGTGCACGTCGTCGAGGACGAGGACGATCCCGGGCACCTCGTCACCGAGGACGCCGATGAGGTTGGCGACGAAGGTCGGGTCGGCGGGGCCGGCGGGTGCGTCGAGCCCGGCCAGCACCGTCGCGGAGTCAGGAGCGGCCTCGGTGGCGGCCTGGATCACCGCGCTCCAGAACGCGGTCCCGTCGTCGTCGCGGTCGCAGGTGACCCAGGCGACGGGCACGCCCGTGGAGCGCTGCTGCTCGGCCCAGTCGGCGAGCATCGTCGTCTTGCCGTAGCCCGCGGGGGCGCAGGCCAGCAGGACGACCGGCCCCGGCGAGCGATCGTCTGCGCCGGCAGCGTCCGGGTCGTCGAAGGGGGCACCGGTCAGGCCACGGAGCAGCCGCGGCCGCTCCACGGCTCGATCGACGCGACGGGGCACCGACACCTTGGGACGCGGGACGGCGAGCGCTGTGCGCAGGTGTGCCACAACCATGAGACTAGTCAGAGTTGGAACCGTGGCGACCCACGGTCCAGCGCCGGCCACCCGAGGGCGGCCGGGGGCAGTCGTTCAGCACGACCCAACAAGCGCTCAGATGCCGCTGATCGCCTCGATCCGGCCGTCGGTGACGGCGGCGGCCAGCGCCGCGTAGTCCTTGTCGGTGCGGTCGGCGTAGCCCTCGGCGAACTTCGCGAGGGCCCGGTCGAACTTGTCGGACTTGCCGAGGTAGCCGGCGATGGCGAGCCGGTCACCCGAGCGGGCGTGGGCCCTCGCGAGGGTCCAGCCGCACAGCTCGGAGTACGCGAGCAGCCCGGGCAGCACCATCTGCTCGATGGCGGCCGAGTACTTCCAGTCCCGCAGCTGGCGGACGTAGAAGTCGCGCTCGTGACCGTCCAGGCCGGACTTGACGTTCTGCCAGCCGAGGAAGATGTCGCTGGCCGCCTGCATGAGGTGCTGGCCGGCGACCACGCGCTGGCCCTCGTTGCGGTAGCGGCTGGCGCCGCAGTAGTCGGCGAGCACCGAGCGCTGGGCCTCCTTGGCCTGCAGGAAGAGCGGCTCCTGGCCACCGTCGGCCTCCAGCAGGAGGATCCAGGCGCGGGTACCGACGCTGCCGACGCCGACCACCTTGCGCGCGACACCGACGAGGTGGAACTGCCCGAGCAGGTGGCGGCGGTCCGCGCTCAGCGTGCGACGGTACTGCGTGAGCAGCGACGTCATCCACGCCATGATCTCGTCGGCGCTGTGCTGGTCGGTGAGCTCCTCGATCGGGACCACGAGCGGCGGGTTGCTGATGATCCTGCGCTGGCCGTCGACGACCGTGGTGAGCTTCTTGAGCACCTGCATGCTGTCGCGGGTGCGCGCCTTCGCCATCGCCTTGCGGGTGCGTCCCAGGGCCTCGTCGCCGACCTTCTGGCGCAGCTGTTCCAGCCCGTCCTCGACGTCGAGCCGGGCGTACCAGACCTCGAGCATGGTCTTGTCGGCGAACTCGGCCATGGCGCTCCGGTAGGCGGCGACACCGGCCAGCACGATGGCCTTGCGGTCCTTGGCGTCCAGCCCGATGTCCCGGCCGGCCACCGCCAGGCTGGCGGCGAACCGCTTGACGTCCCACTCGAAGGGCCCTGGCAGCGTCTCGTCGAAGTCGTTGAGGTCGAAGACGAGCCGGCGGTCGGGCGCCGCGAACACCCCGAAGTTCGACAGGTGCGCGTCTCCGCACAGCTGCACCTTCAGCCCGGACGACGGCACGGTCGAGAGGTCGGCCGCCATCGGAAGCGCGGCGCCGCGGTAGAAGGTGAACGGCGAGACGAGCATCCGCCCGTGCCGGATCGGCACGAGCTCGGGAACCCGGGTCTCGGCCTGGCCGATGATCAGACCGACCGGGTCGCGCCCGGCATCCGGGCCGATGTCGCCGTGCGACTCCAACGGTGCGTTCGCGCGCGCGGCCTTGCCCTGGGCTCGGCGTTCCGCTGTCGTCGGCTCGGTCATGACCGGCCACCACCTCTCGTCGTGGCCCTGCGGCTGGCGCCGAGGGCTGTGCTCGGTCCGTGCGGCTCAGGCCGGCACGGTGGTGCTCGGTGCCTCGGGCAGCTCGGCTGGGTCCGGGCTCTCCTTGGCGAGGTGGCCCGACAGGATGGGGAGCACCCAGTGGGCGGTGGGGTCGGCCTCGACGAGGATGGCCCGCATGAACAGGCTGAACGGCACGGCGAGGAGGGCGCCGATCGCCCCCAGGGCCCACGCCCAGAAGATCAGCGAGAGCAGGGTGATCGTGGGGGACAGGCCGACGGCGTCGCCGACGTAGCGCGGCTGGATGACCGACTGGATGACGACGTTGATCACCGAGTAGACGACGATGACGCCGATCATCATGGTGGGGCCGCCCTCGAGCAGGCCGATGATCGCCGGCGGGATCACGCCGATGACGAAGCCGATGTTCGGGATGAAGTTCGTGACGAAGGCCAGGACGGCCCAGATGAAGGCGCCCGGGACCCCCATGACGTACAGCGCGACACCGTCGATGACGGCCACGATGAAGCCGAAACCTGCCGCCACGCCCATGTACACCCGGGTGCCGTGGGCGAAGCTGATCAGGGCGTCGACCAGGTGCGGTCGGCTCGTGCGCACGGACGCCAGCACCCGTTCGACCCCGCCGGTGTCGAAGGCCATCATCAGCGCGACGGTGATGATGAAGAAGAAGCTGGACAGCACGGCGAGCACGGCGCTGAACGCGTCACCGATGAGGCCGACCAGGCTGCCCGGGTCGATCGACGCGCCGACCGAGGACGCCTGGTCCCTGGTGACGCCGAGCGACGACAGCCACTGCGTCACGTTGGCGGTGTACTTGTCGAACTCCTGCGTGTACTGCGGCAGCAGCTGCGCGAGGCGGCCGGCGGAGACGACCAGCGCCAGCGACACCGAGATCAGGAGGAGGTAGACCGACACCACCACGGCGATGGCCACCAGCCAGTCGGGCACGTTGCGCCGGACGAGAGCACGGCGCACCGGGTGGACGGTGATGGTCAGCACCAGGGCGAGGAACGCGGGTCCGATGATCCCGGACGTCGAGCGTGCGCCGGCCAGGACCAGCACGAGTGAGCCACCGACGATCGCGACCAGGGCCATCCGAGGCAGACCGGGTCGCCGCGGAACGTCGGGGACGTCCTCGTCGGACGCCGGTGGGTGGGTCGCGCTCGCAGGTGCGTCCTCGGCGGACACGACGACGACCCCCGCCGCCACGGTGTCCGTGGCGGTCGGGGGTGCGTCGTCGGTAGTTGCAGCGGTGGTCACGGCGGGCTCGGTGCCCGTCGGACTCATCGCGTGCCCACCGGCATCAGCCAAGGAGTTTGGCCTTCTGGCCGGCGAACTCTTCCTCGGTGAGCACGCCTGCGTCACGCAGCTCGCCGAGCTGCTTGAGCTGGTTGAGCACGTCGGCCTGGGAGGGAGCAGCGGGAGCCGGTGCGTACTCCTGCGGCGGCGGAGCCGCATAGCCCTGCTGCGGCGGTGCGGCGTAGACCTGCTGAGGAGCCGCCCCGTACTGCGTCGTCGGTGGCGCGTACGTCGGCGCCGCACCGGTCTCCGCCGCATAGGCCTCGGACCGCTGGGCGGCGGCGTGCGCGTCGCGCTCGGCGAACTTGTCGGCCTGGCGGCGCTGGACGCGGCCGCTGACGGCGCTGGCGGTGCCGGCCACGACGGCGGTACGGGCCACGCCTCGGAGTAGTCCGGGCATCGGGTTACCTCGCTTCTTCGGTGTCGAGCGCGTCGAGGGCGTCGATGACGTCCGACGCAGGGATGCGGATGCTGGCGACCACTTCGCCACCGTTCTTGCGGGCTGCGGCGACGAACGGCGCCGCCCAGCTGTTCTCGAACACGATCAGGGCCGCGGTCGTGCCGGGAGACAGGACGGCGCCCGCCTCCTGGATGTCGTCATCGCCGAGCAGGCCGGAGCGGGCCCCCGAGAACTGCACGAAGGCCGACACGTCACCGGCTCCGTCGATGTCGATCACCTCGACCGTGCCGTCGTCCTCCTTGCGGGCGATGACCAGGTCGAGCAGACGGATCGTGCCGGCCTCAACGAGGTCCAGGAGCGCCTCGGCGGCGCTGCCGTCGGTGCGGTCGTTCGGGAACTCGAGCAGGACGAAATCAATCGGCCCGTGAGCGTCGGATGTGGTGGTCATTCGGATGACCCCCCTCTCGGTTCGGGTGCTCCCATTGGTATGCCGCGCAGCCTATCTGCACCTCACCCCACCGGGGTGACTGCTGCGGCGAGCCCCGGGACGGGCGCGGGGCCGCCGTCGGTTCCATCCTCACCCGCGCGAGATGAGGCGCCCCGCGAGAGGGGTGCGCACACTGGGTCGGGTCGGCCGCGCCACGGTTCGGCGACGACCTCGCGGGTCGGGCACGGGCGGTGCCCGTCACGCGGCGACACCCGGACGACCAGGAGAGCGATGCGGCTGCCGAACGTGATGCACGAGCAGTGGTTCCCGCGTCGTTGCCTGCGCTGCTTCTTCGCCATCCAGGGCATCGACCGCGCCACGGTGATCGCCTCCCAGGCGTTCACGGCGCTGATCCCTCTCGTCATCCTCACCTCGGCGGTGCTCCCCACCGAGAACCACGCCTCCGTCGCCGACGGCATCGTGCGCAGGTTCGCCCTGACCGGCGACTCGGCGGCGGCCGTGCGGACCGTGTTCACGCCGTCGGGCGAGGCGACCATCGGGGTCCTCAGCGTGCTGCTGCTCGTGATGTCCGGCGTCAGCCTGTCCCGTCGGATCCAGCGCATGTACCTCGAGGCCTGGCAGATGCCGCGTGCCCCCGGCGTGCGGGCCTCGTTCTACGCGACCATCGCCCTCGGCGCGCTGATCCTCGAGATCGGCCTGCTGTCGTTCATCCGCTCGCTGCTGCGGGAGATCCCCTTCGACTGGGCCGCAGGGCTGACCGGCTCCCTGCTGTCGAGCGTCGTGGTGTGGACCTCGATCCCCTGGCTGCTGCTGAACCGTCGGGTGGCGTGGCAGCGGCTGTTGCCCGCCGGCGTCATCGCCGGGGGCCTCAGCACGCTGTGGGGGTACGCCACCACCATGTACATGCCGCGCCTGATGACGACGTACAGCGAGCGGTACGGCCTGTTCGGTGTGACCGTCGCGCTGGTCGGGTGGCTGTTGTGCATCGCCTTCATCATCGTGGGGTCCACGGTCGTCGCCGCCGAGTTCGACCGTGCCCCCGAGCCGTGGGCGACCCGCCTGCGCTACCCGTGGACGGAGTCGCAGCTGCGCCCCGACCGGGCCCCGGTCCGCGGCGGAGCCGGCATCGGCACCACCGCCGGGGGGGCACCCTCGGTCGACGACCCGTGAGCGACCACCAGGGGTGCCCGTCGCCGGGCTGTGGTCTCTCTCAGGCGTCGACCCGGCCGCGAACCTAGACTCCAGCCATGTTCCCGCGGCTCGGCCTGCGCAGCCGCATCCTCGTTCTGACGATGCCGATCGTCATCCTGGTCAGCGCGGCGACCGCGGGCATCATCTACCTCTCGCTGAGCCAGGTGCTCGAGGCCTCGGCGCGCGACATCGCCGCTTCCGAGGCCGCCGAGCTGCGCACCGACCTCACGCTGTTCAGCATCGAGGAGCTGAAGGTGGCGCCCGAGGTCGACCTCGGCAGCCGGGTGTCCCAGATCGTCGACGACACCGGCACGGTCGTGATGACGACCGACCACGCGGTGACGACGCCGATGACCGACCCGGTGGTCGCGGTCGGGCAGGTGCGGGTCACCACCGTCAGCTCGCTGCCGGGGATGGCCCAGCGGGGCTTCGCGGTCGCAGTCGCCGACGCCCCCGGCCTCGACGGGCACCGCTACACGGTGCTGGTCGCGGTGGCGACCCAGGTCGAGACCACCGCGCTGGGCCGCTCGTCGGAGTTCGCGCTCATCGGCGCCGTCGGGCTGGTCGTCCTGCTCGGCGCCGTGACGACCTTCGCCATCGGTCAGGCCCTGCGCCCGGTCGAGCGGATGCGTGACCAGGTCGAGAGCATCGCCGGGTCGCGACCGGCCCCCATCCTCGAGGTCCCGCCGGGCCGCGACGAGCTGGCCAAGCTCGCCGAGACGCTCAACCGCGTGCTCGAACGGCTGCGCCGTGCCGACGCCTCACGCCGGGCCTTCGTCGCCGATGCCGGGCACGAGCTGCGCAGCCCGCTCGCGACCATCCGGGTGCTGCTCGACCGGCTCGCGGAGGACCGCTCGCTCGAGGAGCGGCAGCTGGTGGCCGGCCGGGCCTCGGCGGAGGTGGACCGGTTGTCGGTGCTCGTCGACGACCTGCTCGTCCTCGCCTCGGCCGACGAGCGGGCCCTGCCGATCGCCAAGGCCGAGGTCGACCTCGACGACGTCGTGCTCGCCGAGGCGGCCGTCCTGCGCGACCGCGGGATGCCGGTGTCGGTGCACGTCGAGCCCGCGAGGGTGATGGGAGACGCCCGGCGGCTGGGTCGCGCCGTGCGCAACCTGCTCGAGAACGCCGAGCGGCACCGGGAGCATGACGTGCGGATGCGGCTCTGGCACGACGGCGCCGAGGTGGTGCTGGACGTCGACAACGACGGGCCGCCGGTCGTGGAGGAGGCCCGCACCAGGATCTTCGGCCGGTTCGTGCGCCTGGACGACTCGCGCACCCGTGACACCGGTGGCACCGGGCTCGGCCTGGCGATCGTGTCCGAGATCGTCACCGCGCACGGCGGCACCGTGGCGGCGCTGGAGAGCCCCGACGGCTGGTGCCGCTTCGAGGTCAGGCTCCCTCCGGAACGATCGGGTTGAGCCGGTACCCCATGCCGCGCACCGTCTCGAGCGACTTGCTGTCGAAGGGCGCGTCGATCTTGCGCCGGAGGTAGCCGATGTAGACCTCGACGACGTTGTCGGCGCCGGGGTAGTCGGAGTCCCAGACGTTCTCGAGGATCTCGCTCTTGCTCTGCACCTGGCCGGCCTTGCGCATCAGGTGGTGCAGCAGGGCGTACTCGCGGGCGGTCAGCTGGATCTCGCGGCCCTCACGGGTGACCCGGCGAGTGGTGGGGTCCAGGCTCAGGCCGCCGACGGTGAGCGCCACCGGGCGTTCGGGGGCGCCGCGGCGGGCCAGCGCCTGCAGCCGGGCCAGCAGCACGGGGGTGCTGAACGGCTTGGTCACGTAGTCGTCGGCGCCGAGCTCGAACGCGTCGGTCTGGTCGTACTCGCCGTCCTTGGCGGTCAGCATGAGCACCGGGGACCACACCTTCTGGGCCCGCATGTACTTGAGCACGTCGTAGCCGTTCATCAGCGGAAGCATGATGTCGAGGACCACGACGTCGTAGTTGCCGAGCAGCGCAAGCCGCAGACCCTCGCGCCCGTCGTCGGCGAGGTCGACGACCCAGCCCTCCTCCCGCAGGGCGTCGTCGAGGGCCTGCGCCAGGGGGCGCTCGTCCTCGACCAGCAGAAGTCTCACGAGTGGCCCCGTTTCTCAGTGGTCTCTCAGCATCCAATGTGTAGGTTACCCATCGTTGCTCGGTTTCCCCATGGGGGCCGGACAACCCGGAACTGGTGTCCGAGAGGTGCGAACCCCCTGCACGCATCTCTCGGACACCTTTCTGGTTCCCGGGTCGGTGGCTTCAGTGGTCGCGCAGCGCGTCGACCAGCTGCGACTTGGTCATCGACGAGCGGCCCCGGATGCCGATCTCGCGCGCCCGGGTCATCAGGTCGGCCTTGGTCCAGTCGTCGTAGTCGCCGGAGCGGCCTCCCTTGCGACCCACGGCCGAGCGCGAGGTGTTCGCGGCGGCGTTCGCGATGCGGGCGGCCTTCTCCTTGCTGGCGCCGTCGTCGCGCAGCGCCTCGTAGAGCTCGGGGTCCTTCACCGATGGTCCGGGTGATGTACGTGCGGGCATCGCTGCCTCCTTCTCACGGGCGTGTGCCACGAGTACTACCCGGTTCGGCCGCTGGGCACACACGCTCGTGGGTGAAGAGGCCCTGATGCCACGGAATCCGTAGTTCCGACCGCATTGGGGTGCGGATAGGATCGGCCCATGATCGAGCAGAAGCGGATTCTCGCGACCTCCATCCCCGGCCCGGCCTCGCAGGCCCTGCAGGCACGCAAGACGGCCGCGGTCGCCGCGGGCGTGAGCACCGGCCTGCCGGTCTACGTCACCGAGGGGGCCGGCGGCATCGTGCGCGACGCCGACGGCAACCAGCTGATCGACTTCGGCTCGGGGATCGCCGTGACCACGGTCGGCAACGGCAACCAGCGGGTCATCGACGCGGTCACCGAGCAGATCGCCGCCTTCACCCACACCTGTTTCATGGTCACGCCGTACGACAAGTACGTGCAGGTCTGCGAGAAGCTCAACGCGCTGACGCCCGGCGACCACGAGAAGCGCTCGGCCCTGTTCAACTCCGGCGCCGAGGCCGTGGAGAACGCCGTGAAGATCGCCCGCCACGCCACCGGGCGCCCGGCCATCGTCGCCTTCGACCACGGCTACCACGGCCGCACCAACCTCACGATGGGGCTGACCGCCAAGAACATGCCCTACAAGCACCGCTTCGGGCCGTTCGCGGGCGAGCTCTACCGCGTGCCGATGGCCTACCCCTACCGCTGGCCCGGCGGCGCGGAGCACTGCGCCGAGGAGGCCCTGCGCACGGTCACCGACCAGATCCACGCCCAGGTCGGCGAGGACAACACCGCCGCCGTCATCATCGAGCCGATCCAGGGCGAGGGCGGGTTCATCGTGCCGCCCGAGGGCTTCCTGCCCGGCCTGGCCGACTGGTGCCGCGAGCACGGCATCCTGCTCATCGCCGACGAGGTGCAGAGCGGCTTCTGCCGCACCGGCGACTGGTTCGCCTGTGACCACGAGGGCGTGGTCCCCGACCTGATCACCGCCGCCAAGGGCATCGCGGGCGGCATGCCGCTCGCCGCCGTCACCGGTCGCGCCGACCTGATGGATGCCGTGCACGCCGGCGGTCTCGGCGGCACCTACGGCGGCAACCCCGTCGCGTGCGCCGCGGCGCTCGCCGCGATCGAGACGATGGAGGAGGAGGACCTCGCCCGGCGGGCCCGCGAGATCGGCGACATCCTCACCGACCGGCTCGGCCGCCTCGCCGAGAAGTACGACGAGGTGGGCGAGGTCCGCGGCCGTGGCGCGATGATCGCGATGGAGCTGGTCACCGACCCCGACACCAAGGAACCGGCCGCGGCCCTGACCTCGGCGGTCAACAAGGGCTGCCACGAGCGCGGGCTGATCACCCTCACCTGCGGCACCTACGGCAACGTCTTCCGCTTCCTCCCGCCCCTGTCGATCTCCGACGACCTGCTCCACGAGGGCATGGACGTGCTCGAGGAGTCCTTCACCGCTGCCGTCGGCTGACGGTGGCCCTCCTGCTCCCACCGGCGTTCGACCTCACCGGCCGTACGGCGCTGGTCACCGGCGCGGGCTCCCCGACCGGCATCGGGATGGCGTCGGCCCGCCTCCTCGCGGCGTGCGGGGCGCGGGTCGTGGTCACCGCGACGACCGACCGGGTGCACGACCGGGTGGCCGAGCTGACGGTTGCCGGGCACGCGGCGGCGGGTGTCGTCGCCGACCTCACCACGCCCCAGGGTGCCGACACGGTCGTCGCGGCCGCGCTCGACCTGGGCGACGGCCTCGACGTGCTCGTCAACAACGCCGGGATGGTCGCCACGGCGACGGGCGGCGACTACCTCGAGGGCGACCTGCTGGGCACCCCACCCGAGCGCTGGACGGCATCCCTCGCCCGCAACCTGGACACCGCCTACCTCACGACGCGCGCGGCGCTGCCGCACCTGCGGGCCGGCGGGCACGGTCGGGTCGTCATGGTCACCTCGGTGACGGGTGCCGCCATGGCGATGCGCGGTGAGGTCGCGTACGCCGCGGCGAAGGCCGGGCTGGTCGGCCTGACCCGGGCGCTCGCGGTCGACGAGGCGCGCCACGGCCTGACCGTCAACGCGGTGGCGCCGGGGTGGATCTCGACGGGGTCGCAGACCGCCGCCGAGGCGCGCGAGGGGCTGACCACCCCGGTCGGTCGCTCCGGGACCGCCGAGGAGGTCGCCGCCGCGGTGCTGTTCCTCGCGAGCCCCGGGGCGTCGTACGTCACCGGTCAGGTGGTCGTCGTCGACGGTGGCAACGCGGTCGCCGAGGAGCGCGCCACCCGCTGACCTTCGGGAGGGCAGTGGCGGGAGTGGGGGAACGGACGTGCCGTGCGAGCCGTCGCACCCTCCATGGACGGCGATCGCACGGCGGCGGACGGCACGAGCAGGGTGGGCTCCGCCACGGGGCTGGCGGTCGGGGTGGGGGCCGTCGCCCTCCTGGTCTCGTTCCTCGCGGTCAACCTCGTCCTGGTCAACCTGGAGGGGCCGTTCGGCGAGCACGCCGGCCTGGGGATGCTCGCGAGCCTGGCGGCGGCCGCCACCGCCGGAGCCCTGGTCGCGCTGGCCACGTTCGCCGTGGCCCGTCGCTCCACGTGGGGCCTGGTGCTGTTGGTGGGCGGCCTGGCGGCGCTCGCCGTCGTGGCCTTCCCCACCCGGGTCGACAGTCACGAGAGCTTCGTCGAGCGAGCCAACGAGCGGTCGTCGTGCCTGGGGGCCACCTTCAGGCACTACCCGCCGGGCACCTCGGACGCCGCCTCCGACGTCTACTGCGTGGGGCTCGAGCGACCGCTGCCCGCGGGCTGACGGACGGCTGACCGTCGGCCGGCGAGACCGCCCGGGCTCCTAGACTCGGGCGGTGACCCGTCCCGTGCTGCGCCAGGTGCACAACATCGGGCGTCGTCGCGCCTGGGTCATCTGGCTGGTGGGGCTGTCGGTCTACGTCCTCGCCGTCTTCCACCGCACCTCGCTCGGCGTGGCCGGCCTGCTGGCCGCCGAGCGGTTCCACATCAGCGCCGCGCAGCTGGCGACCTTCACCGTGGTGCAGCTGTCCGTCTACGCGGCGATGCAGATCCCGGTCGGCGTGCTGCTGGACCGGTTCGGGTCCAAGCGGCTGATGTTCACCGGTCTGACGTTGATGACGGTGGGTCAGTTCTGGTTCGCGTTCGCCGGGTCGTTCCCAGTCGGGATCGCCGCGCGCATCCTCCTGGGGGCGGGCGACGCGATGATCTTCACCTCGCTGCTGCGTTTGGTCGCGGTCTGGTTCCGGGTCAAGCAGGCGCCGTTCGTGACCCAGCTGACCGGCATGGTCGGGCAGGTCGGCGCCATCGTCGCGGCGGGCCCTCTGGCGGCCGCGCTCGCGACGTGGGGCTGGACGAAGTCGTTCGCGACGGCCGCGAGCGTGGGCGTCGTGCTGGGCGTGGTCATGCTGTTCCTCGTCAAGGACTCGCCCTACCGTGGCGAGGCAGTCGAGCGGATCAAGGTGCGGGCCCTCGCCCGCACCCTCGGCGAGGTCTGGGGCAACCCCGGGACCCAGCTCGGGCTCTGGGTCCACTTCACGGCGCAGTTCGGCGCGACCGTCTTCACCATGCTGTGGGGCTACCCGTTCCTCGTCAGCGGGGAGGGCCTCTCACCGAAGGCCGCCTCCTGGCTGCTCATCATCATGACGCTGACCGCGATGGCCGCCGGGCCGCTGGTCGCAGCCTTCACCGCCCGGGTGCCCTACCGGCGCTCGCAGCTGGTGCTCGGCATCGTGCTGGCGATCGTCGCGGTGTGGGGGGTGACCCTGCTCTGGCCGGGGCCTGCGCCGTTGTGGCTGCTCGTGCTGCTCGTCGTCGTCACGGCGATGGGTGGCCCGGGGTCGATGGTCGGCTTCGACCTGGCCCGCACCTTCCACCCGGCGGACCGGCTGGGGCGCGCGACCGGGGTGGTCAACATCGGCGGCTTCACGGCATCCCTGGTCACCATCGCGCTCATCGGCGTGGTGCTCGACCAGCTGGCGCCCGGGGGGCAGCAGGACTACACGCTCGACGACTTCCGCATCGCGATGTCGGTGCAGTTCGTCTTCTGGGGAATCGGCATCGTGCAGCTGGTGCGCTACCGGCGCAAGAGCCTGCGGCACATCGAGGAGGTCAGCCCCGACGCACTCGACGCGCTGCGCCGCGGTGACACCCTGCTG
Organism: uncultured Actinomycetota bacterium; assembly: GCA_963695175.1. Classification (GTDB taxonomy): domain Bacteria; phylum Actinomycetota; class Actinomycetes; order Actinomycetales; family Dermatophilaceae; genus Fodinibacter. Next base: position 995,267 of record CAVOGG010000004.1, read on the forward strand.
CCCGGCATCTCCCGCGACCTCGACCCCTGACCGACCGCGCCCCCCTCCGCCCTCGTCCGCTCGTCGTTCGCGGAGTCAGGAGCACTTCGCCAAGTCAGGGGCGTACACGGCCCTGACCCCGCGAGATCCTCATGAGCCCGCGAAGTGCTCCTGACTCCGCGAGAGGCGCGGGTTCATCGGACGTTCTCGGGGATGCCGCGTGTCGGTCACCGAGGTGGTCGGTCCCCTCGCCGAGAATCGTCCGTGACCGGGCCAGGTATGAGTTGGCCCGGTCTTTACACGTCCGGGGCTCAGCCGCCGACGGTGAAGTTCGACGACGGGTTCGCGCAGTAGGCGAACGGCCCGCCGGTGGGTGCGTGGTACTGGAACAGCGAGGAGTCCACCCGCAGCAGCAGCAGCTCGCCCTCGACCAGCGACTGGGTGTAGCTCATCCCCTTCTTCGGGCAGCCCATCGACCCGTCGTTGAAGGTCACCGGGCTCCACGCCGCGATGACCACCTCGGCCGGGTCGGCCTTCGCCCGTTCGGCGGTGTCCGCGATCGCCGCGGCCACGGCCGGGCGGGTGCGCAGGTCGTCGGGCAGGGTGGCGCTCGCCACCCGACAGGTGAGGGGGATGCCGTGCCGCCCGGGCTCGTGGCCGTCGCGGCCGGGGTCGTGGGAGTAGGGGAGCCCGGGGTCGGGCTCGCCGGGTCTTCGTCGCTGGAGAAGGCACAGGCGCTCGTCGCCAGCAGGGCGACGGTGAGCGCGACGGCGAGGTGGTGGGGCGTGCGCATCGGGACTCCTGGTCGTCGGGGTGTGCAGTATCTCGACGAGTGTCCCCCCGATGGCGTTCCCACGGGGTGCGGCACCGCCCGGGCGTCAGCGGAACACGTGCCGGCTGATGACCAGTCGCTGGATCTGGTTGGTGCCCTCGAAGATCTGGGTCACCTTCGCCTCGCGCATGTACCGCTCGGCCGGGAAGTCCTGGGTGTACCCGGCGCCGCCGAGCACCTGCACGGCATCGGTCGTGACCCGCATCGCGGCATCCGTGGCGATGAGCTTGGCGACGGCGGCCTCCTTCGAGAAGGCCCGGCCGGCGTCCTTCAGGCGGGCCGCGTGCAGGTAGGTCGCCCGGGCGCTCGTGACGGCGGCCTCCATGTCGGCGACGAGGAACGCCAGGCCCTGGTTGGCCGAGATCGGCCGGCCGAACTGCTGGCGCTCCTTGGCGTACGACGTGGCGAGGTCGAGCGCGGACTGCGCCAGACCGGTTGCGGCAGCAGCGATGCCGAGCCGACCGGCATCCAGCGCCGAGAGCGCGATGGCCATGCCCTCGCCCTCCGCACCGACGCGGCGCGTGGCGTCGACGGGCACGTCGTCGTACATCACCTCGCGCACGGTGTCGCAGTGCAGCCCCATCTTCCGCTCGGGGGTGCCGAACGACAGCCCGCTCGCGTCGGCCGGCACGACGAAGCAGGACAGCCCGCGGCCGCCGTCGTCGGAGGTGCGCGCGAAGGTCGTGTAGTAGTCGGCGTGGCCGGCGTGGCTGATCCACGCCTTGCGGCCGCGCAGCCGGTAGGCCGTGGGCTCGCCGTCGCTGCCCCCCTCACCGACGGCACGGGTCGTCATCGAGCCGACGTCGGAGCCGGCGAGCGGCTCGGACAGGCAGTACGCGCCGAGCTGGTCGCCGGAGAGCATGCCGGGCAGGAGCGCCGCCCGCTGCTCAGGCGTGCCGAAGGTCGTGACCGGGTACGCCGTCAGCGAGTGCACCGAGACCCCCACCGCCACGCTCATCCACGCCGAGGCGATCTCCTCGACGACCTGGAGGTACACCTCGTAGGGCTGCCCGTAGCCGCCGAACTCCTCGGGGTGGGGCAGCGAGAGCAGGCCGGCCGCCCCCAGGGTGCGGAACACCTCGGTGGGGAAGGACTCGTCGGTCGCGGCGGCGCGCTCGGCGTCGTCGACCTTGGGGCGCAGCTCCTTGTCGCAGATCTCGCGGGTCAGGTCGATGAGGTCCTGGCCCTCTTCGGTCGGCATCAGCCTCGTCGCTGGCATGGTGGCGAGCGTACCGAGCGGGTCGGGCCTGCGACGAACCCGGACCGGGCCATCCGGCCCAGCGTGTGGTCGTAGTACCAAAGGACGCACGGCCGTGCCATGTGGACACTGTCCACCGACCACGCGTCGTCCCTAACTTCTTGTTATGGCACGCGAGTGGACCACGGGAAGCACGGTCGCCCTCGAGCCACCGCGACCGGTGCGGTTCGAGCAGCGTCGCGGCTCGTCCGTGGTCGTCAAGAGCTACCCGGGCACCGACGGCGCAGCCGTCCACCAGGCGATGGCCAACCTGTGGGCCTCCCCGTTGGGCCGCGATCGCGTTGGGGCTCCGGGGATGCCGGAGCCGCTCGGCTTCGACGGCCGCTCGGGCGAGCTCGCGACGTCCTGGGTGCCGGGGACACGCCTCGCTGAGCGAGGCCGTGTCGGCGGGGGCGTGTCTCGCGCCGTGGAGGTCGGAATCCTGCTAGCCGACCTCCACGGCAGCGGCGTCGTGGTCGGGCGGGTGTGTGACCGGCAGGCCATCGCCCGGTCGGTCGCACGAAAGGTCGCCGACGTCGCCACCGACCCCACCACGTCGAGCGTGGTCCTCGACGCGTTCCTCGAGGCGTCCCTCGCCGTCGACCGGGCCTGGGCGGAGGACGACACGGCGCGGCGCCACGTGCTCAGCCACGGCGACCTGTCCCCACACCACGTCGTCGTCAGCGCCTCGGGGCTGGTCCTCATCGACTTCGACCGGCTCCAGCTGGCCGAGCCCGAGCGGGACCTCGCCTCGTGGGCCGCGTGGATGTGGGTCACCGCGGGCGCGCGCGGCGAGCTGGACACGACGGCCCTGCTCGGTGACCTCGTCTGCGGCTATGCCGGGAGGGCGCGCCGGGCGCCGGCGGACCGGGCGGCGCTCGAGGTCCACCTCGCGGCGAACCTGGTTCGGATCGTCCACGGCTGGCCGGCGCTGCGCCACGACACACCGACCCTGCTGCGCGTGCTGCGACGGGCGACCGCGTTGGCCGACCGACACCCGACCCGTCGCGTCGACCTGGCGAGCTAGCCGGCCCGGCGCTCAGCCCTCGGGCAGCGCCTGGTGGACCGGCTCGCCCTCCGGGTCGCGGAAGTGCTCGAGTCGGGGGCGCTTGGCACTGACCGTGTCGCCGGACGAGCGGCCCTGCATGCGGCGCTGCACCCACGGCCCGGCGTGCGTGCGCGCCCACGCCGCGTGACCACGAAGCTCGGCGCCACGGGTGGCCCGGTCGGCCGGGGGCAGCGGCGTGGTCCAGTCGGCCAGGTCGGTGCGGTGGCCCAGGGCGGTGAGCGCGGCGAGCGCCACCCGGCGGTGCCCCTCACTGGTGAGGTGGATGCGGTCCTCGGCCCACATCCGCCAGTCACGCAGGGCCGCCATCCCCCACAGGTTGAGCACGAAGCAGCCGTGCCGCTGGGCGATCGTGAACAGGTTCGCGGTGTGCACGGCGTGCCGGCCGCGCAGCGCCTTGAACAGGCCGGCGTCGCGGGTGTCGGTGGGTGTCGCCAGCAGCACGTCGACGCCGTTGTGCCGCAGCCGCACCACGGCCTCCTCGAGCCGCGCAGCCAGCCCGTCGAGGTCGACCTGGGGGCGGAGCAGGTCGTTGCCGCCGCCCACCATCGACACCAGGTCGGGCTGCATGCCCAGGGCGGAGTCGAGCTGCGGCCCGATCACGTCGCCGAGCTTGCGGCCGCGCACGGCGAGGTTGGCGTAGCCGAAGGGCAGGTGCTCCTGCTCGGCGAGGGCGTCGAGGTGGTGGGCCAGCCGGTCGGCCCAGCCGACGTAGCCGTCCGGGCGGGTGGGGTCCGGGTCGGACATCCCCTCGGTGAACGAGTCGCCGATCGCGACGTACCGGGTCCAGACCCGGCGGGATGCGGCGGTGGGTGTCACGGGATCCTCCAGTCGACGGGGTCCGCGCCCTGGCCGGCCAGCAGCTCGTTGGCGCGGCTGAACGGCCGTGACCCGAAGAAGCCGGCGTGCGCGGACAGGGGGCTCGGGTGCGGCGACTCGATGCAGGCGACCCCGGGCAGGTGGGGGACCAGCCCACGCGCGTCGCGCCCCCACAGGATGGCGACGAGCGGGCCGCCGCGCTCGACGAGGGCCGCGATGGCGCGGGCGGTCACGTGCTCCCAGCCCCGACCACGGTGGCTGGCCGGTTTTCCCGGGGTCACGGTGAGCACCCGGTTGAGCAGCAGCACGCCCTGGTCGGCCCACGGGGTCAGGTCACCGGTGCTCGGGGTGGGCAGGCCGAGGTCGGTCTCGAGCTCGCGGTAGATGTTGACCAGGCTTCGAGGCACCGGCCGCACGTCGGGCGCCACCGAGAACGACAGGCCCACGGCGTGCCCGGGCGTCGGGTAGGGGTCCTGGCCCACGATCAGCACGCGCACGGCATCCAGCGGCCGCTCGAAGGCGCGCAGCACGTGGGCGCCGCCGGGCAGGTAGCCGCGGCCGGCGGCGACCTCGGCGCGCAGGAACTCACCGAGCTGGGTCACGACCGGTTCGACGGGGGCCAGGGCCTGGGCCCACGACGGGTGCACGAGCTCCCCGAGGGGTCGCGCAGGGGTCGTGGCGTTCATCGCCCCCACCGTATCTCCCGACGTCGGGGATGCCGTCAGCGGAAGATGGCCGCCACGTCGTCGATGCGGGTGGGCACCAGTCGGAACCAGGCCCAGGTGCCGCGCTTCTCGCGCTCGAGCAGCCCGGCCTCGACGAGCACCTTGAGGTGGTGCGAGACCGTGGGCTGGGCCAGCCCGACCAGGTCGGTCAGGTCGCAGACGCAGGCCTCGCCGGCATCCGTCGCACGGATGGCGCTGAGCAGCTGCAGGCGCACGGGGTCGGCCACCGCCTTGAGCAGGGTCGCGCTCGCCTGTGCGGCCTCCCGGCTCAGCCCGCCGTCGACGCCGATCCCGCAGCAGGCCGTGGTGGCCAGGGGAAGGGGGGACGGACGGCATGGCGGGCTCCTCGACTATATATTGACGAACATCGATGTCATGTGGTGTGCTGGCGGAACACATCGATGATAGTCGATATTTCAGGAGGTTGACGTGACCATCCAGACCGCCCCCACTCCCGCCGCCGCTCCCGCGACCACCGGCCGGGTGCAGCTCGCCCTCAACGTGAGCGACCTCGAGGCGTCGGTGGCCTTCTACTCGGCGATGTTCGGGGTCGAGCCGCACAAGCGCCGCCCTGGCTACGCCAACTTCGCGATCAGCGAGCCGCCCCTCAAGCTCGTGCTGATCGAGACGAGCGAGGACACCCGGGGCACGGGGACGGCCGGCGCGCTCAACCACCTCGGCGTCGAGGTCGCCTCGACCGACGACGTCGCCGCGGCCCGCGAGCGCTTCACCGCGGCGGGGCTGGCCGCGTTCGACGAGAACGACACGACCTGCTGCTACGCCCTGCAGGACAAGGTCTGGGTGCACGACCCGGCCGGCGCGCCGTGGGAGGTCTACACCGTCAAGGACGAGAACCCGGCCGACGCACGGCCCGCCACGGCGAGCCTCGAGATCCTCGGTGACGGCGCGTGCTGTGGTTCGACCGCGGCGTCATCCGCCGGGGCGTCCGACGCCACCCAGCCGCAGGCGCAGGCCTGCTGCTCGTGACCGCCTCTCCCACCACCCCCGGCACGGCGCACGCCCCGCCGGAGCGCGTCGCCGCCCGACTCTCGACCCTCGACCGGTTCCTGCCGGTGTGGATCGCCCTGGCCATGGTGGCCGGCCTCGTGCTGGGCCGGCTCGTGCCCGGGTTCGGCGGTGGGATGTCGGCGGTCGAGGTGCGCGGCGTCTCGCTGCCGATCGCCCTCGGCCTGCTGGTGATGATGTACCCGGTGCTCGCCAAGGTGCGCTACGACCGGCTCGACACGGTCACCGGCGACCGCCGCATGCTCACCTCGAGCCTGGTGCTCAACTGGGTCGTCGGGCCGGCGCTGATGTTCACCCTCGCGTGGCTGTTCCTCTACGACCTGCCCGAGTACCGAACCGGGCTGATCATCGTGGGCCTGGCGCGCTGCATCGCGATGGTGATCATCTGGAACGACCTGGCCTGCGGCGACCGTGAGGCCGCGGCCGTGCTCGTGGCCCTCAACTCGGTCTTCCAGGTCGTCGCGTTCGGGGCCCTCGGCTGGTTCTACCTGTCGGTGCTGCCCGGGTGGCTCGGCCTGCCCCAGGAGACCCTCGACGTCTCGCCCTGGCAGATCGCCGGGTCGGTGGTCGTGTTCCTCGGCATCCCGCTCCTCCTCGGCTACCTGTCGCGACGGGTTGGCGAGAAGCGTTGGGGGCGAACCGCATACGAGCGGTCGTTCCTGCCGCGAATCGGCCCGTGGGCGCTCTACGGACTGCTCTTCACGATCGTCGTGCTCTTCGCGCTGCAGGGCGAGCAGATCACGAGCAACCCGCTCGACGTCGCCCGCATCGCGCTGCCCCTGCTCGTCTACTTCGCCCTGATGTGGGGCGGCGGCTTCCTGCTCGGGCGCACCCTCGGCATGACCTACGAGCGCACCACCACGCTCGCCTTCACCGCCGCCGGCAACAACTTCGAGCTCGCCATCGCCGTCGCGATCGCCACCTTCGGCGCCACGTCCGGACAGGCGCTCGCCGGCGTCGTGGGCCCGCTCATCGAGGTGCCCGTGCTCGTCGCCCTCGTCTACGTATCGCTCGCCCTCAGGAAGAGGTACCCCCATGCCTGACCGTCCCTCCGTGCTGTTCGTCTGCGTGCACAACGCCGGCCGCTCCCAGATGGCCGCTGCCTGGCTGCAGCGACTGTCCGGGGGTGCCGTCGAGGTGCGCTCGGCCGGCAGTGCACCCGCCGACGGGGTCAACCCGGCCGTCGTCGCCGCGATGCTCGAGGTGGGCCTCGACATCGGCGCCGAGGTGCCGAAGGTGCTCACGACCGATGCCGTGCGCGAGTCCGACGTCGTCATCACCATGGGCTGCGGGGACGCCTGTCCGATCTTCCCCGGCAAGCGCTACGAGGACTGGGTGCTCGAGGACCCCGCCGGGCAGGGCGTGGATGCCGTGCGCCCGATCCGCGACGAGATCCGCACCCGCGTCGTCGCGCTCCTCGACAGCCTCGGCGTCACGCCCGCCACCGCGTGAGGGCGACAGGGGGTTGCAACGCGACATATCGCGATATATCGTGACTACCGAACACGACATATCGCGAAAAGGAGCCGTGTCATGGCAGAGGAGTCCTGGGTCGTCTCGGGCCCGCAGGTCATCGACGTCGACGAGGTGCGCTCATTGCGTGTGCAGCTCGTCGGGGGTCGGGTCGACGTCGTCACCCACGAGGAGCCGGGCGCACGCATCGAGGTGCACGACGTGGACGGCCGACCGCTCGAGGTCTCGCTGATCGACGGCGAGCTGCGGGTCGGCTACCAGTTCACGCTCGGCGGGTGGGAGGGCTTCCTCGAGAAGTTCCGCAACTTCCGCGACAAGGACCGGGCCGACGTCAGCATCGCCGTACCGCGCGACCTGCCGACGAAGGTCGGCACGGTCAGCGCCGAGGGCCTGCTCGCGGGTCTGCACGCGCGGGCCTCGGTGTCCACGGTCTCGGGCTCGCTCGTCGTCGACGGCACCCGCGGCACGCTCGCCGCGAACACCGTCTCGGGCGAGATCGTCGTGCGCGACCACCACGGCGACCTCAGCCTGAACTCGGTCTCCGGCGAGGTCGCCGCCTCGGGCGTGCTGACCCGGGTCAGCGCCAGCACGGTGTCGGGTGAGCTCGCCCTCGACGTCACGAGCGGGTCGTCGTCGATCGACGCGACCTCCGTCTCGGGCGACGTCACGGTGCGCCTGCCGCAGGGCGAGGGGGTGCACGTCACGGCCAACGCCGTGAGCGGGCGCCTCGTCGTCGACGGTGCCGACCACAGCCGGGGCGGCCTGCCCGGTCACAAGGTCGACCTGACCTCCGGTGACGGCCGCAGCCGCCTGTCGGCCAGCACCGTGTCCGGGCACGTGACCGTCCTGCGCGGTGCTGCGGCCGGGGCGGTCTGACGTGCCACCCGTCTTCGCCCACGGCCAGCTGCGCCTGTACCTGCTGGCCCTGCTCGAGCAGCGCCCGATGCACGGCTACGAGGTCATCACGGCACTGTCGGACCGCTTCGGCGGCACCTACCGGCCCAGCGCCGGCACGATCTACCCCCGCCTGGCCCAGCTCGAGGAGGACGGCCTGGTGCGCCGGACCGACGTCGAGCGCCGCAGCACCTACGAGCTGACCGACGCCGGCCGCCGCGAGCTGGAGGACCGGCGCGGCGAGCTGGCGGCCCTGGAGCAGGGCATCGCCGAGACCGTGCGCGACCGCGCGGCTCGGGTGCGCGACGACGTGCGCGGCACGATGAGCGGCCTGCGGGCCGAGCTCGCCGCCGCCGCGCAGGAGGCGCGGGCCACCGCGCCACCTCGCACCAGCCCGGTGCGTGACGCCCGTTCGACCTCGCACGTTCGCTTCACCGAGGCCGACGCCCTGCTGCGTCGCTTCCGCGACGACGTGCGTGCCGAGCTGCGCCGGGCCGACACCGCCGGCCGGCTCGAGGACCTCACCGTCGAGACGCTGCGCACCGTGCTCGACTCGGCCCTCTCGGCGGTTCGCCAGACGGTTCGCTGACGGCCGAGGGAGGACGCGCATGATCCCCGTCGGGTGGCAGCTGACCTGGCTGCGCTGGCGGACGGTGTCCGTGCCTGCACCGGGAGGTGGGCAGACTGTCCGGGTGAACCCACCGGCATCCGACCAGACCCCCCGCCACCCGGTCGTGCTCTTCGACCTCGACGGCACCCTGGCCGACACCATCCCGCTCATCGTCGCCTCCTACCAGCACGCCTTCCGCACCGTGCTCGCCGAGGAGGTCGAGGAGGGCCGCGCCCGCGCCTGGATCGGCCGGCCGCTGCTGCCGGCGCTGCTCGAGGAGAGCCCCGAGCACGGCCACGAGCTCGACCGTGTCTACCGGGAGTGGAACCTGGCCAACACCCCCTCGCTGATCCGCCGGTATCCCGGGGTGCCCGAGCTGCTCGCCCAGCTCACCGCGGCGGGCGTCACCTGTGCGGTCGCCACCTCCAAGCGGCGCGAGACGGCCCGGCTCGCGCTGGTGGGCGTCGGCATCGACCACCTCGTCGACGTCGTGGCGGGCCTGGAGGACACCGCCGCGCACAAGCCGGCGCCCGACCCGCTGCTGTTCGCCGCCGCGAGCCTGGGCGTCGACCCGGCGCACTGCGTCTACGTCGGCGACGCCACGGTCGACGTGCTCGCCGCCCGGGCCGCCGGGATGGCCGCCGTCGCGGTCACCTGGGGTGCGGGGGAGCGCGAGGCGCTGGTCGCCGCCGGCCCGGACGCCCTCGTCGACACCGTCGCCGACCTCGCGACGTATCTTCTGGGTCGGCGCGACGGCTAGAGTCGCCGCCGTGCACGGGAAGAGCTACCAGGAGAACAAGCACACCGAGCTCGCCTCGCTCGCGGATGCCGTGATGGCGTACGCCGAGGAGCGCGTGCGGATCTCGCCACCGCTCGACCAGCCGATGAGCCAGGACGGACTCGACCGGCTCGTCGGCCAGACGATCACCGCCGAGGGCTTCGGCGGCGTCGCCACCATGCGCATGTTCGCGGAGGACCTGGCTCCCACCTGCCTGTCGACCGACCACCCGCGCTACCTCTCCTTCATCCCGTGCGCCCCCAGCGACGCCGCGGTGATGTTCGACCTGGTCGTCGGGGCCTCGTCGATCTACGCGGGCTCCTGGCTCGAGGGCTCCGGGGCCGTGTACGCCGAGAACCAGGCGCTGCGCTGGATCGCCGACCTGGTCGGGATGCCGGCCGGTGCCGGCGGCGTCTTCACCCCCGGCGGGACGATCGGCAACCTCTCCGCCCTGGTCGCGGCCCGGCACACCGCCAGGCGCCGGGCGTCCGACGGGGTGCGCCCGAACCGGGTCGCCGCCACCGCGGGGGCGCACTCGTCGATCTCCTCGGCCTGCGACGTCATGGACGCCGAGCTGGTCGGGGTGCCGGTGGACGACCGCTGGCGGCTGACCGGGCCCAGCCTGCGGGCGGTGCTCGAGGAGAACGGGCCGGAGACCTTCTTCGCCGTGGTGGCCACCTGCGGCACCACCAACTTCGGCATCATCGACGACCTCGCCTCGGTGGCCGAGGTGTGCCGCGAGTTCGGCATCTGGTTCCACGTCGACGGGGCCTACGGCGGCGCCGGCCTGGCAGCCCCCTCGGTGCGCGACCTCTACGCCGGCATCGAGCACTGCGACTCGTTCATCGTCGACCCGCACAAGTGGCTCTTCGCCCCGTTCGACTGCTGTGCCCTGGTCTACCGCGAGCCGGCCGAGGCCCGCGCCGCGCACACCCAGCGGGCCGGCTACCTCGACGTGCTCACCGATGCCGACGAGTGGAACCCCACCGACTACTCGGTCGGCCTGACCCGCCGGGCCCGCGGCCTGCCGTTCTGGTTCTCCCTCGCGGTCAACGGCACCGACTCGTACGAGGCCGCGATCGAGCACACCCTCGACGTCGCCCGGTTCGCCGAGGCGGAGGTGCGCCGGCGCCCCGAGCTCGAGCTGGTGCGCGAGCGCGACCTGTCGGTCGTGGTCTTCCGGCGGCTCGGCTGGGCGCCGGCCGACTACCAGGCCTGGTCTGACCGGATGCTGGCCGAGGAGTTCGCGTTCGTCGTGCCGACCACCCACGACGGCGAGACGCTGGCCCGGTTCGCGATCGTCAACCCGGAGACCAGCGAGGACGACATCACCGCGATCCTCGACACCATGTCCTGAGGCCCTCACTGGGGGTGGTGGGGCCCTTGTGACGGGTGGTTCACCCTCTCGGCGCGGCGTCGAACCGACACGCTCAACGGCTCCCGTCGGCGAATGACATGGATGTCATTTCCCGGTTAGAGTGGGCGCTCAGCAGTCACGGACGAAGGGTCGAGGACACACGTGAGCGCCGCCTCCGAACAGCTCAGCACGGCCGCCCCCACCGCGGGGCTGTCCGAGCGCGACCGCGAGATCATCGCCTTCGAGCGGCAGTGGTGGAAGTACGCCGGCTCCAAGGAGACGGCGATCAAGGAGCTCTTCGACATGAGCTCGACGCGCTACTACCAGGTGCTCAACGCCCTGATCGACCACCCGGCCGCCCTCGCGCACGACCCGATGCTCATCAAGCGACTGCGCCGGCTGCGGGCCAGCCGCCAGCGGGCCCGCTCGGCACGCCGCCTCGGCCTGGAGCCCTGAGCCGCCACCCCCAAGCCAGTGACGCCCGTCCGTGAGGGAAGCCGGACGGGCGTTGCTGTGTCCGCACCCAGCCGCGGACGGGCGGATGCCGGGTGCGCGAGGTGCGCACCCGGCATCCGGGACCGTCGTGGGGCGGGGTCGCTCAGTCCAGGTCGGGGTCGGGGAACTCGACCGGCCAGCCCTTCTTCGCGAGCTGGTCGCGCACCCGGCGCAGGTCGTTGTCGCTCGGCTCGGTGTGCGTGTACTCGGTGATGGCGGCGGCGATGTCGGACGGCCCGGCCGGGCTGACGTCGGCCCGGCGCAGCGCCTTGGCGATCTTCTTGACCTCGGAGCGGGTCAGCCGCCGCTCGAGGAGCGCGATGAGCGGCATGTAGTCGTGCTCGGGCACACCCCCCGGGTAGCCCTCGCGCAACCACGAGACGATCCGGGCGAGCGCGCTGCCCTCCTTCGGGGGTGCGTCGTCGTCCTCCTCGTCACCGGCGAGCGGCCAGCCGCCCAGCACGAGCTTCGCTGAGACGCGGCGCATCTGGGCGTCGTCCGGAAGCAGCGCGGCGGCTGCGGTGTCGGTGATCATGCCGTCCTGGTGCAGGCGGCGCAGCACGTCGAGCGCACGGTCACCGCCGATCCGCTCCTGGAGCACGGCGAGCAGCGCAGCGGTCTCGTCGTCGGGCACGCCATCGGGGTAGCCCTCGCGAATCCACTGCAGAACAGGGCCGGACAGCGGGTTCATGAACGGTGGTCTCCTACTTGTCGACGATCGTCGGGTAGATGTTCGCGAAGCTGACTTCCTTGCCGAAGCCGGTCGCCACGATGATCATCATCCCGACGACGATCCCGGCGACGACGACGGCGATGAGCAGGGCGGCGAACAGGCGGCTGGACATCCTGGGGGTGCTGTGGATCTCGCCGCTGGGGTCGGCGTACGCCGTCGAGCCGATGGTCAGCACCCGGAGGGCCACCGCGTAGACGAAGGGCAGCCCGGCGCCGAAGACGAGGCCCGCGACGAGGACTTCGCTGGCGCCCTTGAGCAGGAGCTGGAGAGTGTTCACGGCATCCGTCCTCAGTGGGTCTTGGTCTCGGTGGGCTCGGCTCGGCCGTGCTCGGCCTCGTCGTCGTCGGTGTGGTCCCCGGTGTGGGTGACCGGAGCGTGCTCGTAGGCCGGCGAGGTGATCTCGGCCGCCTTCTCCCACTCGTCGTTGACGTTGTCCGCGCCGACGTGCTCGCGGCGCGAGCTGCGGAAGATCCAGGTCGAGAACGCGGCGAGGAGGAGGAAGACGACGCTCGCGCCGAGGGCCCCGCCGAGGCTGTCACCGATCCACCACATGATGGCGCCCATCAGGGCCGCGATCGGGAAGGTCGTGGCCCACGCGGTGACCATCCGACCAGCGGTCGACCAGCGCACCGGCGTCCCGCGGCCGAGGCCGCCACCGAGCACCGAGCCGGTGGCCACCTGGGTGGTCGACAGGGCGAAGCCGAGGTGGCTGGCGGAGAGCAGCACGGCCGCGGTGCTGCCGTCGCTCGACATGCCCTGGCGGGGGGTGATGTCGACCAGGCCCTTGCCCAGGGTGCGGATGATCCGCCACCCGCCGAGGTAGGTGCCGGCGGCGATGGCCGTCGCGGCGCTGAACTTCACCCACACCGGGATGGAGGTGGTGCTGGTCCAGTGCCCACTGGCGATGAGCGCCAGGGTCATGACCCCCATCGTCTTCTGCGCGTCGTTGGTGCCGTGGGCGATCGAGACGAGCGAGGCGCTGCCGACCTGGCCGTAGCGGAAGTACCGCTCCTCCAGCCGGTGCATGACGCTCTCGGTCACCTTGTGCACCAGCCAGCAGCCGGTGAAGGCGACGGCGATGGCGATGACGGGGGAGATCATCGAGGGAAGCAGGATCTTGCCGACCACGCCGTCGAGCTTGGTGCCGTCACCGGACCACTTCACGCCGGCCCAGCCCAGGCCCGCGGCGCCGGCGCCGGTGAGCCCGCCGAGCAGCGCGTGCGACGAGCTCGACGGCAGGCCGAGCAGCCAGGTGAACAGGTTCCACAGGATGCCGCCGGCCAGGCCGGCCAGGATGATGAGCAGCACCGCCTGGCCCCCGTCGGCCAGCAGCTCGGGGTTGGGCGCCCCGTCCTTGGTCTGCAGGTTGATCACGGCGTTGGTGACGGTGAGGGCCACCTGCACCGAGAGGAAGGCGCCGACGAGGTTCAGGATCGCCGACAGGCCCACGGCGACCTTGGGCTTCAGGGCTCCGGTGGAGATCGACGCAGCCATGGCGTTGGCGGTGTCGTGGAAGCCGTTCGTGAAGTCGAAGGCCAGCGCCGTCACGATGACAAGCACGAGGGTGATGTTTGCTGCGTCCACGAAACAAGAGTGTGCGGTCGCCACCTCCACTTCACCAAGACGAGCGGGCGTGTTCACCCGTTGTTCACCTGCCTCAGGCGCGGCCGCGTGGCCGCGCGCTGTCAGGCTTGCGCCGATGAGCGACCTCGACTGGAGCACGCCCGACGGCCTCACGGCCATCCGCGCCCACCTCGCCGCCCGGATCGACGGGTGGCGCCAGCCGGTCGCGCACGCCGTGGGCCTGAGCCCCGCGTCGTCGTCGCCGGAATGGGTGTTCGCCCACGTCAACCACCCCGGCGGGGCCCACGGGCTGGCCGCCGTCGTGCTCGCCACGGTGCTCGGCCACGACGGGTCGACCGCCACGCTGGCGGTCTCGCGGTCCCAGCTGGCTGCTGCCGTGGAGTCCCTCGAACCGGCCCGGGCGTGCACGAGCGTGGAGCACCCGAACCTCGCCGCCTGGCAGCAGGTGCTGCTCGAGCTCGAGGGCAACCCGGCCCGGGAGGCGCAGGCGGTGTTCGTGGCCGACCTCGACGACCCGGTCACCTCGGAGGCCGACGGCTCGATGCGGGCGACCTTCGAGGGCCACGCCCCGGAGCTCTGACGCGGAGGGGGTCCGGGGACGATCCGGCGGGCTCGCACGTTGAGCCGCGCGGACGGTGCATCGACCGACCTCGACCGGCCGACCGCCCCGCACCACACCCGGAGGACCAGTGCTCGACGCGCTCACCACGCTGCTCGAAGCCGGGGCGGCCGCCCCGTGGGTGCCCGCGGTCATGCTGCTCGTCGCCCTGGGGGACGCGCTCTTCCCGCCGCTGCCCAGCGAGGGCCTCCTCGTCGCGCTCGCCGCGGTCGCCGTGGCCGGTGACGGCCCGCACCTGCCCCTGCTCGCGCTCGCGGCGGGGGTCGGCGCCTTCCTCGGCGACGGCCTGACCTTCCTCGTCGGCCGCCGCTTCGGCCCTGCGCGACTGCACCGGGTCAGGAGCCCGCGCGCCCGCCGCCTGCTGGGCCACGCCTCGGGCACGCTCGAGCGGCGGGGAGCCCTGGTCGTGCTCACCGCCCGGTATGTGCCGCTCGGCCGGGTCGCCGTGAACCTCACCGCCGGTGCCACCGGCTTCCCTCCGCGTCGCTTCGCCGGCCTCGCCGCCCTGGCGGCCGCGTCGTGGGCCGTCTGGTCGGTCGCCGTCGGGGCGCTGGCCGGGCACTGGCTCGACGGGAACCCGCTGCTCGGGTCGGTCGCCGGCATCGCGCTCGCCCTCGGCCTGGGGCTCGCCGTCGACCGCGTCGCCCGCCGGGTCACCGGCTGGGGCCGGATGCCGGGCGGCTCGTCATCCGCCGCCGACCTGCAGGTCGCACCGGTCCCCTCCGGCTAGGTCCGACCCGCGCGGCCGGGTACCCACCGCACGCCCGGTCGTTTGCACTCTCCACCCGAGAGTGCCAATAATGGCGTTAGCACTCTCCCCGTGAGAGTGACAACCCTGACCGGTCCGGTGAGGGTCTGGTGCCCCGGCGACATGAGCCGACGGCATCCGACTCGTCCGTCGCGGGCGCCGCCCGGTCTCCCCTTCGATTCGCGTGGGAGGAACCACCCGAATGGCCAAGATCATCGCTTTCGATGAAGAGGCTCGCCGCGGTCTCGAGCGAGGCATGAACGTGCTCGCCGATGCCGTCAGGGTCACCCTCGGTCCCAAGGGCCGCAACGTCGTGCTGGAGAAGAAGTGGGGTGCCCCCACCATCACCAACGACGGCGTCTCGATCGCCAAGGAGATCGAGCTCGACGACCCGTACGAGAAGATCGGCGCCGAGCTCGTCAAGGAGGTCGCCAAGAAGACCGACGACGTCGCCGGTGACGGCACCACCACGGCGACCGTGCTGGCCCAGGCGCTCGTGCGCGAGGGTCTGCGCAACGTCGCCGCCGGTGCGAACCCGATGGCGCTCAAGCGCGGCATCGAGAAGGCCGTCGACGCCGTCTCCGCCGAGCTGCTCGCCGCCGCCAAGGACGTCGAGACCAAGGAGCAGATCGCCGCGACCGCGTCGATCAGCGCCGCTGACCCCCAGATCGGCGAGATGATCGCCGAGGCCATGGACAAGGTCGGCAAGGAAGGCGTCATCACCGTCGAGGAGAGCAACACCTTCGGCCTCGAGCTCGAGCTCACCGAGGGCATGCGCTTCGACAAGGGCTACATCAGCCACTACTTCGTCACCGACCCCGAGCGCATGGAGGCCGTGCTCGAGGACCCCTACGTCCTCATCGCGAACTCCAAGATCGGCTCGATCAAGGACCTGCTGCCGCTCCTGGAGAAGGTCATGCAGTCCGGCAAGCCGCTGCTGATCATCTCCGAGGACGTCGAGGGCGAGGCCCTGTCGACCCTGGTGGTCAACAAGATCCGCGGCACCTTCAAGTCGGTCGCCGTCAAGGCTCCCGGCTTCGGTGACCGTCGCAAGGCCATGCTCGGCGACATCGCCATCCTCACCGGTGGCCAGGTCATCTCCGAGGAGGTCGGCCTCAAGCTCGACACCGCCGAGCTCGACCTGCTCGGCCGCGCCCGCAAGGTCGTGGTCACCAAGGACGAGACGACGATCGTCGAGGGTGCCGGCGACCAGGACCAGATCACCGGTCGGGTCAACCAGATCCGGGCCGAGATCGAGAAGTCGGACTCCGACTACGACCGCGAGAAGCTCCAGGAGCGCCTCGCCAAGCTCGCCGGCGGCGTCGCCGTCATCAAGGCGGGCGCGGCGACCGAGGTCGAGCTCAAGGAGCGCAAGCACCGCATCGAGGACGCCGTGCGCAACGCCAAGGCGGCCGTCGAGGAGGGCATCGTCGCCGGTGGCGGCGTCGCGCTCATCCAGGCGGGCAAGGTCGCGTTCGCCAAGCTCGACCTCACGGGCGAGGAGGCGACCGGTGCCAACATCGTGCGCGTCGCCATCGAGGCCCCGCTCAAGCAGATCGCCATCAACGCCGGCCTCGAGGGTGGCGTCGTCGCGGAGAAGGTCGCGCACCTCGAGTCGGGTTGGGGCCTCAACGCCGCGACCGGCGAGTACGTCGACCTCATCGCGGCCGGCATCATCGACCCGGCCAAGGTGACGCGCTCCGCGCTGCAGAACGCGGCGTCCATCGCGGCGCTGTTCCTCACCACCGAGGCCGTCATCGCCGAGAAGCCGGAGAAGGCCGCACCGGCCATGCCCGGTGGCGACGACATGGGCGGCATGGGGTTCTGAGCGACAGCTCGTGACCCAGCCACCCGGCTGAACCACACGAGGGCGGTCCCCACTACGGGGGCCGCCCTCGCGGCATCCGTGTGCAGCTGGGTGCTCAGCGCATCCGCAGGCCCCGCGCCTGCTCGCGCGGCGAGTGGGCGCGCAGCAGCAGCCGCGCGGCGGCGCCGACCCAGAAGGCGACGAGCAGCACGGACACGACCAGGCTGGCCGCGGTGGGCAGCTCGTCGCGCCCCAGCAGCAGGAGCGGCACGCCCAGCACGCCGAAGGCCAGCACGGCCAGCGCCTTGTCGCCCGCGCCCCACCGGCGCGAGAGGAGCACGAGCAGGGTGCCGACGAACCACGGCACCGGTGCGAACGCCTCGGTCGCCGGCACGAGGGCCAGCACGACCGACAGCGCGAGCAGCGTCACGGTCGCCGCTTCCAGCCACGGCGCACCGCCGATGACGTCCACGGCGTCGTCGGCCGGGCCGAGGGCGTCGACGGGGGACAGGGCATACCCGCCCGCCTCGGCCACGAGCGCGGCCGGCGACCCGAGCTCGGTGATGGCGCGCTCGGCGGCCCGGCCGCCGTCCGGGCCGGCGTCGCGGGTCGCGTCGGCCAGGTAGTCCTCGACGCTGGCGCGCAGCTCGGTGCGCCGCTGCTCGGGCAGCACCGCCGCCTCGGTCTCGAGACGGGCCAGCCAGGCCCGGACCTCCGGCTGGTCCAGCCCGTTCGTGCTGCCCTCGCCCGCTGCCATGCGCGCCACCGTAGCGGTCCATCGGCGTGGGGTCACCCACCCGACGCTCGCCGTGCCTGCACGCCGCCACGACGCAGCGCGCGGGAGCAGGATGGCCCCCATGACCAACCCCGCGGTGGACGAGCCGCTCATCCTCGGCCCGATGCTCCGTTACGTCGACGAGACGTCCGCGACCGTGTGGGTGCGCACCGCGGCATCCGCTCGGGTCACCGTCGAACGCGCCGACCGCTCGTGGAGCGCCGCGACGGTGGCGGTGCACGGGTCGCACTACGCCCTGGTCGTGCTCGACGGGCTGCTCCCCGGGACCGACGACACCTACGCCGTGCGCGTCGACGACGTGCCCGTCTGGCCGCGACCCGGGATGCCGCCCAGCCGCATCCGCACGCTCGACCCGAACCGCTTGCCGCACTTCGCGTTCGGCACCTGCCGCACGACTGGGCCGCACGACGCCGAGGGCAACAAGGCCCACGGCGTCGACGCGCTGCGCACCCTGGCTCTGGCGCTGCGCGACGACGCCGAGGTGCGCTGGCCGGACGTGCTGCTGCTGCTCGGCGACCAGGTCTACGCCGACACCACCCCGCACGCGGAGCTCGAGGAGTTCATGGCCGCGCGGCGCAGCCTCGACGAGCCGCCGGGTCTGGAGATCAAGGACTTCGTCGAGTACGCGGAGCTCTACCGGCTGGCCTGGAGCGAGGAGGTGATCCGGTGGGTGCTGTCGACCGTGCCGTCGGCGATGATCTTCGACGACCACGACATCCGTGACGACTGGAACACCTCGTGGTCGTGGCAACGCGAGATCCGCACGACGACGTGGTGGCAGGAGCGCATCGTCTCGGGGCTCGGTTCGTACTGGCTGTACCAGCACCTGGGCAACCTCTCCCCGGCCGAGCTGGCGCAGGAGGAGGTCTGGTGCAAGGTCGTCGAGCACCAGGCCTCCGGCGCCACCGACGAGCTCGACCTGACCGCGCGCGTCGACGCGCTCGCGGCCCGCTCCGACGCCGACCCGACGTCGTACCGGTGGAGCTACACGCGTGCGCTCGGCGACAGCACCCTGGTCGTCATCGACTCGCGGGCCGCCCGCGAGCTGCGACCCGACGGGCGCTCGATGCTCGACGCCGACGAGCTGCGCTGGGTCGACGACGTGCTGCAGGGCGGGGTGCGCCACCTGTTCATCGGCACCTCGCTGCCGTTCCTCCTGCCCCCCGGGCTGCACGACTTCGAGGCGATGGACGAGGTACTGGCCCAGGGCGCGTACGGCCGCACCGTGGCCCGGGCCGCCGAGAAGCTGCGGCGCAGCATCGACCTCGAGCACTGGGCCGCCTTCAACGAGGGCTTCGACGAGCTGTTCGAGCTGGTCATGCAGGTGGCCCGCGGCGAGCGCGGCCCGGCGCCGCAGACGATCACCTTCCTCTCCGGCGACGTGCACAACTCCTACCTCGCCGAGGTCACCGACCCGTTGAGGCTGGGGGCGCAGTCGCGGGTGCTGCAGGCGGTGTGCTCGCCGATCCGCAACCCGATGCCGCGGGGCGTGCGGGTGTTCGTGTCGCTGTTCGCGAAGTCGCTGGTGCGGCCGATGCGGTTCATCGCGACCCACTCGCCCGACGTCCCGAGCCCCGACTACCCGTGGACGGTCACCGACGGGCCCTGGTTCGACAACAACATCTCCCTGGTCACCGTCGGGCAGAACGAGCTCGCGCTGACCTGGGCGACCGGGGTCGTGGAGGGCGACGAGGCCCGCCCGCGGCTGCAGCAGGTGTATGCCGTGAGCCTCGACCCGCTGCCCGCGACGGCCAGGGTGCCCTCGGGGTCCGTTCAGGGTTGACCACGACGGCGGAACACCGGGCCGGTCGCCTAGCGTTGGTGGGGCAGGAGGCGGCGCGCGACAGGTTCGCGTACCGGCTCGCCCGCCCGGCCGCACCCCGGCCCGCACCGAAGGACCACCATGACCCTCACCAACGCGCCCGCCAGCGAGACCGGTGAGCGACTGGCCGCCGCCCGGGTCGAGGGGCTGAGCAAGGTCTACGGGTCGGGCGAGACCAGGGTGGTCGCGCTCGACGACGTCACACTCGACCTCTACGCCGGTGAGTTCACCGCGATCATGGGCAAGTCCGGCTCGGGCAAGTCGACCCTGATGCACTGCGCCGCCGGCCTCGACGACGCGACCGCGGGGCACGTCTTCCTCGGGGACGTCGACCTGACCACGCTCAAGGAGCGTCACCTCACCGAGCTGCGCCGCGACCGCATCGGCTTCGTCTTCCAGGCCTTCAACCTGGTGCCCACCCTCACCGCGCGCGAGAACATCGAGCTGCCGTCGGCCATCGCGGGGCGTCGCCCGGACCCCGCCTGGTTCGACGAGGTCATCGACACCGTCGGCCTGCGCGACCGGCTGGGTCACCGGCCGAGCGAGCTCTCCGGCGGCCAGCAGCAGCGGGTGGCCTGTGCCCGGGCCCTCGTGGGCCGCCCGGACGTGGTCTTCGCCGACGAGCCCACCGGCAACCTCGACTCGACGTCCGGCGCCGAGGTGCTGGGATTCCTGCGCCGGGTGGTCGACACCCACCGGCAGACCGTGGTCATGGTGACCCACGACCCGGGTGCCGCGAGCTGGACCGACCGGGTGGTGTTCCTCGCCGACGGCCGCGTGGTGGAGGAGCTGCGCGCCCCCACCCCCGAGCGTGTGCTCGCGGCGATGGCCCGGCTCGACCAGCCTGCCGGGGCCTGACCCGTGCTGCGAGCCACCTGGCGCAGCGTCTTCGCGCGAAAGCTCCGGCTCTTCCTCAGCGCCTTCGCGGTCATCCTGGGCGTGGCGTTCGTGTCCGGTTCCTACGTCTTCACCGACACGCTGGGCCAGGCCTTCACCGGGCTGACCAGCGGTGCGGTCGGTGACGTCATCGTGCGGCCGGGCACCTCGGCCGACAGCGGCGGCGGCTTCGGCGGTGGCACCTCGGGGTCGCGCAGCGTGCCGGCGTCGCTGGTCGACGAGCTGGCCGCCGTGCCCGGCGCGGCGCGGGCCGACGGCCGCATCACCAGCTTCGGCACCTTCGTGGTCGGCAGGGACGGCAAGCTGATCGGTGGCTCGGGGCCTCCCGGGATCGCCGTCAACTACACCACCGGGCCCGCCGCCAACGGGGTTCCCGTGGCGACGCTCGAGAGCGGTCGGTGGCCGGGCGCCGTGGGCGAGATCGTGCTCGACGACACGACCGCCGGCAAGGCCGGCTATGTCGTGGGCGACACGGTGCCGCTCGTCACCGCCACCGAGCAGCCTCGTCTCGAGGCGACGCTGGTCGGCACGGCCGCGTTCGGGGGGTCGACCCTCGTCGGTGCGAGCGTCGTCATGTTCGACACCGCGCAGGCCCAGGACCTGTTCCTCCAGGGCGACGATGCCTTCTCGCAGGTGTGGGTGACGGCGGCCCCCGGCACCAGCCAGGAGCAGCTGCTCGCCTCCGTCACCAAGGCCCTCCCGAAGGACACCCAGGCTGCGACCGGAGACGCCACCGCCGCCCGCGCGGCCAGCCGGATCGACGAGGCGCTGTCGTTCGTCACCACCTTCCTGCTCGTCTTCGCGGGCATCGCCCTGACGGTGGGTGCCTTCCTCATCGTCAACACCTTCTCGATCCTCGTGGCCCAGCGCAGTCGCGAGCTGGCCCTGCTGCGGGCCATCGGCGCGAGCCGGCGGCAGGTGGCGCGGTCGGTGCTCCTCGAGGCGGGCCTTGTCGGGCTCGTCGGGTCGGCGGTCGGGGTCGGCCTCGGTGTGCTGCTCGCCATCGGCATCAAGGAGGTCTTCGGGCGGTTCGGGCTCGACCTCAGCAAGAACGCACTGGTGCTCGAGCCGCGCACGGTGGTCGTGAGCCTCGTCGTCGGGGTGCTCGTCACCCTGGCGGCCGCCTACCTGCCGGCGCGACGGGCCGGCCGGGTGCCCCCCGTCGCCGCGATGCGCGACGACGTGGCACTGGCCGAGAGCGGCCTGAAGTGGCGCCTCACGGTGGGCGTGGTGCTCCTCGCCGCGGGCATCGCGGGCATGGCCGCCGGCCTGCTCGGCGTCGGCTCGGAGCCCACCTACGTGCTCGGGGCCGGCGCCTTCGGGGTCCTCGTCGGCACCGCCCTGCTCAGCCCGGTGCTCGGCCGGCCGGTGCTGGCTGGGCTGGGCTGGCTCTACCGGCGAGGATTCGGTGCCGTCGGGCTGATGGCCGAACAGAACACCCTGCGCAACCCTCGCCGCACCGCCGCGACCGCCTCGGCCCTGATGATCGGCGTCTCTCTCGTGACGATGATGGCGGTGCTCGGGGCCTCGGCCAAGGCCAGCCTCGACAAGACCCTGGCCGAGGACATCGTCGCCGACTACATCGTCACCAACCCCGTGGGGCAGCCGTTCTCGAGCACCGTGGCCCGCGAGATCGAACAGGTCCCGGGCGTCGCCGCCGTCGCTCAGGTGCGCGGAGCGCTGCTCCAGGTCGACGGCGACCGGGACTTCGCCACTGCCGTCGACCCCGCGGCCATCGCCGCTGTCGCCGACCCCGAGGTCACCACCGGCTCGCTGTCGGCGCTCGACGCCGGGTCAGCGGCGCTCTCGGGGGACTTCGCGCGAGAGAAGGGTCTCGCGGTCGGGTCGACCGTGACGATCGGCTATGCCGGCGAGGAGACCGAGGCCACCGTCGTCGCCACCTACGTGCCCGACAGCGTTCTCGGCTCGGACCTCACGATGTCGCTCGAGGGGTTCGAGGCCATCGGCGTGCCGCCGACCGACCGAACCGTCTACGTCACCGCCCAGCCGGGCACCGACCGTGCCGCGCTGTCGGCCGGGCTCGACGCGGTGGTCGCGGACCTGCCGACGGTGAGCGTCAACGACCAGGCCGAGTTCGCGGCCGAGCAGCGCCAGCCGATCGACCGGCTGCTCTTCATCGTCTACGCCCTGCTCGGCCTGGCCGTCGTCATCGCCGTGCTCGGCATCGTCAACACCCTGGCACTGTCGGTGATCGAGCGGATCCGCGAGATCGGCCTGCTGCGGGCCGTCGGCCTCAGCCGCCGCCAGCTGCGCACCATGCTGCGGCTGGAGGCGGTGGCGATCGCCCTGCTCGGCGCGGTGCTGGGGATCGTCGTGGGCCTGGCGTTCGCGCTGGCCCTGCAGCGCTCGCTGGCCGACGACGGGCTCGACGTGCTCGCGGTGCCGGGCGCCCAGCTCGTGGGGTTCGTGCTCGTGGCCGGGCTGGTCGGGGTGCTCGCAGCCCTGTGGCCCGGCCGCCGCGCGGCACGGCTCGACGTGCTGCGCGCCATCGCGACTGAATAGGGTCGTTCACGTGGGTTCCTCACCGCCTGCCGACGACCTGCCGCACGAGCTGCACGTGGGTGAACGCTGCTACGTCGTCGCCCGGGGCACGGTCGACGACGTCCCAGCGGTCGTCGCCCTGCTGCGCGACGACGAGCTGGGCTCCACGCGGGAGTCCGCCCCTGCAGCCGGCCTGCCGCTCGACTACCGACGCGCGTTCGAGGAGATCGACGCCGACCCGCACCAGCTGCTCGTCGTCGTGACGCGACAGGGCGGCGAGGCCGTCGCCACCCTGCAGCTGACCTTCCTTCGCACGCTCTCACGTCGGGGCGCGCTGCGGATGCAGGTCGAGGCCGTGCGCGTGGCGGGCCCAGAACGGGGAGCCGGGCTGGGCCAGGCCCTGCTGGGCTGGGCTGCCGACGTCGGGCGGGCACGCGGCGCCGTGGTGGCACAGCTGACGACCGACCGTCGCCGGGTCGGTGCCCACCGCTTCTACGAGCGGCTCGGCTGGGTCGACTCCCACAAGGGGATGAAGCTCGACCTCACCTGAGCGCCTCGGGCCGGGTCAGCTGAACATCCGGGTGGCGTTCGCCTCCGCCTCGGCGTACTGCGACCCGGCAGCGCCGAGCACCTGGCCGATCGAGTCGAGCGATGCCCGAACCTGCTGCTGGGTGCCCCGCCACTGCGCGACGACCCCCTGGAACTGGGCGGACGCGGTGCCGGTCCAGGCATCCTGCAGACCGGTGAGCCGGGCCAGCATCACCCCGACCTGGCCCTCGATCTCGGCCGAGATGCGGGCGACGTCACCGGCCGCCGCGGCGATGCGGTCGGTGTCGACCTGGAACTGTGCGCTCATGTCGGCGCTCCCCCTTCGTGGTGGGCGCGCCGGGGTGGTGCGCCCGTTTCCGAGAGCGTAGGTCGAGCCGGAGACAGCGCCCGGCGGTTGTCCACAGGCCCTCGCCCCGCCGCACGGACGTGCCGCACCTACGCTCTGGGGGTGGCCATCCTCATCGACCCGCCTCGACCCGAGGCGCACGGCCGTCGGTGGTCGCACCTGGTCAGCGACACCAGCCTCGACGAGCTGCACCGCTTCGCGCGCTCGGTCGGCATCCCGGAGCGCGGCTTCGAGGGCGACCACTACGACATCCCCGAGGAGCGCTACGCGTCCGTCGTCGCCGCCGGTGCGCGACCGACCCCGGCACGCGACCTGCTCCGGGCGCTGCAGGCGAGCGGCCTGCGGATGCAGAAGCGGCGCGGCGACAAGGGCGTGGCCCGGGTGCGCGGCATCCGGTTCGCCGACGGCACGACGGCCGACGTCGACCTGATCAGGTCCGACCGTGAGGCCGACGAGGCCCGGGTGTTCGCAGCGATGGCCTTCGTGCAGGACGACGCCGGGGACTTCGCCGTCGTCTTCTCGGTCCGGCGTGGTCAGTGGGGGTCGCCGGGCGGGTGGCGTGAGCCGGGGGAGTCGGTGCGCGAGAACGCTGTCCGCGAGATCCGGGAGGAGACCGGACTGGTCGTCGCCGGAGACGCACTCCAGCCACGCGGCTACGAGCGGTTCCACGGCCGTTCCGCGGGCGGCCTGTGGCAGGAAGGGCGCGATCTCCTCCAGGTGTTCCGGGTGCGGGTGCCGGGTCGGCGCCCTCCCCTCACCACCGAGCTCGACGACACCTCCGACCGCCGGTGGATGACCTGGGCCGAGCTGGAGCGCGAGTGCTCCGACCAGTTCTGGTGGGCGTTGGCCGCCGCGGTGCTCAGCCCGCCAGGCGGGTGATCTCGCGCGCCAGGTTCTCGCGCGCCGACGGTTCCCACTCGGCCCGTGCGTGGGCGGTGCGGTACACGTGGTCGCGCACGAGGAACGGCCGCAGCACCTCGGTGCGGGCGGCCGCGTAGCGCGCCACGGGCACGTGCGCGTACTCCTCGCGCACCTGGGCGCAGTACTCGTCGAACCGGGCCACCGGGGCGGACAGCACCCACAGGTCGGCGTCGTGCACCACCACCCGGGCCGGGTCGGACGACGCCTGCGACGTCAGCTCGTGGGATGCCGTGTCGAGCACCACGGCGACGACCCGCGCGGCCAGGTCGGGGTCGACGGGGAGCCGACCCAGCTGCTGCGCAGCCAGCGTCGCGCTCTCGGCCTCGTTGTCCGCCGCCGGGTCGACCGCGTAGACGGCGTCGTGGAACCAGGTGGCCAGCGCGGCCACGGCGTGGTTCGAGCCGTTGACGCCTTCGACGGCGCACAGGGCGTCGACGGCCGCGAGCACCTCGGTCAGGTGGGTCGCGTCGTGGTAGTGCCGGTGCGGCTCGTGCCACCGCCGCAGCAGGTCGATGCCGATCTCGTCGACGGTCTCGGCCGTCGCGTGCGCGGCCACGCTGGCGCAGTCCGCCCGCCATCGCCCCCTGAGCGCGTCCATCGGGCCACTGTGCCACCCCGCGCGCCCGGACGTCACGCAGAGAGACGGCTGTGTTCGTAGGCCTTGGCGTACCGGCTGCCGATGGCGAGCAGGAGCAGGCCGATGACGATGAACGCGACGGACCGCACCAGCCCGCTCATCGCCGCCAGGTCGAAGAGGAACAGCTTGGCGACGCTGATCCCGGCCAGCACCAGGCCTGTTCGTAGGGTGAGGTCGGCGTCGCGGGACCGTTCCAGACCCATGAGGAGGAGCCACGCGGCGGCCAGCATCCAGGTCACGGTGGCGACCGCGTGGCCGATGGTGAAGCCGAGCGCGGTGTCACCGGCCTCGGCGCCGAGCAGGGTGCCGAGGGCGACGAACACGGTGGTCGAGGCGCCGAGGGCGAGCACCCAGGCGACCACGGTCGCGGTCAGCCGCACGTCGCGGCCGAGCCCACGCTGGGCGCCGACGGCCCACAGCCCGGTGGCGACGACGGCCGCGACGAGGATGCTGTCGAGCAGCGCGACGACCATGTCGTGCGCCCCGGCGGCGGATGCCGTGACGGTGGCCATCGGGTGCTGCGCCCAGCCGAGGACGGCCACGAGCGTGACGCCGGCGGCGAGGGCCAGGGAGGTGCGCGACCTGCTCGCCCCGGCCGCGGCGAGCCCCGCCAGGGCGAGGAGCAGCAGCCCGGTGGTGACGAACCGCTCGGGGGCGCCGGAGATGACGGCGAGGACCGCGAAGACGCTTCCGGCCGCGCCCACCGTGATGACCAGGTGGCCGGCGAGCGGACCGATCGGGCGCCGCGACAGGCTCGTCGCGACGACGAGGAGCAGGGCCGCCGCGCCGGCCAGGACCAGCGTGCGAGGGGGGTCGGCCAGCGCCACCGACGTGGCGAGCAGGCCGGAGGCCAGCAGCGCGACGGCCACCGAGGACGACACGTCCCGGGCGTCGCGGCGCACCGAGATGGCGGAGGTGACCAGCGTTGCCGCGAGGACGGCGACGGCCACGCCGAGCCGGCCGACGGCGTCGACGCCACCCAGGGGTGCGTCCACGGCGCCGGCGAGCAGGGCGAAGGTGACCGGGAGGACGCGCACCATCGTCAGGGCCGGGCTGGTCCGGTCCCCGCCGGCCCACCACCCGGCCACGCACAGGACCCCGAGGAAGGCGGACACGACCCAGCCGCCGCCCTGGGCCACCACGGGTGCCAGGACCGCCGCACCGAGCACGAGGAGCACGGCGAGCAGCTCGCTGCCCCAACGGCGGGCCAGGTGCAGCCCACCGAGGGCGACCAGGCCGGCGAGCAGGAGTCCGGGGGCCGGCGCGACCCAGCCGTAGCCGCTGGTGACGGCCACGACGTCGAGGTAGGCGGCCGCGGCGCCGGTGGCGACCAGGGCCACCGGGGCGCTCCCGACCGCCTTCCCGGCGCGACGGTCGGTCTCGCCGCCGCGGACCCCGAGCCAGGCGAGCACCGCGGCGAGCGCGGCGCCGGCGCCGACCCGTGCCCCGGGACCGAACCACCCGCGCTGCGCGGCGAGCACGAGGAGCATGGCCACCCCGGCCATCGTGATGACGGCTCCGGCGACGGCCAGCACGCGGGTGACGGCACCCTCGCGGCGGTACCAGGCGACCGGCGGCGCGAGCGGGGCAACGCGCGGCGGGGGAGCGGTCGACGGCCCCGGGGGCGTCCAGCCGGGCGTCGCGGGGGCGGTCGGCGCCGGGCCCCCGGCCGTGGCGGCCGTAGCCGCAGGGACCGTCGCGACCGGGACGCGGCGCGACCGGCGCGCGGTGGACGGCGCGCGGGGCGAGGCCCACGGCATCCTCGCGGTCGATCTCGGAGCGCAGGCGGGCGAGGCCGTTGCCCACCGCGTACATGCGGTTCATGGCGTCGGCGAAGTCGGACTCGAGCTGGAGGACGGAGGCGCGGTGGCTCATGCCCCAACCATCGGGCCGGGACGGCAACAGGCGCCTGAGCACGCAGACTCATCTGCGTGGTCAGGCGCCTGTCGACGCGGTGCGGGTCAGCCGTTGTTGGTGGTGGGCTTGGCCGCCAGGGTGGCCTTGACCTCGACGCTCTTGCCGTCGCGCAGGACGGTGAGGGTGACCTCGTCGCCGGCGGTCTTCTCGCGGACGTGGCCGATGAGGGAGTCGGCCGAGTCGACCGGGGCGCCGTTGACGGCGACGATGACGTCGCCCTCCTTCAGCCCGGCCTTGGAGGCGGGGGTGTCGTTGCCCACCGAGGTGACCTCGGCGCCGGCGCGGGTGGCCGAGCCGTCACTGGCGCTGCCGTCCTTCGGGGTCACGCCGAGGTAGGCGTGCGCCGCGACGCCGTTGTCGATGAGCTGCTTGGCGATCGAGGTGGCCTCGTTGACCGGGATCGCGAACCCGATGCCGATGCTGCCGGACTGGCCGCCGGACGAGGCGCCGAGCGAGGCGATGGCCGAGTTGATGCCGATGAGCTGGCCGCTGGCGTTGACCAGGGCGCCACCGCTGTTGCCGGGGTTGATCGCCGCGGAGGTCTGGATCGCGTTGGTCACGACCGGGTCGGCCTGGGTCTGGGCCTGCCCGTTCGGGTCGGCCTGGCTGCCGTCGCCCTGGGTGTCGCTCTCGGCCTCGGTGGTGACCGGGCGGTTGAGCGCGCTGACGATGCCCGTGGTGACGGTGCCGGCCAGGCCGAGGGGGTTGCCCACGGCCATGACCGGGTCACCGACGGCGATCTTGTCGGAGTTGCCGATTGCGATCGGGGCCATGTCACTCGGGGCGTTCTTGACGGTGATGACGGCGAGGTCGGTCGAGGGATCGGTGCCCCGGATCTCGGCGTCGTAGGTGCGGCCGTCGGACATGGTGACGGTGAGCTTCTCGGCGCCGGACACCACGTGGTTGTTGGTGAGCACGTGCGTCTTGTCGATGATGACGCCCGACCCCTGCGCCCCACCCTGGGCGAGGGTGGCCGTGATGCTCACGACGCTCGGCGAGACGACGGATGCCGTGGCGGTCCAGTCGGGTGCGGACGCGGTGCCCTGCTTGACCGGGGCCGAGGCGTTGCTGCCGAGCTGGGTGGCCGAGGTGGAGGCGGCGCCGGCCTGCGTGTCGTCGGCCCAGTAGTGGGCCGCGGCGGCGGTGCCACCGGAGGCGAGCAGGGCGGCGAGCACCGCGACGGCGGTGAGCTGGCCGACGCCGCGCTTGGCCGGCTTGGGGGCGGGCGCCTGCGGGGCGGGCTGGCCCAGCGGACCGCGCGGGCCCATCGGCGGGGGAGTGGCGCCGTAGGCGCCGTAGCCCACGGGCATCTCCGTGGTCGGCGCACCGGCACCCTCGTACCGCGGCGCCGTCGTGGTGCCGCCACCGGGGGTGAACCACTGGGGGGTGGGGTGCTGCTCGCTCATCGGGGAGCTCCTTCTCGCTCGGTCGGTCGGTCTGACTTGACGCCAGTCAACCCCGGCGAGGTGCAAGACCCCTGATCAGAGGCTGGGAGTCTCCTGTGGAAGGCGGACCACGAAGGTCGCGCCGCCGCCGGGGGTCGGGGCCACACCCACCCGGCCGTGGTGCTGCGCCACGATCGCCGCGACGATCGCGAGCCCGAGGCCGCTGCCGCCGCCGCCGGTGCGGCCACGTGCGGGGTCGGCCCGGTAGAACCGCTCGAACACCTTGGTCGCGACCTCGTCGGGCACGCCGGGCCCGTGGTCTCGTACCTCGAGGGCGACACCGCCGGTGTCGTGCCCGACGGCCACCTCGACGGGGGTGCCGTCCGGGGTGTGCCGCAGGGCGTTCGCGACGAGGTTGGTCACCACCTGGCGCAGCCGGGACTCGGTGCCGCGCACCACGGTCGGCGCGACCGGGCTGTCGAGCCCGAGCAGCGAGATGCGGCGCTCCGGCGCTCGGACGCGGGCGTCGGCGACGGCATCCGCCGCCAGGACGGTGAGGTCGACCTGCGTGGTCTCGACGACGGGGGCGTCGTCGATCCGGGCCAGCGTCAGCAGGTCCTCGACGAGCCCGCTCATCCGGGTCGACTCGGCCTCGATGCGCTCCATGGCGGACCCGACGGCGGCACTGTCGGGCACGGCGCCCTGCCGGTAGAGCTCGGCGTACCCGCGCACCGTGGCGAGGGGGGTGCGCAGCTCGTGCGAGGCGTCGGCGACGAACTGGCGCATCCGTTCCTCGCTGGCCTCGCGCACGGCGAAGGATGACTCGATGCGGGCCAGCATCACGTTGAGGCTGCGCGCGAGCGAGGTGACCTCGTCGTCGGCCTGCCGCACCGGGATGCGCTGGGTGAGGTCGCCGTTGGCGATGGCGGACGCGGTGTCCTCGATGCGCGTCAACGGGCGGAAGGCGCGGCGCACGGCGAACCAGGCCAGGACGATGGACCCGATGAGTGCGAGCGTGCCGATGACCGCCGTCGTGACGAGCAACCGGGCCACCGTGTGGTTCACGGTGCTCAACGGGATGCCGACCGCGAACGTCGCGGTCGAGTTCGACACCCGGCCGGCGACGAAGCGCCACTCCAGCGGGCCGGACTCCGACGGCACCGTGAACGGCTCCCCGCTGATCACCCGCGGGTCGTGCACCGACAGGTCGGGCAGGTCGGGCGTCGCGGTGGCCCCGGTGGGGGGCCGGCTGAAGGTGCCGAACTGGCTCTGCAGCTCGAACGCGTAGTTGGACGGGAATCCCGGATCCCTGCTGTTCAGGTCGGCCAGGGCTTGGGCCGCGACCGGGCGGGCCACCGACTGCAGCGCGGCATCGACGCCGTCCATGAGGTCGGAGCGCATCAGGAAGGCCGTCGCGAGGCTCGTGAGGATCAGGGCCCCGCCGACCAGGGTGCCCACGATCGCCACGAGGCGGGTCCGCAACGGAACCGCCTCGAGCTGGCGCACGACGCGGGCAACGGGCCCGCGGTCGCTACGCGGTGTGGGCGTCGAGCCCATCAGGCCTGGGGAGGCAGCCGCAGGACGTAGCCGACGCCGCGCTTGGTGTGGATCAGCGGGGGGAGGCCATCGGTGTCGATCTTGCGTCGCAGGTAGGAGATGTAGGACTCGACGATGCCGGACTCGCCGCGGAAGTCGTAGTCCCAGACGTGGTCGAGGATCTGCGCCTTGGACAGGACGCGGTTCGGGTTGAGCATCAGGTAGCGCAGCAGCTTGAACTCGGTCGGGCTGGTCTCGATGACCCGCCCGGCGCGGCGCACCTCGTGCGAGTCCTCGTCGAGCTCGAGGTCCTCGAACGCGATCACCTGGCGGTCCTCGTCGGCCTCGCCCCGGGTGCGGCGCAGCACGGCGCGGATGCGGGCCACGACCTCCTCGAGGCTGAACGGCTTGGTGACGTAGTCGTCGCCGCCCACGGTGAGGCCCTTGATCTTGTCGTCGACCGAGTCGCGGGCCGTGACGAAGACGATCGGCAGCTGGCGGCCCTGCTCACGCAGCCGGCGGGTGACGGTGAAGCCGTCCATGTCGGGGAGCATCACGTCGAGCACGCACAGGTCGGGGTGGTGGTCGCCCGCGACGCGCAGGGCCTCGGTGCCGCTGGCGGCAGTGGCGACGTCGAACCCTGCGTAGCGCAGGGACGTCGCGAGGAGCTCTCGGATGTTGGGCTCGTCCTCGACGACGAGAAGGCGTGCCTCGGGTGTCTGGGTGGTCACGTGTCCAGTCTGCCGCGCGAACCTGTGAGTTGGCTGGATGTCGGCTGGGGATCTTCGACCCGTCAGAGCCCTTCGTAGTCGTCCTGGATCGACCCCTCGAACGTGCCGAAGGCGATGAACCCGATCACGACGGCCACCGCCAGGACCGCCATCACCGCGAACGTGATCCATCCGTAGCGGGCCAACCGTGCGGCGCCCTGCGGGTCGGTGGACTGGCGGGTCAGGGCGACGATGCCGACGACCAGGGAGGGCACTCCGAAAAAGCAGCACAACACGGTGGCGATGCCCGAGACGACCGTCAGCACGATGGCGCTGGTGTTCTTCACCGGCGGCGCACCGTACGGCGCCGGCGGCAGCGAGTACGGGGCCTGGCCGTACGCGGTGGAGCCGTACGGCTGGGTGTACGGGGTCTGGCCGTACGCGGGAGAGTCGTACGGCTGTTGCTGGCCCTGCCCGTACGGGTTCGGGCTATATGGGTTCTGGCCGTAGGGGTTCTGCCCGTACGGGGCCGGGGCGTACGGATCCGCCGCCGGTGCAGGTTGCGGCGCGGCGTAGGGGGACGGCGGGGCCACCGGTGGCTCGTCGGTGACCGGCGGGGTCGGTGGGGCCGGCTCCGGGCTGGTCCACGCCGGTGCGGTCGGGTCGTCGAACCCGTCGCCGGTGGAGCCCGGGTCGGTGTTGTCGCTCATGTTTCGGCCGTCCTCGCGCGTCCGGCGGTGCCGGTCGGCGCCGCCGCGCACGAGGCTAGCGGCTGCCGGACCCAGGCGTGCCGTGCTTGCGCGGGCGCGCAGATGCGCCCGCGCGGCATCCGCCGCCGGAAGTCGTGTCAGGATCGGGTCGTGAGACTTCCGCTGCCGCAGGTCGAGCCCGACCCGACCCTTCCCGGGTCGGTGACCATCTACGAGGTGGGGCCCCGCGACGGCCTGCAGAACGAGTCGACGGTGGTGCCGGCCGCGGTCAAGGCCGAGTTCGTCCGCCGCCTTGCCGCCGCCGGGCTGGGCATCGTCGAGACCACGTCGTTCGTCGACCCGCGGTGGGTCCCTCAGCTCGCCGACGCCGAGGAGCTGCTCGGCCTGCTCGGCGAGGAGGGGCTCGGGCGGCAGCGTCCGGTGCTGGTGCCCAACGAGCGCGGCCTCGACCGCGCGCTCGCGGCCGGGGTCGGTGCCGTGGCGGTCTTCGGCAGCGCGACCGAGACCTTCGCCCGCAAGAACCTCAACCGCAGCGTCGCCGAGTCGGTCGAGATGTTCCGGCCCGTTGTCGAGCGGTCGCGAGCCGAGGGGTTGTGGGTTCGCGCCTACGTGTCGATGTGCTTCGGGGACCCGTGGGAGGGCCCGGTGCCCGTCGACCAGGTCGTGGACGTCTGCCGACGGCTGATGGACCTGGGCTGCGACCAGCTCTCGCTCGGCGACACGATCGGCGTCGGCACCGTCGGGCACGTGCATCGGCTGCTGGCGGCCCTCGACGGCGCCGGCATCGGCCCGGACCGGGTCGGCGTGCACTTCCACGACACCTACGGGCAGGCGCTGGCCAACACGATGGCGGCCCTGCGTGACGGGGTGCGTGTCGTCGACGCCTCCACCGGTGGGCTCGGCGGTTGCCCCTACGCCAAGTCGGCGACCGGCAACCTCGCGACCGAGGACCTGGTCTGGGCCCTGGACGGGGCCGGCGTGCAGACCGGTGTCGACCTCGACGCCCTGGTCGCGACCAGTGTGTGGATGGCCGGGCAGCTGGGCCGGCCGTCGCCGTCGAACGTGGTGCGCGCCCTCTCCGGAGGCTGACCGGGGCGGCGTCCTCGGACGCTGCGGTGCATGAGGTCCGCGGGTGACTTCATGTGAGTTCGATGTGAGTTCGCGGCGGTGTGGTGCCAAAGGGGGTGGAGCGGCGGATCATGACGGCATGAGTGACCAGAACCCCCCCGTTCCCGACCCGGGCCATCCCGAGCAGCCACCGACGGCCTCGGCCGACCAGACCGCGGCCCTGCCACAGGCCGACGGTGGCGCGGGGGTCGGTGCGGCGGACACGGCCGCGCTCCCACCGCAGCAGCCGGCGCCGGCCGCGGCCGTCCCGGCGCCGCCGGGCTGGACGCCGGCTGCGGCCCCGGCAGCGGCCGCACCCAGCGGGCCGCAGCGCTGGTGGAACGAGGCGACCTCGACCGGTGGCGGCCGCGCGGCCCTGGTCGCGGTGGCGGTGCTCGCCGCCCTGTTCGTCGTGGCCGGCATCGGGCTGACGGCCGCGGTGGTCGTGGCGCACCACCGTGGCGGCGACGGTGACTTCGGCATCAGCAGGGGCGACGAGATGGGACCCGGCGCCGGGATGGGCCGGGGCAACGGCAACGGCAAGAACAAGAACAAGAACAGGGGACAGGGGAACGAGGACGCGCCCGGCCGGGCCAACCCGGTCAATCCGGCCAACCCGGCCAACCCGAACATTCCGAACGGTCTGGGTCGTGGTGCCGGCGCCGCGCTCGGGAATGCGGTGCTGCACGGTGAGTTCACGACGAACCTCACCGGGACGCCGACGGTGATGGTCGTGCAGTCCGGCCAGGTCACCGCCTACACGGCGGGCAAGTCGCTCACCGTCAAGAGCACCGACGGCTTCGAGGCCACCTACACGCTCGACGGCGGCACCGCCACGACCGGCCGCAACACCGCCGCGCTCGCCACCGGCGTGCAGGTGCACGTCGTGGCGGCCAAGGACGGCATGAAGGTGACGACCCTGGTGGTCGGCTGACCGCGCGCGCCCTCGACACGACCGAGCCCCCGACGCCACGGCGCCAGGGGCTCGGTCGTGTCGCGGGTGCCGGGGCGCTCAGCGGTCGTCGAGGATGCCGTTGACCCGCGGGCTGACCTGGCGCTCCAGAGCCAGCGCCAGCACCGCGACGCCGGCGAGCCCGGCGATGATGACCCCGATGAACACCCCGCCGAGCTCGCGGTTGAGCAGGATGCCGGCGACGACCGGCGCCGTGATGGCACCGATCTGGAAGGCCCCCGCGGACACGGCGTTGAACCGGCCCCGGTCACGGTCACTGGCGAGGTCGTTGACCATCGCCGGCACGGTGGGCTGCAGCATCGTCTCGCCGAGGCCGAACAGCACGTGGAAGACGATCACGCCGGCCGCCGCCGCCATCGTGCCGGCCACCAGCCCGGTGGCACCGAGCAGCAGCCACGCGGCGGACCACAGCCCGACCAGGGCGAGGAAGACCCGGGTTCTTCGGTGCCCGTCGATGAACCGCAGCACCAGGAACTGCATGCCGACGATCACCGCGGTGTTGGCGGCGAAGGCGAAGCCGATGGTGCGCGTCGACACCTCGCTGACCTGTCGCGCGAACGCGGGGAAGCCGGCCTCCATCTGCCCGTAGCCCACGAAGCTCGTCAGGAAGGTGAGGGCGGTGATCCACAGCACCGCCGGCTTGCGCAGGATGGTGAGGTAGCCGGCTCCGGCCACCGCGGGGCGGCCGTCGGGTGCCTGCTCGGGGCGGCCGGCGACGTGCCGCAGCGGCCACAGCAGCAGGCCGAGGGGCACGAGGGCGCAGGCGGCGTCGGCCAGGAAGATCGCGGTGAACGTGCCCGGCCGGTCGACGTTGGTGAGGAAGCCGCTGACGATGCCGCCGATCCCGATGCCGAGGTTGACCAGGGCGAAGTTGATGCCGAAGAACTGGGTGCGGATCGGGCCCGAGACGATGCTCGAGGTCAGGGCGTTGAACCCGGGCCAGCCCACCCCGAAGGCGATGCCGAGCAGGGTGAACGCCACGACGAACGCCGTGACCGAGGTGGCGAAGGCCATCACGAGCGCACCGGAGAACTGGGCGACGGTGCCCCAGATGACGACCGCGCGGGCCCCGAGCCGGTCGATCAGGGCCCCGACGGGCCCGGTGACGACCAGGGCCACGACGGCGATCAGGCCCATCAGCAGGCCCGCCACGTCGAGCGGGACGCCACGCACCTCGTGCACGTAGATGATCGTGAACGGCAGGGTCATGCCCCGGCCGATGGTGGAGATCGCCGTCGTGGACAGCAGCCACTTGCCGGTCGTGGGCAGCTGGTTCCAGAACCCGCGCAGGGTCAGCCGGTCGCGTGGCGCGGCCTCGGGGGTCTCCCGGCCACTCCCCTTCCGGTTCTCGGTGGTCTCTGACACCGCACCACCGTGCCATGCCCGACCGACACCGGCGACCGGAAGCGCCCATCCTTCGTGCGGATGCCGGTGAGCGGGTCGCGAGGGAGCCGGCATCCACAACCCGGCAGCGCGGCACACCCGCGAGCGGTTAGCCTTGGCGCTGGTGCCCGTCCGGGTGCCGAACCCGCAGACGCGACAAAGAGGTGGACCGTGCCGACTGGCAAGGTGAAGTTCTTCGACTCCGAGAAGGGCTTCGGTTTCGTGTCCGGCGACGCCGGTGAGGGTGACGTCTTCGTCCCGGCCAGCGCGCTGCCGGAGGGCGTCGCGGGCCTCAAGGGCGGCCAGCGGATCGAGTTCAGCATCGCCGAGGGTCGCCGTGGCGCCCAGGCGTTGTCCGTGCGCCTCCTCGACCCCGCCCCGTCGGTGGCCACCAACCGCCGGGTGGCCAGCCGCAAGCCGGCCGAGGAGATGGTCGTCATCGTCGAGGACGTCATCAAGCTGCTCGACTCGCTCTCCGAGTCGCTGCGCCGCGGGCACTACCCGGACAAGGAGCACGGCAACAAGGTCGCCCAGGTCCTGCACGCGGTGGCGGGCGACCTCGAGCTGTGACTGCCGCCCTGAAGACCGACCCCACGCTGCGCGGGGCGGTCGACACCGCCCGCGAGGCTGCCATCTCGATCGCCGAGGCCGGCGCGGTCGGCGAGCACCTCGGCATGGAGATGGTCGAGGAGCGCCTCGCCACGCACTACTTCACCTGCACGGCGCGCGCCTACCTCGGCTGGCGCTGGTCGGTGTCGGTGGCCCGGGTGCCCCGCTCGAAGGTCGTCACCGTCTGCGAGGCCAACCTGGTGCCGGGCGAGGGCGCGCTGCTGTCGCCCGACTGGGTGCCCTACGCCGAGCGGCTCGCGCCCGGCGACGTCGGCCCCGGTGACGTCACCCCGCTGGTGGCCGACGACCCCAACCTCGAGCCCGGCTTCGAGGCCACCGGCGACGAGGACATCGACCAGGTCGCGTTCTGGGAGCTCGGCCTCGGGCGGCCGCGCGTGCTGTCGGCCGAGGGCCGCGAGTCCGCTGCCCAGCGGTGGTACGACGGCGAGTCCGGCCCGAGCGCTGCGGTGGCCGTCAAGGCCCCGGCGCCGTGCTCGACGTGCGGCTTCTTCGTGCCGATGGCCGGCGCGCTGCGGTCGGTGTTCGGGGTCTGCGCGAACGAGTGGTCGCCCTCCGACGCCCGCGTCGTCAGCCTCGACCACGGGTGCGGTGCGCACTCGGAGGTCGACCTCGACCTGCACACGGCCGAGCGCATCGCGCCCCCGATCCTCGACGACTTCGAGCTCGACCCGGCCTGACGGCACCCGGCCGGTCCTGCGCCCCGCGGGCGGTGACCGGTCAGGCCTTGGCGGCGTTGTCGTGTCCGCGGCCGACGTACCACCAGGCGATGGCGCCCAGGGCGATGCCGCTGACGCAGGTCCAGGGCCACCACGACCGGTCGCCGGTGTGGAAGCTCGGCACGACGAGGGTGACCACGAGGGCCAGCGCCCACAGGCCGGTGCCCACGGCGACGAGCAGGCGGGTCGGCACCGCGATCGGCTCGACCGGCGCCGCCGTGCCCAGGGCCGGGTGAGGGTGCTCGGGGTGGGGCTCGTGCGCGGTCACCGGCCCAGCGTACGGGGCGCGGCGAGCGCTCGGGACCCGCGTCATGCCGCCGTAACGTGCCCCCGCTAGGGTCCACGCCATGCCTGATGCCACCCCTGACACGACGCCCGAGACGGCAGCCCCGAGCGCCGCCCCGACCGCGGCCCCGCCAGCCGCGCCGAACCCCGCCCTCCTCGAACGACTCTTCCGCATCCACCAGCGCGGCTCCACCGTCGGCCAGGAGGTGCGTGGCGGGTTCGCGACGTTCTTCACGATGGCCTACATCGTGGTCCTCAACCCGCTCATCCTCGGCTTCGTCAAGGACGCCGACGGCAACTACCTCGGCGGTGGAGCCACCCCCAACCTGGCGGCGATCGCGGCCGGCACGGCCCTCGTGGCCGGGATCATGACGATCCTGATGGGCGTCTACGCCAACTACCCGCTGGCGCTCGCCACCGGTCTGGGGCTCAACGCGTTCGTGGCCTTCTCGATCGCCAGCCAGATGACCTGGGCCGACGCCATGGGCGTGATCGTGCTCGAGGGCTTCGTCATCCTCGTGCTCGTGCTCACCGGGTTCCGCACGGCGGTGTTCCACGCCGTGCCCAGCCAGCTCAAGGTGGCGATCTCGGTCGGCATCGGCCTGTTCATCGCGCTCATCGGGCTGGTCGACGCCGGCTTCGTGCGCCGCACCGGCGTCGGCCCGGTGCCCGTCGAGCTCGGCGTCGGCGGTCAGCTCACCGGCTGGCCGACGGTCGTCTTCGTCCTCGGCCTGGGGCTGCTCATCACCCTGTGGGTGCGCAAGGTCAAGGGCGCGATCATCATCTCGATCCTGACGATGACCGTCGTCGCGTTCGTCGTGGAGGCCATCGCTCAGGTGGGTCCCACCGTCACCGGGGTCGACGCGGACGGCAACAACATCGTCAACCCGAGCGGCTGGAACCTCAACGTGCCGGCCTGGCCGTCGACCTTCGACCCGATCAACTTCGGCACGCTCGGCGAGTTCAACCTGCTCGGCTCCTTCCAGCGGGTCGGCATCGTCGCGACCCTCCTGCTCGTGTTCACGCTGATGCTCGCCGACTTCTTCGACACGATGGGCACGATGACGGCGATCGGCGCCGAGGCCGGCCTGCTCGACGAGGACGGCACGCCCCCCAACGCCCAGCGCATCCTCGTCGTCGACTCGCTCGCCGCGGCCGCCGGTGGCGCGGCCGGTGTCTCGTCGAACACCTCCTACATCGAGTCGGCGTCGGGTGTCGGCGAGGGGGCCCGCACCGGCCTCGCCTCGGTCGTGACCGGCCTGCTGTTCCTCGTGTCCATCCTGGTGACGCCGCTGGTGCGGGTCATCCCCAACGAGGCGGCCGTCCCGGCCCTGATCCTCGTCGGGTTCCTGATGATGCAGCAGGTGCAGTACATCGACTGGAACGACGTCGAGATCGCCATCCCGGCGTTCCTCACGATCATCCTGATGCCGTTCACCTACTCGATCACCGTCGGCATCGGTGCCGGCTTCGTCTCCTACGTGCTCATCAAGGTGGTGCTGGGCAAGTCCCGTGAGGTGCACCCGATGATGTGGCTGACCGCCGGGCTGTTCGCCGTGTACTTCCTCATCGCCCCGCTCACCGACCTGGTGACCTGACGCCCGCGGCTCACCCCCGCCGCCTGCCCACGAAGCCCCGCACGTGCGGGGACGTTGCCCACGGATGCCGTGCCGCCCCTTCGCAGGGAGGCGCGGCATCCGCGCGTCGGGGGAGGAGTCGAGTCGGGGACGTGGTGTGTGGAATAGTTAGCACAGGTAATGAGTTGTGCTAACTATTCGCGATCCCGAGGAGACTGCCATGGCCACCACCAGCACGCCGGTGCGACCCTCGGCCGCGCCCCGGGCCACGACCGCTCCCGGCCTCGCGCCGGTCGGGCCGACGATGACGCGCAGCGAGCGCGACCGGCTCACCAGCGACCTGCGCATGGCGTGCATGCGGATCTCGCGCCGAGTCCGCTTCGAGAGCACCTCGCCCGTCGCCCCCCACCAGTTCTCCGTGCTCGCCCGCCTCGAGGAGGCGCCGCGCACCCCCAAGGAGCTCGCCGCCTTCGAGAAGGTCAGCGCGCCGAGCATGACCCGCACCGTCGCCGGCCTCGTCGAGGTCGGCCTCGTCGCGCGCGCCGACGACCCGGCCGACGGGCGACAGGTGATCCTGTCGCTCACCCCCGAAGGCCGCCGCACCATCCGCGACATCCGTCGGCGTCGCGACCAGTGGTTCGCCGCGCGGCTCGAGAAGCTCACCGACGAGGAGCGGGCGGTGCTGGCCCAGGCCACGGCGCTGCTGGAGCGGGTGGCCGCCGAGTGAGCCCCACCTTCTCCTCGCTCCAGGTCCGCAACTACCGCCTCTGGGCCTCCGGGGCCCTGGTGTCGAACATCGGCACCTGGATGGGCCGGGTCGGCCAGGACTGGCTCGTGCTCACCGTGCTCACCGACGGTTCGGCGACCGCGCTCGGCGTCGTCACCGGCCTGCAGTTCCTGCCCTTCCTGCTGCTCGCGCCGTGGGCCGGCCTGATCGCCGACCGGTTCCGCAAGCGCCGCATCCTGCTCGTCACCCAGACCCTGCTCGCCGTGTCGAGCCTGCTGCTCGGCGTCCTCGCCGTCGCGGGGGTGGCCCAGCTGTGGCAGGTCTACGCGATCGCGCTCTTCCAAGGGGTGGTCACCGCCATCGACAACCCGGCACGCCAGGCCTTCGTGTCCGAGATGGTGCCGGACGAGCAGCTCACCAACGCCGTCTCGCTGAACTCGGCCTCGTTCAACCTGGGCCGCCTCATCGGCCCGGGCCTGGCCGGTGTCGTCATCGCGCTCTGGGGGGTGGGCCCGGCGCTGCTGCTCAACACGGTGACCTTCGTCTTCGTCATCGTCGCCCTGCTGCGGCTGCGCACCGGCGAGCTGCGCCCCGCGCCTCGGGTGAAGGGGCG
Organism: uncultured Actinomycetota bacterium; assembly: GCA_963695175.1. GTDB lineage: Bacteria > Actinomycetota > Actinomycetes > Actinomycetales > Dermatophilaceae > Fodinibacter. Next base: position 1,034,788 of record CAVOGG010000004.1, read on the forward strand.
CGGCGGCATCCGCGAGGGCTTCCGCTACGTGCGGATGCGGCGCGACATCCAGCTCGTCATGCTGCTGGTGTTCGTGCTCGGCACGTTCGGGATGAACTTCCAGATCACCATGGCGCTGATGGCGACCAAGGTGTTCGACAAGGGCGCCGGCGAGTTCGGCCTGCTCGGCTCGATCATGGCGGTCGGCTCGCTGACCGCGGCGCTGCTGTCGGCGCGCCGCAAGGTGCCCCGCCTGCGGGTGCTCCTGCTCTCGCTGGCGGGCTTCACCGTGGCCGCGGCCCTGGCCGCGATGGCGCCGACCTACTGGTTGTTCGCCCTGGCCCTGGTGCCGGTCGGCCTGACCGCGCTCACCGCCCTGACCACCGCCAACGCCATGGTGCAGACCCGGGTCGCGCCGGAGATGCGCGGCCGGGTGATGGCCCTGTACATGGCGATCTTCATGGGCGGCACGCCCGCTGGCGCCCCTCTCATCGGCTGGATCTCGGAGCAGTTCGGGCCGCGCTGGACGATCGGCATCGGGGCGGTCGCCGTCGGGCTGGTCCTGGTCGGGGTGTCGCTCTGGCTGTCGAGGTCGGAGAATGTGCGGGTGAGCTACGAGTCGCAGCGTCGTCCCCGGGTTCGCGTGACCTCGGTGCCGGTGGTGTCGGAGCGGGCCACGGTGCCCGTCCCGGAGCCCGCCCGGTGACCCCGCTCTTTCGTCGGCGGATGACGCTCGGCGTGCTCGGCATCCTGGTCGGGGTGGCGCTCGTCTACGCGTTGACCCGGTAGCGACGGGCCCTGGCGGGCAGGTCGGCCGGCGCCGGTTAAACGGAGAGGTCGGGAACCCGCCGCATGCGCCCGGAGGCGACCGGCCTACGTTGGTGTCGTGCGGGCACCACGATCGCGAACGATCGACCGGGCCGGCCCCGACGACACGCTCCAGCTCGCCGTCGACCGCGGGCGGGTGCCGATGGCGATCGGCGCGCTCCTCGTCCTCGACGCGGGAGCCGGGCCGCCGGCGCAGGCGGTGCGCTCCGCCCTCCTCCAGCGAGCCGCTGCCGTACCGCGACTGCGGCAGCGGCTGGTGCGTCCGCCGCCCGGCGGCGGGCGGCCGGTCTGGCTGGATGCCGGCATCCGCGGGTTCGCCGACCTCGTCGACGAGGTGACCGTCGACCTCCCCGTGCGCCACCACGTGGACGGGTGCGTCGCTCCCGACGTTGCGGCCGGGCCTGTGCACCGGGCCCTGCTCGACGCCACCGCTGACCTGGTCACGACGCGTCTCGGCCTCGACCGCCCGCTGTGGCGAGCGCGCCTGCTGCTGGACGCCGAAGGTCGGGTGGCCGGCATCGCCCTCGTCGCCCACCACGTGCTGGTCGACGGCATGGGGGGTCTCGCGGTGCTCGACGCGCTGGCCGACGACGACGCCCGCGACGCCCTGCCCGCTGCCACGACGGTCGGCCCGCTCCCGAACCCGGCGCGGCTGCCGAGCTGGGGCGTGCTCGCCCGGGACGCGTGGGGGGCGCGGCTGTTCGCGCTGCGCTCGCACCTGGTGCCGACCGGGTCGGCGCGACGGCTCGGTGGCGGTGTGCGCGAGCTCGGCCTGCGCCGACCTCGGCTCGCCGACCGGAGCAGCCTGCTCGGCCGCACCGGTGACGACCGACGGCTGGAGGTCGCCAGCGTCGACCTGAGCACGGTGCGGGCGACAGCCCGTGCACACGGCGCCAGCGTCAACGACGTCGTGGTCACCGCCGTGACCGGTGCACTCGTCGACCTGCTCGCTCGCCGGGGCGAGACGGTGGGCGAGGTCGTCGTCTCCGTGCCGGTGTCTCGGCGCGCGCAGGGCGAGGCGGGGACGCTGGGCAACGCCACCGGTGTCGTGCCGGTGCGGGTGCCGGCCGTGCCCGACCCCGCGGAGCGGCTGGCGGCACTCGTCGCCGAGCGGTCACGGCTGCGCGGGCCCGGCCGCGGCGGGTCCGCCGCCGTGCTCACCCCGCTCTTCCATGCCCTCGCCGCCGTGGGTGCGTTCCAGGCCTTCGTCGACCACCAGCGGCTCGTGCACACCTTCGTGACCAACCTGCGGGGGCCACCGCAGCGTCGACGGGTCGTCGGTGCCGAGGTCCTCGCGGTCGTCCCGGTGGCCGTCAACCCGGGCAACGTGGCCGTGTCGTTCGACGTGCTGTCCTACGCGGGCACGCTCGCGGTGACCCTGGTCTGCGACCCGGGGCTGGTGCCGGAGTCGGCGTGGCTCGCCCAGCGCGTTGCCGCGGGCCTCACGGCATCCGGCTGAGCGCGCCGGGCGAACGGCTCACCGGCCGCCGGCCAGCGCCTTCACCACGGCCGGCTCGATGTCCGGCACCAGGGTGCGCGCGAACGTCGTGGTCATGTGGCCGTGGTCGAAGTAGGCGATCAGGCCACCGATGACGAAGTGGCACCGGCCGTCGCGGCAGAACCGGTCGGTGAGGTCGAGGCTGTCGACCAGCTGCGAGCTGTCGGCGAGGGCAGCGGCGTTGAGGGGATCGGCCTGGACGGCCAGCTCCGCCGGGCTGGCGCAGGCGTCGACGTCGTCGAGGTGCGCGGCCACGCAGTCCGGTACCTCGACCGAGGCCGCGGGCACGTCGCGCAGGACCAGCACGGGTGTACCGCTGGCCGTGATCTGGCGCAGGGTGTCCGCGTAGGCCCGCTGGGCAACCGTCGCCTTGTCGCCTCGCCTTCACGCCCACGATCGGCTGGAAGGTGCGGTCGCTCATGACGACGAGGTCGTAGTCGCCGCGGGTCACCGTGGCCAGCGCCCACTTGTTCCAGGCCCGGCAGTTGCGGGTGGCCCGGTCCGACCCGAACTCCAGCGGGAGGTCGACCGTGTAGCACTGCGAGGCCAGGTAGGTGTCCAGCCGCCAACCGTGGTCGTCGGCGATCGAGCCGAGGGCCGGCTGCCAGTGACCCGCGTGCGAGTTGCCGATGAGCGCCACCCGCACGTCACCGGCGGGGTCGCCGAAGGTGCACACCGGGTGGGCGGTGAACGGGCGGTTGGACCAGCAGCCCTGGTCGTAGAGGACCGGCTTGTCGGCGCGGGCGACGGCCGGGCTGGACAGCAGCTCCGCGCCCTCGATGGAGGTGCAACCCGGGTTGCGCATCGCCTCGGCGCCGACGCAGTCCGAGGTGGTGAGCTTCGCGGTGAGCGACTGCTCCTGTGCTGCCACCGCGGAGTCGGACCGCTGGATGACGACCAGCCCGACCGTGCCGAGCACGAGCACGCTGGCGGCGAGGATCGCGAAGCTTCGGGGCAGTGAGCCCGCGAGGGCGCGCGAGCGCCGCACCGGGTCCTCGACGAACCGCTTGGTGAGGGCGGCCACCACGACGACGGCCGCGACCGCGACGAGCTTGTCGGGGTTGGTGAGCTCGTGGGAGAGCGCATAGGGGGCGATGACCACGACCGGCCAGTGCCACAGGTAGACCGAGTAGGACACGTCGCCGAGCGCCTGGGAGGGCCGCAGGCCGAGCAGGACCCCCGGCGACCACCGCACCGAGTCCGTGGCCGCTGCGATGACCGCGACGGCGCCCACCGTGGGCAGCAGAGCGGCCGTGCCGGGGAAGGGGGTCGAGGCGTCGAACCGGAAGGCCGCGTACGCGATCATCGCCAGCCCGACCCAGCCCAGGGCAGCACGCAGCACCGGGCCGCGCAGCCGCCACCCGAGGTGCACGGCGACCGCCAGCAGCGACCCCAGCCCGAGCTCCCAGACCCGCGTGGGCGTCACGAAGTAGGCGGCCGGCGGGTCGCTCTGGGTGAGCAGTGCCGACCAGGCGAGGGATGCCGCCGTGACGACACCCAGGCCCGTGGCGCACCACACGATCGGGCGGCGGTTCCGGCCGACGAACCACATGATCGCGATGAGCACCGGCCAGAACAGGTAGAACTGCTCCTCCACCGACAGCGACCAGAAGTGCTGCACCGGGCTGGGGGCGTTCTCCGCGGAGAGGTAGTCGGTGGCCGACCTGGCGAGCGCCCAGTTCTCGACGGACAGTGCGGACGCGATCGTCTCTCGGGCCACGCCGGGGATCTGCGTCGAGGGCAGCCACGCGATGGACGCCACGAGGGTCGTCGCGAGCACCAGGGACGCGGCCGGCAGCAGGCGGCGGACCCGACGGGCCCAGAAGGCCCCGAGCCGCCGCGGCGTCGTGGGCGGGGACCGCAAGAGGTGGCTGGAGATCAGGAAGCCGGAGATGACGAAGAACACGTCGACGCCGACGTAGCCACCGGTGAGCACCTCGGGCCAGAAGTGGAAGAGCAGCACGATGAGCACGGCGACGGCCCGCAGCCCCTGGATGTCACCGCGGACCGGCTCGGCCGGGCGGCGCGGGGGACTGGGGCGGTCGGTGGTCAGGGTCCCGGTCGCGGCCCCGTCGCCGGACCCGTCGTCACCGCCCGGGGCGGCGACCCGGTCGCCGACGGGCGTCGACACCGACGCGGTGAACGGGTCCACTACGCCTCCTGGGGGTGTCCGACCGGGATGCCCGCGTGTCGTGGGAGGCGGGCGCAGTGCTCAATGGTAGGTGAGCCGGGACGACCCCGGAACCGAGCGTGCACCCCCGGTTCCAGGGTGTGCGGGCCCGCGGAGCTCAGGCGAGGCGCTCGACGACGTGCTCGACGCAGCCGATCAGCCGGCTGACGTCGTCGGGCTCGACCGCCGGGAAGCAGGCCACCCGCAGCTGGTTGCGGCCGAGCTTGCGATAGGGCTCGACGTCGACGACACCGTTGGCGCGCAACGTCTTCGCGATCGCGGAGGCGTCGATCGCGTCGTCGAAGTCGATGGTCGCGACCACCTGGGAGCGGTTGGCGGGGTCGGTGACGTAGGGCGTTGCGTAGTCGCTCGCCTCGGCCCAGTCGTAGAGGCGCCCCGAGGAGTCCTTCGTGCGGGCGGTGGCCCAGTCGAGGCCGCCGTTGCCGTTGAGCCACTCGACCTGGTTCGCGAGCATCGCGAGGGTCGCGACCGCGGGGGTGTTGTAGGTCTGGTCGAGGCGGCTGTTGCTGATCGCCGTCGGCAGGCTGAAGAAGTCGGGCACCCAGCGGCCGGATGCCGTGATCTCCTCGACGCGAGCGAGGGCGGCGGGGGAGAACAGGGCCAGCCACAGGCCGCCGTCGGAGGCGAACGACTTCTGGGGAGCGAAGTAGTAGACGTCGGTCTGGCTCACGTCGACCGGGAGGCCACCGGCGCCCGAGGTCGCGTCGATGAGGACGAGGGCGTCGGCATCCGCGCCCGCGACCCGCTGCACGGGGGCCATGACACCGGTGCTCGTCTCGTTGTGGGCCCACGCGTAGACGTCGACCCCGGCCTCGGCCCGCGGGTCGGGGCGGCTGCCGGGCTCGCTGGAGATGACGGTCGGCTCGCCGAGGAAGGGAGCGTTCTTGGTGACGGTCGCGAACTTGCTCGAGAACTCGCCGAAGGTGAGGTGCTGCGCGCGGTCGCGAACCAGGCCGAAGGCCGCGACGTCCCAGAACGCGGTGGCGCCACCGTTGCCGAGCACGACCTCGTACCCCTCGGGGAGGTCGAAGTAGGTGGACAGCCCGGAGCGGATCGACTTGACGAGGTTCTTGACCGGGGCCTGGCGGTGCGAGGTGCCGAGCACCGTGCGGCCGATCGTGGTCAGGGCCTCGACCTGCTCGGGGCGGACCTTCGAGGGCCCGGAGCCGAAACGACCGTCGGCGGGCAGCAGGTCGGCGGGGATGGTGATCTGGGCGTCGCTCACGAGGTGGGTCTCCGGTGTCGTGTAAGGGCGGGACGTCAATGCGGAGGGCCGGTGCGGCGGGCGCCGCGGCCGTCCGGTGGGCGTGTCCCGACGTCGTCGGCGAGTGCGCGCCCGGCATCCATCCTCACCGATGCTGCCCGGATGGCGGACATCAGGTCCATCACGTGGATCAGTCAGGGGCTGAGACCTTCGCCTCGAGCCCGCTGAGGAACAGCTCGAGCCCGATGCCGAAGTCGTCGGTGCCGTCGCTGTTGCCGGGGTCGTCGCCGGCGTAGCCGCCTGACCGGAAGACCGGCGCGAGGTCGGGGAAGCGTTCTGGGGTGACCACCTGGCCGAGCAGGTCGATGGTCTCGGCTGAGATGTCGGGGGCGTCCTTGGCCCGCAGGTCGCGATGCAGCAGACCGAAGGCGCGCACGTACATGCTCAACGAGAGCAGGACAGCCTGCTTGAGCGCGTCGTCGGCCGGCAACGTTCGCATCGCGCGGTAGGTGGCGTCGGCGACCCGGATGTTGTTCGGCATGAGCACGCCCTCGAGTGACAGCGGGACGTCGAGGAACCAGGGGTGGCGTGCATACAGCTGGAGGTGCAGGGCGGCGATGTCGCGCAGGCCCTGGCGCCAGTCGTCGGTCGACACCGCCACCTCCCCGACGATCTCGGTGGCGGCGTCCTGCATCAGCATGACGAGCTCGTCCTTGTTCGAGACGTACCGGTACAGCGACATGGTCGTGAACCCGAGCGACGCGGCGACCCGGCCCATCGTCACCGCCCCGAGCCCACCGTCGTCGGCGATGGCGACTGCCGCGCGGGCGATGGCGTCGTGGGTCAGCTCGCGCCGGGGGCCGCGTCTGGGCGCCTCCTCCAGGCCCCAGGCGATGACGAGGGCGCGCGGGATCGGGGTCGGCGAGGCGGTCACGATCGCCAGCGTAGCGCGGACTGTGTACATCGCAGACTGTGTACGCCATACTCAGCGTATGACGTACACAGTTATCTCGATCGAAGGCCTCGTCGCCCGCTACGGCGACCTGGTCGTGCTCGACCACCTCACCCTCGATGTCGGCCCCGGCATCCTCGCCCTCCTCGGGCCCAACGGCGCCGGCAAGACGACACTCGTCGACACGGTCACCACGCTGCGACGCCCGGACGCCGGGCGGGTCCGGGTGCACGGCCACGACGTCGTCGCGGACGCCCCCACCGTCCGCGGGCTGCTCGGGGTCACCGGGCAGCAAGCCAGTGTCGACGTCGTGCTCACCGGGCGCGAGAACCTCGTGCTCACCGGCCGGCTGCTCGGCCTGGGCCGGGCCGGTGCCCGTCGCCGCGCCGACGAGCTGCTCGAGCGGTTCGACCTCACCGAGCCCGCCGACCGCCGGGTGGCCACCTGGTCGGGTGGGATGCGCCGCCGGCTCGACCTCGCGGCCAGCCTCGTGACGACCCCGCGCGTGCTGGTGCTCGACGAGCCGACGACCGGCCTGGACGCCCGCTCGCGAGGGGCCCTGTGGGAGGAGGTCCGCGGCATCGCCGCTGCCGGGACGACCGTGCTGCTCACGACCCAGTACCTCGAGGAGGCCGACGTGCTCGCCGACCGGGTCGTCGTCCTCGACGGAGGCCGGGTCGTCGCCGACGGCACCCCCGACGCCCTGCGCCGCGCGGTCGGCGGCGAGGTCGTGCAGGTTCACGACTCGGCCGGGGCGGTGACCGAGGTGCTCTCGACCGACGGGTCGGCCGCCGACGTCGCGCGGGTGCTGGGCCGGGTGCCCGCCGCGGCGCGGGTCACCGTCCGGCGCCCGAGCATGGACGAGGTGTTCCTCCACCTCACCGGCGACGGCACGGCGGGGTCGTCGCAGCCAGCCGGTGCCGGCCGCCCGGTCGAGGAGGTGTCGGCATGAGCGACGTCATCAGCGCCGGAACGGTGTTCATCGGCCGGAGCCTGCGGCACTCCGCTCGGGACGTCGAGTCCCTCGTCATGTCCGTGACCCTGCCGGTCATGCTGATGCTGCTCTTCACCTACGTCTTCGGGGGTGCGGTCGCCGGGGACCCGTCCGCGTATGCCGCGTACGTCGTCCCGGGGACCGTCCTGCTCTGTGCCGGGTTCGGTGCCGCGACGACCGCAGTCGGCGTGGCCAACGACCTCGCTGGTGGGATGGTCGACCGGTTGCGTCGGATGCCGGTCCCTGCCTGGACCCTGCTCGTCGGCCACGTCGTCGCCAGCCTGGTGCGCAACCTCGTGGCCACGGCCATCGTGCTGGGGGTGGGCGTGCTGCTCGGGTTCCGCCCGACCGCCGGACTGCTGGGGTGGATCGGCGCCATCGGCGTCATCGCCGCGTGGGTGCTCGCGGTCACGGCCGTCTTCGCCCTGATCGGGCTGCTCTCGGGGTCGCCAGAAGCGGCCAACGGCTACGGGTTCATCGTGCTGTTCCTGCCCTATGTCTCCAGCGCGTTCGTGCCCGTCGACACCCTGCCCACCTGGATGCGCGGGTTCGCCGAGCACCAGCCGGTCACGCCCGTGATCGAGTCGGTCCGGGCGATGCTCGGCGGCCACGCGCCCGGGGCCGACCTCTGGTGGGCGCTCGGCTGGTCACTGGGGCTGCTCGTCGTGGCCACGGCCCTCACGGCGTACGTCTTTCCGCGACGGCGGTCCCGGGCCGCCTGAGGCCGCGAGCCGGCGGCGGCCCGGCATCCCTCGGCGGGCGTCAGCGGACGACGCCGCCGAGGCGAACGGCTCGCGTAGCTCGACGGGCCACCATCGGTGACCCACAGCGCGCCGTCACCACCACGACCGGCCATGAGGAAGCTGCCGTCCGGGCGCGACACGAGGTCGCCGGCGGAGGTCCACACCGTCGTCGTGGCGACCACCAGTGAACCGCGCTGCACGACGGCGCGCCCGTCGGACGCCGCTCCGACGGCGAGCCGGGCGACGCCGGGCCAGGTGTCGCCCAGCGCACGGTCGGACCAGCCCGAGAGCCCGTCGGCGCGGGCGCTCCAGGTCCCGGAGGCCGCGCTCGGGGTGAACTCGCGCTCGTGGTGGCGCCGTCGGTCCGCGGCCGCTGACGACGATGACGTTGCGTGTGGGATCGGCCGACGCCGACAGCCCGGAGGTGAAGCTGCCACCCACGGCCACCCAGCCGCTCCAGCGCTGCCTGTCGAAGTGCTGCCGAGGGCCACGCCGCTCCTCGAGACGGCGAAGACGTCGAGGGTGCCATCGCCCAGCGAGACGGCGTGCTGCGCGACGACGTTGCCACCGAGGTTGGTCGACCCGAGTCGACGGACCGCCTGGTACCACGACTGCACGACGGCACCCGAGGCCAGGCGGGTGAGCGAGGTCGACCCGCCCCGCGGCCGAGGAGGCGGCCGAGGGCGCGTTGGTCGAGGTGACGCCCGCGCGAGGTGCACCCGGCCCAGGAGGCGCCGTCGTCGGCGCTGCGGCGCAGGTAGACCCGGTCACCGGTGCTACGCACGAAGACGCTGACCTGCCGGCCGGTGCGCGCCAGGGTGACGCCGGAGAGCCTGGACGAGCGTCCCGGCGGCCCGCCGGAACGGTCGCGGTCGGGGCGATCCGCACGATGCTGTCGTTGGTGCCGTTCGACGTCGTGAACCACAGGGCACCGTCCGGGCCCTGCATCAGGGTGCGGATCCGGCCGAACCCCTCGGCCTGGGCGAGCGCGGTGGTCGCTGAACGACCCGGCTCGGTCCGGGCGTCGGGTTCATCCGCATCAGCGAGATGCCCTGGTCCTTGAGCAGGGCGACGGCCAGGGCGCCGCGCCAGGCCCCCCACCGCGGGTCGGTGAGGAAGGCGGCCCCACTGGTCGCGACGGTCGGGAACCCCGAGCTCCACATCGCCCTCGCGCCGGAGGGGAACTTGACCAGGTCGGTCATCGGGGTGGCCTCGTTGTAGCCCGGGATGGGGTCCCACCCGTAGTTCGCCCCCCGCACCACGAGGTTGACCTCGTCGTCGCGGTCGGTGCCGTGCTCGACCGACCACATCTCGTTCGTCCCGGGCCGCTGGGCGAGGCCCTGGATGTTGCGGTGCCCGTAGTTCCACACGTACCGGGCGTTCCCACCGCGTGCGACGAAGGGGTTGTCGGCTGGGATCGCGCCGTCCCACGCCCACCCGGAGCACCTTGCCGCCCAGCGAGGCGAGGTTCTGCGGGTTGGTGCCGGCGGCGGCGTCGCCGGTGCCCACGTAGAGGAAGCCGTCGGTGCCGAAGCGCAGCCGGCAGCCCCCGTGCCGCCCACCGACGAGGGGGATGCCGGTGACCACCGGGGCGCCGTCGGACGTCGCCGCCGTGTCGCTCGTCAGCCGCCAGCGCAGCACCCGGATGTCGAGGGCGGCGCCGGCCGCGTTCTGCACCGCCTGGCACGTGTAGAAGCGCCGGTTGGTGGCGGCGGCGGGGTCGGCGACGATGCCGAGCAGTCCGGACTCGCCGACGTTGAAGATCGCCGGGAAGCCGGTGACGGCGACCTGCCGCGGCGGGGCCGCACCCCGCTTGCTCCACACCTGACCGGCCTTCAGGTCGTAGAGCATCAGGTCGGGCTCGACCCAGGTGAGGTCCCAGGGGTTGCTCAGGCCGGTGACGACCGTGGTCACCTGCACCGTCGGCGCCGCCGTGGCACTGGGCGCCGGGCCCGCACCGAGGGCCATGGCCAGGGCCAGCCCGGTGACGGCCAGTGGGGGAAGAAGTCGGGAGCGCGACATCGGGCACCTCCGGGGCGGCATCCGGCAGCGGCCGGCTTCCCGCGAGCGTATGTCCGTTCGGCGCGGGGGGCGACTGGTGCCGGTTCCGACGCAGCGACGCCGGCGGGCCCGGCATCCGACCCCTGGATGCGGGCCCGCCCGGGCGACGCCGCGCGCCCCGCGGGGTCAGTGGGCGCGGAAGCCCGTGACGTCCTCGATCGGTCGCGGACCGTGCCCGGTGTAGCGCGCGCTGGGCCGGATCAGCCGCCCGGTGCGCTTCTGCTCCAGGATGTGCGCCGACCAGCCGGCCGTGCGGGCCGAGGCGAACAGCGGCGTCATCATGTCGGCGGGCACCTCGGCGAAGTCGAGCAGCACCGCCGCCCAGAAGTCGACGTTGGTCTCCATCCGACGCTCGGGGTAGCGCTCCGCGAGCTCGGCGATGGCGGCCTTCTCCAGCTCGAGGGCGACCTCGTAGCGGGGGGTTCCGAGCCGCTTGCAGGTCTCGCGCAGCACGGTGGCGCGGGGGTCGTAGGCGCGGTACACGCGGTGCCCGAAGCCCATCAGGCGCTCCTTGCGGTCGAGCACCTCCTTGACGTAGCGCCGGGCGTCACCCATCTGCTCGACGCCCTCGATCATGTGCTGGGCCCGGCTCGGGGCGCCACCGTGCAGCGGCCCGGACAAGGCCCCGATCGCACCCGAGAGGCAGGCCGCGACGTCGGCGCCGGTGGAGGCGATGACCCGCGCGGTGAAGGTCGACGCGTTCATGCCGTGCTCGGCCGCGGAGATGAAGTAGGAGTCGATGGCCTCGACGTGCTTGGGGTCGGGCTCACCGCGCCAGCGGATCATGAACCGTTCGGCGATGGTGCGGCCCTTGTCGACCTCGCTCTGCGGGACCATCGGCGTGCTCTGCCCGTGGGCGGCCTGGCCGATGAACGAGATGGCCATGACCGACGCTCGGGCGAGGTTGTCGCGGGCCTGTTTGTCGTCGATGTCGAGCAGCGGCTTGAACCCCCACACCGGGGCGAGCTGCGCCAGGGCCGACTGCACGTCGACGCGGATGTCGCCGGTGTGCACCGGCAGCGGGAACGGCTCGGCGGGCGGCAGGCCCGGGTCGAACTCGTCGTCGACGAGAAGCCCCCAGACCTGGCCGAAGGACACCCGGCCGACGAGGTCGTTGATGTCGACCCCCCGGTAGCGCAGCGCGCCACCTTGCTTATCGGGTTCCGCGATCTCCGACTCGAAGGCGATGACCCCCTCGAGCCCGGGCTGGAAGTTCGGGTCGCTGTCCGGGTGGGCCGTCCCGGTCTGTGCTGCGGTGCTCATGGGGTCCCCAATCGTCGCTCGTCGCCTTTGTCGGGCGGCCCCATTGTGCACGTCTGCGTCACGGGTTCCCACCGGTCGTCCCGTTCGTGGACGTCCCGGCGGCGCCTCGACGGTCTCGGACCGCCATCGCGGGGCCACCGCTGTCACGCATGTCGAACAGGTCGGTGGTCTCCAGCAGCTTGCTCAGCTTGGCGTAGCCGTAGTTGCGCGGGTCGAAGGAGGACTGGTTCGAGATGTGGTTTCCGACCGTGCCGACCAGCGCCCAGCCGGAGTCGTCGGCCGCGCCCTCGACGGCCCGGCGGAGCAGGGCCACGAGCTTGCGGTCTCCGCGCAGCTGCGCGCGGGTGGCACGGGCCGGGGTGGCGCCCTGGGCGGGCGCCTCGGCCGCTGCCGGGGCCTTCGTGGCGGCCTTGCTCGTGGTCTTCTTCGCGGATGCCGTGGCCTTGGCCGTCGTCGTCTCGGTCGCCTTGCTCGTCGCCTTGGCCGTGGCCCGTCGACGCGTCGTCGTGGGAGGCGCCGCCTCGTCGGCCGGCGAAGGCACGGCATCCGCCGGTCCGGCATCCGGCAGGCCCGGCTCGGCCTGGCCGCTGGGGGAGGAGAGCCGGTTGAGCACGAGGAAGCGCGTGCAGGCGCTCTGGAACGGTGCGGGCGTCTTTGCGTCACCGAAGCCGTAGACGTGGGCGCCGTGCTCGCGCAGGTGCATGACGAGGGGGGTGAAGTCGGCGTCGGAGGACACCAGGGCGAAGGCGTCGGGGCGCTGGGTGTGCAGGATCTCGACGGCGTCGACGGCCAGGGCGATGTCGCTCGCGTTCTTGCCCTTGCTCGGGTCGAACTGCTGCACCGGGCGAATCGCGTTCTCGTGCAACACTTCCTGCCAGGACTTCAGGCCGGTCTTGGTCCAGTTGCCGTACGCGCGGCGCACGTTGGTCTCCCCGAGCCGTGACAGCTCCCCGAGGATGACGTCGATGCGGGACGCGGTCGCGTTGTCGGCGTCGATGAGGAGCGCGATCTGCGCCGGCTTGTCCATGGTCGGACCCTATGCCCGGCAGGCGGTGCGCCGAACGGCCGCCTCTCTCGTGCATGATCGGCGGGTGCTGCTGCGCTCCCACCTGCCGGACCTCACCCCGCTGCGAGTGAACCCGGCCTACCGGCGGTTGTATGCCGGCTTCACCCTCTCGAACATCGGCTCGCAGATGGCGGTGGTCGCCATCGGGCTGCAGGTCTACGAGATCACCGGGTCCACTGCATCGGTGGGGCTGGTCGGGCTGTTCGCCCTGGTGCCACTGGTGGCGTTCGGGCTCTACGGCGGTTCGCTGTCGGACCACCACGACCGGCGGATGGTCGCGCTCGTCGCCAACCTCGTGGCCTGGGCGACCTCGATGGCCTGCGCCCTGCAGGCCTGGCTCGGCAACGAGAACGTCTGGGTGCTCTACCTGCTCGTGGCGGTGTGGAACGGAGCGTTCGGGGTGAGCTCGCCCGCCCGGCAGAGCATCTACCCGCGGATCCTGCCGCGCGAGCAGCTGCCGGCCGCCAACGCGCTCGGGGTGTTCGCGATGTCGACGGCGATGATGGTCGGGCCGCTGATGGCCGGGCTGCTCGTCGACCTGGGCGGTTTCGCCTGGGCCTACACCGCCGACGCGCTCGTGACGATGGCGGCGCTGTGGGGGCTCTGGCGGCTGCAGCCCCTGCCGCCCGAGGCGCACCAGGCCGGTGAGGCCACCCGCGCCGGCCTGGCCTCGGTGCTCGACGGCTTCCGCTTCCTGCGCACGGCGCCCAACGTGCGGATGACGTTCATCGCCGACATCGCGGCGATGCTGCTGGCTCAGCCGCGGGTGCTCTTCCCCGCGGCCGGGGCCGTCATCCTCGGAGGCGGGGCGCGCACCGTGGGCTACCTCTACGCGGCGGCGGCGATCGGTGCGGTTCTGGCGACCCTGACGTCCGGCCGGCTCGGCGCGGTGCGTCGCCAGGGCCTGGCGATCATGGTGAGCGTCTGCGGCTGGGCGGTCGGCATCGTCGGCCTGGGGGTCTGCCTGCTCGGTGCCGGCGGGTGGCTCACCCCGACCCAGGCGCTGTGGGGCGCGCTGTTCGCGATGGCGTTCGCCGGGGCGGCGGATGCCGTGAGCGCCGTCTTCCGCACGACGATCCTGCAGTCCGCGGCGCCCGACCGGATGCGGGGGCGGCTGCAGGGCGTGTTCATCGTGGTGGTGGCCGGCGGCCCGCGGGTGGGTGAGCTGCTCGGGGGTGCGGTGGCCGAGCGGATCGGCGAGGGCTGGACGGCCGTGTGGGGCGGCATCGCCTGCATCGTCGCCATCGGCCTGCTGTCACTGCGCCAGCCCGGGTTCCTCCGCTACGACGCCCGCCACCCGACCCCCTGACCTCGCCCCAACTTTCTCGCCCGATGGGGAGACGTTCACCATCGCACCGGAAAGGAAGTCGCGCGAAGGTGAAGGTCGTGGAGCGAAGGATCCGGGCCGAGGCGGTCGCCGGCGCGCGGCATACGATCGGGACATGAGCCAGGGCGCGGCCGGCGACGGCATCCGACGGGCCGACCCTCGGCTCGATCCGAGGCGGGTCGACTACGACGGTGACGGCCTGACCGAGGGCGCGCTCCTCGAGACCCCCTACGCGCAGGCCCGGGCCTGGGTCGACGACGCCGTGGCCCGGGCGCAGGTGAGCCCGGACGTCTTCGAGCCGCTGGCGATGTCGGTCGCGACCGTGGATGCCGACGGGCGGCCGAACGTGCGCACCGTGCTCTTGCGCTTCCTCGACGAGCGTGGGCCGGGCTTCGTCACCGCGCTGACGTCCGCGAAGGGTCGCGAGCTCACCGTGACGTCCGCGGCGGCGGCATCCCTGACCTGGCCGGCGATGTACCGCGCGATCCGGTTCCGCGGCACCGCCGTCGAGGTGTCCCGCGAGGAGGTCGAGCAGTACTTCGACTCGCGCCCGTGGGCGTCGCGCATCTCGGCGTGGGCCTCGCGGCAGTCCGAGCCGATCGAGTCGCGCACCGAGCTCGAGGCGCAGTACGCCGCGCGCGCGGCGGCCTTCCCCGACCACGGCGACGGCGGCGACGTGCCGGTGCCGGACTTCTGGGGCGGCTTCCGGATCGTGCCGGACGAGGTCGAGTTCTGGGCCGGCCGGCGCAACCGGCTGCACGACCGGCTCGTGTTCACCCGGGTCGACCAGGGCGACCTCGGCGACGCCGCCTCGTGGGAGGTCAGCCGCCGCCAACCCTGACGCCCCGCGCCCTCCGCGCGAAGTCGTAGATCCGGGCGGGTCAGGTGGGCGGGGTGGTCGGCTCGCGGTGGACCTTGTGGGGGGCGGCCTGGACGCGGGGCTTGACGACCAGCAGGTCGATGTTCACGTGGGCCGGGCGGGTCGCCATCCAGACGATGGCATCGGCGACGTCGTCCGCGACGAGCGGGTTCGGCACACCGGTGTACACGGCATCCGCGCGCGCCTGGTCGCCACCGAAGCGGGTCAGCGAGAACTCCTCGGTGTGCACCATCCCGGGCGCGACGAGGGTGATGCGCACCGGCTGGTCGACCAGCTCCAGGCGCAGCGTCTCGGTCATGACGTGCACGCCGTGCTTGGCCACCGTGTAGCCACCGCCGCCCTCGTAGGCGAGGAAACCGGCGATCGAGCCGACGTTGACGACGACCCCCTCGCCGTCGGCGGCGACCAGCGCCGGCAGCAGCGCCTTGGTGACCCGCAGCGTGCCCAGCACGTTCGTCTCGTACATCTGCTGCCACAGCTCGACGTCGGCCTGGGCCACCGGCTCCAGGCCGAGCGCGCCGCCGGCGTTGTTGACGAGCACGTGCACGCGGGCGCCCGCGGCGGCCACGAGCCGGGCGACGTCGTCGTCGCGGGTGACGTCGCACGCCACGGCCACCCCGCCGATCTCGGCCGCCAGGGCCTCGACGCGCTCGGCCCGCCGCGCCGCGCACACGACCCGGAAGCCCTGCGCCGCGAGCAGGCGAGCGGTCGCGGCGCCGATGCCGCTGCTGGCGCCGGTGACGACGGCGATGCGGTCACCACGGTCCTCGGGCGGGCCGGGCTCGGCGGTCGCGGGGGTGTTCGGGCTCGAGGTCATGGGTGGTCCTTGGGTCGGATGGTGGTGGGGTCGACGGCGATCCAGGTGGCCTCGGCACGCGCCAGCACCTCGCCGCCCTCGGTGAGCAGGGCCGAGCCGGAGTGGTGCTTGCGCCCCGCGCTGCCGCGCTGCCAGGCGAGCACGACGTGCGGCTCACCCACGGCGGGCAGGGCCAGCAGGCGGGCGGTCATCGTGCCGAGCACCATCGGGCGCCCGGCGATGCCGGCCGACCACCCACCGGGGCAGTCGAGCGCGGCCCAGACCAGCGGCCCGGTCACCTCGTTCGGGACCCAGGACGCGGCGTACCGGCCGGTGCCGTCGTCGAGCGGACCGGGCCGCAGGCACAGCGCGTCGTCGGGGTCCCGCCCGGTGCCACACGCGAAGCACGTGGGGAACGGGTGGTCGGCGAGCCCCTCGAAACGCGTCTCGGCAGCACGAGCCTCCTCGAGCGTCACCGCCGGCGGCACGTCATCCACGAAGTCGGCGGATGCCGTGGCGCTCGCGACCAGGTGCCCGCGGTCGAGGAGCCGCAGCAGGACGCCTCCGTCGGCGGGCTCGGCCTCGAGCGACATCGCCCGGTCAAGCGGTGGCGGGCTCGCCAGCCGCACCGTGACGGCGGGGCGTGGGGAGGTGGTGGGCACGTGGGCTGCCACGGTGCCGCAGACCCAGCCGCCGTTGCCGGACTCCGGGGGGCCGCAGTAGCGGTGCGGGATGGTGATCTCCACGTCGCCAACCTACCCACGGTGCCGCCGCGCGGGTTATCTTGACGTCAAGATAAATGGTCGGCGCCCGTCTGCTCGACACCGGAAGGTTCACCTGGGCACCGGAACTGTTCCGGTGTCGGGGTGAAGGTTCCCGCATCGGGCGAAAAAGTTGAGGAGGTGGCGTGGGGGAGCAGGAGGAGTTCTCGCTGCGGCGGATCGCCGTGCCCGCCTTCGGGCCCTCGGCGATCTGGTCGATCGGGGCGGGCGCCGTGCTGCCGGTGGTGGCCCTCAGCGCCCGGAGCCTGGGCGCCTCGGTCGGGCTGGCGGCCCTGTTCGTCGGCATCGCGACGCTGTCCGAGTTCGCCGCCGCCGTCCCGGCCGGGGTGCTCGTCGAGCGGATCGGTGAGCGCCGCGCGCTCGTCGCGGCCGGTGGTCTGGATGCCGTGGCGTGTGCGCTCGCGCTCGTGGCGCCCTCGCTGTGGGTGCTGGGCGTCGCCGTGTTCCTCATGGGTCCCACCGGCGCCGTGTTCCTCCTGGCCCGGCAGAGCTACCTCACCGCCGCCGCCCCGGTCGCCCTGCGCGCCCGGGCGATGTCGACGCTGGGCGGTGTCACCCGGATCGGCCTGTTCCTCGGGCCGCTCATCGGGGCTCCCGTCGTCGCGCGGTGGGGGCCGCAGGCCGCGTTCGCCGTCGCGGTCGTCGCCGGCCTGCTGGCCGCGGCCCTGGCCTGGGGCACCCCCGACCTCGGGGCGCACCACGAGGGTCTCTCGGCCGAGCACGAGCGGGTGCCGGTCGCCCGGGTCGTGCGCCAGAACCGGCGGGTGCTGCTCACGGTGGGGCTGGGGGTGCTCGCCATCGGGCTGGCCCGGTCCTCGAGGGTCGTCGTCGTGCCGTTGTGGGCCGAGCACGTCGGCCTCGACGCCGCCCAGACCTCACTCGTCTTCGCCGCAGCCGCGTTCGTCGAGGTGGTCCTCTTCTACCCGGCCGGCACCGTCATGGACCGGCACGGGCGGGTCTGGGTCGCCGTGCCGGTCACGCTGCTGCTCGGCCTGGGCCTGATCACACTGCCGCTGACCACCACGCTCGCGGGCGTCGCGGCGCTCGCGCTGGTCATGGGCGTCGGCAACGGCCTGGGCTCGGGCATCGTCATGACCCTGGGCGCGGATGCCGCCCCCACCGAGGGGCGCGCACCCTTCCTCGGCGTGTGGCGGCTGCTCTCCCTGGTCGGACACAACGGCGCCGCCCTGGTCGTCGGCGCCCTCGCCGCGGTCGCGACGATCGGGGTCGCCAGCGTGGTGGTGGGGCTGATGACCCTCGCCGGCGGCGCCTGGCTGGCCCGCTGGCTGCCCGAGTACGACCCCCGCCGCCGCCCCTCGGCACCGCTCGAGAAGGCGTGAGGCGCCCGATGGCGCGCGGACGGCATCCGGAGGGTCGCGGGTAAACGTAGGCTGGCCTGCGTGACGGACCTCATCGACACCACGGAGATGTACCTCCGCACCATCTTCGAGCTCGAGGAAGAGGGCATCACCCCGCTGCGCGCGCGCATCGCCGAGCGCCTCAGCCACTCCGGGCCCACCGTCTCGCAGACCGTCGCCCGGATGGAGCGCGACGGACTGCTGCACGTCGCCGGAGACCGCCACCTCGAGCTCAGCGACCACGGCCGGCTGCTGGCGACGCGGGTCATGCGCAAGCACCGCATCGCCGAGCGCCTGCTGCGCGACGTGATCGGGCTCGAGTGGGAGTTCGTGCACGACGAGGCCTGCCGGTGGGAGCACGTGATGTCGGAGCGGGTCGAGCGCAAGATCCTCGCGATGCTGCCCGACCACGCCGAGTCGCCCTACGGCAACCCGATCCCCGGGCTCGACGAGCTCGGCGACCTCACCGAGCTGGCCGACTTCCGGTACGGGCTCACCAGCCTCGACGTCATCGCCGCCGCCGAGCCCACCACCGTCGTCGTGCGTCGCATCGGCGAGCCGGTGCAGGTCGACTCCGAGGCCCTGGGGCTCCTCACGGCCGCCGGCCTGATGCCGGGCCAGCCCGCTCGGGTGCGCCGCGACGGGGCCCGGGTCATCGCCTTCCGCGACGGGGCCGAGGAGTCCTCCGGCGTCTCGCTGCCCGACGACATCGCCTCGCACGTCTTCGTCCAGGCCACCTGACCGGCCCGCGCCCCTGCGGATGCCGCATCCGTCGTGACCCGCCGCGTTCCTGAGCGAACGCTCAGGAAGTCGACCTCGCGGCATACCGACTGGTCAGGCGGACGCTGGGTGACCAGTCGGTCGACCTGTGGTGAATCCCTCGTTACCGGAATGTGACTTTGCCCAGCGGCGCCCGCTACGGTGGCTGGGATTCGTACCCGCCCCGGAAGGCTCCACCTCCTCGTGTCCCGTCACCGAAACCCCGGTCGACGCCGCGCACCCGGCGCTGTACGCCGTCTCCCCGACGGCCTGCCGCGCCTCAGCGCGGCGTGGGCCCTCAAGACCATCGCCACCGTCGGCGTCCTGGGCGGAGCAGCCGTCGCGCTCACGTTGCCCGTCGACGCCGGGCCGGCGGCCGCCCTGACCCTCGCCGGGCCCGCTGCCACCAGCTCGGTCGCGCGCGCCGACGCCTTGGCAGCCTCACGCAGCTCGGTCCGCTCGGCGGCCCCGGCAACCGCCATTCCGGCCGTCTCGGCCCCGCAGGGCGCCGCACCGTTCGCCCCCGAGCCGGTCGGCGTCTCCGGTGTCCAGGCTGTCGCCAAGCCCAAGCCGAAGCCGAAGCCCAAGCCGGTCGCCAAGGCCAAGGCCACCGGGTCCGGCGGCGACTCCGTCGGCGCCCCCAGTGCGTCGTACAGCACGAGCATCTCCGGCAAGTGCGGCAGCATCGGCCTGAACAGCGGCGCCGCCCGGCTCTGCTCGGCCGTCGACTCGGTCTTCCACCTGAACAGCATCGGCGGATACCGCGCCAACGCGGGCGAGCACAGCACCGGCCAGGCCGTCGACCTGATGATCTCGGGCCGGTCCCAGGGCGACGCGGTCGCCGCGTGGGTGCAGGCGCACGCCGGCGAGTTCAACGTGAAGTACGTCATCTGGCGGCAGCGCTACTGGGAGCCCGGCAGCTCGTGGGACCCCATGGAGGACCGCGGCTCACCCACCGCGAACCACATGGACCACGTGCACGTGACGGTCAACTGACCCTCGCCGCACCCCCGCTCAACGGCTCGCGAAGGCCGCCCACCGCACGGTGGGCGGCCTTCGTCAGTTCGCCGTGACCTAATTGTGATCTCCCCAGAAGGCTGTGTTAGGTTCGTCGGGCTCGCCTCAAATGGGCGGGTCCTCCTGGTGGACGCCGAGTCCTGCCACCACCGCAGAGGTCAAAGCGCACCACCGCCTGGCAGGAGCGGGGGAACCACCATCGGAGCCCAGCAAGACACGGGTTCCTTGGGGTGAAGCCGGTGCAGGTCTCACGACCACACCGGCCGGGCAACCTCAGCCCGAACCCGACAGCTCACCCCGTAGGCACTGAGAGGTTCACCCGTGGTCGATTTCACCCGCTCCGGGCGGCACCGCAATGCCGTCCGTTACAACCCCGTTGCCGAGCTCTCGACGATCGTCAAGAGTGCCGGCGAAACCAGCGTCAAGGCCTCCGCGGTCCTGGCCGCCTCCGGCGGTCTGGTCGCAGCCTTCGCCCTTCCCGCGCAGGCCGCCCCGGTGCACCGCGCGTCCAGCTCGTCCACGACGACGGCTGCCGCGGCACCCGGCGCCGAGGTGAGCACCACCACCACAGCTCCGGCCGCGCCCGCGCTCGCCCCGGCCGTGGTCGCCCCGCAGGCGGCCGCACCGGTCGCCATCGAGAAGGTCGGCGTCGTCGGTGTCACGGCCGTGGCCAAGCCGAAGCCCAAGCCGAAGCCCAAGCCCAAGCCCAAGGCCGATCCCGTGTCGGTGGCCGTCGAGAGCCACACCAGCCACACCAGCGGCACCAGCCCGGTCAGCCGCAGCAGCACGCGCTACAGCAACCCGGCGCAGTCCTCCAGCGGCATCGTCAACATCGCCCGCGGGCTGCTCGGCATCCCGTACGTCTACGGCGGCGAGAGCCCGTCCGGCTTCGACTGCTCGGGTTTCACCCAGTACGTCTTCGGCAAGGCCGGCATCTCCATCCCGCGCACGGCCTCGGCCCAGCAGAACGCCGCCACCCGGGTCAGCAACCCCAAGCCGGGCGACCTGGTGTTCTTCGGCTCCCCGGCCTACCACGTCGGCATCTACACCGGTAACGGGATGATGATCGACTCGCCGCGCAGCGGGAAGTCCACCTCCGAGCGGGCCATCTTCTCCGGCGTCAGCGGCTACGGCCGGTTCTGAGCCACCACCCGCACCACGCCTCGGCGCCCCTGACCCTCGTGGTCGGGGGCGCTGACGCGTGTCAGGGGTGGTCGGCCAGCGCGGTCTCGAACGCCGCCAGCGACCGGTCGCCGACGAGCACGAACCGCGCCAGGTCGATGCCGTCGTTCGCCTCGGACTCCGACCGCACGGTGCGCACGGCGACCCGGGCCACCTCCTCGACGTCCCAGCCGTAGACCCCGGCACTCACCGCCGGGAACGCGATGGTGCGGGCCCCCAGCCCGCGGGCGACGGCGAGGCTGCTCGCGAAGCACGAGGCGAGCAGGTCCGGGTCGGTCTGGCCGCGGTGCCGGTTCGGGCCGACCGTGTGCACGACCCAGCGGCAGGGCAGGTTGCCGGCGCCGGTGGCCACGGCGTCCCCGACGTCGAGGCCGGCCGGGTGCGTGGTCCGTCGCAGCTCGCGGCACTGCTCGAGCAGGGCAGGACCGGCCGCCGTGTGGATGGCCCCGTCGACGCCGCCGCCGCCGAGCAGGGTGGAGTTGGCCGCGTTGACGATGGCGTCGACGTGCTGGGTCGTGATGTCGCCGCGCACCGCCTCGATGGTCGTCATCGGAGCGTGTCGACGATGC
Source organism: uncultured Actinomycetota bacterium (assembly GCA_963695175.1). Lineage (GTDB taxonomy): Bacteria > Actinomycetota > Actinomycetes > Actinomycetales > Dermatophilaceae > Fodinibacter. Next base: position 1,056,237 of record CAVOGG010000004.1, read on the forward strand.
CGGCCACCCGCCGCTCGCGGGTCTCGGGCTTCTTGGCCGCGAGCACCGCCTCGGCGTGCTGGCGCTGCTGGCTGTAGGTCAGGCCGGCCCAGGCGGCGCCGGCCCCGGGGGAGGCGGCCAGCGCGGCGGCGAGGTCATCGGGCACGTCGACGGTGCGCGGCGCGGTGTCGACCTCGACGGCCACCGTGTAGGTCTGCCCGGCGCTGATGCCGGAGGCCTCGCGCACCGCGGCGCTCGCCCCCAGCAGGAACCGCCCGCCCATCGAGGCGATGCTGGTGCGCCAGGTGTGACCGTCGACCGTGACGACCACCTTGGGGCGGCGCCCCGCGCCGAGCGACTCGACCACTGCCTCGGGGACGACGAAACCGGTCGTGGTGCCACCGGTCGCCAACAGCTCGGTCGTGAACTCCATCGCAGCAGTATGCCGCGCCGCCGGCCGCCGCTGGTCCGGGCTCCTGGCCGCGTCGACGATCCGCTCGGGAGAACTGGACGTGAGGGCGCGTTTCGGACGACTTTCTGCCGATGTGGTAGCAGGTGCGGTGATCGGCATTCCGAACCGCCGCATCTGCGGCTACAGTCCCGGTGTGCCCACATTCCGTATCAAGGAAGCAGCCGACCTGCTCGGGGTCAGTGCCGACACGTTGCGCCGGTGGGCCGACGGTGGGCGCATCGAGACCACCACCGACGGGTCGGGGCGGCTCGGGGTCGACGGCGCGGTGCTGGCCCGGTTCGCCGAGGAGCTCGCCCACGACGCGGCGCACCTGGAGACGGGTGACGTCGCCGCCGCCTCGGTGCGCAACCGGTTCAGCGGCCTGGTCACCCGGGTCGTCAAGGACACCGTGATGGCCCAGGTCGAGATCCAGGCCGGCCCGCACCGCTTCGTCTCGCTGTTGAGCCGTGAGGCGGTCGACGAGCTCGGCCTGGAGCCCGGCGTGCTCGCCGTCGCCGCCGTCAAGGCCACCAACGTGTCCGTCGAGATCCCGCGGATGCGCTGACCCGCTACCGAACACCTTCCACCCGAGGAGCCCACACGTGCGTCGTCTCGCCATCACCTTCGTGGCCGGCATCGTCGGTCTCGGACTCGTCGGCTGCGGCTCGGACAGCACCGGTGCCGGCTCCGACGGCACTGCCGGCGGCACGGCATCCGGGTCGGCCGCAGCCTCGCTGACCGGTGACATCACGGTGCTCGCCGCCGCGTCACTGACCGACTCGTTCACGAAGCTCGGCCAGCAGTTCGAGGCGGCGAACCCCGGCGTCTCGGTGACCTTCAGCTTCGCCGGGAGCTCGGCCCTGGCCACCCAGATCACCTCCGGGGCGCCGGCCGACGTGTTCGCCTCCGCCAGTGCGAAGAACATGGAGACGGTCGTGGCCGCCGGGGCGGCATCCGACCCGCAGATGTTCGCGGCGAACGTCATGGAGATCGCCGTGCCACCGGCGAACCCGGGCAAGGTCACCGGCGTCGACTCGCTCGCCGGCGCCGACGTCAAGACGGCGCTGTGCCAGCCCCAGGTGCCGTGCGGTGCGACGGCCGCGAAGGTCTTCGCGAACGCCAAGGTGACGGTGAAGCCGGTGACGCTGGAGCCCGACGTGAAGTCGGTGCTCAGCAAGGTGCAGCTCGGTGAGGTGGATGCCGGGATGGTCTACGTGACGGACGTGCTCGCCGCGGGTGACAAGGTCAAGGGGGTCGAGATCCCCGCCGACGTCAACGCCTCGACCAGCTATCCGATCGCGACGCTGACCAAGAGCGCCAACGCCGCAGCGGCGGCCGCCTTCGTCGACTACGTGCTGTCCCCGGACGGCGCGGCCGTGCTGGCCGCGGCCGGCTTCCAGCAGCCGTGACCGACCGGTCGTGAGCTCCCGCGCCGGGTCGCCCCCGGCATCAGCGCGGCTGAGCCCGCACGAGCGCACCCGACGGTCGGGCAGCGGGGGAGGCTCGCGTTCGGCGCCGCTCCCACTGCTCATCCCCGCCCTCGTGGCGGTGGGCTTCCTGGTGATCCCGCTCGCCGGGCTGATCCTGCGCGCCCCCTGGGGCAGCTTCTGGGAGATCCTGCACGGCTCGCAGGCCGGCGAGGCGCTCAAGCTGTCGCTGTGGACGTCGTCGGTCGCCACGGCCATCTCCCTGGTCGTCGGGGTGCCGCTCGCCTGGGTGCTGGCGCGCACCGAGTTCCCCGGGCTGCGTCTCGTGCGCGCGCTGGTCACGCTTCCCCTGGTGCTGCCCCCGGTGGTGGGGGGCGTGGCGTTGTTGCTTGCGTTCGGCCGCAACGGTTTTCTCGGCCAGTACCTCGACCAGTGGTTCGGTATCACGATCCCGTTCAGCCCGACCGCCGTCGTCATGGCCGAGACCTTCGTGGCGATGCCGTTCCTCGTCGTCACGGTCGAGGGGGCGCTGCGCTCGGCCGACCGCGGCTTCGAGGAGGCCGCGGCCACCCTGGGGGCGCAGCGGATGACGGTCTTCCGGCGGGTCACGCTGCCGTTGGTGATGCCGTCGCTCGGGGCCGGCGCCGTGCTGTGCTGGGCGCGTGCCCTGGGTGAGTTCGGGGCGACCATCACGTTCGCCGGCAGCTTCCCGGGCCGCACCCAGACGATGCCGATCGCGGTCTACTACGCGCTGGAGACCGACCCGGACGCCGCCATCCTGCTCAGCCTGGTGCTCCTCCTCGTCTCGGTCGTGGTGCTGGTGACGTTGCGCGACAAGTGGCTGCGCGGCGGGAGCGCCCAGTGAGCGTGCCGGCGCCCGGGCTCGTGGCCGACGCCGTCGTGACCCGTGGCTCGTTCACCCTGCAGGCCGAGGTGACCAGCGCCCCCGGCGAGGTGCTCGCGGTGCTGGGCCCGAACGGTTCGGGCAAGTCGACGCTGCTCGCCGCGATCGCCGGCCTGACGCCGCTGGCCGGGGGCCGGATCAGCCTCGGCGGGGTCACCCTCGACGACGCCGACACGGGCATGTTCGTCGAGGCCGCCCACCGCCCGGTCGGCTTCGTCTTCCAGGACTACCGGCTCTTCCCGCACCTCAGCGTGCTCGACAACGTGGCCTTCTCACCCCGCGCCCGCGGGCTGGGCCGCGCGCCGGCCCGGGCCACCGCCGCCGACTGGCTGGCCCGGCTGGGGCTGGCCGATCTCGCGCACCGCCGGCCCGCCGACCTGTCCGGGGGGCAGGCCCAACGGGTGGCGCTCGGGCGGGCGCTGGCGGGCGATCCGGCCCTGCTGCTGCTCGACGAGCCACTCTCGGCCCTCGACGCGCGCACCCGCCTCGAGGTGCAGACCGAGCTCAAGCGGCACCTCGCCGACTTCGCCGGACCGTGCCTGCTGGTGACCCACGACCCGCTCGAGGCGCTCGTCCTGGCCGACCGGCTGCTCGTGCTCGAGCACGGCCGGGTGGTGCAGGAGGGGACGCCGGCGGAGGTCGCCCGGCGTCCCGCCACCGAGTACGTCGCCCGGTTGGTGGGGCTGAACCTGTACCCCGGCACCGCCGACGGGGCCCGCGTGGTGCTCGAGGGAGGCGGCTCCTTCGTGGTGCCCGACCACGACGAGCGCGGCGAGGTGCTCGTGGCGCTGCGCCCGTCGGCCGTGGTGGTCAGCACCTCGCAGCCGGACGTCTCGAGCGTGCGCAACACCTGGCCGGCGACGATCACCGGGCTGACCCTGCTCACCGACCGGGTACGGCTCGACCTCGTGGGCGAGCCCTCCGCCCTGGTCGACGTCACGCCGGCGGCCGTCGCCGAGCTCGGTCTGGATGCCGGCCAGCGGGTCTGGTTGTCCGCCAAGGCGACCGAGCTCGAGGTCTACGGCCAGACCCATCCGGCCGAGCCGGTGGACGCCCTCGACCGCTAGCTCGCCAGAGCCGACGAAGCGGTCAGCCCTGGGGCCGGCCGGCCTCCTCGGTGTGGTGCGCGTGGTGACCGGGCAGGTGCAGCTCCGGGACGTGCAGCTCGACCGGCTCGGGCGGCAGGTCGTCGACCCCGACCGCCAGGGCCTGCTCGCGGCGGTGCCGCGCCGAGGGGAGGGCCAGCGACGCCACGACGGCGAGCACGGCCACACCGGCGCACACCCAGAACCCGGCGGTGAAGGCCTCGTCGGTCGGCAGGCCCTGCGCGGTGGAGTGCGACGTGATGACGGCCGCCACGACCGCCGTGCCGATGCTGCTGCCGATGGTCCGGGAGATCGCGTTGACGCTGGTCGCCTCACCGGTCTGCGTGGCGGGCACGCTCTCGATGATGGCGTTCGACATGGCCGCGAAGGCCAGGCCGATACCGGCACCGGTGAGCAGGCCGGAGCCGAGCACCTGCCAGATCTGCTCGTGGACGACCGCGGGCAGGACGAACGCGCTGGTCACCAGCACGGTGCCGAGGAACAGGGGCACCTTGGGCCCGTAGCGACGGTCGAGCAGGCCCGACAGCGGCCCGAAGATGACCATCATCACGACGGTGGGCAGCAGGAACAGGCCCGCCTGCGAGACCGACTTGCCGAACCCGTAGCCGGTGACGACGGGCAGCTCGAGCAGGGTCGGCACGAGCAGGAAGGTGCCGAACATGGCGAAGCCGAGTGCCAGGGCGACGAGGTTGGTGGCCCATACCCCGCGGTTGGCGATCAGGCGGATGTCGATGAGCGGCTCACGGGTGCGCAGCTCGACCACCACGAAGGCGACGAGGGCGACGACGCCGAGGGCGAACAGGGCGACGGTCTTGCCCTCGAGCCAGCCCCAGGCCTGACCCTTGCTGATGGCCAGCAGGACCGAGACCAGGCCGACCGACAGGATGCCGGCGCCGAGCACGTCGAGGCGACCCGGTGTGCGAACCGGCGACTCCTTCATCCCGAAGATCGCACCGAGCAGGGCGATGACCACCAGGACCAGCGGGAGCCAGAACAGCCAGTTCCACGACAGGTGGTCCACGATCGGGCCGGCCGCGACGATGCCGACACCGGCGCCGACGCCGAAGATCGCCGAGAGCAGGCCGACGGTGACGCTGACCCGTTCGCGAGGCATCTCGTCGCGGACGATGCCGATCGACAGCGGGAGGATCGCACCGGCCGAGCCCTGCAGCACGCGGGCGACGATGAGCACCGCGAGGTTCGGGGCGAGCGCGGCGACCAGGGTGCCGATGGCCAGCGTGGCCAGCACGCCGATGAGCACCCGGCGCTTGCCGGCGATGTCACCGAGTCGACCCAGGATCGGGGTCAGCACCGAGGCGGCGAGCAGGTAGGCGGTGAGCACCCAGCTCGCGTCGGCAGTGGTCACCCCCAGGTCCTGGGCGAGCACGGGCAGGGCCGGCGCGACCAGGGACTGCAGCACGGCGAAGGCCAGGCCACCGAGCGAGAGGAAGAGGATCAGCAGACCGCCGCCGGAGCGCTCGCCGGACGGCGAGACCGCCTTCGGCCCCCGCACGGCGGGGTCGGACTGGTCGGTGGACAGCGACATGGGTGGTTCCTGACGACTAGATGTAAACGCTTGTTGACTCTGAGTATGCTCGCCGGGACCAGGTGATGTCAACACGCGTTTACTTAGTCGGAGTCCGGCGATACGCTGGCCCGGAGACGAGAGGACCCCATGGACCCCGCCCGTGCCGACGTGTCCGCCCCCGCGACACCCGCCGACCAGCCCGGCGCACCTTCCCCGAGGCGCCGGGACGCCGCCGAGACCCGGCGCCTGCTGCTGCGAGCGGCCCTGCACCGCTTCGCCACCCAGGGGTACGCCGCCACGACGGTGCGCGAGATCGCCGATGACGCCGGCGTCAACGCGGCCCTGATCAGCCGCTACTTCGACTCGAAGGAGGGCCTGTTCGAGGAGTGCCTCACGGGTGTCTCGACCGAGCTCGGCACGTCGACGCGCGCGAAGACGCTCGACGAGGTGGCGGCATCCATGGCCGAGCAGCTCGCCGGGCCCTACACGGCCGAGCACCCCAACCGCCTGGTGCTCCTGCTGCGGACCTCCGGGGACGAGCGGGCGGAGCAGATCCGGCTCGAGACCCTGCGCACCTACTCCCTCGGGCTCGTGACCGTTGGCGGTGGGAGCCCGGACGGCCCGGGAGCCGAGCAGCGCCTCCTGCGGGCGCAGCTCGCCCTGTCGGTGGCTCTCGGCGTCGCGCTGATGCGCTCGGCGACCCTCCTGGAGCCGCTGGCTTCCGCCGACCGCGACGAGCTCGTCGGCCCGCTGGAGTCCGTGCTGCACGCTCTCCTGGCGCCCGAGCAGCCAGCTGCGGAGTAGGTCAGGGGTCGCGCTTCTCGACCATCGTCCAGCCGGTCCAGCCCCGCTGCGCGATGAGCTGGCGCAGCCGCGCCACCGCGGGGTGCGAGGCGTCGGCGAACGAGTCCATCAGACCGACGAACGCGGCATCCTGGTCGCCCTGCCAGTCGAGCTGCCCACTGTCCGCCGCCTGCTCGAACATCTCGATCATCACGTCGGCCGTCTCGTGCAGCAGCTCCTCGTTCTCGCCGTCCTGCGCGAGCCGGCCGATCAGCTGGTAGAGCCGCACCAGCCGAGGGTCGTCGAGCTGGGCGACCTTGTCGACCATGAGCGCCGGCATCGTCTCGGGCCAGCGTGCCGCCATCAGGATCCACGCGTCGCGCTCGCTCTCGACCACCAGCTCGGGGGCTCCGATGGCGCGGAGTCGGTCCAGGTAGTCGATCACCTCCGGCGGGAGGGCCAGCGACGCCCCGGACCCCAGCTGCGCGATCCGGCGGCGGTGCTCCTGCAGGGCCCGGACCTGGACGCGCAGCTGGCGGTCGATCTCGGCGGTCGCGGCGGCGAACGTCTCCGGGTCGGCGTCGAGCAGCTCGCGGACCCGGGCCAGGGGCACGCCCGCCTCGGCCAGCGTCCGGATCTTGATCAGCCGGACGACCGCGGCCGAGTCGTAGGTCCGGTAGCCGGAGGCGTCCCGCGGCGGCTCGGGAAGCAGCCCGACCTGGTGGTAGTGCCGAACCGCACGGATGGTCACCCCGGCGTAGGACGCCAGTTGCCCGATCGTCAGCATGTCCCCAGCCTGCCCGACCCGCCCGCTCGTCAGGCGAACCGGCGGCGGTACGTGCCCATGGCGAGGACGTAGCCGAGCACGAGGATGCCGACGCACCAGGCCAGCGCGACCCAGATGTCCGAGCCGACCGGTTGCTCGGAGAGCAGGGCACGGATCGCGTCGACGATCGAGGTCACCGGCTGGTTCTCGGCGAACACCCGCACCGGGGTCGGCATGGTGGTCGTCGGCACGAAGGCGGAGCTGATGAACGGCAGGAGGATCAGCGGGTAGGAGAAGGCGCTGGCACCGTCGGACGTCTTCGCGGTCAGCCCGGGGATGACGGCCAGCCAGGTCAGCGCCAGCGTGAAGAGGAGGAGGATTCCGGCCACCGCGAGCCACGCCAGCACCCCGGCGCCCGACCGGAACCCCATGACCAGGGCGGCGAGCACGACCACCGCGACCGACATCGAGTTGGCCACCACGGAGGTCAGCACGTGCGCCCAGAGCACGCTGGACCGGGCGATCGGCATGGACTGGAACCGCTCGAAGATGCCGGTCTGCAGGTCGAGGAAGAGCCGGAACGCCGTGTAGGAGACACCGGACGCGATCGTGATGAGCAGGATGCCGGGCAGCAGGTAGTCGACGTACGACGCCGTTCCCACGTCGATCGCGCCGCCGAACACGAAGACGAAGAGCAGCAGGAAGGCGATCGGCATGATCGTGGTCGTGATGATGGTGTCCAGGCTGCGCGTGATGTGACGTACGGACCGTCCGGTCAGGACGGACGTGTCACCCAGGAAGCGGGTTGTGGTGGTCATGGTGGCTCCTCACTGGTCCGAGTCGTGGTGCGGTGTGGTCGTGCGCTGCCCGGCGGTGTCGTCGGGGCCCACGAGGGCGAGGAAGACCTCCTCGAGGGTCGGCTGCTTCTCGACGTACTCGACCTTGGCGGGCGGCAACAGCGCCTTGAGCTCGGCGAGCGTGCCGTTCTCGATGATCCGTCCACCGTGGAGGATGGCGATCCGGTCGGCGAGCTGCTCGGCCTCGTCCAGGTACTGCGTGGTCAGCAGCACCGTGGTGCCGTGCGCGGCGAGGTCCCTGACCGACCGCCACACCTCGAGTCGAGCCTGCGGGTCGAGCCCGGTCGTCGGCTCGTCGAGCACGACGACCGGCGGGTCGCCGATCAGGCTCATCGCGATGTCCAGCCGGCGGCGCATGCCACCGGAGTAGGTGGCGACCGGGCGTTCGGCCGCGTCGGTCAGCGAGAAGCGGTCGAGCAGGGCGTCCGCGACCGTGGACGGTTCCGCGACGTGCCGCAGCCGCGCGACCAGCACGAGGTTCTCGCGCCCGCTGAGGATCTCGTCGACCGCCGCGAACTGCCCGGTGAGGCTGATCGACTCGCGGACCTGGGCCCCCTGCGTGGCGACGTCGAAGCCGATGACGCTGGCGGACCCGGCATCGGCACGCAGCAGGGTGGCGATGATCTTCACGACCGTGGTCTTGCCCGCTCCGTTCGAGCCGAGCAGGGCGAAGATGCTGCCCGCAGCGACGTCGAAGTCGACTCCGCGAAGCACCTGGAGCTCCTTGAACGACTTCTCCAGGCCGCGCACGCGGATCGCGGATGCCGGTACTGCTGCCCCGGCCGGCTGTGTGGTGTTCGTCGTCATGACACCAGCGTGCAGGGTTGACCCTGCGTCAAGGTCAAGCCTGTTGCGCGATGACGCTGTCGGCGCGCTCCGGGCTGCCGTCGGCCAGGCCCCGGTCGATGGCGCCACGCGACACGAGCCACATCACGACGCCGGCGAGGAGCACGAAGCCCTCGGTGACGGTCAGGGCCCAGATGATGCCGGCCAGCCCGAACCAGAGGTGGCCGAGGAGGACGACCGGGATGAAGAGCAGGCCCTGGGTCATCGACATCACCGTCGCGGGCACGGCCCGACCGGTGGCCTGGAACAGCGACGTGAGCAGGCCCGCGAACCCGTTCGCGACCATGGCCACGAGCTGAGCCGTGAGGATGGTGACGCCGATCGCGAGCACGGATCGGTCGGCCACGAAGGCGGAGACGACCTGCTCGCGGAACACGAACACCGTCGTCGCGAAGGCCAGCGCGACGCCGCCCACCGTGATCGCGGAGGCGCGCAGCGCCGACGCGAGTCGTCGCCGGTCGCCCTTGCCGTACGAGTAGGCGAGCAGCGGCAGCACGCCGAGGGTCACGCCCATGACCAGGAACTCCGGCACCTGGGCGATGCGCACCGCGACGCCCATGGCCGCGAGCGGGCCGGCGCCGTAGGCCGCCGCGAGGTTGTTGAGCACCAGCGAGGTGACGATCAGGAAACCGGCTTGGAGCAGCTCTCCGACGCCGACGCCGAGGACCGGCTTCAGCACGGTCGACGAGAGCGTGAACCACCGGGGCGCGAGGCTCAGGTGCTCGCTGTGCCTCGCCAGCCAGACGGCGAAGTAGGCGACGACGCCCACGTTGGACAGGCCCATGGCCAGCGCCGCGCCGGCGACGCCCCAGTGCAGGACCAGGATGAACAGCAGGTCGAACACGAGGTTCCCGACGGTGGACGCGATGAGCGCGACCATCACCTGGCGGGCGGCGCCCTCCGCTCGCACGAGCTGCTCGAGGCAGAAGGCCGCGGCGAGCACGGGGACGAAGGCGAGCATGACACCGACGAACGCGCTCGTCGCGGGGGCGGTGGCGGCATCCGCCCCGAGCAGGGAGACGAGCGGGTCGAGGAAGAGCAGCCCGAGGGCGCCGAACACGGCCCCGGCGACCACGGCGCCCCACACGGCGAACGACGAGACGTGCTTGATGTCGTCGGCCTTCGCAGGGTCGTTCTCCGCGGCGCCGAGCAACCGCGAGACCAGGGCGCCACCGCCGACGCCGAACACGCCGCCGACCGCCATGACCAGGCCGAGTACCGGCGAACCGAGGGTGACCGCGGCCAGCAGGGCGCTGTCGTGGAGCGAGCCGATGACACCGGCGTTGATCAGGTTGTAGATGGCTCCGACGATCATCGCCGCGGCCATCGGCACGCAGAGGTGCACGAGGGCGCGGACCATCGGGGCGGCGGACAGGTACCAGCGGTTGCTGCCGACCGGGTCGGCTGTCAGCGGCGGGGTTTCGTGGGTCATGGTGGTCATGACGACTCCTTTTCGGGCAGGGTCGAGCGCGCTCCGGCGGAACCGGAGCGGCGGGGACGGGGTGGATGTGCGGGCGGTCGCGACCTCGCGCTACGAGCGCGTGGGTTGCGGCAGCTCCGCGGTGATCTTCGTGAGCAGGGCGTGCAGGGTGGCGCGCTCGGCCCGGGTCAACGGGGCCAGGATCGTGTCGTCGGCCGCGGCCATGGCGGTGTCGAAGCCGGCGATCAGGTCGCTGCCGGCGGGGGTCGCGTAGACCCGCTTGCTGCGCTCGTCGCCGTCCTCCGTGCGGCGCTCGACGAGCCCGCGGCGCTCGAGCCCCTGCAGGAGGCTCGAGACGCTCGAGGCGCTCGTGCGGCTGACCCGGGCGATGTCGCGCTGGATCGCACCGGGGTTCTGCACCAGGTAGCCGAGCACGAAGCCCTGCTCGTGGGTGAGCTCGCGCGACCGGATCCAGTCCTCACCGGCCCGGCGCTGGGCCCAGCCGATCCACCGGACGAGGGCGAGGCTGCTGTCGGTGGGCTCGGTGGGGTGGTCGTCGTTCATGTTCAGAACTCTAACTGTTTGATCTCAAACTGTCAACGTTCGAACTGATGCCCCTCGGGACACGACTCCGGCGCGGGGCGTGTCAGCGGTGGCGCGTGGAGGCGCGGGCCACGAGCTCCGGGGTGAACTCCAGCTGCTGGTGCACGTGGTCGGCGTTGTCCGCCTCGTCCAGGAGGAGGCGGGCAGCGGCCCGCCCCAGCTCGCGTCGGGGCTGGCGCACCGAGGTGAGCGGAACCGCTGCGGCAGCGGCGAAGTCGATGTCGTCGTAGCCGACGACGGCGAGGTCGTCGGGGACGCCGACGCCGAGGGAGACGCACCCTTGGAGCAGGCCGAGGGCGACGAGGTCGTTGGCGCAGAACGCGGCGGTGGGCCGGGTGGATGCCGGCATGCCCGCGATCAGGGCCCCGGCGGTGCGGCCCTCGTCGACGGTGAGCGCGTCCGTCCACACGTCGACGAGCGCCTCCGCAGGCAGGCCGGCGGCGGCGATGGAGGCCTGGGCTCCCTCGTGCCGGTCGCGGACCTGGCCGATCCGCTGGGGGCCGCCGACGAAGGCGATCCGACGGTGACCCAGCTCGATGAGGTGGTCCAGGGCGAGGCGGCCGCCGAGGCGGTCGTCGACGGCCACGGAGCAGTGCGTGTTGCCCGGGCGTGTACGGTCGACGAGCACGACGGGCGTTCCGCGAGAAGGGAGCTCGTCGAGCCGCGGGTCGTCGGGGTCGACCGGCGTGATGAGCACTCCTTGGACCCGTTGTTGTTCGAGCCGCACGAGGTAGGAGGCCTCGCGGGCGGGTTCCTGGTGGCTGTTGCACAGGAACAGCGAGAAGTCGGCGGCCTCGGCGACGTCCTCCACCCCGAGGGCGACGTCGGTGAAGAACGGGTTCGCGGCGTCGAGGACGACGTAGGCGATGGTGCGGCTCTGGCCGGCCCGGAGCTGGCGCGCCGACTCGTTGCGGACGAAGCCGAGCTCGGCCATCGCGGCATACACCCGGCTTCGGGTGCTTTCGCTGACCCGGTCGGGTCGGTTGAGCACGTTGGAGACGGTGCCGAGGGACACCCCGGCCAGGGCGGCGACGTCCTTGACGCTCGCGGAGCGTGGGGTCGAGCCGTTGCTCATCGCGTGCCCTCCTCCCCGGGGTTCGATTGAAACGTCGCAATCGGCGGAGCGGCCGGGACGCAGTCCGCAGTCTGACCGGCGAAGGGCCTCCGGCGCAACCACATCGTGACCTGAGAAGGTCTTGACGTCGGGTCACGGCCGCCTCTACAGTCCTCGCGTATTGAAACCTTTCAATGATCCTTCCAACGATGCGAGGACGTAGATGTCGACGGTTGACGATGGAGTCGCCACCCTCGAGCTGAGGGCGGTCTCCAAGGCCTTCGGGTCGGTGGTCGCCCTTCGGTCGGGCACCCTGCGGGTGCGGCCCGGCTCCATCCACGCCCTCGTCGGGGAGAACGGCGCCGGCAAGTCCACCCTCATCAAGATCGCCGCCGGGGTACACCGGCGCGACGGCGGCGAGATGCTGCTGGGTGGGGAGTCCGTCGACTTCGGCTCCACCGCCGAGTCGAAGGCGGCCGGCATCGCGGTGATCTACCAGGAGCCCACCCTGTTCCCCGACCTGTCGGTCACCGAGAACATCTTCATGGGCCGCCAGATCCTCGGCTCCGGCCGGCGCATCGACCGGCACGCGATGTACGAGGAGGCCGAGCGGCTCTTCACCGGTCTGGGGGTCGACCTCGACCCGCGCCGGCCCGCGCTCGGCCTGTCCATCGCCGACCAGCAGATCATCGAGATCGCCAAGGCCATCTCGCTCGACGCGCGGGTGCTCATCATGGACGAGCCGACCGCGGCGCTCAGCGGCGTCGAGGTCGAACGGCTCTTCACCGTCGCCCGCCGGCTGCGCGACGAGGGGCGCGCGCTCGTCTTCATCTCGCACCGCTTCGACGAGGTCTTCGCCCTGTGCGACACCGTCACCGTGATGCGCGACGGCGACTACATCGACACGGTCCCGATCGCCGACACCACGGTCGACGCCATGGTCGCCCTGATGGTCGGCCGGGAGGTCTCCGACCTCTTCCCCAAGACTCCCTCGACACCCGGTGACGTCGTCCTGGAGGTCGAGGGCCTGACGTCTCCCGGTGTCTTCCACGACGTGTCCTTCACCGTCCGGGCCGGCGAGATCGTCGGCCTCGCCGGGCTCGTCGGTGCCGGCCGCAGCGAGATCGTGCGGGCGGTGTTCGGGGTCGACGGCTACGACGAGGGCAGCGTGACGCTGGGTGGCCGACGGCTGCGCCGCCGCGACCCCGCGGACTCCATCCGGGCCGGCCTGGCCTTCATCCCCGAGGACCGACGCCAACAGGGCCTGGTCACCGACGCCTCCGTCGCGCACAACATCGCCGGGGTCATCCGCACCCGGCTGGCGAAGGCGGGCCTGATCACCCAGGCCGCCGAGAACACCGCCGCCCGCACCTGGGCCGCCCGCCTCGAGGTGAAGACCGGCGCGCTCGACATGCTCGCCAGCACCATGAGCGGTGGCAACCAGCAGAAGGTCGTCATCGCCAAGTGGCTCGCCACCGAGCCCAAGCTGCTCATCATCGACGAGCCCACGCGCGGCATCGACGTCGGAACCAAGGCCGAGGTGCACCGGCTCCTGTCCGAGCTCGCGAGCCAGGGGCTGGCCGTGCTGATGATCTCCTCCGAGCTGCCCGAGGTGCTCGGGATGGCCGACCGGGTGCTCGTCGTCTGCGAGGGCCGGCTCACGGCCGACATCCCCCGCGACGAGGCAACTCCCGAGGCCGTCATGCGCGCCGCCACCCACACCGCCGAGGTCGCCTGATGACCCCCACCGACACGACGACGCACGAGGAGGCCGCGCCCGAGGTGCTCCTGCACCCGAGCCGGATGCCGCGTGGCCGCCGCTGGCTCACCACCCTCCTGCGCTCGCGCGAGCTGTCGATCCTCCTCGTGCTGCTGCTCGTCATCGCGGTGGCCACGATCAAGACCCCGAGCTTCCTGTTCAGCTCGAACAGCTGGCGCGACCTGCTGCTGACGCCGTCGATCCTCATCCTGCTCGCGGTGGGCCAGGCGGTGGTCATCATCACCCGCAACGTCGACCTCTCGGTCGGGTCGGTGCTCGGCCTGACCGCCTACCTCACCGGCCGCCTGTTCATCGACCACCCGAACCTGCCGATCGTGGCGGTCGTGCTGATCGGCGTCCTGGCGGGTGCGGCCCTCGGACTCGTCAACGGCCTCCTGGTCGGCTTCGGCCGGGTGCCCGCGCTGGTCATCACGCTCGGCACGCTCTACATCTACCGGGGCATCGTGCTCACCTGGGCCGGCAGCGACCGGATCAACGCCTCCGACCTCCCGCGCGACTTCCTCGCCCTCGGCACCAAGCAGGTGCTGGGCTTCCCGGTGCTCTTCCTCGTGGCCTTCGTGGTCCTCGCCGTGGTGGGCTACCACCTGCACACGGCGCGCAGTGGTCGCGAGCTCTACGCCATCGGCTCCGACCCGGATGCGGCCGTCCTCTACGGCCTGCGCGTCCGGCGACGGCTCATCGCGGCGTTCGTCCTCAGCGGGGCGCTCGCCGGGCTCGCGGGTGTCGTGTACACCGCCCGCTACGGCACGGTCAGCTCGGATGCCGGGTCCGGCATCGAGCTGCAGGCGGTCGCCGCCGTCGTGGTCGGCGGGGTCGCGATCTTCGGCGGGAGCGGCACCGTCTGGGGTGCAGCCCTGGGCGCCGTCCTCCTCGTCACCATCAACCGCGCCCTGCCGATCGTGGGGATCCCGGACTTCTGGCAGCAGGCGCTCGTGGGCGTGCTGATCCTCAGCGCCATCGTGCTCGACCGCGTCCTGTCCGTCCGCCGCGCCCGCCAGCTCATCGAATCGAGGGACGACGCATGAGCCGCACCTACGCCGACTACACGCATCCGTGGTGGCGACGACTGGTCGTGAACCGCGAGGCCGTGATGCTCGCCCTGCTCATCGGGCTCGTCGTCTGGGCCATCGGGAACATCGTCTTCTTCGGCACGACGCTCACGATGACGTACCTGCTCCTCGACACCGCTCCCGTGCTCCTCATCGCGCTCCCGATGACGTTGGTCATCATCACCGGAGAGATCGACCTGTCCGTCGCGAGCGTCGTCGGCCTGAGCAGTGTCCTCCTCGGCGACCTCACCCGCAGCGGCCTGCCGATCGCGCTGGCGGCCGTTCTCGCCCTGGTCGCCGGCCTCGCCTGCGGGGCGCTCAACGGCTACCTCGTCGCCTACGTCGGGCTCCCGTCGCTCGCGGTGACGATCGGGACGCTCGCCCTCTTCCGCGGCCTGGCCGTCGGGCTGCTGGGCACGACCGCGGTGACCGACTTCCCGAAGGGGTGGACCAGCCTCGCCACCTCGCAGGTCGGGTCGACGGGCGTCCCGCTCATCACGGTGCCGTTCCTCGTCCTCGCCGGTGCGTTCGCGCTGCTGCTGCACTTCTCCTCCTTCGGCCGCGGTGTCTACGACATCGGCCTGAGCAAGGAGGCGGCGCTGTTCAGCGGTGTCGACGTGCGGCGCACCGTGCTCGTCCTCTTCCTGCTCACGGGCGTGGTGTCCGCCTTCGCGGGCGTCTACTTCACGCTTCGCTTCGGCTCGGCCAGAGGCGACAACGCGACCGGCCTGGAGCTGCAGGTGGTCGCGGCGGTCCTGCTCGGCGGCGTGTCGATCTTCGGCGGCCGCGGCCGGCTCCTCGGCGTCGTGCTCGGGGTGCTGCTGATCGGCACCATCTCGAGCGCCCTGCGCCTGCAGGGCGTGACGGTCAACGTCATCAACATCATCATCGGCGCCCTCCTCATCGCGTCCGTGATGTCCACCAGCGTCCTGGCCTGGCTTCCCGGCCTCACCAGGCGGAAGTCCCCGGGCACCAGCCCACAGAAGACGCCGTCCGGCGTCGGATCCTAAGGAAGGTTGACAATGAAGTTGCTCTCCACGCGAGGTGGTGCCCTCGTGGCGGCCGCCATCATCGGGTCGCTCGGTCTCTCGGCGTGCGGCAACGCCACCGACGACGCGACCTCCGGGTCAAGCGGCAGCGGCAGCGCAAGCGCAGCCACGAAGCTCTCGATCACGTTCCTGCCCAAGAACCTCGGCAACCCCTACTTCGACACCAGCGACGCCGGCGGCAAGAAGGCCGTCGAGGAGTTCGGTGGCACCTACGCCGAGGTCGGCCCCCAGACCGGCAGCCCCGACGCGCAGGTGCAGTACATCAACACCGCGGCGCAGCAGCGCACCAGCGGGCTGGTCGTCTCCGCCAACGACCCCAAGGCCATCTGCGACGCCCTCAACGAGGCGCGCAAGGCCGGCACCAAGGTCGTCACCTTCGACTCCGACACCGACCCCACCTGCCGCGACCTGTTCGTCAACCAGGCGACCTCCGAGGGCATCGCCAAGGTCCAGACCGACCTCGTCACCAAGGGCATCGGTGACGCCGGCGAGATCGCGATCCTCTCCGCGAGCGCCAACGCGACGAACCAGAACGCCTGGATCGACATGATCAAGAAGGACCTCGCGGCCAACCACCCGAACGTCAAGCTCGTCGACGTCGTGTACGGCAACGACGACGACCAGACCTCGTTCGACAAGACCGCTGCGCTGCTGCAGTCCCACCCGAACCTCAAGGGCATCATCTCGCCGACCACCGTCGGCATCGCCGCGGCCGCTCGTTACCTGTCGACCTCCGACAAGAAGGGCAAGGTCTACCTCACCGGCCTCGGCACCCCGAACTCGATGAAGGAGTTCGTCAAGGACGGCACCGTCAAGGACTTCGCCCTGTGGAACCCGGGCGACCTGGGCTACCTCGCCGCCTTCGCGGCCAAGGCCCTGGCCGACGGCACCATCACCGGCAAGGAGGGTGACAAGTTCACCGCCGGCACCCTGGGCGAGTACACCGTCGGAGCCGACAGCGTCGTGCTCCTCGGCGACCCGTTCGTCTTCAACGCCGAGAACATCGACCAGTTCAACTTCTGACCGGATGCCGGTCGGCGGGCCCCGTGCCCGCCGGCCGGCCCCCAGCCCCACACCCCACCACCCCGGACGGAGCCACCGATGACGCGCGTCTGCTTCCAGCTCCAGGTGCGGCCCGACCGCCTCGAGGAGTACACGGCGCGCCATGCGTCCGTCTGGCCCGAGATGCTCCGGGCGCTGCAGACCACCGGGTGGCACAACTACTCCCTCTTCCTACGCGCTGACGGCCTGCTCATCGGGTACCTGGAGACGCCGTCCCTCGAGCTGGCCCGCGCGGGGATGGCCGCGACCGAGGTCAACGCACGCTGGCAGGCGCAGATGGCCGAGTTCTTCGAGGACCTCGGCGACGCGGCACCCGACACCGGCTTCCTCCAGCTGGAGGAGATCTTCCACCTCGAGGACCAGCTCGCTGCCCTCACCCCAGAGACCGACGAGAAGTGACCTGACATGACACCGACCTTCCGCGACATCGCGGCCCGACTCGACGAGCTCGCCATCGAGGTGCCCTCCTGGGCCTACGGCAACTCCGGCACCCGCTTCAAGGTGTTCGGCAGCCCCGGCACCCCGCGCACCGTGCAGGAGAAGATCGCGGATGCCGCTGCGGTGCACCGGTTCACCGGCCTGGCCCCGACGGTCGCCCTCCACATCCCGTGGGACCTCGTCGACGACTGGGCGGCGCTCAGCGCCCACGCCAAGGACCTCGGCGTTGGGCTCGGGACGATCAACAGCAACACGTTCCAGGACGACGACTACAAGCTCGGCAGCCTGACCAACGCCGACCCGGCCATCCGCCGCAAGGCCGTCGAGCACAACCTGCGGTGCATCGAGATCATGAACCAGACCGGGTCTCGCGACCTGAAGATCTGGCTCGCCGACGGCACGAACTACCCGGGCCAGGGCGACATCCGGGCCCGCCAGGACTGGCTCGCCGAGGGTCTGGCCGAGATCTACGCGCAGATCGGGGACGACCAGCGGCTCGTGCTCGAGTACAAGTTCTTCGAGCCGGCGTTCTACCACACCGACGTTCCCGACTGGGGCACGGCCTACGCCCACGTGGCGGCGTTGGGGGAGCGCGCCGTGGTGTGCCTCGACACCGGTCACCACGCGCCGGGCACCAACATCGAGTTCATCGTCGCCCAGCTGCTCCGCCTGGGAAAGCTCGGCTCGTTCGACTTCAACAGCCGCTTCTACGCGGACGACGACCTCATCGTCGGTGCCGCCGACCCGTTCCAGCTCTTCCGGATCATGGTCGAGGTCGTGCGGGGCGGCGGCTTCGGGGCAGGCTCGGACGTCGCGCTCATGCTCGACCAGTGCCACAACATCGAGAAGAAGGTGCCGGGTCAGATCCGCTCGGTGCTCAACGTGCAGGAGATGACCGCGCGCGCCCTGCTCCTCGACACCGAGGCGCTGGCAGTGGCTCGCACCGCCGGTGACGTGCTCGCGGCGAACGAGGTCTTCATGGACGCCTTCTACACCGACGTGCGCCCCGACCTCGCGGCGTGGCGCGAGGAGCGCGGGCTGCCCGCCAACCCCATGCAGGCCTATGCCGACAGCGGCTACCAGGAATCGATCGAGGCGGACCGCGTCGGCGGCGCCCAGGCAGGATGGAACTGACCGTGACGCCCAACAGCTCGTCGACCCCCGCGGAGCTCATCGAGCGCTCCAACCGGCTCGGCGCGGACCCCCGCACCACGAACTACGCCGGCGGCAACACCTCCGCCAAGGGCGAGGCCATCGACCCGGTGACGTCCCAGCCGACCGAGCTGATGTGGGTCAAGGGCTCCGGCGGCGACCTGGGCACCCTCAAGGAGTCCGGTCTCGCAGTGCTGCGGCTGGACCGGATGCGCGCCCTCGTCGACGTCTACCCCGGCGTGGAGCGCGAGGACGAGATGGTCGCGGCCTTCGACCACTGCCTCTTCGGCACCGGCGGTGCGGCCCCCTCGATCGACACGGCGATGCACGGACTCGTCGACGCCGCCCACGTCGACCACCTCCACCCCGACTCCGGCATCGCCGTCGCGACGTCGGCCGACGGCGAGGCCCTCACGAAGCAGATCTTCGGCGACCGCGTCGTGTGGGTGCCCTGGCGCCGTCCCGGCTTCCAGCTCGGCCTGGACATCGCCGAGATCAAGCGGGCCAACCCGCAGGCGATCGGCTGCATCCTCGGCGGCCACGGCATCACGGCCTGGGGGGACACGTCGGGGGAGTGCGAGGCCAACTCGCTCGACATCATCCGCACCGCCGAGGCCTACATCACCGAGCACGGGAAGGCCGACCCGTTCGGCGCGGTGGTCGCCGGCAACGAGCCGCTGCCCGAGGCCGACCGCCGAGCCAAGGCGGCCGCGCTCGCCCCGGTGATCCGCGGCCTGGCCTCGACCGACCTGCGGATGGTCGGCCACTTCACCGACAGCGACGTCGTGCTCGACTTCGTGGCCAGCGAGAAGCTCCAGCCACTGGCCGCGCTGGGCACGTCGTGCCCCGACCACTTCCTGCGCACCAAGGTGTCGCCGATGGTGCTCGACCTGCCCGGCACGGCATCCGTCGAGGAGATGGTCGCCCGCCTGCGTGAGCTGCACGCGGACTACCGCACGGCGTACGCCGCCTACTACGAGCGCAACGCCGGCCCGGACAGCCCCGCGATGCGCGGCGCCGACCCGGCGATCGTGCTCGTGCCGGGCGTCGGCATGTTCTCCTTCGGCAAGGACAAGCAGACCGCCCGCGTCGCCGGCGAGTTCTACGTCAACGCCATCAACGTCATGCGGGGGGCGGAGTCGCTCTCGTCCTACGCCCCCATCGACGAGTCCGAGAAGTTCCGGATCGAGTACTGGGCGCTCGAGGAGGCCAAGCTCGCCCGGATGCCGAAGCCCAAGCCGCTCGCGACGAAGATCGCGCTGGTCACGGGAGCGGCCTCCGGTATCGGCAAGGCCATCGCAACCCGGCTCGCGGCCGAAGGTGCCTGCGTCGTCATCGCCGACCTGGCCCTGGACCGGGCGCAGGCGGCCGCGGCGGAGATCGGCGGGGCCGACGTCGCCATCGGTGTGCAGGTCGATGTCTCCGACGAGAACGCCGTGCAGGCGATGGTCGCGGCGGCCGCCCTGGCCTTCGGTGGCCTCGACATCGTCGTCAACAACGCCGGGCTGTCGCTGTCCAAGCCGCTGCTCGAGACCACCGTCGAGGACTGGGACCGCCAGCACGACGTCATGGCCAAGGGCTCGTTCCTCGTCTCGCGCGCTACCGCTCGGGTGCTCGTCGACCAAGGACTGGGGGGCGACATCGTCTACATCTCGAGCAAGAACTCCGTGTTCGCCGGCCCCAACAACATCGCCTACTCCGCCACCAAGGCCGACCAGGCCCACCAGGTGCGACTCCTCGCCGCCGAGCTGGGGGAGCACGGGATCAAGGTCAACGGCATCAACCCCGACGGTGTGGTGCAGGGCTCCGGCATCTTCGCCGGCGGCTGGGGCGCCAGCCGGGCCGAGGTCTACGGGGTGCCCGAGAAGGAGCTGGGTGCCTTCTACGCCCAGCGCACCATCCTCAAGCGTGAGGTGCTGCCCCTGCACTGCGCCAACGCCGTGTTCGCCCTGGTCGGACCTGACCTCACCCACACCACCGGGCTGCACATCCCGGTGGACGCCGGCGTGGCCGCCGCGTTCCTGCGCTGATGCCGGCATCCGTCCGGGTCGCTGCCGTCGACCTCGGGGCCACCAGCGGCCGCGTCATGGTCGGCGACGTGGGGCCCGGACGGCTGGAGCTGACCGAGGTGCACCGGTTCCCCAACCGCGCGGTGACCGCGCCCGACGGGTCCCTGCGCTGGGACCTCGGCCGGCTCCACGAGGAGGTGCTGACCGGGCTGGCCGCCGCCGGGCCGGTCGACGCGGTGGGCGTCGACTCGTGGGCGGTCGACTACGGCCTGCTCGACGACTCCGGCGCCCTGCTCGGCGCCCCGTTCTCCTACCGCGACGCACGGGGGGAGCGCGGGGTCGAGCGGGTTCGTGGCGCGGTGGGTGCGGCCGAGCACTACGCCGTGACCGGCATCCAGCACCTGCCCTTCAACACCGTCTTCCAGCTCGCGGCCGACGAGCGCCTCGACGAGGCGGCCACGATGCTCCTGCTGCCCGACCTCGTCGGGTACCTCCTCACCGGAGCCGTCGGAGCCGAGGCGACGAACGCCTCGACGACCGCGCTGTACGACGTCACCGAGCGCACCTGGGCGCGCGGGCTG
This sequence comes from uncultured Actinomycetota bacterium, assembly GCA_963695175.1. Classification (GTDB taxonomy): domain Bacteria; phylum Actinomycetota; class Actinomycetes; order Actinomycetales; family Dermatophilaceae; genus Fodinibacter. Next base: position 1,077,081 of record CAVOGG010000004.1, read on the forward strand.
GCGCAGGCCGTCGGGGTGCCGGACCGGGTGCTGCCGCCGCTGCGCGAACCGGGTTCGCTCGTGGGAGTGCTCCTGCCGGAGGTGTGCGAGCGCACCGGGCAGCGACCGGGCACGCCCGTCGTCGCCGTCGGGTCGCACGACACGGCATCCGCGGTGGTGGCGGTCCCGTTCTCGCCCGATGCCGTTGGGGCGTACGTCTCGTCGGGCACCTGGTCACTGGTCGGGCTCGAGCTCGCGTCCCCCGTGCTCACCGAGGCGGCCCGGGCCGCGAACTTCACGAACGAGGGCGGTGTCGACGGCACGACGCGCTTCCTGCGCAACGTCATGGGGCTGTGGGTGCTGACCCAGGCGATGGAGGCCTGGGGCGAGACCGACATCGCGGCCGTGCTGGCGGATGCCGCGGCGGTGCCCGCCGGTGGGCCGGTGGTCGACGTCGACGCCCCCCAGTTCCTGCCGCCTGGCGACATGGAGGCTCGGGTGCGGGCGGAGTGCGAGCGGACCGGCCAGGTACCGCCCGTCGGGCGCGCGGCTGTGGCCCGGTGCGTGCTCGACAGCCTCGCGCTGGCCCACCGCCGCGCGCTGCGGACGGCGATGGCGCTGACCGGCCGCGACGTGGAGGTCGTGCACCTCGTCGGGGGCGGGGCGCGCAACGAGCTGCTCTGCCGGTTGACCGCCGACGCCTGCGGCCTGCCGGTGGTCGCCGGGCCGGTCGAGGCCACCGCTCTGGGGAACGTCCTCGTGCAGGCGCGGGCCCTCGGCGTCGACCTGCCCGACCTCGCCGCCATGCGTACGCTCGTGCGGGCCACGCACCCGTCGGTGCGGTACGAGCCCTCGGGCGACCTCGCGGCCTGGGACGCCGCCGAGCTCCGGCTGACCGCCGGCGTCGAGTCGGGCTACGGTGCGGTGACGGGCTCCGACCGAGCGAGAGGCGTGTGAGCGGCGTGCGCGTGGCAGTGATGTCGACCTGTATCGGCGACGCGATGTTCCCGGATGCCGTGCGCGCGACGGTGCGCCTGTTGCGTCGGCTGGGCTGCACGGTGGAGGTTCCGGAGGCGCAGACCTGTTGCGGGCAGCCGATGGTCAACACCGGCTACCTCGACGAGGCCGTGCCGCTGGTGAGGAACTTCGTGTCGGCGTTCGAGGGCTACGACCACGTCGTCGTCCCGTCGGGGTCGTGCGCCGGCTCGGTGCGCCACCAGCACGAGCTCGTCGCAGCCCGGTCGGGCGACGCCGCGCTGACGGATGCCGTGCGCCACACCTCACCGCGGACCCTCGAGCTGAGCGAGTTCCTCGTCGACGTGCTCGGCGTGGTCGACGTGGGGGCGTCCTTCCCGCACCGGGTGACCTACCACCCGACCTGCCACTCGCTGCGGATGCTGCGGGTGGGGGACCGACCGACCCGGTTGCTCGCCGCGGTGCGGGGGATCGACCTCGTGCCGTTGCCCAGGGCCGAGGAGTGCTGCGGGTTCGGGGGCACCTTCGCCCTGAAGAACGCCGAGACCTCGGTGGCGATGGGGTCGGACAAGGCCTCGCACGTGCGCTCGACCGGCGCAGAGGTGCTCGTCGCCGGTGACAGCTCGTGCCTGATGCACGTCGGCGGGCTGCTGTCACGGGAGCGGGCCGGCATCCGCACCATGCACCTGGCCGAGGTGCTCGCCTCCACCGCCGACGACCCGGCGCAGGTGCGGTCATGACGGCGCGGGAGGCGCCGGCGACGTTCCTGGGGATGCCGCCGTTCCCGGTCGCGGCCCGGGGGGCGCTGGCCGACACCCAGCTGCGGCGCAACCTGGCCCACGCCACGGGCACGATCCGGGCCAAGCGGGCGGGCGTGGTGGCAGAGGTCGACGACTGGGAGCAGCTGCGCCAGCGGGCCGCGGCGGTCAAGGACCAGACCCTCGCGCACCTCGACGAGCACCTGCTCACCCTCGAGGCCGCACTGACCGCTCGAGGTGCCACCGTGCACTGGGCGCGCGACGCGGCCGACGCGTGCGCCGTGGTCGCCGACGTGGCGAAGGCGCACGGCATCCGCGAGGTCGTCAAGGTCAAGTCGATGGCGACCCAGGAGATCGAGCTCAACGAAGCCCTTGCCGCACAGGGCATCTCGGCGTGGGAGACCGACCTCGCCGAGCTGATCGTGCAGCTCGGCGACGACCTCCCCAGCCACATCCTGGTGCCGGCGATCCACCGCAACCGCTCCGAGATCCGCGACATCTTCCGCGAGCGGATGTCCGGCGCCGGGCGGCCCGCACCGGACGGCCTGACCGACGACCCGGCGGCGTTGGCGTCCGCGGCCCGGCTGCACCTGCGCGAGAAGTTCCTGGCCAGCCGGATGGCCGTGTCGGGTGCGAACTTCGCTGTGGCAGAGACGGGCACGCTCGTCGTCGTCGAGTCCGAAGGTAACGGCAGGATGTGCCTGACCCTGCCTGACGTGCTGGTGACGGTGGTCGGCATCGAGAAGCTGGTCCCCACCTGGGCCGACCTCGACGTGTTCCTGCGGCTGCTCCCACGCAGCTCGACCGGCGAGCGGATGAACCCCTACACCTCGACCTGGTCAGGGGTCACGCCGGGCGACGGCCCGCAGGAGGTGCACGTGGTGCTCCTCGACAACGGGCGCACCCGGGCGCTCGCCGACGAGGTCGGGCGCCAGGCGCTGCGCTGCATCCGTTGTTCGGCCTGCCTGAACGCCTGCCCGGTCTATGAGCGGGTCGGCGGCCACGCCTACGGGTCGGTCTACCCGGGCCCGATCGGCGCCATCCTCAACCCCCTGCTCAAGGGGGTCGGCCACGACCCCCAGGTCGACTCGCTGCCCTACGCCTCCACGCTGTGCGGGGCGTGCGCCGACGTCTGCCCGGTGGCCATCGACATCCCCGGCATCCTGGTGCACCTGCGCGCCCAGGTCGTCGACGCCCACCGCGACGACTCGGTGCCCAAGGCCGAGGCGGTGGCCATGCGAGCGGCCTCCTGGGGCATGGCGGATGCCGGCCGGATGGGCCGGGGCGAGCGTGTCGCCGGCGTGGTCGGTCGCCTCGGCCCACGTCGGGGGATGCCGGGTGGTCGCCGCGCGCTGTCATGGCTCCCGTGGCCCGGGTCGCGGTGGACCCAGGCGCGCGACCTGCCGCTGCCACCCACCGAGTCGTTCCGCGCGTGGTGGCGACGCATCGGCCGTTCCGAGGATGAGCGATGAGCGCCCGCGACGACGTGCTCGCCGCCGTGCGGTCCGCGCTCGGGCCGGGACGCGAGCGTCACGCGAGCGAGGACGGCGCATCATCCCGTGCACCGGCGACGAGCCCGCCCGTCGACGTTCGCGAGGATGAGCGCGCGGCGATGCTCGACCGGTTCGCGGAACGGGTCGCCGACTACCGCGCCACCGTGACTCGCTGTGCAGCAACCGAACTCAAGGCGACTGTCCTCTCGGCTCTGGACGGGGCGTCGACAGTGGTTGTTCCGGCGGAGCTCGGGATCGACGTGCCGGGCTCGGTCCTCGACGACGGCCTCACCTCCGATGACCTGGACGCCGCGGACGCCGTGGTGACCGAGGCGGCCGTCGGCGTGGCCGAGACCGGAACCGTCGTGCTCGACCACGGCCCCGGCCAGGGCCGACGGGTCATCACCCTCCTGCCCGACCTGCACGTCTGTGTCGTGCACGAGCGCCAGGTGGTTCCGGACGTCCCCGATGCGCTCGCCCGGCTCGACCCGCTGCGCGCCCAGACCTGGATCAGCGGGCCCTCGGCCACGAGCGACATCGAGCTCAGCCGCGTCGAGGGCGTGCACGGCCCACGCCGGCTCCACGTGGTCCTGGTGCGGGACTGAAGCGCCAGACGCCGTGGTCGACGTGCCGCCGGCCAGCCGGCTCGCTCGTCGGGCGGTATTGAACCCGGCACCAATGCTCCTGTGCCGCAGGCCTCCACGGCGCCCCTGGCGGGGCTATCGTCGCGGTGACGAGGAAGTGCCTCGTCGTTAGGAGGACAGGCAACATGGTCATCCTCGGCATCATCCTCGCCATCATCGGGTTGATCGCCAGCCTCTCGATCTTGCTGTGGATCGGCGTGATCCTCGTGATCGTCGGGCTCGTGCTCAACTTCGTCCCCATCGGCGGATCCACGCGGCGCTATTACTAGCGCCGCACCCCGCACCATGGGGTCCGGTCCGGCGCGAGCCGGGCCGGACCCTGTGGTGCGGCCTGGCTCGGGACCCATGAATCACGGGCAGTGCGAGGGATTGGGCGCCCGAGGTGTGGGTAGGTTCGTGAGATGTCATCACCGACCGCGCAGCTGGCGCCCGCACTCGAGATCGACGCCCGACTCACCGAGATCGAGCGCCGGGTGAACCTGCTCGTCAACGTCACGCCACTCAACGCGGCGGAGGCGTGGGCTGACTTCGAACGCAGCGACTTCGGCACGGCCCCCACCCTGCGGTTGCGGCCACTGGACTTCGACCCGGACCTGGCGCACCGCGACCTGTACGACCTCGAGGTCGAGAACGTGGACGACCCGGCGCTGCACACGCTCTTCCGGTCGAAGCGGGACGAGATCGCCCGACAGGTCACGGCGCTGGAGGACCGCGACACGTCACGGTTCCTGTACGGGTCGCTCCAGCTCTATGGCACGGTGGCCCCTCCGCTCGCCGCCGCTGCGGAGCAGCTGCTCGAGACCATCCCCCCGCAGGCGCCCAGCACCCAGACCGTCACGGCCGGAGCGTTCGCCGAAGCGGCCCGTGCCGAGTTCGAGCGCTACCGCGCGGTGTACCCGGACTTCCCGGTCCGGGTCGAGGTCAGGGACGACATCTCCGAGCTGATGGTGTCGTTCGGCCGCCTGCTCATCCCGGAGTCCGCTGCCTTCCGGGCCGACCGGGTCGAACCGTTGCTGCACCACGAGGTCGGCACCCACGTGGTCACCTACCAGAACGGCGCGCGGCAGCCGCTCACCCTGCTGACCATCGGCCTGCCCGGCTACGACGAGACCCAGGAAGGCCTCGCCGTGCTCGCCGAGTACCTGACCGGCGGGCTCGACCCGCGGCGGCTGCGCGTGCTCGCGGCGCGAGTGGTGGCGGTCGGCATGATGCTCGACGGCGCCGGTTTCCTGGACATCTTCGAGTCGTTGCGCGCCGACCGCCGCATCCCGGCACGGACCGCGTGGTCCATCGCCATCCGGGTCGTCGTCGGGGGTGGGTCGGTCAAGGACGCGATCTACCTGCGCGGGATCACGCGCATCCTCGACGCCCTCGCCGAGGGCAGCCGACTCGACGTCCTGCTCGTCGGCAAGCTCGCGTTGGACCACATCCCCCTGGTGCAGGACCTGCTCGACCGCGAGGTGCTCCACGCGCCGTGGGTCCGGCCACGCTGGCTGGACGTTCCGGGTGCCCAGGAGCGCCTGGAGAGGCTGCGCGCCGGCGCGTCGGTCACCGACCTCTACGAGGGAGACGTGGCGGCATGAGGCTCGCATTCGTCGTCAACGAGGTCGACACCGAGGTGGACGAGTACACGACCACCCGACTCGCCAGGGCCGCGGCCCGGGGCGGGCACGAAACCTGGTACGTCGGGGTCGGGGACCTCGAGCTCGGCAGCAGCGAAGGCCCGTTCGCGGCACGGGCTCGCGCCGCGAAGTGGCACAGCGACGACACCCTCGAGACCTTCATGGAGCGGATCAAGGCGTGCGACGCCGAGCGGATCGTCATGGACGACCTGGATGCCGTGTTCCTGCGCAACGAGTCGATCGACGACCTGCAGGAGCGGCCGTGGGCCAGCCCGATGGGGGTGGTGTTCGGGCAGATGCTCGCGGCCCGAGGCGTGACCGTGGTCAACGACCCGAACACCCTCCACCGCGCGACCAGCAAGCTCTACCTGGAGGAGTTCCCCGAGAAGATCCGACCGCGGTCCCTCGTGACACGCCACCCGGAGGCGATCGAGCGGTTCGTCGACGAGGTGGGCCACTGCGTCGTCAAGCCGCTGTACGGGGCCAAGGGCCGCAACGTCTTCATGATCGAGGGCCCGGGGGAGACCAACCTCGCGCAGATGACGGAGGCGGTACTCCAGGACGGCTACGCCATCGTGCAGGAGTTCATCGACGGAGCCCGCGACGGCGATGTCCGGATGTTCCTGCTGGAGGGCCGCATCCTCGAGCGCGACGGCAAGCCGGCAGCCTTCCGACGCGTGCCCACGGGCAACGACCCGCGCGCCAACATCAGCACCGGGGGTCGCTCGGTGCCGCTCGAGGTCGGTGAGGCCGAGCTCGGCATCGTCGAGGCGATGAGCGACAAGCTCGTGGCCGACGGCCTGTTCCTCGTCGGCATCGACGTGATCGGCAGCAAGGTGGTGGAGATCAACGCCGAGAGCCCCGGCGGGTTCCAGAGCATCGAGAGGCTCTACGACATCGACATCGCCGAGACCGTCATCGAAGCCCTGGAGCGCCTCGCGAACCCGCGGTCCTGAGCCTCACGCCGGGTCATCCGTCGGCGGGGCGACGCTCCGATGGCCGCGGAAGGCCCTGATGGGCGCATACTCGGATTGGGGCCGCACTTCCAGCCTTTCCGGCTTGGATCAGGAGCGATCGCCATGGTGCACCCGTCGTACGCTGCCCCCGCAACGGTGGAGCCGGCTTGGGGAGAGCTCCTCGACCTTGCCGAGGCGATGCGAGACCTCGCGGACCGGGCCACGACCGCCGAGGGCTCCCCGGCCCTGGACGACCTGGTCGAGCTGGCCGTGGAGCGCGTTCGCCCGGCGCGGTGGGCCAGCCTCACGGTGCTGCGGGGGACGTCGTTCCGGACGGAGGCGACCAGCGACGACCGGGCGACCAAGGCCGACATCCTCCAGTACGACATGGGGTTCGGGCCGTGCGTCGACGCGGTGCGGGACGACTCCGTGTACGTCAGCGGCGACGTGGCCAGCGACGAGCGGTGGCCGGAGTGGGGCGCGCGGGTGCGCGACGAGCTCGGGGTGCGCAGCGTGCTCTCCCAGCGCCTGCGCCTCGGTCGCGATGCCGGCGTCATCGCGGGGCTGAACATCTACTCCGAGACGGCTGACGCCTTCGACGAGCGGGCCCGCGCGACGGGCCTGGTCCTCGCCACCCACGGCGGCCTGCTGATGAACACCATCCTCGCCAACGACCGGGTGCGGAACCTGCAGCGTGCGCTCGCGAGCAACCGGCAGATCGGGGTCGCCATCGGGGTGCTCATGCACGAACACCGGCTCACCCAGGCTCAGGCCTTCGACGTCCTGCGGGCCTCGAGCCAGGACTCGAACCGCAAGCTCGCCGACATCGCGATCGAGGTCGTCGACACCGGGACCCTGAGCATCCGCGGCTGGCCCGCGCAGCTGGGCCGTGGCCGGCAGCCCGGCCACGACCGAGGTGTGCCCACCCCGGCGGCGCCGGTGGAGGGCCTGGCGTCCTCGCTGACCTGAGGGACAGGCCTTGCGTGGTCGCCCGGCACCACCCCACACCGACGCGGTGCCCCCGCAAACACGTTGATCAAAGCGCGTTCGCGGAGACACCTCACCGTCGGGACACTCGGCTTGAATCCAATCGGCTGATCGACACCCTACCCAGCGGGCGGAGGTCGATTCATGCTCGCTCGCCCTCGTCGAAACTGGCAGACCTGCGCAGCTCGCCGGGCAGATGTTCGAGCACCACGTCTCCTGAAATGCCCGCAAGGCCGTGGATGTCCGCCGTGGAGCGCATACTCGAGGTGGGCCGCCCTCCTAGCCGTCCAGTCCGGATCAGGAGATGGCCATGCTGCACCCCGTGAACGCGATGCCCGAACCGGTGGATCCCCCGTGGGGTGAGCTCCTCGACCTGGCCGAGGCGATGCGGGACCTCGCGGAACGAGCCACGACTGCAGAGGGTCTACCGGCGCTGGCCGACCTCGTCCACCTGGCCGTCGAGCGCGTTCCCCGAGCGCGCTGGGCCAGCCTGACGGTATTGCGTGGCAAGCGGTTCCAGACGGACGCGACCACCGACGACCGGGCGACCAAGGCCGACCTGCTCCAGTACGACATGGGGTTCGGGCCGTGCGTCGATGCGGTGCGCGCCGACTCGGTGTACTTCAGCGGCGATGTCGCCAACGACGTGCGCTGGTTGGAGTGGGGCGTGCGAGTGCACGACGAGCTGGGGGTGCGCAGCGTGCTCTCCCAGCGCCTGCGCCTCAGCGGTGACGCTGGCGTCATCGCCGGCCTGAACATCTACTCCGATGCCACCGACGCCTTCGACGAGCGGGCCCGTGCGACGGGTCTGGTCCTCGCCACCCACGGCGGCCTGCTGATGAACACCATGCTCGCCAACGACCGGGTGCGGAACCTGCAACGCGCCCTCGAGAGCAACCGGCAGATCGGGGTGGCCATGGGGGTCCTGATGCACCAGCACCGCCTCACCCTCGATCAGGCCTTCGACGTGCTGCGAGCTGCCAGCCAGGACTCCAACCGCAAGATCGCGGACCTCGCGATCGACGTCATCGACACCGGAACCCTGGAGATCCGCGGCTGGCCCGCGGGCCAGCTGAGCGACCCTCAACCGAGCGGCGCCGGGGTGCCCTCGTCCTGAGCAGGCTCCGCCGCCAGGGCGGCCGGTAGCGGCGTTGCGGTACCCCCTCGGCTCACAGGAGCCAGGGCGAGGCGTCAGCGACGTAGTGTCCGACGTGTGAACGAACCAGCCCTGGTCGACCAGCCCCTGAGACGGGTGCTGGACGCCGCCGAGGACGCGTCCCCGCTCGAGGCGGTGGAGGCCGTGACCCAGGCCTTGGCGCAGAGCCTGGGAGCCACGGCCGCGTTCTTCCTGATCGCGGACCTGTCGGGGCGTGCCCTGGTGCGGATGTCGCACGGCGCCTCCGTTGACCAGCTGACACTTCAGGGGCTGGGCGGGCAGGAGTCCACGCCCCGCCTGGAGGATGGTGAACAGGCCGTCGTGGTGAAGTTCGACGACGGCCCGGCGACCGCCGCTCTGCGCACCCAGACGGTGCAGGTCCTCCCGCCCCTGCACGGCGACTCCACCCGCGACCCCGCCCGATGGGTCGTGCTCGCGCCGGTCACCGAGAGGGGCGAGGCCCTCGGGCTGCTGCAGCTGTCGTTGCCGACCGCCCCGGACCCCGCGGTCCTGGCCCAGGTCGCTCGCATCGGGCACCTGTTGGCGTTCGTGGTCATCGCGAACCGGCGGCACACCGACCTGTTCGAGTGGGCTCAGCGCAGCACCGTGTTCTCGCTGCCCGCCGAGATCCAGCGCCGGCTGCTCCCGGCGGCGTTCACCTGCGAGGGCGGTGCGTTCACCCTGTCGGCGTGGCTGGAGCCGGCGGCATCGGTGGGTGGCGACACCTTCGACTACTGCCTGGGACGCGACGTGCTCCACCTGTCGCTGACCGACGCGATGGGCCATGGCGTGGCGAGCGCGCTGACGGCCACCCTGTGCGTGGGAAGCCTGCGCAACACCCGGCGCCAGGGCGGGTCCCACCTGGACCAGGCGACCGCCGCGAACCTGGCCGTGTTCGAGCACGCGGCTGCCAGCGGAGCGGAACACTTCGCCACCGGGATGCTGGGACGGCTCGACCTGAACAGCGGCGTGCTGGCCCTGGTCAACGCCGGCCACGTCGCGCCCTACCTGTGTCGTGACGGGTCCACCGCAGCCGTCAACCTTCCGGTGGATGTTCCGCTGGGCCTGTTCGGTGACACGAGCTACCGGTCCACCGACGTCGCGCTCCAGCCGGGCGACCGGTTGGTCATGGTCACCGACGGCATGCTCGAACGCGACGCCGCCGGCCTCGACCTGGTGACGGCGATCGACCAGACCCGAACCCTGCACCCGCGCGAGGCAACCCGGAGCCTGACCGACATGGTGGTGCAGCTCTCCGGCGGGGCCCTGGCCGACGATGCAACGCTGCTGGTCCTGGACTGGCACGGCGAGCACGGCACCCCCCGGCGGACGACCGCAGGCGCCGAGCAGTGGCGCACCAGCCCGGCCGGCCCTCAGCCAGACCGTTTCGGTTCCTGACGTCTCAGGCCGGGTCGGTCGGTGCGAGCACCCGGTCCCCGTGCGGGAACGCCTGCACGAGTCCGCGGACGCTGACCCCGACGAGCTGACCGGGCGTCGGGGCGTCGTCCCCCACGACCCGGGAGAACACGACGGGTGCCGGGCCCTCGGGGCCGGCCGGAAGCACGATGCGGACCAGCGCGTCGTGACCGAAGTAGTCGACGGCGTCGACCACGGCATCGACCACGGTCCCGACCGAACCGAGTGCGTCGACTGCCCCGACAGCCCCGACCGCCCCGCCCGTGGCCCCGATCAGGACCTGCTCGGGGCGCACGGCGACGTCCACCGCCCCGGTGACGTCGGCGCCGGCGAGCGGCAGCCGGCCCAGGCAGGTCGTCACGTGGTCACCGTGACCGTGCCCGGGCAGGATCACCAGCTCGCCCAGGACACCCGCGGTCGCGCGGTCGACCGGCGTCGAGTAGACCTCCTTGGGCGCCCCGACCTGCACGAACCGGCCGTCGCGCATGATGGCGACCTGGTCGGCGAACGAGAGGGCTTCGTCCTGGTCGTGGGTCACCAGGAGGACGGTCGCCCCGGCGGCCGAGAGCGCGTCGGCGACGGCGCGGCGGGTCGTCGACCGCAGGCCGGCATCCAGTGAGCCGAACGGCTCGTCGAGCAGCACGAGCTCCGGGCGGCGGGCCAGCGCACGGGCCAGTGCGACCCGCTGCTGCTGCCCACCGGAGAGCTGCTCGGGGCGCCGGTCGGCCAGGACGAGGGGCAACCCGACCAGCTCGAGCAGCTCGGCCGTGCGCGCGCGGTCACGGCGCTCGGCCCGAGGCAGGCCGAAGCCGATGTTCCCCGCGACCGTGAGGTGCGGGAAGAGGTTGCCCTCCTGGGACAGGTAGCCGATGCCGCGCCGCTCGGGCGGCATCGCGAACCCGGGCCCCGCAACGGTGCGGTCGCCGATCCGCACCTCACCGGCATCCGCGGTGTGGAAACCCGCGACGACCCGCAGCAGGGTCGTCTTGCCGCACCCCGAGGCACCGAGGATCGCCGTGGTCGACCCGCCCTCGACGGTCAGCCCGACGTCGTGCAGCACCTGGGTGGCGCCGTAGGAGGCGCTGACGCCCCGAACCACCAGCCGGGTCATGCGATCACCGTCCTCTGCCGCAGGAGGAGCCAGGTCATCGGCGCGGACAACAGCACCATCGCCACGGCGTACGGTGCGGCGGCGCCGTAGTCGAGCGAGCTGCTCGCCGCCCAGAAGCCGGTCGCCAGCGTGTGGGTGCCGGTGGGGGCGAGCAGCAGGGTGGCGGTCAGCTCGGTGGTCGTCGCCATGAAGACCAGGGCGAGCCCGGCCAGGATCCCCGGCAGGGCCAGCGGCACCACGACGCGGACGACCGCCCGGGCCGGGCTGTCGCCGAGGGCCCGTGCGCTCTCGAGCAGCGCCCCCGGGGCCTGGGCGAGGGCGGTGCGGATCGCCACCAGTGCCCGCGGGAGGAACAGGATGGCGTACGCGATGACGAGCAGGGTCGCGCTCTGGTAGAGCCCGGTGACCCAGCGGATCGCGAGCAGGACCAGGGCCAGGCCGACGACGACCCCCGGCAGCGAGCTGGCCAGGTAGCACAGTCGCTCGATCGCCGTGGTGAACGCCGTCTGGCGCTGCCGCAGCAGCAGGGCCACCGGGAACGCGGCGACGCAGGTGACCACCGCGGCGGCCAGGGCCAGGCCGATCGTCGACCCCAGGGCGGCGGCCAGCGCCGAGCTGTCGACGGTGGCTCCCGGCGTGGCGAGCCAGTGCCCCAGGCTGTACACCGGCACCCCGAGGGCGAGGGCCACCAGCACGGCCAGGGCAGCCACGCCGGGGACCAGCCACCGGCCGAGGGCGGCGGGCTCGGGCCGCCGGATGACCCCGGACCCGATCCGTGCGTGGCCGCGCCGGCCCCGCCACACGTGCTCGACGGTCAGCACGGCGATGCAGAGCAGGACGAGCACGAGCGCCAGCACGCTGCCCGTGCCGGTGTCGAAGGCGGCCTCGTACTGGTCGAGGATCGCCGTGGTGAAGGTGGGGAACTGCAGCATGGCCAGGACGCCGAACTCGGCGAGCAGGTGCAGCGCGACCAGCAGGCAGCCGCCGAGCACCGCGGGCCGCAGCTGGGGAAGGACGATGCGGGCGAAGGTGCGCCACCGCCCCAGGCCCAGGGAGCGGGCGGTGTCCTCCCACGACCGGTCCAGCCCGCGCAGGGCGGCCGACACGGGCAGGAAGACCAGCGGGTAGTACGACAGGGTCGTGATGAGCACGGCGCCACCGAGCCCGGTCATCGCGGGGCGCAGCGACACCCACGCGTAGGCGTTGACGAAGGCGGGCACCGCCAGCGGCGCGACCAGCAGCACGCGCCACCAGCCGGCCCCGGGCAGGCCGGTCCGCTCGACCAGCCAGGCGCACGCGACCCCCAGCACGGCGCACGTGGAGGTCGCGACGACGACCAGTGACACCGTGTTGCGCAACAGCTCCCACACCCGCGGCCGCACCACGTCGGCGACGGCCTCGGACCAGCCCTGGCCCAGCGCGTTCACCAGCACGACGACGATCGGCAGCACCGACACCGCGGTCACCAGCACCGCGGCGAGCACCAGCGCTCCGCCGGCGGGCGACGCGCGCCGCCGGGGCGGGTGCCCGGTCAGGCGGCCGGGGGTCGTGGTCGTCACGGTTAGATGATGCCTGCCTGCGTCATCAGCTCGATCACCGCGGGTCCGTCAAGGGTGAAGGGGTCGATGGTCGGCGCCTCCAGTGAGGCGAGCGGCGGCAGGGCGGGGTCGGAGGGCTGGTCCTTGCCCACGGCGTACTCCATGGACTTGCTGGCGGCGATGGCGGCCTGGCCCTTGGGGCTGGTGATCCACGCCAGGAACTTCTGGGCGTCCGCGGCGTGCTTGCTCGACTTGAGCACCCCGCCCCCGCTGATGCTGACGAACGCGCCGACGTCCTCGTTCTTGAAGTAGTGCAGCTTGGTGTTCTTGCTGCCGTCCTTGGTCAGCGCCTGGTCCCGGTACCAGTAGTAGTGGTACATGATGCCCATCGGCACCTGCCCGGCGTTGACGGCCTTCATCGTGGCGATGTTGTTCTGGTAGACCTTCGCGTTCTTCTTCAGCCCGTCGAGCCACGCGCTGGTGGCCGCCTCGCCCTTCATCTCGAGCATCCCGGCGACGATCGCCTGGAAGTCCGCGCCCGCCGGGGCGGCGCCCCACTTGCCCGCGTACTCGGGCTCGGCGAGGTCCATCATGGATGCCGGCAGGTCGGCCTCGGAGACCAGGCTGGGGTTGTAGACCAGGACGGTCGATCGGGCGGCGATCCCGGTCCACAGCCCGTTGCTGGGCCGGAAGGCGGGGTCGACCTGGTCCAGGGTGGACTGGTCGACCGGCGCGAGCAGGTCGGCATCCTGCACGACCGTGATCGCCGGGGAGTTCTCGGTGAGGAAGACGTCGGCCGGCGACCGGCTGCCCTCGGCGACGATCTGGTTGCCCATCGAGGAGTCGCTGCCCTGTCGGACCTGCACCTGCACGCCGGTCTCGTCGGTGAAGCCCTTGACCCACGCGTCGACGAGGTTGTCGTGCTGCGCGCTGTAGATCGTGAGCTTGTCCGGGTCGAGCGGCGTGGCCTCGTCACCGGAGCCGCAGCCGGCGGCCAGCACAGCCACGGCCAGGGCGGCGGGCACCAGACGTCGGATCATCGAGGGACCTCCTGCAGGGATCGGGGGGTGAGCCGGGAGCCCGGCGGGTGGGTCGTGGTGCGGTGCCGGAGCCGCCAGGTGCCGAGGCGAGCCGTGAGCCTGGTGGTCACGCACCAGGTTGCCAGGCCGAGGCCGAGCCCGAGGCCGAGGTTCACCAGGGGGACCCCGGTGGCACGGTAGACCTCGAAGTGGGTGAGGTAGATGTACAGCGACGCACTGGCCAGCACCGCGAGCACCGGCACCAGCAGTCGCGGCACAGGAATGGTACGCACCCACACGACGAGCAGCAGCCCGGCCGCGATGGTGGCCTCGCGGACGGGGTCACCCATGAACCCGGGCAGGGTGAGCGCGACGACCGCGCTCAGCAGGAGTCGTTGCCGGCGGCTCGCCGCCACCTGGGCCGCCCACCCGATCGCGACCAGCCAGAGCACCGCCGGCGCCGTGCCCCGCCCCGGGGGAGAGGTCAGGTCGAAGACGTCGAGCCGGGCCGCGGCACCGAGCACGGCCACCGTGGCGGCCAGCGCGAACGGCGCCCTCGCGTACAACCGCCGCACCGTCGGGATGCTCAGCAGGCCCGCGAACGCGACGAGCGTCCAGACCAGCGCCTCGAGGAACCACAACCGCCACGTGGACGACCACGTGTCGCTGCCGAACAGCCAGTTGGCCATGACCAGGTTCGCCACCGAGTAGGTGCCGGCCAGCAGACCCACCGCGGCGACCCAGACGAACGTCGGGATGGCGATCCGCGCGATCGTGCCGCCGACCCGTCGCCACGTCTCGGCCACCGTGGGTGCGGTCGCCGCGAAGCGGGCGAAGTTGAAGCCGGCCACCCCGAGCAGGATGTGGGCGCCGCCCAGCACGTGCACCACGTGCGTGTGCGACCCCACGATCGCCAGGATGGCCAGCGCGCGCAGCACGATCGTCGTGTCGACCCGGGCGAGCCGGCGCCTCCGGGGTGGTTCGGTGGTCGCCAGCGCCCGGATCGGGCGCAGTGGCCAGTCGGCGGGCAGGGGGCCGAGCCGCTCCTCCAGGTGCAGCGACAGCTCGACGTAGGACAACGAGTCCCCGCCGAGGTCGACGAAGCTCGAGTCCGGCGTCGCGTCGGGTCGTGCCAACAGGTCGGCGTACAGCGCGACCAGGGCTGCGGCCGACGACCCGTGGGGCCGGCTGCTCGCCGTCGTCGCCAGCAGGTCGAAGGTCGGGCCGACAGCGGCGCGGTCGAGCTTGCCGTTCGGGGTGCGCGGCAGGGCCGGTACGGCCACCACACCCACCCGGTGGGGCGGGAGGCCGGTCGACGCGACCAGGGTGCGGGTCGCCCGCTGCGCGGTGTCCGTGCCGTCGCGGGCCCCGTCGGCCACCACGAGGGCGAGCAGCTGCTCGTCGGAGCCGCCGACCAGCGCGGTGACCCCGGCCTCGGCGAGCAGCTCCTCGACGCGCTCGACGTCCACGCGGACGCCGTTGACCTTGAGGAACGACGAGCGCCGCCCGACGAGCTCGAGGGTGCCGTCCGGACGCAGCCGGGCGAGGTCGCCGGTCGCGAGGTCGGTCACGTCGCGTCCGCGCGCCAGGTCACCGGGGACCAGGGCGTAGCCGAGCATCACGTTGCTGCCGGTGAAGTGCAGGTCGCCCACCCGGCCCGCGGGAACCTCGCCCGCGTCGTCCCGCACACTGAACCGGCCGGCCCCCACGGGCCGGCCGACCGACGACGGGTCCTGCGCCGCCTGCCCCGGCGCGCTGACCGCCATCCTCGCGGTGGCCTCGGTCTGGCCGTACATCACCCGCAGGTCCCAGCCCTCGCGCCCCCCTCGCACGGCCCAGGCCCGGACCTGCTCGGGGCGCAGGCGTCCGCCGGCCTGGGTGACCTGGCGCAGGGTCGGCACGGAGCCGGTGGGTGCACCGGTGGACTCGAGCAGGTCGAAGGTGTGCGGCACGCCCGCCAGGCTGGTGACCCCGGCGGTGCGCATCGAGGCCCACAGCGTGGGGTCGACCACGGACGCGTCGGTGAGCAGCACCGAGGCACCCACGGCGAGGTGCGAGTGCAGCACGGAGAGCCCGTAGCAGTAGTGCAGCGGCAGGGTCGTGACCGCTCGGTCGCTCGCGTCGAGTCCGAGAGCCGCGGCGATGTCGGCGGCGTTCGTCCGCACCGCACCGGCGGAGAGCCGGACCAGCTTCGGCGAGCCCGTGCTGCCCGAGGTCGAGAGCAGCAGCGCCAGGTCGGGATGCAGGTCGTGCGTCCCGGGTGCGGACCCGTGGGAGACCACCCAGCGCCCGTCGCGCAGGTGGGCCCGGTCGTCCGGGGACCACACCTGCGCCACCGTGTCGGTGCGCCCGGGGGCGGCGAGGAGCACGACGTGGCCGGCCTCCAGCGCGGCCAGGTAGGTGACCACGCTGTCGACGGTCGGCTCGATCTCCACGAGCACGAGCCGGCGCTCGCCGGTTCCGGGCCACGCGTCCGCCTCCCGCGCCACTCGGTGGGCCAGGTCGGCGTAGGTCACCTGCTCCTCGCCGTGGACCAGTGCCGTGGTGCCGCCGTGCCGGGTCAGCACGTCGGAACGCCAGAACGGCGCCGGTGTGCTGGTCCGGTCGAGAACCTCGCTCATAGTTAGGTGAGGCTAACCTATTGCGGGTCACTCGCGGCAGGGGCCCCACGAGTCGTTCGCCCGTCGTTCAGCCGAGCGCCGCGCAGGACGTCGGCCGGGTGCGAGCCGCTCGGTTCCCCCTGAGAGAGCCGCGACTCGTCACCGGCCGACGCCAGGGCTCTCGCGGTGGTTCACCGCCCGGGCGCACCAGGCGCGTTTTGCCGGAAGATCTTGCGCCACGGCTTCGGCTCACCGATCCTTGGGCGATGGACGAAGAGCACGAGCGGCAGGCTCTTGCCGGTGTGCGTGAGCGGTTGTGCGAGCGGTACCCCGACCTCGACCCGGCGCTGGTGGAGGCGGCCGTTCGCGTGTCGCACCTCGAGCTCACCGGCAACCCGATCCGGGACTTCGTGCCCCTGCTCGTCGAGCACGCGGCCCGCGACCGGCTGGCCTTCGCCATCCACAACCCGAGCCCCGCCGACGCACCGCCACCCACGCCCTCGAGCGCATCCCCGCAGGACGATGACGTCTCGACGGCCACCCTCCACAGCGTCGAAGAGGCGGTGTAGGCCGCACCACGGTGTGCCGACCGAGCGCCGCGGGCACGCTCATCCGGGGTGGTCTGACGTCGGCCTGCACTGCCGCGCCGCGCTGCCCGGCCGCGGCGCTACGTTGGCGACATGCCCTCACCATCGTCGCGGATCCGTAGGCGTGAGCCGCGGTCGACCACGGGTGAGAACCGCCTGCCGCCGGCGGCCGCCGTGGTCGTGGCGGCCCTGACCTACGCGGTCCTGCCGGCGAGCCTGCTGGTCGGCCCACGCTTCGCCATCCCCGCGGTCGAGCTGTTGTTGCTGGGCGCCCTGCTGGTGACCAACCCCCGGCGGATGGTGCGGCAGACGCGGTGGTCGCGGGCGGCATCCATCGCCCTGGCCTGTGTGGTCATCGCGACCAACCTCGTCGCGCTCGGCATGTTGGTCAGGACACTCAGCTCGCCCGGCACCGAGGGGATCTCGTTGTTGCTGGGCGGGATGCAGGTGTGGGTGACCAACGTGATCGGCTTCGGCCTGCTCTACTGGGAGATCGACCGCGGCGGCCCGGTCGCGCGTCACACGCTTGCACGGGAGCGGCTGCTGCCCGCCGACTGGCGGTTCTCGCAGGACGAGAACCAGGACACCGTGCGCGAGGTGGCCGTCGGCTCGAGCATCCAGAGCAACTGGAGGCCGGCGTTCATCGACTACCTCTACGTCTCGCTCACCAACTCCAGTGCCTTCAGCCCCACCGACACGATGCCCCTGACGGGTCGCGCCAAGACCCTGATGGGCCTGGAGGCCACGGCGGCGCTCCTCACCTCGCTGCTCGTCGTCGCGCGTGCGATCGGTGGCCTGGGTTCGGGTGGGTGAGCGTGCCGGGGTCTCGGGTTCGCCGGACATGGGCGAACGGGCCACACTCGCGCGACGTTTGGTCGACGCCACAGGGGGCAAGAAGCCCGTAGAAGGGGCCGCAATCGACTGAGGGGCCGCAGGCATGCCGAACCAGCAACCGAGTACTCGCCAGGCGAACGATGCCGGCCACTCCGCACGGCCAGAATCGACGCGGCAGGTCGACGAGGTCCCACTGTCCGGCCTGAGCCGGGCGTCCTGGAAGTACACCGTCCGCAAGGCGGCGACGGAGTTCACCCGCGACGAGTGCACCGACCTGGCCGCGGCCCTGACCTACTACGCCGTGCTCTCCCTCTTCCCGGCCCTGCTCGCCCTGGTGTCCCTGCTCGGTGTGTTCGGCCAGGGGGAAGAGACCACGAACACCCTGCTGAACATGCTTCGCCAGATGGGCCAGGACAACGCCGCCGACCAGCTTCGCGGGCCGATCGAGCAGATGACGCAGTCGCACGCTGCCGGGTTCGGCCTCGTCCTGGGGCTCCTTGGGGCGATCTGGTCCGCCTCCGCGTACGTCGGAGCCTTCGGGCGCGCCCTGAACCGGATCTACGCGATCGAGGAGGGCCGGCCCGTCTGGAAGCTCCGCCCCGTGCAGCTGGCGATCACGCTGGTGGGCGTGCTCCTGGTTGCTGCGGTGCTGATCGGGCTGGTGGTCAGTGGCCCCCTGGCACAGTCCGTCGGCGACACCATCGGCCTGGGTGACACTGCCGTCACGCTGTGGAACATCCTGAAGTGGCCGGTGATCCTGGCCATCGTCATCGTGCTGGTTGCGTCGCTGTACTACTTCACCCCCAACATCAAGAAGCCGAAGTTTCGGTGGATCAGCGTCGGAGCCACCATCGCGATCCTCACCTGGGTCCTGGCCTCGGTGGGCTTCGCCTTCTACGTCGCGAACTTCAGCAGCTACAACAAGACCTACGGGTCGCTGGCCGGGGTCGTGGTGTTCCTGCTCTGGCTCTGGCTGACCAACCTCGCGCTGCTCTTCGGCGCCGAGGTCGACGCCGAGCTCGAACGCGCCAGCCAGCTCCAGGCCGGCGTCGCGGCGGAGGAGGACCTGCAGGTCTCACCGCGCGAGACGCGGGCCGCGGACAAGCGGCGTCGCAAGCGTGACGACCTCGTCGAGGAAGGGCGAAGGATCCGCCAGGACGCGGACCCGGATCGGCGCTGATCGAGCGGCTACACGGCCCAGGGCGGGGTGAGGGTCTCGCCGCTGTCATCCATGGTCGCGCGCATCCCCAGGCGGGTCGTGACCCAGGCCCGGGCCGGGTCCGCACCGCTGTTGCCGGCGCGGAACCGCGCGCCGGCGGGGACGAGCACGGCATCGCCGGTCTGAGCCGTGAACCGTTCGTCGTCGATCTCGATGTCGAGCGACCCCGAGAGCACGAGCAGCACCTCCTCACAGGACATCCGGTGCGGGTGGCCCGCGGTTCGCGGGGCGAAGTCAGCACGCCATGCGCCGAGCTGGGCGGCGCCGGAGGCGCTCGCGGAGAACGAGGTGAACGTGACTCCGTGCAGGTGGAAGGTGCGTGCTGATGTGGTGGTCAGGTGTGGCATGACGCTCCTTGAGTCGCTTGGATAGACAACATGGTTGACCATATACGGTCAACCATGTTGTCTACAAGCTAGGGTGGGTCGATGGCCCCCCCGACCGACCTGGCGATGCCCTTCCTGCTCATGTCCGCGTTCCGCGGTCTCGTGGATGCCGTCCACGAGGGGCTCGCTGCGGCCGGCTACCCCGACGTCCGAGCGACGCACGGGTTCGCGATGCAGGCCATCGGGGGTGGCTGCACGAGCGTGCAGCTGGGGCAGCGGCTGGGTGTCACCAAACAGGCAGCGGCCAGGACGGCCGCGTCGCTGGAGGAGCTGGGTTTCATCACCCGCGTGCCCAGCCTGACCGATGGGCGAGAGCGACTGCTGGCCCCGACCCAGCGGGGGCAGGAGATGCTGAGCCTGTCCGCGTCGATCTTCACGCAACAGGTGCAGCAGTGGCGTGCCCGCGTCGGAGACGACAACGTCGACGCGACCCTGGCCACCCTGAGCCAGGCCGACCCCGGACACCGCGGCCCCACCGACATCTCCGACTGGGCGTGACCGGGTTCGCGTGAGGTCGCCCTGCGCGGGCCCGCCCCCGGGAGCTTCGGGCGTAGATTCGGCTGATGGTCCGCATCGGAGCGATCGTCCTCAACGTTGCCGACACCGGCCGGGCGGGGGAGTTCTGGAGCCAGGCGCTGGGCTACCAGCGCGGCGAGAACCCGGACTTCCTCCTGCCGCGGGCGGCCGACGGGCCGCGGCTGCACCTGGACCGGACCGACCGCACCCACCTCGACCTGTGGGCAGCAGACGAGGCGGAGCAACGTGCTGAGGTCGAGCGGCTCCAAGCGCTCGGCGCCACCCGGGTCGAGTGGGACTATCCGCAGGACGCGGACTTCGTGGTGCTCGCAGACCCGGACGGCAACCTGTTCTGCGTGGTCAACACCGACGGCTGACTCCCGCCAGCACCGGCCGTGCACGACCGGTGACGTGGACTACCGGCGATCGGCGCCTCGACGGGCGGCCAGCTCGGCGCACACCTCGTCGGCGGAGAGGTACAGCCGCTCGTGGGAGAGGCACCCGACGCGCCACAGCAGCTTGGCCGGGGAACGGCCGGCCACGAGGGAGCCGACGATGTCGTCCTGCCGAGCCGGGAAGCTCACTCGGCGCAGGACGCCGCGCAGATCCTGGAGGTCCTGGTCGAGCCGACTGGTGGCAGTCTGTTGGATGGTCATGGCAGCTCCTTCGCGGGGGCGGTCACCTGATTCGCCACCCATCACCTACCCACCCGGGGCGCTGCCGAACCCCTGACCCGCTCACGGTGTGCGGCTCCACCACGCGCCCCTCGGCGAAGGGCGCGCGGTGGACGCTCAGCCGCCGACGCCGACCAGCTCGGCGTCGTCCGCGTGGCCGCCGGTGGTGGCGTCCTGGTCTGCCTGGGCCACGGCCCGCGCGGGCAGGGCGGCGGGCAGGCTCTCGCCCTCGATGTCCACGTTCGGCAGGATCCGGTCCAGCCAGCGCGGTAGCCACCACGCCTTCTCGCCCATCAGGTACATGAGGGCGGGGATCAGGGTCATCCGCACGATGAAGGCGTCGAAGAAGACGGCCGCGGCGAGGGCGAAGCCCATGGACTTGAGGATCGGCTCGTCGCTGAGCATGAACGCAGCGAACACCGAGATCATGATCAGGGCGGCGGCCGAGACGACCCGGGCGCTGTTGCGGAACCCGTCGACGACCGCCTCGCGGAAGTCGGCACCGTGCACGTGCGCCTCACGGATGCGGGTCACGAGGAACACCTGGTAGTCCATCGCGAGTCCGAAGACGACACCGATCAGGAAGATCGGCATGAAGCTGACGATCGGCTGGCCCTCCATCAGGCCGAGGGCGCCGTTCTGGAAGACGGCGACGGTCGCGCCGAGGGTCGCCAGGACCGAGAGCAGGAACCCGAACGTCGCGGTGAGCGGGACGAGGATCGAGCGGAACACCAGCATCAGCAGCAGGAACGCCAACCCGATGACGACCGCCAGGTAGGTCGGCAGCGCGGAGGCGAGTCGTGAGGACACGTCGCTCGCGATGGCGGTCAGCCCGGTCACTCCCATCGTGGTGCCGGTGTCGGCCTCGATCTGGCTCTGCCCGTCGCGCATCGCGGTGAGCAGGTCCTCGGTCTTGGCGTCGTCACCGGCGGACTTCGGGGTGACCATGATCTGGGCACCGGTGCCGTCCGCGTTGGTGGCGACCACCTGGGCGTTGGCGACGTCGTCCAGGCCGCCGGCCCAGGCGGTGACCTGGCCGTAGGCCGCACCCCGGTCCGCCGCCGCGACGTCGCGCCCGTCGACGACGACCAGCAGGGGAGCCTGCCGACCGGCACCGAACGAACCGGCGACCAGGTCCGCCGCCTTGCGGGCGGTTGTGTCGGAGGCGGCCGTGCTGTCGCTCGGCAGTGCGAGGTGAAGGCCCTTGGCGGGCAGCGCCAGTGCGCCGAGCGCCGCCACCA
This sequence comes from uncultured Actinomycetota bacterium, assembly GCA_963695175.1. Taxonomy (GTDB): domain Bacteria; phylum Actinomycetota; class Actinomycetes; order Actinomycetales; family Dermatophilaceae; genus Fodinibacter. The sequence goes on from CAVOGG010000004.1 coordinate 1,098,792, forward strand.
CCACGAGCAGGGTGATCACCGGGGCTCGGCCCACGAGCCGGGCCCAGCGCACCCCGTTGTTGAGGATGCGACCGTCGTCGTCGCGGCGCGGAACGTAGCGGCGTACCCGACCGGCAAAGGCCTTGGACTTGAACAGCCCCAGCAGGGCCGGCAGCAGGGTGAGGGCCACCAGGACGGCGACCAGCACGGTGGCCGCAGCTCCGAGTCCCATCGCGGTCATGAACGGGATGCGGACGACGGCCAGCGCGGCGAGCGCGATGATCACGGTCAGCCCGGCGAAGGTGACAGCGGAGCCGGCGGTCCCGACGGCCCGGCCCACCGCTTCGGCGCGCCGCTCCTCACCGAGCACCTCGAGCTCGGAGCGGTACCGGGCGAGGATGAACAGCGCGTAGTCGATGCCGACGGCGAGACCGATCATCGTGGCCAGGCCCGTGGTGCTCGAGGAGATGTCGGTGAACGCCGTCATCGCGCTGATGCTGAGCATGCCGATGCCGACGCCGACGAAAGCCGTCAGCAGGGGGAGCCCGGCAGCCACCAGGGAGCCGAAGGTCAGGACGAGCACGACGAGGGCGATGGCGACACCGACCAGCTCGGACGCGCCGCCGGCCTGTTGGGACTGCAGACCGCTGCCGTTGGCCTCCACCTGTAGACCGTGCTGCCGGGCCTGGTCCATCGCGTCAGCCACGGCCGCCTGGGTGGTGGCCTCGACGTCGACCGGAGAGTCCACGTCGAAGTTCCAGCTGACCAGCCCGACCCGGCCGTCGGGCGAGAGCGGAAGCAGCGCAGCGGCGTTGGCCTCTGCCTGCGCCTTGGGCATCCCGGCCTCCACCGAGGCACCGACGATCTGGGCGCGCATGCCGGCAGCCACGTCCACCGGGTTGGCCGGCAGGGCTGCGGGGTCGGTCGGCATCTGCGGACCGTCGGCCAGGTCCGCGACCAGCGCGTCGACCTGCGCCCGATAGGTCGGCTCGGCCAGCGAGTGGCCTTCCGGGGCGGCGACCACCACGGTCGCGCCGGCCTGGTTGAACGCGTTGACCGACGTGGGGAACAGCTCGGCCTGCAGGTCGGCCGCCTTCTCCGACGCGATGCCGGGGATGGAGAACGAGTCGCTCATCGGCTTGGACATGGTGGCGGCGACGGTGCCGAGGCCGACCATGATGACGAGCCAGGCGGTGAGGAAGATCGGCCAGCGCCGGTAGGCGGTCGTGCCGAGGCGGTAGAGCAGGGAAGCCATGGTGGTACTCCAGGTCGGTTCGAGGTGTTGGTCAGGCGAAGGCGGAGCGGGCAGAGCTGATGGCGTCGTCGAACAGCTCAGGGAGCTCACGCCGTGGGTCGGTGATGAAGGACGTCAGCGCGATGTCGAAGAGCGCGGCGAGGACGTGGATCACGATCTTGGCGCGGGCCGGGTCGTGGTCGGCGCCCTCGCGGGCCGCCACCAGCTCGAGGACCTGCGCCCCGATGTCCGTGAACCGCTCGTGGGCGACCGTCATCAACCGCGGTTCGGCGGCCAGCAGTCGGCGGCCCCGGGCGACGTCGTCGCGGGTGAAGTCCCCGCTGGCGAGCGCCGGCTCGATCAGGGCGACCATGTCGTCGACGAGGTGACCGGTGGGGCCGCCCGCCACGAACCGGGTGGCCAGCGTCGGGTCCAGGACCAGCGGGTCGCCGAGGACGGCGGCGTCCTTGCCGGGGAAGTAGTTGAACAGCGTGCGCCGTGACACCCCCGCCGCGTCGGCGAGGTCGTCCATGCTGAAGCCGTCCAGCCCGCGCTCCTCCGTGAGCTGCTGCGCACAGGTGTTGATCCGCCTGGCGGTCTGCCGGCGGTTGGACGCGCGGCGACCAACGGTTGCACTTTCGGACATAAAGTGCAGTATTGCACTCCATGCGTACGAGTGCAAAATCGCCGAGGGCGCATTCACCCGCGACGAGCGATCCCCTGCAGGTGACCCGAGCGAGAAGGTTGCCCGCAGGTCAAGAGGCGGCCCCTCGTCATCGTGGATGGAGGTTGGCCCGTGCGCTATGAGTTCATTGTTCGAGATCCGGTGACCGACGAGGTCGTGGCGGAGCTTCCCGAGCTGTCCTCCACCGCCTACCCCACGGGCGGCACTGCCCTGTTCGGTCCGGTGCGGGACGAGGCGGACGTCTCGAGCCTCTTGGCACGCCTGGGTGCGCTGGGTCTCTCGGTCGTCGAGTGGAGACAGCTTCCGGACTAGTGGGTCGCCCCGGGCGGGTCTCGCACGGGTCCCGCTCCGGCGCTGCGGTCATGCGCGGGCCATCAGCCAGGCGAGCAGGTAGGACCTGCTGTTGCCGTCGTCGACCCACTTCGCGTCCAGGGTCGTTGCCTCGTCCAGCGCGGCGGCGGCGTCCTGCGGGCCCGCCAGGCCGGCATACATGAGGAGGTAGTCGCCGAACTGCTGGGCGTACCCGGCCCCCGCGGTCGCCTCCTTGACCTGGGCACGGATCCGGTTCGGGTCGCCGGCGAGGTAGGCGCCGGCGCTCGGGGTCGCGGGCAGCACCAGGATCGCCAGCATGGCCGCCGGCGACGGCGAGAACCAGGTCGCGTAGTCCCGCTTTCCACCCCAGCTCAGCGAGACCACCTGGTGGCCGAAGCCCCGGTAGACCGGGTCGCTCGTGTCGAGCCGCAGGCCGTAGACCAGCGCGGTCGACTGCTCTCCCGCGAGCATCCAGGTGGCCTCGGCCTTCAGCGGCCGGTTCTGGGTCGCATCGGCCCACAGGCCCAGCCCGGTCCAGGCGGTCACTGCCTCGGAGGTGCTCTCCTGGTTGTTCCCGTCGCCGAACGGCGCGGTGCCGCTCGCCCACGAGTGCGCGTTGTAGGCGTCGAAGGTGCGCCGGTCGGGGAAGAGCCCGTTGGTCCCGGTGCTGGCGACGTCGGCGGCGACGAGGTCCATGACGGGCTGCCACTTCGTCGCGAGGGCGGGGTCGTTCCCGGCGAGCAGGCCCGCGGTGTAGAGGAAGTATCCGTAGTGGAAGTGGTGGTCGTTGTACTCGTCCGAGCCGAAGGACGCGGTCTGCCCGATCAGGCCCTTGCCCTGCGGGTCGTAGACGAAGCAGAACGCCGGGCGCTTCGCGCAGCCCTGCGGGTCGGTCCACTGGTCGAGCTGCTCGACCAGCGTCGCCTTGACCGATGCCGCCACGTCCTCCAGACCGAGCTGGGTGGCCAGCTGGTAGAGCTGCGCGGATCGGTGGAGCGCCTTGCCACCGAAGTAGGTGTCGGCCGGGAACGGCTTCGTGTCGGCCACGTCCTTGCGGACCTGGTCGGCCAGCGTCGCCGTGTCGGCGTCACTGAGCCTGCCGAGGTCCAGCTGGGTCGTGACCTCTCGGGCCGGGGCACTCCACGCGAGCGTGTCGCCGCGACAGACGGACAGGGTGCCGTAGGCGCTCGGGAAGGTCCCGAGGTCGCAGGTGGTGCCCGCCGCGAGACCGGCCTTCTGGTGCGGCATGGCCACGACCGCGCCGCCTCCCTCGCCCGCGTGCGCGTAGACGAGGGTGGTGGTCGCCGAGCCGGAACCGACGGCGTACGAGGCCTTTCCGGCCGTGACCGGAACCACGGCAGCGGCCATCGCCGCGGCGGACCCGCCGTCCGGCACCGCGAACCAGGTGACGCTGCCGCCGCCGTCGACCGAGATGCCGGTGCCGTCGGCCGTGGCCCTGTCGAGCAGCAGCCCGTAGGTGCGGCCGGCGACGGTGACCGTTGGTGGCTCACCGGTGGTGAAGGCGACGTTCTGGCCGAGGTCCACGGCGTCGGTGGCGGTGAAGGTCACCGTCGGCGAGCCCTGGGCGAGCACGGTGTGGCCGAGCGCCCTTCCATCGCTCGCCCGCTGCTCGAGGGTGACCGTGAGGTCGTCGTAGCCGGACACCACGGTGGACGTCACACCGGGCACCGTGACGGTGACGTCCGAGACCGCGCTGCCCATGATGGTCTTGTCCGACGTCGTGACCCGGGGGACCCCGAAGCCGAACCCGGTGTCCTCCTCGGTGAAGCTGAGCGGGACCGCGAACACGGGCAACGCCTCGGGCCCGAGGGCGAGACTGGAGAACCACCGGTTGGTGGGAGGGACCAGCCCCTGCGCCAGGCGGTCCGCCTGGAGCGGTTTCGGCGTCCTCTGGACGACCGACTGGGCGTCCTTGCGCAGGGCGGCAGGGTCGAGGACGGGGGTGGTCGTGTCGCCGGCGCCCTCGGTGGGCAGCGCCTGGTTGCCGTCGTCGCCGCTGGTGCCCGAGGTGGTGGTGCAGGCGGTGCCGGTGGCGAGCACCGCGACGACGAGGAGGACCAGTCCCGAACGCACTGGCCCGGCCCGGCCCCGACGCGTCATCAGCCGGTGACCCGCCCCGGGCAGGCGGTGGAGCGTCCGCATCACTTCAGTCCGATCTTGATGAGGAACGCCTGAAGGCTGTCGGTCGGGCCGGCGAGCGGGCCGTCGTCGCGCAGCGACAGGGTCGCAGCGACCGGTGTGCCCGGGTGGGTCAGCTCGGCCAGCGTCGGGTCCTTGAGCGCGTCGCTGTCGACGGTCACCCGGGTCTTGGCCTGCCCGTTCTCGGTCTGCACCGACACCGCTCGCACGCTGCCCACGACGGTGCTGTCGTCGGGCAGTCGCAGGCTCACCCGGGCGCCCTTGACGATCCGCTCGTAGTCGCGCGGCGACAGGGTGAAGTCGGCCACCGCGTACTGCGAGCCGTCCGAGGTGATCATGGCGAGGTTCGCGCCGTTCTGCACGAACCCGCCCGCCTGCGCCTCGACGTCGGAGAGCCGGCCGTCGCTGAGCGCCTTGTAGGTCACGGTCGATGCCGCCGTGTCGACGTCGAAGGCCTCGGTGGAGGTGACCACGAGACCCTGCGAGAGGTCCCGCCGGAGATCCGGGCTGTTGACCGTGAAGAGCCGTTGGCCCTTCGTGACGTCGTCGCCCTCCTCGGCCTCGACCTTGGTGACGACACCGCCGTAGGCGGCGCCCACCGAGGCCTGCGCCGAGACGACCTGGCCGGTGGTGCTGAGGGCCTGGGCCTGGCGCTGGTTGAAGACCAGTACGAGGACGGCGGTCAGGGCGAGGACGGCGAGGATGCCGCCGAGGAGACGTACTCGTTGGGTCCAGGTCATGACGAGACCTCCCGCGTCCCCGTCGTGCCGGCCAGCACGAGGTCCTCACGCGTCACCACGTCGTGCTCGAGCGGGCGGGCGATGACCGTGCGCAGCTCCGGCGCGGGTGTCGGTGCGGTCTCGGGCTCCGGAACGTGGTGTCGGCGTCTGGCCAGCTCGCGGAACGCCGCCGCGACGAAGGCGCCCAGGATGATCGTGTTGGTGATGTTCCACAGCGTCGCCAGGGTCAGCTGGCTGTGGTTCACGTCGCGCCAGATGGCGACGAACGAGGTGGGCACCAAGAAGGTGAACAGCAGCACCTGCGGGACCATGAAGGTGAACGGTGACGCCAGGCGGTGGTTGCCACCCGTGACGTGCCACTTGGTGTCCTTGCCGGTGATCACGTTGAACAGCGCCCGCGTGTAGATCGGGAACGACACGGTGGCCAGGAGCAGGCACTCCCAGCGGAACGAGCCGAGCGTGAAGAACGCCAGGACGACCTGCATCACGTAGAAGCCCGCGTAGTAGAGCAGCCAGGTACCCAGGCCGAGGTCCATGGTCACCGGGCGCAGGTCGAAGTAGATCTCCAGGGGCGGCACCAGCAGGAGGAGCAGCGGCGTGATGCCGGCCAGGTAGTGCGTGGCCGTGACGAAGTACATGATCCGTTGGTCCGGTGTGAGCCGGCGCCGCGGGCTGAGCGGGTTGTGGGTCAAGAGGATCTCGAACCCGCCGGTGGCCCAGCGCTGTTGCTGCTTGGTGAAGCCCTCGATGGTGTCGGGGGCGTCGCCGACGGCCAGCTCGTCGGGGATGTAGACGCTGCGCCAGCCGCGCTCGTGGAGCATCAGCGAGGTCCACACGTCCTCGGACTTGCTGGCGGTGTACATGCCGCCGATGTCGTCGACCGCCCGGCGGCGGAAGACCACGTTGGTGCCGACGCAGAACGCGGCGTTGAAGTGGTTCCGGCCCGGTTGGATGAACCGGTAGAACACGGTCTGCATGTAGCCCGCACCGCGGGCGATGACGGTGTGCAGGTTGCCGTACACCTGCGGCGTCTGGACGAATGCGACGTCCTCGCTGACGAAGAACGGGAGCGTCTGGACGAGGAAGTCCTCCTTGGGAACGAAGTCCGCGTCGAAGATCGCGAAGTACTCGCCCTTGGCGATGGACAGCGCGTGGTTGACGTTGCCGGCCTTCGCGCCGTTGCTGGACAACCGGCGCACGTAGTGAGAGCCGAGCTCGCCCGCGAGGACCTTGACCTCGTCGGACCGGCCGTCGTCGAGGATCCAGGTCCGGTGCCTGCCGTGCATCGCCATGGCGGCCGTGGCCGTGCGCCGGATGGTCTCGATCGGCTCGCCGTAGACGGTGATGAACACGTCGACCAGCGTTTCCTGCCCGTTGAGGCGCAGCGGCCACCGCGTGGTGTCCTTGCCGTTCCGGGCGGTCCACATCGGGTCGAACAGCGAGTCCCGGGCGGTGTAGTAGGCGTAGTCGCGTGGGCTGGTCGCACCCGAGAGGATGGTCCACATGGCCAGGAGGGCCTGCATGATGAGGACGCTCTCGGCGACGATCACCATCGAGTAGGGCAGCCAGTCGCCGCGGTTGGCGGGGTTGAGCAGGAAGCTCGCGTAGAGCAGGACGCCGATCGCCGCGATGACCGTCAGGAGGATCATGACCGGCGAGTAGTCCGAGGAGACTCGGGCCCGGCGCTCGGTGAGCACCTGGGCATCGCCGCCGGCCAGGTCTTGGGAAGGGTCGAAGGACAACATGGCACCCCCGTGCCAATCGGTTGGGAGACACCGATGCCCTGTGGCGGGGCCTCGATGAGATGACAGTGGCCCCGTTGCCGACGGGAGAGGTGTGCACCTCGTCCCCGTGATTCGAGGGTAGGGGACTGGGTGTTGACGTGCCCGGGGCGTGGCTCAGGTCACACCCTGCAGGTCAGGCAGTCCACCCCTTGGACAGTCCCCGAACGGCGGATGACGATGGCCCGGCATCCGGCGGCAGCCCAGAGCGAGTGGGATGCCGAGCGGCGGTTGCCCTGCGACGTTGCCGAGCCGGTGTTGCTGTGGTGCGATGAGAGGTGACCCCTCCCATGCCTCGAAGGGACAGCCCGATGCCCAAGGTGATCTCCACCCTCTTCGTCTCGGCCGACGGTGTGGCCGAGATCGACCCCGAGTGGCACTTCCCGTACTTCGACGACGCCATGGGGCGCGCGGTCAATGAGGACTACGAGACCTCCGACGTGCTTGTCATCGGTCGGGTGACCTACGACAGCTTCGCCGGAGCGTGGCCCGATCGTGAGACTGCGGGCGAGGTTGACGAGCCGTTCGCCAAGCACCTGGGTGACGCGCGAAAGGTGGTCGTCTCGAGGCAGCCGCTCGAGTTCTCCTGGCGCAACTCCGAACTCCTCCAAGGCGACCTGGTCGAGGCCGTCACCGCGCTGAAGGCAGACGCGGGCATCCGCGGCATCCTCGTTCCCGGCTCCATCTCCGTGGTGCAGCAGCTGCTCGCCGCCGGGTTGGTCGACGAGCTGCGGCTGCTGGTGCACCCGGTGGCGGCGCGAAAGGGGCGCAGGCTCTTCGACGACGGCGACACCCCGTACCACCTGAGGACGACGTCGTCGGAGGTGCTGCCGACCGGCGTGATCCGCGTGATCTACTCGCCCACGCCACCACCCACACAGGCGGGCGACGACGCCACCGGGTGATGCACGCAGGCAGGGGAGCGGGCGAAAGCCGGCGTCGAGCGGGGTGGGGGCGCGCAGTCGGACGGACTCAGTCGCTCGACTGGGTCACGGCGTGCGGTGCCCCGACCTCCTTGCTCTCCGGCGACCCCCGTTCACGCAGGTAGATGGCGAACACGGCCATGGTGCCGATCGCGAGCAGCTCGCTCTGCCAGTTCTGCAGGGTGCGTCCCCAGAAGTCCGGGGACACCAGGTAGGCGCCCAGGCCGATCGGGTCGAGCAGCTCGCGCATCCGCTCCTCGTTGTCGGCCACCCGCCCCGCCACCGCCTGGGCCGACCACGACGCGAGGAACACCACGGCCATCACCAGGACCAGGGAGTGCGAGTAGACCCGGGTGCGCCACCCACCGGCGCGCGCCCAGGCCGGCGAGTCCGGGCGGGCGAACTGCCCGACCAGCTGCTTCTCGTCGCTCTCGCGGCCCTCGTCGCCGGGTTCCTTGGACTCGGAGGACCCCCGCTGCACCAGCCAGACGGTCAGCGCGATGTACAACACGAACTGGAGGAACTCCGACTGCCAGTTCTCCGCGACGTCGACGGCGAACCCTGACGACGTGACGTACCGCCCGAACGAGACCTCCTGCAGACCCGCCGTGCGCGCGGCCTCGTTGTAGCCGAGCAGCCCCCACACCGCCTGCCCGCCGAGCGCGCACAGCAGCAGGCCACCGAACACGAGCGACAGGGCGTTGTCCCGCCAGAAGCTGCGAGGTCGAGGCTCGGTCATCGCAGCATCAGCCCCATCGCGAAGCAGAACCCGAGCCCCACGGTGATGAAGAGGGCATACCCCCAGAAGACGCGGCGCATCGCTCAGCCCGCCTGGACCGAACAGTCGTAGGGCACCGCTTGGTCGGGCGAGGTGCGTGCGCACCCGGCCGCGGTCACCCGCCACCCGTCGTCGAACAGGGACAGGAACACGGTGTCCTCGGCGTAGCGCACCTGCGCCGAGTGCCCGGCGACGTTCACGCCAGCTCGTTTCCCCGGGGTCGGTAGGTCCTCCTTGGTCAGCGCCCGGGCACACGGCTCGCCGTCCTTCTCCAGGGACTGTTTCGTGCGCGGCGCCAGCAGTGCGCACGCGGCCTGCGGGTCCTCGGAGACGTCGGCGGCGAAGGCGTCGGCCACCGTGCCGGCTTGCTGTCGCTCGACATCGGCCCCGCACCCGCTGAGCCAGAGCGCCACCGCCAGGCCCATGACCAGCACGGATGCCGTGCCCATCCGCGCCGGCAGTCGTTGCCCCATCATGGTCGGCAGCCTAGGGCGGGGCCACCGCCGAAAGTGCCTGAGCGGCACTCGTTTTCTCGCCTCACCCAGCCGGCGGCCGAGCCCGGCCCGACGAGGATGGTGCCGCGGCTACGACGGCTCGCCCTCCGACGCAGGTGCCCCGGCCGCTGCGTGGAAGTCGCGGTGCTTGCTCATGGCCTGACGCTCGCGAACGATGTTCATGCCGCACGTCTCGCACTTCACCTCGGCGTCCGAGAACGGGCTGAAACCCGGGTCCTCGGCCAGACGGTCCTGCGCGCTCTGTGGCGGCGACGTTCTCTCCTCGTCGGACATGGCTGCCCTCCCCATCGACTTGGCTGACCCTGCAACGCTAGGCCACTGCGTCGCGGCGTGGAGGTGTACCGCCGAGGCAACCTTCCCGCCGAGACCTGGCAGCCGGCGGGGCGAGGTGGTCCACCCACGCCACGGGCGTGGGGCACTGGATCCGCTGTCCTTGGGCACGGTGTCACGCGGCCAGATCTGCCCAGGTCCTGGGTCGGCTGCGTGCCCACGGCCCTGCGTCCCCCGCGCTTCAGAAGACCGGCTTCCCTCCGGTCACCCCGAGGACTGTCCCGGAGACGTAGCTCGCCTCGTCCGAGGCGAGGAACACGTACGCCGCGGCCACCTCGACGGGCTGGCCCGGCCGCCCCAGCGGGGAGTCGGAGCCGAAGCCCTCCACCTTCTCGGGGCTCATCGTCGCGGGGATCAGAGGCGTCCAGATCGGGCCGGGGGCTACGGCGTTGACGCGGGTTCCCTTGGGGCCGAGCTCCTGGGCAAGGTTGACGACCAGGTTGTTCAGCGCCGCCTTGGTGGCCGCGTAGTCAAGGAGGTGGTCGGACGGCGCGTACGCCTGGATCGACGTCGTGACGATGACGCAGCCACCGTCCTCGAGCTGCGGGGCCAGGGCCTGCACCAGCCAGAACGGCCCCAGCACGTTGGTGGCGAAGGTCCGTTCCAGCTGCTCGGGTGGGAACTCGGCGAGGGTGTCGTGGGCCATCTGGAATGCCGCGTTGCACACCAGCACGTCGACCCCGCCGAGCTCGGACACGGCCCGCTCGGCCAGATCGCGGTTGGCCTGCTGGGTGCGCAGGTCGGCCGCGTGCAGGATGACGCGCGCGTCGGCACCGGCCAGGTCGGCGGTGGCCCTGGCGTCCGCCTCCTCCTCAGCGAGGTGGGCGACCATGACCTCGGCCCCCTCGCGCGCGAACGTGATGGCGACGGCGCGGCCGATGCCGGAGTCGCCACCGGTGATGACGGCTCGCTTGCCGCGCAGGCGGTCGCGCCCCGTCCACGACTCAGCGCCGTGATCCGCCAAGGGGCTGAGCTCGGCATCGCTTCCGGGCCACACCTGCTGCTGGGCGGGGACGCTGTCCGGGCGCGGGTTCATGACGATCCTCTCGCTGGTGGCCGTGACTCGCTGGCGCGCAGGCCTGTCGACTCTCAGCTCCTACCCGCGAGCGAGAGCCGCATTCACCGAGGCCATCGGCCGAAGCGACCAGCCGCCGCGTCGTGACGTGGATGGCGGCCAAGCGCGGGCGGTAGGTCCACCGGCCCGTCCGGTTCGACTCGCGTCCGGGCACGGGACAGCCCGCCGCCCCGGGGTGGACCGGGTCGGCGGGCTGTCGTGGGTGGGCGCCCTCTGTCACGCCACCGGTCAGTACGGGCGCGTCGAACTCGAGCCGCTCTCCGCCGTACCGCTCGCCGTCTCCTTGACGTCCTGGACGGCCGAGGCGCTGTCGTCGCGGACGTGCTCGACACCCTGCTGGGCGGTCTCCTTGACCGACTGAGCCGCCTGCTGGGCGGGCTCCTTCAGCCCTTCGGCCGTCTCCTGCGCCACTGACTTCGCCTCGTCGAGGAGCGGCTGCGCCTGGTCCTTGGCGCTGGTGGCGAGCTCGCGCTCCTTGGCGCTGGCGGGCAGGAGTGACCCCACCAGCCAGCCGGCGGCCAGGGCCACGGCACCGGCGGCGAGGGGGTTGCCTCGGGCCTGGCGGCGAGCCAGGTCGGGCACGTCCTTGACGCCGCTCGCGACGTCGTGGGCCCGGTCGGCGCCTGCGGCGGTCGTGTCGTGGGCGGTGCCCATGACGTTGTCCTTGAGTCGGGCGGCCCGGCCGGTCGCCCGCTGCGCGGTGCGCTTGGCGACGCTGCTGGGTCGGACGCTCTCGGTGAGGACGTCGACGTCCTCGCTCAGGCGGCCTCGGGTGCGGTCGATCTCCGCGCGGATGGCATCGGGGTCATTGGTGGTGGTCATCGTGTCTCGTGTCCTTTCAGTGCCTCGGGAATGTCCTTGGTGGTGTCCACGGTGCGCGGCGCCAGCGGCGTGACTTGCTTCATCCGGGTGCGGCCCATCGCCGCCATGACGCCGGCGGCGACCGCCCAGAGCAGGCCGACGACCAGCGCCGACCAGCCCAGGCTGTCCAGGGCGTCCCCCAGCGCCCACCACACGGCGAGCGAGAGGAAGATGAGCGCGAGGTGGGCCGCGACGCCGGCTCCGGCGAACATGCCGCCGGCGGCCTTGGCGTGGTCCGCGGTCTCCTTGAGCTCTGCCTTGGCCAGCTCGACCTCCTGCCGGAGCAGGGTCGACAGGTCGGTCGTGATGTCGCCGAGCACCTCACCCACCGAACGCAGCGAGGGGTCGGGCAGGTCGTCCCGGGTGTCCGAACCGACGGTCGGGCCGGGCGTGCGCAGCCGCTGCTGCTCGGTCATCGGTTCCCTCGCAAGGAGTCGTCCCCCGTGGCGGTGAGGTTGCCCTCGTCGTCGATCGGGCTGGGCGTGCCGTCGGGGGCGATGGGCTGGGTGCTCCGGTGCGCGTCGGGAAGCTGGCTGCCGGGGACGGTGGCGTTGCCCTCGCCCACGGTCGCGGGAGCCGCACCGGGCGTGACCGGCATCGACGCAGTGGTGGATGCCGCCGGGCTGGTCGCGGGGGGCATGCCGGTTCCCGCGGTGCTGGGCGCGGTACCGAAGCTGCCGGTGCCGTACTCCCCTGTGGCGGTGTCGTATCCGGTGCCGCCAGTGGGGCTCCCGTTGGTGTCGCCGAACTGCCCGCTAGCGGTCGAGCCGGTGGCGCCGGACGAGTCGTCCGAGTCACGCGCCTCGTCGACCAGGCTGCGGCTGAGTCGCCCGGCCAGCACCCCGACGCCGGCCGCGATGGCCAGGAAGGTGCCGGGACGCTGGCGCGCGAAGCTGCGCGCCTCCTCGAGCAGGCTGCCCGGGTCACGCTGGTCGAGCCAGGTCGCGGCGTCGCCTGCCCGGCGCGCGACGTCGTCGACGAGGCCGACAGCCATGCCGTCCTGGTCGGCCGCGCCGGCCATCGAACCGAGCTGGTCGGCCAGCTCACGAAGGCTGCCCGCCACGCGAGTCTGCTGCGTGGCGGCCTGCTCGGTCAGGTCGCGGCGGGTCTGGCTCCACAGGGCCTGCACCTGGTCCTTGGCCTCCCGGGTGACCTGCTTGGCCTCCTGGCCGGCTGTCGAGGCGATGTCCCCCGCCGCCTGCTTGGTCTCGTGTCCTACGGTCCCCGCGCGGTCTGCGGGGGTCTGGGGAGTGGTCGTCTGGGTCTCCATGAGTACCCCGTCCTCTCGTCAGGCCGTCGTCGATCGACGGCGTGGAAGGGGCCTACCCGGCACTTCTGGAGACGAAACCTTGTCCAGCACAGCGGAAGACGCAGAACGTGAAGGTTGCGCCAAGCGGTCCCACCGCGCGTCCCGCGTCGGTCCGGGCGTCGACTGCCACCCTGCGAGCGAGGCTCCCGGCACCTGCCGCCTCGCTCGCGAACCGCGGACGGCGTGCGGCTCGAGTCGTCGTGGTCGTGCGGTGCGAGGCACGGAAGCTCGCGGTTTGGGGCGGCGGCCCCCGGGTATCCCTCCCATGGGCAGCCGCTGCTCGACGCTCGCCGCGCACGGTGAGCCATTCCACGCTGATGCGGACGGTGAAGGGGGATTCCGGATGGGTGTCGTCATCGCCTCCGTCCCTGCCGGGCACGTCTACGTGAGGCACCTCGACGCACCAGGTGGGTCCGACCGGGTCGTTCGACTGCCGGACCCGCCGGGTGCGCACGGCTGCCCCGCCGAGCAGTGGTGGCCGCCGGCGATGCTCGAAGCCGCCTGGGTGCACGCCCACGCCGATGCCTTCGACGTCATGCACGTGCACTTCGGCTTCGATCACCTGTCGCCCGACGCCCTGCGTCAGCTGACCGACGCGCTGAGGGAGCACCGCAAGCCGTTCGTGCTGACCGTGCACGACCTGCGCAACCCCCATCACGGGGAGCCAGAGCTGCACGACGCCCAGCTCGGGGCCCTGGTCTGGGCCGCAGACGCCGTCATCACCCTCACCCCCGGCGCCGCAGCCGAGATCCGGCGGCGGTGGGGACGCGGGGCGCAGGTGCTGCCGCACCCCCACGTCGTCGACGAGCCGACCCTGTCCCGACGCCGTGGCGAGCACGACGGCTTCGTCATCGGGGTGCACGTGAAGAGCCTGCGCGCCAACATGGACCCGCTGCCGGTCATCGAGCGGATCGTCGGCGACCTGGACCGGATGCCGGGCGCCTCCCTTCGCGTGGACGCCCACACCGACGTCATGAGGCACGACGGTCGCCCCCACCAGCAGCGGGTCGCCACGGGCCTGGCTCGACTGGCCGCCGAGGGCCGCATCGACCTGCACGTGCACGACTACTTCACGGATGACGAGCTCTGGGACTACCTGTCCTCCCTCGACGTGTCCGTCCTGCCCTATCGGTTCGGAACGCACTCCGGCTGGCTGGAGGCCTGTTTCGACCTCGGCACGATCGTGCTCGCGCCCGACTGCGGGTACTACGCCGAGCAGCGGCCGTGTGTGACGTATGCCGTGCCGGGCACCGTGAGAGCGAGCGGCGAGGCGCCTACGCTCACCGCAGCTCTGCGCCGGGTCTACGAGGAGCGACCGACCTGGCGCGCCGATCCCGCTGCGCGCCAGGCGGAACGCCGTGCCCTGGCGGAAGCCCACGAGGCCATCTACACCGAAGTCCTGGCAGCGAGTTCCGCATGCACGTCGTGATGATCGCGGCCTCCCGGTTCCCGCTGAAGGAGCCGTTCGCCGGGGGCCTGGAGTCCCTGACGTGGCACCTGTGCCGGGGGCTGCGCGACCGCGGCGTGCGGGTCTCGGTGTTCGCGGGGCGGGGGAGCGATCCGCGCCTGGGCGTGCGGGAGCTGGTCACCCGGCCGCTCGACCTCAGTGCGGCCGCTCGCCAGGACGTCTCGATGCCACCCGTGGTGTGGCTGAGCGAACACCACGCCTACCTGCAGGTGATGCTGGAGCTGCAGGCGCGCGGCGACGTGGACGTCATCCACAACAACAGCCTCCACCACCTGCCGGTCGCGATGGCTGCTGCCTGTGCCGCTCCCATGGTGACCACGCTGCACACGCCGCCGACGCCGTGGCTCGAGCCGGCGATCGAGATCGCCGACGACCCTCGCTCCCGCTACGTCGCCGTCAGCGAGCACACGCGCCGGTCCTGGCGGCACGCCGTCGACGCGGACGTGGTGCCCAACGGGGTGGACGTCCGTCGGTGGCGACAGGGCCCGGGCGGGGACGCCCTGGCCTGGGCCGGCCGCCTGGTGCCAGAGAAGGCCCCTCACCTGGCGATCGACATCGCGCGGGCCGCCGGCCGGCGGCTTCGCCTCGCCGGCCCGGTCGGTGACGCCGACTACGTCCGCGACATGGTGTACCCGCGGCTGGGCGCGGACGTCGAGTACCTCGGGCACCTGCGCACCGACGAGCTGGGGGCGCTGTTCGGCGGGAGCGCCGCCACCCTGGTGACCCCGGTGTGGGACGAGCCGTACGGTCTGGTCGCGGCCGAGTCATTCGCCTGTGGCACACCGGTCGTGGCCTTCGATCGCGGTGGCCTGCCGGAGTTCGTCACTGCCGAGGTCGGCCGGGTCGTCGACGGCGCCGACGTCACAGCCGCTGCGGATGCCGTGCGCGAGGCGGTCTCGCTGGATCGTGATGGGTGCCGTTCGCACGCAGTGCAGCACTGCTCGGTGGAGCGGATGCTCGACGAGTACCTACGGATCTACGACACGATGCGGGCGCTGCGAGGTGCGGCGTGATCGGGTACTACGTCCACCACCAGGGCCGCGGGCACCTCAGCCGCCTCGAAGCCATCGCGCGGCACCTGCATACTCCGGTGGTTGGCCTCAGCTCCCTGCCGAAGCCGGCCGGCTGGCAAGGCGACTGGGTTCAGCTGGCGCGTGACGAACACCCCTCGCCGTCCTCGCGTGACGACGTCTCCGCGCTGGGGGTGCTGCACTGGGCCCCGCGGCACCATCTCGGGCTGAGTGCCCGGATGGCCACGCTCGCATCCTGGATCGCCCGCGAACGCCCGGCCGCGGTGGTGGTCGACGTGTCCGTGGAAGTGGCACTCCTCGCCCGGTTGTGCGGCGCACCCGTCGTGGTCGTCGCCCTCCCCGGCGAGCGGACCGACCGGACGCACCTCGCCGCCTACGACCTCGCCGACGCCCTCCTCGCCCCGTGGCCCGCCGAGGCGCACGCCCACGACTGGCCGGCGTCGTGGACGAGCAAGGCCTGGTGCGTCGGGGGCCTCTCGCGGTTCGACGGCAAGCCCCGTCCACCGGCGCAGCCCAGCGGGAGCCGACGAGTCCTCCTCCTCTGGGGCGCGGGGGGTCGGGACGCCGACGCTGCATCCGTCGACGCCGCCCGTGCGGCAACCCCCGGATGGGCCTGGACCGAGCGCAGCCCGGGGCGGCCCTCGCCGGACCTGTGGGCGGAACTGTGCGCCGCGGACGTCGTCGTCACCCATGCCGGGCAGAACGCGGTCGCGGACGTCGCGGCGGCCCGGGCTCCTGCCGTCGTCGTCGCACAACGCCGCCCCTACGGCGAGCAGGCGGCCACCGCCATGGCCCTGAGTCGGTTGGACATCGCCAGCGGTCACACCTCCTGGCCGTCCCCGGACCGCTGGAGCGACGTGCTGGAGAAGGCGCACCGTCGCGGAGGCGAGGGCTGGGCACGGTGGAGCTCCGGGCGCGGCGCCCTCGACGCGGCAGCGCACCTCGATGTCCTCGCTGCCGGCCAACGGTCCCTCGTGGATGCCGGTGACCGCCCGTGACCGCACCGAGACTGGCCGTCGTCACCATCGTCCGCGATCGCCATGCACACCTCGCCGGACAGGTCCTCGGTCTACGGGACCAGGACCGGAGCCCCGACACCTATGTCGT
This sequence comes from uncultured Actinomycetota bacterium, assembly GCA_963695175.1. Taxonomy (GTDB): domain Bacteria; phylum Actinomycetota; class Actinomycetes; order Actinomycetales; family Dermatophilaceae; genus Fodinibacter. The sequence goes on from CAVOGG010000004.1 coordinate 1,115,080, forward strand.
CGTCGCCATCGACGACCCGGTGGCCCATGAGGTCGTCCGCGAGCTCGTCCCTGCGCAGTGGGACGTTCGCATGCCCTCCACCCCCCTTCGCCAGGGGCGCATGCCACTGTCCACGGCGCGAAACCTCGGCGCCGCCACGGCCATCTCGGCCGGCGCCGAGCACCTCGTCTTCCTCGACGTCGACTGCATCCCGTGCCCCACGCTGGTCCGGCGCTACGGGGAGATCATGGCGGACGCGCCCGGTGGTGGAGCCCCCCGCGTGATCTGCGGTGACGTGGCCTACGAGCCACCACCACGTCTGCCGGGTGCGAGCACCGCCGCCGACGGTCGGCCCCGCCACCATCCGGCTCGACCGCCCCTGCCACCCGGCGGGATCCGGGCGGTCGACGACGTGTCCCTGTTCTGGTCGTTGTCCTTCGCCGTCACGGCCCGGGACTTCACCCGCATCGGCGGCTTCGACGAGGACTACCTCGGGTACGGCGCCGAGGACACCGACTTCGGCCAGCGGCTCGCCCGCGCTGGGGGACAGCTGCTCTTCGTGGGTGGGGCGGGGGCGGTTCACCAGTACCACCCGAGCCCCAGCCCACCGGTGCAGCACGTCGCCGACATCGTGGCGAACGCCAACGTCTTCGCCGACAAGTGGGGGTGGTGGCCGATGCAGACGTGGCTCGAGCAGTTCCGCGACCGCGGGCTGGTCCACCGTCGTCTCGACGGCCGCTGGGAGGCTCACGACATCGAGACCGAAGGCCCCATGAGATCGGGTCGGGGCAACCGCCTCTGACGCGGCTGAGTGCGGAAGGCTGCTGCGCACCTTCGGGGTGCTTCGTCAGCCGGGCGTGCGCCTCGCGGCGGGAGTGCCTTGGCGTCGTCGAATCGAGAGCACCCCCGTCTCCGCGACGTCGGCCGCAACGTCAGCGACCTTTCGGTTGGTGTCCTGGCTCGCGACGCGCAGGAGGTCGAAGGCCTGCTCGCGGGTGATTCGGTGTTGGTGCATGAGGATGCCCATCGCGACGCCGATCTCGCGGTTGCTCTCCAGGGCTCGCGTCAGGTTCTCGGCGCGGTCCTTGGCGATGGTCTGGCTGAGCACCGATGACGCGTGAGTGGCCAGCACCAGTCCCACGCCGACCGCGTGGTCGTCGAACGCGGCCGGCTCCGTCGAGTAGATGTTCAGGCCGGCGATGACGTCTGAGTCATCCATCAGGTGCAGCCTCTGGGACAGGACACTGCGGATGCCCACCTCCGCGGCCGCTCGCTGACCCCACGTCGGCCACCGGGTTTCGGAGGTGACGTCTCCGGTGACGAAGACAGAGTCGTCCAGAACAGCATCAACGCACGGTCCGGACCCGATCTCGTACTGAAGCACGTCGGCGCGCGTCGCCGCCTGGTCGGTCGACGCAGGGGTGGTGAAACTGCCGGCGCGCAGCATGCTCACGCTCGCCCAGCGAGCGCGAGGAACCCGCTCGACGACGACAGTGACCAGCCGCTGCAACGGCCCGCCCACGTCGGGTTCGGCCACGGCGGTTGACAGGGAGCGCATGGCCTCCGCCACGTCGCGCAGGTCCACCTGCGGAACGGTCCCTACGACCCGACCGTCCTGGGTCGTGTCATCTGAGTTCGCCATGGGTTCTCCTACGCATGTCCGGCGAGGCTGGAGCCGGTCCGGCATGCGGCTGCGTCCGCGGTCGTTCGGTGACCTGAGCTCCTCGGTCTCGTGAACACCCTAGGCCGGTTGTGGCGCGTCCTGTCCCTGCCGGTGCACGGGGTCTTCGAGGTTCCACGAGGCTGGGGAGGGTGGCCGCCGGGGCTCCGGGTCCTCGGTGGGGCCGCATGACGTGGCGAGTGTGCCCAGGGAGTCAGCCGTGGGCGGTGTGGGTGCGGGCCACCTCGGCGAGCAGCCGTGCCCGAACCCGGTCGCGCCGTGGAGCGCCACGCCTCGTCGGCGTCGACCTGCATGGTGCCGGCGATGTCGACGTGCGCCCACGGGGGCCTCCTTTGAGCAGCCGCTCGCCGGCAGGCGCCTGATCATCAGGCCGTAGCCGTGGGCCGCACTGACCAGGACCGTGGGCGGGCGGCCGGTTCGCACCGGGTCGAGCAGCTGCCCCAGGTGGGAGACGTAGACCTGCAGGCTTCCCAGCGGGTTGGCCGGGGGAGCGTCGCCCCACGTGCGTCGATGATCAGGTCGGTCGGCACGACGCGGTCGGCGTGCATCGACAGCAGCGCGAGCACGGCCCGCCGCTTCGGGGACCGAGCCGCACTTCGGCCAACGGGCCGCCCGCCTCCCGGCTCGTCCTGAGCTCGAGCGGACCCAGCACGTTCAGCTGCACGGCTCACATCGTATGAGGACGGGCTCTGTACCACGGGTGGCCGAGGGCGAATAAACCCGGGCGCGCGGTGGTTGAGCGTGATGGCCGGTTGCCCAGATCACTGGATCGCCGGGTGGGCTCGACACTCGCCCACAGCAGCAGACAGGAGCCACCGTGGACACCATGCTCGCGCAGCTGCTCGCGCAGCCGGCATGGCTGGTCTATGGGGTCGTCGGCATGGTCATCCTGCTCGAGGGCGCGGTTCCGGCAGGGGTGCTGCTCCCGGGTGAGGCCACTGCACTGCTCGGCGGGGCGACGGTGGCACTGGGCGCCAGCGAGCTCGTGCCGATGGTTCTCGTCGTCGTGGTAGCCGCAGCGCTCGGGCGACGGCATCGGCTTCCGCGTGGGCACGCTCACCGGGACGAGAGCGCTTCGCTCGCGCGTGCTGCGCTCGCGTCGTGAACGGATCACCCGACTCCAGGTCGGGCTCGTCAACCGAGGTGCGCTCGCGTTTGTCGGCGCCCGGTGGACGGCCTTCGTCCGCACCATCGTCCCCGCACTCGCCGGAGCCTCCGGGATGCCGTACCGCCGGTTCGCCCCGTGGAACGCACTCGGAGCGCTGACCTGGGGTACGACCAGCGTCGTCCTGGGTGCCGCAGCGGGTCGCTCCTACGCGGAGGTGCAGACCTGGCTGGGCGGGGGAGGCGCCGTACTGTTCGTGGCTGCCGTCGCCGCGGTCGCTCTGGTTGCCATCCGCCGACGCCGGGCTGCGGCAGCCGTCGTCGAGCCGGTCGGCGACGTCGTACCCGCCACGCGATCCCAGTGAAGGTCCTCAGGGGGTGACGGCGAGGAGCCCGCGGGCGCCACGCTCTGCATCGGCCATGACGTGGGTGACGAAGGGGTAGCGGCCCGGCTCGCGCGCAGTGAGCTCGACGAACCCACCCTGGGCGACCGCGAGATCGAGCACCTGGCTCCCGCCGTCGTGGCCCCCCATCGGCCCGACCCCGTTGCGCAGCAGGTAGGCCCCCTCGGCCCACACCGTGTCGAACTGGGCGCCGACGACGTGGAAGCTCGACCCGCGGTTCGGCCCGGCTGCCAGCACCCAGAAGCGCACCCGCTCCCCGACTCGCGCCGGCAGCGGACGTGCGGCGTACTGGTTCGCGATTCCGTTGAACACCACCGCATCCGGGGTGTCGGCCGCGGCGGAGCCGGCGTCCACCTCGCGCACCGACGACCGGCCGTCGCCGTCGAGGTGCACCTCCGACTGCACGAGCACGTAGCTGCGGGCGACCGCCGGCAGGCCGTCCGGTTCGATGACGACCGCCCCGTGCATCCCGGCCGCGATGTGCGCGCTCATCGGCATCGTCGAGCAGTGGTACATCCACACCCCGGCCCGGTCGGCGGTGAACCGGTAGGTCAGCGACGACCCCGGCGCGATGGTGCGCATCACGTCGTCCGGCGCGCGCTCGCCGGCATGGAAGTCGACCGAGTGCCCCATCGACCCGTGGTTGACGAGGGTGACCACGAAGGTGTCCCCGACGCGCCCGTGCAGTGTCGGGCCGGGCACCGCGCCGTTGAAGGTCCACCGCCGCTGCCGCACCCCCGGCGCCACCTCGAGCTCGACCTCCTCGATCGTGAGCGTCACCGCGTGGCTGCGTGCGTCGTCGAGTGGTGGAAGGGACGCGGGCACGGCCGCGAACGCGGCGCCCGGCGTGCCGGTCAGGTCGACCGGCTCCTCGTGGGCAGGTGCGGTCGCCGCGCCGCCGGCAGTCACCGCACCACTCGCGGTGCTCGGTGCCGGGCCGCCGGAGACGACGACGTCGAGCACCATCCCCATCTGTCGGTGACCGATGATGCGGCACCAGCCCTGGGTGCTCGCGCCGACGACGCCGACGTCGAGGGTCGCCGACCGGCCGGGCATCACCCGTCCGGTCTGGATGCCGTGGCCGAAGGTGAGGTCGTGCGGCGAGCCGTCGTCGAGGTTGACCAGGTCGATGACGAGGCGGTCACCGTAGGGGACGGTGAGGGAGTCGGGGACGTAGGCCATGTCGTGCGCCTCGACGCGCACGTGTGTCGTGTGGCCAGAGGGCTCCACGGTCCGCGCCGCGGAGACGCCCGCGGCGACGGGGTCGCCTCCGGGCCACGGCGCCAGCCCCGCTGCGGCCGGGTCGGCGGCGACCCCGAGTCCGACGACGACGGCAAGGCTCGCGACGGCGGTGAGCAGCTGGAGTCCCCGCCGGACGCGCGGCGCCTGGACGGGCGCGGGCGCGGGCCGCACACCGTGCGCGTCGGCCTCGCCCACCGCCACCAGCAGCGCCCGCCTCGCGGCGACGGCCGCGCCGATCGAGCGCAGCAACAGGGGGAGGAAGGCGACGAGGGCGCCGAGCACGAGAACCGAGACCGCCACCCGGACGGCACTCGGTGACGGCAGCAGGCAGATCAGCAGCCCGAGGTTGACCACGGTGACGCGCCAGAGCGCTGCGCGATCAAGCCACGCCGACGCCGCGCGGACGACGGACGGCCCGCCACCGAGCACCGACGGGATGAGGTAGGACAGCGCCCCGAAGAGCAGCTGCGCGGCGAAGCCGACCGCCACGACCGCGGCCACGACCCCGTACCCGTCGGCGAGGGCGGCCCACGAGGCGCTCGTCGCGAGACGCCACCCGACCAGCGCGATCGCGACGACCCCCCACCCCAGTGCTGCGCTGACCGACCACGTGGCGAACACCTTCGGCGGCGCCTTGCGGGCCGGGGCCACGAGCGCGCGCCCCCACCAGACCAGACCCGCGGCATACCCGCCGAGCCCCACGAGGGCCGCCGCTCGTGAGCCCAGCGCCGCCCCGGTGGCGAGCACCGCGAGCCCGGTCAGCAGCACGGGCAGGGCCTGCCGGGCGAGGCGCTCGGCACGGGCGTCCATCCGGGTGCGCAGCATCGTCGGCCAGAGGGTGACCAGCGTGCCGGTCACGGTGAGCCCGATCCAGCCGAGCACCATGACCATCGAGTGGGCCACGAGCACGGCACCGTGCCGCTCGTCGTCCAGGCCGCGCGCCAGCCAGGCGCCGAGGGTCGCGCCGATGGGGACGCAGGCCGCGGCGGCGAGGTAGTAGCGCACGGTGACCCGGAACCGCCCGGGCAGCGCGCGCCTCAGGCGCCGCCACAGCTGGATGCCGTGCCACACCACCGCGCCGGAGACCGCCGTCGCGCCCGCGAGGGTCAGCGGCCACCACCCCGTCGGCACCCCGACGAGGACGGCCGTGACCCCGGCGAGGAGCAGGCCGATCCTCCGGTTCTGCTGGTTGCGGTCGTCGATCGCGTGCGGGGTCTTCAGCAGCGCCTGGCTGAAGTGGGTGCTCCACACCATCGCCGAGTGGGTGAGCGCACCGAGCAGCACGAGGTGGACCATCAGCCACCCGGCCGCCGGGACGAAGGGGTGCGCCATGGCCACGGCCGCGGCCAGCGCGAGCCACACCAGGCCCGGGCGGTCGCGCAGCGCCCAAGCGCGCCGGGGCGCTGACGTGGCGGTGCGGTTCACGATCGACTCAGGCTCGGTCGCCGACCGGGGCCGGCGGCGGGGTCAGCGTGTCGACGCGGCCCCACTCCGGCCCGGCAAAGGCGACTGCCGCGGCCGGGAACAGGCCGTTCTCCTCGCGGTCGATGTGGGCCCGCAGCAGCTTCTCGAAGGCCGGCACCAGGTCGTGCGAGCCGGCCTCGATGCGATCGAGCAGCCCGCCCAGGGTGAGGTGTTCGCGGCACAGGCCGTGCACGTGGTCGGTGAACTCGGGGTCCTCCGCCAGCACGAGGAACAGCCCGGTCTCCTCCGCCTCGGTGTGCGGGTCCAGGAGCCCCCTCAGGGTGGTGACTGCGCAGTGGACACCTTCGTGGTCATCGGCCTCCGCCGATCGCCGGAGGTCACCCGTCGCGTTGATGATGTCGACGTGCTCGCGCATGAAGCGCCCGATGACGTCGATGCTCTCGCACCCGCAGTAGCTGCACACGGTCGTTCCTCGCCCGGTCCCGTCCGCGCCTCAGGCCCTGGTGAGCTGGAGGCGCCAGGCGTCCGGGCCCTCGACGAGGTACGTCACGCTGAGCGGGCCCTCCCGCTCGGCGATCTGGGCGAGCAATGGCTTGGGGTCGTGCGGGGCGACGATCACGAGCGAGCCGCCGGCCGGGATGGCCGACCAGGCGCCGAACACCGTCGCGTGTCGGATGGCATGGGGGATGGCGCGCACGTCGAGCTCGGGCGCGCCGGCGCTGCTCTCGCCGCAGCCGCAGGCGGTGGCGCGGCCCTGGTGGGGCGCGGCCGGTACGGACTCGGTGAGCGGGATCGTGGTGCGGGCGTCCATGGCTGGCCTCCGGGAAGAATCTTTTCTACAATGACATTGTGAAAAATACACCCGCCGTGGGCCCGGCACCAACTCCGCCGGCCGAGGAGCGTCATGCGCTGGCCCTCGACCCCGCGCGGCGCCGGCTGCTGCAGCTGCTCGCCGACCGGCCCGAGACCGCGGCAGCGGCGACCGTGTCGGACCTGGCGGCCCGGGTCGGTGGCCACCCGAACACGACGCGTCACCACCTCCGAGCCCTCGCGGCCGCCGGGCTGGTCTCCCAGGAGCGCGTGCCCCCAGCAGGTGGACGAGGTCGGCCCGCGACCCACTACTCGGTGTCCCGGTCCGGGCGAGACGCGCTCGCCCCGGCCGGCGGGGCCGCCGCCCAGGAGTACGTCGCGCTGGCCGCCGCCTTCGCGCAACGACTCGCCGAGCGCGACGGTGACCCGGGCGCCGATGCCAGGGCCATCGGAACAGCCTGGGGCACCGGGCTGGCCACCCGCCACCCGGACGACGACGGGGTCGACCTGCCCGCCCGCGAGCGGGTGCTGCGGCTGCTCGACCGGCTGGGCTTCTCGCCCGAGACGGAAACCGAGCTCGAGACGGAGGGCCTGACCGTCGGCGGACGAGGCCCGGGCACCACGGTGCTGCTGCGCACCTGCCCGTTGCTGGATGCCGCGCGCCGCCACCCCGAGGTGGTCTGCCAGGTGCACCTCGGGCTGGTCGCCGGCGCCCTCGAGGCACACCTGGAGCCGACCGAGGGCCTGCACCTGGTGCCGTTCGCGCGCCCGGGGGCGTGCGTGCTGACGCTGCCCTCCACACTGGTGGGATGAGCGTGCAGCGTCCCGTGGCGACCGGTGCCGACGTCACCGTCGTCGTGCTCGCCGGGGGCACCTCGCGCCGCTTCGGCTCCGACAAGCTGGCGGCCCCGTTGGCCGGGTCGACCGTGCTCGACACCGTGCTCGGGTCGCTGCCGCCCGAATGGCCGGTGGTCGTCGTCGGCCCGCCGCGGGAGTGCCACCGGCTCGTCACGTGGACCCGCGAGGACCCTGCCGGCGGTGGGCCGCTCGCCGGTGTCGCCGCGGGTGTCGCCACGGTGGCGACGGAACTCGTGGCCGTGGTCGCCGGTGACATGCCGTATGCCGGGCCGGCGCTCGTCACTCTCGTGACGGCGCTGCGCACGGCGCCGCAGGAGGTCGGCGCCGTCGTGGCGGTCGATGCGCATGACGTGGCCAACCCGCTGCTCGCGGCGTACCGCACGGCATCCGTGCGTGAGGTCCTCCCGAGCCCGGCGGCGAACCGCCCCGCCAAGCTGCTGCTCGCGGTGCCGCACCTCGAGGTCGAGGTCAGTGGCCGGGCAGGTCGCGACGTCGACACCCCCGCCGACCTCGACGACCTCACCGGCGCGACCTGACCCACCAAAGCATGCCGCGAGTGCGGAAGTGGTCGCCGGGGCAACCACTTCCGCACTCACGGCAAGGAGGGGCGTGGGTCAGCCGGGCTTGGGGGCACCCGGACGGGCGTAGCGCCACCAGGTGATGCCGACGCACATGACGGCCCAGGCGATGCCGATCGAGTAGAAGGCCACCGGGCCCAGGGTCGTCACACCGACGCCGAAGAAGAACGGTCCGAAGGCCGCGATGGCCGCCGTCCACCCGATGACGCCTCCGGCCTGGCGGCGTTCGAAGATCATCGGCATCTGCTTGAAGGTCGAGGCGTTGCCGATGCCGGCGAACAGGAAGATCGCGAGCATCCCGTAGAGGAACTGGTGGAAGCCGGCGTCGAGCGCGGCAGCGGAGCTGGTGTCCGGGGTGAGTGCCGGGATCGTGTAGGCGATCGAACCGATCAGGCCGATGCCGGAGACGAGGGTCCAGACGGCGCCACCGGTGCGGTCGGTCAGCGGGGCGAACACGACCCGCGCGGCGGCCCCGATGAGTGGGCCGAGGAAGACGTACTTCACGGCATCCGGAACGGCGTAGCCGGCGATGAGGACCGTGGCGGACGCACCGGACCCCTGGACGATGTCGGTGTTGCCGCTGCCGTAGAGGTTGGCCATGAGCAGGCCGAACTGCGCGGCGAGGCCGGAGAACGTGCCGAAGGTCATGATGTAGAGGATCGTCATCCACCAGGTGTCCTGGTTGCGGAAGATGTCGAACTGCTGGCGGATGTTCGCCTTGACCGGCACCGACTTCAGCATCGTCCAGGCGAGGACGGCCCCGACCACCATGAGCGGGATCCAGACGAAGGCGGCGTTCTGGTACCAGACGGTCGCGGGGGGCTTGCCCGACACGGTCATCTGCTGGCTGCCGCCGAAGATCGCGAGGGCCGAGATGGCGATGAGGTACGGCGTGAGCAGCTGGACGAAGGAGACGCCGAAGTTGCCCAGGCCGGCCTGCAGGCCCGAGCGCGGTGCCCTGCTTGCGCTTGGGGAAGAAGTAGGACGTGCTCGGCATGAAGCCGGAGAACGCACCACCACCGATGCCGGCGAGGAAGGCCAGCACCATGAGCTCCCAGTAGGGGGCGGTCGGCGACTGCACGCGCACGCCCCAGCCGAGGGTCGACGCGATGAGCAGCAGGGTGGTCAGCGAGACCATCTTGCGGGTGCCCATGATCGGCGGCAGGGTCATCCACACGAGGCGGAAGAGGCCGGCCGCGAGGCCCGGCATCGCGGCCATCCAGTACAGCTGGTTCTTCGTGAAGTCGTAGCCGAGCGCGTTGAGCTTGGGGATGATCGCGCTCGGGAGGAACCACGCGACGAACGCGAGGGTCAGGCAGAACGTGGTGATCCACAGGGTGCGCCAGGCCAGCGACTGGTCCCAGGTCTTCTCGTTCTCCGGATCCCAGGACTCCAGCCACTCGCCCTTGCGGGCCGGTGCGTGGGACGTGCTCATGGCGGTCTCTCCTTGGGCGGGGCCGGGTGGCCGAATGGTCAGCGGTTGGCCGCGACGGCGGCCGGGGTCTCGAGGTTGCGAGCGAGCTCGGGGGACTCCTGGTGCAGCATCCGCACCACGGTCAGGTGCATCCACACGAAGCAGGTGCTCGGTGAGCAGGAAGAGCACGAAGAAGGTGGAGGTCGGGAAGCCGGACCACACCTTGGTGTACGCGAACAGCAGCGGGAGCACGAAGCCACCGAGGCCGCCGAACATGCCGACCAGGCCGCCGACCGAGCCGACGTTGTCGGGGAAGTACTCGGGGATGTGCTTGTAGACGGCGGCCTTGCCGACGCCCATCGCGCAGCCGAGCACGAAGATGAGGATGGCGAACGGCACCAGGCCCAGGGCGTACCCGAGGTGGTCGGTCTGCGAGCCGTCGGCGTGGGCGATGACCAGGTGGCCGTTGGGCATCATCAGGATGCCGGTGGTCACGGCCATCACGGCGAAGGTCCAGTACATGACCCGGCGGGCGCCCCAGCGGTCGGAGAACCATCCACCGACCGGGCGCAGCAGGGATGCCGGGAAGATGAAGGTCGCGCTGAGCAGCGCCGCCTCCGCCAGCGGGATGTCGAAGTTGTCGACGTAGTACTTCGGCAGCCAGGCGGCGAGCGCCACGTAGGCGCCGAAGACCGCGGCGTAGTAGAGGCTGAACCGCCACACCCGCACGTGCCGCAGCGGGGCGAGCATCTCGCGCACCGGCTTGCCGGCGCCGGCGCGGCGGTCGCGCCGCGGCACGACGACGAAGGTGAGCGCTGCGACGACGACGAGGGCCACGGTGTAGATCGCCGGGAAGATCCGCCAGCCGCCGGGGAAGACGCCGAGGTAGGTGGCGCCGGCGGTGCCCGCGATGAGCGTGGGGAGCAGCACGATGAGCAGCTTGGTGACCGAGGCGCCGATGTTGCCCGCGCCGAAGACGCCGAGCGCGAAGCCCTGGCGGTCCTTCGGGAACCACGCGGCGTTCCACGAGATGCCGACGCTGAACAGGTTGCCGGCGAACCCGACGAGGAACGCGAGCCCGAGCAGCGGCAGGTAGCTGGTCGCCTGGGTGATGAAGAAGCAGGGGATCGCGGTGAGCAGCAGCATCGCGATGGTGACCACGCGGCCGCCGACCCGGTCGGTGAGCATGCCGGCCGGCAGGCGCCACAGCGAGCCGTTGAGCACCGCGACGGCGCTGATCCAGGCCAGCTGCGGGTCGGTGAGCCCGAGCTCCTTCTGGATCGGCACGCCGAGGATGCCGAACATCAGCCAGACCGCGAACATCAGGGTGAAGGCGATCGTCGACATCGTGAGGACCCGCTTGGCCCCACCGGAGACCTGGCCCGTGGCGGCATCCGGGGCGGCGTTGGCCGGTGCGGCCACTCGCTGGGTCATGAGCTGGGACATGTGCGGTTCTCCATTTGCATGAATGTGATCCTCTAAACTGGCGCGATCGGGACGCTACACCCGGTGCGATCCGTTCGCCAGATAGGTGAGACTCACCTCACTACGACACTCAGTAGTACAGCCAAAACACCTGCTGGTCAACCAGAATGCACCGCTGGGCGAGGACGGCCGGCACCTGCTACGGTGTTCTCGCACTGGAGAGGAACGATGTCCTCCAATCTCCCGAGGAGGGGCCATGACCACCGACGCGTCGCACAACGCCGCGGCGCTGCTCGCGTCCCCCGTGCGCCGCCGGCTGGTCGACGCGCTCGCGAACGCCGACACCGGGGCGACAACGCCAGGGCTGACCGCCGCCGAGCTCGGCGGCCAGGTCGGCCTGCACGTCACGACGGTGCGCTTCCACCTCGACCAGCTGGTCGCCGCCGGGCTCGTCGAGTCCGCGGTGCGCCGCGAGGGGGGTGCGGGCCGGCCGCGCAAGGTCTACTCGCTCGCCCCCGGGTCCCTCGACGACGTCGACGACCGCGCCGAGGTCGACTCGCTCCGCCTGCTCAGCGGCCTGCTCGCGCAGACCCTCGGCGACGGCGCGTCGGGACGCACGATCACCCCGGCCGAGGCGGGCCGGCGCTGGGCGCTCGAGCACGTGCCCGCCCAACCCGACTCGGTGCCCGCCGACACCGCCGGCCGGTGGCTCGGCAAGCTCGCCCAGATGATCGACGTGCTCCAGGAGTGGGGCTACACGCCCGAGCTCAGCACGTCCGAGGGTGGCCGGTCCGCCGAGGTCACCCTGGCCCACTGCCCCTTCCTCGAGCTGGCCCGCGCCAACCCCGCGGTGGTCTGCGGGATCCACCGTGGCCTCATCGCCGGTTCGCTGTCACAGTTGGGCGAGACCGCCACGCGGGTGAGCCTCGAGCCGTTCGTCACCGCCACGACGTGTCTCGCGCACGTCAGCACGACCACGCCCTTCCGCAGCAGCGCATCGAAGGAGCCCGCATGAGCCCCGCAGGCCTGGACGGACCGTTGACCGAAGCCCTCGTCGGCACCCGCCGCTTCTTCACCCGGTCGGAGGTGTCCGACGACAAGCGCTCGATCCACGCGACTGGAGGCCGCTCGGGCGACGCGTTCTACCGCGACCGGTGGTCGCACGACAAGGTCGTCCGCAGCACCCACGGCGTCAACTGCACCGGGTCGTGCTCGTGGAAGGTCTATGTCAAGGACGGCATCATCACCTGGGAGGCGCAGCAGACCGACTACCCGTCGACCGGCGCCGACCGACCGGAGTACGAGCCGCGCGGATGTCCGCGTGGTGCCGCCTTCAGCTGGTACACCTACTCGCCCACCCGAGTCCGCTACCCGTACGTGCGCGGCGTGCTGCTCGAGATGTACCGCGAGGCCAAGCGCGCGGTCGGCGGCGACCCGGTCGTGGCCTGGGCGTCGGTCGTGCAGGACCCCGAGAAGGCCAAGCGCTACAAGTCGGCCCGCGGCAAGGGTGGCCTGGTCCGCTCCACGTGGGAGGAGGTCGTCGAGATCATCGCGGCCGCCCACGTCTACACGGTCAAGCGCTGGGGGCCCGACCGGATCGCCGGCTTCTCGCCGATCCCCGCGATGTCGCCCGTGTCCTACGCCTCCGGCGCCCGCTTCCTCGAGCTCATCGGCGCGCCGATGCTCTCGTTCTACGACTGGTACGCCGACCTGCCCAACGCCTCACCGCAGATGTTCGGCGACCAGACCGACGTGCCCGAGTCCGGCGACTGGTGGGACGCCGGCTACCTCATCATGTGGGGCTCGAACGTGCCGATGACGCGCACGCCCGACGCGCACTGGATGACCGAGGCCCGCTACCGCGGACAGAAGGTCGTCGCGGTCTCACCCGACTACGCCGAGAACGTCAAGTTCGCCGACGAGTGGGTCGCCTCCGCGCCCGGCACCGACGGCGCCCTCGCGATGGCGATGGGACACGTCATCCTCAAGGAGTTCTTCGTCGACCAGCAGGTCGACTTCTTCACCGACTACAACCAGAAGTACACCGACCTGCCGTTCCTCGTCGCGCTCGAGCCCGACACGACGGATGCCGGGTCGGACGCCGCCGGCGACGGCCCGGCGTACCGGCCGGGCAAGTACCTCGTGGCCGGCGACCTCGACATCCCCGAGGCGGCCTCCGAGAACGCGATGTGGAAGCCGGCGCTGCTCGACGCGCGCACCGGCGAGGTCGCGATCCCGCAGGGCTCGATCGGGTTCCGCTACGGCGAGGAGGGCTGGGGCAAGTGGAACCTCGACCTCGGCGAGATCGAGCCGGTGCTCACCCTGCACGGCACGACCACCGAGACGGCACGAATCGTGTTGCCGCGCTTCGACTCCTACGACGGCAAGGTCGCGCACGTGTCGCGCGGCGTCCCGGTGCGCCGCATCGGCGGGACGCCTCGTCACCACCGTGCTCGACCTGATGCTCGCGCAGTACGGCGTGAACCGCCCCGGGATGCCGGGCACCTGGCCGGTCGACTACGACGACCCGTCGACGCCGGCCACGCCGGCCTGGCAGGAGGAGATCACCTCCGTGCCGGCCGAGCAGGTCGTCCGGCTGGCCCGCGAGTGGGCGCAGAACGCGATCGACACCACCGGCCGCGGCATGATCCTGATGGGCGCCGGCACCAACCACTGGTTCCACTCCGACCAGATCTACCGCGCGATGCTCGTGCTCACCACGATCACCGGCTGCCAGGGTCGCAACGGTGGCGGCTGGGCGCACTACGTCGGCCAGGAGAAGGTGCGCCCGATCATGGGCTTCCAGCACCTGGCCTTCGCCCTGGACTGGCAGCGCCCGCCGCGGCACATGAACCAGACCGCGTACTGGTACGTCAACACCAGCCAGTACCGGTACGACACCTTCACCGCCGACGACGTCGACGCCGGCACGGGGGTGTTCGCGGGCAAGGGCGTCATGGACCTGCTCGCCCAGTCGGTGCGGCTGGGCTGGACACCCAGCTACCCGACGTTCAACCGCAGCAGCCTCGACCTGGTCGACGAGGCCGAGAACGCCCGGATGACCCCCGCGAACTACGTCGTCGACCAGCTCAAGTCCGGCGACCTGACGTTCGCCGTCGAGGACCCCGAGGCCGAGGAGAACCACCCGCGCATCCTCAGCCTGTGGCGGGCCAACCTGCTCGGCTCGAGCGCCAAGGGCAACGAGTACTTCCTCAAGCACCTGCTCGGCACTGACAACGCCGTCACTGCCGAGCAGGCCACGCCGGACAAGCGCCCCGAGGGCATCGCCTGGCCCGACGACGTGCCCGGAGGGCAAGCTCGACCTGCTGATGACCATCGACTTCCGGATGACCAGCTCGACGCTGTTCTCCGACGTCGTGCTGCCGGCGGCCACCTGGTACGAGAAGCACGACATCAACACCACCGACATGCACCCGTTCGTGCACTCGTTCAACCCGGCGATCTCCCCGCCGTGGCAGTCCAAGACCGACTGGGAGGCCTGGAAGGCGATCGCGAAGAAGTTCTCCGAGCTCGCCGTCGACCACCTCGGCACCCGCCGCGACCTCGTCGCCAAGCCGCTGTGGCACGACACCCCCGAGGCGATGGCCACCGTGCACGGCGTGGTCAAGGACTGGCGCAAGGGCGAGTGCGAACCGGTGCCGGGCAAGACCATGCCGGTGCTGGCCGTCGTCGAGCGCGACTTCACCCAGGTCTACGACAAGATGACCTCGATCGGCCCGCTCCTGGAGACGGTCGGCATGCTGACCAAGGGCGTGCCGTACGCCGTCAACCGCGAGGTCGACATCCTGCGCGGTCGCAACGGGGTGGCGCACCACGGAGCCGGCGCCGGCCAGCCGAGGCTGGAGACCGACATCCACGTCGCCGACGCGATCCTGCACCTGTCCGGTACCACGAACGGGCACCTCGCCACCCACGGCTTCCGGAACGTCGAGAAGCGCACCGGCACCACGCTGGCCGACCTCTCCGCCGAGCACGAGGGCAAGCAGATCACCTTCGCCGACACCCAGGTCGCGCCGGTGCCCGTCATCACCTCACCGGAGTGGTCGGGCTCGGAGTCCGGCGGGCGCCGCTACGCGCCGTTCACGATCAACATCGAGCGGCTCAAGCCCTTCCACACCCTCACCGGGCGCCAGCAGTTCTACCTCGACCACGACTGGATCCTCGGCATGGGGGAGGCGCTGCCGGTCTACCGGCCGCCGCTGAACATGACCGAGCTGTTCGGCGAGACCGCGCTCGGTGAGCAGAACGCCCTCGGGGTCTCGGTGCGCTACCTCACCCCGCACAACAAGTGGTCGATCCACAGCGAGTACCAGGACAACCTGTTCATGCTCAGCCTCTCCCGCGGCGGCCAGACGATCTGGATGTCCGACCTCGACGCCGAGAAGATCGGCGTGAAGGACAACGACTGGGTCGAGGCGGTCAACCGCAACGGTGTCGTCGCCGCCCGCGCGATCGTCTCGCACCGGATGCCGGAGGGCACGGTCTACATGCACCACGCCCAGGACCGGCTGATCGACGTGCCGCTCACCGAGACCAACGGCAGGCGCGGCGGCATCCACAACTCGCTCACCCGGATCATGATGAAACCGAGCCACATGATCGGCGGCTACGCGCAGCTGGCCTACTTCTTCAACTACATCGGGCCGACCGGCAACAACCGCGACGAGGTCACGATGATCCGCGCGGCCGCTCCGAACCAGAAGGTCGTCTACTGATGCGCGTCATGGCCCAGATGGCGATGGTGATGAACCTCGACAAGTGCATCGGCTGCCACACCTGCTCGGTCACCTGCAAGCAGGCGTGGACCAACCGGGCCGGCACCGAGTACGTCTGGTTCAACAACGTCGAGACCCGCCCCGGCCTCGGCTACCCGCGCGGGTACGAGGACCAGGACGAGTGGCAGGGCGGCTGGGTGCGTCAAGAACGGCCGGCTCAGGCTGCGGGCCGGCGGCCGGTTCAAGAAGCTGCTCACCATCTTCAGCAACCCGAAGATGCCCTCGATCCACGACTACTACGAGCCGTGGACCTACGACTACGAGACGCTGCTCAACGCGCCGGCGCAGAAGAACTTCCCGGTGGCGCGCCCGCACTCGCTGATCTCGGGCAAGCCGATCAACGTCTCGTGGAGCGCCAACTGGGACGACGACCTCGGCGGCTCGCGCGAGCACGCGGCCAAGGACGTCATGCTGCGCGGCATCGAGGACAAGGTGAAGTTCGAGTTCGAGCAGACCTTCATGTTCTACCTGCCGCGGATCTGCGAGCACTGCCTCAACCCCTCGTGCGCGGCGTCGTGCCCGAGCGGCGCGATCTACAAGCGCGAGGAGGACGGCATCGTCCTGGTCGACCAGGACCGCTGCCGCGGCTGGCGGATGTGCATCACCGGCTGCCCGTACAAGAAGATCTACTTCAACCACAAGACCGGCAAGGCCGAGAAGTGCACGTTCTGCTACCCGCGGATCGAGGTCGGCATCCCGACGGTGTGCTCGGAGACCTGCGTGGGGCGGCTGCGGTACATCGGCCTGGTGCTCTACGACGCCGACAAGGTGCTCGAGGCGGCCTCGGCCCCCGACGACACCGACCTCTACGAGTCGCAGCTGGGCGTCTTCCTCGACCCCGAGGACCCCGAGGTGCGCCGCGAGGCGGAGGCGGCCGGCATCCCCGGTGACTGGATCGAGGCGGCCCGGCGCAGCCCGGTCAAGAAGCTGATCATGGACTACAAGGTGGCGCTGCCGCTGCACCCGGAGTACCGCACGATGCCGATGGTCTGGTACATCCCGCCGTTGTCGCCGGTCGTCGACGTCATCAAGGACACCGGCTACGACGCCGAGGACGTCGACAACCTCTTCGGGGCGATCGACACCCTGCGGATCCCGGTCGAGTACCTCGCGAACCTCTTCACCGCCGGTGACGTGGCCCCGGTGAACGGGGTGCTGAAGAAGCTCGCCGCGATGCGGTCGTACATGCGCGACATCAACCTCGGCCGCGACCCCCGCGACGAGATCCCGGCCGCGGTCGGGATGGAGGGCGAGGACGATGTACGAGATGTTCCGCCTGCTCGCCCTGGCCAAGTACGACGAGCGCTACGTCATCCCCACCGCGCACGCCGAGCAGGCGCACGCGCTCGAGGAGCTCGCCACCGACTGCGCGGTGTCGGAGTACGGCGGCGGGCAGGAGATCTTCGGCGAGGGGTCCGGGGCCGCGCCGACCCCGGTCGCCGTCGAGAACTTCCGGATGCTGCAGCAGACCCAGTCCGCCGACACGATGGAGGCGCTGCCGTCCGACAACCCGCTGCGCGGACGGGTCAACCTGCTCAACTGGGACGGCCGAGGGATGCCGGACGGGATGTTCCCCGAGGGCGACGCGCGGGCCGGCGACGGGGCCGACCGATGAAGTGGCGCCGGCACCGCGACGCCCAGCCGGGCATCAGCGAGCAGTCCCTGGCCGACACCTGGCAGGTCGTGTCGCTGCTGCTCGACTACCCCGACGAGGTGCTCGTCTCGCGCGTTCCGATGCTGCGGGGCGTGGTGGCCGAGCTCCCCGACGCCCAGCGCGAACCGCTGACCGAGATGCTCGACACCATCGAGAACGGCGACCTCGGTGCGCTTCAGGAGGAGTACGTCGACACCTTCGACGTCACCCGCAAGTGCTCGCTGCACCTGACCTACTTCACGCAGGGCGACACCCGCCGCCGCGGGGTGGCCCTCGTCGAGTTCAAGCAGGCGTACCGCAAGGGCGGGCGTGGAGTTCGACTCCGACGCCGAGCTGCCCGACCACCTCTGCGTGGTGCTCGAGTTCGGAGCCGTGCAGGACTGGGCGACGGCCTGGCACCTGCTGATCCGCCACCGGGTCGGGCGTCGAGGTGCTCAAAGCCGGTCTTGCGCAGCGCGGTTCACCGTGGCTGCCGGCCGTCCAGGCCCTGCGCTCGACGCTGCCCGAGCTCGACGGCGACGACCAGACGGCCCTGATGCGCCTCGTCGCCGAAGGGCCCTCCGCAGGAGGAGGTCGGGCTCGAGCCGTACGCCATCGACCCGCGACTGAACCCCCGGCCCGACCCGGTCGACACGACCGCGATGCTCGGCACGACGATCCCCGTAGGAGCCCCCCGATGACCGTGTTCCTGTGGGTGATCGTGCCCTACGTCTGCCTGGCGGTGTTCGTCGTCGGGCACGTCTGGCGCTACCGCTACGACAAGTTCGGCTGGACCACCCGCTCCAGCCAGCTCTACGAGGACAGGCTGCTGCGCATCGGCAGCCCGCTGTTCCACTTCGGCATGCTCGGGGTCGTGATGGGTCACGTCATCGGGCTGGTCATCCCGCAGGTGTGGACCAACGCCCTGGGCCTCAGCCCGCACGCGTACCACGTCATCGCGCTGGCCGGCGGCATCCCGGCAGGCATCGCCGCGGTCGTCGGCCTCGCGATCCTGGTCTACCGGCGGCGCACCACCGGGCCGGTGTTCCGCGCGACGACGGTCAACGACAAGGTCATGTATGCGGTGCTCGGCAGCGTCATCGTGCTGGGTATGTGGAACACGATCGCGGGGAGCCTGCTGCAGTTCGGCGGCGAGTACAACTACCGCGAAGGGGTCAGCGTCTGGTACCGCAGCATCTTCCTGCTCCAGCCGAAGCCCGAGCTGATGGCGGAGGCGCCCCTCGGCTTCCAGCTGCACGCCCTGCTGGCGATGCTGCTCTTCGCGATGTGGCCGTTCACCCGTCTGGTGCACGTGTTCTCGGCCCCGATCGGGTACCTCACGCGGCCCTACCTCGTCTACCGCTCGAAGGACGAGCGCCCCGGCCGGGGCTCCGGCAACCGGGCGCCCCAGCGTGGCTGGGACAAGCCGGAGCTCAGCAAGAAGTGACGACCCAGCGTCGTGTCCGACCACACGCCCTGTTCACCCCCACCCGGAGCACCCATGACCGACCTCACGGCCGCTGAACAGCAGTGGCGCAACTGGATCCACGATGCCTGCGTAGCTGTCGAGGTCGACCCGGCGGTCGTCGACGTCACCGGCATCCACGGCCTGACCAAGGAGATCGCGCACGGGTTCGCCCGGCCGATGGCCCCGGTGGGCTCGTACATTCTCGGCCTGGCGGTCGGTTCGCGAGGCGCACGAGGCGAGCCGGTCGACGCGGCGGCGCTGACCGCGGCCATCCGGTCCACGTTCCCCGAGCAGCTATGACCGCGCAGGCGCTCCGACCGCAGGAGCAGACCTGCCTCACCGACATCGCGGTGGCACAGGTGCGCGCCGCCCAGCAGGCCGTCGGCCGACCTGCGGTGCGGATGATCGCCGGCGCGGGGGGCTCTTCGCTTCGGTCCGCGGTGATCGGCCTTGCCGCCGGCTCCTGCCTCGACCGGTACGGCCGTCCTGGCGAGGCCACCCTCCAGGTGCTGTCCGGACGGGTGCGTGTCACCAACGGCGGCGTCTGGTGCGATCTCTCACCGGGCGACCACCTTTCCCTTCCGCAGTGCGAACACGGCCTGACCGCGCTCGAGGACTGCGCGGTGCTGCTCACCGTCGATGTCGGTCACCCCGTCCTCGACAGGCGGTAGGCGGCCCCCGCTCACAGGACCTTGGTGCCGTACAGCTCGCCGAGACGATGTCGAAGAAGAAGTGGTTCGGACCCTTGTAGTCGCGGTTCTCGAAGATCTCCGTCAGCGGGAACTCGAGGACCTCCTGATAGAACCGGATGGTCTCCTCGACGTCGCGAGGTCGAGCTCGGACATGGCCTGACTCAGATCCTGAAGAAGATGTTCAGGAAGCGGTCGGCGACCGCGCGGTCGCCCCTGATCGTGCCCGCGTTGCTGCGCCCGAAGGCCGTGAGCACGAAGCTCCCCGGGTCGAACTCGAGGACGGTCAGGTCCTGGGCGTCCCCAGCGGAGTACGAGAACCCGTCCTCCGTGAGCGAGACGCGCGTGTCACCGGCATTCGGGCCGGACGTGATCCGGATGCCGATCTCGCACACGTCGTCGCGGGTGACCGCCTTCGTCGTGTACTGCCACAGCACGAACATGAACGGCGTCAGCAGGTCGGCCGCCTCACCCGACAGCCCGTGTGCCCGGCCGGTCCCCTGGCGGATGTCCCAGGAGTGCACGCCGTAGTCCATGAGCTGGAACGCCGGGTAGAAGAAGGAGGGCAACGGGCCCATGTAGAAGTGCGGGACCATCAGGTCGGTCCAGTCCTCGTCCGTGAGGCCCTCGAACGTCTCCATCATCCGGTCGAAGTCGTGGCGCATCCGCCTCAGGAGCTCGGTGCGCGGCACCGGCCGGAGCGCCTGCGCCATCTCGTCGCAGCGCGCGGCCATGCCCGGCAGGCCGTGGGCCGGGCCCACCTCCGTGTGGTTGCGCGCAGCGTCGAACGACACGAAGTACGCCTCCGTCGTGTCCACGAGGTGAGCGACGACATCGCGGACCTGCCAGTGCCCCGCGCCGGTGGGCGCCTCCCATGCCTCGTCGCTGTCGGCCAGGTCGAAGAACTGGTCTGCTTCCTGTCGCACGACCCGGAGAACGGTGCCCTTTCCTTCCGGGGTCATGGCGTTCCACGTGCTCATGTCCGCACCTCCCGCGAAGAGGAGTATCGAAGTGCCGGACCTCCGGCCCGGTTGGGGCCTGCCACCGGGTGGTTGGGCCAGGGCCGAACCCCGCGGTGAGCCGTAGTTGCGCGTTCAACTCAGACTAGACGTGGAGGAAACTCTGTTCCAGCGCTCACGGTGTGTCGTGTTCGGCCATGGCGACCCCCGCCCGGTGCTCTGCGCGCTTGGCGGCCAGCTCATCACGCAGCTCCGGGTCCGACTGGACGAGGTAGACGAGGCCACAGTTCTGAGGGCCGTCGGCCCCGGGGAAGCACAGGGTGCAGGGCTCTCCGATTCGGATCGGGCACCTGGGTTCGGGCCGTCTTGCCATCGTGTTCTCCTCACTCCTGCAACGAGATGCGTGTCGTTGGTGCTTCCTGGTCAGGCCGCGCCAACCTGCTGCAGCAGCTGCTCGAACGGGATCGGGTCGGCGAACTCGTCGCCGACCGTGCGGCGGCCGGTCGGGGCCGCGACGGCTGAGGTGCTCGCCCCCATGAGTGCGGAGAGCTCGCCGGCGGCGCGTGCGATGCGGGCGTCCAGTCCGCGGTTGCCGAAGTCCTCGGTGGCGGCGAAGACACCCGTGGGCACGACCACGGCGTGCAGGTAGCTGAACAGGGGGCGCAGCGCGTGCTCGAGCACCAACGAGTGCCGAGCCGTCCCTGCGGTGGCGGCCACGAGCACCGGCTTGCCGTCGAGCGTGCCCTCCTCGAGGACGTCGAAGAAGGTCTTGAACAAGCCCGAGTACGACGCGGAGAACACCGGTGTGACCACGATCAGTCCGTCGGCCCGGCGGACCGCGTCGATGGCTGAGGCGAGTGCTTGGCCGGGGAACCCGGTCAGCAGGTGGTCGGTGAGCTCGTGGGCGACCTCGCGCAGCTCGACGGTGACCACCTCGAGGTCGTCCACCGACGCGGCGGTGGCGGCGGCGAGGCGGTCGGCGAGCAGCCGCGTCGAGGACGGGACGCCGAGGCCGGCCGAGATGACGACGATCGCGGTCATGCCCGCACCTGCACTACCTGCTCCTCGGCCCGGTGGCCGGTCACGTCGTCTGCCGCGGCATACACCGTGGCGTCCTTGCCGCCGCCGGCTGCGGCGACCAGGGAGGCGTGCGTCGGGGCCTCGGGGACGTGTGGCGGACGGCCCTCGGCGAACCCCTTGCGCATCTCGGGGAGGATCTCGCCGAGCAGGTCGAGCTGCTCGAGCACCGTTGTCAGCGGCAGGCCGGCGTGGTCGAGCAGGAAGAGCTGGCGCTGGTAGTGACCCGCGTAGTCGCGGAACCCCAGGGTGCGCTCGAGCACCTGCTGCGGGGACCCGACAGTCAGCGGCGTCTGCTGCGTGAAGTCCTCCAACGACGGGCCGTGCCCGTAGACCGGGGCGTTGTCGAAGTAGGGGCGGAACTCGTTCACCGCGTCCTGGCTGTTCCTGCGCATGAAGAACTGTCCACCGAGGCCGACGATCGCGGTGTCCGCGGGGCCGTGTCCGTGGTGCTCGAAGCGACGGCGGTACAGGTCGACCATCTGCCGGGTGTGGGAGGCCGGCCAGAAGATGTGGTTGTGGAAGAAGCCGTCACCGTAGTACGCCGCCTGTTCGGCGATCTCGGGGGAGCGGATCGAGCCGTGCCACACGAACGGCGCCACGCCGTCCAGGGGGCGCGGCGTGGAGGTGTAGCCCTGCAGCGGGGTGCGGTGCCTGCCCTGCCAGGTCACGACGTCCTCCTGCCACAGCCGCCGCAGCAGCGCGTAGTTCTCGACGGCGAGCGGGATGCCGTCGCGGATGTCCTTGCCGAACCATGGGTAGACCGGGCCGGTGTTGCCGCGGCCCATCATCAGGTCGACACGGCCGTCGAGAAGGTGCTGGATCTTGGCGTAGTCCTCGGCGATGAGCACCGGGTCGGTGGTCGTGATCAGTGTCGTGGCGGTCGAGAGGATGATCCGCTCGGTCTGCGCACCGATGTAGGCCAGCGTGGCGGTGGGGTTCGAGGCGATGAACGGCGGGTTGTGGTGCTCGCCGGTGGCGAAGACGTCGAGGCCGACCTCCTCGGCCTTCCTCGCGATGGCCACCGTGGCCTTGATCCGCTCGTTCTCGGTCGGGGTCCGCCCGGTGGTGGGGTCGGTGGTGACGTCACCGACGGTGAAGATTCCGATCTGCATGGGGACCTCGCAAGTGGTTGAGGGCTTCGACACGCCACCTGATGATGTGGCGTTCTGTGTCTCTCAACATAGTTGATTCTTCAACTATTCCGATCCGGCCTCGAGCGCGGCCCTGGTCGACCTGACGAACCATGGGAGCGTCGGTCAGGACATGCGGCTGCAGCTCAGGGGCGGGTTCCTGACGAGTGGCGGTGCGCGGTGGCGACGACGCCAAGCACGGTCTCCAGCTCGTCCTGGGTGCGCGGGCCGAAGAGCATGACGAAGCCTGCGGCCAGTCGGGTGCCGGCCCAGGGATGGGGCACGCCCCAGCCGTGGGCGACGAGGTCGGCTGCCTGCTCCGGCGGTAGGGCCAGGTGCAGGGAGCCGTCGTAGGCGGGGTGCAGGTGGGCGAACTCGCGGCCGTGCGGGACGAGGAACGCATCTTCGGGGCCGTGTGCGCTGGGGAGGGTGAAGGCGCGCGCCCCGGGGACCGAGATGAGCGAGGGCGCGGCATTCACGCCGGACAGGGCGCTGACCCGTTCGAACAGCTCCTCCTGCAGCGAGGGTGGGGCGTTCTGGGACAGCTGCTGCTGTGGGATGTCCCAGGCGACCTGGGGCGGCGGCCCGGCGCGGTGCGGCAGCGCGGCATCGGGGAGGGTGGCCCACGCGACATCGGTGGGTGGCCCGACCGGGGCCGCGCCGTGAGCGGCCAGGTGCCCGAGCCGGTCGGAGATCCACTCGGCCAGCCGGTGCAGGGTCGGGGCCGTGATGCCGTGGCCGCCGGGGTCGCGCCGGCCGACGGTGGGTGCGCCGGAGGTGGTGTGCAGGTAGTGCCAGGTGCGGTCGAGCAGCTCGCGTGGGATCACCGGGTCGGCGTCGCCCTGCGCCACGAAGACGGGCAGGTTGGCGAGCCGGCTGGTCTCGACCGGAACCCCGGCATCGAAGGGGAGCGTGCCGTAGAGGATCGCGGCTCCGGCGTAGCGGGCGGGGTCGTCGAGAACCAGGCCGCCGGCGAACGCGGCTCCGCCGCTGAACCCGACGAGCACCACCGGGCGGCCAGCGGGCGCCACGGCATCCAGCCAGTCCCTGAACCAGCGCATCGTCGCCTCGAGCGAGGCCGCGACGGGGCGGCCGATGCCCCGGTTGGCGAACCATGCGATAGCCGCCGCCCTCGGCGATCGGGGCCCGGACCGCGGCGTACGTGGCGCCTGTCGGCAGGTGCGGTGCCAGCGACAGGATCTCCTGCTCGTTCGAGCCGCGGCCGTGCAGCAGCACGACCAGCGGCGCGGACGGGTCGGCGGCGCCGTGGGTGGCGACGACCGGCTCGCCGAACACGGCGGTGTCAGCGCTCATCGCGGGTCCTGCGGCACGAGCTCGGATGCCGTGCGGACCCCGCCCCAGCGGGCCACCTCCGCGGGCAGGTCGAGGTGCTCGACCGGTGCGGCGTCCGCGAAGTCGCCCCAGGCGGCTCGGGGCAGCATCCACATCACCTCGAACTCGTTGCCGTCCGGGTCGTGCCCGTAGACGCTCTTGGTCGCGCCGTGGCTGGACTCGCCGGTGTAGCCGTCGAGCGCGAGGAGGGTGGTGCGGGCCTGCTCGAGCTCGTCGACGGTGTCGACCTGCCAGGCCAGGTGGTACAGCCCGAGCGAGCCCCGGGGTCGGCGCGGTTGCGCGCCGACGCCGAACAACCCGAGGTCGTGGTGGTTGCCGGACCGGGGCAGGCGCAGGAAGGCGGCGTTCGCGCGGGGCTCTCGAGCCATGACCGTCATCGCGAAGGCCTTCTCGTAGAAGGTGACGCTGCGCTCGAGGTCGCTGACGAAGAGCACGGCGTGGTTGAGGCGGACGGGGTTGATGGTCATGGCGCGAGGGCTCCTGGGTCGTGGGTCGTGGGTCGCGTGATGGTGTGTGGGGTGTCAGGCGGCGACGCCGAAGCCCCCGGTCCACGAGATCTTCTCGCCGGCGGCGAGGGTGATCTGCAGGAAGCCGATGGCCTCGAGCTCGCGGGCCCGGGCCAGCGACCCGGCGTCGATGGCCTTCAGCCCCCCGGAGGTGACGATCCCGGCCAGCTCGGACTTCGCGTCGGCGTCGTCGCCCGCGATGAGCACGGTCGTGGTCAGCGGCCCGACGGTGGCGGCGGCCAGCGTGCCGGCGAAGGTGGTGTTGAAGGCCTTCAGCACGCGCGAGTCCGGCAGTGCCGCGGCGATCTCGGCAGTGGCCGAACCGTCGGCGGCGACGGTGAGGGAGTCGAAGGTCTCGAAGTTCAGCGGGTTGGTGATGTCGACGACGATCTTGCCGGCCAGGTTGGCGCCCCGGGCGGCGAGCACGTCGGCGATGGCCGGGTAGGGCACCGCGAGGACGACGACGTCGCCCAGCGGGGCGTCCAGGTCAGCCGGCCCGAGCAGCGAGACGGTGTGACCGCCACGCCCTGCGACGGCGGCGATGGCCTGGCCCATGTTGCCGGTTCCGATGATCGAGAGGTGCGTCATGGTGAGCTCCTTGAAGAAATGGTGTTATTGGTTGTCGCTACAAGTAACTCAACCACTGTAAAAGTTGTTCCTTCAAGTAATCGGGTATGCTCACATCGTGGACACGAGATGGTTGGATGCCGAGGAGCGGGCCGCCTGGTTGCGGCTCGTGGCCGTGGTCGAGCTCCTGCCCGGCGTGCTCGACGCGCAGCTGCGGCGCGACGCGGGCCTGAGCCACTTCGACTACTTCGTGCTCGCCATGCTGTCCGAGGCGCCCGGCAGGAGCCTGCGGATGACGGCTCTCGCCCACCGCACCAATGCGACCCTGCCCCGTCTCTCGCACGTCGTCCAGCGACTCGAGGCGCGCGACCTCGTCGAGCGGTTTCCCTGCCCCGAGGACCGGCGCGCCACCAACGCCCGGCTCACCGCCGCCGGCTGGGACGCGGTCGTCGCCGCCGCCCCCGGACACGTGTCAACCGTCCGCGAGCACGTGCTGGACCCGCTCTCGCGCAGCCAGCTCAAGCAGCTCGCGGCGATCGGCGACGCCCTGCTGACCCGGCTCGACCCCGACGGCACGATGCGATCCCTCCTCGACCCGGCCGAACCACGCGAGGCCTGAACCGGTCAGAGGCCCAGTCGTCGCGAACGGCCGCTCCCCTTCAGTCGGTCGCGTTCAGCCGAGAGTGGCGCGGATCGGACGGCCGGGAAAGGCGTCGACGTCCAGGGCGCCGTCGCGCACCACGAAGGTCCCGTCGACCAGCAGGTGGCGCACGCCGATGGAGGGCCGCGTCGGGTCGACGTAGGTCGCGCTGTCGCTGATGGTGGCTGGATCGATGACCACCAGGTCGGCATCCGCTCCGACGCCGAGCCAGCCCTTGGTCCGTGCGGCCGGAGCGAAGCCGGCGACCACCTGCGCGGGCAGGTAGGAACAGCGCCGAAAGGCCTCCGCCCACGACCACGCGCCGGTCTCGACGACCATCCGCCGCAGCGAGCGGGAGAACGTCCCGGCGGTGCGCGGGTGCGTCTGCCCGCCCTCGGGGAGCGGCCACTCGCGGCTGTCGGTCGAACCGTCCGGCCACTCCACGTGCATGGCATCGCTGGCGACGATCGAGTCCGGGAAGGCGAGCGCCCGCTGGAGCAGCGCCGCGTCCTCGGGCCTCTCCTCGTCGAGGAAGGAGACGACGCAGACGGCGCCGGGATCGGTCGCGCGCAGCTCCGCCAGCCGACCGACCGAGGCGATCCGCTCGCCCGTCGCGACGAGCGTGAGCGAGGACGGCTGCAGACCCCACGCGTCGAGCCGTTCCGGGGCCAGGAAGTAGGCGCCGATCGCGGTGCTGCCGGCGCCGTACGGGTAGGCCTCGACGGTCACCTGCGAGCCGTTGCTCCGCGCAGTGCCGAGCAGGTCCAGCACCCGGTCGACGTGACGGCGGGAGGTGCTGTTGACGTGGCAGTGGTGCATCGACGCACCGGTCTCGGCGGCGGCCCGGACGATCTCGTGCGAACCGTCGATCGGCGTGGTCGGGTCAGCCTCGATGATCTCGCGGACGTGGGTGAAGGTCGCGGTGCCGGTCCGCGCCGCGAGGCGGGCGACGTCCAGGAACTCGTCGGGGTCAGTTCGCGGGGCATAGCCCATCAGCACCCCGATGCCGAGCGCTCCGGCCTCGAGCTCGGCCTCGAGCAGCCGCAGCCAGGCGGCTCGTTCGGACGGCGAGGACGAGCGCTGCCACCCCGGGTCGCCCAGCATCATCAGCGACGCGCGCAGGTCGGCCGCCGGCGCCACGCCCAGATGCACCGCGGCGCGGGCATCGCCCCAGGAGGCCGAGAATCCGTAGTGCAGGAGCCGACCGTCGGCGGCCGCAGAGGCGTAGGCCTTCTCGACCGGCATCAGCCCCGCCTCGAGGTCGAGCGTCGCCGTGACGCCGTCGAGCGCCTGGAGCCGCTGCCCCGCGATGGAGTGGACGTGGCTGTGCAGGTCCACGAAGCCTGGTCCGACGACGAGGCCGGTCACGTCGACGACGGTTGCCCCCTCCGTCGCGAGGGACGCAGCGACGGCAACCACCGAGCCGCCGTCCACGGCCACGTCGGCTACTTGTTCGGTCCCGGAGCGCGGATCGACCACGCGCCCGCCACGGAGAATCAGCACCCCCACAGCAAACACCGCCCGCGCAGCAGGCTCACTGGACGATCGGACAAGCGCAGGTCGGCGGACCTGTCCGATCGGACGAACACTCTCGTCTGCGATCGGCTTACGGTTCGGCCATGTCAACGATGGAGATCCCCCTGGACACCGCCGGGCCGCAGGCCGCCGCCACCTGGCTCGCTGAGAGCTTCGCGAGCCTCGTCGAGGAACACGGCGTCCCCGGGGCAACGATCGCCGTGCTGGTGGGGGGCGAGGTCGCCACCGCCGCCGGCGGCGTCACGAGTCTTGCCACGCAGGTGCCGGTCGACACCGAGACCGTGTTCCAGATCGGCTCCATCACGAAGATCTGGACCACGACGCTCGTCCTGCAGCTGGTCGACGACGGGCTGCTCGACCTCGACGAGCCGCTGCTCGGCTACCTGCCCGAGCTGGTCATCGGCGACATGGAGGCCGCCAGGAAGCTCACCACGCGTCACCTGTTGACCCACACCGCAGGCTTCGAGGGAGACATCTTCACCGACACCGGCCGCGGTGAGGACGCCATCGAGAAGTACGTCGCCACGCTCACCGACCTCCCGCAGCTCTTCGCGCCGGGGGAGACCTTCTCCTACAACAACACCGCCTTCGTCGTGCTCGGTCGCCTCGTCGAGGTCCTGCGGGGCATGCCGTACGACGACGTGCTCCTCGAGCGGATCGTGAAGCCCCTGGGTCTCCAGCGCGTCAGCCCGAGCCCGTACGAGGCGATCCGGCACCGGGCGGCCACCGGCCACGTCGCCGGTGAGGACGGGGAGCTGGAGCCGGCGACCTCCTGGGCGCTCGCGCGCTCGAACGCTCCGGCGGGGTCGATGCTGGCGATGACCCCCTCCGACCTGCTCGGCTTCGTGCGGATGCACCTCGACCGCGGCGTCGCACCGGACGGCACCCGGGTGCTCAGCGCCGCGTCGGTGCAGGCGATGCAGACCCGCGAGGTCGACCTGCCCCGCCTCGCCGGCATGGGCGACGCCTGGGGCCTCGGCTGGGAGCTGTTCGACACGCCGCAGGGCACCGTGGTCGCCCATGACGGCGGCACGATCGGCCAGGCCGCCTTCCTGCGGGTGGTCCCCGACGCGGGCGTCGCGATCGCGATGCTCACCAACGGTGGCGACTTCTTCGGCCTCTTCAACGACGTGGTCGCGACGCTGCTCACCCGGCTCACCGGAATCGAGCTGCCGGCACGTCCGACCCCGCCGGCGGACCCCCGACAGGTGGACGTCAGCCGCTACCTGGGTCGCTACGCCGACACCATCTACGACATCACCGTCAGCCAGGACCCGGACGGCACGGTCTGGCTCGACCGCCGGCCCAAGGACATCCACGCGGAGATCGGGGAGAAGCCGATCCGCTTCGAGCTCGTCCATTTCGCCGACGACAGCCTCATCACCGTCGAGGCCTACCACGGCATCCACGTCGTCTTCGCCTTCATCGGCTCGGTGACGAGCGCCTCGGGCGTCGACCAGGCGAAGTACGTCCACTACGGCCGTGTGGTCGCCCGCGTCGAATGACGCCTCCCCGGTCGAGCCAGCCCAGCCCAGCACATCCGCATCGCACCGCCCACCCTGATGAAAAAGGAATGCCCATGAGACCTGTCCGGTCGAGCGTCATCCTGGCGCTCTCCCTCTCCGTGGCCGCCGTCGGCCTCACCGCCTGCGGTGAGTCCGACGACGGCGCCAGCACCAGCACCAGCAAGTACGTCGACGGCAAGACGTTCACGCTGGCGCTCTCCGCCGACCCCGGGGCGCTCGACCCCCAGGGCAGCGCGTCGAGCCCGCTCTTCCAGGTCACCAAGTTCGCCTACGACACCCTGGTCTCGGTCGACGCCAAGGGGCAGGTCGCCTCCGGCCTCGCGTCGAAGTGGTCGGTCAACGGCACCACGGTCACGTTCGAGATCGGGTCCGCCCCCACCTGCGCGGACGGTGCGCCGTTCACCGCGCAGACCGCGGCAGACAACATCAGCTATGTCGAGGACCCGAAGAACAAGAGCCCGTTCCTCGGTGTGTTCGTGCCGGCGGGTGCCACGGCCAAGGCCAGCGGCAGCACGGTCACGGTCACCCTCGCCTCCGCGTCGCCCTTCGTGCTGGACTCCTTCGCGAACCTGCCGATGGTCTGCGACGCCGGGATGAAGGACCGCGCCTCGCTCAAGGCCGGCACGGACGGCACCGGTCCCTACACCCTCAAGGAGGCCGTGCCCGGGGACCACTACACCTACGCGATCCGCACGGGCTACACCTGGGGCCCGGCCGGCGCCACGACCGCCACGACGGGCATGCCCGCGACCATCCAGGTCAAGATCGTGACCAACGAGACGACGGCGGCCAACCAGCTCCTCTCCGGCGCGCTCAACGCCGCGGCCATCCACGGGCCGGATGCCGCCCGTCTCGAGGCAGCCAAGCTCGACCACGACGACGCCCAGGCGATCGTCGGCGAGCAGTGGTACAACCACGACAAGGCCCACGCCACCTCCGACCCGGCGGTTCGGCAGGCCCTGACGCAGGCGCTGGACCTGGCCCAGCTGCAGAAGGTGATCACCTCCGACCGTGGCGGCCCGGCGACCCAGCTCGCCGTCGTCGCGCCGGCCGCCTGCACCGGTACGTCGCTCGAGGGCAACGTCCTCGGCACGGACCTGGCTGCCGCCGAGTCGGCGCTCGACTCCGCCGGCTGGGTCAAGGGCGCCGACGGCATGCGCGCCAAGGCCGGGAAGCCGCTGTCGCTCTCCTTCATCTACGACTCCTCGCTCGGCTCCGGCGGCAGCGCGGCCTCAGAGCTCGCGGTGGACGCGTGGAAGAAGATCGGCGTCGCCGTCAAGGCCAAGCAGCTCGACGAGAACGGCGTGGTCAACTCGATGTTCGGCACCGGCGACTGGGACGTCTCCTGGGAGCCGCTCAACCTCAACACGCCCGAGCAGGGTGTCCCGTTCTTCTCAGGCCCCAGCGTGAAGGACGGCGGCAACAACATGTCCGGCATCACCAACGCTGACTACGACGCGGGTGTGCAGAAGGCGATGGGCAAGGTCGGCGCCGAGAGCTGCCCCGACTGGCTGGCTGCCGAGGGTGCGCTGTTCAAGGCGAACGACGTGGTCCTGTTCGCCAACAGCCTCCTGCCGTTCTTCGCCAAGGGCGCCGAGATGGACGTCCTCGGCAGCGTGGTGCCCACCAGCATCCGGATGCTCGGCTGATCGGGGCTGACCGACCATGACAACACTGACACCGGCAGCCGCTCCGCTCCGGCCCGTGACGAAGCCGCAGAGCCGGCTGGGCGGAAGGTGGACACGCTTCGCGCTTCGACGTACGGGGCGGCTGCTGGTGTCGCTGTGGGTCCTGGTCACCCTGGCGTTCCTGATGATCCACCTGGTCCCGGGCGACCCGGTCCGGGCGGCGCTCGGGATGAACGCACCGACCGAGCTGGTCGAGGCCAAACGGCAGGCGCTCGGCCTCGACGACCCGCTGCTCACGCAGTACGTGCACTACCTGGGCAACCTGCTCCACGGCGACCTGGGTGAGTCGATCACCACCCAGCTGCCGGTCTCGGAGACGATCGCCCAGCGGCTCCCGGCGACCGCGTCCCTGGCGGTCCTCGCGTTCGTCGTCGCGATCCTGGTCGCCGTTCCGCTCGGCGTCGCGGTCGCGGTCGCGACCAGGCGCGGCCGGCGCCGCCGGACCGAGCTGGCCTTCGCCGGCAGCAGCGTCGTGCTCGGCTCGATCCCGGACTTCCTCGTGGGCGTCGCCCTCGTCGCTGTCTTCGCGGTCAACCTCGGGTGGTTCCCGGTCGCAGGTCGCACGGACGCATCGTCGTACGTCCTGCCCGTGCTGGCCCTGGCCCTCGGGTCAGCGGCGGTCCTGGCCCGCATCGTCCGCGTCGAGATGCTCTCGGTGCTGGAGGCCGACTACGTCCGCACGGCCCGGGCGAAGAGGCTCCCAGCCCTGCGCATCAACCTGAGGCACGCGCTCCCCAACGCCGTCACGGCGACGCTCACCCTCGGCGGCATGCTGCTGGCCTCGATGATCGCCGGCACCGTGCTGGTCGAGAACGTCTTCGCGTGGCCCGGCCTGGGCAGCACGATCGTGCAGTCGATCGTGACCAAGGACTACCCGGTCGTGCAGGGCACCGTCCTCGTCTACGGGTTCGGTGTGCTCTTCATCAACACCCTGGTCGACGTCGCGCTCGCCGTGCTCGATCCCCGTTCCACGATTGGTGAGCAGTGATGATGTCCCAGCGATGGTCCCGCATCCTCAAGACCCCGGTCGGCATCGTCGGGCTGGGCCTGCTCACGCTCATCGTGCTGCTGGCGGTCTTCGCCCCGATCCTGTGGGGCGACAAGGCCAGTGCCGTGGACACGGAGAACCTGCTGGCCGGCCCGTCGGCGCAGCACTGGTTCGGCACCGACAACCTGGGCCGCGACCTGTTCTACCGGGTCCTGGTCGCCACGCGGCTCTCGCTGATGCTGACGCTGGCGGCGACCACGCTCGGAACGGTGATCGGACTCGTGCTCGGCACCGCGCCCCTGCTGCTCGGCGGGCGGCTCGGGCGGCTCGTCACCGCCTTCGTCAACGTCTTCGTCGCGTTCCCCGGCCTCCTCCTCGTCCTCGTCTTCGCCGTCATCTTCGGCGTCGGCGCCAGGGGTGCGGTGCTGGCGATCGGCCTCGCGGTCGCTCCCGGCCTCGCCCGCCTGTGCCAGACGCTCGTCGCCGGTGTCGCCGGGCTCGAGTACGTCGCCGCGGCGCGCATCGCGGGTGTCAACCGGTTCCGGATCATGGGCCGGCACGTCCTGCCCAACGTGGCGGAGCCGCTCATCGTGAACGTGACCATCACCGCCGGCGCCATCCTGCTGAGCTTCGCCGGGCTGTCCTTCCTCGGGCTCGGCGTCCAGGCGCCGGAGTACGACTGGGGCCGGCTGATGCAGGACGGCCTGAGCGGCATCTACGTCCACCCGCTCGCCGCGCTCGCCCCGGGCCTCATGGTGGTCCTGGCCGGTCTCGCCTTCAACCTCACCGGCGAGGCGATCGCCGGGGTGTTCGGGATCTCAGCGACAACGGGCGCCGGCACGCTGCAGGTGCCGACCGGCGAGACCCCCGCCACCACCCTCCACCACGACCACGCGGCCGACCGCGACCTGGTGCTCGACGTACGCGATCTCTCTGTCTCCTTCCCGGGCGTGAACGGCCCGGTGCGCCCGGTGCGCGGCGTCTCGTTCTCCATCGCTGTCGGCGAGGCCGTCGGTGTCGTGGGCGAGTCGGGATCCGGCAAGTCGCTCACGGCGTTGTCGATCGCCGGGCTGGTCGAGGAGCCGGGACGCGTCGACGCCCGGCACCTCACCTTCTGCGGGACCGACCTGCTCGGGGCACCGGCGGACGGTCAGAACCACGACAAGCTCCTGGGCACCTCGCTCGCCGTCGTCTTCCAGGACCCGATGACCTCGTTCAACCCCACGATGCGGATCGGCGCCCAGCTGGCCGAGGTCGGCCGTCACCACCAGGGACTCGACCGCAAGGAGGCATCCGACCGCGCCGTCGACCGCCTGCGGGCCGTCCGCGTCAACGACCCCGAGCGCCGGGCCCGCCAGTACCCCTTCGAGTTCTCGGGCGGCATGCGTCAACGCGCCATGATCGGCATGGGCCTGATGGGGAGCCCGCGCCTCATCATCGCGGACGAGCCGACGACCGCCCTCGACGTCACGGTGCAGAGCCAGGTGCTGGAGCTGCTCCAGGACGTCCGCCGCGAGGAGGGGGCCGCTCTTCTCCTCATCAGCCACGACGTCTCGGTCGTCGCCGACGTCTGCGACCGGGTGCTCGTCATGTATGCCGGCCGGGTCGTCGAGGACCTTCCGACGGCCGATCTGCGCACCCGGGCACGCCACCCCTACACCCGCGCGCTCGTTGCCGCGGTGCCGGACATGACCACCGACGTCGACGCCCCGCTGGCCACCATCCCAGGCCACCCGATCGAGCCGGCCCAGGTCCCGACCGGATGCGCGTACGCCGCGCGGTGCCCGCTCGCCACCGACCTCTGCCGCGAGCAGGACCCGACCCTGACGGCCGACCCGAGCGGGAGCCGCGTGGCCTGCTGGCACGCGACGGAGCCTGCCGACCTCCTGATGGCCGAGGGGGCCCGCGTATGAGCACGCTCGAGTTCGACCACGTGACGGTCCGCTACGGCGCGAGCACCGTGCTCGACGACGTGAGCCTGACCGTTCCGGACGGCCAGATCGTCGGGCTGGTCGGTGAGTCCGGGTCGGGCAAGTCCACGCTCGCGAAGGCGGCCGTCGGGCTCGCGCCCGTGCACGGCGGGCAGATCCTGCTCGACGGTGAGCCGATCCGCCTGCGCGGCCGGCACCGGCCGGTCCAGATGGTCTTCCAGGACCCGTTCTCCTCCCTCGACCCGAGGATGACCATCGGGGAGAGCATCGCCGAGGCGCTGTACCGGCCCACATCGGGACGCCGCTCACGCGGCGCCCGTCGCGACGAGATCGCGCGGCTCCTCGAGCTGGTCCATCTCGACCCGGACCGGTCCGGGCAGCTGCCCGGACAGCTCTCCGGCGGCCAGCGGCAGCGCGTCGCGCTCGCCCGGGCGCTCGCCGGCCGGCCCCAGCTGGTCATCGCCGACGAGATCACCTCCGCCCTGGACGTCTCCGTGCAGGGCGCGGTGCTCAACCTCGTCCGGGAGATGCAGCGCGAGCTGGGGCTCTCGATGCTCTTCATCTCCCACAACCTGGCGGTCGTCCGCTACGTCGCCAGCCAGGTGGCCGTCCTCGAGGGCGGCCGGATCGTCGAGTACGGCCCCACGACCGAGGTGCTCGGACGTCCCCAGCACGACTACACCCGCCAGCTGCTGGCCGCCATCCCCGGTGGCCACGACATCCCCACCAAGGAGACCAGCGCATGACCACGAACCGCCCCGACCTCGACACCGCCCACTGGGAAGCCCGGTTCGCCGCGCTCGTGGAGAAGCACGGCATCCCCGGTGCCCAGCTCGGCATCCTGCGCCTGGGTGCCGACGGCGCCGAGGACGAGGTCTTCACGACCGCGACCGGCGTCCTGCACGCCGGCACCGGCCAGGTCGCCACGCCCGACTCGGTCTTCCAGATCGGCTCCGTCTCCAAGGTGTGGACCGCGACCGTCGTCATGCAGCTGGTCGACGAGGGCAGGTTCGCGCTGGACACCCCGGTGGTCGAGATCCTCCCGGAGCTCGCGCTGCGCGACACGGAGGTCACCAAGAAGGTCACGGTCTGGAACCTGCTGACCCACACCAGCGGCATCGACGGCGACGTGTTCACCGACACCGGCCGCGGTGACGACGCGCTCGAGAAGTACGTCGGCCAGCTCGGTGACGCGGCGCAGAACCACCCCATCGGTGCGACCTGGTCCTACTGCAACTCCGGCTTCTCCGTGCTCGGCCGGATCATCGAGGTCGTCACCGGACAGACCTGGGACGAGGCGATGAAGGAGCGGCTCTTCAGCCCCCTCGGCCTGACCCACACCACGACCCTGCCCGAGGAGGCGATGGTCTTCGGGCACGCGATGGGCCACCTCACCGGCGGCGACGACCCGCAGACCGCCCCGGTCTGGGGCCTGCCACGCTCGGTCGGGCCGGCCGGGCTGATCACGTCACGTCCCGAGGACGTGCTCGCCTTCGCACGGATGCACCTGACCGGCGGCCTGGCCCAGGACGGCACCCGCGTCCTCTCGCAGGAGAGTGTCGCCACCATGGCCGACTACCAGACCGAGTGCCCTGAGAAGATCCTGCTCGGCGACTCGTGGGGCCTGGGCTGGTTCCGCTGCGACTGGAACGGTCACCGCGCGATCGGTCACGACGGCAACACGATCGGCCAGGCCGCGTTCCTGCGGCTGCTGCCCGAGGCCGGCATCGCCGTCTCGATGAACACCAACATCGGCAGCGCGATCACGCTCTACCAGGAGCTCTACGAGGAGATCTTCTCCGCGCTGGCCGACGTGCACCTCCCCGCGCCGTTCGAGCTGCCGACCGAACCGGTCACGGTCGACCCGACGCCGTACCTGGGCACCTACGCCCGCGAGTCCGTCGTCGAGGAGGTCTACCTCGAGGACGGCAAGACCTGGATGCGGACCACGGTCTCCGGGCCGGTCGCCGAGGCGTCCGGCGGCGCGGAGCCCGAGGTGCACGAGCTGATCCCGGTCGGCGATGCCCTCTTCGCGGTCAAGCCCGACAAGAGCGCGGCGTACTACCCCGTCCGGTTCTACGCCCTGCCGACGGGCGAGGAGTACATCCACTTCGGCGCCCGCGCCACTCCCAAGAGGCTTGCATGACGACGCTCGGCGACACTCATCGGGTCGAGCCCGCCCTCGACGCGCTCCTCGCGGACCTGCGCGAGCTGGTCGAGTGCGAGTCGCCGTCCAACGACCTCGCCGCCGTCGAACGCTCGGCGGACCTGGTCGCGCGGCTCGGCACGGAACGCCTCGGCCTCGCGCCGGAGCGCATCGTGGTCGACGGTGTTCACCACCTGCGCTGGCGGCTCGGTTCGCCGACGGCACCGGGACGTGTCCTGGTGCTGGCGCACCACGACACGGTGTGGCCGCTGGGCACGCTCGCGCGGGCACCGTTCACCATCGCCGACGGGGTGCTGCGCGGGCCGGGATGCTTCGACATGATCGCCGGCCTGGTGATGGCCCTGCACGCCATCGGTGACCTGGGCGAGCGCGACGGCGTGACCCTGCTGGTGACCGGTGACGAGGAGCTCGGCTCTGCGAGCTCACGTGAGCTGATCGAGGAGGAGGCCCGCCGCGCCGAGGCCGTGCTCGTGCTCGAGGCCTCGGCCGACGGGGGTGCGCTCAAGACCGCCCGCAAGGGCGCGTCGCTCTACGAGATCGGTATCACCGGCCATGCCGCCCATGCCGGGCTGGAGCCGCAGAAGGGGGTCAACGCGACCCTCGAGCTGGCGCATCAGGTGCAGATGGTCGCGGCCCTGGCCGACCCTGGTGCCGGCACCACGGTGACGCCCACGGCGGCGGCGTCCGGCACCACCCTCAACACGGTGCCGGCCTTCGCCCGGTTCGCGGTCGACGTACGGGCGTGGACGGCGTCGGAGCAGGAGCGCGTCGACGCCGCGTTGCACAGGCTCCGGCCGGTGCTGCCCGGGGCTGAGGTCCAGGTCAGCGGAGGCATCAACAGGGCTCCGCTGGAGGAGAGTTCGTCGTTGCCACTCTTCGAGCGGGCGCGGGCGATCGCCGCACGGCTCGGGCTGCCCGAGCTGACCCGGGCGGCCGTCGGCGGCGCCTCGGACGGCAACTTCACCGCCGGTGTCGGCGTCCCGACCCTCGACGGGCTCGGAGCAGTCGGCGGAGGTGCCCACGCCGAGGACGAGCACGTGCTCGTCGATCGGCTGGCCGAGCGGACCCTGCTGCTCCGGGTGCTGATCGAGGACCTGCTGACCGCCTCGTGGCCACTGAACCAGGAGCACGACGATGACCACTGAGCCGTGGGCGTCGTACGCCACCGCCGCCGCCGCGTCCGGCGTCGTCGTGCGCGAGCTCCTCACCCTGCAGGACCTGCAGGATGCTGCCGCCGTCCTCGGCCGAATCTGGGGTACTCCCGACAAGCCGCCGATGAGCGCCGAGCTGCTGCGCGCCATGGGCAAGGCGGAGAGCTACGTCGCCGGTGCCTTCGACGCCGAGCACCCCGAGGCCGGCA
This sequence comes from uncultured Actinomycetota bacterium, assembly GCA_963695175.1. Classification (GTDB taxonomy): domain Bacteria; phylum Actinomycetota; class Actinomycetes; order Actinomycetales; family Dermatophilaceae; genus Fodinibacter. Next base: position 1,152,017 of record CAVOGG010000004.1, read on the forward strand.
TGGTCGGCGTGTGCGTGGGCTTCCACTCGACGCCCGCCGCCCGCACGATGCACAGCCACATCGCCGGGGTCACGGATGCCGTCGCCGGTCGCCACGCCGGGTTCGCGCTCAAGCTGCACCAGCGCGCGTGGTGCCTGGACCGCGGCATCGACCTGACCGAGTGGACGTACGACCCGTTGGTCTCCCGCAACGCCTACTTCAACCTGGCGAAGCTCGGCGCCCGTGTCGCGGAGTACCTCCCCGACTTCTACGGCTCCATGACCGACGCGATCAACCGTGGGAACGACAGCGACCGGATCCTCGTCCACTGGTCGCTCGCCTCGCCCGAGGTGGCGCAGGCGTGCGCGGGATCGCCGGTCCGGGCGAGCGTGCCGCCCGGCGCCGCCGCCTCGTGGGTGCACGTCCCGCGCGACATCGAGGCCCTTCGGCTCACCGATCCCGAGCAGGCGAGGGTTTGGCGCATCAAGGTGCGCGAGCAGCTGAAGACCGCCCTGGACGCCGGCGGGCACGTCGCCGGCTTCGACAAGGGGCAGGGCTACCTCGTCCTGCCGCACGAAGGAGATCTGCCATGAGCGTGAAGCTCGAAGGCGTCGAGCTGCGCCGTATCGCGATGCCGCTCGTGTCGCCGTTCCGGACGTCGTTCGGCACCCAGACCGCGCGCGACATCCTGCTGCTGCGCGCCGTCACCTCCGACGGCGAGGGCTGGGGCGAGTGCGTCGCGATGTCGGACCCGCTCTACTCGTCGGAGTACGTCGACGCGACGGCAGACGTGCTGCGTCGCTTCTTCCTGCCGACGCTGGCGGCCTCGTCCGAGGAGCTCCTGCGCCACGGCGCGCACGCGGTCAACGCGGTGCTCCACAAGTTCAAGGGCCACCGGATGGCGAAGGCGGCACTGGAGATGGCCGTGCTCGACGCCGAGCTGCGGGCCGACGGGCGGTCCTGGGCGCGTGAGCTCGGGGCGGTCCACGAACGCGTGCCCTCAGGCGTGTCGGTCGGCATCTTCGACAGCATCCCGCAGCTGCTGGACGTTGTCGGCGGCTACCTCGACGCCGGCTACGTCCGAATCAAGCTCAAGATCGAGCCCGGTTGGGACGTGGAGCCGGTGCGCGCCGTGCGGGAGCGCTTCGGGGACGATGTGCCCCTACAGGTCGACGCCAACACGGCGTACACCCTGCGCGACGCCCGTCACCTGGCCAAGCTCGACGACTTCGACCTGCTCCTCATCGAGCAGCCGCTCGAGGAGGAGGACGTCCTCGGCCACGCCGAGCTCGCCCGGCTGATCAGGACGCCGGTCTGCCTCGACGAGTCGATCGTCTCCGCGCAGTCCGCAGCGGCCGCCATCTCGGTCGGTGCGTGCTCGATCATCAACATCAAGCCGGGTCGCGTCGGCGGCTACCTCGAGGCAGTGCGCATCCACGACGTGGCCGTTGCCAACGGGCTGGCCGTGTGGTGCGGCGGCATGGTCGAGACCGGGCTCGGGCGGGCGGCCAACGCCGCACTCGCGGCACTGCCCGGCTTCACCCTCCCCGGTGACATCTCGGCCTCGGACCGCTTCTACAAGACCGACATCACCGCACCGCTGACCATTTCCGAGGGGTACATGGACGTTCCCACCGGGCCCGGTCTCGGCGTCACCCCGATCCCCGAGTTCCTCGACGCCGTCACCACCTCCACGGAGTGGATCGCGCTCTGACCCGAGCCGAGCGACGAGGCAGGCAGGCCCGTCTGCTCTCATCGATGAGCCCTATCCTTGGCCGGTGAACCAACGGCCCCGTGCGAACCTGGGACGGGTCCTTGCCGACCTCGGGGACTCCTTGCTGGAGCTCGTTGCGGGCGACCCCGCGCACGAGGGCGAGATCGGCGGCATCGTCATCCACGACCCGGACGACGAGCCGGTCCAGCCACCGGCGGCGCTCGTGCTCGGTGTCGGCGTACGGTCCGCGGAGCTGCCGGATCTCGTCCGCGAGGCCGGACGCCAGGGCGCCGTGGGGCTGATCGTCCGTGCGCCGGTGGCGATGAGCCCCACGCTCGACGCGGCGGTGCAGGAAGCCGGGCTTGCCCTGCTCGGCCTGCGTCGGGGCGCTACGTGGAGCCAGCTCACCGCGCTGCTCCGCTCCCTCCTCGCGGAGGACGACATCGGGCACGACGAGGCAGAGTCGATCGGCGGGCTCCCGTCGGGCGACCTGTTCGCCGTGGCCAACGCCGTGGGTGCCCTCCTCGACGCGCCCGTCACGATCGAGGACCGCAGCTCGCGCGTGCTCGCCTTCTCCGGCCGCCAGGACGAGGCCGACTCGTCCCGGGTCGAGACGATCATCGGTCGCCAGGTGCCGGAGAGGTACGCGAAGACGCTCACCGAGCTCGGCGTCTTCAGGGAGCTCTACCGTGAGCACCGCCCCGTCGTGATCAACCCGGCCGACCTGGGGGCCGATGCGGTCAGCAAGCAACGGGTCGCGATCGCGGTCCGTGCCGGCGACGAGGTGCTGGGCTCCATCTGGGCGGCGATGGACGGCGAGGTCACGCCCGAGCGGAGCGCAGTGTTGCAGGACTCCGCCAAGCTGGTGGCACTGCACATGCTGCGGGTGCGCGCCGGCGCCGACGTGCAACGCCGGCTGCGCACCGACCTGGTGAGCAGCGCTCTGGAAGGTGGTGTGGGCGCGCGCGACGCGCTGAGCCGGCTCGGCCTGGAAGGCAAGCAGGTCGTCGTGCTCGCTGCGACCTTGCGCGCCGAGACCCCGGGCGGTCTCCCGCGCAGCCCCGCCCAGCCCGCCGGTGAGAGCGGCGGTGGAACCGGCGACCTCGGGCGCGTTGCCGACGCGCTCAGCGTGCACCTGTCGGCATCCATGCCCCACTCGGCCGTCGCCGTGGTCGGCGGCATCACGTACGGCCTGCTCGCCGTCGTGGCCGGCAGCGACCCCGAGGAACGCGCCGCCCGCCTGGCGGAGGAGTTCTGCGAGCGGGTCGGGAGTCGCCTGCCGATCGTGGTCGGCATCGGTGGCGTCGGCGATGACGTCCGCGGGGTGGCCGAGTCGCGTGCGACGGCGACCCGGGTGCTGCGGGTCCTGCGCGAGGGGCACGAAGCCCGGCGGGTCGCTCGCCTTCCCGACGTCCAAGCCCAGTCCCTGCTCCTCGAGCTGCGGGACCTCGTCGCCGCGCGCGGTGAGCGGCCGGTTGGTCCCGTCGCCCGCCTCCTGGCGTACGACGAGCACAACAACTCGGACCTGACCGAGACCCTCGGGGCGTGGCTCGACACGCTCGGAGACGTCCGCGCTGCCGCCGCCGCACTGTTCATCCACCCCAACACGCTGCGCTACCGGCTGCGGCGGCTCGAGGAGGTCAGCGGACTCGACGTCGCCGATCCGGAGCAGCGGTTCGCGGCGATGCTCCAGCTGCGGATCCTCGCGCCCGGCTGAGGCGAGGGACGGGGACAGGGCCTCCCGCAGCTCCATCTGACCTACGCGCCGTGCCCAATACGTGCCAGATGTGTGCCATAAAAGGGCAATATGTGGCAATTCGTGGCACATGTGCTCGACCAAGGATGAAGCGGAAACCCGCTGCTCAGAACGGTTTCCATGGGTGCCCCCGGGCAGATTCGAACTGCCGACACCTTCTTTAGGAGAGAAGTGCTCTTCCCCTGAGCTACGAGGGCGCGCCCACGGTCTCCCGCGAGGCCTCAACAGGGTAGCGGCCCCGGTCGCGGCAGCCACACCCCGCCGTGCGAGCGTGCCGGCCCACGTCGCCCAGTGCGCCGGCTCGGCGAGGCGCCTACCGGCCGCACGCACCCGGCATACTGCTGCCGTGACGACGACCGTGGTGCCTCGCGACCCGGTCCAGCGACACATCGTGCGCACCCTCGTCGGCACGCAGGTGCTCGGCGGCGTCGGCCTGTCAGCGGGTATCGCCGTGGGGGCGCTGCTCGCCGAGGACGTCTCCGGGTCGGCCGAGTTCGCGGGGCTCGGTGGCACCTTCCAGGTGCTCGGCGCCGCCCTCATCGCGATCCCCATGTCACGCCTCATGGCGGCCCGCGGTCGCCGCCCCGGACTCGTCCTCGGGTACGGCCTGGCCGCCGTCGGCGCGGTCGGGCTCATCACCGCCGGGGTCGTGCGCAGCTTCCCGCTGCTGCTCGTCGCCAGCGTCCTGTTCGGTGGTGCGACTGCCTCCAACAGCCAGAGCCGTTATGCCGCAGCGGATCTCGCGCTGCCGGCGCACCGCGCACGCGATCTCAGCATCGTGGTCTGGGCGACGACCGTCGGTAGCGTCATCGGCCCCAACCTCGCCGGCCCCAGCGCCCCGCTGGCCCGCTCTCTCGGCCTGCCGGAGCTCACCGGGCCTTTCCTCTTCTCGCTCGTCGGCCTCCTGCTCGCGATCACCCTCATCGTGCTGCGGCTGCGCCCTGACCCCCTCGTCGAGGCCCGCCGGCGAAGCGTCGCCGACGGCGACGCCTCCGGCCCGGCCCACGGCTCGGTGACCCGGGGGCTGCGGGTCGCGGCCGCCATCCCCGCCGCCCGGCTGGGGCTGGTCACCATGGCACTGGGGCACGTGACGATGGTCAGCGTCATGGTGATGACCCCGCTGCACATGTCGCACGGCGACGCGGGGCTCGAGGTCATCGGGTTCGTCATCAGCATCCACATCCTCGGGATGTTCGCGTTCTCGCCGTTGACCGGCCTGGCCGTCGACCGCTTCGGCGGCCGGGCGGTCGCGGTGCTCGGCTCGGTCGTGCTGTCGGCGGCGGCATTGCTCGCGTCGGCGTCGCCGGAGGGGGAGTCGGCGACCCTCGTCGCCGGCCTGTTCCTGCTCGGCCTCGGGTGGTCGTGCACCCTCGTCGCGGGGTCCACGCTGCTCACGGCGGCCGTCCCGGTGCGCGAGCGGCCGGGTGCGCAGGGGGCGTCAGACCTGGTCATGGGCCTCATGGCCGGGGCCGGTGGGGCGCTCGCCGGGCTGGTCGTCGACCGCGCGAGCTTCGAGGCGCTGGCGCTGGGCGCCCTCGGCGTCGCCGTGACGATCGGCCTCGCCGCAGCGCTGTCGAGCGCCCGCCCAGGCCCAGCGACCGCCTGACCGGAAACGCCAGAGCCTTCTCGCGAAGTCAGGAGCAGTTCGCCCAGTCAGGATCGGATACGGCCCTGAGCCGGCGAGGTGCTCCTGACTTCGCGGGGAGCCCCGACACCGCCCGACCCACCACGGAGCCTGACCGGTGGGGACCGCCCGCGTTGTTAGCCTGCTGAGGTGAGTGACACGTCCCCGACGAGCGACGAGGCGACGCCCGTCGAGGGCGCTGCCGACACCGACGCCTCCCGCGACCGGACCACCGACGCGGGCCCCCGCCTCGCCCCCGATCTGGCGCCCGACGACGACCCGCGCGCGACCCGGGTGGCGGCCGCCCGCGCCGCCTGGACCCGCCACCTCGTCGACCTCGGCGGGCGCAACACCCTGCTCTGGTACCGCGACCTGCCGACCGGCACGCTCGACCTCACCACCGCCCACCCCGGCGGGGTCGCGAGCATGATGGCCGGCCGGCCGACGAAGCTGTCCGAGCTCGTGCGCGAGCCCGCGGCCCTGGAGGACGCGCGCCGGCGGGCCCGGGCGATCGCGGCCAAGAGCCGCGAGCTCGCGGAGGAGCGCGGCATCCTCACCTGCTTCCTCGCCGTGGGCATGGCCACCTGGGCCGCCCGGCTGCCCGACGGGCGCCCGGCACCGCGCTCGCCCGCGGCGCCGGTGCTGCTGCGGTCGTGCACCCTGCGCCCGACCGGTGCCGCCCAGGGCGACTACCAGGTCGACCTCGGGCCCGAGCTCGAGCTCAACCCGGTGCTCGTCAACTACCTGGCGTCCGAGCAGGGCATCACGCTCGACGAGGACGCCATCGAGGCGCTGACCACCCCCGACGCCATGTTCGACCCCTACCCGGTCTACGCGGCGCTGGCCCAGGCCTGCGCCGCAGTGCCCGACTTCTCGGTGACACCACGCCTGGTCGTCGGCACCTTCTCGTACGCGAAGCTGCCGATGGTGGCCGACCTCGCGGCCCAGGGCGACGCGCTCGCCGACCACGACGTCGTCGCGGCGCTCGCCGGCGACCCGGACGCGCTGCGCGCCGTGCGCTCCGAGCTCGACCGCAGCCGGGTCGACCTCGACGACCCCGAGCGCGACGTGCTCGTGCTCGACGCCGACAGCAGCCAGCAGGAGGCCATCGAGGCGGTGCGCTCCGGCTCGCACCTCGTGGTGCACGGGCCGCCCGGCACCGGCAAGTCGCAGACCATCGCCAACCTGATCGCGACGCTCGCCGCCGACGGCAAGCGGGTGCTCTTCGTCGCCGAGAAGCGCGCAGCCATCGACGCGGTCGTCGGCCGGCTCGACCGGGTGGGGCTGGGCGACCTCCTGCTCGACCTGCACTCGGGCGCCCACGGGCGCCGGCGGGTGGCGCGCGAGCTCGTCGACGCGCTCGACCGCCTCGCCCTGCCCGAGGCCGCTCGCGGTCGTGGCCGGGGCGCGGCCTCGGCACCCGACCCGGTGGCTTCCCGGGTCACGGCGCCGGCCGCCGCACGGCGCACCGCTGCCGACCGGCTCACCGGGCACGTGCGCTCCCTGCACGAGAACCGCGAGCCGTGGGGTGTGACGCTGCACGACGTGCAGGAGGCCGTGTCGGCGTTCGCGGCCCTGCCGGTACCGCCCCGGTCCCGGGTTCGGCTGCGTGGCGAGGTGCTCGCCGAGCTCGACCGCGACGAGGTCACCACCGCGGCGGCCGCCGTCACCACGGTCGCGTCGCTCGCCGACTGGGACGGCGACGGCGCCGACGACCCCTGGTTCGGGGCCGGCATCCGAACCCCCGACGAGGCGGCCGAGGCGCGCCAGTGGGCCGAGCGGCTCGCCGGGGGTGAGGTCGACGACACCGCCCGCACGCTCGCCGACGTCTTCCGCGGCATCCAGCTGCCCGACGCGCCCACCGCCAACGACTGGGGCCACGTGCTCGCCACCGTCGGCGACGTCCGCGACACCCTCGAGATCTTCCGACCCGACGTCTTCGACATCCCGCTCGACGACCTCGTCACCGCCACCGGCAGCTCGGCCTACCGGCGCTCGGTCGGTTCCGAGCTCGGCTGGCTCGACCGCTGGCGGCTGCGGCGGCAGGCCCGCGCCCTGCTCCGGCCCGGGCGCCCGCCGGCCGACCTGCACGAGGCCCTGGCTGCCGCGAGCGAGCAGCGCATCGCGTGGCGGCAGCTCGCGGGCTCCGGCGGCCGCCCGGAGATCCCCGTCGAGCTCGACCGCGCCAGGGCGGCCCACGCCGGCCTCGTCACCGGCCTGACCTGGCTCGACGACCACCTGCCCGGCGCCGACACCTCGGGGGCCGCGACCGAGGCGGATGCCGTGACCCGCCTCCTCGACCTCGACCTCCCCTCGCTGCGCACCCGGGTCGAGGCGCTTGCCGCCGCCGCGGGGCGGCTCGGCGTCGTGCCCGCGGTGACCACGGCGCTGGACGGCCTCACGGCATCCGGTCTGCGGCCCCTGGTCGACGACCTGCGGGCCCGGGCGGTGCCGGCCGAGCTCGTCACCTCGGAGGTCGAGTGGGTGTGGTGGTCCTCGCTCTCGGAGGAGATCGCGCTGCGCGACCCGCGGGTCGCCGCCCACGACGGCCGCGCCCTCACCCGGAGCGTCGGTGAGTTCGCCGAGGCCGACCGGGCCGTCGTCGCGGCCAACGCCGAGCGGGTCCGCGGTGCCGTCGCCGACCGGGTCGCCGAGGTCGTGCGCGAGCACCCCGAGCAGGAGACCCTCCTGCGGGCCGAGGGTGCTCGGTCCCGCCGCCTGGCCCCGCTGCGCGACCTCGTGACGCGCTGCCCCGACCTCGTCACGGCCGTGCGGCCGTGCTGGGTGATGAGCCCGCTCGTCGTCGCGTCGGTGCTGCCGCCGGGGCAGTGGTTCGACGTCGTCGTGTTCGACGAGGCCTCGCAGGTGCCGCCGGCCGAGGCGGTGTCGGCGATCTCTCGTGCCCGCCAGGTCGTCGTGGCCGGCGACTCCCGCCAGCTGCCCCCGACCTCGTTCTTCACCACGGTCACCGACGGCGACCCCGCCGCGGTCGGCGCCGACGAGGCGATCACCGAGGGCGTCGAGTCGATCCTCGACGTGCTCGCCGCGGCCCTGCCGAGCCGTCGCCTGTCGTGGCACTACCGCTCGCTCGACGAGCGGCTCATCGAGTTCGCGAACGCCGAGGTCTACGAGGGCTCGCTCGTCACCTTCCCCGGCACCGGCATCGACCCCGTGGTTCGCCTCGTGCACGTCGAGGGGCTGGGGATCATCGGCGAGGGCGAGTCGGCCCTCGAGACCACGCCCACCGAGGTCGACCGGGTCGTCGAGCTGGTGCTCGAGCACGCCCGCACCAGCCCCGACCGCTCGCTCGGCGTGATCGCCCTGGGCATCATCCACGCGACCCGGGTCGAGGAGGCCCTGCGCCACGCCCTGGCCGGGGCCGACGACGCGGTGCTCGCGTTCTTCGACGAGGACCGGCCCGAGCCGTTCTTCGTCAAGAACCTCGAGCGGGTGCAGGGCGACGAGCGCGACGACATCGTGCTCACCGTCGGCTACGGCAAGACGCCGCACGGCCGGGTGCTGCACCGCTTCGGGCCGCTCAACCTCGAGGGTGGCGAGCGGCGGCTCAACGTCGCCATCACCCGGGCCCGCCGGTCGATGACCGTCGTGTCGGCGATCGCGGCGGACGACCTCGACCCGGCCCGGCTGCGCGCGCGGGGCGCGGTGATGCTGCGCGACTTCCTGTCCTACGCCGCCGGCGGCCCGCTGCCCGGCGTGCCCGCCGAGGGAGCGTCGACGACCTCGGATGCCGTGCCCGCCCCGCCCGTGGCCGGCACCCGTTCCGTCGTGCTCGCCGACCTCGCCCGGCGGCTTCGCGCCCACGGGCTGGTCGTGCACGAGGACGTCGGCTCGTCGGCCGACCCGGTCGACCTCGCCGTCGAGGACCCGGCGCACGCCGGCCGGATGGTGCTGGCGGTGGAGTCCGACGGGCCGCAGTACGCCGCGATGCGCACCACGCGCGACCGGGACCGGCTGCGCGCCGAGCAGCTCGAGCGGCTCGGCTGGCGGCACCTGCGGGTGTGGTCGACCGACGTGTTCCGCGACCCGGCACGTGACGTGTCCCGGATCCTCGAGGCGGCCGGGGTGCGTGAGGCCCCGGGTGATGACTGACCGCCCGGACCCCCGTCGCGGAGCCGGTCGGGCACCGGCTGCCCCGCCGGAGCCCGGCGAGCAGTCCGCCCGGTCGAGCAGGCGAAGCCGCGACGCCGGGTGCGGCGCCGGGCCGAGCGACCGGGCACCAACCCCTCCGCCGACGACGCGCCGGACGTGGTGCCGCCGCGAGCCGAGCCGAAGCCGGGGGAGACCCAGCACGACCGCTGGCTGCGCGAGCAGCGACCACCGCACTGGGAGTGACCGCCGAGGGGTGGCTTGTGGCTGCGCCGAGACCATCGACTCGACCACTGGCCACCCCGGCCCCGGAGCCAGAGCCCTCAGGCCCCTCGGGTGGCGCCGTCAGACGCGGGGGGCGCGCAGCTCGTCGCGGATCTCGCGGAGCAGCTCGGTGTTCGGGTCGATCGTCTCGGCGTCGGGCTCGGCCGGGAAGTACCTCGCCTTGGCCTTCTCGTAGGGCTTGAGGATGAAGAAGTAGACGACGAAGGCCATGATCAGGAAGGCGACCAGCGACGTGAGGAACGGCCCGATGGTCGACCAGCCGCCGGGCTGCCACTTGTCGAAGTTGAAGCCCTTGCCGCCGGTGATCTTGCCGATCGCCTCGAGGATCACCTTGGTGAACGACGCGATGACGGCCGCGAACGCCGCGCCGACGATGAATGCCACGGCGAGCTCGATGAGGTTGCCGCGCAGGACGAAGTCCCTGAAACCCTTCATGGTGGCTCCTTTTGAGATGGGGTCGATGACGGGTGTGGTGTGAAGTCGGTGCCCGGCCAGCAGCCTAGGGCGGGTGCCGGGTCGCCTCGCGAACGAGGTACGGCCCTCGCTCACCCGCTGAGACGGGACTCGCGACGACCACCCACCGCCGGTCACCCCGCGGAGGCCACGACGGTGACGGTGACCGGTCCGTCGAGCGAGCCGTGGCCGGAGAGCACGGCATCGGCTTCGGCGGCGCTCAGCGAGAGCACCACGCCCGCGCGGCGGGGCGTCGGTGAGGGATGCCGCGCCGCCGCGGCTCGGTGGGTCGGCCGCCAGCACGGTCGCCCTGACCGCCAGGGCAGGGCCTCCGGCCGCGGGGTAGACGCGGGCGGCCAGCCCGGGCGCGAGCAGGTCGACGGCCGCGGGGTCGGCCGACACGACGTGCAGGGCGACCCGCCCGGCGGGCAGGCCGTCGAGGGCGCCGCGGGGGACCAGCCGGGATGCCGTGAGGCTCTCGCCGCGCGCGAGCCCCGCACCGACCCGGCGACCGACGCCATCCGTGAGGGTGGCCAGTGCGCCGGGTTGAACGCTGTCGCGCGGCACGTGGTCGACCCGTAGGTCGACCTCGGCCAGCACCGTGCCGGCGGGCACGTCGCGCGCCGCGACGAGCACCGGGGTGACCGGTTCGGGTGGGGGACGGAGCTGGAGCACGACGAGCAGCACCGCCATCGCAGCGAGCGAGGCCGAGAGCACCCGCCGCAGCACGCGCCGCCGCCAGCGGGCCCGGCGCCCGGGCCCGGTCAGGCCGGGCAGCGGGCGGGACGGACGCGACATGCCGACGACGCTAGGCGCCGTGGCACGGCATCCGCAGTGGTCAGCTCGAGGGTGTGGACGACGCCGCGGGCTTCGAGGGGGCTGTGGACGACGACGAGGAGTCGGACGAGCCCGAGGACTTCTCCGACGAGCTCGACGACTTCTCCGACGGAGCCGGACGAGCCCGAGCCGTTGGTCGCCGAGCCGGAGGTCACCGACGACCCGGAGCGCGAGTCGGTGCGGTAGAAACCGCCGCCCTTGAAGACGATGCCGACCGCGTTGAAGACCTTGCGCAGGCGCCCCTCGCACTCGGGGCACACGGTGAGCGAGTCGTCGCTGAACGACTGCACGGCCTCGAAACGGTGGTCGCACTCGGTGCACGCGTAGGCGTACGTCGGCACGATGGTCCTCCTGCGGAAACGGTGGTGTGCGCCGACCCGGGCCACGCCAGGAGCGACGTGACGACGCTGCGGGGCGGCGACGGCGTCACCCAAGGATAAGCGAGCCGGGGCCGACCCTGTTCCCTCGCCCGCCGTGGGGCCCTGGGACAAGATCGACCTATTGGTCGATGTTGACCCGGGATGCCGGGCCTGGTCAGGGCCAGTCGGCGAGCCGACCGCCACGGCTGACGGCGTGCAGGCGGGTCTCCGTGCGCTCGCGCACCGCGCTCGGGGCGACCACGAGCAGCTGGTCGCCGTGCCGCAGCACGTCGTTGTCGCGGGGCACGAACGAGCGGCCCTCGCGCACCACGAGCGACACGTTGGCCCCCACCGGCAGGCGCAGCTCGAACACCCGCACGCCGGCGATCCGCGACCCCGGCCCGATGTCGATCTCGAGCAGCTCGGCCCCGAGGTCGCTGAGCGGGGTCGTCTCCACGGCCAGGTCGACCTGGTGGTGGGCCGCCGCCAGGCCGAGCCGGCGGGCGGCCCAGGGCAAGGTCGGTGCCTGCACCACGGTGAAGATCACGACGAGCACGAAGACGAGGTCGAAGATCCAGCTCACCCCGGGGGTCCCCAGGGTGCCGGGCACCGTCGCCAGCACGACCGGCACCGCCCCGCGCAGGCCGGCCCACGACAGGAAGGCCTGGCTGCGCCACGACATCCCGAACGGCAGGAGCGAGACGAGCACCGACAGCGGGCGGCCGAGCAGCAGCAGGCTCGCCCCCACCACGAGGGCCGGCACGAGCACTCTGAGGAACTGGTCCGGGTGCGCGAGCAGCCCGAGCAGCACGAACAGGCCGATCTGGGCCAGCCACCCGATGGCCGTCGCGAAGCCCAGCACGGCCGGCCGGTGCGGGAGCCGCAGGTTGCCCAGCACGAGCGCGGCCAGGTAGCAGGCCAGGAAGCCCGAGGTGTGCACCGAGTCGGCGACGGCGTACGCCAGCACCGCCACCGAGATGACCCCGATCGCGAACAGCGCCGACGAGGTCGAGGCCACCAGCCGCAGCAGCCGCGCGCCGCCCCAGCCGATCGCCAGCCCGACCGCCGCCCCTCCCACCAGCTCGAGCACGGCCACGACCCCGACCTGCCACCACGGGTCCGGCGTCTGTCCGGGGGTCATGCCGGCCGCGAGGGCGGTCACCAGGAGCACGACGGGCGCGTCGTTGAAGCCCGACTCGGCCTCGAGCACCCCGGTGATCTGCCGGGGGAGCGGCACCCGGCGCAGCACGGAGAACACGGCCGCGGCATCCGTCGAGGCGAGCACGGCCGCGACGAGGAAGGCGATCTGCCAGTCCCACGAGAGCAGCAGGTGCGCCGCGACCCCCACGACGAGCACCGACACACCGACGCCGACGGTCGCCAGCAGCGCGGCCGGCGCGACCGACCGGCGGATGCCGGACCACCGGGTCGTGATGCCGCCCTCGATGAGGATGAGGACCAGGGCGGCGTAGCCGAGCACCTGGGTCTGCTGCTGGTTGTCGTACGTGATGCCCAGGCCCGCCTCGCCCAGCACCAGCCCGATGCCGAGGTAGATGAGCAGGGACGGGAGACCGGTGCCCAAGGACAGCCGCACCGCGGCGACCGCCACGACCAGCACCAGGCTGCCGACGAGGAGCGCCACCGTGAGGTCGTCGAGGGAGAACCCGGCTGCCGTGGCACCTCCCGCGAGCGGCAACGTCCAGGTCTGTCCCACGGCCCGTCCTCGTGTCGTCGGTTCTCCGGTGACCTAGTCTCGCAGGGTGAGTCGCCTCGTCGTCGCCCGTCGTGTCCTTTACGGGCTCCTCGCGGTCGTGGTGGTCGTTGCGATCGTGGCCACCGTCGTGGTGGTGTCGACGGTCCGGGCCTCCCTGCCCAAGACCTCCGGCAGTGCCGAGCTCCCGGGTCTGGCCGGCGACGTCACCGTGATGCGCGACGGCAGCGGCATCCCGCACATCTTCGGCGACAGCGTGACCGACCTGGCCCGCGCGCAGGGCTACGTGCACGCCCAGGAGCAGTTCTTCCAGATGGACGTGCGCCGGCACATCACGGCGGGCCGGCTGTCCGAGCTGGTCGGCGAGGACGGCGTCGAGACCGACGAGGTCATCCGCACGCTGGGCTGGCGACGCGTCGCCGAGGAGGAGCTGCCCACCCTCAAGCCCCAGACCCGGCAGATGCTGCAGGCCTACGCCGACGGCGTGAACACCTACCTGCGTGGCCGCAGCCCGCGCGAGGTGGCGGTCGAGTACACGGTGCTCGGCCTGACCCTGCCCACCGCCGAGATCGAGGAGTGGTCGCCGGTCGACAGCCTGTCCTGGCTCAAGGCGATGGCCTGGGACCTCAAGGGCAACTACGACGACGAGCTCGCCCGGGCCCGGCTGGCCGGGCGGCTGACCGCGGCGCAGATCAACCAGATCTACCCGGCCTACGACGCCGAGGCGCACCCGCCGATCCTCAGCAGCGACGAGTGGTCGCCCCAGGTGCCGGAGCGCGCCACCCAGTCGTCGGTGCCCTCGGCCCTCACCACGACCCCGGCGACCACGAAGCCCGTGGATGCCGTGGCCCCGCCCGCCGACGACCCGGTCACCAGCCCGTCTGCCCAGGCCGCCTACGCGATCGTGCACAAGGCGCTCAACTCCATCCCCCAGCTCGTCGGGCGCGGCGAGGGCGTGGGCTCCAACTCGTGGGCCGTGGCCGGCTCGCGCACGACCACCGGCAAGCCCCTGCTCGCCAACGACCCGCACCTCGGCGTCAGCCAGCCCGGCATCTGGATCCAGAACAGCCTGAGCTGTCGCACCGTGTCCGAGGCCTGCCCGATGGACGTCAGCGGCTACTCCTTCGCCGGGGTGCCCGGAGTCGTCATCGGCCACAACGCGAACATCGCCTGGGGCTTCACCAACCTCGGCCCCGACGTCTCCGACTTCTACCTCGAGCGGGTCATCGGCGACACCTACCTGCGCGACGGCGTCTGGCAGCCCGTCACCACCCGCGAGGAGGTCATCAAGGTGGCCGGCGCCGCCGACCGGCGGATCACGGTGCGCAGCACGGTCCACGGACCGGTGCTGTCCGACGTCAGCGACGGGATCGCCGACGCCGGGTCCCGCGCGCCCACCGAGCAGGAGGGCGACGAGAGCGAGACGTATGCCGTGTCACTCGCCTGGACCGGCCTGCTTCCCGGCCGTACCGCCGACGCGATCCTCGACCTCGACCTCGCGACGGACTTCGACGAGTTCCGCCAGGCGGCGCGCTCGTTCGCGGTGCCCGCCCAGAACCTGCTCTACGCCGACACCCAGGGCCACATCGGGTACCAGGCGCCGGGCCAGGTGCCGATCCGACGCCCCGCGCTGCCCCGGTCCCCCGCGGGGTACTGGCCGGCCCCGGGCTGGGACTCCACCTACGACTGGCAGGGCTTCGTCGAGTTCTCCGAGCTGCCGTGGGTGCTCGACCCGCCGGACGGCGTGATCGTCGCCGCGAACCAGGCCGTCACCACCAGTTCCACCCCCTTCCTGACCACCGAGTGGGACCAGGGCTGGCGCTCGACCCGGATCGGCGAGCGGCTCGCAGCCCTGCCCAAGGTCGCTCCCGCGGACATGTCCGACATCCAGCTCGACACCCAGGACTCGTTCGCCAAGGTGCTGGTGCCGGCGTTGCTGGCCGTGCCGCTCGAGGCGTCCGAGGCCGCCCCCGACACCGGTGAGCTGCTCGACTTCACCCGGGCGGCGCGCGAGCTGCTGCGCACCTGGGACTTCACCACGCCGACCGGCAACGGGGAGTCCGGTGCGGCCGCGGCCTACTACAACGCGGTCTGGCGCAACCTGCTCGAGCTGCTCTTCGACGACGAGCTGCCCAGCGGGCTCAAGGCCGACGGCGACGCCCGGTGGCGCTCGGCGGTGGAGCGCCTGCTCACCACCCCCAAGAGCGCCTGGTGGGACAACAAGCTGACCCCCAACGTCACCGAGGGCAAGGACGAGATCCTCCGCCAGGCGCTGGTCGCCGCCCGCCTCGAGCTCACCCGAGAGCTCGGCAAGGACCCCGACAAGTGGCAGTGGGGCAAGCTGCACCGGCTCACCCTCGAGCACGCGGTGCTCGGCGGCGACACGGTGCCGGGGCCGGTGCGCTGGCTGGTCAACGAGGGCCCGTTCGAGATGCCGGGCAGCTCGTCGATCGTCAACGCCAACGGCTGGAACGCGAGCGAGGGCTACGAGGTCGACTCGGCGCCGTCGATGCGGATGGTCGTCGACCTGGCCAACCTCGACGCGTCGACGTGGATCAACCAGACCGGGGTGAGCGGTCACCCGGCCGACTCGCACTACGCCGACCAGATCGACGACTGGGTGGCCGGTAATCAGCGGCCGTGGCCGTTCACCGAGGCGGCCGTGCGCGACACCGACCCCGACGTGCTCACCCTCCGGCCGGAGGGCGCCGACGCCACGGGCTGAGCCCGAGGTCGGTGAGACCGTCGGCGGTCAGCACCGCGTCGACCGGCTGGTCGTACGGTCGGCGGGGCAGCGGCGGCCCGGGCGGGTCGACCAGCTCGCCGGGGTGCAGCACGACCACGACCGCCGTGCCCGCGCGCCGGCGGGGCAGGGCGCGGTCGTAGCAGCCACCGCCCTGACCCATCCGCGTGCCGTGGTGGTCGACGGCCAGGCCCGGGGCGAGCACGACGTCGGCGAGGGCGACGGCATCCGGCCCCAGCGGTGACTCGGTGGCGTCGCCGGCGTCGTGCCAGTCGAGGTCGAAGTCCGGCATCGTGATCGGGACCAGCACCCGGATGCCGTGTGCCGCCAGGGCCGCGTTGAGCGCCGCCGTCGGCGGCTCGCCGGGCACCGCGACGTACGAGGTGACGACCGCCCCCGCCCGCAGGCCCAGCTCGTCGAGCAGGCCCACGACGTGGTCGGCGAGCCGGGCGCCGTCGAGGGCGACGTCGCGAGCGGCGGCGACCGCGCGCCGTCGGGCCCGCAGCTCGGTGCGCCGTGCTGACTTCTCGGGATCGCGGGCCATGCCCGCATCGTAGGGTTGCCGCATGAGCACCGACGGCCTGCGCGCTGCGACGGACAAGATGCGCGCGGCAGGCGTTCCCGAGCTCGCGGTGTCGGTGTTCAGCCGCTTCCACGACCAGCTGCGCTCGAACGCGACGGGGACCATCCCCGAGGACACCATCGAGCCGCTCACCGACGTGCCGCACCTCGACGACGTGCGCTCCGACGAGGCCACCGAGGCGCGGGCCCTGGGCCGGACGGTGCTCATCAAGCTCAACGGTGGGCTCGGGACGAGCATGGGCATCAGCGGGCCGAAGTCGGCGCTCCCGGTGCGCGACGGGCTGAGCTTCCTCGACATCATGGCCGGTCAGGTGCTGGCGCTGCGTCGCCGGCACGGGGTGCAGACCCCGCTGCTGCTGATGAACTCGTTCCGCACCCGGGAGGAGTCGCTCGAGATCCTCGCGAAGTATCCCGAGCTCGCGGTCGACGGGCTGCCGCTGGACTTCCTGCAGAACAAGGAGCCCAAGCTGCGCGCCGACGACCTCGGCCCCGTGGAGTGGCCGGAGGACCCCGACCTGGAGTGGTGCCCCCCGGGCCACGGCGACGTCTACGTCGCCCTGCAGACCACCGGGCTGCTCGACGCCCTGCGCGAGCGCGGCTACCGCTACGCCTTCCTGTCCAACGCCGACAACCTCGGCGCGACCTGCGCGGGCGCGGTGCCCGCGTGGATGGCCCGCGAGGGCATCCCCTACGTCACCGAGGTCTGCGCCCGCACCCGCAACGACCGCAAGGGCGGCCACCTCGGCGTGCGCAAGAGCGACGGGCGCCTCGTGCTGCGCGACAGCGCGATGGTGGCCGAGGGCGAGGACCGCTACTTCCAGGACACCGACCGGCACCCGTGGTTCCATGCGAACAACCTGTGGGTCGACCTCGACCAGCTGGCAGCGCGCCTCGCCGAGCGCGACGGCATCCTCGGCCTGCCGATCATCGTCAACCGCAAGACGGTCGACCCGACCCGCCCGGACAGCACGCCGGTGATCCAGGTCGAGTCCGCGATGGGCGCAGCCGTCGAGATCTTCGACGGCTCCCGGGCGCTGGCCGTCGACCGCAGCCGGTTCCGGCCGGTGAAGACGACCAACGAGCTCCTGCTCATCCGCTCCGACCTCTACCGGCTCACCGAGGACTCACTGGTGGAGTCGACGATCGACCACGACGAGCCGTTCGTCGACCTGGCCAAGGCCTACGCCCACATCGGCGCCTTCGAGCAGCGGTTCCCCCACGGTGTGCCCTCGATCCGCGGCTGCTCGAGCCTTCGGGTCGAGGGCGACGTGACGTTCGGGGCCGATGTGGTGTGCACCGGCGACGTCCGGGTCACGGCCGCGGTGCGCAGCATCCCGGACGGCGCCCACCTCCAGGGCGACGTCTGATGCGCACCGTCGCCGAGCACCGCGCCGCCGTGCTGGCCCTCGTCGCACCGCTGCCCGCCACCACCGTGCCGGTCGGGTCGGCGCTCGGCCTCGTGCTCGCGGACGACGTCGTGGCGCGGGTCGACCTGCCCGGCTTCGACAACTCGGCGATGGACGGGTACGCCGTGCGCGCGGCCGAGCTCGCCGGTGCCACGGGAGAGACCCCCGTCGTGCTGCCGGTGGCGGGTGACATCGCGGCCGGCGACACCACCCAGCACGTGCTCCCGGTGGGGCAGGTGCTGCGGATCATGACCGGCGCCCCGATCCCCGAGGGCGCCGACGCCATCGTCCCGGTCGAGCTCACCGACGGCGGAGCCACCGAGGTGGCGCTCCACCTCGCCCCGGAGGCGGGGCGCTCGCTGCGGCACCGCGGGGAGGACGTGCGCACCGGCGACCTGGTGCTGCCGGCCGGGACCCGACTCGGCCCCGGTCACCTGGCGCTCGCGGCGGCAGCCAACGTCGCCGAGCTCTCGGTGCACCCCCGCCCGCGGGTGGTCGTCATCTCCACCGGCGACGAGCTGGTCGCCCCCGGGTCGGTGCTCGAGCACGGCCAGATCGTCAACTCCAACCACGTGATGCTCTGCGCCCTGGTCGAGGCGGCCGGCGCCGAGGTCGCCGGGTCGGCGCACCTGCGCGACGACGCCGCCGCGATGCGTGCCTTCCTCGACGACCTGCCCGGCTCGCCCGACCTGGTGCTCACGACCGGCGGCGTCTCGATGGGCGTCTACGACACGGTCAAGGAGGTGCTGACCGCCGACGGCGGGGTCGAGTTCGTCAAGGTCGCGATGCGACCCGGGATGCCGCAGGGCTGCGGCGTCGTCGGGCGCTCGGGCACCCCGGTGGTCACCCTGCCGGGCAACCCGGTCAGCTCGTTCGTGTCGTTCCACGTGTTCGTGCTCCCGGCACTGCGGCGGCTCGCCGGTCTGGACCCCGACTCCGACGGCGCCTTCGACGCCGTCGCCGACGCCGGCTGGGCGGCGGCCCCGGGCAAGGTCGAGCTGACCCGGGTCGTCGAGACCGCCGGTCGGGTGCGGCCCTCGGGCGGGCAGGGGTCGCACGTGCTCGGCGCCCTGTCGGCCGCGACGGCCCTGGCCGTGGTGCCCGCCGACGTCGACCGGGTCGAGGTGGGCGACCGGGTGCGCTGCCTCCCCCTCCTGGGGCAGGATCGCGACCGTGGCCTCTGACCCCTCGACCCCACCGCCCTCGGGCCTCACCCACGTGCGCGCCGACGGCACCGCGCACATGGTCGACGTCTCCGCCAAGGCGGTCACGGCTCGCCGGGCGGCCGCGGCCGGTCGGGTGCTGCTCTCGCCCGAGGCCGTCGCCGCGCTGCGTGGCGGCGTGGTCCCCAAGGGTGACGCCCTCGGCGTGGCCCGGGTGGCCGGCATCCAGGCCGTCAAGCGCACCCCCGAGCTGATCCCGCTGGCGCACCCGGTGGCGGTGCATGCCGTCGAGGTCGACCTCGACGTCGTCGACGACGGCGTCGAGATCCGGGCGGTGGTGCGCACCGCCGACCGCACCGGCATCGAGATGGAGGCGCTCACCGCCGTGGCCGTCGCCGCGCTCGCCCTCATCGACATGGTCAAGGCGGTCGACAAGCATGCCCGGATCACCGACGTGCGGGTCACCGCGAAGTCGGGGGGCCGCTCCGGGGACTGGGAGGAGGGCGCGTGACCGGTTCAGTGTCGGATGCCGTGGATGCCGCGCCCCTGGCCGGCCGCACCGCGGTCGTCGTCACGTGCTCGACCCGCGCCGCCGCGGGGGTCTACCCCGACCGCGGGGGTGCCCTGCTCGTGGAGACGCTGCGGGCGTGGGGCGCTTCGGTGCCCGACGCGGTGGTCGTGCCGGACGGTCCGGCGGTGGCCCACGCGATCGAGTCGGGCCTCGCCACCCGGCCCGACGTCCTGGTCACCACCGGAGGCACCGGCCTGACCCCCACCGACCGCACACCCGAGGCGACCCGGCCGTTCCTCACCCACGAGGTGCCCGGGCTCGCGGAGGCGATCCGGGCGCGCGGGGTGGCCCACGGCATCCCGACCGCGGTGCTGTCGCGGGGGCTGGCGGGCCTGGCCGGTCGCACCCTCGTGGTCAACCTCCCGGGGTCCACCGGGGGTGTCCGCGACGCGCTCGAGGTGCTGGCCGAGGTGTTGCCGCACGCGCTGAGCCAGGCGCACGGGGGGGACCACTGATGTGGGAGCGGGTGCGCCGCCGGGCCGCGGAGTCGCTCGACCGCGGTGCGGGTGCACCGGCCGAGGCCGGGTGGCCGTGGCCGGTGCAGCTGACCGGGCGCACGCCGACCGGCATCGAGGTGCTGCTGCGGCCGCTGACCGTCGCCGACGGGCCGGCCTTCCAGTCGGTGCGCCGGGCCAACGCCGCGTGGCTCGAGGAGTGGGACGCCACCTCGCCCGACCCCGACGCGCCCAGCCGCACCTTCGAGGAGCTCGTCCAGCAGTACGACCGTGACGCCGCCGCGGGGCGGGCACTGCCCTTCGCCGTGGAGGTCGAGGGCCGGTTCGTCGGCCAGCTGTCGGTCGGCTCGATCGTGCTCGGGTCGTTCCGGTCGTGCTACATCGGCTACTGGGTGAGCCGGGCGGTGGCCGGGCAGATGGTGATCCCCACCGCCCTGGCCATGGCGGGCGACCACGTGCTCGGCACGCTCGGGCTGCACCGCATCGAGGTGAACATCCGGCCCGAGAACACCGCCAGCCTGGCCGTGGTGCGCAAGCTGGGCTTCCGCCGCGAGGGGCTGCGGCCGCACTACCTCCACATCGCCGGGGCCTGGCGCGACCACCTGTCCTTCGCCCTGACCACCGAGGACCTCGCCGGTGAGTCGCTCCTGGACCGACTGGCGCGGATCACCGCGGGGGAGGCCGGCCGGGGCTCCGAGACGCTCCAAGCACAGTCGTCACAACAGTCACTTGCGCGACACACCGAGAGGGGTCCGGCGCCCGACGGCGACGCGCACCTACCTTCGTAACGTGCAGTCGCCGTCGAGCCTGATCTTCCTGGTCCTCCTCGGTGTCTGGGCTGCCTATTTCGTGCAGTACTGGGTCCGCCGACGCGACCACGTCGCCACCGCCCGCTCCGTCGAGCAGTTCAGTGAGGCGATGCGCGTGCTAGAGCGACGTGACCCCCTGCCCCGCACCGACCTGTCCGAGCCGGCCCCCCGCTCGTACGCCGTGCACCCGGCCCGCACCGCCCGCCCGCAGGTGCTGGTCAAGCGCGCCGTGGCCTCCGAGCCCGGCCCGATCGGTGTCACCGAGCGGATCAACGACGACTCGGATGCCGTTGCCCCCGTTGCCGCTTCGGCCACCCGGCCGTCGCCTTCTCCTGCCGGCCCGGTGCGTCGCCCCGCCCCGGCGGGCGCCCCTCGCCGCGGGGTGCACCCGAGCCGACGGGTGCGTGGGCTGCTGCTGCTCGCCGCGGTCGCCGAGCTGCTCGTCATCGCCCCGCTCGTGGCCACCTCGCTGCTGCCGCTGTGGGCCCTTGCGCCGGCGCTGCTGGCCGTCGGCTGGGCCGTGCTCTTCGCCCGCGCCGGCGTCCGCGCCGAGCAGGCCATGGTGCAGGCCAACCGTCGCAGGCAGGCCGACCTCGCCCGTCGCCGCACCGCCGCACCCGTGGCGCCGCGTGGCGCCGGCCAGCGCCGGTCGGCCGCACCCGCGGCATCCGCCCGTCCCGCTCCCGCGTCGGTGGCCCAGTCGTCCGAGGTCGCCGAGACGGCCGAGGTCGTCGAGTCCGTCGTGGTC
This sequence comes from uncultured Actinomycetota bacterium, assembly GCA_963695175.1. Lineage (GTDB taxonomy): Bacteria > Actinomycetota > Actinomycetes > Actinomycetales > Dermatophilaceae > Fodinibacter. Next base: position 1,173,319 of record CAVOGG010000004.1, read on the forward strand.
GCAGAGTCCTCCGACGACGTCACGCTGACCGAGCCGGCCCTGGTCGGCGCCGACTCGTCCGTGGTGCTGCCCGTCGCGGCCGAGGCCGTCGTGCCGGTCGCGCCCGTCGAGCCCGCCGACGACGTCATGGTGCCGATCGTCGACGAGGACGACATCCCGCTCACCTGGGACCCCGTGCCCGTGCCGCGCCCCACCTACACGATGAAGGCCAAGGCCGAGCGGGCCGAGGTCGCCCCGGCCGCCGTCACCCCCGACCCCGTGCCGGTGGTTCGCGAGAGCGAGAGCGACGACTCGGCCTACGACCAGCGCCGGGTCGCCGGCGCCTGAGCCTGCGTCCCGCCGCAGAGTCCCGCTCAGGCGCGGGTCGAGAGCAGGCAACACGCGGAGGCCGTCACACTCCGGCCGTGCGTGTTGCCTCCCCTCGACCGGAGGGGCGTCCTGGCGCCCGCGGCTGACGGCGATTCCACGGACGGACAAACGCGCCTGACGCGGGCGAGGGGCACCCGGGTGCACGCACGAACCGGGTGAGGCACGGCATCCCGGACGTCGTTTGACCGTCCGTGGGCGCAGGCGCGGGCCCGACGCTCAGTCGGTGCGCTCGGGCTCCTCGTGGCCGGCCGCCTCGGTGCGCGCCTCGACGTCCGCCGCCTCGACCTCGGCCTGGGCCTCCTCGCCGGGCTCGAGCACCTCCTCGGGCGTCTTGGCCCTCCCGGGCGGCACGTCGTCCTCGCTCTCAGGCCCGTCGAGCAGGTGGTGGCCGACGGCATTGAGCACGGCCACCGTCGGCACCGCGATGAGACCGCCGATGATGCCGGCCAGGATGACGCCCGCCGCGATCCCGAGGATGACGGCGAGCGGGTGGATGCGCATCACCCGTCCGACGAGGAAGGGCTGCAGCAGGTGGGCCTCGACCTGCTGCACCCCGATGACGATGCCGAGCATGATCAGGGCCTGCACCGGGCCGAGCGCGACGAGGGCCAGCAGCACCGCGACGGTGCCGGAGACGGCCGCGCCGACGACCGGGATGAAGGCGCCGAAGAAGACCAGCAGCGCGATGCCGGAGGCGAACGGCACACCGAGGATCGCGGCACCGATGCCGATGCCGGCGGCATCCACGGCGGCGACGACGAGCGTGGCGCGGGTGAACGCCGACAGCTGGGTCCAGGCGATCAGGCCCGAGGAGTGCACCTTCTCGCGGGCGGTCCGCGGGAACAGCCGCACCACCCAGCCCCAGACGAGCGGGCCGTCGTAGAGGAAGAAGTAGAGGGAGAACATCGCGAGGAAGAAGCCGGCCACGATGTGCGTCGCCGTGAGGCCCGCCGAGGCCGCCGCGTCGGTGAGGGTGCCCGAGCTCAGCCACTCGCGGGCCTGGTCGATGTAGCCCTCGAGCTGCCTGTCGGTGACGCCGAAGGTCGTGTTGAGCCACTGACGGATCTGGTCGATGCCGTCGCCGACCTTCGCCCCGATGTCGTCGATCTGGCTGGTGAGCTGGGAGCCGACGAACGACAGCAGCCCGAAGACCATGGCCAGGGTGCCGATCACCGTGATGCCGGCGGCCAGGCCGCGCGGGACGATCCGGGTCAGCGCGGCGTAGAGCGGCTGGAGCAGCGCCGCCAGCAGCAGCGCCACGAGGATCGGGATGACCACCTCGGAGAGCACGTTCGTGAGATAGAGAACGGCCACGGCTGCGGCACCGATGACCAGGCCGCGCCACGCCCACTCGCTGGCGGTGCGGATGCCGCGTGGCACGTCCCAGTGGGCGGGCCGGTGCGGGTCGTCCGGGCCCCCCGGGGTGACCGCGGGCGCGGCCGTGACGATGCGGGGGAGGGCGGCGGGGTCGGCCGCGGTCCGGTCCGGGCGGGGCGGGCGCAGTCGCATGCGGCGATGGTATGTCCTGCCCGGTCAACGGCCCTCGCGACGATCCGCCGGGCTCGCGATGTACCGCCCTGCGGGGCCCCGATCCGGTTTCTGGGTGGCTGCGCGCTGGTGTTATCGTTTCTCCCGCATCGCGGGGCTGTGGCGCAGTTGGTAGCGCGTCTCGTTCGCAATGAGAAGGCCAGGGGTTCGAATCCCCTCAGCTCCACCCGACGGGAACCCCGTCCGACCAGCACTGAACGTCGGCTGACCGGGCGGGGTTTCGTCGTTGTCATTGGTTCCCGACCTCGGTTCGTGTACCCCCCCACCAACGGTGACAGCACGCGGCCGTTCGTTCCACGAGAAGCCTGACCTGGGAAGCCACCCCCGTGCCACAGCTCCCCTGAGGCGGCCACGGGGCGTTCGGCACGTCCTGGTGCGGGGTGCCCGATTTGGAGTTCAGAGAATCTCGATGCAAAGTATCTGTCGAGACAACTACTTCCGGGAAAGAGAGTGCAGGCTCATGGTGACGACAGGGACCTACCGCGCGGCGGTGGCAAGGACGTTCGGCCCGCCTGAGGTGTTGGGCATCGCGGACCTTCCGGTTGCACCGCTGGCGCCCGGGAGCATTCGGGTCGCTGTCCGGGTGGGTGGAGTGAACCCGGTCGACGCCGCGATCCGCTCCGGCTCCTTCGGTGGGGGCACCCCGTTCGTGCCGGGGACGGAGTTCGCCGGCGTGGTCACCGAGGTCGCTGCTGGGGTGACCGGAGTCGCGGTTGGCGATGAGGTGGTCGGGTTCGGTACGCCTGGCTCGGATGCCGAGCTGGTGGTCACCTCGGCGGATCGTGTCGTGGCCAAGCCGGCAGACCTGTCATGGGAGCTGGCCGGTGCCGTCGGCGCGGTCGGGCAGACGGCGCTCACGGTGCTGGATGCGTTGCAGCTCTCCCCGGAAGCACCGGTACTCGTCCACGGTGGCTCGGGTGGGGTCGGCACCGTGCTGGTGCAGCTGCTCGTCGCGGCCGGAATCCCGGTCGTCGCCACCGCGAGCGCGGCTCGCGCGGACTACCTGCGAGACCTCGGCGCGACGCCTCTGGCCTACGGGCCGGACCTGCCCGCCCAGCTGAAGGCCGAGTACCCGTCCGGGTTCGCGGCGTCGATCGACCTCGCCGGCACACCGCAGGCCGGGGCGATCGGTCAGGCGGTGCGTGAGGCCGGCGGCGCGGCCGTGACCATCGCGCTGGGCAGCGCCCGCAGCCACGGCATCCCGCTCATCCAGGTGCAACGCTCCCAGGCCCGCCTGACCCGCCTGCTCGCCGACGCGGCGTCCGGCAGGCTGCGGATGCCGGTGCAGTCCCTGCCGCTGGCCGAGGTCGTCGAGGCCCACCGACGGCTGGACTCCGGCCACGCGCTCGGCAAGACCGTCCTGGACCTGTCCGACAACCCCTACCTTCCGAAGGCGGCATGACATGACCTCCATCTCCCTGATCGGGCCGGGCCGGCACGGCACCGCCATCGCTGCGCTGTTCGCCTCGCACGGTGTCGACGTGACCCTCTTCCACTACCGTCCGGCCAAGGCCGAGGCGGCCGCGCGGGCCGTCCGCGCCGCTGCACTCGGGTCCACGGTCACCCTCGCCGAGACCCTGGAAGCCGCGGCAGAGGCCGCCGAGGTCGTCGCGCTGACCACGCTGTGGGACGCGCCGCAACGAGAGGTGCTCTCCCGCATCGGGGACCAGCTGGTGGGCAAGATCCTCCTCGACGTCTCCAACCCGCTGGACGTCACCCCAACCGGGATCCACCTCCGCACCCCGGTCGAGGGATCCGCGGGACAGTTCGTGGCAGCCCTGCTGCCCGCAGGCGTCGGGCACGTCAAGGCGTTCTCGAACCTCGCGACCGCGGCGCTCCACACGGCAGCAGACCAGACACCTCCCGCCGTGCTGCCCTACCTGGCGGACTCGTCGGCCACGGCGCAGCGGGTGCAGCCGCTGCTGGCCCGCACCGGGTGGCTGCCTCGCCATGTCGGGGACATCAGCCGCTCGGCGCAGATCGAGATCGGCGGCCGCTACAACAAGGTGACCGGTCGCCTGGGCCGCACCGTGCTCGACGACCAGGAGTTCACCCGGCAGTTCGGCCACCGCGTCGCTTCCGGTGGGCTGAACCATGACCCGACGTCCCCCTGAGGCCGGCGCCGACGAGTCGACCGCCGCGGAGCACCGCGATCGGATCGCCATCTGGCGGGAGCTGGTGGTTGCCCACGACCTGCTGATGAAGCAGTTCCAGGCCGAGCTCAAGCGCGACTTCGAGCTCTCGGTGTCCGAGTACGACGCGCTGCTGCGCCTGACGTTGGCGCCCGACAACCACCTGCAGATGGGTGAGATCGCCGGCGCCCTGCTCTTCAGCAGCGGTGCCGCCACCAAGCTGTTCGACCGGCTCTGCCAGCGAGGTCTCGTCGAACGCTCGGCCGACCCCAGCGACCGGCGCGCGGTCATCGTCACCCTCACCAAGGACGGCAGCGCCCTGATCCGCCGCGCACGGCTCGCCCACGGCGACAGCATCGCCGAGAAGGTCGGACCGTTCGCCTCCGCCGCCGAGCAACGGCACGTAGCGGCGTTCCTGACACGACTCGCCACGCCACAGCCCGCCACCGACCGCCACCCAGCCCGGTAGCCACCCGGAGCGAGCGGTTGCCTTCCGCCAACGCCCGGCCCCACTGCGACCACAACTACCGCAGCAAGGAGCAGCACCATGAACGACCCGACAGCACCCTCGAGCAACACCATCTTCGCGGACCACCTGGTCTCGGGACCCTACGAGCGCGTCTTCTTCGAGCCGGGCCAGGAGCTGCAGTACATCCGCAACTACCTCGACTTCTTCGACGGCACCGTCGAGTACGACTTCCGCATCGAGGAGTACTTCAACCTGCGAGTCGTCGGGCTCCAGTCGCCGCTCGGCCACGTCTCCCTGGTCGCGATCGCCGCCGATGACCGCAAGAAGCTGCCGGCCTTCATCCAGGAGACCAAGATCCTCTTCGTCGTCGACTCCATCGACGCCGTCTACCGCAAGCTCGAGGCCGCCGGACTCCCGATCCTGCAGCCCCGCACCGAGAACATCATGGGCGCACAGGGCCGGCTGGAGCTCGCCCCGGGCTACATCGTCGAGCTCGCCGAAGCCACCAACGAGGACCTCTTCTTCCCCGACGTCGACTCGCTCGGCCTGCCCCCGTCGCAGCGCTGAGTCAGCCCCGGCCGGCGAACAGCTCCCGGACTCCGCGACGCCGTCCGCCGCGGCGCTCAGAACGCGTCCCGACCACCCCCGACTGCGGGAACACGGCGGATCACGGTCCGGCCATCCCGTGCACGACCCCAACCCAAACAACCCCGCCACAGGAGAACCATGTCCATCTTCACCCGCCAGCCGGTCGAGCAGTTCGACGCCCCCACCACCGCCGTGGAGGACATCTCCGGTGACTACGTCATCGACCCGACCCACACCCGCCTGGGCTTCAGCGTCCGCCACGCGATGGTCACCACCGTGCGCGGCCAGTTCAGCGAGTTCACCGGGACCGCGACCATCGACAACGCGAACCCGGCCAACTCCAGGGTCCACCTCGCCATCGAGACCGGCAGCATCGAGACCGGTGTCGCCGACCGCGACGCCCACCTGCGCTCCGCCGACTTCTTCGACGCCGACAACAACAAGCAGGTCACCTTCACCTCGACCCACGTCCAGCGTGACGGCGTTGACTGGGTGATCACCGGCGACCTGACCATCAAGGACGTCACCAAGCCGGTCACCATCGTCTTCGAGCCCACCGGCTCCGCACGCGACCCGTTCGGCAACCTGCGCGTCGGCTTCGAGGGCGGCACCACCATCAACCGCAAGGACTGGGGCCTGTCCTACAACGCCGCCCTCGAGACCGGCGGCGTGCTCGTCTCCGAGAAGGTCAAGCTCGAGTTCGACGTCTCGGCGATCCGCAACGCCTGAGCCACGACCCCGCGCGCGCCGGCCCGTCCCGACGTCGGTTCGGGTACCCCAGCGCTGCCCGGACGCGCGGCATCCTGCGCCCTTGGCAGCGCTGGGACAGATGTAGGTGATGCACACCGCGCGACAGGAGGCGCCCTCTGCATCACCGGACGGGTTTCGTCGTTGTCACGATCACCGGGCGCGCAGCACGCGGACGAGGGCAGCGGGGTGGTCGGTGATGATGCCGTCGACTCCCCACTCGATGCCGCGGCGCATGTCGCTGCTGTGGTTGACGGTCCAGACGTAGGTTGTGAGGCCGAGCTCGTGGATGCGGTCGACGACGGCCCGGTCGATGGTGCCCAGAGCGGGGTTGACCGCGTCGAGCCAGGTGCTGGCGGACACCAGCTGCTCGTCGGTGGGGCGGGTGTAGAGGATCAGGGCGACGGGCACGTCCGGGGCGAGCCGGGTGTAGGCCCGCAGCCACGACTCGTCCCCGGCCTGCATCATCACCGTGCCCTGGCGCAGGGCCTGGACGAACGTGGGGATCGACCGGAGCTCCTTGTCGATGTCGGCCTCGATCCCGGGAAAGGCCCACGGGTCCTTGGCCTCGAGCAGCATGCCGGCGCTCGACCCGACCGCCTCGACCCACTCCCGCAGGGTGAGCACCCGCTGTCCCGCGAACTGCGGGCCGAACCAGGAACCGGCATCGAGCTGCTTGATCTCGGCCAGGGTGAAGTCCGCGACGTGGTGGCTGGTGCGGTCGGGGAAGACCTGCTCGACGTCCGTGGTCCGGGTGAGGTCGAGGTCGTGGGTGATGACGAGCGCCCCGTCCTTGGTGCGCATGATGTCGTTCTCGATGTGGTCGGCGCCGTCGCGCACCGCCAGCCGGATCGCGGCGAGGGTGTTCTCGGGCGCCATGGCACCGGAACCGCGGTGCCCGATGACGGCCACGCCGGCTCGGGGGCCCGTCCACTGCCTGTCGTGGGAATCGGCCGCAGTCGTCCCGCCACCAGGGGTCACCGGGTCAGCTCGCCGGCGAGGTCCTGCTGCATCAGCCCGGCGACCGTGCTCGGGTCGAGGCCCTGGCCGAGCAGGACCGCCAGCTTGGTGAGGGCCGCCTCGCAGGTCATGTCGAAGCCGGGAACGGCCCCCGCCCGGATGAGGGCCGACCCGGTCGCGTAGGCGCCGGGCTGCACCGACCCCCGGACGCACTGGGTCACGATCACCACGACGACTCCCGCGGCGGTGGCGGCCTCGATCGCCGCCAGGAAGTCCCGGTCCTCCGACGGGCCGTTGCCCGCACCGTAGGCCTCGATGACCAGTCCCTGCAGGGGTGGCTGGCAGATGTTCGCGACGATGGAGGCGGAGAAGCCGGGGAAGAGCCGGACCGACGCCACGTTCCCGAGCTCTCCGGCGGTGAGCCTCGGCACGCCCTCGGTGGCGCGCACGGCCTGGCGGTTCACGATGATGCCGATGCCGATGTCGGCGAGTGGCGGGAACCGCGGCGAGTCGAAGGCATCGAGCCCTGATGCGTCGACCTTCATGGCCCGGTTGCCCCTGAGCAGGGTGTCCCCGAACAGGAGGGTGACCTCCGGGATGCCGCCGTCGGCCGCCACCTCGAGGGCGCCGATGAAGTTCTGCCGGCCGTCGCTGCGAATACGGGCGATGGGGATCTGTGAGCCCGTCACGACGACCGGTTTGCCGAACGAGGGCAACAGGAAGGACAGCGCCGAGGATGCGTAGGCCATCGTGTCGGTTCCGTGGAGCACCACGAAGCCGGAGTGGTCCGAGCGCCGTTCGAACAGGATGCTCGCGATCTCGCGCCAGTTCTCGGGAGTCGCGTTGGCGGAGTCGATCGGTGGGTCGAGCTCGAGGAACGTGATCGGCGCCAGCTCGCCCCGCGACATCTCGACGATCCACTCGAGGTAGGGGCCGAGCGCGCCGGGCACCGGGGCGTAGCCGTGCGGGGTGCCCACCATCCCGATGGTGCCGCCGGCGTTGACCACGAGCACGCTGTCACCCATGCGAGTCCTCCTCGTGCGCCCTCCGGGTGGCGCCCATCGGGGGTGAAAGTCCGGACTCCGGTGCCTCGTGCCGAGTCGGCGTTCCCATGATGCCCGACCGACGCGACGGGCGGGGATCGGCATCCAACTGAGGCCCTATTGCATGCGAACCAGCCTTCGGGGTCCACCCGATGGACGCGCCCTCCGAGTCGCAGCGCGCTGGTCAGGTCTGCGTCCGACAGTGGGCAGTTCGCCGATGAGCCGCGGCGGGCGCGTTCGGGTCGCGACCAGACCTGAACGACGTGCGGCCGCGGGCGTGGAAGGCCGACTCACCTACTGCGGGTGACCCGCGCCCCCATCGGCGCCCCCCAGACTGGCAGGCATCCATTGGAGCCAGGGAGAGGGTTGTCGTGGCAAACACATCGAACAGGTCAGGAACGGTCGGGATCATCGTGATGGTGGTCGGGGTCATCTTCGCCGTGGCGGGGGTCGTCACCTACTTCATCGTCTCCAACGAGCTCGCGAGCGAGAACATCACGGTCTCCAAGGACGCGAACTACTTCGCCGGGAAGGACGTGAAGGGCCCCTTCACCGCCTACTCGGAGGCGGAGACGATCAGCAAGCACGCGCTCGAGGCGACCGGCGGCAAGACCTACGCCCAGCTCGCCAAGGATGACCCACTGCGGACCACGGCCATGCAGGCGTCCTTCCTGCGGGCGTCGCTGTTCACCTCCGTGGTTGCCTTCGGCGTCGCCGCCCTGGCGGCCGTTCTCGGCGTCATGCTGTTCCTCATCGGATGGTCGTTGAGGTCCCTGGCACGCACGGCGGCGCCTCCCGGCACGACGTCGGAGAGCGCTGTCTCCGCGACGGCGTGACCGACCGCAGGTCGCAGTAACGGGTCCCGCAGACACGGTTCGGCACGCACGAGGCTGAGCACGTGCCCGGTGGGACATGAGGCGTCAGGACGGCATCAGGATCGCGTCAAGGTGCTGCAGGACGTCCCGATCGGTGGTGCCGTAGTGCCATGGCTACTACCGACATCCGCACGGGCTACCGGGGTGCGCAACGCGCCGTCGGTGTCTTCCTCCCGTTCCTCGTCGCGGCCGGGCTCGCCGCCCTGGGGGACAGGATCACCACCGCCACGTCGGTGCTCGTTCTCGTACTGGTCGTCGTCGGGGTCGGCGCGGCCGGCGACCGTGTCGCCAGCGTGCTCGCGGCCGTCTCCAGCGGGTTGTGGTTCGACTTCTTCCTCACCGAACCGACCGGGCAGTTCGCCATCAACGACCCCGACGACGTCGAGGTGGTCGTGCTGCTCGTGGCCGTGGGGGTTGCCGTCACCGAGATCGCACTGTGGGGCCTGCGGCAACAGGCCAGGGCCGCGCGGCGGGCCGGGTTCCTCGACGGCGTGCTCGAGAGTGCCGACCTCGCGGCGGGCGGGGACGTCGCCCCCGACGAGGCTCATGCGCGGGTCGCCAACCGGATCGCCGAGGTGCTCGAGGTCGACCGCTGCCGGTTCGAGCCGGGTCCGGTGCCACCCACGGCCGCCGTCGCGGCCCTCCACCGCGACGGGAGCGTCCACCGGGGCGGCGGCGCGGTCGACGTCGCCCGCGAGGGGATGCCGACGGACGTCGAGACCTACCTGGCGGCCCCGGCCGGCGACGGTCACTTCCGGATCACCGCGTCCACCCGGGTCGCCCGCCCGACCCGGGAGCAGCGACGAGTGGCGGTGCTCCTGGCCGACCAGCTGGCCCGGGGCGGCTGCGGGTCCGACGAGGAGCGACCTCCGGCCCTGACCCCCGCGGGGTGAGGCCTCGGCGCTCACCGCCGTGGGGTGAGACCCACCGCGCCCACCCCCGAGGGGTGAATCGCCCGCTCCGACCGTCCCCGACACCGGCCAACAGGCCCGCCCGGGGTCGGCTGGAGGACGTCATGGCTCGCCGCGTCGCGACCGGGTCCTCGCCGACCCGGCCCCGCCAGTCGCTCGGGCTGCGAGCATGACGCCATGAGCGCTGACGCCGCGACCCGCCGCCCCCTCGCCGTCACCGTGGTGGTGGTGCTCACCGCGGTCGTCGCCGTGCTCGACGTGGTCATGGGGGCCCTCGCCCTCGCGGGCGCGCAGGACCTCGGCCCGGTGTCGGGGATGACCGCCGACGAGTCGGTGGCCACGGCCCGCGTCGTCGGCCTGCTGTTCCTCGCCTTCGGGCTGGTCCAGGCGGTCGTCGCCTACCAGCTGGCCAAGGGGTCGAACGGGGCGCGGCTCGTGGTCACCGTGATCCTCGTCGCCCAGCAGCTGCACTCCCTCTACCTGGGCGCCCAGCTCGACCTCCAGCAGGTGCCGGGGTTCGCAGGCCTGGCGATCGCCGTCGTCATCCTGTTCCTCGTCTGGAACCAGGCCTCCTCACAGTGGTTCGACCAGGGAAGCAACAAGGCACTGGCCCGGTCCATCGGCACGCAGGGCGCCGAGCGGCAGCCGTCGGGCACCCGGGTCATCGACTTCCTCGTGCGGCTCGTCGTCCTGGGCGGGACGATCGCCGTGATGCCGGGCGTCACCACCGACTCGCCCGGCTCGCTGCTCATCGCGGTGGTCATGGTGTCGCTGGCGGGGTTGCTGCTGCAGCCGTTCTTCATGCGGGTGGCGCTGCACTTCGGGTGGATCGGCGCGGTGCTGCTCGCTCTGTTCGCGAATGCCGTGGTGCTCGGTCTCGGCCTCTACCTCACTCCCGGCGTCGACGTGTCCAGCCCCCTCGTGGCGTTCTTCGCCGCCTGGGTCTACGCGCTCGTCATGACGCTGATCACCTGGGCGTTCAGCATCAACAGCCGCGACTACCTCACCGTCCATGCGATGCGGATGGGCGCGCGTGGCGAGCAGGAAGCGACGTCCGACATTCCGGGGGTCGTGTTCGTCCAGCTCGACGGTGTCCCGGCGCCGTTGCTGGAGAGCGAGATCCGTTCGGGAAACATCCCCACCATCAGTCGATGGGTGCGGTCGGGCAGCCACACCTGGACCGAGTGGACGGCCCGCGTGCCCTCGACCACGCCGGTGAGCCAGGCCGGGCTGCTGCACGGCAACAACCACGGCATCCCCGCGTTCCGGTGGTTCGACCGCGAGCTGGGCCGGCTCCTCGTCGCCAACCGGCCCGAGGACGCCGCGATCATCGAGGCCCGGGTCAGCAACGGCCGTGGGCTGCTCGCCGACGACGGCGTCAGCATCTCCAACCTGTTCTCCGGCGACGCCGCGACCTCCCTGCTCACGATGAGCGGGCTCAAGGAGGGGACGAAGGGACTCGGCCCGTCGCAGTCGTACGCCGCCTTCTTCACCCACCCGGCCGGCATCCTGAGGGCTGTCATCATGACCATCGGGGAGATGGTCAAGGAGGTGTTCCAGGCCCGGCGCCAGGTGCGCCGTGGCGTGGAGCCGCGGATCGACCGCGGGGGCGCCTACGTCGCGCTGCGCGCGGTCACCAACGTCTTCCTGCGCGACCTCAACGTCGCCCTCGTGGTCGAGGCGATGATGAAGGGCTCCAAGGCGATCTACGTCGACTTCGTCGACTACGACGAGATCGCCCACCACGCCGGCGTGACCCGCTCGGAGTCGCTCGCGGCGTTCTACGGGCTCGACGACATGCTGCGCAGCATCGAGCAGGTCATCACCGCCGGCATCACCCCGCGGCCGTACCACGTGGTGCTCGTGTCCGACCACGGGCAGAGCCAGGGCGCGACGTTCCTGCAGCGCTACGGCGTCTCGCTCGAGGGCCTCATCCTCGGCTACTTCGACGGCGACGCCACCGTGACGGCGGCGACCGGTGAGGTCGAGGCGTGGGGCCCGGTCAACCTGCTGATCGGGCAGCTGTCCGGGCAGGCCTCGGTGTCGGGCCGGCTGACCAAGCGGGCGATCGCCGACCGTGACCAGGAGGCGCCGGTCGGGCCGTCGGGCGTCACCACGGACACCACCGGCCCCGGTGACGCGCCGGCCGAGATCACCGTCGTCGGCTCGGGCAACCTCGGTGGCGTGTGGTTCAGCCAGCACGCCGAGCGGCTGACCCTGACCGACATCGAGCGGCTGCACCCTGGCCTGCTCGCGATGCTGGCCGCGCACCCGGGCATCGGCTTCGTCGTGGTGGCGACCGACCACGGGCCGGTCGCCCTGGGCGCCGACGGCACGCACGACCTGACGACCGGCGCGGTCGTCGGCCAGGACCCGCTGGCCCTGTTCGGCACGGATGCCGTGGGCGACTTCATCCACGTCTCGTCGTACGAGAACGCCCCGGACATCTACGTGAACTCGCTCTACGACCCGATCCTCGACGAGGTGGCGGCCTTCGAGGAGCTGGTCGGGTGCCACGGCGGCCTGGGCGGCTGGCAGACCCGACCGCTGATCGTGCACCCGGCGCAGTGGCCCATCGACGAGGACCTGCTCGACGAGCGCGGCCGGCTGCGCGGGGCCGACACGGTGCACCACCAGATGGTGCGCTGGCTCGAGCGGCTCGGCCACCGGACGAACCTGGCACCCGACGCGCCGGTCGAAGCGGCTGCCGCGCGCAGGTCCACGGCGGCCGGGACGGACCCCGGCGCGGCCCCCCTGGCTCAGGCGGGAACCGGCTCCGACTGACCGGCGGATGCCGTCGTCGCGGCGGCCGCGCACAGGCCGAGGAACGCGCCGAGGTCGATCAGCTCGGCCGGGGTGCGCGGAGCGAAGTCGGTGAGGACGGTGGACCTCACGATGTAGGCGGAGTGCTGACCTCGCGAGATCGCCACGTTGAGCCGGTGCCGGTCGAGCAGGAAGCCCATGCCCCGCGAGACGTCGGAGTGCGAGGAGGCCGCGAGCGACAGGATCGCCACCGCCGCCTCCTGCCCCTGGAACTTGTCGACGGTGCCGACCGGGACGTCGGTGAGGCCGGCGTCGTCGAGGGTGCGGCGCAGCTGGCCGACCTGGCCGTTGTAGGGCGTGATGACGATGACGTCGGCTTGGCGCAGCGGTCGCGGACCGACCGGTGCGCCGTCGGCGCCGCGCTCCTCCGGGTCGTGCCAGGTGTGGCCCAGCAGGTCGTGCACCAGGTCGCGCACGACCTCGGCCTCCTCCGGGGACCACGTGGAGTTGTCGTGGTGGTCGACGAGGCGCACGTGCAGTCCGGGCTCGACCCCCTCGAGCCGCCGGGCTTGCGTGACCGACGACTCCGAGCGCAGCTGGCCGGCGTACGACAGCCGCGAGATCGGCTCGGTCAGCGCCGGGTGCATGCGCCGGGTGGTCTCGAGGAAGTAGCCGAGGTCGGCCGACAGCACCGGCTCGTCGCCGATCAACCAGCCGAGTGCGGACGCGTCGACGGGGTCGGGGTGGGTGCCCTGGGACACCTGCGGCAGCTGTTGGGGGTCGCCGAGCAGCAGCAGTCGGTCTCCGGCCACCGAGCAGGCGAGGGTCTTCGCGAGGGAGAACTGGCCCGCCTCGTCGACCACGACGAGGTCGAGCTGGCCACGACCGATCCGCTTGGTGCTGGTGAGGTCCCAGGCGGTGCCGCCGACGACGTAGCCCCGGCCGGCGCGCACGTGCCCGGCGGCGAACTCGGCGAGCTCGTCGGCCTTGGCCAGGGTGGTCCAGGTGGCGCCCTCGGGGTCGCGGGTGGCCTTGCCGACCTGCTCGGGCGGGACCCCGGCGGCGACCACGGCGCGCAGGACGTTCTCGATCGCCTTGTGCCCCTGCGAGGTGACGCCCACGGCCCAGCCGCGCTCGAGCACCAGCCGGGCGATGACCCGGGAGGCGACGTAGGTCTTCCCGGTGCCGGGCGGGCCCTGCACGGCGAGGTAGGAGTCATCGGTGGCGAGCAGGGCGGCCTCGATGGCGTCCAGGTGGCGGGTCGGGCCGAGACCCACACCGGGCAGGGGCCCGCCGTCGCGCAGGCGGGGGAGCCGCCGGGCGAGCAGGTCGATCCCCGCGGTGCGCGGCAGGTCGTCACCGGCGTCGACCACCCGCTGGGCCACCTCCGCGAGGGCGTCGTCGATCGGCCGGGTGCTCAGCATCTTCGAGGGAACCAGGGCCACCGGCAGGTCCGTGTGGTCGCCGCCGTCCTTGGGCTGGAGCTCCTCGACGAGCAGGCTCTGGTGCAGCCGGCCGTTCTCGGCGAGCCGGTCGTCGGCCTCGAGGATCGCGACCGTGGCGGTGGAGCGGGCATTGGCGTGGCCCGGCAGGGTCGTGATGCCGGGCGGCGGTGGGTCGACGTAGACGGCGCTCACCTCGTCACCGGGACCGGCCGGGACGCCGCGCATCGGCTCGCCCTCGAGCCGCAGCGTGCGTCGGGGCCGCTGGCGCGGCGTCGCCCGGCGCCACGGTTCGACGACCTCCGCCGACTCGATGAGGAACACCCCGTCGGCGACCCGCCAGTCGCCGACCGGCAGCCGCAGACGCTCGAAGTGCGCCTGCCACACCGGCTTGTCCTCCCGGGCGTGGAACAGCACCGACGACGCCACCAGGGCCACGGCCTGCTGCTCCGCCGAGCGCTCGTGCGGCTTGGTGCCGGCGAGCCGGTCGCGCAGCAAGGTCTCGAGCCGGATCAGGGCGAGCCGCTGCTCGGAGGGGGTCTGGGCCGCCGCGGGCTCGACGCCCACGACCGGGCCGTCGACCGGGCCGGTCACGCTGGAGGCCGCGCCCTGCGCGAGCAGCCAGTCGCGCAGCATCCACGTCGAGACGCAGTCGTCGCGGTTGTAGTCGGCGATCTCGGCGATCAGCTCGGCGGCCTCGTCGTGGCGCTCGGCGTCGCGGGCCGCCATGAACTGGTGGTAGACGACGATCGAGTCGGCGGCGTTGGTGACGGCGGCCTCGCGGGCCTCCATGTAGAGGGGCTCGAGCTTCTTGATCGAGTAGGAGCGCTGGGACACCCGGATCGCCGACCGGACGACGGCGTAGAGGTCGACGAACACCCCGTCGCGCAGCAGCTGGTCGACCTCGTCCTCGCAGACCCCGTGGCGGGCCGCCAGCCGGAGCAGGGCCGCGGTCTCGTAGGGCGCGTAGTGGTAGACGTGGAGGTCCGGCCACTGCTGGCGGCGCGCATTCAGCCAGGTGACGAAGTCGATGAGGGCCTGCCGCTCGGCCTCGCGGTCGTGGGCCCAGAAGGTGCGGAACACCGAACCGCCGGTGTCGACCTCGACGATGCCGAACAGGTACTCCAGGCCCCAGGTGCGCGAGCCGCGCTCGGACCACAACGGGTCGCCCTCGAAGTCGAAGAAGACGTCGCCGGGGCTCGGTCGCGGCATCCGTCGCAGGGTGTCGGGGTCGGTCACCTCTGAGCGGACGCCACCGGTGGGGTCGCGCTCCTGCTCGAGCTGGAGCCGGGCCTGCTCACGCAGCCGGTCGAGGGTGGCACCGCGCACGTCGGCGACCGGCTCGGTGCGCGCGGCGAGCTCGTCGATGGTCGTGACGCCGGCGTCGATCAGCTTGCGGCGGGTCGGCCCGCGCACGCCGGCCACGAGCAGGAGGTCGCGGGCGGCCTCGACCTCGGGCTCGCAGACCTCGCACCGACCGCAGGCGAGCCACAGCGGGTCGCCCCAGCCGGCCGGCCCGGGGGAGTCGCGGTGTGCGAGCAGCAACGCGTCGAGGCGGGCGCGGCGGGCGAGGTAGACGGGCACGATGTCGTCGAGGGCGAAGTCGCGCACGTCACCGCTGCCGACGACGAGCCGGGCGACGGGGGCGGTGGGCACGCCGGCCTCGCCCAGCAGCGCGGCGTACGCCGCGATCTGGAGCAGCGCCGGCACGCTCTCGGTGCGGGCCAGCTTGGTGTCGCTGACCAGCCAGCCGTCGGCGGTGCGCTCGAGGAAGTCGGCGTGGCCGACGAAGCCGCCGTCGAAGAAGGTGGCCTGGTAGACGACCTCGGCGTCGGAGCGGAGCGCCTCGAGGGTCTGGGCGTGTGCCCGGGCGAGGTCGTCGGGGGAGTAGCCCGGCCGCTCGAACTGCACGACCCGGCCGGGGTGGGCCCGGGCCAGCCGGCGCAGCTCGGTCTGCTCGTGCTCGTTGCCCAGCGCGATGACCCTGGCCGCCATCGGGTCGTCGTCGACGCAGACCCGCTCGCGACGGCCGAGCACGACGTCGAGCTCGCGCACCAGCGCGAACTCGCACGCTGCGGCCGTGCGCAGGTCGCTCGCGCTGATGACGAGCCGACGGTCGTCGCCGAGGAGGAACATGCTCCGAACCTAACCCCGCCCACCGACACCGCCGAGGACCCCGACCCGGGCACCGAGCCGGCCACCCGGCATCCGCCGTGAAGCCCGCCTCAACTTTCTCGCCCGATCCGGGAAGCTTCACCCTCGCCGGGGAACGGTTCCGGTGCGAAGGTGAACCTGCCCGCACCGGGCGGGAAAGTTGAGACCCGGCTGACGGCATCCGGCTCAGATCCAGCTGGGGAACCACATCCGCCAGCGCCAGTGCTCGTACGGGATGGTGTCGGCGACGTAGATCGGGTGGAAGAACGCGAACAGCGCCAGCGTGAACAGCAGGTAGCCCCCGACGACGAACCAGCGCCACCGCCAGCGGTTCGGGTCGTCCTCGCGACGGCCCACCCACAGCCCGATGAGGAACACCACCGCCAGCACCACCCACGGCTCGAACGCCACGGCGTAGAAGGTGTAGATCGTGCGGTCCTGGTACATGAACCACGGCAGGTAGCCGCCGATGAAGCCCGCCGCGATCGCCCCGGCCCGCCAGTCGCGCCGCACCAGCCACCACCACAGCACGACGAGCAGGGCGAGGATGCCGACCCACCACACCGAGATGGTGCCGATCGGGTTGATCGCCTGCGAGCACTGGTCGACGGTGCAGCCGGCCACGCCGCGGGTCGGGCTCTGGTAGTAGAACGACGTCGGCCGGGTCTGCACCAGCCACGACCAGGGGTTCGACTGGTACGGGTGGGGAGTGTGCAGCGTGGTGTTGAACTGGTAGGCGTCCTGGTGGTACTTCCACCAGTTGCGCAGCACCGGCGGCAGCCACTGCACCCCCTCGCCGGGGTGGAAGGTGTTCCACTGCCGGTGGTAGCCGATCGAGGTGAGGAACCAGCCCGACCACGACAGCACGTAGACGACCACGGCGGTCCCCACCATCGCGAGCGCGGCGAACGGCCCGTCCTTGAACAGTGCCCCTCGACCCCATCGCCGCACTCCGGCCGCGCGCCTGGCGCCCATGTCCCACCAGACCGACATGATGCCGAAGGCCGCGAGGAAGAACAGGCCCGACCACTTGGTGCTGGTGCACAGGCCGAGCGACAGGCCCGCCACCCACCGCCACGGTCGCCAGCCGAGCCACGGGCCCACGCCCTCGGGCCAGCTGCCGCGCGGCAGTGCCCCCACCTTCTCGGCGAGGATCTCGCGGCTCCGGTCGCGGTCGACGAGCAGGGCCGCGAAGCCACACAGCGCCCAGAACGACACGATGATGTCGAGGATGCCGGTGCGCGACATCACGAAGTGTGACCCCTCGAACGCCAGCAGGAAGGCGGCGACGCAGCCCAGCGCCGTCGAGCCGAACATCCGCCGGGCGACCCGGCCGACGAGCAGGATCGACAGCGTGCCGACCAGCGCCACCGAGAACCGCCAGCCCCACCCCGACCCGGAGCCGAACAGCCACTCGCCGGCGGCGATGAGCCACTTCCCGGCGGGCGGGTGCACGACCATGTCGCCGTCGGTCGTCGAGAAGATGTTCTGGTTGCCGCCAACGAACGCGTCGTCCGGCTTCTTCAGCGAGTCGAGCACCCGCATCTCGACGCCGAAGTGCAGCAGCGAGTACGCCTGCTTGACGTAGTAGGTCTCGTCGAAGACCAGGGCCTGGGGGCGGTCGAGGTTCCAGAACCGCAGCACCCCACCGACCAGGGCGATCAACCCCGGGCCCAGCCACCCCCACAACCGGTCGGTGGGCCCGGTCCCGAGCAGCCGCAGGCGCAGCTCGTCGGTCCGGGTCACCGGCACATCCTAGGTTGGCGGCTTGTGCAGCCCGCGCCCCATCCACAGCGTGCGAGGATCGCACCATGAGCGGCGGCGTGCTGGTGCTGGCAGCGACCCCGATCGGCGACCCCCGCGATGCCGCCCCGCGCCTGGCCGACGAGCTCCGCCTCGCCGACGTGGTCGCCGCCGAGGACACCCGCCGGCTGCGCCGCCTCTGCCAGGACCTCGACGTCAACCCCACCGGCCGGGTCGTCTCGTACCACGAGCACAACGAGGCCGAGCGCACCCCCGAGCTCGTCGAGCGACTGCGCGAGGGCGCCCGCGTGCTCGTCGTGACGGATGCCGGGATGCCGTCCGTCTCCGACCCCGGGTACCGCCTCGTCAGCGCCGCGGTCGGCATCGACGTGCGGGTGACCGGGGTACCGGGGCCTTCCGCGGTGCTGATGGCGCTGGCTGTCTCGGGGCTCCCCGTCGACCGGTTCTGCTTCGAGGGGTTCCTGTCGCGCCGGGCGGGGGAGCGCGCGGCTGCGCTCGCGGGCCTGGCCACCGAGCCGCGCACCATGGTGTTCTTCGAGGCCCCGCACCGGCTGGCACGGACCCTGGCGGCGATGGCGGAGGCCTTCGGGGCCGACCGTCGGGCCGCCGTCTGCCGCGAGCTGACCAAGACCTACGAGGAGGTGCGCCGCGGCTCGCTGTCCGAACTGGTGGCGTGGGCCTCCGACGGCGTGCGCGGCGAGGTCACCCTGGTGGTGGCCGGGTCGAGCGGGCCGGTCGCCGACCTGGCCAGCCAGCTCGAGGGCATCCGCGAACGGGTGTCCGAGGGCGAGCGGCTCAAGGACGTCTGCGCCGACGTCGCCGCGGCCACCGGGCTGTCGAAGAAGGCCCTGTACGACGCCGCCATCGCCAACCGCCGCACCTGACCCACCGGCATCCGGAGTCGGGCGCTCGGGCGAGGGCGGGGAGCCGGGAGCGTAGGCAGACGACCCGGAGCTGGGTGCCGAGGTGGCTGTCGGGGCGACCACCTGAGCACCCAACTCGGGTGAGGTCGGGTCCCTCCGCCGGGGCACCGCCGGTTGTCCCCAGCCGGCGGCGAGCGCTTTACGAGCGTTGACGCCCTCCTTACGCTGGAAGGGTCTTCGCACCAGCCCCGCTGATGCGGTGGGTCACCCTGACCCGGGACGCCTCGGACCTGGAGACACGATGTCCGGTACGACACGCCGATGCTGGGCCGCGCTCGCGGCCGCTGCAGCCGCGCTGTCCTTCGCCCCGGCCGCGCTCGCCGCCCCCGCGGCGCTCGCCGCCCCCGACGCCTGCAGCACCCGCGTCAACGACACGCACGCCAAGCTGGCCGAGTGCATCACCCTCGCAGGGGTGCGCGAGCACCAGGCGGCCCTGCAACGGATCGCCGACGCGAACCACGGCACCCGCGTCTCGGGGTCCCCGGGCTACGACGCCTCGGTCGACTACGTCGTGCAACGGCTCCGGGCCGTGGGCTACACCCCCGACGTCCAGGCGTTCGTCTTCAACACCTTCGTCTCGCTGGCCCCATCGGTCGTCGAGCGCGTGTCACCGGCCCCGACCGGCCAGGTCACGAACACGATCCTCGCCTACTCCGGCAGCGGCGACGTGACGGCCGCGGTCACCGCCCTTCCCGGCACACCGGTCGACGCGACGCCCGGCTGCGACGTGGCCGACTTCGCCGCCTTCCCGGTCGGCACCATCGCCCTGGTCCCGCGTGGCAGCTGCACCTTCGCCATCAAGGCTCAGAACGCGCATGCCGCTGGCGCCTCGGCCGTCATCATCGCCAACAACGTGGACACCGACCTCAACGGCACCCTCGGTGAGGGCTTCGCGCTCGACATCCCGGTCACGTCGGTGACCCAGGCGGTCGGCGACCAGCTGGCCATGACGGGCGGCCGGCTGCTTCATGTCGTGACTTCCACGTTCCGCGGACCTGCGACGACGTACAACGTGGTCGCCGAGACCCGCACCGGCAACGACTCCAACGTCGTGATGGCCGGCGCCCACCTCGACTCGGTCAACGCCGGGCCGGGCATCAACGACAACGGCTCCGGGTCCGCCGCCCTGCTCGAGGTCGCCGAGCAGCTGGCCAAGGTGAGGCCGGTCAACACGGTGCGCTTCGCCTGGTGGGGCGCGGAGGAGTCCAACCTGGTCGGCTCGAGCCGCTACGTGACGGGCCTGAGCCCCGAGGAACGCAGCCGGATCGCGCTCTACCTCAACTTCGACATGGTGGGGTCGCCGAACCCGGTCTTCTTCGTCTACGACGGGGACGACTCCGACGCCACCGGCGTCGGCCCCGGACCGAGCGGCTCGGACCGCATCGAGAAGACCTTCGAGGCCTTCTACGAGCAGCGCCACCTGCCGTTCAAGGGAACCGACTTCAGCGGGCGGTCCGACTACGGGCCGTTCATCGCGGCCGGCATCCCGTCGGGTGGTCTGTTCACCGGTGCCGAAGCCACCAAGACGGCCGAGGAGGCCGCCATCTGGGGTGGCGTCGCGGGCCGGCCCTACGACTCCTGCTACCACCAGGCCTGCGACACCGTGAGCAACCTCGACCCGCACGCCCTCGACGTCAACAGCGACGCGATGGGCTTCGCGATCCTGCAGTACGGCATGAACACCTCCGACATCAACGGCATCCCGGGCCGGGACGACTTCCCGCCGGTCACCCCGGCACCCTGACGCCCCCGGGCGCCCCCCGGGCGCCCTCCGACGCCCCCCGACGCCCACCCGACGCGAGGCCCGCGAGCCATACCGACTGGTAACGGGGGAAATGTCACATGTGGCGCAGGCCCGCCTGATCTCGCCTGACCTTGCACCCCTCGTTAGGCTGCGCTTCGTGGCCACAACGACAGCTCCATCGCGTCCCGCGTCGGCCCGCCGCACCACCATCGCCCTCAAGGTCCTCATGGCCGGCACCGGGCTGGTGTTCGTCGGGTTCGTCCTGCTTCACATGTACGGCAACCTCAAGCTGCTGTCGGGCGAGGTGGCCTACAACACCTACGCCGAGCACCTGCGCACCTTCGGTGAGCCGATCCTCCCGTACGGCGGTCTGCTCTGGATCCTGCGGGTGGTCCTGATCATCTGCCTCGTCGGCCACCTGTACGCGGCGTTCTCGCTGTGGGCGCGCGCCGGCAACGCCCGCCGCACCCGCTACTCGGCCGCCCGCACGGCGATCCGCACGGCGTGGATGCGCTGGGGCGGCATCGCGATCCTGCTCTTCCTGATCTGGCACCTCCTCGAGTTCACGATCCTGAAGGTGTCGGTCAACCCCGACGCCCAGGGCCCGGACGTGGTCAACAACCCCTACAAGCTCGTCGTGGCGAGCTTCCAGGTGCCGTGGACGACGCTCATCTACGTGCTCGCGATGGTCGCCCTCGGCCTGCACCTCGCACACGGCACGTTCAGCGCTCAGCAGACCCTCGGCACGACCGGCACCCCGGCGGCCTACCGCCGAGCCAAGGCCATCGGCTTCGCCCTGGCCGCCGTCATCGCGGTGGGATTCATCATCCCGGTGCTCGCGATCTCCTTCGGCCTGATCAAGTGAGGCACTGACATGACCGACACCACCGTGAACGCGGGCATCGCCCACGGCCTGTACACCGAGGGCGACCCGGTCGCCGACACCAAGGCACCCCCGGGCCCGATCGCCGACAAGTGGACCACCCGAAAGTTCGAGGCCGCGCTGGTCAACCCGGCCAACCGCCGCAAGCTCGACGTCATCATCGTCGGCACCGGGCTCGCGGGCGGCGCCGCCGCGGCGACCCTGGGCGAGGCCGGCTACAACGTCAAGGTGTTCTGTTTCCAGGACACCCCGCGCCGCGCGCACTCCATCGCCGCGCAGGGCGGCATCAACGCCGCGAAGAACTACAAGGAGGACGGCGACTCCACCTACCGGCTCTTCTACGACACGGTCAAGGGCGGCGACTACCGCGCTCGCGAGACCAACGTCTACCGGCTGGCCGAGGTCAGCGCGAACATCATCGACCAGTGCGTGGCCCAGGGCGTGCCCTTCGCCCGCGAGTACGGCGGCCTGCTCGACAACCGCTCGTTCGGCGGCGTGCAGGTCTCGCGCACCTTCTACGCGCGTGGCCAGACCGGCCAGCAGCTGCTGATCGGCGCCTACCAGGCGCTCGAGCGCCAGGTCGGCGCCGGCACCGTCGAGCAGTTCACCCGGCACGAGATGCTCGAGCTCGTCGTCGTCGACGGCAAGGCGCGCGGCATCATCGCCCGCGACCTCGTCACCGGTGAGATCGAGACCCACCTCGCGGATGCCGTCGTGCTCGCCTCGGGCGGGTACGGCAACGTGTTCTACCTGTCGACCAACGCGATGGGCTCCAACGTCACGGCGAGCTGGCGGGCGCACCGCAAGGGCGCCTACATGGCCAACCCCTGCTACACGCAGATCCACCCGACCTGCATCCCGGTGGCGGGCGACCACCAGAGCAAGCTGACCCTGATGTCGGAGTCGCTGCGCAACGACGGCCGGATCTGGGTGCCGAAGAGCCGCGACGACTGCGACAAGGACCCGCGCGACATCCCCGAGGCCGACCGCGACTACTACCTCGAGCGGATCTACCCGAGCTTCGGCAACCTGGTGCCGCGCGACATCGCCTCGCGCCAGGCGAAGAACGTCTGCGACGAGGGCCGCGGGGTCGGCCCGCT
Organism: uncultured Actinomycetota bacterium; assembly: GCA_963695175.1. Lineage (GTDB taxonomy): Bacteria > Actinomycetota > Actinomycetes > Actinomycetales > Dermatophilaceae > Fodinibacter. The sequence continues at coordinate 1,195,734 of CAVOGG010000004.1, forward strand.
GGTCGGCGACTTCCGCCGCGGCGTGTACCTCGACTTCACCGACGCCATCGACCGGTTGGGCCGGGCGGCCGTCGAGGCGAAGTACGGCAACCTGTTCGACATGTACGCCCGGATCACCGGGGAGAACCCGTACCAGGTGCCGATGCGGATCTACCCCGCCGTGCACTACGTCATGGGTGGGCTGTGGGTCGACTACGACCTGCAGTCGACCATCCCCGGCCTGTTCGTCACCGGTGAGGCCAACTTCTCCGACCACGGCGCGAACCGGCTCGGCGCCTCGGCACTGATGCAGGGCCTGGCCGACGGCTACTTCGTACTGCCCAACACGATTCGCGACTACCTGTCCAAGGGTCCGTTCGAGCCGCTCGCGGCCGACGCCCCCGCGGTCGTCGCGGCCCGCACTGCAGTCGAGGAGCGCACCGCGAAGCTCCTGGCCATCAACGGCGAGCGCAGCGTCGACTCCTTCCACAAGGAGCTCGGGCAGGTCATGTGGGAGTACTGCGGCATGGAGCGCACCGAGGAGGGCCTGCTCAAGGCGATCGACCTCATCCGCGGCCTGCGCGAGGAGTTCTGGCGCAACGTGCGCGTGCTCGGCGCCGCCGACACCCTCAACCAGAGCCTGGAGAAGGCCGGCCGGGTCGCCGACTTCCTCGAGCTCGGCGAGCTGATGTGCATCGACGCCCTGCACCGCCGCGAGTCGTGCGGCGGTCACTTCCGCGCCGAGAGCCAGACCGAGGACGGTGAGGCGCTGCGGCACGACGACCAGTTCCTGTACGTCGCCGCCTGGGAGTTCGAGGGTGGGGACGGGGACGGCGAGATGAGCGCCCCGGTCCTGCACAAGGAGGACCTCGTGTACGAAGCCATCGAGTTGAAGCAGCGGAGCTACAAGTGATCACCCCACAAAGTTCTACGTTCCTCCGTCTCTCCGATACTTTGCGGGGGCCCCGATGAAGATCACCCCACAAAGTTCTACGTTCCTCCGTCTCTCCGATACTTTGCGGGGGCCCCGATGAACCTCACCCTGAAGATCTGGCGTCAGGCCGGCCCGCGCCACACCGGCGGGCTCGTGACCTACAAGGTCAAGGACATCAGCCCCGACATGAGCTTCCTCGAGATGCTCGACGTGCTCAACGAGCAGCTGAACGCCGCCGGCGAGGAGCCGATCGCGTTCGACTCGGACTGCCGTGAGGGCATCTGCGGCATGTGCGGCCTGATGATCTCCGGCCAGGCCCACGGCCCCGAGAAGACCACGACCTGCCAGCTGCACATGCGCAGCTTCAGCGACGGCGAGGTCATCACGATCGAGCCGTGGCGGGCCAGCGCGTTCCCGGTCATCAAGGACCTCGTCGTCGACCGCGGCGCCTTCGACCGGATCATCCAGGCCGGCGGCTACATCTCGGTCAACACCGGCTCGGCCCCCGACGCCCACGCGGTGCCGGTGCCGAAGCCGAACGCCGACCGGGCCTTCCAGGCGGCCGAGTGCATCGGCTGCGGGGCGTGCGTCGCGGCCTGCCCGAACGCCAGCGCCATGCTGTTCATGGGTGCCAAGGTCACCCACCTGGCCGAGCTGCCCCAGGGCCAGCCCGAGCGGCTGGCCCGCGTCGTCTCGATGGTCGACCAGCACGACGCCGAGGGCTTCGGCGGCTGCACCAACATCGGCGCCTGCTCCACGGCCTGCCCGAAGGGCATCCCGCAGGACGTCATCTCGACGCTGAACCACGACCTGATGAAGGCCTGGCGCTCCGGCGGCTGACCCGCGACAAAGTTGGGATGCCGTGGGTACGGTGCACGTGAGGCCCGCCGCCCACATGCGGCGGGCCTCACGGCGTTTGTGGGGGTGCCGTCCCGAGGTCGACCACCAGGTCGCTCGGGGACGGCGGCTCCCGTCCAGGCAGCGACCGCTGGTCGTGCAGGGACGCTCAGAGCCAGCCGATGCGGTCCTTGAGGAGCGAGTAGCCGACGAAGGCCACGACGTCGAGGATGGTGTGCGCGATGACGAGCGGCATGACCCGTTTGGTGCGCGTGTAGAACCAGCCGAAGATGATGCCCATCACCAGGTTGCCGACGAAGCCGCCGAAGCCCTGGTAGAGGTGGTAGCTGCCGCGGATCAGCGCGCTGGTGAGGATGATCCGCCACTTCCCCCAGCCGACCGAGCCCCACCGGCTGAAGAGGTAGCCGATCATGATGACCTCCTCGAGCACGGCGTTCTGGGCCGCCGCGAGCACGAGCACGGGGATCGTCCACCACACGCCGGCCAGGTTGGCGGCCGCGATCGTGGTGTTGAGGTCGAGGGCCTTGGCGACGGCGTAGAGCGCCAGGCCGGGCAGGCCGATGGCGGCGGCGAGCAGGGCGCCACGGCCGAGGTCGAGCCACGGGCGCCGCAGGTCGAAGCCCATGGTGTGCGGCTCGTTCGGGTCGTCGCGACGCAGCAGGTGCAGCGCGAGCAGCACGGGCACCAGCGCGATGACGATGCCGGTCAGCTGGTAGGCCAGGTCGAGCCAGGGCCGGTCGGGGGTGACCGAGCTGTTCATCGCCGTGGTCTGCGACCCGAGCGACTCGACGCGGGTCAGCTTGTCGACGAGCCGAAGGAGCGACCAGACCGCCGAGGCGCCGAGGGAGACACCGAGGACGAGCCAGGTCTCGGTGAGGTTCCTGCGCCGCATGTCGTCAGGCTATGCGGCCAGCCCGGATGTGGGCCGGACGCCGGCTGGGGGTCTGCTGGGAGTTTCCCGCACGGTCCGGCCCGGCGCTCGCCGGACCGTGCCCGGGTCAGTGGGCCGTGGCAGGCCGGGCCGGAGCCGGGCGGGCGCCGCGGTGGCGGCTGGTCTGCTCCGCGGGCGCCGGGGTCAGCAGGGTGCCGACGGCGACGACGCCGACGAGGAGGGCGATCAGGCCGATGCCGACGAGGACCTGCAGGACGGTGAGGGTGAGTGTGGCAACCGAGGGGTCAGTCACGGGAAGTACCTTCCTTTCTACGTATGTAGAGGATTCTACACCAGTAGAACCCATGGTCGATGTCCGTCAGCCGCGCAGCAGCCGCAGCACCCGCCGACCGGCGAGCAGCGCCAGCACGGTCAGCCCTGTCACGAGCGCGACCTGGGTCAGCCGCTGCGCCGCTGGCATCTCGGCGGAGTAGCCGCCGTCGAAGAACCCGGACACCACGGCCGCCGAACAGGCGAGGGCGAGCAGGGCAGCAGCGGCCAGGGCGAGCCGGCGTCGAGTGCCTGCGGCGGCCAGCGCCAGCGCGAGGAGGGCGACGTTCATCGGCAGGGGGACGGACAGCCGCCCGGTGGGGCCGACGGCATCCCACCACGAGGCGTTGAGCCCGCCGGCCACGGCGAGCAGCGACCCGGCGAGGGAGACGGCCGTGACGCCGACCGCCGCCAGCACCAGGGTGCGGGCCGGAGGAGCCGCCGACGGCCCCGACGAGCCGCCGGGCGCGCCACCCGGCGGGCCGACCGTCGGGCCCGCTCGCTGGGGGAGGGGTCACGGGTGAGCAGCACGGTGGTGGCGAGGTGCGGTGGGCGGGTGGATGACATGGGATCTCCTCGGGTGCTTGGGGCGCCGGTGCCCCGGTGTGGTGGACTCCCATCTCCTCAGCCGACGCTTGGGCGGTGCTTGGGCCCGGCATGGGCGCGACGCGACACAATGGCGAGGTGACGCCCCCCAGCACCCGCGGTGGCCGCCGGGCCGAGCTGCTCGAGGCGGCCGTAGACGTCGTCGCCGAGTCGGGTCTGCGTGGCCTCACCCACCGGGCGGTCGACGCCCGCGCCGGGCTGCCCGAGGGCACCTGCTCGGCCTACCTGCGCACCCGGCTGGCGCTGCTCATCGGGCTCACCGAGCACGTCGGGGGCCTGTTGGCGCGCGACGTCGACGCGATGGCCGCGAAGGCCGCCCCCCACGCCGAGGACCCCGACGCCATCTCGACCGCGGTCACCGACCTCCTCCTGCACTGGCTGCACCGCCCCGAGCTCGTGCGCACCCAGGCCGAGCTCGCCCTCGAGGCGGCCCGCCGCCCCGAGCTGATGGAGGTCTTCGACCCCTGGCGCCAGGGCCTGGTGCGCGTCGTCGAGGAGCTGGTGCGCTGCGCCGGCCGTGACGACCCCCCGCTGCGCGCCGCGGTCGGTGTGGCCGCCATCGAGGGCGTGCTCGCGTCAGCCATCCGGATGCCGTCCGCCCGCCGGCCCGCGTTCGTCCGCGCTGCGGTGCCCCTCGTCGTCCGCGGCCTGCACGTCACCGGGTGAGCGCCACGCGGTGCCACGCAGGTGCGTCGAGCGGCCCGGTGCCGCGCCTAGCATGGCGGTTCGTTGACGTGAGGAGCACACCGTGCTGACCAGCCCCGGCCGCCTGACCTGTGGCCTGCTGTCCGTGGCCGCGGCCACGCTGCTGCTCGCGGGCTGCAGCGACGACGGTGAGCCCACGGCATCCGGCTCGAGCAGCGTCACCTCGAGCCCGTCGACCACAAACCCGTCGACCACGAGCCCTTCGACCTCGAGCCCGCCGGCGACGACGAGCCCGTCGACGACCGCGTCGGCCCCCTCGGTGGCCGAGGTCTTCCGCGCCGCGCGCACGTCATCCCTCTCGGCGGAGTCCGGGCACGCGGTGGGCACGGTGACCCACGACGGCGCCCGCCTCGGCATCGACGTGGAGGGCCAGGCGAACGGCGCGAACCAGACGGTCTTCATCACCACCAAGGGCGGCGGCACCGCCGAGGTGCTCACCGTCGGGGACGGCTACTGGGTCGGCGGGGACGAGGCGCACTGGGCCGATATCACCGGCGACCCGAAGGCCGCCAAGGCGCTGGTGGGCAAGTACGCGCCGGTGACCGAGTCCGACGCCACCGAGCTCGGGTCGTTCACCCTTCGCACGATCCTCACCGACACCTTCGCCCAGCCGGACATCGCGGTGCTGGAGTCCGACACGGGTGAGGCCACCGAGACCGAGGTCGACGGCCAGCCCGTCTACCTGCTCGGCCATCAGGGCGGCCCGCGCCTGTGGGTGGCCGCCGACGGCAGCGGCTCGCTGCTGCGCGTGGTCGGGCCGAAGAGCGCGCCCTCGGACCTCACCTTCACCGAGTGGGGCCGCGCCAAGACGTTCACCGAGCCGGCGTCGGACCGGATCGTCGAGAGCTGAGCCGGCTCAGGTCGCGGTGTAGGCCGGGTCGCGTCTGGTGCGCCGCCATCGACGCACCCGCAACCACATCCAGATCAGCAGCCAGGCGAGCAGCGCCAGGGCGAGGATGACGAGCACGGGCGCGATGAGCGCGATGAGGGACAGGCCCAGCGACGAGATGTCCTCGAGCGTGGAGACCACCGGGGCCCCGGTGCCCAGGGTGCCGACGTTGATGGCCGGCCGGGCCGCCATCTTCCCGGTGTGAACGAGGCCGGAGATCAGCACACCGAGCACCACCGACACCCAGGGGTTCTCCTTCATCCAGGTCGAGTTGTCGAGCTGGGCGGCGGCGGTGGTGGCCGCGAAGATCAGCCCACCCATGCTCGGCCGGATGAAGGTCTGGATGGTGTCGTTGATGGTGTCGACGGCTGGGATCTTGTCGAGGATGACCTCAGCGAGCAGCAGGGCGGCCACGATGCCGATGGCCCAGGTGCTCTCGATCCACTCGTAGCCCACGGGGAGGGTGATGTAGTCGGTGAACCGCGCGATCAGCGCCACGACCAGGAACGGGATGTAGGCGTTCAGGCCCGCCGCGGCGGACAGCCCCATCCCGGTGAGCGCAGCGAGCACGCTGTTCCCTCCTTCGCATCGACGACCCACGCGGTCGTGCCGACGTTGCAACGAACGGTGCTCAGAGCCTAGTCCCGCCGACGTCAGGCGGGCTCGAGGAGGTCGAGCCGCAGCAGCCGGCGGATCGCCGCTGCCGGGCGTGCCGGGAGGGGCAGGACGCCGAGAGCGTCGCGGATGATCCCCACCGCCAGGACGCGCAGCAGGGCGAGGTCCACGATGGCGACGACGAGCCCGCAGAGGGCAACCTCCAGCGCGGGCGAGTCGAGGCCGTCCAGCGCGTTCATGGCGAGCAGGCCCACCGCCGTGGTGATGGCCGTGGGGACCAGGACGGTGACGAACGGCCTCGCCACCGTGGGCACGCTCATCCCCATGACGCGCGAGACGAGCACCCAGCGCGCGACCGTCGCCAGGGTCGCGACGACCACGAACCCGACGGCGACCCCGACCAGGCCCCACCGGACGGCCACCGCCGTCGTCGCCACGGTCGCGGTGTCGACGACCACGGCGTAGCCGAGCCACGCGCCGGGGCGGCCGAGCCCGTAGAACAGCCCGTGGTCGAGCATGGCGCCGAGCGTGATGATCCCGGCCACGGCCAGGGCCTGCGCGGGTGGCACGCTGGCGCGCCACTTCCCCCCGAAGAGCAGCGGGATGAGGACCGGCGCCGTCACGACGAGGAGGATCATCACGGGCGAGACCATGGCGTAGGCGAGGCCCAGGGCCTTGAGGTAGCTGGTGCGCAGCCGGTCAACCGCTCCGCGGACCTGCGCGAAGACCACCGTCGACACCGGCACGAGCGAGGCGGCGACCAGCTCCTGGGCCACCTGGACCAGCCGCTGGGCGACGTTGAGGAGGCCGAGGGCCGTCGGGCCGAGGGTCACGGCGATGATCCAGTTCTCGAGCAGCATCCGCGTGGTCCCGAGCAGGTCGAACCCGGACACCTTCACCCCGAAGGACGCCATCCGGGCGAACAGGCGACCGGAGACGGTGAACGACGGCAGCCAGCGCACCCGCCCCCACGCGAGCAGGGCCACCACCCACTGGGTCACGACGAGCTGGCTGACGAGGGCCCACACGCCGCCGCCGAGGAGCGCCACGGCCACCGCGACCACCTGGGCGAGCAGCGAGGCGACGAGCGCCTGGAGGGCGACGACGCGGAAGGCCATCGCACGCCGCAGCAGCGCCATCGGAACCGCGGCGAGCACGGTGGGGACGACCGAGAGCACCAGGGCCCGCAGCACCGGTGCGAGCTCGGGCAGGCCGAAGGCGTCGGCGAGGAGGGGCGCCACGCCGAGGAGGCCGGCCGACAGGAGCGCCCCGGCGACCAGCGAGGCCCAGAACGCGGTGCTCAGGCTGCGCTGGTCGACCTCGTCGGCCTGCAACAGGTAGGTGGAGAACCCGAGGTCCGAGAGGAAGTAGACGAGGGGGATCACCGACATCGCCGCGGCGACGACACCGAAGTCCTTCGGTGCCACCTGGTGCGTCAGGACGACCAGGGTGACGAAACCGCCCGCCCGGATGACCCACTTCTGCGCGGTCAGCCACAGCACGCCGGATGCCGCCCGCCGCCCGAGGCCCTCCTCGGGGTCGACCTGCTCGTCCCCCGTCACGGGCGACCGGCCCGGGGGTGGTGGGTACGTGCGCCGCTCAGCCCCCATGGCGACGGACGGCGTCGAGCAGCGATCCCACCACGCGCTCCTGCTGCTGGCGGGTGATCCCGGGGAACATCGGCAGCGACAGGATCTCGCCGGCGGCCGCCTCGCTCACCGGGAAGTCACCGGGGCCGTGGCCCACGTCGGCCATCGCCGGGGTGAGGTGCACGGGCACCGGGTAGTGCACCCCGGCCCCCACGCCGTCCTCCTGCAGGGTGCGAAGCACGTCATCACGGCTCGGCACCCGCACCACGTACAGGTGCCACACGTGCTCGTTCCCCGGGAGGGTCGTGGGCAGCCGGACGCCCGCCGCACCGGCCAGCAGGGAGTCGTAGAGCGCAGCGGCCGCCCGGCGTTCGGCGTTCCACCGCCGGAGCCGAGCGAGCTTCGCCTGGAGCACCACGGCCTGCAACGTGTCGAGCCTGGAGTTGAAGCCGATGGTGCTGTGCACGTACTTCGCCGGGCTGCCGTGGGCGCCCATCAGGCGCACCTGCTGCGCGATGTCCTCGTCGTCCGTGATCACCGCACCCCCGTCGCCGTAGGCGCCGAGGTTCTTGCCCGGGTAGAAGCTGGTGGCCGCCACGGTTCCGAAGGTCCCGGCGGACCTCCCGTGGCGGGTGGCGCCCTGCGACTGCGCGCCGTCCTCGACCACGAGGATGCCGCGGTCGGCGAGCGAGGTCGGAAGCCGCTCGAACGGAGCCACCTGTCCGTAGAGGTCGACGCCGATGACGGCGGCGGTGCGCTCGGTGAGGGCCGCCTCGACCGCGGAGGGGTCGATGAGGAGGGCCTCGTCGTCGACGTCGACGAACACCGGCCGTGCGCCCGCGCGCAGGACAGCCTCGGCCGTGGCGATGAAGGTGTTCGCCGGCAGGACGACTTCGGCGCCGTGGCACACGCCGACCGCGCGCAGCGCCATCTCGAGGGCGTCGGTGCCGTTGCCGACGCCGACGCAGGCGCGCGCACCGACGAAGTCGGCGTAGTCCTGCTCGAAGGCCGTCACGGCCTTGCCGCCGATGAAGTCCCCGGCCGCGAGGACCTCGTCGAAGCCCGCACGCACCTCCTCGGCAATCTGCGCGTGCTGCACGGACAGGTCGACGAGTGGAACGGTAGGCATCAGGCGGCCCTCAGTCCTGCAGCACGTCGGACGACGTCGACGACCTGGTGCTGCTCGCCCTCGGTCATGGAGTGGAACAACGGGAGGATCACCGTGGTGTCGGTCAGCCGCTCGGTCACCGCGAGGTCGCCGTGCGGGCGACCGTCGTAGGCCGGCTGACGGTGCGCCGCCATGATCCCGGCCCGGGCCGAGATCCCTGCCTCGGCAAGGGCGCTCAGCAGCTCGCCACGGCCCAACGGGAACGACGCGTCGAGCTCGACCCAGAACGACTGGAAGTTCGACTCGCCCCACGCCGGGTCACGCACCGTGCGAAGTCCCGGCACGTCGGCCAGCATGTGCTGGTAGCGCGCGGCGAGCTCTCGCCTCCGGCGCACCATGGCATCGAGCTTGCCCAGCTGCACCAAGCCCACGGCCGCCTGGATGTCGGTCATCCGGTAGTTGAACCCGACCTCGAGGTAGCTCTCGATGACCGGCTGCCTGCTCTGGTGACGTTCGGCCGCACTGATGTTCATGCCGTGCTCACGCAGGCGGCGGGCCCGGGCTGCGACCTCTTCGACCGATGTCGTGAGCATGCCGCCCTCTCCTGTGGTCAGCAGCTTGCGAGGGTGGAACGACCACGCCACCATCGATCCACCCGCTCCGACGGGGGCACCGCGGTAACGGGACCCGGCGCCGCACGCGGCATCCTCGACGAGGGCGATCCCACGGTGCTCGCACAGCTCCCGGATCGGGGCGATGTCTGCGGGCATGCCGCCCTGGTCGACGACGACGACGACGCGGGTGCGCTCGGTCAGAGCCTCCTCCACCGTCCGGGCGCTGACGTTGCCGTCCTCGACCTCGACGTCGGCGAACACGGGCGTGGCGCCGACGTACACCGCACAGTTCGCCGTGGCGATGAACGAGAAGGACGGGACGACGACCTCGTCACCGGGCCCGACCCGACACATGTGGAGGGCCAGGTGCAGGGCGGTCGTGCACGAGGAGACGGCAACGCCGTGAGAGGCGCCCATCTGGGCGGCGAAGCTCGCCTCGAACTCCGCGACCCGAGGACCCTGGGCGACCCAGCCCGAGCGCACGGCAGCGGCGGCGGCCTCGGCCTCCTCGGCGCCGATCCAGGGCTTTGCGACCGGGATCATGACGGGCTCCGCTCGGCGCGCCAGTAGGCCACGAGGCGGCTGAGGCCCTCGTCGAGATCCACCTCGGGCTTCCAGCCCAGCTGTGCCCGCGCCGCGTCGATGGAGGCCAGCCGGCGAGTCACGCCGTTGACCGCGCGTTCGGGGCCGAGCTCGACCGACAGCTCGCTCCCCATCGCGTGCAGCATCGCCTGGGCCAGCTGGAGCAGGCTCGTCTCCGTGTTGGTACCGATGTTGAACACCGTGTCGGTGACCGGCGCCTGCGCGGCAAGCAGGTTGGCCCGCGCGATGTCCGTGGTGTAGACGAAGTCCATCGTCTGCTGCCCGTCACCGAAGATCAGTGGGGGCTCCCCGGCCTCGATGCGCTCCATCCACCGGATGAGCACCTCGGTGTAGAGACCGTGGATGTCCATGCGTGGCCCGTAGACGTTGAAGTAGCGAAGTGCGACGTAGTCCAGGCCGTGCATGGCGTGGAAGCTGCGCAGCATCCCCTCGTTGAACACCTTTGCCGCCCCGTAGAAGGTGTCGTTGGCCCAGGGGTGCTGGGACTCGGTGGTGGGGAACTCGGTGGCCAGGCCGTAGACCGAGGCCGAGGAGGCGGCCACGACCTTGCGCACCCTCGCCGTGGCCGCGGCCTCGAGCACGTTGAACGTGCCGTCCGCCAGCACCTCGAGCGCCAGACGGGGTTCCTCCGCGCACTGGGTGATGCGGATGGCCGCCTGGTGGAAGACCACGTCGGTGCCCGCGGTCGCCTCCCGCACGGCGTCGACGTCACGGATGTCGCCCTCGATCACGTGGACCCGCCCGGAGGCCACCGCCGCCGCGAGGTTCTCCCGGCGACCTCGCACGAAGTTGTCGAGCACCCGGATCTCGGCCGCGCCGGCATCGAGGAGCTGGTCGACGATGGTCGAACCGATGGTTCCTGCGCCCCCGGTCACGAGGGCGACGCTGTTCTCGATCATGCCGATCGCTCCATCTCCACGTAGGTCCCGTTGAGCTCCAGGCTCCGGGCTGCTGCATCCAGCACGCGCATGACGCGCAACCCCGCCCGGCCGTCCGTCGCGGCCGGGCGCCCCTCGAGGATCGAGGCCGCGAACTCGGCCATCATCATTCGCAGCGCCTCCTGCTCGCGGAGCGCGGGCGCCACCATGTCGCCGATCCGGTACGAGATGCGCACCTGCTTGCGATCGTCGACGGCGAGCTCCTCGGACGCCGTGCGTTCCACCCCCCGGTCGTAGACCGACAGGCGCTGGCTGGGGTTCATGTCGTCCCAGACCACCGTGCGGTGGGAGCCCCCGATGACCATCGTGCGGATCTTGACGGGGCTGAGCCAGTTGACGTGGATGTGGGCCATGGCGCCGTTGGACAGCCGCAGGGTCAGGTAGGCCACGCACGCCACCCCGTGACCGATCGGGTCGGCGCCGTGCGCGGCCACCGCGACCACGGATACGCCGGGCGGCATCAGGTAGTCGAGGATCGAAAGGTCGTGAGGCGCCAGGTCCCACAGAACGTCGATGTCCGGCTGGACCAGGCCGAGGTTGATCCGGACGGAGTCGACGAACTGGATGTCTCCCATCTCACCGCTGTGTACGAGCCGGCGCAGCTCCTGCACGGCCGAGGTGTAGCAGTAGGTGTGGTCGCACATGAGGACCAGACCGCGGTCCTCGGCGGCCTGGACGAGCTTCTGACCGTCCGCCAACGCGGACGTCAGCGGCTTCTCGACGAGGACGTGCTTGCCGGCATCGAGCGCGGCCATCGCGAGCGGGAAGTGGGATGCCGCCGGTGTCGCGATGGCTACCGCCTGAACCGAGGGGTCCGCCAGGATCTCGTCGAACGAGTCGGTCGTCGCGACGGTGGAGTAGGGGCCGAGCACCTGTTGCGCCCTGGCCGCATCGAGGTCACACAGCCATCGCAGGTCGAGCGCAGCAGTGGCCATGGCGTTCCGAACGAGGTTCGGTCCCCAATACCCTGCCCCTACGACCGCCAGCCCGATCGGCGCCATCACGGATACCGTCCTTCCTTGGTGTCCTTGCTTGCTCCCGTGCACTCCTCGGAACCCGCCAGCGAAGTGGAACCCGGGGGGTGGTGAGAGGGGTCGGGAGATGTCGAGTCCCGCACGCCCGGTTGCCGACTCGGCTCGGCGGCGGACGGGTCTGGATATGCTCGACTCGTGGCGAGCGACCAGCGGCCGGGCCTCGATCCCCGACGGCTCGTCGGGCTGATGCAGAGCGCCGTCGGCCGGCTCAACCTGGCGCTCGACGGGCGCACCGTGCTCACCGAGGCGGCGACAGGTGCATATGCTGTGACGCCGGTGCTGGCGGCACTGGCGGGAGCACGGGTGATTGCCCTCGGAAAACCGACACGGCACGCGAGCGCAGACGAGATCGCTTCGGCGACAATGGAGCTGGCGCACGCCGCTGCGGTGGCTGACCGTGTCGAGATCGTCCACGACACGCCGACCGACCTGGGCTCGGTCGACATCGTGACGAACAGCGGCCAGGTGCGTCCGATCGACGGCGACCTGGTCTCCCACCTCAGGGCCGGCTGTGTGGTGCCACTCATGTACGAGTCGTGGGAGTACCGGTCCGCGGACCTGGACCTCGAGGCCTGCCGCGCCCGCGGTGTCGCCGTCGCCGGAACCAACGAGCGGCACCCCGACGTGGACGTCTTCTCGTTCCTGGGCCCCCTCGCCGTGCACCAGCTCCACGACGCAGGGATCGCTGTCCACCGGTGCCGGGTCGTCGTGTTGTGCGACAACGACTTCGCGCCGTTCATCACATCCGGACTCGAGCGGGGTGGAGCACAGGTCTCCCTCGCAAGCCGGCTCAGCAGGGCAGTCCTCGAGCCCAGGCCGGATGCCGTGCTCGTGGCACTGAAGCCTTCCGGCGGACCGGTTCTCACCTCGGCCGACGTGGACCTGCTCGTCGAGCACGCCGCGGGGGCGACGGTGGCCCAGTACTGGGGTGACGTCGACCGGGAGGCCCTCGACAGGGCAGGAGTTCGTGTCTGGCCACGCCGGCAGCCGATGCCGGGGCACATGGCCGTGCTCCTGTCTGACATCGGCCCGGACCCGATCGTGCGCCTCCAGGCCGGGGGCCTCAAGGTCGGCGAGGTGCTCGCACGCGGGCTCGGGGCCGCCACCCCGCACGAACGACTACTCGTGCAACCGATGTGACGGGGGAGGACGCTGTGAACAAGGTGCTGCTGCTCGGACTGGGGCCGACCGCCCTGACCGCTCTCGAGTCGCTCGCGCAGCGCTTTGAGGTGATCGGTGTCGTGCGCGCGGTCGGTGACGGTGAGGACGACCGCACGTTGGCTCGCCGCGCGGCGGAGCTCTCGGTGCCGGTGCTGGCGGACGTCGACCCGGCATCCGTCGAGAGCGTCGTCGAAGCGGCGCGGCCGGACTGCACGGTGGTGTCGTCCTACAACCGCATCCTGCGGCCGAGCCTGCTGCAGCGGTGCCCCTTCGTCAACGTCCACTACGCCCCGCTGCCCGCCTACCGGGGACGCGCCAACGTCAACTGGGCGATCATCAACGGGGAGGCCGAGGCCGCCATCAGCATCCACGTGATCGAGCCCGGCCTGGACGACGGCAACATCCTCTTCCAGGAGGCTGTCCCGCTCGGCCCCGACGACACGGTCTCGGACGTGTACCAGCGACTCAACGAGGTGCAGCGCCGCGAGCTCGGCCGTACCGTGGAGCGCTACCTCGAGGGCTTTGCCGGGCGTCCTCAGGACGGCGCCGAGAGCAGCTACGGCTGCACCCGGGTCGAGGAGGACGGCGAGATCAGCTGGTCGGCCTCCACGACGGCTGTGTACGCCCTGGTCCGTGCCCTGGCACCGCCCTACCCGAGGGCGTTCACCTACCTCGGCACGCGCCGGCTCGCGATCGTCCGGGCCGCCCCGTCGCCCAGCGGGCGGCGCTTCGTCGGTCGTGTCCCCGGGCGGGTGGTGGAGCGCTCGACCTCGACCGGCCACGTCGACGTCCTCACTGGCGACGGGGCCCTGCGGATCCACGAGGTGAGGGTGGGGGACGGCGGCGAGGTCGTGCCCGCGGCCACGGTGATCACCTCGACGAGGCAGACGCTCGGCCTGCGGTCCGCCGACCTCCTGGCGCGGATCGAGGAGCTCGAGCGACGTCTCGGTGAGGTCGGCAGACCCGACCTGCCGGGGTCCTGACGGCATCATCAGTACCCCCTGTATGTCCAGGCTCGGCGCCGGAGCCACCACTGCACCTTCTCGGTGAACAACCAGCCCATCGAGCGCGGTCCCAACCGGGTGTGGGACGCCAAGGCCTCGTGGAGCGGGAGCCGCTTGACGTCGGGGGCGCAGTCCACGGCGAAGGCCAGGAGCTCGTCGACGTGGCCCTGGTCCACGTCGCTCCTCATCGACGCCCGGCCGGCGGTCCAGAGAGCCTCCCGGCCCAGCTTGGCCCCGGCGGCCTCCGACAGCCCCGTGGCATCACCGAGCTGGTCGCCGTAGCGGTCCAGCACGGTGTCGTAGACCGCCAAGCGCTCGCGCAGGTCGAGCAGCTGGTTGAAGCCCTTGCGCATGTTCGTCGTGTGCAGCCGGTAGAAGGCCTGGTCGACGCCTCGGATGAAGCCGACCTCGCCGTTGGCCGCGAGCCGCAGCCAGAGCTCCATGTCGGCGGCATACGGCAGCGCCGGGTCGAAGGCGCCGACCCGCTTCATCACCGACGTTCGCATCACCACCTCCGGCGAGGTGATCGGGTTCTCTCCCTGCCGGAAGATCTGCCGCAACCACCACTCGCCGGGCCAGACCGACCAGCCTCTGACCTTCGTGCGCGGGGTCGGGTCCTCGGCGCCGTCCTCCACCCACAGCGCGCGGCCGTAGGCGAACGCGACGTCGGGTTTCGCGTCGAGCAGGTCCCGGGCGCGGCGGAGCGCTCCCGGCGTCAGCCGGTCGTCGGCGGACAGGAGGAGGCAGTAGTCGCCCTCGGCCCACTCGAGCAGGCCCTCGTTGAACGTGGCGATGTTTCCCTTGTTGGTCCCGTGGAGGATGACGTCGACCCTGGTGTCGCTGGCGGCGACCTTCAGGGCCACCTCGGCACTGTCATCGTGCGAGGCGTCGTCGATGATCAGCACGCTGACCTCGACGCCCTGCTGGTCGTCGAGCACGGAGGCCACGGCCGCCTCCAGGAAGTGACCGTAGTTGTAGCAGGGGATCACGACGCTCACCGAGCTCATCGGAGGACCTCGCTCGCGTAGTGGCTGTCGACGTCCTGACCGAACGGGCCGGTACAGCTGCCGCTGCGCCGCACTGTGGCTGAGGTGCACCGGTCACCCGCGCCGACGCGACCGGTCCACTCGGCCCAGCTGACCGGGTTCTGCGGGTTCCCCTGGTTCCAGGCGTAGAACGTCGACGGGCCTCGGTAGACGTTGCCGGACCAGCTGTTGTCCTGGAAGAAGGTGATCTGGGTCGGGATGTCCGCCCCCCCGGCGGAGGCGTTCGGGTCGCCGAACTGGCTGAACACCCCGTTCGCGCCGCAGGCCGGCCAGACCTGCGGTGTGCAGCCGACGATGTTCGCCGGGTTGAAGTCGATGAGGTTGTGCGTGACGGTGACGTTCTGCGTCTGCCACAGGCAGCCGTCCAAGTAGTCCTGGGGCGGGGAACCACCGACCGTGCCCACGAAGGTCGAGCGGTCCAGCGTGGCCCGGGGGAGGTTCTTGGCGCAGCCGGCAACACTGAACGGTCCCCGCGCGCCGCCCTTGAGGAGCGTGCACCCGTTGTCGAACCCGTCGTTGCAGTGACGGTTGGAGTTCTGCCACAGGAAGACCCCGCCACCGTTGTCCGTGAAGGTGTTGTTCGCGATGACTGACCTGTCGGGGTAACCCGGCATCCTCGACGCGATGCAGGAGCGCATGGCGCACGCGGGCACGCCGCCGTTCTTGGTGTCGCTTCCCGACTCCGACACGTAGATGGCCGGCATCGGGAAGCCAGGGTTGTCCGGGCCGTCCAGGAGGTTGTTTCGAGCGAGGTAGTTGTCGGTGATCGAGAAGTTGTAGGACGTCTCCTCCCAGATCCCACCGTTCTCGTTGTCCGTGATCGTGTTCCCTGTCCAGGTGGTGTTTGCGTTGTTCGTGTCGACCCAGCCGCCCACTCCCCAGTTGTGGTGTATCCAGTTGTCCCGCACCATCACCCCGTTCGTGCCCCACAGCTTGAAGCCGCCCTGGTTCCCGCTGCCGGTGACCTTCCCGCAGTGGGCGTTGCGGTACTTGGCGGGCACGGGGTTGTGGTCGACCCAGCCGAGCGCCGGGTTCTGCAGCAGTCCGGACAGGCCGCACGTGTCGTTGTAGCTGATCTCGTTGCGCTCCACCCAGACGTTGTAGGGACCACCCGTGAGCGAGTCGCCCTGGAGCGTCTGTGCCGACTGGAAGCCGTACTGGCCGTTCAGGGTGAGGCAGCTGTCCCTGATCACGGCGTCGCTCGCGGCGAAGATCCCCCCGCCGGGGACGTTGCGGGTGACCGTGCTGTTCAGCAGCCTCCAGCCACGGTTGCCGGTCTGGTTGATGGCGGTCTGGTCGACGGGCGGAGTGAAGTTCTGGATCGTCAGGTACGCGATGGTGACGTCCCCCTGCTCACCCGTGGTGATGTTGCTGTCGATCGCCGTCTGGGCGTCGTACCCGCCGTCGAGCGTGCTCGCCACGCCGCCGGCGTACCCCCCGACGAACACGTCGCCTCGGTTGGCGCTGAAGCTCCCGTCGTGCCTACCCGGGGCGAGGTAGTAGACCGTGTCGGGGCTCAGCTCCCAGTTCTCGTAGTCGGCCCTCTCCGGTGGCAGCACGATCCCGTCCTTGGCGTGCGGGTAGTCGGTCCCCCGCGCCCCGTACGTGGGCAGGCCCGGTCTCCCGGACGCGAAGTGACCCGACTTGCCGGTGTAGCCGTACGGGGATCGCAGAGACGTCCCGCCACAGACGGCCCGACCCACCGGACCGGCCGTCGTGGCGCCGACCCCGTCGAGCTCGACCGGATCGACGGGCACCACGGGCTCTGCCGCCGACGCCGCCGCGAGCGTCGTGGGCGGAGCCTGGTCACGCTGCGCCACCCCGGACGCGGCCAGCACGACGGTGCACCCCGCGGCGAGGAGCAGGATCGGGCGACCCAGGCCGACGCTCACCTCCGCCGCCCCCCGGTGGGGCGACGGTCCGGGGAGGTGCCGTGGACCGCGGCTCGCTCGCGCACGATGCACCTAGTTCCTGGCGAACACGACGTCGACCCAGTAGTTGGCGGCCTTGAACGTGTTCGTCGGGAAGCGTGCTCGCCGAACCGTAGGCGTAGACCCCGTCCCCACCCGCCTGTCCGCTCTTGAGCGCGTGCAACGGCGGGCTGTCCACGCCCGCGCTGTTGAAGTAGTTGGAGTCGGCGGCATAGCGCCCGGTCGGGGCGAGGTAGGACGCGACGTAGACCGTGCCGGCGGTGATGGGCACCGGGGTGGAGAAGGTGGCCTGTTGCCAGCCGGTGGCGCTCTCGTTGGTGAAGGTGACGGTGGCGAGCCTGGTGCCGGTGAGGGTCCACAGGTTCCCGATGTGGGTGCCGGTGTTGCCGGTGCCCTTGTAGAAGCGGATGCCGGTGACCTGTCCGTCGACGTCGGAGGTGAACTTCACGCCCAGCTCGACCGAGGAGGTGTCGGCGTTGCTCGGGGTGGCCGGTGTCACCGACGACGGCCAGATCGTGCAGGCCGAGCATCCACCGGCGGTGGGGGTGACCGGGGTGGTGGCGGTCGAGGACGGCCCGGTGCCGATGGCGTTGGTGGCGGTGACGGTGAAGGTGTAGGCGGTGCCGTTGGTCAGGCCGGTGACGGTGGTGCTGGTGCCCGGTGGGGTCCCGGTGACGGTCTTGGTGGTCTGTGCGGTGCGCCGATGAACGGGGTGACGGTGTAGCTGGTGATCGGGCTGCCGCCGTCGATGGGTGCGGTCCAGGACACGGTCGCCGAGCCGTCACCCGCGGTGGCGCTCACGCCGGTGGGTGGCGCCGGAGAGGTCGGCGGGGCTGCTGGGCCGCTGGCGAACACGACGTCGACCCAGTAGTTGGTCGAGTTCCACGTGTTGGTGGGGAAGCTGCTCGTCGAGCCGTACGCGTAGATGCCGTTGCCGCCGGCGTCCGTGTCGGAGAGGGCGTGCAGAGGCGCCCGGTCCATCCCGGTGGTGAAGTAGCCGCCGTCCCCGGCGTAACCGCCGGTCGGGGCGAGGTAGGACGCGACGTAGACCGTGCCGGCGGTGATGGGCACCGGGGTGGAGAAGGTGGCCTGTTGCCAGCCGGTGGCGCTCTCGTTGGTGAAGGTGACGGTGGCGAGCCTGGTGCCGGTGAGGGTCCACAGGTTCCCGATGTGGGTGCCGGTGTTGCCGGTGCCCTTGTAGAAGCGGATGCCGGTGACCTGTCCGTCGACGTCGGAGGTGAACTTCACGCCCAGCTCGACCGAGGAGGTGTCGGCGTTGCTCGGGGTGGCGGGTGTCACCGACGACGGCCAGATCGTGCAGGCCGAGCATCCACCGGCGGTGGGGGTGACCGGGGTGGTGGCGGTCGAGGACGGCGCCGGTGCCGATGGCGTTGGTGGCGGTGACGGTGAAGGTGTAGGCGGTGCCGTTGGTCAGGCCGGTGACGGTGGGCTGGTGCCCGGTGGGGTCGGTGACGTCTTGGTGGTCTGTGCGGTGCCGCCGATGAACGGGGTGACGGTGTAGCTGGTGATCGGGCTGCCGCCGTCGATGGGTGCGGTCCAGGACACGGTCGCCGAGCCGTCACCCGCGGCGGCGCTCACGCCGGTGGGCGCACCCGGTGCGGTCGCGCCGGCGGTGACGTGACTGCGGTGGAGGCGGCAGAGGACGGTCCGGTGCCGATGGCGTTGGTGGCGGTGACGGTGAAGGTGTAGGCGGTGCCGTTGGTCAGGCCGGTGACGGTGGGCTGGTGGCCGGTGGGGTCGGTGACGTCTGGGGGTCTGTGCGGTGCCGCCGATGTAGGGGGTGACGGTGTAGCCGGTGATCGGGCTGCCGCCGTTGGATGCGGGTGCGGTCCAGGACACGGTCGCCGGGCCGTCACCCGCGGTGCCGCGTCACGCCGGTGGGCGCGCCTGGTGCGGTCGCGCCGGTGTGGGGTGACCGGGGTGGAGGCGGCAGAGGACGGTCCGGTGCCGATGGCGTTGGTGGCGGTGACGGTGAAGGTGTAGGCGGTGCCGTTGGTCAGGCCGGTGACGGTCTGGGCTGGTGGCGGTGGGGTCGGTGACGGTCTTGGCGGTCTGGGCGGTGCCGCCGATGAACGGGGTGACGGTGTAGCCGGTGATCGGGCAGCCGCCGTCGGACGGGTGCGGTCCAGGACACGGTCGCGGTGCCGTCGCCCGCGGTCGCCGGTCACGCGCGGTGGGGGCGCCGGGCGCGGTCGCGCGGGGGTGACGGCGGTCGGAGGCGGCCGAGGTCGGCGCCGGTGCCGATGGCGTTGGTGGCGGTGACGGTGAAGGTGTAGGCGGTGCCGTTGGTCAGGCCGGTGACGGTGGTGCTGGTGCCCGGTGGGGACCCGGTGACGGTCTTGGTGGTCTGTGCGGTGCTGCCGATGAACGGGGTGACGGTGTAGCTGGTGATCGGGCTGCCGCCGTCGGTGGGTGCGGTCCAGGACACGGTCGCCGAGCCGTCACCCGCCGTGGCTGCCACCCCGGTGGGCGCCGCTGGAGCCGTCGCAGAGGTCGACCCGGTGTAGTACACGACGTCGACCCAGTAGTTCTCGGAGTCGAAGGTGCTGTTCGGGAACCCGCTGCTGGTGACGTACCGGTAGAGCCCCTGCCCACCGTTGACACCGTCCGCCGGCGCGTGGAGCAGACCGTTGTCCACCCCCGTGTCGAAGTACCCGCTGTCGGCGGCGTAGTGGCCCTTCGGCGCGAAGTACGACGCGACGTACACCGTGCCCGCGGTGATGGGCACGGGGCTGGAGAAGGTCGCCTGTTGCCAGCCGGTGGCCGTCTCGTTGGTGAACGTCACGGATGCGAGCTTGGTCCCGGTGAGGGTCCACAGGTTCCCGATGTGGGTTCCGGTGTTGGCCGTGCTCTTGTAGAACCTGATCGACCTGATCTCGCCGTTCAGGTCGGCCTTGAACTTCACCCCCACCTCGACCGAGTTCGGGTCGAGCTGGTCCGGCGTCGACGGCACGGTCGCCGCGGGCCAGAGGGTGCATCCGGTGCAGCTGGCGGCCGCCGGCGTCACCGTGTTCGATGCCGCCGAGACGGCTCCGGTGCCGACGGCGTTCGTCGCGGCGACCTTGAACGTGTAGGCGGTGCCGTTGGTCAGGCCGGCCACGGTGGTGGAGGTGCCCGGCGGGGTTCCGGTGACGGTCCTGTCGGTCTGGGCGGTGGCGCCGATGTACGGGGTGACCGTGTAGCCGGTGATCGGGCTGCCTCCGTCGGTGGGAGCGCTCCAGGACACGACCGCTGACGCGTTTCCCGGGGTGGCGGTCACCGCGGTAGGGGCGTCCGGGACGGTGGCTGCGCCGGTGTTGACGTTGAACAGCACGTCGACCCAGTAGTTCGGTGCGTTCTGGCTGTCGGTGGGGAAGGTGCTCGTGGTGCTCGCCTTCACCAGGCCGTTGACGACCCCGTTGGTGTTGCGCAGCGCGTGGAGGGGAGGGCTGTCGACTCGGCTGTAGGTGTCCGGTCGTGGTGACGGGTTCGGGTACAGGTAGCGCGCGTCGAGGGCCGTGTGGCCGGCGGGGGCGAAGTACGACGCCACGTACGTGGTGTTCGCGTTGATCGAGACCGGGGTCGCGAACGTCGCCTGCTGCCACCCGGAGGCCGTCTCGCCCGTGAACGTCACCGTCGCCAGCTTGGTACCCCCTGCGGTCCAGAGGTTGCCGACGTGGGTGCCGGTGTTCCTGGCGGACTTGTAGAAGCGGATGCCGGTCACCTTGCCCGAGACGTCAGAGCGGAACTTCACGCCGGCCTCGACCGCGCTGGCACTTCCGGAGTCGCTGACGCCCGGTGTCGATCCCGAGCCCCAGATCGAGCACGAGCAGCCGACGTTGAGCACCCGGCCCGTGGCAGGCGTCTCCAGGTTCCCGCTGTCGTCAACGGCACGGGTCCGGATCGTCGTGCTGGGGTTCCCGTGGGCCACCCAGCCGTAGCTCCAGCTGGTCGTCCCGGTCGCCGGGTGCCAGCTCGTCCCTCCGTCGGTGGAGACCTCGACTCCGGCCACGATGCCGCCGCCGGCATCGGATGCGGTGCCGGAGACGGTCATCGAGGTTCCGTCACCCACGGTGGCACCGTCCGTCGGAGAGGTGATGCTCGAGGTGGGTGCCGTCGTGTCGGTCGACCTCGTCGCTGCCGTGAGCCCTGCGTAGGCCAGCGCGTACGGCTGGACGCCCATGTCCGCGAACAGGTTCACCGTGGCCTGGCGCATGCTGGTGTCAGGGGTGGACCCCGGGTCGTCGAGCCCCCAGGCCCACTGGACGGTACCGGCCCCGAAGACCAGGGCCCCGCTCGGTGCCCGGTACAACGAGAGCTTGTGGGTTGCCGTGCTCGCGGCCTGGGTGGTGCTGCCGTAGTCCGTGAAGATCTCGGCGGAGGTGGAGGTCGTCGACGACATGTCCATCAGGCCAGGCGGGCGGAAACCGTTGTCCGGCTCGGAGTCCCACTCGTAGCCGAGTGTCTCCTGTCCGGGCGCGAGGGTGAGGGTCTGACCGCTGCCAAGGCTCGCCGCCGCGGTGTTGCGCCAGAAGCGGAGCTTTCCGTACTGCGAGGGCACCCTGATGTCGGTGGAACCCGAGTTCACCGTGAAGAGCTGACCGGTGAGCTGGTTCTGCGGACGCCCACCGTCGGCGGGCGGGCTGAACCGCGGGTCCTGCCATGCGCCGGTCCACGTCGGGGGGTCCTGGGGGTCGACGACGCCGTCGTAGTGCGTCTCCTTGTAGGTCACCAGCGTCCGGTTCGCAGTGCTGGACGCGTCGATGCTCGGCTCGACCCGCGTCTTCCAGAACATCTCGTTGCCGCTGAAGAACGCCAGGTTGACCCCGTTGTCACGGGCCGCCTCGACGTTGGCCCGTTGCGGGCCGGACCAGTACTCGTCGTGACCCGAGGAGAGGAAGACCTTGTGGTTCGCGAGCAGGGCCCCCCCGGTCGTCGAGCCCACGTCGAGGCCGGTCGTGTATGAGACGTCATAACCGTTGGCCTCGAGGAACCGGATCATGGGGTACTCGGACCACGTCAACCAGCTGTGCCCGTTGTCGTCCTCGGCGGTGTGGAACGGCCGGTTGTAGGAGACCTTGGCGGCGCCCTTGTACGCCGCAGGGCTCCCGGGCGGGCAGTTGGACGCGCAGGTGTACAGGCTGTTTCCGCCATAGGAGTTGTAGGCCTGCCACGTCTCGTCGGAGGTCTGCAGGACCAGGTCGGAGTGGCTGGCGTCGTTCCGGACCACGAACACCATCAGGCTGGTGCCCGTGGCGTCCTCACGCACCAGGCGGGCGAGGTACACGCCCGAGACCGCCGTCGACGGCACGGCCCAGGAAGCGGAGACCGCCCAGTTCCCGCAGTCGATGAGCCCGGTCGCTGCGGAGTCGTTGAGACAGGTCGGCTGCGTCTGCGGGAGTGTCACCGAGGGCAGCACCCCAGAGGCCACCTTGCGGGCGCCGTTGCCCTGGTAGTAGCCCATCCGGTAGACGTCGATGTGGTACCTCGTCGCAGGAGTCTTGACCTTGAAGCGCACCGTGTCGCCGGGGTTGACGCTCATCGTCGTCGCGAAGCCCTGGATCGTCGTCGATCCGGCTCCCGTGACCTGCCACTCGCTCGCGGGGTTCCCGGGCTTGCTGTTCTCGCACGCGATGACGTTCGTCACGGGCGCCGCGCACGGGTCGGCGGCGCTCGCCGTGGGGGCCCCGAGGGCCAGCGCGAGGAGCAGGGTGAGGGCCCCGGCGGCTGCGACGAGCAAGCGGCCGACCGGAGCCGCCCCGCTCTCGGCGCCGGCCCAGGGCTTCCCCATGGCCAGTTCCTTTCCCTGGGGCTCCGTTCCCCCGCCGAACGAAGGCAGCTCAGCGGTGGATGGCGAAAGTAGTAGAGCGCCGGAGCAAATGGCACGAAGCGCGCGAGCAGCGGGGGTGAGGTACGGTGACGGCGTGCTCATGAGAAAGCCTGTCCTGCAATGTAATTGGAGGCATGTGCTCAGCGCCGCCCGGGCTCTCGCACCGGGCACCGGCAGCCGTATGACCACATCCTCGGCATGGCCGAGAAGGCGTCTGGTGAGGGGCGGTGATGGCGATGTCGACTCCGGGCGGTGATGTGCCGCCGGTGACGACGGGCGCGAGTCGCGAGCGGCCCTCGGGCCCTCGCCGCACTCTCCCCGGAACGCGTTGGGCGGGGTGGCCCGCGGTCGTCCTGGCGGTGCTCTTCGTCGCAGTCACCGTCCTCGTGGTGACGGGCGTGCCGCAGTCCCTCGACGAGTGGGTCATCCGCTCCGTGCGGCCACACGATGTCTGGGGGGACTCACAGGTCCGCCTCAGTCCGTGGGTACATCGGCTGCGGCCAGCGGTGGTGCTGGTCCTGCTCGTGGTGGCGTGCGTCATCGCATCCGTCCGGGGACGTTCCTGGCGTCCGGCGGTGACCGGGCTCGTGCTGGTCTGTGTCTCAACGGGTCTCCTCCTGGTCGTGAAGCTCGTGGTCGGGCGTCCCGACCCGCACGGTGCTTTGGCCTCATCTGGTGGCAGCTATCCCTCGGGGCACGTGGTGGCCGTGCTCGTGTGCCTCGGTGGCTGCGTGCTGGTGCTCGGTCCGGGCCTGCGGTGGTGGTGGCTGGTCCCCGCGGGGGGCGCGGCGCTGATGGCCGTCGCGCTCGTCGTCAGTGCCACCCACTGGCCCTCCGACGTCGTGGGCGGCGCCCTGCTCGGGCTCGCGGTTCTCATGGCAGCCCGCTCGGGGTCGACGTCGAGGTCGAGGTCGAGGTCAGGAACGCCAGCAGCCGGGGGGCCACGACGTCGGCGTCGTAGTCCCGGCTGAACGCCTCGCTCGCGGACCGGCCACAGCGCTCGAGCTCGCCGGCGTCGTCCATGAGCGCGACGAGGGTCCCGGCTGCCCGATCGGGGTCGTCGAGCGGCCAGAAGCGACCTTGGTCCGGGTCGCGGAAGATCTCGGTCAGCGCCCCGGCCGGGCTGGACACCACCGGGAGGCCGGCCTGCATCGCCTCCATGATCGCCAGGGAGGACGACTCCGAGTACGAGGCGTGGACGTAGGCCCGGTATCCCGGCAGGAGGTCCTGCACGTCGGCCCGGAACCCGCGTAGGTGCACCTGACCGTGCAGCCCGAGGTCGTCGGCCAGGGCGAGCAGCCGCGCCCGCTCGACACCCTCGCCGAACACGTCGAGTGAGTAGGTGCGTCCGGCCCGTTTCGCCGCTGCCAGGACACGGAGCAGGTAGCGGTGGTTCTTGACGGCCTCGAGGTTCCCGACGGTCACCAGGTCGCCGAGGACGCGTGTGGGGCGGTGCCCCGTGGTGCGGTTGACGAAGTTGGGGACCACGACGTGCCGCACGGAGCCGGCCTCCGGCAGCCACTCGAGCAGCGCCGCGCGCGCCCAGGCCGACACGAACGCCAACCCGTCGACCCGTGGCACGACGGAGCGCTCGGTGTCCCGGATCCACCCGTACACCTGCCCGTCCCGGGCGATCTGGCCCTTGTCCGCCCACTCGTCGGCCTGCGAGATGCGGAAGTGCACCGCGAGCACGACCTGCTGGTGCGGGCCGGTCCGGGCGTCCAGGGCCGCCCGTGCCGACACCGGGCACTGCGCGTAGACCACACACGGTCGCTCGTGCGCGAGTGCCGTGCGCAGGGCCGCCCGCAGGACGTGCTCGTGCGACGTGCGGTACCACCACACGTTGGCCGGGCCGTAGGTCCGTTCGAGGATGACCCGTGCTCCGAACGGCGGCACGAGAGCCGGAGCCCGCCACCGCCCGCCGGACCGTGCCCAGGTGTGGGGCGTCACCAGCTCGACGGGCTCACCGACCCCGTGCAGGTAGGTCTGCAGCTGGCGGACGTGGGTGTGCACGCCCGTGATCCCGCGTTCGCGAGCCACCATCGCGATGACGACGGGGAGCTGCGCACCGGGGCCGGGTCCATGAGTCATCGGCTCAGCCCCAGATGTTCCGGTGGACGTTGAAGATCACCCGGGACCCGAAGGGGTCGACCGAGATCGGGAGGTCCTTCATCGGCGCCAGGGCGGCGCGCACGGCCTCCTGCTGTTCCACCGGGCACATGACGAGCACGAAGCCGCCGCCACCGGCGCCGGTGACCTTGGCGCCGGTCGCCCCGGCACGCATCGCCGCGTCCACTGCGTCGTCGAGTGCGCTGTTCGAGACGCCTTGAGCCAGTTGGCGCTTGGCCTCCCAGCTCTTGCCCAGCGCCACTCCGACGACCTCCGGTCGACCCGACCGCAACCCTGCGACGGCCTCGCTGGCGAGGTCCTTGAGCTGCTGCAGCTGGGCGAGCTTGTCGGGGATGTTGGCCTTCTGCTCACCGAGGATGCTGTCGGCCGTGCGAGTGATCCCCGTGTAGAACAGCATCAGCTGGTCCTGGAACGACCGGTGCCGCTCGGGGGAGAGGCAGATCTGCTGGGTGTCCACGTTGTCCCCGGGACCGAACCGCAGGTCGCAGATCCCGCCGTAGGCCGCGACGTACTGGTCCTGCTTGCCGATCGGCTTGCCGCACCGGCCGATCTCGATGGTGCAGGCCCGTTCGGCGAGCTCCTCGGCGGAGAGCTGACGACCTTGGTACGTGAAGAGGGCCTGCAGGAGCCCGACCGTGACCGACGAGGACGATCCGAGGCCGGACCCCGCCGACGGGATGTCGGCCAGGGTCGTGATCTCGACCCCTCCGCGGACCCCCGCCATGTGCATGGCTTCCCGCACCAGGTCGTGCTCGACGTCCTCGACCTGCGAGACGATCTCCTTGCGGGAGTAGTTGAGGTAGATGTCGTCGTCGAAACGCTGCTTCACGACGACGTAGACGTACTTGTCGATGGCCGCGTTGAGCACCCGGCCACCGTGCTGGCGGTAGTAGGAGGGCAGGTCGGTCCCTCCGCCGACGAGACCGACGCGCAACGGCGTCTGGGTGATGATCATGCGACGCCTCGCAGGGGCCACTCGGCCTCGGCGCGGGCCAGCGCCTCGGGTGTGCCGATGTCGACGAGGAACGCGTCGCCCACGTCGACGGCCACCAAGCGGCCGACGAGCCGGGGGAGCAGGTGGGTGCCGATGTCGACCGGGGTGCCCACGGGCACGAGGCCGAGGACCGACGTGCGGAAGGCGTAGAGCCCGGCGTTGGCGAGGTCGCTGCGCGGCGAGACGGGCTTCTCCTCGAACGACACCACGATGCCGTCGACGACCTCGAGGATGCCGCACGCCTCCGGTCTGGGGGCATGGAAGACCGCGACCGCCGCGTCGGCGTCCGGCGCCGCATCCAGAGCCCGAGTGAGCAGGCGGAGGTCGAAGTCGGTGAGGTCGTCGCCGTTCACCGCCAGGAACACGGCGTCGTCGGCCAGGAACTCGCGGTTCTCACGCAGGGTCCCCGCACTCCCGAGCAGGGTCGGCTCGAAGGTCGTCCGCACCCGGGGCGACCCGCCGTGGGCGACGAGGTGGCCGCGCACGACGTCGGGGAGGTGATGGAGGTTGACCAGCACCTCGTCGACCTCCGCTGCCCGCAGGGAGTCGAGCCACCGGTCGAGGAGGGGTCGCCCACCCACCGGGACGAGGCACTTCGGCAGGTGGTCGGTCAGCGGCCGCAGGCGCGTGCCCGGGCCGGCCGCGAGGAGGAAGGCCTTCATCGGTCGGCCCCCCGGACGACCCCGAGGGACGTCATGGTGGCGTCGGCGTCGGCCAGCACCTGGTCCAGGCCCGGCATCCCCTCGAGCCAGTCGGCGTACTCGGCCACGGACTCCTTCGGCGTGCGTCGAGGAGCCCAGCCCAGGCCTTGGAGTGCGGAGACGTCCGACACGATGTGACGGGTGTCGCCGAACCGGTACTGACCGGTCACCCGCCCCGGCTGGTCCGACCCGTAGTGGGCCCGGACGACCTCGGCGAGCTCCGCGGTCGTGAACGGGGTGCCGCCCCCGACGCTGAACACCCGTCCGACGGCCCGGTCGTCGTCGAGGGCCAGGAGGTTGGCGTCCACGACGTCGTGGATGTTCACGTAGTCGCGGATCATCGCGCCGTCCTCGTACAGCGTGGGGGCGCTGCCGAGGAGGTAGTGCAGCGAGAAGATCCGGCAGGCACCGGAGTAGGCGTTGTAGACGGACTGCCGCGGGCCCTGGACGATGCTGTAGCGCAGCGCCACCGTCGGGATGCCGTACCGGCGGCCGAGGTTGAGGGCCACCAGCTCCTCGCCGTACTTCGACATCCCGTAGGCGTTCTGCGGGTTCGACACGCGCTCGGGGGTGCGCAGCATCTCCAGCCCTCCGCCACAGACCGGGCAGGGGATGTCCCACACTCCGGCACGCAGGGCTCCCTCGGGCCGCATGCCCGGGGTCTGCTCGCCGTCGACCGGGCAGCGGTAGAGGCCCTCGCCCATCGCGCTCTGCGACGACGCGACGACCACCCGCTGGAGGTCGAGCCGCTCGGCGACGGCGATCTCGTAGATCAGCGAGGTCGAGACGACGTTGACGTCGGTGAACCGGGAGAAGTCGGGCAGGTAGTCCTGGTAGGCCGCGAAGTGGTAGACGGCATCCGTGCGCCGCAGGAGGTTGGCCAGCAGGTCGCGGTTGCGCACGTCCCCGACGAACAGGTCGGCCCCCGGGGTCAGGTAGCCGGGCACGCCGTCGCGGTGGACGGGGGAGGTCAGGGCGTCGAGCACGGTGACCTCGTGCCCCTCGCGGACCAGTCGGTCGGTCGTGTGGGAGCCGATGAACCCGGCTCCGCCCGTGACGAGCACCTTCATCGTCGACCTCCCCGAGCCCGGTGGACCTCGCGGTAGACCTCCAGGGTCGCCTTCGCCGTCGCGGCCCAGGTGAACTCGGCCGCCCGCGGTGGGCCCAGCTCGCGCAGCCGGGGACCGAGCTCCCCGCAGGCGGCCACGATGGCGTCGGCGATCGACCCGGGGTCGTCGGGGTCGACGAGCGCGGCGGCGCCGCCGGCCGTCTCCGGCATCGCGCTGCGGTCGGACGTGACCACCGGGCACGCGCACGCCATCGCCTCGAGGATGGGCAGGCCGAACGTCTCGTTGTGGGAGGGGTACACGAACGCGTCGGCGGCCCGGTAGAACGGCAGGGTGTCGTGATGGGGCAGCCCGCCGACCCACACGACGCGGTCGGCGATCCCGAGCTCGCCGGCCAGGGCCCGCAGCCGGCCGGCGTACTCCGCGTCGGCCGCGCTCCCGACGACGACGAGGCGGTGGTCGGGCAGCCGGGTCCGGGTGAGGGCGAACGCCCGCAGCAGCCCGTCGCAGTTCTTGTAGGCCCACAGCGACGAGACGAACAGGACGAACGGGCCGTCGATGCCGCGCTCCTGCCGCAGCCGGGCGGCCGCCTCGTCGCGGTTCCCCGGGCGGAAGACCTCGTGGTCGACCGCCTCGGGGATGAGGCGCAGCTTGGCCGGGTCGACGTCGAGGTAGGTCTCGATCTCCCGCCGCAGGCTCTCGGAGTTGATGATGACGACGTCCGCCACCCGCGCCGTGTGGGGGTACCCCGTGCGCCGGTACCAGCGGACCAGGGGGTTGATCGCCTCGGGGATCGTGAACGCGTGCAGGGTCTTGAAGTGCGCCACCAGCCCCGGGGCGGGTCGGGCGATCGGTGCGATCAGTGTGTTGAACACGTCGATGCCCGACCGCGGCAACCGCACCGGGGCGTACACCTGCTCGCTCAGCGTGCGCAGGGTCCGGCGTTCGTTGGACCACGGGAAGGTGATGTACCGGACCTTCGGGCCGTACCCCAGGTGCTCGCCCCGGATCCTCGGGCTGACCAGCAGGTGCAGCTCCTCGTCCTCGGC
The DNA here is from genome assembly GCA_963695175.1 of uncultured Actinomycetota bacterium. Lineage (GTDB taxonomy): Bacteria > Actinomycetota > Actinomycetes > Actinomycetales > Dermatophilaceae > Fodinibacter. The sequence continues at coordinate 1,224,320 of CAVOGG010000004.1, forward strand.
GAGAACGGGCACCATCTCGGTGATGACCTGCTTCCAGAACCAGTGGGCCCCCGACGGCGTCCGGGGGTCGTCGGTGAGGAGGTTGATGGCGACGCGCATGGGTTCAGAACACCTGCCCGCAGACGTCGGCGTCGCTCATGAGGGACTGCCTCACGTACTGAGCGAGCAGGTGCATGCACGACTGGTGGGCGTCCTCGACGACGCCGTAGTTGTGCGCGTCCACGTGGAGGCAGACGTCGGCGATCTCGCGGGCCGGGGCGCCCGTGAAGCCGGTCAGGGCGATCGTCGGCATCTCGTGGGCCCGCGCCCACTTCAGGGCGCGCACCACGTTGGGCGACCGCCCCGACGAGGAGATGACGACGAGCACGTCACCGCGCCGCGCGAGCGACTCCAGCTGGTGCTCGAAGACCGCGTCGTAGCCGATGTCGTTCGCGATGGCACTGAAGATCTCGATGTTGGTGCTCAGGCTGACGACGCGCGTGGTGAGACCGGTGCCGGTGCGCACTCCCTTGACGTGGTCGCACTGGAAGTGGTTGGCGATGGATGCCGAGCCGCCGTTCCCGCACGAGAACACGACCCGGTCGTCGAGGTAGGCGCGTGCGAGCACCTCGGCGGCGCGCTCCACCTCGCCGAGGTCGATGCTCGACATGGCCCGTTCCAGCTCGCGCGTGTACTGGCGCGCGTAGCTCGCGCCGTCCGCGTAGCGACGGGCGGGGAACGCGACGACGGGGGTGTCCTCGCGCGGCCCCGCGAGCTCGGCCAGCACGGTGTCGACGGCGGCGCGGAGGTCCGCGACCTGGCGGACGTCGGTGTCCGGCGGCTCGGCGGGGACCCCGCCGAGGAGGAGGGCGCGGGCACCGACGGCCCGGGCGAGCCCGACGTCGCACGCGCTGTCGCCGACCACCCAGGATGCCGTGAGGTCCAGTCCCAGTGCGTCCGCGGCGGCCAGCGCCATGCCGGGTCCCGGCTTGCGGTCAGCGCTCGTTCGCGCGAAGGCCGGCACGGTGCCCTGCGGGTGGTAGGGGCAGAACAGCCACAGGTCGACGTGTGCACCGTGCGTGGCGAGCTCGGCGGCCATGTGCTTGTGCACGAGGTGGACGTCCTCGAGCTCGTACATGCCGCGAGCGACGCCGGCCTGGTTCGTGACCACGGCGACGGGCACGCCGGCGGCGTTGAGCCGCGCGATCGCGCTGATGGCGCCGTCGAGGAACCGCACGTCCCGGGTCCTCCCGACGTAACCGGTGTCCGCGATGATCGTGCCGTCCCGGTCGAGGAGGACGCCGGGCCGGGTGTGGGCCGGCCGGTCAACGGTGAGTGTCGTCATCGAGTGGGCTCCCTTCTGCACCGCCGTCGGCTCCGGCAGGAACCGTCGACGTCGTGGTGTCGCAGACCGCGTGGTGTCATGGCGTCTCCCGGTCGGCAGGGGCCGCGCGATGGGCCGGGGACGCGAGCAGGGAGGCCGCCACGGCGAGGTCGAGGAGGTACGGCGACGCGTCGCCCAGCCCCGTCTCGGTGACGGACGCGACGATGGCGTAGACGATGATGAACAGGGCGAGCGCGCGTCGCGGGCCCCGGACGTGGGTCACGGCCGCGAGCAGCAGGAGCACGAGGAGGCTCGCCTCGATGACCATGCCGAACCAGCCCTGGTCGACGTAGGTGGCCACCCAGTTGCTGTCGATGGCCAGACCCTCGTAGGACTTGTTGGACAGGCCCGAGCCGAAGAACTGCTCGAGTGCCGGGCGGGACGCGGCGAAGACGTCCGACCACACCTGGGTGCGTCCGGTCAGCTGGCTGGCCTCGGTCACCGACTGCCCCCGGGCCAGCCAGGTGATGATCTGGGGCGCGAAGAGGAGGGTGCCTGCCATCATCCCGACGAGCGTCGAGACCGACACCCGGCGGGCCCTGGCGTGCCCGAGGAACAGGCTGGCGGAGGCCAGCCCGAGGCCGATGGCCGCTCCCATGAGCGCGGTCCGGGTGTGCGTCCCGATCAGGGTGACCGTCCCGATCGCGACGCCCAGGAGGGCGTGTCGGCCGGTGATGATGCGACACATCCACAAGATCGCGGAGGTGCCGAAGAGCAGGGCCGCGTAGTGGGCCACCTGGGTCGGCGGAACCGGCCACAGCGTCCCGGACAGCCGTCCGCCGAACGAGAAGGCCATGCCTGGCGCGAGCACGGCACCGGCGACGACGCTGACCAGGACGACCCACAGGCACACCCGGTGGGCGCGCAGCAGCACCAGGTCGCGCCGGCCCCACCACGGCGACAGCAACCACAGCACCGCCACGAAGGTGATGAGGCGGAACCCGCGGTAGACCGACCCCACGATGAACTCGTTGTGCAGGCTCACGATGAACGACGTGATGGCCAGGACACTGAGCAGCACGAGGAGGAGGTTGGGGCGCAGGACGAGCCGTCGGTTGGCGAGGAGGGCGAACAGGACGGCGACCAGCAGCGATCCCTGGGCGAGCACCTGCATGACGAAGTGGGGCAGGGGGAGGATTGACTCACCGCCGGGTGCGAGCACGTTGAGGAAGAGAGCCGCCCACGCGTAGAGCACCAGCCGGGGGAGGTCGCGGGCGCCCGTGTGGTACCTCACCGGCGGGCGAGGGGATGGCCGTACGACGGCGGCGGACGGCGCGGTCATCGCAGACCCGCCACGGGGTCGGCTGCCTCGGCGCGCAGCGGCTCGGCCGCACCGGAGGTCTCGTCGGAGCGGTCGACACCCTCGACGAGGGCGAAGGGCATGTCGAGCTCGGCGCTCGCGACCATCCCGGCCACCGTGCGGAGCAGCTCGCGGCTCGCGCGCCCCGCGGACACCAGCGGCACGATGCGGGAGGTCCAGGTCGTGAAGGTGTCGATGTCCAGGCCGGGGTCCATCTCGACGAGGACCAGCGCGACGTCCGCGTTCTCCCACTCGGCCCGCAGGAGGTCGCCGAGCATGTCAGGGGGTGCGGGGTGTCGCCGCGCCGGCTTGCGCGGACCGCGGAACAGGGGTGCATCACCCGGTGGGCGCAGGACCACCGGGTGATGCGCGACATCCCCCGTGCCGGCCACCGGAGCCGGATCGGCCACTGGCGCCCGCCCGCCCTGCCGGTGCCGGGCCGCCGCCTCCAGCGAGCCACGTTCGGTGAGGTCGACGAGGACGACCCGGCTGCCCTGCTGCGCCCGCCGGTCCGCCACGGCGAGGAGCACCCGGGATGCCGTCTCGGTGTCGTCGATCGCGGCCAGCGCGAGGGTCGTCGGGCCCGTCGCCTGACGCGCCCGGCGCCGGCCCTCCCGGGGTTTGCGACCGGCGTCCGACCGCGAAGGGGTGCGGCCGGGCAGCGCCGAGTCCAGTGCGCGGACGAGCGCCTCGAGGTCGCGCTCCGCCCGGTTCCGGGGGGCACGTCCGTACCGTCCGCGGGTCAGCCCGGAGAGCAGGTGGGCCATCCGCGTGCGCAGCCAGCGGCCGGCCCGGGCGACCGGTCCGGGGGCCCGAAGGGGGCCGACCCCCACCCGCACCGGCACACCGAGCGCGTCCGCGATGTCACGGCGACGGCGGAGGCGGTCGGAGGTGAGCGCCCGGAAGAGCACCACGCCGACGGTCAGGGTGCCGAGCAGCAGGGCACCGGAGGCGCCGTACAGGACCACGGCGCGCTTGGACACGCGCGTGTTCGCGTAGGGCTCGTCGATGACATGGGTCGCGGTGACCGCGGACTCGGTCTGGAGCCTGGCGTCCTCGATCGCCTGCTGCATCGAGGAGATCTGGGACCCGAGCTGGGCTCGCTGGCTCAGGATGTCGCTCGCGGCCACCTGGGCCGCCAACGACGAGCCCCGCAGCTTCTCGTAGTCCTTGGTCAGCGCGTCGACGCGGGCCTGCAGGTCGCTGATCCGCTTCTGGTAACCCGACACGATCCCCTCCGAGATCGAGCGGAGCTGCTCGCCGCGGAAGGCCAGGAAGGTGTCGACGATCGCGCTGGAGCGGGTCATCGCCGCGGGGTCGTCGGGCGCGGTCACCGTGAGCTCGAGGAGCTGGTCGGTGAGGGCGTCGGCCGTCATGGACCCGTGCAGGGAGTCGGGAGTGGCGTTCGGCAGGCGCAGCCGGGTGATGACGTCGGTGGCGACCGCGCGGGTCATCAGCAGGCTCACGTCGGTCGACATCGCTGACGGGTCGTCGGCGTTGGGGTGCACGAGCAGGAGGGTCGTCCTCGCCGACGCCGGGTGGGGCAGTGCCGCGAGGGCGAGCATCCCGACCAGCCCACCCAGGAGCACCGCGCCGACGCACCAGCGCCACGCCCGGCGGAGGGCATCGCGGATGGTTCGCCACGTGACCACCAGGGGCTGCGGGGTACCGGTGAGCTCGGGGTCGCCGTCCTCGTCGTCGATGCGCCAGCTGAAGTCCGTCATCTCCCGCTTCCCCCCTGCGTCCGGTTTCGCTTCGGGGCGGAGCGGGCCGGTGGGCGGCCGATCACCGGGGTGCTCAGCACCGTGGGCGCCGCCGGGCCGGAGCTCGGACGATCACGGGGCACGAGGCGGCCGGAGGTCCGGTCGAGCGGGTCGGGGTTGGTGACGACCAGGCCGTCGATGACCAGCCCGGCCCGGTCCGCCGCCACGACCGCGTCGGCCAGCGCCACCCGGGTCGAGGACGCCGCGCTCACGGCGAGCAGTGCCACGGCTCCGGCACTCAGCCGGGAGTCCGGCTCGGGGTCGTCGCTGTCCAGCACCGCCAGCTGCACCATGAGCTCGCCCTCCGCCGGGGCGTCGAGCCGGGTCGTGACGGACAGCGCGGGCCGCGGGTCCGACTCCTCGGCGACGCGGCTGCAGGCGGCCCACAGGGCGTTGGCCGACTCGTGCGGCTGGGCGGCGACGAGCTGCGTGGTGGTGCCCATCGAGGCGGCGAACGAGGCGAGCTGTGGCCCGGCGGCCAGCGCGCCGGCATCGTTCGACAGGTTGAACACGACGACCACGAGCGGTGCACCGTCGCCCACGGCCCCGCTCCCGGACCGGCCCGGCGTGGGAGCGACGGCGCGGAGCAGCTGGCGCAGTGCCCACCCGTCGACGTTCGCCGGTGCGTACCCCTCGAGCAGCTCCACCCAGCCCTTGGCGGTGCGTGCCGGTCGCGTGCGGAAGGACGCCAGCACCGGGATGCCCACCGCGTCGGCGATCTCGTCACGGGAACGCAGCTTGGGGTCGCGGCGGTTCGTCAGGGCTAGGAAGAGGGCCGTCACCGCGAAGAACAGCGTGGCGCCGCCCGCGACGAAGGTCATGGCGCGGGTCACGAACTCCGACTGCTGGCCGGGGGACGCTCCCTGGATGACGCTGGCGCCGGCAGCGACCTGGCCACCGTCGGCCTCGTCGCCGGCCAGCTGCTTCTGGACGTTGTCGATCTCGAGGACCGTCTGGCCCTGGGATGCCGTGAGGGCCGCGATCGCCGACGCGTCCGCCCGCCCCGCCGTCGACCCGGCGGGCTCGCCGACCAGCCGCGCCGAGGTCCTGCGGATCTGCGCGTTCAGGGCGTCGAGGCTGCCCTTGAGGGTGTCGAGGCGGCCCTGGAGTGTCTCGCGCCTGGTCCGGCTCAGCTCGTTCGCGGACTGCTCGAGGTAGTCGACGAACGACTGCGCGGAGGCCGCGGACAGCAGCTCGGCCGCGTCGCTGGTCGTACCGCGGGCGGTGAACCGCAGGATCGACGAGGTGGGCGCCTCGACCGTGACCCGGTCCTGGGCCCCCTGGGTCGAGAGGTTCGGCGTGACCGCGAGTCCCGCGCGGCCCAGCACGTCGGCGCTCTGCGCGATGAGGACCTGCGTCTCCGCGTCGTAGCCGCCGGTGCGACCGGAGCCGGCCTGGGTCGCGGTCGGGAGGAGGACCACGCTGGTGCTCGCGTAGGGGGACGGCAGCACGTAGAGCAGGCCCGCGCCCGCGACGGCACCGAAGAGCGCAGCGGCGGCGAGCGACCCGCGCCTGCGGCGCAGCACGGCCCAGGTCGAACGGAGGTCGACTCCCTGCTCGCTCACGTCTCCACCCCCTCAGTCCCGGTCGCCCAGTGCGATGCCGACGGGCTCCGGCTCGGTGCGGTGGGGTCGGGGGTGGGTGCGGGGGAGGTCGAGCACGGTTCGCAGGGTGAGCGTGCCGGTGAAGCTGCCCTCCCCGACGAGGCTCGTCGTCGGCACTCGGCTGCCGAACCGCGGCGAGTACCAGCCCAGGGGTGGGTCGGTCTCCCCCCGGTGCGCGGACCACTCCAGCGCGTACGGCAGCCGGAGGTGCCCGTGCTGGAGCTCGCCGTTCCGCCCGACCCAGCTCAGCTCGGCCACGCCGTCGAGCAGCTCGGCCGTGACGTCCGGGCCGAGGTGCCACGACATCCGCTGTCGGTGCTCACGACTGCCCGTCAGGGTGTCGGTGACGATGAGGCGCGGCACGGTGCCGTCGAGCAGGACCTCGCGGTCGTGGCAGAGCGCCGCGTCGAGGCGCGCGTAGGCCGTGTGGTGGGCCGCCCAGACCTGGGCCCCGTCGGGGCCGGGGTCGACGCCGTCGACGACGGCATCCGCGTGCTCGGCCCACATGAACGGACCTGCCTCGCGCGCCTGGTCCTCGCCGTCGACCTCGATGGTGTTGTGCCCGCGCGTGGAGCGGAAGTAGCTCCGCCACTCGGGCTCCCCGTGGTAGCAGTACGTGCCCGGGTCGACGAAGAGGTCGACGCCGTCGTGCCGGACCTCGATCGACAACGCATCCGCGTGACCGTGGGCAGCGATCGAGAGGAACCCGTGGGGGCCGCCGTCGCAACGGCACCAGATCTCGGGCCCGTCGGTCGGTGACGTGCGCAGGACGTGGAGCCCGGCATCCTCGAACGCCGCGGGGGCCACCCCGGGCCGCTCGGCCACCACGCTTGCCGGCGCGACCGCACCCAGCAGGGTGCTCATGACCCCCGGGGAGACGGGCGGCCACCACTCGCAGGCGCCGAGGACGCCTGCGCCACAGGCCAGCAGGACCCCCCACGGGTCGTCGTCGGGGTCGTCGAGCAGGAGCGCGCGCCCCTCGTCGCCGTCGCCCTGACGCGGGGCGCGGCCGGTGGAGTCGAGGAGGGCGGCGGCGGCGTCGAGGGAGCGCACGAGGAGCGACCTGGTCGCGTCGTCCAGCGGGTGCCCCGCGGCCTCGGCCTCGACGAGGGCGACCAGCCCGAGCTCGGTCACGAACCGGTGGTAGTCGGTGGCGAGCTCGCGGTTGATGCCGCTGGGGAAGGTGTTGGCGGCCAGCGCGCGCTCCAGGTCACGGGTCGCCTCCCGCCGCCAGCCCTCGCTCTCCGCGAACCACGGAAAGGCACAGGCCGCCGCCAGCCGGCCGACCGCTTCGGCGATGGCGTGGTTGTTCGCGGACGACCCCCGGCTGCGGAACGCCGCCAGGTGCTCCTGGTGCCAGTGCAGCTGGGCGAGTGCCTGGGGGTTGTCCTCGAAGAGGTCGGCGACCCCCGGCCAGTCGTCGAGCAAGCGCCTGATCCACACCCAGCTCGTCAGCCGCACCCCGAGCTCGATCCCGCTCGTCCAGTGGATGCCGGACAGGAACGGGTTCGCACCCCACCACGAGCGAAGCTGGGCCGCAACGACATCGGCGTAGCGGGTGTCGTCCGTGAGCCACCACGCCGCTGCGAGCACGGTGAGGTGGTGGTGGCGGGAGAGCTCCCACACCGACTTCACGTTCCCCGTGACCGACTCGTCGCGGTGGTCGATGCGGAACGCCAGCGCGGCGTCCGGAGCCCGCGTGCCCGTCACGGGGTCACGGAACCAGTCAGGGTCCAGGACGTCGGGCCGCGGCGTGCCGAGCACCTCCCAGTCGCCGGCGAGCAGGCGGTCGGCGGCGGCGACGAGCCGACGCGCGGCCGCGGGCGCGATGAGCACCCGGGCCGCGCGCGCGACCGGGCTGGCGATCGCCCGGCGGGGGTGCAGGGCCCCCACTGGGATCCACGCGTCACCCGGTCGTACCTGGCGCTCGGCCCAGCGCACCTGTCGCAGCTGGTCGCCGACGCGCGTGATGACCTCCTCCGGGGTCATCCGGCGGAGTCGATGCACGTACCACTGGGTCGACCGGCTCACGGGGTCACCGGCCCGCCCGAGACGAGGCTCTCGCCCACCGCGATGGTCGCGCGGGTGGTGGCGACGAGCGAGTCGAGACCGATCGGCATCACCGCACCGAGCCGTACCGCCTCGAGGAAGCTGGCCAGCTCCGCGCGCTGGCCCTTGTCCTGACCGGTCAGGGAGGAGCGCTTGGTGTGGCGGCCACCTCGGGTCCACACGGTGGCCCGGGCGAAGTTGTCGAGCCGGGCGTTCCGGCCGCCTCCGGACACGTCGAGGGTCTCCTTGGGCACCCGCCGGTCCCCGTCGGTGGAGTAGGTGACCGTCGCCAACGAGCCGTCGTCGAAGCGCAGCGTGGCGTGCAGGCTGGATCCGCCGGGGGTCCCGACCGCGGTCACCTCGACCGGGGGGTGCCCGACCCACCAGCTGAGGGTGTCGATGAAGTGGCCGCCCTCACCGAGGAACCGCGAGCCCTCGAGCTGCTCGTCGAGGTACCAGCTGCCGGCCGCCACCGGACCGGCGTTGACGAGGTACCGCGCGCTCATCGGGGTGCCGGTCACTCCGAAGCGCTCCCGCAGGCCGGCGAGGAGCGGTGCGAAGCGACGGTTGAAGCCCACCATGATCCGGTCGTTGCCGGTGCGCTCGACGACGTCGAGGATGCCGTCGACCTCCGCGCGAGTGAGGGCGAGGGGTTTCTCGACGAACACGGCCTTGCCGTGCTCGAGGGCTCGGCAGACGAAGCCGGCGTGCGAGTGGTGACGGGTGACGACGAAGACGGCGTCGACCGAGGGGTCGGACAGCACGGCGTCGGCGTCGGTGGTCGTCGACTCGAAGCCGAAGGTGCGCTGGGCGTTGAGCGCCGACAGCGACCGGGTCGTGGCGACCGGGCCCAACGTGACGCCCGGGTGCTTCGCGAGGTGCGGGAGGAGCATGGAGGTGGCGTAGCTGCCGGCGCCGATGAAGCCGACCCGGATCGTGGGCGTCGTCGGGCGGGTCGGCCCACGGGGGGCCGAGGGTGCGGGCGCCCCACCCGGTCGGACGGAGCGGTGGCCGGAGCCGTCGACGGCCTCCACCCGGGGGTACTCGAAGAGGAAGCCGACACCGAGCAGGCCACCGGTGCGCAGCTGCTCGTACACCTCGGCCGCGTCGGCGATGGGGCGGATCCCCGACACGAGGCTGTCGACCTCGAGCGAACAGTCGGCGAGGAGGTCGAGGAAGCAGCCGAGGTTGCGCCGCTCCGTCCACCGCACGTACCCGGCCGGGTAGTCCACACCGTCGAGCTCGTACCGGTCGTCATACCGGCCGGGTCCGTAGGAGCGCGAGAAGCGGACGTCCAGCTCCTTCTCGTAGTAGGCGTTCCACGGCAGGTCCAGCCGGGTCTTGCCGATGTCGACGACGCGGGCACGGTCGCGGGCCAGGCGCGCGGCGAGCTCGACCGGTCCGTTGGTGGATCCACCGGCAGCGAGGAAGACGTGGTCGGCGCCGAGACCACCGGTCGCGATGCGGACCACCTGCTCGATGTAGGCCGCGCCCTCGTCGCCCGGCCCGGCGCAGCCCAGGGCACCGGCCTGCTCGGCGAGCCGGCAGCGTTCCTCGACGGTGTCGATGCCCACGACCCGCACCCCGGCGGCGATGAGCAGCCGCACGACGAGCTGACCGACCAGCCCGAGGCCGATCACGCAGGCCATCTCGCCGAGCTGGGGCTCAGCCCGGCGCACGCCCTGCATCGCGATGGCGCCGACCGTGGCGAACGCGGCGTGCTGCGGGGCGACGTTCCCGGGCACCGGCACGCACAGGTTGACGGGTACCCAGTTGACCTCGGCGTGCACGGCGAAGTCGTTCCCCGCCGCGGCGACGAGGTCGCCGACCGCGAACTCCTCCGCACCGACCCCGACCTCGATGACCACGCCGGACAGCGAGTACCCCAACGGGGTGTAGCTGTCGAGCTTGGCCACGGCCTTCTGGTACGTCGCGACGGGCCCCTGCTGGGCCATCGAGTCGAGCACCTTTCTGACCTGGTCCGGCCGCGCCCGCGCCTTGCCGACGAGTGAGAGGCGCGCCTCGGTGACCTTCATCAGCTCCGTACCGGTGGAGATCAGGGAGAACAGTGAGCGCACGAGAACGCCCCCCGGGCGGCACGCCGGCTCGGGCACGTCGAGCACGACGAGCTCGCCCGACCGGTAGTTCTGCGCCACCTGCTTCATGGCGCCCCCACCCCCGCGGCCCGCGCGTTGCGGTACCAGAGCTCCAGGCTCAGCAGCTGCCACACCTGCTTGGCCTCGTCGCGCCGCCCGCTGCGCTGGTCGTCGACGAGCCGCTGAAGGGGAGCTGCCCGGAGGAAGCCGCTGCCCACGAGGTCCCCGCGGAGCAGCACGTCGTCGACGAGCTCCCGGAGGTCGTTGGTCACCCAGGCCCGCAGTGGCGCACCGAAGCTCGCCTTGGGGCGGTCGATGATCTCGCGCGGGAGCCAGTCCCGCGCGGCGTCCTTGAGGGCCGCCTTCTGGTGCCGGCCGCGGATCTTCTCCGTGCCGGGCAGCGAGAACGCCGCGGACATCACGACCGGGTCGACGAAGGGCACGCGAACCTCCGTGGATGCCGCCATGCTCGCCCGGTCGGTGTAGGTCAGGTTGAGGCCCGGCATGAACATCCGGGTGTCCGCCAGGCACATCCGGCTCACGACGTCGTCGAGCCGGTTGTCCTCGTACACCTCGCGGTGTCGCTCGGTCACGATGTCGACCTGGCCCGCCAGGCCGGCGTCGAGCAGGCCGGCCAGCTCGTCACGGTCGTAGAGGGTGTAGCTGCGCCGGAACGCCTCCTCCTCCGGCAGCTCGCCGAAGGTGAGGAAGCGCTGTGCCCAGCGGACCGTCCGCAGGCCCCGACCACCGACCGCCACGGGTAGGGCGCGCACGGCAGGGGCGATCGCGGACCGCAGCGTGGCCGGCATCCGGCGATAGCGCTCGGCCACGAGCATCGCCAGGTGCTTGCGGTAGCCGCCGAAGAGCTCGTCGGCGCCCATGCCCGAGAGCAGCACCTTGACGCCGGCGTCGCGGGCCGCGTCGCACATGAGCAGGGTGTTGATGGCGGCCGGGTCCCCGATCGGCTCGTCGAGGACGTCGACCATGCGGGGGAGCATCTCGACGACGTCGGGGTGGATCTCGATCTCGTGCAGCCGGATCCCGAGGTGGTCGGCGAGGCGCCTGGCGTAGCGCGCGTCGTCGGGCATCGACTCCAGGCGCTGGTCCTCGGGCCGGAAGGCGATGGTGTACGCCTCGATCGACGGGTCGCTGCGGTGGGCCAGCAGCGTGACGATGCTGGAGTCCAGCCCACCGCTGAGGAACGACGCCACGGGGGCGTCGGCGACGAGGTGCGCCCGCACCGATGCCGCGACGACCCCGCGGACGTCCGCCCGGGGTCCGTGCGCCGCGCGGGCGGCCTCGGCCGCGGTGTCCCAGAACACGCCTCGGCTGACCGAGCCGTCGCGGTGGTACTCGGCCCAGGTGCCCGCGGGGTGGCGGTTCACGCCGCGCAGCGCGTCGAACTCCTGCGGGAGCCAGTAGTAGAGGGCCGACGCGACCATCGCACCGGGGTCGATGGCGAGCTCGGGACCCACCGCTGCGACGATGGCCTTGAGCTCCGAGGCGAAGAGGATGCCGTCGCCGCGGGGCATCACGTAGAGGGGCTTGATGCCGAAGGGGTCCCGGGCGAGGGTGAGGCTGCCCGAGCGCTCGTCGTGGATCGCGAAGGCGTACATCCCGCGAAACCGCCGCAGCGCGCCGGCCCCCCAGGCGCGCCAGGCCTCGAGGACGACCTCGGTGTCGGATGCCGTCGCGAAGCCGGATCCGAGCGCCTCCAGCTCGTGCCGCAGCTCGCGGTAGTTGTAGAGCTCACCGTTGTAGGTGAGCGTGAGGCCACCCTTGGCGAACGGCTGGTCGGCAGCGCTCGACAGGTCGATGATCGAGAGCCGGCGGTGGCCCAGCACGACCGCGGTGTCGGGGTCGACCATCTCGACGACGGCACCGGCATCCGGCCCGCGGTGCACGAGACGGTCGACCATGGCCGTGACGAGCACCTTGCCGTCGGGCTGCTGGTACGCCCCCGCGACCCCGCACACGTCAGGCCCCCGCGTCCGCGAAGGGTGCACGGTCGGTCACGTGACCCACCAGCTCGTCGAAGACGCGCACGTACCCCTCCCGCTGGTGCTCCCAGGCCAGGTGCTCCACGACGCGTGCACGCCCCCGGCGGCCCATCTCGCTGCGCCTCGCCGGGTCGTCGAGGAGGGCGAGGATGGCGCGGGCGTACTCCTCCACGTCGTTGGGGCGCACATACTGGGCGGCGTCGTCTGCCGATACCCGGGTCTCGCGCAGGTCGAAGGCCACGACCGGCAGGCCGAACGCCATGTACTCCATCGTCTTGTTCATCGTCGAGACGTCGTTGAGCGGGTTGAGCGGGTCGGGGCACAGCCCGACGTCCGCGGTGGACAGGACCTCCCCGACGACGTCGTCCGGGACCCGGCCGGGGAGGTCGACGGCCTCGGTGAGGCCGAGCTCGTCGCGTCGACGAACGAGGTCGTCGTAGCAGTCCCCCGACCCCATGAAGGTGAACGCGACGTCGTGGCGCCCGAGGCGGTTCACCACGATGTCCGCCGCGCCGAGAGCGAGGTCCACGCCGTCCTGGGGGCCCATGACACCGAGGTACGCCACGAGGTGGTTGCGACCGCGGCGGAGGCTCGGAACCGGCTCCCGGCGCCGCAGGCGCTGCGGGTCCGGCCCGGTGCGGACGACGCTGATGTCCTCGGCGGACTTGCCGCCGCGAGTGGAGGCGATGGCAGCGTACGACTCGTTCGTCGACGTGACCCGGTCCGCGGCCCGGAAGGTCTGGCGCTCGAGGAACAGCAGGCCCTTGTAGGGGGCGCCCATGCTGCCGTCGAAGCGCGAGAGGTAGAGCTCCGGGCACAGGTCGTGGTGGTCGAACACGAACCTCGTGCCGTCGCGCCGGCGCAGCCACCGCGCGATCGGCCAGAAGATGTCGGGCGGGTTGCAGGCCTGCATCGCGTCGAAGGGGCCCTCCCGCCGCGCGGCCCGCACGAGCTGCGCGGTGGCCAGGAACGACCAGGCGTACTCGACGACGTATCCCCGTGCGCTTCCGCCGGGTGCGTACCCGGGGTAGGCCAGGATCCGCACGTCGTCGATGACCTGGGACGGGCCGGTGCCCTCGCCCTGCGGGCAGATGACGGTGACGTCGTACCCCCGGGCCACCAGGGACTGGCACTCCAGCCAGACCCTCCGGTCGAAGGGCACCGGGAGGTTCTGCACGATGATCGCGACCCGGGGGCGCACCCCGGGGGCCCGGGTCCGGGTGCTCACCAGCTCACCCCTCGGTAGCCGTCGATGTGCTCGACGGCCTCCCCGAGCCGACCGTTGAGGTCGATGACCAGCTGCGGGTGCGCGGCCTGGAGCGCCGCGAGGCTCGGTGGGTCGGACGTCGCCACGAGGGCGACCTCGACACCCTCCAGCGCGACCTCGGGGCAGTCCATCAGCAGCCTGCCGACGTGGGACAGCTTGCTCTGCAGGTGCTCGAGGTTCGCGCCGACGAGCTTCGCCGGGTTGACGATGGGGTCGTAGATGCGCACCTCGAGGCCCTTGCCGACGAACCGTTCCGCCAGCTCGAGGTTGGGGCTCTCACGCAGGTCGTCGCTGTTCATCTTGAAGCTCAGCCCGAGGATCGCGACGTGCCGGTGCCCTGTCTCGAGGACTCGGTCGACCAGTGCGCGCACGATGATCTCGTTGCTGATCAGGGTGGAGCTGACGAGGGGGACGTCGATGCCGCTCGACCGCGCCATGCTCTGCAGGGCGCGCAGGTCCTTGGGCAGGCAGGACCCGCCGAACGCGAAGCCGGGTCGCAGGTAGCTGGGCGAGATGTTGAGCTTGCGGTCCTGGCAGAAGATCTCCATGACGCTGCGCGAGTCCACGCCGTACTGCGAGAAGATGCGGCCCATCTCGTTGGCGAAGGTCACCTTGACGGCGTGGAAGGCGTTGCAGGCGTACTTCAGTGCCTCGGCGGTGGGCACGTCGACGTGCCGGATCTCCTGGTCGAGGAAGTCGAACAGCCTCTCGCAGGTCGCCCGGGTGCGAGGGTCCCGCGCTCCGAGGACCACGAACGGCGGCGCGAAGAAGTCCTCGACCCCGCAACCCTCACGAAGGAACTCGGGGCACATGGCCGTGCCGACCGTCCACCCGGCGGGCAGCAGCTCGGGGCTGAACGCGGGCTCGACGACCGAGGACCCGGTGCCGGGGGGCACGGTCGACCGGATGACCACGGCGTGGAAGCCCGAGGGTGGCGGGGCCACATCGGCCATCGCCTCGCGCAGGTCGCCCAGGGCCCGGACGATGTAGCCGAGGTTGGTGTCACCGCGAGGCATGGACGGTGTCCCGACGCACACGAGGGAGACCTCGGCACCCTCGATCGCCTCGCGGACCTCGGTGGTGGCGCGCAGCCTCCCCGCAGAGACCGCCTGGGCGACCAGGCGGTCGACGCCGGGCTCGACGACCGGGCTCTCTCCTCGGCAGATGGCGGCGACCTTGCTCCGTTCGACGTCGACACCGACGACGTCGTGTCCCTGCGAGGCCAGGCCGGCGGCGGTCACGGTCCCCACGTAGCCGAGGCCGAAGATGGCAACTCTCATGACTGCTCACGCCCCTTGCTGACGCCCACCAAGGGGCGGGGTGGTTCCGCCCTCACGGCCGGCTGGTGGATGCATCCCGGCCCCACGCGGGGTCGGACCTCGGGTGGGCGCCGCCGCGGTACCGGGGGCGCGGTGCAGTGTGGTGCGGGTTGCCGACCGGAGGTCCCGCAGCCCGGGCGACGTGGTGAGGTGCGTGCCGTGGCGCGCATCAGTAGGCCCCACGTCCGCGCACGACGGCGCCGGCGGTCCGCAGGAGGATCTGCGCGTCCAGGGCCAGGGACCAGTTGTCCACGTACCAGAGGTCCAGGCGCACCGACTCCACCCACGACAGGTCACTTCGTCCGGACACCTGCCACAGCCCGGTCATCCCGGGGCGCACCCGCAGCCGGCGCACGGCGTCGCTCTCGTAGCGGTCGACCTCGCCCGGCAGCGGCGGGCGGGGGCCGACGAGCGACATCTCGCCCCTCACGACATGGACGAGCTGGGGCAGCTCGTCGAGCGAGTAGCGGCGCAGCACCGCGCCCACCCGGGTGACGCGGGGGTCCCGGCGCAGCTTG
This sequence comes from uncultured Actinomycetota bacterium, assembly GCA_963695175.1. GTDB lineage: Bacteria > Actinomycetota > Actinomycetes > Actinomycetales > Dermatophilaceae > Fodinibacter. The sequence continues at coordinate 1,239,599 of CAVOGG010000004.1, forward strand.
AACAAGGTGCCGTTGCCGTCGTTCCCGGACTCGAGGGCGTCACGCCGGGCATCGGCGTCGACGCACATCGTGCGGAACTTGAGCATGGTGAAGGTCCGGCCGCCCTCCCCGACCCGCCTCTGGCCGTAGAGCGCGGGGCCGGGGGAGTCGATCCGCACCAGGAGGGCGAGGAGGAGCAGCAGCGGTGCGAAGACGACCAGGGTGACCAGGGCGAGGAGCCGGTCGACGGCGAGCTTGACGGCATACCGCGCTCCGCTGCACACAGGTCGCTCGACGTGGAGCATCGGCAGCCCGCTGGCGCGACGGAGGGTCAGCCTGGGGCCGGCGACCTCGATGACGCCCGGGTCGATGAGCAGGTCGACGTTGCGCTGCTCCAGGGCCCACCCGAGTCGCCGGAGCGGCTGGCCGGCGAGGCTGGGGCCGCTGGCGACGGCGACCACCTCCGCACCCACCCGGTCCACCACGGCGAGGGTGTCGGCCTCGACGCCGAGAACCGGGATCGCGGAGAACTCCGCTGGTGCGAGCGCCACGTCGGACAGCTCGGTGACGCACACGCCCCGGACCTCGAGGCCGGTGGTGCGGGGAGCGTCCCCGATCCGGCGGGCCAGCTCGAGCACGGCCCTCGCGTCCCCCACGAGCACGGCCGGCTGCAGGCACTCCCCGTGGTCGCGAGCGGACGCGAGCCGGTGGCGGAGGAGGTGCCGGCCGGTGGTCGCGGCGACGACCATGGTGGGCACGGCGACGAGCAGCACGCCGCGCGAGAACTCGAGCTTGAGCGTGAACGACGCGAAGGCCACGACAGCGACGAGTGTCGCGGCGGCCCGCAGGACGGCGCGGTACTCCTCGCTGCCGGCGCCCATGAACCGCGTGGCGTAGGCACCGTGGCGCGTGAGCAGGACCAGCCACAGCACGCCGATCGCGACCGAGGTCACCAGCAACGCCTCGGTGGAGCCCCACAGCGCTGCGTCATGGCCCACGACGAGGGTGCGCACGGTCAGACCCGCCACGAGACCGAGCAGCGCGGCCGTGGCATCGGTCGCCACCGTGTGCAGCCGATGGGTCTTCTGCCACGGCCGCAGTCCGTGCCGCACCTTCGCGTGCCCGTACTCGGCCAGGTCGACGTGCACCGCCGGCCGGGGGCGGAGGACGGGCCGCGCGGTCGCGAAGGGGGCGTTGCTGCTCATCGCGCTGCCCCACCGCTCGACCGGGCGGGCCACCCGGGCCCGGGGTCGGCCGCACCGGAACGGACTCCTTGGTGAAGGATCGCGGTCATTGCTCTCCTCGGGCCGGGTCGCCGGGTGGCGACGAGCAGGCGCAGGGAGGCCGTCCTCATCCGCGACACCCGGCGCGACGGTCCCCCTGCTGGGACCCCGAGCCCGTCCGTGAATGAGAACACCGTACACATCGAGAACAGTGTTCGCAATGACTCGTGTCCCTGACGCGCGACAGCCGTGCCGCGGCGATACCATCGGGTTTCGCTCCACCCGCGTCACCGCCACCCCGCGACGACCGACCCACCCCTGCGCACGGAACCGGAACCGATGGCCTCCACTCGTCCCTCCGCGCTGTCCCCGACGCGGCGACAGCGCGGGCGCGCGTCCGCCGTCCGTGAGATCAAGGCGGCCGCCCTCGACGAGCTGCGCCAGCACGGCGCACGTGGCGTCACCATGCGGGGAGTGGCGCGGGCCATCGACATGACCCCCTCCGGGCTGTACCGGTACTTCGACGACCACGGGTCCCTGCTGGCCGCCCTGTGCGTCGACGCCCACGACTCGCTGCGAGCCGCCCTGGAGCAGTCGCAGGAGGTGCACACCGGCGACGACGGCATGACACGGTGGTTCCGGGGATCGGTGGTCTTGCGCCAGTGGGCCCTCGACCACGTCGACGAGTACGCCCTGGTGGTCGGTCCGCGGTTGTCGGGCGTCGACCCCGACGACCCCGACCTCGTGGGGGCCACCGTGCGGCTGATGAGCATCCCGGTCGAGACCGTCTCCGGGGCCATCGCGAGCGGCGAGCTCGTGCCCGCGGCACTCCCCGACGCCGTGACCCGGGTGGTGGCCGCGGGTCCCCGGGAACCCGGCGCGGGGGCGACGGTCGAGGCTCGGGCGATCGCCACCGGCGCCGTCTCCGCGCTCGTCGGCGCGGTCTCGCTCGAGGCGTTCGGCCGCCTGACGGGCGCCGACCGCGACGACATGTACGCCGCCTACTCCCTCCAGGTGATGCGGGGGATGGGCTTCACCGGTACCCCGGACCACGACGGGGTGGCGCTCGCGGCCTCCTGACCAGCATGGTCGATCCCGGCCTCGCGCCCGGCCCGGTTGTCACGCAAATATCACCCGATAGGGGGGTATGCGAGGGGGCGAGGGTGGAGCACACTTTTCTCGACGTCCGCAGACCGCTCTCGGGTGATACCACGCCCTGCAGGGAGAGCAGTCGGTCGGCACCGCGAGGAGTACGGCCCGGGCGTGACGACGGGAGCACGCCGTGCCCGATGACCTCTTCGTGTGTGCGGCCGCACTCCTGGACATCTTGGTGTTCGCACGTTCCGGCCCGTCCATCGAGGCCCTGATCGCGTTCTTCACCCCCCACGCGCTCAGGGTTCTGGACTGCGACACGGTCGAGGTGCGGCCCGGGGAGCCCGGCGGGTGTGCGCCGGACGCCCTCGACGGGTCCGTACGGGGCTACGTCTCCTGTCATCCGGTCTCGTGTGGCAGCGCCGCGTGGGGTGAGCTGCACCTGACCTACCTCGACGGACCGCTCGCCCTGAGCGAGCTCGAGCGGGGTCGGCTCCTCGCGGAGGTCCTCGGCGCAGCCCTCGCGAGCGCCGGCGCCGTCGGTGCGGCGACGGCGCGGCGCGACGCCGCGGCGCTCGACGTGGGGGCCGCGTACCCGGATCCCGACGAGATGACCGCCCTGGTCCTCGACAGTGCCGACACGCTCGACCGGATGCCGGCCGCGTCGACCCGCGCGCGCCTCGCCCTGGTCGCGAGTCGCCTGGCGGCCGTCGTGGGCAGCGCGTCCTGGTTCGTGGGCGTGACGCACGAGGGCACGTTGTACGACGTGACGTGCGAGGGGTCGGTCGCCGCCGACGCGACGGCCCATGGCGCCGGTGCACCGGTCTGGTCGGTGAGCCTCACCGACTACCCGGCGCGGCGCCGCGCGAGTGAGGGCAGGGCCTTCTACGCCGACCAGTGGAGCGGCGACGACGCCGAGCGGTGCGCGTTGCTGGAGGCCGGCCACACCGCGGTCGTCGGGGCAGGGGGGTACGACCTCGACGGTCGCTCCTGGGTCGTCGCGGTGTTCGCCGACGCGAGCTCACGCCTCGAGCACGTCACCGCCGTGCTGACCGCGCTCGTCCAGGCCGCCCTCAGCTTCCCTCGCGAGGCGGTGGTCCCGCGCCCGATGGAACCGTGGGTGCGAGCCATCATCACGTGTCCGGGGACCGCGCTCTCGGAAGCGGAAGCGCGGCGGATCGGCGCCGTGGGGTGAAGGGGCCGCCCTCGGAGCGCACTCGAGGGTGACGTCCGGGCGAGTGCCGGCGCCGCCTAGGATCAGGCCCCATGAAGGTCCTCTCCGCCGTCGCCTGGCCGTACGCCAACGGCCCGCGCCACCTCGGCCACGTCGCCGGGTTCGGTGTGCCCTCTGACGTCTTCAGCCGGTACATGCGGATGGCGGGGCACGACGTGCTCATGGTGAGCGGGTCCGACGAGCACGGCACGCCGATCCTGGTGCTGGCCGACCAGGCCGAGGTCACCCCACGCGAGTTCGTCGACACCAACCACGCGGTCATCGCCGGCGAGCTCACCGACCTCGGCTGCTCCTACGACCTCTACACCCGCACGACCACGGCCAACCACTACGCCGTCGCCCAGGAGCTGTTCACCCAGGTCTGGCGCAACGGCTACATGGTCGAGCAGACCACCCAGGGCGCCATCTCGCCGTCGACCGGGCGCACCCTGCCCGACCGCTACATCGAGGGCACCTGCCCGATCTGCGGCTACGGCGAGGCCCGCGGCGACCAGTGCGACAACTGTGGCAACCAGCTCGACCCGACCGACCTCATCGACCCGCGCAGCCGGATCAACGGTGAGACCCCGACGTTCGTCGAGACCCAGCACTTCCTGCTGGACCTGCCGGCGCTCGCCGACGCCCTGCGCGCCTGGCTCGAGGAGCGTGCCGCGTCGGGCACCTGGCGGCCCAACGTCATCAAGTTCAGCCTGAACATCCTCGACGACATCCGCCCGCGCGCCATGACGCGCGACATCGACTGGGGCATCCCGGTGCCGCTCGACGGCTGGCGCGACAACCCGACCAAGCGGCTCTACGTCTGGTTCGACGCGGTCGTCGGCTACCTCTCGGCGTCGGTGGAGTGGGCGCGACGCACCGGCGACCCCGAGCGCTGGCGCGAGTGGTGGAACGACCCGGAGGCGGTCTCGCACTACTTCATGGGCAAGGACAACATCACCTTCCACTCCCAGATCTGGCCGGCCGAGCTGCTCGGCTACGCCGGCAAGGGCAGCCGCGGCGGCGAGCCGGGGCCCTACGGCGAGCTCAACCTCCCCACCGAGGTCGTCTCGAGCGAGTACCTCACGATGGAGGGCAAGCAGTTCTCCACCTCGCGCGGCTACACGATCCTCGTGCGCGACGTGCTCGAGCGGTACGGGCCCGACGGCATCCGCTACTTCATCTGCGCGGCCGGCCCCGAGAACCAGGACGCCAACTTCACCTGGCGCGACTTCGTGCAGCGCAACAACTCCGAGCTGGTCGCCGGCTGGGGCAACCTCGTCTCGCGCACGGCGGCGATGGTCGCGAAGAACTTCGGCGAGATCCCGCAGCCGGGCCCGCTCGAGCCGGTCGACGAGGAGGTGCGGGCCACGGTGCTCGCCGGGTTCGACGCCGTCGGGGGCCAGCTCGAGCGGCACCGCCAGAAGGCCGCGATCGCCGAGGCGATGCGTGTCGTCGGCGAGGTCAACGCCTACGTCTCGCGCACCGAGCCGTTCAAGCTCAAGGGCGACGACCAGCGCGAGCGGCTCGCGACGGTGCTGCACACCCTCGTGCAGTGCGTGTCCGACCTGAACACGATGCTGGCGCCGTTCCTCCCGCACGCGGCCAACCGGGTCGACGCGGTGCTCGGCGGCGACGGCTCGTTCGTGCCGATGCCGCACCTCGAGACGGTCACCGGGCTCGACGTCGGCGACGAGGGCCGCACCTACCCCGTCATCACCGGCGACTACTCGACCACCCCGCGGTGGGAGTCGCGCCCGGTCGCCGTCGGGACGCCGATCAGCAAGCCGGCCCCGGTCTTCGTGAAGCTCGACGAGTCGGTGGTCGACGAGGAGCTCGCCCGGGCCGCGGGGGCCTGACCCGGTGACGTCGCAGCCCAGCCGGCGCGGTGCCCCCGAGCCGCCCGACCCGCTGCCCATCGCGGTCGTCGACAACCACACCCACCTCGACATCAGCCGGGACGGTGCCGTGGTCTCGGTCGACGACCTCGGGCCGGTGCTGGCGCAGGCTCGTGCCGTCGGCGTCGACCGGGTCGTCCAGGTCGGGTGCGACCTGCCCGGCGCCCGCTTCGCGGTCGAGGCCGCCGACCGGTACCCCGAGGTGCTCGCCGGTGTCGCGCTGCACCCCAACGAGGTGCCGGGGCTGGCAGCCAGCGGTGGCCTGGACGCCGCCTACGCCGAGATCGAGCGGCTCGCGGCGCTACCGCGGGTGCGAGTCGTGGGCGAGACCGGGCTCGACTACTACCGCACCGGCCCCGACGGCGTTCCCGCACAACAGGACTCGTTCCGCTGGCACATCGACCTGGCCAAGCGGCTCGACCGCACCCTGCAGATCCACGACCGCGACAGCCACGACGACGTGCTGCGCGTGCTCGCGCAGGAGGGTGCCCCGGAGCGCACGGTCATGCACTGCTTCTCGGGTGGCCCGGAGATGGCGCGCGAGTGCGTCGACCGCGGCTACCACCTCTCGTTCAGCGGCACGGTCACGTTCAAGAGCTCCAAGGCGCTGCGCGACGCCCTGGCCGTCACCCCGCTCGAGCTGCTGCTGGTCGAGACCGACGCGCCGTACCTGACGCCGCACCCGTGGCGAGGGGCGACCAACAGCCCGGCCCTGGTGCCGCTCACGGTGCGCGCGATGGCGGCGGTGCTGGGCGTGGCCGTGCCCACCCTGTGCCAGGCGCTGAGCGAGAACGCGGAGCGGCTGTACGGACCCTGGTGAGGCGCCGGATGCCGCCCGCTCGGGCCGGCGTGACGCATGTCTCGTAACGGGTGGGGCTGGTGTGACATGAGGTGTCCAGTGTGGCGCCCACTCAGCGAACTCCCGTTACCGAAATTTGACCTTCGCCCCCGAAGTCCTGCACGGTGGAGGGAATGGCCGGGGCCGGTTCGCCTCGGACGACACGTGGGATCCGCCCCATCCGCCGCTGACGTCGGGGGGGTGCAGGACCCACGCAGGCTCCCCGTCCCGGGGTCCTGGCCGCCCGCGGCTGACGTCCGACGCCGGTGCCCGGGGAGCACGACCTCTGGAGCACTTGTGCTGTTCTCTCGACCTCTTCGTCATGCCGCTCAGGGCGCCGCCGCGCTCGCCGTGGCCGCCGGTTCGGTCGGTGTCGCCCACTACGACAAGGCCGTCGAGGTCTCCGTCGACGGGCAGGCGACCTCGGTCCACGTCCTGGGTTCCACCGTCGCCGACGTCCTCGACAAGCAGGACATCGCCGTCGGCCCGCACGACGTCGTGGTCCCCTCGCCCGCCTCCTCGGTGAGCGACGGTGACCACATCTCGGTGCGGTACGGACGCAAGCTGACGGTCACGGTCGACGGGCAGACCAAGGAGTACTGGACGACGGCCACCGACGTCGACTCCGCCCTGCAGGACCTCGGCATCCGTGCCGACGGTGCCGTGCTCTCCGCCTCCCGCTCCCAGCCGCTCGGCCGCGGCGGTCTCACCCTCGCGGTGACGACCCCGAAGAAGGTCACCTTCGTCGCCGACGGCAAGACCCGCACGGTCACCTCGACCAGCTCCACCGTCTTCGGCCTGCTGGCCGAGCTCGGTGTCACGAAGAAGGTCGACGACGTCGTGGCCCCGGCGATGCCGACCGCGCTCGACGACGGCATGAAGGTCGTCCTCAAGCGCGTGGTCACCAAGCAGGAGCGCGCCACCGAGGCCATCGGCTTCTCGACGACCCGGCAGAAGGACTCCTCGCTCTACAAGGGCCTGAGCAAGGTCGTCACGCCCGGCCAGAAGGGCAGCAAGGTCGTCGTGCGCCAGAAGACCTGGGTCGACGGCAAGCTGACGACGACCAAGGTCGTCTCGCAGAAGGTGACCAAGAAGCCCGTGGCCGCCGTCGTGAAGGTCGGCACCAAGTCGCGCCCCGCCGCGACCAGCAGCTCGAGCAGCTCGAGCAGCTCGAGCAGCTCCACGCGTAACGCCGGCAACACCTCCGGCGCCGGCATCAACCTGGCCAACGCTGCCATGTGGGACCGCATCGCCCAGTGCGAGTCCGGTGGCAACTGGAGCATCAACACCGGCAACGGCTACTACGGCGGTCTGCAGTTCGCGACCGCGTCGTGGCTCGCCAACGGTGGCGGCGACTTCGCCTCGCGCGCCGACCTCGCGTCGCGCGCCGAGCAGATCACCGTCGCCAACCGCTACTACGCCAAGGCCGGTCTCGGCCCGTGGGGTTGCGCGCACGCCGCCTGACCGTCGCTGACTGACGACTCATTGCGGAAACCCACGCCCGGGGCCCACTTCGGTGGCCCCGGGCGTGGGTTGTCCGCAATAAGTCGTGGTGCCGGGCGTCGCTAGGGTGAGTGCATGACCGACGGCCCCGACGTCCCGCTCCTCGGGGCGGCCGAGATCCGCGCGCTGGCCGCGCGGCACGGCATCCGGCCGACCAAGCAGTGGGGGCAGAACTTCGTCGTCGACGGCAACACCGTGCGGCGGATCGTGCGGGTGGCCGGCGTCGGAGCGGACGACACCGTCGTCGAGGTCGGCCCCGGCCTGGGGTCGCTGACCCTGGCCCTGCTGCCGGTCGTCGACCGGGTGGTCGCCGTCGAGGTCGACCCGGTGCTCGCCGGTGCCCTGCCCGACACCGTCGCGCAGCACGCCCCAGAGCTCGTCGACCGGCTCGAGGTGGTGCTGGCCGACGCCCTGGCCGTGCGCGACCTGCCCGGGCCGCCGCCGACGGCCCTGGTGGCCAACCTGCCGTACAACGTCTCGGTGCCCGTCGTGCTGCGCTTCCTCGAGCTCTTCTCGAGCCTGCGCACCATCCTGGTCATGGTGCAGCTCGAGGTCGCCGAGCGCCTCGCCGCACCGCCCGGCTCGCGCACCTATGGCGTGCCGAGCGTGAAGGCCGCCTGGTACGCGGACGTGCGCCTCGCCGGCTCGGTGTCGCGCAGCGTGTTCTGGCCGGTGCCCAACGTCGACTCCGGGCTGGTGATGCTGAACCGCCGCGAGCCGCCGGACACGACCGCCACCCGCGAGCAGGTCTTCGCATGCGTGGATGCCGCATTCGCCCAGCGCCGCAAGACCCTGCGGGCCGCGCTGGCCACCTGGGCCGGCTCGCCGGCGCTCGCCGAGGAGGCGCTGGTCGCCGCCGGCATCGACCCCCGCACCCGTGGTGAGCAGCTCGACGTCGCGGCCTTCGCCGCCATCGCCGCCGCCCGCACGGCGGCCCGGGCCGAGCATGCGTAGGGACCCGCGCGTCTGACTAGGGTGGGCGCATGACCGCAGCCCCCCTCGTACCCGGCCTCGTGACCGTGCGCGTGCCGGCCAAGGTCAACCTCGAGCTGCTCGTCGGTCCGCGACGCGACGACGGATACCACGGCCTGTCCACGGTCTTCCACGCCGTGAGCCTCTACGACGACGTCACGGTGGCGGTCGCCGACGACTGGGGGGTGAGTGTCAGTGGCCCGTTGGCGGCCGGCGTCCCAGAGGACGGCGACAACCTCGCACTGCGTGCGGCCCGCCTCGTGGGGGGCCGTTTCGACGTCGAGCCCGTGCACATCTCCATCCGCAAGGGCATCCCGGTGAGCGGGGGCATGGCCGGTGGCTCGGCGGATGCCGCGGCCACGCTCGTCGCGCTCGACCACCTGTGGGCCCTCGACCTCGACCGTGAGGAGATCGAGGAGCTCGGCGCCGAGCTGGGGAGCGACGTGCCGTTCCTCGTCGCCGGTGGCACCGCGATGGGCAGCGGCCGCGGCGAGATGCTCGCGCCGGTGCTGGCCCGCGGCACCTACCACTGGGTCTTCGCCCTGGCCGAGGGGGGCCTCTCGACCCCGGCCGTGTACGCCGAGTGTGACCGGTTGCGCGGTGGCGACGACGTGCCCGAGCCGGTCGCCACACCGGCCCTGATGAGCGCGCTGCGCAGTGGCGACGCACGTGAGCTCGCCCCGCAGCTCACCAACGACCTCCAGGACGCCGCGATCTCGCTTCGCCCGGACCTCGGCGAGGTGCTGTCCGCCGGCATGGAGTACGGCGCGCTGGGCGGCATCGTGTCCGGCTCCGGGCCGACCACGGCCTTCCTCGTCGACGACAACGAGGCCGGCATCGACCTCGCCGTGGCGCTCACCGCGAGCGGCGTGGTGCGCGACGTGCGGCGGGCCAGCGGCCCGGTCCACGGCGCCCACGTCATCCACCACCGGGTCGACTAGTGGCCAACCTCGTCTCCGTCGAGCGCGCGTCCCTCGCGCTCGGCACGGCCCAGGTGCTCGATGCCGTGTCGCTCGGCGTCGGGGGCGGCGACCGGATCGGCATCGTCGGGCGCAACGGCGGCGGCAAGACCACCCTGCTGCGCGTGCTCGAGGGCTCGCGCGAGGTGGACTCCGGCCGGGTGGCACGGGTGGGTGGCCTCACCATCGGCGTGCTCACCCAGGACGACGGCATGGACCCCGCGGCCACCGTGCACGAGACGGTCATCGGCGGCCTGCCGGAGCACGTCTGGGCGGCCGACGTGCGCATCCGCGACGTGATCACCGGGCTGCTCGGTGGCACCGACGCGCCCGCGGTGGGCGGGATGTCGGCCCCGGTCGGCCCGCTCTCGGGTGGGGAACGCCGCCGGGTCGCACTGGCCGCCCTGCTCGTCGCCTCGCCCGACCTGCTCCTGCTCGACGAGCCGACCAACCACCTCGACGTCGAGGGCGTCGCCTGGCTCGCCGACCACCTCGTCAGGCGCCACGCCCGCCCGGACAACGCCGTGGTCGCCATCACCCACGACCGGTGGTTCCTCGACGCGATCGCCACCCAGACCTGGGAGGTCGACTCGGGGGCGGTGCACTCCTACGAAGGGGGCTACGCGGCCTTCGTGCTCGCCAAGGCCGAGCGCGAGCGGATGGCGGGGGTCACTGCCGAGCGGCGCGACAACCTGCTGCGCAAGGAGCTCGCCTGGCTGCGCCGCGGCCCGCCCGCCCGGACGAGCAAGCCCAAGTTCCGGATCGACGCGGCGAACGCCCTCATCGCCGACGAGCCGCCGGCCCGCGACGACGTCGAGCTGATGCGCTTCGCGACGACCCGGCTCGGCAAGGACGTCGTCGACCTGGTCGAGGCCCGCATCCAGCTCGGCGACCGGGTGCTGCTCGAGCACGTCACCTGGCGCCTGGCCCCCGGGGAGCGCACCGGCATCGTCGGGGTCAACGGCGCCGGCAAGTCGACGCTGTTGCGGGCGCTGGCCGGCGAGGTGCCGCTCACGGCCGGCAAGCGCAAGGTCGGGGTGACCGTGCGCCTGGCCGTTCTGTCGCAGGAGGTCCGTGAGCTCGAGGCGTGGGCCGACCGGCGGGTCATCGAGGCCGTCGAGGACGTGCGCTCGGTGGTGCGGCTGGGCAGCAAGGAGCTCACGGCGTCCCAGCTCGCCCAGCGGCTCGGGTTCACCGGGCCGCGCCAGCAGACCCGGGTGGGCGACCTGTCCGGTGGTGAGCGGCGCCGGCTGCAGCTGACCCGCCTGCTCATGGACGAGCCCAACGTGTTGCTGCTCGACGAGCCCACCAACGACCTCGACATCGAGACCCTCACCTCGCTCGAGGACCTCCTCGACGGCTGGGCCGGCACCCTGCTCGTCGTCTCGCACGACCGCTACCTGCTGGAGCGGGTCTGCGACCGCCAGGTCGCCCTGCTCGGCGACGGCCGGTTGCGCGACCTGCCCGGCGGCGTCGAGGAGTACCTCCGCCTGCGTCATGCCGCGGTCGAGCGGGCGGCGGTGTCGGTCGCGGATGCCGGCCGCGCGGCATCCGCCTCGACCTCGCCGTCGGGGGGTGGCGGCGTCGGCGTCTCGTCGACGGTGAGCCCGGCGGAGGCGCGGGAGGCCCGCAAGACCATGGCCCGGGTCGAGAAGCAGCTCGCGCGGCTCTCCCAGCGCGAGGAGAAGCTGCACGCGGCGATGCTCGCGTCGGCGACCGACCACGAGAAGGTGCTCGGCCTGAACCGCGAGCTGCGGGACGTGGTCGACGAGCGCGAGTCGCTCGAGCTGGAGTGGCTCGAGGCGGCCGAGGTCGTCGGCTGACCGCTGGCGGGTGGGTTCAGCCCTCGCGCTCGAACGGGCGCAGCAGGCGGCGGAGCAGCCCGGCGAGGTCGTCGCGCTCGCCGGCGCCGAGCTCGGCGAGCAGGTCGTGCTCGTGGGCGAGCAGGTCGGACAACGCGGCGTCGACGACGGCCATCCCGGTGGGGGTGAGCCGCACGATGACGCCCCGCCGGTCGGTGGGGTCGGGCTCGCGCTCGACGTAGCCGCGGGTGACCAGCCGGTCGACCCGGTTGGTCATCGTGCCGCTGGTGACCAGGGTCTCGGTGACGAGCTGGCCCGGGCTGAGCTGGTACGGCGTGCCGGCGCGGCGCAGGGCCGACAGCACGTCGAACTCCCAGCCGTCGAGCCCGTGCTCGGCGAACGCGGTGCCGCGGGCCCGGTCGAGGCGGCGCGCCAGGCGCGACACGCGGGAGAGCACCTCGAGGGGGCTCACGTCGAGGTCGGGACGCTCACGGCGCCACGCGGAGACGATACGGTCGACATCGTCAGCGGGCATGCCGCCGATTCTACTGCCCATCAAGTTTCTTGACGTCGAGACAGCGACGGTCCGGAGGACGACATGCGCGAGCACTCGAGCTGGGACCCCACGGCATACGGCCGGTACGCGGGGGAGCGCAGCCGGCCGTTCGCCGACCTCGTCGCCCAGGTGCGCACCGATGACCCCCAGCTGGTCGTGGACCTCGGTTGCGGCCACGGGCCGCCCACGCTGACCCTCGCCAAGCTCTGGCCGAACGCCCGGGTCGTCGGGGTCGACTCCTCCGAGTCGATGCTCGAGTCGGCCCGACACCTCGACCCCGAGGGGCGGGTCGAGTGGGTGCTGTCCGACCTGCGCGAGTGGGATCCCACCTCGCTCGGCCAGGCCCCCGACGTCGTCGTGACGAGCTCGACGCTGCAGTGGCTGCCGGGTCACCTCGACCTGCTCGACGCCTGGGTCGAGGCGCTGGCCGACGGCGGCTGGTTCGCCCTGCAGGTGCCGGGCAACTTCGACGCCCCGAGCCACCGGCTGATGCGCGAGACCGCCGAGCACCACGAGCGGGCGGGCGAGCTCACGGCCGCGCTCGACCTGCCGGCGGTGGGGGAGCCCGCGACCTACCTGCGCTACCTGTCGCGCCTGGGCTGCCACGTCGACGCGTGGGAGACGACCTACCTGCACGTGCTCGACCCCGACGGCGAGGACGACAACCCGGTGCTCACCTGGGTGGCCGCGACCGGGCTGCGGCCCGTCATCGACATCCTCACCGACGCCGACGAGCTCGCCGCCTTCACCGGGCCGTACGCCGCGGCGCTCACCGACGCGTACCCGCGGTCGTCGGCCGGGGTGCTCTTCCCGTTCCGCCGGGTGTTCGCGGTGGCGCAGAAGGTGCCCACCCCCACCCCCTGACCCGTCCCAACTTTCTCGCCCGATGCGGGAACCTTCACCTGGGCACCGGAACCGATCCGGTGCCCAGGTAAAGGTTCCGGCGCGATGCCGCGGCGGTCGGGCCCTGTCGGCGGTCGGGCCGCGGCGGTGCTCAGGCCTTGTCGGTGGTGAGGGTCGGCCTGGCCTCCAGGCCGGTGAGGCCGTTCCACGCCAGGTTGACGACGTGCGCCGCCACCTCGTGCTTCTTGAACTTGCGCGAGTTGAGCCACCACTGACCGGTCAGCGCGATCATCCCGACGAGCATCTGGGCGTACATCGGCGCTGCCTTCGGGTCGAGCTTGTGGCTCTTGAACTCCGCCGCGAGGATGTGCTCGACCTGGCTGGCGATGTCGCTCATCAGGCTGGCGAACGACCCCGTGGCCTGGCCGGCCGGGCTGTCGCGCACCAGGATCCGGAAGCCGTCGGTCGAGCTCTCGACGTAGTCGAGCAGCGCCAACGCGGCCCGCTCGATGATCTCGCGCGAGGTGCCGCCGGAGATCAGCGCGCCCTGCACGGAGGCGAGCAGGCTCTCGATCTCGCGGTCGACCACGACGGCGTAGAGCCCCTCCTTGCCGCCGAAGTGCTCGTAGACGACCGGCTTGCTGACGCCCGCGGATGCGGCGATCTCCTCGACCGTCGCCCCCTCGAACCCCTTGTCGGCGAAGTGCTTGCGACCGATGCCGATCAGCTGCTCGCGCCGCTCGCGCCCCGTCATCCGGGATCGGGCGGCGCGGGAGGGCTTGTCGGTCGAAGGGTCGCTCACCAGGCCATTGTGCCTGCGTGGCGGCGTCGTCCGCCCGATGGCCGGAGCCCCGGGGCGTCGTGGGCGGTCGTCGTGCGGCCAGTTCGGTCCACTACCCTCGCCGGTATGCCGTGTGCCCAGAGCGCGCGGCGGTCCCCGGTTGGTCTGCTGGCAGGGCCCGCCTGACTTTGAATCAGGACAAGCGACGTAGGTTCGATTCCTACCCGGGGAGCTCGAGACGGCCGGACGGAGTCCGGCCGTTCGCGCTCCCCGGGTGGAACCAGGGAGCGGCACCGCGAGGGCGACGCAGGAGCCCACGCGGAGACGCGGCTCCTACCCGGGGAGCTCGAGACGGCCGAGCCCGCGCGAAGACGCGGCTCCTACCCGGGGAGCCCGAGTCGGCCAGGCTTACGCCGCGCCTGCGCCCGCCCCTGCGGGGAGCACGAGCGTGATCACCGCGCCGCCCTCGGGCGCGTTGGCTGCGCTGACTCGCCCGTGGTGTGCCTCGGCGACGGCCCGGACGATGGCCAGGCCGAGGCCGGTGCCGGCGTGGGGACCGGAGCTGTGGAACTGCTCGAAGACCAGCGGCAGGTCACCGGCGGCGATCCCCATCCCGTCGTCGACGACCTCGACGAACACCTCGCCCGCAGCGGTGAGCCCGCGGAGCACGATCGAGCCGTCCTCGTCGGTGTGACGGACCGCGTTCTCCACGGCACTGTCGACCGCGACCTCCAGCCGTGACGGGTCGGCCCACACCCGCAGGGCGGGGCAGTCGACACTCCAGCGCCGGGTGGGGGCGCCCGCGCGCCACCGCCGGGCGGTCCGCTCGAGCAGGGCGGCCAGGTCCACCTCCTCGGCGTGGATCGAGTCCTCGTCGGACTGCGCCAGCGCGAGCAGGCGGGCGGCGATGCCCTCGAGCTTGGCGAGCTCGTCGAGGACGACCTCGATGTCCTCGACGCCTTCGGGATCCTGCTGCTTCCCGCCGAGGAGCTCGGTGAAGCCGCGCGCGACCGTGATCGGCGTGCGTAGCTCGTGGGAGGCGAACCGGACGAACCGCCGCTGGCGCTCGCGGGCCTGGCGCTCGCTCTGGGCGAGCCGGCGCGCGTCGGCCGCCGCAGCCATCCTGCGGCGGACGTGCCAGACCATGACGAGGAAGAGCAGCGCCATCAACGGGATCTCGGTGGTCTCCTCCCAGCCGATCACACCGTTGCGGGCGCGCAGCAGGAGCGGTATCCCGGTCACCACGGTCACGGCGAGGCAGGTCAGCCACATCAGCCGCAGTGACCAGGGCCGTAGCCCGTAGACCACGGCGGTGCTGACCCAGACGAAGTGGAACGGGATCGTCTCGGCCCCGACCACGACGTACATCAGGGCCGCGTTGGTCCCGGCGAACAGGCCCCACGCTGGGAGCAGCAGGCGCTCACGCGCTGAAGCAGTAGCCCACATTGCGCACCGTCTCGATGTGCCACCGGTCGATCTTCGCGCGCAGACGTCCGACGTAGACCTCGAGGACGTTGCTACCGGGGTCGAAGCAGAAGCCCCAGACGTCCGACAACAGCTCGTCACGCGTGCACACCTCACCCGCGCGCTGCATCAGGTGTTGGAGCAGGATGAACTCCCGTTGCGACAGGGTCGTCGAGCGAGGGCCCTCGTGGAGGACGCGGCGTCGGAGGTCGAGCCGCATCGTGCCGACCTCCAGCCAGCGGGACGGCGCTGCCGCGGGAGCCTGCGCCAGCCGGGAGTCGACCCGGGCCAGGAGCTCGGCCACGGCGAACGGCTTGGCCAGGTAGTCGGCCGCGCCGGCCCGCAGGCACTGCACCCGCGACTCGACGTCGCCCACCGCGGACAGGACCAGGACCCGCGCCCGGCTGTCCTGCGCCAGCAGCTCTCGGAGCACGGCGTGCCCGTCGATCCCGGGAAGCAGCAGGTCGAGGATGGTCAGGTCGAAGTCGAGGGTCGCCGCCTTGAGCAGCGCCTCCTCACCCGTCCTCGCGGTCTCGACGCCATGCCCCTGCGACTCCAGTGCGCGCGAGACGAACCGCGCGATCCGCGGCTCGTCGTCGACCACGAGCAGATGTGCCACAGGCTCCTCCTTGAAGGTCACTGTGGCGGACCCATCTTCGGAATACCTTTGAGGACCCGGGTTTGCTGGGGACCTCGCGGGCAGCGCAACGGGCCGGGCGCTCAGCGCACCCGGCCCGCCCCTCGCTGCGGCGCTCAGCCGACCACGCGGTAGCGCTCCATCATGCCGGCGACGATGTGGTCGTTGACGTGGCAGTGGAACAGCCAGGTGCCGGGGTCATCGGGCACCATGTCACTGACCATCATCATCCCGGGCTCGAGCTGGATCATGTCGCTGCGCATCCCGGCGGTCGTCACGGTGTTGCCGTGCCAGTGCGGAGTGTGCAGGTCGACCTCGGTGCCGAGCGTGAACGTGTACCACCGCACCCGCTGACCCACGCGAACGGTCGGCAGCGGCCCGTTGCCGTAGACGTAGCCGTTGATGGAGTGCATGAGGTTGCTCTCCTCGAAGCCGTCCTCGTCGTCGGCCGGGATGCTGTTCGGCGGACCGGCCAGCTCCTGGAGGTTCTTGTCGAGGTACGGGCTCTGGTTCTCGTTCTCGACGGTGAAGTAGGAGAAGACCTCGCGGTCCACGTCGGTCGGCATGGCGGTCGCCGGGTCGGCCATCGCCTTGGCGGTGATCACCATCGGACCGATCAGACCCGCGTTGGTGTCGGCGACCTCGTCGGTGTGCGAGTGGTACATCCACAGCACCGAGGATCCGTCCATCGGGCCGGGGCCGGCCCGCTCGGGAACGTCCCAGCTGTAGGTGTACGTCGAGCCCGGGGCCACCGCGTCGTCATCCTTGGCCGCCCCCGAGGTGCCGTCGGAGTACGGCGCACCCTCGCTGTTCTTCTTGTAGAAGACGCCGTGCGGGTGGACCGAGGCCGGGTACGGCGTGTGGTTGCGGAACACGACCTTGATGGTGTCGCCCACCGCGGCCCGGATCACCGGTCCGAGCATGCCGAGCGTGTCGTCACAGACGCGAGCCGTGACCGGACACGAGGCGGGTGTCGGGATCCGATGCGTGAAGGTCGCATCGGTGTAGGCGCGGTAGAGCGACTTCCAGTACGCGTGCCCGATCCGGTTGGGGCCCTGCTCGGTGAACACCTGCTGCTCCGGCGTGAACGCCTTGCCCGTGATGTCGTTCCTGCCGTCGGGCGCGTAGTCCCACAGCACCCGGTCTGCGGCGATGTAGTAGGTGCGCACCTGGCCGGTGCTCGCGGCGGCCAGCGCCGCCATGTGCTCGTGCTGGGCGAGCGGGGAGCCCGGGGTGACCGACGCGCAGGCCGCCACGACGCTGACGGCCGCCCCTGCGACCAGAACCTTCCAGATGACGCTGTCCCTGACTGACATGTGCCGCTCCTCTCGACGATGCGATTGGCGCCCATGCTGGGCGCGCATCGCCGTGGGGGCGCCGAACCTGAACGAGCCGTCATCTGACTGTCAGGTGATCGTCAGGTCGCCTGTCGGGGTCAGGGGTACCGATCGGTGACCGGAGCGCGGACCTGGCGGGGCCCGGGGAGGGGTGGCACGGCATCCGCCACAGCCCCTGACCCGACCCCGGAACCATCCCAGATCCACGCATCTGGCGCGATAACCACAAAACCGGGTGCCCGTATCTCTTTACTTTGACCCGTTCGAGTGGTTTGATGGTCGACATCGGCCCAACGAGGGGCCCACGGTCAGGACGAAGGAGTCCCGATGTACGCAGCGGAGCGGCAGCAGCGGATCATGGCGGAGGCGCGCCAGGCCGGCCGGGTCGAGGTCACCCTCCTCGCCGAGTCCCTCGGGGTCGCCGCCGAGACCGTCCGCCGTGACCTCACCGCCCTCGAACGCCGCGGCTCCCTGCGCCGGGTGCACGGCGGCGCCATCCCCGTCGAGCGGCTCGAGCTCGAGCCCACCCTCGCCGCCCGCTCCGGCCGCCTCGCCGACGTCAAGCGCCGGATCGCCGCCAGGGTGCTCGACGAGCTGCCCAGCGGCGGCACGGTGCTGCTCGACTCGGGCTCCACGACCCAGGCCGTCGTCCAGCTGCTGCCACCCGACCTCGACCTCACCGTGCTCACCAACTCGGTCTCCGCCGCCGCGGCCCTGTCGACCCACCCGGGCATCACGCTCTACCTCCTCGGTGGCCGGGTGCGTGGGGTCACCGGCGCCGCCGTCGGCGAATGGGCCACCAGCGCCCTCGAGGGCGTGGTCGTCGACGTCGCGGTGATGGGCACCAACGGCTTCTCGGCCGCCCGCGGCCTCACCACCCCCGACCAGGCCGAGGCGCTGGTCAAGGCCGCCATGGTCCGCTCGGCCCGCCGCGTCGTGCTGGCCTCCGACTCCAGCAAGGCCGGCGACGACCACCTCCACCGCTTCGCCGGCCTCGCCGACGTCGACCTCGTCGTCACCGACAGCGACCTCGCCGACGACGTGGCCGCCGAGCTGCGCGCGGCCGGCCCCGAGGTCGTGACCGCGTGATCGTCACCCTGACCCCGAACCCGAGCATCGACCGGGCGATCGTCATCGACGCCCTCCACCGCGGCGAGGTGCACCGCGCCACCTCGAGCCGCGTCGACCCCGGCGGCAAGGGCGTCAACGTCTCCCGGGCGCTCGCCGCACAGGGCGCGCCCACCCTCGCCGTGCTGCCCGCAGGTGGCCCCGAGGGCCACCTGATGGAAGAGCTGCTGGATGCCGCCGGCGTCGCCCGTCGCAGCGTCGCCGTCGCCGGTGCCCTGCGGATGAATGTCAGCGTGCTCGAGCCCGACGGCACCACGACCAAGCTCAACGAGCCCGGTCCCCGGCTCAGCCAGGCCGAGGTCGACGCCCTGCTCACCGCCACCCTCGACGCCGCCGGCGGCGCCGACTGGGTCGTCGGCTGCGGCAGCCTGCCGCCCGGTGCCCCCACCGCGTTGTATGCCGCGCTGGTCACCCGGCTGCGCGAGCGCGGCATCCGGGTCGCCGTCGACTCCTCCGGCAGCCCGATGACCGCGGCCGTCGCCGCCCGCCCGAACCTGATCAAGCCCAACCACGAGGAGCTCGCCGAGCTGGTCGGGCACCCGCTGCCCACCATCGGCGACGTGCGCGCCGCGGCCCGCGACCTGGTCGCCGACGGCATCGAGGTGGTGGCGGTGAGCCTGGGTGGCGACGGCGCCCTCCTCGTCACGGCCGACGAGCTGGTGCACGCCCGCGCCACCATCACCGCCCCCCTCTCGACCGTGGGCGCCGGCGACTGCATGCTCGCCGGCCTGCTCCACGGCCTCTCGACCGGCCTCACCCCCGCCGACGCCCTCGCCGGCGCCGTCGCCTGGGGCGCCGCCGCCGTCACCCTCCCCGGCAGTCGCGTGCCGGCCCCCCACGACCTCGACGGCATCCCCGTCGAGGTGACCCGTTCCCCCGACTCATCGCTCGTCCTGCGTTGACCCCGAAAGGAAACACCATGCCCCTCATCACCGACGAACAGGTCGTCCTCGACCTGACCGGTGCCGACCGCCACGAGGCCACTCGCGCCCTGGCCGAGCGGCTCGTGGCCAGCGGCCGCTGCACCGACCTCGACACCTTCCTCGCCGACGTCTCCGAGCGCGAGAGCAAGATGGCGACCGGCCTGCCCGGCGGCATCGGCATCCCGCACGCCCGCAGCGCCGCGATCACCGAGCCCTCCCTCGTCTTCGGCCGCTCGACCGACGGCATCGACTGGGGCGCCAAGGACGGCCCGGCCACCCTGGTCTTCCTCATCGCGGCGCCCGAGGGTGGCGGTGACGCCCACATGCAGATGCTGCCCAAGCTCGCCCGCGCGCTGATGAAGAAGGAGTTCAAGGCGGCCCTGGCCGCGGCCACCACCGAGGCCGAGGTCGTGGGCATCGTCGAGGCGCAGGTCGCGCTCGACCCCGCTCCGGCCGCGCCGGCCGCCGCCACCACGGCAGCCGCGACCACTGCCGCCGCCACGACCACGCCGGATGCCGCACCCGGCAAGCACGCCGCTGCCGCGTCGGCCTCGGCTCCTGCAGCCACGGCCACTGCCGTGGACGACGGCCCCCGCCCGCTCACCCTCGTCGGGGTCACCTCCTGCCCGACCGGCATCGCGCACACCTACATGGCGGCCGAGGCCCTCGAGAACGCCGCGAAGGCCGCCGGTCACGTCATGAAGGTCGAGACCCAGGGCTCGGCCGGCTCCACGCCGCTCAGCGCGGCCGAGATCGCCGCTGCCGACGCGGTGATCTTCGCCCACGACCTTCCGGTCAAGGATGCCGGCCGGTTCGCCGGCAAGCCGATCGTCGACGTCGGCGTCAAGAAGGGCATCTCCGACGGGCCGGCCCTGATCGAGGAGGCGGTGCTGATCGCCGCCCAGTGGAAGGCTCACCCGCAGCTGGCGGCCGAGGCGATGTCGGCCGGTCCGGCGGTCCAGGGCGGACTCGCCACGAAGGTCGACAACGACGCCAGCACCCTGACCAAGCTGCGCCAGTGGCTGATGACCGGTGTGTCGTACATGATCCCGTTCGTCGCCGCGGGCGGCATCCTCATCGCGATCTCGTTCATGCTCGCCCAGGTGGCCATGGGCCAGCAGGGCGCCCTCGAGATCGTCAAGTACAGCCTCACGGCCGAGGGCGACTTCAACATCACCCAGAGCTTCAACGCCCTCAGCCTCACCTCGTGGGCCGCGTTGTGCTTCGTCATGGGCGGGGCGGCGTTCGGGTTCCTCGTGCCGATCCTGTCCGGCTTCATCGCCTTCGCCATCGCCGACCGGCCGGGTCTGGTGCCGGGCATCGTCGGCGGCTCGATCGCGTTCACGATGGGCGCCGGCTTCCTCGGGGGCCTGGTGACCGGGCTGGTCGGTGGGTTCGCCGCTCGCTGGATCTCCGGCTGGAAGGTGCACAAGGGGGTCCGTGGCGTGATGCCGGTCGTCGTCATCCCACTGCTGTCGACCTTCATCACCGCAGGCCTGTTCATCACCCTGCTCGGCCGCCCCATCGTCGCCCTCAGCGACGGTCTGCGCGACGCTCTCAACAGCATGAGCGGAACCAGCGCGATCCTGCTGGGCGCCATCCTCGGCGCGATGATGGGCTTCGACCTCGGCGGCCCGATCAACAAGGTCGCCTACGCCTTCGCCACCGCCGGGCTCGCCACGGCCGGTGCGGCATCCGACAGCCCCCAGCTGAAGATCATGGCCGCCGTCATGGCCGCCGGCATGGTGGCCCCGCTCGCCCTGGCTCTCGCGACCACCGTTCGCCCGCACCTGTTCTCGGAGCCCGAGCGTGAGAACGGCAAGGCCGCCTGGCTGCTCGGCTTCTCGTTCATCTCCGAGGGCGCGATCCCGTTCGCCGCCGCCGACCCCGTGCGCATCATCGCGTCGTCGGTCGTCGGGTCCTCGATCTGCGGGGCGCTCGCGATGGCCTTCGGCATCGGCATCCGGGCCCCCCACGGCGGCATCTGGGTGCTCCCCATCATGGGCAGCTTCGGCCAGATCCTGCTCTTCCTCCTGGCGCTCGTCGTCGGCGTGGCCGTGATGGCCACGACCGTCATCTTCCTCAAGTCGCGCGACCGCCGGCTCGTGGAGGTCGAGGCGGTGGCCACCGTCTGAGCGGTGCGCTCCGGACGGCATCCGACGCCAGCGCGGATGCCGTCCGGTTCCACCCCGCGGGCCCGTCCGGTGCCCGGTAGCGTCACCCTCACCCCCCTCGAGCACGAAGGAGCACCCCCATGGCACAGCGCACCGCCACCATTGCCTCGTCCGTCGGCCTGCACGCCCGCCCGGCCGCCCTGTTCGTCCAGGCCGCGAGCGAGACCGGCCTCGACGTCGAGATCGGCCGCCCGGGCGAGGACGCCGTCGACGCGACGAGCATCCTCGGGGTGATGGCCCTGGGTGCCAAGTTCGGTGAGGAGGTCGTGCTCACCGCCGACGGCGACGGTGCCGACGACGCGCTCGACGGCCTCGTCGCGCTGCTCTCCCGCGACCTCGACGCGGAGTGAGTGCCGTGGCGTCGACGGAGACCCGCCAGGGCATCGGCGTCAGCCCGGGGTCGGCCTACGGGCCGGTGGTGCAGGTCGCGCCCCCGGTGCGGCCACCGGCCGACGAGCCGGCCGTCGACGACCGCGAGGCCGCACTGGCCGACGTGCGGGCGGCGTTCGAGTCCGTCGCGGTGTCCCTCGAGGGCAAGGCGCGGCACGCCGACGACACCGCCCAGCAGATCCTCAAGGCCACCGCGCTGATCGCGCGGGACAAGGGTCTGGTCAAGGCCGCCGACAAGCAGCTCGCCGCCGGCCGGGGCCGGGCAACGGCCATCGCCAACGCGGTCGAGGAGTACTGCGCCCAGTTCGAGGCGCTCGGCGGCTACTTCGCCGAGCGGGTCACCGACCTGCGTGACATCGGCTCGCGCGCCGTCGCGGCGGTGCTCGGCGTACCGGCCCCGGGGGTGCCGGACTTCACCGAGCCGAGCGTCGTCGTGGCCGAGGACCTCGCGCCGGCCGAGACGGCCACCCTCGACCGCTCGCTGGTCGTCGGCATCGTCACCCAGGCGGGCGGGCGCACCAGCCACACCGCGATCCTCGCGGCGCAGATGGGCATCCCGGCGGTCGTGCAGCTGCCGGGAGCCACCAGCATCCCGGTCGGCACGCCGGTCGCGCTCGACGGCGACTCCGGCGAGGTGACCATCGCTCCCGACCCGGCGCTCGTCGAGGCCCAGCGGGTGCGGCGCGAGAAGCGCGCCGAGGCCCTGGCCGCGAGTCGGGGGCCGGGCGTGACCAGCGACGGCCACGCCGTGGCGCTGCTCGCCAACATCGGCGGGGTCCAGGACGCGGAGGAGGCCGGTGCGCTCGACCTCGAGGGCGTCGGGCTGTTCCGCACCGAGTTCGTGTTCCTCTCGTCCGAGAAGGCCCCGACGGTCGACGAGCAGGCGGAGATCTACCGCAAGGTGTTCGCCCCGTTCGGCTCTCGGCGGGTGGTCGTCCGCACGCTGGATGCCGGGGCCGACAAGCCGCTGGCGTTCGCCGACCTCGGCCCGGAGGAGAACCCCGCGCTGGGTCGTCGTGGGCTGCGCCTGTCGGCGGAACGCCCGGAGCTGCTCGACGCCCAGCTGGAGGCGCTGGCCGTCGCCGCCAAGGACACCGGCGCCGACGTGCGGGTCATGGCCCCGATGGTCGCGACCGCCGAGGAGGCCGCCTGGTTCGCCCGGCGGGTCCGCGAGAACGGCCTGCCCAAGGCCGGGGTGATGATCGAGGTGCCCGGTGCGGCCCTGCGGGCCGAACACGTGCTCGCGGAGGTCGACTTCGGCAGCCTCGGCACCAACGACCTCGCGCAGTACACGATGGCCGCCGACCGGATGCAGGGCGCGCTGTCCGAGCTGCTCGACCCGTGGCAGCCGGCCGTCCTCGACGTCGTGGCCGCCGCGTGCGACGGCGCGCGCCGTACCGGCCGGCCGATCGGGGTCTGCGGCGAGTCGGCGGGTGACCCGCTGCTGGCGCTGGTCCTGGCCGGCCTCGGGGTGTCGAGCCTGTCGATGGCGCCGAGCAAGGTGCCGGTCGTGCGGCTGGCCCTGTCGCTGCACTCGCTGCCCGAGTGCCAGGGCCTGGCCACCGTGGCACGTGAGGCCCGCACGGCCGGGGACGCCCTCGAGGCGGTCCGCTCCCGGGCCCGCTCGGAGCTCACCGACCTCCTCTGATCGCCCGGCATCCGCGCGTCGAGTGCGGACGTGGTCGCTCCGGCAACCGCTTCCGCACTCAGCGCGAGGTGGTCAGGCGTCGAGGAGCGGGACGGCGACGTCGCTGCCGCCCTGCCGGGTGAGCCGCTCGCGCATCTGCACCAGCATCGGCACCGGGGCGAACCCACCGGCGAGCAGGGCCTCACCCTGGACGAACCCGTTGGACGCCCGCAGCATCGCCTTGGGCGCGAACCCGAAGGCCTGACCGAGCTCGGCGACGTCATCCGGGCTGTTCATCCGCATCAGCATGAGGTTGTCGCACTGGCTGAGGATCTGGGGGTGGATCTTCGAGGGCCGCTGCGACGAGAGCAGCAGCCACAGACCGTACTTGCGGCCTTCGGCGGCGACCTGGATGAGCCGGTCCAGCAGCCGCTGCGCCACCGGGCTGGCCGGCTCGGTGCCGCACAGGTTGTGGGCCTCGTCGATGACGAGCAGGGTCGGGACCCGGCGGTCGCGCTGGGACCACAGCTCGTCGACCACCTCGAGGCAGATGGCGACCGGCTCGGCCGGGTCGCCGAACCCGCCGAGGTCCATCACCGTGACCCCGTTGCCACCGGTGACGACGTCGGCGGCGGACGGCAGGTCGCGGGCCCACACCTGCCAGTCGAGCATCCCCAGGTTCTCCATCCGCTGCGCGAGCGACCGCTGGCCGGGGGTGCCGGAGCGCAGCGCTGCGAGCATCTCGCCCATCTCCGTGTGCGGGCCGATCTGCGTCAGGAAGCTGATGAAGGCGTTGTACTCGTCCTGGTCGCGCACCGGGTCCAGCTGCAGCGTGGCGGCCTGGGCCTGGCGGGTCATCGTGCGGAACCGCATCCGCAGCGGTTCGTCGCCCTCGGTGCGCGTGGAGTCGCTGCGCAGCACCCGCACGCCGCGGTCGGCGATCCGCTGGGCGTCCGCCTCCGCCACCCCCGGGACCGTCGAGCCGAGGTGGACGAAGTCGGCGTTCGGGTCGAAGACGGCCATCCGCAGGTCGGTCTGCAGCAGGAGCCGCTCGAGGAGCACCCCGAGGGCGTACGTCTTGCCCGACCCGCTCTGGCCGCAGAGGAACGTGTGCCGGTTGAACCCGCCGGCCCGCAGGCTGGCCTCGGCGCCGACGTCACCGGTGCGCCACGTGCCGATCGTCAGGGTGCCGGCGGCCGCGCCGTGCAGGCCGCCGAGCTCGGTGGGCCGGGCGAGGTCCATGGTGGCCTTGTGGAACGGCGGCCGGTCGCCGCGCTGCACCGCGCCCGCCTCGTCCAGGGCGCCGATGACGACACCGAACCCGGTCAGCGCCTCGTCGCCGGTCGGCTCCACGACGTCGACGACCTGGCTCAGGAGCCGGACCCCCTCGGCGGCGGTGATGACGACCATGTCACCCGGCGCCACCGCGTCGGTCGCTTCGGCGTGGAACGTGAATCCCCGACCGTCGCGGGACTCGGCCGTGGCCTGACTCACCGTCATCGCGTGCTCCTCTCGCGGCCCACGGGCCGGGACGGCCGTGTCGTCGTGGTGCCAGGGACATCATGGCGGATGCCGTCCACGCGCCGCCCCGCCCGACGGTGGGCCCGCCCGCGACCGGTAGCATGACGGGCGTCCCGTGGCACCCCGCAGCACACCTGGAGTCCTCGCGCGTGAGCACCCCCCGCCCGGCCGCCGTCATCGTCCTCGCCGCCGGCGAGGGAACCCGGATGAAGTCCGCGACTCCCAAGGTCCTGCACCCCATCGGTGGGGTCACCCTCGTCGGCCACGCCATCCGGGCCGCCCGCGCCACCGGCGCCGAGCACGTCGGGGTGGTCGTGCGCCACGGGCGTGACCGGGTCGTCGCCCTCTGCACCTCCCTCGACCCCGACCTGGTCTTCGCCGACCAGGACGACGTCAAGGGCACCGGCCGCGCCGTCGAGTGCGGCCTGCTGGCCCTGCCCGACGACCTGCGCGGCACCGTGCTCGTCACGTACGGCGACGTGCCCCTGCTCACCGGCGACACCCTCATCCAGCTCACCCGGGCGCACGCCGAGAGCGGCAGCGCGGTGTCGGTGGTCACCGCCCACCTCGCCGACCCCACGGGCTACGGGCGGATCGTGCGCGACGCCGACGGCCGGGTCGAGAAGATCGTCGAGCAGAAGGACGCCACCGAGGCGGAGCGGGCGATCACCGAGATCAACTCCGGCATCTACGCCTTCGAGGCAGACGTGCTGCGCGACGCGCTCGCCCACGTGGGCACCGACAACGCGCAGGGCGAGAAGTACATCACCGACACCATCGCCATCGCCCGCGCCGCCGGCCACCCGGTGCGCGCCCACGTGCTCGACGACCTCTGGCAGACCGAGGGCGTCAACGACCGCGTGCAGCTCGCCGCCCTCGGGCGCGAGCTCAACCGACGGGTCTGCGAGCAGCACATGCGCGCCGGAGTCACGATCGTCGACCCCGCCACCACGTGGATCGACGTCGACGTCAGCATCGGCCAGGACACCACGGTGCTCCCCGGCAGCCAGCTGCTCGGCGCGACCACCATCGGCACGGATGCCGTGATCGGCCCCGAGGTGACCCTGACCGACACCGAGGTCGGCGACGGCGCCCAGGTCACCCGGGCGGTCACGAACCTCGCCTCCATCGGCCCCGGCGCCACCGTCGGCCCGTACTCGTACCTGAGGCCGGGCACCCGGCTCGGGGCCGGCGGCAAGATCGGCGGCTTCGTCGAGACCAAGAACGCCGACATCGGCGACGGCGCCAAGGTGCCGCACCTGACGTATGCCGGTGACGTCACCATCGGTGAGGGCGCCAACATCGGCGCCGGCACGATCTTCGCCAACTACGACGGCGTCGCCAAGCACCACTCCACGGTCGGTCGCCACTCGTTCGTCGGCTCGCAGACGGTGGTCGTCAGCCCGGTGAACGTCGGCGACGGCGCCTATGTCGGTGCCGGGTCGGCCCTGACCGACGACGTCGAGCCGGGTCAGATCGCCGTGGCCCGAGGCCGCCAGCGCAACATCGACGGCTGGGTGGCCCGCGCCCGCGCCGGAACCAAGACCGCCGCGGCCGCCGAGGCGGCGGCCGCACGGCATCCAGAGTCCGAGCAGCCGACCACCCCGGAAGGTCACGACCTGTGAGCAACAACCGACCGCCGTCGGCGAACATCCGCAAGCGGCCGAAGAAGCAGATGATGCTCTTCTCGGGTCGTGCGAACCCCCTTCTCGCACAGGAGGTGGCGGTCCAGCTCGGCACCGAGCTGGTGCCGACGAGCGCCTACGACTTCGCCAACGGCGAGATCTACGTGCGCTTCGAGGAGTCCGTGCGGGGGTCCGACGCCTTCGTCATCCAGAGCCACACCAACCCGATCAACGAGGCGATCATGGAGCACCTGCTCATGGTCGACGCGCTGAAGCGGGCCAGTGCCAAGCGGATCACCGTGGTCATGCCGTTCTACGGCTACGCCCGTCAGGACAAGAAGCACCGCGGCCGCGAGCCGATCAGCGCCCGCCTGATGGCCGACATGTTCAAGACCGCCGGGGCCGACCGGCTGATCTGCGTCGACCTGCACACCGACCAGATCCAGGGCTTCTTCGACGGCCCGGTCGACCACCTGATGGCGATCCCGATCCTCAGCGAGTACGTCGCCACGAAGTACGGCGACCAGGACCTCGCGGTCGTCTCCCCGGATGCCGGCCGGATCAAGGTCGCCGAGCAGTGGTCGAAGCGGCTCGGCGGCGTGCCGCTGGCCTTCATCCACAAGACCCGGGACATCAACCGGCCCAACGAGATGGTGGCCAACCGGGTCGTCGGCCTCGTCCGCGACCGGGTGTGCGTGCTCGTCGACGACATGATCGACACCGGCGGCACCATCACCAAGGCCGCCGACGCCCTGATGGCCGACGGCGCGAAGGCGGTCATCATCGCGGCCACCCACGCCATCCTCAGCGACCCGGCGGTCGACCGGCTGCGTGACTGCGCCGCCGAGGAGGTCATCGTGACCAACACCCTGCCGATCGCGCCGGAGAAGAAGGAGGCCGACGGCATCACGGTGCTGTCGATCGCCCCGCTGATCAGCGCCGCGATCAAGGAGGTCTTCGAGGACGGCTCGGTCACGAGCCTCTTCGGCGGCCGCGCCTGACCCGACTCGGGGTAACTGCAGGAGCGCACCACCGGAGTGGGGATCGTCGACCGGAGCAGCGATCTGCGGCGGGAGTGCGAAGTCAGGAGCACTTCGCCGGCTCAGGGCCGTACTCGATCCTGAGTCGGCGAGAACCTCCGGACCCCGCGAGGTGCTCCTGACTCCGCGAACGCCCGGGGTCAGGTGGTCGAGGCCTTGCGGGCGCGGTAGGCCGCGACGTTGGCCCGGGTGCCGCAGGTGCCGCCGCAGAACTTGCGCGACCGGTTCTTGCTGAGGTCGATGAGCAGGTCCTCGCAGTCGTCGCCGGCGCACACCTTGAGCCGGTCGGTCTCGCCGGCGCGGATGACGTCGACCAGGGCCATGCCCACCTCGACCGCGATCCGCCGGGCCAGCGGGGCATCGTCGGACGTGGCGTGCACGTGCCACCCGAACGCTCCGTGCCGGACCAGCCGGGGGAGGGCGCGGTTCTCCTCGAGGAGGGTGTTCGCCGCCTGGACCAGGCCGGCCTCGTCGCGCCCCCAGATCTCGCGCAGCCGCGGGCGCAGGGCGCG
Source organism: uncultured Actinomycetota bacterium (assembly GCA_963695175.1). GTDB lineage: Bacteria > Actinomycetota > Actinomycetes > Actinomycetales > Dermatophilaceae > Fodinibacter. The sequence continues at coordinate 1,267,633 of CAVOGG010000004.1, forward strand.
CACGGCATCCACCTCGGCCTGCGTGCCGGGTCGACGGCCGGTCCACTCCCAGTGGTCCATCCAGGCGAGCAGGGCCGGCAGATCGGGCAGCTCCTCGCGGTCCTCGTCGCCCAGCGCCGGTCCGGTGTTGGCCAGGGCCGCCGCATGCATCAGGGTCATGTCCGTGTCATGGGTGAAAATCATCTTGACTCCTGACATCGCGGCGCACTACCGTCATGGGCAACAGCATACTTTGCTCCTGACATTCCGCCGGGAGGTTCGCACCGAGGAGGGCACCGTGGTCGAGGCGATGAAGCGACACCTGGGGCTCGGCCTCGTCGCGATGCTCCTGTCCAGCGCGGCGTTCGGCACCTCCGGCCCGTTCGCGAAGTCGCTCATGGTGGCCGGCTGGTCACCTGGCGCGGTGGTGCTGGCACGGATCACGGGTGCCGCCCTGATCCTGCTGCCGTTCGCGCTGTGGAGCCTGCGCGGCCAGTGGCGCGCGATCCACCGCGAGCTGCCCAGGGTCGCCCTCTACGGCACCCTCGCCGTGGCCGCTGCGCAGCTCGGCTACTTCCAGGCCGTCTCCCGGATGGACGTCGGCATCGCCCTGCTCATCGAGTACCTGGGCATCGTGATCGTCGTCCTGTGGGTGTGGGCCCTCACCCACCAGCGGCCGCACCGCCTCACCGTGGTCGGCATCGTGCTGGCACTGCTCGGGCTCGCCCTCGTCCTCGACGTCACCGGCCAGTCGACCCCGCCACTCACCGGCGTGCTCTGGGGCCTGGTCGCGGCCGCGGGCCTGGCCGGTCACTACGTGCTCGCTGCTCGGCCGACGGCCATCCCGTCGACCGCGTTCGCCGGGCTTGGCCTGACGGTCGGCGCCGTCGCCCTCGCCGTGCTCGGGCTCGTCGGGGTGCTACCCATGGACGTCGGCGACTCGACGGTGCAGGTCGCGGGTACCGGCATCCCGGCCTGGCTGGCCCTGGCCGAGCTGGTCGTCGTGGCCGCGGCCTTCGCCTACGTGCTCGGCATCGTCGGCGCCCGCCTGCTCGGGTCGACGCTGGCCTCGTTCGTCGGGCTCACCGAGGTGCTCTTCGCCGTGCTGTTCGCCTGGCTGCTGCTCGCGGAGCTGCCGGGCGTGCTCCAGCTCGTCGGCGGAGCCGTGCTGCTCTCGGGCGTCGTGGCGGTGCGACTCGGCGAGCGCGACCTGGCACGTGCGGCCGACGCCCAGGATGCCGCCGCGGAGACGGATTTAGACGTTCACTCACCCGTCGCCTAGACTCGTGGGGTTGCCTCGGCGAGGGACGTCGCACCGGCCAAAGGAGTCCGGTCTGACCGCGTGATGCGGTCGACGCATCCGTGATCGACGCTGGCGGACGCAGATCCGGTGGATCCGCGGGCCGTTCGCGCGCCGGTCGTTCGGTGCCACGCCCCGCGTCGAGGACCGACTGCCACATCCGACTTCGACTCCACAGGAGCACACGTGTCCGACAACAAGCTCGTCGCCGAGACCCGCACCCAGTTCGGCAAGGGTGCCGCGCGCAAGATCCGCCGCGACAACAAGATCCCTGCCGTGATGTACGGCCACGGCAGCGAGCCGGTGCACATCACCCTCCCGGGGCACCAGTCGATGCTCGCGCTCAAGCAGAGCAACGCGCTGCTCACCATCGTCATCGACGGCAAGGAGCAGCTCGCGCTCGCCAAGGACGTCCAGCGTGACCCGATCAAGCCGGTCATCGAGCACATCGACCTGGTCATCGTGAACAAGGGCGAGAAGGTCGTCGTCGACGTCAACGTGCACCTCGAGGGCGAGGCCGCCGCGGAGACCGTGGTCACCACCGACCACACCAGCCTGCAGCTCGAGGTGCTGGCCACCGACATCCCCGAGAGCATCACCGTCTCGGTCGAGGGTCTCGCCGCGGGCACCCAGATCCTGGCCGGCGAGGTCGAGCTGCCCGAGGGCGCCACCCTGGTCACCGACGCCGAGGCGCTCGTCGTCAACGTCACCGCGCAGGTCTCCGTCGAGGCCCTCGAGGCCGAGCTCGCCGAGGCCGAGGCCGAGGCCGGCATCGAGCGCGAGGAGCACGAGGAGGAGGGCGGCGAGGCCGCCACGGGCGAGGCCGCTGCCGAGGGCGAGAAGGCCTCCGACGAGGCCTGACCCACCTCGGGCCCACTCGGTCCGATGCACCACCACGGCAGGGCCCGGTCCACACGGACCGGGCCCTGCCGCGTCGCCGGCTCCAGGCGCCCGCCCGCGGCCACGCCCGGCCCCACGGCATACTGGTCCGGTGAGCGACTCCGCACCCTGGCTCGTCGTCGGGCTGGGCAACCCCGGCCCGTCCTACGCGGGCAACCGACACAACGTCGGCGCCATGGTGGTCGACGAGCTCGCCCGCCGATACGGCTCGCAGCTGCGCACGCACAAGGCCCGCGCGCACGCCGCGCAGGTGCGGCTCGGCACCGGTCCCGGCGGCATCCCCGGGCCGGCCGCCGTCATCGCGGTGCCCGCGTCGTACATGAACGAGTCCGGGGGCCCGGTCTCGGCCCTGCTGCGCTTCTTCTCGGCTCCGGTCGAGCGGCTCGTCGTCGTGCACGACGAGCTCGACATCGATGCCGGTGCGGTGCGCCTGAAGCGCGGTGGTGGCGAGGGTGGGCACAACGGGTTGCGCTCGATCAGCGCCTCGCTGGGCACCAAGGACTACCACCGGGTGCGCGTCGGCATCGGCCGCCCGCCCGGCCGGATGGATGCCGCCGACTACGTCCTGCGCGACTTCTCACCCACCGAGCGCAAGGAGCTGCCGTTCGTGCTCGACGAGGCAGCGGATGCCGTCGAGTCCCTCGTCGCGCTCGGCCTGCTCGACGCCCAGCAACGGGTGCACGCCCCGAGGTAGCGCTCGTCACGCCCCGGGATGGCCCGAAGGCCGGAAGGGGCGGGGTTGCTGTTGCTACTGTGGTCGTTCTCGCCACCCTCGGGGAGGTCGCATGACGCTGCTCGACGCAGTGCGAATAGCGCGCCGGTTCTGGATGACCATTGCCGCGTGCGTCTTGGTCGGCATCGGTGCCGCTGCTGCGTACGCTGCGAGCCAGCCTCGCCTGTACACCGCCACCTCTGAGGCCTATGTCACGGTCGGGTCCGGTGACGCCGGGATATCCGAGACCTCGGTCAGCAGCAGCGTGGCCGCGCAGAAGGCCTCCGCGTACGCGCCGCTCACCCAGAGCGGTCAGGTCGCCGACAAGGTCGTCGAGGCACTCGGGCTGACCGAGCCAGCGGGCGCGGTCACCGGCAGCATCAGCTACGCCGTCGACCCGTCGAGCCCGCGCATCCAGATGTTCGTCACCTCGACGTCCCCCCAGAAGGCCAAGGACATCGCCAACGTCGTCGCCGCTGCCACAGCCGAGGTCGCCTCGGTCATCGAGAGCGGCGGCCAAGCGGACAGCGGGACCGTCCGCCTCGTCCCGGTGACGAACGCGGTGCTGCCCGCGCGGCCCAGCTCACCGGACACCAAGCGGCTGCTGCTCATCGGTCTCGCCGCCGGCCTCGCCCTCGCCTACGTCGTGGTCTTGGTGCGCCTGCGCCTCGACACCCGGATCCGCCGGCCCGAGGACATCACCGGGCTGACCGACATCGGCCTGATCGGCACCATCCCGAAGTCGCGCGACCTGCACTCCCGCCTGCACTCGGAGGACCTCCTGCGCGGCGCCGTCGGGGAGTCGCTGCGACACCTGCGCACCAACCTGATGTTCGCCGACCCCGACACCGCACCCCGATCGGTGGTGGTCACGAGCCCGCAGCCCGCAGAAGGCAAGTCGACCGTGTCGGCGCTGCTGGCCCGCGCGCTGGCCCTGCGCGGTAGCAAGGTCGTGCTGATCGACGGCGACCTGCGCCGCCCGATGGTCGCGACCCTCTTCGACATCGACCCCGGCATCGGTCTCACCCAGGTGCTGTCCGGCGCCGTGCCGCTCGACGAGGCGCTCGTCGAGACCGACACCGTGGGCCTGCTCGTGCTGCCGGCGGGGCGCATCCCGCACAACCCGAGCGAGGTCGTGGGTTCGGAGCGGATGCGCGACCTCATCGCCGAGCTGTCGAGCGACCACCTCGTCGTCATCGACGCACCTCCCGCCCTGCCGGTCACCGACGCGATGATCCTGGCGCAGCGGGTCGACGGCATCATCGTCATCACCTTCATGGCCAAGAGCCGCAAGGAACACCTGAAGAAGGTGCTGAACTTCGCCCATGGCGTCAACGTGCGCGTCTTCGGCATCGTCCTCAACGGCATCCCGCAGGGCCGGGCGGCGGGGGTCTACGGCTACGAGACCTACGGCTACGCCTCCGACGACCGGCGGGTCCGCCAACAGAAGAAGCGCCGCCGCACGGGCGCCAGCGCCCGCCCCGCCGGTTCCGCGACCGTGGAGGCGGACCCCGAGGACCCCGAACAGGGACTCGACATCTCCCTCGACCTGCTCTCCCAGCGAGACGGCCAGTCGGGCGAGCCGGTGCCCGGCGACGTCGTGGTCGGCGACCCGAGCTCGGACGGCGACGTCCCTGACGGCATCGAGACGGCTCCGCCACGTCCGTCGCAGGCCCGCACCAAGGGCTGAGCCCGCGTCCGTCGCCCTCAGCCGCGGCCTCGCACGAAGGTGGCGGCACCGTCGGGGGATGCCGAGCCTGTCCCTGCGCGCGACTAGGGTGTGAGCGATGCCCTCGCTGTCCGCCCTGCGCTCCCGGGTCGCCGCCCTCCCGGGCACCGCGCGCCTCACCGAGGCCCTCGCCGTCCCCTCGGCGGAGGTCGTCGCCGCTGCACCTCCGGGCGCCCGGCACCTCGTCGTCTCCGCGCTCGCCCCGACCCGCACCGGCGCGCCCGTGCTCGCCGTCACGGCCACCGGCCGCGAGGCCGAAGACCTCCACGCGGCGCTCGAGGCCAGCCTGGGCGCCGGAGCCGTCGGCCTGTTCCCCTCCTGGGAGACCCTCCCGCACGAGCGGCTCAGCCCGCGCAGCGACACGGTCGGCCAGCGCCTGTCGGTGCTGCGCCGGCTCACCCACCCCGAGGGCGGCGACGACACCCATGGTGCGCTGTCGGTCATCGTCGCGCCGGTGCGCGCGGTGCTCCAGCCCATCTCCAAGGGCCTGGGTGACCTGCAGCCCGTCGCGCTCCAGGCCGGCGACGACGTTCCGCTCGAGCAGGTCGTCGAGTCCCTCGCGGCCGCCGCCTACGCCCGCACCGACCTCGTCGAGCGGCGCGGCGAGTTCGCGGTGCGCGGCGGCATCCTCGACGTCTTCCCGCCCACCGAGGAGCACCCGCTGCGGCTGGAGTTCTGGGGCGACACCGTCGAGGAGATCCGCTGGTTCAAGGTCGCCGACCAGCGCTCCCTCGAGGTGGCCGAGCACGGCCTGTGGGCGCCGCCCTGCCGCGAGCTGCTGCTCACCGATGCCGTGCGCGAGCGGGCCGCGGCGCTGGCCGACCAGCTGCCGGGCGCGGCCGACCTGCTCGAGAAGCTCGCCCAGGGCATCGCCGTCGAGGGCATGGAGTCGCTCGCGCCGGCCCTGGTCGACGGCATGGAGACGCTGCTCGACCTGCTGCCCGACGGCGCCGTGCTCGTCACGTGCGACCCCGAGCGGGTGCGCACCCGCGCCCACGACCTCACCGCCACCAGCCAGGAGTTCCTCGACGCCGGCTGGGCCAACGCCGCGAGCGGCAACGCCGTGCCGATCGACCTCGCCTCGGTGCTCGGCACCGCGTCGTTCCGCACCCTGGCCGAGCTGCGCCAGCAGGCCCGCGACCTCGGCGTGCGCTGGCTCGACCTCACCCCGTTCGCCGGTGACGACGAGGGCGACACCCTCGACCTCGGCCTCGAGGTCGCCCCCACCTTCCGTGGCAACACCGACGACGCCGTCGCCGAGCTGCGCCGCCTCGTGGCCGACGACTGGTCGGTGCTGGTCGCCACCGAGGGCGCGGGCCTGGCCAAGCGCATCACCGAGGTGCTGGCCGAGCACGACGCCCCGAGCCGGCTCGTCGCCGACGATGCCGACCCCGCACCGGGCCTGATCACGGTCACCACCGGTGCGGTCGGCGCCGGCTTCCTCGCCCCCGCCGCGCGGTTGGCCGTCATCACCGAGACCGACCTCACCGGTTCGGCCGGCGGCTCCGGCACGTCCACCAAGGACATGCGCCGGATGCCGTCGCGGCGCCGCAACCAGGTCGACCCGCTCCAGCTGCGCCCGGGCGACTTCGTGGTGCACGAGCAGCACGGCGTCGGCAAGTTCGTGGAGATGATGCAGCGCACCGTCGCCGGCGCCACCCGCGAGTACCTCGTGCTCGAGTACGCCCCGGGCCGGCGCGGCCACCCCGGTGACCGGCTGTACGTGCCCACCGACCAGCTCGACCAGGTCACCCGCTACGTCGGCGGCGAGCAGCCCACCCTGAACAAGATGGGCGGCTCCGACTGGCAGCAGACCAAGAGCCGCGCCAAGCGCTACGTCAAGCAGATCGCCGCCGAGCTGATCCGCCTGTACTCCGCCCGGATGGCGACCGCCGGGCACGCGTTCCCCCCGGACACCCCGTGGCAGCGCGAGCTCGAGGACGCCTTCGCGCACGTCGAGACGCCCGACCAGCTGAGCACCATCGACGAGGTCAAGGCCGACATGGAGCGCTCCGTGCCGATGGACCGCCTCGTCTGTGGCGACGTCGGGTACGGCAAGACCGAGATCGCGGTGCGCGCGGCGTTCAAGGCGATCCAGGACGGCAAGCAGGTGGCCATCCTGTGCCCGACCACGCTGCTCGTCCAGCAGCACGCCAACACCTTCGCCGAGCGGTACGCCGGCTTCCCCGTCATCGTCAAGGCGCTGTCGCGCTTCCAGACCGACCGCGAGGCCAAGGCGGTGCTCGACGGCCTGGCCGACGGCTCCGTCGACCTCGTCATCGGCACGCACCGCATCCTGGGCAAGGAGGTGCGGTTCAAGGACCTCGGCCTGGTCGTCATCGACGAGGAGCAGCGTTTTGGCGTCGAGCACAAGGAGCAGCTCAAGGCCCTGCGCACGTCGGTCGACGTGCTCGCGATGTCGGCCACCCCGATCCCGCGCACGCTCGAGATGGCGGTCACCGGCATCCGTGAGATGTCGACGCTGCAGACCCCGCCCGAGGAGCGCCACCCGGTGCTCACCTACGTCGGCGCCTACGACGAGAAGACGCTCACCGCGGCGATCCGGCGCGAGCTGATGCGCGAGGGCCAGGTCTTCTTCGTGCACAACAAGGTGTCGACGATCGAGAAGGCCGCGGCCCGCATCCGCGAGCTCGTGCCCGAGGCCCGGATCGCCGTCGCCCACGGCAAGATGGGCGAGCACAAGCTCGAACAGGTCGTGCTCGACTTCTGGGAGAAGCGTTTCGACGTGCTCGTCTGCACCACGATCGTCGAGACCGGGCTCGACATCTCCAACGCCAACACCCTCATCGTCGAGCGGGCCGACCGGCTCGGGCTCTCCCAGCTGCACCAGCTGCGGGGACGGGTCGGCCGGGGCCGCGAGCGGGCCTACTCGTACTTCCTGTACCCGCCGGAGGCTCCCCTCACCGAGACGGCGCTGGACCGGCTGCAGACCATCGCCAGCAACACCGACCTCGGGTCGGGCATGCAGGTGGCGATGAAGGACCTCGAGATCCGTGGCGCCGGCAACCTGCTCGGTGGCGAGCAGTCGGGGCACATCGCCGGGGTCGGGTTCGACCTGTACGTGCGGCTCGTCGGCGAGGCGGTCGCGAGCTTCCGCGGCGACACCGACGAGAGCCCGACCGAGATCAAGATCGAGCTCCCCGTCGACGCCCACCTGCCGCACGACTACGTGCCGCACGAGCGGCTGCGGCTCGAGATGTACAAGAAGCTGGCTGCCGTCGTCGACGAGGCCCAGCTGGCCGACATCGAGGCCGAGCTGGTCGACCGCTACGGCGCGCCGCCCGAGGCGGTGCGCAACCTGCTCGAGGTGGCTCGGCTGCGCACGGTGGCCCGAGCCGCCGGCATCGGCGACATCAGCCTGCAGGGCAACCACGTGCGCTTCGGCCCGCTCGAGCTGCGCGAGAGCCAGGAGCTGCGGCTCCAGCGCCTCTACCCGGGGTCGATCGTCAAGCACGCGCTGGGCACCGTGCTCGTCCCGAAGCCGATGACGGCCCGGGTCGGCGGCCGCCCGTTGCGCGACCGTGACGTGCTCGGCTGGGCTGGTGACGTCATCCGGTCGGTCGTCATGGACAATGTGGGGCAGGCCGCCCGGGTGGCCACCGCCCGCACCTAGCGGGACCCTTCCTGCGAAAGGACTGCTCGTGTCTCTCTCGGTTCGCCGCTGCGCGGCGGCGCTCGCCGTCGGTGCCGCGCTCGTTCTGGCCGGCTGTGGTGGCCCCGCCGGGCCCGACCGGGCTGCCGTCGTCGACGGGCAGGTGATCAGCGAGACCTCGCTGCAGGCGGCGATGGCCGAGGTCAACTCGATGAACCCGGCACTGCTGCAGGCGAAGCTGACCCCCACGGGCACCCTGACCGCGCTGGTCCAGGCCCCCGTGGTGCTGAACTACCTCGCCGACCTCGGGGTCAAGGTCTCCGACTCGGTCGCGATGGAGGACGCCAAGAAGCGCGGGGTCGCCGACCCGGCCGACTCGACCCTCGAGATCATCAAGCTCGCCACGGCCATCTCCACGGCCCAGAGTGACGGCCGGCTGACCGATGCCGACGGCACGGCGCTGACCCAGAAGCTGCAGTCGCTGAACATCGACGTCAACCCGCGCTACGGCACGTTCAACCCGCAGACCGCCTCGATCGAGCTCACGTCGCCGGGCTGGGTCAAGCCGCAAAACGCGGCGCAGTGACCGACGGCCGGCTCGCGCTGGTCCTCACGTCACCCCGCGTCGCGCCCGGGCTGCTCTCGCGCGGCGCGTGGGATGCCGTCGCCGACGCCACGGTGCGCCTGGCGCGCAGCCTCGACGAGCCGCTCGCCGAGGCGGTCGACGAGTCCGGCTTCGCCGTCGAGGAGGCCGCCGACGCCACCCCGCCGGCGCTGGCCCGTCGCCTCGTCGACCTGGCCGCCACCCAGTCGGTCGTGTGGCTCGGCTCGTCCGACGGTGACCCGGGGTTGTCCGACGCGCTGGCGTCCGAGGTCTCGCGCCTCGAGGTGCCCCCGGACGTCGAGGTCGTCGTGGGGTCGTGGGACGTGCAGGGGGGCCGGTTGCTCGACGTCGTGGCGACCATGGACCGGCTTCGCTCACCGGGCGGCTGCCCGTGGGACGCCGAGCAGACCCACGAGAGCCTGGCGCCGTACCTCGTCGAGGAGGCCCACGAGGTGCTCCACGCCATCGAGGGTGGCGACCGCAGCCACCTCGCCGAGGAGCTCGGCGACGTGCTGCTCCAGGTCGTCTTCCACGCCCGGGTCGCCGAGGAGGCCGGTGCCGACGCGTTCGACATCGACACCGTCGCGGGGCTGCTCGTCGAGAAGCTGGTCCGGCGGCACCCGCACGTCTTCGCCGACGGCGACGCCTCGACGCCGGCCGAGGTCGAGCAGGCCTGGGAGCGGATCAAGGCCCAGGAGAAGGATGCCGACGTCGAGGGCGGCGGCTATGCGGCCGACCTGCTGCACGGCATCCCCGCGTCGCTGCCCGGTGACCTCGCCGCCGAGAAGGTACTCGCCCGGATGCGGCGCCGCGGTCTCGTCGCGACGCCGTCGAGCCTGGCTGCCGTCGCGACCGCCAGGGCTGACCTCACCGCGGCGGAGGAGCGGGTTCGCGCAGCCCTGCACCAGCTCGCTGCGGACGTGCACGAGACGGGCTCCTCGGAGTCCTGACGTATCACCGCTGCGGAGAGGGCAATTCGGTGCGGATGAGCAGGCGGCCACGGTGCTTCCTCGAGAACGTGTATCACAAGCGTGGCTCCAGTTCTCCTGTGTGGTAACGGACCCACTGGGGCCCGGACGCCTCAGCCGGAGGCCACGTCCAGTCAGGAGAACGATGACCATGTCCCACACCACCACCTTCCGCCGCACCGCCTCCGCCCTCGGGGCAACTGCCCTCCTCGGCATGGCCCTGGCGGCTCCCGCCATGGCGGCCCAGGACCCGGGCGACGGCGTCCCCGCTGTCGCCTCGACCACCACGAGCCAGTTCCCCACCGGTCTGGACCGCGAGCGCCGCGAGGGGAACGCGTCCAGCGTCGACCGCGAGCGGCAGGTGGGTGGCTTCACCTACTCCCAGGAGCTGTCCACCCTGCCGCAGGAGGCGACCACGCCCCAGTCCGGGCCGACCGTCGTCATCCGCGACAACGACCCCGCCGCGTACATCCAGGTCGGCGCGGGCATGCTCGCCGGCTTCGCGCTGGCCGGTGCCGCCGCAGCCGTCGTCTCCCGCCGCAACCACCGCGGTCTCACGCCGGCGTGACCGGCATCCGCACCGCACGGCCAAGGACCGGCACGCCGTAGAGCGCGCCGGTCCCTGGCTGTCCGGGTCCCGCGCCCGGACTCGCCGCCTTGCCTTGTAGGTACAAAGGCGCTTAACATCTGCAACGTGAACCTGACCGCCCGCGAGCGCGAGATCGTCGACCTGCTGCGCGCCGAGCCGCTGCTGGATGCCGCGGCGCTCGCCGAGCGGATCGGCTCCACCCGCGCGGCCGTGTCGGTGCACCTGAGCAACCTCACCCGCAAGGGCGTCGTGCTGGGCCGCGGCTACATCGTGCGGCCCGAGGCCGACTCGGTGGTGGTCGTCGGCGGCGCCGTGCTCGACACCAAGGTGCGTACCGCGTTCGCCCCGGTTCTCGGTACCAGCAACCCGGGCACGGCCTCGGCGACGGTCGGGGGAGTGGGCCGCAACATCGCCGAGAACCTCGCCCGGCTCGGCCGCCCCACGGTGCTCGTCGCCGCGGTCGGCGACGACCCGGCGGGCGACACCGTGCTGCAACGCACCGCCGCCGCCGGCGTCGAGTGCCGGCACGTCGTGGTGTCGCCGCACCCCACCGGCACCTACGCCGCCGTGCTCGACGACAGCGGCGACCTGCACATCGCGGTGGCCGACATGCGCGCCACCGACGAGCTGGCCGTCGCCGACCTCGCGGTCGTGCCGAGCCTGCTCGGGGGAGCCGACGCCCTCGTCGTCGACGCCAACCTCGACGCGACGGTCATCCGCTGGCTGCTCTCCGCCGCCCAGGACGCCGGGGTGCGGACCGTGCTCGAGCCGGTCAGCGTCGCCAAGGCGACCGGTGCCGCCCCGGTGCTCGACGGGTCCGTGCGCGTTCACACGGTCACCCCGAACGTCGACGAGCTCGCCGCACTCGTGGGGCACCCGGTGGCCGACACCGTCGACGGCGTGCGCGCCGCGGCCGACCTCCTGCACGCGCGCGGCGTCGAGCACGTGTGGGTGCGGCGCGGCACCCGCGGCAGCCTGCTCTCGACGGCCGGTACCGGGGACGCCAGTTCGCGTGCCGTGCTGGTCGGCGCCCCCGCGGTCGACGTCGCCGACGTCACCGGCGCCGGCGACTCGATGACGGCCGGCTACGTGCACGCCCTGCTCGACGGCGCCGACGTCGTCGAGGCCGCCCGCTACGGCCAGGCCCTGGCCGCCCTGACCTGTGCCTCGGCCGACACCGTGCGCGCCGACCTCACCGCCGCCCTCGTCGCGGCCCACCTGACCCCCACCCAGCCCCCGATCGAGGAGCTCACCCGATGACCACCACCCCCACCGCACCGCACCCGATGCTCAAGGTCGCCCCGGACGTCGCCGAGGCCCTGGCCGCCGGTGCGCCGGTCGTCGCGCTCGAGTCGACGATCATCAGCCACGGGATGCCGTACCCGCACAACGTCGCGATGGCGCGCGAGGTCGAGCAGATCGTGCGCGACGGCGGGGCCGTCCCGGCCACCATCGCCGTGCTCAACGGGCGCCCGACGATCGGGCTGGACGACGACGAGCTCGAGCTGCTCGGCTCCGACGGCGGCATCCGCAAGGTCAGTGTCCGCGACCTGCCGCACGTCGTCGCGACCGGCGCGCACGGGGCGACGACGGTGGCGAGCACGATGCGGCTCGCCGGGCTGGCCGGCATCCGGGTGTTCGTCACCGGTGGTCTCGGGGGCGTGCACCGCGGCGCCGAGAGCTCGATGGACGTCTCCGCCGACCTCACCGAGCTGTCCCGCACCGAGGTGGCCGTCATCTCCGCCGGGGTGAAGTCGATCCTCGACATCGGGCGCACCCTCGAGGTGCTCGAGACCCTCGGGGTGCCCGTCGTCGGCTACGGCACCGACGAGTTCCCGTCGTTCTTCTCGCGCTCGAGCGGGGTGGCCGTGCCGATGCGCGTCGACACCCCCGAGGAGGTGGCCGCGCTGATGGCAGCGACCTGGGGGCTCGGCCTGGGAAGTGGGGTGTCGATCGCGAACCCCGTTCCCGCACAGGACGAGATGGCGCACGAGGAGATCGACGCCGTCATCGAGCAGGCGCTCGCCGACTGCGACGCGCACGGCATCCACGGCAAGGACATCACGCCCTACCTGCTGGGCCGGATCGTCGAGCTGTCCGGGGGGCGCTCGCTGGAGACGAACCTGGCCCTGGTGCGCAACAACGCCGTGGTCGGCACCGCCGTCGCGGTCGCGTACGCCGCCCTGACCTGACCCTTGCCGACGGCCCCAGCGGGGCACGCCCTACCGCCGGGACGGGACACCGGCAACCACCCCGAATGACTGTCTGACCTGCCCCCTTGCTGGCTATCGTTTGCCCTCGTGAGGGTCCGGGTCCTTGGGAGCACGGGCGTGGAGGGGCCGCAGGGCGCGGTGGCCCTCCCCGCCCGCAAGCCGCGCAGCATCCTCGCCGCACTCGCGCTCACCCCCGGCAGCACGGTGAGCGCCGACCGCCTCGTCGACCTGGTGTGGGGTGACGACCCGCCGGCCGGCGCCCACGGCACGCTGCACGCCTACCTCTCCGGCCTGCGGCGCGTGCTCGAACCCGACCTCGCCCCGCGGGCCCGGCCGACCGTGCTCGTGACGACCGACGACGGTTACCGCCTCGCGGTGGATCCCGGCGACGTGGATGCCGTCGCGTTCAGCCGTGAGGTCCGCGCCCGGCACCGGGCCCTGGCCCCCCTGTGGTCGCAGCTGACCACCGGGCCGGACGCCACCTGGCCGAGCCGCGACGAGGTCGGGTCCCACGTCGAGGCGCTGGAAGAGGCGCTGCGCACCTGGACGGGCACGGCGTACGCCGACCTCGGCGACCACCCGGACGTGCTGGCCGACCGGGCGGCGCTCGACGAGCTGCGGGCCACCGCCCAGGAGGACACCGCGCTGGGCCTGCTCGCCCTCGGCGAGCACGCGGCGGTGCTCGCCGCGACCGAGCAGGCCGCCGGGCGGCACCCGCTGCGCGAGCGGACCCGGTCCCTGCAGGCGCTCGCCCTGGTGCGCACCGGGCGGCAGGTCGAGGCGCTGGAGGTGCTGCGCGGCTACCGCGAGATGCTCGCCGACGAGCTCGGCCTCGACCCCGGGCCGGAGGTGCGTGCCCTCGAGGAGGCGGTGCTGCGGCAGTCGCCGGTGCTGGGCGCCTGGCTGCGGCCGGAGGCGCCCCCGGCATCCGTCCCCCCACCGCCCAGGAGCTCGGCGGCCACGGGCGCCGGCGTGGTCGGCGCGGCCGGCACCCTCGCGGCATCCGCACCGACCGCACCGACGACGAGCGCGGCGCCCACGAGCTGGGCGATGGTCGGCCGTGAGGCCGAGCGGTCGGTCGTGACCGAGGTGCTCGGCGCCGCCGTGTCGGGTACGCCCGGCGCCGTGCTCGTCGTCGGCGACCCCGGCACCGGAAAGACCCGGCTGGTCGACGCCGCGCTCGCCGCGGCTGCCGACCGCGACGTCGTCTCGGCCGTCGGGCGGTGCTCCCAGGACGACGGGGCCCCACCCCTGTGGCCGTGGTACGCGCTCCTCGACGGGCTCGGCATCGAGCGCCCGGCCGAGCTGGCCCGGGCCGACCGCACCGACGAGTTCGGGCCCGAGCGGGCCTTCGCCGTGCAGGACGCCCTGGCCCGGGCGGTGCGCCAGCGGGCGCAGGACGCCCCGGTGCTCCTCGTCGTCGAGGACCTGCACTGGGCCGACACCCGCACCCTGCGGGCCCTGACCCACCTCGTGACCACCCTCGGCGCCGGCGACCGGGTCGCCCTCCTCGCCACCCGCCGGGCCCGGCCGCACCCGACCGGCGCGCTGGCCGAGCTCGGGGTCGCCCTGGCCCGCCACGGGGCCCGCACCATCGAGCTCGGCGGCCTGGATGCCGGCGACGCGCAGGCCCTGGTCTCCTCGGTGACCGGCACCGACGCCGACCCGGTGCGCGTCGACGACTGGCGCACCCGCACCGGGGGCAACCCCTTCTTCCTCGTCGAGCTGGCCCGCCTCGCGACGACGACCGGAGGCTGGCGCGGTGAGGTCCCGGAGTCGGTGCAGACCGTCGTCGCCCAGCGCCTGGCGGACCTGCCCGACCCCACCCGCGAGGTCCTCCTGGTCTCGGCCGCCCTGGGCCGCGAGCACTCGCCGCTGCTGCTCGCCCACGTCGGCGGGTGGGGTCCGGACGAGGTGACCGACCGGCTCGAGCCGGCGCACGACGTCGGCATCGTGCACCAGCGCGGTGACGGCCGGCTGGTCTTCGAGCACGCGCTGACCCGGGATGCCGTGATCGCCAGCGCGTCCCCGGCTCGGGTCGCGCGCGTGCACGCCCGGATCGCCCACGCCCTGGACTCGGTGCCGCGCGGTTCCCTCGCCCCGGCCGAGCGCGCCTTCGACCTCGCCCACCACTGGCTGGCCGCCGGCCCGGTGCACGCCCCGCAGGCCTGGCGGGCGGCGGCCGCCGCAGCGGCGGAGGCGCGACGCGACTTCGCGAACGTCGAGGCGGCCGATCTCTACCGGGCCGCGCTCGACGCCCATGCCCTCGATCCCTCGGGCACGAGGGAGGAGCGCTACGACCTGCTGCTGTCCTTCGCCGAGGCCGCGGCCTGGGCCGCCAAGTGGCGACCGGTCGTCGAGGCGGTCGTCGAGGCGGTGGCCCTGGCCAGCACCGAGAACGACCCCGAACGGGTCGCGCACGCCGCGGCGGCCCTGACCCGCTACTCGGTGTGGACCCCCCAGGAGTACGACGAGGTCGACGAGGACCTCATCGACGACCTCCGCTCCGCGTTGCGCGGCCTCGACACCCACGACTCGCCGGTCCGCTGCGTGCTGATGCTCGCGCTGGCCGTGCAGCTCTACTACCGGGCCGGCTCCGAGCCGGAGATCCTGGCCCTCGTCGACGAGGGCACCGCGGTCGCCCGCCGGATCGGCGACCCGGCCCTGCGCGGCTGGGCGGCGCGCACCGGGTGGATCGCCCTGTGGCGCAGCGCCCACCTCGACCGGCGGCACGAGCTGGCACTGGAGGAGCTCGCCGCCGCCCGCGAGTCGGGCAACGAGGCCGCGGAGGCGCTGGCACACACCGCCCTCGCGGGGACCGGTGTCGAGGCGGGGGACCTCGACACCTGGCTGTCGGCGTCAGCCGCGGCCGTCGACATCGCGCGCCGGCGGCGCCTGACCTACGTCGAGTACGCCCTGCGCTTCGTGCTGTTCAACCTCTCGCTCCTCGCCGACGACGACGACACGGCCGATGAGCACGCCGACGCCATGCGCACCATGCGCGAGGGCATGGCCACCCCTGCGATGGAGTGGAACGAGTTCGGGATGGTCTACGCGACGGCGAGCTGGCGGACGGGGGCGGCCGAGCCGCTCGCCCGCGGGATGCTCGACTTCTTCAACGCCACGCCGAACGACCTGGGCCGCACCCCGCTGCTCCACGTGCTCGCGCTCGCCGGGCTCGAACCCGAGCTGCGCACCGAGCTCGACAAGGCCCCACTGCGGCCGTTGAGCGACAACTGGTACCTGACCTCCGAGGCGTCCGTGCGAGCCGTCATCGCCGGCTTCATCGGTGACGAGACACTCGCCCGGCGCAGCATCGAGCACCTGCGCCCACTGTCCGGGCGGATGGCGGTGTCCGGCATCTCCATCGTCTCCGGCCCGATCGACGGCTACCTGGCCATCGCCCTCGCCGTGCTCGACGAGCGCACCGAGGCGAGCGCCTTCGCCGAGCGGGCGGAGGCGCTCGCGACGCGGTGGGGGATGACGGCCTACCTGCGCTGGTTCGCGGGCGAGCGCGCGCGGCTGGCGTTCTAGCGCCGGGTCAGCGCGTGCCCGTGCCGTCGCAGTACCGGAAGGCGCGCGCCTCGGCGCGGGCGAACCGGCGCCGCACCAGCGCGTACACGACGCGGTAGGGAGCACCCGCCAGCGCGAACATCTGGTCGCGAGCCTGCGCTGGTAGCCCGTGGAGCGCCCAGCCGACGATGAACGGGATGTCGCGGACCGGGTACGACTTCCCGATCTCCTTCTCCACGGCGAGGTACTCCTGCGTCGTCATCACCCGCTGGACCAGGGGCAGCACGACGGTCTCCTCGTGGCGCAGGTGCTCGTCGAGCACCTCGCGCAGGCCGGTGATCCGGATGTCGAGGGCGTTGCGGTGCTCCTCGCACGGGTGCTCGACGACGTCGGCGAACCCCTGCGCGCACGCCCCGACGAGCGGGTCGATGTCGGCGTGCTCGTCGCTCATCGCGCGTACCTCGGCGCGGTCGGCCTCGGTGCCGCGGGCCTCGACCGCCGTGAGCAGCACGGGCCAGTAGAGGGTGTCCTCGGCGCTGTGGTGGTGGTGCAGGGTGTCGGCGAACCGCGCCCAGCGGCGGCCCAGCGCCACCCAGGTCTCGGTGTCGCCCAGCGGCGTCGCGCGCACCGACGACGCGAACGCCGCGAGGTCACGGCGGAAGGCGAAGTGCATGACGTACATGCCGGTCTGGTCGTTCGGGCCCTCGGCGACGTGGGTCTGCCCGGGCAGGTCGAGCTGCGGGCGGTGGGGCGCGGCGGCGGGTCGGGTCGTCATCGGGTTCTCCTCGGGGTGGGGCGTGGTCGGTCCCGGCACGCGGTGGCCGGTCGGGTACCACCGTGGGCGCCCGCACTTGGGTGCGGCTTGGGGCAGCGGGCCGAAGCCGGGGTCAAGCGGGCTCGGTCACTGTCGACGTCGACACAGACCGACCCGACCCGACCGAAGGAGAACCACCGTGTCCCACCACCACCCGCTCACCGGCGTCACCACCTCCACCACCTCCACCACCTCCACCACGACCGCCCCTGAACCGACGGCCGAGCCGGCGCAGGCTGCCACCGGCGCCGGCGCGTCGCCGCGGATCCTCGTCCTCGGCGGCACCGGCCTGATGGGCCGCGAGGTGCTCGGTGCCCTGCGCCGCCGGGGTGCCACCGCCCGTGTGCTCGTCCGCGACCCCGCCCGGCTCACGACGCTCGAGGGCGTCGAGGTCGTCGTCGGCGACCTGCGCGACCCCGCGTCGGTTCGCGCCGCGATGGAGGGCATCTCGACGGTCTTCCACATCTCCCCGCACGAGGCCGACGAGGTCGAGCTCACCCGCACGGTGGTCGCCGCCTGTGAGGATGCCGGCGCGCGGCTCGTCTTCGCCGGGGTCCACGTCACGGCCTCGAACCCCGTGTTCGGCTGGCTGCTCCGCCGGTTCTACGGCCTGGTGCTCCCGCGCTACCGCGGCAAGTTCGCGATCGGCCGGATGGTCGAGTCGTCGGCGACGAACCCGGTGATCATCTCGCCGAGCAACTTCATGCAGAACGACGAGGTGCTCATCGACGTCATCCGCGACGGCGAGTTCGTCCACCCGTGCAGCCCCAAGGGCCTCAACCGGGTCGACCTGCGCGACGTCGGGGAGGCGGCCGCCACCATCCTGCTCGACCCGAGCACGCCGTCGGGCACGTACGGCCTCGTCGGCCCGCGCTCGCTCACCGGCCCGGAGTGCGCGCAGGTGTGGGCCGAGGCCCTCGACCGCCCGGTGCGCTACGCCGGTGAGGACGACGCGGCGCTCGATGCCGCGCTGACCGCGCACCTCACCGGCTACCGCCTCGACGACTGGAGCTCCTCGTTGCGCAAGCTGCGCAAGTTCGCGGTGCACGCCACTGCGGAGGAGCTCGCGACGACCGAGCGACTCCTCGGCCGGGCGCCCACCGACTACGCCGAGTTCGTCCGCCGCGTCGTCGCGGAGCACGCGGCGGTGGCATCCATCGGACGGTAGGGGACGGCAAAGAGCGGGAGCGCTCGCCGGGCATCCGGTCTCGAGTGCGGAAGTGGTCGCCCCGGCAACCACTTCCGCACTCGGGGCTGTCCGGGGTGCGGGTCGCTCGGAGGGATGCCCGCCCCCGAGGTCTAGGCTCGGAGCCGAACCCTCCCCACCCCCCAACACCCAGGAGTCCGGCGTGGCCAGCATCGAAGCCGTAGGCGCCCGCGAGATCCTCGACTCGCGCGGCAACCCCACCGTGGAGGTCGAGGTCGCCCTCGACGACGGGACGCTCGCGCGTGCGGCGGTCCCCAGCGGCGCGTCGACCGGGGCCTTCGAGGCCGTCGAGCGCCGGGACGGCGACAAGAACCGCTACCTCGGCAAGGGTGTGCAGAAGGCGGTCGACGCGGTCATCGACGAGCTCGGGCCCAAGCTGCTCGGCTTCGAGGCCAGCGAGCAGCGCCTGGTCGATGCCGAGATGCTCGCCATCGACGGCAGCGCCAACAAGGAGAAGATCGGCGCGAACGCCATCCTCGGCGTCTCGCTCGCCGTGGCCCGCGCCGCCGCCGACTCCGCCGACCTGCCGCTGTTCCGCTACGTCGGCGGCCCGAACGCCCACGTGCTGCCGGTGCCGATGATGAACATCCTCAACGGCGGCAGCCACGCCGACTCCAACGTCGACATCCAGGAGTTCATGATCGCGCCGATCGGCGCCGAGAGCTTCCGCGAGGCACTGCGCTGGGGCGCGGAGATCTACCACTCGCTCAAGGGCGTGCTCAAGGAGAAGGGCCTCGCGACCGGTCTCGGCGACGAGGGCGGCTTCGCCCCGAACCTGCCGAGCAACCGCGCCGCGCTCGACCTCATCATCGAGGCCATCGAGAAGGCCGGCTACACCCCCGGCGAGCAGATCGGCCTCGCGCTCGACGTCGCCGCCTCCGAGTTCCACGACGAGAACGGCTACGCCTTCGAGGGCGGCACCAAGACCTCCGCCGAGATGATCGACTACTACGCCGACCTGGTCGCGTCCTACCCGCTGGTCTCCATCGAGGACCCCCTCGACGAGAGCGACTGGGACGGCTGGAAGGCGATGACCGACCGGATGGGCGACGACGTGCAGATCGTCGGCGACGACCTGTTCGTCACCAACCCCGAGCGGCTCGCGCGCGGCATCGAGACCGGCACGGCCAACGCCCTGCTCGTCAAGGTCAACCAGATCGGCTCGCTGACGGAGACCCTGGATGCCGTCGAGCTCGCCCAGCGCAACGGGTACCGGTGCATGATGAGCCACCGTTCCGGCGAGACCGAGGACACCACGATCGCCGACCTCGCCGTCGCGACCAACTGCGGCCAGATCAAGACCGGCGCCCCGGCGCGCTCCGAGCGGGTCGCCAAGTACAACCAGCTGCTGCGCATCGAGGAGGAGCTCGACGACGCCGCGGTCTACGCCGGCGCCGGCGCCTTCCCGCGCTTCAGCCGCCGCCAGCAGGGCTGAGTCACAACATGGCCACCGGGCGCTCCCGCGGTCCGGCGTCGCGACCTCCGCGACGTCCGGGCGGCGGTCGTCCGCGTGCGTCCACCCGGGGCGCGGCCACGCCGGCCGCGCCCGTCGCGATCCGCTCGGGGTGGCGCGGCCGCCTGACCACGGCCGCCAAGGACCGCCGCACCCGCCGCGGAGCGGTGCTGCTGTCGATCGTCGCGTTCCTCATGGTGCTGCTCGGCTCGACCGTCGCGGCGTACGTCGGCCAGCAGGGCGACATCGCGGCGCTCCAGGACAAGGTGGCCGGCCAGGAGCAGGACGTCGCCACCCTCAAGGCCGAGCAGGCGCGCTGGCGCGACCCGGCGTACGTCGAGCAGCAGGCCCGGCAGCGGCTGAAGTTCGTCAAGCCGGGGGAGCGGTCGTACACCGTGCTCGACGCGAAGCCGGCGACCGGCACCAAGGACCCCGTGCCCGAGCTGGCCGCGCCCGACGTGCCGCTGCCCTGGTACGACACCGTGTGGCAGTCCACCCGCACCGCCGACGTGCCCGGGGCGCGCCGGTGACGGCACGCGCCGACCTGCCGCAGGTCGCGCAGGCCGACCTCGATGCCGTGTCCCGCCAGCTCGGGCGCCAGGCCCGTGGGGTCGCCGAGGTCGCCCACCGCTGCCCGTGCGGCGAGCCCGACGTCGTGCGCACCGAGCCCCGGCTGCCCGACGGCACGCCGTTCCCGACGTCGTTCTACGCCACCTGTCCCCGCCTCACCGGGGCGCTGTCGACCCTGGAGAGCCAAGGGGTCATGCGCGAGATGACCGAGCGCCTCGAGGTCGACGCCGAGCTGCGCGAGCGCTACACCGCGGCGCACCTCGACTACCTCGAGCGCCGCTCCCAGCTCGGCGACGTGCCCGAGGTGGCCGGGGTCTCCGCCGGCGGCATGCCGGCCCGGGTCAAGTGCCTGCACGTGCTGGTCGCCCACTCGCTGGCCGCCGGGCCCGGGGTCAACCCGCTCGGTGACGAGGCCCTCGAGATGCTCGACCCCTGGTGGCAGCGGCACCCCTGCTCGGCCGACGCTCCGGACGCGGCCCACGACGCGACGGATGCCGGCAGCGCGCCGTGAGCGACGGCATCCGGCCTCGAGTGGCCGCCATCGACTGCGGCACCAACTCGCTGCGCCTGCTCGTCGCCGACGTCGGTGACGACGGCCTGCTGACCGACGTCGTGCGCCGGATGGAGATCGTGCGGCTCGGGCAGGGCATCGACCGCACCGGCGTCATCGCCCCCGACGCGATGGCGCGCACCCTGGCCGTGACCCGCGAGTACGCCGAGCAGTGTCGAGCGCTCGGCGTCGGCCGGGTGCGCTTCGTCGCGACCTCGGCCTCGCGGGACGCGCGCAACGCGGGGGAGTTCGTCGCGGGAGTGCGCGAGGCGTTCGGCGACCTCGACGTCGCGCCGGAGGTCGTCGCCGGTGACACCGAGGCGCGGTTCTCGTTCAGCGGCGCGACCGGCGACCTGCGGGCGGCCGGCGTGCCGGGCCCCTACCTCGTGGTCGACCTCGGCGGCGGGTCGACCGAGCTGGTGCGCGGTACGGATGACGTCGAGGCGGCCCGCTCGGTCGACGTCGGCAGCGTGCGGATGACCGAGCGGCACCTGCACTCCGACCCCCCGTCGCCGGCCGAGGTCGCGGCGGCACGAGGTGACGTGGCCGCGGCCCTCGACACCGTCGAGGAGACGGTCGACCTCACCGGCATCGGCGCCGTCGTGGGGCTCGCCGGCACCATCACCACGATCACCGCGCACGCCCTGGCGCTTCCGGCGTACCTGCCCGACGCCATCCACCTCGCGCGGGTGCCGGTGGCAGCGCACCGGGCTGCCTGTGAGTCGCTGCTCACGATGGGCCATGCGCAGCGGGCGGCGCTGCCCTACCTGCACCCCGGCCGGGTCGACGTCATCGCCGGTGGCGCGCTGGTCTGGGAGGCGGTGCTCGACCGGGCGCTGCGGCGTTCGCCGGGTGCGGTGGTCGTGACGTCCGAGCACGACATCCTCGACGGCATCGCCCTCTCCATCGCCTGACACCGGGGCAACGTCGACCACTAGGTCGATGGTGACCCGGCGACGACGCGCCGACGGTGTTCCGCTTGCTGCGGTAATACGGAATCCGCGGTAGTGTGCGAGTCGCACCAATGAGGTGCGGTGAGCGAAGGGTGGTGAGCCGGTGGACGGCACACAGCTGGTCAAGGGGGTGCTCGACCTCGCGGTGCTCGCGGTCGTCGCCCGAGAGGACGGCTACGGCTACGACGTCGTGCGCCGGCTGCGGGCCGCGGGGCTGGACGAGGTCGGCGACGCGTCGGTCTACGGCACCCTGCGCCGCCTCTACTCGGCCGGGGCGCTGACGTCGTACGTCGTGCCCTCCGACGAGGGGCCGCACCGCAAGTACTACGGCATCAACGCCGAAGGGCGCACGGTGCTCGAGACCCAAGGCAAGACGTGGGCGGCGTTCGCC
This sequence comes from uncultured Actinomycetota bacterium, assembly GCA_963695175.1. Lineage (GTDB taxonomy): Bacteria > Actinomycetota > Actinomycetes > Actinomycetales > Dermatophilaceae > Fodinibacter. Next base: position 1,289,691 of record CAVOGG010000004.1, read on the forward strand.
GCGACGATGGACGGTCTGCTCGACGAGGCGGGAGTGCGGTCATGAACGACACGACGGTGATCGGCTCCGCGGAGCAGGTCGAGGACGTCCGGGCCTACGTGCGGGCGGTGCGGGCCTGGCTCGGTGACCTTCCCGCCGACGAGGTCGAGGACCTCACGGCTGGGATGGAGGCCGACCTCGCCGAGCGCGCGGCCGAGTCGGGTGGGCCGCTGGGGGGCCTGCTCGGCGAGCCCGAGGCCTACGCCGCAGAGCTGCGGGCCGCCGCCGGCCTCCCGCCGCGCGTCGACGTGGTGGCGGTGCCGGATGCCGTGCGGCGCGAGCCGTGGACGGACCGCCTGGCGCGCGACGCGCACGGGCTGGTGGCGCGGCATCCGTGGCTGCGCGAGCTGCGACCGACCTGGTGGCTGGCGAGGGGTGCCGTGGCCGGGTGGGTCGTGGCCGCGGTCCTGGGCACCGGACGCACGCTGTTGCTCCCCCTGGTCGGGGCGGCCCTGTCGATGTGGTTGGGCCTGGTCCTGCGGCGCCGCGAGCCGCTGGGCGCGGGTACCCGGTTCGCCCTGGGCGCCGGCAACGTCCTCGCCGTGGTCCTGCTGCTGCCGATGGTGGCGTCCTACACGGACGGGTCGTCCGGCTTCTCCGACGAGGCCGCCGCGGCGCCGGGCTACCCGTCGCAGGTCGTCGCCAACGGCGAGCCGGTCGAGAACCTCTACGCCTACGACGCCGCCGGCAACAGGCTGGAGGGTGTCCGGGTCTACGACCAGACGGGGCGGGCGCTCGTCGTCGGCCTCGACCCGCTGCTGGACGGCCGCAACCCCGACCTGCCGGTGCGCCCCGACGACGGCCTGCCGAACGTCGCCGCCGACGTCTTCCCCCTGACCTGGCCGGGCCACGACGCGTGGCAGGACCCGGGCTTCGGCTGGACGCCACCGCTGACCCTGCCGCCCCTTGCCGGGGCGACCGCGCTCCCGGCACCGTCGGCGACGGCCAGCCCGTCCCCGAGCGCCTCGCCCAGCGCCGCACCGAGCGCGAGCAGCACGCCGTAGCAGGGGCGCCGGGCGCTCCGGGAGGGGCAGCGAGGGGCGAGGCCACGGCATACAGTGGCCTCGCCCCCGTGGCCCAACTGGCAGAGGCAGGCGACTTAAAATCGCCACAGGTACGGGTTCGACCCCCGTCGGGGGCACCACCGCGTCGGGCACCCGTGGCAGGTCGTGGCGGGCGGGAACGTCGGGCGAGCGCGGCACGTCTAGGCTGGTGACACGTGCGGTGACGACACCGCCATGACCATCACGGAGGAACGATGGCCAGCAACCCGGCCTTCAACCGCATCGAGAAGGACGCCAAGGAGCGGCTACGCCGACTTCGGCGGCCCCGGCGCCAGCGCCGCCCAGCAGTCCGCCGCGGCCCAGGCCGCCACTGCCGGGATGAGCGCCCAGCAGCTGCAGGACCTGTACAACCAGCCGTCCGCCGGGCCGGTCGACACCCGTCGCGTCACCATGGACGACGTCATCATGAAGACGCTCGGCCTCTTCGCGATCGTGCTCGTCACGGCCGCCGGCGGCTGGGCCGTCGCCGCGAACAACCCGGCCGCCGGGTCCGCGATCTGGATCGGCGGCATGATCGGCACCTTGGTCATCGGGCTGATGATCGCGTTCAAGAAGACGCTCAGCGTTCCGCTGATCCTGCTCTACGCCGTCGTCGAGGGCCTGTTCATGGGGGCCGTGAGCCAGTTCTTCAACGAGCTCTACCCCGGAATCGTCGGCCAGGCGGTGCTCGCGACGCTCGCGACCTTCGCCGGCATGTTCCTGGCCTACAAGTTCGGCCTGATCAAGGTCACCGCCAAGTTCCGCCGGATCATGACCATGATGATCTTCGGCTACGTGATCTTCGCGATCGTCAACTTCATCTTCGCGGTGGTCTGGAGCGACTCGCCGTTCGGCTTCGGCGGGACCGGTGGCTGGGGCATCGCGATCTCGATCTTCGCCGTCGGTCTGGCGTCGTTCACCCTCGCCCTCGACTTCGACTCCATCGAAGGAGCGATCCGCACCGGCGCCCCGCAGAAGTACTCGTGGCTCCTCGCGCACGGCCTGATCGTGACCCTGGTCTGGCTCTACATCGAGTTCCTGCGCCTGTTCGCCCGTCTGCGTTCGTGACGGAGCACCTCACCAACGACACCGCCGGGGCAGGTTCACCTGCCCCGGCGGTGCCGTCTCCGTCGCCGGGTACCGCGGGCGCCGGCGCCGACGTCGTCGCCCCCGAGGCCCGCGTCGAGCTCGACCGGATCCGCCGCCGCTGGGCCGAGCTACCGCTCGAGCGGGCCGAGTCCCGGATGCCGGTGCTCCGCCGCCTCCTCGCCGACCTCACCCCCCGCTCCGATCCGCAACCGGTCCTGCCGGACCTCGGGGCGGCGGTCGTCGTGGACCAGCTCAGCGTGCTGGTCTGGGACGCGTACGCGGACGGGCGCGGCGACGGCATCCCGGGGCTGCTCACCACCGCCCGACGGGAACTGGGCTGACCGCGGCACCGACCCGGGCGATCTGGGCCGGCGCTCAAGTCGCCACGGCGCTGCCGGCGGGTCTACGTTTCAAAGATGGCCGACACTGATGTTCGACCCGGGGGCCCGGATCCTGACGTGGTCATCGTCATGGGCGTCTCCGGGAGCGGGAAGTCGACGGTGGCGAAGGGGCTGTCCACCGTGCTGGGCTGGGAGTTCGCCGAGGGCGATGCCTTCCACCCCGAGGCCAACGTCGCCAAGATGCGCAGCGGCACACCCCTGACCGACGAGGACCGCTGGCCCTGGCTCGAGGCCATCGGTGACTGGATCTCGGCCAAGGAGAGGCTCGGCGAGTCCGCCGTCGTCACCTGCTCCGCCCTGCGCCGGGTCTACCGCGACCTGCTGCGCGAGGGCCGCCCGCACGTGCGGTTCCTGCACGTCACCGCCGAGTCCGACGTCATCCTCGACCGGATGGAGCACCGCCCCGGTCACTACATGCCGCCGTCCCTGCTACCCAGCCAGCTGGCCACGCTCGAACCGCTCGGGGACGACGAGCCGGGCGTGGCCATCACCAACGAGGGCAGCGCCGCAGAGGTCCTCGACCGGGCGCTCGCCGCGCTCGGCCACCGGAAGGAGCACGCCTGATGTCCGTCACCGCCCTCACCCCACTCACCGCTCTCCCGTTCGCCGACGAACCACCCGTGTACGCCGGGAACGCGCAGCTCATCCTGGCGTGCGTGCTCGGCATCCTCGCCGTGGTCGTGCTCATCACCTGGGGCAAGGTGCACCCGTTCCTGGCACTGATGCTGGGCTCGGCGGTGCTCGGTGTCGTCGCGACGATGCCGCCGGGCGACACCGTGAAGAGCTTCGTCACCGGGTTCGGCGCGACCGCCGGCGCGGTCGGCATCCTGATCGCGCTGGGGGCGATGGTCGGCAAGCTGCTCGAGGACTCCGGTGGCGCCAACCGCATCGTCGCCTCGATGGTCAGCCGGGTCGGCCCCGGTGGCCTGCCCTGGGTGATGGCGGCGATCGCGGCCATCCTCGGGCTGCCGCTGTTCTTCGAGGTCGGCGTCGTGCTCCTCGTGCCGGTGGTCGTGCTCGTGGCGCAGCGCACCGGGGTGTCCCTGATGAAGATCGGCATCCCGGCACTGGCCGGACTGTCGGTGCTGCACGGGCTGGTGCCGCCACACCCCGGGCCGCTGACGGCCATCGGCCTGCTGAACGCCGACCTCGGCCGCACCCTCATCTTCGGCATCCTCATCGCGATCCCGACGGTGATCGTGGCCGGGCCGATCCTGGCGCGCTACGTCGACCGGTGGGTTCCGAAGTCCGCCGACGACATCGCCCTGTTCGGGGTGGCCTCGCGGCAAGGGGAGCCCGGCCTGGCCGGCGGACGGACCGAAGCGCGCGCGGCGGGGGGCGACCACGACGTCGACGTCGCGGACGGCGGGGGAGTGGCCGTCGACACCCGTGACGACCGCGTGGGGCAGGGCGACCGCACGTCCGAGTCGGCCCTCACGGGTACCGACCGACCGGGCGAGGGGCGCCGGGAAAGGTCAGGTTTCGAGTGGGCCGACGAGCCGCTCGCGCCGGGTCGCAAGCGGGTCGGCTTCGCGCCGGCCATCATCGGCATCACGCTGCCGGTGATGCTCATGCTGGTCGACGCGGTCACCAAGATCGTCGTCACCGACGAGGATGCCGGCGTCCGCAAGACCATGGACTTCATCGGCACCCCGATCGTCGCCCTGCTCATCGCGGTGATCTACTGCTACTTCGCGCTCGGGTTCGGCTCCGGCCTGAACAAGAGCCAGGTGAGCGACTCGGTGGGGTCGGCGCTGCCCGGCGTCGCGAGCATCATCCTCATCGTCGCGGCCGGCGGCGGGTTCAAGCAGACCCTCATCGACGCCGGGGTCGGCAACGTCATCAAGGACTGGGCCGAGGGCGTGAGCATCTCGGTGCTGGTGCTCGGCTGGCTGGTCGCCGTGCTCATCCGGCTCGGCACCGGGTCGGCCACGGTCGCCACCATCACCGCGGCCGGCATCGTGGCCCCGCTGGCCCCGACCCTGTCGGCCAACCACCTGGCCCTGCTCGTGCTGGCGATCGGGTGCGGGTCGCTGTTCTTCTCGCACGTCAACGACGCCGGCTTCTGGCTGGTCAAGGAGTACTTCGGCCTGACGGTGGGCGAGACGATCAAGTCGTGGTCGGTGATGGAGACCGTGATCTCGGTGTTCGGCTTCGCCCTCGTGATGCTGGTCAGCGTCCTGGTCACCTAGCGCGAACTACTCGCTTCGAGTGCGGAAGTGGTCGCTCTGGCAACCACTTCCGCACTCGACGCGAGCGGTGTTTGGTGTGGCGGGGTCAGCTGAGCCGCTCGACGATGATCGCCATGCCCTGGCCGCCACCGACGCACATCGTCTCGAGGCCGAACTGGCCGTCGCGCGACTGCAGCCCGTTGATCAGCGTGGTCATGATCCGGGTGCCGGTCGACCCGAAGGGGTGGCCCAGCGCGATCGCGCCGCCGTGCACGTTGAGCTTGTCGAGGTCCATCCCGAGGTCGTCGGCGCTGGGCAGCACCTGGGCCGCGAACGCCTCGTTGATCTCGTACAGGTCGATGTCGCCGATCGACAGCCCGGCGCGCGACAGCGCCTGCCTGGACGCCTCCACCGGCCCGAGGCCCATGACCTCCGGTGACAGCCCGGACACCCCGGTCGAGACGATCCGCGCCAGCGGGGTGAGCCCCAGCCGCTGCGCTCGGACGTCGCTCATGACGACCACCCCGGAGGCGCCGTCGTTGAGCGGGCAGCAGTTGCCGGCGGTGATGGTGCCGTTCTCGCGGAACACCGGGTTGAGCCCCTGCACGGCCTCGAGGGTGACGCCGGCCCGGGGGCCGTCGTCGCGGGAGACCACGGTGCCGTCGGCCAGGGTGACCGGCAGGATCTCGCGCGCGAAGAACCCGTCGGCGATCGCCTTCTCGGCACGGTTCTGGCTCGTGACGCCCCAGTCGTCCTGGCGCTGGCGCGAGACCCCGCGCGAGGTCGCCACGTTCTCCGCGGTCTGGCCCATGGCGAGGTAGACGTCGGGCAGCAGGCCGTCCTCGCGCGGGTCGGTCCACGTCGCGTTGGTGCGGGCGGTCTCGGCACTGCGGGCCGCGGCATCCGCGAACCGGGGGTTGCGGGCCTCGGCGTCGCTGCCGCCCGCCCCGGCGAAGCTGGTGTACTGCGAGACGCACTCGACGCCGCCCACGAGGAAGGTGTCGCCCTCGCCCGCCTTGATCGCGTGGAAGGCCATCCGCATGGTCTGGGTGGAGCTGGCGCAGAACCGGTTCACGGTCGCGGCCGGGAGGTGGTCCATGCCGGCGAGAACCGCGATGACGCGGGCCAGGTTCGACCCGTGGGCGCCGCTTGGGTCGGCGCAGCCCCAGTAGAGGTCGTCGATGGTCTCGGGGTCGAGGGCCGGCAGCTTCTCGAGCAGTCCGCGCACGACCTGCTCCGACAGGTCGTCCGGCCGGATGTCCTTCAGGGACCCCTTGAAGGCGCGGCCGATGGGGGTGCGGGCGGTGGCGACGATGACGGCTTCGGTCACGGGGGCTCCTGGGGGTGGGGGACGGCGCGCGTCGGCCTTTCACCGCACACGTCGTCGTGACGACCACTAAGCGCTCGCTCAGTGCAGGGTCCAAGGGTATGCCGGGCGGCCGAGACCTGCGCTGTGGCCTCGGTCTCGCCTCTGGGGCTGCCGCAGGGGCCGGTCATCCGACAGGATGAGGTCATGGAAACCACCACGCGCAGCCTCGCATCGTCAGGGTCGCCGTACGAGGCCAGCGTGGGGTTCTCCCGCGCCGTCCGCGTCGGCGGTCAGATCGCCGTATCGGGCACCGCCCCGATCAATGCCGACGGTCACGTCAGCGTCGACCCCGCCTCGCAGGCGCGGCGCTGCTGGGAGATCGCCCTCGCTGCGCTCGCCGAGCTCGGCGGCCGCCCCGAGGACGTCATCCGCACCCGCCACTACATCACCGACGGCGATGCCGAGGTCGTCGACGCGATCTCGTCGGTGCACGGCGAGATCTTCGGGGAGATCCGCCCGGCGAGCACGATGGTCGTCGTCGCCGGCCTGATCGACCCGCGCTGGAAGGTCGAGATCGAGCTCGACGCAGTCGTCGGCGAGTAGTCCCAGCGTTCACCATCGCACGGCAGTCGCAGGGACGTTCCGCGTGCTCGGACCCGCGTGAAGGCTCGGCTCAGGCCGGGGCCGCGGGCGCCGCGTCGTCGGTGCTCGCCGGCTCGCCCTCGGTCGCGACCGGGGTGTCCTGCGCGGGCGGCACCTCGTCGTGCCGGCGCCGCAGGGTGACCGCCCAGCGGCCGCGCGGGCCGCGCGACTGGCCGGCGATCTGGGTCGGCGCCACCTCGGTACCGGGCTCCTTGACGGCGTGCCCCGCCGCCACCGCCACCGGCCCGACACCCTCGCCACGGCGCGCCTCCGGAGCACGGTCGGAGGTGTCCGCGCCCCAGACACCCAGGGCGGCGCACACGCTCGGCAGCAGCGCAGCCGCCGCTCGCGCGTACCCGGCCGCCGACGGGTGGAACCGGTCCTTGCTGAACATCACGTGCGGTGACTCCGCGAACTCGGGCCCGATCAGGTCGCCCAGCGACACGGTGCGACCACCGGCCTCGACGACCGCGACGGTCTGCGCCGCGGCCAGGTCGCGCGACCAGCGCTTCATCAGCGAGCGCAGCGGCTGGCGGATCGGCTGGATGGTGCCGAGGTCGGGGCACGTACCGACGACGACCTCGGAACCCAGGGCGCGGATCCGCCGAACGGTCTGCTCGAGCTGGCGCACCGAGGTGCTGCGCTCGATGCGGTGCGTCACGTCGTTGGCGCCCACCATGATCAGCACGACGTCGGGCCGCAGGACGTCCTCGAGGGAGTTCGCGAGCTGGCGCTCCAGGTCGCTGGACTCGGCACCCACGACGGCGCGGTTGGTCAGCCGCACCCGCCGCCCGGTCAGGGCCGCGACGCCGCTGGCGATGATGGCGCCGACGGTCTCGTGGGCGGCATCCGTGCCCATCCCGGCCGCCGAGCTGTCGCCGAGCACCACGATGTCGTAGGGCTCGCCGCGGCCGGACCCGTAGACGCCGTTGTCGTCGGGGGAGTCGTCGAACGGCGACCCGATGATCCGGCGCGCCAGGGCCGCCTCGGCCTTGATGACCCCCCAGCCGGCGGCCCCCACGGCAGCACCGAGCGCCGCGACCCCACCGCCGCCGTAGGCTGCGGTGGCCGCGATCTTGCGGGCTCGACGTGCCCGTCCCATCTGCTCACGTCCTCTCGGTCGGTCACTCACGGTAACGCGACCGACCCCGCGCCCGTTCCGCAACGGTGCTGCTGTGCCTACGGTGGTCGCCATGGGCGCGAGCGTGGGTGACCGGGGCGTCATCCGCGCGGTCGTGACGGATGACGACACGGCCGTCGCGCTCGCCTCCGGCGGGCTGCCGGTGCTCGGCACGCCGCGACTGCTCGCCTGGTGCGAGGCGGCCACCTGCCGGGCGGTCGAGGGTGCGGCTGCCGCCGGGCTCGTCGAGCGTCGGGACGTCGGTGCGGCTGGAGCACCTCGCGGCCAGCGGGGTGGGGGAGCAGGTCACCGTCGTCGCGCTGGTGGCGTCCGTCGAGGGCCGCCGCCTGCGCTTCGAGGTCGAGGCGACGGATGCCGTGGGGACCGTCGTCGGCCGCGGCACCGTCGAGCGGGTCGTGGTCGACGACGAGCGCTTCCTCGCCCGGCTCGGCGGCGCGCGGACCTAGCGGACGGGCTTACGGGCCTGCAGCGTGTACGACAGCGGCAGCCGCTCCGCCTCGTCGACCAGGCGCCACTCGTCGAGGTCGCCGTCACGCACCATCCGGCCGGGCAGGGCTTCCCACGGCACGCTGCGGTGCTCGGTGAACCCGGTGACCTCGAACCCGCGGGACAGCAGGGCGGTCAGGATCTCGCCGATCCCGTGGTTCCAGGACAGCTGGCGGGTGTTGACGAACTCGTGGTCGTTCTCGACGTAGGTGCCCGACTCCTCGAAGTCGAACGGCTCGGGCGTCTCGAAGTACGCGTAGCCGAGGGTGATCCCGTCGGTGCGCGTCTCGTCGACGGCCCACATCATCGGGTGTCCCTCGCGGACGAACAGGCGGCCGCCGGGCTCGAGCAGGTCTTCGACGACGCCGGCCCAGCGGTCGATGTCCGGCAGCCAGCACAGCGCGCCGACGCCGGTGTAGACGAGGTCGAAGGTGCGTCCGTCGAGGGCGGCCGGTGCGGAGTAGGTGTCGGCCTCGACGTACTCGACGTCCGCGCCGGCATCGGTCGCGAGCCGACGCGCCTGCGCCAGCGACACCGGCGACAGGTCGAGCCCGGTCATCCGTGCGCCGAGCCGGGCCAGCGACAGCGTGTCGGTGCCGATGTGGCACTGCAGGTGGATGCCGGTCAGCCCCGTCACGTCGCCGAGCAGCGGGCGGTCGAACCGCACGACGTCGCTGAGGTGCCCGGGGTCGGTGACGAAGCGGTCGAACCCGTACTCGGCGCTGGCGGCGTGCACGGCGGCGCGCTCGTCCCAGTTGAGCCGGTTCACCTCGAGGTAGTCGTCCATGGTGGCCATCGTCGCCGATCACGGGCCCGGGCGTTCGCGATTTCGGGCGGGCGAGACGGCCCCGGGCCCGTGCGAGGATGGGCCGGTGAAATTCGCGGAGCACATCGTCGACCTCGTCGGAGACACCCCCCTCGTCAAGCTCGGGTCGGTGACCGAGGGCATCGCGGCGACGGTGCTGGCCAAGGTGGAGTACCTCAACCCCGGCGGGTCGGTGAAGGACCGCATCGCGCTGAAGATGGTCGAGGCAGCCGAGGCGTCCGGTGAGCTGAAGCCGGGCGGCGTCATCGTCGAGCCGACCTCGGGCAACACCGGTGTCGGCCTGGCCCTGGTCGCCCAGCGCCGCGGCTACACGTGCATCTTCGTCTGCCCCGACAAGGTCTCCGAGGACAAGCGCAACGTGCTCAAGGCCTACGGCGCCGAGGTCGTGGTGTGCCCGACCGCCGTGCCGCCGGAGCACCCCGACTCGTACTACTCGACGTCCGACCGGCTGGTGCGTGAGACCCCCGGCGCCTGGAAGCCCGACCAGTACTCCAACCCCAACGGCCCGCTGTCGCACTACGAGACCACCGGCCCGGAGATCTGGCGCGACACCGACGGCCTCGTCACCCACTTCGTCACGGGGGCTGGCACCGGCGGCACCATCTCGGGCGCCGGCCGCTACCTGCGTGAGGTCTCCGCCGACCGGGCGGGCGGGCGCGTGCGAGTCGTCGCGGCCGACCCCGAGGGCTCTGTCTACTCGGGTGGCAGCGGCCGCCCCTACCTCGTCGAGGGTGTCGGAGAGGACTTCTGGCCCTCGGCCTACGACCCGGCCCAGGTCGACGAGGTCGTGGCCGTGTCCGATGCCGAGTCCTTCGAGATGACCCGGCGGCTGGCCCGCGAGGAGGGCCTGCTCGTCGGCGGGTCGTGCGGGATGGCGGTCGTCGCCGCCCTGCGCGTCGCCAAGGACCTGCCGGCGGATGCCGTCGTCGTCGTGCTGCTGCCGGACTCCGGTCGTGGCTACCTGTCCAAGATCTTCAACGACGACTGGATGCAGTCCTACGGGTTCCTGCGCACCGACGAGGGGCGCACCGTCGGCGACGTGCTGCACGCCAAGGCGGGCGACATCCCGGCCCTGGTGCACACCCATCCGACCGAGACGCTGCGCGACGCCATCGAGATCCTGCGCGAGTACCACGTGTCGCAGATGCCCGTGGTCAACGCCGAGCCGCCGGTGATGTCCGGCGAGGTGGCCGGTGCCGTGTCCGAGCGCGACCTGCTCGAGGCGCTCTTCACCGGGAAGGCCCATCTGGCCGACTCGGTGTCGGCGCACATGAGCCCGGGGCTGCCCCTCGTCGGCTCCGGCGAGCCGATCGCCACCGCGCGCCACGAGCTCGAGCACTCCGACGCGGTGCTCGTCATCGAGGACGGCAAGCCGGTCGGCGTGCTCACTCGCGCCGACCTCCTGAGCTTCCTCTCCGACTGAGGGCGCGACCGAAACCCCCGGATGCCGTGGCGGACTTCTCGATTCGTCCACGGAGTGCCGTTCGGCGCGGTTACCGTCGTGGTCCCGGCCGACGGTCGGTCGGGTGTTCAGATCCTGGGGGATCCCTTCATGCGTCACCTGTTCCGTGCCCTGCTCTGCCTGCCTCTGGTTCTCGGAGGTGCGTTGCTCGTCGCCCCACAGGCCACGGCGGCCACGAGCGTGAAGATCTACTACGTGTACCCCGACTCGCCGGGGTCGGACACCGGCTCGAACACGAGCCTCAACGCGGAGTACGTCATCCTCAAGAACGTCTCGAGCACGAGCCGGTCGATCACCGGGTGGACGCTGCGCGACAGGACCGGCTACACCTACAAGTTCCCCACGTTCACCCTGAAGCCCGGGGCCAAGGTCAAGATCCACACCGGCAGGGGCACCGCCTCGTCGACGGACCGCTACTACGGACGCACCTGGTACGTCTGGAACAACACCGGCGACACGGCCTACCTCAAGAACTCCGCAGGAACGACGGTCCACAGCTGCGCGTGGTCGTCGAACAAGCCGAAGTACTGCTGACCGGGGCCCGCGACAACGGTCGGGGAAACCGGGGTGATGGCACCGGTTTCGCCGATCCTTGTCCTCGCCATGGTGACCGCCACCGGGTGAGACTGGTGGCGTGGAGCACGAGCGACCCCGGTGGGAGAGCCCCGTCGAGAAGGCGATCCGCGAGGCCCAGGAGCGAGGCGAGTTCGACGACCTGCCCGGGGCCGGCAAGCCGCTGAAGGGCCTCGGCGACCCGGACGACCCGATGTGGTGGCTGCGCCGGTACGCCGAGCGCGAGCACCTCGACATGACCGGCGCCCTGCCGCCCGCGCTCCAGCTGCGCAAGGAGGCCGCCTCGTACCCCGAGTCGCTGGCCGACCTGCGCACCGAGGCAGCCGTGCGCCACGTGCTGGAGGACTTCAACACCCGGGTCCGGCGCGACCGGCTGCGCCCACCCGACCCCGGGATGCCGCAGCTGCTCGCCCCCACCGTCGACGTCGACGCGATGGTCGACGGGTGGCGGTCCCTGCGAGCAGCCTCACAGCCGACGGATGTTGACCCGCCGGTAACAACGGGGGAGGCTCGACCCGGGCGTCGCTGGTGGCGCCGCCGGCGGTGAGCCGCGACGGACGGTGAGCCGCGACGGATGCCGGCGCACGGCATCCGTCGCGCGTCACCGCAGCACGACGCGACCTGACACCGACGACGAAGAGGGCCGATGAGCGACTACCCCCACCTGCTGGCGCCGCTGGACCTGGGCCACGTGACGCTGCCGAACCGGGTGGTCATGGGCTCGATGCACACCGGCCTCGAGGACCACGCGCGCGACTTCCCCAAGCTCGCCGCCTACCTCGCCGAGCGGGCCCGCGGGGGCGCCGGGCTCATCGTCACCGGTGGCTTCGCGCCGAACGTGGCGGGCACGCTCTACCCGATGGCCTCGAAGCTGACGACCCACCGCGAGGCGCGCCAGCACCGCCAGGTGACCGATGCCGTGCACGAGGCCGGCGGCCGGATCGCGCTGCAGATCCTGCACGCGGGGCGCTACGCGTTCACGCCCTGGTGCGTCGCGCCCTCGGCGGTGAAGAGCCCGATCTCGAAGTTCACACCCCGCGCCCTCTCGGACCGCGGCGTGCGGCGGCAGGTCCGCGCGTTCGCCCGGGCGGCCCGGCTCGCGCGCGAGGCCGGGTACGACGGCGTCGAGATCATGGGGTCCGAGGGCTACCTGATCAACCAGTTCCTCGCCCCGCGCACCAACAAGCGGATCGACGCGTGGGGCGGCAGCCCGACCAAGCGGCGCCGGTTCGCCGTCGAGACCGTGCGCGCCGTGCGCGAGGCCGTCGGGAGCGACTTCATCGTCATCTACCGCATCTCGGTGCTCGACCTCGTCGACGAGGGCCAGACCTGGGACGAGGTGACCGCGCTCGCCACTGAGGTCGAGCACGCCGGGGCCAGCATGCTCAACCTGGGCATCGGCTGGCACGAGGCCCGGGTGCCGACCATCGTCACCTCGGTGCCTCGCGCCGCGTTCACGTCGTACGCCGCGCGGCTCAAGGAACACGTGTCGGTGCCCGTCGTCGCCACGAACCGGATCAACATGCCCGAGGTTGCCGAGTCGGTGCTCGCCGGTGGGGCCGACCTCGTCTCACTGGCCCGGCCGTTCCTCGCCGACCCCGAGTGGGTGCGCAAGGCCGCCGAGTCGCGCACCGACGAGATCAACACGTGCATCGCCTGCAACCAGGCGTGCCTGGACCACACCTTCGTCAAGAAGCGCGCCACCTGCCTGGTCAACCCGCGAGCCGCGCACGAGACCGAGCTGGTGATCGGCCCGACCCGCACCGTCAAGAAGGTCGCCGTCGTGGGTGCCGGCCCGGCCGGCCTCGCCGCCGCGACGACGCTGGCCGACCGCGGCCACGAGGTCGAGCTGTTCGAGGCCCGCGACCACGTGGGCGGGCAGTTCGACATCGCGATGCGCATTCCGGGCAAGGAGGAGTTCGCGGAGACGATCCGCTACTTCACCCGGCGCCTCGACCTGTCCGGGGTCAAGGTGCACCTCGGCCGCCGGGTCGACGCCGACGAGCTCGTCGACGCCGGCTTCACCGAGGTCGTCGTCGCCACCGGCGTCGTGCCGCGGATGCCGGCCATCCCCGGCATCGAGCACCCGATGGTCATGACCTATGCCGAGCTGGTCCGCGGCGAGCGCACCGCCGGTGCCCGGGTGGCCGTCGTCGGCGCCGGCGGCATCGGTGTCGATGTCAGCGAGTTCCTCACCAGCGAGCACTCCGCCACCCTCGACGTCGACGCGTGGAAGGCCGAGTGGGGCGTCGGTGACCCGGCGCAGACGCGTGGCGGGCTGGCCCGGCCGCGGCCCGAGCCGAGCCCGCGCCAGGTGGTGCTGCTGCAGCGCAAGTCGAGCTCGATCGGCAAGGGGCTGGGCAAGACCTCGGGCTGGGTGCACCGGGCCGCGCTCCGGGCCAAGGGTGTCGAGCAGGTGACCGGTGTCGTGTCGTACGACCGGATCGACGACGAGGGCCTGCACGTGACCGTCGCCCTCGAGCACACCAAGGGCGACGGCCCGCGCCAGGGCAAGGGCCAGGGCGCCGACGGGTCCGCCACCGAGCAGCGCACGTTCGCCGTCGACAGCGTGGTGGTGTGCGCCGGCCAGGAGTCGGTGCGCACCGTCGCCGACGCCCTGAAGGAGCGGGGCCTGACCGTGCACGTCATCGGCGGGGCCGAGGTCGCCGCGGAGCTCGACGCCAAGCACGCCATTCGCCAGGGCACCGAGGTCGCCACCCGCATCTGACGACCTGGCCAAGGGGGCGCTGCATCCCCGACTGCCCCCCGCATCGACCTCGTGCGACTTACCGGCGGCGCGGTACGCGGCCCTGGTCGCGGCGATCCTCGCGGCCAACTGGGCGCTGATGCACACCCTCGTCGTGGCCCTGGGCGCCGGGCTCCTGCTCGCGAAGCTCGTCACCGAGGGGCTGCTGCTGTTCGTCTCGTACGCCGTGCAGCACCGGTTCGTCTTCGCTCGCCGGCTCGGAATCGCCGACCGGACGCCACGTCGGATGCCGTGACGGCGGCATCCGCGGGCGCGCCCGTCTCCCGGCAGGCGACCGACGCGTGACAGACCCGGCGGCACGCGCACTCAGGCGGAGTCGATGACCTCGAACGCCTCGTCGAGCCGGTCGCGCAGGGACCCCTCGAACCCGCTCGCGACGTGCGCCCCGACGGCGGTCCGCACCGCGGCCATGGCCACCCGGGCCCCCAGCGCCGGCCGGAGGTCCCGGGCCGGGTCGGTGCCGGTGCGCCGGTAGGCCGCGTCGACGACCGCGCTCTCCAACCGGTCGTTGGCGCCGGCGAGACGCGCCGCGAGCGCGGGCTCACGGGCCGCCAGGCGTCGGCGCATCCGCCAGAGCTCTTCGTCGGCCTCGAGGGCCGCGAGGTGGTCGACGAACGCGTTCCGCACCGCGGTGAGGGCGCTCTCGCCGGCCGGGCGGGCCACCACCGCGGCGGCGAGGCGCTCGATGGTCGTGGGGTCGGCCCCGACGAAGGCGTCCTCCTTCGTCGCGAAGTAGTTGAAGAACGTGCGCGCAGAGACCTCGGCGGCGGCCGCGATGCCCTCAACGGTCACGTGGTCGACGCCGTGCTCCAGGGCCAGGGCGACGGCTTCGCGGTGGATCCGGGCCCGGGTGGCGAGCTTCTTGCGGTCGCGCAGACCGGGCGCGTCGGCGACGGTGCTCATGGTTCAAGTATGCACGATCCGCAAATTTGCAGAGACTGCAATAAGAACATATGCTTGCACCATGCAACTACCCGAGGACGCCCCGCTGAGCGACCACCTCGCCGTGCTCTTCGGGCAGATGTCCCGCGCGATCGCCCGTGATCGCGGGCCCCTGACCCCGTCGGAGTACGCGGTCGTCTCCCTGCTCGACCACGGCGGCCCGCGCCGGGTCTCCGACCTCGCCGGGGCCGACGGCAGCGACGCCTCGACGGTCAGCCGTCGGGTGGCTGCGCTCGCCGAGCGCGAGCTGCTCGTGCGCACCCCGGACCCCGTGGACGGCCGGGCCCACCGGATGGCCCTGACCGACCGGGGGCGGGCCGTGCTGCACGCGGAACGTCACCGCCGGGCCGACCTGGTCACCGACGCGCTCACCGGCTGGAGCGGCACCGACCGCGCCGACCTCACCCGACTTCTCATCCGGCTCAGCACCTCCCTCGGGGAGCGGGCCGTCACCGTCGAAAGGACCTCCGCATGACCACCGCCACCCTCACCGAGGCGCCCCCGAGCGCCAAGGTCGAGCCCTACCGCCTGAGCCCGCAGGCCAAGCGGGTCTTCGTCGGGCTCATGCTCGGCATGCTCGTCGCCTCGATCAGCCAGACGATCGTCGGCCCCGCCATGCCGCGGATCGTCGCCGAGCTGGGTGGGATGGACCACTACAGCTGGGTGGCGACCGCCGCGATGCTGGTCTCGGCCATCACCGTGCCCATCGTGGGCAAGCTGTCCGACCTCTACGGACGCCGCGGCTTCTACCTCGCCGGCCTCGCCGTGTTCATGGTCGGGTCGATCGTCAGCGGGTTCGCCGGCAGCTTCTGGGTGCTCGTGCTCGGCCGCGCCATCCAGGGGCTGGGGATGGGCACGATCATGCCCCTGTCGCAGACGATCATCGGCGACATCATCCCGGCGCGACAGCGCGGGAAGTACCAGGGCCTGATGGGTGCCGTCTTCGGCGTCACCTCCGTCGCCGGCCCGCTCGCGGGCGGCTTCATCACCGACCACTGGGGCTGGCGCTGGCTGTTCTTCGCGGCCGTCCCGATCGGGCTGGCCGCCACGGCCGTCGTCGCGCGCTTCCTCCACCTGCCGCACCAGCGGCGGGAGGCCAAGATCGACTACCTCGGCATCGCGACCCTGACCGTCTCGCTCGTCAGCCTGCTGCTGGCCACCTCGTTGGGCGGCACGAGCTACCCGTGGGGGTCGGCCACGATCCTGGGGCTCTACGCCGTCGGTGTCGTCGCCCTGGTCGCCTTCCTGGTCGTCGAGCGCCGCGCCGAGGAGCCGGTGATCCCCTTGCGCCTGTTCCGCTCGTCGGTCTTCTCGGCGAGCAACATCGCGAGCTTCGCGGTCGCCATGGTCATGTTCGGCTCGATCATCTACATCCCGGTCTACGCCCAGGGCGTGCTCGGGGTCGACGCCACGAACTCCGGCCTGATCCTGATGCCGCTCATGCTGGGGCTCGTCGTGATGGGCATCCTGTCCGGCCTGGTCATCACCCGCACCGGCCGCTACAAGGGGATCATGCTCTCCGGTGTCGCGATCATGGGTGCCGGCCTGTTCCTCCTCACCCGGCTCACCTGGACCTCGACCCAGACCCAGCTCACCGTGGCGATGATCGTGCTCGGTGTCGGCCTCGGCATGGCGATGCAGCAGTACACCCTCGTCGTGCAGAACGCCGTCGCTCGCGCCGACCTGGGCGTGGCCACCGCGTCGACCCAGTTCTTCCGCAACGTGGGTTCCACCGTGGGCATCGCCGTCTTCGGCACCGTCATGACGAGCGGGCTCGCCGCCGCGATCGCCGGCCACCTCCCGGCCGAGGTCGCGGCCCGGATGCCGGCGGGCTCCGCCGGCGCGGGTTCGGTGCTCGACCCCGCAGCGCTGGCCGCTCTCCCGCCGGTCGTGGCGGATGCCGTGCGCCAGGGCCTCGCCGACCAGCTGCACCTGGTGTTCCTCCTGGCCCTGCCCCTGGTGGCCGTCGTGTTCCTGGCGACCCTGGCCATCAAGCCGCTGCCCCTGCGCGAGACGGCCAACGCCTCGGTAGGCGCTCCCGAGGAGGCCGGGCACGAGCTGCTCGACGCCATGAGCCAGTCGGCCCCCGACGACACCGCCGGCGACACGCTGGCAGAGTCCGGCACGGCATCCGAGGACACGGCATCCGAGGACCGAGTGAGGAGCCGCGTCGGCGTGTGACGCCGCCGCCGGGTGCCACACCCGGACGCGAAGGACGCCGCACCGGTCATCCGGTGCGGCGTCCTCGTCGGTTCGCTGGTGGGTCGTCGGTCAGGCGGGCGGCAGCACGTCGGTCTGGGCGGGCAGGTTCGCGACGCCGACCGGGCAGGTGAGCCCGTTGGGGCCGTGGTTGCAGTAGCCGTTGGGGTTCTTGTGCAGGTACTGCTGGTGGTAGTCCTCGGCGTAGTAGAACGGCCCCGCGTCGCTCGCCGACGCGAGGTCGGTGGTGATCTCGCCGCGGCCGGCCCCGGTGAGCACGTCCTGGAAGGTGGCTCGGGTGGTGCGTGCGGCGGCCTCCTGCGCGTCGGTGGTCCAGTAGATCGCCGAGCGGTAGGCGGTGCCGATGTCGTTGCCCTGCCGGTTGCGCGTGGTGGGGTCGTGGTTCTCCCAGAACGCCTTGAGCAGCAGCTCGGGGGAGGTGACCGACGGGTCGTACGCCACGAGCACCGCCTCGGCGTGGCCGGTGCGGCCGGTGCAGGTCTCCTCGTAGGTCGGGTTGGCCGTGTAGCCACCCATGTAGCCGGCCGCCGTCGTCACGACGCCGGGCAGCTTCCAGAAGATCCGCTCGACGCCCCAGAAGCAGCCCATCGCGACGTAGAGCACCTCGGTGCCCTCGGGCCAGGGCCCCTCGAGCGGCGTGCCGAGCACCTCGTGGGTGGTCGGGACGACGAACAGCCGGCGGTCGCGACCCGGCAGGGCGTCGTCGGGGGTGGGCAAGGTGGTCTTGACGCGGGATCCGAAGAGCATGTCAAGCGCAACACGCGAGGCGCGCCACGTCATCCCGGGTCCGGCCGTTGGTCCGACCAGGGTCGGCCGAACGGCCAGACAGGTAAAGACAAAGGTGTGACTTCGTAAAGAAACGGTAAAGGTGCCTGCTCAGGCGTCCCTAGGGTGCACAAAAGCCAGGTCAGACCGGACCATCGATGGGGAGCTCCAATGCCCGATGCACTCGTCTCACGTCGCATCGTCGCCGCCGGCGCGGCGTGGACCGTGCCCGTGATCCTCGTGGGCCAGCCGGCAGCCGCCGAGGCCTGCTCGGCGTCGCACCAGGTGCCGTTCGTGCCGGACGCGGGCGTCATCAGCTCCACGGCGAACAAGCCGGAGAACGGCCACACGATCGGCACCTTCACCTGGACGGTCTGCAACAAGGGCAAGAACACCATCCCGGCGAACACCACGCTCACGGCGACCTTCACCGCCGACAAGGCGCCGGGTAGCGGGTCGAAGAGCATCGAGCTCAGCCCGAGGGCCGCCAGCGACTTCACTGTGTCCCCCGACACCGTGCGCACGCTCAACCCGGACGGGGGGTCGAAGGGCGAGGCCACCGTCACCATGACGCTCAGCCTGAAGGCACCGCTCGTGACGGGCGCGTGCGCCACCCAGGTCTGGGACGTCGACAGTGACACCGGTGTGGGTGCCACCAAGCTGCGGATGACCGTCGCCCTGGCCGCCTACGGCAACGGCACGTGCGGAGTCACCGGCGAGGGCGGCACCACCAGCGCGACAGCGATCTGGGGCGCGGGGGCCTGACCCCCTGACAGACACCTCATCACCCATCCTGACCGGGCCGGGGTCGGCCAGGATGGGTGGCGAGGACCGTGGCCGCTCGGGGCGTGCCCGTCGGCCCGAGCCCGTCGGAGCACAGGGCCGTCGGCCGCGGCGTACGGCCCGGCATACGCTGTCGCCATGACTCTCGACCACCTCGGCTTCTCCTCGCGCGCCATCCATGCCGGGCAGGAACCGGACCCCACCACCGGCGCGGTCGTCCCCCCGATCCACCAGGTGAGCACCTACAAGCAGGACGGCATCGGCGGCCTGCGCGGCGGCTACGAGTACTCCCGGTCGGCCAACCCGACCCGCACCGCGCTCGAGGAGTGCATCGCCGCCCTCGAGGGTGGTGAGCGCGGGTTCGCGTTCGCCAGCGGCCTGGCCGGCGAGGACACCGTGCTGCGCGCCCTGCTCGCCCCGGGCGACCACGTCGTCGTGCCGTCCGACGCCTACGGGGGCACCTACCGCCTGTTCAACACGGTCGCGAAGCCGTGGGGGGTCGAGCACTCGATCGCCACGGTCGCCGACGTCGAGTCGGTGCGCGCGGCACTGCGCCCCGGGACGCGGATGGTGTGGCTCGAGACCCCGACCAACCCCCTCCTCGGCATCGCCGACATCGAGGCCATCGCCGCGCTCACCCACGAGGCCGGCGCCCTGCTCGTGGTCGACAACACGTTCGCGTCGCCCTACCTGCAGCAGCCCATCGCGCTCGGCGCCGACGTCGTCGTGCACTCGACCACGAAGTACGCGGGCGGCCACAGCGACGTCATCGGCGGTGCCGTGGTCGTCGCCGCCGGCGCCACCACCCGCGATGGTGAGTCGGTCTCGGACCGCATCGCCTTCCACCAGAACGCGATGGGTGCCGTGGCGGGCCCGTTCGACGCGTGGCTCGTGCTGCGTGGCCTGAAGACGCTCGCGGTGCGCATGGAGCGGCACTGCGACAACGCCGAGGCCGTCGTCGACTTCCTGCTGGCGCACCCCGGGGTCACCGCGGTGCACTACCCGGGCCTGCCCGACCACCCGAACCACGACGTCGCCGCGCGCCAGATGAAGCGCTTCGGCGGCATGGTCGCCTTCCGGGTCAAGGGTGGCGAGGACGTCGCGACGAAGGTCTGCGCCGAGACCCAGCTGTGGATCCTCGGGGAGTCGCTCGGTGGCGTCGAGTCGCTCATCGAGCACCCCGGGCGGATGACGCACGCGTCGGTCGCCGGTACCGAGCTCGAGGTGCCCGCCGACCTGATCCGCCTGTCCGTCGGCATCGAGGACGCCGAGGACCTCGTCGCCGACCTCGGCCAGGCGCTCGACCGGCTCACCTGACACGGCCGTGCCGGTGGTGCCCTCGGTCCTGTGCGTCGACGTCGGCTCGACCTTCACCAAGGCGGTGCTCGTCGACGTCGCCACGGGTGACGTCCTCGGCACGGCGAGCCACCCGACGACGGTCGCGACCGACGTCATGGACGGTGTGGATGCCGTGCGCTCGGCACTCGCCGTGCACGGCGAGCCGGACGACGTGCTGGTCTGCTCGAGTGCCGGGGGAGGGCTGCGGCTGGCCGTCGTGGGCTACGAGCGCGAGGTGACGGCCGAGGCCGGGCACCGGGTGGGCCTGTCGGCCGGCGCCAAGGTCGTGCACGTCGCCTGCGGGCCGATGACGGGCGCCGACGTCGCCGCGCTGCGGGCGGCATCCCCCGACCTCGTGCTCCTCGTCGGGGGCACCGACGGGGGCAATGCCGACGTGCTGCTGCACAACGCCGAGCGCATCGCGAAGGCACGCCTGTTCGCCCCGGTCGTCGTCGCCGGCAACGCCGACGCCGCCGGCGAGGTCGCTGCCCTGCTGGCGTCGACCGGGCGGCGCCACGTCGTCACGGCGAACGTGCTGCCGCGCATCGGGGTCGTCGCGCCGGAGGCGGCTCGGGCCGCCATCCGAGAGGCGTTCCTCACCCACGTCATCGGCGGCAAGGGACTCTCCCGCGGCCGCGGGTTCGCCGAGCTGGTGCGCGCCCCCACCCCGGATGCCGTGCTGCGCGGCGTGGAGGTGCTCGCCGACGTCGTCGGCGGCAGACGTGCTCGTGGTCGACGTCGGTGGGGCGACGACGGACGTCTACTCGGTCATCACCCCGCAGGGCGAGGATGCCACCATCCACCGCGAGGTCGTCGGCACGCTCTGGCACTCCCGCACCGTCGAGGCCGACCTCGGGATGCGGTGGACGGCGGAAGGTGTGGTGGAGGCTGGCGATCGTGAGCGGATCGCCCTGTCCGACAACATGATCCGGTATGCCCGTGCGGTTGCTGCCGATCCGGCCCACCTCGCCGCCACCGCCGGGCAGTGGGCCGCCGAGGAGGAGATCGCCTCGACGGCCGCGGTGGTCGCGGTGCGTCGGCACGGCCGGCCGCCGCACCCGTCGGAGCGGCCGCGGCCGCTCGCCGACGTCACCCTGGTCGTGGGGTCCGGCGGCGTGCTGCGCCATGCGCCAGGTGCGGTCGGTGACCGGGTGCTCGCGCGGGTGACCGACGACCACGGCGGCGGGTGGCGGGTGCCCGAGCACGCGCACCGGCGCGTGGACGCCGCCTACGTGCTCTTCGCGGTGGGGCTGCTCGCGGACGGGTACCCGGGTGCCGCGGCCGCCCTGGCGGCGCCGCTCGCCTCGCTTCCGGCCGGCGGGTGAGCGCGGACCTCCGGTGAGGCGAGGAGCGCCGGGCCTACGGTGAGGCGATGAGCAGCGAGTGGTCGTGGGCGCAGGAGTTCGAGGCCGAGGGCACCTACCTCAACTCGGCGACGATGGGGCTGCCACCGCGGGCGACGCTGGCGGCCCTGGCGGTGGCGCAGGACGAGTGGCGCCGGGGTACCGCGCACGCGCCCGGCTACGACGCCGACGTGGCGTCCGCGCGCGCGGCATACGCCCGGCTGGTGGGGGTGCCCCCGGAGACGGTGGCGATCGGCAGCCAGGTGTCGCCCCTCGTCGCGATGGTGGCCGCGGCGGTGCCGGACGGGTCGACGGTGCTCGTGCCGGTGGGGGAGTTCACCAGCGTGACCTTCCCGTTCCTCGCGCAGGAGGGGCGCGGCATCCGGGTCGTGGAGGTACCGCTCGCCGAGATCGCGGAGCACGTCGACGGCTCGACCGGACTCGTGGCGCTCGCGGCGGTGCAGTCGTCGGACGGCGAGGTCGCCCCGCTGGCTGCCGTCGAGGCGGCCGCCGCGCGGCACGGGGTCGACGTGCTCGTGGACGTGACCCAGGCCGCCGGGTGGCTGCCGGTGGATGCCGGGCGGTTCGCCTACACGGTGGGTGCGGCGTACAAGTGGCTGCTGTCGCCCCGTGGCACCGCGTTCCTGACGGTGCGCCCGGACCGGTGGGAGGGGCTCGTCCCCGCCGCCGCGGGGTGGTACGCCGGTGAGTACCCCTGGTCGTCGATCTACGGGACGCCGCTGCGGCTCGCCTCCGACGCGCGCCGGTACGACGTGTCGCCGGCGTGGCACGCGTGGGTGGGCACGGCATCCTCGCTGGCCCTGCTCGAGCAGGTGGGCGTGCCCGAGCTGCACTCCCACGCGCTCGAGGTCGAGGCCGCCTTCGCCGCCGGGGCGGGGCTGGAGCCGGTGGGGCGGGCGATCCGCGCCCTGACCGCCGACGAGGAGGTGCCCGGAATCCTCGCCGCGCACGGCGTCGTCGCGGCGGAGCGGGCCGGCCGGCTGCGGGTGTCCTTCCACCTGAACAACACCGACGAGGAGGCGGCGCGGGTCGGGGCGCTGCTCCGGGGGCACGTCGGGCCGTGAGCCGGGGACCGCAGTAATCGAGAAGACCTGTGTCGGGGGTCACACCTAGGCTTGACCGACATGAGCGAGACCACCGCTGTGCCCACCAGACCCGTCCTCGACGTCGTCGCGATCGACTGCCCTGACGCCGCCGCGCTCGCCGGCTTCTACGCCGGCATCCTCGGTTGGGAGGTGAGGGAGGAGGAGCCCGACGACGACTGGGTGACCATCGCCCCCGCGGGGGCGGGCGAGGGCTCCCAGGCGCTCGCGTTCCAGCAGATCGACGACTACGTCGCACCGACCTGGCCCGGGGGCGACCACCCGCAGCAGTTCCACCTCGACCTGCGGGTGCCCGACCTCACCGCCGGCGAGGAGGTGGTGCTCGCGGCCGGCGCCACACGACACGAGCACCAGCCGTCCACGGGTGGCGGCTTCGTCGTCTACCTCGACCCGGCCGGGCACCCGTTCTGCCTGGTGTCATGAGCGCCCCGGCCATCGAGGCGATCGACCTCGTCAAGACGTTCGACGACTTCACCGCGGTCGACGGCATCAGCTTCACGGTGCCCGTCGGCACGGTGTTCTCGATGCTCGGCCCCAACGGCGCGGGCAAGACCACCACGGTGCGGATGATGACGACGCTCAGCATCCCGACCAGCGGCACCGCCCGCGTCGCGGGGTTCGACGTCGTCGCCGAGCCGGATGCCGTCCGCCACCGGATGGGCCTGACCGCACAGTCCGCCACCGTCGACGAGCTGCTCACCGGCCGCGAGAACCTGCGGCTGGTCGGTGACCTGTACGGCCTGGACCGGCAGCTGGTGAAGTCGTCGATCGAGGAGCTGCTCGAGCGGTTCTCGCTGTCCGAGGCGGGCAACAAGGTGGTCAAGGACTACTCCGGCGGCATGCGGCGCCGGCTCGACCTCGCCGCCAGCCTGATCGCCACGCCACCCGTGCTGTTCCTCGACGAGCCGACGACCGGGCTCGACCCGCGCAGCCGGGTCGAGCTCTGGGGGGTGCTGCGCGACCTGGTGCGCGACGGCACCACCTTGTTCCTCACGACCCAGTACCTCGACGAGGCCGACCAGCTGGCCGACCGCATCGTCGTCGTCGACCACGGCCGGATCATCGCCGAGGGCACCCCGCTCGAGCTGAAGGACCAGTCCGGGGCCGCGAGCCTGGTCGTCACGGTGAGTCGGCCCGGCGAGGTCGAGGCCGCGGCCGCGATCGTGCGCGGCGAGGTCGGCGAGATCCACGTCGACGCCGACGCCCGGCGGGTCACCGCACCCGCCGAAGGGGTCGGCGCCCTCACCCGGATCGCGGCCCGGCTCGACGAGGCCGGCATCGACCTCGACGACATCGGCCTGCAGCGGCCCAGCCTCGACGACGTCTTCCTCAACCTCACCGGCCACCGGGCCGAGGTCGAGCAGCAGGCGTCCCACGACGAGCAGATCACGGAGGCGGTCCGATGACCTCGACCACGGCCACGCACTTCCAGGCGACCCACCCCGACGAGCGCGGGGCCACGAGCACCCGGCAGATCGGGGCGCTGATCCGCCGCAACCTCACCCACATCAAGCGCCAGCCCGAGATGCTCACCGACGTCACCATCCAGCCGGTGATGTTCGTGCTGCTCTTCGCGTTCGTCTTCGGCGGGTCGATCAACATCCCCGGCGTCGACTACAAGGAGTGGTTGCTGCCCGGCATCATGGCCCAGACCATGGCGTTCAGCTCGTTCGTCGTGGCGATCGGGCTCAACAACGACCTCGGCAAGGGCATCGTCGACCGGTTCCGCTCGCTGCCGATCGGTCGCGGGGCGGTTGTCGTCGCGCGCAGCGTCTCCAGCCTGATCCACTCCAGCCTCGGCATCGTCGTCATGTCGGTCACCGGGCTCTTCATCGGGTGGGGGATCAACGACGGGCTGGCCAAGGGCCTGGTCGGCTACGGGCTGCTGGTCCTGTTCGGGTTCATGATGATCTGGATCGGCATCCTGGTCGGGTCGTCGCTGAGGTCGGTCGAGGCGGTGCAGGGCGTCATGTTCGTGACGATCTTCCCGATCACCTTCCTCAGCAACGCGTTCGCCCGGCCCGAGGGCATGCCGCCGGTGCTGCGCTGGCTCGCCGAGTGGAACCCGATCAGCGCGCTGGTCCAGTCGCTGCGCGAGCTGTGGGGCAACGAGGGCTTCCCGGTGCCGCCGGATGCCGCGCTGCCCCTGCAGTACCCCGTCACCGCAACACTGATCTGGACGCTCGGCCTGTCCGCGATCCTCGCACCACTGGCCATCCGCGCCTACGTGCGCCGCACCACTGACTGAGAGCGGAGCCGGGGGCCCGGGCGGACCGCCGTAGGATCGGCAGGGGCGGCGCCGACCCGCGATCGGCGGGTCGTGACACGCACCTGGCGTGCCGAGCCGACCTGTGAGGAGAACCATGATCGTCGGGGTCACCACCACGCCGCACGGCACCGTCGGCGGAGGCCTCGGCCGCGCCCAGACGGTGGCCGTCGCCGACGTCCGCGACGGCGAGGTCACTTCCTGGACCGAGGTGCCCGTCGGCTGGGGCGACCTGCACGGCATCGGGCCCGAGGGCACCCACCACGCGCGCATCGTGCGGTTCGTGCGCGAGCACTCCCTGGAGTGCGTCGTGACCAGTGGCCTGGGCGAGAGCATGCGCACCACCATGGGCAAGCTCGGGGTCGTCGTGCGCACCGACCTCACCGGCGACGCCCGCGCCGCTGCCGTTGCCGCCACCACGACCGACGTTCCCGCCACGCCGTAGGGCGCTCGCCGCCGGCGTGGTTGCATGGGCGCATGCCTGCCGTGCGTTTCGTCGACGTCTTCTCCGAGTCCACCTGCCGCGGCAACGCGCTGGCGGTGTTCCACGACGCCGACGACCTCTCCGACGAGCAGATGGCGACGATCGCGCGCTGGACCAACCTGTCCGAGACGACCTTCCTGTGTGCCCCGACCGACCCGGGCGCCGACTACCGCGTGCGGATCTGGACCACCGGCGGTGAGCTGCCCTTCGCCGGCCACCCCACCCTCGGCAGCGCGCACGCGTGGCTCGAGGCGGGCGGCGTGCCGGCATCCGAGGGCGTGGTGGTGCAGCAGTGCGCGGCCGGCCTGGTCGAGGTGCGCCGCGACGACCGGCTCCGCTTCGCGGCGCCCCCGCTGACCCGCTCGGGCCCGGTGTCGGTCGCGGATGCCGACCGCGTCACCTCAGCGCTGGGTCTGGACCCGGCCGACGTGGTCGACCTGGCGTGGGTCGACAACGGCCCGGGCTGGATCGGGGTGCTGCTCCGCTCGCCGGACGCCGTGCTGGCAGCGGCCCCGGACCCCAGCCGCTGCGCCGGGGTCAAGGCCGGCCTCGTGGCGGTCTACCCGCCGGGTGTGCGTGGCGACGACGTCGCCGCCGAGGTGCGGGCGTTCTACTCCGACGGCCGCGACTTCGCCGAGGACCCCGTCACCGGCAGCCTCAACGCCGGGTTGGCCCAGTGGCTCGTGCCGGCGGGGCACCTGCCCGAGCACTACGTCGCCGCGCAGGGGACCGTCATCGGCCGGGCGGGCCGGGTGCACGTCGACGTGGTCGACGGCACGACCTGGGTGGGCGGCCAGACCCGCACCGTCGTGGTCGGCGAGCGGACTCTGTGACCGGACCCCGTGTCGTGCGGGCGCCGTGGATCGGGACGCGACGAGGGGCCGGGTCCCTGCGGACCCGGCCCCTCGTCATCCGCCCGTCGTGCGAGCGATGGTGTCGCTCAGCTCTCGTAGGGCTTGGTCGCCAGCACCTTGACCTCGACCTGCCTGCCGTTCGGGGCCACGTAGGTCACGGTGTCGCCCACCTTGGCGCCGTTGACGGCCGCGCCGATCGGCGACTTCTCGGAGAACACCGACATCGAGTCGTCGGTGATCTCGCGCGAGCCGAGCAGGAAGGTCTCCTTGTCGCCGAACATGTCGACAGTCACGACCATGCCGGGCTCGACGACACCGTCGTCAGCCGGTGTCTCGCCGATGACGGCGGTCTCGAGCAGCTGGGTGAGCTGGCGGATGCGGGCCTCCATCTTGCCCTGCTCCTCCTTGGCGGCGTGGTAGCCACCGTTCTCCTTGAGGTCACCCTCCTCGCGCGCGGCTTCGATCTTCTTCGCGATCTCGGTGCGGCCCGGCCCGGAGAGCTCGTCGAGCTCGGCCTGGAGGCGGTCGAACGCCCCCTGGGTCAGGAAGCTCGCCTGGTTGGCGGTCTCGGTCACGTCACTCACTCCTGGGTCATGGCGGCGCCCGCCCCGCTGGGGCTGCGCCTCGGTGCTACGGCAACGGGCCCGGGTTCCGATGGATGCCGTTCGGCAACCCGGTCGGACCCAGACCCGAGGTGTGAAGCCGTCAGTCTACCAACCCGCACCCGGATCGCCACCATCATCGGGAAGGTCCCCGGTCGCCGTGGGGCGGCCCGAACGGGTGGGTCCGCCGTGTGATCAGGGGGTGGAGAGCACCCGGGTGCAGCTGTCGACGACACCCGTGACGGCCCGCACGCTCGTGCGCAGGGACACGACCCGGTGCACCGACGTGGGTCCCTGCGCGGGCACGGCGTCCTCGACCGTGCCGACCCGGTTGTGCCCGCTGTCGAGCGCGCTGATCCGGCAGACCACCGCGACGTCGGCGGGTCGGTGCAGGTCGTACTCCACGACGACCGAGGTGTCAGAAGTGACCTCGTAGCCGGTGACCTCCGGGCGCACGCTGCCGGTGGTCGAGGTGATGCCCCACCACACGATGACGCCCACCGCGGTCAGGCAGCCGAGGGCGCCGACCACCCACCAACGGGTCGTGCCGGGAGCGGGGCGGGGCAACGGCATACGGGTCCTTGGTCTGGGCTGGCGTGCGGTGGTCCGGGGGTCCGTGCCGGATGAGAGGATGGACGGCGTCCATTCTCGGCTACGCCCCGAGACCGCTGCACCGAAGGGTCCCCACGTGTCCGACCGGCTCCGGCTCATGTGCGTCCACGCGCACCCGGACGACGAGTCCAGCAAGGGTGCGGCGACCATGGCGCGCTACGTCGACGAGGGCCACGAGGTTCTCGTCGTGTCGTGCACCGGCGGCGAGCGCGGTGACGTGCTCAACCCCAGGCTGAAGAACGACGTGCACATCCTGCGCGACCTGGCCCAGGTGCGCCGCGACGAGATGGCCGCTGCCCAGGAGATCCTCGGCGTGCAGCACACCTGGCTGGGCTTCGTCGACTCCGGCCTGCCCGAGGGCGACCCGCTGCCACCCCTCCCGGATGGCTGCTTCGCGCTCGAGCCGCTGGAGGTCACGACCGAGGCGCTGGTCCGTGAGATCCGGCGGTTCCGCCCGCACGTCGTCACCACGTACGACGAGAACGGTGGCTACCCCCACCCCGACCACGTCATGTGCCACGACGTGTCGATGGCGGCCGTCGTCGCTGCCGGCGACCCCGACGCGTTCCCGCACGCCGGCCCGGCCTGGCAGCCGCTGAAGGTCTACTACAACCAGACCTTCAGCCGGGCGCGGATCGAGGCCTTCCACGAGGCGCTGACCGCGCTGGGCGAGGAGAGCCCCTACGCGGAGTGGCTGGAGAACTGGTCGCGCCCCGACCGGGCCGTGACCACCCGGGTCGAGTGCTCGGCCTGGTTCGAGCAGCGGGATGCCGCGCTGCTCGCCCACGCGACCCAGGTCGACCCCGACGGCACCTGGTTCCGCGTCTCGCGCGCGGTGCAGGCCCGGGTGTGGCCGACCGAGGACTACGAGGCGGCGCTGTCCTTCATCCCGATCGTGGAGGGCGAGGACGACCTCTTCGCCGGCATCCCCACCGACCTCACCGCAGCCGACGCCCTCGCGACCTCGGGCGGGCTCACGGTCGCCCTCGACACCCGCACGGAGCGTGAGGCATGACCATGAGTGATGCCCCCACCGCGGACGGCGGGCCGGGCTTCCTGGCGTTCCTCGCGTTCTTCATCCTGGCGCTCGCGCTGTGGTTCCTCATGCGCAACATGAACGCGCGGATGCGGCGGATGTCGTACCGCCAGCAGGCGGCCCACCGGGGCAAGGACGACCCGCAGGTGGCGCCGGGCGAGCTCCTGTCTGAGCCGGACGGCCCGGCTGGCCGTTGCGACCGACGGCGCCGTTGCGACGGCAGCCGGCCCGGTCGACGGCGCACCCGACGCGGACGACGGCGCAGCAAGCGCGGACGACGGCGCAGCAAGCGCGGACGACGAGGGCGACACGCCCGCCTCCGACGACAAGGGGACCGGCGCGGGACAGCCCGCCTGACGTGCCGGTGGGCCTACCGGCCGCGGCCGGTCAGGCGATCGCGGGGCCGGTCAGGGCGAGCGAGGCGGCGACGAAGTGCGCGGTGAAGGCCAGGATGGTCAGCGCGTGGAAGACCTCGTGGAAGCCGAACCAGCGCGGTGAGATGTTCGGCCGCTTGGTGCCGTAGACGACCGCGCCGAGGCTGTAGAGCGCACCGCCGATGACCACCCAGGTCATCACCGCGGCGCCGGCGTGCTGGAGCAGCGGGCCGAAGTAGAAGACCGCGACCCAGCCGAGCATGAGGTAGGCCGGCACGTAGAGCCAGCGCGGGGCGCCCGACCAGAAGACCCGGAAGAGCACGCCGAGGAAGGCGCCGCTCCAGACGATGATCAGCATCCGACGGGCCTGGTCCGGCGGCAGCAGCAGCGCGAACGGGGTGTAGGTGCCGGCGATGATCAGGAAGATGTTCGAGTGGTCGAAGCGACGGAGGAACCCTCCGACGCGCGGCGACCAGGTGCCGCGGTGGTAGACGGCCGAGGTGGCGAAGAGCAGCACCGCCGTACCGGCGAAGACCGCTGCCGCGACCTTCTCCTTGGTCGTGCCGGCGAGCACGATGAGGATGATGCCGGAGACCAGGGCCACGGGGGCCATGCCGGCGTGCAGCCAGCCGCGCAGCTTGGGCTTGACGAGCTCCATCGCTGTCTCGACGCGTTGCTCGAGCGCCTCGCGGCGGCTCGGCTCAGCGCCGGGCGTCGGCTCGGTCTGCGTCATCTCTCGAGGGTAACCTACCCAACCGTAGGTTGGGGGTGCCGGCACTGAGAGGCGTTCGTCACGGGAGTAGCGTGGGGCGCGCCGACCGTGACCTCGCGGTGCGGCTCCGGAGTATGGCGGGAGGACACGGCGCACATGTGGCTGAGCGACGTCCTCTACGCCGCCTACACCCGTCGCCTCACCCGGCAGCTCGACTCCTCCTCGGTCCCGCGCCACGTCGGGGTCATGCTCGACGGGAACCGCCGCTGGGCCAAGGCCCGCGGCGCCGGGGCGAGCGAGGGTCACCAGGCGGGTGCCGACAACATCGCGAACCTCCTGTCGTGGTGCGACGAGGTGGGGGTCGAGGTGGTCACCCTGTGGCTGCTGTCGACCGACAACCTCAACCGCCCCAAGAAGGAGCTGCGGCCCCTGCTCGGCATCATCGAGAAGGCCGTCGACACGCTCTCTGCGACGCACCGCTGGCGCATCCACCCGGTCGGGGCCCTCGACCTGTTGCCCGGCCGCACCGCGGCCAGGCTCAAGGCGGCCGAGGACCACACCCGTGACGTCGACGGGATGCTGGTCAACGTGGCGGTCGGCTACGGCGGGCGTCGTGAGATCGCCGATGCCGTGCGCTCGCTCCTGCAGGAGCACGCCACCCGGGGAACGAGCATCGAGGAGCTCGCCGAGGTGATCGACGTCGAGCACATCGCCGAGCACCTCTACACCAAGGGCCAGCCCGACCCGGACCTCGTCATCCGCACCTCCGGGGAGCAGCGGCTCGGCGGGTTCCTGCTCTGGCAGAGCGCGCACAGCGAGTTCTACTTCTGCGAGGCCTACTGGCCCGACTTCCGCAAGGTCGACTTCCTGCGGGCGCTGCGTGCCTTCGGCGAGCGGCAGCGTCGCTTCGGCGCCTGAGCCCGCCCAAAAACGGCCCCCAGACGCACCTCTCGCCACACCCGTCACACCAGCCCCATACACCATCGGCGCCGGGCCCGACACGCCGGGTGCCGCCTCCGGGCCGCGCGCCCGGGCGCGTCGTAGCGTCGAGACCACCGCAGTCCGCACCCCAGGAGCGACCATGGCCTCGAGCACGCGACCGGCAACGCCCGCACGTCCCGGGAAGGAGC
Source organism: uncultured Actinomycetota bacterium (assembly GCA_963695175.1). Taxonomy (GTDB): domain Bacteria; phylum Actinomycetota; class Actinomycetes; order Actinomycetales; family Dermatophilaceae; genus Fodinibacter. The sequence continues at coordinate 1,320,225 of CAVOGG010000004.1, forward strand.
CGCGTCGCACCTACGTGCTCGACACCTCGGTCCTGCTCGCGGACCCACGGGCCATCACCCGCTTCAAGGAGCACGAGGTCGTCCTCCCCGTCGTGGTGGTGACCGAGCTGGAGGCCAAGCGGCACCACCCCGAGCTGGGCTACTTCGCCCGCACGGCGCTGCGGATGCTCGACGACCTGCGCATCTCGGCCGGCCGGCTCGACGCCCCGGTGCCCATCGGTGACGACGGCGGCACCCTGCGGGTCGAGCTCAACCACACCGACCCCACCTCGCTTCCGGCCGGCTTCCGGCTCGGCGACAACGACACCCGCATCCTCGCCGTGGCCCGCAACCTCGCCAACGAGGGCCGGATCGTCACGATCGTCAGCAAGGACCTGCCGATGCGGGTCAAGGCCTCGGCCTGCGGGCTCGAGGCCGAGGAGTACCGCGCCGAGCTCGCCGTCGAGTCCGGCTGGACCGGCATGGCAGAGCTCGACGTCACCGTCGAGGAGATGGACCACCTCTACGAGTACGGCCGGCTCGAGAGCGTCGACGCCGCCGAGTTCCCCTGTCACACCGGGCTGGTGCTCACCTCGCCGCGGGGGTCGGGGCTGGGCCGGGTCGGCGCGGACAAGCAGGTGCGCCTGGTGCGCGGCGACCGCGACGCGTTCGGGTTGCACGGTCGCAGCGCCGAGCAGCGGATCGCGCTCGACCTGCTGATGGACCCCGACATCGGCATCGTCAGCCTCGGTGGCCGCGCCGGCACCGGCAAGTCCGCGCTCGCCCTGTGCGCCGGCATCGAGGCCGTCATGGAGCGTCGCCAGCAGCGCAAGGTGGTCGTCTTCCGGCCGCTCTACGCCGTCGGCGGCCAGGACCTCGGCTACCTGCCCGGTGACGCCTCCGAGAAGATGAACCCTTGGGGCCAGGCGGTTTTCGACACACTGTCGGCCCTGGTCTCGCGTGAGGTCGTCGAGGAGATCCTCGACCGGGGGATGCTCGAGGTGCTGCCGCTCACGCACATCCGTGGGCGCTCGCTGCACGACGCGTTCGTCATCGTCGACGAGGCCCAGAGCCTGGAGCGCAACGTGCTGCTCACCGTGCTGTCGCGGATCGGGCAGAACTCGCGGGTGGTGCTGACGCACGACGTCGCCCAGCGCGACAACCTCCGGGTGGGGCGCCACGACGGCGTCGTGGCGGTCGTCGAGGCCCTCAAGGGCCACCCGCTCTTCGCGCACGTCACGCTCACCCGCAGCGAGCGCAGCCCGATCGCCGCGCTGGTGACAGACCTGCTCGAGGGCATCGAGGTCTAGGTGTCTCCCGTCACAACCTGAGCAGAACTTCAGGTGACGATTTCGCCCCGTCCGGGGCATCACCTAAAGTAAGGTCTCGATTCGGTAACGCCCCGGGGCTTCCCTGTGCCCCCTCCCTGACTGCGTGATCCCCCCTGAGAGGTTCCTGCCTGCCCATGCCCCGATACACCCCGCGCCACGCGCCCCGTCACGCTGCTCCGCGGCGTTCGGGCGCCTCTCGCGCGGCGCGTACGGCGCTCGGTCGGCCGGTGCTCGCCTCGGGTCTCGCGGCGGCCGTGCTGTCGACCGGTGCCCTGGCCGCCTCGGTGTCCGGAGGCACGGCGAGCGCCGACACGCTCACCTTCGCCGTCGACGGGGTCACGTCCAGCACGTCCACCGAGCAGAGCAAGACCGAGCAGGCCGACGCGGTGCGCGTCGCCGCCGACCGCAGCGCGACCAACGCCCAGCGCTCCGTCGCCGTGGCCCGTAGCGCCCAGCGTGAGAAGGTCAAGGCCGCGGCGCTCGCCAAGGCCCGCAAGGCCGCCGCCGAGAAGGCCGCTGCAGCTGCCCAGCGCAAGCGGGTCATCGCCAACGCGCAACGCGACCCCAAGGCCGCCGCGCGGATGCTGTTGCCCGAGTACGGTTTCAGCCAGTCGCAGTGGCCCTGCCTCGACCGGCTGTGGATCGGTGAGAGCGGCTGGAACTACAAGGCCGCGAACTCGTCGTCCGGCGCGTACGGCATCCCCCAGTCGCTGCCCGGCAGCAAGATGGCGACCGTGGCGGGCGACTGGCGCACCAACCCGGTCACCCAGATCAAGTGGGGGCTCGACTACATCAAGCGGTCCTACGGCTCGCCGTGCAACGCCCTCGACCAGTGGAACAGCCGTTCCCCGCACTGGTACTGACCGGCATCCGCCGTCACGCCGACCGGCGCGGTGGCTCGCTCAGATCTTGCGCAGCCTGATCCCCGTCACGGCGTGGTCGGCACCCTTGGTCAGCACGAGCGTCGCCCGGTCGCGCGTCGGCAGCACGTTCTCGACGAGGTTCGGCTCGTTGATCTGCTCCCAGATGGCCGCCGCGGTCTCGCGAGCCTCGTCGTCGCTCAGCCGCGCGTAGCGGTGGAAGTAGGACTGGGGGTCGGCAAATGCCGTCTCGCGCAACCGGAGGAAGCGCTCGACGTACCAGGTGCGGATCTCCTCGACCGGGGCGTCGACGTAGACCGAGAAGTCGAAGTAGTCCGAGATCGCGCCGGTGCTCGACCCGTCCGGGCGGGGCGCCGGCGGCTGCAGCACGTTGAGCCCTTCGACGATGAGCACGTCGGGCCGGCTCACCCGGATCGTGTCGGGCAGCACGTCGTAGGTGAGGTGCGAGTACTGCGGAGCCTCGACGACCGGCATCCCCGACTTCACCGCGGCGATGAAGCGCATCAGGGCGCGGCGGTCGTAGGACTCCGGAAAACCCTTGCGCTGCAACAACCCACGCCGCTCCAGCTCGGCGTTCGAGTGCAGGAACCCATCGGTCGTGATGAGCTCGACGCGCGGCGTGTGCGGCCAGCGGCTCATCAGCTCCTTGAGGATGCGCGAGGTCGTCGACTTGCCGACCGCCACCGAGCCGGCCACCCCCACGACGAACGGCACCCGTGTCGGTCGCTCCCCGAGGAACTCGCTGGTCGCGAGCCGGAGCCCGTGGGTGGCCTCGACGTAGAAGTGCAGCAACCGTGAGAGCGGGAGGTAGACCTCTTCGACCTCGTTGAGGTCGAGCCGCTCGCCCAGCCCGCGCAGCCGCGCGAGGTCGCTCTGCTCCAGGCTCATCGGGTGGTTCTCGCGCAGGCGCGACCACGCCCGGCGGTCGAGGTCGACGTAGGGCGTCGGCAGCGTGCGTCGCTCCTGCGTGGCGCTCACCCGCGCCATTGTTGCGTATGCCGTCGCAACCGCCCCGTCGTGGGACGAGGGGAGACGCGCGGGCGCCGGGGGCCACACCGTCCCCCGAGGGGTTCACAACTAGGCTTGCCCGCATGTGCGGAATCGTGGGCTACGTCGGACGGACGATGGATGACACGGCCCTCGAGGTCGTGATGGAGGGGCTCTCCCGCCTCGAGTACCGGGGCTACGACTCGGCGGGGGTCGCCCTGGTGACCGACGACGGCGTCACGTCCGAGAAGCGGGCCGGCAAGCTCGAGAACCTCCGCTCGGCGCTCGAGGCGCACCCACTGGCCGCCTCGCGCACCGGCATCGGGCACACCCGCTGGGCGACCCACGGCGGCCCCACCGACGGCAACGCCCACCCGCACCGCGGCGGTGACGAGGACCGGCTGGCGCTGATCCACAACGGGATCATCGAGAACTTCCACGCCCTGAAGAAGGAGCTGCTCGCCGAGGGCGTCGTGTTCCTCTCCGAGACCGACACCGAGGTCGCCGCCAAGCTCGTCGGGCGCGAGTACGACCGGGTGGGCGACCTGACCCGGGCGATGCTCAACGTCGTGCAGCGGCTCGAGGGCGCCTTCACCCTGCTCGCGGTGCACGCCGACAGCCCCGGCGTGGTCGTGGGCGCCCGCCGCAACAGCCCGCTCGTGGTCGGCCTGGGCGACGGCGAGAACTTCCTGGGCAGCGACGTCGCGGCGTTCATCGGCCACACCCGGCACGCGCTCGAGCTCGGCCAGGACCAGATCGTGACGATCACCCCCGACGGCTACTCGGTCATCAACTTCGACGGCACGCCGTCGGACGGCAAGGCCTACGAGGTCACCTGGGACGCCGCCGCCGCCGAGAAGGGCGGCTACACCACCTTCATGGAGAAGGAGATCAACGACCAGCCGCACGCGGTGGCCGACACCCTGCTCGGCCGCACCGACGAGACCGGCCGCCTCGTGCTCGACGAGGTACGCATCAGCGAGCAGGAGCTGCGCGCGGTCGAGCGGATCACGATCGTCGCCTGCGGCACGGCGGCATACGCCGGCATGGTCGCGAAGTACGCCATCGAGCACTGGACCCGCATCCCGGTCGAGGTCAGCCTCGCCCACGAGTTCCGCTACTGCGACCCGATCGTCGACGGCACCACGCTCGTCGTGTCGATCAGCCAGTCCGGCGAGACGATGGACACCCTGATGGCCGTCAAGCACGCGTCCGAGCTCGGCGCGATGACGCTGTCGATCTGCAACACGCACGGCTCGACGATCCCGCGCGAGTCGGATGCCGTGCTCTACACGCACGCCGGGCCCGAGATCGCGGTGGCGTCGACCAAGGCGTTCCTCGCCCAGATCACCGCCTGCTACATCCTGGGCCTCTACCTCGCGCAGCTGCGCGGCGAGACCTACGCCGACGACGCCAAGGCCGTGATGGCCGAGCTGCAGGAGATCCCCGCGAAGATCGAGGACCTGCTGGGCCGGATGGACCGGGTGGTCGAGATGGCGTACTTCATGGCCGACACCCGCTCGGTGCTGTTCCTCGGCCGCAACGTCGGCTACCCGGTGGCCATGGAGGGCGCACTGAAGCTCAAGGAGCTCGCCTACATCCACGCCGAGGGATTCGCGGCCGGCGAGCTCAAGCACGGGCCGATCGCCCTGATCGACGCCGGCCAGCCGGTGATCATCGTGGTGCCGAGCCCCGACAGCCCGCACGAGCTGCACAAGAAGGTCGTCTCGAACATCCAGGAGATCCGGGCCCGCGGTGCACGCACCATCGTCATCGCCCACGACGGTGACGAGGACGTCGAGCCGTTCGCCAACGAGGTCATCCGGATCCCGAAGTGCGCGCCGCTGCTGGCGCCGCTGCTCGCCGTGGTGCCGCTCCAGGTCTTCGCGCTGCACCTGTCCACCGCCAAGGGCCTCGACGTCGACCAGCCCCGGAACCTCGCCAAGTCGGTCACGGTCGAATGACCGGGGCGTCGTCGTGATCGTCGGCGTCGGCATCGACGTGGTCGACGTCGAGCGCTTCGGGGCAACCCTCGAGCGCACGCCGGCGCTGCGCGAGCGACTCTTCACGGTGGGGGAGCGCGACCTGCCGCTGAACTCGCTGGCGGCTCGCTTCGCGGCGAAGGAGGCCGTGGCCAAGGCGCTGGGCGCCCCGACGGGCATGCACTGGCACGACGCCGAGGTGCACCGCGGCGTCGACGGGCGCCCGCACCTCGAGGTGCGCGGCACCGTGCAGGCCCGGGTCGACGCCCTGGGCATCACCTCGCTGCACCTGTCCCTGTCCCACGACGCCGGAATCGCGTCGGCCGTCGTCGTCGCGGAGGGGCCCGGGTCGTGATCGAGGCCTGGTCGACGGATGCCGTGTACGCCGCCGAGCGTGCCCTCATGGCGACCCTCGACGACGGTGAGCTGATGGCCCGCGCCGTCGAGGGCCTCGCCGGGGTCGCCGCCGCGCGGCTCGAGGAGAGCGCGGGCGAGGCCGTCGCGGCCCTCGTCGGGCCGGGCAACAACGGCGCCGACGCGCTGTACGCCGTGGCCCGTCTCGCCGAGGCCGGCTGGAACGCCGTTGCGGTGCACCACGACCACGTCCACGAGGGGGCCCGCGCGGCCGCCGAGGCGGCCGGTGTGGTGCTCACGACCGACCCGAGCGGGTTGGGCGAGGCCGACGTCGTGCTCGACGGCATCCTCGGCATCGGCGCTCGTCCGGGCCTGCCCGACTGGGCGCTCGGCTGGCTGGCGGCGCTCTCCGAGACCGCGCACGTCATCGCCGTCGACCTGCCGTCCGGGCAGGACCCGATGGGTGGCGAGCTCGACCCCGACGGCGTCTTCGCCGACGAGACGGTGACCTTCTCGGTCGCCAAGCCGGTGCACCTGCTGCCCCCGACCGAACAGGCCTGCGGGCTGCTGACCGTCGTCGACATCGGCCTCGAGGTCGACGACGACCCGGTCGTGCGGCGCCTCGACCACGACGACGTCGCCGCACTCTGGCCGGTTCCGGTGGCGTCCGACGACAAGTACTCCCGCGGAGTGCTGGGCGTCGTGGCGGGTGGCGAGTCCTACTCCGGCGCAGCGGTGCTCAGCGTCACCGCCGCGGCCGAGGCCGGGTGCGGCATGGTGCGCTACGTCGGCACACCCACCCCGACCGCGCTGGTCCGGGCCGCGGTCCCCGAGGCGGTGCACGGCCCCGGGCGCGTGCAGGCCTGGGTGGTCGGGCCGGGGCTCGACGTCGCCTCGCGGGCCGCGGGAGCCAAGGCCCAGCTCGACGTGGCACGCGAGGCGCTCGCCGGGCCGGAGCCGGTCGTCGTCGACGCCGGTGGTCTCGACCTGCTCGATGCCGAGGTGCTGCAGGCCCGGTCGGATGCCGTCACCCTCCTGACCCCGCACGCGGGGGAGTGCGCCCGCCTCCTCACCCGAATGTCCTCCACGGGCGAGGTCACCCGGGAGCAGGTCGAGGCCCAGCCGCTGGCCCGTGCCCGCGCCCTGGCCGAGGTCACCGGTGCGACCGTGCTGCTCAAGGGCGCCACCACCCTCGTGGTGCCGCCCGGCGCCGACTCCACCGTGTGGTCGCAGTGCGACGCGCCGCCGTGGCTGGCCACCGCCGGCGCGGGCGACGTGCTCGCCGGCCTGCTCGGCACCCTGCTCGCCGCCGGCCTGCCCGCCGACGTCGCCGGCGCCCTCGGGGCCCTGGTCCACGGCGTCGCCGCCGAGCAGGCCAACCCCGGTGGCCCGGTGCGGGCACTCGCGGTGGCGCACGGCATCCCGGCCGCTGTCGCGCACCTGCTGGGTCGCGCCGCACCCCCGGCGTCCTAGACTCGTCAACCCCATGACCTCCACGCCCGCCTCCGCCCCCTCACCCGCGCCCGCGGGCGTCTCGGCGTGGGTCAGCGTCGACCTCGACGCCATCCGCGACAACGTGGCGGAGCTGGCGCGCCGGGCCGGTCCGGCGCAGGTGATGGCGGTCGTCAAGGGCGACGCCTACGGCCACGGCCTGGTGCCGTCGGCCCGGGCCGCCCTGGCCGGTGGCGCGACCTGGCTCGGCGTGGCCCAGCTGGACGAGGCGCTCGACCTGCGCAAGGCCGGCGTCACGGCGCCCGCTGCTCACCTGGCTCTTTCCTCCCGGCGCCGACGTGGGCGGCGCCATCGACGCCGACATCGAGGTCACCGTCGGCAGCGAGTGGACCCTGGCTGCCGTCGTCGCCGCGGCCCGCGAGCGGGGCCGGCCGGTGCGGGTGCAGGTCAAGGTCGACACCGGTCTCGGGCGCGGCGGCATCCTCACCGACTGGTCCGAGATGGTCGCCCGGGTCGCGACCGCGCAGGCCGAGGGTGCCATCGAGGTCACCGGGGTGTGGTCGCACTTCGCGTGGGCCGACGCACCGCAGCACCCGACGGTGCGCGCCCAGCAGGTCCGCTTCGTCGAGGCGGCTGCCGAGCTCGAGCGGGCCGGCGTCGGCCCGGTCATGCGGCACCTCGCCAACTCCGCGGCGACGCTGACCAACCCCTCGGCGTCCTTCGACATGGTGCGCCCCGGTGTGGCCGTCTACGGACTGTCGCCGGTGCCCGACCTCGGCGACCCCGCCCACTTCGGGCTGCGCGAGGCGATGCGGGTCACCGCGCGGCTCACCCTGGTCAAGCGCGCCCGCGCCGGCCAGGGCGTCAGCTACGGGCACGAGTACGTCACCGACCGCGACACCGTGCTCGGCCTGGTGCCGATGGGGTACGCCGACGGCATCCCGAGGTCCGCCGGCGGCCGCGGCCCGGTGCGGGTGGGCGGGCAACGCCTGCCGGTGGCGGGCCGGGTGTGCATGGACCAGTTCGTCGTCGACCTCGGTCCGGCGTATGCCGGTGGGGCCGGTGACGAGGTCGTCGTCCTCGGGCGGGCCGCTGACGGCGAGCCGTCGGCGCAGGACTGGGCCGACGCGGCCGGCACGATCAACTACGAGATCGTCACCCGGATGGCCCCGCGGCTGCCGCGCGTGCTGCTCGGGGGGCGTGGCTGATGGCGCTCGGGCCGTTCGGCGTCGCCGCCAGCGTCGTCGGTGAGCGCGTCATGCGCGCGCGGGCCGGCTACCGGTCGGTCGACGCCCCCGACGGGTGGGCGCACACCGCGAACGAGTCGCTGTGGGTCACCGCCGACGACGGCGTCGCCCTGCACGTCGAGATCGACGCGCCGGACACCTCCAGCCTGAGCCGGCGCCACCTCGCCGGTCGCACGCCGACCGTCGTGCTCGTGCACGGCTTCAGCCTGTCGATGCAGTGCTGGGTGCTGCAGCGCCGGGCGCTGATCCACTCCGGTTTCCGGGTCGTCACCTACGACCAGCGCGGTCACGGGAGGTCCGGCCAGCCCGCCCTCGAGAACTGCACCGTGGCCCAGCTCGGGCGCGACCTCGCCGCGGTCATGGACGCCACCTGCACCAGCGGCCCGGTGGTGCTCGTCGGGCACTCGATGGGCGGGATGACCGTCATGTCGTACGCCGGGCAGCACCCGGACGTCGTCCGCGACCGGGTGCTGGCGGTGGCCCTGATCTCGACCAGCCCCGGGGGCGCCGAGATGACCGAGTTCGGCCTGGGCGCCACGGTGGGCAAGGTGGTCGGGTCGCTCGGGCCGGGCGTGCTCACCCGGATGTCGCGGCACTCGGGGCCGATCGGTGCGCTGCGCAAGATGGGTCGCGGCGTGCAGGATGCCGTGGTGCAGCGGTGGGCCTTCGACTCACCGGTCAGCGCCGAGCTGGTGCACCTCGTCGGCGACATGATCTTCTCGACCTCGTTCGACGTCATGGCGGCCTTCCTGCCCGACTTCGACGACCTCGACATCAGCGCCGACCTGGCGCCGCTCATCGGGATCGAGACCCTGGTGATGAACGGGGCCGGCGACCTGATCACCCCGCCCTCGCACAGCGAGGAGATCGTCCGCCGCATCCCGGGGGCCGAACACGTGGTCGTCGAGGATGCCGGGCACATCCTCATGCTCGAGCACCCGCAGCTCGTCACCCAGCAGCTCCTCATGCTGATCGCCCGGGCCCAGCGGGCGGAGTCCGAGGGCCTGCCGGTCAGCAGCAAGCCGCGGGTGCGCCGCACCGTGCAGGACATCTCCAAGAAGCGTCGGGTGGCCCGCGCCCGAGCCGGACGGAACGGGCGGGAGGCCGCCTCGTGAGCGGCCGCCGTGTCGTGCTGCCCGGTGTCGACGACACCCGGGCGCTCGGGCGGGTCCTCGGCTCGCTGTTGCGCGCCGGCGACCTGGTCGTGCTCACCGGGGGCCTCGGCGCCGGCAAGACCACGCTGACCCAGGGCATCGGCGAGGGCCTCGGGGTCCGTGGCCCGGTCACCTCGCCGACCTTCGTCATCGCTCGGGTGCACCCGTCGACCGTGGGCGGCCCCGCGCTCGTGCACGTCGACGCCTACCGGCTCGGCGGGTCGCTCGAGCTCGACGACCTCGACCTCGACACCTCGGTCGACGACAGCACCACCGTGGTCGAGTGGGGCCACGGGCTCGCCGAGGACCTCAGCGAGGACCGCCTCGAGGTCGTGCTCGACGTCGACACCGCCACCGAGGAGCGCACCGCGACCGTCACCGGCATCGGTGGGCGCTGGAGCGGCGATGCCGCGGATGCCGGGCTGGTCGCCCTTGGGGGTGTGCCGTGCTGATCCTCGCGATCGACACCTCGACCTCGGCGATCGGCGTCACCGTCCTCGCCCCGGGCGCCGACCCCGTGGTGGGGGTGGCGATCGACGCGCGCGCCCACACCGAGAAGCTGGCGCCGCTGGTGCGCGACACGCTCGCGGCGGCCGGTGCCTCGCCGACCGACCTCACCGACATCGCGGTCGGCACCGGGCCCGGGCCGTTCACCGGGCTGCGGGTCGGCCTGGTCACGGCGGTCACGATGGGCCACGCGCTCGGCATCCCGGTGCACGGCGTGTGCAGCCTCGACGCGATCGCCGAGCAGGCGCTCGCGGAGCACGACGGCATCGAGGAGGTGCTCGTCGCGACCGACGCGCGGCGCAAGGAGGTCTACTGGGCGCGCTACCGCCGAGGCACCGACGGGGCCGTGGCGCTGAGCGAGCCGTCCGTCGACCGCCCGGCCGAGCTGCCCGAGGCCGTGCGGGCCCTACCGACAGCCGGTCGGGGACCGCTGCTCTACCCCGACCTGTTCGCGCGCCCGCTCGGGCAGCCGCTCGACGTCGACCCCGGCTGGCTGGGCCGGGTGGCGCTGCGCCGGCTGGCGACGGGGGAGCCGATGCCGGTCGAGCCCCTCTACCTTCGTCGCCCGGACGCGCTGACCACCGCCGAGCGGGGTGTGTCGTGAGCGTTGTGGCGCCCACCGTGCGCGAGCTGCGCTGGACCGACCTACCGGCCCTCGCCGCGCTCGAGCGCGACCTCTTCGCCCACGACGCCTGGGCCGAGCCGACCTGGTGGGCCGAGCTGGCCGGCCGGCCGCGCCGCGACTACCTGGTGCTCACCGACGCCGACGGCGTGCTCGGGTACGCCGGGCTCGACCACGGCGGCGAGGTCGCCGACGTGATGACCATCGCCGTGGCGCCGCGGGCACAGGGTCGCGGGTTCGGACGGCTGCTCCTGGCCGAGCTGGAACAACGCGCGCGGACCCGGGGCGCGACACACGTCATCCTCGAGGTGCGGGCCGACAACGTCGCCGCGCTCGGCCTCTACGAGCGCAGCGGGTACGCCGTGCTGAGCACCCGCCGCCGCTACTACCAGCCCGGCGACGTCGACGCCATCGTCATGCGTAAGTCGTTGCAGGAGAGGGGTGTTGACTTTGAGTGACGAGCCCCTGGTGCTCGGCATCGAGACGTCGTGCGACGAGACCGGAGTCGGCATCGTGCGCGGTGAGACCCTCCTCGTCGACGCGATCGCGAGCAGCGTCGACGAGCACGCACGTTTCGGTGGCGTGGTTCCCGAGGTCGCGAGCCGGGCGCACCTCGAGGCCATGGTGCCGACCATCGAACGCGCTTGTGCCACAGCCGGTGTCGCGCTGAAGGACCTGGATGCCGTTGCGGTGACGTCGGGCCCGGGCCTCGCCGGCGCCCTCATGGTCGGCGTGGCGTCGGCGAAGGCGCTCTCGCTGGCTCTGGGGGTGCCCCTCTACGGCGTGAACCACCTCGCGAGCCACGTGGCCGTCGACATCGTGGAGCACGGTCCGCTGCCCGAGCCGACCCTGGCGATGCTCGTCTCCGGTGGGCACTCCTCGCTCCTCCTCGTGCCCGACGTCACCCACGACGTGCGCAGCCTCGGGTCGACGATCGACGACGCCGCGGGCGAGGCCTTCGACAAGGTGGCCCGGGTGCTCGGGCTGCCGTTCCCCGGTGGACCGCACATCGACCGGATGGCGCGCGAGGGCTCGGTCACGATCGACTTCCCGCGTGGGCTGACCGCCGGCCGTGACATGGAACGGCACCGCTTCGACTTCTCGTTCTCCGGGCTCAAGACCGCCGTGTCGCGCTGGGTGCAGGCCCGGGAGGCGGCGGGGGAGCCGGTGCCCGTGGCCGACGTCGCCGCGAGCTTCCAGGAGGCCGTCACCGACGTGCTGACCCGCAAGGCGGTGCTGGCCTGCCGTGAGAACGGCGTCGGCCACCTGCAGATCGGCGGTGGCGTCGCCGCGAACTCGCGGCTGCGGGCGATGGCGCAGGAGCGGTGCGACGCGGCCGGCATCCAGCTGCGGGTGCCGCGGCCGGGGCTGTGCACCGACAACGGCGCGATGGTGGCGGCGCTCGGGGCGCAGATGGTGCTCAAGGGGCGCGCGCCCTCCGACCTCGACCTGCCGGCCGACTCGTCGATGCCGGTCACCGAGGTCCAGTCCTGACCCGACGCTGTTCTTCGCGAAGTCAGGAGCACTTCGCGGGCGTCAGGGCCGTGTGCGCACCTGACTCGGCGAAGTGCACCTGACTTCGCGGAAGAGGGGCAACAGCTTCAGGACTGCTTGGTGGTCGAGCAGGGGAGCAGGCCCATCCGCTCCTTGAGCGTGACGACCCGCCGCACCGACGCCTCGACCTTGTGCGCGAACCCGTCGTCGTCGGCCGCCTTGGCCTTGACGGCCGCGATCATCGCCGGTGCCGCCGACGCGTTGCCGGTGAGCACGATGTCGCCGCCGGCGTCGATGAACCGCACCGCCCGCTGGGGGGCCGGCGTGCCGCGCACCGCCTGCGCGTTGACGTCGTCGGTGATGACGACACCGTCGTAGCCGAGGTCGCCGCGCAGCAGGTCGGTGACGATCGGTGCCGAGAACATCGCCGGCACCTTCGGGTCGAGCTTGCTGTAGCGCGCGGACCCGACCATGACGAGCCCGGCGCCCGCCTTCACCCCCGCCGTGAACGGCTTCAGGAAGGGGTCGTCGGCGTCGGTCACGTCATCGGTGATGCCGGTGGAGCTGAAGTCGGTGTTGTTGCGGATCCGGCCCAGCCCGGGGAAGTGCTTGACCGTGCCCTCGACGCCGCCGGCCAGCATCCCCTTGAGGAAGGCGGCCGAGGCACGCTCGACCGTCTCGGGGTCGGAGCCGTACTGCCGCCCGTAGCGGCCGATCGGCTGGTTGGCGCGGCCGATGTCGGCGGGCACGGTGTCGGTCACCGGGGCGAGGTTGACGTTGACGCCGGCGGCCTTCAGCTCGCGGGCCCAGCCTGTCGCTGCCCTGGTCAGGGCGGCGGACGACATCGTCGCCTGCTCCTTGGCCGACGGTGGCCGGGTGAAGCCCTCCCCGCGCAGCTGGTGCACCTCACCGCCCTCCTGGTCGGCGGCGATGAGCAGCCCGGCGTCACCGGTGCTCTTGCTCGACACCAGCCCCTGAAGGTGCTCGGAGGTGCGGGTGACCTTGTCGGCGCCGTCCCACCCACCGAGGTAGATCACGTTGCCGACGTGCGAGCCGCGCACGAGGTCGTCGAGCCTGCCGAGCGAGGCGTTGGTGTCGAAGCCGACCATGAACAGCTGGCCCAGCCGCTGCTGGGGCGTCATGGCCTCGACCGTCGACGACACGCAGGCCGCCGCGGCGTCCTGGGTGGGTGCGGCGGATGCCGTGGTGGGCGTCGCGCTCGACGTGGCACTCGTGACGGCCGGTGACGAGGGGGCCGGCGAGGAGGGTGAGGGCGAGGAGGGTGAGGGCGAGGTGCCCGAACCGGCCGGGTCGCCCGAGCACCCGGCGAGCGCCAGCGCCAGCAGGGCGGTGGTGGTGGCGGCCAGGCGGCGGGTCGTCAGGGGTCGAGACGTCGCGGACAGCACCTGACGACGGTACGTGACGTCGCCGGGAACGGCCGAATGCCGGCATCCGGGGGCAGACCCGCTGGTCGACCGTGGAGAACACGCCGTGGGTCCGTCCCACCCGGCGGAGTGTTCTCCACCCTCGACGGGTCGTGGGCGTCCACGGCATCCGCCATGATCAACCCCATGCCGAGCCTTCCCGTGGTCCTCGACGTCGACACCGGAGTCGACGACGCCTGCGCCCTGCTTCTCGCCGCCCTGCACCCGAGGCTCGACCTGCGGGCGGTCACCTGCGTGGGCGGCAACGCCCCGCTGGCCGACGTCGTGCGCAACACCCTGCTGGTGCTCGAGACCGCCGGCCGGGGCGACGTGCCGGTCGGCATCGGTGCCGCACGGCCGATCCTCGAGGAGCCGGTCGACGCCCGCCACGTGCACGGCTCCGACGGCATGGCCGACCTCGAGATGGCGCCCCCGACCCTGCGCCCCGACCCCCGCCCGGCCATCGACCTCCTCCGGGACACCATCGACGAACAGGCGGCCGCGGGCGCACCGGTCACCGTCGTGCCGCTGGCCCCGATGACCAACCTCGCGCTGCTCGCCCGGGTGCACCCGCAGGCGTTCGCCCGGATCGGCCGGATCGTCTTCATGGGCGGCGGCGTCGAGATCAGCAACGCAACTGCCGCAGCCGAGTTCAACGTCTTCCACGACCCGGAGGCCGCGGCCATGGTGCTCGCCGCGTGCGCTCAGCACGACGTGCCCGTCACGATGTACGGCCTCGACGTCTTCTACGACCCGCTGGTGACCGACGTGCAGGTCGACGAGCTGCGCAGGGTCGACACCCCCGTCGCGCGACTCGCCGCCGGGCTGATCTCGTTCCACCACCGCCGGTTCGCCAACGCGGGGGCGACGATCGGTGACGCGGGCGCGGTCGGCATCCTCCTCGAGCCGGATGCCGTGCGCATCGAACGGCTGCCGGTGCGGGTCGAGCTCGCCGGCACCTGGACCCGGGGCCGCACCGTCGTCGACCGGCGAGACTGGAGCGGAGACCTCGCGCACGACCCGCACGGCCTGGCCGCCACGTCGGTCGACGTCGCGCTCGGCATCGACGGGCCGCGGATCGCCGACCTGTGGCTGCGCACGGTGCGGGGGGAGGCGTCATGAGCGGGCGGGTGCTGGTGCTCGGGTCGCTCAACGTCGACCTGGTGACCCGGGTCGAACGGCATCCCCGGCCGGGGGAGACCGTGCTCGGCGACGGGCTCGAGCAGCTCGCGGGCGGCAAGGGGGCCAACCAGGCCGTCGCCGCGGCCTCCGCGGGGGCGACCGTCGCCATGGTCGGGTGCGTCGGCGACGACGCCGGTGGGGCGGCCTACCTGGCCCGGCTCAACGCCCGAGGCATCGACACGACCGCGGTCCGGGTGTGCGCCGGGGTGCCGACGGGTCACGCCGTGGTCACCGTGTCGGACGACGGCGAGAACTCGATCGTCGTCATCCCCGGCGCCAACGACCTGCTCGACGAGCGTGAGGTCGCCGCCGTCGACGCCCTCGCCCCCGGCGACGTGCTCCTCGTACAGCTCGAGGTGCCCCGCGCGGTCGTCTGCACGGCAGTGCGCCGCGCGGCCGGGCGCGGGGTGCGGGTCGTGCTCAACACCGCCCCGTATGCCGCCCTCCCGCCCGACGTCGTGGCCCTCGCCGACCCGGTGGTCGCCAACGAGCACGAGATGGCGGCGCTGGCCGAGGCCGGTGCCGAGCCGCGTTCGCTGCTCGTGACCTTCGGGGCGAACGGGGCGGCCTGGGACGGCGTCACGGCACCGGCCCACGCGGTGGCCGCCGACGAGGTCGTCGACACCACGGGAGCCGGGGACGCGTTCTGCGGGGCGCTCGCGGCATCCCTGGCGGGCGGCGCCGACCGCGAGCAGGCGCTCGACGCGGCCCTGGCAGCCGGAGCGGCGGCGGTCCGCCACTCAGGGGCCCAGCCCGACCCCCAGCTCTGACCCCCGCCACAACTTTTTCGCCCGGTGCGGGAACCTTCACCATCGCGCCACAACGGTTCCGGTGCGAGGGTCAAGCTTCCCTGATCGGGCGAAAAAGTTGGGACGACGCCGGGGTGGGGGTCAGGCGGGGTCGACGACCAGGACGACCTGCTGGCCGGCGACCCGGGTCAGGATGACGGTCGCCTGGGCGCCGTCGCCGGCCTTGCGGCCGATCCGCAGCTGGCGGCGCAGGTCGTCGTCGTCGAGCCGCACGCCGCGCTTCTTGATGGTCAGCCCGGTGATGCCGTGCTGCTTGAGCCAGGCCCGCAGCGACTTCACGCCGAACGGCATCACCTCGCGCACGGCGTAGCGCCGGGCGAAGGGAACGTCGACGTTCGCCTCGCTCACGACGTAGCCCAGCCCGGTGTCGACCTCGCTGCCGAGCGTCGCGGCGGTGACGGCCCCCAGCAGGCCGGCCTGGGTCACCGCCCGGTCCGGCTCGTACAGCCACGGCCCGACGGCGCCGAGCGACTCGACCGTCGGGATCTCCGGCTCGGCCATCGTCTCGTCGACCTCGATGGGGGAGCGGTTGGGCCCGAGGATGCGGGCGCTGCGCCCCGGCCGCTGGGCCAGCGGACCCCACCACACCGCGCACTCGAGCACCTCGCCGGCGAACGACGTCCACTGGGCCTCGGTGCCGAGCGGGATGGCGTCGTGCGGCATCGACGGCGAGAGCTTGACCCCGGTAGCGGGGACGGCCGTCGCGACCTGGAGCACGAACTCCCAGGTCGGCTGGATCTCGTCGAGCCGGAACACCCGCTTGATCCGCCCGTGCCGGCCGGTCCTGCCCGGCACCCGACGGGCCGGGTCGAGCCACACGCCGACCCGCGAGCGCAGCGGGTCCCGGGGTGCCTCGAACTCCTCGGCCAGCCCGACCCGGGCCCGCGAGTCCGGCCACGGCCGCAGGTTGATGTCGGCGATCGCCGCGGTGACGGGGTCGACGTCGACGCCGCGGACGGTGACGCCGAGCGCCGACATGGCCACGGCATCCGAGCCGATGCCGCAGCCGAGGTCGTGCACCGTCGCCAACGACGCGTTGTAGAACCGCCCCGCGTGGGTCGCCGCGACCTCCAGCCTGGACGCCTGCTCGAGCCCGTCGGCGGTGTAGAGCATGTCGTCGGCGAACTCGCCGAACTTGGCGACGGCCCGGGCGCGCAGCCGCTGCTGGGTGAGCAGGGCGGCGACGAAGTCGGGGTCGTGCCCCTCCTTGCGGAGCCGGTCCTGCAGGCGCATCACCTCGCGCTCGTCGTACGCGGGCAGGCCTCGTAGGATCGCCCGACCGTCGGGTGACCCCAGCGTTCGCACGATGCCGACATCCACGGCGGGCCATCCTGCCATTTCCCGCGCGAGGCGCCTCCCGGGACGCGCGTCGGGGCCCGGACGTCCGGAGACTGGCACTCGAGTTGACCGAGTGCTAACGGGCGACCTAGATTTGCCCTATTGGCACTCGCCCTAGGTGAGTGCCAGCGCACCCCGGGTCAGGATCGACCCCCGCGACGGCGAGAGCGGCCCGGGCGCGCAGTCCCCGTCCACTTCGACTCACCCCACAGGGGAGGAGCACACCGTGTCGGTTTCCATCAAGCCGCTCGAGGACCGCATCGTCATCAAGAGCCTCGAGGCCGAGCAGACGACCGCGTCCGGTCTCGTCATTCCGGACACTGCGAAGGAGAAGCCCCAGGAGGGCGAGGTCCTCGCAGTCGGCCCCGGCCGCATCGACGACAAGGGCAACCGCGTCCCGCTCGACGTCCAGGTCGGTGACCGCGTCATCTACAGCAAGTACGGCGGCACCGAGATCAAGCACGGCGGCGAGGAGTACCTCATCCTGTCCGCCCGTGACGTCCTCGCCGTCGTCGGCTGACGCACGACCCACGTATGCCGTGACCGCGCCCCGGTGCGCACCCGCCACCGGGTGTGACCGGGGCGCGTCCGGTACCGCTGACTGAACGACAATCCCGCCTCGACGGAGCGCGACCCCGCGCCCGCCCCGGCATCCCGATCACGAAGGACAGCAATGGCCAAGCAACTGGAGTTCAACGACTCCGCCCGCAAGTCGCTCGAGCGCGGCGTCGACGCGCTCGCGAACGCCGTCAAGGTGACGCTCGGCCCCAAGGGCCGCAACGTCGTCATCGACAAGAAGTGGGGCGCCCCCACCATCACGAACGACGGTGTGACGATCGCCCGCGAGATCGAGCTCGAGGACTCCTACGAGAACCTCGGCGCCCAGCTCGCCAAGGAGGTCGCCACCAAGACCAACGACGTCGCCGGTGACGGCACCACGACCGCGACGGTGCTCGCCCAGGCGATGGTCCACGAGGGCCTGCGCAACGTCGCCGCCGGCGCCTCGCCGTCCAGCCTCAAGCGGGGCATGGACAAGGCTGTCGAGGCCGTGTCCGAGGAGCTGCTGAAGACCGCCCGCGAGATCGAGTCCAAGGACGAGATCGCCCAGGTGGCCTCGCTGTCCGCCCAGGACCAGGAGATCGGCGCCACCATCGCCGACGCGTTCGACAAGGTCGGCAAGGACGGCGTCATCACCGTCGAGGAGTCCTCGACCGCGTCCACCGAGCTCGAGTTCACCGAGGGCATGCAGTTCGACAAGGGCTACATCTCCCCGTACTTCGTCTCCGACCCCGAGCGCATGGAGGCCGTCGTCGAGGACGCCTACGTGCTCATCAACCAGGGCAAGATCTCGGCCATCGCCGACGTCCTGCCGATCCTGGAGAAGGTCGTCAAGGGCGGCAAGCCGCTCCTCATCATCGCCGAGGACATCGACGGCGAGGCCCTCTCGACGCTGGTCGTCAACAAGATGCGCGGCACCTTCAACGTCGTCGCCGTCAAGGCACCCGGCTTCGGCGACCGCCGCAAGGCCATGCTCCAGGACATCGCGACCCTCACCGGCGGCCAGGTCGTCGCCGAGGAGGTCGGCCTCAAGCTCGACCAGGTCGGTCTCGAGACCCTCGGCCAGGCCCGTCGCGTCGTCGTGACCAAGGACTCCACGACGATCATCGACGGCGCGGGCGACCACGAGGAGGTCACCGGCCGGGTCAACCAGATCAAGCAGGAGATCGAGCGCACCGACTCCGACTGGGACCGCGAGAAGCTCCAGGAGCGCCTCGCCAAGCTCGCCGGTGGCGTGTGCGTCATCAAGGTCGGCGCGCACACCGAGGTCGAGCTCAAGGAGAAGAAGCACCGCATCGAGGACGCCATCTCGGCGACCCGCGCGGCCATCGAGGAGGGCATCGTCGCCGGTGGCGGCTCGGCCCTCATCCAGGCCGTCAAGGTCATCGACGACCTCGACCTCGAGGGTGACGAGAAGGTCGGTGCGTCCATCGTGCGCAAGGCCGCTTCCGAGCCGCTGCGCTGGATCGCCGAGAACGCCGGCCTGCAGGGCTACGTCGCCGTCGCCAAGGTGCAGGACCTCGACTCGGGGATGGGCCTGAACGCGGCCACCGGCGAGTACGAGGACCTCGTCAAGGCCGGCGTCATCGACCCGGTCAAGGTCACCCGCAGCGCGCTGCGCAACGCGGCGTCGATCGCGTCGATGGTGCTCACCACCGACACCCTCATCGTCGAGAAGAAGGAAGAGGAGCCGGCCGGCGCCGGTGGCCAGGGCCACGGGCACGGTCACTGACGCTTCCCCTCCGCGCCGCTCGCCGGCGCACCCCGCACCACCCCGGATGCCGTCCGCTCACCCGAGCGGGCGGCATCCGTGCGTCGTGGGCCCGGGCAGCGTCGCTCGGATGCCGGGTGTTCCCGTCGGGCGCCCGTGGTGAGTTCTTGCTCCCGTGGTGAGCTCCTTCTCCGGTGGCGCGCTGCTGCAGGGACGCACCACCGGAGCCGGGATCTGCACCCGGAGTTCGGATCTGCCAGCGGGGCACGCATCAACGTCGAGGTCTGGCCGCGGGAGCACTTGCGAAGTCAGGAGCAGCTCGTCGAGTCAGGGTGGTGTCGCAGGCTCAGGGCCGAATACGCCCCTGAGCCGGCGACTCGATCCAGAATCCGCGAGCTCCTCCTGACTTCGCAGGCCCGCGAGCGATGGTGACGTCCCGATCCGGATGCCGTCCGCTCACCCGAGCGGGCGGCATCCGTGCGTCGTGGGCCCGGGCAGCGTCGCTCGGATGCCGGGTGTTCCCGGCGGGCGCCGTGGTGAGTTCTTGCTCCCGTGGTGCGGCGTCGGGTCAGGGCTCGGCGGTGACGTGGATCGTCTCGGCCTCGTACGTCACGACGTCGCCCGGGCGCACCTGCCGACCGCGCCGGGTGTCGATCTCGTCGTTGACGGCGACCAGCCCGCGCTCGATGACCTCGCGGGCCATGGCGCCGTCGTCGACGACACCGGCCAGCTTGAGCAGCTGGCCCAGGCGGATGGTCTCGTCGCGGATCGGGACGTCGAGGGGGGTGCTCACGGCGTCAGGCTACTGCGGGCCGGACGCCGTGCCGCGCGGAGCCGCCGGGCCGGGCGCACAGCCCGGGCGCCAAGGGCACGCGGCCGCTGGTGCCTCGTCGAGGAGCGCACCGACACCGGTGTCCGGGTCGCAGGACGTCCCAGCCGGTGGTGACGTCAATGTCACCGCCGACGGGCCGTCCTGCGACCCGAACCGCCTCTCGCCCCCGGCTCGGTGGGCGGCGACCGCGTGCAGGGCGGTCCTCGAGGTTCAGGACGCGATGTGCCGATCGCGGGCGTAGACCGTCTCGCGCTCGTCCTCGGTGAGCCCGCCCCAGACGCCGTAGGGCTCGCGAACCGCCAGCGCGTGGCTGCGGCACTGCTGGAGCACCGGGCAGGTCAGGCAGATCTCCTTGGCGGCCGTGGCACGGGTGCGGCGCTTGCTGCCACGTTCGCCCTCGGGATGGAAGAACACCTCGGGACCGACACGACGGCACGCGCCGTCGAGCTGCCAGTCCCACAGGTCGGCCACGGGACCCGGGAGTCGGGTGATCTCGGCCATCTGTACCTCCAAGGAACTGATGCCGCTCCCCGGGAGCGGCCAGAGCCTCACGGTAGGAGCGGGTTGGTACGCGGTGGGCAATCCTTTGGCAAAGTGTTGGTCAAAACAGTCTGGGAGGCCCCTGAAGCCCCTCTGACCTCGCACTTCACCCACCACGGATCCCGAAGGTCATCGACCCGCGCCGGGCCGTCCGGGCCGGCCCGGGAGCCGGACGCGCCACGGTCCGGGGCACCGTGACGGGGGTGGGCCCGCGACCACGTAGAATTGGGCGATGAGCCTCGGACTCGACGAGACCCGCACCCCCCACGACGACCTGCCGCGCGGCGGCGCGCCCGCGGGTGACCCGAGCCCCGCCCCGGCCGTGGCGGCGGCCACGGCCGAGCCGGCGCAGGCATCCCCGTTCGCGGAGCTGGGACTGACCTACGACGACGTGCTGCTGCAGCCCGGCGAGACCGACGTCATCCCGAGCGAGGTCGACACCACGGCCCGGCTGACCCGCGAGATCTCGATCAAGGTGCCGCTCATCTCGGCCGCCATGGACACCGTCACCGAGGCCCGGATGGCGATCGCGATGGCCCGGCACGGCGGCATCGGCATCCTGCACCGCAACCTGTCGATCGAGGACCAGGCCTACCAGGTCGACCTCGTCAAGCGCACCCAGACCGGCATGATCTCCAACCCGGTCACCATCGGCCCGGACGCCACCCTCGAGGAGCTCGACGAGATCTGCGGCCGCTACCGCGTCTCGGGCCTGCCGGTCGTCGACGACGGCAACCACCTGCTCGGCATCGTGACCAACCGCGACCTGCGCTTCACCCCGGTCGCCGAGTGGGGCCACACGCTGGTGCGCGAGGTCATGACCCCGATGCCGCTGATCACCGGTCACGTCGGCATCGGCCACGACGAGGCGACGGTGCTGCTGCGCCAGCACAAGCGCGAGCGACTCCCGATCGTCGACGACCAGGGCCGGCTCAGCGGGCTGATCACCGTCAAGGACTTCGTGAAGTCCGAGCAGTTCCCCGACGCGAGCAAGGATGCCGACGGCCGACTCCTCGTCGGTGCCGCGGTCGGCTACTTCGGCGAGGCCTGGCAGCGCGCCACCACGCTGATCGACGCCGGCGTCGACGTGCTCGTCGTCGACACCGCCCACGGCCACGCGCGCCTGCTCCTGGAGATGGTCGAGCGGGTCAAGAAGGACCCCGCCACCCGGCACGTGCAGGTCATCGGCGGCAACGTCGCGACCCGAGCCGGCGCCCAGGCGCTCGTCGACGCCGGGGTCGACGCCGTCAAGGTCGGTGTCGGGCCGGGCTCGATCTGCACCACCCGCGTCGTCGCCGGCGTGGGCGTGCCGCAGGTCACCGCCATCTACCAGGCCTCGCTGGCCTGTGGCCCCGCCGGGGTGCCGCTCATCGGCGACGGCGGCCTGCAGTACTCCGGCGACATCGCCAAGGCCCTCGTGGCCGGCGCCGACACCGTGATGGTCGGCTCGCTGCTCGCCGGCTGCGAGGAGTCGCCGGGCGAGCTGGTCTTCATCAACGGCAAGCAGTTCAAGGCCTACCGCGGCATGGGCTCGCTCGGTGCGATGTCGTCGCGGGGCAAGAAGTCCTACTCCAAGGACCGCTACTTCCAGGCCGACGTCACCTCCGACGACAAGATCGTGCCCGAGGGCATCGAGGGCCAGGTCGCCTACCGCGGCCCGGTCGGCGCCGTCACCCACCAGCTCGTGGGGGGCCTGCACCAGTCGATGTTCTACGTCGGCGCGCGCACCATCCCCGAGCTCAAGGCCCGTGGGCGCTTCATCCGGATCACGACCGCCGGCCTGCGCGAGTCGCACCCGCACGACATCACCGGCATCGTCGAGGCGCCGAACTACTCCGGCTGAGCCGAGCCCTCGCCCGCCAGGGCGTCGCGGTACGACGGCAGCGCCACGCCGCCGTCGGCCGTGCGGTCGACCGAGGACGCCGCGAGCACGGCCCGAACGATCGCCAGCGACACGCAGTCGGCGGCGGCGGTCTGCAGCTCGACCTCGTCGATGCCGGTGACCGCAGGACGTTCGCCGGTCGCGAGGGTGAACACCGTGTCGCCGTCGTAGGCCGTGTGCACCGGTGACAGCGCGCGTGCGAAGCCGTCGTGGGCCACGCCGGCGAGCTTCTGGCAGCCCGCCTTGGCCAGGGTCGCGTCGGTCGCCACGACGGCCAGGGTGGTCGCCGTACCGGCCCGCAGCTGCTCGACCTCCTCGGCGCGCGCCGCCCAGTACGCGGCGACGCGCACGGCATCCGGTGCTGGTGCGTCGAGGCCCGGCGCCAGGTGGGCCGCGAACAGCCCACCGTCAGCGCCGAACGCCGCGCCGACCGCGTTGACGACGACCAGCGCACCCACCGTCGTGCCCGAGGCGAGCACCGCGGATGCCGTGCCCACCCCACCGCGCAGACCTCCCGCTCGTGCCCCGGTGCCGGCCCCGACGGGTCCCTGCTCGACCGGCCCGGAGGCCGCCGACCGGTAGGCCCCGGCACCGTCGGCCGGGCCGGGGTGGTTCAGCCAGGACCCGCCGCGACCGAGGTCGAACAGGATGGCGGCGGGCACGATCGGCACCCGCTCGTGCGGTTCCGGGCCGACCGGCCAGCCCGCGCCGTCCTCGTACACCGCGGCCGCCACCCCGTCGGCGGCCGACAGCCCGAACACGCTGCCGCCGGCCAGCACCACGGCGTCGACGGCGGAGACCAGGTTGCGCGGGTCGAGCAGGTCGGTCTCGCGGGTGCCCGGCCCACCACCGCGCACGTCGACCCCGCCCACCGTGCCGGGCGGCGGCACGACGACGGTCACCCCGGTCAGCCAGCCCGGCTCGTCGCGGGTGGTGTGGCCGACGCGCACGCCGGCGACGTCGGTGATCGCGTCGTGGGGTCCGGGCTGCACGGCCCCAGCATGACGGATGCCGGCCCCGCTGGTGCGGGACCGGCATCCGGTCGAGACGTCAGGACCTCAGTGGAGCAGGACCTGGGGCGCGACGTCCTCGGCGTCGGCGTCGTCGAGCAGGTGCGACTCCTCGCGCTTGCGCGGCAGGAAGTACGCCGGGATCAGCGTGAGGGTGAGCATGATCGCGGCGACCCAGAAGGTGTTGGCGAACGCACTCGCCATCGCCTCGTGCACCGCGAGGTTCAGCGCCTTCCCGAAGGCCCCGAGGTTGTCGGCGTACCGGGCGAGGATCTCGCCGACCGCGGGGAACTTGCCTGCGATGGTGCTGAGCTGGGCCGGGTCCACGACGCCCTTGGTCGCCTCGGCGAACTTCTGGGCCCCGCTGACGAGCGGGTCGTTGTTCAGGCCGTTGGTCAGCACGACCGACATGATGGCGACACCGATCGACGAGGCGATCTGCTGGCTGATGTTGAGCAACGTCGACCCGCGGGCCACGTCGTGCGACTTCAGCGTCCGCAGCGCGGAGGTCATCAGCGGCATCATCGTGGCGCCCATGCCCAGGCCCATGAGGAACAGGACCGGGAGGATGTAGGCGTACGACGTGGTCGCGGTGAGCTGGGTCAGGGCGTACATGCCCGCGATGATGGCGACCAGGCCGAAGGGCACGATCCGCCCGACGGGCAGCTTGTCGGACAGCGCTCCCGCGATGGGCATGGTGCACATCGCGCCGAGGCCCTGCACCGCCATCAGCCAGCCGGCCTGCAGCGGCGTCTCGCCGCGCACCTGCTGGAAGTAGGTCGGCACGAGGAGCAGCCCGCCGAAGAAGGCCGCCGCGAACAGGAACATCGTGATGACCGAGACCGTGAGGTTGCGGTTCTTGAACAGGCGCAGGTCGAGCAGCGGGTGCTTCGGCTTGAAGCTCCAGAACACGAAGCCCGCCACCATGAGCAGCCCGACGATGCCGGGGATGAGCACCTTGGGGGAGGCGATGGTGCCCTCGCTGGGGATCGACGAGACGCCGTAGAGGAACAGGGCGAGACCCGGCGACATCAGCGCCATGCCGATCCAGTCGAAGGACTCCGAGGGCTCGGGGCGGTCGGACGCCAGGACGCGCCAGGAGTAGACGAGGGCGACGGCGCCGATCGGCACGTTGATCAGGAAGATCCAGTGCCAGGAGTAGTTGTCGATGAGGAAGCCGCCGAGGATGGGCCCGAAGATCGGGCCGAGCAGCATCGGCACACCGAGGATCGCCATCAGGCGACCCATCCGGGCCGGGCCTGCGGAGCGGGTCATGATCGTCATGCCGAGCGGCATGAGCATGCCGCCGCCGAGGCCCTGCAGGGCGCGGAAGCCGATGAGCATCCCGATCGAGGTCGCCAGCGCGCACAGCGTTGAACCGAGGGTGAAGAGCAGCAGCGCCGTCATGTAGAGGCGCTTGGTGCCGAACCGGTCGGCTGCCCACCCGGTCATCGGGATGACGGTGGCCAGGGCCAGCGTGTAGGCGGTGACGGTCCAGGCGACGGTGGAGTACGGCAGCGGGTTGCCGGGCTCCCCGAAGACGACCTGGAAGGTCGGCAGTGCGACGTTGACGACGGTGATGTCGAGGATCGACATGATGGCGCCGAGCACGACGACACCGGCGATCTTGAGGACGGCCCCGTCGATCTTGTCGGGGTACACGGGGGGCGCGGTCTGCGCTGGTGCTGATGACACGTTGGCTCCATGTCCGAAGGTGCGGTGGGGGTCTGCCGGGAGGCCCCGTCGTCGACCCCAGGGGGCGGCGGGCCTGATCGGCTGCGGCAACGGTGCCGACGGTCAAGTGTGCCTCACCTAACCCCCCCATTGGAAACGCTTTCTGCTAGCAGAGGACACCCAGCGGACCGGGAATAATGCGCCGTCACGATCGGTTCGGCGGCTCGATTCCCGCGAAGTCAGGAGCATTTCGCCAACTCAGGGCCGTACCGCATCCTGACCCCGCGGAGTGCTCCTGACTTCGCGAGTTTGGCCGTCGGTAGGCTGCCCCGGTGACCGAGATCGAGATCGGACGCGGCAAGCGCGGCCGCCGGGCCTATTCCTTCGACGACATCGCCATCGTGCCCTCGCGCCGCACGCGCGACCCCGAGGAGGTCTCGGTCGGCTGGCAGATCGACGCGTACCACTTCGACCTGCCGGTGATCGCGGCTCCGATGGACTCGGTGATGTCGCCGCAGACCGCCATCGCGCTGGGCCAGCTCGGTGGCCTGCCGGTGCTCGACCTCGAGGGGCTGTGGACTCGCTACGACGACCCCACCCCGCTGCTCGCCGAGATCGCGACGCTCGACCCGGCGTTGGCGACGACCCGCATGCAGGAGATCTACCGCGCCGAGATCCAGCCCGAGCTCGTCACCGAGCGGCTGCGCGAGATCCGGGCTGCCGGGGTCACGGTCGCCGGCGCCCTCACCCCGCAGCGCACCCAGCAGCTGTGGAAGACGGTCGTCGACGCCGGCGTCGACCTGTTCGTCATCCGCGGCACCACGGTGTCGGCCGAGCACGTGTCCGGGCGGGCCGAGCCGCTGAACCTCAAGCGCTTCATCTACGAGCTCGACGTGCCGGTGATCGTCGGTGGCGCCGCCTCCTACTCCGCGGCCCTGCACCTGATGCGCACCGGTGCGGCCGGCGTGCTCGTCGGCTTCGGCGGCGGTGCCGCGCACACCACACGGCGCACGCTCGGCATCCACGCGCCGATGGCGTCGGCCATCGCCGACGTCGCGGCTGCCCGACGCGACTACCTCGACGAGTCCGGTGGCCGCTACGTGCACGTCATCGCCGACGGCGGCATGGGCACCAGCGGCGACATCGTCAAGGCGGTCGCCTGCGGCGCGGATGCCGTGATGCTCGGGGCTGCGCTCGCGCGCGCCACCGACGCCCCCGGCCGCGGCTTCCACTGGGGCCCGGAGGCGCACCACCCCGAGCTGCCCCGCGGCGAGCGGGTCGAGGTGGGTGCGGTGGCCGGTCTCCAGGAGATCCTGTTCGGGCCCAGCCGGGTCGCCGACGGCACGACCAACCTGGTCGGCGCCCTGCGCCGCGCCATGGCGACCTCGGGGTACCTCGACCTCAAGGAGTTCCAGCGGGTCGAGGTCGTCGTCGCGCCGTACCAGGCCAGCTGACCCGCGGGCAGGTACCCGGCGCGAGCGCAACGAGAGGGCGGACGGCGCCGGCCGCGACGGCATCCGTCGTGTCGCACCTCCGGAACCGCTTCTCGTGGCGGGGCGAGGTGGTTACCCTTCGGTAATGGCCGAAGTCGTCGCAGACCCCGAGACCGATCCCCTCGCAACGTATGCCGTGGACCCGGCCCGGGTCCGAGCGCTCACCGCTCGGGTCGTGGCGGCCGGTGACGGCGGCGAGGCGGTCACCCGCACGCCGATGACCGGGGCGCCCCTCGCGGTGCTCCCGCTGTCGACGGCCCACGACGTCGGGGTCGCGGTCGACAGCGCCCGCGCGGCCCAGCGAGCCTGGGCGGCCACCCCGGTCGGGGAGCGCGCCGCGGTGCTGCTGCGGGTGCACGACCTGGTGCTCGAGCGGCAGAGCGAGCTGCTCGACCTCGTGCAGCTCGAGTCGGGCAAGGCCCGATCGCACGCGTACGAGGAGGTCGCCGACTGCGCGATCGTGGCGCGCCACTACGCCCGGCGCGGGCCCTCGCTCCTTCGCGAGACCAGGCACGTCGGCGTGCTGCCCGTGCTGTCCCGGGCCACCGAGCACCACCGGCCCAAGGGCGTCGTCGGCATCGTCTCGCCGTGGAACTACCCGTTGAGCCTGGCCGTCACCGACGCCCTCCCCGCCCTGCTCGCCGGCAACGCGGTCGTGCTGCGCCCCGACCTGCAGGGGTCGCTGACCGCGCTGGCGGCCGCCGAGATCTTCGACGACGCCGGGCTGCCCGAGGACGTGCTGCAGGTCGTGCTCGGCCACGGGGAGCCCACCGGGCAGGCCGTCGTCGACCTCGCCGACTACGTCAGCTTCACCGGGTCGACCGCCACCGGCCGCCGGGTGGCCCAGGCCACCGGCAAGCGCCTCGTCGGCGTCAGCCTCGAGCTCGGCGGCAAGAACACCATGTACGTCGCCGCGGACGCCGATCTGCGCCGGGCCGTCTCGGGTGCCGTGCGCGCCTGCTTCGCGTCGGCCGGCCAGCTCTGCATCAGCGCCGAGCGGCTCGTCGTGCACGCCGACGTCTACGACGAGTTCGTGCCGCGGTTCGTCGAGCAGGTGTCTCGGATGCGGCTGTCGACGGGCCTGCACTGGGGGGCCGACATGGGCAGCCTGGTGAGCCCGGAACAGAAGGCCAAGGTGCTCGCACACATCGACGACGCCGTCTCCAAGGGCGCCCGGGTGCTCACCGGCGGGCGCGAGCGCCCCGACGTCGGGCCGCTGGTCGTCGAGCCGACCGTGCTGGAGGGCGTCACCTCGGCGATGGCCTGCCGCGACGAGGAGACCTTCGGCCCGGTCGTGTCGCTGTACCGGGTCACCTCCGACGACGAGGCCGTGCACCTGGCCAACGACACCGAGTACGGCCTCAACGCGTCGGTGTGGACGCGCGACGTGCGCCGTGGGCGCCAGGTCGCGGCCGGCATCCAGGCCGGCACGGTCAACATCAACGAGGGCTACGCCGCGACCTGGGGCAGCGTCGCTGCCCCGATGGGCGGCATGAAGTCGTCCGGGCTGGGGCGCCGGCACGGCCGTGAGGGCCTGCTGAAGTACACCGAGAGCCAGAACATCACCTCCCAGCACCTCGTGCCGATCGCCCCCTTCGGCGGGATGTCGGACGAGACCTACGCCCGGGTGCTCACCGGGGCCCTGCGCGCCATGAAGGCGATCGGCCTGCCATGACCGCCACCGGCGCGTCCACGTCATCCACCCCCGAGGTCGACGTGGACGTCGACGTCGTGGTGGTCGGGTCCGGCTTCGGCGGCTCGGTGACCGCGCTGCGCCTGGCCGAGAAGGGCTACCGGGTGCTCGTGCTCGAGGCCGGCCGGCGCTTCGAGGACGAGGACTTCGCGGAGACGTCGTGGGACGCCCGGAACTACCTCTGGGCACCGCAGATCGGGTGCTACGGCATC
This sequence comes from uncultured Actinomycetota bacterium, assembly GCA_963695175.1. Lineage (GTDB taxonomy): Bacteria > Actinomycetota > Actinomycetes > Actinomycetales > Dermatophilaceae > Fodinibacter. The sequence goes on from CAVOGG010000004.1 coordinate 1,348,573, forward strand.
CAGCGCATCCACCGGCTGCCCGACGTCGTGGTGCTCGCCGGGGCCGGTGTGGGTGGCGGGTCGCTCAACTACGCCAACACCCTCTACGTGCCGCCGACAGCGTTCTTCCGCGACGAGCAGTGGGCCGACATCACCGACTGGGAGAGCGAGCTCGCCCCGCACTACGACACGGCGAGCCGGATGCTGGGCGCGGTCACCAACCCGTGCCACGGGATCGTCGAGGAGCTCATGCAGCAAACCGCCGACGACCTCGGGGTGGGTGGGTCGTTCCGCAAGACCCCGGTGGGCGTCTACTTCGGGAAGCCCGGCGAGACGGTCGACGACCCCTACTTCGGTGGGGTCGGCCCGCGGCGCACCGGCTGCACCGAGTGCGGCAACTGCATGGTCGGCTGCCGGGTGGGCGCCAAGAACACGCTGCGCAAGAACTACCTCGCGCTCGCCGAGAACCTCGGCGTGGTGGTCGAGCCGATGCGCACGGTGACCCGGCTGGGCGTCGTGCCCGGCACGGATGGCGAGCACGCGGCCTACCGTGTGCTGCACGAGCGCACCGGGCCGGCGGCCGGGCGCGACGTGCAGGTCGTCACGGCACGCCGCGTGGTGCTGGCCGCCGGCGCCTGGGGCACCCAGACGCTGCTGCACGACATGGTGGCGAAGGGCGAGCTGCCGCGGCTGTCGGGGTACCTCGGCCACCGCACCCGCACCAACTCCGAGGCGCTGCTCGGTGCGATGTCGCAGCACGTCCCGCCCGGCGACCTGGACCTGACCCGGGGCGTGGCGATCACGTCGTCGTTCCACGTCGACGACACCACCCACATCGAGAACTGCCGCTACGGCAGGGGCTCGAACGCGATGGGCCTGCTCGCGACCATCGCCGTGCCCGGTGGCACGGGGCGGCCGCGCTGGGTCGAGCTGCTGCGCACCGTCGCCCGCGACCCGATGGGCTTCCTGCGGCTGATGCCGATCCCGCGGCGCTGGAGCGAGCGGATGATCATCGGCCTGGTCATGCAGAGCCGCGACAACTCGCTGCAGGTGACGGGCAGGCGTGGGCTGCTCGGCCGGCCCGGGCTGACCTCGCAGCAGGGCCACGGCCAGCCGAACCCGACCTACATCCCCGAGGGTCACCGGGCCATGCAGGCGCTCGCGAAGCGGCTCGGCGACGCGACCGGTGACTACACCGCCGCCGGCGGATCGTGGTTCGAGGTGTTCGACGTGCCGATGACCGCGCACTTCCTCGGCGGGGCCACCATCGGGTCGTCGCCCGAGCGCGGAGTCGTCGACGGCTACCACCGGGTGTGGGGGTACCCCGGCATCTCGGTCGTCGACGGCTCGGCGGTCTCGGCCAACCTCGGCGTGAACCCGGCGCTGACCATCACCGCGCAGGCGGAACGGGCGATGTCGTTGTGGCCCAACCGTGGTGACGCCGACCCCCGTCCCGCCCAGGACGAGGCGTATGCCGTGCTGGCGCCGGTTCGTGCCCGTCGCCCGGCGGTGCCCCTCGGGTTCCCGGTGCGGGTCGAGCCGGCGGTGTCGGCGGCCGCTGCCACGATGGGCGGATGAGCGAGACGTCGCGTGGCGGTACGGCCTCGGCGGGGTCGTCCCGCCGTGAGTGGTCGTTCGACGCCCCGGTGCGGCGGTGGCGCGAGGGGTCGTGGCGGTTCGTCACCGTGCCCGAGGGCGTCAGTGACGAGGTCGACGAGGTCGTGGGCGGGTCGACCGGTGGCTTCGGGTCGGTGCGCGTCGAGGTGACCGTGGGTGCGACGGTCTGGCGCACGTCGCTCTTCCCGTCCGCCGAGGCCGGCGCCTACGTGCTGCCGGTCAAGAAGGCCGTGCGGGTGGCCGAGGGCCTCGCCGACGACGAGGTGGCCGAGGTGACCATCCGCCTCGTCGAGCGCTGACCGGCATCCCCGCGCGAAGTCAGGAGCACTTCGCCGAGTCAGGGCCGTATGCGGCCCTGACTCGGCGAGAACCCCCTGAGCCCGCAAAGTGCCCCTGACTGCGCGAGGCGGCCGGATGCCGTGTCGGCGTCACCCGCTCTGCTGCTCGGGTCAGGACTCGTCGCGCCAGGAGCGCCAGAGGGCGGCGTACGAGCCGTTGCGGGCGATCAGCTCGTCGTGCGAGCCGAGCTCGCTGACCAGGCCGTCCTCGACCACGGCCACCCGGTCGGCGTCGTGCGCCGTGTGCAGCCGGTGCGCGATCGCGACGACGGTGCGCCCGTCGACCACGGCCGCCAGCGACCGTTCGAGGTGCCGCGCGGCCCGCGGGTCGAGCAGCGAGGTCGCCTCGTCGAGCACGAGCGTGTGCGGGTCGGCGAGCACCAGCCGGGCCAGGGCCAGCTGCTGGGCCTGCGCCTCGGTGAGCGCGTGCCCACCCGAGCCGACGACCGTGTCGAGCCCGTCGGGCAGCGCGTCGGCCCAGTCGAGGGCGTCGACGGCGGCCAGGGCCTCGCGCAGCTCGGCCTCGGTGGCCTCGGGGCGAGGGAGCCGGAGGTTCTCGGCGAGGGTGCCGACGAAGACGTGGTGCTCCTGGGTCACCAGGGCCACCTCGCCGCGCAGCACGGGCAGCGCGAGGTCGACGAGCGGCACGCCGCCGCCGGTGACCCGGCCGGTGCGCGGCCCGTCGATGCCCGCCATCAGCCGGCCCAGGGTCGACTTGCCGGCCCCTGACGGCCCGACGATGGCGAGCCGTTCGCCCGGGACGAGCCCGAGCGAGACGCCGTGCAGCACGTCGCGGCCCTGGCGGTACGAGTAGCGCACGTCGTCGACGTCGACCTGCTCGCCGTCGGGCTGCGCCCCGGTGGCGACGCGGTCGGGGGGCACCTCGGAGACCCCGAGGATGCGGGCCAACGACGTTGCGGCGAACTGGATCTCGTCGAGCCACGAGATCAGCTCACCGAGCGGGTCGAGCAGCTGCTGCACGTAGAGGGTCACGGCCGTGGCGGCCGCGATCGTGATGTGCCCGTTCCAGGCCAGCCACCCGCCCCAGAGCACGGCAGTCGCGATCGGCAGGAAGAAGCCGATCTCGAGCCAGGGGAACCAGCGCAGCCGCAGCCCCAGGGTGTACCGCTCGGCGTCGCCGCACTCGTCGAGGGCGTCCTGGAAGCGCCGGCCACGGGCCGCCTGCAGCCCGAGGGCGTCCATCGTGTGCGCGCCCTCGACCGTCTCCGAGGCGACCCCGTTGAGCCGGGCGTACGAGGCGTGCTCCCACAGGTAGCCGTCACCGGCGCGCTTGAGGTACCACCGCGACGTCGGCACGTGCACCAACGCGGCGGTGAGCAGCGACAGGGCGGCCAGCGGGGAGGTGAGGAACGCCGCCACGGTCGTGGCGACCACCGTGGTCACGGCGACGACGATGGCCGGGATGCCGAACCGGATGATGTGCGCGAGCGACTCCACGTCGTTGGTGGTGCGCGCCACCAGGTCGCCGGTGCCGGCCCGCTCGACGACCGACAGCGGCAGGCGCACCGAGGACGTGATGAAGTCCTCGCGCAGCCGGGCGAAGATCCGCTCGGACAGCACGAACGAGGCCCGCCGGGCGACCCACGTGAGCACGGTCTGGACGACGATGGCCGCGACCAGCAGCGCGATGAGGCGGTCGATCCGGCCCAGGCTGCCGTCACCGGTGGTGACCTCCTGCACGACCTGACCGATGACCCACGGCCCGACCAGCGCCACCAGGGCGGCCACGACGTGCCAGCCGAGCACCTGCGAGAGCGGGCCGCGGTGGTCGCGCAGCAGCACCTTGGTGTGGGCGCGCACGGTGGTCCTCGTCGCGATCGGCAGGGTCCGAGCGGCGTGGTCGGTGCGCCCGAGCAGCGGCGACATCACCCCTCACCCCGCAGCACGACGTCGCGGTAGGCGGGGTGCGACCGCAGCAGGTCGTGGTGCCGCCCGCTGGCGGTCACCCGACCGTGCTCGACGAGCACGACGGTGTCGGCGCGGTCGAGCAGCAGCGGGCTCGCGGTGACCAGCACCGTGGTGCGTCCGGCTCGGTGGGCCACCAGCCGCTCGGCGATCCGCGCCTCGGTGTGGGCGTCGACCGCGCTCGTGGGCTCGATGAGCACGAGCACCTCGGGGTCGCGCAGCAGGGCGCGGGCCAGGGCGACGCGCTGGCGCTGCCCACCCGACAGGGCGCGGCCGCGCTCCTCCAGCTCGCCGTCCATCCCGTGCTCGAGCGCGTCGAGGGCGTCGGAGGCGCTGGTGACCCACACGGCGGCGTGGCGGTCCTCGTCGCTCGCCCCGCCCAGGGCCTCGCGCACCGGCCCGCTGAACAGGTGCGGGTCGGCCTCGGACACCACGACGCGCGAGCGCACGGCATCCACCGGGAGGTCGTCGAGGGGGACCTCACCCCAGCGCACGCCGTGCCGGCCGGGCCGGGTGCGGCCCAACCGGTGCGCCAGCGCGGCGGTCTCCTCCGGGCGGGCGCTGACGAGCGCGGTGACCATGCCCCGGCTCGATGACGACACCGGTGACCGGGTCGACGAGCGCGGCGGCGAGGTCGACCACGTGCCCGTTGAGGGTCGCACCGGTCGCGGTGCTCGAGTGGTCGGGCTCCACGCCGAGGATCGTCACGACCCGGCGGGCGCCGACCCGGGCGCGGATCGTCTTGTCGACGAACTCGGTGGCGGTGCGCAGCGGCATCGTGAGGAAGGCCGTGTACCCGTAGAAGGCCACGAGCTGCCCGGGGGAGATGTCCCCGGCGACGGCGAGGTGCGCGCCCACGCCGGTGACGATGATGACGAAGATCCCGGGCAGCAGCACCTGGGCGGCGTCGAGCGTCGCCTGGATGCCGGACAGCCTCACGCCCGCGCCGCGCACCCGGCCGGACTGCGCGGCGTACCGGGTCAGGAAGGTGTCCTCGCCGCCGATGCCGCGCAGCACCCGGAGCCCGGCGACGGTGTCGGCGCCGAGCGAGGTGAGCAGGCCGGCCTCGTGCCGCTGGGCCGCCTGGCGCCGCTGGAGGGGCCGCATGACCAGGGTCAGCGACGCCAGCAGGACCGGGCCGCCGACCAGCATGATGACGCCGAGCACGACCGAGCCGCGCAGCAGGATGACCGACACGACGAGGAAGCTCACGATGGCGCCGGCCATCCGGGCGGTGACGTCGTAGGCGTTGCCGATCCGCCAGAAGTCGCTGGCAAAGCTGGTGACGACCTCGCCGGCCGGCATCCGCCGGGTGAGCGCCGGCCCGGCGCGCCGCACCGCTCGCTCGGTGACCACGGCGGTGCGGAACGACGCGATCAGCCAGTTGCGCACGGCGAACCAGTGCCGACCGTCGGTCGTGACGGCACTGACCAGGCCCAGGCCCATGATCGCGCCGGACCACACGAGCAGGGCTTTCTCGTCGTGTGCCACGAGGCCGTCGATGGCCTTGCCGATCGCCGCCGGGACGAGGGCGATGGACAGCATCCACGGCACCCCGAACAGCACACCCCCGAGGATGGTTCGCCACTGGTGCCGAGCCAGCCACACGAGGTAGCGGTCGGCGTCCAGCGGAGGGGCCTCGTCCGCGTCGATCGAGTAGGGCCAGAAGTGGTGCGACATCAGGCCTCAACGCTAAGCGCCCGGGAGGGTGGTCAGCGACCGAGTTTCCCGGGAGGGTCGTCTGGCGCGAGCTCGTGCCAGGTGTCGCCGACGGCGATGTCGCCGGACTCGACGACCCGCAGGATCGAGCCACCCCGGTCGTGCATCGCGCGGGCCGCTCCCGGCCCCACCGCGTCGTCCATCAGCCGGCAGGGCGGCGCGGGGCGCACCACCTCGAGCACGGCACCGCCCACCCGCACCCGGGTGCCGGGCCGCTTCGCGACGGCGCCGTGGCTGATCGTGATGTTGCGCCGGGTGCGGTCGTGGGGCACCGGGGCCCCGAGCAGCTCAGCGCTCTCGGCCAGCTCGGAGGCCGACTGCACCGAGACGTGCCGGTGCCTGCTGCCGTGGTACCGGTCGCCGACCAGCCCGGAACCGGCCTCGGCGTGCACCCGCTCGACCGGGCGCATCGGCAGCTTCGTGGCCAGGGCGATCGTGATCGCGGTGACCACCGGCGGCGCGTCCCGGTCGGTCACGCGGGAGCGGGCTCGGCGGACGGCCGCGTGCGCAGCGCGGCGACCCCGCTGAGCGTGGCGGTCAGCCGGTGCCTGATCTCGACGACGACGACCTCCACGGCGCCGCACCCGGGGCAGCGCAGGACCATGCCCGGGCACCGGAGGTAGACGTGGGTGCGGGCGATCTCGTGGGTGTCGCCGCAGCCGGCGCACTCGATCGTGCCCTCACCGACGTCGGTGCCGAGGGCGATGGACAGCGCGCCGATCACGGCGTTCCCGTCGACGTGGTGACTCATCGTGCCGACCTGCCTCTCTGTGGTTTCGGATGCTCTGGATGCCGTCGCGCCCGGTCGGGAGCGACGTGGGTCAGCCGAAGCGCTCGGCGCGTACGGCGCGCGGGTCGAGGCCGGCGGCCGCGAGCTGGCCGACCAGTGCCTCGACGAACGACGTCGGGCCGCAGACGAACACGGCCGGGTCGGCATCCGGACCGCCACACGCGGCGACCGCCGCCTTGACCGATGCGGTGTCGACCCGGCCGGAGCGGAGCGTGAGCGCCTCGAGCGGGGTACCCGGTCGCACGGCATCCGGCGGCAGCTCGGCGCGGGAGACGTGGACGGTGGCCGCAGCGGTGCCGGCGCGCACCCGGTCGGCGAGCTCGTCGGCGTAGAGCAGGCGGGTCGGGCTCGTCACCGAGGCGAGGACGACGACCGGGGCGGTGGGGTCGGCTGCCCGCCACATCGCCCGCAGCGGGGCGAGACCGGACCCGCCGCCGACCAGGAGCAGCGGGCGGTGCGCGCCGCCCCAGACGAAGTAGCCGCCGATCGGGCCGCGCACGCCGAGGGTGTCGCCGACGGCGATGTCGCGCACGAGGTAGGTGGACACCTCGCCGTCCTCGACCTCCTGCACGGTGATCGTGGGTGCCTCGCCCGGGCCGGACGACAGCGAGTAGCTGCGGGTGGCCTGGTAACCGTCGGGTGCCGTGAGCCGCACGTCGACGTGCTGGCCGGCGACGTGACCCGGCCAGTGGGGGGCGTCGAGCACCAGGCTGCGGGCGTCGGCGGTCTCCTCGACGACGGCCGCGACCATCAGGTCACGCCACGCGAGGTGGGCCAGCGGGGTCGGCGGGGTCAGCAGTGTCACCCCGCCCGTGGTCGGCCGCGTGCCGAGGGTGGTAGGTGGCTCGGGCACCGAATCAGTCACCGTGGTAACGCTGTTCGAGGAACGGGTCGCCGTGGTTGTGGTAGCCCGCGACCTCCCAGAAGCCCGGGTGGTCGTAGTCGAGCAGCTCGATCCGGGTGAGCCACTTGGCGCTCTTCCAGAAGTAGAGGTGGGGGACCAGAAGCCGCACCGGGCCGCCGTGCTCGGGCCGCAGCGGCTCGCCCTCGAACTCGACCGCCACCATCGCGTCGCGGTCGACGAGGTCCTCGAGCGGCACGTTGGTCGTGTAGCCGCCGTAGCTGGTCACCAGCGCGTAGGGGAGGTCGTCGACGCCGGCCGCCTCGAGCAGGGTCGGGACCGGCACGCCGCGCCAGGTCGTGCCGAGCTTCGACCAGTGCGTGACGCAGTGGATGTCGGTGGTGAGGGTCTGCAGGCCCAGGGCGTGCAGGGAGTCCCAGTCGAAGGTCTCGCTCGTCGTGCCGTCAGAGACCGTGAGCTGCCACCGGTCGGTGGGCACCACCTCGGTCGGACCCGCCGTGAGCACGGGGAAGTCGTGAGTGACGTACTGACCCGGCGGCACCCGGTCGTCGTGCTCCCGTCGCCGCCCCAGGAAACCCGCCATGCGACCGCTCCTTCTGCCGGACTCGTCCCGGCGCCGACCGAGCCGGGGTGACGCCGACACTATCGGCGTCGGGACGCCGTTGGGGAGACCGGCCGTGCACCAGCGGGCACCCGTGGGTGACGTAACCTCGAGGCGTGCTGCGGACCGCCCTGACGCCGAGGTTCCTCGGCCTGCTCGGGCTCGTGCTGGTGCTCTGCGCCACGTTCGTGTGGCTCGGGAGCTGGCAGCTCGGTGTCGCCGAGAGCTCCGCGCAGCGCGAGGCCGTCGAGCACGCCCGCTCCCAGGCGCCCGCCGACCTGACGACGCTCCTGCAGCCGCACCAGCCCTTCCGGGGCGACCTCTCGTCGCGGCCGTTCGTCGCCACCGGCCACTACGACGCTGAGGGCCAGCTGCTCGTGCCGGGCCGCCGGCTCGAGGGCGCGACGGGCCTGTGGGTGCTCACACCGTTCGTGCTCGACGAGGGCGGCGCCACGCTTCCCGTGGTGCGCGGTTTCGTGACGGAGGCCGCGTCGGCGACCCCACCACCGGAGGGCACCCTGACGATCAGTGGCGGGCTGGCGCCCGGCGAGTCACCCTCGCCGGACCCGGTGCCGGCAGGGCAGATCGGCTCGGTCGACCTCTCGCAGCTCGTCAACACCTGGCCCGGTGAGCTCTACAACGCCTTCGGGTTCCTGGAGTCGGAGAGCCCGGCGACGGCATCCGGGCTGGCGACCGTCCCCACCCCGCTCGGTGAGACGGGGGTGCGGTGGCGCAACGCGGCCTACGCCGTGCAGTGGTGGGTCTTCGCGGCCTTCGCGCTGTGGATGTGGGGCCGGATGGTGCGCGACGAGACGCGCCGCGCGCGGGCCGAGGCGGGCCCGGGCACGGCATCGGGGGCCGAGGGCAAGGAGCCCGTCGCCGCGGGTGACAATGGTTCGCGTGACGACGCCTGAACCCACCACCCCTGCCGCCCCGACCCCCCGCTCGTCCGCGACCGGGGGCGGGCTGCGCATCGAGGATGCCGACGGCGTGCGGCCCCGGCTCACCTTCTTCAAGGTGATGGCGTTCATCGTCGGTGTCGGGCTGCTCGTGCTCGTGACCGAGATGGTGCTGTCGTACGGCTTCGGGATGAAGGGCGACGACAACCCGCTGTCCTGGTGGCCCCAGCCGCACGGCTTCATCTACATGGTCTACCTCGTCGCCACCGCCCTGCTCGGCTTCAAGGTGGGCTGGTCGCTGCCGAAGATGGTGCTCGTCATGCTGGCCGGCTGCGTCCCGTTCCTGTCGTTCTGGGTCGAGCACCGGGTGTCCGGGGAGGTCGAGGCAGGGCTCGCGGCGACGCGCCAGTAACCTTGGCCGCGTGAGCGACGCCCCCCGCACGGACCCCGCCATGCCCCACCACGACGACCCCGCCCACGTGGTCGTCGAGGGGGGTGAGCCGGTGCACCTCGCCGACCGACCGGTGCTCGTCGTCGACTTCGGCGCGCAGTACGCCCAGCTCATCGCGCGGCGGGTCCGCGAGGCGAGCTGCTTCAGCGAGGTCGTGCCGCACTCGATGCCGGTGGCCGAGATGCTCGCCAAGGACCCCGCCGCGGTGATCCTGTCGGGCGGGCCGTCCTCGGTCTACGAGGAGGGCGCCCCCTCGCTCGACCCCGCGCTGCTCGAGGCCGGGGTGCCGGTGTTCGGCATGTGCTACGGCTTCCAGGCGATGGCCAGGGCGCTCGGCGGCACCGTCGAGAAGACCGGCCTGTCCGAGTTCGGGGCCACCCCCGCGAACATCCTGGACACCTCGTCCACCCTGTTCAACGGGCAGCCCACCGACCAGTCGGTGTGGATGAGCCACGGCGACTCGGTGTCGGAGGCACCCGCCGGGATGGCGGTCACGGCCACGACGTCCGGATCGCCCGTGGCCGGCTTCGAGGACGACGTCCGCAAGCTCTACGGCGTGCAGTGGCACCCCGAGGTGCTGCACTCGACGTTCGGCCAGCAGGTGCTCGACAACTTCCTGATCCGCGGCGCCGGGCTGAAGGGGGAGTGGACGGCGGCGAACGTCGTCGACGACCTGGTGGCTTCGGTGCGCGCCCAGGTCGGTGACTCGCGCGTCATCTGCGGCCTGTCCGGTGGCGTCGACTCCTCGGTGGCGGCGGCCCTGGTGCAGAAGGCCGTCGGCGACCAGCTGACCTGCGTGTTCGTCGACCACGGTCTGCTCCGCTCGGGGGAGGCCGAGCAGGTCGAGAAGGACTTCGTCGCGGCCACCGGCGTCGACCTCGTCGTCGTCGACGCCAAGGACCGCTTCCTCACCGCGCTCGCGGGCGTCTCGGACCCCGAGGAGAAGCGCAAGATCATCGGCCGCGAGTTCATCCGGGTCTTCGAGCAGGCCGCCCGCGACGTGGTCGGCTCGCACTCGGGGGCGTCCGACCACCCCGTCGAGTTCCTCGTGCAGGGCACGCTCTACCCCGACGTCGTCGAGTCGGGCGGTGGCACCGGCACCGCGAACATCAAGTCGCACCACAACGTCGGCGGCCTGCCCGACGACCTGCAGTTCAAGCTCGTCGAGCCGCTGCGGCTGCTCTTCAAGGACGAGGTGCGCCAGGTCGGCCTCGAGCTGGGCGTGCCCGAGGGCATCGTCTGGCGCCAGCCGTTCCCGGGGCCGGGGCTCGGCATCCGCATCGTCGGCGAGGTGACCGCCGAGCGGCTCGACGTGCTGCGTGCCGCCGACGCGATCGCCCGCGAGGAGCTCACCGCCGCCGGCCTCGACCGCGAGATCTGGCAGTGCCCGGTCGTGCTGCTCGGCGACGTGCGCTCGGTCGGCGTGCAGGGCGACGGGCGCACCTACGGCCACCCGGTCGTGCTGCGCCCGGTGTCGTCGGAGGACGCCATGACCGCCGACTGGACCCGGGTGCCCTACGAGGTGCTGGCCAGGATCTCCACCAGGATCACCAACGAGGTGCGCGAGGTGAACCGGGTCGTGCTCGACGTCACGAGCAAGCCGCCGGGCACCATCGAGTGGGAGTGAGCCCGGTCAGCGGCTGACTTTCCGCGCCGTCACCGTGACGGCGCCGGAAGCTTCCAGGCGACGGTGTCGTCGTCCGGTGCCGCGTCAGTCGCGGCCGAAGGTACCCGGTGGGGTGCGTCAACGGCGGGCATCCTTCGGCACGGCATGTCCTCGGTTGGGGTGCACCGACCCAGGAAGGGGCGGGACCCAGGTCGGCAACCCCATCTGGGTCCCGCCGTCTGCGTGCGACCAGGTCAGAACGGCAGTGGCTCTGTCACAACCTTGGAGGCTCGATCAGAGGCAGGCTCGCCTAGAAGGGTGGAGCTTCGACGGTCACGAGCTCTGGCTGGGGCGCCGGGGTGGGTTCCGGCAGCGGCGGTGGTGGTGGGAGTGCGGCGTGGTCGGGTGGGGTGGTGCGGGTGGTGCCTGACGGTGAGGTCCAGGTGGCGGTGCCGTCGGGGGCCAGGTGGTAGCTCCAGCGTCGGCGTTGTTTGAGGCGGTGGTGGCGTCGGCAGAGGCCGCCGAGGTTGCTCGGGGTGGTGGGGCCGTTGGGCCAGGGTCGGGCGTGGTCGATGTCGCAGTGGGTGGCGGGTCGGGGGCAGCCCCACATTCGGCAGGTGCCGTCGCGGGTGGTGACGAAGTCGGTGACCGCCTTGGAGGGTCGGTAGGCGGTGCTGACGGTTTCGATCAGGGTGCCGGTGTGGGCGTCGAGCAGGGCGCGGCCGATGTCGGTGGGGACCACGGACAGTAGGGCTTGCACGGTGTCGGCGTCGATGAAGCCGATGCCGGGGATCTCGCAGCCGGACAGCAGGGCCGCGGACAGGGAGAACCTCTCGCCCAGGCCGAGGCCGCCGGTGGCGACCGCCGGCCGCACCCACTGCGGGTCCGCCTCGGGCGGTTCGCTCCGCACCTCCATCGGCGACGGCGGTCCCTTCCGCGGTGTCGTGGAACCTTCCTGGTCGCGCCACTCGGGCCTCGCCGGCGGTTCAGCGTCGGCGCTGGCGCCTGGGGCCGTTCCGGTCTGGCTCTCCGCTGCGTGTTCGGTGAGGGCGGCCTCTCGGGCGTGCTCGGCGTCGGGGCCGGTGATGACGGGGATGCCGAGGGTGACTTTGGCGGTGACGGTGACGTTGGTCAGCAGTAGGTCGATGAACGCGTCCGCCCTGGCCTGGTCCAGGGTCAGGTCGGGGTCCTTCTTGGTGTACCGGTCGGCCAGGTCGCGGATCGCGGCCCAGGCGGCGGCCGAGCGCCCGGCGGGTAGGCGGGCCCACCAGTCGGTGGTGCCGTCCGGGCCGGGGGTGACCTGCACGGCCCGGTCCTTCTTGTTCTTGGCGGTGGCGGCGGCGACCTGGTCGGCGGCGATGCGGGTGGCGACCTTGCGGGCGACGGTGGTGATCCGGGCCGGGTCCATCCCGACCACCCGCTGAACCAGGACGTCCTCGACGGCGGCGCAGCTGGCGGGGTCGAGGCCGTCGCAGGCGGCGACCACCTTGCCGGCGTTGACGGTGGCCAGCTCGCCGGTGAGGACTTTGCCCAACAGTTTGGTGAACCGCCCGGCCAGGGCTTCGGCCAGGCCGACCTTGCGCCCGGCGGCCCACTGCCCGAGCCCGGTGGCCAGGGAGACTTCGGAGGAGGTCATCGCGTCGATGAACCCGACCTCGTGGTGGACCTCGACCGGGCCGCGCTCGGTCAGCCGCAGCTCGTGGGAGCCGGCGTGCGCGATCGCGACCAGCTGCGCGCCCTCGACCGCGTTGGCCACTCCCTGCAGCTCACCGGTGAGCTCGAACAGCTCCTCCTGGCCCATCCCGGCACCGTGCGCGGCGAGCTCCGCACCGACCGCGCACGCCTCGGCGCGCAACGCGGCGATCCGGTCCCGGAGCTGGCTGGTCGACATACCTCATCATACTCGAACACACGTACGAATCCAACGGTTGTCCACAACCAATTCGGTTACATGGCAACGCCACTTGCGTAGCGAGCGGCCAGGTGCCCCGGATCGGCCGCCGAGTGCGGCCACCCGACCCGATCGCCGCCGAGGGCGGCCACCCAACCCGATCGTCAGCCGAGCGCGGCCACCCAACCCGATCGCCAGCCGAGCGCGGGCACCCAAGCCGACCACCCGTCATCCCAAGCGCCTTTCTGGCGACCACACACTAAAGGCGACCATTTGGGGGCCGGCCTTCGTCGCCGCAGCGGTCACCCAGCGGAGCCGGCGGGCAGCACGCAGAACTCATGGCCGTCGGGGTCGGCCAGGACCACCCAGTCGACCGTGCCCTGACCGATGTCGACCCGGCGTGCCCCGAGGCCCAGGAGCCGGTCCACCTCCACCTGCTGGTCACCGTCGGCCGGTGGCGCGAGGTGGAGGTGCACGCGCTCCTTGCCGGTCTTCGGGTTCAGCGGGGGGCCGCCCCAGGTGACCTTCGGGCCGCCGTGCGGTGACCGGATCGCGGTCTCCTCGTCCTGGTCCCAGACCAGCGGCCAGTCGAGCGCCGCGCTCCAGAAGTAGCCGGTGGCCTGCGAGCCGTCACCCGAGAGGGCGCCGATGAACCCGCAGTCGGCGAGGAAGCTGTTGCCGGGCTCGATGACGCAGAACGCGTTGCCCTCGGGGTCGGCCAGCACGACGTGCTCCTCCTCGGGCAGCTGGCCCACGTCGTGGTGCCGGCCACCGAGGGCCAGCGCCCTCGCGACGGTCTCCTGCTGCTGCTCCAGCGACGCGCTCGTCAGGTCGAAGTGGAACTGGTTCGGGCCGACCGCAGGCTCGCTGGTGCGCGGGAAGCGGAGCCGGAAGCCGGTGTCGTCAGCGGGCAGCAGCCCGATGTCAGAGCCGGAGTGGTCGACCTCCCAGCCCAGCACGCCGGCCCAGAACTCGGCCACCCGCTGCGGGTCGTTCGCGTCGATGGCCAGCGCCACCAGGTCACACGTCATCCGTCAACCCCTCCACTCCCTCGAGGGCCACCCACGCTAGGTGCCCGGATGTCGTGGCGCCACCGCCTTTTCGCGACGCATCCTCCGGGGCAGGATCGAGCCATGGATGCCGCCCCCGTGCCACAGCCTGCCGTCGAGGCGGCGGTGCAGGCCGTGCGCTCGGGCGATGTGGCCGCTCTCGTGGTGGTGCTGGCCGAGCATCCGAGCCTCGTGCCGGGCCCGGTGCCGGGCCACGCAGGTCGCACTCTGCTGCACGTGGCCACCGACTGGCCCGGGCACCTGCCGAACGTCGCGGACACCGTCGGCGCGCTGGTCGGTGCCGGCGCCGACGTCGACGCACGATTCGCGGGCGAGCACCCGGAGACGCCGCTGCACTGGGCCGCAAGCAGCGACGACGTCGAGGCCGTGGCGGCGCTGCTCGACGCCGGAGCCGACATCGACGCCCCGGGGGCGGTCATCGGCGATGGAACGCCGCTCAACGACGCCACCGCCTTCGGGCAGTGGGATGCCGCCCGGGTCCTGGTCGAGCGGGGGGCCGTCGTGTCCGCCTGGGATGCCGCTGCGCTGGGAATGACGGACCGCGTCGCCGAGCTGTTGCACCACGACGCCGTCGACTCACTTGACGGTTTGCTGTGGGCCGCCTGCCACGGTGGCCACCTCGACACGGCAGTGCTCCTGCTCGACGCCGGAGCAGACGTCAACTGGCTGGGCTGGGAGGCCCTGACACCGCTGGGCGCGGCCGAACGCGCCGGAGCGGTCGACGTCGTCGGGTGGCTTCGTGAGCAGGGCGCCGTCGATCAGCCGGGCTGACCAACGTTGCGTCGTCAGGCGCGTTCTGGTCATCGCGACAATGCCGTCGCCACAATGCTGTCCCCGGTCAGCCCGGCGTGGCAGGCTGTGCTCGGCATACTCATCGGTAACCAAGGACGGCGACCATGCAGAGCACGACGACCACCGTGACGGGGAGCGACGGCACCGCCCTCCACACCCACCGCTGGCTGCCCGACGGGCCGCCGCGGGCGGTCGTCCAGGTCGCCCACGGCATGGCCGAGCACTCCGCCCGCTACGCCCGCCTGGCCGAGGCGCTCACGGCATCCGGCTTCGCGGTCTACGCCAACGACCACCGCGGACACGGCAGCACGGCGAGCGCGGCCGACCACGGCTACTTCGCCGACCACGACGGCTGGGACACCGTCGTCGCAGACCTGCGGGCCGTCACCGACTTCGCCCGCGAGGAGCACCCCGGCCTGCCGGTGTTCCTGCTCGGCCACTCGATGGGGTCGTTCCTGACCCGCTCCTACATCATCGAGGACAGCCGCGAGCTGTCCGGCGTGGTGCTGTCCGGCACCGCGGGCGACCCGGGCCTGCTCGGCAAGGTCGGCACCGGGGTCGCCCACACCGAGGCGCGGTTGCGCGGGCGGCGGCACGTGAGCACGCTGCTCGACAAGCTCACCTTCGGCCAGTACAACGCAGCGTTCAAGCCCAACCGCACCGACTTCGACTGGCTCTCGCGCGACGAGGCCGAGGTCGACCTCTACGTGGCCGACCCGCATTGCGGCAACACCTTCACCTCGGGCTTCTTCGCCGACCTGCTCGGCGGCCTGGGCGTGATCAACGACCGCCGCCAGGTGGCCCGAGTGCGCCGCGACCTGCCGATCCTGCTCATCGCCGGCGAGGCCGACCCGGTGGGCGCCGGCGGCAAGGGCGTCACGGCGGTTGCCGCGCAGTACGAGTCGGTGGGCGTCGCCGACGTGACCTGCACGCTCTACCCGGGTGCTCGGCACGAGATCTTCAACGAGACCAACCGCGACGAGGTCACCACCGACGTCGTGGCCTGGCTGGACGCGCACCTGCCCGCCTGACCCGAATCGGTCCAGCCCGGCATCCGTGGCAGGCTTGGACCTCGGCGTCCACCCCGGATGCCGTGTGCCCCACCCCCGAACGCGAGGACCCACCCACGCATGTGCGGCATCGCCGGCTACTACGGACTCCACGCCGACCACGACCTGCTGGAACGGATGAACGACTGCCAGCAGCACCGCGGGCCGGACGGCGAGGGGATCGTCACCAGCGGCCCGTGCGGCCTGGCCCACCGGCGGCTGTCGATCATCGACGTCGCGCACGGCCAGCAGCCGATGGACACCGCCGACGGGCGCTACTCGATCGCGTACAACGGCGAGGTCTACAACTACCTCGACCTGCGCGAGGAGCTCGTCGGCCTGGGCCGCGAGTTCACGACCGACTCCGACACCGAGGTGGTGCTCCAGGCCTTCGCGCAGTGGGGCCCGGACGCCTTCGACCGGTTCAACGGGATGTTCGGCCTGGCCATCTGGGACCGCGAGGAGAAGCGGCTCACCCTGGCGCGTGACCACTTCGGCATCAAGCCGGTCTACGTCGCCCGGGTGCCCGCGCCGAGCGGTGAGGGCGAGGTGCTGCTCTTCGCCAGCGAGATCAAGCCGCTCCTGGCCAGCGGCCTGTACGACAAGCGGGTCAACGAGCGCTCGGTCTACCGCTACCTGCGCTTCCGGGCGCACGAGGACGGCACCGAGACCTTCTTCGACGGCATCGAGCGGCTCGCCCCGGGCGAGATGCTCACGGCCGACGGGAGCGGCATCCAGCGGCGCATGTTCACCCGGCTCAAGGAGGAGCTGCTCGAGCGCGCGCACGAGCAGCGGCCCTACGACGACGCCGCGGCCGCCGAGTACAAGCGACTGCTCGTCGAGTCGGTGCGGCTGCGCCTGCAGTCGGAGGTGCCGGTCGGCACGTCGCTGTCCGGGGGGCTCGACTCCAGCGCCGTCGCGGTCATCATCAACCAGCAGCTGAACGAGGGCGACGAGCTGTCGACCCGCGCGGTCGGCACCCGCCAGAACACCTTCTCGGCGGTCTTCCCCGGCTCGATCAACGACGAGGAGCGCTACGTCGACGACGTCCTCGAGATCTGCACCGGCCACGTCGACTCGCACAAGATCCTGCCCACGGCCGACGAGTTCAAGGCCGACCTGGTCGACTTCATCCGCACCCAGGAGGAGCCGCTCATCTCCTCCGGCCCGTACGCGCAGTTCCAGGTGATGCGCGAGGCCACCAAGCACGTCACGGTGCTGCTCGACGGCCAGGGCGCCGACGAGATGATGGCCGGCTACATCCCCTACTACTTCGTCTACCTGCGCCAGCTGCGCGCCCAGGGCGCCACGACGGCCGCGGCCGAGCTCGCCAAGAGCCTCGACGTGCTCTACCGGCTGGGGCGCTTCAAGCTCAAGGCCAAGGTCACGCTGAAGAAGACGATCCCGGTCACCCAGCTGATGAACCGCGAGTTCGTCGCCGCCCACACCGGCGAGCGCTACGTCTCCGAGGGCGCCAACCTCAAGAAGCGGCTCGTCGAGGACCTCTTCCACAACTCGCTGCCGAGCCTGCTGCGCTACGAGGACAAGAACACCATGCGCTTCTCGCTCGAGGGGCGCGTGCCGTTCCTCGACAAGGAGGTGCTGAAGTTCATCTTCAGCCTGTCCGACGAGGCGATCATCAAGGACGGCTGGAACAAGCGGGTGCTGCGCGACGCCACCCGCGGGCTGCTGCCCGAGTCGATCAACCGCCGCCGCAACAAGATCGGGTTCACCACCCCGCAGGTCGAGTGGTTCATGCGGCTGAAGAACCACTTCTACAACATCTTCCTCAGCGAGTCGTTCGCCAACCGGCCCTACGTGAACCAGACCGAGGTCATCGCCGCCTTCGAGGGCTGGATCAAGGGCGCCAACGACGTCGACACGATGACGTTCTGGCGGCTGATCAACCTCGAGCTGTGGATGCGCGAGTTCATCGACGAGCACGACGCGGATGCCGACGCGGCCCTCGCCGAGAAGGCCACCCACGTCAAGACCGACTACGAGCCCAACGAGGGTCGGGCGCTCGACCTCACGACCACGCTCGGTGAGCCGGTGCGCCGCTACCCCGTGCGCACCGAGCTGTTCAGCCGCGACGACGACCTCGACGCCAGGGTGCTCGAGTACGTCGACCGGTTCTTCGCCGGGCTCCCGGCCGCAGGCCCCGACCACGACGCGGCCACGCGTGGGCCGTGGTGGTTCTTCCTGTCCGAGAAGGTCGTCGCGATCACCCAGGGCCGGTCCTACTTCGTGTGGGACATCAAGGTCGGCCGTCCGGCGCGGGTGCTCTCGCGCTACGTCACCCGCACCCCGGCCGGCATCGGCCTGGGCAGCCCGTTCACCATGCAGCTGGCGATCCAGGAGGCCGGCCTCCCGCGCGTGCTCTACGCCTCGGCCGGGGGCGCCATCGGCAAGGTGCTGGGCCGCAAGGGCATGTTCTACGAGCTCGTCGGGAACAACATCAACGCCATCGACGGCCCGACCGAGTACTCGGCCTACCCGTCGAACGTGTCGGCCAAGCTCGCACCCAAGGACCCGGATGCCGTCGCGGCGCGGCTGTCGGCCGCGATCCGCCAGCGGGTGCCCGAGCCGTGGCGCTCGACCTTCGGCGGCACGGTGGTCATGGACGCCAACGACATCGGCCGCAACGTGCTCGGGTCGGACGTGCCCGGCGACTGGGCCCGCTTCGAGGAGATGTTCGCCGACAACCCGCTCGGCCAGGGCAGCGAGCAGACCCCGATGGCGATGGTCTTCCTGCGCGAGGACTGACCCCGTCCGCTGCCGTCAGGTGGCGGTCTGGGCGAGGGCCGGCTCGTCGCCGTCGTCGTGCGGCTCGACCTTGGTGCTCGCCGTCCACATCAGCCAGCCGAGGGCGCCCAGCGGCACCTCCATGAGGTGCGTGAAGATCGAGAAGAGCACGACGCCGGCGGTCGCGCCGGCGGCCTCGGCGCCCCAGCCGACGAGCACCGCCGAGGTGGCCGTCTCGGTGATGCCGATGCCGCCCGGGGTGATGCCCACCGCGGTGAGCAGCCGCCCGATGGCGAACGCCGCGAAGAGCAGGTTGAGCGGCAGGGTCACGCCCGTCTCGCGCATGATGAGCACGAAGAGCACGTAGTAGAAACCGAAGAACCCGACCATGCCCAGCGTCATCGACAGCCAGCCGCTGCCCACGACCTCGTTGATCCGGGCGCGCAGGTCGGTGACCAGCTCCTCGATGCTCATCGACGGTACGGCGGGGTCCTCGTCGGCGGGGAGCGGCCGGCCTGCCTCGGCGTCGGCGTCGGTCGTGGCGGTGGCCAAGGCCTTCGCCGCGGCCTTGGCGTGGCGGCGCCGGCGGATGGGCCCGAGCGCCCAGTCGAGCGCGCGACCGATGGCCTGGGCGGCCCGCTCGCTGACCATGATCGCGACCAGGGCGCCGAGGACGGCGAGCCCGGTGAACATCCCGGCCACCGCGAGGTCGGTGAGCGCCGGGGGAAGAGTCACCCCGCCGAACCACAGCGCGCCGATGGCGACGACCGGCAGGGCGATGCGGGCCAGCACGTTCCAGACGCCGGTGACGATGACCGACGTCGACGTGGCCCGGCGCGAGAAGCCCCAGGACCGGCAGATGGCGTACGTCGCGGCGAGGCCGACCGCACCACCGCCGGGCAGCAGGTTCGACACCGAGGACCCGCACAGGTTCACGATGAGCGCCTTGACGTGGCTCAGCCCGTGCAGCGAGCCGGTGAAGGTGAAGGTGTAGCACCACAGCCCGAGCAGCATCAGGGCCTGGAAGAGCAGGGCGTGGCTGAGCGGGATGGTGCGGATGACGCTCCAGATGTCGGCCCACGACGTCTTGGCGAAGTAGGGCAGGCCCCAGATGAGCATCGCCGCGGCCAGCCCCAGCCCGATGACCGTCTGCAGGATCTGCTTGGTGCGCGAGCTCATCGTTCCCCCTCGAAGATGTCGGTGCGCACGGGGTGGCCCGGCGGGAGGGCGGGGTCGCGGAACCATTCCCTCCCGAACACGAGATCGTAGACGGGTCGGGGGATCCGCAGGAAGGCTGCCAGCGTGCGGTCGCCGGTCTGCGCCCCCGGACCGGCGGATGCCGCGCCGCCGCCGGTGGCCTGCGACGCGTGCGCCCGCATCGCCGCCCGCTTGGCACCGGCGTAGCGACGTACGTTCACCCGGTGGGTGATCTCGGAGCGGGCCGAGAAGGCACGCTCGAACGACGTCGGGTCGAACTCGTCGGGGAAGCGGTAGACGCGGCCGATCGCGCGAACGGCCCGCACGATGGTGTCGCGCGGCACGGTGGCCTCGAGAACCCGGGGCGTGCCGGCGATCTCGGCGGCGCGCGCGGCGACCTCGTGCACGCGCACGTGGTCGCGGTGCCCGTAGCCGCCGTTGGCGTCGTAGGAGAGCAGCAGGTCGGCCCGCTCGGTGCGCAGCACGGCGGCGAGCCGCTCGGCGGCCTCCTCGAGGGGCGCGCGGGTGAACCGGGTGACCCCCGGGACGTCCGGCTCGGGCTCCGCGCCGCTGCCGCTGTCGGCGTAGCCGAGCCACTCCACGCGGGCCACCCCGAGCGACGCGGAGGACCGCCGCGCCTCCTCCAGCCGCCGCTCGCCGAGTCCCCCGTCGCGCCGCAGCTCGTCGGCCGCCAGGCCGGCCCCACCGTCGGTCGCGAGCACCAGCACGACGCGATGACCTGCTGCCGCAGCACGCGCCATGGTGCCTGCGGTCAGCAGAGCCTCGTCGTCTGGGTGGGCGTGGAACGCCACGATCGTGGGGGACATCGTGGCCCATCCTCCCGCATGGCAGGCTGGGGCCTCGTGAAGGTCGCCATGCTCACCGACTGCTACCCGCCGCGGCTGGGTGGCATCGAGAGCCAGGTGCGCGACCTCTCCCGCCAGCTGGTGCTCGCCGGCCACGAGGTCGAGGTGTTCACGGCGACGACCGGGCCGAACGGCGAGCGCGGGGGTCACGTCACCACCGGCGACGACGGCGTCACGGTGCACCGGCTCGCGATCCCGCTGCCCGGCGGCATCCCGGTCAACCCGTTCGCACCGCGTGAGGTGCGTCGTCGCCTCGCTGCCGGGCGCTTCGACGTCGCCCACGCGCACCTCGGCGTGGTGAGCCCGTTCGCCACCGACCTGGTGCCCGTGGCCCTCGACGCGAACCTGCCGGTGACCGCCACCTTCCACTGCGTGATCGGCCGGTCAGCAGGCGTGTTCCGCACGCTGGGCCACCTCTCGCGGTGGGCCGGGCGCGGCGTCGCGCTCAACGCGGTGTCGACGATGTCGGCCGCCCGCGTGTCCGAGGCGGCCCGCGGGGCCGTCGTCGAGGTCGTGCCGAACGGCGTGGATGCCGCGTGGTGGCGTCCGGTGACCGGGCGCGCGGAGGTGGGCGCACGGCATCCGGTGCACGTCGTCTCCGCGATGCGGCTGGTCTCGCGCAAGCGCCCGCTGGCCACGCTGGGGGTGCTGCGCGGCGCCCGCACCATGCTCGACCCGGACGTGCCACTGCGCGCCACGATCGTCGGTGAGGGCCCGCAGCGCCGCCTGATGGAGCGCTACCTGCGCACCCGTGGGCTGGACTGGGTCGAGCTGCCCGGGCGTGTCGGCAAGGAGGAGCTGCGCCGGCTGCACCAGGGCGCGGACGTCTACCTCACCTCCGCCCGGCTCGAGGCCTTCGGTATCGCCCCGCTCGAGGCGCGGGCTGCCGGGGTGCCGGTCGTCGCACCCCGCGGCACGGGGGTCGACGACTTCGTCGAGGACGGGGTCGACGGGCTGCTCGGTGACAGCGACGTGGCGCTCGCGGGCGCGCTGGCCCGCCTGGCCGGCGACGACGCCCTGCGGGCTCGGATCCGCGCTCACCTGCTGGCCACACCACCGGCGCAGGACTGGAGCGGCGTGCTGGCCGCGACCCTGGCCGAGTACCGCCGGGCGGGGGTGCTCGTCGCGTGATCACCGTCGTCGGCAGCCACGACGGCCGGGCCGTCACCAGCTTCGTGCTCGAGCACGGCGAGGACCCCACGGTGGGACTGGCCGCGCGCGGGTGGCCGGGATCGGTCGTGGCGGTGGAGGGTGTGCTCGGCGACCTCACCCTGCGGTACGCCGTGCAGCCGGCCGAACCGGTCGACCCGCCGCTCGGGCCCGAGGGGCCGGGGCTCACCGAGGCCGAGCGGGTCGGGGTGGACCCGCACCAGCGGGTCGCGGCGTACGCCGTCGTGGTGGCCGAGGAGAAGCTGCTGCTGACCCAGCTGGCGAGCCACACCGGGGCGCCCGGCCGGTGGAACCTGCCCGGTGGCGGGCTCGACCTCGGCGAGGCGCCGACCGAGGGCGTGGTCCGCGAGGTGGCCGAGGAGACCGGCCAGGTCGTCGACGCGGTGCGGCTGGTCGACGTGATGACCCAGCACTGGGTGGGGCGCTCGGCGCGGGGGCTGGAGGACTACCACGCCGTGCGGCTGCTGCACACGGCTCGCTGCGCACGGCCGACCCGCCCCGTCGTGCACGACGTGGGCGGGTCGACGTCCGATGCGCGCTGGGTGCCGCTGGACGACCTGGCGTCGGTGTCGGTCGTGGCGAGTGTGCGAGCCGCGCTGCGCGCGGTCGACCTCGCCTGACGACACGGACTCACTTGCGGGAGCGGCTGCTGCGCAGGCCGATGGCCCCGACGAGGAGCACGACCAACCCGGCGGCGACGACGCTCCACGGCCCCAGGTCACCCCAGGGCAGCGTCCAGTCGGTGAGCTCGGTGAGGAGCATGGTGCCCGCGACGAGCAGGCCGAGCAGGCCGAGCACGAGCGCGAACGGGGCCGGGCCGGTGAGCCACACCGGCTCGGGCGGGGCGGTGGGGGCCGGTGCCGGTGCGGTGGCCGTCAGGGTGCTGCCCGCGGCGGGGGCGTCCGCGGCGGGGCGTCCGCGGCGGCGGTGGCCGCCGGTGCGGCGCTCTCCGGTGCGACGGTCGTCGGCAGGGCCGCGGTGCGACCGTCGTCGACGAACACCTCGTCGGCCAGGGTGTCGTCGGCCCGGGTGTCGGGCGACTGCGGCGTGGCGGGGACGTCCTGGACGTCCTGGACGTCCGGGGTGTCCGGGGTGTCCGGGGGTCGGGGGGGAGTGGTCGGGGTGTTCATCACTGCTCCTGGATGGTGATCTGGCCGAGGCCGAGCTCGGCGTCGACGACGACGTGTACGGGCTGGTCGCCGATGACGGTCGACATGTCTTGGTCGCCACCGCTCTTACTGGTGGGGCCACCGACGCCGCCCTGGTGGGTGATGTCGCCGAAGCCGACGCTGGCGTCGACGCGGACGTCCAGGCCCTCGGGCACGACGATGGTGAGGTCGCCGGCACCCATCTCCACCGTGACCCGCTGCGGGATCGTGGCGGCCGGGGTGCCCGTGGTCGCGGTGGGAGTGGGAGTGGGAGTGGCGAGCTTGCTCAGGTCGAGGGTGGCCTCACCGGCGCCGAGCGCGAAGGCCGTGGTTCCGGTATCCGGCACCGGGGTCCAGGTCTTGTCGCCGACGCCGTCCTGCAGGTCGACGCGGGAGGCGGCCGAGGCGGCCATGAGCAGCAGGGCGAGCACCACGACGAGGAAGCCGCTGAAGCCCGAGGCCCGGCCGCGCAGGCCGAGGGTGAGCACCACGACCGACACACCGGTCAGGGCGATGAGGAGGCCGAGGGTGGCCGAGCTGCCCGGGAAGCCGAGCGGGTCGTCCAGTGCCGCACCGAGGCCGATCCCGACCATCGCGATGCCGAGCGACACCAGGCCGACGAACGCGCTGGGGCGACGGCGCCGCGGGCGCGGCGGCGGGGCCGGGGCGACCGGGCGGGGCGGGGCCGGCGGGGTGGGCCGGCCACCGTACGGGCCGGTCTGCGCGCTGCTCGGCGGGCCACCGTAGGTCCCGGGCTGCGGTCCGCGGTAGGCGCCCGGCTGGCTGCCGGCATACGGCGCCGCAGGCGTCTGGGTCGGCGCGCTCGCCATCGGCGGCGAGGCATACGAGGGCGTGGCGGTGGACATGGCCTCTCCTGGCGGGGGCGGGGTGGCGCCGAGCGGCGCCGGGGGCGGGGGGGGTCGCGCCGTAGGGCGCGGGTGAGGGGGTGCCGTAGGGCGGCGGGGCCGGCACGCTGCCGTAGCCGGTGTGCGGCGAGCGGGCGTTGCGCCGGCTCAGCACGAGCCACGCGACGGCGGCGACCGGGATCAGCCACAGCGGGGCGAACCAGCCGTTGCCGTTGCCGATCGAGAAGACCCCGCCGATCACGAGGAACGCGGCGAGCACGAGCAGGGCGATCGGGCCGGCATCGCCCTGGCGCACGGCACGTTCGGCGAGGATGTCGCCCTGCCGGTCGGGCAGGAGCAGCCAGAGGATGACGTAGGCGGTCAGGCCGATGCCGCCGAGGAACGCCAGCACGACCGCCGCGGCGCGGATCAGCACCGGGTCGACGCCGTAGCGCTGGGCGAGCCCGGTGCAGACACCGCCGAACCAGCGGCCGTCGGTGTCGCGTCGGTAGCCGCTGCTGCGCAGTCGGGCGAAGCTGTCGTCGAGGAAGGACGTGCTCTGTGGGGGCACGCTCTGGGTTGGGTTCTCCGTCATGGCTCCAGCGTGGTCCGTGGTGAGGGCGCTCGCCATGAGGGTCGACCCTGACGCCCCCCTGACCCGACCCCGGGACCGACCCTGCGCACCCCCCGCGTAGGTCAGGATGGAGGCGTGCCCACGCCCTACGAACCCGCAGCCGCGCACCCGCGCCCGGTGACCGACGGTGGTCCCGACGCCGGTGCGCTGGGATCGGGGCCGTCGGCGTACCCCTACGACCAGCGGTCCACCCGTCCGCCCCGGCCGCCGCTCGTGCGTTCGCGCACCCGCGGCTGGACCCCCGGGGTCAGCGGCGCGGTCGCCCGCCACCTCGGGATCTCGCGGCGCAGCGTGCGCTGGACGTTCGTGCTCCTCACCCTCGCCGGGGGCGCCGGCCTCGCGGCCTACGTGTTCCTGTGGGCGCTGACCCCCGAGGGGGACGTCGACGCTGACCCGTCGCAGGCCGAGGGCCACGACACACCGCCCGAGCGTCGGCAGTGGGGCCTGGTGCTCGGTGTCGGTGGGGTGCTCGTCGTCGTCGGCGTGGTGCTCCTCTCCCCGGTGCTCGGGGGAGGGGTCATCGGCACGGTCCTGGTGCCACTGTTCACGATCGCGGTCGGCGCCATCGTCGCGTGGTCGAACCTCGACGACGCCCAGCGCTCGCGGTGGATCGGCTCCGGCGAAGGGCGCTACGGCTGGATGCGGGTGGCGTTGGGCGCGGGCCTGACCGTGGCCGGCATCCTCGTGCTGGTCACCCGCGGCGAGTCCGTCTCGGCCGTCTGGGACGCCCTGCTCGCGGCCATCGCCGTGCTCGTCGGGGCGCTCATCATCGCCGCGCCCTGGGCCCTGCGGCTGTGGGGGGACCTGCGGCGCGAGCAGGTGGCCGCGGCGCGCGCCACCGAGCGCGCCGACATCGCCGCCCACCTGCACGACTCGGTGCTGCAGACGCTCGCGCTCATCCAGCGCCAGTCGCACGACCCGGCCGCCGTCACCCGGCTGGCGCGCGCCCAGGAGCGCGAGCTGCGGTCCTGGCTGTATGCCGGCCCACAGGGCTCGCAGTCGACGCTCGCCGCCGCGGTCACCGAGGTCGCCCACGACGTCGAGGACGTGCACGGCGTGGTCATCGACCTGGTCGTGACCGGCGACCGGCCCTACGAGCCGCACGGTGCCGCGCTGGCGCAGGCCATGCGCGAGGCGCTGCTCAACGCGGTGCGGCACGGCGGCACGCCGGTGACGGCGTACGTCGAGATCGGGCCGACCGGGGTCGAGGCGTTCGTGCGCGACCGCGGCGAGGGGTTCGACCTCGACACCGTGCCCGCCGACCGGCTCGGGGTGCGACAGTCGATCCTGGGGAGGATGGAGCGGCACGGCGGTACGGCGAGCGTGCGGCGCCGCGACGACGGAACCGAGGTGGAGCTCCGGCTGCCACCGATCGAAGGAGGAACGTCATGAGCCAACCGACCACGACCGGTGGCGGCGCGAAGCGAGGCCCCGTGCGGGTCGTGCTCGTCGACGACCACCGGATGTTCCGAACCGGCGTTCGTGCCGAGCTCACGGACGCCATGGCCGCGAGCGGGATCCCGGTGTGCGAGTTCGTCGGTGAGGCCCCGGACGTCGACACCGCCATCGCGGTGATCCGGGCCGAGCAGCCCGACGTCGTGCTGCTCGACGTGCACCTGCCCGGCGGGTCCGGCAACGGCGGGGTCGACGTCATCCGGGGCTGTTTCGGGGTCGAGGCGCGCACGGGCGCGCCGGTGCGCTTCCTCGCCCTGTCGGTGTCGGATGCCGCGGAGGACGTCATCGCCGTGATCCGCGCCGGGGCCCGCGGCTACGTCACCAAGACGATCGGCGCGCGTGACCTGATCACCGCGATCCGCCGGGTCGCCGACGGGGATGCCGTGTTCTCACCGCGGCTCGCGGGCTTCGTGCTCGACGCGTTCGGTGCGGCCGCCGGCGAGATCGCCGAGGTCGACGAGGAGCTCGACCGGCTCTCGGCCCGCGAGCGCGAGGTGATGCGGCTGATCGCCCGCGGCTACCAGTACAAGGAGGTCGCCAAGGAGCTGTTCATCTCGGTCAAGACGGTCGAGACGCACGTCTCCTCGGTGCTGCGCAAGCTGCAGCTGTCCTCGCGGCACGAGCTGACCGCCTGGGCGATGGGCCGCCGCCTTCTCTGACCGTCTCGGGAGGCGCGGGGCGGGGGCGGAGGGCTCGGTGCACCCCACCTAGGGTGTGGCCCATGGATCTCCTGGTGAACGTGTTCGTCGTCCTCCACCTGCTCGGCATGGCCGCGATCATCGGCAGCGCGGTCTTCGTCGCGCGCGGCGCCGTGACCCCCGCCCTGCTGTGGGGCGCGCGCGCCCAGCTGCTGACCGGCATCCTCCTGGTCGGGCTGCTCCAGGCCGACGACGAGGACGTGAACAACACCAAGATCGGCGTCAAGCTGCTCGTCGCGATCGCCGTGGTGGCCTGCGCCGAGATCGCCGCGGGCAAGGAGCGCCGGGGCGAGGCCCGCCCGCAGCTGGTCAACGCCGCCGGCGCGCTGGCGCTGGTCAACGTCGCCATCGCCGTCCTCTGGACCACCGCCAGCTGACCCCTGGGTCGGGGTTGGGTGAGGTCAGGGGATGAGGAGCAGCTTGCCCTGGGTGCGCCGTCCCTCGAGGTCGGCGAACGCCGCCGCCGCCTCGGTGAGCGGGTAACGGCCGCCGACGGCCACCTGCAGGCTGCCGTCGGCCACGGCGCCGAGCAGCTCGCCGGCTCGCCACAGCAGCTCCTCCCGGGTGGCGATGTGGTGGGCCAGCGTCGGCCGGGTCAGGAACAGCGATCCGCCGCTGTTGAGCCGCTGGATGTCGAACGGCGGCACCTGCCCGCTGGCGGCGCCGAACAGGGCGAGTGTCCCTCGGTGCCTCAGCGACGCCAGCGACGCGTCGAAGGTGTCCTTGCCCACGCCGTCGTAGGCGACGTGGACCCCGCGCCCGTCGGTGAGTCGCCGCACCTCACCGGCGAGGTCGTCGACCGCGCGGTAGTCGATGACGTGGTCGGCCCCCAGGCCGCGCGCCGTGTCGCACTTGTCCGGGCCACCCGCCGTGGCGATCACCGAGCCGCCGCGCGCCCGCACCATCTGCACGAGCAGCTGGCCCACCCCGCCGGCCGCGGCGTGCACGAGCGCGACGTCACCCGGCTGCACGGCATACGTGCTGGTGGTCAGGTAGTGCGCGGTCAGGCCCTGGAGCATGACCGCTGCCGCCGTCTCGAGGTCGATCCCCTCGGGCACGGGGACGAGCTCGGATGCCGGCAGGGCCGCGAACCGCGCGGCGCTCCCCAGCGCCTGTGGCCAGGCCACGCGGTCGCCGGGCTGGAAGCCCTCGACCCCCTCGCCGGTCGACACGACGGTGCCCGCGCCCTCGTTGCCCGCCACGAACGGCGGTGACGTCGGGTAGACGCCCTCGCGCTGGTAGACGTCGATGAAGTTGACTCCGGCGGCGGCGACCTCGACGAGCACCTGGCCGCTCGCGGGGTCGGGCGCCGGGCGGTCCTCGACGGTGAGCACGTCGATGCCCCCGTGGGCCGTGACGACGAGGGCGGGGCCGGAGGAGGCTGTCATCCCGCCACCCTAGGACCGCCGAACGCCGGTCTGGGCGCCAGCGCGCCCGTCGGAACCCAGTAGCGCCTCTTGACGCCCCGGACGTCCTCCAGCACACCCCCGTTGGCCTCGATGACCGCTGCCGACCCCGCGTTGTCGACGTCGCAGGTGAGCAGGGCCGGGTCGATGCCGAGGGCCGCCGCGTGGGGCAGGACGAGCCGCAGCGCCTCGGTGGCGACACCGCGTCGACGCGCGCTCGGGCGCACCGAGTAGCCGATGTGGCCGCCGACCTCGAGGAGGAACGGGGTCAGTGAGTGCCGCACCGAGATCGACCCGAGGTAGGTCTCGGGGTCGGCGTCGTCGACGACCCAGTAGAACGTGCACGGCACGTGGCCGGACGGGCGTGGCGCGTCCTCCCGGGCGCGGTCGAGCCGCCACTGCACGAACCGGGCGAACCCGTCATCCGTCTCGAGCTCCTCGCGGGTCCAGACCACCCCGCCGTAGCCCTTGTCGTCGGGCGCCTCGACCCAGTCGCCGTCGCCGTCGCGATGTCCGCCGCCGAACTCGTCGTGCGCCTCGAGGTAGCTGCGGTGCACGCGGACGTGGGGGCGGTCGAGCCGGATCATCCTGCGACGGTAAGCGATCCGCGTCGGCGCGGCCACTTCATTGCCCGGCGCTCAGCGCGGGCGCAGCGAGAGCAGCACGGCGTCGAGCATGGCCGGGGTGAGTCGCCCGGTGAACGTGTTGTGCGGGCTCACGTGGTAGCAGCCGACGAGCCGGATGCCGTGTCCCTCCGGCGTCGTGAGGGTCACCTCGGCGGCGTGGCCGAACTTCGGCTTCGGGCGCGGCACGTCCCAGCCGAGCCCCCGGGCTGCCGCCAGGGCTGCGTCCCACCCGATCGCGCCGAGGCAGAGGATCGCCCGCAGTCGAGGGGCGGCCAGCTCGAGGTCGCGTTCGAGCCACGCCGAGCAGGTCGCTCGCTCCGCCGGGGTTGGCTTGTTGGCCGGCGGCGCGCACCGCACGGCGGCGACGATGCGGATGCCGGTCAGCGACTGGCCGTCCCCGGCCGCGACCGACGTCGGCAGCGCCGCGAACCCGGTGCGGTGCAACGCGGCATACAGGACGTCGCCGGAGGAGTCGCCGGTGAACATCCGGCCCGTGCGGTTGGTGCCGTTGGCGGCCGGGGCGAGCCCGACGAGCAGCACCTCGGCGTCGGGGTCGCCGAACGACGGTCCGGGCCGGCCCCAGTACGGCTGGTCGGCGAACGACGCCCGGCGGCCCGAGCGGGCGACGTCCTCGCGCCAGTGGACGAGGCGGGGGCAGGCCCGGCACACCGAGATCCGCGCCTGCAGTTCCGGGACGCCGGTGCTCGACGCCGCCAGCCGTCGCACCGCCGCAGGGGTCTTCGCCACGGGAGTCGTCGCGTCGGCCGGGTCACCCGGCCACCCGCTGCCGGCCGGCACCGGTGAGGCGAACAGGCCGCCGGTGACCGGGTGCGGGTCGAGGGGCTCCATGCCGCCCACGCTAGGGGAGGATGCGGGCATGGCACGCGTGACGGTGGTCGGCGGTGGCGTCATGGGGTTGACGTCGGCGCTCGGTCTGGCCCGGGCCGGCCACGTGGTGCGCTGCGTGCGTGACGAGCCGGTGGCCGACACCACGTCTGCGGTGGCCGGTGGTCTCTGGTTCCCCTACCACGTCGAGCCGCACGCCCGGGTGCTCGCCTGGGGGCGGGTGGCGTTCGACCGGTTCACGGCGCTGGCCCGAGACCCCGAGACCGGGGTGGCCGTGCGCGAGGGCGTTCTCGTCGAGCGAGCCGGGGCCGACCGGTGGTGGACCGAGGCGCTACCGACCTGGCGCGAGGCCCGCGCCGACGAGCTGCCGGCCGGCGCGAGCGGCGGGGTCATCGCGACGGTGCCGCTCGTGACCATGCCGGTGTTCCTGCGGTGGCTGGAGGGCCGGTGCATCGAGGCCGGTGTCGACCTCGTCAGGGGGTGGGTGAGGGACCTGGCCGAGGTCCCCGGCGACGTGGTCGTCGTGGCCGCGGGCCTGCGCTCGGGGCCGCTGCTCGACGACCACGCCGGGATGCCGTCGCGCGGCCAGGTCGCGCTCCTCGCCAACCCCGGGCTCACCCGCTGGCTGGTCGACGACGACCACCCCGACGGCATGGTCTACGCGCTGCCGCACCCCGACTGGGTCGTCTGCGGCGGCACCGACGTCAGCGGGTCGTGGGACACCGAGCCCGATCGCCAGGTGCACGATGCGGTCCTCCGCCGGGTCCGCGAGGTGGTGCCCGAGCTGGCCGGCGCCCAGGTGCTCGGGGCCAGGGTCGGACTGCGGCCGATGGCACCCGAGGTGCGGCTCGCGGCATCCGAGGTCGGTGGGCGACCGGTGGTGACCTGCTACGGCCACGGCGGCGCGGGGGTGACCCTGTCGTGGGGGTGCGCCGACGAGGTGGTGCGGCTCGTCGGTCAGGCGAACGGCGTCACGACTCCCTAGCCCGAGCTCCGCACCGCAGAGTCAGGAGCACTTCGCGGGCTCAGGAGGTTCTCGCCGAGTCAGGGGCGTACATGGACCTGACTCGGCGAAGTGCTCCTGACTTCGCGGGAGGGTCAGGCGTCGGATGCCGGGCGCGAACGACCCGCCTTCGTCTCGCCGCGCCGCTTCTTGGCCGAGAGCCGTCGCTCCTTCGACCCGCGGGTCGGCCGGGTGGCGCGACGGGGCGCCGGCGGGGGAGCCATCGCGTCGCGCAGCAGGTCGGCCATCCGCTCGCGCGCGGCCACCCGGTTGCGGCGCTGCTGGCGGTGCTCCGACGCGGCGACGACGAGCAGCCGGCCGCCGACCAGCCGCGGGTCGAGCGCCCGCAGCACTCGCAGCCGCTGGGTCTCGGTGAACCCGGCGAAGGCGTCGACGTCGAGCTCGAGCTCGACCCGGCTGTCGGCGGTGTTCACACCCTGGCCGCCCGGCCCCGACGACCGCGAGAAGCGCTCGACCAGCAGGTCGCCGGGCACCGTCAGCCCTTGCGGCACACCGGGACCCGGTGGAACCACGAGGTCCATCAGGGCTTCCCCGTGTCGTCCTCGGGCTCGGGCGGCGGCTCGGCGCCGGCGGCCTCGTCACGCTCGGCCCACTCGAGCAGGGGCGCGATGTCGAACACGGCGTCGTCGATGCCGGCGTGCAGGTCGCCGAGCTCGGCATACCGTTTCGGGACCGTCGCGATGGTGAAGTCGTTGGGCTCGACGTCGTCGAGCTCGTCCCACCGGAACGGCGTCGAGACCGTGCCGATGTCGTTGCCGCGCACCGAGTACGCGGCCGCGATCGTGTGGTCGCGCGCGTTCTGGTTGTAGTCGACGAACACCGCCTCGGGGTCGCGGTCCTTGCGCCACCAGGTCGTCGTGACGTCGTCGGGGATGCGGCGCTCCACCTCCCGCGCGAACGCCAACGCACCTCGGCGGACGTCGCCGAAGCCGTGGTCGGGGCGGATCCGCACGTAGACGTGCAGGCCGTGGCCCCCACTCGTCTTCGGCCACCCCACGGCGCCGAGCTCGTCGAGCACCTCGTGCGCGACGTGGGCAGCCTGCCGCACGCGGGAGAAGGGGGCGTCCGGCATCGGGTCGAGGTCGATGCGCCACTCGTCGGGCTTCTCGGTGTCGGCCCGGCGGCTGTTCCACGGGTGGAACTCCACGGTGCTCATCTGCACCGCCCACGCGACGTCGGCCAGCCGGGTGACGCACAGCTCGTCGGCGTGCAGGCCGTAGCGGGGGAAGTGCAGCCGCACCGTCTCGACCCACGGCGGCGCCCCGCGCGGAAGCCGCTTCTGGTGCACCTTGTTCCCGGAGACGCCGTCGGGGAAGCGGTGCAGCATGCAGGGCCGCTGGCGCAGGGCGTTGACGATGCCGTCGCCGACCGAGAGGTAGTAGTTGACCAGGTCGAGCTTGGTCTCGCCCCGGGCGGCGAAGTAGACCCGCTGCGGGCTCGAGACCCGCACGTCGAAGCCGTCGACGTCGAGCACGACCGGCTCCCCGAACTCACCCTTGCGCGAGGCCATGCCAGACACCGTATGCCGTGTCGTCGGGTCCCGGACCAGCACGCGGCCACCGGGTCCAAAACACCGGTGGCCGCGCGGTCGTCCCCGGGGTGACCCGATGGGTCGATGTCGGTGACCCGCGTGGCCCGCATGACGTGGTCGTGGTCCGCGTGGTCCGAGTAGTCCGCGCGTCCTGACGATCGTCCCACCGGGCCGGTGGGGTCGGGGCCCGCGCACCGAACAGTACGGGTCTGTCGAAGGTTGCCGGCCGAGGCGCCTGGCGGCGGGCCGGTGCGTCGACCCGGGGAGGGCGTGTGGGTGCGGGCTGGTGGGTCGCCCGTGTACTGATGCGGAGTCAGGAGCAGTTCGTGGGTTCAGGAGGTTCTCGCCGGGTCAGGGCCGTATACGCACCTGACGTG
This sequence comes from uncultured Actinomycetota bacterium, assembly GCA_963695175.1. Classification (GTDB taxonomy): domain Bacteria; phylum Actinomycetota; class Actinomycetes; order Actinomycetales; family Dermatophilaceae; genus Fodinibacter. Next base: position 1,380,731 of record CAVOGG010000004.1, read on the forward strand.
GCGAAGTGCTCCTGACTTCGCGAGGAAGCCGGGAGCGCAACCTTCGACAAAGTATCGACAGCATGGCCGGGCCCCGCCTAGCGTGCAGACACCGACCCAGGCCAACCGGCAGAGGTCCCTGCAGGAGGACATTTCCATGAGCACCCGTACCCGTATCGCCGCAGCCGCCTTCGTCGCCGCCGCAGGCGCGAGCGTCCTCGTCGCAGCGCCGGCCCAGGCAGCCACCCCGGACACCGCGTGCATGAAGGCCGGCATCGCCACCCTCAAGGCGGTCGGCCTCCACAGCGCTGTCGCGAAGAACGGCATCACGGTCGCAACAGCGGTCTCGGTGGGCGTGACGGCACGCAACGGCCTGCCCCAGGGGTTCACCCTCGACACGGTCATCCCGTACTCGACCCTGCTCGCGGACCACCGCGCAGGTGGCGACAGCATCTTCGTCTACCCCTGGTGCGGCTGATCCGGTCGGCCAGACGCACCCCTGCGCGGTCAGCGCTCCTGAACCACGCAGCGGCGCGGCCACGGGCGGCCGGGACCTCGGTGGTGGTCCCGGCCGCCCTTCGCGTGACGGGGCGCGGCTGACGGCTGGGGTCGGCGGCGCCACGTAGGGTTGGCCCCGACATGAGCACCCTCTTCGACGGCCTCGACTTCGGCGAACCGGGCCACGAGCCGCACGTGGACCCCGCCACCCACGCCAGCGCCCACGCGGCGCTGGTGAACGCGGCCGGGGTGCCGACCTGGGCGGAGGCCGCGGCCGCCGGGCTGGGCCCCGACGGCGGTCCGGCGACGGCCCGACCGGCCGCCGACCCCGAAGAGCTGCTCGTCGGGCTGAACCCGCAGCAGCGCGAGGCCGTGCTGCACGAGGGCGGCCCGCTGCTCATCGTCGCGGGCGCCGGGTCCGGCAAGACCCGGGTGCTCGCCCACCGCGTCGCCTACCTGCTGGCCGCACGGGGGGTGCAGCCGGGCCAGGTGCTCGCCATCACGTTCACCAACAAGGCCGCCGCCGAGATGCGCGAGCGGGTGTCGTCGCTGGTCGGGCCGCGCGCCAAGGCGATGTGGGTGATGACCTTCCACAGCGCCTGCGTGCGCATCCTGCGCCGCGAGGCCGGCAAGGTGGGGCTGCGCTCGACCTTCTCGATCTACGACGCCGCCGACTCCCAGCGCCTGATGTCGATGGTCATCCGCGACATGGACCTCGACCCCAAGCGCTACAACCCGCGCTCGTTCAGCCACCAGGTGAGCAACCTGAAGAACGAGCTGATCGACGAGGAGACCTACGCGAGCCGGGTCGGTGAGGCGAGCCCGCACCAGGAGCAGGTGCTCGCGGAGGCGTACACGGCCTACCAGCGCCGGCTGCGGCAGGCCAACGCCATGGACTTCGACGACCTGATCATGACCACGGTGCACATGTTCCAGGCGTTCCCCGACGTCGCCGAGCACTACCGGCGTCGCTTCCGGCACGTGATGGTCGACGAGTACCAGGACACCAACCACGCCCAGTACCAGCTGGTCCGCGAGCTCGTCGGCAGGCCCGAGACCCGCACCGAGCACGGCGTCGAGCCGAGCGAGCTGGTCGTCGTCGGCGACGCCGACCAGTCGATCTACGCCTTCCGCGGCGCCACGATCCGCAACATCGAGGAGTTCGAGCAGGACTACCCCGACGCCCGCACGATCCTGCTCGAGCAGAACTACCGCTCCACCCAGACCATCCTGCGCGCCGCGAACTCGGTCATCGCCCGCAACGAGGGGCGCCGCAAGAAGAACCTGTGGAGCGACACCGGCGACGGCGCGCGCATCATCGGCTACGTCGGCGACAACGAGCACGACGAGGCGTCGTTCGTGGCGCGCTCGATCGACCGGCTGGGCGACGACCACGGGGTGCGGCCGGGCGACGTCGCGGTGTTCTACCGCACCAACGCCCAGTCGAGGGCGCTGGAAGAGGTGTTCGTGCGGGTCGGCCTGCCCTACAAGGTGGTCGGCGGCACGCGGTTCTACGAGCGCCGCGAGGTCAAGGACGCACTGGCCTACCTGCGGGTGCTCTCCAACCCCAGCGACACGGTCAACCTGCGCCGCATCGTCAACGTGCCCAAGCGCGGCATCGGCGACCGGGCGGAGGCCTGCATCGGCGCCCTCGCCGAGCGCGAGCGCATCCCGTTCGTCGCGGCGCTCGGCCGCCCCGAGGACGCACCCGGCATCGCCACCCGCTCGGTCGCGGCCATCAAGGGCTTCACCACCCTGCTCGAGGACCTCGGCCGGGTGCGCGACGACGAGGATGCCGGTGTGTCCGACCTGCTCGAGGCCGTGCTCGACCGCTCCGGGTACCTCACCGAGCTGCGGGCGAGCCACGACCCCCAGGACGAGACCCGCGTCGAGAACCTCGCCGAACTGGTCGCCGTGGCCCGCGAGTTCGACGAGGAGCGCCGCAGCACCGGCGAGGTGATCAGCCTCGAGGACTTCCTCGAGCGGGTCTCCCTCGTGGCCGACGCCGACGAGATCCCCGACACCGAGGAGGCCGAGAAGGCGGGGGTCGTCACCCTGATGACCCTGCACACCGCCAAGGGCCTGGAGTTCCCCGTCGTGTTCCTCACCGGGATGGAGGACGGCACCTTCCCGCACCTGCGCAGCCTCGGTGACGCCAAGGAGCTCGAGGAGGAGCGGCGACTGGCCTACGTGGGCATCACCCGTGCTCGCGAGCGTCTGCACCTGTCCCGGGCAGCGGTCCGATCTGCCTGGGGCGCACCGCAGTACAACCCACCGTCACGCTTCCTCGACGAGATCCCCGCCGAGCTGGTGGAGTGGGAGCGTGAGCTCTCCGGCGCCGCCGCGATCGGGCGTCGCGACCAGCGGCCGGCCGTGGCGACCCTCGCGGCCCGGCCCGGCGTGCGCTCACCGGGCAACCGGCCGGTCATCCCACTGTCGCCCGGTGACCGGGTCACCCACGACAGCTACGGCCTGGGCACGGTGGTGCGCACCCTGGGTGAGGGTGACAAGACGCAGGCAGAGGTCGACTTCGGCGGAGAGCTCGGGGTCAAGCGGTTCGTGCTGCGGTTCGCCCCGCTCGAGAAGCTCTGAGGGTGGTGCTCACCGGGCCGTGACGGCGCCGTGGTGGGCGAGCCGGGTCAGTTGAGCCCGTGCCGCTTCAGCCACGCGATCGGGTCGATCGGGCTGTCGGTCGCCACGCTCTTCTGGAACTCCAGGTGCAGGTGCGAGCCGAAGGAGTGACCGGTGTTGCCGACCAGCCCGACGAGCTCTCCCGGCATGACGGTGTCGCCCTTCTGGGCGATCCGCTTGCTCATGTGGCCGTACCAGGAGATCGAGCCGTCCCAGTAGCGGATCTCGACCTTGTTGCCGAAGCTCGAGTCGTAGAACGACCCGATGACCTCGCCCTTGGACAGCGCGTAGATGGGGGTGCCGGTGGGGGCGCCGAGGTCGATGCCGTCGTGGGTCTTGCCCCAGCGCCAGCCGAAGCCGGAGGTGATGTGCCAGGTGTGGATCGGCCGCACCCAGCGCTTGCCCTCGCGCGCGATCTTGGCCTTCGCCGCGGCCTTGCGCTGGGCGGCGCGCGCCGCGCGGACTGCCAGCTCGTTGCGGCCCTGGAGGGCGGCGGTCTGGATCGAGGCGGCCTGACGACGCTCCGCGAGGTCGGTGACCATGGCGTCGTCGGAGACCTGCTCGGTGCGCGCGATCGCGGTCTGCGTCCGGTCCAGCTCCAGGGTCGGGGGCTCGGGGTGCACGATCGTCGCTCCGGTCGCGGTCACCACGAGCGCCGCTGCTGCCGCGGTGGGCAGCACGAAGCTCGAGCTGAACGCTCGGGGCAGACGAGCACGACGGGACTGGACGCGGTGGCGTCCTCCGTAGTGACGTCCTTGGTAGGACGAACTCACGCGGGGATGACCTCAGGGTGTAGCCGGGGGTTGGACGGGGGTTTGCCCCACCGTACCGTGACCATTCCGTGACTACCGACTCTTCGCCTGAGAATGTGTGGGCATGCGTTCTCAGGAATGCCGCTCAACTCGCTTGCTACCCGCACGCAGCGTAGGTATGCGGGTGACGTACCTCACACGTGACGAACCGTGCCGCTGACGGCCGCTCGGGCGAGCGGCATCCTCACTCCTCGCGGGTCAGGGGCGTCACACCGGAGGTGACCGTGCCGCCGTGGGCGTCGAGGTGGGCCAGGGCGTTCGAGATGCCGTGCACGACCTCGCTGAGCATCGGCAGGGTGAGGTGCCCGGCCCCGTGCAGCTTGATGTTGCGGGCGCTGAGGTCGCGGTGCCGCAGGGACGCGTTGCGCTGCGGGATGATCGCCAGGTCGTTGTCGGACCAGTAGGAGATGAACCGGGTGCGACTGCCACGCACCGGCCGGTCGAGCTCGCGCATCAGGTGGCTGCCCGGCCGCATCTGCTGCATCAGCGTGGTCGGCACGGCGTACGCGGCGTAGCTGCCCTGGTGCGGCGTGCCGAGCGTGATGAGGGTGTGCACCCGGGCGTCGCCGCCCAGGCGGGTGACGTAGTAGCGGGCGATCAGGCCACCGAGGCTGTGCCCGATGATGTGGATCCGCTCGAACCCGGTCTCCTCGACGATCCGCTCCACCTCGACCGACAGGCCCGCGGCGGCCGTGCGCACGTCGTTGGCGACGGTGAGGTAGTTCATCGCGAAGATGTTGGAGAACCCCCGCCGGGTCAGCCCCCGCCGCAGCAGGGTGAAGATCGACCGGTTGCTGACGATGCCGTGCACGAGCAGGATCGGCGTGCCCGCGGCCTCGACGTTGGAGACGAGCAGCCCGCGCTGAACCGGGGGGAGGTGCTCGAGCCGGTAGGCCGGCCCGGAGCGCTCGCCACGGCCCACCAGCAGTCCGAGCGGCCAGGTCATGACGTGGGCGCCCAGCCAGGCGGACTCCACCGCGTTGCCGGCCAGGACGGCCGGGTCGAGCAGGTGCAGGGCGGCGGAGGCCAGCCCGCGGGCGCGCCGGAGCACCGAGGCCTGCGGCGGTGCAGGGTGCTCGTCGGACGGTACGGCGCTGGGCCGCGGGAGGGTCGCCATGGCCTCGCCACTGTACGGCCGGGGCGCCCCATACACCCCGAAGGTGGGGCAGATGGTCACCATGCGGTCTGGTTCTCGGACGCGTCGGTCAAGGCCCGGTGTACCCGGGGTAAAGATCGTTCGGAGCCAGGTCATTTCTTCGCAAGGTCCGTTGTCACCAGGGCCCCCAGCCGACAGGTTTCCTTGGTGCCCGTGTCCCGGGCGCCCACCACGAAGGAGACCCATCATCGTGAGAAGACTGACCACAGGCCTCGCCCTCGGCGCGGCCGCAGCCACGTTCGCCGCCGGCGCACCCGCCGCGTCGGCCCTGCCCGGCGCCATCCCTGCCGGGGCCCCGTCCGACCGCCAGGCGCTCAAGCTGGCCGCGGACGACAAGCTCGTCCAGCGCTCGGTGGTCACCGACCCGGACGGGACGACACACACCCGCTACGACCGCACCTGGAAGGGCCTGCGCGTCGTCGGGGGCGACCTCGTCGTCGAGAAGGAGAAGGGGGGCCGCATCGAGGACGTCCACTTCAACAACGGCAAGAGCGTGGCCGCTGACACGACCACGCCGACCGTCACGAAGACGACCGCGGTGTCGAAGGGCCAGCAGCGCTCGAAGGCGGCCGGGGAGAAGAGCGCGGGTGAGCTCGTGGTCTGGGCGTCGACCGGGTCGCCACGCCTGGCCTACGACGTGCTGACCACCGGCACCTTGGCCGACCAGACGCCCAGCCGGCTGCACACGATCGTCGACGCGGAGTCGGGAGCCGTCATCACGTCGTACGACGAGGTCGTCAAGGGCACCGGCAACAGCCAGTACTCCGGCAGCGTCACGCTCAACACGACGCTGAGCGGCTCGACCTGGCAGCTGCGCGACACCCTGGGGAACTACACGACCGACCTCAACGGGGCGACGTCCGGCACGGGGGCGCAGTTCACCGACGCGGACAACACGTGGGGGAACGGCTCGACGACGAGCCGGCAGACGGCGGGGGTCGACGCGCAGTACGGGGCGGAGAAGACCTACGCGTACTACAGCTCGGTGCTCGGCCGGGCCGGCATCTGGAACAACGGCACGGGGGCCCGCAGCCGCACCCACTACGGCAACGCCTACAACAACGCGTTCTGGGACGGCACCCAGATGACCTACGGCGACGGCGCCGGCAACACCCACCCGCTCACCTCGATCGACGTCGCCGCCCACGAGATGAGCCACGGGGTCACCGAGAACACCGCCGGGCTCGTCTACACCGGCGATGCGGGGGGTCTCAACGAGGCGACGTCCGACATCTTCGGCACGGCCGTCGAGTGGTTCGCGAACAGCCCGGCCGACCCCGGTGACTACCTCATCGGCGAGAAGATCAACATCAACGGCAACGGCACCCCGCTGCGCTACATGGACAAGCCCAGCAAGGACGGCGGTAGCCAGGACTGCTGGACCACGGGCACCAAGAACCTCGACCCGCACTACTCCTCCGGCCCGCTGAACCACTGGTTCTTCCTCGCCTCGGAGGGCTCCGGCGCCAGGACGGTCAACGGCGTCGCCTACAACAGCCCGACCTGCAACGGCGCCACGGTGACCGGCGCCGGCCGGGCCGCGGCGGAGAAGATCTGGTACCGCACGTTGTCGACCAAGCTCACCTCGTCGAGCACCTACGCGGCGGCCCGCAACGGTGCGATCGCCTCCGCCAAGGAGCTCTACGGCGCCGGGTCGGCCCAGTGCCTCGCCACCGAGAGCGCCTTCTCGGCGATCGCGGTCCCGGCCGGCACCGAGTCCTGCGGGGGCACCACCCCGCCGCCCACCGGCACCAACCTGCTCGGCAACCCGGGCTTCGAGTCGGGCAACACGGTCTGGACCGGCACCGCCGGCCCGATCACGAACAACACCGGTCGCCCGGCGCGCACCGGCTCGTGGAAGGCCTGGCTCGGCGGCAACGGCTCGGCGGGCACCGAGACGATCAACCAGAGCGTCGCGATCCCCTCGAGCGCGACCAGCGCCACCCTGTCGTTCTGGCTGCGCACCGACACGGCCGAGACCGGCTCCACGGTCTACGACACGATGAGGGCCCAGGTCGTCGACGGCTCGACGGTGACCACGCTGGCCACCTACTCCAACGTCGGGACCAACGCCACCTACACGCAGAAGTCCTTCAACCTCACCGCCTACAAGGGTCGGACGGTGTCGATCCGGTTCACCATGACCGAGGACTCCAGCCTGCAGACGTCCTTCGTCGTCGACGACACCTCCGTCGCGACGAGCTGACCCAGCACCACCGGCGGATGCCGCCCCTCGCCCGCGTGGGGGGCGGCATCCACCGCGGCGCGCCGACCGAAACCTGCGTTCGTCGCGCGTCGGAGCACCAGACCCCCCACCATTGACCTGCCGCGGGTCACCGCCGCGTCCTTCACCCGAGGAGTCCCCTTGTCCCAGCGTCACCTCACCGGAGTCGCCCTCGCCGTCACGGCCGCCGCCGTGGCCGCGACCGTAGCCGGTGTGCCCGGAGCCGCAGCCGCCCCCAAGGGCCCGGATGCCGCGAAGGCCGCGGAACAGGCGGCCGCCAGGTCGACCGGTCGCGCCCTGGGCCTGCCGGCCGACCAGTCGCTCGTCGTGCGCAACGTGCTCACCGACCCCGACGGCACGCGCCACGTGCGCTACGACCGCACCGTCGACGGGTTGGCCGTCGTCGGTGGCGACCTCGTCGTCGCCAAGAAGGCCGACGGCACCGTCAAGGACAGCCACTCGAACCGCGGCAAGGACGTCGCCCCCGCCTCGACCACGGCGACCGTCGGGGCGGTGGCCGCCACCGCCACCGCCGCGAAGTCCGCCGGCTACGCGGTCGAGTCCAGCGCCGCGGACCTCGTCGTGTACGCGAGCCAGGGCGCGCCGCGCCTGGCCTGGCAGGTGACGACGACCGGCATCCGCTCGAGCCAGACGCCGAGCCGCCTGAAGACCTGGGTCGACGCCCGCACCGGCCGGGTCCTCGACTCGGCCGAGAGCATCGAGGAGGGCACCGGCAACACCCAGTACTCCGGCACCGTCACGCTGACCACGGTGGGGAGCCCCACGTTCAAGCTGCGAGACACCCTGGGCAACTTCACGACCGACCTCAACGGCGCGACCTCGGGGACAGGAACGGAGTTCACCGACCTCTCTCCCGCCGACGACATCTGGGGCACCGGCACCCCGGGCACCACCGGGGCGGGCCGCCAGACCGCCGCCGCCGACGCCCAGTGGGGCGCCCAGGAGACCTTCGCGTACTACAAGAACGTCCAGGGCCGGAACGGCATCTGGAACACCGGCGTCGGCGCGCGCAGCCGCGTTCACTACGGCAACGCCTACAACAACGCCTTCTGGGACGGCACCCAGATGACCTACGGCGACGGTGCGGGCAACGCCCGGCCGCTGACCGCCATCGACGTCGCCGGCCACGAGATGAGCCACGGCGTCACCGAGAACAGCGCCGCGCTGAACTACCGGGGTGAGTCCGGCGGCCTCAACGAGGCGACGTCCGACATCTTCGGCACCGCGGTGGAGTTCTACGCGGACGACACCTCCGCATCCACCGACGTCGGTGACTACCTCATCGGCGAGAAGATCAACATCAACGGCAACGGCACCCCGCTGCGCTACATGGACAAGCCCAGCAAGGACGGCCAGAGCGCCGACTGCTGGAGCAAGTCGGTCGGCCGGCTCAACGTGCACTACTCCTCGGGCCCGCTGAACCACTGGTTCTACCTGGTCTCCGAGGGATCGGGAGCGAAGACGCTCGGCGGTGTCAGCTACAACAGCCCCACCTGCGGCGCCCCCGCCATGACCGGCGTCGGGCACGCCGTGGCCGAGAAGGTCTGGTACCGCACGCTGACGACCAAGCTCACCTCGAGCAGCGGCTACGCGGCGGCCCGCAACGGTGCCATCGCGTCGGCCAAGGAGCTCTACGGCAAGAACAGCACGAACTGCCTCGCGGTGCAGAACGCCTTCAACGCCATCGCGGTGCCCGCGGGCACCCAGACCTGCAGCAACTGACGCAGGGTCGCCCTCGGGCGACGCACCCGGACGGCGTGCCGCCACCAGCGGCACGCCGTCCGCGCGTCCCGGGGGGTGTCAGCGGCAGACGGTGCGCTGGTCGGGCGGCAGCTGCACGTCGTCGAGGAGGGTGCGAGCCGTGGTCGAGAGCGGGTCGCCACCCTGGGCCTCGCCGAGGTCGACGGCGCCGTCGGCGCGCAGCAGGGTGACCGCCATCCGGTCGGCGCCGGCGGCCGGGGCGACGCTGGGGGCAGGTGCGCTCGCCAGCGTCTGGGCGACCTGCGCCGCCACCGCGCAGTCGACCGGGGCGGTGCGGGTGGTCCCGGTGACCCGGCCGTCGGGCGCGACCGTCAGCCGGTCGTCGAACCCGGCCACGCCACCGCTTCGGCGCAGGGCCGTGGCGGATGCCGTGTCGCCGGGTTCTGCGCTGGTGCCCGCCGGGGTGCCGCTCGGGCTCGGCGCCGAGGACGACGGCTCACCGCAGGCGCTCGTGGTCAGGGCGGCGGCCAGGACCAGGGCGGCCACGGACAGCGGCCGTGGGGTGCGCGGGCGGAGGGGCGACGGCATCCGCCCATCCCACCACCGGTCGTCGCGCTGGGGCGACCGCTCGGGCGTGAGATGGGTCCCACCGGCCGCCCCGGGCACACCCGTGGCGCGCCCACCCCTCCGGTCCCGTTAGGCTCCCCAACGGACCACTTCCAGCCAGTCGACCGACAGTGAGGACGGATCGCCTCGTGGATCTCTTCGAGTACCAGGCCCGTGACGTTTTCGAGAAGCACGGTGTGCCCGTGCTCGCAGGGGCGGTCGCGACCACCCCCGAGGAGGCCCGTGCCGCCGCCGAGCGGATCGGTGCCGCGAGCGGCGGCGTGACCGTCGTCAAGGCGCAGGTCAAGACCGGCGGACGCGGGAAGGCCGGGGGCGTCAAGGTCGCGAAGACCGCTGACGAGGCGGAGGAGCACGCGCGGGCGATCCTCGGCATGGACATCAAGGGCCACACCGTGCACCAGGTGATGATCGCCCAGGGTGCCCAGATCGACGAGGAGTACTACTTCTCGATCCTGCTGGACCGCGCGAACCGCACCTACCTCGCGATGTGCTCGAAGGAGGGCGGCATGGACATCGAGCAGCTCGCCGTCGAGCGCCCCGAGGCGCTGGCCCGGGTGACCGTCGACCCCAACGTCGGCATCGACGACGCCAAGGCCCGCGAGATCGTCACGGAGGCCGGCTTCGACGGCACGACCGCCGCCGCGATCGAGCCGGTGCTCAAGACGCTGTGGGCCGTCTACCGCGACGAGGACGCCACGCTCGTCGAGGTCAACCCGCTCGTGCGCACCAAGGACGGCGACATCGTCGCGCTCGACGGCAAGGTCTCGCTCGACGCGAACGCCGGCTTCCGGCACCCCGAGCACGAGGCCCTCGAGGACCACGCCGAGACCGACCCGCTCGAGATGGCCGCCAAGGAGAAGGACCTCAACTACGTCAAGCTCGACGGCTCGGTCGGCATCATCGGCAACGGCGCCGGGCTGGTCATGAGCACCCTCGACGTCGTCGCCTACGCCGGTGAGGAGTTCGGCGGCCAGAAGCCGGCCAACTTCCTCGACATCGGCGGCGGCGCGAGCGCCGAGGTGATGGCCAACGGGCTGCACATCATCCTGTCCGACCCGCAGGTCAAGAGCGTCTTCGTCAACGTCTTCGGCGGCATCACGGCCTGCGACGCCGTGGCCAACGGCATCGTCGGCGCGCTCGACGCCCTCGGCGAGGAGGAGGACCGCCCGCTGGTGGTGCGCCTCGACGGCAACAACGTCGAGGAGGGCCGGCGCATCCTCGCCGAGCGCAACCACCCCCGCGTCCTCATCGAGGACACCATGGACGGCGCCGCCCGCAAGGCCGCCCAGCTGGCCTCCGGCAACTGACCCCACGAGCGCGAAGAGAGACACGACACCCATGGCCATCTTCCTCACCGCAGACTCCAAGGTCATCGTCCAGGGCATGACCGGCTCCGAGGGCATGAAGCACACCCAGCGGATGCTGCGCTCCGGCACCTCGATCGTCGGCGGCGTCAACCCCCGCAAGGCCGGCACCACCGTCGAGTTCGAGGGCGGCACCTCCGTGCCGGTGTTCGGCTCCGTCGCCGAGGCGATGGAGGCGACCGGCGCCGACGTCAGCGTCATCTTCGTGCCGGCCGCCTTCACCAAGGCCGCCGCGACCGAGGCGATCGACGCCGGCATCCCGCTCGCCGTCGTCATCACCGAGGGCGTCGCCGTCAAGGACACCGCGGAGTTCTACAACTACGCCAAGGAGAAGGGCACGACGCGGATCATCGGCCCGAACTGCCCCGGCCTGATCAGCCCCGGGGCGGCCAACGCCGGCATCATCCCCGCCGACATCTCGGGCACCGGCCGGATCGGCCTGGTCTCGAAGTCGGGCACGCTGACCTACCAGATGATGTACGAGCTGCGGGACTTCGGGTTCTCCACCGGCGTCGGCATCGGCGGCGACCCGATCATCGGCACCACGCACATCGACTGCCTCGAGGCGTTCCAGAACGACCCCGACACCGACGCGATCGTCATGATCGGCGAGATCGGTGGCGACGCCGAGGAGCGTGCGGCGGCCTACATCAAGGACCACGTCACCAAGCCGGTCGTCGGCTACGTCGCCGGGTTCACCGCTCCCGAGGGCAAGACCATGGGCCACGCCGGCGCCATCGTGTCCGGCTCGTCGGGCACCGCGCAGGGGAAGAAGGAGGCCCTCGAGGCCGCCGGGGTCAAGGTGGGCAGGACGCCCTCCGAGACCGCCGACCTGATGCGCGAGATCATGCAGGGGCTCTCCGCCTGACTCACTCCGCCGTTGGCGTCCACCGTGGTCCCCTCCGCGGTCCGCTGCAGGGTGGTGTGCGGACGCCCCCATCCGCACTCCCTCGCTGGCGCTCGGTCGCGCTCCCGCCAGTCCCATCCAGCGTCCGCACACCTCCCTGCTGCTCCCCGCTCGCTCCACGGTCGCCGCTCGCCGTTGTCGTGACTCCGGCTTCGTTTTGTCGGGGTGTCGGCGAGGCTCGGCCATGCTCGGGTGGTTCTCGCGCACACTGGTCGGGATGTCTGTCAGTGACCGCCTCCGTTCCGTCCTGCCCGGCTCCGACGACCCCTCGGGGGATGCCGTGGAGCCGCCGGACGGGTCGCCCTGGTGGCGCGGTGCGATCGTCGGCGTGCTCACCGGGCTGACCTCGCTCGTCGTCGTCGTGGCGCCGGTGGTGCTCGCCTGGCTGGTGGAGCCGCTGTCCAGCGGTGACGGGTGGCAGGCCGCGGGCACGGGGGCCGCGCTGTGGCTCCTGGTGTCCGGGGCGAACCTGGCCGTCGGCGAGGTCACCATCTCGGTGGTGCCGCTGCTCGGCCTGGCGCTGCTCGTCGGGGTGGCCTGGCTCGGTGCCCGCGAGGCGATGGTCGACGTGTCCACCGACGGTGAGCACTGGCAGGGCACCCTGCCGCGCCCCCTGGCCGCCGCCCTCGGTGCATGGTGGGCCGGGTATGCCGTGGCCGTCGCCGGCGCGGTCGGACTGGCGGTCTCGGGCCCGTTCCGGGCCACGCCGCTGTCGCTCGTGCTGCCCGTGGTGGTCGTCCCGCTGCTGGCGCTCGTCCTGGCCCTGCGACCCGTCGCCCACGACGACCCGGACGTGCTCGGTCCGCGGCTCGGGATGCCGTGGCTGCCCGACTCGGTGCGGCGCGCGGTGCGCCCCGGCCTCCTCGGCGCCGGGGTGCTGCTCGGCGTCGGACTCCTGGTCGTCCTCGCGATGGTTGCCCTCTCCTGGAACCAGGTGACCACCATCTCGACCGCCGTCGCGGCCGGTGGCCTCGGCAGCGTCGTGCTCGCCCTGGCCCAGGTCGCGTCGCTGCCGAACCTGGCGCTGTGGGCGGTGTCGTTCATGGCCGGGCCCGGGTTCCGGGTCGTCGAGGGCGGCTCGGTCGACTGGTCAGGCTCGAAGGGCGGGCTGCTGCCGATGGTGCCGGTGCTGGCCGCGCTGCCGCAGCCCGGCGACTTCCCGTGGTTCACCGTGCTGTCGGTGCTCGTCGTCGTCGCGGTCGGCGCCTTCGTGGCCCGCCGCGCGCTCACCGGGGTCGCACGGCTGTCCCGGCTGCGCACCAAGCTGGCCGTGGCCATGACGGCCTGCACCGTCACCGCCCTCACCCTGGCCGTCCTCGACCTGGTGGCCGGTGGGTCGGCCGGGCAGTTCCGGCTCTCGGCCGTGGGAGCCCCGACGGGCCGGCTGTTCCTCGCCCTGCTGTTCGAGCTGGGCATCGGGGCGCTGGTCGTCGTGGTCCGTGACGCCTGGCGGCTGCGCCGGTGAGTGACGGCCCCGCTCCGACCACCGAGCCGCTCGGGCTCGTCGTCCTCGTCTCGGGCTCGGGCAGCAACCTGCAGGCCCTGGTCGACGCCGCGGCCGAGCCCGGGGCCCCGTTCCGGGTGCTCGCCGTCGGGGCCGACCGCGACGGCACCGGCGGCGCCGAGCGTGCCGAGCGGGCCGGCATCCCGACGTTCGTCGTGCGGGTGCCCGACTACATGACGCGGGCCGACTGGGACCTCGACCTCGAGCGCCTCGTGGCGGAGCACGCGCCGGACCTGGTGGTCTCCGCCGGGTTCATGAAGGTGCTCGGTCCGGCTGTGCTCGGGGCGCACCGGGTGGTCAACACGCACCCCGCCCTGCTGCCGAGCTTCCCCGGGGCGCACGGGGTCCACGACGCGATGGCGCACGGGGTCAAGGTCACCGGGTGCACCTGCCACTGGGTCGACGCGGGCGTCGACACCGGCCCGATCATCGAACAGCGGGCCGTGCGGGTCGAGCCCGACGACACCGTCGAGAGCCTGCACGAGCGGATCAAGGTGGTCGAGCGCGAGATGCTCGTCGACGTCGTGCGCGGCCTCGCGGCCGACCGGTCCTGGCGTGTAGCCGGGATGAGCGGCACCACGCACACCCTGCGCGGCGGAGGCAGCGCCCTGGTGCTCGCGCAGGCGGGCACCGGCCTGCCGCACGTGCTGCACTGGGGCGCCGACCTTCCCGATGCCGCCGTCGCCGACCTCGCGCTCGTCACCTCGGGGCCGGTGCCGCACAACGCGCTCGACGAGCCGTGGCCGCTGACCGTGCTCCCCACGTCCGGCGAGGGCTGGCTGGGCACGCCGGGGTATGCCGCGCACCGCGCCGGTGAGCGCACCGCCCCTCGCTGGGTGGCCACGCTCGAGAGTGGTGACGGGTCCGCGGAGGTGCGCGCGACGGCATCCGACGTGGGTGTCGAGGTCGTGCTGCGCTACCGGCTCGACGACCACGGCGTGCTCGTCGTCGAGTCGTCCCTGACCAACACCTCCGACGACTCCACGCCCCTCGACGTCGCCGCACTGCGGGCCGTGCTGCCGCTGCCCGCGCGTGCCGACGAGGTGCTCGACCTCACCGGGCGCTGGTGCCGCGAGCGCTCGCCGCAGCGCCGCCCCCTCGCCGACGGCACCTGGCTTCGCACCGGGCGACGCGGCCGCACCGGGCACGACGCGACCCTGCTCATGGTCGTCGGCACGGCCGGGTTCGGCTTCCGCTCGGGCGAGGTGTGGGCCGCGCACACCGCGTGGAGCGGCAACCACGAGCACCTCGTCGAGCGACTGCCCGAGGGCGCCGGCCCGCACGCCGCAGTGCTGGGCGGCGGTGAGTCGCTCGCGGCGGGCGAGCTGCGCCTCGCGGCGGGGGAGACCTACGCCGCGCCGCCGGTGGTGTTCGTGCACTCGACCGAGGGCCTGGACGGGCTCACCCGCTCGCTCGTGCGGCACCAGCGGGCCCAGCCCGGGTACCGCACCGGCCCGCGCCCGCTCGTGCTCAACACCTGGGAGGCGGTCTACTTCGCCACCGACCTCGAGCACCTGAAGCGGCTGGCCGACACCGCCGCCTCGATCGGCGTCGAGCGCTTCGTCCTCGACGACGGGTGGTTCGGCTCCCGCCGCGACGACCACCGTGGCCTGGGTGACTGGCAGGTCTCCGCCGACGTGTGGCCCGACGGGCTCGGGCCGCTGGTCGACCACGTGAAGGGGCTGGGCCTGGAGTTCGGCCTGTGGTTCGAGCCGGAGATGGTCAACCTCGACTCCGACGTGGCCCGCGCCCACCCCGAGTGGGTCCTGGGGCCGGTCGCTGGGCCGCCGCTGCCGTCCCGGCGCCAGCACGTGCTCGACCTCGCCAACCCCGACGCGTTCAGCTACGTGCTCGAGGCGATGAGCGCCGTGATCGGCGAGTACGCCGTCGACTTCGTGAAGTGGGACCACAACCGCGACCTGCACGAGGCCGTGCGCACCGACGCCACCGGAACCGACCGCCCCGCGGTGCACGCCCAGACCCGCGCGGCGTACCGGCTGCTCGACGAGCTGCGGGCCCGGCACCCGGACCTCGAGATCGAGTCGTGCTCCAGCGGCGGGGCCCGGGTCGACCTCGGCGTGCTCGCCCGCACCGACCGGGTGTGGACCTCCGACTGCAACGACGCCCTCGAGCGGGTCGCCATCCAGCGCTGGACCGGGCTGCTCGTGCCCCCGGAGCGGATGGGCTCGCACGTCGGGCCCCCGCGGGCGCACACGACGCACCGCGACCTCGACCTCTCGCTGCGGATGCTCGTCGCCCTCGGCGGCCACAGCGGGCTGGAGTGGGACATCACCACCTGCACTCCCGACGAGCTGGAGGTGCTCCGGGCCTGGTCGGGCCTCTACCGCGAGCTGCGGCCGCTGCTGCACGGCGGCGACGCCGTGCGCTCGGACCACCCGGGCGACGCCCTGCTGGTCAGCGGTGTCGTGGCTCCCGATCGGGCGGATGCCGTGTTCACCGTCGTCTCGACCGTCACCGGCCGCGGGGTCACGCCCGGCACGGTGCCGCTGCCGGGGCTCGACCCCGACCGCCGGTACCGGGTGCGGGTGCGCCAGGAGGCCGGCCTGCCGGCCACGGTGCAGACCGCGCCCCCGGCGTGGTGGACCGATGCCGTCGGCGACGGCCTCGTCGCCAGTGGAGCAGCCCTCGGCCGGGTCGGGCTCGCCCTGCCCGTGCTCGCCCCGGCCCAGGGCTTCCTGCTCCACCTGGTGGCCGTCGACGGGTGACGCGCTTCGGGTGACGCCCAGCCGGGTGACGCGCCGCCGGGGAGGCGCGCCGGGTGACGCGCTTCGGGTGACACACTCGCGGCGTGGCCACCGACCCCGCCGAGCTGACCCCGGCATCCCTCGCCTTCATGACCGAGCGGCACCTGGCGACCTTCACGACACTGCGCCGCGACGGCTCGCCCCACGCGGTGCCGGTCGGCTTCACCTGGGACGCCGAGGGGCTCGTCGCCCGGGTCATCGCCAGCCGGGGCAGCGCCAAGGTGGTGCAGGCCCGAGCCGGTCGTCGCGCGGCCCTGACCCAGTACGACGGCCGGCGCTGGATCAGCCTCGAGGGCACCACCCGGGTGCTCGAGGACGCGGCGTCCGTGCACGACGCGGAGCAGCGGTACGCCGTGCGCTACCGCCGGCCCCGCCCCAACCCCGAGCGGGTGGTCGTCGTGCTCGACGTCGACCGGGTGCTCGGCGGCGCGTGGCCCGCCGACCTGCCCCCGTCCCCCTACGCCACCTGACCGCTCCTTTCTCGCCCGATGCGGGAACCCATGGACCGTCGGCAGGGGCTCGGGCTGAGCAGCCGGCACTGCGCTCGCCGGTAGACTCTGCGGCGACGACTGGCGAGGGTGGGTCACCACCGGGAAGTCACACGTCGGGGCATCGCCCGCCTGGGTGCCCCGGAGCTTGACCGACCCGACCCCGCAAGGAGCTCCAATGTCCGCCGCCGTCTCCACCCCCGGCCCGTCGCAGGACGTCCGCCCGGTGCGCCGCGCCCTCGTCTCCGTCTACGACAAGACCGGCCTCGAGGGTCTGGTCCGCGGCCTGCACGACGCCGGCGTCGCGCTGGTCTCCACCGGCGGCTCGGCCGCGCTCATCGAGTCGCTGGGCCTGCCGGTGACCAAGGTCGAGGACCTCACCGGCTTCCCCGAGTGCCTCGAGGGCCGGGTCAAGACGCTGCACCCGCGGGTGCACGCCGGCATCCTCGCCGACACCCGCAAGCCCGACCACGTCGCCCAGCTGGCCGACCTCGGCGTCGAGGCGTTCGAGCTCGTCGTGGTCAACCTCTACCCGTTCGCCGCGACCGTCGCCTCGGGCGCCACCCCCGACGAGTGCGTCGAGCAGATCGACATCGGCGGCCCCTCGATGGTCCGCGCGGCGGCCAAGAACCACCCGAGCGTCGCCGTCGTCACCGACCCGTCGACCTACGACGCGGTGCTGGATGCCGTGCGCGGCGGCGGTTTCACCCTCGAGCAGCGCAAGCGCCTGGCCGCTCAGGCGTTCGTGCACACCGCCACCTACGACGTGCACGTGGCGTCGTGGATGGGCAACGCCTACACCGACAGCTCCGACGGCACCGGCTTCCCCGCCTGGGTCGGCGCCACCTGGCAGCGCGCCACGGTGCTCCGCTACGGCGAGAACCCGCACCAGCACGCGGCCCTCTACACCAACGGCTTCCAGCCTCAGCCGGCCCTCGCCCAGGCGACCCAGCTGCACGGCAAGGAGATGTCGTACAACAACTACGTCGACGCGGATGCCGCCGTGCGCGCCGCCTACGACCACGGTGACCAGCCGACGGTGGCCGTCATCAAGCACGCCAACCCGTGCGGCATCGCCGTCGGCTCCGACATCGCCGACGCGCACCGCAAGGCCCACGAGTGCGACCCGGTCTCGGCCTTCGGCGGCATCATCGCCACCAACCGCCCGGTGACCGTCGAGATGGCCCGCACCGTCGCCGACATCTTCACCGAGGTCGTCGTCGCGCCCGGGTTCGACGACGACGCCCTCGAGGTGCTCACCGCGAAGAAGAACATCCGGCTGCTCGAGTGCGCCGCCCCCGCGCGCACCGGCGCCGAGATCCGGCCGATCGGCGGCGGCCTGCTCATGCAGCACCGCGACACCGTGGACGCCGTCGTCACCGACGAGTCCGGCTCGGTCGTGGGCGGCGACGACGCGGCCAGCTGGCGCCTGGTGTCGGGGGAGCCGGCCGACGACGCCACCCTCGCCGACCTCCAGTTCGCCTGGCGCGCCGTGCGCGCGGTGAAGTCGAACGCGATCCTGCTGGCGCGTGGCGGTGCCTCGGTCGGCATCGGCATGGGCCAGGTCAACCGGGTCGACTCCTGCCACCTCGCCGTCTCGCGAGCGGGTGAGGAGCGCGCGCGTGGCGCCGTCGCGGCATCCGACGCGTTCTTCCCCTTCGCCGACGGGCTCCAGGTGCTGCTCGACGCCGGGGTGCGCGCGGTCGTGGCCCCCGGTGGCTCGATGCGCGACGCCGAGGTGGTCGAGGCCGCCCAGGCGGCCGGGGTCACGCTGTACTTCACCGGAACCCGGCACTTCGCGCACTGACCTTCGCGGTCCGCGCGCGCGACGTCGAGGCGGATGCCGTCGCTCGCCTCAGCCGGCCCCTGCGCCGTCCGCTGAGGTCGCCTCATGGCGGCCCTGGGGCCGCGACGGGGGTCGGAGCTGGTGGACGACCCACTCGAGCGGGCCGGTGCCGAACCGGCGTTCGAGCAGCCAGCACCCGCCGACGACGACGAGCGTGGTCGAGCCGAGGATGAGCCACGAGTCGTCACGGCGCGGGCCGACGGCGAGCTGGATCGCGGCGAGGAACAGGATCTGCAGCGTGTAGGCGGTCAGGGCGAGCCGGCCGGTCGACAGCAACGGCCCGAGCACCACGCCGGCACCGACGCGCCGGAGCAGGACCACCGCGACACAGCTCGCGACGACCGTGGCGGTGGCCAGGAACGTGGCGCCGACGACCTCGGCGGTGGTGCCGGAGTACGCGGTGGACCCGTCCGGTGTGCCGCGGCCGAGCCCGTAGGCGGCGACGCTCAGCACGAACAGGACAGCGGCGACGAGGTAGCCCTCCGGCGGCCGCGCCGCGCGGCGGAGCACGCTCGCGAGGGCCAGGCCGCCGAGCGCCATCGGCAGGAATGACAGCAGCCGGTACGACTCCCCGGTGGCCACCCACCTGAGCAGGTCCAGCGCCCAGTCCGGCCAGCTGCCGACCAGGGTGGGGAGGGAGTCGCGTGCCCGCCCCACGACGAGCGGGCCGACCACGGCCAGGGCGCCGGCGATACCCAGGGTCAGCACCGGCAGGCGGTGCAGGAGCAGGGCCAGCGGCGCGAGCACGATGACGAGCACGCCCAGGTAGGGCAGCACGACGTCGATCTGGTCGTAGATCGCCTGGAGCAGCACACCGAGCACGATCAGGACGAGCCCGCGCTGGACGTTGCCGAGCAGGAACGTCCCGACGGGCGGCCGGCGCTCGGCGAGCTGGATGCCCATCGAGATGCCGATGATGACCGCGAAGAGCGGGGCGGTGAGGTACTCCGAGATCCTGAAGACGCCGTCCGCGGGGCACAGGTGCGCCACGAGCATGGACAGCACCGCCAGCCCGCGGGCGGCGTCGAGACCGTCGAGGCGTTCGGTGGTCGGCACCCGCACAGTGTGGCGGGTGGGGCCGCGGCCCGTCGCCCCTTTCGGCTCAGCCGGTCGGCGGGCGGTAGCCGGTGGGCTCTCCGGCGCCGAGGTCGACGATGGCCGCGACCGGGCCACCACCGTCGGGGCCCTGGTGCGCCGCCGACACCGACACGAACACCGCCGGGTCGCCGGTCACCGACGCGGTGACGCCGCCGACGCACGACTTGATCTGGCGGTGCCAGTGCACGTCGGAGTCGTCGAGCATCGCGTTGCGCCGGCCGGCGACCTGGCCGTCGAGCGAGGCCTCGCACTTGAGGAAGACGTTGACGAGGCGCCCGTCGATGTCGGTGCGGTGCGGGCGCTCGGGGAGGTCGAGGCCGGCATCCTTGATGGCGGCCCAGATGCCGTCCTGGTCGAGCGCGTCCTGCATCACCGCGTGGCCGATCCGGTAGCGGCCGCCGACGCCGCGGGCGTTGCCGACCACGACGACCTGCGCCTGGTCGAGCTCGACGCCCGAGGAGCACGACGCCACCGACGAGAAGAGCGAGCGGTCGTGCATGACGTCGGCGTCGGTCGGCATCTCGATCTCGCCCAGCGCGACCGCGATGCCGAGCGCGGTGCAGCCGTTCGAGAGGTCCATCGACTCGTGGGTGTGCTCGGTCCAGACCGTCTTGCCGCGCGACTTCGCGTCCCGGATGGTGTGGATGGTGAGCAGCGGGGTCTTGGTCTGCACGTAGTGCACGTCGGCGGGGTCGGTGATGCCGGCCCGCTCCATGGCCACGCGCACGGCCGCGGCGACCTTCTCGATCATCGGGGTGTAGCCGATCTCCTCGGGCAGCAGGTGCTCGCTCATCGCGAAGCCCACGGTCAGCCGCGGCTCGTCGGTCTGCTCGGCCCGGTCGGCCGGCACCGTCGCGAAGATCGTCGCGTGCGGGCTGATCACGCCGTCGGTGCCACCGGACCAGACGATCGGCACCTCCTTGACCTTGGCGGGGTCGGCGCCCTTCTCGACGAGGATCTCGCGGAAGGCGCGGTCGGCGATGATGCGCGTGTAGTCGTTGACCCCACCGTTGCCCTCGGTCTTGCCGATGACGGCGACGACGCGGCCGGCCTCGAGCACGCCCTCGTCGATGAGCTTCCCGAGCTCGGAGGCGTCGGACACGGTGTGGAGCGGGACCTTGCGGACCTCGATGGCGTCGGGCACGGTGCGTTCCTTCCTTGGATGCCGGGTGGCCGGCTCGGACTGTCGGGTTCAGTTGTCGTTCAGTGCGGTTCGGGCTCAGCCGGGTTCGATGACGGTGCCGAAGCCTCCCTCGACGGCATCGGTGATGTGGGTCAGCGACGTGATGACGCTGCGCGGCCCGCCGCCGGCGACGAACCGGGTGGCGGCCTCGACCTTCGGGCCCATCGACCCCGACGCGAACTGGCCCTCCTCGGCGTACCGGTGCATCTCGGCGAGGGTCACCCGGCCGAGCTCGCGCTGCTCGGGGGTGCCCCAGTCGACGGCCGCGTGGTCGACGTCGGTGGCGATGACGAGCACGTCGGCGGCCAGGGTGCGGGCGAGCAGGGCGGCGGTGAGGTCCTTGTCGATGACGGCCTCGACACCACGCAGCCGGCCGTCGGGCTCGCGCACGACGGGGATGCCGCCGCCGCCGGCCGCGACGACGACGTGGCCGGCCTCGAGCAGCACGCGCACCGGGCCGACATCGAGCACCTCGAGCGGCTCGGGCGAGGCGACGACCCGCCGCCAGCCCTTCTCCCCGCGGTCCTCCCACACCTGCCCGTGGTCGATCAGCGTCTGCGCCTGTTCCCGGGGCAGGTAGCGGCCGATCGGCTTGGTCGGGTGGGTGAAGCCGGGGTCGTCGCGGTCGACGAGCGTGCGGGTGACGAGCGCGGCCACGGGGTGGGGGACCCCGGCATCCGCGAGGGCGACGTCGAGGGCGTCGAGGATGGTGAAGCCGAGCGTCCCCTGCGTCTGCGCGCCGCACCAGTCGAGCGGGACGGGCGGCACGACGTGGGCGGCGAGCTCGTTCTTGACCAGCAGGTTGCCGACCTGCGGGCCGTTGCCGTGGGTGATGACGAGCTCGTGGCCGGCGGCGACGAGGCGGGCTGCGGCCCGCATGGCGACACCGACCGCCTCGATCTGGGCGGCCGGGGTGGCGCTGCCGTCGGGGGCGGTCATCGCGTTGCCGCCCAGGGCGAGCAGGACCCGCACGTCAGCCACCTCCTCCGCCGTCAGATCGGGCGCTGGTGCCCGGTCTCGACCCTAGGAGCCGGGCCCGGCACGGGCGTTGTCAGGACCTGCCCAACACCGCGATGCCGTTCGGCAACTGTGGCCCCGGAGTTCTCGCGAAGTCAGGAGCACTTCGCGAAGTCAGGGGCGTACACGGTCCTGACCCCGCGAGGAGATCCTGAGCCGACGAAGTGCTCCTGACTTCGCCCGAGTCGGACCACTCGGCCGGTCAGGACCCGTCTGCTCGATCCGCCCCGTCCAGCTCGTCCAGCTCGTCCAGCCAGGCACGCACGCTGTCGTTGTGCTCGCCGAGGAGCGGCGGGTGGAGGTGCTCGCTGCGCCCACCGGCATACGCGTTGTCGTCGAACCTGATCGGCGGCCCGGGGATCTCGATGGTGCCGAGCAGCGGGTGGTCGACGTCGATCACCAGGCCCTGCGACCGGGTCTGCTCCCAGTCGTAGACCCGGTCGAGGGTGCGCACCTCGCCGGCCGGGATGCCGATCTCGGCCAGCCGCGCCATCAGCTCGGCGTGCGGGATGTCGGCGAACGTCGCGTTGAGCGTCGCGATGACCTCGTCACGGTTGCCGACCCGCTCGCGGTTGGTGGCGAACCCCGGGGCGAACGGGTCCAGCCCGAACCCCGCGGCCAGCTTCTGCCACAGGCCCTCGCTGCCGCACGACAGCTGGATCATGCCGTCGGCGCAGGTGAACAGGCCGTAGGGGCAGATCGACGGGTGGTGGTTGCCGCCGGCGAGCCCCACCTCACCGGCCACCGTGTAGCGGGTGCCCTGGAACGCGTGCACCCCCACGATCGACGCGAGCAGCGAGGTGCGCACGACCCGGCCCCTGCCGGTGCGGTTGCGCTCGTGCAGCGCGGAGACGACACCGTAGGCGCCGTACATGCCGGCGAGCAGGTCGCCGATCGGCACGCCCACCCGCTGCGGGTGCTCGGCGTCGCTGCCGGTGAGCGACATCAGGCCGCCCTCGCCCTGGGCGATCTGGTCGTAGCCGGCGCGACCGCCTTCCGGGCCGTCGTGGCCGAACCCGCTGATCGACAGCACGACCAGCCCCGGGTTGAGCTCGTGCAGCCGCTCGGCCGAGAACCCCAGCCGGTCGAGCACACCGGGCCGGAAGTTCTCGAGCAGCACGTCGGCGTGCGAGACCAGGCGGGTCAGCATCGAGCGGCCGTCGTCGGACTTCAGGTCGAGGGTGACCGACTCCTTGTTGCGGTTGCACGACAGGAAGTAGGTCGACACCGGCTGGTCGTCGGGCCCGACGAAGGGCGGCCCCCACCCGCGGGACTCGTCACCGTGGCCGGGGCTCTCGACCTTGATGACCCGCGCCCCCATGTCGGCGAGCATCATCCCGCAGTGCGGCCCGGCGAGCGCGCGCGTGAGGTCGATGACGACGACGTCGTCGAGTGGTCCGCTCACGGTGTGCTCCTGGGCCCGAAGGGGTGACGTATGCCGTCAACCTAGCCACGCGGCATCCGTGGTCGTTCGGCAGGGCGGGCCGTCATTGCCGGGCACCCGCTGTCAGGTTGTGCCAGCGGATGCCGGGCCGCGGCTCAGGCGTGACCGCTCACCGCGTCGAGGTGCTGGAGCAGGTCGTGGGCGGCGAGCTCGACCTTCTTGTGCCGCCACTCGGAGGCCCGGTAGACGCAGGCGATCAGCGCGCTGCGGTGCACCCGCCGCAGGTCGCCGGCGACGAACGCGTAGCGCGCCTTGGTCCCGTCGGTGGCCCCCACGGTGAGACCGAGGTGCCACGCGGCGTACTCGTCCCAGGAGTGCCGCTCGAGGTAGGCGTTCTCGGCATCCGCATCGGGCTGCACGTCGCCCCAGGTGCTGTCGAGCACGTACTGGTGCTTGTCGATGAGGTCGCGCACGTGGGCAACCCCGGCCTCGTTCACCTCGTAAGCAGCCATCACCCCACGCTAGCCACGCCGGGTGCTCAGGGGCCCTCTGCGTGACCCTCGTGCGTCATGAACTCCCAGACCAGGGCGTGCGCGAGAGCGACGAGCAGCACGAGCAGGGTGGCCTCGGCCTGCAGCGGCGTGACACCGAGCGACGTCGCGATCCCGGGTGCCACGCCGAGCACGGCCACGAGTGCGTACACGACGCCGGCGGACCACCAGTAGCGGGCGAAGGCACCGGCACCCTCGGCCGCCCGCGCCCGGCGCAGCAGGGTCACCGTCGAGGCGCAGCCGATGACGGCGATGACGACGAAGCTCACCCGCCAGAAGCCCGGGCTCTCGCTGCCGCCGATCTGCGCGAACAGGCCCATCAGGGCGGGGAGCAGGAAGGCGAGGTAGACCGACCCGACCCGGCGCCGCATGCCGGGGTCGCGCAGCCAGAGCTGGTGCTTCTCGACCACGCCCCACCACAGCCCGGTGAGGGTGAAGCAGGTGGCGGAGAACAGCGCGTAGAAGGTGCTGACGTCCATCTCGTGCCTCTCTCCGCGATCGCCCCGCACGGGCCCGGCGCCAGTATGGCGGCGTGGTCAGCGACGGGTCGAGGTGGTTTCGGCGCGGGCGGTGACGGGGCGGGGTCGGGGTGATCGGCGTTGGCGGGTTGGCGCGGCTCCCAACATGTCTGTTCGGTGCCCTATTGGATGCACCCCGCCAGCGAGCAACTTTGAAATGTGCACCCCACCAGCGAGCATGTCTTGGCGTTGCGCGTCAGCAGCGAGCAAGACTCGAAGTTGCTCGCCACGACCGAGCAACTTTGAAAGTTGCTCGCTCAGGGCGAGCATCCAATAGGGCGACGACACGACATTCTTCCCGGGCGCTTCCGGCCCGCATCCGCAGCCCGTCGCCCCTCGGGGCCGCACCGCGCCGCGACCGCCGTGCTCAGTGCGCGACCGCACACCGGGACACGCGGGTCGCCCACGTCGTCGACGCCCGTCCGAGGAGCTCGGGCAGCACCGTGGAGTCGCCGACCAGGCCGCCCTCGTCGTAGGCGGTGAACATCGCGACCAGGTCGTCGCGGGCCTGGTCGCTCAGGTCGGCGCCGGGGCCGGTCAGCCACTGCGCCAACGAGATCCGGGCGTCGCTCACCGGGCGGCCCAGGGCGGCCGCCGCCTCCTCGGTCATCTGCCGCACGGTGAGCACCTCAGGCCCGGCGAGGTCGAGGGTCAGACCGGTGTGGGCGCCCAGGAGGGCGTCCGCTGCCACCTGCGCGACGTCGTCGAGGTCGACGTTGGTGAACGGGGCGTCGAGCGAGTAGGGCACCGTCAGCATCCCGGAGCGGGCCTGCCCGAGCAGGTTCTGGTGGTAGGCCGCGGGTCGCAGCACGGTGAGCCGCTCGCCGAGGGCCTCGCGCAGCAGCGCCTCCGCCTGGGCCTTGCGCAGGTGGTGCGGCATCCGGGGGTCGTCCGGGCGCAGCACCGAGTGGAAGACCAGTCGCGGCAGGTCGGCGGCCGCTGCGGCGTCGGCCACCCGGTCAGCGATGCCGACCTCGTCGGGGTGCACGTTCGGGGCCAGGTGGTAGGCCGCCCGCGCGCCGTCGAGGGCCGCCGCCAGTCCCTGCCCGGTCACCAGGTCGACGGCGACGGGTGTCGTGCCGTCGGGGGCGGCGGGCTCCCGGCCCGGGCGCACCGCGGCCCGTACCGGGACCCGGCGCGCGAGCAGGGCCTCGGCGACGGCCCGGCCGGTCTTGCCGGTGGCACCCACGACCACCACGGGCCGCCGGTCAGGCGTCCCGGCATCGACCAATTGGTCACTGCCGGGACGCAACTCGCCACGCGCGGAGGTCTCCATGGCACTCACTGTGCCGCGCCGGTCAGACGAAGTCGACCTCAGCGGCCGTCGCGCCGCCGGAGAGGGTCGCGTATCCCGGGCCGCGGTCGAAGAACGGCTCGTCGCCCGTCCGCGTCGCCCGGCGCTCGGCCCGCAACGCGTCGGATGCCGTGACGTCGACGACCGGAGCGTCCTTCCCACCGGAGGCCACGACCCCGTAGTCGGCACGGGCGCCGTCGAACGAGACCTTGCCCCACCGCAGGTCGCGCTCGACCTCGTCGTAGGGCCGCTCGAGAGGGTCGCCCCACCCGCCGCCGCCGGTGGTGCGGATGCGGATCACCTGGCCGGCCAGCACCGGCTCGGCGTCGGCGAGGGCGTCGACGGTGCGCTCGGTCGGGCCGCCGAGGTCGATGGTCACCTCGAACGAGCGCCCGGCCTTGCCGCCCTTGACCCCCCAGCAGGCCAGGATCGAGCGGTCGGCGATCGACATGAAGTGGGCGTCGCGCAGCATCCGGATCTGCTTCTCGTAGCCCAGGCCGCCTCGGTGGCGACCGGCGCCACCGGAGTCGACGGCCAGGCCGAGCCGCTCGACGACGAACGGGAAGCGGCTCTCGGTGAACTCGGTCGGCAGGTTCCGCGAGTCGGGCACGACGTGGATGGTGTCCTCGCCGTCGGCGTAGTAGCGGCCCCCCGAGCCACCGCCGAGCACCTCGCGCATCAGGTAGTCGTTGCCGTCGCGGTCCTTGCCGTAGACCCCGGTGTAGCGGATCGTCTCCTGGTCGGCCGGCATCCGGCCGTCGACGGCCTTGGCGACCACGCCGGCGAGCACGCCCAGCAGCCGCAGGATGACGAAGGTGCGGGCGTTGGTCGGCGCCGGGTAGATCGGCGTGAGCAGCGTGCCCTTCTCCGGGAAGCGCATCTCGATGAGCGGCACGATGCCCTCGTTGACGTCGAGCTCGGCCATCCGTTCGGGGGTGTCGGCGAGGTTGCGCAGGATCGGCGCGAGCCACTTCTTGAGGAAGTTGCCGCCGACGTAGTCGCCGCAGTGGTTGATCGGGCCCTTGGCCTGCGGGCCGGTGCCGGTGAAGTCGATGACCAGCTTCGGCCCGCCGTCGCCGGGGCCTGGACCGCCGGTCGACATCTTGGTGAGGGTGATCCGCTGGGTGTGCAGCTGCGGCTCGTCGACGCCGTCGTGCTCGGCGTAGTCCTCCCAGACGTAGGTGCCGTCGGGGATCTTGCCGAGGATCTCGCGCCGGTAGGTCTCGGTGGTGGCGTCGAGGATCGCGTCGAACGCCGTCTCGATCGTGTCGCGGCCGTAGCGCGCGAACAGCTCCGCGAGCCGACGGGCGCCCATCAGGCAGGCGGAGCACTCGGCGTCGAGGTCGGCGGCGAGGCTGTCCGGCATCCGGCTGTTGCGGGTCATGATCCGCAGCGCGGCCTGGTTCGGGACGCCGGCGTCCCAGAGCTTGATCGGGGGCACCGACAGGCCCTCCTCGAACACGGTGCGCGCGTTGCTCGGCATCGAGCCGGGCACGGCGCCGCCGATGTCGTCGTGGTGGCCGAAGGCCTGCACGAACGCGACGACCTCACCCTCGTGGAAGACCGGAACGGTGACGCACAGGTCGGGCAGGTGGCCGATGCCGCCCTCCGACTCGTAGACGTCGTTGTGGAAGAACACGTCGCCCTCGCGCATCTCGGCCAGCGGGAAGTCGCGCACGATCGGGTGCACCAGCGCCGAGTAGGAGCGGCCGGTGAGCTTGCGCAGCTGGCGGTCGTGGATGCCGGCGCGGAAGTCGTGCGCGTCGCGGATCATCGGGCTGCGGCTGGTGCGGGCGATGGCGGTCTCGACCTCCATCTCGACGCTCGCCAGGGTGCCCTGCACGATCTCGACGAGGATCGGGTCGACCGTGCTGCCCTCGGCGGTGAGCCGGTTGCCGTGCTCGTAGGCGGTGGGCAGGCCGGCCGGGTTGACCGGCGCGTCGGAGCTGTCGTGGGCGCCGTTGGGAGTGCTGCCGGACGTCGCCGGGGGAGCGATCGCGGTGTGGATCATCGGGCCGCACATCTCAGGCCTCCTTGGTGACGACGAGGTTGCCGAACGCGTCGACGCGCACGGTGAAGCCGGGGTGGACGGGCACCGTGGAGCCGAACTCCTCGACGATCGCCGGGCCGGAGAAGGTGTCGCCGGCGCGCAGGTCGGGGCGCCAGTAGACGTCCGTGGTGACGTACCCGGCATCCGCGTCGAAGCAGACGTCGCGGGTCGAGCGCGGAGCCAGGGGTCCGTCCTGGGGCAACATCGCCCTATTGGTCGATGTTGCCCCGCGGGTGGGGATCTCGCGCAGCTCGGGGCGGGTGATCGGGCCGACGCCGGTGACCCGCAGGTTGACCCACTCGACCTGCTGACGCGGGTCGTCGCGGAAGTCGTAGCCGTAGAGCTGGCGGTGCTCGTCGTGGAAGCGCTCGGCCACGGCCGCCGCCGAGGCCTCGTCGACGGCCCCGGACCCGGCCGGCACCCGCACCTCGTAGGCCTGGCCGAAGTAGCGCAGGTCGACGGTGCGCACGTACTCGTGCTGCTCGCGGGGGAAGCCCTCGGTGTCCAGCGCCGCGGTGGCCCGGGCGGTGAGCTCGTCGAAGACCTTCTCGACGGCCGCGTGGTCGAGGGTGGTGTGCCGGCTCACGTGGGTCTGCACGTAGTCGTTCTTGACGTCGACGGTGAGCAGCCCGAACGCCGACACGTTGCCCGGGTTCTGCGGGACGACGACACCGGCGAGGTCGAGGATGTCGACCAGCCGGCAGGCGAGCAGCGACCCGGAGCCGCCGAAGGTCGTGAGCATGAAGTCGCGCACGTCGAGGCCCCGCTTGACCGACACCTGGCGCAGGGCGTTCGCCTGGTTCCACGCAGAGATCTCGAGGATGCCTGTGGCACAACGCTCCTCGTCGAGACCGAGTCGGGCGGCCAGAGACCGGATGCCGCGTCGTGCCGCGTCCACATCGAGCGGGATCTCGCCGCCGAGCAGGTGCGGGGGGATCCGGCCGAGCACCACGTGGGCGTCGGTGATCGTCGGCTCGGTGCCGCCCTTGCCGTAGCAGAGCGGACCGGGGTCGGCGCCGGCCGACTGCGGCCCCACCTTGAGCGTCCCCTCGGGGGTCACCCAGGCGATCGAGCCGCCGCCGGCCCCGACGGTGACGACGTCGATCATCGGGATCTTGCTCGGGTAGGCGCCCACCGTGCCCTCGGTGGTGAGGGTCGGCTCGCCGTCGAGCACGACCGAGACGTCGGTCGAGGTGCCGCCCCCGTCGCAGGTGAGCACCCGGGCGAACCCGGCCCGGCGGGCGATCAGGGCCGCCCCCAGCGCCCCCGCGGCCGGCCCGGAGAGCACGGTGGTGATCGGCTGGTGCACCACCTCGTCGGCCGAGAGCACGCCACCGTTGGACTTCATCACGTAGAAGGGGATCGGCCGGCCCCCGGTGAAGCCGTCGAGCCGGGCGTGGATGTTGCTGACGTAGCGGCTGACGTTCGGCTTCACGGCCGCGTCGACCAGCGTGGTCATCGACCGCTCGTACTCGCGGTACTCGCGCAGCACCTCCGCGCTGATCGAGACCACGGCCTCGGGGTGCTCACGGCGCAGCACCTCGCGCATCGCCAGCTCGTGCTCGTCGTTGGCGTAGGAGTGCAGGAAGCACACGCCGATCGTGGTGATGTCGTGGGCACGGAACCAGCGCGCGGCGGCCACGGCATCCGCCTCGTCGAACGGGCGCAGCTCGTGGCCCTCGAAGTCCATCCGGCCGCCGACGGTGCGCACGTGGTCGGCCGCGACGATGCGCGGGGGCTTGACCCAGAAGTAGGAGTTGCCGTAGCCGTCGGGGACCGCCTGGCGGGCGATCTCGAGCATGAACTCGTAGCCCTCGGTGGTGATGAAGCCCAGCCGCTCGACCTTGCCCTCGAGCAGCTTGTTGGTCGCGACGGTGGTGCCGTGGCAGACGGCGGTGATGTCGTCACCGGTCGCGTCGAGCACGCCGAGGATCTTCTCGATGCCGGCGATGAACCCGTCGGCGGGGTTGGCGGGAGTGCTGGGGGTCTTGGTGGTGACGAGCTCGCCGGTGTCCTCGTCGAAGGCGACGACGTCGGTGAACGTGCCCCCGGTGTCGATGCCGACCCTGATCCGTCGCTGAGCCTCGTTCGCCATGTCGTCGATTCAACCGGGCGGGGGCAGGCGATTCGTTGTCAGTTTGTGCCGACGGGAGCCGGATCTGCCGTCCAACCTTTCCACCCTTGCTGCGTCGTGCGTCACCAATCCGCTGTCGCCGGCGCTCCGAACCACTCGGTGACGGTCGCAGGGGCCGTCCGTGCCCGCGGCCGACAGGCGGTGGGCGCAGGAGGCGGGTGGGTGGCGCTGGCGGGGAGCGGCGCCCATCCGTCATCCAGCGCTGGCGCGCGCGGCGCGGCGGTGCCACGGTGGTCGGGTGTTCGCCGACGCAAAGGCCTACGAGCGGTTCATGGGGCGATGGAGCGCGCAGCTCGCACCGCTCTTCCTCGACGCCGTCGAGCTGCCGGCTCCGCGCAGCGTGCTCGACGTCGGCACCGGCACCGGCAACCTCGCCCGCGCGGTCGCGCAGCGCTGGCCGGACTGCGCGGTCATCGGGGTCGACCCGTCGGTGGCGTTCGTCGAGGCGGCGCGCGAGCGGACGTCGCCGTACGCGTCGCGGGTGCGCTTCGAGGTGGGCGAGGCCGGCGACCTCCACCTCGACGACGGCTCGGTGGATGCCGCGCTCGCGCTCCTCGTGCTCAACTTCGTGCCCGACGCCGACCGGGCCGTCGCGCAGATGCGCCGGGTCACCCGGCCCGGGGGCGTCCTGGCGGCGGCGGTCTGGGACTACGGGCGGCGGATGGGGATGCTGCGCACGCTCTGGGACGCCGCGGCGCGCCTCGACCACACGGTCGTCGGCCGGGACGAGGCCACCATGCCGGTGGGGCGCCCGGGTGGGCTGCTCGACCTGTGGCAGCGCTCCGACCTCGAGGACGTCGACGGCAGCCGGGTGACGGTGACCACCGACTTCGTGGACTTCGACGACTACTGGGAGCCGTTCCTGGCGGGGCAGGGCCCGGCTGGTGCCTACGTCGCGGGTCTGCCGGATGCCGCCCGCGCCGCCCTGCGCGACGAGGTCGCCGGGACCCTGGGCCCGGGGCCGTTCGACCTGTCCGCCACGGCCTGGTGGGTGCGGGGCACCGTGCCGGCCTGACGGCATCCGGACCGAGTGCACCAGTCGAACGTAGAGAACCCGCCGCGGGCGCGGACGGGCCAACGGCGGGTTCTCTGCGCTCGACGTGACATCGCCCGAGCCTCGGTGGCACCGTGGATGGGCATGGAGACGAAGAACCTCGCCGAGCTCTACGACCTGCCGGCACTCGACTGGGCGCCGATCGAGGCTCGACTCGCCGCCGGTCTGAGCCAGGCGCCGGGCACGGGCGGCCCGAACCGCCACTCGTGCTGGCTCACCACCATCGACGGCGACGGCAGCCCGCACGTCACCGGGGTCGGCGCCCTGTGGGTCGACGGCTGCTTCTGGTTCGAGACCGGCCCCGGCACCCGCAAGGCGCGCAACGTGGCACGAGACCCGCGGTGCGTGGTCAGCGTCGCGACCGAGGAGTTCGACCTCGTCGTCGAGGGGACGGCCGAGCGGGTCACCGACCGGGCGCGGGTCGCCGAGATGGCGACCCGGTGGGCGGAGGCCGGCTGGCCGTGCCGGGTCGACGACTCGGGCACCGCGCTGACCGCGGCGTTCAGCGCCCCGTCGGCCGGGCCGCCTCCGTGGCACGTCTACCGGGTCACGCCGCGCACGATGACGGCGCTCGCGACGACCGGTGACGGCGGCGCCACCCGCTGGACGGTCTGAGGCGCGAACCCGGGTCGCTGCGACGGGTCAGGCGTGGGGGAAGCTCGACTTGGCGGGGCCCTCGAGCTCGGCGCGGTGGTTGCGGATGAGGTCGAGGTTGCGGTCGCGCAGGTGGTCGAAGCCCTGGGTGATGTTCGAGCCCGGGGTCAGCGCCGAGAGCGCCTCGTCGGGGTCGAGCCGCGCCGACACCCAGCCCTCGTGCGTCGCCGCCTTGGCGACGATGTGGCCGATCGGCGTGACGACGTGCGAGTTGCCGAAGTAGAGCACCCCGGCCGGGTCCTGGCCCACGGCGTTCGCCCCGACGACGAAGACGTGGTTGTCGTAGGCGCGGGCCCGGGAGGTGAGCTCCCAGATGTCGGCCGAGCGCAGCAGGGCGGACGGGCGACAGATGACCTCGGCGCCCTGCACGGCCTGGATCCGCGACAGCTCGGGGTAGTCGCCGTCGAAGCAGATGATCATGCCGATCCGGCCGAGCTCGGTGTCGCAGACGGTGACCGTGTCGCCGGGGGTCACCCAGCCGCCACCGGAGACGGCCTCGGAGCAGAACGGGTGGGTCTTGCGGTAGACCCCGAGCAGCTCGCCGCGCGGGTCGATGAGCACCGAGGAGTTGTAGACGATCTCGGGGGTCGGGCCCCGCTCGTAGGTGCCGGCGACGAGGTGCACGCCGAGCTCGGCGGCGACGTCGCGCAGCGGCTCGATGACGGGGCCGGGCAGCTCGGACACCAGCTCCCAGAGCTCTTCCGTGGGGCAGCCGGGCGTGAAGCCGGTGGTGGCCGACTCCGGGAGCACGACCAGCTCGGCCCCGGTGGCCTCGACGCAGCGGCGGGTGAACTCGACGAGCTTGGCCACGTTGGCCGCGACCGAGTCGGCGGTGAGCGGGCCGGGAACGGGCGCGACCTGGACGGCGGCGGCGGTGAAGGCACGCATCACAGCCGCCCACGCAGAGCCTGGGACCCGCGCCCGATCCGGGCGCCGAGGGCCACGCCGGCCAGCGCCAGCAGGCCGCCGACGAGCACGCCGAGCGCGAAGCCCGTGCCGTTGTCGAGGTTGAGGGTCGCGTTGGCGTTCGCCGTGGCGGCCCGGCCGGGGTAGACGGCGCCGGATGCCGGTGCCGCACCAACCGCTCCCGCCGCACCACCCGCTCCCGCCGCACCAGCCGGGGCCCCCACACCGGCGCCGTCGGCAGCCACCGGGCCCAGCCCGGCGATGTCGCGGTCGAGGGCGGTGAAGAACTGGCCGGCCATCTTCTTGGTGACCCCGGCGAGCATCCGCTGGCCGACGCCGCCGATGGCCCCACCCACCGACGCGTCGGCGTCGTAGGACAGCTCGGTGCCTCCGTCGGCCGAGGGGGCCAGCTGCACCTTGACGTCGGCGTCGATGGTGCCGGGGGCACCGGTACCCGAGGCGCGCATCGTCAGCGAGCTCGGCGCGACCTTGTCGGACAGCGACACCTCACCGGCGTACGTGCCCTTGATGGCTGCCACACCGGCGACGACCGACATGGCGTAGCGGTCCTCCCCGATGACGGCGAGCGACTCACAGCCGGGCAGCGTCCGGGCCAGCACTGCAGGGTCCTGGATCGCCTCCCACACCTTGTCGACGGGGGACTCGAGCGTGGAGCTGCCGGAGATCTTCATCGCGAACCTTCCTGCGCGGGAACGGGGTCAGTGGTCGTCAGGTGCTGCCGCCGCAGGTCCCAGAGCTCGGCCGGGCTGATCGGCATCGAGCGGATGGTGAACCCCTCGGCATCCTCGATGGCGGAGGCGATGACGGCGGACACCGGGATGGTGCCGGCCTCGCCGGCGCCCTTGAGGCCGAGCGGGTTGAGCGGGCTCGGCGTCTCGAGGTGGTCGGTCTCGATGTGGGGGACCTCGGAGGCGTAGGGGATCAGGAAGTCCATGAACGAGGCGTTGAGCAGCTGCCCGGACTCGTCGTAGGCCATCCGCTCGTAGAGTGCCCCGCCGACCCCTTGGGCGACACCACCGTGCACCTGGCCCTCGACGATCATCGGGTTGACCATGACGCCGCAGTCGTGCACCACGCAGTAGCGCAGGATCGTGATCTCGGCGGTGACCGGGTCGGTCTCGACGATCGCGGCGTGCATGCCGTTGGCGAAGGTGGCCTGGGTGGGGGAGTAGAAGTCCTTGCCCTCGAGCCCGGGCTCCTCGTCGTCGGCCACTGGCGGCTTGTCGGGGTCGAAGGTTCCGGCGAACTGGGTTGCGGCAGCTGCGGACTGGTCGAAGGCGTAGCGCAACGGGTTCGACAGCACCGCGACGGTCGACAGGGCGATCGAGGTTCCGGGCGCCCCCCTGACCGAGATGACGCCGTCGTCGATCTCGAGGTCGTCGGGCGACACCTCGAGGGCGTCGGCCGCGATCTTCAGCGCCTTGGCGCGCACCACCCGGGCGGCCAGCGCCACGGCGTTGCCCGACATCACGGCACCGCGGGACGCGAACGTGCCGACGGCGTACGGCATCCGGCGGGTGTCGCCCGTGGTGACGTGGACGTCCTCGATCCGCACGCCGAGCTCGTCGGCGACGATCTGGGCGAGGATCGTCTGGTGGCCCTGGCCCTGCGTGGTCAGGCCGGTGGCGACGTTGACCCGCCCGCTGGTCTCGACGTGCACGTGGCCGCCCTCGTAGGGGCCGACGCCGGTGCCCTCGACGTAGCAGCCGATGCCCAGGCCCACCCTCCGGCCCTCGGCCTCCGCCTGCTCGCGGTAGGCCGCGAAGTCGTCCCAGCCGACGAGCGCCTTGAGCTTGGCCAGGGATGCCGGGAAGTCACCCGAGTCGTACTTCAGCGGCCGGCCGTCCTGGAACATCAGGCCGTGGTCGTAGGGCATCTCGTCGGGCTGGATGAAGTTGCGTGAGCGCACCTCGGCACGGTCGAGGCCGAGGTGCGCCGCGATCGCATCCATCGCGCGTTCCATGGCAAAGCAGCCCTGGGGGCGGCCGGCGCCCCGATACGGCGTCACGAGAACGGTGTTGGTGTAGAGCGACCAGAACTCGACGCGGTAGGCACCCGGCTTGTAGGGGCCGAGCAGCTGGGTGGCGGTGATGATCGGCACGATGATGCCGTAGGGCGTGTAGGCGCCGTTGTCGTGCCAGAACTTCACGTCGAGCGCGAGCAGGTGGCCCTCGTCGTCGAAGCCGACGGTCACCTCCTGCAGCTGGCCGCGCTCGTGCGCGCTGGAGATGAAGTGCTCGCGGCGGTCCTCGGTCCACTTCACCTCGCGGCGCAGGTTGCGGGCCGCCCACGGCACGAGCACCTCCTCGGGCCAGGGGTGCATGATCTTGACGCCGAAGCCACCACCGACGTCGGGGGCGATGCACTCGACCTTGGCCAACGGCATCCCCAGCTTGGCGGCGACCGCGGCCCGCACGCCGGTGGTGGTCTGGGTGGAGGAGTACAGGCGCAGCG
This sequence comes from uncultured Actinomycetota bacterium, assembly GCA_963695175.1. Taxonomy (GTDB): domain Bacteria; phylum Actinomycetota; class Actinomycetes; order Actinomycetales; family Dermatophilaceae; genus Fodinibacter. The sequence goes on from CAVOGG010000004.1 coordinate 1,415,572, forward strand.
AGCCCTCGTCGAGGTCCCACTTGGCGTAGACGCCCTTGCCCTCCATCGGGGTGCACGCGCTGCGCTCGATGGCCAGGTCGAGGGTGAGGCGGTTCGGGGCGGCGGCCATGGCGGTCTCGAGGTCGCCGACCTCCTGGAGCAGGTGGGCGCTGACGTTGTCGGGCACGTCGTCGTGCACCAGCCTCGCCCCCGAGCGGGCGTTGTCGATGCCGACCACGACCGGCAGCTGCTCGTAGGTGACCCGGATGCGCTGGGCGGCGTCCTCGGCGAGGTAGCGGTCGCGGGCGACGACCATGACCACGGCCTCGCCGACGTGGTTGACCTCGTCCTTGGCCAGGCAGTAGCCGGTGCGGGCGTGGGTCATCGCGGGGTGGGGGATGAGCACGGGGAGCGGCTCGGCGACCCGGCCGGTGAGGTCGTCCCAGGTGTAGATCGCCTCGACGCCGTCGACCTCCCACGCGTCGTCGATGTCGACGTCGACCACCCGGGCGTGGGCGTGCGGGCTGCGCACGAAGGCGGCCGCGAGTGCGGTGTGGCCGAGGTCGTCGAGGTAGCGGCCGTTGCCGGTGAGCAGCCGGGGGTCCTCGCGGCGCTGCACCTTCTCGCCGAACTGGCGGGTGCTCACGGTGCCACCTCGCGGCGGATCTCGGCCGCGCGACCGACCGCCTTGACGATGTTCTGGTAGCCCGTGCAGCGGCACAGGTTGCCCGAGATGGCCTCGCGGGCCTCCTCCGGGGTGGGGTCGGGGTTCTCGTCGAGGTAGGCGGTGATGGTCGTGATGAACCCCGGTGTGCAGAAGCCGCACTGCAGCCCGTGGCACTCGGCGAACGCCTGCTGCACCGGGCTCATCGCCTCGGGGTCGTTGCCGATGCCCTCGACGGTGGTGATCTCGTGGGCCTGGGCCGTGACGGCGAACATCAGGCAGGACCGCATCGGCTTGCCGTCGACGAGTACGGTGCACGCGCCGCAGACGCCGTGCTCGCAGCCGACGTGGGTACCGGTGAGGGCCAGGTCGTGGCGCAGGAAGTCGGACAGCAGCCGCCGGGCCGGCGCCGGTGCGGAGCGCAGCACTCCGTTGACCCGCAACCGGATGTCGAGCAGCTGCTCGGCGGTCGGCTCGCCCGCCGCGGTCGAGGCGCTCATGCCGCGCCCTCCACGTCGCCGGCGGCGGTGGCGGTGGCGAGCGCCCTGAGGGTGAGCTCGGCGACCAGCATCCGCCGGTAGTCGGCGCTGGCGTGGATGTCGCCCTCGGGCTCGACGTGGGCACGCACCAGCTCGACGACGTCCTCGGGGACGGGCGCCACGGCATCCCGGCCGGTGAACGCGGGCGTGAGGTCGAGCACGGTGGGCACCGGTGTCACCGACACGAACGAGGCTCGCGCTGAACGCACCTGACCGTTCTCGCCCACCTCGACCGCCACCGCGACGCCGGCCAGGGCGTAGTCACCGTGCCGCCGGGCCGACTCGAGGAATGCCGAACGGGTGCCGGGCGCGAACCGGCCGAAGCGCACCGCCTCGACCAGCTCGTCGTGCCGCAGGGTCGTCTCGAGCGGCCCCTCGAAGAAGTCGGCCGCGTCGATCTGGCGCCGTCCACCGGGGCCGACGGCCTCGACGACACCGCCGGTCAGCACCAGCACCGAGGGCATCTCGCCGGCGGGGTCCGCGTGCGCGATCGACCCGACCGTGGTGCCGCGGTTGCGGATGGCGGGGTGCGCGACGTTGCGCACCGCCTGGCGCAGCAGCGGGAGCGCGGCATCCGCCTCGTCGTCACGCTCGAGCCCTGCGTGCCGCACCAGCGCACCCACCCGCACCCATGCGTCGGTGACGTGCACGGCATCCAGCCCGGTCACGCCGTTGATGTCGACGAGGTGGCCGGGGCTGGCCAGGCGCATGTTGAGCACCGGGATCAGGCTCTGCCCGCCGGCGAGCACCTTGCCGTCGTGGCCGACCTCGGCGAGCACCGCGACGGTCTCGTCGACGCTGCGGGGTGCGTGGTGCACGAACGGTGCGGGCTTCACCTGAGCGATCCTGCCTCTTCGAAGGGTCCGGGGAAAGGCACCGCCCCGCCCGGGAGGTGGTTGCCCCCGGGCGGGGCGATGGTCGGTTCGGGTCAGGGGCGCCGGTCGCGCTCCGGGTCGCGCTCGCCCGGGGCGCCGGGGTAGCCCGCCTGGTAGAGGTCGTCGACGCCGTCGCTGTCGCCGTAGACGTGGTCACCCACGGAGATCGCGGTGCCGTCGGCCCGGTCGCGCAGCTCCTTCGGGGCGATCGCCCGCGCCAGGTGGTAGCCGACGATCGTGACGATGGTGCCGAGCGAGATGCCCTCGAGGGAGAAGTCCTCGGTGATGTCGACCTTGACGTTGCCGATGCCGATGATGATGCCGGCCGCGATCGGGACGAGGTTGATCGGGTTGCCGAAGTCGACCCCGTTCTCCTTCCAGATCTTCGCGCCGAGCAGGCCGATCATGCCGTAGAGCACGACGGTGATGCCGCCCAGCACGCCACCGGGGATCGAGGCCACCAGGGCGCCGAACTTCGGCGAGAGCCCGAAGACGATCGCGACGGCGGCGGCCACGTAGTAGGCGGCGGTGGAGTAGACCCGGGTGGCGGCCATGACGCCGATGTTCTCGGCGTAGGTCGTGGTGGGGGAGCCACCGACCGAGCTGGCGAGCACGGTGCCGAAGCCGTCGGCGGCGATCGCGCGGCCCATGACGGCGTCGAGGTCGTGGCCGGTCATCTCGGCGACCGCCTTGACGTGGCCGGTGTTCTCGGCGATGAGGGCGATGACCGCCGGCAGCACGAGCAGGATCGCGGCCGTGGTGAAGGTCGGGGTGTGCCACCCGACGACCTCCTTGCCGTCGGCGCCGACGATGGTCTGCGAGGGGAAGCCGAACCACGAGGCGCTGCTGACCAGGGAGGTGTCCCAGCGCAGGTGGTTGGTGGCCTCGGTGGCGCCGCCGAGCACGGAGTTGATCTGGCCCACCGTGTTGTCGAGGAGCCAGGACAGCGCGGTGCCGAAGATCAGGGCGAGGAACACCGCGATGCGGCTGATGAACCCGCGGAAGGCCACGGCCGCGACGATCGTGAAGGTCATCGTGGCCAGCGCGACCCACTGGTCCTGCGGCCAGTAGATGCCGGCGACGACCGGGGCCAGGTTGAAGCCGATCAGCATGACGACGGCACCGGTGACCACGGGAGGCAGCACCTTGTGGAGCACCGCGGAGCCCAGGAAGTGGATGAGCACGCCGAGGAGGAGCAGTACCAGGCCCGCGACGAGGATCGCCCCGGTGACCTCGGAGGAGGTGCCGCCGTTCACCCGGATCGCGGTCACGCCGCCGACGAACGCGGCCGACGTGCCGAGGTAGCTCGGCACCTTGCCCTCGACGATGAGCAGGAACGCGATGGTCGCGACGCCGCTCATCATGATCGCCAGCTGGGGGTTGAGCCCCATGACCAGCGGGAAGACGAAGGTCGCACCGAACATGGCCACGACGTGCTGGGCACCCAGGCCCGCGGTCTTGCCCCACGACAGGCGCTCGTCCGGCGCCACCACCTCGTCGGGCCCGAGCGCGCGCCCGTCGCCCTTCAGCGTCCAACCCAAGCCCAGCGCCATGGCAGTGACCTCTCTAACGGCGTTACGGGTCGGCCGCATCGACCGTGACGCGGCTCACTCGCAAGTGATACACGGACGGTAGTGACCGCGTCAGGCGACACCCTCAGCAATCCTTGACAGCCGGATGCCGTTTCGTTCGGCACAACTTTCCCGCCCGATCCCTCGACCTTCACCATCGCAGGGGAACGGTTCCGCTGCGATGGTGAACTTTCCGGTGCGAAGCGCCGGGGTCAGATGCCGCTGCGAGGTGTCGGGTCAGATGCCGCGCATCTGGTGGATCCGCAGGGCGAGGGCCAGGGTGAGCCGCAGCTGCGGGTCCGAGGTGAACGGGCCGAGCATCCGCTCGAGCTTGGCGATGCGGTAGCGCAGCGTGTTGTAGTGGAAGAACAGCTGCCGCGCGGTCTCGGCCACGTTGAGGTTGGTGTCGATGAGCACCGACAGGGTGCGGCGCAGGTCGGCGTTCTCGGGGGAGTCGTCGTGGGCCAGCTCGCCGAGCGACTCCTCGACGAAGCGGCGCAGGTCGGCGCCGTCGGGGATGAGCGCGAGCAGCCGGTAGATGCCGAGGCCGTCGAAGTGGGTCAGGGCCGACTCGCCGTGCATCTGCCGCCCGACGTGCACCGCCTTCAGCGCCTCGTCGTAGGCCGCGGGCAGGTCGGCCACCGAGGTGATCGGCCGCGACACCCCGGTCGAGAAGCTTCGCCGGCCACCGCCGCCGTCACCGCGCACGACCTTGGCGATCTCGCCGACGGTGCGCATCACGGCATCCACGTCGCTGTCCGGGCCGACCGGCACCAGCGCGACGACCTCCTGGCTGAAGCCGGCGACGGGCACGCTGGTGTCGCGCGCCCGCACCGCCTGAACCCAGGCCCGCACGAACCGCTCCTGGAGGGAACGCACCTCGTCGGGCGAGCGGGTGGTCTCCTCGTCGTTCTCGTCGGTGTCGGCGACCACGACGACCATCGGCCGCGCGATGTCCCAGCCCAGGGATGCCGCGTGCGAGACCGCGTCGGCCGGCTCCCCGGCGCGCCCGGCGAGGGCGTCGCGCAGGAACTCGGCGCGGTACTTGCTCTCGACCGCCGCGACGGCCTGCTCCTTGGTGATGGCCAGCGCCGCGACCGTGGCCGCCCGCTCGAGCAGGTGCACGTCGGCGGCGGTCAGCGGGCGCTCGGGCGAGAACGCGCCGAGCAGGCCGTGGTCGGACGAGCCGGCGACGATCTTGACGAAGGCCCGGGTGCTGCCGGGGGAGTCGGGGTCGCGGGGCCCGACCGGCTCGCTCTCGACGACCAGGCGGCCGGTGCGGTCGAAGCAGTCGAGGGCCCGGGTGCGCTCGACCTCGCCCTCGGCGCCGGCCATCGCCAGCACCCGGCCGTCGGTGGTGGCCACCACGGCCGCCCCCTGGAAGAAGCCGGCGACGGCGTCGCTGAGCTCGGCGAGGGCACCGCCGGCGAGCACGATCCGCACGAGCACCCGGTGCACCTCGTCCTCGCGCTCGAGCAGGGCCGCCTGCTGCTCGACGATCTGCTCCAGGGCCCCCACGCGGGTGGCCGGGTCGCTCGGGAGGGCGTCGAGGTCGACGCTGGGGCGGGCCGCAGTCTCACCGTGCGATGGCAAGGTCTGTGCGTCCCGGGGCTGATCGTTGGCAACAATGACCATCCGGTCACAGTAGACCCCTCGATAGCGTCGCCCCATGCCCACGGACCGGCCTGTTTCGCGACCCGCGCTGCCCGCGGCCGTCTCGACGCTGGTGGCCGCGGTGGTGCAGGGCGAGCCGCTCGCCGCGACGGTCCTCGCCGCGCACCGGTACGCGCTGTACCTGTCGGTTCGCGGGTCGGTGCTGCCCGTCGTCACCTCGGATGCCGTCGCGCTCCCGACCGCCGTCCGGCTCGCCGTGCCGGCGGGGGCGGTGTCGTGGGGCGTCGACGCAGGCGACGAGGTGCTCGTCGGTGGGGGCCGGGTGTCGCTGCCGGGCGTCGACGTCGTGGCCGCCCGCACCTGGCGTCCCTCCCGCGTCCGCCCCGCCGCTGCCGCTCCCTCTCGCGGCGAGTGCGGAAGCGGTCGCCCGGGCGACCACTTCCGCACTCATGCCGAGGTGGATGCCGCGCTTGCGCGGCACGCAGAGGTGGACGCGACTCTGGCGCGGTGCGCGACGGGGGACGAGGGCGGATGGCTGGCTGACGGCATCCGCACCGTCTGCTCCCTCGCCCCTTCTCGCGTTGAGTGCGGAAATGGCAGCCAGGACGACCACTTGCGCACTCACGGCGACGTGGTGGGCCCGGCCGTGGCCGGGCTGGTGGGGCGCGGGCCGGGGCTGACGCCGTCGGGGGATGACGCGCTCGCCGGAGCGCTGCTCGTCGCCCACGCGCTCGGTGCCGGTGAGGCGCTCGCGGATGCCGTGCGCGCCCGGCTCGGCGCCACGACCGCGGTCTCGGCCGCCCTGCTCGACGCGGCCGCCGACGGCTACGCCGCCCGACCGGTCGTCACCCTGGTCGACGCCGCCGTCGCCGGCGACGCGGAGGCCGTGCGCCGCGCCCTGCCGGCCGTGCTCGCCATCGGCCACACGTCGGGCGCCGACACGGTGACCGGCATCCGAGCCGCCCTGAACTCGCTGACCCCTCGCCACGAGTGCGGAAGCGGTTGCCAGGGCGACCACTTCCGCACTCACGGCGGGAAGACCGACCGGACGGAGTGCCGCATGACGACCCACGTCGAGCTGCGCCGCGGCGCCTACCACGACTCGGTGAGCCTGATGCAGGTCTCCCGCGCCGTCGCGGGCACCGCGGGCGTCGCTGCTGCCCAGGTGGCGATGGCGACCGAGCTGAACGTCGACGTGCTGCGCAGCATGGGCTTCGACGTTCCCGACGAGGCCGGCCCCAACGACCTCGTCGTCGCCATCCGGGCCGACGACAAAGCCGGTCTGGATGCCGGGCTGGCGGCGGTCACCGATGCGCTCGCCGGGCTACGGGGGACTGGCGACTCGAGCGGCGGAGGCGGCGACGACGAGGTCCCCCCACGCACCCTCGGCTCGGCCGCTGCGCGCTCGGGGGCGACCCTGGCCGTCATCTCGGTGCCCGGCCAGCACGCCGTGACCGAGACCTTCGACGCCATCGCCTCGGGCCTGAGCGTGATGCTGTTCTCCGACAACGTCTCCGTCGACGACGAGGTGCGCCTCAAGGACGCCGCGGCCGCCGCCGACGTGCTCGTCATGGGCCCCGACTGCGGCACGGCCCACGTCGGTGGTGTCGCCCTCGGGTTCGCCAACGTCGTGCGGCCCGGTTCGGTCGGCGTCGTGGCGGCGTCGGGCACCGGCGCGCAGCAGGTGATGTGCCTGCTCGACGCCGCCGGGGTCGGGCTGAGCCACTGCCTCGGTGTCGGCGGGCGCGACCTCAAGGCGGCCGTCGCGGGGCGCTCCACCCGGCAGGCGCTACGGGCGCTCGCCGACGACCCCGCCACCGAGACCGTGCTCGTGGTGTCCAAGCCCCCGGACGACGCCGTGCTCAAGGACATCGGCGCCTACGCCGCCGAGCTGGGCCTGCGGGTGCACTGGGCGGTGCTCGGCCCGGGCCGCCCCGACCTGACCGAGGCAGTCGAGGCCTTCCTCGGGGCCGAGGGCCACGACGTGCCGACCTGGCCGGTCACCCTCGCGGCGCCGGAGGACCCGGCCCTGGCCACCGGCCCCTCCCTGCGCGGCCTGTTCTGCGGCGGCACCCTGGCCGACGAGGCGATGACGGTCGCGGAGGCGAGGCTGGGCGGCATCCGCAGCAACATCGCGCACGCACCCGAGCTCGCCCTGGGGCCCGACCTCACCGACCCCGGGCACGTCGTCATCGACTTCGGCGACGACGGCCTGACCCGCGGCCGCGCCCACCCGATGATCGACCCGACCCTGCGGATGGAGCGGATCGCCCGCGAGGCCGCCGACCCGACCTGCGGGGTGCTGCTGCTCGACCTCGTGCTCGGCCACGGCGCCCACCCCGACCCGGCCGGCGAGCTCGCGGATGCCGTGCGGTCGGCGCGCGCGCTCGCCCACGCCGACCACCGGGCGCTGCCGGTCGTGGTGTCGCTGACCGGCACCGACGCCGACCCGCAGAACCGCGCGCGCTGCGCCGAGGTGCTCGCCGACGCCGGCGCCTCGGTCTTCCTGTCCAACGGCGCCGCCACCCGGCACGCGCTCGACCTCCTCGGGAGCCCGCGATGACGACGACGCCGACCCCGGGCGACCGACCCCTGCGCGGCCTGCTCGAGACCGACCCGGTCGTCGCGACGGCCGGGGTGTCGCTGCTCGCCGACGCGCTGCGCGAGCAGGCCGTGCCCGTCACCGAGACCCAGTGGCAGCCGCCGATGGGCGGCACCGAGACCGACCTCGCCCGCGTCATGGGCGACCCCCGGCGGGCCGCCGCCAACGCCCTGGCCTTCGAGCGGATGACGACCGCCGAGGCCGTGCTCGTCGACGTCGTGCCGGCGTCCGAGGCGCTGGGCCTCGAGCGCGGCACCTTCCTGCACGCCGGCCCGCCGCTGGAGTGGGAGCGGGCCAGCGGCCCGATGCGCGGCGCCCTCATCGGGGCGGTGCTCTTCGAGGGCCTGGCCGACACCCCCGAGGACGCCGAGAACCGCCTCGCCGCAGGCGAGTTCGACCTCGAGCCCTGCCACCACCGCGGCGCCGTCGGCCCGATGGCCGGGGTGGTCAGCCCGTCGATGTGGGTCTACGCGCTGCGCGACGACGTGCACGGCCACGACTCGTGGTGCTCGCTCAACGAGGGCCTGGGCAAGGTGCTGCGCTACGGCGCGTACGGGCCCGAGGTGATCGAGCGGCTGCACTGGATGACCCGCGTGCTCGGCCCGATCCTTCGGCAGGCCGTGCGCTCCACCGGGCCGATCGACATCCGCGCGATCATCGCCCAGATGCTCCAGATGGGCGACGAGGGCCACAACCGCAACCGCGCCGGCTCGCTGATGCTGCTGCGTGAGCTGCTGCCCGGCATGATCACCGCCGACGCCTCCTCGGCCGACGTCGCCGAGGCGGTGCGGTTCTCCGGCGCCAACGAGCACTTCTTCCTCAACCTCGGGATGCCGGCCTGCAAGCTCGCGACCCGCGCTGCCGAGGGCATCCCCGGCTCGAGCGTCGTCACGGTGATGGCGCGCAACGGCACCGACTTCGGCATCCGGGTGTCCGGCACCGGCGACCAGTGGTTCACCGGGCCGGCCAACACCCCCGAGGGCCTCTTCCTCGGTGAGTACGGCCCGGACGACGCCAACCCCGACATCGGCGACTCGGCGATCACCGAGACCGGCGGCATCGGCGGCTTCGCGATGGCGGCGGCACCGGCGATCGTGCGCTTCGTCGGCGGCGACGTGCCGTTCGCGCTGCGGGCGACCCGCACGATGTACGAGGTGACGACCGGCGAGCACCCGGTCTACCAGGTGCCGATCCTCGGGTTCCGGGGCACCCCGACCGGCATCGACGTCACCAAGGTGGTGCGCACCGGCATCCTGCCGCAGATCAACACCGGCATGGCCGGGCGGGTGGCGGGCACCGGCCAGGTCGGCGCCGGCCTGGTCACCCCGCCGGCCGAGTGCTTCCCGGCGGCCCTGGCCGCCCTCGCCGCGGCCCTCCCCGCCTGACCTCAACTTTTTCGCCCGATCCAGGAACCTTCACCTCGGCACCCCGTCGGTTCCGGTGTCGAGGTGAAGCTCCGGGTGCGAAGCAGGCCGGATGCCGTGCCACGGCATCCGCCGCGCGCCTCGCCCTGGGAAGTCCCTCCCGCCGGCCGTGAAAGAATCGGCCGCGTGACTGCGACCACGTTGGACGGCAAGGCGATCCTCGGCACGATCAAGGAGGAGCTGCGCCGCCGCGTCGCGGCGCTCGCCGAGCACGGGGTGGTCCCCGGCCTCGGCACCGTGCTCGTCGGTGACGACCCGGGCAGCCACTGGTACGTCGGCGCCAAGCACCGCGACTGCGCGGAGATCGGCATCCGCAGCCTGCGCCGCGACCTGCCCGCCGGCACCTCGCAGGACGAGGTGCTCGCCGTCGTGCACGAGCTGAACGACGACCCCCAGTGCACCGGCTTCATCGTGCAGCAGCCCACCGGCCTCGACGAGAACGCCATCCTGTCGGCCGTCGACCCGGCCAAGGACGTCGACGGCCTGCACCCCACCAACCTCGGCTGGCTCGTGCTCGGCCACCCGGCGCCGCTGCCCTGCACGCCGGTCGGCTGCATCGAGCTGCTCCGCCGCTACGACGTGCCGATCGCCGGCGCCAAGGTCGTCGTCGTCGGTCGCGGCATCACCGTCGGGCGCCCGCTGGGCCTGATCCTCACCCGCAAGTCCGAGAACGCCACGGTCACCCTGTGCCACACCGGCACCCGTGACCTGGCCGCCGAGGTGCGCCAGGCCGACATCGTCGTCGCTGCCGCCGGCGTGCCCGGCATCATCACCGCCGACATGGTCAAGCCCGGCGCCGCCGTGCTCGACGTCGGCGTCTCGCGGGTCGTCGACGAGGCCACCGGCAAGTCGGTCGTCGCGGGTGACGTCGCCCCGGGCGTCTGGGACGTCGCCGGCTTCGTCAGCCCCAACCCCGGCGGGGTCGGCCCGATGACCCGGGCGATGCTGCTCTCCAACCTCGTCGAGGCGGCCGAACGGTCGCTCGCCGAGTCGCCGGCCGGAGTCGCGGGCTGAGCATGGCAACCACCTCGCGCACCACGACCCTGGTGTGGCGGGTCCTGCCTGTCGTCGCCCTGCTCGCCCTCGTCGCCACGTGGGGGCGCGACATCGGCATCCCCGTCGTCGTGGTCGTCGCGCTGCTGCTGGCAGGGGCGGTGCTCGCGGCGGTGCAGCACGCCGAGGTGGTCGCCCACCGGGTGGGGGAGCCGTTCGGGTCGCTCGTGCTCGCGGTGGCTGTCACCGTCATCGAGGTCTCGCTCATCGTCACGCTGATGCTGTCCGGCGGAGACGAGGCCGCCACCCTGGCCCGCGAGACCGTCTTCGCGGCGGTGATGATCACGATCAACGGCATCCTCGGCCTGTCGCTCCTCATGGGCGCCCGCCGCTTCGGAACCGTCCGCTTCAACGCCGAGGGCACCGGCGGGATGCTGGCCACGGTCGCCACCCTGGCCACGGTCTGCCTGGTGCTGCCGACCGTCACCGAGAGCCAGCCCGGCCCGGAGTTCACCTCGGGCCAGCTGGCCTTCGCGGCGGTGGCCTCGCTCGCGCTCTACCTCGCGTTCGTCGTGACCCAGACCGTGCGGCACCGCGACTTCTTCCTCCCGGTGGCGCCCGACGGCAAGCCGCTCGCCGAGGACGAGCACGCCGACCCGCCGAGCTCGCGCGACGCCTGGGTGTCGCTCGGCTTCCTGCTGCTCTCGCTCGTCGCGGTGGTCGGGCTGGCCAAGGTCGAGTCACCGGCGATCGAGGACGGCGTGCTCGCGGTGGGCCTGCCGGTGTCGTTCGTCGGTGTCGTCATCGCGCTGCTCGTGCTGCTGCCCGAGACCCTGGCGGCGGCCAACGCGGCGCGCCGCGGGCGGGTGCAGACCTCGCTGAACCTCGCGATGGGCTCGGCGATGGCCAGCATCGGCCTGACCATCCCGACCCTGGCCGTCGCGTCGATCTGGATCCCGACCCCGCTGCACCTCGGCCTCGGCGCCACCCAGATCACGCTGCTGGCGATCACCGTGGTCGTGGCGGTGCTGACCGTCGTGCCGGGGCGGGCGACCCGGCTGCAGGCCAGCGTGCACCTGACCCTGTTCGCGGCGTTCCTCTTCCTCGCGATGTCCCCCTGAGGCCTCAACGTTCCCGCATCGGGCGAGAAAGTTGTGCCGACGAGGGGGGCGGCCCGGGTTACTGGCCGCGTTCCTCCGGGGTGGCGCGCCGCACGACGAGCCGGGTCCACGCGCCCACGTAGATCCGGTCGTCCTCGGACAGCTCACGGCGCTGGCCGGGTGGGACCGGGTCGGTCGGCAGGGGACCGCTCGCCGGCCCGACGTAGGTGCCGTTGGACGACTGGAGGTCCTCGACCCACCACCGACGCCCGTCGGTGGTCAGCTGCGCCTGCCGGCGGCTCACCCCCGGGTCACCGGTGCAGTCGACCTCCGGGTGGATGTTGCGGCTCGTGGACGGCCGCCCGACGAGCACGCTCTTCGCCGCGAGCTCGACGACGGCCGGGAGCCCCGGCGACGGGCAGGGGTCCTCGCTCTCCTGGGCGGCGTACCAGTCCGGGTCGACCCAGACCTCGGCCACCCAGTCGACGGCGATGGCGGGAGCCACGGATGCCGGGCCCTCATCACCGGTGGACCCGGCGTCGGCGTCCGCACCGGTCGAGGGGTCCGGCGGGCGCGGCATCGTGCCCGTGGTGAAGTCGTAGCCGCAGGCCTCGCAGAACAGTGCCGCGGCGTCGTGGGGAGAGGCGCAGTTGGGACACACCTGCGGGTCGGGCATCGTGCCCGCCGAGGCCTCCCCGCCTCCGGCGCCGGCCGGGCTCCCGGACGAGTCAGGGGGCGCCACACCGCCGGCCGGGGCCGCGGCACCCGCCGGCACGCGCGGCACCGGCCGGGACCGCTGCACCCGCCGGGATGGGGACCCCACAGATGTCGCAGTAGTCGCTCGCTGTCGACGCGTGCCCGTTGGGGCAGGTGAAGGTGCTCACTGGTCCACCCTCCGCTCGGCGCCCGCCCGCAGCGGGGAGCGCGTGTTCA